>NZ_HG916765.1:0-3652500 GCF_000612685.1 Castellaniella defragrans 65Phen
CTGGCCTGCGGGTCACGCATCAAGTCCTGCGACAGCACCCGCATGCAGGTTCTTGAAAGTGAAGGCGTCAAAGCCCACCTCGTCGGCGTCCTCGATCAACATCTCGATGGCTGCCTTGTGATTCAGGATCATCTGCGTTTCGATGACATCCTTGCCCTTGGCAACCTGGCCGAATTCGATCAGGTTCTGGGTATCGAGCCGGCTGTAGGTGTTGCCCTCCAGCCTGGACGAAGCCCACGACAGATCGACCAGCAGCCGGCCCAGGATGTCCCTGGCGTAGGTTCCTGCAGGCCGTTCATTGGCAGAGGTGCGCCCCATTTCGTGCAGCTGGCGTCGCCAGCGACTCGGGCAGGTAGAAGGTCGTGCCGGGCTGGTAGTCTTCCAGAAACTCGCGTTGGTACCCGGCCGGTCGGCGATGCATCAGCGGGAGTCGAACCCGATCGCGAATGGCCGCCCCTTCTGGGGACACCGGAACATACAGCTCAGCCTCGGCCGTTGCCGTGGCGGCGAGTGTCAGCGAAGCGCTGGCTGGTACAACACCGCCGGAAATCAGTTTATAGACCAAGGCGATGCTTTCGCCCTCGGTGGTGATGCGCTGCGACTCGATCAGTTTCTGCAGGCGGCGCTGTAATGTGCGGCGGTTGGGCTTGTCGCCGTGGCGCCGCGCAATCTCGGCCTCGATGGCGGTGATGCCGATGCCGCTCGGATGCGCCGCGACGATGGATTCGATCCGGTTGAGTTCTTCGGCCAGCGCGGCTGGTAGCATCGGATAGCCTCCTTGCGGTGAATCTGTCGTGCAATGTCGTGCAGGAGTGTCAAGCGCGACACTATTATGTCGCGGAATATGTCGCGCTTCAAGGCATGGTCGGCCAGACGCTGGCTGATTCGCAGCATGGGTCTGATCGCACCGAACATTGACCCCGGAACGCCGCGGCCGAAAGGAGCATCGGCGGCGCAACAGCTACTTCACTCCACAGTCAGAAGCTCCAGCGGTGCGTATCCTCGCGGTACGCCACCTCGTTTGAAGCACAGCGCTGCGGTCCCAGGCTGGTCGAGTTGGTGGCGCAGGGCGGCGGCCATGCCCTGGATTCAGAGGCAGCTGCCAGGCTATCGACTGGTGTTCACCCGCGGAACACATCCTCCAGGGCGGCAGCGTCCAGGATGTTCAATGACCAGGTCTCCAGGTCCTCCATGCCGGCCGCGCGGGATGCGCTGCCCCACGCCGGCATCCACCTTTTCTGGCCTTTCGGGAGGAAAGCACGGTCGTTGCCGGGCTGGTGACAGACAGACGATAAGCGGCAAAGCCCGATGAATCATAGGCCGGGAGCAGGCAGACTACACCGCTCACCGCCTTTGCCGGCGATGGGGTCGGGGGATTTTTGCGTTTGGCGAACGTGAAACCTATCCGTTCCGCAATTCACGCGACTTGATTCCGATATTTACGCCCATTGATTCCGTAATTTACGTTGTTGATTTCCGAGATTCACGATACCATTCCTGCATGAATGTGGTATCCCTTTTCCCGCGCTGGATCGAACCGCGCATCGCTGAAGCGCTGCTGGACACGCCAGTTGTGTTGTTGGCAGGTCCTCGTCAGGCTGGCAAGACAACGCTGGTACGGCAAATCGCAGAACAACAGGGATTGCGCTACCTGACCATGGATGACGAGCTGACATTGCTGTCGGCACGGGAAGATCCGGTCGGGATGATTCGTAGCTTGGATCGTGCAGTGATTGATGAAATCCAGCGTGCGCCTCAGCTCCTGCTGGCCATCAAGAAGAGCGTGGACGAAGACCGGCGTCCTGGCCGCTTCCTGCTGACCGGTTCGGCCAACTTGATGGCACTACCCGCCGTGGCCGACTCACTCGCTGGCCGAATGGAAACCCTGTCGCTGTTGCCTTTGTCGCAGAGCGAAATCGAGTCGCACTCGGCGAACTGGATCGATGGCGTCTTCGCAGGTCGGATACTCAAGGTGGATCAGCCTGCACTGGGCAATGACCTGGTCGAACGCGTGTTGCGTGGCGGCTACCCCGAAGCTATTTCACGCGCCTCGGCCAAGCGCCGTGTCGCGTGGGCGCGTCAGTACACCGACGCGATCATTCAGCGTGATGTGCGTGATGTGGCAGGCATCGAGAAGCTGGATCAGCTGCCGCGATTCCTCCGGGCCTTGGCGCAGACGGCAGGCCAGATGTGCAATTACACCCAGCTCGGCGGCCAGGTCGGATTGGATGGCAAGACGGCCTCGCGTTACGTCGGCGTATTCGAGCGGATGTACCTGCTCAAGCGGATCGATGTCTGGGCACGCAACCGCCTGAGCCGGGTGGTGAAGACGTCCAAGCTGCAGTTCATAGATTCCGGTCTGTTGGCGGCGTTGCTGGATCTGACCTTTGATGAGGTGCGTCAAGACCGCACGCGGTTTGGCAACGTGCTGGAGACCTTTGTCTTTGGTGAACTGCTCAAGCACACCACCACGGCTGATGGCGACTATCGCCTGATGTACTACAGGGATGCGGACAAGTTCGAGGTCGACGTCGTGATCGAGAATACGGCCGGACAGCTGGTCGGGGTCGAGGTGAAAGCTGCAGCCACCGTCAAGGAAGGCGATCTTCGTGGGCTGAAGAAGCTGGCCAGCCTGGCGGGCAGCCAATTCAAGATGGGCGTGTTGCTGTATGACGGCACCGAGACGATGCCCTTGGGGGACGGAATCTGGGCGGCGCCGCTATCGAGCTTGTGGGGCACCTGAGGCCGCGCCCATATGATTTGCCAAGGAGCCCAATATTGACGAACGGCCGCATGAGTGGTCGTCAGTTTTTCGAAGACGAGTTAACGCCGTTAACTATGGTGCAGTTCCTGCGATTTGCGTTGCAGCCCCCGATCCTCGTCCTGCAATGTCACCGCCCCCCTTGCAGCTTGGCGCTGGCCGCGCAGGTCACAAAGAGGGCTCTGGCGCTGTTCACCCGCGGAACACATCCTCCAGGGTGGCAGCGTCCAGGATGTTCAACGACCAGGTTTCCAGTTCTTCCATGCCGGCCGCGCGAATGCGCTGCACCACGTCGGCGCCCACCGCACCGAAGCGGCGCTGAAGCAGGCGCAGCAGCAGGTCGGCCTGGCCCTTGACCTGGCCCCGTTCCAGGCCCTTGGCAATGCCGCGCCGCTCGGCAATCATCACATAGCTCATCTTGCGCTCCCGTTCCAGGCGTTCCACCGCCGCCAGATACACCGGCTCCAGGTCCTTGGGCAGCCGCAGCATCCATTCGATCAGCCGCAGCAGCGGCTGGATCTGCTCATGGCCATAGCCGTACCCGTACAGCATCCGCACCAGGGATACCGCCGGCGCCACCCGCCGCGTCCCGGCCCGGTACCGCACGGCCTGCAGCTGCGCCATGACCACCACCGCAAACGGGTTCGTGCGCGCCAGCGATTCCAGTTCGTCCCAGCGATCCAGCCACTGGGACAAGTGTACATGTGGACCAGAATCCAGGCATCGGCACCGGCCCGATGGCGCACCCGCACCAGCCTGTCGGCATGCAGCCGCCCACGGCCGGGCGGGCCATCCGGCACGCCGAGGGCCTGCAGTTCCTTGTCCAGGAACTGCGGGGCGACCGACCAGTCGATGGCCGGGTACAGGTCCGGGGCCAGCAGCTCGATGGCCTGCCGGAAGAAGACCTCCATGGCCTCCTTCCAAGGACTGTCGTGGTCGTCGGCCGGGGAGGGCGCAGCGGCGCCTGCGCCGGCAGCAGGCGCAGCATCGTTCCGAGCGGGCATGGCGGGCTTCCGGATGCGGGAAGCCTCATTCTGGGCATGTCCCCACCACCCCGCCAGACTGGGAAGTACGAACGGATGAAAGCATCATAGTCATGCCTCCGCACCCTCATTTTCTGGCCGTTCGGGAGGAAAGCATGGTCGTTGCCGGGCCGGTGACAGACAGACGATAAGTGGCAAAGCCCGATGAATCCTGGGCCGGGAGCAGGCAGACTACACCGCTCACTACAGGTGTGGACAATATCGTCGGTACTTCTGGTAACGATATCGTCAATGGCTATATCGGCGCTGCCAACTCCACGTTGACCGCTCCTGACGTCATTGACGGCGGCGCTGGCAAGGACGTGCTGAATGTCACTATTGATAACGCCGGTAATGCGTTGGGCAATGCGGATATCAAGAACATCGAAGTCGTCAACGTGCGTTCCCTGGCTGCAGCCACTGTCGACGCAAGTCAAGTTGCCGGCCTGCAGGAAGTCAACCTGGATCGTGGTACTGCTGCGCTGACAGTCTCCAATCTGGCTAAGGATGCCTCTGCTGGCTTGATCGGTAATGGCGTGGCCACCTTGGGCGCTTTGACCGCAAGCTACGTTGCTGCCGCAACATCTGCCAATATCTCTGTTACAGGAGGAACAGGGGCAATGGCCGCTGGGACTCTCACCATTTCTGATGGCGCTGGCCTTACGTCCGCTACCATTACTGGTTCTAACGGTGTCAATACAATTAATGGTGTAGCGTTCGGAACTGGCGCGGGTACGGCCGACAACGTCAAGGCTGTTACCATCGACGCCCAATCCAACCTGACCACCGGCAACATTACCGGCCTGGCCGCCAGCACGGCGATCACCGTCAAGGGTGCTGGCACCGCCAACATCGGTACGTTGCAAGCCACTAATGTCGTCAGCGTGGACGCCTCGGCCAACACGGGCGGCGTGACTGCTGTGCTGAACAATGTCACCGGGATCAAATTTGTCGGCGGCAGCGGCAACGATGTCGTTACCACGGGCGCCGTACTGGCTGGCACCGCTTCGGTGGATGCAGGCGCTGGCACGGCTGATCGCCTGGTCGTGGCTGACTCCACCCACGTTACCGCAACTGTCGGTAAGTTCTACAAGGGTTTCGAGCAACTGCAAGTGCAAGATGGCGTGTCGGTCGATGTCGAGCACTTGGCTGCTGGCAATACGATCGATACCATTCTCATCAATCAAAGCAGTACGACTGCTACCGGTGTGACTAACCTGTCTGCCGCTCAGGCAGCCAATGTCGCGATTCTTGCTGCTGGTGGTACGAATGCTATCACTATCGGGGTGAAGGATGCGACCGTCACTGGTCAGATCGACACCGTCAAGGCAGCTCTGACCACGACCACGGCTGCTGGCGCCGCTAACACCATTGATCTGACCAACTTGACGCTGACGGGAGTGGAAAAGCTGGTGCTGGACGGCAATGGTACCGTGGCTGCCGCGACTGGTGGAGTGACGCTGACAACCACGAATGCGATCTCGCTCGACAGCATCACCCTCAGCAATGCTGGTGTGAACAGCATCACTATTGCAGGGGGTCAGACGGCAACCAACCTGATCGTTGACGCCTCGGGTTCATCGGGTGCTACCACCATCAATGCCTCGGCGTACGCCGTTGGTACCGGTGCTCAACTCCTGGGTGGCTCCGGAAATGATACGCTGACCGGTTCTGCCAATAACGATATCATCAAGGGTGGTGCTGGCAACGATACGATTACCGGTGGTGCTGGCATCGACAGCCTCTCTGGTGGTGCAGGTGCCAATATCTTCGTATTTGCTGCTGGTAGCTCGGCTGCCAACAGCGTTACGGGTTATGACACCATTACCGACTGGGCGGCCGGCACTGGCAACAAGATAGATTTTGGCGGCACCAATCTGGCGGCGGTTACTCACGCGACGGCACCGGTGACTGGGACGGCCAGCATCAATGCTAATGGCTTGGCGACCTTTGCTGGAACGGATACCACTCTGGCTGCGCAGCTGACTGCTGTCGGTGCGGATGCTGCTGGTACCTCCGTGGTCTGGGCTAATGGTGGCAACAGCTATCTGTTCATCACTGATGGCAACGCGGGTATCGGGGCCAATGATGTCCTGATCCAGCTGACTGGCGTGAATGCAGCCGCTGGCCTGACCTTTGCTGGTGGTGATATCACGGCGATTGCGTAATCAATCTCCCGATTTATCAGGCAAAGCCATTCGTAAATAATTTCCTGAATTCTGTCCGTTGGGCTGGATTCAGGAATATGCGACGGATGTTATTCTGCAGCGCTACCGAATGAAGTTCAAAAGAGCTTCTGAGGGCTAGCACGAATGGAATGAAACGCCTGAGCCAGTACGCAAAAGGCCTCGCAATTTCGGTTGCGAGGCCTTTGTTCTGCTGCTTTCCGTCACGCCACCTGGAGCGCCTTCAACAAAGGCACCCCCTTTTCAGCGAACTCATTGGCCTGGCGGGTCAGTTCGGCCAGGTTATCGTCGGGCGACTCCAACGTCTTGCCCTCCTTGATGATGCGCTGACCCTGCGCCTCGATGATCCGCCAGGCGTGCTGCGCCCACTCCTGCGCATTCTTGCGGCCTTGGGCCCGAGCCAGCAGGAACAACTGCTGGAATCGGCGCACCGGCACACCACCGCCCAGCACCGGACTGGCCAGCACCTCGACGTCATTGGAAAACTGCGCACGCTCGATCAGATGGCGGTTCAGCGCATCGCAGCGCTTGTGCACCTGGCGTGCAGCCGCCTCGCTCTGGCAAGGGGCCGCCGCACTCGTGCCTACGAGTACGGTCAGCGCCTCGAGGACCTGAACCTCTTGCAACGCGGGCAGGGCAGCCACCAGTTCACGCAACGTCTTGGGTGCGTACTGGTTGCTGGCCAGGGCATCCAGGACGGGACGGTACACCGCTTCCTGCAGCGTAGCCTCGCCGGCAGCCGCAGCCACTTTCAGCGGAACATCGGCCGCATGCTGCTGCAGGACAAAACGGGTCTGCAGCAATTGCTGGTGGCGCAGGACCGGCGGCAGGCGGATAGGGCCTCGCACATAGAGATCCTTGCGGAACTGCTGGTTCACGAAATAATCACGTGCCTGCTCACGCAAAATGGGATGGCCGATACTTCCGAGGAACGTCTGCGCATCGGGACTGAGGTTCACCGACTCCACCGCATCGAGCGGTGCAGCCGTGCAGGCGAAATCCAGCTTGGCGGGCGACAAGGCATCGACCACGTCAGTGAAGTACATGCAGTTCCACTCGCGGTTGAAGTATTCATGGGCCAGGTAGTGGCGGTTTTGCTCCATGATCTTCTTCAGCCGTTCAGGCAGATGCGGCACGGCCTTGAGGTAATTGGGCTGCGCGGCGAGCAGGCCCTCGGAGAATTTCATCGCGGCCTCGACCCGCTGCACGGCCCCCGTGGCGCCGGGAATAAAGCGGTCGTGCAAGGCAAAGAGCTGGCGCAGCGGATAGGCCGGCGACCAGCCCGGAAAGCAGTTGTAGCTGATGTACAGCAGCCCGCCGGGTTTCAAATGGCGGCGGGCGAACTCGGCAATGATCTTCTGATTGTCGCGGCTCACCCAGGTCCAGATGCCGTGCAGGCTGATGCTGTCGAACTGCGGCAGGTCGGTGCGTGCCAGCAGCTGCTCGAAGCTGTCGTCAAAGAGGCGTGCGCCGCTGCCCGAGATGGCGGCCAATTGATTGGCGTGCGCCGCATGGGCGGGATTGAAGTCGGTGCCCACGAAACTGTCCGGGCTGGCTGCCGCATGGATGTTGATCGAGACTCCCTGACCAAAGCCCAGTTCGCAGTGCTGCTGCTGCGCCGCATCGGGTGCGGCAAAGCCGCGCAGCAGCAGGCAGAAGCGCTGGAACACGGGGTTGATCTCGCGGTAGTAGCCATAGGTGTAGGCCACGTCGGTAAAGTAGCCTTCGTTCCAGACAGTGCTCATGATGTTTTAGTGATTGGCAGGGGACATGCCCAGGATCGGGTGATGTGCAATGATATGTGAAAAACCCCCGTCCTGAACCAGGGCGGGGGTCGGCCTTATCCGTCTTAACGCTTCCCGGCCTATGGCCGGGAATAATGCAGGATGATATCAGAGGGAAATATCGTTGATCGTGAAGTTCACAACGCCTGTGATTTGGATGGCCAGATCAGCCGCGGCATTCCAGTTGCCGTCACCATCGGCATCCACGAACACGTAGGTATTGCCACCATTGGTGCCAATAGCCACGCCACGATCACCTGCCGCATCGGCAAAGAAATCGGCAATCTGCATCTGGAAGTTGCCGCCACCCAGTGCTTCAGCCAGAGCGCCCTTGTTCACTGCATCCGCCGCGGCATAGCCGGTGAAGCCGAACGAGGACAGGTCAATCTTGTCAGCCTGGTTAGCGCCTGCAGAGGCTGCCGTGGTAAACGTGGCGATTGCTTCCACCGCACCAGCATCGATCTTGCCATCGGCATTGGTGTCCGTGAAGCTCACGTCCGAAGCCGACTTGTAGATGATGGTATCCGCCTTGCCAGCGGCTGCCAGCGTAATCTGATCGTTTCCGGCACCACCGTAGATGGAACCACCGTCAGTAGCCTTGTAGGTATCCACACCAGAAGAACCCTGGTAGGCAATCTGCGTGGTGATAGCCGAGGCGTTCAGCGTGATGTCGCCGCTGGAGCCGGTGGCATCGACCTTGGCCAGCGTGTTGCCTGTATTCGTCACTTTCGTGAAGATGATATCGCTGTCACCTGTCAGCGTCAGGGTAGTGGCATTGGCAATGATCAGGTTATCGAACGTGGTGCTATAGGCATTGGCCTTCAGCCCGGTATCGATGGTGGCTACGGCGGAGTGAATATTGATGTTCTCCACGTCGGCAATAGTGGTGCTTGTTTTGAAGATCACGTTACCATCAGCAGTGCCATCGTTGTTGCCATCGTTGATAGCCACATTGATATGCACCGAGTCAGCCTTGCCGGTAGCATCCTTCAGAACGATTTGAGTGGTGTTGGCCAAGTCAAAGTCCGCATTGGTCTTGGCCTTGCTCATCACATTCAGCGTGAAATCCGCACCAGCGTTGATGAGCTTGGTGGCAGCAGAGAGTGCGCCGTTGACGGCCTCGTCGATCTGCACCGTCTCGAAGCCGCCGAGCGACACGTCGTAGTCGCCCTTGCCACCGGATACATCCAGCGTTTCGAAGCCGGAGATCAGCTTGGAATTGGCAGCCGTCCAGGTTGCGGCGTCGGTGATGTTGATGAGATCGGTGCCTTCCCCGCCAGCGATCGACTTGAAGCTGGCCAGTTTGGCGCCCACGTAGATGGCATCGTTGCCGGCACCCAGGTCGACTGTCGTGTTGGCGGTCACTGTAGTGTCCATGTCGAATACGTCATTGCCAGAACCGCCCTTGACGGCGGCGGTGGCGCTGCTCTGAATATCGGCCTTCACGCCGCCGGTGTTAGCCGAAGCGTCGAAACTGGTCAGGGCGGCGGTAAAAGCCGCGCCTGTCAGGTTGACCGAACCTGCGCCAGTGACGGTGACAACCTTGGCGGTAGCAGCGCTGTCGGTGAAAGTCAGCACGTTGGTGCCGGTAGCGGCCACGGAAAGCGTGGTGGCGACGTCAGCCTTCGTGGAGTTCACCGTGACGTAGGCATTGTTGGCAGTCACATTCAGCGTGGTGGCCTTGGCAGCGGTGGCCGTACCCAGATCAACGGTATTGGCGGCATCGGCCTTGCCTACGGTGTCCAGGGTCAGGTTCAGCGTGGCGGCCGTGGAGCCGTCAAAGCTGGCATTCGAGTTTTGGCCACGGACGGTCAGGTTGGCGACACCGCCCAGGTTGCTCACAAGGCCGGCGGTGGTGCTTTCAGCCACAACCACGGACTCGACGCCGGTGGTGTTGGCCAAGCTCAGCGAAGCGCCGGCGTTGGCAAAACGCACTTCCACGTTTTCGATACCCTTGAGCGTTGCGCCCACGGCAGCGGCTTCAAACAGCGTAGCCTTGAGGGTATCAGTCCCCGCGCCGCCGTCGAGCACGTCGACGTTCTGCAAGGTGTTGATCAGGGCGCCCGCGCCGTTCTGTGCAGCAGGCGCATTGAAGGTGTCATTGCCGGCAGTACCGGTCAGATTATCTTGATTGACAGTGAGCGTGAAAGTCTGGCCCGGGTTGCTGTCAGGCGTGAACGGCGCGTCAGCACGGCCTTCCTTGTAGCCGTACTCGTAGAAGTGATTGGCCAGGCCATCACGCTGCGCATCGGTCAGCGACGTGGCGTCGGCGGCAACGCCGAACGCGGTAGCCAGGTCGGCGTTGCCCTTGGCATAGGCCAGCAGGCTGGCGTCGGTCATATTGGCGGCGGTGGCCGAGGGCACGCGGCCTTCGTTGATGCCGTAGGTGACGAAGTGTTCGAACAGCTGGGCGCCGGTCAGGCCGGAGGTGACCAGATCGGGATTCGCGCTGAGGTAGTACTGGACGTCGAACCACGGGGCCGGCGAACGGCTGGACACGCCATTCAAGGCTTCAGCTGCGCCGTAGTTGACATAATGGGCCCAAGCTGCGTCGACCGTGTTGATACCGGCTGCAATCAGATCGGGATTTTGCGTCAGGTAGTACTGCGCATTGAAGTACGGATTAGCCATATTGATAATCATCCTAGTTGTTGCGGGTCACACCCATCGATGGATGTTAGCTGTAGCCGGCCAATCGACCCGGTGTCGTCATACCCAGCATCCAGTAACACGGCGAAGTCTAAACAGAACGAAAAACCATGTCAATCGGTGCCGGCCCCACAGCCGGCGCGGTGCTGCGCACGCCGGCTGCCGTTTCGGATGCCGCCCGCGCCGGAACGGGCGTGAGCGACAGGACATCCTGTCGATTCAGCAGGATAAGGGCCAGTCTACACTGGGCGCCTGGACGCAAGGGCCTTCCCCGCGCCAAATGGGCATCTTGGCGCCGAATCCGGCCCGAGGGTTGCGTTTCCACAACAGACAGGCCGGGCCGGAGCGGCTTTATATGGACATTCCGGATATTAATAAGGTAGCCGCCCCGGCGATGTGGACCGCCCCTACGCCAAGGTCAGGGCCCCCCGGCCAGGGCGTCGGACACCGCGCCCAGGTCCCGGTCGTCCACCGAGGCGATCAGGCGGATGCCGGCGCCGCCGCCATCCAGGCCGCCATCGGCGTCATGGCCCAGCCAGACGGTGCCGGCCGCATCCTGCCAGAACGCCAGCACCGCCCCGCCTGGCGCCCCTGCGCGGCCAGGGCGGCGTCCACGTCGGCGGGGTCGTCATACGCCTGGCCGGCCAGAACCCGGATGCGGTCCGCGCCGGACACGGCCAGGTCGCCCAGCATGATCGTGTCGCGGCCGCCGCCCAGTGACAGCGCCACGCACTGGTCCGGGTACGCCTGCGGCGCCAGGATGAAGACGTCGTCGCCCGCGCCGCCCACGATCCGCAGCATATCGCCGCCCACCAGCGACAGGTCCGCCGAGACCCCGGCGGTGGAATCCGAGGCATCCAGCAGGGTCAGGCCGGGCGTGGACAGCCGCCCCAGGTCCAGTACCGCCTGTGCGTGCACCCGTACCACGGAAACGCCGTCCAGCACCGCGGACGCGGGACCCATATAGGCGGGGTCCGGTGCCCCGCCTATGCCGGCCAGCGACGAGGCGCCCGTCGCCGTGATGTCCAGCGCGTCCAGCGTGCCCGCGCCCAGGGCATCGAAATACAGCCAGGCGCCGCCCGTTTTCAGTTCGGCCCGGTCCAGCACGATGGATTGCGTGGCGGCGCCGTCCAGCGCCTGTCCGCCATAGGTGAGGGTGATGTGGTTCACGCCGAAGGCCGGGTCGCGCACCGCCACCTGGTCCCGCACGGCCAGTCCGACCAGGCTGTCCAGATGCCGGACCGTGACCGCGCCGGCCGACTGCTCGACGGTGACCGTCTGCAGGCCATGGGCGTAGGCGGCTTCCAGCGTGGTGAGGTAGTGGGCGGTGAGCCGCAGGTGCTCGACGCCGTCCATGCGCAGGGGAATGGTCCCGCCCACGGATTCCAGCGCCAGGGTGTCGAAACCGCCACCGCCGTGGATCGCGTCGCCGGGCTGCAGGGTGTTGGTCTGGGCGCCGCCCGCCCACAGCGTGGGGGCCAGGAACAGATCGTCGGCCTCCGTGCCCCGCAGGGTTTCGATCCGCTCGCTCAGGTGGAACAGGTGGGCGTCGGCCGGCGGCGGGCGGTCGAAGGGGATGGCGTCGCGGTCTTCGGCGTAGCCATATTGATAGAGATGGCGGGCCAGGGCTTCGTGCTGGACGGGGCTGAGCCGGGCGGCGTCGTGGATGCCGAAGGCCTGCCGCAGGTCGGCGTTGGCGGCGGCATAGGCGGCCAGTTCGTCATGGGTGGCGTGGAAGCCTGCCGCGGGCGCGCGGCCTTCGGCGATGCCCCAGGTGGCGAAGTGGGCGAAGAGATCCGCCGGGGCCAGGCCGGCGGCGGCCAGGTCGGGATGCTGCGCCAGGTACCACGCGGCGTCGAACCAGGGGGCCGGCGCCCGGCCGGGAGGGCCGGCCAGGGATTCGGCGGCGCCGTACTGCAGGTAATGGCGCCAGGCCGCCGATGCGGTGTTCAAGCCGGCCGCGAAGACGTCGGGGTTCCGGCTCAAGTAATGGGAGGCGTCGAAATACAGGGTTGGGTCGATCATTTTCACGGGTCGTCCTTTTCGATGTGATGACACACAAATGAAACCGCCTGTTACGTCATGCTCCGGAGCACCCGTACAGCGTAAGGAAAGGACGCGCGAGGAAAGTCCGGTTCAAGCGGGTCGAACCCGTGTTTTCCGACCGTAATGTTTTGCTACATCAATGATATTTTTGATTGTTTTCCCTATGAAAATATTATTTCATATTAATAATTACCAGGTTTCAACATTATTGCCCCAGGATTTCCGCACCGGAGCCATCCAGCAGGCGCTCCGCCAGGTAGCGGGCGCCGGCGGCCGACAGATGCAGCCCGTCCACATAGGTCAGGTCGCCGGCCGCGGGTCCCAGCCGGGCCAGGCAGCCTTCCTGGGGATTGCACATCAGGTCGACGGCCGACAGATAGGCCAGCCCCAGGCGCTGCGCCCCGGCCGCCATGGCCCGGTCGTACTCGAATGCATTGGGCAGCAGGCCGAAACGCATGAATCCGGCCGGGGCCTTCCCGTGCCGCACGCTGTAGTTGAGGATATTCTGCTGCAGGCTGAACCGCCAGAAAGGCAGCGGCCCCAGCACGACGACCCGGGCATGGGGCCAGGCGGACCGGATGATGTCGCGGGTACGGCCCAATTGCGCCAGCAGCGCATCCGGGCTGTCCGCCGCTTTCGGCCAGAACGCATGCAGCAGCACGACGTCCGGCGGGGTGTCGCGCAGTTGCTGCAGGACGGTGTCGTTGATCGAGGACAGGGTCCGCTGCATGTTGTTGCGGCGGCTGTCGTCGAACAGCGGCGCCGTGGCGTCCGTGGTGGCCTGCCACAGGACGAAGCCGCGGGGGCCCTGCAGGGGCCGCAGCCCCGCCGACAGGGCAGCCGCGCTGGAATCGCCCCACAGCAGGACGCTGGGATGGCCGGCCGGGAAGCAGCCCTGATCCGGCCCGGCCAGGCTGCCCGCGTACACCTGGTTGTGGCAACTGCCTTCGCCGATGCCGCGCCGCCACGGGCCGTCCAGCAGGTTTGCCGCCACCAGGGGGCGGACGGACGGCGCAATGCGGGCGGGCACGCCCTGCGCATGCCAGAGCCACAGCCCCAGGACGGCGGTACAGGCCATCGCGGCGCCCAGGCCGATGATCGCGCGGCGCCGGATGGGCCGCTGGCGCACCGGGCTTTCGACGTACCGGTAGGTCAGCCACGCCAGCAGCAGGCTCAGCGCCAGGCCGGCCGCATGCATCCAGGACCAGTAGCGGGGCGGCACGTCCGTCAGCGCGGTATTCGCGAAGGCCAGGATCGGCCAGTGCCAGAGATACAGGGGGTAGCTGATCAGCCCGATCCAGACCAGGAGCCGGCGGCGCAGCAGATGCCGGTTGAGCCAGGCGTCGGGCCCGCACCCCAGCAGCAGCAGGGCGCCCAGCACGGCGGGCAGGGCGCCGAAGCCCGGGAACCAGCCCCCCGGCCGCAGCCAGACGAAGCTCAGTCCGATCAGGGCGACCCCGGCGATGCTCGACGGCCCGCGCAGGCGCCGCAGCCCCCATGCCCGGGACAGGCGCCGCGGGCGGGATCCGCCGTCCATCGACGCCAGGGCCAGCAGGCCGCCCGCGCCCAGTTCCCAGAACCGGGAAAAGGGAGAATAGAACGCCCAGTTGCGATCCGCGTCCACCAGATACGCGCTGTAGCCCAGCGACAGCAGCACCAGCGTCCAGAGCACCCCGCCGCGGAAGCGCCGCAGCCGGAATGCCGCCCACAGGATCAGGGGCCAGGCCAGGTAGAACTGCTCTTCGATGCCCAGGGACCACAGGTGCAGCAGCGGATTCGATTCCGCCACCCCGGTGAAATAGCCCGTCTCGCGCCCCAGCGCCAGGTTCGCCACGAACGCGGCGCCCGCCGAGACGTTGCGGCCCAGCCGGGCATAGTCGCCGGGCAGCTGGATCACGGCCCCCAGGGCCATGGCGGCCAGCAGGACCACGATCAAGGCGGGGAAGAGCCGGCGGACGCGGCGGGCATAGAAGTCCGCCAGGCTGAACGTCCCCTCGCGCAGGCTGCGGGCCAGGATCCCGGTGATCAGGTAGCCGGAGATCACGAAAAAGAGATCGACCCCGGCGAAGCCGCCCGGCAGGGCGGCGGGAAAGGCGTGGTAGACCAGCACGCCCAGGACGGCCAGGGCACGCAGGCCATCGATATCCGGGCGATAGGGAAGCGTCGCGGCATGCATGATCGGAAACAAGTGGTCATGTAACTTCGCGAGTGTAGACGACAACTCCACGCCGGCCGGGGCGAGCCCGTATAATCGAAGTTTGCCCAGCCACCCCATTGCCTTCGACTTTGCCCTCACCCGATTCGACGAAGACGCGCCTCCAGGCCCTCTGGCGGCAGCGCGCACTGATCCTTCGCATGACCTGGCGCGATATCCTGGGGCGCTATCGGGGATCGGCCGGCGGCCTGGCATGGTCGCTGCTCACGCCCATCCTGATGCTGGCGGTCTACACCATCGTCTTCAGCGGCATCTTCAAGGCGCGCTGGTCGGACGACGCCGCATCGCCGCTGGACTACGCCCTGCAGCTTTTCGTGGGCCTGATCGTCCATGGCCTGGCGGCCGAATGCATCAACCGCGCCCCGGGGCTGGTCGTGGGCAACGTCAGCTACGTCAAGCGCGTGCTGTTCCCCCTGGACACCCTGCCCGTCATCAACCTGCTGTCCGCCCTCTTCCATTCGGCCATCAGCATCATGGTGCTGCTGGTGTTCTTCGCCTTCGTGGAACACCACCTGCCGGTGACGGCGCTCTGGCTGCCCGTGGTGGTGTTTCCCTACCTGCTGATGCTGGCCGGCGTCAGCTGGCTGCTGGCGGCGCTGGGCGTGTACCTGCGCGACATCGCGCAGCTCATGGGCCTGGTCACCATGATCCTGATGTTCCTGTCGCCGGTCTTCTATCCGGTCGCGAAGCTGCCCGAACGCTTCCATGTGTTCTTCCACCTGAACCCCCTGACCCTGATCATCGAGCAGGCGCGGGTGGTCACCCTGAGCGGCGGGATGCCGAACCTGCCCGCGCTGGGGCTGTACACGCTGGTCGCCCTGGCGGTGGCCTGGGCGGGGCTGTCCGCCTTCCACAAGATGAAGAAGGGGTTCGCGGATGTCCTCTGAGCAGGCGACGCACGCCGGCGAGGTCGTGATCGCCGTCCAGGGCGTCGGCAAGACCTTCCGCCTGTACAACCGGCCGCAGGACCGGCTGCTGCAGCATTTCACGCGCCGCACGCTGTATCGCGAATTCCGCGCCCTCGAAGACATCAGCTTCGAGCTGCGGCGCGGCGAGACCGTGGGCATCATCGGCCGCAACGGCTCGGGCAAATCGACGCTGCTGCAGATGATCTGCGGCACGCTGACGCCCACCCGGGGCGGCATCACCGTCCACGGCCGGGTCGCCGCCCTGCTGGAACTGGGCGCCGGGTTCAACCCGGAGTTCACGGGACGGGAAAACGTCTACCTGAACGCATCGATCCTCGGGCTGACCCAGGCACAGATCGAGGCCCGCCTGGACGATATTTTCGCCTTCGCGGAAATCGGCGATTTCATCGACCAGCCCGTCAAGACCTATTCTTCGGGCATGTACGTGCGCCTGGCCTTCGCGGTGATCGCGCACGTGGATGCCGACATCCTGGTGATCGACGAGGCGCTGGCCGTGGGCGACGCGCTGTTCACGCAGAAATGCATGCGCTTCCTGCGCAAGTTCCGCGAGACCGGCACGATCCTGTTCGTCAGCCACGACAGCCAGGCGGTCACCAACCTGTGCCAGCGCGCGGTGTGGCTGCGCGACGGCCGCATCGAACGGCAGGGCGCCGCCAAGGACGTCTGCGAATCCTACCTGGCCTGGCTGTTCGGCGGCAAGAACCAGGCGCAGCAGCCCCAGCCGGACCGCGCCCCGGCGGCGCAGGCCGAGCCGGAACACTGGGTCGATGCCCGCCAGCCGTTCATCAACGCCAGCAACCTGCGCAACGACCTGCAGGTCTTCCGCTTCGACCCCGACGAGGAGGCCTTCGGCCGGGGCGGCGCCGCCATCACGGACGTGCACCTGGCCACGCCCGAGGGCGCGCGCCTGGCCTGGATCGTGGGCGGCGAAATCGCCGTGCTGACGATCCAGGTCCAGGTCTCCCAGCCGCTGGACCGGCCGATCGTCGGCTTCTACGTCAAGGACCGCCTGGGCCAGACGCTGTTCGGCGACAATACGTACCTCAGCTACGCGGATGCGCCGCAAGCCGCGACCGTGGGCCAGACGCTGACCGCGCGCTTCCGCTTCCCCATGCCGCAGCTGCCGGCGGGCGACTATTCGATCGCGGTGGCGGTGGCGGACGGCACCCAGGAAGACCACGTCCAGCACCACTGGATCCACGACGCCCTGCTGTTCCGCTCCCAGTGCAGCGCCGTGGCCGCCGGCCTGGTCGGCATCCCGATGCTGGGGATCGACCTGTCCGTGGGCTAGGGCCCGCCCCTATTCACCAAGGAGTCGCACAGCCATGTCGCGCTACGACTACCGCTTCAACCCCGAAGACGACGGCACCGCGGCGCAGCTCTGCCGCCTGGTCGGCCCGGGCCGGCGCGTCCTGGAACTCGGCTGCGCCGCGGGGGCGATGTCCGCGGTGCTGACGCGCCACTACCGCTGCAGCGTCAGCGGGATCGAGGCCGACCCCGACGCGGCCGCCGAGGCCCGCGCACACGCCGACCGCGTCTGGGTGGCCGACCTGGACGCCAGCGGCTGGGAAACCCTGCCGGGCGGCGACCGCTTCGACGTGGTCCTGGCGGCCGACGTGCTGGAACACCTGCGCGACCCGCTGGCCTGCGTGCTGCGGGCGCGCGATCTGCTGGCCGACGGCGGGCGGCTGGTCATCTCGGTCCCGAACATCGCGCACGGCGGCGTCCTGGCGGCGCTGCTGTGCGATGCGTTCCCGTACCGGGACACCGGCCTGCTGGACCGGACGCACGTGCATTTCTTCACGCGCCACAGCCTGGCGCAGATGCTGTGCCGGGCCGGCTTCGCCATCGACACGGTCCAGACCGTGGACACCGGCCCCTGGCATCCCGAATTCGCGGCCTACTGGCGGGCCCTGCCGGATGCGCTGCGCGAGGCGCTGGCGCAGAATCCGGCCGGGCGCGCGTACCAGATCATCGTCCAGGCCCGCTCCCTGCCCCAGCCGTCCCCGCAGGCGCTTCCGGCCCTGGCGCACGACGCGGCGCAGGACCAATGGCTGGCGTCCCTGGCCGCGCGGCTGGCCGCCGGCCCGGCGCTGCGCGCCGAGGCCGAGGCCGCCCGCGCCGAGCGGGACCGTGCGCTGGCCGAACTGGCCGCCATGCGGCAATCGCGCATCTGGCGCTGGAGCGCGCCGCTGCGCCGGCTGCGCCGCCCCTGATCCCCGCGCCCCCATTCAGGAGCCCCCCTTGCCGCCCCTCGTTTCCGTCGTCATCCCGTCGTACAACCACGCCCGCTACCTGCCCGAGGCCATCGCCAGCGTGCTGTCGCAGCGGGACGTGGCCCTGGAACTCATCATCATCGACGACGGCTCGCGCGACGAATCCTGGGCGCTGATCGAGCAGGCCGCGCGGCAGGATTCCCGCATCCGCGCCCATCGCCAGGAAAACCAGGGCGCCCATGCCGCGATCTCGCGGGGCCTGTCGCTGGGCGAAGGCCGATTCCTGACGATCCTGAATTCCGACGACCGCTACAGCCCCGGGCGGCTCGCCACCCTGGCGGCGCTGGCCGATGCCGGCGGAGGGCTGGACTTCATCGCGACGGGACTGACGCTGATCGACGAGGCAGGCGCGCGGATCCCCGACCACCCCTGGCTGGACGAATACCGGCGCATGGTGGCGGGCGCGCACCGGACCGGCTTGTGGCCGGCCCTGCTGGAGCGCAACTTCACCGTATCCACGTCGAATTTCTTCCTGCGCCGTTCGCTGTGGCAGGCGCTCGGCCCCTTGCGCCCGCTGCGCTACAACATGGACTGGGATTTCGCGCTGCGGGCCTGGGAGCACGATCCGGCCCGCTTCGCCTGGCGCGACGACCTGGTCCTGTGGGAATACCGGCTGCACGGGCACAACACGATCCTGGGCGGCCTGCCGACTTCGGCCATCGAGGCCAACCACCTGCTGTACGGCGTCATGCGGCGGCACTACGGCGTGCCGGGCACCGCCCTGGCGGGCCTGCGACGGCACCACCGGCTGATCCGCCACCAGCAGGTCGCCCGCATCGCGCACGCCCGCGACACCGAATGGGATGCCCGCCTGCAGGCGGCCCTGGACCAGGTGCGGGAGGCCCACGCCGGCTGGGCGCGGACGCGCGACGCCCACGAGGCGGCCCTGGCACAGCTGGCGGCCCTGCAGGCCTCGCGCAGCTACCGCCTGGGCCGCGCCCTGACCGCGCCCGCGCGCTGGCTGCGGCAGCGCCGGCCCGCGCGGGCCGCCGGCATCCCGACACCGCCGCCAGCCGCCGGCGCACTGCCCGCCTACCGCGAAATCGCCCTGCCCGCGCCGCTGCAGGGCCCGGTCCCGCGGGTGGCGGTGCACCTGCACCTGCATTACCCGGACCTGGCCGACGAACTGATGCGGGAAATCCTGCACCTGCCGCAGCCTTTCGATCTGTTCGTGACCACGACCCGGCCCGCCGGCGAGCTGCGTGCGCGCATCCAGGCGGACTGCCCCGACGCCCGCGTCTGGGAAACCCCGAACCAGGGCAAGGACATCGGCCCCTTCGTCGACGCCCTGGTCCGATACAGGCTGGACCGCTACGACCTGGTGCTCAAGCTGCACGGCAAGAAGAGCCGCAACCAGCCCGGCTACCTGCAGGTCATCCGGCAGCTGTTCGGCCCCGACATCCAGGACGGCGACGACTGGCGCCGCAAGCTGATCCGCCCCCTCGCCGGCAGCCGGGACCGCGTGCTGCGCATCTACCGGGCCTTCGCCGAAGACCCGGGCATCGGCGCGGCGGGCGCCGCACGCTTCATCTGCACCGCGCCCGATGCGGACGCGGCCGCCTATAATGCCCTTTGCCGGCGCCTGGGCATTCCCGACGGCGTGCGCTTCTTCGCGGGCACGATGTTCTGGATCCGCGGCAGCGCGCTGACCCCCATGCTGGATGCTGGCATGACGCAGGCGGATTTCGGCGTGGCCCCCCAGGGCCAGGTGGAAGGCTCGCTGGAACATGCCTGCGAGCGCGTGTTCGGCCCGCTCGCGACGGCCGGCGGCCGTTATCTGGCAGGCCTGGCCGACCTGAACATCTGACAGCAACCCAGCACGCTCCCCGAACGGCCCGCCATGCCCTCCACGGATTATTTCGACACCCCCGTCTTCCTGATCGCCTACAACCGCCTGACGCCGCTGCAGCAGGTGGTGTCATGGCTGGAGACGGCCGGCTATACCCAGCTGCACATCATCGACAATGCGTCCGACTATCCGCCCCTGCTGCAGTGGCTGGCGGACAGTCCGCACACGGTGCACCGCATGGACCGCAACCACGGCCACCTGGTCCTGTGGAAGTCCGGCGCATTCAAGGACATCATCGAGCACCGGCCCTTCGTGCTGAACGACTGCGACGTGCTGCCCGGCGAGGACTGCCCGCGCGACATCGTGGCGCGGCTGGCGGCCATCCTGGACCGCTACCCCGCGTTCACCAAGGCGGGGCTGTCCCTGCGCATCGACGACCTGCCGGACCACTATGCGCTCAAGGCCCAGGTGCAGGACTGGGAACGGCGCTTCTGGGAGCACCCCCTGGAAGACGGCGCGCTCTACGAAGCTGCGCTGGACACGACGTTCGCCTACTACCGCCCGGGCATCGGCCCGGACGATCCGCGCTGGTGGCGCTCGCTGCGCACGGCGCCGCCCCTGACGGCACGCCACCTGCCCTGGTATTCCGACACGGCGCATCCCACCGAGGAAGACCTGTACTACCAGTCCCATCTGCGGGAAATGTCTTCCCAATGGAGCACCACGGACCCGGCGATCCTGAAAGAGCAGAACATCAAGCTGCAGATGCAGGTGCATGCGCTGCAAAAGGAACTGGCCCTGCTGAAGCAGGGCATCTGGCCGCATGCGCGGGCGCGGGCGCGGCAGCGGCTGGTCCGCGCGGCGGACCGGCTGGGGCTGGGCGCGGTCCTGCGCGCCTTCTACCATCGCATCCTCAAACGCTAAGGCCACACGGACATCCATGGAATATTTCTTCACATCGATCAACAACGCCTACATCCCGAAAGCCGTCACGCTGGCGCAATCGCTGCGGCGGGTGTACGGGGAAGAAGCGCACGTGACCTGTATGCTGTCCGATGCGCGGCGCGAGGACATCGACTATTCCGCCTTCGACGAAGTCCTGACCATCCCGGACCTGGACCTGCCCGTCGAATCCCTGGAAGCCTGGATCTTCAAGCACACGGTCGTCGAGCTCTGCACCGCGGTCAAGCCCTGGGCATTCAAGAAGATCTTCCAGCGCCACGACGCGCGGCGCGTGATCTACATGGACCCCGACACGGTGGCCTATTCGCGCCTGGAAGAAGTCGAGGCCGCCCTGGCGACGCACCCCGTGGTGCTCACGCCCCACGTCACCGTCCCCGCGCAGCACACCCAGGATCTCCTGGACGGGGAAATGCTGGGCTGCCTGCGGCATGGCGTCTTCAACCTGGGATTCCTGGCGCTGGCGCCCGTGGGCGAAGGCGCGGCCTTCCTGGACTGGTGGGCGGCGCGCTGCCTGGACTGGTGCTACGACGACAGCCCCAAGGGCCTGTTCACGGACCAGCGCTGGATCGACCTGGCCCCGTGCTTCTTCCAGGACCTGCTGGTGCTGCGGCACCCCGGCTACAACATGGCGACCTGGAACCTGTACTACCGCAAGCTCAGCCGCGACACGCAAGGCCGGCTGTGGGTGAACGGCGACCAGCCGCTGCGGTTCTTCCATTTTTCCGGGCACGACCTGGGCACCCACCTGCTGATGCTGAACAAGCACGCCCCCGACGAACGCCTGCTGCACGAGATGAACGAATGGTACATCGCGCAGGAAAACGAGCACGGGCACGAACGGCTGGGCCGCCGGCCGGGGGCGCACGATTTCTTCCAGGACGGATCGCCGATCGCGCGCCAGGCGCGGGTGACCTACCGCGAGAATGCCGACCTGATCCAGCGCTATCCGCGCCCCTACAGCGAACCCGGCTACCGGGAATGGCTGGACCGCGAGGCCGCGGCCCGGCCCGCGGACGCGCCCCCGGCCGCGGGCGCTTCGGTGCTGGGCGCGGCCGCGCGGTATGTGCGCCGCCATCCGCGCCTGAACCTCTGGCTCAATCGGAACCTGCCCGAGGGCCTGCAGGCGAAGCTGCGGCGCCGCCTGAACAAGTAAGGCCGTCGCGCAGGCCGCGCACCGCCATGCGCAGGCTGGCCCAGCCATGCGCGTCGATCCAGGGATTGACCAGCAGCCGGACCGCCAGCCCGGCCAGCAGCCGCCGCCGCCACGCCCGGGAAACATAGGACCGGCGAATGAAACGGACGGTATTGCGGAAGTAGTAATACCGCCGGATGGGCGAATAGCGCAGCAGGTTGATCCCCAGAATACGCACCGGGGGCGTATCGGACAGGGCGTGGCCCATGCGGACCGCCGGGTGCGCCCAGAGGCTCCAGCCGGCGGCGCGCGCACGGAAGCACCAATCGGTGTCGGTGTAGTCCACGAACAGCCAGGGATCGTAGGCCAGGCCGGCGCGCCAGGCGTCGACCGCCACCAGCATGCCGGACGTGATGAGGGTATCGACCTGCAGCGGCGCGCCGCCCGCGGCATCGGGGTCCAGCACGCGGATGTGGCCCCGATGCTCGCGAAACAGCGGATACACCCTGGGCGGGTCCTCGCGGCGGTCGTGGAAGCACGGGCCGACCGCCGCGCAGCGCACGCCCTGGCGGACCAGATCGTCGTGGGCCCGCGCCAGGCGCGGCAGCATGTCCCGCGGTGGTTCGCTGTCCTGGTCGAAGGTGGCGACATGCCGGCAGCCGCGCGCCATGGCGAGGGCGAAACCGCTGTTCAGGGCCGCGCCCAGGCCCTGGTTGCCCTCCATCGCATGGTAGACGACGCGGGCGCGCAGCGACGGCCGGGCGGACAGGTAATCGGCGCTGGCGCCATTGTCGATCAGGATGACGGGATCGGCCTGGTCGAGCAGGGCGGCCAGCAAGGCGTCCAGGACCGCCAGGTCCGGGTGGTAGCCGACCACCACGGCCGCCGGGCGCGGGCCCCCGTCGGGGACGGGCGCCGCCGGTTCCGGGTTTTCATCGACGGTCGTCTGGATCATGGCCTGGCGAATATACCGCACCCGGTGGCGCAGGAAGGGCGCCTCGATGCAGCGGAAGGTCAGCCACGAAAGCGGGACGAGCGCCAGGAAGCACGGCAGCGCCATGGCCAGCAGCAGGTAGGGGTTGGAGAGATCGAACAGGTGGCGGTCGATCCAGGCCGGCATGTCGAACACGAAGAAAAAGTGCAGCAGATACAGGGAATAGGAATACGCTCCGACCTGCGCCGCGAAACGCGCCCACCAGGCGTCGCTGCCGGTGAACGCCATGTCGTACCAGGCGATCAGGAGCGCATAGGCGATGCCCTCGAACAGCGTCAGCACCAGCCAGACCGGCGAGGGCGACGGGTAGGACGGGTTCGTGTAGAAGCCCCCCGCCTGGTCGAACCGGTACCAGAACACCAGGAAGGCCATGAACGCCGCCGCGACGAGCAGCCCCTTGCCGCGCAGCTTTTCCCGGTGCTGGTAGCACGCCATGCCCAGGATGAATTGATCGGCGCGGCCGAATATCGTCCAGTACGCCAGGCTCTGGACTTCGCCATGCAGCAGGAAGTAGCCGCAACGCACCGCCAGGGGCAGCAGCAGCAGGGCGGGCAGGCCCCACGGCCAGCGGCGGGCGATCAGCAGCAACCCCGGCAGCAGCAGGTAGAAATGCAACTCCACCGCGATCGACCAGCCGCCGTTGGGCCAGACCGGATACACGAAGCCCGCCAGCAGCTCGTCGCGCACGTAGCCCTGCAGATCCAATGTGCCCGCATGCCAGCGCTGCAGGCCCACCAGGAGCATGACGAACGCCAGCAAGGGGGCCAGCCGGAGGAAGCGGTTCCACAGGAAGGGCAGGAACGCGATGTCGCGGCCATCGAGCAATTTGGCGAACAGGTAGCCGCTCAAGGTCATGAACAGGGCGACGCCCGTATGGCCTTCCGTGAAGAATGACAGGGGGAACATCAGCGGCGGCGCCAGCTGCCCCTGATTGAAATGCATGAAATGCCACGCGAACACCGTGAAGGCCGCCAAGGCCCGCATATGGTCGAGCGCCTGGAAATACTGGCCGGACGAGGATTTCATGTTTCGGAAATCGTCACGGCCGCGACGGCCGGCGCAACCGCGCAAAAAAGCGGGCGACCCAGCCAGTGGGGGTGCGGAAGATCGGGGCGGCGCATGGAAGCGTGCTGAACAGGTAGGAAAACGTGCCGAAGGCAGGGGCGGCGCCTATTGTACCGGCAAGGCGAGCCATACCGGCCGGATCCCGCGCAACGCAAGGGCCGCCTGCCCGATGAAGGAGCGAAAAGACGCAGCCCGGGCATGCGCGGCCGACGACGGGAGGTCAACGTCCGAACACGGCGTCCAGGCTCGCGGCATCCAGCAGGCGGTCGGACCAGGCTTCGAGGTCGGCCGCGCCGGCCGCGGCGATCCGGGCCGTGACGGCGGCCGGCAACGGCCCGAACCGCCGCGTCAGCATCCGCTGCAGCAGCAGGGCCTCGCCTTCCTGGCGGCCTTCCTGGCGGCCTTCCTGTTTATGCTGTTCGGCCCACTGGACGAACCGTTCCGCCAGCTTCATCTTCAACTCCTTCAAGTCCCGGACCCTGGGCAAGGCCATCGCATGGCCGCTGCGCCTTTCCAGCACGCCATGCATCCAGGTGGCAAAAGTGCGCCGCAACTCCGGTTTATCTTCCAGCATTTCTCCCACCAAGTCCACCAGATCGAGCACGTCGCGCTCGCTTTCGGGACGCTCCATGCGCATGACCGCAGCCACCAGGTTGCGCAGCCGCGCCAAATGCGCCGCAGAATAGCGGTTCTCGTCCACCAGCACATATTCCAGCCGGGGCAGAAAGCGCGCCAGGCGCCCCGGCAGCCGCGGAATCAAAGCGGCGATGTCGGTCGCCGCCCGCCAGCGGCCATCGCCGTTGTAGAACACGATGGGCAGCACCGGCGGCAGGCGATGGCCGGGCAGCACGTCGCCCCGGCGGATCAGGTCCTGGTACAGCAGCCCCACGTAAGTCAGCATCCGCACCGGCATCCACGGGTCCACCGTACTCTGGAATTCGATCAGCAGGTACAGGTACATCCACTGGCCGTCGGCCCGTACCCGCCAGACGATGTCGTCGGCGCGCTCGCGCAGGTCATCGGTGACGTAGCTGCCCGACACCCGTTCCAGCGTCGTGTAGTCCAGCCCCCGCAGCCATTTGTCCGGCACGAAGCCCACGATCAGGTCGCGCACCATCTCCGGTGAGGAAAACAGCAGCTTGCAGGAGGCATCGTGCCTGCCCATGGCGCTCTCCGATCGCATCGGCATCGGAAGCCATGGTGGCAGAGGCCGGCATCGGCCGCCCGGCCGTTCAGGCCCTTTTGAACTGTTTTGTCACTGCGGGAAAATACCCGGCCGGATCCGGGAGCCGCGGTCGGAATCCGGCGGCGCGGGCCATCGGCGCGGTCATCCGGCGGTGCGGATCCTCAGAGCCCCACGGCGCCGATCCGCTCGAACACCTCCGCGAGGTCCCGTCCCGCCGCCACTTCCAGCGCCACGCGGGCCTGCAGGTAGTCCAGCCGGGCCTGGATCAGCTGCGCGCGCGCCTGGAACAGGTAGTCCTGCTTCCTCAGCAGGTCCAGGATGCTGCCGAGGCCGTGCCGGTAGACCTTGCGCGCCGCCGCGAGGCTGGACCGGCCCGCCCGCACGGCGGATTCCAGGGCGCGGATGCGTTCCTCGCCACCCGTGACGTTGCTGTATTGGCGGGTGACTTCGACCAGGGTGCGCTCGACCGTGGCGTCCAGGGTGTGCGCGGCCTGGCGGGCCTGGTCGCGGGTCTGGGCGTGCAGGGCCGAATCGTAGCCGCCCGAGAAGATCGGCACGTTCAGCTGCAGGCCCAGGACATAGGTATTGGTGCGCTGGCTCAGCGTGGAGAGGTTTTCGCTGTCGGCCTTGGCCCAGGCGGCCACCAGGTTCAGGGTGGGCGCATGGCGGCTGGCGGCGCGCCAGACGTCGGCCTCGGCGACGCGCACCTTGGCCTGGTCGGCATCGATCTGGGTGTTGCGGGCGCGGGCCTGGTCCAGCCAGTCCACCAGGCGGGCGGGCTCCAGGAGCGGTGGGGCGAAGACCGGCATGGCGGCCGGGGCCTGGTCCGGGGCTGCGGCTGCGGCCAGGTCCGGGGCTTCGGCCGGGGTCTGGTCGGGGGCTTCGGTCGAGGCCCGCCCCGCTGGGTCGGCCGGGGTCCGGTCCTGCACGATGGACAGGACGGGAGACCGGTCGGTGACGCCGATGATGGCCTGCAGGGCGCGCTGCGCCACGTCCAGGTCGGCGCGCGCGCCGATGACGTCGGCCCGCGCATTGGCCAGGCGGGCCTGGATCTGCCGGGCGTCGGTGATGCTGCCTTCGCTGTGGGCGAACAAGGCCTGCTGGCCGGCGGCCTGCGCCTCCAGGGAACCGGCCAGCCCTTCGCGCAGGGCCACGGTGGACTGGGCGGCCAGCAGCTGGAACCAGGCTTTCGACAGGCGCAGGGCGAGGTCGCTGCGGGCGGCGGCCCAGTCGGCATCGCCCTGGTCGGCCCGGGCATTCGCCCAGCGATAGCTGGCATAGCGGCCGGCGTCCAGCAGCGGCTGCTGCAGCTGGACGTAGGCGCTGGTGGAATCGTATTCCAGGACGGATTCGATGGTACGGCCGAACAGCCAGGGCTGGCGCCGCAGGCCGTTGATCCGGCTGCGCGAATACCCGGCCTGGACCTGCGGCAGCAGCAGCGCCAGGCCCTGGTCCCGGAAGGTGCCGAAGGCCAGCCGGGCGCTGATGGCGGCCTGGTAGGCGGGATCGCGCGCCAGCGCCAGGGGCCAGGCCTGGGCCAGGGTCAGGCTGCGCGCGCGCACGGCGTCCAGCCGGTCCAGGGCGTCGGCCAGCGTGGCGTCTGCCCGGGGGTCGTGCACGGGCTGGAGCGCCACGGAGCCGGGTTCGGATGGGCCGGATGCGGCGGCGGATTCCGCAGGGACGGAACCGGAGCCGGCCGCCGCGCGGGCCGATGCGGCGGAGGCGGGATCGGACGGGGGCGCCGTGGGCGCGGGCGCGGCCGCCGGGGCGCCGCCGTCACTGCCGCCGCCCAGCCAGGTGCCTTCCAGCCAGGCGCCCGGGCCGGCGCAGGCGGCCAGGCTGGCGGCCAGCGCCAGCGCCCCGGCGCCGCGCCCCAGTCGAATCCAGCCCCAGCCCCAGCCCGCCACGGCGCTCAATCCAGCGCCACGGCCGCCGAGCCGAACCAGGTGCGGGCGGCCGCGGCGATCGCCGCGTCGTCCAGCGCGCCGGCCACGGCATCCAGGCCGATGCGGGCGTTGACGTACTGCAGGCGCGCCTGGATCAGGTCGCGCTGGGCCTTGTAGAGCTGGTCCTGGGCGTCGAGGATGTCAGTGATGCTGCGCGTGCCGCCGATGTAGCTTTTCCGCATGGCTTCCAGCGCCTGGGTGCTGGTGTTCACGGCGGTTTCCAGGGCGGCGATGCGTTCGGCCCCGCTGACGACGCCCTGGTACTGGCGCGTGGTGTCCACGGCGACCTGTTCGCGGGTGGCCTCCAGCTGGTGGCCGGTCTGGTCGCGGTTGTGGCGCGCCTGCCGGACCTGAGCCTGGGTCTGGCCGCCGGAGAAGATCGGCACGCTGATCTGCACGCCCACCGCGGTCAGGTAGCTTTCCTGGTTCAGGGTGGAGATGGAGTCGGACTGGTTGACGCTGCGGTAGGCCACGCCGCCGACCGTGGGCAGGTGGCCGCCGAAGGCCTTGTCGACTTCGCGGTCGGCCACCCGCAGGGACTGCTGGCCGGCCTGCACGTCGGCATTGGCGGCCTGCGCGCGGGCCAGCCAGGCCTCCAGCGCGGGCGGGTCCAGCGGCCGGGGCCGGAAATCGGGCGCGAGATCGTGGATGGCGAGGACGGGGGCGCCGGTCATTTCCTGCAGCTCGCGCCGCGCGACGACCAGGGCGTCGCGCGCCTGGATCAGGTCGGCGCGCGAGAGGTCGCGCCGCGAGGTGGCTTCCTCGACGTCGGTGACGGTGCCCTCGCCTCCCTGGTAGCGGCGCCGCGCGATGTCGATGTTCTGTTCGTCGGCCGCCAGCCGGTTTTCGGCCAGCGTCACGTTCTGTCGCGACAGCAGGGTCTGCAGGTAGCGGCTGACCAGGCGGGTGGCGGTATCGCGCGCCTTGGTGTCGAAGAGCGCCAGGCTGTAGTCGGCGCGAGCGTTGCCCTGGCGCATGCCGGCGATCTTGGACCAGTCGAACAGGGACTGGCTGAGCTGGATCTGGTTGGTGCGCGCGATGTAATCCAGGTCGGTGCTGACCACCCCGCCGCTGCTGCTCGGGGATTCCAGGGTGCCGGTGGTCTTGTTGCGCCCGATGCTGGCGCTGATCTGCGGCAGCAGGGGCGCGCGGCCCAGGGCGCGGTTGGCCTGGCCGGCGTCGCGCTCGCTGAGCGCCGCCTGATAGGTGGGGTCATGGGCCTTGGCGAGCTGCCAGGCGCCGTCCAGCCCCAGGCCGGAAGCCGCGGAGGCCGGAGTTGACGAGGCGGAGGCCGGCGAAGCGGGGCCGGAGGAAGCCGGGCCGGCCGGGACCGGCGCGGCGGGCGCACGCGCCGGCGCGGGCTGCCGCGTCGGCGCCGCCGGCGCCGCCGGCGCCAGGGCCAGCGCCGCCAGTCCGGCCAGCCAGGGCAGGACCGTACGGCGAATCGACAGGTGCAAGGCGGCCCGCATCGGCTATTTTTCCGTCAGGGAGGTGTGCAGGCGTTCGAGGAGCGGCTTGAGCAGGTAGCTGAACATGGTGCGCTCGCCCAGCTTGATCATGACGGTGGCCGGCATGCCGGCGCGGATCTCGCCGCCCACCTGTTCGATCATGCGCATGCCTTCGGGCAGGATTTCGACCTTGGCCTGGTAGAAGGGCATGCCGGTGCGCTGGTCGGTGATGCGGTCGGCCGACACGGTCAGGAGCTTGCCCGGGACGTTGGGGGTCTGGGCGTGGTTGAGCGCCGGGAAGGTGATCTCGACGGGCAGGCCCGCGTACACGCGGTCGATGGCCTGCACGGGGAGTTCGGCGTTGACCACGTAGGAGGCGTCGTCGGGGATGATTTCCATCAGCGGCGCGCCGGGGCTCACCACGCCGCCCACGGTGAAGATCTTCATGTTCTGCACCGTGCCTTCGATGGGGGAGCGGATCTCGGTCTGCTCGACGGAGTAGTCCAGCGCGGCCAGACGGTTGGCCAGGGCCGTGGCTTCCTTCTGGACGTCGCTCAGCTGCGACTGGACTTCCTTCTGGTAGTCCTGCTGGCGCTGCAGGATGCGCAGCTTCAGTTCGGCGATCTGGTTGCGCGTGCGGCCAGCGTCGACCACGGCGTTGGACAGCGCCCCCTGCAGCTGGGCGGCGTCGCGCTCCAGTTCGAGCATGCGGTTGCGCGGCAGGTAGCCGTCCTTGGCGAGCTCGCGCACGCCCTGGAGTTCGCGGTTGATGTAGCCGATCTGCTCCTTGCGGCTGGCCTGCACCTGCAGCAGGCCCTGCAGCTGCGCCTCGGCGCCGGCGAGGTTTTCGCGCAGGATGGCGATCTCGCCGTTCAGGGCCTTGCGGCGGGTCTCGAAGAGCGCCTCCTGGGCGGCGACGGCGCGCTGGTAGCGCGGGTCGTCCTTGAAGCGGCGGGTGAGCTCCGGGTAGAACTGGATGGATTCCAGGCCGTCGCGCTCGGCCAGCAGGCGGTCTTCGTTGGTGCGGGCGATGATGTACTGGGAGCTGGCCACGCCGCGATCCGACTGCGCGCGGGTGGGATTCAGTCGCAGCAGCACCTGCCCGGCCTGGACGCGGTCGCCGTCGCTCACCAGGATGGCGTCCACGGTGCCGCCTTCCAGGTGGGCGATGGTCTTGCGGTTGCCCAGGACTTCGACCACGCCGTTGGCGGGCTCGCCCTGGTCCAGGGGCGCCAGGGCGCCCCACAGGACGAAGCCGCCGAAGCCGAGGATGAGCGCGGTCAGGCCGATGCGCAGGGGCCGCACGAAATTCTCGTCCACCCGGCTGCCGGGGGTTTCCAGGGCTTCCTCGATTTCCAGATCGGGCGAGGTCTTGCGTGAAAATAGCTTCATGGTGCTTCTCTAATCGGCTCTATCGGCCGGCCGCCATCTGCAGCGAGCCACCGCCCGCCTGGGCACGCGCCTGCAGCTGCTGCTGGTGCAGGCCCTTGAGCACGTCTTCGCGCGCGCCGTACATCATGACCATGCCTTCGCGCATGACCAGCAGCTTGTCCACCGCCGCCAGCACACTGGTGCGATGGGTGATGACGATCACGGTGGAGCCCTGGGCCTTGAGCACGCGCAGGGTCTCGACCAGCGAGGCCTCGCCGGCCTCGTCGAGGTTGGAATTGGGCTCGTCCAGCACGATGAGCGACGGGTTGCCGTAGATGGCGCGCGCCAAGGCCACGCGCTGGCGCTGGCCGCCCGACAGGGACGAGCCGTTCATGCCCATCTGCGTGTCGTAGCCCTGGGGCAGGTGCAGGATCATGTCGTGCACGCCGGCCTGCTGCGCGGCGGCGATCACCTGGGCGGAATCGGGGATGGCGAAGCGCGCGATGTTTTCCGCCACGCTGCCCTCGAACAGTTCGATGTCCTGGGGCAGGTAGCCGATGTGCGGGCCGAGCTCGTCCTTGTTCCAGCGGTAGATGTCGGCGCCGTCCAGGCGCACGGTGCCGGCCTGGGCGCCCCAGACGCCCACCAGCAGGCGCGCCAGGGTGGACTTGCCCGCCCCCGAGGGGCCGATGACGCCGACCACGTCGCCGGCGTCGATGGTGAAATTCAGGCCCTTGAGCACGGCCGCGCGCGCGCCCGGGGGCGTGGCGTAGACGTTTTCGAGCACGATCTGGCCGCGCGGCGCCGGCAGGCTCAGGCTGGCCCCGCGCGGCGGCGCGGTCTTGAGCATTTCGTCCAGGCGCGCATAGGCCCCGCGGCAGGCGATGAACTGCTTCCAGGAATTGATGGCCATTTCCACTGGACGCAGGGCCTGGCCCATGAGGATGGAACAGACGATCATCATGCCGGCGGTGATCTTGCCCTGGATGACCAGCAGCGCCCCCACGCCCAGGATCAGCGACTGCAGCGAAATGCGCACGAACTGCGACACGCCGCTGATGCGGGCGTTGCGGTCGGAGGCCACCGTCTGCAGGCCCAGCATGCGCCGGTGCTGGGACAGCCAGCGGGCGCGCAGGCCCGGCAGCATGCCCATGGCCTCGATGACTTCGGCGTTGTGCAGGTGGCTGTTGGCGAAGGCGTTGGCGCGCACGGAGGCCTGGTTGGCCTCGTCCAGCGGCTTGTGCGTGGCGACGTGGGTCAGGTAGGCCATAGCGATCAGCACCACCGAGCCGAAGACGTTCATGGCGCCCAGCAGCGGGTGCACGATGAAGGCCACGGCGATGTAGATGGGCGTCCAGGGCACGTCGAACACGGCAAACAGGGCGTTGCCGGTGAGGAACTGGCGCAGGCGGGTGAGATCCTGGATGGCCTGCGAGGGGTTGCCGCCTTCGCGGCGCAGGTTGCGCTCGAAGGCGGCGGTGAACACCCGCTGGTTGAGCATGGCGTCGAAGCGGTTGCCCACGCGGATCAGCACCGAGGAGCGCACCAGCTGCAGCAGGCCCGACAGCGCGAAGATGGCGACCACCAGCAGCGACAGCACCAGCAGGGTGGTTTCGTTGCGGCTGTTGAGCACGCGGTCGTAGACCTGCAGCATGTACAGGGACGGCGTGAGGGCCAGCATGTTGATGACGAAACTGAAGGCCGCCAGACTGTAGAGAATGCGGCGGAAGCGGAAGAGCGCCTCGCCCAGTTCGGTACGGTGGTGTGGAGTCATGAAGAAAGCAGTGAGCGGAATCGGGAGCGGGCAGGCGTCAGGCGCACGACAGCCGATGCGCGCCGCCGAGCCGGCGCCCGCCAGGCTCCGCCGAACGCCAGGCGGGGATCCGGGAACGGGCAGCCGGGCTTGGGCATCATAACCGCATGCAAAATAACGTAAAAAGCATTTTAATATAGCATGCCAGGCCTGAATGCCCGCTGACTTTCGCGGCGGGCGGCGAGTTGCGGCTAGTGGAACTTGATGGTGCCGCCGCTGTTGAGGAATTCCAGGTCCAGGTCGCCCGTGGGCGTGCGCATGGCCGCGGAGGTCTGCTGGATGGCATGCTCGCGCGCCAGCGCGCCCAGGCGCTGCAGGTGCTGCATGGACAGCAACTGGCAGTACGCCAGGGCCAGCGCGCCGGCATCGCGCACCGCGCCCAGCGCATCGGCGGGCAGTTCGTTCAGGGCTTGTTCGTCGATGCGGAACAGGCCCTGGACATCCTGGGCACCGGCGTCGTTCTGGATGCGCACCGGCCAGGGCGCGATCAGCCCGTGCTGCCGCAGGGCGTCGCAGGCCTGCCGGGTGGCGGCGCGGCCGGCCTGCACCTGGGTCAGGAACTGCAGGATCTGGGTGATGCGCTCGGCGGGCTGGCCGTCGGCATCGAAGAAAGACTGCCCGTCGCCGCCCGGGCCGTCCTGGAGCAGGCCGCTGGCGCGGTCGAAGCACAGCACCTGCTGCCCATCGGGCGCCTGGGCCAGCGCGAAGGGATAGGCCCGGTAGGCCGCCGGGATGTAGTCGGCCCGCCAGCGCCCGCCGGCATCGACCAGCAGGTTCTGGCCCGGGGCGAGGCCCTGCACGGCCACCGGCGCGTACTGGTCGTCGACCTGCGCGAAAGCCAGCGGCAGGTACAGGCAGGCGCGGGGGATTTCCGGCATGACCAGCGCGGCCACGGCGTCATGGGCTGCAAAGGCGTAGCCGGGGCTGGCACGCCAGGTCTTGCCGCCATGGCTGGCGGGGGTGATGGCTTCGAATTCGGGCATGAGTCCAGTATACAATGCCGCCCATGAGCACGACACCGCACCGCAAAGGCATCATTCTGGCCGGGGGTTCCGGCACCCGCCTGCATCCCGCCACCCTGGCCGTGAGCAAGCAGCTGCTGCCCATCTACGACAAGCCGATGGTGTACTACCCGCTGTCCACCCTGATGATGGCCGGCATCCGCGACATCCTGATCATCTCCACCCCCCAGGACACGCCGCGCTTCGAGCAGCTGCTGGGCGACGGCCGCCAGTGGGGGCTGAACCTGCAGTACGCCGTGCAGCCCTCGCCCGACGGCCTGGCGCAGGCCTACCTGATCGGCGCCGATTTCGTGGGCCACCAGCCCTCGGCGCTGGTGCTGGGCGACAACATCTTCCAGGGCCACGACCTGCCCGCGCTGCTGGGCAACGCCATGGCGCGCGAGCACGGCGCCAGCGTCTTCGCCTACCACGTGCACGATCCGGAACGCTACGGCGTGGCCGAATTCAACGCGCAGGGCCGGGTGCTGTCGCTGGAGGAAAAACCGGCGCGGCCCAAGTCCAACTACGCCGTCACGGGCCTGTATTTCTACGACGGCCAGGCCGTGGACCTGGCGCGCGAGCTGCGGCCCTCGGCGCGCGGCGAGCTGGAGATCACCGACCTGAACCGGCGCTACCTGGACCAGGGCGCCCTGCACGTCGAGATCATGGGGCGCGGCTACGCCTGGCTGGACACCGGCACCCACCAGTCGATGCTGGACGCCAGCCAGTTCATCGCCACGCTGGAAAAGCGCCAGGGCCTGAAGGTGGCCTGTCCGGAGGAAATCGCCTGGCGCATGGGCTGGATCGACGACGCCCAGCTGCAGGCCCTGGGCGAAGGCCTGTCCAAGAACGACTACGGCCGCTATCTGCTGGGCCTGCTATGATCGCCACCCGCCTCGCCATCCCCGACGTCCTCCTGCTGGAGCCCCAGGTCTTCGGCGACGCCCGCGGGTTCTTCTTCGAGAGCTTCAACCAGGCCCAGTTCGACCAGGCCGTGGGCCGGCCCGTCGCCTTCGTGCAGGACAACCACTCGCGCTCGGCGCGCCACGTGCTGCGCGGCCTGCACTATCAGATCCGGCAGCCGCAGGGCAAGCTGGTGCGGGTGGTCCAGGGCAGCGTCTTCGACGTGGCGGTCGACCTGCGCCGCGGCTCGGCCACGTTCGGGCAATGGGTGGGCGCCGAGCTCACCGCCGACAACAAGCGCCAGCTGTGGGTGCCCGAGGGCTTCGGCCACGGTTTCGTGGTCACCAGCGAAAGCGCCGAATTCCTCTACAAGACCACGAACTACTACGCGCCGCAGCACGAGCGCTGCATCCGCTGGGACGATCCCGACCTGGCCATCGCCTGGCCGCTGGACGGTGCCCAGCCGCTGCTGTCGGCCAAGGACCAGGCCGGCGCGGCCTTCGCGCAGGCCGAGACGTACTAGGAAACCTCCGGAACACGTCCCCGCTCCGCATGCATCCGCGGCTTCCCTGGAGAGGGTCAAGGGCGGAACACGGCGTCCAGGCTCGCGGCATCCAGCAGGCGGTCGGACCAGGCTTCGAGGTCGGCCGCACCGGCCGCGGCGATCCGGGCCCTGACGGCGGCCGGCAGCGGCCCGAACCGCCGCGTCAGCATGCGCTGCAGCAGCAGGGCCTCGCCTTCCTGTTTATGCTGTTCGGCCCACTGGACGAACCGTTCCGCCAGCTTCATCTTCAGCTCCTTCAAGTCCCGGACCCTGGGCAAGGCCATCGCATAGCCGCTGCGCCTTTCCAGCACGCCATGCATCCAGGTGGCAAAAGTGCGCCGCAACTCCGGTTTATCTTCCAGCATTTCTCCCACCAAGTCCACCAGATCGAGCACATCGCGCTCGCTTTCGGGACGCTCCATGCGCATGACCGCAGCCACCAGGTTGCGCAGCCGCGCCAAATGCGCCGCAGAATAGCGGTTCTCGTCCACCAGCACATATTCCAGCCGGGGCAGAAAGCGCGCCAGGCGCCCCGGCAGCCGCGGAATCAAAGCGGCGATGTCAGTCGCCGCCCGCCAGCGGCCATCGCCGTTGTAGAACACGATGGGCAGCACCGGCGGCAGGCGATGGCCGGGCAGCACGTCGCCCCGGCGGATCAGGTCCTGGTACAGCAGCCCCACGTAAGTCAGCATCCGCACCGGCATCCACGGGTCCACCGTACTCTGGAATTCGATCAGCAGGTACAGGTACATCCACTGGCCGTCGGCCCGTACCCGCCAGACGATGTCGTCGGCGCGCTCGCGCAGGTCATCGGTGACGTAGCTGCCCGACACCCGTTCCAGCGTCGTGTAGTCCAGCCCGCGCAGCCATTTGCCCGGCACGAAGCCCACGATCAGGTCGCGCACCATCTCCGGTGAGGAAAACAGCAGCTTGCAGGAGGCATCGTGCCTGCCCATGGCGCTCTCCGATCGCATCGGCATCGGAAGCCATGGTGGCAGAGGCCGGCATCGGCCGCCCGGCCGTTCAGGCCCTTTTGAGCTGTTTTGTCACTGCGGGAAAATACCCGGCCGGATCCGGGGGCCGCGGTCGGAATCCGGCGGCGCGGACCGCCCAGAGCGGGGCGCTCCGCCCGGCCCTCACTCGTCCAGCAATTGATCGAGCACGTAGTCGACGCCGTCGCGCCAGTCGGGCAGGTGGATGCCCAGCGCCGCGCGGATTTTTTGCGTGTCCAGCCGCGAATTGGCGGGGCGCCGCGCGGGAGTGGGATAGTCGGCCGTGGCGATGGGCAGGATTGCGTCGGGGGCGACGCGGACGGGACGGCCCGCGGCGCGCGCGCGCTCGATGACGTGGCGGGCGTAGGCGTGCCAGCTGGTGCTGCCGCCGGCGGTCAGATGGTAGACGCCGTCGGCCAGGTCCCGGCCGGCGCGGATCGCGTGCGCGGTCACGTCGGCCAGCAGCGCGGCCGAGGTGGGAGCGCCGATCTGGTCGGCGACGATGCTCAGGCTGTCGCGCTCCGCGGCGAGGCGCAGCATGGTCTTGGCGAAATTGCCACCGTGCGCGCCCACCACCCAGCTGGTGCGAAAGATCAGGTGGCGCGCGCCCGAGGCCGCCAGGGCGGCCTCGCCGGCGAGCTTGGTGGCGCCGTAGACGTTCTGCGGCGCGGGCCGGTCGGTCTCGCGGTAGGGGTCGGGACCGGCGCCGTCGAACACATAGTCCGTGGAGAAATGCACCACCTGCGCGCCCAGCCGGGCGGCTTCCTCGCCGAACACGCCGGGGGCGGCGCCGTTGATGGCCTGCGCCAGCGCGGCGTCCTGTTCGGCCCGATCGACGGCGGTATAGGCGGCCGCGTTGACGATGACGTCGGGCCGGTGCCGGCGCACCGCCGCCCGGATCGCGGCCGCGTCGGACAGGTCGCAGTCGGCGCGGTCGATGGCGGCGACCTCGCCCAGCGGCGCCAGGGCGCGGCGCAGTTCAAAGCCGAGCTGGCCGTCGCGGCCGGTGATCAGCAGCCTCATGCCGAAGCCTCGCCGGCCGAGGCCTCGCCGTAGTGGCGCTGGATCCAGTCGCGGTAGCCGCCCTGCTGGATGCGGGCGACCCATTCCGGATGCTGCAGATACCAGGCGACGGTCTTGCGGATGCCGGTCTCGAAGGTCTCGGCCGGCGTCCAGCCCAGTTCGCGCTGGATCTTGCGGGCGTCGATGGCGTAGCGGCGGTCATGCCCCGGACGATCGGCGACGTAGGTGATCTGATCGGCATAGCCGCCGCCCGAGGCGCGCGGCCGCAGCTCGTCGAGCAGGCCGCAGATGGTGGCGACGATCCGGAGATTGCTCATTTCGTTCCAGCCGCCGATGTTGTAGGTCTCGCCCGGGGTGCCGGCCTCCAGCACCCGCTCGATCGCCTGGCAGTGGTCGCCCACGTACAGCCAGTCGCGCACCTGCAGGCCGTCGCCGTAGATCGGCAGGGGCTTGCCCGCCAGGGCGTTGACGATGACCAGGGGGATGAGCTTTTCGGGGAACTGGTAGGGGCCGTAGTTGTTGCTGCAGTTGGTGGTGAGCACCGGCAGGCCGTAGGTGTGGTGCCAGGCGCGCACCAGGTGGTCGCTGGCCGCCTTGCTGGCGGAATACGGGCTGTTGGGCAGGTGGGGATTGGTCTCGGCGAAGGGAGGATCCTGGGGCGTGAGGGTGCCGTAGACTTCGTCGGTGCTGACGTGCAGGAAGCGGAAATCGGCCTTCTGCCGGGCGTCCAGTCCGTCCCAGTGGGCGCGGGCGGCTTCGAGCAGGCGGAAGGTGCCCACGATGTTGGTCTGGATGAAGTCTTCCGGGCCGTGGATGGAACGATCGACGTGGCTTTCGGCGGCGAAATGGATCACGGCGCGCGGCCGGTGCTGGGCGAACAGCCGATCCAGCAAGGGGCGGTCGCACAGGTCGCCATGCACGAAGACGTGCCCGGGATTGCCCTGCAGCGAGGCGAGGTTGTCGAGATTGCCGGCGTAGGTGAGGTTGTCGAGATTGACCACGGTTTCGGAGGAACGCGCCAGCCGGTCGAGGACGAAATTGCTTCCGATGAAACCGGCGCCGCCGGTGACGAGTACAGTCATGATTCCCTTCCGTGTGAAGTCTGCCGGCCGATTTTACCCTGTCCGCCCCGGCGCCCAGCGGGGCAACCGCCTACAATACCAGCGTCGCCAGCGGCCCGGATGCCCATGCCCCAATCCCCTCAGCCTTCCCTCCCGATCCCGACGCCCTCCCGTCCCCAGGTCCTTGCGGAGTCGGGAATATTCCTCTCTTTCGCGGCCATGTTCGCCCTGCCTTCGGGGTATTCCTACGGCGCCGCGCTGCTGCTGCTGGCCAGCCTGATCTGGCTGGCGCGGCGTCCGCCCCTTGCCGCGCTGCAGCGCCCGGACCGCCGGCTGATCGCCGTCCTGCTGGCCTATTTCCTGGTGCCCTCGGCCATGACGCTGGCGCTGGGCAATTCGCCCTCCGAGCTCGACCAGTACGTGCGCGCGCTGCTGGCCATCCCGGTGCTGCTGCTCCTGCTGCATACGCCCGTGCGCCTGGCCGTCCTGTGGACGGCCATCGTCATCGGCGTGGCGCTGTCGGCGCCGCTGGCCTGGTGGCAGATCCACGTCGAGCACCTGGAGCGCGCCGCGGGGTTCCTGAACATCATCCACTTCAGCAACTTCAGCCTGGTGTTCACGATGTACTGCGCCGCGGGGCTGTGCTGGGCGGGCACCCAGGGCTCCCGGGCGAACCCGTGGCGGGCGGCTTTCCTGCTGGGCGCGGCCTGCGGGCTCTACAGCGCGATCGTCGGCGGCAGCCGCGGCAGCTGGGTGGCCATGCCCCCGACGCTGCTGCTCTTTCTCTTCACCTTCACGACCCGGAACAACTGGGCGCGTCTGGCGGCGGCCTGTACCCTGTGCGCGCTGCTGCTGGCGGGGCTGTTCGCCTGGCCCGGCAGCCCGCTGCAGCAGCGCTACGAACGGGCCGTGGAAGACATCACCCTGTACCAGAGCGAACAGACCGACACCTCGATCGGCGCGCGCTTCGAGATGTGGCGCGGCGCCTTGGGCAATCTGCAGCGGCGCCCCGTCGCGGGCTGGAACCTGCAGGCCTACACCGAGGCCCTGCGCGGACAGGTGGCCGAAGGCCGCGTGACCCCCGTGGTCCTGCAGTACAGCAACAACCTGCACAACAACTACCTGCAGGCCTGGGTCTTCACGGGGCTGCCGGGCCTGCTGGCCCTGCTGGCGCTGTACGGCCTGCCGCTGTGGCATTTCGGCCGGCGGCTGCGGGCGCCCGACACGACGGCGCGCACGCTGGCCTTCTGCGGCGCCGGCACGGTGCTGTCCTACGCATGCTTCAGCATGTCTCAAGTGATGCTGCACCGAAACAATGGCATCATGTTCTATCTGTTGGCGGTGGTCGTGCTGTGGGCCCTGATGCGCCAGGCCGAAGACCGCGAGGCGTCGCGGCCCGCACGGCCCGCCTAGTACGCGCCGTCGCGCCGGAACACCACGGCCACGGTCTTGACCAGGATCACCAGGTCGTGCCACAGCGACCAGTTGCGCGCGTACCAGGCATCGAAATAGACCCGGGTGTCGTAGTCCACGTCGCTGCGGCCGCTGACCTGCCACAGGCCGGTGATGCCGGGCTTGGCCATCAGGTAATAGGCGACGTTCTTGCCGTAGAAGGCCAGTTCTTCCTCGACGACGGGCCGGGGGCCCACCAGGCTCATCTCGCCTCGCAGGACGTTCCAGAGCTGCGGCAGTTCGTCCAGGCTGGTGCGCCGGAGAAAGCGCCCCAGCGGCGTGATCCGGGGATCGTTCTTGAGCTTGAAGGACGCCTCCCATTCGGCGCGCGCCTCCGGGTCGCGGGCCAGCAGGTCGGCCAGCACCTGGTCGGCCTGCGGCACCATGGAGCGGAATTTCAGGCACAGGAACGGGCGACCGCCCTGCCCTATCCGCCGGTGGCCGTAGATGGGCTCCCCGCCATCCTGGCGGATCTTCCACCAGAGCACGGCCAGCAGCGGCGAGAGCACCACCAGCAGCGCCGCGGCCCCCGCCACGTCGAAGGCGCGCTTGATGATGCGCGACCAGCGCTTCTGCAGGTTTTCGCGGATCTGCAGGATCATGAGGTCGTGGCTGAAGATGAACGACACGTCGGTGCTGTTGAGCGGCACCCCGCGGATGGACGGGATCACCGAGACCGCCCTGCAGCCGCGCACCGCCATCTCGCGCAGCCAGTCGTCGCGCAGGTCTTCCTCGCCATATTCCATGGCGATCACGTACTGGGTGTCGTCCGGATCGGTCAGCTCCCAGAGCTGCTCGGGCCGGTGCAGCACGGGCACGCCTTCGACCGGCGAGGGCCGCGTCCCCAGGGGGCACTGGAAATACTGCACGTCGAAGCCCATGCCGCGGTCGGACACCAGGGCCCCGTAGGCCTCGGCCGCGTTGCTGCCGGTGCCGATGATGACGCACTGCTTCTGCCAGAGCTTGAGCTTGAGCAGCGCCGCCTTGATGGCCAGGCGTTCGAGCACGAGCGACAGGAAGATGAAGCCCCAGCTCAGCACCCAGAAATAGCGCGAGATGGGCCATTTCAGGAACGCCATGATGACCAGCTGGCCCAATGCGCCGACCAGCAGCGCCATGCAGACGTCGCGCGCCACCGACCAGATGGGCTTGCGGTAGGTGTAGTGCCCGCGCCAGGCCCAGAACCACAGCAGGGTCGCCGCGCCCAGCACCATGTAGGTCAGGACGAAGGCGCCCACGTCGGCGACGAGGACGTAGACGGACACCCCGCCGGTGACAACGTAGAGGCACACCGCGGCCAGGAGCGGTCCCAGGAGGAAGGCCATGCCGTCCGCCGCCACACGAATCAGCCGGATCAGATGGCGTATCGCCACCGCCCGGACTTTTGCCGATAATTGCTTGTTCTGAGTCACGGATCCCGCAGCCGTCGGTGAAAGTCGCGCTGTGCGCTCCAGCGCGATATTACATCAGGCCATCGGCGCGGCGGTTTTTGTAAAATACGGTCATCCCCAACCGGCCGGCCGGCCCGGCGCGCGCATGCAGGCGTCCCGCTCCGCACGGCCCGCGCTTCCCCCATGACCCAGACAGACGACGTGAGCGCCCCACCCGCCACCCGGGTGATCGTGCCGACCTACAACGGCGGCAGCACCTGGAACCGCTGCGCGGAGGCCCTGGCCCGGGCCGTGGCGGGCCGCCCGCACCTGTCGGTCCTGGTGGTCGATTCGTCCTCGCACGACGGTACGGCGGAAACAGCCCGGCGGCACGGCTTCGACGCCATCACCATCGATCCCGCGGACTTCAACCACGGCGGCACGCGCAATCTGGCCGCCGGCGCCGCGCAGGCGGAATTCCTGGTCTTCCTGACCCAGGACGCCATCATCCAGGGGCCGGAATCCATCACGGAGCTGCTGGCGGCCTTCCGCGACCCGAAGGTGGCGGCGGCCTACGGACGCCAGCTGCCGCACCCGGATGCCAACCCCGTCGCGGCGCACGCGCGGTACGCGAACTACGGCACCGCAGGGCACGTGTGCGGGCTGGACGACATTCCCCGCTGCGGCCTGAAGGCGGCCTTCCTGTCCAATTCCTTCGCCGCCTACCGGACGGCGGCGTTCCGCCAGCTGGGCGGCTTTCCGGACCAGACCATCCTGGGCGAGGACATGTATTTCGCCGCGCGCGCGATCCTGGAGGGCTTCCTGATCGCCTACGTCCCGTCCGCCTGCGTGTGGCATTCGCACAATTATTCGGTGGCCGAGGAATTCCGCCGCTATTTCGACATCGGCGTGTTCCAGTCCGAAGAATCCTGGATCGGCGAGCGCTACGGCGGCGCGGGCGGCGAGGGCCTGAAGTTCCTCAAGTCCGAATTCTCCCATCTCGCCCGGCACGCGCCGCTGTGGCTGCCGCGCGCCTGGCTGGGCGACCTGGCGAAGATCCTGGGCTACCGGCTGGGCAAGCAGCACCGCCGCCTGCCGCCCGGCCTGCGGCGGGCGTGCTCGATGCACCGGCGCTACTGGGAGGAAGGCGCGGCCCCCAGGCCGCGCTGATACCGCCAGGTGCTCAGGCACATGTCCTCCAGCGTGCGGGCGGCCGTCCAGCGCAGGTCCCGGCCGGCCTTGGCGGGGTCGGCGTAGCAGGCCGCGACGTCGCCCGGCCGGCGCGCCTGGATCCGGTAAGGCACCGCGCGACCCGAGGCCCGCTCGAAGGCGCGCACGATCTCCAGCACGCTGTGGCCGCGCCCGGTGCCCAGATTGAAGGCATGCCAGCCGGCATGGCCGGCCAGGAAGCCCAGGGCGGCGGCGTGGCCCTCGGCCAGGTCCACGACGTGGATGTAGTCGCGCACGCCGGTGCCGTCGGGCGTGGGGTAGTCACCGCCGAACACGTTCAGCTCGGTGCGCAGGCCGGCGGCGACCTGGGCGACGTAGGGCATGAGGTTGTTCGGCACGCCGCGGGGGTTCTCGCCGATCAGGCCGCTGTCGTGCGCGCCCACGGGGTTGAAGTAGCGCAGGCAGGCCACGCGCCAGGACGGGTCCGAGGCGGCCAGGTCGGCCAGGATTTCCTCGACGTGCAGTTTGCTGCGGCCGTAGGGATTGGTGGCGCCCGTGGGGTGGCTTTCGTCCAGGGGCAGGCGGCGCGGCTCGCCGTAGACGGTGGCGCTGCTGCTGAAGACCAGGGTGCGCACGCCGCCGTCGCGCATCGCCCGCAGCAGGCAGAGCGCGCCCTGGACGTTGCTGGAGAAGTACGCCAGGGGCCGTTCGACGGATTCGCTCACGGACTTGAGGCCGGCGAAATGGATCACGGCTTCGATGGCATGGTCGCGCAGCGTGCGGTCCAGCAGGGGGCCGTCGCGCACGTCGCCCTGGACGAAGACCGGCGGCGCGCCCAGGATGCGGTCCAGCTGGCCGACGACCGCCGCGTCGCTGTTGCTCAGGTTGTCGAACAGCACGACGCGGTGGCCCTGTTGCGCCAGGACGGCCGCGGCGTGACTGCCGATGTAGCCCGTGCCGCCGGTGAGAAGGATGTTCATGCGCGCGGAGAGTCGATGAGGGGGATGTGGAATGGTACATCGGGCGCGGCCGCGCCTTCGGGCGAGGCGACCCGGGGACGGAGGACGGCCCGGGGCGGAAGGCGGCCCGGATGAAGAACATCGGGCGCCCTCCGCGGAAGGCGCCCGATGCGGCGGACCGATGGCCGAGGGCCGAGGGTCCCGATGGCCGGGGCCGCCGGCCGCCAGTCGCCGGCTGCGGCGGTGACCGAGGGTCCCGCTGGCCCGGAGGGTGGCCGGGATCAGGCTTCCGCGTGCTTGGCGGCTTCCACGGCGGCGCCGGTGTCGTGCGGGGCGCCGTTGAAGAACAGGTTCAGCAGCACGGCCGACAGGGAGGTGAGCAGGATGCCCGATTCGATCAGCGGGTGGATGGCGTGCGGCATCCACTGGCGGAAGTTCGGCGCGACCACGGGGATCATGCCCATGCCGATGGAGATGGCGACGATCATGGCGTTGTTGCGGTTCTTGACGAAGTCCACGCCGCCCAGGATGCGGATGCCGGTGGCGGTGACCATGCCGAACATCACGAGGCCGGCGCCGCCCAGCACGACGGTGGGCAGGGACTCGACCAGCGCCGCCAGCTTGGGCAGCAGGCCCAGGACCAGCAGGATCACGCCGCTGGCCACGCAGACGTAGCGGCTGCGCACTCCCGTGACGGCGACCAGGCCGACGTTCTGCGAGAAGCTGGAATACGGGAAGGTGTTGAAGATGCCGCCGATCAGGGTGCCCAGGCCGTCGGTGCGCAGGCCGCGCGCCAGGTCCTTCTGGCCGATCTTCTTGCCGGTCATGTCCGCCAGGGCCAGGAACATGCCGGTGGATTCGATCAGGATCACGATCATGACCAGCACCATGGTCAGGATCATCCAGAAGTCGAACTTGGGCATGCCGAAATGGAAGGGCAGGACGATGTCCACCCATTCGGCCTTGCCGACCTTGTCGAAGGTCATGATGCCCAGGGCGGCCGTGATGACGGCGCCGATCACGATGCCCAGCAGCACGGCGATGTTGGCGAGGAAGCCCTTGCAGAACTTGGCGATCACCAGGATCGACACCAGCACGATGGCGGCGATGCCCACGCCGGTGGGGTCGGCGTACTTGGGGTTGGGCACCGTGGGCATGATGGCCAGGCCCCGCGGCACGGCCGGCAGGGGCGAGCCCGGCGCGCCGGCCGCCGCCTGGATGTCCTTGAGCCAGCTGACGTAGTTGGGATCGACCAGGGACGGCGCGGTGGGACCGACGGGGTTGCCGAAGATCCAGTTGATGCCCACGCGCATCAGGGTGATGCCGATGATGGCGATGATGGTGCCGGTGACCACCGGCGGGAAGAAGCGCAGCAGCCGGCTGATCCAGGGCGCGATGAGGATGGTGACGATCCCGGCCGCTATGATGGTGCCGAACAGCAGCTGCGCGCCCTCGTGCCCCGGCGTGGACTGGGCGATGTGGATCATGGGCCCGACGGGCGCGAAGCTGACGCCCATGATGACGGGCAGCTTGATGCCGAACCACTGGGTGGCGCCCAGGGACTGGATGATGGTGGCGATGCCGCAGGCGAACAGGTCGGCGGCGATCAGCAGGGACACTTCATGCGAATCCAGGCCCAGCGCCCGGCCGATGATCAGCGGGACGGCCACGGCGCCGGCATACATCACCAGCACGTGCTGCAGCCCGAGGGCCGTCAGCTGGCCCAACGGCAGGATCTCGTCCACCGGGGCGACGGTTTTGCTCATGTCTTGTCTCCAAGGAGCGGGGCGCGCCCGGAACCGGGGCGTCCCTCATGTCCGAAGTCGGAAATAGGAAGTCTGGAAAGCGCCTTTCCGGCGTCTTGCGGCCACTCTACCGGAGGCCTGCGCGGGCAGCCATGCGAAAAGCACGATAAGGTCTTTTCGGCCCGGCGCATAATCCCGGGTAAACCCTGTGAGTTTTCAGGGATATGACAGGGGCTGGAGAGGTGGGCCAGGGAAATTCCCTATGCCGCGGCATCCCTCCACCTCCCGGCCTGCAGGCCGGTCGGATTCGGCCGGCACAGGACAATCTTCAGCCGGGGCAGCTCTCCACCTCGCCGCTTGCACGCGGCTCGGATTCGGCAGGCACGGTGCATCTTCAGCCGCGGCATCTCTCCACCTCCCGGCCTGCAGGCCGGTCGGATTCGGCCGGCACAGGACAATCTTCAGCCGGGGCAGCTCTCCACCTCCCGGCCTGCAGGCCGGTCGGATTCGGCCGGCACAGGACAATCTTCAGCCGGGGCAGCTCTCCACCTCGCCGCTTGCACGCGGCTCGGATTCGGCAGGCACAGGACAGTCCGCAGGGACTGTCCTGTGTCCTGCCTCATCCCCGCAGGCGGTGGATCCAGTGGCGGGTGGAGGCGTCGTGGCCCGGGGCGGGCGCGTCCCGGGTGGCGGCCGCGGCGGGATCCAGTTCGGCGATGATGCCGCGCGCCAGGACCTTGCCGTATTCCACGCCCCACTGGTCGAAGGGATCGATCCCCCAGATCACGCCCTGGGTGAAGACGCGGTGCTCGTACAGGGCCAGCAGGGCGCCCAGGGAATACGGCGAGAGGCGCGGCAGGACGATCAGGTGGTTGGGGCGGCCGCCGGGATGGACGCGGTGCGGGGCGAGCCAGTCGGCGCGTTCGGGATCCATGTTCTCGGCCACGCATTCGGCGCGCGCCTGGGCCAGGGTCTTGCCGCGCATCAGGGCCTCGCGCTGGGCCAGGCAGTTGGCCAGCAGCTGGCGGTGGTGCGCCGGCCAGTGGTGGTCGGCCTCGCGGCACAGGATGAAGTCCACCGGCGCGCCGTCGCTGCCCTGGTGCATCCACTGGAAGAAGGTGTGCTGGGCGTCGGTGCCCGGCATGCCCCACACGGCGGGGCCGGTGGGCACGCCCACGGGCTGGCCCGAGACGTCCACCGACTTGCCCAGGGATTCCATGTCCAGCTGCTGGATGTAGGGCACCAGGTTCGCCAGGCGCGAATCGTAGGGCGCGATGTTCAGCGAACCGTGGCCCAGCACGCTGCGGTTGGCGACGCCGGCCAGCGCCATGCGCACCGGGGCGTTGGCCGCCAGGGGCGCCTGGGCGAAATGCGCGTCCATGGCGGCTGCGCCCGCGCGCAGGCCTTCCAGCACGTCCACGCCCACGGCCAGCGCGGTGCTCAGGCTGACCGCGGACCAGAGCGAGAAGCGCCCGCCCACCCAGTCCCACAGCTGGAAGATCTGGCTCTCGGGCACGCCCCAGGCGCGCGCGCGGTCGGGCCGGGCGGTGATCGCGGCCAGGTGCGAGGCTGGGTCCAGCCCGGCGGCGGCCAGCCATTCGCGCGCACGCGCGCCGTTTTCCAGAGGCTCGGCCGTGGTGAAGGACTTGGAAACCAGCACGACCAGGGTCTCGCGCGGGTCCAGCCCCGCCAGCCCGCCCTCGATCGCATGGCCGTCGATGTTGGCGACGAAGCGCACCTCGCGCCAGGTGCCGGCGTAGCCGAAGGCCGACACCGCCAGGCGCACGCCCCAGTCCGAGCCGCCGATGCCCACGTGCACGACGTGGCGCCAGCGCCGCCCGGCATCGGCGCGCCGCACCCAGGCGTCCATGCGCTCGCGTTCGGCCAGCACCCTGGGCGGCGCGTCCGGCGCGCGCAGCATGGTGTGCCAGGCCGCGCGGTCTTCCGTGACGTTGACGACCTCGCCCGCCAGCAGGCGCGCGCGCTGCGCCTCGAAGTCCCGCGCCCGCAGCAGCGCCTCGCCCGCGGCCATGAGCGCCGGCGAATGGCGCTGGCCGCTGGAATCGAGCACCAGGCCGGGCGCCTCGATGAGGTCCAGCGCATCGGACTGCGGTGCACAGGTCCGCGCCTCCCGCGCGAAGCGCTCCCATTCGGGAAGCTCGGTGAGGGGAACGAACGTATCGGCGGATGCGGAGCGATCGGGCATGGCAGCGAAAGGGATGTCGGCGAAATCGCCGCTCATTATGTCATGCCGTGTATGTCATGCCGTGAAGAACGAACGCCCCGGCCCTTCCGCCTCGTGGGCGGGGAGCCGGGGCGTTCACACCGCCGGGTCTGCGATTCGGATGGGGGTGGTGCGGGGTGGCGCATGAAGCGCCCGGGCCGAACGGCCTGGGCGCCGGAACCTCAATCGGGATTTCAGCCTGGATTTCAACCGGAACTTCGATTCGGGCGCATCGGGCTCGTCAGCAGCGCTCGAAGATCCCCGCGGCGCCCATGCCCGTGCCGACGCACATGGTGACCATGCCGTACTGCAGCTGGCGGCGGCGCAGGGCGTGGACGGTGGTGGCGGAGCGGATCGCGCCGGTGGCGCCCAGCGGGTGGCCCAGGGCGATGGCGCCGCCCAGGGGGTTGACGACGTCCTCGTTCAGGCCCAGGTCGCGGATGACGGCCAGGGACTGCGCGGCGAAGGCTTCGTTCAGCTCGATCCAGCCCATCTGGTCCAGCGTCAGGCCGGCCTTCTTGAGGGCGGCCGGGATGGCTTCCTTCGGGCCGATGCCCATGATCTCGGGCGGCACGCCGCGCACGGCGAAGGACACGAAGCGCGCCAGCGGGGTCAGGTTGTGCTCCTTGAGGGCGCGCTCGGACACGACCAGCAGGGCGCCGGCACCGTCGGAGGTCTGCGAGCTGTTGCCGGCGGTGACACTGCCCCTGGCGGCGAACACGGGGCGCAGGCGGGCCAGGGCCTCCAGGCTGGTGTCGGCGCGCGGGCCTTCGTCCAGGGTCACGGTGCGGCGGGTCTCGCGCACTTCGCCGGTCGCCAGGTCGGGGACGCGGCGCACGATTTCCACCGGCAGCATCTCGTCGGCGAACTCGCCGGACTGCTGGGCGGCCAGGGCGCGCTGGTGCGAGCGCAGGGCGAAGGCGTCCTGGTCCTCGCGGGAAATCTTCCAGCGCTGGGCGACCTGCTCGGCGGTGGAGCCCATGCCATAGGCGATGCCGATGTTCTCTTCCTTCAGGTAGACGTCGGGGCTGAAGGAGGTGTTGATCCCCATGGTGGGCACCAGGCTCATGGACTCGGTGCCGCAGGCCAGCATGACGTCGGCCTCGCCCACGCGGATGCGGTCGGCCGCCATGGCCACCGCGGTCAGGCCGGAAGCGCAGAAGCGGTTGACGGTGACGCCGCCGACCGATTGCGGCAGGCCGGCCAGCAGCGCGCCGACGCGCGCGACGTTCAGGCCCTGCGGGCCTTCGGGGATGGCGCAGCCGACGATGGCGTCCTCGATCGCGGCGGGATCCAGATTGGGCGCCTGGGCCATCACGCCCTGGATGGCCTTGGCCAGCAGCTCGTCGGGCCGGGTGTGGGAATACATGCCGCGCGGGGCCTTGCCGATGGGCGTGCGCGTCGCGGCGACGATGTAGGCTTGTTGAAGGGCAGTCATTGAAAGTCTCCTTGTTCGGGGTTCCGGGCCGCCGGGCGGCCCGGGCATCGTCTGCGACGCGTCAGTTGCGGACGGGCTTGCCGGTTTGCAGGAGACCGGCAATGCGCTCTTGTGTCTTGGGATTGGCGAGCAGGCCGAGGAAGGCCTTGCGTTCCAGCCGCAGCATCCAGGCCTCGTCGACCAGGCTGCCCGGATCGACGTCGCCGCCGCAGATGGCCGTGGCGACCTGCTCGGCGATGTGGAAGTCGTAGTCCGAGATGTAGCCGCCCACGCGCATGTTCACCAGTTGCGCCTTCAGGGTGGCGATGGCGTCGCGGCCGGCCACGGGGAAGCGCGCGGCCAGCGGCGGGCGCCAGCCCTGTTCGGCCAGGTTGGCGGCCTCGCGCACGGCCACGTAGAGCAGCTCGTGGCGGTTCATGACGATGGGGTCGGAATCGCGCAGGAAGCCGATCTGGCGGGCTTCCAGCGCGGACTTGGAAACGCGCGCGGTGGCCACGGCGAGGACGAAGTCCTTCACGTAGGCGAGCAGCGGGGCGTCGGGAGCGGACTGGGCCTGGATCTCGGCCGCGCGGCGGGCGCTGAAGGTGATGCCGCCGGCGCCCGGCACCAGGCCGATGCCGACTTCCACCAGGCCGATGTAGCTTTCCAGGTGGGCGACGCGGCGGGCGCAGTGCACGGACAGCTCGCAGCCGCCGCCCAGGGCCAGGCCGGCCACGGCCGCGACCACGGGCACCTGGGCGTAGCGCAGGCGCATGACCATGTCCTGCATTTCCTTCTGGATCGGCTCGACGGCCTTGACGCCGCCGGACATGAAGGCGGGCAGCATGGCCTTCAGGTCGGCGCCGGCGGAGAAGGGATCGTCCAGCTGGGCGACGACCAGGGCCTTGTAGCCCTGCTCGGCCAGGTCCACGGCGTGGACCACGCCGCGCACCACGTCCGGGCTGAGGGTGTGCATCTTGGTCTTGAACGACACCAGCAGCACGTCCTGGGGATGCGGAGCGGGCAGCGTCCAGCACAGCACGGCGTCGTCCTCGTGCACGACGTGCGGCACCAGGGACGGGCCTTCGCCGACCAGGCGCGGGGCGCCGATCTGGCGCTGGTAGACGGGCAGCGCACTGCGCGGCACGTAGGCGTTGGCCGCCGGGCTGTAGGAGCCTTCCGGCGTGTGCACGGCCTGCTTGTCCCAGACGGGGCCGCTGGTGACCCAGGCGGGCAGCGGCGCGTCCGACAGGGCCTTGCCGGCGGCGATGTCCTCGTTGATCCACTCGGCGACCTGGCGCCAGCCGGCGGCCTGCCAGATCTCGAAGGGGCCGAAGCTGTGGCCGAAGCCCCACTTCATGGCCTGGTCCAGTTCGCGCGCGCTGTCGGCGATGTCGCCCAGGTGCACGGCGCTGTAGTGGAAGGTGTCGCGCAGCACGGCCCAGACGAACTGCGCCTGGGGATGCGTGGAATCGTGCAGCGCCTGCAGGCGCTTGGCGGGATCGCGTTCCTTCAGGATGTCCTTGACCTCGTCGTCGGCCTTCTCGCCGGAGGGCACGTACTGGCCGGCCTGCGGGTCCAGGCGCAGGATCTGCTTGCCTTCCTTCTTGAAGAAGCCGGCCTTGGCCTTCTGGCCCAGGGCGCCCTTCTCGATCAGGGCGGCCAGCACGGGCGGCACGCCGAAATGCGCGCGGAAGGGATCGTCGGGCAGCTGGTTCTTCATCGTGTCGATGACGTGCGCCAGCGTGTCCAGGCCGACCACGTCGGCGGTGCGGTAGGTGCCGGACTTGGCGCGGCCCAGGCGCGTACCGGTGAGGTCGTCCACCAGCTCGTAGGGCAGGCCGAAGGCCTGGGTGTGATGGAAGACCGACAGGATGCCGAACACGCCGATGCGGTTGCCGATGAAGTTCGGCGTGTCCTTGGCGCGCACCACGCCCTTGCCCAGCTGCGACACCAGGAAGGTTTCCAGGTGGTCGAGCAGGGCCGGCTCGGTGGCGGCGGTGGGGATCAGCTCGACCAGCGGCATGTAGCGCGGCGGGTTGAAGAAGTGCACGCCGCAGAAGCGGTGGCGCAGGGTTTCGGGCAGCGCCTCGGACAGGGACGTGATGGACAGGCCCGAGGTGTTGCTGGCGACGATGGCGTGCGGGTTCAGGGCCGGCGCGAGCTTGTGGTAGAGGTCGCGCTTCCAGTCCAGGCGCTCGGCGATGGCCTCGATGACGACGTCGCAGTCGGCCAGCAGGGCCAGGTCCTCGTCGTAGTTGGCCGGCGTGATCAGGTCGGCCAGGGCGTCGACGCCCAGGGGCGCGGGGTTGAGCTTCTTCAGCTGGGCGATGGCGCGCTGGACGATGCCGTTCTTGCCTCCCTGGCCGTCATCCTTGGCCAGGTCGAACAGCACCACCGGCACGCCGGCGTTGACGCAGTGGGCGGCGATCTGCGCGCCCATGACCCCGGCGCCGCACACCGCCACGCGGCGGATGAACAGGGGGGCGGACTGGCTGGTTTGCATGATATTGTGTCCTCGCTGGTTTTAATGGGCCGGCCTTGGGGTCTGGATGCGCGCCGGACGGATTCACCCGGTTCCTGCGCGCCGCGGGCGGACTGCTTCAGAGCCTTCCCGGGCCGATTTTTTGATTGTCGCTGATTTGCGATGAAAATTCAAACAATCGTTTGAATTTAAAGATGTCCCCGCACCATGGCTCGATTGCCCCGCCTCTACGCTCCCCGCATCCCTCAGTTGATCCAGGCCCGCTTCGCTCACCCGCTGGCGCCGGCCGACGCGCCCGCCCCGGCGGCGGCGCTGGACCGCATCCGCGACTGGCTGGCGGAGGAGGCCGGACGCGCGGCGGCGGGCGAGGCCGGCGCGGTGGCCCTGCATGCCTGGATCGTCCTGCCGGACCGGATCGCGCTGCTGGCCACGCCGGGGGACAAGGCGGCGCTGTCGCGCCTGATGCAGGCGCTGGGACGGCGCATGGGCTCGGGGCTGCTGCGCACGCGCGTGTACGCCGGACGCTACCGCAACGCCCTGCTGGAGCCGGGACGCTGGGTGCTGCCGGCCATGATCTGGCTGGAGTCGCTGGCGGCCTCGACCGGCCACGTCGGCGCGGCGACGCAGTGGCCCTGGTCGTCGGCGGCGGAACACGCCGGGCTGGGCGGCGCGGGCGTGGGAGGCGCCGCGGGCACCGGCGGCATGGCGGGGGCGCCCGCCTGGCGTCCGCTGCTGACGGACCATCCCGACTACTGGCGCGAAGGCGACACGCCCTTCGCCCGCCAGGCGGCCTGGCGCAACCGGCTGGCCGCCGGCCTGGGGGAATCACAAAGCCGGCAGATCGAGGCGGCGCTGGCGGGCCAGTGGGCGCTGGGGGAAAGGATATTCCTGGCGCACCTGGGGCGCCTGGCGTCCCGCCGGGTCAGCCCGGCGCCGCGCGGACGGCCGCGGAAGACGGTTTAGGGGTCAAAGCGGCAAGGCCAGATGCACCTTGATCGCGTCTTCAAGCGCCAGCAAGTCCGATTTGCTCAGACTGCCGACCTGCTTCTTGAGCCGCGATTTGTCCGCCGCCATGATCTGGTCGACCATGGCCTTGCTGGCCTGTCCATCCACTGTCACCAAGGCTTCGCCTGGATACTGGCGAGCCACATTGCTGGTCAGCGGCACGACGACCACCCGGACCAGGTGCCGGTTGGCTGCATCATTGCTGACAATGACCGCAGGCCGGGTCTTGCGAATTTCGCTACCTACGGCGGGATCGAATTCGACCCACCAGACCTCACCGCGTCGCATGAGGGGCCTTGGTCTCTGAAAGGCGCGGCTGATCGTCCGCCAGATCGCCAGCCAGGCCATTGCACCATGCCTGAGCCTCTTGTTCCCGCGACTCGTCCGCCGCCATCGCCTGATAGCCGCTATCCAGTGAATCACCCAGGACGTGCGGCCTGAGAAGATCTTCGATGAATTGACTCATATGGCGCCTCCCGACAGTCCGGTACAGTCCTTCATAAACCGCTTCGTCCAGCGTGATCGTCATCCGCTTATGCATGATGCACCTCCTAATACGTTATACGTATAACGTATCACAGGACACGCAGATGGATCCACAAAACACGCCTCAAAGACGCACAATACCGGCTTCACCACACACGATCCACTGCCGGATGGACATTTTCGACCCTCCGACTCCGCATCTCCTGTTGCCACCACCGATCAAAGCCATCCGGACATGGTAAAAATCCCGCGCCCCCTGGGAAAGGGAACGCGGGACTGATTGGTCGCAGCGACGGATCGGTCAGAACGAGCTGGTCACTTCCATGAAGAAGACGCGGCCGGGCTGGTTGTAGGTGTAGGCGCCGGCGCCGTAGATGTAGTTGGCGTTGTCCATGTTGACGCCGATCGCGTTGCCGCGGCGGAAGATGCGCTTGTCGAACAGGTTGTCCACGCCCGCCGTGACGCGCAGGTGCTTGTTGACCTTGTACTGCGTGCTCAGGCCGAACAGGGCGTAGGGCGGGATCTTGTCGGTGGCGCTGCCCGTCAGCGGCTGGCCGTAGTAGTCGTACTTCGGGCCTTCCTGCTCGCCGTAGACGGTGGCCTTGGCGCGCAGGGACCAGGCCGGCGTCACGGACCAGTCCAGGGTGCTGTTGATCGTGTATTCGGGAATGGTGGACAGGTGTTCGCCGGTCTCCTTGTTCTTGGACTCGATCATGTAGGTGAAGTTGGTCGACCACAGCCAGTCCCGGGCGAAGGGCCAGGTCAGGTTGCCTTCGATGCCCTGCACGACGGCACGGGGCACGTTCTCCCACTGGAAGATGTTCTGCCTGAGCCTGGTGCTGCCCACGAACGACCCGATGGGGGTGCGCCCCGCCTCGATCTTGTCGCGGTAGTCGTTGTGGAAGTAGGTCAGGCTGGCGCCCAGGCCGTCCGGGCTGCGGAATTCGATCCCCAGTTCCTTGTTGATGCTGGTTTCCGCCTTCAGGTCGGAATTCCCCAGCAGGAAGCAGCCGTCCGTGCCGCCCGGCGAGTTGCCCCAGCAGCCGTTGCCGGCGCTGTACAGCAGGTAGCCGGAATTGCTCTGGTAGAGATTGGGCGCCTTGTAGGCGCGGGCGATGCCGGCCTTCACCGTCCATTGGTCGTTGACCATGTAGGACAGGTTCAGCGACGGGCTCCAGTTGTTGCCCTGGAGGCTGTGATGGTCGAAGCGCAAGCCGGGCGTCACGGTCCAGCGATCGCCGATGTACAGGTTGTCCTCGGCGAACACCGAATAGATGTTGGCGTGCATCTTGGGCTGGTAGGCGAAGGGCACCACGGGCATCTTGGCGCTGGGAGCATTGCGCGAGGACAGATCGGAGGCATAGTCCTCCAGGTCCTGGCGCACCCATTCCAGGCCGAAGGTGCCCATCTGGTCGATGCCGCCCCAGTTCAGGCGCCGGCTCAGCTCGGTGTGGGCGGTCAGCGTGCGCAGATTGATGTCGCCGTAGCCGCCGTCCTTCACCGCCGCGTTGGTCGGGTCGTTGAAGGCGCCCTCGGTGCCGCCGGCCAGGCCTTCCAGCAGGCGGGAGTTGCGCGTGTGTTCGTACTGCAGGTAGCTCAGGGTGTGGGTGTCGGCGTTCCAGTCGCCCGTGTGGGTGATGGAATAGGCCTGGCGGTAGATGCGGTTGGTCTCGCCGCCCAGCTCGCGCTTGACCATCGCATTGGTGTTGGTGTTCTGCGTGTCGCCGACGTAGACGTTGCCCTGGCGCCCGTAACCGGCGCCGAACTCGATCTTGTGGCCGGCGGCCGGCTGCCAGCTCAGCACGCCGTTCAGGTCGCGGTTCTTGAAGCCTTCGCGGCCGGCGGGGAAGGTGCCCTTGTTGCCGCCGCCGCGCGGCGAGGCGTGCTCCTCGTTGATGTCGTACGCGTCGCCCTGGAAGTTCGCCGCGCTGCCCCACAGGCGGAAACCCAGGCTGTCGGAGATCGGGCCCGACAGGCTGAAGGTGGAGCGGGCGGTGGCGCCCTCGTCGCTGTGCGCCGGCGCGTTGCCGTAGACCGACACGGAGCCGCTCAGCGTGTCCGAGACGGGCTTGGTGATGATGTTCACCACGCCGCCGGCGGCGCCGTTGCCGTAGCGCGCGGCGGCGGGGCCGCGCAGGACCTCGATGCGCTCGATCTGCTCGGGCGGGATCCAGTTGGTGTCGCCGCGCGTGTCGCGTTCGCCGCGCCAGCCGAAGCGCACCGAGCCGCGCGAGGACACGGGCTTGCCGTCGATCAGGATCAGGGTGTTTTCCGGCCCCATGCCGCGGATGTCGATCTGGCGGTTGTTGCCGCGCTGGCCGCTGGAGGAATTGCCGGTCAGGTTCACGCCCGGCATGGTGCGGATGATCTCCGACACGTCGGTGGCGGGCGGGGACTTCTGGATGTCCTCGGACGTGATGGTGGACGCGCCCGGCGTCTGTTTCAGTTCCTGTTCGGCTTTGACGACGACGCGGTCGAGCTGGGCGACGCCCTCGGACGACTGCGCGCCGGCCGGGGCGGCGGCCAGGCCCAGCGCGATGAGCAGGCCGAGCGGCGGCAGGGCGCGGCCCTGAACCTTGGAGGCGGACATAGGGATTCCTTGGATTGCTGCAATGTGTCAAAAATCCCTGTGAATATAAACGATAACCGTTCCTATTTACAAATTGGAAGGTCCGGAAATGTCTGAATCCCGTGGCCAGGGCGCAACGGGAGCGGCCGCCCCAGCGCGATGCCGCGCCCTCCCCTTGGCGCGCGGCGCGCGGCGGGCAGCCGGGCGAGGGGCGACGGAGGCGGAAATGCCGGACCGGGGCTGCGCCCTATCCACCCGAGAGCGCGGCCACCGGATCGAGGCGGGCCGCCGCGCGGGCCGGCATCAGGCCGGAGGCCAGGCCGGTGGCGACGGCGCAGCCGAAGGCGCCGAGGAGGGCGGTCAGGGAGAACACCAGTTGGACGCCCGCCGCCAGCAGGGCCAGGCCGATGCCCAGACCCAGCGCCACGCCGGCCGCGCCGCCGCACAGGGACACCAGGGCGGCCTCGGTGAGGAACTGGCGCCGGATGTCGCGCCGGCGCGCGCCGACCGCCATGCGGATGCCGATCTCGCGCGTGCGTTCGCGCACCGTCATCAGCATGACGTTCATGACGCCGATGCCGCCGACCAGCAGGGACACGGCGGCGATCAGGCCCAGCATCAGGGTCATGGCGTTGCGCGATTCGGCGGCGGCCTGCAGCTTGGCCGCCGCGTTGCTGATGCCGAAACTCTCGCGGCCGTGGCGCATGCGCAGCAGGTCGCGCATGGCCGCCTCGGCCGCGACCGCGTGCTGCGGCGAGCGCGCCTCGACGACGGCGTACTCGGGCTCGCCGATGGAGGTGAAGATGCGCGCGCGGCCGGTGTCGAAAGGGATGAAGGCCTGGTCGTCGTAGCTCGCCGAACCCGATTCGGCGCCCTTGGCGCGCATGACGCCGATCACCTCGAAGGGCGTGGTGTCGATCAGCACGAGCTGGCCGATGGGGTCGGCCACGTCGGGCAGCAGCCGTTCCCGCAGGCGGCTGCCCAGCACCACCACGGGCGCCAGTTCGCGGTTCTCGGCGGCGATGTGGAAGCGCCCCCGGGCGACCGGCCAGCGATGGATGGCCGGCAGGTCGGCCGTGCTGGCGACGACGTAGGCGGGCCGCGCGTGCGCGCCGTGGCGCAGCATGACCGGATTGCCGATGACCGGCATGACGCGCGCGATCCCGGGCAGTTCGGCGACCGCCGCCAGGTCGTCCAGGGTGACGACGCCCTCCACGCCGCCCTCGGGCGCGACGCCGCCGCTGACGTACAGGATGGCGGCCCCCAGGGCGCCCATCTGGCGCACCACCTCCTCCTTGGCGCCGCGGCCGATGGCGAGCATGACGATGACCGAGGCGACGCCGGCGACGATGCCCAGCAGGGTCAGGGCGGTGCGCACGCGGTTGAGCGCCATCGACCGCCAGGCGGCGCGCCAGGCCTCGGCCAGGGCGGAGGCGGCGGGGGCGTGGCCGGCGCGGAGCCGCTCGCCCTTCCCGCCCCTGCCCTCTGTGTCCACGGGACGCGTCCCGGCACGGAGAGAAGGGCCGGCGTCCGCCGCCGCCGAGGCCGGCGAGGACACGCGCGCGGGAGCCGATGCGGACGCCGCCTCCGGCGCGGCGCCCGGCGCGGCGGGCAACGTGGCGGGCGGCGCGGCGGCTCCCGCGGCGGGCCGGTCGGCGACCACGCGCCCGTCGCGGATCTCGATGACGCGCCGGGCGCGGGCGGCCACCTGCGGATCGTGGGTGATGAGGATGAGGGTGTGGCCCCGGGCGGACAGCTCGTCGAACAGGGCCATGACCTCGGCGCCGCTGTGCGTATCCAGGGCGCCCGTGGGCTCGTCGGCCAGGATGACGCGGCCGCCGTTGGCCAGGGCGCGCGCGATCGACACGCGCTGCTGCTGGCCGCCGGAGAGCTGGGCCGGCCGGTGCGCCAGCCGCCCGCCCATGCCCAGGCGCTCCAGCAGCGCGGCCGCCCGCCGTTCGCGGTCCGCGCGCGCCTCGCCGGCGTAGAGGGCCGGCAGCGCGGCGTTTTCCAGGGCGCTGTCGGTCGGGATCAGGTGGTAGCCCTGGAACACGAAGCCGAAGGCCTCGCGCCGCAGCCGCGCGCGTTCGTCGGGCGGCAGGGCCGCGACATCGCGGCCCTCGAAGCGGTAGGTGCCGCTGTCGGGCCGGTCCAGACAGCCCAGGATGTGCATCAGCGTGGATTTCCCCGAGCCGGAGGCGCCGACGATGGCGACGTATTCGCCTTCCCGGATGGACAGGGACACGTCGCTCAGCGCCCGGGCGGGCGGCGCGCCGCCGGCGCCGCCGTAGGACCGGCCGATGCCGTCGAGCCGGATCAGGACGTTCACAGCACGAAGCGGGGCATGCCGTCCTGCGCGGCGCGATCGCCCAGGATCAGCAGCTCGCCCTCGGCCAGGCCCTCCAGGACTTCGGCCGCGCGGCGGTCGCGCGCGCCGATCCGGACGGTCCGCTGGACCGCGCGGCCGTCCTCCAGGACGCGGACCCGGTAGGTGCGCGCGGCGTCGGCGTCCCGGTCCATGCCGGCGCCCGCGCCGTCGCCCGCCGGACGCAGCGCCGCCAGGGGCACCCGCACGGCGTCCTCGACCTGGCGCGTGACGAAGGCCACCTGCGCGCTCATCCGGGGCAGCAGGGCGCGGTCGGTATTGGGTACGTCGAACAGCACGGTGTAGAACACGGCCTTGGCGCCGGCGGCCGGCTGCGCGGCGCCGCCGCCCATGGACTCCGCCGGCTCGGGCTGGGGCATGGGCAGCACCTGGCGCACCGTGCCGCGCCACTGGCGCCCGTCCTGGGCCAGCGTGGTGAAGACGGCCTCCATGCCCACGCGCAGGCGCGCGACGTCGGCTTCCGACACCTGCGTCCACACGGTCATGGCCGACAGGTCCGCGATGCGCAGCAGGTTGGGCGTCTGGTAGGTCGCGTTCAGGGTCTGGCCGGGCCGCGCCTCCAGCGAGACGACGGTGCCGGCGATGGGCGCATAGATCCGGCTGTAGCCCAGCAGCGCCTCGTCGCCCTGCAGCGAGGCCCGGGTGCGGCGGATGTCGGCCTCGATGCGCCGCACCGTCGCCTCGGCGGCCAGCAGGCCGGCCCGCGCGGCGTCGGCCTGCTGGGCCGGCGTGGCGCCGGCCCGCAGCAGGCGGCGGTGGCGTCCGGCGTCCGCCCGCGCCAGGCCGGCGGCGGCATGAGCCTCGTCCAGCTGGGCGTGCAGGGCGTCCAGCGAGGCGCGGCCCGCGTCCACGGTCGCCTGCTGCACGGACGCGTCGATCTCCACCAGCAGTTGCCCCGGACTGACCGTGTCGCCCGGCTGGACGTGGATCTTCTGGATCTGCCCGGACACCTGCGCGCCCACGTCCACGTAGTGCCGCGGCCGCAGGGTGCCCAGGGCGTGGACGGTGGCGCGCACCGGACCGCGCTCGACGCGCGCCACCTCGTAGGCGGGCGAGGCCGGCCGCCCGGCCCAGACGGCCGTGGCGGCCGCCGCCAGGGCCAGCAGGATCCAGCCGGCGCGCACGCGCCAGCGGCGGGCTGCGCCGGACGCCCCGCCTGCCGGATCCGCCACGGCCGCCTCGCGCCTCATCCGCGCAGGTCGATGCGCACGACGCTTTCCAGGCCGTCGGCCCGATGGGCGGGGTGCTTGTCGTCGTGCGGCCCCTTGATCGTGGCGAACAGGACCTGGCCGTCGGCCGACAGGGCCAGGCTGTTCGGATGGGCCGGCAGGTCGTGGCGCGCCTTCACGGCGTAGGTCGTGCCATCGATCACCGTGATCGCGCCCGTGCCCATGGGGTGCGCGCGCGAAGCGCCCCGGTTGCTCACGTAGATCTCGTCGCGGACCGGGTTGTAGAGCACGTCCAGGGCGCTCTCGCCCACGGGGACGGCCGCCAGGACGCGGCCGGTCGCGGTGTCGAAGACGACCAGGCGGCCGCTGTTGGCGTCGGCGCCGAACAGGCGCGCGCCGGTGCCGTCCAGCGCGACGTTCACCAGGAAGGGTTCGGCGCCGTCCAAGGCGAAGCGGCGCAGGATCTTGCCGCCGTCCGGGTCGATGACGCTCACGCCGTAGTCCCCGCCCTGGCCGACGTACAGGCGGTTCGCGGCGGGGTCGTAGGCCGCGCCGGCGGGCCATTTGCGCAGGCCGGACAGGGTGTGCAGAAGGGCGCCGCGCTTCAGGTCCACGATCCAGACCTTGCCCGCCGTGTCGGGATTGGTGACGAACATGCGGCCGCGCGCCTCGTCCAGCACGATCTGGCGGACGTGCTCGAAGCCGCCCTTGGCCTTGGCCTGGCCGAGCCGGTAATTCGCCGCCTTCCCGGCCTTCAGGTCGATGGCCTGCACGCTGCCGTTCAGAGTGTTGCCGGCGTACAGCGTGTCCGTGCGCGCGTCGTAGGCCAGCCCGTAGGGCTTGCGCTCGGTCTGGATGACGACCTTGGTTTCCAGGGTGTCGGGATCCAGGCGGTAGATGGCGCCGCCTTCATCGGCCTTGAAGCTCGCGCCCGCGGAGGCCACGAACACGTCGCCGCCGGCCACCACCAGTTCGTAGAGCCCGGGGGCGAGGTCGCGGCGCAGCACGGCCTGCCGCGCCGGGGTCTGGGCGGCCTCCGCACCCGGGCCGGATTTGCCGGACTGGACGCCGGGGGCGGCGCAGGCGGCCAGCGCCGCGCACAGGACGAGCATGCCCAGGCGGGCCGGCCGGCGATGGAAGGGGATGGATCGGGTCTGCATGATGCGGATTCCTTTCAATGAAGCGGGTCGATGGTCCGGCGCGTCAGAAGCGCATGTCCAGGCCGAGCCGGAACGAGCGCGGCGCGCCGTAGTAGGTCGAACCGGGTTCGGGGTGGTAGTACTTGTCGAACACGTTGTAGACGTTCAGGCGGGCCGAGACGAGGCGGCTGAACTGGTAGCGCGCCATCAGGTCCACCACGGCGTAGGCGTCCTGCTCGATCAGCTGCTTGCTGCCCAGCGGATCGGTGAGCCGGGTGAAGGCGCGGCTCTGCCAGCGCACGCCGCCGCCCACCGTCAGACCCTGGCCGATGCCGGGCCAGCGGTAGCTGGTGAACAGCTTCACCGTGTTCTGCGGCACGTTGGTGTTCAGCGTGGCGCCGTCGCGGTCCTGCGACAGGGCGCGGGTGAAGCCGGCGGCTACCTGCCAATTCGGCAGCACCTCGCCGGACGCCTCCAGGTCGATGCCCTGGGTGGTGGTGCCGGAGACGGCCTCGTAGGCCTGGCCGCCGGTGGGGGTCTTCACGCCGGGCAGGGCCACCGCGAGATTGTCCTGCTGCGCGCGGAACAGGGCGGCCGACACGTTCAGGCCGCCGTCCAGCAGCTCGCCCTTGGCGCCGACTTCGTAGCTGCGGCCCAGCAGCGGGGCGAGGTAGTCGCCCTGCGGGTCCTGGTTGTTCTGCGGCTTGAAGATGTCGGTATAGCTGGCATAGACGGACCACTCGTCGTTCAGGTCGTAGACCAGGCCGACGTAGGGCGTGAGCTTGTCGGATTCGTGGCGGTCCAGGTGCGTCCTGCGGCCGCTGTCGTAGGCCGTGTCCTTGATGTTTTCCCAGCTGGTCACGCGCGTGCCGACGATCAGCGACAGGCGGTCGGTGGGCTTGAAGCGCGCGGTGGCGTAGGCGCTGGTCAGGTTCTCGCGGTTGTCGATGTCGCCGACCGCGGGATTGAACGGCTCGGCGGGCGTGCGGCCGTCCCAGGTGTAGAGATTGCCGAGCACCGGCGCGAACCAGCCGGCGCCGTCCGGCGAGTCGTAGGGCGAGGTCTCGTTGCGGGTGCGGGACGCCGTGGCGCCGAACACCAGCTCGTGTTCCCGGCCCAGCAGGGTGAAGGGACCGGTGGCATACACGTCCACCGAGGTCTGCACCGGCTTGCCCGCCCAGCGGCCCGCGTACAGGACGGCGCCCGAGCCCGTGGCGCGATCGACGCTGCCGCCCACGGCGTAGCCCAGCACTTCGTCATAGTGGTAGGCGCTGCGCTCCAGCGTGGCCTTGGCCTTCCAGCCGTTGTCGAAGCGGTGCTCCAGCGAGGCGAACCAGGTCTGGTTGTGGCGCCGGGAATAGGCCCATTGCGCGGCGGAGGACTTGGAGCGGTCCCAGTCGGTGCGCCCGCCGTCCTTGTAGAACATCGGCAGGCCGCCGCGCGCGTGGCCGGTGGCGTCCTGGTTCTGGTACAGAAAGCCCAGGGTGGCCAGGGTGTCCGGCCCCAGGTCGGCCTCGACGATGCCGTACAGGGTCTTGCCGCGTTCCTCCAAGCGCTCCAGCCAGGAGCCGTTCTTCTGCCAGGCCGCGACCAGCCGGCCGCGCACGGTGCCCGCCTCGTTCAGTGGCGTGGACACGTCCGCCTCGGTCCGGTACAGGTCCCAGGAGCCGGTCTCGACGCTGGCGCGCGCCTGGAATTCGCGCGTGGGGCGCTTGCGGATCAGGTTGATCGTCGCGCCGGGCGCGCCCACGCCGCTCATCAGGCCGTTGGCGCCGCGGATCACCTCGACCCGGTCGTAGGCCGCCATGTCGGCGGTCTGGAAGATGCCGTTGTAGCCGCTGTTGATCAGGTTGACCCCGTCGATCTGGTAGTTCTCCACCCGGAAGCCGCGCGCGTAGACGGGACTGGTGTCCGAACCCCGGTTGCCCGAGGCAGGCATCACCAGGCCCGGCGTGTTGTCCACGACGTCCGCGAGCTGGGTCAGGCCCTGGTCGTCCATGCGCTGGCGCGTGATCACGCTGACCGACTGCGGCGTCTCGCGCACGGAGAGGTTCAGGCGCGTGGAGGTGTTGCTGGCGCGCGCGGCATAGGACTGGGTGCCCTCCGTGGTCGGGTCCAGCGCGCCGCGCACGACCACCGGCTGCAGCACCCGCGCGTCGCCGCCCGCGTCCTCGCCGCGGCGCACGACCGTGTAGCGGTTCGGCCCGCTCATCCGGGCTTCCAGGCCGGAGCCCTGCAGCAGGCGCTCCAGCGCCTCGGAGGCGGAATAGTTCCCCCGCAGGGCCGGCGCCTGGCGCTGTTCCGCCAGCGCGGTCGGGAAGATCACCTGCAGCCCGGTGCGCGCGGCCAGCGCGTTGAGGGCCTGGTCCAGCGGCTGGGCCGGCAGGTCCAGGCTCGTCACGGCGGCCTGGGCCTGGACCGCGGCCGGACCGCAGGCCAGGCCGCCCGCGGCCAGGGCGGCGGACAGCACCGCCACGGCCCCGCGCCGGGGTTTCCGGGATTTTTCCATGGTCTTCACTCCCTGTGTAGATAATGAGATTGAGAATTGATCAAATCAGGAGCAATGACGATCCCCGGAGCCCCGACCTGGACGTTCGGTTACCAATATTTACGATTTCAGCGGGTTTTCCGGCGGGATTGACGGGCTCAGCGGGCGGACACCAGAACGAGGCCGTCCGGACGGCGCTCCACCCGCAGGGGCAGGATGGCGGGCAGGCTGTCGATGAGCGCTTCGACGTCGCGGATGCGGTATTCGCCCGACAGGCGCGGCTCGGGCCCGGACACGGGACCGCCGGCCCAGCGGACGGGCGCGGCGCGGTAGTGGCCGAGCAGCGCCAGCACCTCGGACAGGGGCGTGCCGTCGAACCGCAGCCGGCCCTCGCGCCAGGCGGTCTCGCGCTCCAGGGCGGCGACGCTGGCGGGCAGCGGGCGCAGCGTGCCGAGGTCCAGCGCCTGCCCGGCGCCCAGTTCCGCCCGGCCGGACGGACCCGAGACTTCCACCCGGCCTTCCAGCACGGCCACCTGGGCGCCGTCGCCCTCGCGCCGCACGCGGAAGACCGTGCCGATGTCGCGGATGACCGTGTCGCCCACGTACACGCGCAGCGGCCGCCAGTTCGCGGCCACGTCCAGCACGGCCTGGCCGGCGTTCAGGCGCAGGTCGCGCGACCGCAGCCGCAACTGCATCGTCAGGGACGAGCGGCTGTCGAGCGCGACCACCGTGCCGGCGTGCGCCGTCCAGGCGCGGGGCGCGCCCGCCGCCACGACCACGGTGCGCTCCTTCAGCACCGGATTCCAGGCCCACAGGCCCGCGCACAGCGCCACGCAGGCCGCCGCCGCGCCCTGGCGGCGCCGCAGCCGGCGCTGCGCCGACTGCGCCTTGGCCTCGCGCAGGATGTCCTCGCGCGAGGGCAGGCGGGCCCGCAGGGCGTCCTCGAACGGCACGAAGGGGTCGGCGGGCGCGGCGTCCGCCTGGGGCGGGCGTGCGGGCGCCGGGGGCATCCGCCTGTCGGGCATCAGGGCACCCACCGCTCGCGGATGCGCCGGATCGCCTGCGCGTAGTGCTTGGCGACGGCGTTGAGGGACAGCCCCAGCTCGCCGGCGATCGCCGTCTGGGGCATGTCGTAGAGGCGGTGCAGGATGAAGACCTGGCGCGCCCGGTCGGGCAGGGCGAGGATCACGGCGGCGAGTTCCTCCGTGGCCTGCATGCCGCGCAGATAGGTGGCGGCATCCTCGTGCTCGGCCTGGACCATGCGGCCGGCCAGCGTCTCGGCGAGGCGGGCGCGCACGGCGTCGCCGCGGCGCCGGTCGATCGCGCGATTGCGCAGCACGCGGCGCAGGAAGGCCAGCGGCTGGCGCACGCCGGCGGGCTCGGGCCGGTCCAGCAGGTCGACGCAGACCTCGTGCACCACGTCGCGCGCGAAATCGGCGTCGCCGAAGCGGCGGCCGACGTAGCCGACCAGGTCGTCGTAATGATGGGTCAGGCTGGCGACCAGGCCGCCCGTCCCCGGCTCTGTGGATTCCATGAACTGCCGGTCCCTCGGATACCCGGCGCAAGCCTCCCGTATCCCTGTGAACGCAAATGAGAATTAATATTTATACCTTAACTATAGCATCCGCAGCAGCCAGCGCCAGCCCGGCATCAAGGCGTCGAGCGGCGCGGTCCGGTGGGTGCGTCCCGGCAGCACGGCGTCCTCCAGCCGCAGGCCGGGGCACAGGGCCAGTTCCCCGGCCAGCTCGCGCATGCCGTCCACCATGGCGCGCGACCGGCGCATGGCCAGGCGGCGGGCGCGCTCCTCCTCGGCGAGGCCGGGGCCGCATTCCTCGGGCGCCAGGCCCTGCTCGTATTCCCCCACGGTCAGCCGCACGCCCAGCGCCGGCACGCCGCGCGCGCACAGCCAGGGCCGGCGGCGGCGCAGCAGCCGGCCGGCGTAGCGGCCGCCCCACCAGACGGAGGGGCTGGACAGCACGTAGCCGTCGAAGGCATGCGGCCGGTGGGTCAGCACGTACAGGGCGAACAGGGCGCCCAGGGAATGGCCGCACAGGACCTGGCGGCGCGGGTCCAGGCGCCATTCGCCGCCGACCCGGCCGCGCACGCGGTCCAGGACGCGCAGCCAGCGGGCGGCGCCCGCGCGCACGCCGGGCAGGGCGAGAGCGCCGGCGGCCGCCGCCCCGGTCCCGACTCCGGCCCCAGCGCCGGTCCCGGCCGCGCCGGGACCCGGTTCCGCCAGCCGCCCCGCCCCGCGCGCACCCCAGCCGGCCGGCACGTAGTCCCAGCGGCGGTCTTCGGGCACGCCCGGGCCCAGGCCCACCAGCAGGCCGGGCAGGCCCGCCGGATCGGCGCGCATGGCCTCGAACTGCTTGAGATCGAGCACGTAGGCCACGGGCCAGCCGTCCGCGGGCATGAGGCCGGACGGCAGGGCGGTCCGCACGGCGCAGGTGCGGCCGTCCTCCAGGGGCAGATCGAAGGCGGGCGAAGTCATGTTCCACTATACTGGCGGGGCCGTAAACGGTTCTCATTCTATACACTCCCTATACACTCATTCATCCGCCCACTCCGGTCCCGCGCCCGCCGCCCCGCACGGCGGACCGCCGCCCCTCTTTCGCATGGACGCCTCGCTGACGACTTCCGCCCCGGTTCTGACCGACTACCGGCGCATGCTGCGCCGCCGCTGGCTGATGGTCGCGCTGCTGTCGGTCGTCATCCTGGCCTCGATCCTGGCGGACTTCATGCTGGGCCCGTCGGGCCTGGGCTGGGCGGAGCTGAGCCACGCGCTGTTCCACCCCGATCTGGCCGACCCGACCACCCGCGTCATCGTCTGGGACATCCGCCTGCCCTACGCCCTGATGGCGGTGGCGGTGGGCCTGGCCCTGGGCCTGGCGGGCGGCGAGATGCAGACCATCCTGAACAATCCGCTGGCCAGCCCCTTCACGCTGGGACTCTCGTCGGCGGCGGCGTTCGGGGCGTCGCTGGCCATCGTGCTGGGCCTGTCGCTGCCGGGCGTGCCGCAGTCCTGGACCATCGCCGCCAACGCCTTCGTCTTCGCGCTGGTCTCGGCGCTGCTGCTGGACGCGGTGGCGCGCTGGGGCTCGATGAGCACGTCCGGGCTGGTGCTGTTCGGCATCGCGCTGGTGTTCTCCTTCAACGCGGCGGTGTCGCTGGTGCAGTTCGTGGCCAGCGCCGAGGCGCTGCAGGGCCTGGTGTTCTGGACCATGGGCAGCCTGGCGCGTTCCTCCTGGCCGAAGGTCGGCATCCTGCTGCTGGTCTTCGCCGCGCTGCTGCCGCTGTCGCTGCGCGACACCTGGAAGCTGACGGCGCTGCGCCTGGGCGAGGACCGCGCCGCGAGCTTCGGCATCGACGTGCCGCGCCTGCGGCTGACGGCGCTGGTGCGCATCAGCGTGCTGGCCGCGCTGGCCGTGTCCTTCGTCGGCACCATCGGCTTCATCGGGCTGATCGCGCCGCACATCGCGCGCCGCCTGTTCGGCGAGGACCACCGCTTCTACCTGCCGGGCAGCGCCCTGGTGGGCGGGACGATCCTGTCGCTCGCCTCGATCGCCTCCAAGAACATCGTGCCCGGCATCATCGTGCCGGTGGGCATCGTCACCTCGCTGGTCGGGGTGCCGTTCTTCCTGGCGGTGGTGCTGCGCCGCCAAATGAAATAGCCATGCCGAAATAGCCATGCTGCAGATTCAGGACCTGTCGGTCGCCTACGGCCGCCGCTCCATCATCCGCGACCTGACCGCCGGGCCGCTGCTGCCCGGCCGGGTGGTGTCCCTGCTGGGCCCCAACGGCAGCGGCAAGTCCACGCTGCTCAAGGCCCTCGCAGGCCTGCTCAAGGTCGAGCGCGGCCAGGTGCTGCTCGACGGCCAGGACCTGACGAAGCTGTCGTTCGAGCGCCGCGCGCAGCGCGTGGTCTACCTGCCGCAGTCCCTGCCGGCGGCCGTGCACCTGCGGGTCTTCGAGTCCGTGATGGTGGCCGCGCGCGCCTCGGACCTGGACCCGCGCGCGCAGGACGCGAGCCCGCAGCGCATCCTGGACGTGCTCGGACGCCTGGGCATCGAGCACCTGGCCATGCATTACCTGGACCAGCTCTCCGGCGGCCAGAAGCAGCTGGTGGGCCTGGCCCAGGCGCTGATCCGCACGCCGCGCCTGCTGCTGCTGGACGAGCCGCTGTCGGCTCTGGACCTGAACTACCAGTGCCACGTGATGGACCTGCTGGCCCAGGAAACCCGCGAGCACGGCCTGACCACGCTGATCGTGCTGCACGACCTGAACATCGCCCTGCAGCGCAGCGACGAGGCCCTGCTGATCCGCGCGCGGGCGAGCTGGTCGGCCACGGCCGGCCGGACGCGGTCGTCACGGCCCGCTCCCTGGCCGACGTCTACCAGGTCGAGGCCCGGGTGGAAACCTGCTCGCGCGGGCTGTCCCACGTGCTGATCGACGGGCTGTGCGCCCCGGCCTCCTGACTGCGATAATCCCCCCATGTCCGCACTCCTGAAATTCCTGCGCGCCCTGCCGCTGGTCCTGGCCTGCCTGGCCGGCGCGGCGACGGCCGCCCCCATCCAGGTCACCGACGTCCTGGGCCGCCAGGTCGCGCTGCCCGGGCCCGCGCACCGCGTCGTGCTGGCGCAGGCGCGGCATTTCCAGGTGCTGTCCCTGCTGGCGCCGGATCCGGCCGCCCTGCTGGCCGGCTGGTCCGACGAGTTCCGGACCTCGTTCGCGCCGGACTACGAAGTCGCCCTGAAACGCTTCCCCGCCCTGGCGCAGGTGCCGGTCGTGGGGCGCCACACGCCGGACTCGTTCTCGGTGGAGCGCACGCTGGCCCTGCGTCCCGACCTGGTGGTGATGACCGCCACCTTCGCCGGCCTGGCGCCCGGCCAGCCGGCCAGCGAATCGCCGCTGATCGGCCGGCTGGAGGCCGCCGGGGTGCCGGTGATCGTGATCGACTTCTTCATCCGGCCGATGGAAAACACCGTGCCCAGCCTGCGCGCCCTGGGGCGCGCCATCGGCCAGGCGGACCGCACCGAGGCCTTCATCGCCTTCTACCAGCGGCACATGCGCACCGTCGCCGAACGGCTGGCCGACCTGCCCGCGGACCGGCGTCCGCCGGTTTTCGTCCATGCCCACGCGGGCAGCACCGACTGCTGCAATTCGCCGGGCACGGGCACCTTCAACGAAATGATCGCCTACGCGGGCGGCCACAACATTGGCGCCGACGTCCTGAAAAGCGCCACGGGCAAGCTGAACTTTGAATACATCAACGCGCGCGCCCCCCAGGTCTACGTCGCCACCGGCACCGGCTCGCGCAAGGGCACGGGTCTGGCGATCGGCGCCGGGGTGTCCGAGGCCGACGCCCGCGCCAGCCTAGCGCGCCTGATCGAAGCCAACCGCCTGGGCGCCCTGCCGGCGGTGCGCTCGGGCAACAGCCACGGCATCTGGCACGCCTTCAACGATTCGCCGCTGCACGTGGTCTTCATCGAGGCCCTGGCCCACTGGATCCATCCGGACCGCTTCGCCGACGTGGATCCCGCCGGGACGCTGCGCGAGATCAACGAACGGTTCCTGGCCGTCCCCCTGGAAGGCACCTACCTGGTGGACCTGAAACCCGGGGCCGGGCCCGGCGCCCGATGAGCCTGCGGGCCACCGTGCTGGCGGCCGGTGCGCCCGGCGCGCGCCGCCTGCGCCTGCACGTTCCCGCCGGCGCACCGCCCCCGCGCGGCTGGCCGCTGCTGGTCCTGCTGGACGGCGACTGGGTGTGGCCGCTGGATCCGCCCACCGGCCACGAATCGGCCTGCGCGGTGCTGATCCCGGGCCACGGCGGCATGCACGGCCCCGTGCTGCCGCGGCTGTCCAGGCAGGGCGGGCCGGCCCAGGCCGGCCTCCAGACGCAGGCCCTGGCGCGGCGCGCGCTGGACTTCACGCCGCCCGCGCCGGACGGCGGCCGCTGGCCCGATCCGCGCCGGCCCGAATGGCAGTGCGGCGGCGCGGATGCGTTCCTGGATGCGCTGCTGGGGCCGATGCTGGACTGGGCGGGCGCCCAGGCGCCCCTCGATCCCCGCCGCCTGTGCCTGTACGGCCATTCCTACGGCGGCCTGTGCGCGCTCTACGCGCTGGTGCGGCACCCCGGCCGGTTCGCCCACACGATCTGCGCCAGCCCCTCGCTCTGGTGGCGCGACGGACGGATCGAGGCCCTGCTGGACGGGCTGCCCCGCAGCCTGCCGGCCGATCCCGCCCAGGCGCCCGGGGGTCCGGCCAGCCCGGGCGATGCCGTTTCTCCGGCGCCCGGCGGTCCGGACGGGGCCGGCCCATCCACGCCCCGCCCGCATCCGGCGGCGCCCCGGGTGCGGCTGACCCTCATGGCCGGCACGGACGAGCGCTGGTATCCCCGGCCCCTCGATCCCACGCGCCCGCGCCGTCCGGCCGACGGCATCCCGACCCTGCCGCGGCTGGAGGCCCTGCTGGACCGCCTGGCCGGCATCCCCTGGCTGGACTGTGCGCTGGAGCGCCTGGACGGCACCCACCACGGCGACGCGCTGCGCGCCAGCGCGCGGCGGGCGATGGCGCTCGCCGCCGCGACGTGACGCGCGCCGGACGACGCCGCCTGCCGCCCGGCCCACCATGCACGCCCCGGACGCCCGCGCCCCGTACCGGCTGATCCTGTCCCGGGGACTGCCGGACGCCGCGGGGGCCGCGCGCCTGCGCCTGGACCTGCCCGAGGACGAATGGCGCCGGATCGCCCGCCTGCGGCGCGCCGACGACCGCCTGCGCAGCCTGGTCGGCCGCGCGCTGGCGCGCCGCCTGCTGGGCCGGCGCCTGGGCCTGGCGCCCGCGGACGTCCCGCTGGGCGCGGGGCCGCACGGCAAGCCGATGCTGGTGGCGGCCGCCTGGCATTTCAACATCGCGCACAGCGGCGACCTCGTCCTGGTCGGAGTCGGCCCCGGACCGCTGGGCGTGGACGTGGAGCACTGCCCCGATCAAGTGGACGCGGCGCTGTGGCGGCTGGTCACCGGCGGTCCGCTCCCGGCGGCGAGTCATCCGGCGCTGGACCCTCCAGCGCGAGACCATCCGGCGGCGGGCCGATCCGGCGCCGCGCCCGATCCCCGGGCCTTCTGCGCCCAGTGGGTCCGCCGCGAGGCCGTCCTCAAGGCCTGCGGCCTGGGGCTGTCGGTCGAGCCCGGGGCGCTGCGGCTGGCGGACGCCGGCGGATCCGACGAACCGGCCGAACCGGTCAAACCAGGCGAGTCCCGCGAACCCGGCCAATCCGCCGGACCGGGCGGACCCGGCGAAACGGCGGGCTGGACGCCGGTCTCGGGCCTGCCCGAAGCCGAAGGCCTGTGGGTGCGGCTGCTGTGGTCGGGACCCGGCCATTGCGCCGCGCTGTGCCTGCCCGGAGGGGCGCCGGGCCCGGACACCGCCTCGTGCGCCGGCGGGCGGCCGGCCCCCGGCGCGCCGCCTCCGGACGCCTGGACCCTGAGGACGCTGGCGCTGGCCGACTGGATCGGCGCACCGGACGATGGCTGGAACGACGACCGGGACGGATGAACGGCATCGCCGCACAGGACGGAATGCGGGACGGGACGCGCGATGGCGGAACACGTCCGCCGAAGCGGACGAGCCACCCGGACCGGCAGGCAGCTCGGACAGCTGGCCGCAGGCCGACTGCAACCCGACCGCAACCCGACTGAAAACTGGCCGCAAGCTGACTGCAAGCTGAATCCAAGGGCTGGATTCCCTGTTTCCATAGACTATAATCATTCTCATTATCATGCTCAGATCATTGACGCCTGAACCATGACGATGGCCTCCATCTCCCCCGCTTCCGATTCCGCCCCGCGCGCCGCCGACGCATCCGGCGAACCGTCCCGGCCCGTCCAGGTCTGGCCCGACGCGTTCGCCGCCCGCTACCGGGCGGCCGGCTACTGGCGTAACGAGACCTTCGGCGCCTGGCTGCGGGAACGCGCCACGGCCCATCCCGACCGCCTGGCCGTGATCGGCGGCGAGCAGCGCTGGACCTACGCCGAACTGGACCGCCGCGCCAGCGCCCTGGCGGCCGGATTCCTGGGCGCGGGCCTGCGGCAGGGCGACCGCGTGCTGGTGCACCTGCCCAACGTCCCCGACTTCATCGCCGTGGTGATGGGCCTGTTCCGCGCCGGCCTGATCCCGGTCTACGCCCTGCCCGCGCACCGCATCACCGAGATCGAGCACTTTGCCCGGGGCTCGGGCGCGCGCGCCTACGTGGCCGCCGCCGCGCACGCCGGCTTCGACTACACGGAACTGGCGCGCGAACTCCAGGCCCGCCAGCCGCGCGTCGAGCACGTCTGGATCGCCGCCCCCGCCGCAACGGCGCCCGCGGCAGCCACTGCCACGGCAACCCCGGCGGCCGCGGCGAGACCGGCGGCCGCCGCGCAGGGCACAGCCGCCGCGCCGGCCCCCGCCGACGCCTTCCCGCGCCTGGACGCGCTCTACGCCGCCGACGGCGCCGCCGTCCCGGCCAGCGTCTCGCAGGGCCCGGACGTGGCCTTCCTGCAGATCTCCGGCGGCAGCACGGGGCTGTCCAAGCTGATCCCGCGCACGCACGACGACTACATCTACACCCTGCGCGAATCCGCCCGCATCTGCGGGCTGGACGGGGACAGCGTGTTCCTGGGCGCACTGCCGATCGCGCACAACTTCCCCATGAGCTCGCCCGGCTTCCTGGGCACGCTGTACGCGGGCGGCCGCGTGGTGCTCTGCCCCTCGCCCGATCCGGAGTCGGCCTTCGCCCTGGTCGAGCGCGAGCGCGTCACGGTCACCAGCCTGGTGCCGCCGCTGCTGCTGCAATGGCTGGACCGCGCGCCCGCCTCGGGGCGCGATCTGTCCAGCCTGCGCGCCATCCAGGTGGGCGGCGCCAAGCTGTCGGCCGAGATCGCGCGCCGCGTGCGCCCGACGCTGGGCGCCACGCTGCAGCAGGTCTTCGGCATGGCGGAAGGGCTGGTGAACTACACCCGCCTGGACGACCCGGACGAGCTCGTCATCCACACCCAGGGCCGCCCCATCAGCCCGGACGACGAGATCCTGATCCTCGACGACGAGGGCCGGCCGGTCGCGCCGGGCCAGGCGGGCCACCTGCTCACGCGCGGCCCCTACACGATCCGCGCCTACCACGACAATCCCTCGGCCAACGCGCGCTCCTTCACCGAGGACGGCTACTACCGCACCGGCGACGTGGTGCGCATGACGCCCGAGGGCTACCTGGAAGTCCAGGGCCGCGCGGGCGACCACATCAACCGCGCCGGGGAAAAGATCTCCGCCGAGGAGATCGAGGACCACCTGCTGTCGCACCCGCAGGTCTTCGACGCCGCCGTGGTCTCCGTGCCGGACGAATACCTGGGCGAGCGCAGCTGCGCCTTCGTCATCCCCAAGGGCGAACGCCCGCGCCCGGCGGACCTGAAGCGCTGGATCCGCGCACGCGGCATCGCCGACTTCAAGGTCCCCGACCAGATCGTGTTCGTGGACCGGTTCGCCTCCACCGCCGCCCTGAAGATCAGCCGCAAGGCCCTGCGCGCCCAGCTGCGCGCTCAACTGCTGGAACAGGAAAGCCAGGAACGCGCCGCGCAGTGAGCCGCACGGCGCCGCTCCTTCATCGATACGGATCACCCTCACCGACATGACCGCCCTCAGCCTCGAATCCATGCGCGCCGACATCGCCCGCATGCTGCACGAATCGCCTTCCGACATCCTCGACGACGACAACCTGATGGACCTGGGCCTGGATTCCATGCGCCTCATGAAGCTCGCCGCGCAATGGCGCGAGGCGGGCGCGGAGCTGGAATTCGCCGACCTGGCCGCCGACGCCACCCTGGCGCACTGGTGGGCGATCGTGGCCCGCGGCCTGGCGCGCGAGGCATGAGCGATCCGATCCCCGCCCGGCCGGCGTCCTGCGCAGCCACGGCCGCGCCGGACGCCGCCGCGGCCTGGGCGCCGCTGACCGAAGCCCAGGAAGGCCTGTGGTACGCCCAGCGCCTGGACCCGGCCAACCCGATCTTCAATCCGGCGCACTGCACCACGCTGCGCAGCCCGCTGGACGTGCCGCGCTTCGAGCGGGCCGTGAACCAGGCGCTGGCCGAGGCCGAGTCCCTGTCCCTGCGCTTCGAGGACCGCCCCGACGGCCCGGCGCAATGCATCGACCCCGTGCGCGCGCCGCGCCTGGAGATCCGCGACCTGCGCCACCTGCCCGAAACCGAGGCGCACGCCCAGGCGGACGCCTGGATCCGGGGCGACCTGCGCCGCCCCGTCGATCCCCTGCGCGATCCCCTCGCGTGCCAGGTCCTGTTCCTGTGCGGCCCGGCGCTGGCGCTGTGGTACCAGCGCGTGCACCACCTGGCCGCCGACGGCTACGGCATGGCCCTGATCGAAGGCCGCGCCATCCGCCTGTACCGGGCGCTGGGCGAAGGCGCCGCCGAGCGCGAACCGCCGCTGGCGCCGCTGGCGCCGGTCTGGGACGAGGACCGCGCCTGGCGCGCCGACCCGAAGCGCGCGCAGGCCCGGGAATTCTGGCTGGCGCACTGCGCGGGCCACGTGCCCGCCGCCAGCCTGGCCGCGGCATCGGCCCTCAGCGCCCACGACTGCCTGCGCCTGGAGCACGAGGCGCCCGCCGCGCTGGCGGATGCGCTGCGCGCCCTGGAAGCGGCCGCCGAAGTCAGCTGGCCCGACATCCTCACCGCCCTGGGTGCCGCCTACGTGGCGCGCCATCTGGGGCCGTCCGGATGCGTATCGGGCGTGCCGGCCATGGGCCGCCTGGGCAGCAGGAGCGCCCGGGCCGTGGCGACCGTGATGAACGTGCTGCCCTGGGTCTGGACGCCGGACGAGGACGCTCCACTGGCCGAGACGGTACGGGACGCCGCCCGGTCGCTGCGCGGCCTGCGGCGCCACAGCCGCTACCGCGCCGAGCACCTGCGCCGCGACCTGGCGCTGCCGGGCGGCCTGCCGCGCCTGCACGGCCCGATCCTGAACGTCCTGCCCTTCGACGCACCCTACGCGGCCGCAGGCCTGGATGCCGCGCAAGCCGTGCTGTGCACCGGGCCGGTCGAGGACCTGACCCTCGGCTTCCGGGCGGCGCCCGACGGCGGCGGCCTGCGCATCGAGATCGAGGCCAATCCCAAGCTGTACGCCCCGGAGCAGGTCCGGGCCCACCTGAGGCGCCTGACGGCCTTCCTCGAAGCCGCCCTGGCCGCGCCCCGCCTGGCGGACGTGCCCACCCTGACGGCGGACGAGCACGAGCGCTGGGCGCTGGCTCCCAACCGCACCGCCCACCCGGTGCCCGCCGGCACGCTCTGGTCGCGCATCCACGAACGGCTGCGCGCCGAGCCCGGCCGCGTCGGCCTGGAGGACGACGCCGGCAGCTGGACCTACGCCGACATCGACGCCTGGACGGCGCGCGCCGCGCGCCGCCTGCGCGCCCTGGGCGCCGGCCCGGGCGTGCTGGCGGCCGTGGCCCTGCCGCGCTCGGCGCGGCGCGTGCTGTGCCTGCTGGCGATCCTGCGCAGCGGCGCGGCCTATCTGCCGCTGGACCCGCGCCAGCCGGCCGCGCGCCTGCGCGGCATCCTGGACGACGCCCGCGCGCGCGTCCTGATCGGCCCCGCCGCGCTGTGCGCGGGGCTGGACACCCGGCCGCTGGCGGCGGACGCGCTGGGCGCGGCCGACGAGCCGGACGGCCCGGGCGCGGCGGACGCCCCGGCCGATCCCGGGCCCGCCGCCGGCCGCGACACGGGCGAAGGCCCGGCCGCCGGCCCCGAGGACCCGGCCTACGTCATCTACACCTCCGGCTCCACCGGCGCGCCCAAGGGCGTGATCGTGCCCCACGCGGCCATCGTCAACCGGCTGGAATGGATGCGCGCGCACTACGCCATCGGACCGGACGACCGCATCCTGCAGAAGACCCCGGCGACCTTCGACGTGTCCGTCTGGGAGCTGTTCCTGCCCTTCCTGAGCGGCGCCTGCCTGGTGGCCGCCCCGCCCGACGCGCACCGCGACCCGGCCTGGCTGTGCCGCCTGGTGCGCGAACGGCGCATCACCGTGCTGCATTTCGTGCCGTCCATGCTGGCGGCCGTGCTGGACGAGCCCGCCGCCCGGGGCCTGCAGGCCCGCCTGGTGTTCTGCAGCGGCGAGGCCCTGCCCGCCGCCCTGCGCGACCGCTTCCACCGCACCATCCGGGCGGAGCTGCACAATCTGTACGGCCCGACCGAGGCCGCCGTGGACGTGTCCTACTGGCCGGCCGGCGCCCAGGACGACAGCCAGCCCATCCCGATCGGCTGGCCGGTCTGGAACACCCGGCTGCACGTGCTGGACGAGCGCCTGCGGCCCGTGCCGCCCGGCACGCCCGGCCAGCTGTACCTGGGCGGCCGCCAGCTGGCGACCGGCTACCTGGGACGGCCCGACCTGACGGCCGAACGCTTCGTCCCGGCCCCGCCCGGCCTGCCCGACGACCGGCTGTACGCCACCGGCGACCTGGCCACGCGGCGCGAGGACGGCGCCGTAGTCTACCTGGGGCGCCTGGACCATCAGGTCAAGCTGCGCGGCCAGCGCATCGAACTGGGCGAGATCGAGGCCGTGCTGGCCGCCCACCCGGACGTCGCCCAGGCGGCCGTCCTGGCGCGCGAGGACCGGCCCGGCCAGACGCTGCTGGCGGCCTACGTGGTGCCCGAGGCCGGCCGCGCCTTCGACCGCGACGCCCTGGCCGCCCACATGGCCGATCGCCTGCCGGACTACATGGTGCCGGCCGCCTGGGTGCCGCTGGCGGCGCTGCCGGTCACGGCCAACGGCAAGCTCGACCGCAAGGCGCTGCCCGTCCCCGAACGGTCGGGCCAGGGCGCGGCGCGGCCGCCGCGCACCGCCACCGAGCGCCGGGTGGCCGAGGCCTTCCGCGCCGTGCTGGCGCTGCCCGGGCTGCCGGGCGCGGACGACGACTTCTTCGCCCTGGGCGGACATTCGCTGCTGGCGGCGCGCCTGGCCCTGACGCTGCGCGACGGCCACGACCTGTCGCTGGGCACGGTCTTCCAGTACCCCACGGTGGCGCGCCTGGCCACCCACCTGGACGACGCGGCCGGACGCGCGGCGGGCGCCGCGCAGGCCGGCTTCGGCCCCGTCGTGACCCTGCGCGAGGCCGCGGGCCGCCCGGCGCTGTTCTGCATCCATCCGGCCGGCGGCCTGTCCTGGTGCTACGGCGCCCTGGCCCGCGCCCTGCCCGCGCCGCGCACGGTGCACGGCCTGCAGGCGCCCGCCCTGGCGCTGGACGGCCAGCCGCCCGCCGACAGCCTGGCCGCCCTGGCGCGCACCTACGCCGAGCGCGTGCTGTCGCTCCAGGCCGAAGGCCCCTACCACCTCGCCGGCTGGTCCGTGGGCGGCATCCTGGCGCAGGCCGTGGCCGTCGAACTGCAGGCGCGCGGCCAGGCCGTCGGGGTCGTCGCCCTGCTGGACGCCTACCCCTGCGAAGCCTGGCGCGAGCGCCCGGAGCCCGCCCCCGAGGACCTGTACAAGGCGCTGCTGCACATCGCCGGCGCCGATCCGCACGCCCTGCCGCCGGAACGCCTGAGCCGGCGCGGCGTCGTCGATTTCCTGCGCGCCCAGGGCCACCCGCTGGGCGCGCTGTCCGACGCGCGGCTGGACGCGGTCTTCGAGACCGTCGGCCACACCAACCGCCTGGTGCGCCGCCATCGGCACGCGCGCTACGAGGGCGCGGCGCTGCATTTCCAGGCCGCGCTGGACCACGCCGATTCGGGCCTGGACCCGCGCATGTGGCAGCCGCACGTCGGCACGCTGATCCGCCATGCGGTGGACAGCACCCACGCCGGGCTGCCGGGCGCCGCCGCGACGGCCGTCATCGCCCCCGTCCTGGACGCGTGCCTGCGCACGGCCGACCAGGGGGCGCCGGTCGGCGCAACCGCCTGAATCTTCCATTTCCGCCCCTTTCGATCGCACGAGGAACCCGCATGAACCCGTCCCCCTTCTCCCACCCGGCGCTGCGGCGCGGCGCCCGCGTCCTGCTCGCCGGCACCGCGCTGGCCCTGGCCGCCGGCTGCGCGGCCACCGGTCCGGCCGCGCCGCATGCCGCGATGGTTCCCTCGGCGGCCGTGCCGACCTGGTCCGTCACGGCCCGGTCGGCCGACCTGCCCCCGGGCGTCTACCAGAGCGCCTACAGCGCGCGCACCCAGCGGCTGTATGCGACCTCGGCCGTCGGCCGCCCGCCGGTGAAGGAATCGCGCCTGCTCGCCATCGATCCGGTCAGCCTGCGCGTGGTCGCCTCCGTCGTCCCCGCCCTGCAGGCCGGCCGCACGGACGGCCAGGTGCAGGCCGTCTACGGCCTGACGGTGGACGACGCCCGCAGCCAGATCTGGACCACGAACACCCGCAGTGGCTCGGTCGCCGTCTACCGGCAGGCGGACCTGTCCCTGGTCAAGCAGTTCCCCGACGACGCCACGCCGCACGCGCGCGACGTGCTGGTCGACGACGCGCACCACCGCGCCTACGTCTCCTCGCCCGCCTCCAACCTGATCCACGTGTTCGACAGCGCCACGCTGCAGCCGCTGCCGGGCATCACGCTCACCGGCGCCGGCGAAGCGCCCAAGCCCATGAGCCTGGCGCTGGACGCCGGGCACCAGCGCCTGTACGCCGTCAGCCTGAACACGGCCGAGGTCTTCGCCATCGACACGGCCACGGGCCGCCAGGCCGCGCGCTACGCCGTGCCCGGCGTCCAGGGCGCCTCGGGCATCGCGGTCGACAGCCAGACGCAGCGCATCTACGTGGCGGCCCAGAAATCCGGCGACCTGACGGTGCTGGACGCCCGCGACGGCCGGGTCCTGCAGCACCTGGCGACCGGCGCCGGCGCCCTGAACGTCGCCTTCGATCCGGTCCACCGCCTGGCCTACGTCGCCAACCGCGGCGCGGGCACCGTCACCGTCGTGGACGAGCACGGCACCCTCCAGGCCCAGGTGAACACCGGCTCCGCGCCGAACCACATCGCGCTGGACCCGCAGGGCACCGCCTGGGTGACGGTGAAGAAGAGCAAGGACGACCCGCGCGGCGATCGCCTCGTGCGCATCGAAGCCCGCCGCTGAGCCGCGGATCATGGACATGCTCGCCCGCACGCCCGCCGATCCGCGCACCGGCGCCCTGGCCGGCTTCCGGCCGGGCGACAGCCTGTTCACCACGCACGACCGGGGGTTTCTCGCCCGCGGCTGCCTGCTGCAGGCCGCCCCGCGCGAGGACGTGGCCGGCTGCGGCGCCCGCCTGCTCGCGCAGGCGGCCGAACTGCGCGCCGCGGCGGGCGCGCCCGCGCCGGACGCCGCAGAGGACGGCGCGCGTCCCCTGCTGCTGGGCCTGCTGCCCTACGACCCGGCCGGCCCGGCGCCGGCCCTGCTGCGCGTGCCGCGGACGCTGCGGCGCATCGCCGCGCCGGGCGAACCGCCGGCCGCGCGGCGCGGCGCCATCCGCGGGCGCCGGGAACACCCCGACCAGTCCGGCTACGAGCGCGGCGTGCGCGCGGCGCTGGAACGCCTGGGCCGGGGCGACGGCCTGCGCAAGCTGGTGCTGTCCCGCACCCTGGAGCTGGAACTGGACCGGCCCCTGGACCTGGCCGAGGTCCTGGCGCGGCTGTGGCGGGCCAGCCCGCACGGCCACACCTACGCGCTGCCCGTGTCCGGGAACGAGCAGGATTATTTCCTCGGCGCCAGCCCGGAACTGCTGGTGCGCCGGGACGGCCGCCGGGTGCGCGTGCATCCCCTGGCGGGCACGGCCGCGCGCCACCCCGACGCCGCCGAGGACGCCCGCATCGCCCGGGCGCTGCTGGACTCGCCCAAGGACCGGCTGGAGCACGCCGTCGTGGTCGAGGCCATCGAGGCCGCGCTGCGGCCGCTGTGCCGTACGCTGGACGTGCCCGCGCAGCCGGGCCTGACCTCGACCGCGCGGCTCTGGCACCTGGGCACCCCGATCGAAGGCGAGCTGGCCGATCCCGCCATCAGCGCCCTGGACCTGGCCATCGCCCTGCATCCCACCCCGGCCGTCTGCGGCCTGCCCACGGCGGACGCCCGGCGCGCCATCGCCGCGCTGGAACCCTTCGAGCGCGGCTACTTCGCCGGCGCCGTCGGCTGGTGCGACGCCGCCGGCGACGGCGCCTGGGCGGTCGCCATCCGCTGCGCCCACGCCAGCGGCCGCCGGCTCACCCTGTCGGCCGGCGCGGGCATCGTTCCCGGTTCGGTCCCCGAACTCGAATACCAGGAAACAGGCAACAAGCTGCGCACCGTCCTGGACGCACTGGGGCTCCTTTGAACTCTCGGAGCTTCGCTTCATGACCATCCCCTCCCTGCCTTCCTACGCCATGCCCCGCGCCCCCGTGCGCAACCGCGTGGACTGGCGCCCCGAGGCGCGCCGCGCCGCCCTGCTGATCCACGACATGCAGGACTATTTCCTGAGCAAGTACGACGTGACGCAGGCGCCGATCCCCGACCTGATCACCGCCATCGTCCACCTGCGCGACCGCTGCCGCGACCTCGGCATCCCGGTGTTCTACACCGCCCAGCCGCCGGTGCAGCCGGAGGCCGACCGCGCGCTGCTGAACGACTTCTGGGGACCGGGCCTGACCGCGCCGGAACATCAGGCGGGCGCGCGCATCGTCGCGGCCCTGCGCCCGCGCCCGGGGGACACCGTGCTGACCAAGTGGCGCTACAGCGCCTTCCAGCGCTCCGACCTGCGGGAACGCCTGCGCGCGCTGGGCCGCGACCAGCTCATCATCACCGGCGTCTACGCCCACATCGGCTGCCTGGCCACCGCGCTGGAGGCCTTCATGCAGGACATCCAGCCTTTCCTGGCGATCGACGCCTGCGCCGACTTCAGCGCGGAAGACCACCAGATGGCCGTCACCCACGTCGCGCGCCGCTGCGGCGTGAGCCTGACCCTGGACCAGATCCTCGACGCCCTGGCGCAGGGCGCGCCGCGGGACAGGTAAAACCGCAATTCGCCAGGCACAGGCCAGTCCGCCGGGACTGGCCTGTGTCCGGTCTCATCCCCCAAGGGGGCGGGCCTTGGGACGGCCCGGCGGCAGAAAAGGCCCCCACGCTGCGCAGCCTGCGGCCGCTTGCTGCCCCCCAAGGGGGGGCTTTTTGCCTTGGGACGGCCCGGCGGCAAAAAAATCCTCGGCCTTTCCATCGGGATTTTCCCTGAAGCTGAAAAACAGCTGTCGAGGACAATGTCTATATTTCATGTGATTTGATATGTCCCTATATATTAGGCATCCAATGAGCCCAATTCATAAATAGGGACACATCAACAAAAAATCCTATTGTCACCAAGGACTTGGGGCGGTAATTTCCTCCTTCCGCCGTTCGGAACGGCGTCCGTATTCCGCCTCGCGAGTCCTGCCATGACCCACCCCGCCTTCTGTCCCCCCGGCCTGCCGGCCGCCCAGGGTCTATACCGCCCCGAACAAGAACACGACGCCTGCGGCGTCGGCTTCGTCGCCCACATCAAGGGCCACAAGAGCCATTCCGTCATCCAGCAGGCCCTCAAGATCCTGGAAAACCTGGACCACCGGGGCGCCGTCGGCGCCGACGAACTGATGGGCGACGGCGCGGGCATCCTGATCCAGATCCCCGACCAGCTCTACCGCGAGGAAATGGCCGCGCAGGGCGTGACCCTGCCGCCGCCCGACGACTACGGCGTCGCCATGGTCTTCCTGCCCAAGGAAACCGCCTCGCGCCTGGCCTGCGAGCGCGAGCTGGAGCGCGCCGTGCGCGACGAGGGCCAGGTGGTGCTCGGCTGGCGCGACGTGCCCGTCGACCGCGACATGAGGATGTCGCCCGCCGTGCGGGCCTGCGAACCCGTCATCCGCCAGCTCTTCATCGGCCGCGGGCACGACATCATGGTGCCCGACGCGCTGGAGCGCAAACTCTACGTCATCCGCAAGACCGCCAGCCACGCCATCCAGCGCATGCAGCTCGCGCACGGCCAGGAATATTTCGTGCCCTCGATCTCGGTACGCACCGTGGTCTACAAGGGCCTGCTGCTGGCCAACCAGGTCGGCCTGTACTACCGCGACCTGGGCGACACGCGCGCCGTCTCGGCCCTGGCGCTGGTGCACCAGCGCTTCTCCACCAACACCTTCCCCGCCTGGCCGCTCGCGCACCCCTACCGCATGATCGCCCACAACGGCGAGATCAACACCGTCAAGGGCAACTTCAACTGGCTGCGCGCCCGCGAAGGCGCCATGCGCTCGGCCGTGCTGGGCGAGGACCTGAGCAAGCTCTACCCCATCGTCTACGAAGGCCAGTCCGACACCGCCACCTTCGACAACTGCCTGGAACTGCTGGTCATGTCGGGCTATTCCCTGGCCCACGCCATGATGATCATGATCCCGGAGGCCTGGGAGCAGCACGCCGACATGGACGAGTCGCGGCGCGCCTTCTACGAATACCACGCCGCCCTGATGGAGCCCTGGGACGGCCCGGCCGCCGTGGCCTTCACCGACGGGCGCCAGATCGGCGCCACACTGGACCGCAACGGCCTGCGCCCGGCGCGCTACCTGATCACCGACGACAACATGGTGATCCTGGCCTCCGAGGCCGGCACGCTGCCGATCCCGGAACACCGCATCGTCAAGAAATGGCGCCTGCAGCCCGGCCGCATGCTGCTGATCGACCTGCAGCAGGGCCGCATCATCGAGGACGGGGAGATCAAGTCGCAGCTGGCCAACGCGCATCCCTACCCGCAGTGGATCGAGCGCCTGCGCCTGAAGCTCGACGCCCTGCCGCCCCTGAAGGCCGACGACCTGCCCGAGCCGTCCGCCAGCCTGCTGGACCGCCAGCAGGCCTTCGGCTGGACCCAGGAGGACTTCAAGTTCATCCTGGAGCCGATGGCGAAGAACGGCGAGGAGGCCATCGGCTCCATGGGCAACGACGCGCCGCTGACCGTGCTGTCGGACCGCCCCAAGCCCTTCTACAACTATTTCCGCCAGATGTTCGCCCAGGTGACCAACCCGCCGATCGACCCGATCCGCGAGCAGATGGTCATGTCGCTGGTGTCCTTCATCGGCCCCAAGCCCAACCTGCTGGACATCAACAACGTCAATCCGCCGCTGCGCCTGGAAATCAGCCAGCCGGTGCTGGACCGGGCCGCCATGGCCCAGCTGCGCCACATCAGCCGCCAGACGGGCGACAAGTTCCGCTGCTGCGAGCTGGACATCGTCTACCCGGTGGCCTGGGGCCCCGAGGGCATCGAGGCCTGCCTGGCCTCGCTGTGCGCCACCGCCGCCGACGCGGTGCTGAGCGGCGACAACATCCTGCTGCTCAGCGACCGCCGCGTGGACGCCGAGCACGTCGCGATCCCCGCGCTGCTGGCCACCTCGGCCATCCACCAGCACCTGATCCGCGCCGGCCTGCGCACCCGCACCGGCCTGATCGTGGAGACCGGCTCGGCGCGCGAGACGCACCATTTCGCGCTGCTGGGCGGCTACGGCGCCGAGGCCGTGCACCCCTGGCTGGCGCTGGAGACCCTCGCCGCGGGCGTGGGCCCCCATGCCGAGCCCGGTTCCCCGACGGCGCTCACCGATCCCGCCAAGGCCACCGAGAACTACATCAAGGCGATCGGCAAGGGGCTGAAGAAGGTCATGTCCAAGATGGGCATCTCGACCTACATGTCCTATACCGGCGCGCAGATCTTCGAGGCGGTGGGCCTGCACAGCAGCCTGGTGAAGAAATACTTCACCGGCACGCCCAGCAACATCGAGGGCATCGACATCTTCCAGGTGGCCGAGGAAGCCCTGCGCACCCACCAGGCGGCCTTCAGCGCCGATCCGGTGCTGGCCAACGCGCTGGACGAGGGCGGCGACTACGCCTTCCGCATCCGCGGCGAACAGCACCTGTGGACGCCGGACTCGATCGCCAAGCTGCAGCACGCCACGCGCGCCAACAATTATTCGACCTTCAAGGAATACGCCCAGCTCATCAACGACCAGTCGCGCCGCCACATGACGCTGCGCGGCCTGTTCGAGTTCCGCGTCGATCCGGCCAAGGCCATCCCGCTGTCGGAAGTCGAGCCCGCCAAGGAAATCGTCAAGCGCTTCGCCACCGGCGCCATGTCGCTGGGCTCGATTTCCACCGAGGCGCACGCCACCCTGGCCGTGGCCATGAACCGCATCGGCGGCAAGTCCAACACCGGCGAGGGCGGCGAGGACGCGCTGCGCTACCGCGCCGAGATGCGCGCGGGCAAGCCGACGGTGAGGAAGGGCGACACCATCGCCTCCGTCCTGGGGCCGGACCGCATCGTCGCCGACATCCCGCTGGCCGCGGGCGACTCGCTGCGCTCGCGCATCAAGCAGGTGGCCTCGGGGCGCTTCGGCGTCACCGCCGAATACCTGTGCAGCGCCGACCAGATCCAGATCAAGATGGCCCAGGGCGCCAAGCCCGGCGAGGGCGGCCAGCTGCCGGGCCACAAGGTCACGGACTACATCGCGCAGCTGCGCTATTCGGTGCCGGGCGTGGGCCTGATCTCGCCCCCGCCGCACCACGACATCTATTCGATCGAGGATCTGGCCCAGCTGATCCACGACCTGAAGAACGTCAACGAGCGCGCCTCGATCTCGGTGAAGCTGGTGGCGGAAGTGGGCGTGGGCACGGTGGCCACCGGCGTGGCCAAGGCCAAGGCCGACCACGTGGTCATCGCCGGCCACGACGGCGGCACGGGCGCCTCGCCCGTGTCCTCGATCAAGCACGCCGGCATCCCCTGGGAGCTGGGCCTGGCCGAGACGCAGCAGACTCTGGTGCTGAACCGCTTGCGCAGCCGCATCCGCGTGCAGGCCGACGGCCAGATGAAGACCGGCCGCGACGTGGCCATCGCCGCCATGCTGGGGGCCGACGAGGTCGGCTTCGCCACGGCGCCGCTGATCGTCGAAGGCTGCGTCATGATGCGCAAGTGCCACCTGAACACCTGCCCGACGGGAGTCGCCACCCAGGATCCGGAACTGCGCAAGAAGTTCAGCGGCAAGCCCGAATACGTCGTCAATTATTTCTTCTTCGTGGCCGAGGAAGTGCGCGAGATCATGGCGCAGCTGGGCATCCGCACCTTCGACGAGCTGATCGGCCGCGCCGACCTGCTCGACATGCGCAAGGGCATCGAGCACTGGAAGGCGCGCGGGCTGGACTTCGGCCGCATCTTCCACCAGGTGCCCACCGAGGACCCGGTGCACCACACGGACGCCCAGGACCACGGCCTGGCGCACGCGCTGGACCACCAGCTGATCGAGCGCAGCAAGGCGGCGCTGGAACGCGGGGAAAAGGTCTCCTTCATCACCCCGGTGCGCAACCGCAACCGCACCATCGGCGCGATGCTGTCGGGCGAGGTGGCGCGCCGCTACGGCCACGAAGGCCTGCCCGACGACACCATCCACATCCAGTGCAACGGCGCGGCCGGCCAGAGCTTCGGCGCCTTCCTGGCCCACGGCGTGACCCTGGACCTGGTGGGCGAGGCCAACGACTACGTCGGCAAGGGCCTGTCGGGCGGCCGCCTGATCCTGCGTTCGCCCAACGACTTCCGCGGCTTCGGCCCGGACCACATCATCGCCGGCAACACGGTGCTGTACGGCGCCACCGGCGGCGAGGCCTATTTCAACGGCGTGGCCGGCGAGCGCTTCGCAGTGCGCAATTCGGGCGCCGCGGCCGTGGTGGAAGGCACGGGCGACCACGGCTGCGAATACATGACGGGCGGCACCGTGGTGGTGCTGGGCGAGACGGGCCGCAACTTCGCGGCCGGCATGTCCGGCGGCATCGCCTACGTCTGGGATCCGGAGCAGGTCTTCGCGCGCCGCTGCAACACCGGCATGGTGCGCCTGGACCCGATGGAGACCGACGAGGCCCAGCGGCAGGCCGGCGAGCCGCAGTTCTGGCACAGCCTGGAGCGCAGCGGCGCGCGCGAGACCGACGAGGCGATCGTGCGCCGCCTGGTGGAAAACCATTTCCGCCACACCGGCAGCTTCCGCGCCCGGGAAATCCTGGATGACTGGAACCAGGCGCGCCGCGCCTTCGTCAAGGTCACTCCGATCGAATACCGCCGCGCCCTGGGCGAACTGTGGCAGGCGGCCCAGACCCAGACCCAGGCCCAGGCCGCCTGAAGGAACATCGCATCATGGGAAAAATCACTGGTTTCATGGAATTCGCGCGGGTCAAGCCGGCCTACGAGGCGCCGGAATCCCGCCTGCGCCACTGGAAGGAATTCGTCTCGCCGCTGACCGAGGAGCAGGCCCGCATCCAGGGCGCGCGCTGCATGGACTGCGGAGTGCCGTTCTGCACCCACGGCTGCCCGGTCAACAACATCATTCCGGACTGGAACGACCTGGTCTACCGCCAGGACTGGAAGCGCGCGCTCGACGTGCTGCTGTCGACCAACAACTTCCCGGAGTTCACCGGCCGCATCTGCCCCGCGCCCTGCGAGGCGGCCTGTACGCTGAACCTGAACGACACGGCGGTCGGCATCAAGTCGATCGAGCACACCATCATCGAACGCGGCTGGCAGGAAGGCTGGGTGGTGCCGCAGCCGCCCGCGCGCAAGACCGGCAAGCGCGTCGCCATCGTGGGCTCGGGGCCGGCCGGCCTGGCCTGCGCGCAGCAGCTGGCGCGCGCCGGGCACAGCGTGTCGGTCTATGAAAAGAGCAACCGCATCGGCGGGCTGCTGCGCTACGGGATCCCGGACTTCAAGCTGGAAAAGTCGCACATCGACCGGCGCCTGGCGCAGATGGAGGCCGAAGGGGTGGAGTTCCTTCCCTCGACCTACGTGGGCCGCCCGGAACACGCGGAAGACGGCCTGACGGTGGTGACGCCCGAGGAACTGCTGGCGCAGCACGACGCGGTGGTGCTGGCGGGCGGCTCGGAGCAGCCGCGCGACCTGCCGGTGCCGGGCCGCGAACTGCGCGGCGTGCATTTCGCCATGGATTTCCTGCGCCAGCAGAACAAGATCAACCACGGCGACCGCATCGCCAAGCCGATCAATGCCAAGGGCAAGCACGTGGTGGTGATCGGCGGCGGCGACACGGGGTCGGACTGCGTGGGGACGAGCAACCGCCAGGGCGCGGCCTCGGTGACGCAATTCGAGCTGATGTTCCGCCCGCCGGAGGAAGAGGACAAGCTGCTGACCTGGCCCTACTGGCCGATCCGCCTGCGCACCTCGTCCTCGCACGAGGAAGGCTGCCAGCGCGACTGGGCGGTGGGCACCCAGGCCTTCGAGGGCAAGGGCGGCAAGGTGGAAAAGCTGGTCGCGACGCGCCTGGAGTGGCTGAAGGACAAGGCCACGGGCCAGATGAAGATGCGCGAGGTGAAGGATTCGCGCTTCGAGATCCAGGCCGACCTGGTGCTGCTGGCGATGGGCTTCGTGTCGCCGGTGCGCTCGGTGCTGGACGCGTTCGGGGTGGACGCGGACGGGCGCGGCAATGCGCGGGCGAACACGGACGACTACTGCAGCTCCCGGGCGAAGGTGTTCGCCGCCGGGGACATGCGGCGCGGGCAGTCGCTGGTGGTGTGGGCGATCCGCGAAGGGCGGCAGTGCGCGCGCTCGGTGGACGAGTACCTGATGGGGGCGTCGGTCCTGCCGCGTTGAGGCGCCGCCCCCGCCCGGACGGACCCGCGAAGGACGGACCCGCGGGGCGCGGGCGTGCCGTGACGGATTTGCGGAGGGACGGACGAACCTGCCGGGACGCCGGGAGATGTGCGCGGCGGCAAGCCGGGTACAATCCATACGACAGACAGGCGTCCGCCCCTTCCCATGACCGACACCCCCTCCGATCCCCTTGTCACCTTCGATGACGTCTCGCTCGGCTACGGCGAGTTCACCGTGCTGCGCGGCATCGACCTGCGGGCCATGCGGGGCCAGGTGGTGGCCATGATGGGCGGCTCGGGCTCGGGCAAGACCACGCTGCTGCGGGCCATGACCGGCCAGCTGCGGGCGCAGGCCGGGCGGATCCGCGTGTTCGGCCAAGACATGGCCAGCCTGGAAGGCGAGCCGCTGCGCGCCGTGCGCCAGCGCATGGGCGTGCTGTTCCAGAGCGGCGCCCTGTTCACCGACCTGAACGTCTTCGAGAACGTGGCCTTCCCGCTGCGCGAGCACACCCGCATCTCCGAGCAGCAGATCCTGGAACGGGTGCTGGACAAGCTCCAGGCCGTCGGCCTGCGGCACGCCGCGCATCTGCGGATCTCGGAAATCTCCGGCGGCATGGCGCGGCGCGTGGCCCTGGCGCGCGCCATCGTGCTGGAACCCGAACTCATCCTCTACGACGAGCCCTTCGCCGGGCTGGATCCGATTTCCCTGGGGATCACGGCGCAGCTGATCCGCAGCCTGACGGACCAGCTCGACTGCGCCTCGATCCTGATCACGCACGACGTCGCCAAATCCTTCGCGATCGTGGACCGGGTCTACCTCATCGGCCAGGGCCGGCTGATCGCCCAGGGCACGCCGGCGGAACTGTCGGCCTCGCAGGACGAATACCTGCAGCAGTTCCTGGAAGGCCGGCCCGACGGCCCGATCGGCTTCCACTATCCCCTGACGCCGGCCTTTGAACGCTGGTTCGCCGCCCGGAGGGGTTCATGAGCGTTCTCGCAAGCCGCATCGCCGCGCTGGGGCATGGCTTCATGACCATGATCACCGGCCTGGGCGCCTTCGCCCGCCTGTTCGCGGCCATCCTGGCGCGCAGCGGCGTGGTGCTGCGCCGCCCGCGCCTGACCGCCCAGCAGGTCCACTTCATCGGCAACCATTCCCTGCTGATCATCGGCGTCTCGGGCCTGTTCGTGGGCTTCGTGCTCGGCCTGCAGGGCTACTACACGCTGAACCGCTACGGCTCGGAAGAAGCCCTGGGCCTGCTGGTGGCCCTGTCGCTGACGCGCGAACTGGGGCCGGTGGTCACGGCGCTGCTGTTCGCCGGGCGGGCCGGCACGTCGCTGACGGCCGAGATCGGCCTGATGAAGGCCGGCGAGCAGATCGCCGCCATGGAAGTCATGGCCGTGGACCCGATCCGCCGGGTCCTGGCGCCGCGCTTCTGGGGCGGGGTGATCGCCATGCCGGTCCTGGCGGCGGTCTTTTCCATGGTCGGCATCCTGGGCGGCTGGTTCGTGGGCGTGATGCTGATCGGCATCGATCCGGGCGCCTTCTGGTCGCAGATGCAGGACGGGGTGGACGTCATCGACGACGTGCTCAACGGCGTCATCAAGAGCCTGGTCTTCGGCGTCGTCGTGACCCTGATCGCCCTCTACCAGGGCTGGACGGCGCGCGCCACCCCCGAAGGCGTCTCGCGCGCCACCACCCGTACCGTGGTCAGCGGCGCGCTGGCGGTGCTGGGACTGGATTTCCTGCTGACGGCGCTGATGTTCGCCCACTAGAACCCGTTGTTCGCCAACCGAAACCTGCGGAACGAATTCATGACACGCGAAAAAACCGATTTCTGGGTAGGCCTGTTCATCCTGCTGGGCCTGGTCGCCCTGGCGTTCCTGGCGCTGCGCGCCGGCAACATGAGCTCCTTTTCCTTCGCCCCCACCTACCAGGTGCACGCCCATTTCGACAACGTCGGCGGGCTGAAGGTCCGCGCGCCGGTGAAGAGCAGCGGCGTGGTGGTCGGGCGGGTCGCGCAGATCGGCTTCGACAACCAGCGCTTCCAGGCCACGGTCACGCTGTCGCTGGAACAGCCCTACGCCTTCCCCAAGGACTCCTCGGCCTCGATCCTGACCTCGGGCCTGCTGGGCGAGCAGTACATCGGCCTGACCCCGGGGGGCGACGACCAGAACCTGGCCGACGGCGGCACGATCGAATTCACCCAGTCCGCGGTGGTGCTGGAGGACCTGATCAGCAAGTTCCTGTACAGCTCGGCCGAAAAGGAAGGCTCGACGGCGAAAGGCCCGACGGCCGGCCCGGACGCCGCAGGCGCGGCCGCGCCGGCCCCCGCCCGTTGACCGGCTTCCTTTACACTTACAATACGCCTTTACACACCCTACGCGGCATCCGTACGCGGCGCTTTCGCACCGTACCGTTGCGCATCCGTTCCGCATCACGCCGAAAAACCCCGCGGCACGTCCACGCCGCCCCGATCCCGATTCCACGAGACACGACATGAACCCCTCCGCCCCGACGCCGGCCGCGCCCCACTTCCGCCGTCCGACGGCCCGCGCGGGTCTGGCCCTGGCGGCGGCCGCCCTGATGGCCGGCTGCGCCCAGGTGCCCAATCCCTCGCCCAACGACCCCTGGGAATCCTACAACCGCGGCATGTACCGGTTCAACGACACGGTGGACCGCGCCGTGCTCAAGCCCATCGCCACGGGCTACGAGACCGTCACCCCGCGGCCGGTGCGCACCTGCATCCACAACATCTTCGGCAACCTGGCCGACGTGTGGTCGGGCGTCAACAGCCTGCTGCAGGGGCGCGGCCGCGATTTCGTGGACACGTTCGGCCGGGTGCTGTTCAATTCCACCGCGGGCCTGGGCGGCTGCATCGACGTCGCTTCGATGCACGGAGCGCGCAGGATCCCCAACGACCTCGGCATGACGCTGGGCGTCTGGGGCCTGGGCCAGGGGCCGTACTTCGTGATGCCTTTCCTCGGCCCCAGCACGGTGCGCGACAGCGCGGCCTTCGCCGCGTCCCTGGCTTCGCCGGTCTCGCCCACCAGCGCGGTGTTCGCCATCGACAACGTGCCGGTGCGCAATTCGCTGCTGGGCCTGTACATCGTGGACACGCGCGCCAGCCTGCTGGAAGCCGACCGCCTGGTGGACCAGATCGCGCTCGACAAGTACAGCTTCATCCGCGACGCCTACCTGCAGCGCCGCAAGGCCATGCTGGACAGCCGCCAGCAGGGCGGCCGCGCCTCCACCGAGGAGTCCCTGGAACACGTGCCGGCACCCGCCGACCAGGGCCTGCCGGTCTACGAGGATCCGGACGCAACACCCGCGCAATGAAACCGCTCGCCCGGGGCCGCGTCCGGCCCGGGCACCGAACCGTCCGCCCCGCCCGGGCGGACGCCACACGGAGACGACGATGAATTTTCCTTCTTTCCTGCACGTCCTGCGCCGGGCGGGCGGCCTGTGCCTGCTGGGCGCCGCGCTGGCCCTGTCCGCCGCATCCGCCGGCGCGGCCGAGCGCATCCCCGACCCCAAGGCCGCGCCGAACGACTTCCTCGAAGCCGTGGCGAACAACATGCTGGACGCGGTGAAGGCCGACCCGCAGGCGCTGCGCGGCGAGCCGACCCACATCGCGGCCCTGGTGCGCCGCTACGCGCTGCCGTACGTGGACATGAACAAGACCACCCGCCTGGCGGCCGGACGCTACTGGCGCCAGGCCTCGGCGGCCCAGCAGCAGTCGCTGGTGCAGGCGTTCACGGGAACGCTGATCCGCACCTACAGCGGGGCGTTCACGCGGGTGACCGCGGGCACGACGATCTCGGTGCTGCCGTTCCGCGGCGACCCGAAGGCCGACGACGCGGTGGTGCGCACGACGATCTCGCAGCCGAACAGCCCGGCGATCGGGGTGGACTACCGGCTGGAACGCACGGACGCGGGCTGGAAGGTCTACGACCTGAACGTCGAAGGCATCTGGCTGATCCAGAACTACCGCAACCAGTTCGCCGCCGAAATCGGCAGCAACGGGATCGACGGGCTGATCAAGGCGCTGAACGCGAAGCAGTGATTGCTTTCTAAACACGCCCGCACGCGGACATGAAGGGCAGGGCCGCGCCAGTCCAATCCCCCCGACCGCTTATAATGTCCGATGGCGCCCACTTCAGTGGCGCATCGCCCGCTCATGCCCGCTCTCGATCTGCAACACGTCTCCAAAATCTACGCCCCGCGCCAGCGATCCTGGCGCGACCGCCTGAGCGGCCGCCCCGCGCCCGAGGGCTTCCAGGCCCTGCGCGACGTCAGCCTGACGGTCGAGCACGGCGAATTCTTCGGCCTGCTGGGCCCCAACGGCGCGGGCAAGACCTCGCTGATCTCCATCCTGGCCGGGCTGTCCCGCGCCACCGAGGGCAGCGCGCGGGTCTGCGGCTACGACGTGGTGAGCGACTTCCGCCGCGCGCGCCAGTCGCTGGGCGTCGTGCCCCAGGAAATCGTCTACGACCCCTTCTTCACCGTGCGCGAGACGCTGCGGCTGCAGTCGGGGTATTTCGGCCTGCGCGACAACGACGACTGGATCGACGAGATCCTGGACAACCTGGGGCTGCTGGACAAGGCCGAGGCCAACATGCGCGAGCTCTCGGGCGGGATGAAGCGCCGCGTGCTGGTGGCGCAGGCCCTGGTGCACCGCCCGCCCGTGATCATCCTGGACGAGCCCACCGCCGGGGTGGACGTGGACCTGCGGCGCACGCTGTGGGACTTCATCACGCGCCTGAACCAGGCCGGCCACACGATCCTGCTCACCACCCACTACCTGGAAGAAGCCGAATCCCTGTGCGGGCGCGTGGCGATGCTGAAATCCGGCCAGATCGTGGCGCTGGACACCACCCAGGCCCTGATGGCGCGGGTCGGCGGCGCCGACCTGGAAGACGCCTTCGTGCGCATCATGCACGACGATTCCGTGCTGGAGGCCGAGCTGTGATCCGCCCCGTCTCCCAGACCCGCCCCGAGATGGGTTCGGGCTTCCCGACCCTGCTGCACAAGGAGCTGATGCGCTTCTGGAAGGTCGGCCTGCAGACCATCGCCGCCCCGGTGGTGACGGCGCTGCTGTACCTGCTGATCTTCTCCCACGTGCTGGAGGACCGCGTGCAGGTGTACGGCACGATCTCCTACACCGCCTTCCTCATCCCCGGGCTGATGATGATGAGCATGCTGCAGAACAGCTTCGCCAATCCGTCCTCGTCCCTGATCCAGAGCCGCATCACCGGCAACCTGATCTTCGTGCTGCTGCCGCCCTTCTCCCACCGCCAGATCTTCGCCGCCTACATCCTGGCGGCGGTGGCGCGCGGCCTGTCCGTGGGCGCCTGTGTCTGGCTGGTGGCGCTGTTCTTCGTGCGCCTGCCGGTCGCGGCGCCGCTGTGGCTGCTGGCCTTCGCGGTGCTGTCCTGCTGGATCCTGGGCGTGCTGGGGCTGGTCGCGGGCCTCTGGTCGGAAAAATTCGACCAGCTGGCGGCCTTCCAGAACTTCCTGATCGTGCCCGCCACCTTCCTGTCGGGCGTGTTCTACTCGATCCACAGCCTGCCGCCCTTCTGGCAGGCCGTCTCGCGCTGGAATCCGGTGTTCTACATGATCGACGGCTTCCGCTACGGATTCTTCGCGGCGTCCGACGTTTCCCCCTGGCGCGGCCTGGCCATCGTGCTGGCCGTCGCCGTGGCCCTGAGCCTGTTCGCCCTGCGCCTGCTGGCGCGCGGCTACAAACTACGGAGCTGACCCATGTCTCCCACCCCCGACCACGTCCGCCAGTACATCGCCGACAACCTCCCCTGCGAGCACCTCGAAGTCTACGGCGACGGCGCCCACTTCGAGGCCCTGATCGTCAGCCCCGTCTTCGAGGGCAAGCGCACGCTGGCGCGCCACCAGGCGGTCTACCAGGCGCTGGGCGAACGCATGCGCGCGGAAATCCACGCCCTGTCGATGCGCACCCTCACGCCCGCCGAATACGAGGCCGCCAAGAGCAATGGATAAGCTGCTGATCCAGGGCGGCCGCCCGCTGCGGGGCGAAGTCTCCATCTCGGGCGCCAAGAACGCCGCCCTGCCGATCCTCTGCGCATCGCTGCTGACCGCCGAGCCGCTGGAACTGGACAACGTCCCGGTGCTGCGCGACATCGGCACCACCCTGACCCTGCTGCAGCGCATGGGCGTGCGCGCGGAGCGCGGCGACGAGACCCGCGTCACCCTCCAGGCCGACCAGGTGTCCAGCCAGGAGGCTCCCTACGAGCTGGTCAAGACCATGCGGGCGTCCATCCTGGTGCTGGGACCGCTGGTGGCGCGCTTCGGCCGCGCGCGGGTCAGCCTGCCGGGCGGCTGCGCCATCGGCCAGCGGCCGGTGGACCAGCACATCAAGGGCCTGGCCGCCATGGGCGCGCGCATCCGCATCGAGCACGGCTTCGTCGTGGCCGAGGCCGAACGCCTGCGCGGCGCCAGCATCCTGACCGACATGGTCACCGTGACGGGCACGGAAAACCTGCTGATGGCCGCCGCCCTGGCCGAAGGCCGCACCGTGCTGGAAAACGCCGCCTGCGAGCCGGAAGTCGTCGATCTGGCGAAAGTCCTGATCGCCATGGGCGCGCACATCGAGGGCCACGGCACCGACCGCATCGTCATCGAAGGCGTGGAACGCCTGCACGGCGCCGTCCACCGCATCGTGCCCGACCGCATCGAGGCCGGCACCTTCCTGTGCGCCGTGGCGGCCACGGGCGGCGACATCACCCTGCGCCACGCGGCGCCCGAGACGCTGGGCGCGGTGCTGGACAAGCTGCGCGACGCCGGGCTGGAACTCACCACCGGGCCGGACTGGATCCGCGCCCGCATGGCCGGCCGGCCGCGCGCGACGGGCTTCCGCACCAGCGAATACCCGGGCTTCCCGACCGACATGCAGGCCCAGCTGATGGCCCTGAACACCCTGGCCGAAGGCACCGCCGTCATCACCGAGAACATCTTCGAGAACCGCTACATGCACGTGCAGGAGCTGGGCCGCATGGGCGCGGACATCGAGATCGACGGCCACACCGCCGTGGTCCAGGGCGTCGAGCAGCTGCTCGGGGCCACCGTCATGGCCACCGACCTGCGCGCCTCGGCCAGCCTGGTGATCGCCGGCCTGGCCGCGCGGGGCCAGACGACGGTGGAACGCATCTACCACCTGGACCGCGGCTACGAACGCATGGAACGCAAGCTCCAGGCGCTGGGCGCGGACATCCAGCGCATCCAATAAGCACCCAATCAATTAGGCGACAGGCTCCACATGGCCCTTCCCCCCCTCACCCTGGCCCTGTCCAAAGGCCGCATCTTTGAAGAGACCCTGCCGCTGCTGGCCGCCGCCGGCGTGGGCGTGCCGGAAAACCCGGAATCCTCGCGCAAGCTGATCCTGCCCACCGACTCGGACGCGCTGCGCATCATCATCGTGCGCGCCTCGGACGTGCCCACCTACGTCCAGTACGGCGCGGCCGACTTCGGCATCGCCGGCAAGGACGTGCTGCACGAGCACATGGCGCAGCACCCCGGCGGGCTGTACCAGCCCATCGACCTGAACATCGCCCGCTGCCGCCTGTGCGTGGCCGCGCCCGAAGGCTTCGACTACCAGGCCGCCGTGCGCCAGGGCTCGCGCCTGCGCATCGCCACCAAGTACGTGCGCGCCGCGCGCGAGCACTTCGCCGCCAAGGGCGTGCACGTGGACATCATCAAGCTCTACGGCTCGATGGAGCTGGCCCCGCTGGTGGGCCTGGCCGACGCCATCGTGGACCTGGTGTCCTCGGGCGGCACGCTGCGCGCCAACCGCCTGGTCGAGGTCGAGGAAATCCGCCAGATCTCCTCGCGCCTGATCGTCAACCAGGCCGCGCTCAAGATGAAGGGCGAGCGCCTGCAGCCCTTCCTGGACGCCTTCGGCCGGGCCTCGTCCGCGATGGCCTGAAGGCCGCCGGGGCCCGCGCCGCCGCCGCCCGCGGCCGCCGTCCGCTCGGACGGCGGGAATTCCGGCTAAGATAGACCCGTCGCGGCCGCCGCGAACGGCCCGCGCGCGGCGCGGCCGCGCGCCGCCCCGCTTTCCGCCCCCCGATTCCGACCCGATTTCCATCATGTCCCTGATTCACCGCCTGGATGCCCGTTCCCCCGAGTTCGACGCGGCCCTGACCCGGCTGCTGGCCTACGACGCGTCCCAGGACGAGGCCATCGAGACCGCCGTGCGCGACATCCTGCACGACGTGCGCACGCGCGGCGACGCGGCCATCCTGGACTACACGGCGCGCTTCGACCACGTCCGGGCCGACCGCCTGGAGGCGCTGGAAATCCCCCGCGCCGACTGGCAGGCGGCCCTGGACGGCCTGCCCGCCGACCAGCGCGCGGCGCTGGAAGCCGCCGCCGACCGCGTGCGCCGCTACCACGAGCATCAGCGCGCCGAGACCTGGACCTACACCGAACCCGACGGCACGGTGCTGGGCCAGCAGGTCACCCCGCTGGACCGCGTCGGCCTGTACGTGCCGGGCGGCAAGGCCGCCTACCCGTCGTCGGTGCTGATGAACGCCATCCCGGCCAAGGTCGCCGGCGTGTCCGAACTCATCATGGTCACGCCCACGCCCGGCGGCGCGCGCAACCCCATGGTGCTGGCCGCCGCCGCCCTGGGCGGGGCGGACCGCGTGTTCGCCATCGGCGGGGCCCAGGCCGTGGGCGGCCTGGCCTACGGCACGCGCACGCTGCCCGCCGTGGACAAGATCGTCGGGCCGGGCAACGCCTACGTCGCGGCGGCCAAGCGCCGCGTGTTCGGCACGGTGGGCATCGACATGATCGCCGGCCCCTCCGAAATCCTGATCGTGGCCGACGGCTCCACGCCGGCCGAATGGCTCGCCATCGACCTGTTCTCCCAGGCCGAGCACGACGAACTGGCCCAGGCCATCCTGCTGTGCCCGGACGGCGGCTACCTGGACGCCGTCCAGGCCGCCATCGAACGCCTGCTGCCGGCCCAGCCGCGCGCCGACATCCTGCGCGTCAGCCTGGCCAACCGCGGCGCCCTGATCCGCACCGGCAGCCTCGAACAGGCCTGTGACATCGTCAACCGCATCGCGCCGGAACACCTGGAGCTCTCCGTGCGCGATCCGCAGGCCCTGCTGCCCCTGGTGCGCCACGCCGGCGCGATCTTCCTCGGGGCCTACAGCTCCGAATCCCTGGGCGACTACTGCGCCGGGCCGAACCACGTCCTGCCCACCGCGCGCACCGCGCGCTTCTCCTCGCCGCTGGGCGTGTATGATTTCCAGAAGCGCAGCAGCCTGATCCAGGTCTCGCAGGCCGGCGCCCAGACCCTGGGCCGCATCGCCGCCACCCTGGCCACGGGCGAGGGCCTGCACGCCCACGCCGCCAGCGCCTCGCTGCGCCTGGACCCCCAGCCCTGAATCCGCCCGCGCGGCCCCGGCGGGGCCGCGCGCCTCCACTCCGAAAGACCCGCCCTTCGCCCATGCGCACCGCCACCATCGAACGCAACACCCAGGAAACCCGCATCCGCGTCAGCCTCAATCTGGACGGCACCGGTACGCGCACGCTGAACACCGGCGTGCCCTTCCTGGACCACATGCTGGACCAGATCGCCCGCCACGGCCTGTTCGACCTGGACATCCACTGTGATGGCGACACCCACATCGACGACCACCACAGCGTCGAGGACGTCGGCATCACCCTGGGCCAGGCCTTCGCCGCCGCCGCGGGCGACAAGGCCGGCCTGCGCCGCTACGGCCACGCCTACGTGCCGCTGGACGAATCCCTGTCGCGCGTGGTGGTGGACCTGTCCGGCCGCCCCGGCCTGTTCTATCACGTGGACTACGCCCGGGCGCGCATCGGCGCGTTCGACGTCGACCTGGCGCGCGAATTCTTCCAGGGCTTCGTCAACCACGCCCTGGCGACCGTGCACATCGACAACCTGCGCGGGGAAAACGCCCACCACCAGTGCGAGACCATCTTCAAGGCCTTCGGCCGGGCGCTGCGCATGGCCACCGAGGTCGATCCGCGCGCCGGCGGCGCCATCCCCTCGACCAAGGGCTCGCTGTAGAGCGCGCCGCAGCCCCGCTCCCGGCACCACAGACCCGTCGCAGACTCATAGACCGTCCCAGGACTCCCGCATCGTGACCCGCATCGCCATCGTCGACTACGGCATGGGCAACTTCCATTCCGTCGCCCGCGCCCTGCAAGCCGCCGCCCCCGACCACGACATCCGCATCGCGCGCGACGCCGGGGCGATCCACGCCGCCGACCGCGTCGTGTTCCCCGGCCAGGGCGCCATGCCCGACTGCATGCGCACGCTGGACACCTCCGGCCTGCGCGAGGCGGTGCTGCGGGCCGCGCGCGAAAAGCCGCTGCTGGGCGTGTGCGTGGGCGAGCAGATGCTGTTCGAGGCGAGCGACGAGGGCGACACCCCCGGCCTGGGCCTGTTCGCCGGGCGCGTGCGCCGCTTCCAGGGGCCGGCCTTCGATCACGCCGTCGACGGCGGCGCGCGGCTGAAAGTCCCCCACATGGGCTGGAACGCCGTCACCCAGACCCGCGCCCACCCGCTCTGGGAAGGCATCGCCCAGGACACGCCGTTCTACTTCGTCCACAGCTACTACGCCGAACCCGCCGACCCGGCGCTCACGGCCGGCATCAGCCACCACGGCCTACCGTTCTGCTGCGCCATTGCGGACGGCAATATTTTTGCCGTACAGTTCCACCCAGAAAAGAGCGCAGCTCCCGGGCTGCGGATGTACCGCAACTTCACCCGCTGGCAGCCCTGACACCCGGCTCCCGGCACGCCCTCTCCTTTCAGCACCGACCACGACGACCATGCTGCTCATCCCCGCCATCGACCTCAAAGACGGGCAATGCGTGCGCCTGCGCCAGGGCGACCTGGACAAGGCCACCGTGTTTTCCGAAGATCCCGCCGCCATGGCCGAACAATGGACCGCCCAGGGCGCGCGCCGTCTGCACCTGGTGGACCTGAACGGCGCCGTGGCCGGCAAGCCGCGCAACCGCGCCGCCATCCAGGCCATCGTGGACGCCGTCGACGATGCCATCCCGGTGCAGATCGGCGGCGGCATCCGCGATCTGGACACGGTCGAATACTATCTGGACAACGGCATCTCCTACGTCATCATCGGCACCGCGGCGGTCAAGGACCCGGGCTTCCTGAGCGACGCCTGCTCGGCCTTCCCCGGCCACATCATCGTCGGCCTGGACGCGCGCGACGGCAAGATCGCCACCGACGGCTGGTCCAAGCTGACGCGCCACGACGTGCTCGACCTGGCGCGGAAATTCGAGGACTACGGCTGCGAGTCCATCATCTACACCGACATCGGCCGCGACGGCATGCTCTCGGGCGTCAACATCGAAGCCACGGTGCGCCTGGCGCAGCACGTGCGCATCCCGGTCATCGCCTCGGGCGGCGTCGCCTCGCTGGAGGACATCCGCGCGCTGTGCGGCGTGGCCCACGAAGGCGTCGAGGGCGCCATCCTGGGCCGCAGCCTGTACGAGGGCACCCTGGATTTCGCCGCCGCGCAAAGCCTCGCCGACGAACTGCTCGGCTCGCCGGCCGGGGAATCCGGCGGCCAGGACGCCGGCGCATGAACGCCACCGCCTCCCCGGCCGCCCCCGCCGCGGCCGACCGCCCGGGCTACTCGGGCCTGTGCCGCCGCATCATCCCCTGCCTGGACGTCAACGCCGGGCGCGTGGTCAAGGGCGTGAACTTCGTCAACCTGACCGACGCGGGCGACCCGGTGGAAATCGCCCGGCGCTACGACGAGCAGGGCGCCGACGAGCTCACCTTCCTCGACATCACCGCCACCTCCGATGACCGCGGCCTGATCCTGCCCATCATCGAAGCCGTGGCGCGCCAGGTCTTCATCCCCCTGACGGTGGGCGGCGGCGTGCGCCAGGTGGCCGACGTGCAGCGCCTGCTGGACGCGGGCGCCGACAAGGTCTCGATCAACAGCGCGGCGGTCGCCCGTCCCGAACTCGTGGCCGAGGCCGCCCGCCACCACGGCTCGCAATGCATCGTCGTGGCGCTCGACGCCCGCCGCGTCTCCGGCGCGGACGAGCTCCCGCGCTGGGAAATCTTCACCCACGGCGGCCGCCGCGCCACGGGGCTGGACGCCGTGCAATGGGCGCGCCGCATGGCCGACCTGGGCGCCGGCGAACTGCTGCTCACCAGCATGGACCGCGACGGCACCAAGTCCGGCTTCGACCTGGAACTGACCCGCACGGTCTCGGACGCCGTGCCGGTGCCGGTGATCGCCTCGGGCGGCGTGGGCACGCTGCAGCACCTGGCCGACGGCGTCACCCTGGGCCACGCCAGCGCCGTGCTGGCGGCCAGCATCTTCCACTTCGGCCAGCACACCCTGGCCGAGGCCAAGGCCTTCCTCGCCGCCCAGGGCATCCCGGTGCGCGCCGCCGCTGCCGCGCAGGCGCCCGCATGACGGCGCCCGCGCAGCCCGCGTCCGGCGCGGCCGAAGACTGGCTGGCGGCCCTGCGCTTCGACGACCAGGGCCTGATCCCCGCCATCGCCCAGGATGCGAAGACCGGCACCGTGCTGATGATGGCCTGGATGAACGCCGACGCCGTCCGCGAGACCGTGCGCACCGGCCGCGCCGTGTACTACTCGCGCTCGCGCGCGCGCCTCTGGCGCAAGGGCGAGGAATCGGGCCACGTCCAGCAGGTCCACGACATCCGCCTGGACTGCGATGGCGACGTGCTGCTGCTCAAGATCACCCAGATCGGCGGCATCGCCTGCCACACCGGACGCGAGCGCTGCTTCTACCGCAGCCTGGACCTGGACGGCGGCGCGCCGGCCTGGACCGTCCAGGACCCGGTGCTGAAAGACCCCGACACCATCTACGGCCACTCCCACGCCCATCCCCACCCGGGCGGCCACTGAGCGCACGCCGGACACGCCGGGCCGGCTCCCACGGCCCGGCCTTCCTTCGATCACGGATCCCTCCACATGACGACTCCCTCCACCGCCGACACCCTGGCCCGGCTGGCCGACACCCTGGCGACGCGCCGGCCCGACCGCGGCGGCGACCCGCAGACGTCCTACACCGCCAAGCTGCTCGCGCGCGGCCCGGACGCCTTCCTGAAAAAGATCGGCGAGGAAGCCACCGAGCTGGTCATGGCCGCCAAGGACGGCACGCGCGAGCGCATCGTCGCCGAGACCGCCGACCTGTGGTATCACTGCCTGGTCGCCCTGACGCACTTCGACCTGCGCCCCGAGGACGTGCTGGCCGAACTGGCCCGCCGCGAAGGCCTGTCCGGGCTGGAGGAAAAAGCGTCCCGGCCCAGGGACTGAGTCCCGCGCGCGCCGCCCGCCCCGCGTCCCCCGGGAGCCTCCCCTCGGAGCGTCCCCTCCGGACATACCCGCACACTCCGCTCCCGCACGCGCACGGTCAAACCCGCCTGCGCGAAAATATGGCAACATATGGGACTGAACGGGCCGATGTCCGGCCCCGCCCCGTAGATCCCCATGAGCCACGATTGTCTGTTCTGTAAAATCGCACGGCACGAAATCCCCGCCCGCATTGTCCACGAAGACGACGAATTCCTCGCATTCCACGACATCAACCCGGCGGCGCCCGTGCACCTGCTGCTGATCCCCAAGCACCACCTGGCCTCGCTGGCCGACATCGGTCCCGACGATGGCGAATGGCTGGCCCGCATGCTGCGCCTGGCATCCGAGCTCGCCTTCGCCAACGGCTGCAACCCCATGCCCGCCGGCGGCTTCCGCCTGGTGGCCAATACCGGCACCGAGGGCGGCCAGGAAATCGATCACCTGCATTTCCACATCCTGGGCGGCCAACGCCCCTGGTCAAACCGCGCGGCCCCGGCCGCCTAAGGAGTTCTCATGGGTAGCTTCAGCATCTGGCACTGGCTGATCGTCCTGGTCATCGTGGCCCTGATCTTCGGCACGAAAAAACTGCGCAACATCGGCGAAGACCTCGGCGGCGCCGTCAAGGGCTTCAAGAAGGGCATGAAAGACGCCCAGGACGACTCCGCCGCCAAACCGGCCGTCACCCAGCAGACCCGGGACGACGGCACCGTGGACGTCCAGGCCCGCGAAAAGACCGACGCCTGATCGCCGCCGCGCACCGGATCCACCATGTTTGATGTCAGCTTCAGCGAACTGATGCTGATCGGCGTGATCGCGCTGATCGTCATCGGGCCCGAACGCCTGCCCAAGGTCGCCCGCACGGTCGGGCACCTGCTCGGCCGCGCCCAGCGCTACGTGAACGAGGTCAAGTCCGACATCCAGAAGGAAATGGACCTGAAGGAGATCGGCGACATCAAGCACCAGATGGAAGACGCCGCCCGTTCCGTGCAGTCGTCCATGACCTCGTCGGTGGACGAGCTCAGGGCCGCCGTCACCCAGCCCTCGCAGGCCCTCAAGGACACCCTGGACCAGGCCCGCCAGGCGCTCGACACGCGGCCCGCTTCCGCCGACGCGCCCGCGTCGGGCGCCGCCCCGGCCGAGCCCGCCGCCAGCGCGCCCGCGATTCCGGCACCGGCCGCCGAACGCAGCCCCGAGCCCGCGTCCGCGCCCCGGTCCGCGCCGGCCTCCACCGATACCAGCCACTGAAGCACGGCATGACAGACGCTTCCGACGCCTCGTCCCAGGACACCTTCATCTCGCACCTGATCGAACTGCGCACGCGCCTGCTGCGGGCCGTGATGGCCGTGCTGGCCATTTTCGTGGTGCTGTTCATCTATCCGGGCCCGTCGCTGATCTACGACATCCTGGCCCAGCCCATGCTGGCCTCGCTGCCCCAGGGCACGCGCATGATCGCCACCGGCGTCATCACGCCCTTCATGGTGCCGATCAAGGTCACCCTGCTGGCGTCCTTCGTGCTGGCCCTGCCGGTGGTCCTGTACCAGGCCTGGGCCTTCGTCGCCCCGGGCCTGTACCGCCACGAACAGCGCCTGGCGCTGCCCCTGATCATCTCCAGCACCCTGCTGTTCCTGCTGGGCATGGCGTTCTGCTATTTCGTGGTCTTCCACACGGTCTTCAGCTTCATCGCCCACTTCGCGCCGCAGTCCATCACCCCGGCGCCGGACATCGAGGCCTACGTCAATTTCGTGCTGACCATGTTCATCGCCTTCGGCGTCACCTTCGAGGTCCCGATCGCGGTCGTCCTGCTGGTCAAGACCGGCATGGTCACGGTGAAGAAACTGCGCGAGGTCCGCGGCTACGTGGTCGTCGGCGCCTTCGTCGTCGCCGCCGTGGTGACGCCGCCCGACGTCCTCAGCCAGATCCTGCTGGCCGCGCCGCTGTGCCTGCTGTACGAGATCGGCATCCTGGCCGGCGCCGCCATCGAAAAGCGCAAGCCCGCCGCGGACGAGGCCGACGAGGCCCGGGAACTGAGCCGCACGGACGAGCCCACCGGCGAATCGGGCGACTGAGCGGCGCCCGGCGGCGCGGCCTAGCCGCCCGCCAGCACCCGGTCCTGCACCTTGCGGAAAGCCTCGGCCTTCCTGAACCCCACCACCCGGGCCTCGGGAATCGGGCGCCCGCCCGCATCGAAGAACAGGATGCCCGGCGGGCCGAACAGATCGAAGCGCGCCAGCAGGGCGCGATCCTCGTCCGTCATGCGCGTGACGTCCGCCTGCAGCAGCAGCATGCGGTCCATGCGCTCGGCCACGGCCGGATCGCTGAAGGTGAATTTCTCCATCTCCAGGCAGGACACGCACCAGTCGGCGTAGAAGTCCAGCATCACGGGCCGGCCGGCGGCCGCCAGCCGGGCGTCCAGGTCCGCCACGGACGCCACGCGCGTGAAGCGGGCGCGGATCGCGGCGGGATCGGCGGCGGCCAGGGCCGCGCCGCCCGACCCGGCCACGCCGGCGGTGAAGGGCGCCAGGGGGCGCAGCATGTCGCGCCCGCCCGCCAGCAGCCCGGCGCCCTGCGCCAGCCCCCAGAGGGCCAGCATCAGGGCCAGGGCGCGCGTCAGCAGCCGCAGCGGCCCGGCCTCGCCCTTGCCCTGGGCGGCGGCCGACCAGGCCAGCAGAGCGGCCCACAGGGCCAGCAGCACCCAGCCGGCCACGTACAGGCCGTCGGCCAGCAGCGGCCGCGCCATCCACCAGGCGGTGGCCAGCAGCAGCAGGCCGAAGCCCGCCTTCAGCGGCGTCATCCAGGCGCCGGCGCGCGGCATCAGGGCGCCGGCGCCCGCGCCCACGGCGAGCAGCAGCAGGCCCTCGCCCCAGGCCAGGGCGAACAGGGCGGCGCCGCCCACCACCACGTCGCCGGTCTGCGAGATGAACAGCAGCACGCCGGCCAGCGGCGCGGCCACGCAGGGACCGACGATCAGGGCCGACAGCAGGCCCATCACGAACACGCCGCCCGCATGGCCGCCCGGCAGGCGCTGCAGGCGCGCCTGCATGGCCGACTGCAGGCCCACCGGGGCCTGCAGGGTGAAGACGTCCAGCATCGCCAGCGCGAACAGCGCCAGCAGCACGGCGAAGGTGCCCAGCACCCAGGGCGATTGCAGCCAGGCGGCCAGGCCCGCGCCCAGCAGGCCGGCCGCCACGCCCAGCGCGGTGTACACCAGGGACATGCCCAGCACGTAGATCGCCGCCAGCCCCAGGCCGCGCGCCCGGCCGACCGGCCCCCCGCCGCCGGAAATCACGGCCAGCAGGATGGGCACCATGGGCAGCACGCAGGGCGTGAGCGACAGCAGGGCGCCCAGCGCCAGGCTCAGCGCCAGGATCTGCCACAGCGGCGCCTGATGCAGCCAGGCCGCCATGCCCACGTCGCCCAGGTCCAGCCAGGATCCGCCGTCCGGCCCGGCAGCCGCGGAGGGGGCCGCGGAGGGAGCCGCGGACGAAGCCATGGACGAAGTTGCGGGCCCGCCCGGCGTCGCGGAAGGAGCCGGCGACGACGCCGGTCCCTCGGACGGAGCCGCGGGCGCGCCCGCCGGCGCCGCCCCCGCGCCGCCGCGCAAGGCCGCCGACAATCCGGTGTCCGTCCCGGGCGCTCCGCCGGGAGCGGCAGCGGCGGGCGTCTCGTCGCGCGGCGGCGGCACCCGGTCGCGGACCTGCTCGCCGACCGCGCGGTAGCCGCCGCCGTCGGCCTGCAGGACCAGGGTCTTCGTCATGGGCGGATAGCACAGGCCCTCGTCGGCGCAGCCCTGACCGGTGACGGAGACCCGCAGCGGCCCCCCGGCGCCGGGCCGCAGGGCCGTCCGCAGCGTCACGCCGCCGTGGAAGACCTCCATGTCCTTCTCGAAGGTGGGGTCGTACTTGACCCGCCCGTGCGGCAGCCGCAGGGCGTCCCCCCAGGCCGGCGCGCGGGTCTCGGCGTCCTCCGGCGTCAGGTCGGAACGCCGGAACACCAGCAGCCGTCCCTGGGCGTCCTCGATGCGCACCTCGAAGCGGTCCTGGTACATGTAATAGCCGGGCGCGATCTCCCAGTGCATGTCCAGGGTCAGGGGATCGGCCATGGCGGCGGTGTCGGCGAAGGCCTGCTCGGGCGGCAGGAAGTCGTCCGCCGCCCGGGCCGGGCCGGAGCCCATCAGCAGGCCGCACAGCGCCAGCAGCAGGATGCCCAGCAGGGCCGCCATGCGGCGCGGCAGCCCGCGCACGAAGGGAGGCGAAGCGGGACGCGGGACGGCCCTTGCGGACCGTTTCACGCCCGGCGCGGCCGGGCGGCACACGGGCCGCGGAATGGACGAGCCCGGCAGATACGACATGAACGGCTTCCTTGAATACGGCGGCTGCGACGGATGCAGCGGATACGGCGATGCGGCGGATGCAGGCCCCGCGGGCCTCTCAGGCCTCGCGGGTGGCGGCCTGGATGGCGGGCCGGGTGGACTGGGCGACCCAGTCCAGGTAGGCCCGGCTGCCCGCGGGCACGCCCAGCACCATGAATTCGGGGATCTCGTAGGGATGCAGCACGCACAGCCGCTCGTAGAGAGCCGGCAGCGTGTCCGCCGTGGTCTTGAACAGGAGCTGGACCTCGTCCGTGCCTTCGAGTTCCCCCTGCCACAGGTACATGGAGACGATGGCCGGCCCCACCTGGGCACAGGCCACCAGCGATTCCTCGACCAGCACGTGCGCGATGCGCTTGGCCAGCAGTTCGTCGGGCGCCGTGCTGAGCACCACCACGGTGTCGGTCGGTGCGCCGTCCTGGCGCACGACCAGGGCGGGATTGCCGCCAGGTGTCTGATCTTTCATGGCTTTCGGGCGGTGTGGGTATTGGACTCATTGTACCCGCGGCGCGCACCGGACGCGGCATCCGGCGGCGCGGCATGCCCAGGTGTCTTGATCCCCGTCATGCCGGAGGACGGGCCGCACCGCGCGCCTGCGGCCCGCAATGCAAAACGGGCCCCCTGGAGGGCCCGTTCGCCGCATCGCCGCCACGGAGAGCGGCGGGCGAGAGGCCTGGAGGACTGCCTGGACGGCTTATTCGCCGGCCGGCGCCTCGGCTTCGGGACGGTCGACCAGTTCCATGTAGGCCATGGGGGCGTTGTCGCCCTGGCGGAAGCCCATCTTCAGCACACGGGTGTAGCCGCCGTTGCGCGCGGCGAAGCGCGGCCCGATGTCGTTGAACAGCTTGGTGACGGCGTCGCGGTCGCGCAGGCGGGCGAAGGCCAGGCGGCGGTTGGCCAGCGTGGGGTTCTTGCCCAGGGTGATCAGGGGCTCGACCACGCGGCGCAGTTCCTTGGCCTTGGGCAGGGTGGTCTTGATGGCTTCGTGGGTCAGCAGGGACACCGCCATGTTGCGGAACATGGCCAGACGGTGGCTGCTGGTGCGGTTCAGTTTGCGAAGGCCGTGACGATGGCGCATTTCGATTTCCTTTTGAATCTATGGAACCCGGATCTTCTATCGGACGAGCCGCGGCCCGGGTGGGGTTGGATCCCGGCCGCCGAAACGGCCAGGGCGGGATGTTAGCACGCGCGCGGCCTCGGTGGCCGCCCGCGCGCCGGTGCTGCGATCAGGGGCGTTCGAGGCCGACGGGCGGCCAGTTTTCCAGCTTCATGCCCAGGGTCAGGCCACGCGCGGCCAGGACTTCCTTGATCTCGTTGAGCGACTTGCGGCCCAGGTTCGGAGTCTTGAGCAGCTCGTTTTCCGTGCGCTGGATCAGGTCGCCGATGTAGTAGATGTTTTCGGCCTTCAGGCAGTTGGCCGAACGCACCGTCAGCTCCAGGTCGTCGACCGGGCGCAGCAGCACCGGATCGATCGGCGCCGACGTGCCGGTCGAGGAGATGCTGGTGGTCAGCTGGCCGGCGTCCTTGTCGGCCAGCGACACGAACACGGAGATCTGGTCCATCAGGATGCGGGCCGACTGGCGCACGGCTTCCTCGGGACTGATGACGCCGTTGGTCTGCACGTCCAGCACCAGCTTGTCCAGGTCGGTGCGCTGCTCGACGCGGGCGTTTTCCACGGCGTAGCTGACGCGGCGCACGGGGCTGAAGGAGGCATCCAGCACGATCTGGCCGATGGTGGCCGAACGGTCGTCCACCAGGGCGCGCACGTTGCCCGGCACGTAGCCGCGGCCCTGCTCGACCTTGATCTGCATTTCCAGGCGGCCGTTGTCCGTCAGGGTGGCGATCAGGTGGTCCGGATTGATGATCTCGACGTCGTGCGGCAGTTCGATGTCGCGGGCGCGGACTTCACCGGGGCCCTGCTTGTTGAGCTGCAGCGTGACTTCGTCGCGGTTGTGCAGCTTGAACACCACGCCCTTGAGGTTCAGGAGGATGTCGACGACGTCCTCGCGCACCCCGGCGATCGTGGAGTATTCGTGCACCACCCCGCTGATCTGGACTTCCGTGGGGGCGTAGCCCGACATGGAGGACAGCAGGATGCGGCGCAGGGCGTTGCCCAGCGTGTGGCCGTAGCCGCGCTCGAAGGGCTCCATCACGACCTTGGCGTGATGCGCGCCCAGGGTTTCGACGGAGATGGTGCGGGGTTTCAGAAAACCTTGTGCGGACATGGATGTTCCTTTTCAATACCCTCGGCTCGTTACACCGATAAGGCTGACGGACATGAAGAACCGGCGGCAAAGCCGGGGAAGACCACAGCCCACCCCGGGCGCGCGCCTGGGCGTGGGCTGGCGGACGGCCTCCGGACGCGGGCCGGAGACCGCGCGGTGGCGCGAGGCCACCGGGATCGATCAGCGGGAATACAGTTCCACGACCATGGATTCGTTGACGTCGTGGGCGACGTCGGCACGATCCGGGGCCTGCTTGAACACGCCCGACAGCTTGGCGGCATCGACCTCGACCCACTGGGGCAGGCCGTTGCCGGTCGCCAGTTCCAGGGCTTCCTTGATGCGGGACTGGTTCTTCGCCTTTTCGCGCACGGCGACCACGTCGCCGGCCTTGACCAGCATCGAGGCGATGTCGGCGGTACGGCCGTTCAGCTCGATGGCGCGGTGGTTGACCAGCTGGCGCGCCTCGGCGCGGGTGGAGCCGAAGCCCATGCGGTAGACGACGTTGTCCAGGCGCGATTCGAGCAGCTGGATCAGCGTCTCGCCGGTGTTGCCGCGGCGGCGGTCGGCTTCGGCGAAGTACTTGCGGAACTGCTTTTCCAGCACGCCGTACATGCGCTTGAGTTTCTGCTTTTCACGCAGCTGCAGGCCGAAGTCGGAAGTGCGCGAACCCGAGATGCGGCCGTGCTGGCCGGGCTTGGATTCGAGCTTGCACTTGGAATCCAGCGAACGGCGGGCGCTCTTCAGGAACAGGTCGGTGCCTTCGCGGCGCGAAAGCTTGCATTTGGGTCCAGTGTAACGAGCCAAGATGATCCCCTTAGATACGACGACGCTTGGGCGGACGGCAGCCGTTGTGCGGCACCGGCGTGATGTCCGAAATGCTGGAGATCTTGATCCCCAGGGCATTCAGGGCGCGCACGGACGATTCGCGGCCGGGGCCGGGGCCCTTGATGCGGACTTCCAGCGTCTTGATGCCGTATTCCTGGGCCACGCGGCCGGCGGATTCGGCGGCCACCTGGGCGGCGAACGGCGTCGACTTGCGCGAGCCCTTGAAGCCGGCGCCACCGGACGTGGCCCACGACAGGGCGTTGCCCTGGCGGTCGGTGATGGTGATGATGGTGTTGTTGAAGGACGCGTGGACGTGGGCGATCCCGTCGGACACGTTCTTCTTGACTTTCTTGCGGACGCGCGCGGCGCCGCTCTGAGCTTTCGCCATGTTCTTTCCTCGGGTTATTTCTTCAGGGACGCTGCGGCGCGACGCGGACCCTTGCGGGTGCGGGCGTTGGTGCGGGTGCGCTGGCCGCGCACCGGCAGGCCGCGCTTGTGGCGCATGCCACGGTACGTGCCCAGGTCGATCAGGCGCTTGATCGACAGCTGCACTTCGCGGCGCAGGTCGCCTTCGATCGTGTAGCCGTTGATCTGTTCACGGATCTTTTCCAGTTCCTCGTCGGTCAGATCCTTGATCTTCTTCGAGTACTCGATGCCGGTCGCTTCGCAGATCTTGCGGGCGCGGGTGCGGCCGATGCCGAAGATGGCCGTCAGACCGATCTCGGCGTGTTGGTGCGGCGGAATATTGATGCCAGCAATACGGGCCATGACTGTTCCTCGTGAATTCCGTGGTGCCCGGCCTTAGCCTTGGCGTTGCTTGTGACGCGGGTCGGTGCAGATGACGCGCACCACGCCGTGACGTTTGATGATTTTGCAGTTGCGGCAGATCCGCTTTACCGATGCCATTACCTTCATGGTGATCTCCTGGTTCTTGACCGGCCGCTACCTACTTGGAGCGGAAAACAATCCTGGCGCGCGACAGGTCATAGGGCGTGAGCTCCACTGTGACCTTGTCGCCCGGAAGGATCCGGATGTAGTGCATACGCATCTTGCCCGAAATGTGGCCCAGCACCATGTGGCCATTTTCCAGCTTGACGCGGAACGTTGCGTTGGGAAGGTTTTCGATGACCTCCCCTTGCATCTGGATGACGTCGTCCTTGGACATGTTGTTCAGCGCATGGGTAGGCCCGCGGCGCCCTTGAAGTTCGCCTTCCGGAGCAGCGAGTCGTACTGTTGGGACATCATGTAAGCCTGCGCCTGCGCCATGAAATCCATCGCGACGACGACGATGATCAGCAGGGACGTGCCGCCGAAATAGAAGGGCACGTTCCAGCGCATCTGCATCAGCTCGGGCAGCAGGCAGACCAGCGTGACATAGATCGCGCCCGACAGCGTCAGCCGCATGAGGATCTTGTCGATGTAGCGCGCGGTCTGCTCGCCGGGACGGATGCCGGGCACGAAGGCGCCGCTCTTCTTCAGGTTGTCCGCCGTCTCGCGGCTGTTGAACACCAGCGCCGTGTAGAAGAAGCAGAAGAAGATGATCAGGCCGGAATACAGCGTCACGTACAGCGGCTGCTGCGGCGACAGGGCCGCGGCCAGGTCGCCCAGCCAGCGCATGTTCGGGTTGCTGGAGAACCAGCTGGTGACCGTCGCAGGCAGCAGGATGATCGACGAGGCGAAGATCGGCGGGATCACGCCGGACATGTTCAGCTTCAGCGGCAGGTGCGAGGACTGGCCGCCGTAGAGCTTGTTGCCCACCTGGCGCTTGGCGTAGTTCACCGTGATGCGGCGCTGGCCGCGCTCGACGAAGACCACGAAGTAGGTCACGCCCACCACCAGGGCGAGGATGAACAGCGCCGACAGGATGGACATCGAATCCGTGCGCACGAGATCGAGCATGCCGCCCAGCGCGCCGGGCAGGCCGGCGACGATCCCGGCGAAGATCAGCAGCGAGATGCCGTTGCCGAGGCCGCGCTCGGTGATCTGCTCGCCCAGCCACATGATGAACATGCTGCCGGTGACCAGCGTCACGATCGTGGTGAAGCGGAACAGCAGGCCCGGGTCGATGACCAGGCCGGGCTGGGATTCCAGCGCCACCGAGATGCCGATCGCCTGGAAGGTCGCCAGGAACACCGTGCCGTAGCGGGTGTACTGGGTGATCTTGCGCTGCCCGGACTGGCCTTCCTTCTTGATGGCTTCCAGCGCGGGCACCACCACCGCCAGCAGCTGCATGATGATGGCCGCCGAGATGTACGGCATGATCCCCAGCGCCAGCACGGAGAAGCGCTCCAGGGCGCCGCCGGAGAACATGTTGAACAGCCCCAGGATGCCGCCCTGGTTCTGCTGGAACAGGTCGGCCAGCGCGTCCGGATTGATGCCGGGCACGGGGATGTGGGTCCCCAGGCGGTAGACGATCAGGGCGAGCACGAGGAACAGGATGCGGCGCTTGAGGTCGCCGTATCCCGCACTGGGCTTATGTGCCTGAGCTTTGGCCACAGCCGCCCCTTACGCCAGCGATCCGCCGGCCGCTTCGATCGCGGCGCGGGCGCCGGCCGTCGCATTGATGCCGCGCAGGGTGACCTTGCGCGACAGTTCGCCGGTCTTGATGACCTTGACCGTGCGGACCAGCTCGCCCACCAGGCCGGCGGCCTTCAGGACCTGCAGATCGATTTCGTCGACCGGCAGCGCCTGGAGGTCCGACAGACGGACTTCGGCGAACAGGTGGCGGCCCAGCGGCGTGAAGCCGCGCTTGGGCAGGCGGCGCTGCAGCGGCATCTGGCCGCCTTCAAAACCGACCTTGTGGAAACCGCCCGCGCGGGACTTCTGGCCCTTGTGGCCACGGCCGGCGGTCTTGCCCAGGCCGGAGCCGATGCCGCGGCCCACGCGGCGGCGGGGGCGCTTGGCGCCTTCGGCGGGGGCGAGCGTGTTCAGTTGAGTGACGGACATCTGAATTCCTTTAGGCTTCCGAGACGGTGACCAGATAATCCACCTTGCGGATCATCCCACGGACCTCGGGCGTATCGACCAGGACGCGGCTGCTGTTCACCTTGCCCAGGCCCAGGCCGCGCACGGTGGCGCGGTGGGACTTGTGCGTGCCGATGACGGAGCGCACGAGCGTGACTTTGATTTGCTTCTGTGCCATGTCTTATCCCAGGATCTCTTCGACGGTCTTGCCGCGCTTGGCCGCGACTTCCGCGGGCGTGGAGCAGGCGCGCAGGCCGTTGAGGGTCGCACGGACCATGTTGTACGGGTTGCTCGAACCGAGGCTCTTGGCCACGACGTTGCGCACGCCCATGACTTCAAAGATCGCGCGCATCGGGCCGCCGGCGATCACGCCGGTCCCTTCCGCGGCGGGCGAGATCAGCACCGTCGAGGCGCCGTGCTTGCCGACCACGGTGTGGTGCAGCGTGCCGTTCTTCAGGGCCACCTTGAGCAGGCCGCGGCGGGCCTGTTCCATGGCTTTCTGGACGGCGACCGGCACTTCGCGGGCCTTGCCCTTGCCCATGCCGATGCGGCCGTCGCCGTCGCCGACCACGGTCAGCGCGGCGAAGCTCATGGTGCGGCCGCCCTTGACGACCTTGCTGACGCGGTTGACCGCGATCATCTTTTCACGCATGCCATCGTCGCGTTCCTGCTCCGGGGCGTGCTTGCCTTGTGCTTTAGCCATGTGATTCCCTTAGAACTTCAAGCCGGCTTCACGCGCGGCTTCGGCCAGCGCCTTGACGCGGCCATGGTAACGGAAGCCCGAACGGTCGAAGGCGACGAGTTCGATGCCGGCAGCCTTGGCCTTCTCGGCCACGCGCTTGCCGACCAGGCTGGCGGCGGCGGCGTTGCCCCCGTTGGCCTTCTGGCTGGCGAGTTCCTTGCGGACTTCGGGCTCGAGCGTCGAGGCGCTGACGAGCACGCGGTCGCCTTCCGGCGAAATGATGTTGGCGTAGATGTGCAGATTCGTGCGATGCACCGCCAGGCGATGCACGCGCAGCTCGTGAATCTTGCGGCGGGTGGCCGCGGCACGACGCAAACGGGAAGTTTTCTTGTCCATGATTCGTCCTTGCCTGCGTGCTTACTTCTTCTTGGTTTCTTTCAGGATCACGCGTTCGTCCGCATAGCGCACGCCCTTGCCCTTGTAGGGCTCGGGTTCGCGGTAGGCGCGGATTTCAGCGGCGACCTGGCCGACGACCTGCTTGTCGGCGCCCTTGACCACGATTTCGGTCTGGGTGGGGCACTCGATCTTGATCCCGTCGGGGATGTCGTGCAGGATGTCGTGCGAGAAGCCCAGCTGCAGCTTCAGGGCGTTGCCCTGGACCTGAGCGCGGAAGCCCACGCCGACCAGGGTCAGGCGGCGTTCAAAGCCGGTGCTGACGCCCGTGACCATGTTGCTCACCAGCGCGCGCACGGTACCCGACATGGCGTTGGCCTGGCGGGAGTCGTTGGCGACGGCGAAGGTGAGCTGGCCGTCTTCCTGGGAAACCCGGACGTTGCCGTCCAGGGACTGGGTCAGGGTGCCCAGCGGGCCCTTGACGACGATCTGCCCGGCGCTGATGGTGGCTTCGACGCCTTTCGGCAGCGCGACGGGGTATTTGGCGATGCGTGACATGGTTGGAATCTCCTTATGCCACGTAGCAGAGCACTTCGCCGCCGACGCCGTTGGCGCGGGCCTTGCGGTCCGTCATGACGCCGCGGGGGGTCGAGACGATCGCCACGCCCAGGCCGTTCATGACCTGGGGAATGGCGGTGCTGCTCTTGTAGATGCGCAGGCCGGGACGCGAGACGCGGTCGATGCGCTCGATCACCGGACGGCCGGCATAGTATTTCAGGGTGATTTCCAGCTCCGGCTTGGCCTGTTCGCCGCCGATGCGGAAATCCTCGATGTAGCCTTCGTCCTTCAGCACGGCGGCAATGGCCGCCTTCAGCTTGGAGGAGGGCATGGAAACCGACGTCTTGTTGACCATCTGCGCGTTGCGCACGCGGGTCAGCATATCGGCGATGGGATCGCTCATGCTCATGTGTGATTCTCCTACCAGCTGGCCTTGGTCATGCCGGGCACTTCGCCGCGCATGGCCATTTCACGCAGTTTGTGGCGGGTCAGCCCGAATTTGCTGAACACGCCGCGGGGGCGGCCCGTCACCACGCAGCGGTTGCGCTGGCGGGTGGGGTTGGCATTGCGCGGCAGCTGTTGCAGCGCCAGGCGAGCCTGATAGCGTTCTTCGTCGGTCTTGGACTGGTCGGCGATGATCGCCTTCAGCGCGGCGCGCTTGGCGGCGAATTTCTCGGCCAGCTTGGCGCGCTTGATGTCGCGATTGATGAGGGATAGTTTTGCCACGTCAGCCCCTTAGTTGCGGAAGGGGAAGCTGAATGCGCTCAGCAGCGCCTTGGCTTCCTCGTCGGTCTTTGCGGTGGTGGTGATGCTGATGTTCATCCCGCGCACGGCATCGATCTTGTCGTATTCGATTTCCGGGAAGATGATCTGCTCTTTCACACCGATGTTGTAGTTGCCGCGGCCGTCGAAGGCACGGCCCGACACGCCGCGGAAGTCGCGCACGCGGGGCAGGGCGATCGAGATCAGGCGATCCAGGAATTCGTACATGCGCTGGCCGCGCAGGGTGACCATGCAGCCGATCGGGTAGTCCTCGCGGATCTTGAAGCCGGCGATGGCCTTGCGGGTCTTGGTGATCACGGGCTTCTGGCCGGCGATCTTGGTCATGTCGCCGACGGCGTTCTCGATGACCTTCTTGTCGGCCACGGCCTCGGACACGCCCATGTTCAGGGTGATCTTGGTGATGCGGGGAACCTGCATCACCGACTGGTAGCCGAATTTCGCCTGCAGGTCGGCAGCGACCTTGGAGCGGTAGAAATCTTGTAAACGAGCCATTTTATGCGCGCCCCTTATGCCTTCGCGCCAACGACGGCGCCGTTGGAGCGGAAAATGCGAACCTTGGCGCCGTCCACGACCTTGACGCCGACGCGGTCGCCCTTGCCGGTTTCAGGGTTGTAGAGCGCCACGTTCGAGATGTGGATGGGCAGGGTCTTGTCGACGATGCCGCCGGGCGTGCCCGCCATGGGATTGCCCTTGGCGTGCTTCTTCACGACGTTGATGCCTTCGACCAGCACGTGGTCGGCGCCGACGCGGGCCAGCACGGTGCCGCGGCGGCTGCGGTCGCGGCCGGACAGCACGATGACTTCGTCGCCTTTGCGAATGTTTTGCATGATCGGCTCCTTACAGCACTTCGGGCGCCAGGGACACGATCTTCATGAACTTCTCGGTGCGCAGTTCGCGCGTGACCGGTCCGAAGATGCGCGTGCCGATGGGCTCGAGCTTGGCGTTGAGCAACACGGCCGCGTTGCCGCCGAAGCGGATCAGCGAGCCGTCCTTGCGGCGGACGCCCTTGGCGGTACGCACCACCACGGCGTTGTAGATTTCGCCCTTCTTGACGCGCCCGCGGGGGGCCGCTTCCTTGACGGACACCTTGATGACGTCGCCGATGGCGGCATAACGGCGCTTGGAGCCGCCCAGCACCTTGATGCACATCACAGAACGCGCACCCGTGTTGTCGGCCACGTCCAGCGTGGTCTGCATTTGGATCATGATTTTTCCTGTTCCAACTTAACAACGAAGCCCAGGGCATGAATCCCCGGCCACGCAGCCAGTTTTGGTCCCGTCAGGCATACTTGGCAGCCGCTTGGGTTGCCAATCGGATCGGCCAAGCACACCCTGGGTTGAAATTCGAGAACTTCCACTGCCCTGCGCGCGGCCCACGGATCCAGGCGGACTCATGGCAAACCACACCCTATAGGGCAAGACGGCCATTATAGGATGCCGATGCGGGCTTGGCAAGCACGATCTGCAAAAAACCGACACCGCCCGGGGCGGGCGGTCAGGCGGCGCGCGGCAGCGCCCCGTATTCGATCACCATGCGGCGGGTGCCGGGGTCGTCCGCATCGTCCACATAGACGCGCATGCCCATGCCGATGGCGGTTTCGGTGACGGCCACCATCATCTGCACGCCGCCCGGGCTGGCCAGCAGCTCGCGCACGAAGTTGCCGCCCAGCTTCACGTAGGCGAAATCGACCTCGTGGATCTGGCGCAGGGCGTCGGGCTGCTGGTCCAGGCCGCGCAGCCCGACGTGCATGCCGGCCTGGATGATGCCCCGGGCGAAGGTCCGGAAGGCCTCCAGGTGGCGGCTCAGGCCGTAGGCGTCCAGCTCCACCGCCAGGCGCTGCAGCAGGGCGGGATCGGCGTTGCCGCAGATCTGGCGGATTTCCTCCAGGTGCTGGGCGTCCAGGATGGTGGCGATCGACATGCGGATGACCAGCACGCCGTCGTGCTCGCCCAGCCAGTTCAGCGCCAGGCACAGCGCGCGCATGTCGCAGGCCGGGGACAGGCCCAGGCGCGCGGCGGCCGGCATGAAGAGGAAGCCGGACATGAGCGGCTGGTCCGGGTCGTCCTCGCGCAGGGTCAGCGCGGCCTCGTGGCGCTCGGGGATGTCGTCGCCCTCGTACTGGACGCGGCGCACGTCCAGCGACAGGCGGTCGTGATCCAGCGCCTGGGTGATCAGGGTGCGCCAGGACGCCTCGCCCATGAGCAGCTCGCCGTCCTCGTGGTCGGCGTAGGACAGGAATTCGATTTCCTCGTGGCCGGCGCTCTCGGCGCACATCAGGGCCTGGTCCAGGCGCGTCAGGATTTCCTTGGTGGTGCACTGCATGGTGTAGTCCGTCAGGGCATAGGCCCAGCGCGACAGGTTGTGGCTGTCGAGCTTGACCCGCAGCGTCTCGAGCAGCTCGCGCAGCCTCTGCACCGGACGCATGACCTCGGGGCCGCCGCCCACGGGGAACAGCACCACGAAATCGCTGCCGGTCAGCCGGGCGGGCAGCGCGCGCACCTGCGGGGTTTCGTTCAGCAGCTCGATGACGCGCCGCCCCAGCAGCCGCAGCCAGTCGTCCAGCTCCTGGCGTTCGGTCTGGTTCTGCAGGCGCGCCATGTCGCGGCTGCGCACCAGCAGCACGTAGCCGCTGACCGCGCCCTGGCGCGAGTCGTCGCGCAGCATGCGCTTGAGTTCGTTGAGGAAATAGCTGCGGTTGGCCAGACCGGTCACCGGGTCGCGGTTGAGCTCGATTTCCAGCCGCTCGATGCGCGCCATCTGTTCGTCCATCGTGGGCGCGATGCGTTCGCGGACGTCGTCCATGAGCTCGGCGTCCTCGACCGGCTCGGTGCGCTTGATCTTGATCTCGGGCGCGTCGGCCACCGCGGCGGTGGCCAGCTCGCGCCGCACCCGCGCCACCAGCGCGACCACGAACAGGGCCCAGAAGGCCGCCAGCCCCAGGGCCAGCCAGGTCCATTGCTGCACGTGCGTCCAGAGCGCATCGCGCGCGGGCCCCGCATCCAGGGTCAGCCGCAGCGTGCCGACGCCGGCGACCTGGCGGGAAGCCTGGTGGGGCTGGATGTCGGCCAGGGCGGCGAACCAGCCCGGCGCGTCTCCCGCGGACCGGCCCGGGCGGCGCGACTGGAAGCCGGCGGCCGCCGGATCGTCCGGCGCGAGCGCCAGGTCGGCGTAGCGCCCCTGCTGGAAGGCCGCATCCAGCACCCGCCGGCGCGCGGCCTCGTCGGGCTGGGCGGCGACCAGCAGGGCCAGCGTGGCGGCGGCGTTTTCGCTGTCGGTCTGCAGCTGGGCGTCGAGCCGGCGCTCCATCAGGCTGGTGCCCATCGCCAGCATGCCTACAAGGATACAGGCGATGACCAGGGATGAAATCACCAGCAGCTGTCGCACGGAAGCCATCGCGTACCTTCTAGACCAGGGAAACTAACCGTATGGAACGAATCTCTGAAAGTGTATCCTGGACGCGGCATTTCCCCAAGAAACAATCACCGGCGCACGGCTGCTCTCCCAGGGCCCTAAGGGGTAACACGGATACCCAAATCAGGCAGCTTGTGTATAGTTTTAAAACAAACGTTTGAATTAATCCATGGCCACCTCCCGCTCCACCCTCACCCGCGATGCCATCCTCGACGCCGCCGAACGGCTGTTCGCCGAGCACGGGCACGACAACACGTCCATGCGTCAGATCACGCAGGCGGCGGGGGTGAACCTGTCCGCCGTGAACTACCACTTCGGCTCCAAGGACGCACTGGTCGAGGCCGTGTTCCAGCGCCGCCTGGACGCGCTGAACGACGAACGCCTGCGCATCCTGGACGACCTCGAAGCCAAGGCCGGCGGCCAGCCGCTCAAGCCGTCGGCCATCGTCGAGGCCTACTTCGGCCCCCTGGTGCGCCATGCCTGCAGCGCCGGCGCCGAGCGGCGCGCCTTCATGCCGCTGCAGTCCAGCACCATGTCCGATCCCAACGGCGCCATCAGCGCGCTGTTCGCCGCCGAACGCTCGGCGGTCGCGCACCGTTTCACCCGCGCCCTGCTGGCCTCGCTGCCCGGCGTGCCGGAAACCGAGATCGTCTGGCGCTTCCACTTCATGCTGGGCGCCACGGCCTATGCCATCATGGGCGCCGAAAGCTCCAGCCGGGCCATGAACCTGCCCGGCGACACCGGCAACATCGACGCCCAGGCGCTGCTCGGGCGCCTGATGGCCTTCCTGCTGGGCGGCCTGCGCGCCCCGCTGCCGACCGGCGCGCCGCTACCGGGAGTCCCCGCATGACCTTCCTGCTCATCCTCCTCGTCCTGCTGCTGGGTGCCGCCGCCTTCGTGCTGAGCAGCCCGGACCTGCGCATCAAGCACCTCAGCCGGCCCCTGTACCGCACCTTCCGCCGCATCCTGCCGCGCATGTCGGACACCGAACGCGAGGCCCTGGAGGCGGGCACCGTCTGGTGGGAAGGCGCGCTCTTCCGCGGCCGCCCCAGCGCGCGCGCCCTGCACGCCATCCCCGCCCCGCGCCTGTCCGAGGACGAACAGGCCTTCCTCGACAACGAGGTCGAGGCCGTCTGCGCGATGGTGGACGACTGGCGCGTCACGCGCCAGGACCTGGACATCCCCGCCGACGCCTGGGAATACATCAAGAGCCACCGCTTCTTCGGCATGATCATCCCGAAGGAATACGGCGGCCTGGGCTTCTCGGCGCTGGCGCACTCCGCCGTGGTCGCCAAGCTGTCCACGCGCTGCTCCGCGCTGTCGGTCACCGTCATGGTGCCCAATTCCCTGGGGCCGGCCGAACTGCTGCTGCACTACGGCACCGACGCGCAGAAGAACCACTACCTGCCGCGCCTGGCGCGCGGCGAGGACATCCCCGCCTTCGCCCTGACCAGCCCCTGGGCCGGCTCGGACGCCGCCGCCATCCCCGACCACGGCATCGTGTGCACCGGCCAATGGCAGGGCCGCGAGGTCCTGGGCATGCGCGTCACCTGGGACAAGCGCTACATCACCCTGGGCCCCGTCTGCACCCTGCTCGGGCTGGCCTTCCGCCTGTACGACCCCGACGGCCTGCTGGGCGACACGCCCGACCTGGGCATCACCTGCGCGCTGGTGCCGTCCGACCACCCCGGCGTGGAGATCGGCCGCCGCCACTTCCCGCTGGACGCCATGTTCATGAACGGCCCGACGCGCGGACGGGACGTGTTCATGCCGCTGGACTTCATCATCGGCGGGCCGGCCCTGGCCGGCCAGGGCTGGCGCATGCTGATGGAATGCCTGGCGGCGGGGCGCTCGATCTCGCTGCCCTCGTCCTACACCGGCATGGCCAAGCTCACCGCGCGCGCCGTGGGCGCCTACACCGTGGTGCGCGACCAGTTCCGCACCCGCATCCACAAGTTCGAGGGCATCACCGAGGCCCTGGCGCGCATCGGCGGCCACACCTACCTGATGGACGCGGCCCGCGTCATGACGGCCGGCGCCGTGGACCTGGGCGAAAAGCCCGCCGTGGTCTCGGCCATCGTCAAATACCACGTCACCGAGCGGGGCCGCATCGTGGTCAACGACGGCATGGACATCATCGGCGGCAAGGGCATCTGCCTGGGCCCGCAGAACTTCCTGGGCCGCGCCTACCAGCAGATCCCGGTGGGCATCACCGTCGAGGGCGCCAACATCCTCACGCGCAGCCTGATCATCTTCGGCCAGGGCGCGATCCGCTGCCATCCCCACGTGCTCGACGAGATGCGCGCGGCCCAGGCCGCCGACGCCGAACAGGGGCTGCGGGATTTCGACCGCGCCTTCTGGGGCCACGTGCGCCACACCACGGCCAATGCGCTGCGCGCCGTCGGCCATGGCTTCACGAACGCCCTGCTGGCCCGCCCCGACGCCGCCGTCGCCCCGGAAATGGCCCGCTACTACCGGCAGCTCACGCGCTTCTCGGCGGCCTTCGCCACCCTGGCCGACGTCTCCATGCTGACGCTGGGCGGCGCGCTGAAGCGGCGCGAATCGATCTCCGCCCGCCTGGGCGACATCCTGTCGCAGCTCTACCTGATCTCGGCCACGCTCAAGCGCTACCAGGACGAAGGCCGCCAGGCCGCCGACGCGCCGCTGGCGCACTGGGCGGTCCAGGACGCGTTCTGCCGCGCCCAGGACGCCTTCGCCGGCGTGCTGGCCAACTTCCCCAACCGCCCCCTGGCCTGGACCCTGCGCGCGCTGCTGTTCCCCTGGGGCCGGCCGTTCGCCGCGCCGTCCGACCGGCTCGCCATGGCCGTGGCCGACGCGATCAGCCAGCCCGGCGGCGCGCGCGACCGCCTGACGCAGGGCACCTACGTCCCCCGGAATCCGGACGAGCCCATCGGCGCCCTCGAAGCCGCCTTCGCCGCCGTGCTGGACACGCAGGCCATCGAGGCCCGCATGCGCGAATTCGAGAAGGCCGGCCGCGTGCCGGCCGCCGATCCGCGCGCCAACGTGCGCGACATGGCCGAGGCCATCCACGCGGCCGGCGGCATCACCGACGCCGAACTGGACCGCATCCGCGCGCGCAACGCGCTGCGCGACCGCGTCATCGCCGTGGACGACTTCGCCCCCGACTTCCAGGGCCCGTCGGGCACCGATGCCGCAGGAGCCCGATCCTGATGGCCTTCGTACCCGTCTACATCCTCGACGGGGCGCGCAGCCCCTTCCTCAAGGCCCGCAACGCGCCGGGCCCGTTCTCCGCGTCCGACCTGGCCGTGCAGACGGGCCGTGAACTGCTGCTGCGCCAGTCCTTCGCCGCCACGGAACTGGACGAGGTCGTGATCGGCTGCGCCGCGCCCTCGGCCGACGAAACCAACATCGGCCGCGTGATCGCCCTGCGCCTGGGCTGCGGCGACCACGTGCCCGGCTGGACGGTGATGCGCAACTGCGCCTCGGGCATGCAGGCGCTGGATTCCGCCGCCATGGGCCTGCAGACCGGCCGCCACGACCTGGTCCTGGCCGGCGGCGTGGACGCGCTGTCGCGCGCGCCGCTGCTGTTCCCCGACGAGATGGTCCATTGGCTGGCCCGGTGGAACCAGGCCCGCACCCTGGCGCAGCGCCTGCCGCTGCTGCGGCGCTTCCGCCCCTCGTACTTCAAGCCCGTGATCGGCCTGCTGAAAGGCCTGAGCGATCCGGTGATCGGCCTGTCCATGGGCCAGACCGCCGAGAACCTGGTGCACCGCTTCGGCCTGACGCGCGAACGGCTCGACGCCTACGCGGCGCAGAGCCACGCCCGCGCCCTGGCCGCGCGCGCACGCGGGGCCTTCGGCGAGATCGTGCCGCTGATCGACGCCAAGGGCACGCTGTACGCCGAGGACGACGGCGTGCGCGCGGACTCCACCCCGGAAAAGCTCGCCCGGCTCAAGCCCGTCTTCGACAAGCCCTACGGCAACATCACCGCCGGCAACAGCTCCCAGGTCACCGATGGCGCGGCGCTCCTGCTGCTCGCCTCGGAGCGCGCCGTGCGCGAGCGCGGCCTGCGGCCCGTCGCCCGCATCGTCGATGCCCAGTGGGCCGCCCTGGACCCCGCCGTCATGGGCCTGGGGCCCGTGCACGCGGCCTCGGCCATCCTGGCGCGCCACGGCCTGGGGCTGAACGATCCGGACTTGTGGGAAATCAATGAAGCCTTCGCCGCCCAGGTGCTAGGCTGCCTTGCCGCCTGGCGCGACGAATCCTGGTGCCGGGAGCACCTGGGGCGCGGCGCGCTGGGAGACCTGGACATGGACCGGCTGAACGTGGACGGCGGCGCCATCGCCCAGGGCCACCCCGTGGGCGCCTCGGGCGCGCGCATCGTGCTGCACCTGGTGCGCGCCCTGCAGGCGCGCGGCCTGCGCCGCGGGATGGCCGCCATCTGCATCGGCGGCGGCCAGGGCGGCGCCATGCTGGTCGAACTCTGCGGGCAGGAGGGCCGACATGAGCTTTGAATCCCTGGGCCTGCGCCATTTCCGCTGCGCCGTGGATCCGCAGGGCATCGCCTGGCTGACCATCGACTGCGCCGGCAGCTCCGTCAACCGCCTGTCGGGCGAGGTCCTGGCGGAACTGGGCCGCGCCCTGGACCACTTCCAGTCCGCCCCGCCCGCCGCGCTGGTGATCCGCTCGGGCAAGGCCGCCGGCTTCGTCGCGGGCGCCGACATCGACGAATTCTCGCAGCTGAACGACGCCGCCACGGCGCGCGCCTTCATCGAGCGCGGCTGGACGGTCTTCAACCGCCTGGCGGCGGTGCCCTGGCCCACGCTGGCCCTGATCCAGGGCCACTGCATGGGCGGCGGCCTGGAGCTGGCCCTGGCCTGCCGCTACCGGATCGTCGTGGACCAGCCCGACACGCGCCTGTCGCTGCCCGAGGTCATGCTGGGCATCTTCCCCGGCTGGGGCGGCATGCTGCGCCTGCCCCGGCGCGTGGGCGCGCCGCTGGCCCTGGACATGATGCTGACCGGCCGCGCGCTGGACGCGCGCCGTGCCGCGGCGGCCGGGGTGGCCGACCTGTGCGTGCCGCCCCGCCTGGCGGAGCAGTCCGCCGCGCGCCACGTCCTGTCCAGCCAGCCGGTGCGCGGCCCGAAGGGCAAGGACGCCTGGCTCAGCCACCCGATGCTGCGGCCGCTGCTGCTGCGCCAGGCCCGCAAGACCCTGGAAAAACGCGACCCGCAGGGCCACTACCCGGCCCCGCGCGCCATCCTGGAAATCTGGGCGCACCACGCCGGCGACGCGCTGGACGCGCCCGGCCTGATCGACGCCATCATCCATTCCGACACCGCCCGCAACCTGCTGCGCGTGTTCCGCATGCAGGAGCGCCTGAAATCCTTCGGCAAGGCGGGAGACCAGGCGCCCGTGCGGCACGTCCACGTGGTGGGCGCCGGCGTGATGGGCGGCGACATCGCCGCCTGGTGCGCGCTCAAGGGCCTGACCGTCACCCTGCAGGACACGGACCGCGCGCGCATCGCCCAGGCCATCGGCCGCGCCCACGCGCTGTATGCGCGCAAGATCCGGCCCGCCCGCGAAGCGCGGCTGACCGCCGACCGCCTGATCCCGGACCCGGACGGCCAGGGCATCGCCCGCGCCGACCTGGTCATCGAGGCCATCAGCGAAAACCTGGACGCCAAGCGCGGCCTGTACGCCGCCATCGAACCGCGCCTGAAGGACGGCGCGCTGCTGGCCACCAACACCTCCAGCCTGTCGCTGCAGGACCTGGGCCGCGACCTGGCGCATCCGGAACGCCTGGTGGGGATCCATTTCTTCAACCCCGTGGCGAAGATGCCCCTGGTCGAGGTCGTGGCCGCGGACGGCACGGATCCGCGCGCCCAGTCCGCCGCCTGCGCCTTCGTCGGCCGGATCGGCAAGCTGCCCCTGCCGGTGAAGAGCGTGCCCGGATTCCTCGTCAATGCCGTGCTCGCGCCCTACATGCTGGAAGCCATGCGCTGCGTGGACGAAGGCCTGCGCCCCGAGACCATCGACGCCGCGATGAAGGCCTACGGCATGCCCATGGGGCCGATCGAACTCATCGACACGGTGGGCCTGGACATCGCCCGCGACGCCGGCGCGCAGCTGACCGGGGCCGAGCCGCCGGCCTGCCTGGCGCGCCATCTGGCGCGCAACGAACTGGGCCGCAAATCCGGCCAGGGATTCTATCGCTGGCGCGAGGGCAAGCCGGTCCGCGCCGAGGCGGGCACGGCGCCGGCCGGACTGGCGCGCCGCCTGCTGCAACCCTTGATCGATGCGACCCGCCGCCAGCTGGCGGCCGGCGTCGTCGCCGATGCCGAACTCGCCAACGCGGGCGTGATCTTCGGAACGGGCTACGCACCTTACACGGGGGGACCCATGACACCCGACGACCATTGATTCCACCCTGACGCCGGCCTGATTCCGGCGTCCCGCCACTGACCTGAACGACGCTGCGCGGCCGCGCGGCGGGGGAAGGTTTTTGCCCGACGCATCGACGAGGCTGCGCGCCCCCGCGCACGGCCGGGGGGCGTTCGCCCCATGATTTTAACCCCAGGCCCGATGTGGTTGATCGGGCAGCAACCCCAGCGCAGGCATGCCTGCGCACGAAGACGATCTTTCATCCATAAACCGGAGGTGACACGATGAAAACGCACTACACGCTCAAGACCCTGTCGGCCCTGATCCTGGGCCTGGGCACCGTGGGCCTCGCGCACGGCGCCGGCTTCCAGCTGCTGGAACAGAACGCCAGCGGCCTGGGCAGCGCCTATGCCGGCTCCGCCGCCAGCGGCGAAAACGCCAGCGCGGCCTACTTCAATCCCGCCAGCATGACCCTGCTGCCGGGCATGAACGTCAGCGCGGGCGCGGTGGCGATCAAGCCGAGCTTCAAGTTCTCGGACGGCGGCAGCACCAACGCGGTGGGCGCCCGCCCCGGCGGCGGCGACGGCGGCGACGCGGGCTCCCTGGGGGTGGTGCCCAATGCCCACTTCACCTGGGAAGTGAATCCGCGCCTGTGGCTGGGCCTGAGCGTGGGCGCGCCCTTCGGCCTGATGACCGACTACGACGAAGGCTGGGCCGGCCGCTACCACTCGGAAAAATTCTCCATCGAGAGCATCAACATCAATCCGTCCATCGCCTTCAAGGCCACCGACACGCTGTCGATCGGCGCGGGCGTGAGCTACATGCACCTGGACGCGGACTACCGCAAGGCGCAATTCGTCCCCTCCATCCCGACGGGCGCGATGGGCAACCCGATCCCCCTGCCCGGCGGCGACCTGAGCGCCAAGGTCAAGGCCAAGGGCGACGGCTGGGGCTGGAACGTGGGCGTGCTGTGGCAGGCCACGCCGGATACCCGCTTCGGCCTGTCCTACCGCTCCAAGGTCAAGATCGACGCGGACGGCACCACGACCCTCCGCAACCGCAGCGTCCCGACCTCGATCGCCCTGGCGCCGGGCATGTCCATCCCCAACCCGATCGCGGGCCTGCTGCCGCTGGGCGAATACGACGCCGAGACCACGGTCGAGCTGCCCGACACCGCCATCTTCAGCGTGGTGCACCAGCTGAACGACCGCTGGACGCTGCTGGGCGACGTGTCCTGGACGGGCTGGAGCAGCATCCCGGAACTGAAGATCGAGAACAGCGGCGTCTCGAACTCCACGCTCGACCTGCGCTTCAAGGACGCCTGGCGCGTGGCCCTGGGCGCGCACTACAAGTACAGCGAGAGCTGGACCTTCAAGGGCGGCGTAGCCTGGGACCAGTCGCCGGTGCGCGACGACGCCTTCCGCCCGTCGTCCCTGCCGGACAACGACCGCTACTGGCTGTCGCTGGGTGCGCAGTACAACTTCAGCAAGAACACCAGCATCGACGTCGGCTATGCCCACCTGTTCGTGAAGAGCACTTCGGTGAACAACAACTCGTCGAAGGACGCCGGCGTGCTGAAGGGCGACTACGACAGCAGCGCGGACCTGTTCGGCGTGCAGTTCTCGCACCGCTTCTGAGGACGGCAACCGTGAGCCTGGCATGAAGTTGTCGCAGTTGAAACGCCTGCCGCCGCGGTGGCGGGCGCGTGCCATGCGCACGGGCTTCAATCTCCATCCGGCCTTCCGTTCGACGGGAGGCCGGGTGGACTACGTGTCCCACGACCTGCTGCACGTGCGCGTGCGCCTGCCGCTGACGCGACGCACGCGCAACATCGTGGGCTCGATCTTCGGCGGCTCGCTGTTCGCCGTCACCGACGGCGTGCACGTGGGCATGCTGATGGCGCGCCTGGACCGGGACGCCATCATCTGGGACAAGGCCGCCGAGATCCGCTACCGCAAGCCCGCATTCCGCACGCTGTACGCGGACTTCGTCCTGACGGAAGCCGAGCTGCAGGGCATCCGCGAGGAGCTGGACCGCAAGCACGAGGTCGAGCGGGTCTATCAGGTGGACCTGAAGGACGCCGACGGCACGGTGCACACGGAAGTCCGGCGCACCATCTACCTGGCCGACAAGGCCTATTACAAACAACGCAAGCCGCGCCCCGACGCGGCGGGAGAGGCATCATCATGACCCATCCGAACACTGGAATCGATCGCGCGCGGCCCGCGCGCGGCAGCCTGCTGCGCGGCACGTTCGCCGCGCTGGCGCTGGCCGCCGCCGGCCTGTGCGCGGCGCCGCCCGCCCTGGCCCTGACCGTGGCCAACGTGGAAGTGCCGCAGCAGCAGTCGGTGGCGGGCAGCGACCTGGTCCTGAACGGCGCCGGCCTGCGCCAGCGCTTCGTCTTCCACGTCTACGTCGCCGCCCTGTACCGGCAGCAGCCGACGAAGGACGCCGAGGCGGTCCTGAACAGCGCCGAGCCGCAGCTGCTGCGCCTGACCCTGCTGCGCGACATCACCAGCAAGGCGCTGACCGACGCGCTCAACGACGGCCTGAAGGCCAACTGCACCGAAGCCGAGCTGCGCGACATGGCCGGCACCATCGCCCATTTCGAGGACTTCATGAAGACCGGCGGCGAGGGCGCCTCGGGCGATCTGGTGGACATCGTTTTCAATCAGGGGACAGTCTCGGTATCATTCAAGGGCAAGGCTCTGGGGGAGGTCAAGGATCCCCGTTTCGCCACCGCGCTCCTGAAGGTCTGGCTGGGTGCCCACCCGGCCCAGGAATCCCTGAAAGCGGCCCTGCTGGGCCAGGAATCCAAAAGCAACTGACTGACATAAAGGAACCGCATCATGGAACGCATCTGGCTGGAACACTACCCCGAAGGAGTGCCGGCTGACATCACCGATCAGGCCGCCGCCTTCGACTCGCTGGTCGACCTGTTTGAACAAAGCTGCGGGCAGTATGCCGGCAACACGGCCTACGTCAGCATGGGTGCGTCCCTGACTTACGCGCAGACGCTGGACAAGGCCCGCGCCTTCGCGGGCTGGCTGCAGGCCCAGGGGGTGTCCAAGGGCGACCGCGTCGCGCTGATGATGCCCAATCTGCTGCAATACCCGATCTGCCTGTTCGGCACGCTGATGGCGGGCGCGGCGGTGGTCAACACCAACCCGCTCTACACGCCGCACGAACTGCACCACCAGTTGACGGACTCGGGCACGACCACGGTGGTGGTGGCGGAAAACTTCGCCCACACCCTGCAGGAGGCCATGCTCGGCACCCAGGTCAAGCGCGTGGTGGTGACCTCGCTGGGCGAGCTGCTGGGCTTTCCCAAGGGCCTGATCACCGACCTGGTGGTGCGCCACGTGAAGAAAATGGTGCCGGCCTGGAACATCCCGGGCGCGCTGCGCCTGCGCGAGGTGCTGGCCGAGGGCGCGCGCGCGTCCTACCGGCGCCCCGCGCTGACGCACGCCGACCTGGCGGCGCTGCAGTACACCGGCGGCACCACGGGCGTGGCCAAGGGCGCCATGCTGAGCCACGGCAATCTGGTGGCCAACGTGTGCCAGGCCTATGCCTGGGTGCGGCCCTACTGCCAGGGCGACCGCGAATGCATCGTGACGGCGCTGCCCCTCTACCACATCTTCGCCCTGACGGCGAACTGCCTGACCTTCATGCGGCTGGGCGCCAGCAATCTGCTGATCGTCAATCCGCGCGACATCCCCGGCTTCGTCAAGGAACTGGGCAAGGCTCGGTTCACCGCCCTCACCGGGGTGAATACGCTGTTCAACGCGCTGCTGAACCATCCCGATTTCGCCAGGCTGGACTTCAGCTCACTGAACATCACGCTGGGCGGCGGCATGGCCGTCCAGGAGGCCATCGCGGAACGCTGGCTCAAGACCACCGGCAAGCCCATCGCCCAGGCCTACGGGCTGACGGAGACCTCGCCCGCGGTGACCATCAATCCGCTCGACAAGGTCGATTTCAACGGCTCGATCGGCCTGCCGGTGCCGTCCACGGACGTCGCCATCCGCAACGACAACCGCACCATGGCGATCGGCGAATCGGGCGAGATCTGCGTCAAGGGCCCGCAGGTCACGGCCGGCTACTGGAACCGCCCCGAGGAGACCGCCAAGGTCTTCGACGCGGACGGCTGGCTGCTGACCGGCGACATCGGCTACATGAACGACAAGGGCTACGTGTTCCTGCTGGACCGCAAGAAGGACATGATCCTGGTGTCGGGCTTCAACGTGTACCCGAACGAGGTCGAGGCCGCCGCCATCGAGCACCCCGGCATCCTGGAGGCCGCGGCCATCGGCGTGCCCGGCGGCGCCTCCGGCGAGGCGGTCAAGCTCTACGTGATCCGCAAGGACCCGAACCTGACCGAGGCCGACGTGATCGCCCACTGCCGCAAGCTGCTGACGGGCTACAAGGTGCCGAAGTTCGTGGAATTCCGCGAGGACCTGCCGCGCAGCAACGTGGGCAAGATCCTGCGCAAGGAACTGCGCAACGAAAAGGCGCAGCAGACGGCCTAGAAGCGGCGTTGACCGGCATCCCGGTCTTCGCGCTCCCCGGTCGGAACAGGCTCCGGACAGTCCCGGCCGGGGGCGCGCAGCCCTGACGCGGGGCGGCTGATGCAAGGCGGCGGCGGTCTCAGTAGCCCAGGGCGGCGCCGTCGGGATTGCGCGGGTCCGAGGCGCCGTACAGGATGCCGTCCTGGATCAGGATGGTCTGGGTGCGGCCCATGGCGGGTTTGACGGCGACGCGGTGGCCGTAGCTGCGCAGCAGGTCCAGCGTATCGGGGCTGAAGCCCTTTTCCACCCGCAATTCATCGGGCTGCCACTGGTGGTGGAAGCGCGGCTGGGCGGCGGCTTCGGCCGGGTTCATGCCGAAGTCGATGGCGTCGACCACGGTTTCCAGCACGGTGGTGATGATGCGCGCGCCGCCCGGACTGCCGGTGACCAGCCAGGGCCGGCCATCGCGCAGCACCAGGGTCGGCGTCATGGACGACAGCGGCCGCTTGCCGGGCTGGATGGCGTTGGCCTCGCCGCCGGTCAGGCCGTAGACGTTGGCCACCCCCGGCTTGGCGGAGAAATCGTCCATCTCGTTGTTCAGCAGGATGCCGGTGCCGGCGGCGACGATGCCGCTGCCGAAGTTCGTGTTCAGGGTATAGGTGACGGCGACCGCGTTGCCCGCCGCGTCGGCCACGGAAAAGTGCGTGGTCTGGCTGCTTTCGTAGGGCTGGGGGCGGCCCGGCCGGATGTCGGCCGCCGGCCGGGCGCGCGCGGGCAGGATGCCGGCGGCCAGCCGGCGGGCATAGGCCTTGGAGGTCAGGCCGGCCACGGGCACGGCGACGAAGTCCGTGTCGCCCAGGTATTGCGCGCGGTCGGCGTAGGCGAGCTTCATGGCCTCGGCCATGTGGTGGATCGTGCGCGCGCCACCCGCGCCCCAGTCGGCGATGGGCCAGGTTTCCATCATGTTGAGGATCTGCGTCAGGTGGATGCCGCCGGAGCTGGGCGGCGGCATGGTCACGATCCGGTAGCCGCGGTAGTCGCCGACGATGGGCGGGCGCTCGACGGCGCGGTAGCCCGCCAGGTCCCGCGTCGTGATCAGCCCCCCGTGGCGCGCCATCTCGGCGGCGATCCGCTCGCCGATGGGGCCCCGGTAGAACGCGTCGGCCCCCTGACGCGCGATCAGGCGCAGCGACCGCGCCAGGTCGCGCTGGACCAGCGGCTCGCCCGCCCGCAGGGGACGGCCGTCGCGCCAGAAGATGGCGCGCGTCGCGGGCCAGCGGCCCATGGGTCCGGCGTTCCGCGCCAGGGCGTCGGCCAGAGTCGGGCTGACCGGGTAGCCCCGCTGCGCCAGGCGGATGGCGGGCGCCATGACGCGGGACAGGGGCAGCGAGCCCCAGCGCGCCAGGGCGTGCGTCAGGCCGGCGACCGTGCCCGGCACGCCCACCGCCAGGTGGGTGTGGAGCGAACGGCCGTCCACGACCTCGCCGCGCGCATCCAGGTACATGTCGCGCGCGGCCCGCGCCGGCGCCGTCTCGCGGAAGTCCAGGGCGTAATCGCGGCCGCTGCGCGCCTCGTGCACCATCATGAATCCGCCGCCGCCCAGGTTGCCGGCGTTGGGCAGCGCCGCCGCCAGGGCGAAGCCGACCGCCACCGCCGCATCGACGGCGTTGCCGCCGGCCCGCAGCATGTCCAGGCCGGCGCGCGTGGCCTGCTCCTGTTCCGACACCACCATGCCGTGCCGCGCGGCGACCGGATGGAAGACGTCCAGGCCGGCATCGTAGGCCGCGGCGGCGGCGCGGGTGGCGGGTGCGGTGGCGGCCGGCGGCACCGGGCCGGCCGCGGGCGCATCGGACCGCGGGAGGGGCGCGCAGGCGGCCAGCAGGGCGAGCAGGCCCGGGCCGAGCCAGCGCGCGAGGCGCGGTTTCATGAGGGACGATTTCCCGAGGAGCGATTTCCCGCGGGGAGATTGCATGAGGGACGATTTCCCGAAGGGCGGTTTCATGGTCGTTCTCCCGATGCCGGTCCCCGCGGCCGCGCCCCGCGGGGCGGGGGGTGCGCTCGCGCGCGGGGTCAGGCGGCGCCGAACACGATCGGCTCGCCGGTCCGGTCGAAAGCCAGCAGCGCGCCGATCGTGCCGTACTTGATCATCTGCGTCATGCGCTGGAAGGCCTGATCGACGTCCTTGTTGTCCGGCAGGTAAGCCGACTGGTCGGCCATGGCGGCCACGAACACCACCTGCCAGTCATGGCCGGTGCGGCGCGATTCCTCGACCAGCGCGTCGAAGGCGGCCAGTTCGTCCGGCGTCTTGTCCACGCACAGCACGGGCGTGAGTTCGCCGCCCTCGCCGCGCGCGTGGCGCGCCTTCTGCTCGGGCGTGGCGTCGTCGGGGATCGTGCTGGCGGCAAAGACGAACAGCAGGCGCTGGGGTTCGGGCTGCAGGCGCGCGGCCTGCAGCAGATCGTCGAAACAGGTGATGTCCATGGCGGATGGCGGCTCTTGCGTAGGCTCTTGCGAAAGCCTTCATCCTACAGGATTCCGCCGGGACGCTCGTCGATCCGGGGCCGTCCGGAGCGGTCCGGATCGATAAGGGGGCCGCGGGCGGCCGGCGACCCGGCAGCACGAGGGAGCCCGGCAGCCCGAGGGCGGCAAAGGAGCGGCGGAGAAACGCGGCAAAGGCGCGGCCCAAGAAAAACCCCGCGCGAGGCGGGGCTGGGGGTGCGCGGCCGGGGCCACGCGGGGTCGAAGGGGCGGCGCCCGCCTCGCGGCACGCATGCCGCCCGGCTGGGTCGGGCGCGGAACGGCCCGCAAGGACCTTCCCGCATCCCGCCCGGCGCGGCATCAGATGATGCGCACGGCCTCGACCAGGCGCACCACCGTCCAGGACTTGGACTTGGAGATGGGGCGGCCTTCGGCGATTTCCACGGTGTCGCCTTCGTTGTACTGGTTGGCTTCGTCGTGCGCCTTGTACTTCGCGGTGCGGTTGACGAACTTGCCCAGCACGGGATGCTTCACGCGGGTCTGGACGCTGACGACGACCGTCTTGTCCATCTTGTTGCTGACGACCTTGCCGACCAGCGTACGCTGACGCTTGGTGGTGTCTTTCTGGGTTTCGGTGGTCATGTTACTTTCCTGCGTTCTCAGTCATGATGGTGCGGATGCGCGCGATGTCGCGGCGCACCTTGCCCAACTGGCTGGTGTTGGAAAGCTGCTGGGTGGCACGCTGCATGCGCAGGTTGAATTGTGCCTTCAGCAGGCTCTCGAGCTCGGTCTGGAGCCCGGCGGCATCCTTGGCGCGCAGTTCACTGGCTTTCATATCCTGATCTCTCCTAGGCGCCCACGCGGCGCGACACGAAGGTCGTGCTGATGGGCAGCTTGGCGGCGGCCAGGCGGAAGGCCTCGCGCGCGAGTTCCTCGCTCACGCCTTCCATTTCGTACAGCACCTTGCCGGGTTGAATTTCCGCGACCCAGAATTCCGGGTTGCCCTTGCCGTTACCCATCCGGACTTCGGCGGGCTTCTGCGAAATGGGCTTGTCCGGGAAGATCCGGATCCAGATGCGGCCGCCGCGCTTGATGTGGCGGTTGATGGCACGACGGGCGGCTTCGATCTGGCGGGCGGTCAGGCGGCCACGGCCGGTGGCCTTCAGACCGAACTCGCCGAAGGAAACCTGGGCGCCGCGCGTGGCCAGGCCGGTGTTGCGGCCCTTCTGTTCCTTGCGGTACTTCCTGCGAGAGGGTGACAGCATGTTTATTCTCCTTCAGGCGCCGGAGCGGCCGAGGCGGCATCGCGGCGCGGACCGCGGCCACGGCCGCGGTTGTCGCCCGGGCGGCCGGGGCGATCGCCACGCGGCGCACGGCGCGGACGGCGTTCTTCATCGCGCGGGGCGGCGGTTTCCGGGGGCATTTCGCCGTTGGGCAGCATGTCGCCCTTGTAGACCCAGACCTTGACGCCGATGATCCCGTAGGTCGTCTGCGCTTCCGAGAAGCCGTAGTCGATGTTCGCGCGCAGGGTGTGCAGGGGCACACGGCCTTCGCGGTACCATTCGGTGCGGGCGATCTCGATGCCGTTCAGACGGCCCGAGGACATGATCTTGATGCCCTGGGCGCCCAGGCGCATGGCGTTCTGCATGGCGCGCTTCATGGCGCGGCGGAACATGATGCGCTTTTCGAGCTGCTGGGTGATCGAGTCGGCGATCAGCTGCGCGTCGGTTTCCGGCTTGCGGATTTCCTCGATGTTGACGTGCACGGGCACGCCCATCAGGCGCTGCAGGTCGGCCTTCAGCGTCTCGATGTCCTCGCCGCGGCGGCCGATCACCACACCCGGACGGGCCGAGTACACGGTGATGCGGGCGTTCTTGGCGGGGCGCTCGATGACGACGCGGCCCACGGAAGCCGATTTGAGTTTCTTCTTCAGGTATTCGCGCACGCGGATGTCCTCGGCGAGCATGCTGCCGTAGACCTTGTCGTTCGCGTACCAGCGAGAAGTCCAGTTGTGGTTGACCGCGAGGCGGAACCCAATCGGGTGAATTTTCTGTCCCATTGCGACTCCTTACGCCCCGACCTTGACCACGATGTGGCAGGTCTGCTTTTCGATGCGGTTGCCGCGGCCCTTGGCGCGCGCGGAGAATCGCTTCATCGACTGGGCCTTGTCGACGTAGATCGTGGTGACCTTGAGCTCGTCGATGTCGGCGCCATCATTGTGTTCGGCATTGGCGATGGCCGATTCCAGCGCCTTTTTCAGGATGCCGGCGGCCTTCTTGGGGCTGAACGTCAGGATGTTGAGGGCGTGCGCCACGGACTTCCCACGGATCAGGTCCGCCACCAGGCGGGTCTTCTGCGCGGAAATATGGACGCCGCGGATGACTGCGGTAGTTTCCATGGCTTACCTCTTGGCCTTCTTGTCCGCCGCGTGCCCCTTGAAGGTGCGCGTCAGGGCGAATTCGCCGAGCTTGTGGCCGACCATGTTCTCGTTGATGTAGACGGGAACGTGCTGGTGGCCGTTGTGCACGGCAATCGTCAACCCAATGAACTCGGGCAGGATGGTGGAACGGCGCGACCAGGTCTTGATCGGCTTCTTTTCTTTGCCCCCGACGGCGGCATCGACCTTCTTGATCAGATGCGCATCGACGAACGGGCCTTTCTTGATCGAACGTGACATAGTGTTCGCCCCTTATTTGCGCTTGCGGCGAGAGACAATCATATTGTCCGTCCGCTTGTTACGACGGGTCCGGTAGCCCTTGGCGGGAGTACCCCACGGGCTGACGGGTTCGCGGCCTTCGCCGGTGCGGCCTTCGCCGCCGCCGTGCGGGTGATCCACCGGGTTCATGGCGACGCCACGGACCGTCGGGCGCACACCGCGCCAGCGCACCGCGCCGGCCTTGCCGATCTGGCGCAGGCTGTGATCGCCGTTGCCGACTTCGCCGATGGTGGCGCGGCAGTCGATGTGGACGCGGCGGACTTCGCCGGAGCGCAGGCGGACCTGGGCGTAGACGCCTTCACGGGCCATCAGCACGGCGGACGCGCCGGCCGAGCGGGCCAGCTGCGCGCCCTTGCCCGGCTGCATCTCGATGCAGTGGATGGTGGAACCGACCGGGATGGCGCGGATGGGCAGCGTGTTGCCGGCGCGGATCGGCGCTTCCAGGCCGGAGACGACCGTGGCACCGACTTCCAGTCCGCGCGGGGCGATGATGTAGCGGCGCTCGCCATCGGCGTAGCACAGCAGCGCGATGTGCGCCGTGCGGTTCGGATCGTATTCCAGGCGCTCGACCTTGGCGACGATGCCGTCCTTGTCGCGGCGGAAATCGACGACGCGGTAGTGCTGCTTGTGGCCGCCGCCGCGATGGCGCACGGTGATGTGGCCGTTGTTGTTGCGGCCGGAATTGCGCGATTGCGGTTCGAGCAGGGGGGCGTAGCCCGGGCCCTTGTGCAGTTCAGGGTGCACGACCTTGATCATGCCCCGGCGACCGGCGGACGTGGGCTTGACTTTGACCAGCGGCATTTAGTTCACCTCCGTAAAGTCGATTTCCTGCCCGGCCTTGAGCGAGACATAGGCCTTGCGTTCGTTGCGGCGACGACCCATGAAGCGGCCGAAGCGCTTTTCCTTGCCCTTGCGGTTGGCGACCTGCACGGATTCGACCTCGACCTTGAACAGCAGTTCGACGGCGGCCTTGATCTCCGGCTTGGTGGCGTCGGCGACGACGCGGAAAGCGACCTGGTTGTTCTTTTCGGCGATCATCGTGGACTTTTCGGTCACGACGGGCGCCAGAATGACTTGCATCAGACGTTCGGCATTCATCCCAGCAACTCCTCGAGTTGGGCGATCGCCGGCTTGGTGATCAGCACTTTCTTGTAGTGGACCAGGGACAGCGGATCGGCGTAGCGCGTTTCGATGACCGCCACGTGGGGCAGGTTGCGCGTCGCGAGATAGACGTTTTCGTCCAGCGCATCGGTGATGATCAGGACGGGTTCGGCGATGCCCAGACCCTTGAGCTTGGCCGCGGCCAGCTTGGTCTTCGGGGCGTCGAGGGTGAAGTTCTCGACCACGGCCAGGCGGTCTTCGCGGACCAGCTGCGAGAAGATCGCGCGCAGACCGGCGCGGTACATCTTCTTGTTGACCTTGTGGCTGAAGTTTTCGTCCGGCGAATTCGGGAAGGCGCGGCCACCCCCACGCCAGATCGGCGAGGAAGTCATCCCGGAACGGGCGCGGCCGGTGCCTTTCTGGCGCCAGGGCTTCTTGGTGGAGTGCTTGACCGTCTCGCGGTTCTTCTGGGCGCGGTTGCCCATGCGGGCATTGGCCTGGTAGGCCACGACGATCTGGTGCACCAGGGCTTCGTTGAAGTCGCGGCCGAAGATCTCGTCGGCGGCGGCCACGGTGGCCGAGGACTGGCCCTGATCATTCAGGAGCTTGAGTTCCATGATTAGGCTCCTTTCTTGGGCGTCGCCTTGACGGCGGGGCGCACGACGATGTCGGCGTTCTTGTGGCCGGGGACGGCGCCCTTCACCAGCAGCAGGCCGCGCTCGGCGTCCACGCGCACGACGTCCAGGTTCTGGACGGTGCGGGTGACGTCACCCAGGTGGCCGGACATTTTCTTGCCGGGGAAGATGCGGCCCGGGTCCTGGGCCTGGCCGATGGAGCCCGGCACGCGGTGCGAGCGCGAGTTGCCGTGCGAGGCGCGCTGCGAACCGAAGTTGTGGCGCTTGATGGTGCCCGCGAAGCCCTTGCCGATGGTGGTGCCGGTGACGTCGACCTGCTGGCCGACCTCGAACACGGATTCCACGGCGACCACGGCGCCGGCCGTGAATTCGGCGGCGCGGGCGGGATCCAGGCGGAATTCCTTCAGGATGGAGCCGGCTTCGATGCCGGCCTTGGCGTAGTGGCCGGCCTGGGCCTTGGCCACGCGGGAAGCGCGACGCTCGCCGTAGGCGAGCTGGACCGCCGCATAGCCGTCGATTTCAGGCGTCTTGACCTGGGCGACGCGGTTGTTGGACACGTCCAGCACCGTGACCGGGATGGATTCGCCTTCCTCGGTAAAGATGCGGGTCATGCCAACCTTGCGCCCCACGAGCCCGAGCCGCCAGGCGGCGGGCGTAGGTGTCGAATTCGACATTGTTTTCTCCGGGGGGTGTTTCCCCACAGTTTTCGATCCCGACTGCGATTGGCCGGGGCTGTGATCTTTCGCCATCGACCCCGCCTAAAAGGCGAAAATGGATGACGAAGCCCTTGATTCTAGCATGAAAAAAGCGCCCTGCCTAGAGGCAGGGCGCTTCGGTCCGGACGGGGCCGCGGGGCGGCCCGGGCGGAATTACTGCAGCGCGATCTCGACGTCCACGCCGGCCGGCAGATCCAGACGCATCAGGGCGTCCACGGTCTTGTCGGTGGGATCGACGATGTCCATCAGACGCTGGTGCGTGCGCATCTCGAACTGATCGCGCGAGGTCTTGTTGACGTGCGGCGAGCGCAGCACGTCGTAGCGGCGGATGCGCGTGGGCAGCGGCACGGGACCGCGGACCACGGCGCCGGTGCGCTTGGCCGTATCGACGATCTCGGCGGCGGACTGGTCGATCAGCTTGTAGTCGAACGCTTTCAGGCGGATGCGGATTTTCTGGCTTTTCATGGGAATCCCTAAAGAACGAGAGGGGCGGGGGGAATGCCCCCCCGCCGATCCATCAATTACTTGATGATTTTGGCGACGACGCCGGCGCCCACGGTACGGCCGCCTTCGCGGATGGCAAAGCGCAGCCCCTCTTCCATGGCGATCGGCGCAATCAGGCTCACCGTCATCGACACGTTGTCGCCCGGCAGCACCATTTCCTTGTCGGCCGGCAGCTCGATCGTGCCCGTCACGTCCGTCGTGCGGAAGTAAAACTGCGGACGATACCCCTTGAAGAACGGCGTGTGACGCCCGCCCTCTTCCTTGGACAGAATGTAGACTTCGGCCGTGAAGTTCGTGTGCGGGTGGATCGAGCCGGGCTTGGCCAGCACCTGGCCGCGCTCGACTTCCTCGCGCTTGGTCCCGCGCAGCAGAATCCCCACGTTGTCGCCCGCCTGGCCCTGGTCCAGCAGCTTGCGGAACATCTCCACGCCCGTGCACGTCGTCTTGACCGTATCGTGGATGCCCACGATCTCGATTTCCTCGCCGACCTTGATCACCCCGCGCTCGATGCGCCCCGTCACCACCGTGCCGCGACCCGAGATCGAGAACACGTCTTCCACAGGCATCAGGAACGTGCCATCGACCGCGCGCTCCGGCGTCGGGATGTAGCTGTCCAGCGCCGCAGCCAGCTGCATGATCGCCTGCGCGCCCAGCGGACCTTCGTCGCCTTCGAGCGCCAGCTTGGCCGAGCCCTTGACGATCGGCGTGTCATCGCCCGGAAAGTCGTACTTGGACAGAAGTTCGCGCACTTCCATCTCGACCAGCTCCAGCAGCTCCTCGTCGTCGACCATGTCGCACTTGTTCAGGAACACGATGATGTAGGGCACGCCCACCTGGCGCGCCAGCAGAATGTGCTCGCGCGTCTGCGGCATCGGGCCGTCGGCGGCCGACACCACCAGGATCGCCCCGTCCATCTGCGCCGCACCCGTGATCATGTTCTTCACGTAGTCGGCGTGGCCCGGGCAGTCCACGTGCGCGTAGTGACGGTTGGCCGTCTCGTATTCCACGTGCGAGGTGTTGATCGTGATCCCGCGCGCCTTCTCTTCGGGCGCGTTGTCGATCTGGTCGTAGCCCTTGGCCTCGCCACCGCCCGCCTTGGCCAGCACCGTCGTGATCGCCGCCGTCAGCGTCGTCTTGCCGTGGTCAACGTGGCCGATCGTACCCACGTTCACGTGCGGTTTGGTCCGTTCAAACTTGCCTTTTGCCATGATGTATCCCGTATTTCCTAGGAAATGAAAGAGTGGTTGCCCGGCCATGCGGCCGGGCCGTGTATTACTTGCCGCGAGCGGCGATGACTTCGTCGGCGACGTTGCGCGGCGCCTCGGCGTACTGCTTGAATTCCATCGTGTACGTGGCGCGGCCCTGGGTCTGCGAACGCAGGCTGGTGGAATAGCCGAACATCTCAGCCAGCGGAACCTCGGCCTTGATGATCTTGCCGCCGCCCGGGATGTCGTCCATGCCCTGGACCATGCCGCGGCGGGACGACAGGTCGCCCATCACCGTGCCGGCGTAGTCTTCCGGGGTTTCGACTTCGACGTGCATCATGGGTTCGAGCAGGACCGGGCTGGCCTTGCGCATGCCGTCCTTGAACGCCATCGAGGCCGCCATGCGGAACGCGTTTTCGTTCGAGTCCACGTCGTGGTACGAACCGAAGAACAGCGTGACCTTGACGTCCACGACCGGGTAGCCGGCCACCACGCCCGCGGGCAGGGTTTCCTGGATGCCCTTGTCCACCGCCGGGATGAACTCGCGCGGCACCACGCCGCCCTTGATGGCGTCGACGAACTCGTAGCCGCCGCCCGCTTCCAGGGGTTCGAGCTTGAGCACGACGTGGCCGTACTGGCCGCGGCCGCCGGACTGCTTGACGAACTTGCCTTCGACTTCCTCGCAGGTCTTGCGGATGGTCTCGCGGTAGGCCACCTGGGGCTTGCCGACGTTGGCTTCGACGCCGAACTCGCGCTTCATGCGGTCGACCAGCACTTCGAGGTGCAGTTCGCCCATGCCGGAGATGATGGTCTGGCCGGATTCCTCGTCGCTGCGCACGCGGAAGGACGGATCCTCGGCGGCCAGGCGCGACAGGGCGATGCCCATCTTTTCCTGGTCGGCCTTGGACTTGGGCTCCACGGCCTGGGAGATCACGGGCTCGGGGAATTCCATCTTTTCCAGCAGGATGTGGTCGCCCACGTCGCACAGGGTCTCGCCCGTGGTGACTTCCTTCAGGCCCACGACGGCGGCGATGTCGCCGGCCACCACTTCCTTGATCTCGGCGCGGTTGTTGGCGTGCATCTGCAGGATGCGGCCGATGCGTTCCTTCTTGCCCTTGATCGGGTTGTAGACGGTGTCGCCGGAGCTCAGCACGCCCGAATACACGCGGATGAAGGTGAGCTGGCCCACGAACGGGTCGGTCATCAGCTTGAAGGCCAGGGCGGACAGCTTTTCCTTGTCGTCGGCCTTGCGGCTGATTTCGTTGCCTTCGTCGTCGGTGCCCTTGACCGGGGGAATGTCCACCGGGGAGGGCAGGTAGTCGATGACGGCGTCGAGCATGCGCTGCACGCCCTTGTTCTTGAAGGCGGTGCCGCACAGCATGGGCTGGATCTCGCAGGCGATGGTGCGCTGGCGGATGCCGCGGTCGATCTCCTGTTCGGTCAGCGAGCCGGTTTCGAGGTACTTGTTCATCAGTTCCTCGTTGGCCTCGGCGGCCGATTCCATCAGCTTCTCATGCCATTCGTTGGCCTGGTCGACCATGTCGGCGGGAATGTCGATGTAATCGAACTTCGTGCCCTGGGAGGCTTCGTCCCAGATGATGCCGCGCATCTTGGTCAGGTCGATGACGCCCTTGAAGTCGTCTTCGGCGCCGATCGGGATGACGATGGGCACGGGGTTGGCCTTCAGGCGCAGCTTGAGCTGGTCGTAGACCTTGAAGAAGTTGGCGCCGGTGCGGTCCATCTTGTTGACGAAGGCCAGGCGGGGCACGCCGTACTTGTTGGCCTGGCGCCACACGGTTTCGGACTGAGGCTGCACGCCGCCCACGGCGCAATACACCATGCAGGCACCGTCGAGCACGCGCATGGAACGTTCGACTTCGATGGTGAAGTCCACGTGGCCCGGGGTGTCGATGATGTTGATGCGGTGCTCGTCGTACTGGTGCTCCATCCCGCGCCAGAAGGCCGTGGTGGCCGCCGACGTGATGGTGATGCCGCGTTCCTGTTCCTGTTCCATCCAGTCCATGGTGGCCGAGCCTTCATGGGTTTCGCCAATCTTGTGGTTGACGCCGGTGTAGAACAGGATGCGCTCGGTGGTGGTGGTCTTCCCGGCGTCGATGTGCGCGGAAATACCGATATTGCGATAGCGCTCGATGGGGGTTTTGCGGGCCATGATGTGTTTCCTGGTGATTGACCGGCTGGATTACCAGCGGAAGTGGCTGAAGGCCTTGTTGGCCTCGGCCATCTTGTGGGTGTCCTCGCGCTTCTTCATGGCGCCGCCGCGGCCTTCGGCGGCATCCATCAGTTCACCCGCGAGACGCAGGTCCATCGACTTCTCGCCGCGCTTCTTCGCGGCTTCGCGCAGCCAGCGCATGGCCAGGGCCAGGCGGCGCACGGGGCGCACTTCGACCGGCACCTGGTAGTTGGCGCCGCCGACGCGGCGGGACTTGACTTCGACCACCGGCTTGACGTTGTTGACGGCGGTGTTGAAGATTTCGATGGGTTCCTTGCCCGTCTTGGCCTGGATCTGGTCCAAGGCGCCGTACACGATGCGTTCCGCCACGGCTTTCTTGCCGGACAGCATGACGACGTTCATGAACTTGGCCAGCTCGACACTGCCAAATTTGGGATCGGGGAGGATTTCACGTTTCGGTACTTCGCGACGACGAGGCATTTCGATTTCCTTGTGACGATTCAGTTGAGCCGCCGGGCGGCCACGGCTTCCATCGGGAAAGCCACTTACGTGCCACAGCCCCATGGCTGCGGCTGCACGGCCGATCTGGAGCGATCGGGTATTGCGGGTAGGGCGGTTGCGGGAGAGCGCGGATTACTTCTTGGGCCGCTTGGCGCCGTACTTGGAACGGGCCTGCTTGCGGTCCTTGACGCCCTGCAGATCCAGGGAACCGCGGACGATGTGGTAGCGCACGCCGGGAAGGTCCTTCACGCGGCCGCCGCGCACCAGGACCACCGAGTGTTCCTGGAGGTTGTGGCCTTCGCCGCCGATGTAGGAGATGACCTCGTAGCCGTTGGTCAGGCGCACCTTGGCGACCTTGCGCAGGGCGGAGTTCGGCTTCTTCGGGGTGGTGGTGTAGACACGGGTGCAGACGCCGCGGCGCTGGGGGCAGTTATCCAGCGCCGGGCTCTTGCTGCTCTCGCGACTGACTTGGCGCGGCTTGCGCAGCAGTTGAGCAATGGTAGGCATGACCTTTACGCATCCTTTGTACTTGCGTACGTTTACGTCGATATCCAGAGTGCCCGGGCCTGCCTGGCCGCGCTGCGCGCGGCGGGGGCATTTTCAGGCGATGTGCGCAAAATCCGCCTGAAACGAATGACGTAAAGAGCGGGTCTTGCACGATGGCTTGCTCACCGGGCCCGCAAGGGCCATCGGTGTTGCCGGGGCGAAAAGCCGGGCACAAGATCATGCGGCGCATACCGTGACCAGATGCCATTAACCCAGCAAGCCAAGAAGTGTAGCACGATTTGTTTTTGCGGGGCAAAGAGTTATTGCGGGAAAGGGACGCGGCCGGGCGGGCGGCCGATGCCGCCGTTCACTGCGCGCCGGGGCGGTCCAGCCAGCCCTGCGCCCAGCGCCGCAGCAGCGGCCCGGACGACAGCAGCAGGCCGCCCGCGGCGATGATCAGCATCCCCACCCAGGTCGTGGCGTCGGGCGCGGACGAGAAGGCCAGCCAGCCCAGCAGGGTCGCCCAGAAGATCTGCGTGTAGCCGTAGGGCCCCAGCATGGCCGCCGGCGCGTGCAGCAGGGCGTGGGTCATGATGAGGTGGCCCAGGGCGGCCACCGTGCCCAGGGCGACCACCAGCAGCAGGTCGGCCCAGGCCATGGGCATCCAGGCCATGGCGCCCCAGGGCGCCAGGACCAGCGCGCCGATCAGGCCGGTGTACAGATTGCTGGTGGCGGGATGCTCGGAACTGCGCGAGGAGCGCGTGACGAGCTGGTAGCACGCGTTGCAGACGGCCGAGCCCATGGGGAACAGGATGGCCCAGGTCAGCAGGCCGCCGCCGGGCCGGGCGATGATGAGCACCCCCGCGAAGCCGCAGGCCACCGCGATCCAGTCCAGGCGGCGGGCCTTTTCCTTCAGCACCAGGCCGGACAGCAGGGTGATGAGCACCGGCGCCATGAAGACGATGGCGGTGGTCTCGGCCAGGGGCAGCCGCGCCAGGCCGTTGATCACCATCACGCTGCCGCAGCACAGGCACAGGCCGCGGAACAGCTGGATGTCGTACCGCCGGGTGCGGAACAGGCCGCGCCCCATGCGCGGCTGGAAGATCAGGAAGACGGCCAGCGCCTGCGCCATGTAGCGCACCCAGACGATCTGGGTGACGGGATAGCCGGCCGTCAGGTACTTGGTGCCGGTGTCGAGGACGGAAAAGAACAGGCTGGCCACGCACATGAGCAGGGGCCCCAGCCAGACCCGGGCGGGACGGTTCGCATCCATGGTGGTCAGGCCTGCGGCCCCGGGTGAAAACTACCGCGCTCGGCCCCGCGATGGGCGACGGGGCCTGCGCTTCGGCGCGTGGTCATACGATGTTCCGATAAAGCATAAGGATAAATCATTGCGGCCGGCGCCGGGGCCAAAACGGCTGAAAAATAGAACCGTATTCGGTTATCATAGCCTCATGACCGGATTTCCCACCCTGCAAGAGGCCGCCCCCCATGACCCGTGAAGGCGTCGCCGCGGTAGACCGCGCACTGACCATCCTGGACGTATTCATCGACGGAGGAGACAGCCTCACCCTCACGGACATCTCGAAGCGCGCGGGCTTCTACAAGAGCACGACGCTGCGGCTGGCCGAATCGCTGGAGAAGTTCGGCTATCTCCGCCGCCTGGAAGACGGCACCTACCGCCTCGGGCCCAAGCCCCTGTATCTCGGCTCGCTCTACCAGAAGCACTTCCGCAGCGCCGACATCGTCGTGCCCGTGCTGCGCAGCATCGTGGACGAGCTCCAGGAAGGCGCCTCCTTCTTCATCAAGGACCACGACGCCCGCATCTGCCTGCACCGGGTGGACGCGCCGCGCTCGGTGCGCGATTCCGTCCACGAGGGCGACGCCCTGCCCCTCAAGGTGGGTGCCTCGGGCCATGTCATGCGCGCCTTCGAGCAGGAGGCGGGCGAGAAATACGACGACATACGACGCGCGCTTTACGCGGTCTCCCTGGGCGAGCGGGACCCCGAGATCGGGGCCGTGGCCTGTCCCGTGTTCGGGATCGGCCAGCAGCTGGCCGGCGTGGTGTCCATCTCGGGCCCCAAATACCGCTTCAGCGAGGAAAAGATCGCCCAGGTGATCCCCGTGCTCAAGCGCCACGCGGCCGAGCTCACCGACGCCCTGGGCGGGCGCTGGCCCGAAGGCAGCGCGGGTACGTCGCCATGAGCGCCGAGGAAACCGCGTTCGCCAGCCCCCCGCCGGCCATCCGCGGGATCGAGTTCATCGAATTCGCCTCCACCCGCCCCGAGGAACTGGGCGCCGTGCTGACCCGGATCGGCTTCCGGCTGATCGCCCGGCACTGCTCCCGCCAGGTGCTGCTGTACCGCCAGGGCGGCATGAACCTCATCGTCAATTCCGACCCCGCCACGCTGGCCAGCGCGGCGCGCGAGGGCGAGGACCACCAGATCAGCGCCGTGGCGTTCCAGGTGGACCATGCCGGCCGGGCCTACGAGCGCAGCATGGCCTGGGGCGCCTGGCCCATCCCCACCCGGGCGGGCGCCATGGAACTGAACATCCCCGGCATCCACGGCGTGGGCGACACCGTCATCTACCTGGTGGACCACCTGCGCCCCTTTTCCATCTACGACATCGATTTCATCTACCTGGACGAGCAGCGGGACGTGGAGCCGCTGGTGCCGGACCTGCATTTCTTCGGCCTCGTGCAGCACATCGGCCCCGAGCGCAGCGCGCAATGGACCGACTTCTACGCCCAGCTGTTCGGCTTCAGGCCCCTGCCCGCGGAAACCCATTTCGGCATCCTGCCGCGCGGCACCATCCTGGGCAGCCCCTGCGGATGCTTCCACCTGCAGCTCGTCGAGCCGGTGGGCGACGCCCTCTACGACACGGAATGGGACGAGCAGTTCGCGCGGCTGGCCTTCGGCACGCCCGACGTGCTGGGGACGGTGCGCGCCATGGCCGCGCAGGGCGTGCCTTTCCAGGACAACGCCTTCATCCACACGGAGGCCCACGGCGCCATCACCGCGGCCATGTCCTACGACGTGACGTTCGAGCTGGTGCGCCACGCCACGCCGCCCCGGGAATCCCGATGAGCCAGGAGCGCTTCGGCATCGACCTGGCCTGCATGGCGGGCTCCCTGGAGGAACGCCTGCGCGCCGCGGAGGCGGCCGGCTTCTCCCAGGTCATGCTGTGGGCGCGGGACCTGGCCAACCACCCCGAGGGCTACGAAACCGCGGTCCGGCGGGTGCGCGAAAGCGGCCTGGAGATCACCGGCCTGCAGCTGATGCGCGACTACGAGGGCATGAACGGCCCGGCGCACCGCTACAAGCTCGACGTGGCCAAGGCCCTGCTGGAAATCTGCGCCGACGTGGGCGCGCCGCTGCTGATCGTGTCGGCCTCGGCGGCGCTGCCGCGCGCGCTCGCGCCGGAACGCGCCGAGGCCGACCTGCGCAAGCTGGCCAATCTGGCTGTGCCGACGGGCGTGCGCATCGGCTTCAAGGCGATTCCCTGGAGCCACACGGGCGCGGACATCCGCAGCGCCTGGGACCTGGTGTGCGGCGCCGCGCACGCCAACCTCGGCCTCGTGCTGGACGCCTTCCACTTCATCGCCGAGGGCTCGGCCTTCGGCATCCTGGACGAGATCCCGCCGGACAGGATCGTGCTGGTGCAGCTCGCCGACTTCGGCGTCCCGGCGCTGCAGGAACACCAGCCGCACGACGCCGACCGCATGCGGGTGTTTCCGGGCGACGGCGTGCAGAGCGACCAGGTCGCCGCCCTCGTGCGGCGCCTGGACGGCATGGACTACGAGGGCAGCTACAGCCTGCTGGTCTTCAACAAGGACTACCGGCAGTTGCCGGCCCACGCGGTGGCGCGGCTGGGCATCCGCTCGGTCGGGTGGATCCACGACCAGGCCCTGCGCCGGCGCCTGCCGCTGCGGCGCGCGCCGGCCCGCTGAGCGGGCCCGCCGCGGCGCTCAGCGGCGGATGAAGGGGTTGGGCACGTCCAGGTCGGTGGAGATCCAGACGCTCTTGGTGTCCAGGTATTCGTGGATGGCGTCCGAGCCCGATTCGCGGCCGATGCCCGAACGCTTGTAGCCGCCGAAGGGCGTGGTGAAGCTGGTGGCGCGGTAGTTGTTGACCCAGACCGTGCCGGCCTTCAGGCGCTCGGTGACGTACAGCGCGCGATGCAGGCTGCGCGTCCAGACCGCCCCGGCCAGGCCGTAGAGGATGTCGTTGCCGATGCGGATGGCGTCGGCCTCGTCCTTGAAGGGGATGATGCACAGCACCGGCCCGAACACTTCCTCCTGGGCGATGCGCATGCGGTTGTCCACGCCGGTGAAGATGGTGGGCTCGATGAACTGGCCGGCCCCCAGGTCCGGGCGCGCCTTGCCGCCCAGCACGCAGCGGGCGCCTTCCTCGCGCGCGATGCGGATGTAGTCGAGCACCTTCTCGAACTGCGGCCGGGTGGCGATGGGCCCGATCTGGGTGTCGGGCCGGGTCGGGTCGCCCAGTTTGGCCGTGCCCACGAATTCGACCAGGCGCCGGATCAGCTCGTCGTGGATGCTTTCCTGCACCAGCACGCGCGAGCCGGCCTGGCAGCTCTGGCCGGACGCGGCGAAGATCCCCGACACGACGCCCTTGACGGCCTGGTCCAGGTCGGCGTCGTCGAAGATGATGTTGGGCGACTTGCCGCCCAGTTCCAGGGTGACGGTCTTGAGGTTGCGCGCCGCCGCCTCGTAGATGCGCTTGCCGGCCAGCTCGCCGCCGGTGAAGCCGATGTGCGCCACGTCGGGGTGCGCCACCAGCGGCTCGCCGACTTCGGCGCCGAAGCCCGTCACGACGTTGACCACCCCGGGCGGAAAGCCCGCCTGCTCGAACAGCGCGGCGAATTCCAGCATCGAGGCCGAGGTGAATTCCGAGGGCTTGACCACCGCCACGCAGCCCGCCGCCAGGGCCGGCGCCAGTTTCCAGCTGGTGAGGGTGAGCGGGGAATTCCAGGGCGTGATGATCGCCACCACGCCCTTGGCCTCGTAGCGGGTGAAGGTGAAGACCCCGGGCTTGTCGGTGGGGATGACCTTGCTTTCGACCTTGTCGGCCAGGCCGGCGTAGTAATGGAAGTATTCGCCCATGTAGCGCACCTGCGCGACGACCTCGGAGGACAGCTTGCCGTTGTCGCGCTGCTCGATTTCCGCCAGGCGGGGGGCGTGCTCGATCACCAGGTCGGCCAGGCGGCGCAGCAGCTGGCCGCGGCGGGTGGCGGTCAGGCCGCCCCACGGACCCTCGAAGGCGGCCTTGGCGGCGGCCACGGCGGCATCCACGTCGGCCGCGTTGCCGCGCGCGATATGCGCCCAGACTTCGCCCGTGTAGGGGTTTTCGGTGTCGAAATAATCGCCGGACGCGGGCGGCACGCGGGCGCCGTTGATGAAGTGATCGTAGCGGGGCAGGGACATGACGGTTCCACCTAGGAAGTTCTTTCTAACAGAATCATATTCTGCTGAACAGAATTAGACAAACAAGGGTAATCACCTAGCAAATTCTGTTTGACGCGGTTCGGAACTGAATTCTATTCTATAGCGAAAATATGTACGAACCGGTACATACAACCAGGAAGACATCCCATGCGTCCGGAAAACGAAACGCCCGCCCTGCTGCTCGGCCTGATTGGCGAAGGCATCGGCGAGTCCCTCAGTCCCACCCTGTACGAGCACGAGGCGGCGCGGCACGGGCTGCTCTGCATCTATCAGCGGATCGATCTGGACGAGCTCGGCCTGGGGCCGGCGAACCTGCCCGAACTCCTCACCGCCGCGGAGCGCTTCGGCTTCGCCGGCCTGAACATCACCCATCCCTGCAAGCAGGCCGTCATCCCGCACCTCCACGAACTGTCCGACGAGGCGCGCGTCATCGGCGCGGTCAACACCGTGGTCCTGCGCAACGGCCGGCGCATCGGCCACAACACCGATCACTACGGCTTCTCGCAGAACCTGCGCGAGAACCTGGGCGGGCGCGCGCCGGGCCACGTGGTCCAGCTCGGGGCGGGCGGCGCGGGCGCCGCGGTGGCCGACGCCATCCTGCGGCTGGGCGCGCGCAGCCTGACCCTGTTCGACCAGACGGCGGGCCGCGCCGAGTACCTGGCCCAGGCCCTGCGGACGCGCTTTCCCGGCATCCCGGTGGACGTCGGCGGCGATCCGGCCCAGGCCCTGCGCCGCGCCGACGGCCTGATCAACGCCACGCCGGTGGGCATGCGCAAGCATCCCGGCACGCCGATCCCGGGGTCGCTGCTGGAGCCGCGCCACTGGTTCGCCGAGATCATCTATTTCCCGCTGGAGACCGAGCTGCTGCGCATCGCGCGCGCAAAGGGCTGCCACACGATCGACGGCCTGGGCATGGTCGTGCACCAGGCGGCCCGCGCCTTCGAGCTCTATACCAACGGCATCGCCGCCGACGCGCGGCGCATGGCCGCGCACGTGGCGGAACTCCTGGCGCGCCGCGCCGCGGCCGCGGCCGACCGCCCCACCCATCCCGCCTGACGCGAGGATCCCGCCATGAAAAAAATCATCGATTCCTGCACGCACGGCCTGTCCTTCCTGATCGTGGCCATGCTGGCGGCAATGGTCGTGCTGGTGTTCGGCAACGTCGTCCTGCGCTACGGCTTCAATTCGGGCATCCTGATCTCGGAAGAGATGTCCCGCTGGCTGTTCATCTGGATCACGTTCCTGGGCAGCATCATCGCCATGCGCGAGAACACCCACCTGGGCTCCAATTTCGTCGTCCGGCGGCTCCCGCCGGCCGGCCGCCGCATCAGCCTGTTCATCGGCCGCCTCGCCATGCTGTACATCTGCTGGCTGGTGTTCTCGGGCGCCCTGTCCCAGACCCTCATCAACGTGTCGGTCGGCGCGCCCATCACGGGCATCTCCATGGGCCTGTTCTATGCCAGCGGCATGGTCTTCAGCGTCGCGGGCGCGCTGGTCCTGGTGGGCGACCTCTACCGCCTGGCCACGGGCTCCATGGCCACCGTGGACCGCTACATCGACGACGCCGGAGAACAAGCATGATCCTGACGACCTTCCTCGTCGCCCTGCTGGGCGCCATGGCCATCGGCGTGCCGATCGCCTTCGCGCTGCTCATCTCGGGCGCCGCCCTGATGTGGCAGCTGGACATGTTCGATGCGCAGATCCTGGCGCAGAACCTGATCAACGGGGCCAACAGCTTCCCCCTGCTGGCGGTGCCGTTCTTCATGCTGGCCGGCGAAATCATGACGGTGGGCGGCCTGTCCCGCCGTATCGTGGACTTCGCCATGGTGCTGGTGGGCCACGTCAAGGGCGGCCTGGGCTACGTCACCATCATCACGGCCTGCCTGATGGCGGCGCTGTCGGGCTCGGCCGTGGCCGACGCGGCCGCCATGACCGCCCTGCTGCTGCCCATGATGACGGCCGCCGGCCATGACCGCAAGCGCTCGGCCGGCCTGATCGCGTCGGCGGGCATCATCGCGCCCGTCATCCCGCCCAGCATCGGCATGATCATCTTCGGCGTCGCGGCCAACGTGTCGATCTCCAAGCTCTTCCTGGCCGGCATCCTGCCGGGCCTGATGATGGGTGCCGCGCTGTGGGTGACCTGGGCCTGGCTGGTGCGCCGCGAGCCGATCACGCCCCAGCCGCGCAAGAGCGCCCGGGACGTCCTGCACGCGGCGCGCGAAGGCATCTGGGCGCTGGGCATGCCGGTGATCATCATCGTGGGCCTGCGCTTCGGCGTGTTCACGCCCACCGAGGCCGCCGTGGTGGCCGCCGTCTACTCCTGGTTCGTCTCGACGTTCATCTACCGCGAGATGAACCTGCGCAGCCTCTACCAGGTGTTCCTCAGCTCGGCCAAGGTCTCCGCGGTCATCATGCTGCTGGTGGCGGCCGCCATGGTCAGCGCCTGGCTCATCACCGTGGCCGGCCTGCCCGACCGGATGGTGGACCTGCTCGAACCGCTGATCGGCGAGCCGCTGCTGCTGATGCTCGCCGCCATGGCCCTGGTGGTGCTGGTCGGCACCGCCATGGACATGACGCCCACCATCCTGATCCTCACCCCGGTCCTGATGCCCGCCGTCAAGGCGGCGGGCATCGACCCGGTGTATTTCGGCGTGCTGTTCATCATCAACAATGCCATCGGCCTGATCACGCCGCCGGTCGGCACCGTGCTGAACACGGTCGCCGGCGTCGGGCGGCTGAGCATGGACGATGTCACGCGCGGCGCCCTTCCCTTCCTGCTCGCGCAGCTCGCCGTGCTTTTCCTGCTGGTGCTGTTCCCCGATCTGGTGCTCGTTCCCGCGCGCTGGCTCTATTAATAGTTCGACAAGTGCTCGACAATCCAAGGAGACAACCATGAAACCCATGAAACGCCTCGTCCTTTCCTCCCTCATGGCCCTGGGCTTCGGCCTGGCATCCCTGGGGGTCGGCCACGCGGCCGACATCCGCGAACACAGCATCAAGTTCGCCTCGCAGAACAACAAGGGCCATCCCCAGGTCATGGGCATGCAGAAATTCGCCGACCTGGTGGCCCAGAAGTCCGGCAACAAGATCCGCGTCCGCCTGTTCCCCGGCGGCGTGCTGGGCGGCGACCTGGAAACGGTCTCCGCCCTGCAGGGCGGGACCATCGAGATGACCGTGCTGAACTCCGGCATCCTGCAGGCGCAGATCAAGGACTTCGCGGCCTTCGACTTCCCCTTCCTGTTCAACAACGACAAGGAAGTGGACGCGCTGGTGGACGGCCCCTTCGGCCAGACGCTGCACAAGAAGCTGCAGGACAAGGGCCTGATCGGCCTGGCCTATTTCGACCTGGGCTTTCGCAACATCACCAACGGCAAGCATCCGATCAACAAGCCCGAGGACATCAGCGGCCTGAAGCTGCGGGTGATCCAGTCGCCGATCTACGTGGACGTGTTCAAGGCGCTGGGGGCCAACCCCACGCCCCTGGCCTGGCCCGAGGTCTACAACGCGCTGGAACAGGGCGCCGTCGACGGCCAGGAAAATCCGTTCACGGTGATCCTGAACGCCAAGCTCGACGAGGTGCAGAAGTACCTGGCCGTCACGCGCCACATCTACAATCCGCAGTCCGTCATCATCAGCAAGAAGTTCTGGGATTCGCTCAATCCGGACGAGCAGAAGCTGATTCAGGACGCCGCCACCGAAGCGGCCGCCTACCAGCGCCAGGTGTCCCGCGACGCCGCCCACACGGCGCTGGAAACCCTGAAGAAGCACGGCATGCAGGTCACGGAACTCTCGCCCGCGGACCTGGACAAGATGCGCGCGATGGTCAAACCGGTGGTCGAAAAATATACTCGGGAAGTCGGCGAAGACACCGTCAAGTCGATGTACGCGGAAATCGACAAGATCCGCAAGCCCTGATCCCGTCCGGCGCGGGCCGTCCGCGGCCCGCGCCGGCTCTCCGATCCAGGCCGCCCCAGATCCACTCCAGACCACTCGATACAGGAAGCGTCGTATGAAAATTCTCATGCTGCATGGCATCAACCACAATATGTTCGGCAAGCGCGATCCCAAGCAATACGGGACGATCACGCTGGAACAGATCGACGCGCAGCTGGCCGACCTGGCCCGGGAACTGGGCGTCTCGATCGAGAGCTACCAGACCAACTGCGAAGGCGCGATGTGCGAGCGCATCCACCAGGCCTACCAGGACGGCGTGGACGCCGTGCTGATCAACGCCGGCGCCTGGACGCACTACAGCTACGGCCTGCGCGACGCGCTGGCGATCCTGACGGTGCCCATCGTCGAGCTGCACATGTCCAACATCCATGCCCGCGAGGAATTCCGCCACAAGTCCGTCTTCGCGGAAATCGCCCTGGGCCAGATCTGCGGCTTCGGCGTGGACAGCTACCTGCTGGCGCTGCGCGCGGCCGTGTCGGCGGCCAAGGCGAAGCAGGCCTGAACCCGGACCGCGTCCCGGCCGCAAGCCGGGCACGCCAAAAGGGGCGCCTCGCGGCGCCCCTGGTCTTTTCCAGCCCGGCGCAGGGCGCGGCGCTTCAGGTCTCCAGCCCGGCGACGGCGGCTTCCTGGTACAACACCCCGTCGCGCACCATGGCTTCGATGTCGGCGGCGCAGAAACCCAGTTCGGCGGCGATCCGCCGGTTGTGCTGGCCCATGAGCGGCGCCGGCTCGCGCAGGGTCGTGTCGCAGCCCGAGAAGCGGAACGGCGTATTGAGCAGGTCCACGTCGCCCAGCACCGGATGGTGCTGGCGCACCACCATGCCGCGCGCCCGGATCTGGGGGTCTTCCAGCACCTCGCCGATGTCCTGCACCTTGGCGCAGGGCACGTCCACGGCATCCAGCGCCGCCAGGCATTGCGCCACCGTACGCGCGCCGGTCCAGGCGCGCACGACGGGCAGGATCTCCTGCCGGTGGGCGTTGCGCCCCTGCGGCGAGTGGAACCGGACATCGGCCGCGAAGGCTTCGCCGCCCACCAGCGGCGCCAGACGCTTCCAGGATGCATCGACCTGCGCGGCGATGACCAGGCAGCCGTCCCGCGCCGCGAACACGCCGTAGAGGGTCGAGTCGGGCAGGTCGTGGCCGCTCTGCTCGGGCTTCACCCGGCCCTGGGACAGGGTGTAGCACTGGCCCGCGTACTCGTGCATGGAGACCAGGCAGTCGTACAGCGACAGGTCGATGTGCTGGCCGCGGCCCGACTTGATGCGCCCCAGCAGCGCGGCGTTGACGGCGGCCACGCCGTGGATGCCGGTGACCATGTCGCCCAGCGCGATGCGCAGCAGCGGCGGCGCTTCCCCCGGCGAGCCGATCATGGCCATGATGCCGCTCCTGGCCTCGGCGATCAGACCGAAGCCGGCGCGGTGGGACTCGGGTCCGGTGTGGCCGTAGGCCGAGACCGAGCAGTAGACCAGGCCCGGATTCAGCGCCGAGAGCGCCTCGTAGCCCAGGCCGAGCCGGGCCAGGGCGCCGGGGCGGTAGTTCTCGACGAAGACGTCGGCCGTGGCCACGAGCTTTTCCATCAGCTCGCGCCCGCGCGCGTCCTTCAGGTTCACGCACAGCCCCTTCTTGCCCATGTTCTGCTGCAGGAAGTAGCCGCTCTGGCCCTGGATGAAGAAGGGGTGCTGGCGTCCGGCGTCGCCCTCGGTGGGACGCTCGACCTTGATCACCTCGGCACCCAGGGCAGCCAGGCAGCGGGACAGATAGGGGCCGGCGAGGAAATGGCTGTAGTCGATGACCCGGATGCCCTCCAGCGGGCGTGCCTGCGCCGCCGTCATGGCGCGTCTCCCGCCGCGGCAGGCGCGAAGCCCGGCCTGCAGGGAATCATGAGCCGGTGCTCGCCGCGCTGCACGACCTCGCCATGCTGGTTGCGCATTTCCGCGGGCAGCACCAGGATGCCCCAGCCGGCGCGGCTGCGCGACAGGCGGGCGCTGGCGACGTGAAAGCGCACCTGCACCGTGTCGTTGATCTTGATCGGACCGGTGAAGTCCCAGGTCCAGCCCAGCGACATCCCGGGCACGAAGCGCAGGTCGGACCGGCTCTTGAGGCCGTCGGCCAGGGACAGGCCGAGCAGCCCGTGGGCCACGCGCGTGCCGAAGGGCGTGGTGCGCGCATAGGCCTCGTCGGTGTGGACCGGCGTGTGGTCGCCCGTCAGGTCGGCGAACGTGTCGATGTCCGCCTCGGTCACGGTGCGCGGGGGCGAAACGCCCCGGGCGCCGACCTCGACTTCGTCGAAATACAGTTCCTTCACCACGGGATTCACCACGGGATTCATCGCGGGATTCATTGCGGGATTCATTGCAGGGGTCCTTGTCAGCAATCGAATAGTTCGAGCGCGACGCCGTCGGGCGTGCGCAGCCAGTTCGGCCCCTGCGGCAGGACGGTCACGGGCCAGCCCGCGGCGCGCGCGAGCGCCGCCTCCAAGCCCCGCACGCGCAGGGCGACGTGGGCGATGCGGGATTGCGCCCGCCCGGCGTCGCCGGCCGCAGCGGGCGCGGCGATGAGCTGGACGCCGCCTTCGAGCCAGACCTGGCGGGGCGCCTCGGGCGGACCGTCGATCTCGCGCACCGGCATGCCCAGGACCTCCTCGAAGAAGCGGACGTGCCAGCCGATGTCTTCCACCCGCACGGCGGCGTGGTCGATGCCGGGCGGGCGCGCCAGCGCGGTCCGCCCCGCCATGGCCTCGATTCCCTTGACGCAGGCGGCCAGGGTGGCGTTGACCGGCGCGGCGATGCCCAGCCGCAGGCCGCGTTCGACCACGGCGCCGTTGATGTAGTCGATCTCGGTGGCGCTGCCCTTGTCCAGGCTCTGCAGCATCGAGGTGCGGAAGTCGGCCGGCAGGCCCGCGCCCGCCCTGCGCCAGGCTTCGAGCGGATCGGTGATGGACAGGCGCACGCCGGCGGCATGGGCGATCTCCATCGCCTCGCGCACCGCCGCCACGCCGACGGCTTCGAGCGGCGCGCACTGGAACAGCGGGCCGTAGGGCATGCGCGTGATGGCCGTGAGGGCGCCCGTCGCCACGTTGATCAGCAGCTTGTCCCAGATCGTGCCCAGGATGTTGTCGCTGAGCCGGACCGGCAGGCCGGCGCGCTCGAATTCCCGCGCGATGGCGAGCGCCCGGCCGGTGCGCGCGCCGTCGAGCTCGCCGAGGAGGGTTTCCTTGCCGCGCACGCCCGCAAGCACGTGGCCGGGCCCGAGCAGCGTCCCGCCCACGTAGGTCTTGCCCGCCAGCACGCGTTCGCGGCCGATGGATTCCGCCAGGATGTCCTCGTGGCCCAGGCCGTTCTGCAGGGACAGCGCCAGCGTGCCGGGACCGAACAGGGGACCGGCCTGCGCCAGGGCCTCGCGGGTCTGGAACGACTTCACCAGCACGACGACCAGGTCCACCGGCCCGACCGCGGCCGCCTCGGTCTCCGCCCGCAGGCGCACGCGGCGCTCGTCGTCCTGGTCGCGCAGGCGCAGCCCGCCGGCGCGGATGGCCTCGACGTGCGCGGCATTGCGGCTGAGCAGGACGACCTCCGAGCCTCCCTCGGCCAGGCTCGCGCCCAGGGCGCTTCCCAGCGCGCCGGCCCCCAATATGCAGATCTTCACAGTCCTTCGCTCCTTGCGCGCCTGCGCGCCGTCCGGCGCATGTCCGGGTCATGGCCGCATCGTGTCCGATGCGCATCCGCCGGCTCATCTCCGGCGGCCCATGCCGGATTCATGTCCGCCGCGTCTCCGGTCCATTCTAGGGAGGCGGGCATTTAAATTAAATGCAATAATCAAAATTCAATTCATTGTGTTTTTAAATACGGCATGGCGGATCCCCTGCTCGACGCGCTGCCCGAGACCAAGCTGCTGCGCCTGTTCGACGTGCTCTACACGGAGGGCAGCGTCACGGGCGCAGCGCGCACGCTGGGGCTGAGCCAGCCCACCGTCAGCATCTGGCTGGCGCGGCTGCGCGAGCAGCTGGGCGATCCGCTGTTCGTCCGCACGTCCGAGGGGATGAGCCCGACGCCGCGCGCGCGGGACCTGATCGATACCGTGCGCGCCACCCTGGAGGCCCTGCGCGCCATCGGCGGCGCGGCGCCGGCCTTCGACCCGATGCGCTCCGAACGGCGCTTCTGCATCGCCATGACCGACGCCAGCCACGTCAACCTGCTTCCCCGGCTGCTGGGCCACCTGCGGCAGGCCGCCAGCGGCTGCAGCCTGCGCGCCGCGCCGATCGACGATTCCCTGGTCGAGCGCCTGCAGTCGGGCACGGCCGACCTGGCCCTGGGGCTGATCCCGGAACTGGGCGCCGGCGTCTACCAGCAGACGCTGTTCACGCAGGACTGGGTCTGCCTCGCGCGCGCGGACCATCCCCGCATCGGCGGGACGCTGGACCTGCCGGCCTACCGCCGCGAGGGCCACATCGAGATCGCCGCGGGGACCGGCCATCACCTGCTCGAACACGCGCTGCGGCGCGCCGGGATCGAGCGCCGCGTCGTGCTGGAGCTGCCGGGATTCCTCGGCCTGTCAGCCGTGCTCGAAGCCGGCGACCTGCTCGTGACCGTCCCGCGCCAGACGGGCGAGACGCTGGCCGGCCGCGGGACGCTGCGGCTGCACGCCTGCCCTTTTCCCATCGCCCCCTTCAGCGTGAAGCAGCACTGGCACGCCCGATTCCACCACGACCCCGGCAACCGCTGGCTGCGCCAGGCCTGCATGGCCCTGTTCGGCCCGGACCGGTCCTCTCCACGCCCCTCCACGCCCGCTTGAAACCATGACCCCGACCCCACGACCCCGCGGCCGCGGCAACGATCCCGCCGCCACCCGGCAGAACATCCTCGAAGTGGCCATCCGGGAATTCGCCAAGAAAGGCCTGGCCGGCGCGCGCATCGACGAGATCGCCGCCCAGACTTCGACCAGCAAGCGGATGATCTACTACTACTTCAGGAGCAAGCAGGGGCTGTACCTCGCCGTCCTGGAGAAGTCCTACCGCGACATCCGCCACATCGAGGAAACGCTGCACCTGGAAAGCCTGCCGCCGATCGAGGCCGTGCGCACCCTGGTCGGATTCACGTTCGACTATCAGGCCGCCAATCCCAATTTCGTGCGGCTCGTGATGAACGAGAACATGCAGAACGGCCGCTACCTCGCGCAGTCCGCGTCGATCAAGGACCTGAACATCCCGGCGATCGACGGCATCCGCGAGATCTACGCGCGCGGCTGCGCCCAGGGCCTGTTCCGGCCGGGCCTGGACCCCATCGACCTGCATGCCTCGATCAGCGCGCTGTGCTTCTTCAACGTCTCGAACCAGCACACGTTCTCGCTGATCTTCAAGCGCGACATCATGGCCCCCGAAGCCTACGCGCAGCGGCGGCAGAACGTGATCGACATGATCCTGCGCTACATGCTGGCCTGAGTGGGCAGGGCGCCCGCGCCTAGGCACCGCCGCTGCGCCCGGACGCAGCCTTGGACGGCCGCCCGCCCGCCGGCGTGGAGGGGCGGGCGGCGGGCGTCGGATGGTTGCCGTCAATCTATGCTGACGTGGGAAATCTTTGCGTTCGGCGAGTAGATGTCAAGAATATTCCAATGGCCGGACGTGGGCACCGGATTGTTGCGCATCAGCACGTCGATGACGCACGGCTTGCCGCTGGCGATGGCGCGCGCCAGCGCGTCCTTGAATTCCGCGGTGTCCTGGATGCGGATGCCTTCGGCGCCGTAGGCGCGGGCCACGGCGGCGTAGTCCGGCGTGTAGGGCTGGCCGTCCTTGGCGAAGACCGTGCCTGTGGTCGTGCCGTAGTGCGCCTTCTGCAGGCCCGCGATGGTGCCGAAGGCGCAGTTGTTCATCACGACCCACACGACGGGGATGTCCTCCTCGACCGCGGTCGCCAGCAGCGCGGGATTCTGGCCAAAGCCGCCATCGCCCACCAGCGACACCACCACGCGGTCCGGGCAGGCCAGCTTGGCGCCCAGGGCGCCGGGCGCGCCGAAGCCCATCGTGGCATAGCCGCCGGGGGTGAGGATGCTGCCCGGCACGTAGACGGGGAACTGCTGGCCCACGCCGTTCTTGTTCCAGCCCACGTCGGTGGTGATGATGGCGTCGCGCGGCAGGACCTCGCGTACTTCCGACAGAATGCGTTCGGGCTGCATGGGGTAGCGGTCCTCGCGGATGAGCGTCGCGTTGCCGGCGGCGAATTCCTCGCGGTAGCGGGCGATGCGCGCGCGCATGGCCTCGTTGCGGCGGCCCGCGGGCAGCATCTCGCGCGCGACCCGGTTGAGCGCGACCAGCGCCTGGCGCAGGTCGGCGACCGCGCCGATCTCGACCGGATAGTTGCGGCCGATCTCGCTCGGGTCGATGTCGATGTGGATCAGGCGCGCGGGCGGGAAGCTGAAGGTGTAGCGGTCGTCCCAGGAGCTGCAGTCGGCTTCGGCGAAGCGCGTGCCCAGACCGATCACCAGGTCCGCGGTGCGGCACGCGTCGTTGACGAACTGCGTGCCCCAGAAGCCCGTCATGCCCAGGGTCAGGTCGTGGTCGTCGCGCAGCGCGCCCTTGCCCATGAGGGAATGGGCGACCGGGATGCCCAGGTGATCGACCAGCTGTTCGAGTTCCTGCGCGGCATCGGCCAGCAGGATGCCGCCGCCCGCGTAGATCACCGGACGCTCGGCGTCGATCAGGGCCTGGACGATGCGCCGCGCCACGGCCTCGTCCAGCGACGGCTTTTCGAGCTGGCGGGTGTGCGGGCGCAGGCGCTCGAACAGCGCGGTGTCGATTTCCTTGGAGAAGATGTCCATCGGCACGGACACCAGCACCGGGCCCGGGCGGCCGCTTTCGGCCAGCTGGAAGGCCTTCTCGACGATTTCGGGGAACAGGTCGGGACGCTCGACGCGCCAGGCGCGCTTCACGAAGGGACGGTAGACCTCCCATTGCGCGGCGTCGGCGTGCAGGTTGATTTCCTGGTGCGGATGCTTGCCGTAGTAGTGGCTGGGGACGTCGCCCGCGATCACGACCATGGGGATGGAGTCCAGGGCCGCGTTCGCCACGCCGGTGGCGGCGTTCGTCAGGCCCGGCCCGAGGTGGCTGAGGACCACGGCGGCCTTTTTCTTCATCCGCGCGTAGCCGTCGGCGGCGTGCGCGGCGATCTGCTCGTGGCGCGTGTTGACGAAGCGGATGGAGCTCTTGCCCAGCTCCGTCAGGACCGCGATGTTGGTGTGGCCGCACAGGCCGAAGACGTGCTCGACGCCGCGCTCTTCGAGGTAGCGGACCAGTTGCCGGGAAATGAGTTCTTGCATGGTGTCTGTCTCCTGAGACCGTTCATTCGGGAAGTTCGGCGTGCCGCGGCCCGGTGTAGGCGTACGGGATGGAAGGCGGCATGGGGCCCTTGATCCGGCGGCCTTCGCGCATCTGCTCCCAGGCATGGGCGAGGATGCCGACCGAGCGCGAGAGGATGAAGATCCCCCGTCCCAGTTCCGGCGCGAAGCCGAGTTCGGAATAGATCACCGCGGTCGCGCCGTCGATGTTCATGGGGATGTGGCGGCCCTTTTCCTGCTCCAGGACGGCTTCGACCTGGCGCCCGATCCGGGCGAATTCGCCCGAGACGACGCCCTGGGCGACCGCCTCGTCCACCAGGGCCAGCAGCCGCTTGGCGCGCGGATCGCGCGGATGGAAGCGATGGCCGAAGCCGGGCACGATCTTGCCGTGCGCGGCCCGATACGCGTCCAGCGCGGCCTTCACGGGCTGCGGCTCGCCGCGCCCGGCGCGCGCCACGCAGTCCTGGTAGATTTCCATGCATTGCTGGCCGGCGCCGCCGTGGATGTCGCCCAGCACGTTGACCGCCGATCCCATGGCGCCGTTCAGGTCCACGCCGCAGCTGATCGCCATGCGGGAAATGGCGATGGAAGGCGCATGCGGGCCGTGGTCCACGGAGGAGACCAGCGCGGCTTCGAGCAGCGCCGCCTGGGCCTTGCCGGGCAGTTCGCCGCGCAGCATGAGCCAGATCATTTCCGGGAAGCCGATCCGGCCGATCAGGTCCTGGATCGCATAGCCGCGGATGCGGATCTCGCCGGGGTGGATGTCGATGATGTCGGTGGACCACCACCGGCTGGCCTGGTCCACGCGATCGTCGTGCTGTGCCGTCATGTTTCGTCCTCTTTCTATACCACGTGTTCCTCGCGCAGCCGCGCGATCTCGTCCCGGCCGTAGCCCAGTTCCGCCAGGATCGGGTCGGTGTCCTGGCCGAGGGCCGGCGGCGGCGCCTCGACGTCGGGGCTGCCGCCGGCCATCTTGAATCCGGCCCGCACCAGCTCGATCGGCCGGCCCACGCCGGGCGCGTCGTCGAACCGCCGCAGCAGCGCGCGCTCGGCGATCTGGGGATGGGCCAGTGCATCCGGCACGCTCAGGACGCGCCCCGAGGGCACGCCGATGCCCGACAGGATGCCCTCCCATTCGCGGGCGGATTTCGTGCACAGGGCCCGCTCGATCTCGGCCGTGAGCGCGGCGCGGTTCTTCTTGCGGCTCTCGCGTCCGGCGAAGCGCGCATCGGTCTTGAGCTCGGGGCGGCCGATCACGTCCATCAGCGCCTCGAACTGCTCCTGCTTGTTGGCGGCGATGTTCAGCGGGCCGTCGCCCGTCCTGAAGGTGCCGGAAGGCACGGCGGTGAAGTTCTCGTTGCCCATGGGGCGGGGCTCCACGCCGGCGATCAGGTAGTTAGAGACCACCCAGCCCATCGTGACGATGACGGAATCCAGCATGGACACGTCGATGAAATCGCCCTCGCCGGTGCGCTGCTGGCGCACCAGGGCGCTGGCCACGGCGAAGGCGGCGGTGATCCCGCCGATGGTGTCGGCCATGGGATAGCCCACGCGCAGCGGCGCCGATTCTTCCGAGCCGGTGATGCTCATCACGCCCGACAGCCCCTGGACGATCTGATCGTAGGCGGGCGCGTGGCGCATGGGGCCGTCCTGGCCGAAGCCGGAGATCGCGCAATAGACCAGCCGCGGATTGACCGCCTTGAGCGCCTCGTACCCCACGCCCAGGCGGTCCATCACGCCGGGGCGGAAGTTTTCGATCAGGGCGTCCGCGGAGGCCACCAGGCGGCGCAAGACCTCGCGCCCGCCGGCGGATTTCAGGTTCAGGGTGATGGAGCGCTTGCCGCCGTTCTGCGCAAGGAAGGACGCCCCCATGCCGCGGCCGTTCAGCTCCGGGTCGGCGCCCAGCTGCCGGGCGAGATCCCCCGAGCCCGGCACTTCGACCTTGATCACTTCGGCGCCGAGCAGCGCGAACTGATAGGCGCAGAATGGCCCTGCCAGGACATTCGTCAGATCCAGTACGCGGATACCCGCGAGGGCCTTTGCCATTCTGTTCCTCGTCTCATGCTGATAATGGAATCGCCATGCCTAACTTTAGAACAGAATTCTGCTTGTCGCAACTGATTTATAGAATCGGCTTTTGTCTGGGGGAGTGCGCGACGGCATGCCAGCGCGCCGTTCCCTGCAGCCGGCCGGCGGCGCCCGGTGCGGCTGCGCAAGTGCTCGGGTGCCCGGCTGCGCTGGTGCTCGGGCGCGCGATGCCCGGGTGCGTGGCTGCGGGGCGCACGCGGGCAGCCCCCGGGCAGCCCGCGGGAGCGGAGAGGCGGAACGGAGAAGGAGGATGCGCCGCGGGATTGCCGCCGCGGCCGGGGCGCGCCTAGCGCACCAGGGCCATGACCGGCTCCACGTCGGGCCAGCAGCCGAACCAGAGGCGGTAGGATTCGGCCGCCTGCCCCACCAGCATGCCCAGGCCGTCCGAGACCCGGGCCGCGCCCAGCCGCCGGGCATCGCGCAGGAAGGCCGTTTCGCCGCGGCCATACACCAGGTCGTAGGCCAGGGCGCCGGGCGCGAAGGTGCCACGCCCCAGGGGCAGGCGGCCGTCGTCGAAGCTGGCCGAGGTGGCGTTGATCACGACGTCGAAGGCGCCATCCGCCGCCGCGTCCAGCGGACCGGCCGCGGTGACGCCGGCGGCGCCGCAGGCCTCCAGCAGCTCGTGGGCCTTGCGTTCGGTGCGGTTGACCAGCAGCAGGTGGGCCGGGCCGGTCTCGAGCAGCGGCTGCAGGATGCCGCGCGCCGCGCCGCCCGCGCCGATGACGAGGATGCGCCGGTCCCGCAGCGCGATCCCCAGGCGGTCGCGGATGTCGCTGACCAGGCCGACGCCGTCGGTGTTGTCGCCATGGACGCCCTCGGGGCCGAACTTGAGCGTGTTGATGGCGCGCGCGGCGCGCGCCCGCTCGGACAGGGTGTCGGCGAACTCCAGCGCGGCGAGCTTGAACGGCGCCGTGACGTTCATCCCCTTGCCGCCCTCGGCGATGAACCGGCGCACGGTCTCGGCGAAATTCTCGTGCGTGGCGAGCAGCTTCTCGTACTGGAGATCGTGGCCGAACTGGCGCGCGAAAGCCGTGTGCAGGACCGGAGACCTGGATTGGGCTATCGGGTTGCCGATGACGGCATAACGGTCGGGCATCGCGGCCTCCTGGGGGAGCGAAAAGGGACTAAGGATACGGTGCCGGATTCCCGCTGTAAACCTGGGCCGTGTGCCGCACCCGAATCGGCGGAACTCGATTCCGTTTTATTGTTGCGTACATTAGAATATAGTTCTATATTAAATGGACTTCGGCTTTCAGGATCTCGCAATGGCTCTCCAGTTCTCCCTTGCCCACCTCACGGTGCTGACCTGTTCGCCCGTGGACATGATCCGCATCGCCCACCGCACCGGCTACGACTACGTCAGCCTGCGGCTGACCGCCGTCACGCCCACGGAGCACGTCTTCGCGCTGCAGGACGACCCGGCCATGATGGCCGAGGTGAAGGCGCTGCTGAAGGACACCGGCGTGCGCGTGCTGGACATCGAACTCGCCCGCATGCCGCCCGAGGTCGAGCCCGAGGCCTATGCCGCCGTCCTCGACGCGGCGGCGGAACTGGGCGCACAGCACATCCTGGCCCAGCTGCCGGACCCCGACCGCGCCCGGGCGACGGCGCGCTTCGCGCGGCTGTGCGACATGGCCCGGCCGCTGGACCTGTCCATCGGCCTGGAATACCCGAGCTGGACGGAAACCCCGAATCTCCAGGCCGCGGCGGACGTGGTGCGCGCGGCTGGCCGCCCCAACGCGGGCATCGTCGTCGACACGCTGCACTTCGACCGCTCGCGCGACAGCCTGGACGCCCTGCGCGCCCTGCCGCGCGAATGGTTCCGCTTCGCCCAGGTCTGCGACGCGGCGGCCGGGATCCCCGGCAGCGCCGAAGACCTGATCCACACCGCGCGCAGCGAGCGCCTGGTCCCCGGCGAAGGCGGCATCGACATCCCCGGGATCCTGGGCGCCCTGCCCCCCATCCCCTATTCCCTCGAAATCCCCAACGACGCCCAGGTCGAGGCGCTGGGCCACGAGGCGTGGGCCCGCCGCTGCATCGAAGGCGCGCGCCGCTGCCTGGGCGGCTGATCCCCGCATCTGATCCCGGCACCTGACTCCGGCGACCGACTCCGGCACCGGTCCCGCGCCGGGCCGGCCGGCGCCGGAGGATCGCGGCGCGCACGACCGCGTGCCGCTCGTGCGCGCCGATCGAAAAACTGAAAAGAAAGACCGAAAAAAAAACCCCGCTCCTGGAAGGGAGCGGGGCCTGACGCCCTTATTGGACCGAGGACGGCCGGCGCGGGCGGCCGGGCCGCCCGTTGTCGCGATCACTCTTCGGCTGAGCCTTCGCCGTCGGCCGACGCGTCGGCGTCCGGATCGGCGTCCCCGGAGCCCACGTGGGCCATCTCGGACGGCTCGCCGAACGGATTGGCCAGCTCGCGGGCCGCGGCGCGCTCGGCGGCCTCGAAGGCTTCCTTCTCGTGGCGGGCGATGTGGTAGGACATGCCCGTGCCGGCCGGGATCAGGCGGCCCACGATGACGTTTTCCTTCAGGCCGCGCAGCTCGTCGCGCTTGCCCATGATGGCGGCCTCGGTCAGCACGCGGGTGGTTTCCTGGAAGGACGCCGCCGAGATGAACGAATCGGTCGACAGGGACGCCTTGGTGATGCCCAGCAGCACGTTTTCATACGTGGCCGGGATCTTGCCTTCGGCGTCCATGCGGTCGTTCTCGTTCAGCAGCTCGGAGCGCTCGACCTGCTCGCCGGTGATGAAGCTGGTGTCGCCGGAGTTGGTGATGTTCACGCGGCGCAGCATCTGGCGGACGATCACTTCGATGTGCTTGTCGTTGATCTTCACCCCTTGCAGGCGGTAGACGTCCTGGACCTCGTTGACGATGTAGGAGGCCAGCGGCTCGATGCCCTGCAGGCGCAGGATGTCGTGCGGATCGGCCGGACCGTCGACGATCAGCTCGCCCTTGTTGACCACCTGGCCGTCGTGCACCAGCACCTGCTTTTCCTTGGAGATCAGGAACTCGTGGCTGACGCCGTCCATGTCGGTGATGACCAGGCGCTGCTTGCCCTTGGTGTCCTTGCCGAAGGAAACCGTGCCGGTGACTTCGGCCAGCATGCCGGCGTCCTTGGGCGAACGGGCCTCGAACAGCTCGGCCACGCGCGGCAGACCGCCGGTGATGTCGCGGGTCTTCTGGGATTCCTGCGGAATCCGGGCGAGGAAATCGCCCACGCCCACGGACTGGCCGTCGCGCACGGTGATCAGCGCGCCCACGGGCAGCGAGATCGCCACCGCGTGGTCGGTGCCGGCCACCTTGATTTCCTGGCCCTGCTCGTCGAGCAGCAGGATCTGCGGGCGCGCGGCGGCACCCTTGGTGCCGCGCGTCTTGGGCGTGATCACGACCAGCGTGGACAGGCCGGTGATCTCGTCCACCTGGCGCGCCACCGTGACGCCTTCCTCGATGTTGGCGAAGCGGATCGTGCCGGTGTATTCCGACACGATGGGGCGCGTCAGCGGATCCCAGGTGGCCAGCTTGGCGCCGGCCTTGACCACGTCGCCGTCGCCCACGGCGATGGTGGCGCCGTAGGGCACCTTGTGGCGTTCGCGCTCGCGGCGGTTGTCGTCATAGATGACGATCTCGCCGGAGCGGGACACGGCGATGCGGTCGCCCTTGGCGTTGGTCAGGTAGCGCAGGCCGATGGCGAAGCCCACCGTGCCGGCGGACTTGGTCTCGACCGAGCTGGCCATGGCCGAGCGCGAGGCGGCGCCGCCGATGTGGAAGGTCCGCATCGTCAGCTGCGTGCCCGGTTCGCCGATGGACTGCGCGGCGATGACGCCCACGGCCTCGCCCTTGCTGACCAGCGAACCGCGACCCAGGTCGCGGCCGTAGCAGTGCGCGCACAGGCCGTGGCGGGTCTCGCAGGTGAGCGGAGTGCGGATCTTGACCTCGTCCACGCCCACTTCGTCGAGCAGCTCGACCAGGTTTTCGTCCAGCAGGGTGCCGGCCGGGATGACGGTTTCCTGGGTGTCGGGATTGACGATGTCGGTGGCCGTGACGCGGCCCAGCACGCGGTCGCGCAGCGGCTCGATGACTTCGCCGCCTTCCACCAGGGCCTTCATCACGTAGCCGTGCGAGGTGCCGCAATCGTCCTCGGTGATGACCAGGTCCTGGGTCACGTCCACCAGGCGGCGGGTCAGGTAGCCCGAGTTGGCGGTCTTCAGGGCGGTGTCGGCCAGACCCTTGCGCGCGCCGTGGGTCGAGATGAAGTACTGCAGCACGTTCAGGCCTTCACGGAAGTTCGCCGTGATGGGGGTCTCGATGATGGAGCCGTCGGGCTTGGCCATCAGGCCGCGCATCCCCGCCAGCTGGCGGATCTGGGCGGCGGAGCCCCGGGCCCCGGAATCGGCCATCATGTAGATGGAGTTGAACGATTCCTGGCGGGTTTCCTTGCCGTGGCGGTCGATGACCGGCTCGGTGGAGAGCTGCTCCATCATGGCCTTGCCGACGCGGTCGCCGGCCTTGCCCCAGATGTCCACCACGTTGTTGTAGCGTTCCTGCGCCGTGACCAGGCCGGAGGAATACTGCTTGTCGATTTCCTTGACCTCTTTCGAGGCCTGGGCCAGGATTTCGCCCTTGACGTCGGGCACGACCATGTCGCCCATGGCGATCGACACGCCGCCGCGCGTGGCCAGGCGGAAGCCCGCCTGCATCAGCTTGTCGGCGAAGATCACCGTGGCGCGCAGGCCGCAGCGGCGGTAGGACAGGTTGATCAGGCGCGAGATTTCCTTCTTCTTCAGCGCCTTGTTCAGCACCGCGAAGGGCAGGCCATGGGGCAGGATCTCGGACAGCAGGGCGCGGCCCACGGTGGTCTGGAAGCGGCCGACCACGGCCTTCCATTCGCCGTTCTCGTCCTTGACGTACTCGGGCAGGCGGGTGGTGATGCGCGTCTGCAGCTCGACTTCGTGGTTGTCGTAGGCGCGCTGCACCTCGGCCAGGTCGGCCAGGAACATGCCCTCGCCCTTGCCGTTGATGCGCTCGCGCGTGGCGTAGTACAGGCCCAGCACGATGTCCTGGGACGGCACGATGGCCGGTTCGCCGTTGGCCGGGAACAGGACGTTGTTGGAGGCCAGCATCAGGGTGCGGGCTTCCAGCTGGGCTTCCAGCGACAGGGGCACGTGCACGGCCATCTGGTCGCCGTCGAAGTCGGCGTTGAAGGCCGCGCAGACCAGCGGGTGCAGCTGGATGGCCTTGCCTTCGATCAGTTGCGGCTCGAAGGCCTGGATGCCCAGGCGGTGCAGCGTGGGCGCGCGGTTGAGCATCACCGGGTGTTCGCGGATGACCTCTTCGAGGATGTCCCAGACCACCGGCTCCTGGCTCTCGACCAGCTTCTTGGCCGCCTTGATGGTGGTGGCCAGGCCCATCATTTCCAGGCGGTTGAAGATGAAGGGCTTGAACAGCTCCAGCGCCATCAGCTTGGGCAGGCCGCACTGGTGCAGGCGCAGCTGCGGGCCCACCACGATCACGGAACGGCCGGAGTAGTCGACGCGCTTGCCCAGCAGGTTCTGGCGGAAGCGGCCGCTCTTGCCCTTGATCATGTCGGCCAGGGACTTGAGCTGGCGCTTGTTGGCGCCGGTCATGGCCTTGCCGCGGCGGCCGTTGTCCAGCAGCGAATCGACGGCTTCCTGCAGCATGCGCTTTTCGTTGCGCAGGATGATGTCCGGCGCCTTCAGTTCCAGCAGGCGCTTCAGGCGGTTGTTGCGGTTGATGACGCGGCGGTAGAGGTCGTTCAGGTCGGACGTGGCGAAGCGCCCGCCGTCCAGCGGCACCAGCGGACGCAGGTCCGGCGGCAGCACCGGCAGCACTTCCATGATCATCCAGTCGGGCTTGATGCCGGACTTCTGGAAGCCTTCCAGGACCTTCAGGCGCTTGGAGATCTTCTTGATCTTGGCATCCGAGCCCGTGGCCTTGAGTTCCGCGCGCAGTTTCTCGACCTCGGAATCGATGTCGATGTTGCGCAGCAGTTCACGCACGGCCTCGGCGCCCATCAGGGCGTGGAAGTCGTCGCCGTATTCCTCGGTCTTGGCCAGGTAGTCGTCGTCGGACATGATCTGGCCGCGCTTGAGCGGCGTCATGCCCGGCTCGATCACGCACCAGGCCTCGAAGTAGAGCACGCGCTCGATGTCGCGCAGCGTCATGTCGAGCACCATGCCCAGGCGCGAGGGCAGGGACTTCAGGAACCAGATGTGCGCCACCGGGCTGGCCAGCTCGATGTGGCCCATGCGCTCGCGGCGCACCTTGGCCACGGTGACCTCGACGCCGCACTTCTCGCAGATCACGCCGCGGTGCTTCAGGCGCTTGTACTTGCCGCACAGGCACTCGTAGTCCTTGATCGGGCCGAAGATCTTGGCGCAGAACAGGCCGTCGCGCTCGGGCTTGAAGGTGCGGTAGTTGATGGTCTCGGGCTTGCGCACTTCGCCGAAGGACCACGAACGGATCTTTTCCGGCGAGGCGATCCCGATGCGGATGGCGTCGAATTGCTCGTCCTGGGAGACTTGCTTGAAGAGATCGAGTAGCGCTTTCATTATTTACGCTCCAGATCCATGTCCAGGGACAGGGATCGAATTTCCTTGACCAGCACGTTGAACGATTCGGGCATGCCCGCGTCGATCACGTGATCGCCCTTGACGATGTTCTCGTAGACCTTGGTCCGGCCCGTGATGTCGTCGGACTTCACCGTCAGCATTTCCTGCAGGGTGTAGGAGGCGCCGTAGGCTTCCAGGGCCCAGACTTCCATTTCCCCGAAGCGCTGGCCGCCGAACTGCGCCTTGCCGCCCAGCGGCTGCTGGGTCACCAGGGAGTACGGACCGGTGGAACGCGCGTGCATCTTGTCGTCCACCAGGTGGTGCAGCTTGAGGAAGTGCATGTAGCCCACGGTCACGGGACGCTCGAACTGCTCGCCGGTGCGGCCGTCGGTCAGCCAGGCCTGGGTGCGGCCGCTGGTGAGCTTCAGGCGCTCGGCGACCTCGTCCGGGTAGGCGATTTCCAGCATGCGGGTGATGTCTTCCTCGGTCGCGCCGTCGAACACCGGCGTGGCCAGGGGCACCCCCTTGCGCAGGTTGGCGGCCAGCGTCAGCACCTCGTCGTCGGTCAGCTGTTCGAGCTTGACCGAGCCGCCGCAGGCGTTGTAGACGGTTTCCAGCTTCTTGCGCACGGCCTTGACCTGGATGCCGCGCTCGTCGTCGAGCATGTCGGCGATGCGCTGGCCCAGGCCCTTGGCGGCCCAGCCCAGGTGGACTTCCAGCACCTGGCCGATGTTCATCCGCGAGGGCACGCCCAGCGGGTTGAGCACGATGTCCACGGGAGTGCCGTCGGCCATGTGGGGCATGTCCTCGACCGGGGTGATGCGCGAGACCACGCCCTTGTTGCCGTGGCGGCCGGCCATCTTGTCGCCCGGCTGCAGGCGGCGCTTGACGGCCAGGTAGACCTTGATCATCTTCAGCACGCCCGGGGGCAGCTCGTCGCCCTGCGTGAGCTTCTTGCGCTTTTCCTCGAAGGCCAGGTCGAACTGGTGGCGCTTCTGCTCCAGGGCGTCCTTGACCTGCTCCAGGGCGACGGCGGCTTCCTCGTCGGCCAGACGGATGTCGAACCACTGCCAGCGGTCCAGCTCGTCCAGGTACTCGGCCGTCAGCTCGGTGTTCTTGGCCAGCTTGCGCGGGCCGCCGTTGGCGGTCTTGCCGACCAGGTTCTTGCGCAGGCGGTCGAAGGCGTCGTTCTCGACGATGCGCAGCTGGTCGTTCAGGTCCTGGCGGTAGCGGCGCAGTTCGTCGTCGATGATGGACTGGGCGCGCTTGTCGCGCTCGATGCCTTCGCGGGTGAAGACCTGCACGTCGATGACGGTGCCGACCATGCCGGAGGGCACGCGCAGCGAGGTGTCCTTCACGTCGGAGGCCTTCTCGCCGAAGATCGCGCGCAGCAGCTTTTCTTCCGGGGTGAGCTGGGTCTCGCCCTTGGGCGTGACCTTGCCGACCAGCACGTCGTCGGCGCGCACTTCGGCGCCGATGTGCACGATCCCGGAATCGTCCAGGCGGTTGAGCTGGACTTCGGCCAGGTTGGAGATGTCGCGCGTGATTTCCTCGGGTCCGAGCTTGGTGTCGCGGGCGACCACGGTGAGCTCTTCGATGTGGATCGAGGTGTAGCGGTCGTCGGCGACGACGCGCTCGGAGATCAGCACCGAGTCCTCGAAGTTGTAGCCGTTCCAGGGCATGAACGCGATCAGCATGTTCTGCCCCAGGGCCAGTTCGCCCAGGTCGCTGGAGGCGCCGTCGGCGAGCACGTCGCCGCGCGCCACCAGGTCGCCGCGCGAGACGATGGGCCGCTGGTTGATGTTGGTGTTCTGGTTGGAACGGGTGTACTTCTTCAGGTTGTAGATGTCCACGCCGACTTCGCCGGCGACGTTCTCGTCGTCGTTCACGCGGATCACCACGCGGTCGGCGTCGACGAAGTCCACGATCCCGCCGCGCACGGCCTGCACGGTCGTGCCCGAGTCCACCGCCACGGTGCGCTCGATGCCGGTGCCGACCAGCGGCTTTTCGGGCCGCAGGCAGGGCACGGCCTGGCGCTGCATGTTGGCGCCCATCAGGGCCCGGTTGGCGTCGTCGTGCTCCAGGAAGGGGATCAGCGAGGCGGCGACCGACACGATCTGCGACGGCGCGACGTCCATGTAGTGGACGTTGGCCGGGGCGGTCAGCATGGTTTCGCCGGCCTCGCGGCAGGCGACCAGGTCATCGACGAAGCGGCCTTCCTCGTCCAGCACCGCGTTGGCCTGGGCGATGACGTACTTGCTTTCCTCGATGGCCGACAGGTATTCGATCTGGTCGGAGACCTTGCCGTCGACGATCTTGCGGTAGGGCGTTTCCAGGAAGCCGTACTCGTTCAGGCGCGCGTACAGGGCCAGGGAGTTGATCAGGCCGATGTTCGGGCCTTCCGGGGTTTCGATCGGGCAGACGCGGCCGTAGTGGGTCGGGTGCACGTCGCGCACCTCGAAGCCGGCGCGCTCGCGCGTCAGGCCGCCCGGTCCCAGGGCGGAGACGCGCCGCTTGTACGTGATCTCCGACAGCGGGTTGGTCTGGTCCATGAACTGGGACAGCTGGCTGGAGCCGAAGAATTCCTTGATCGCGGCCGAGATCGGCTTGGAATTGATCAGGTCGTGCGGCATCAGGTTTTCGGTCTCGGCCTGGCCGAGACGTTCCTTGACGGCGCGCTCGACGCGCACCAGGCCGGCGCGGAACTGGTTCTCGGCCAGTTCGCCCACGCAGCGCACGCGGCGGTTGCCCAGGTGGTCGATGTCGTCGATCTGGCCGCGGCCGTTGCGCAGTTCCACCAGCAGCTTGATGGTGTCGAGGATGTCCTCGTTGGTCAGGGTCAGCGGGCCGGTGTTGCCGGCGTCGCGGCCCAGGCGGCTGTTGACCTTCATCCGGCCGACGCGCGACAGGTCGTAGGTTTCCTCGGAGTAGAACAGGCGCTGGAACAGGGCTTCGACGGCTTCCTCGGTGGGCGGCTCGCCGGGACGCATCATGCGGTAGATGGCCACGCGCGCGGCCATCTGGTCGGCGGTGTCGTCGGTGCGCAGGGTCTGGGAGATGTAGGCGCCCTCGTTCAGCTCGTTGATGTAGAGCGTCTCGATGTCGCGGATGCCCGCCGCGCGGAATTCGGCCAGCACGGATTCGGTGATCTCGTCGTTGGCCTGCGCCAGGATCTCGCCGGTGTCGGGGTTGACGACGTTCTTGGCCAGGACGCGGCCCAGCAGGAAGTCCTCGGGCACCGAGATGTGGTCCACCTTGGCGGCGGTCAGGTCGCGCAGGTGCTTGGCATTGATGCGCTTGTCCTTCTCGACGATGACGTTGCCCTTCTTGTCGGCGATGTCGAAGCGCGCGATCTCGCCCTTCCAGCGCTCGGGCACGAATTCGAGCATGCCGCCTTCCTGGTGGAGGGCGATGTGGTCGAAGCTGGAGAAATAGGCCAGGATGGCCTCCGGCGTCATGCCGATGGCCTTCAGCAGGATCGTCACCGCCATCTTGCGGCGGCGGTCGATGCGGAAGAACAGGATGTCCTTGGGATCGAACTCGAAGTCCAGCCACGAGCCGCGGTAGGGAATCACGCGCGCGGAGAACAGCAGCTTGCCCGAGCTGTGGGTCTTGCCGCGGTCATGCTCGAAGAACACGCCCGGCGAGCGGTGCAGCTGGGACACGATGACGCGTTCCGTGCCGTTGATGACGAAGGAGCCGGTGTCGGTCATGAGCGGGATCTCGCCCATGTAGACTTCCTGTTCCTTGACTTCCTTGACCGTGGGCTTGCTGACCTCGCGGTCCATCAGCACCAGGCGCACCTTGGCGCGCAGCGGCGAGGCGTAGGTCAGGCCGCGCTGCTGGCATTCCTTGACGTCGAACACGGGAGTGCCCAGCACGTAGCTGACGAATTCCAGCCGCGCCATCTGATTGTGGCTGACGATTGGAAAGATCGAATTGAAGGCCGCCTGCAGTCCTTCTTCCTTGCGCTGGGAGGGGGGAACGTCCGCCTGCAGGAAGGTCTTGAACGATTGCAGTTGCGTCGCCAGCAGGTAGGGAACGTCCTGGACGTCCTCGCGCTTGGCGAAGCTTTTGCGTATGCGCTTCTTTTCGGTGTACGAATAAGGCATGAGCACTCCGACTCGAGGGTTGCTTAGGCCGTCAACCACGGCCATGGTTTACGACTCCGGAAAACCCGGCTCGGCGTGATGCGGCGGGGCATCGAACGCGGGTTTTCTGGAAACGCAAAAGCCCGGGAGGCTTTGGAAAGCGCCCGACGGGTCCGAAAACGGCCATCCGGCGCTTCCCCGGGCTTCCCGGGCGCGGCGATGAGGTCTTACTTGAGTTCGACCTTGGCGCCGGCTTCTTCCAGCTTCTTCTTCGCATCGTCGGCCGTGGCCTTGTCGACGCCTTCCTTGACGGGCTTCGGCGCGCCGTCGACCAGGTCCTTGGCTTCCTTCAGGCCCAGGCCGGTGATTTCGCGCACGGCCTTGATGACGTTGACCTTGTTGGCGCCGACTTCGGCCAGGACGACCGTGAACTCGGTCTGCTCTTCGGCGGCGGCGGCAGCGCCACCGGCGGCCGGGGCGGCAGCCACGGCGACAGCGGCCGCAGCGGCGGACACGCCGAACTTCTCTTCCATTTCCTTGATCAGCTCGGACAGTTCGAGCACGCTCATGGCGGCGATCGCGTCCAGGATTTCAGCTTTAGTTGCCATTTTTTAAGAACTCCAGATGATTGAATATGCCAGGTTTGGTGTCGCTTCCAGCAACGAAGGGATGCCGGCGGACCGCTTACGCGGCCTGCTTCTGGTCGCGCACGGCCGCCAGGCCGCGCACGAACTTCGTGGGCACTTCGTTGAGCGTACGCACAAACTGAGCGATGGGCGCCTGCATGGTGCCCAGCAGCTTCGACAGCAGTTCCTCGCGGGACGGCATGGTGGCCAGGGCCTTCACGCCATCCTGGCTCAGCAGGCTGTTGGGCAGGGCCCCGCCTGTGATGACCAGCTTGTCATTGCTTTTCGCGAAATCGGCCAGGACCTTGGCGGCCGCCACCGGGTCGGCGCTGATCCCATAGATCAGCGGACCGGTGAGCTGGGCGGACAGACCCTCGAAGGGGGTGCCGGCCAGCGCGCGGCGTACCAGCGTGTTCTTCAACACGCGCAGGTACACGCCCGATTCACGCGCAGTCTTGCGCAATACGGTTACGGAGGCGACGTCCAGACCACGGTACTCGGCGACGATGATCGATTGGGCGCGGCCGACTTCGGCCGAGACTTCCTCGATGACGACCGCCTTTTCTTGGCGATTGAGACTCATGGTTGAACACTCCATCTAACGACGCCGGGAAATCCCCGGCATCAACCGAATGCGGCGCGCCTGGTCGAGTTCATGAATGAATTCTTCCTGGGCGCCGTCTACGCTGGATCCGGCGGTACGGCCCGGGATTAAGCGTCACGCCGGGAGGCGATCGGCTCCAGCGGTCTTTGACAGCGGCGCCCTCTCGTTTCCGATCGGGCGCAGCCCAAAGTTCTGTTGGCCGGCCTTACGAGGCCAGCGATGCCAATTCGACGCGCGCGCCGCCACCCATGGTGGAGGACACGGCGACCTTGCGCAGATAGATGCCCTTGGCCGCCGCGGGGCGGGCCTTGTTCAGGGCGTCGATCAGCGCGGCCAGGTTGGTCTGCAGCTTTTCGACGTCGAAGGACGCGCGGCCGATGGTGGCGTGGATGATCCCCGCCTTGTCGGTGCGGTACTGCACCTGGCCGGCCTTGGCGTTCTTGACGGCGGTGGCGACGTCGGGCGTGACGGTGCCGACCTTGGGGTTCGGCATCAGGCCGCGCGGGCCCAGGACCTGGCCCAGGGCGCCGACGACGCGCATCGTGTCGGGCGAGGCGATGACCACGTCGAAGTCGATGTTGCCGGCCTTGATGCTGGCGGCCAGGTCGTCCAGGCCGACGATGTCGGCGCCGGCGGCCTTGGCGGCCTCGGCCTTCTCGCCCTGGGCGAAGACGGCGACGCGCACGGACTTGCCGGTGCCGGCGGGCAGCACCACGGAGCCGCGGACCAGCTGGTCGGACTTCTTGGGGTCGATGCCCAGCTGCACGGCGACGTCGATGGACTCGTCGAACTTGGCGGTGGCGGTTTCCTTGACCAGCGCAATGGCTTCGGCCACCGGATACAGCTTGGTGCGATCGATCTTGGCCGCGATGGCGGCGACGCGTTTGCTCAGCTTGGCCATGATCAGACGACTCCTTCCACATCGATGCCCATGCTGCGGGCGCTGCCGGCGATGGTGCGCACGGCGGCGTCCAGATCGGCCGCCGTCAGGTCGGGCTGCTTGGTCTTGGCGATTTCCTCGGCCTGGGCGCGCGTGAGCGTGCCGACCTTGGCCGAATTGGGCGTCGCGGAGCCCTTCTGGACGCTCGCGGCCTTCTTGATCAGGATCGTGGCCGGCGGAGTCTTCATGATGAACGTGAAGCTCTTGTCGGCGAAGGCGGTGATCACCACGGGGATCGGCAGACCGGGCTCCAGGCCCTGGGTCTTGGCGTTGAACGCCTTGCAGAATTCCATGATGTTCAGACCGCGCTGACCCAGCGCCGGACCGATCGGGGGTGAGGGATTGGCCTTACCAGCTGGCACTTGCAGCTTGATGAAGCCGACGATTTTCTTCGCCATGCGATGCTCCTGTCGGGTGATTGCGCCCGCCGCCTGATGGGACGGGCTCCCCGGGTTAAAATGCCTCCACGCCGCGCCTTCCGGCGCGCATCCCCGGACAGCGTGTCCGCTGCCCCGGCTCGTCAGGCCCGGCGGCGGTCCGGGGGGACCGCTCCGGGTTCTGCTTGCCCTCTGGGGGACGCTTTACCGTGGGCGTGGCCTGGCGGTAAAAAATCAGACCTTTTCGACCTGACTGAAATCGAGCTCGACCGGGGTAGCACGACCGAAGATCGTGACCGACACGCGGACCTTGCTTTTCTCGTAGTTGACTTCCTCGACGCTGCCGTTGAAGTCGGCGAACGGGCCTTCCTTGACGCGGACGGTCTCGCCGATCTCGAAGAGGACCTTGGGACGCGGTTTTTCCACGCCTTCTTCCATCTGGGAAAGGATCTTTTCGACTTCCTTTTCGGAGATGGGCGCGGGACGGTTGCCGGAACCCCCGAGGAAGCCCGTGACGCGGTTGGTGCTCTTCACCAGGTGCCAGGTCTCGTCGGTGAGGTCCATTTCGACCAGGACGTAGCCCGGGAAGATGCGGCGCTCGGAAATCGACTTGCGGCCGTCCTTGATTTCGACGACTTCCTCGGAAGGCACGAGTATGCGGCCGAAGGCGTCCTGCAGCCCGGCGCGCTCGATGCGTTCGACCAGGGCCTTGTGGACGCTTTTTTCCATGCCCGAATAGACATGGACGACGTACCAGCGCTTGCTCATGCGGTTTTCGTTCCTTAGTTCCAGCCCAGCAGCAGGCCGTAGATGACCCAGCCCAGCAGCTTGTCGGCGATCCACAGCAGAGCGCCCATGGCCAGCACGAAGGCGAACACGATCGCGGTCATGCGCGTGGTTTCCTGGCGCGTGGGCCAGACGACGCGGCGCGTTTCGTTGTACGATTCGCGGCTGAAGGCCAGAGTGCGCCGGCCGGTGTCGCTGAACCAGACGATGACCGCGGCCAGGATCAGGCCGGCGACGAAGGCACCTACGCGCACGTAGCCGGGCTGGTCCACGAACACCGAATACGCCACGATACCCGCAACGATCACGAGCACGGCCAGGCCGAGCTTGATGCGTTCGGCGGCGCGGCTGACGGTTTCTACGTTCTGGTGAGACATATACGGGTGTTCGACGCCGCTGCTGCGGCAATGAGATCGGTGGCAGGGGCAGAAGGAATCGAACCCTCAACCTTCGGTTTTGGAGACCGACGCTCTGCCAATTGAGCTATACCCCTAAACCTCGAAAAACGGTGGCGCTGCCGCACCCCCGTTTTTTGAAAAGCGTTGGTGGGCGACCAGCCCACCATTGTACTACAGAATTACTTGATGATTTTGGCGACGACGCCGGCGCCCACGGTACGGCCGCCTTCGCGGATGGCAAAGCGCAGCCCCTCTTCCATGGCGATCGGCGCAATCAGGCTCACCGTCATCGACACGTTGTCGCCCGGCAGCACCATTTCCTTGTCGGCCGGCAGCTCGATCGTGCCCGTCACGTCCGTCGTGCGGAAGTAAAACTGCGGACGATACCCCTTGAAGAACGGCGTGTGACGCCCGCCCTCTTCCTTGGACAGAATGTAGACTTCGGCCGTGAAGTTCGTGTGCGGGTGGATCGAGCCGGGCTTGGCCAGCACCTGGCCGCGCTCGACTTCCTCGCGCTTGGTCCCGCGCAGCAGAATCCCCACGTTGTCGCCCGCCTGGCCCTGGTCCAGCAGCTTGCGGAACATCTCCACGCCCGTGCACGTCGTCTTGACCGTATCGTGGATGCCCACGATCTCGATTTCCTCGCCGACCTTGATCACCCCGCGCTCGATGCGCCCCGTCACCACCGTGCCGCGACCCGAGATCGAGAACACGTCTTCCACAGGCATCAGGAACGTGCCATCGACCGCGCGCTCCGGCGTCGGGATGTAGCTGTCCAGCGCCGCAGCCAGCTGCATGATCGCCTGCGCGCCCAGCGGACCTTCGTCGCCTTCGAGCGCCAGCTTGGCCGAGCCCTTGACGATCGGCGTGTCATCGCCCGGAAAGTCGTACTTGGACAGAAGTTCGCGCACTTCCATCTCGACCAGCTCCAGCAGCTCCTCGTCGTCGACCATGTCGCACTTGTTCAGGAACACGATGATGTAGGGCACGCCCACCTGGCGCGCCAGCAGAATGTGCTCGCGCGTCTGCGGCATCGGGCCGTCGGCGGCCGACACCACCAGGATCGCCCCGTCCATCTGCGCCGCACCCGTGATCATGTTCTTCACGTAGTCGGCGTGGCCCGGGCAGTCCACGTGCGCGTAGTGACGGTTGGCCGTCTCGTATTCCACGTGCGAGGTGTTGATCGTGATCCCGCGCGCCTTCTCTTCGGGCGCGTTGTCGATCTGGTCGTAGCCCTTGGCCTCGCCACCGCTCGCCTTGGCCAGCACCGTCGTGATCGCCGCCGTCAGCGTCGTCTTGCCGTGGTCAACGTGGCCGATCGTACCCACGTTCACGTGCGGTTTGGTCCGTTCAAACTTGCCTTTTGCCATGGCTGACTCCTGACTGTGGAATGATCCAAGATGTTGTGGTGCCCATGATGCGGATCGAACGCATGACCTCTCCCTTACCAAGGGAGTGCTCTACCACTGAGCCACATGGGCGGAATTCATTTCGATGACCGTCGAACCGGACCCGCTGGAGCGGGTGAAGGGAATCGAACCCTCGTCGTAAGCTTGGAAGGCTTCTGCTCTACCATTGAGCTACACCCGCGATTCGGATCCCTGCCGACACCCCACAATTCAGCACGGGACATCGTTCGCATGGTGGTGGGGGTTGGATTCGAACCAACGTAGGCGCAAGGCCAACAGATTTACAGTCTGCCCCCTTTAACCACTCGGGCACCCCACCGAAGCGAATCCCGAATTATGAAGATGTTTGAGGGGGATGTCAAGTGACGGGGCCGGAGGCCGGGACGGATGGTCCGACGCGGGGGCGCACGGCATCCGACGCGTCCGTTCTCCCTTCAGGCCGAGCGCCGCTCGTCCAGCACGTCGCCCAGGCCCTGGCGCTCCAGCAGCGCGTCGAGGTGCGCCCAGTCGGAGAACTCGATCACGAGCTGTCCGCCCTTGCGCGCGCCCGTGCGGATCCTCACCTGGGTGGCGAGATGGTCGGACAGGGCCTTCTCCAGCCGGTCCAGGTCGCCCGAACGGGCGTTGCCGGCGCCCCGGGCGGCGCGGCCGGCCGGCGTGGACAGGGGTTCGTCGGCTTCGCGCAGGGCGCGCGACACGCGTTTTTCAGTCTCGCGCACGGACAGGCGCCGGGCGACGACTTCGTTGGCCAGCAGGATCTGCTGCGCGGCGTCGGTGGCCAGCAGGGCACGGGCGTGGCCCATGTCGATGTCGCCGGCCAGCAGCATGGTCTGCACCGGCTCGGCCAGGTTCAGCAGGCGCAGCAGGTTGGTGGTGGCCGAGCGCGAACGGCCGATGGCGGTGGCGGCCTGCTCATGGGTCAGGCCGAATTCGTCCAGCAGGCGGCGCACGCCGTGGGCTTCTTCGAGGGGATTGAGGTCCTCCCGCTGGATGTTCTCGATCAGGGCCATGGCGGCGGCGTTTTCATCCGCCACCCGGCGCACCAGGACGGGCACGGCCTCCAGGCCGGCGATCCGCGCGGCGCGGAAGCGGCGCTCGCCGGCGATGATCTCGTACTGCCCGGGCTCGTCGTCCAGCGGGCGCACCAGGATGGGCTGCATGATGCCCTGGGCGCGGATGGAGTCGGCCAGGTCGTTGAGCGCGCCTTCGTCCATGCGGGTGCGCGGCTGGTAGCGGCCCGCGCGCAGGACGGCGACCGGCAGCTGGCTGGGGGCGTCGTCCTTCTGCCGCCCCACCGCGTCCAGCGCGCCGTTGTCGGCGCCCAGCAAGGCGTCCAGGCCGCGTCCGAGTCCTTTCTTGCGTGTGGCCATCGTCTTGTGTTTCCTCGTGGATGATGCCGGGCGCGCCTCGTTCAGGCCGCGCGCGGACGGATCTGGCCGCCGACACGGCGGATGAGTTCCTCGCCGAAGGCGAGATAGGCCCGGGCGCCCCGGGACGACTTGTCGTAGATGACGCCGGGCTGACCGTAACTGGGCGCCTCGGCCAGGCGCACGTTGCGCGGCACGACCGTCTTGAAGACCTTGTCCCCGAAGTGCGATTCCAGCTGGGCGGAGACCTGCTGCTGCAGCGTCATGCGCGTGTCGAACATGACGCGCAGCAGCCCGATCAGTTCCAGGTCGGCGTTCAGGTTGCGGTAGATCCGCTTGATGGTGTTGACCAGGTCGGACAGGCCTTCGAGCGCGAAATACTCGCACTGCATGGGGATGATCACGCCATGCGCCCCGGCCAGCCCGTTGAGGGTCAACAGGGACAGCGTGGGCGGGCAGTCGATCAGGATGAAGTCGTAGTCCTGCGCCACCTTGGACAGGGCCTGCTTGAGCTGCATCTCGCGGTCGTCCATCTGCACCAGGTCGATCTCGGCGCCGGACAGTTCGCGGTTGGAAGGCAGCACGTCGTAGCCGCCGGTCTCGGAGCGGATGCGGGCCTCGGCCACGTCGGCCTCGCCGATCAGCACCTGGTACAGGTTGACGGAGGCGGCGTTCTTGTCGATGCCGCTGCCCATGGTGGCGTTGCCCTGCGGATCCAGATCGACCAGCAGCACGCGCTGGCCGTGCAGGGCCAGCGACGCGGCCAGGTTGATGGCCGTGGTGGTCTTGCCCACGCCGCCCTTCTGGTTGGCGATGCAGAACACGCGGGCGGATTTCGGACGATCGGCAGTCATGGGGTTCCTTCGGGACCGGTTGAATCGAGTTCCAGCAGACAGCGGCTCGCGTCCATTTCGGGCACGTCCAGCTCGACGGCGCGTTTCACGTACCAGCCCGTGCCGGCTTCGAGGGCGGCCCGCTCGGCCACGGGATCCTGGCCCTTCATGGCCAGCAGGATGCCGCCGGGCGCGCGATGGTGCGCGGCGACCCGCACGAAATCCGACAGCGAGGCGAATGCGCGCGAGATCACCAGGTCGGCCTGCAGGCTGTCCATGGATTCGATGCGGCCGTGTTCCGCGCGCACGTTCTTCAGCCCCAGGACGCCGGCAGCCTGGCGGATGAACGCGGTCTTCTTGCCCACGGCGTCCACGCAGACGATGGTCCAGTCCGGCTGGCAGATGGCCAGAATGATACCCGGTAAACCGGCGCCCGAACCCATGTCCGCGACGCGCAGGGCGCGCCGCGGCCAGCGGGCGCGCAGTTCGGGCACGATGGCCAGACTGTCGAACACGTGCTGCACCAGCATCTTGCCGGGATCGCGCACGGCCGTCAGGTTGTAGGCCTTGTTCCAGTGCTGCAGCTGCTGCAGGTAGCCCAGCAGCGCGGGAATGCGGGCGTGGTCGGCCTGCATGCCCAGGGCGTCCAGGGCATTTTCCAGGCACGCCCGGAATTCGGGAAAAGGCGGGGTCCCGCTCATGCCGCCCGGCGCCCGCGCGCGTGGCGCTTCAGGTGGACCAGCAGCAGGGAGACCGCCGCCGGCGTGACGCCGGAGATCCGCGCCGCCTGGCCGATGGTGGCGGGGCGCGAGGCCTCCAGGCGCTGGCGCACCTCGGTGGACAGGCCGGCGACGCCGGCGTAGTCGAAGTCCTGCGGGACCGCCTGATCCGCCTGCGCCTTCTGGCGCTCGATCTCGTCGCGCTGGCGGTCCACGTAGCCGGCGTACTTGGCCTGGATGCCGACCTGTTCGGCCTGCGCCGGATCGGCCAGCCCGGGGCCAGCCAGCGGCGCGCCCTGCGCATCCCGCAGGGCCATCAGGGCGTCGTACTCGACGTCGGGGCGGCGCAGCAGGTCGAGCAGGCTGGGATGGCGATCCAGCCGCTGCAGGGCCATGCGTTCGCGCACGTGGGCATCCAGCACCGCGGGATTGACACGGGTTTCCCGCAGGCGCTGGATTTCGGCCTCCACGGCGTCGCGCTTGCGGCAGAAGGCATCCCAGCGCGCGTCGTCCACCAGGCCCAGCGTCCGGCCCATTTCCGTCAAGCGGAGGTCGGCGTTGTCCTCGCGCAGGCTGAGGCGGTATTCCGCCCGCGATGTAAACATTCTGTAAGGTTCTGTAACTCCTTTAGTTACAAGATCGTCCGCCAGCACCCCCAGATAGGCCTGGCTGCGGTCCAACGTCCAAGGCTCGCGCCCCAGCGCCTGCAAGGCGGCATTGGCGCCCGCCAGCAGCCCCTGGGCGGCGGCTTCCTCGTACCCCGTGGTGCCGTTGACCTGCCCGGCAAAGAACAGGCCCCGGATCGCGCGGGTCTCCAGCCAGGCATGCAGGTGCCGGGGATCGAAGTAGTCATATTCGATCGCATAGCCGGGCCGCATGATGCGCGCATTTTCCAATCCGGGCAGGCTGCGCACCAGCGCGAACTGGATGTCGAACGGCAGGCTGGTGGAGATTCCGTTGGGATAGATCTCGCAGGACGATGCGCCTTCCGGCTCCAGGAACACCTGGTGGCTGGCCTTGTCGGCAAAACGGTGGATCTTGTCCTCGATCGACGGGCAGTAACGCGGGCCGATGCCTTCGATCGTGCCCTGCTCGCTGTACATGGGCGAGCGGTCCAGACCCGAACGCACGATCTCGTGCGAACGTTCGTTGGTGTGCGTGATCCAGCACGGCACCTGTTCGGGGTGCATGTCGGCGCGCCCCAGGAAGGAAAACACGGGGACGGGATCCGTGTCGCCGGGCTGGATTTCGGTCTTGGAAAAATCGATGGTTTTCGCATCGATGCGCGGCGGCGTGCCGGTCTTCAGCCGGCCCTGGGGCAGCTTCAATTCCTTGAGCCGCTCTCCCAGGCTGGTCGCCGGCGGATCGCCGGCCCGGCCCGCGGCGTAATGCGACAGTCCGACGTGCATCAGGCCGTTCAGGAACGTGCCCGCCGTCAGGACCACGGCGCGCGCCCGGAACACCAGTCCGATCTGGGTGCGCGCCCCCACCACACGGTCGCCTTCCAGGATCAGGTCGTCCACCGCCTGCTGAAAAATCATCAGATTCTTCTGACCCTGCAGGATCATCCGGATGGCGCGGCGATACAGGGATCGATCCGCCTGGGCGCGCGTGGCGCGCACGGCTGGCCCCTTGGAACGATTCAGGATCCTGAACTGGATACCCGCTTGATCGGTGGCCCAGGCCATGGCGCCGCCCAGCGCATCGACTTCCTTGACCAGGTGTCCCTTGCCGATCCCGCCGATGGAAGGATTACAGGACATCTGGCCCAGGGTGTCCATATTGTGGGTCAACAGGAGCGTGGACACGCCCATGCGGGCTGCGGCCAATGCGGCTTCAGCCCCGGCGTGACCGCCACCGATCACGAGGACATCGAATTCTTCAGAGTAATTCATAGGGGAAAACAGGATAGTTCCCGAAATTATACTTCGCGGACCTGCGATTGAATGTTTCACGTGGAACACGTGCCTGGATTGTTCCACGTGAAACATCGGTGAATATAGTGTGGGGCGTTCCTGCATCCATCCGGGATAGCCGAGATCATCCCCACTACGCGGAGATCATCCTCCTGGAACTGGCGATCAAACGTCTGGCCAAATAAACTTATGCTGACCAAAACGCCAGAGGGATCTGCGAGGGTATCCAGGCAGCTGGCCAATGCCTCGCCCAGCAATCCGGTTCTACGGAACCTGATCCGCAAGCGAGCTCAACCAATTGGAGTGAGACGGGTGGAAGCAGCGTCTACTTCATCTCGGAACCAGGACACCGATGCCTGTCCTTGGTCTATAGCCTCAAAGGAACGAGGAAACTCTCGACGCACGACGCAATACTTTAAGCCGAAAGCAAACGCGCCATGGCAGGATGGGTGCACGAACGACGTCATGCGGGATTCAGCCTGGCGTCCACCGGTTCGACATCTGGAGCATGGCTGCGCGCGGCAAACGCCGGATCCAAACAAGTCCGGAGGCGCCGGCGGTTCCGGACCGGAATTCGACGCGCCCGATCAACAGCCTCCAGAGGAAGAGGCTATCCATCCAATGTTCCACGTGGAACACCCCCACGGTCGCGCATCCATGCCGCCACGTCTTCTACCGCAGCCAGCCATGCCACTGTGAACAAAGCTGTGGACAAGCCCGGGACAAGAGGGTACAAGTTTCCTGGGCCTGGGATTGCTCGAACAACAAAAAAGGCACTCCGAAGAGTGCCTTTTTGGAGAAAAGCGCCGACCGATTACAGGGGGCGGATTTCAGCAGCCTGGGGACCCTTGGGGCCATCCTTGACTTCGTACTGCACGGCCTGACCTTCGTTGAGGCTGCGGTAGCCGCGGCCTTCGATGGCGGAGAAGTGCGCAAACACGTCAGTGCCGCCGGCGTCCGGCGTGATGAAGCCGAAGCCCTTCTCGGCGTTGAACCATTTGACTTTGCCCGTTTGAGCCATGATCTGAAACGTCCTAAATAAATGAAATGAAAAACAATGAATCAAAAACGCTGAAACGAAACAGATCGTGCCGGAGTGCGATGAGCAACAGGGCATGCCGTGTGCGAAACGTGCGTACTACTAGATTGCATTGCAACAGGGAGCATAACTACGCAATCCGAAAAGTCAAATCATAGTTTTCCCTTATGCGCGATTGTATGCGCAAGTGAGCCCGCCGTGCTCGAAATCCCATCCTGAAATCCACACCCGTCAACCAAAAACCACACATGCCGAACACACTGCCATCCAAGCTGCCTGACGTCGGCAGCACCATCTTCACCGAAATGAGCGCGCTGGCCCAGCAATGCCAGGCCATCAACCTGGGGCAGGGCTTTCCGGACTATCCGCCGCCGGAGGCGCTGATTCAGGCCGTCGGCGAAGCCATGCGACAGGGCTGCAACCAGTACGCCCCCATGGCGGGTCTGCCGCAGCTCAGGGAAGCGATCGCGTCCAAGGTCATGGCGCAACACGGCCGGTCCTATTCGACCGAATCGGAAATCACGGTCACTGCCGGCGCAACCGAAGCGCTGATGAGCAGCCTGCTGGCATTGACGCATCCTGGCGACGAAGTCCTGCTGATCGATCCGGCCTACGACCTCTACGCGCCCGCGACCCGCCTGGCGGGCGCCGAAGCGGTCCGGGTTCCCATGCGTGCGCCGCAGGCGGGAGACACGACCTTTCGCATCGACTGGAACCGCGTGGAATCCGCGCTGACGCCCAGGACCCGGATGCTGGTGCTGAATTTTCCCCACAATCCGACCGGGCTCACGCTGAAAATCGAAGACCTGGACGCCCTGGAAGCCCTCATCGCGCGGCATCCAATCCTGCTGCTGTCGGACGAGGCCTACGAGCACATCGTGTTCGACGGCCTCACGCATCTGAGTCCGGTGTCCCGGGCCGCGCTGGCGGAACGCACCGTGCTGGTGTCGTCCTTCGGCAAGACCTTCCATGCCACTGGCTGGAAGATCGGCTACTGCTGCGCGCCGGCGCGTGTGATGGCGGAAATCCGCAAGGTACACCAGTTCACGGTGTTTTCCGTCAGCACGCCCATGCAGGCGGGTATCGCCCGGTACCTGCCGGAAGCGGATCTGGCGGAGCTGTCGGGCTTCTATCAGAAAAAACGGGACCGGCTGCTTGCCGGCCTGAAGGACACCGTGCTTCGGCCGCTGCATTCGGAGGGCACGTTCTTCCTGCTGGTGGACACGCGCGCGCTGGGAACCGAGCCGGAGAAAACGCTGGCCGTCCGCCTGACGCGGGAAATCGGCGTCGCCAGCATTCCGGTTTCCGCCTTCTATGCCGATCCGGCCAGGCCCGAGGCCAACCACGGCCTGCTGCGCCTGTGCTTCGCCAAGCTGGACGCCACCCTGGACCAGGGGCTGGAGCGCCTGCGCGGGCTGGAAGCCCGGATGGCTGGCTGAGGTGTTTATGTTTTTCTCTTTTTTTTTATATAAACCTGGTAGGAATGGTGAGTGCCTGTGGATAACTCGGAAAACCCCCGAATTCCTTTAAAATCAACCGGCTGCGTGGTTTCGTCTTGTGGGTGTCCTTGTGCGCGGCCGGCGCACGCTTTGGGGATGGTTTTCCGGGCCGCGAAAAAAGCCGCGTTTATGAACAACTTGTCGACAGGATAGGCACAAGAAGCGCCCTCTGGACTTATCCACAGGGCGCTTGCACGGAAATCAGCGGGAGGAAGGCCCTTCGGTCGTGGGGACCAGGGCGCCGTCGTCGAACAGCAGGGCGCGTTCGGGCCACAGCATGGCGGCCAGTTTGTAGCGGTTTTCCGCGTCCGTTCCGGGCGACTTCCTGGCCCGCCAGCGGGCGCCGACGGAATAGTCGATGCAGAAGGCCTGGCGGTGCCGCCCGTGCCAGGAAGCGGGCGCCACGCCGTCGAACAGCAGGCCGTAGCGCCAGGCCGTGGTCCGGTCCGGAGACTCGAACAGACGCCAGTAGTGCCCGATCAGCACGGGGGTGGGGTCGTCGTCCTCGTTCCACCAGGCCGTGCGGTCGGAATAGCGCCAGCGGTTGCCGGAAAAGAAGGGCTGCGGGCTGCGCGCCTCGATGCCGGAGGTGAGGCGCTTGATGGGATTGAGGCGCTGTTCGAGCGATTCGTAGTCCGCCACCGCGTCCAGGTAGGGCGGCGGATCGTTGGGGTCTTCGAGCTGGCGGCCCCAGCGCTCGAGTTCCGCACGGTAGCGGGCATGCAGTTCGCCGACGCGGGCGGCCCGGACGAGGTTCAGTTCCTGCTCGTGGATCAGTTCCAGGATGCGGCCGCAGGGAAAATCGGCGATGGCCTGGATCGAGGCCGGATCCCAGGCCGCGTGCACGATGCGCAGGCCGGGCATGCGGATCGCCAGGGGCAGGCTGCACAGGAAATCGCGGATTTCGGGCCGTTCCCGGGCCGAGGCGCGGACGAACGGCGCGTAGAAAGGGGTGTCGGAAGCCTCGCGGCTGTCGAAGAACCAGCCCGAGCCGTCCTTCGCGTCGTGGGCCAGCAGATTGATTTCGTGATTGCCCAGGATGGCCAGCGCCCGCCCCTGGTCCACCAGATCCCGCACCCGGCGGATGACGCCCACGCTGTCGGGGCCGCGGTCGCACAGGTCGCCGATGAACACCAGCAGGCGGTCGCGCGTTTCGGGGCGCTGTCGCAGGTGGTCGAGCAGGGCATCCAGCGCCTGGCTCTCGCCGTGGATGTCGCCGATGACGGCCAGGGGCTGGACTTCCAGAGTGTGGAGCAGGGTCGAGTTCATCGTCCTATTGTCCTTCGGACCGGAGATCAGGACAATGTCGGATGCGATTGATTGCGTCAGTGCAAGGTTTTGTCCGGCCGATCGGCCCGCGAAGCCATGCCGTGCGGTAGATTGAAGGCGCGGGCGCGCGTGTGCCCGCGCATCGGATGACAGGAGGTCACATGGCTAAGGATATCGTGCTGGCGACGGACGGCTCGGCGTACAGCCTGCAGGCGGCGCGCTACATCGCGCAATCCGGACTGCTGCCCGCGGGCGGCGTCGTGCGCATTCTGCACGTGATGGCGGGCCTGCCCGCCCGGGTGAGTCATTTCGTGGATGCCGCGGCCATCCAGGACTGGTACAACGAGGAGTCCGCCAAGGTGCTGGAGCCCACGGCTGAGATCCTGCGCCAGGCGGGCGTGCCGCACGAAACCGAATCCCGGGTCGGCTTCGCGCCCCAGGAGATCACGCGCTACGCCGACGAGGTCGACGCCCACATGATCGTGATGGGCGCGCACGGCCGCGGCGTGCTGCTCGATGCGGTGATCGGCTCGGTCGCCGGCCGGGTGCTGGCCCTGACGCAGCGGCCGGTGCTGCTGATCCAGCACCGCGAGGAAGCCGCGGACAAGTAAGCCTGGGGCAGGCAGGCCTCGATGAAACAAGCCTCGGGCAAATAAGCGCGCGGCCCTCGCGGCGCCGCGCCATCCCGCCATTCCGCGCCTCGTTCCTGTCCAGCCTCGCCGCTCGCGGCGAGGCTCGTGCCTTGGCGCGCCGTCAGATCCGGTAGTCGGCGGGCCGGGCCTGGGGACCGGCGTCCGGCTCCTTGGCAAGGTCGTCGCGGTCCCGTGCGCCGCAATGGTGGAACAGCAGGTTGAGCAGGACGGCGACCAGCGCGCTCATGGCCACGCCGCTGCCGAAGATCGTCTGTACGTTGGCGGGCAGGCTGTGGTACATGCCCGGAATCAGCACGGGCAGCAGGCCCAGCGCCAGGGCCAGCGTGCAGGTGACCAGGTTGCCGGTGCGCGTGAAATCGACCCGCGCCAGCATCTGGATGCCGAGCACGCTGATGATGGCGAACACGACGACGGCCGTGCCGCCGACGACGGCGGGCGGGATGCCGTTCAGCATCCGCGCGAGCGGCGTGAAACCGATCACGACGAGCAGCGCGCCGGCGACCGCGGTGACGTAGCGGCTGCGCACGCCGCTGGCGCGCACGATGCCGATGTTCTCGCCGCTGGTCACCATGACGGGCGTGCCGAACAGGCCGCCGATGATGGAAATGATGCCGTCCGAGCGGATGACGCGCGGCACGTCGCGCGGCGGGTCCACTTCGCGGCCGACGATCTCTCCGTTGATCACGGTCTGCCCGGTGGCTTCCGCCATGGAGGCCAGGCTCCAGACCAGCATCGGAATGGCCGCCACGAGATCCAGGTGCGGCATGCCGAACGGAAACAGCGTGGGGGTGCTGATGAGCGGCCCGGCGGCCAGCGAGATGAAATGGGTTTCGCCCAGCGCCATGGCGAAGAGGGTGCCGCCCACCAGGCCCAGGGCGACGGAGAGCTGGCGCAGGAAGCCGCGCAGGAATCTGAAGCACAGGACCGTCAGCGCGATGGTGACCAGCGCCAGCAGGAGCTGCCGCGGATCGCCGAAGTGCTCGGTGCCCGGCCTGCCCGTGAACAGCAGGCCCGTCACCTTGACCAGGCTGATGCCGATGACCACGACCATGGTCCCGATGACCAGCGGCGGGAAGTACTTCAGGATGCGGACGAAGAGGGTGACCGCGAGAATGTAGAAGATCCCCGTCAGGATGACGGCCCCGGCCGCGGTCTGCAGGTCGGTGCCCTGGGCGATCGAGATGAACAGGATGGTGGCGGCCCCGCCGGGCAGCATGATGAAGGGCAGGCGCACGCCGATCCGGCCGATGCCGACGGACTGCAGGATCGATCCCAGGCCGCAGAACACGAAGACGCTGGACAGCAGGGCCGAGGAAAGCGCGTCGGACAGGTTCAGGGCCTTGGCGATCAGGAAGACGGACGAAACGGGCGCAGCGACCATCACCAGGATGTGCTGGACGGCGAACAGGAACAGCGTGCCGACGGGACGGATCTGGTCCACCGGGTGGACTTCTGCCGCCGGCGCGCCGTCGTGGCGAGGATGGTTTGTCTCCATTGCGGGCCTCTGGATGTGTATGGGTGGCTGTGAGGATTGGGTGGATCACGGAGATACAAAACGATTTGGGTTTCTTTTTCATGTTTCCCAAATCGATTTATGGCAATGCTCGAACTTGCCGGAAATCCTGTCAATACCGGGTTTACCCGAGCCGGGAGCCGGGTGCCTGGGAGGCGGAGGGCAAGCCGTCCATGGTCCGTCGGGATGCGTGTGTGCTCACGGATGCGTATTCGCTCATGGGGGCGCGCGGTCCGGCGGCACGGCCGTGGAGTTTCGTCGGAGACTGTCGCCTGAACGTGGATTGCCCCTCGAAGACCGCGGTCGAACGCGGATTGCCGCCAGAGATTGCGGCCGGGAATCGCCGTCGCGGATTGCCGTCGAAAATCGAGGATTGCCGTCGAGGAAGTTTGCCGTCGCCGGGTTTAGTGAGTAGAATTCCACGACACAAATCGATTTGGGAAGCATGGGCACGGCGTGTGGAACGCGTTCCATGGCGTGCGGCGTCCCGGATCGCCATCGAGGAGATCGGGATGAACATGCTGAAGGACATGCACGAACGGGCGGTCTTGCTGGTGCCGGACAAGGTCCTGCTGCCCGACGGCGTGCATTCCGGCCTGGGGGTGCGCGTCGAGCGGGGAAGGATCACGGACGTCGGGCCGGCCGGCCGGTTTTCCGCCGAGGCCCTGCCCACCATTCCCCTGCCGCGCCGGCTGCTGATGCCGGGATTCGTCGACGCGCATCATCACGTCACGCAGACCTTCGGCAAATCGCTGGTGTTCGGCGAGCCTTCGGAAATCTTCCGGCGCGTCTGGGTGCCGATGGAACGGCACATGGACGCCGAGGCCATCGACGTCGCCGCCCGCCTGGCCGCCTGGGAATCCCTGCGCGGCGGGTTCACCACGGTGGCCGATGCGGGCACGCGCGCCACGGTCGGCATGGAAATCGTGGCCGACGCGGTCGGCGCGGTGGGCCTGCGGTGCGTGCTGGGCGTGATCTGCAACGACCTGCAGGGCGGCCAGGCCGTCGCCACGGAGGCGCAGATCCTGCAGCTGGCGCGGCATCACCTGGGCCGGTGGGACCGGCATCCGCTGATCCATCCCTCGCTGGCGATCTCCATCCCCGAGGCGGCCAGCGACGAGGTCCTGGTCGCGGTGGCGCGCCTCTCCCGCGAAGCCCGCGTGCCTTTCCAGACACACCTGAACGAACACCTGGCGGCCGTCGAGCGTTCCCTGGTCGCCACGGGGCTGCGGCCGCTGCAGCGCCTGGGCCGCCTGGGCGCCATCGGGCCGGAACTGCTGGCCGCGCACGCCACCCTGCTGACGCCGGACGAGATCGCGCTGCTGCGCGACAGTGGCGCCGCCGTCAGCTACAACCCGGTGGCCAGCGCCTGGAAAGGCAATGCGGTCGCTCCGGCCCTGCTGCTGAGCGAGCTGGGCGTGCGCCTGGGGCTGGGCACCGACGGCACGCGTAGCGACGCCTTCCGGCTGCTGGATGCCGCGGAAACCGCACAGCGCCTGACGAGCGCCATGGCGAGCGGGGATTCGTCCGCGGGCGGCGGCTGGCGCTGGCTGGACATGGGGCTGCGCGGCGGGGCGGATGCCGTGGGCCTGGCCGGAAAAGTCGGTGAAATCGCGCCAGGCGCTCATGCCGACCTGCTGGTCGTGAAGCTGGACATTCCCGAACTGGCGCCCTCCTGGGACCTGGAATGGGAACTGGTGCGGCTGGCGAACCGCGACCAGATCGAGTCCGTGATCGTGCAGGGCCGCCTGCGGCTGGACCGCGGCCTGCCCGTGGACTGGGACGGCGAGGCGCTGATGGACCGGGCGCGGGCGATTGCGGAGCGTATCGCGGCGAGCGCGCCGATCCAGCGCATCGATCCTTGCGCCAGCGAACATCGCGCCCAGTGGAAAGCCCGCCAGGAAGCCCGTCGCCCATGAGTACGACCGCCTTCTTCCTGATCGGGCTGGCGGTGTTCGTCTCGGCCTTCGCCCAGGGCTGCAGCGGCATGGGCTTCGCCATGCTGGCGGCGCCCATCGTGACCCTGTTCCAGCCCGGCCTGATCCCGGTCCTGCTGCTGGTCCTGATGATCCCGCTGAATGCCTACGTGGGCTGGCGCGAGCGCGCCGCGATCGACTGGCGCGGGGTGAAGCTGATCAGCATCGGCCGGTTCGCCGGCACCTTCCTGGGGTTGTGGATCCTGCTGGTGGTCAACCTGCATCAACTTTCCCTGCTGATCGGCTGGTCCACCCTGATCGCCGCCGGGGTAGCGCTGCTGTCGCCATCCTTCGAGCTGGGCAGGAAGGGCCTGGGCCTGGTCGGACTGATCACGGGCGTGACCGAGACCTCGACCGGCGTGGGCGGGCCGCCGCTGGCACTGGCCTACCAGCACAAGAGCGGCGCCGTCCTGCGTTCGACCGTCGCCCTGTGCTTCCTGGTGGGCGAGGTGATCTCCCTGGTCGTCCTGGCGATCGGCGGCAAGGTCGGCGCCGATTCCCTGCTGGCATCGGCGCAGATGCTGCCGTTTTTGGTGCTAGGATCGTATGCGAGCAAATTCGTGCATCACCGGCTCGACGGTCCCTTGCTGCGCTATCTCGTGCTGGGCTTTTCCTGTATTTCCGGAATCGTGGTGATCCTGCAGGCCTGAATCCCTTTTCGCCGTGACCAATCCCCACCGCACGCACAAACGAGTCACCATCGCCGACGTCGCCCGCGAAGCGGGCCTGTCGCCCACCACCGTCTCCCATTCCCTGAACGGGATCGGCCAGGTGGATCCGCGCACGCGCCAGCACGTCAAGGACGTGGCAGCCCGCCTGAAATACCGCCCCAGCGTGCGCGCCCAGCGCCTGCGGACCGGCAAGTCCCATGCGATCGCCCTGCTGTCGTCCATGCCGGCCGCGGTCTCGGCCGGGGAATCCCAGTTGGGGTTCTTCACCGAACTGGCGATGGGCCTGGCCAGGAAGGCCCTGCTGAGCGGCTACGTGCTCGTGCTCGCGCCGCCCATGGATCAATGCGATCCCCTGGCCCTGATGGACATCGACGGCGCCATCCTGCTCGAACCCGCGCCGGACGATCCGATCGCCCGCGAGCTGGAGGAGCGGGGGGTGCCCTGCGTCACCGTCGGGGGCGAGCCGGGGCCCGACAACATCGACCTGCAGCACGCGGCGGCGGCGGACCTGCTGCTGCGGCACCTGCTCGACTCGGGCGCCCGGCGGCCGGGGCTGATTCTCGGAGCCAGCGGCCGGGCGTCCCAGCGCAGCTTCCACGAGCGCTACCTGGCGATGGCCGGGGCCCGGGGCTTCGCGCCCGCGGTGGGCCTGGCGGCCGAGGAAGAAGGCGAGGCGGGCGGCCAGCGGGCCGCCGCGCGGCTGCTGGCCGAACATCCCGGGCTGGACGCGCTGTGCGTCCCGATCGACACCTTCGCCAGCGGCGCGCTGCGCGCGATCGGCGAGGCCGGGCTGAGGGTCCCCGGGGACCTGCTGCTGGCCACCCGCCACGACGGCGTGCGCGCCCGCACGTGTCAGCCGCCGCTGACGGCCGTGGACCTGCACCTGGATGCCGTGTCGCACGCCGCGGTGCAGCGGCTCCTGCGGATGCTGGGTCACGAAACCCAGGATGCGCAGCCCGGTCTGCCGGCGCCGGCCCTGGTGGCGCGCCGCTCGACGGGGGCGTGAGGCCGGTTCGGGACGCGCCTGATTCCAGGGCCGTGCTCGATTCCAGATCGTCGGGCGATGTTTCAGATCGTCGGGCGATGTTTCGGAGCGTCCGGCGATGGCCGGCGCCGGCACCCGAAAAACCCGGCCTCAGTCGAGCGGACGTGTCATGTAGCGCGCCGGCTGCTCGTAGCCGGCCAGGCAGGCGCGCTGGCGGTCGTCCAGCTCCGTGCGGGTGCGGTAGCCGTGCGCGGCCCAGAAGCGTTCGGAATCCTGGACCGAGATCAGCGCGGAATGCCGCAGGCCGGCCTTCCGGCCGCGGGTCCAGGCATGCCGGATCAGCCGCTGCGCCAATCCGCGGCCGCGCGCCCGGGGATGGATGGCCAGGTCGTGCAGGTACAGGGTGTCGCCGTCGGGGGCTGGGTGGAAGTTGCCGTTCAGGGGCGACAGGTGGCCCAGGCGCGTCGGATAGGTGAACAGGTAGGCGCACAGGCCTTCGTCGTCCTGGACGCCCCAGATCCAGTCCGGGACGGCCCGCAGCCGGCCGGCGAGGACGTCCGCCAGTTCGAGCATGGACGGGGCGTAGCAATGGGTCTGGATGAGGTCCAGGCCGGGCAGGTCGGCGGGGTGCAGCGTGCGCAGGAGCATGGCGCGCATCATATCAGCGGTGGCGATCTTCCCGCCCCGGCCCGCCTTGTCCGTGGCGGCCGCGGTCTTCGCGGCCGCGGGCCTCGGCGCGAGGCCCCTCCGGTTCATGCCGTCCCTGCGCATTGACCGGATGCGGCTGGCGCGCGTAGGTGCGCCGCTCGGCCGTCGGCCGGGACGGCATGCCGCCCTGGCCGCCGTTGTAGCTGGCGCGGCGCCAGTCCGGAGGAGCGTTGTGGATCACCGTCTTGTCCACGTAGTCGTCCCTGAAAAATTCATTTGTCCTGTTTCAGGCCGAATTTCCGGCGATCCGAGGCCACGGATTTCGATAGGGCAGGCAGCCCACCGGATCAACCCAATCGCCTCTTGAGCCCATCATGGGCATCAGGCGTTGAATCTGACGACCAATCCACGCAATAAATCGGCACAAAAATAAAGGGCCGATGCCCTTGCGGGCAATCATGCGCAGCAGCCACTTGATATTGAAGCCTGCCGCGCACAACACCGCATGGATCGCATCACCCGTTTGGCCTTTCAAATGACAGCGATTCATTCCATGATCGCTTTTCAGATGCCCAATGACCGGCTCCACCGCCTGGCGCCGTTTAAGCATTCGGCGCTCCTGGTCGGTGAGACGTTTGAATTTGCCTCGGTGTTTAAGGCTATATTCCGGGATCTCGGCATCAACGCCTCGATAGCCCAGATCCGTGTAGACGGTCTGCGGAGCCACGTCCACCGCCTCCATCAGGATGCGGGACTGCTCCAACTGCTCGGCCAGTGTGTGGCCATCGTACGGATTGCCAGGGAAGCTGCGTGCTCCCACGATCAGATTCCCCTTCAAGGTGGTGACAATGCCCACCTTCACTCCAAACTCATAGGGCGTACGGGCCTTGCCCTTGCTGATGCACTCCACCTCATCGGCGTGCCAGCTGTAGACCTTGTCTTTTCCCTTCACCTTCGCGCCCCGACGGCTCTGAGCCGCGATCTTATGTGCGCGAGCCAATAACGGGTCCAAGGCGTCCTGGATGCTCTGCGCCAGCACTGTCTTGTTGCGCTCAATGTCACGCGCCAGACGGCCCAGAATCGTGCGCTGGCGCTTGATCGTCTTATGCATGCGCCGATACTGCTTGGCATGCGCATAGCGGCCCGCTTTCCTGGCCAGCTCCCGGCCTTCCTTGGCGTAGCTCTGCTTTAACGCAATGCCGTGCGCCTTGGCCGCGCAGGCGATCTTCTGGCGCGCCACCTCCAGCAAACGGCTGTCGGTGGGATGCGCCACCGCCTTGGCTTGCACGGTGCTGTCCACTATCACCGACTGCATCGCCGTGCGCTCGATCAGCCCCAGCTTGATGGCCACCACCAAAGTCTGCACCAGCAGCTCTTCGACGCCTTCCTCACCCAACAGCCCCCGGAATCGGCTGATGGCGCTGGGATCGCACGGCAGGCGATTCTCGAAATACTCCTGCCCCGAAAAATACTGCCAGGTGGGTGCATCGCTCCAGCGTTCGCAGACGCCTTCATCGCTCTCGTTGAAGGTGTGCTTCAGATACAGCAGCGAAATCATCAGCCGCATCGGCAGCCGGGGACGCCCCGCGTTTGAATGGCCGGCCCCTACCACGGCCATCGTCGGGCCAAACAGATCAATATCCTCAACCTGCCGGCCGGTGCGCACCTGACGCGCAAAACGGTGTGCGACAGCCGCCTCCAGTTCCTGCCAAGGAATATGCGTGGCAAGCACCGCCAGGGGTTTACGCAGATCAATCATCTGGTCCAGGCGGCTGCGGAAAAAATCGTCAATCTGACTCATGCGGTTTCGGGGCAATCTCCCAGAAAATGAGCCCCAGCGGGCTGTTTTTGGGGGATTTGATAGTCTGGAGTGGCTTTATTTTACAATAAAATCAATGAGTTATTTATAATTCAGGGCCGATCACGTAGGCGTTGCGGACGTGGGTGATGTTGACGTTCGTGACGGCCCGGTTGTAGTAGAAGTCCCTACTGCGCCAATGGCCACCGACGTAGCCGACGCCGAAGTAGCCGAATCCGTAGTCGATGCCGCCGTAGAAGCCGACCTGAGGCCCCCAGTAGCCTTCGTGCCAGCGGTAGTAGCCGTCGGACCAGCCCCACCATCCGGGGGGCCACAACAGTCCGACGGCGGGCGGGACGAGCCATGCACCGTCGATCCAGTAGTAGCCGTTCGGACCCCCGGCCCAGTAGCCCGGGGTCCAGATGTAGCCGGGGCTGGGCGCGACGGGCTGGACCACGTCCGGCAGGGGCGGCGGGGCCAGGGTGATTGCCACGCCGACGCTGATGGCTGCCGTTGCGGACTCCGGCAGCGTCAGCAGCGGGGCGGTGCCACTTAATTCCCGTGTATCTTCTGGGTGGACTGATTCAGGTGCGGCTACTGCTGGCCTTTGCTGAAGGCCGACAGTTGGTGGACGGCTCTGGCCAAGCTGGGAGAGTGTTCCGCCGCGATTAGTGGCTGCCAGTAGTCTCTGACGAATGTGCAGAGATGTTGGTTATATCCGCTACCGGGTTTCTCGGGGTCGCGGCTGGATACCATTTCGTATCTGATCTGGCGGTGTCGAGATTTACGAGCAAGGTTTACTACCGTTCGCTTAGGATCAGTGATTTCGTCGGGTGAAGCTGGGATATGGGTTGTACTGATATTCAGAAATGTTGCAAAGGCTCTTGAATCTGCCAAGACCCAGCTTTCGCTTTCTGTGACCGCCAGTCGGAGGATGAAATTTGTTGGTGGAGACTCAGGAAACCATGCCTTGAGTAGTTCCTTAGGACATTTCCTGTCAGTATCTGCGACGCACAGGATGGGATATTGGCGAGCAAGGTTCAAATAGCGTGGAAGTGCCTTCCTTAGCTTGGTTACGCCTCCGCAGTCAATAGGGCATTGAGAAATTTCCCATTGCATTACATCGACCACCAGTCTTTTCCCGATCTCACAACTCAGGGCATCTTCACCAATCACGAAGATGGTGTTCATGAAAAGAGCGCTACATCAAAAATATGTTGGGGCCTGGTCTTTGGCAGCAGAACTTCTGCAGGAGTCAGTCCGCCTTCCATAACTGCAATCTCATCACTGTTAGCTGTGCGTGCGTGGGTGCCGTTGGGGCTGGGTTCTAACAGAATGATGGTGAGAGGATCATTGACGGCACCGATCAGATTGTCACTGTGGGTGGTGATGATGACTTGTCGAGTTTTCCGTTTTAGCAGTCTGACAACCCGGTCGATCATTAGTGGAATGTGTTCGACAATAGCGTCGTTTAGCGACAGCTCTGGCTCTTCCAGCAATAGTAGTCCGTCACCTTCTTGTAGTGCCCACAGCAGCCCGATGAGACGCAAGGTGCCGTCTGAAAATTGGTCTTCACGTTGCCATGCTCCGTTGCCACGCCAGTGCTTGAATGACGCTTCGAGGTGGGGAGCACCAGTAATCGGGTCTTTCTCGAACCTGAGCACAGAGAACTGGGGGACTGCAACCTGAAGAGCTTCGCCGATTCTCTTCAGGCGGGCGGCTTGTGTCTTTTGTGGTGTGCTGGCAATGCGCTGCAGGAGGCCTTGACCAAAGGGATCATCCTCAATGATGCGGCTGCTGATTTCTTCTCCGAACTTGAGGAGTTGTGGAACGAGGTGCAGATAGGTGGTGGCAGAGAAAAATTCAGCTAGAGCCCGGAATTCGACATTGTTGTTGATCTGCTCAAGGTATGTCTGCGTCAGTCGGGCTGTGTCTTTCAGGTCGTCTGGCGTCGGACGGAGGAGCACTTGCTGACCATTTCGGGATACCCGTTCACGAGTGATCAGTACGCGTTGGGCTCCTTTGCCTTCGGCCTTGAAAGACAGTTCGTATTCCCAGCGGGCGGAGTCCGGGTCTGGTGATTCTGCTACTTCGATCCAGAGGAGAACGGCGGGATTCTGGCGCGCATGCAGACTGCGCAGCTTGCTGAGCCCGCCTCTTTCCTTGATGGCTTTTTGCAGGCCACCGCCTTCGGGTTTCGCGATGGTACGCAGAAACCGGAATACATCGAGCAGGTTGGATTTTCCCGAAGCATTGGCACCGATGATGTAGTTACGGGTGCTGAGATCAAGGTCCAGCCCACGGAAATTACGCCAGTTGGTCAGCTTTAGATGGGTAATAATCATTGTAGGTAACCTTGATCTCAAATAGCCGCCACTTATGGTACGAGGCTCGTACCGCCTGTGCCTTCATCACACGTCGATGTTCCCCGCCTGCAGGGCGTGGGTCTCGATGAACGCGCGGCGCGGTTCGACGTTGTCGCCCATCAGGGTGACGAAGATCTCGTCGGCGGCGATGGCGTCCTCGATCTGCACGCGCAGCAGGCGGCGCACGGTCGGGTCCATGGTGGTTTCCCAGAGCTGTTCCGGGTTCATTTCGCCCAGGCCTTTGTAGCGCTGCTTGCTGATGCCGCGTTCGGCCTCGGCGCGCAGCCATTGCATGACTTCGCGGAAGTCGGAGACGGGCTTTTCCTTGAGCTTGTCGCCCGTGCCGCGGCGCACGACGGCGCCTTCGCCCATCAGGCCCAGGAAGGTCCTGGCGGTGCGGGCCAGGACGGCGTAGTCGCCGCCGCGCACGAAATGGCGGTCGAACACGCTGACGCGCAGGTTGCCGAAGTGCGGGCGGATGACCGCCAGGCGCCAGGCTTCCTCGATCTCGTCGTACTGGGCCTCCACCTGGACGCCGTGGGGATCGGCCGGGTTGCGCAGGGCCTGTTCCAGCGCGGCGGCGCTGGCGCGGGCGGCGGCCTCGTCCACCAGGCTGAGCTGCACGCCCTCGGCCATGGCCGACAGGGCCTCGGCGTCCAGCGTGCGCGCCAGGCGGGCGATGACCGAGTCGGCGGTGACGTACTGGCGGGCCAGGTCCATCAGCGCGTCGCCGGCGATCGGCGTGGCGCCGGCGCGCGGGGTGAGCTCGGTGTCCTTGAGCGCCAGCTGCAGCATGAACTGGGCTTCCTCGGCGTCGTCCTTCAGGTAGCGTTCCTCGCGGCCGACCTTGACCTTGTAGAGCGGCGGCTGGGCGATGTAGACGTAACCGCGCTCGATCAGCGCCGGCATCTGGCGGTAGAGCAGGGTGAGCAGCAGGGTGCGGATGTGGGCGCCGTCCACGTCCGCGTCGGTCATGATGATGATGCGGTGGTAGCGCAGCTTGTCGATGTTGAAGTCCGGCCCGATGCTGGTGCCCAGGGCGGTGATCAGGGTGGTGATCTGCTCGCTGGACAGCAGCCGGTCGAAGCGCGCCTTTTCGACGTTCAGGACCTTGCCGCGCAGCGGCAGGATGGCCTGGAACTTGCGGTCGCGGCCCTGCTTGGCGGAGCCGCCGGCCGAGTCGCCCTCGACGATGTAGAGCTCGCACAGGGCGGGGTCCTTTTCCTGGCAGTCGGCCAGCTTGCCGGGCAGGCCGGCGCCTTCCAGGACGCTCTTGCGGCGCGTCATCTCGCGCGCCTTGCGCGCGGCCTCGCGGGCGCGCGCGGCTTCCACGATCTTGCCGCACAGGGCGCGGGCGTCGTTGGGATTTTCGAGCAGCCAGGTCTCCAGGGTGCGGCTGACGGCTTCTTCCACCGCGGGGCGGACTTCGCTGGAGACGAGCTTGTCCTTGGTCTGGCTGCTGAACTTGGGCTCGGGCACCTTGACGGACAGCACGCAGGCCAGGCCTTCGCGCATGTCGTCGCCGGTGGTGTCGACCTTGGCCTTCTTGGCGAGTTCGTTGTCGGTGATGTACTTGTTCAGCACCCGGGTCATGGCGGCGCGCAGGCCGGTCAGGTGGGTGCCGCCGTCGCGCTGCGGGATGTTGTTGGTGAAGCACAGCACGGTCTCGGCGTAGCTGTCGTTCCACTGCATGGCGACTTCTACGCCCACGCGCACGCCGCCGGCCTCGGATTCAGTGGTGACGGCGAAGATGTTGTCGTGCAGGACGGTCTTGGCGCGGTTGATGTACTGGACGAAGCCCTTGACCCCGCCCAGGAAGGCGAGGTTCTCGTCCTGGCCGGTGCGCTCGTCCACCAGGCGGATCTTCACGCCGTTGTTCAGGAAGGACAGCTCGCGCAGGCGCCGCGCCAGGATTTCGTAGGTGTAGTCGATGTTGTTGAAGATCTCGGCGTCGGCCAGGTACTGGACCCGGGTGCCGGTGCGATCCGCCGGGCCGGTGACGGCCAGCGGGGCGACCCGTTCGCCGCGGCGGAATTCCATCTGGTGCTCTTCGCCGTTGCGCCAGATCGTCAGGCGCAGCCATTCGGACAGGGCGTTGACGCAGGACACGCCCACGCCGTGCAGGCCGCCGGAGACCTTGTAGGAGTTCTGGTCGAACTTGCCGCCGGCGTGCAGTTCGGTCATGACGATCTCGGCCGCGCTGCGGTGATGCTCGTCGTCTTTATGGATGGCGGTGGGGATGCCGCGGCCGTTGTCCGTGACCGAGATGCTGTTGTCGGCGTGGATGGTGACGACGATGTCGTCGCAGTAGCCCGCCAGCGCCTCGTCGATGGCGTTGTCCACGACCTCGAAGACCATGTGGTGCAGGCCGGTGCCGTCGGAGGTGTCGCCGATGTACATGCCCGGCCGCTTGCGCACGGCTTCCAGGCCCTTGAGCATCTTGATCGAATCGGCGCCGTAGCCGGCGGCCGCGGTGTTCTGGGAGGTGAGGTCTGACATGAAAATCCTGTGGTTGAGTCCGTCGGCGGAGCGGGCGCCCGAGGGGCGCTCAGATGCGCATCGGCATGACGACGTACTTGAATTCCTCGTCGTTGGGCAGCGTGATCAGCACGGAGGCGTTGGCGTCGGGCTGGACGGACCAGCGCACGGTGTCGGTCTTGATGTTGGCCAGCACGTCGAGCAGGTAGCTGACGTTGAAGGCGACGTCGAGCGGTTCCTGGGCGTAGTCGACTTCCAGTTCTTCGCGGGCTTCTTCCTGCTCGGCGTTGGACGAGGACAGGCGCAGCAGGTTGTCGCCCAGCTGCAGGCGCACGCCCTTGAGCTTGTCGGTGGTGAGGATGGCGGTGCGCTGCAGGGCCGCCTGGAGGACGTCGCGCGCCACGTCGAAGTGCCGGCTGTAGCCGGCGGGGATGACGCGGCGGTAATCGGGGAACTTGCCCTCGACCAGCTTGGAGACGACTTCGATGTCGTCGAAGCGGAAGCGGATCTGGCCGGCCGTGACGTCGATCTGCACGGCGGCCTGCTCGTCGTCGGACAGCAGGCGCTGCATTTCGTGGATGGTCTTGCGCGGGATGATCACGTCCAGCGTGGCGGCCTGGCCTTCGACGGCGACGCCGCCATGGGCCAGCCGGTGGCCGTCGGTGGCCACGGCGCGCACGCGGCCGGGTTCGAGCACCAGCAGCAGGCCGTTCAGGTAGTAGCGGATGTCCTGCTGGGCCATGGCGAAGTGCACCTGGTTGAACAGGTTCTTCAGGGCCTTCTGCGGCATGGAGAAGGACGCCGGCCATTGCTCGGACTGGGTGACCGTGGGGTAGTCGGCCGCGTCCAGCGTCTGCAGGGCGAAGCGGCTGCGGCCGGCCTGGACGGTGAGTTTGGCCTCGTCCAGGGACAGCCGGACGTCGCCCGACTCGGGCAGGGCGCGCAGGATGTCGAGCAGCTTGCGGGCGGCCACGGTGGTGGCCAGGGTCTCGTCGCCCACGCCGAAGCCCGCGCGCGTGGTGATCTGGACTTCCAGGTCGTTGGCCAGGAACTCGAGCTGGCTGCCCTGCTTGCGGATCAGCACGTTGGCCAGGATCGGCAGCGTGTTGCGGCGTTCGACGATCCCCACCACCATCGTCAAGGGTTTGAGCACGGCATCGCGGGTCGCTTGAATGAGTTGCATCTTCTTGTCATCCTTTGAGAGTTTGCTCGAGTACGTGGAGTGCGTGGTTCAGCTCGGTCTGCTTGGCGCGCAGGTCGGTGATCTTGCGCACCGCGTGCAGCACGGTGGTGTGGTCGCGTCCGCCGAACAGGTCGCCGATTTCCGGCAGGCTCTTCTGGGTGAGCTCCTTGGCCAGGTACATGGCGATCTGACGGGGCAGGGCGATGTTTGCGGGCCGACGCTTGGAATACATGTCGGCGACCTTGATTTTATAGAAATCGGCCACCGTCTTCTGGATGTTCTCCACCGTGATCTGGCTGTTGGAGACCGACAGCAGGTCCTTCAGGGCTTCCTTGCAGACTTCGACGGTCAGCACGTCGCGGCCGTGGAAATTGGCGTAGGCGGAGACCTTGCGCAGGGCGCCTTCGAGCTCGCGCACGTTGCTGCGCAGGTGCTTGGCGATGAAGAAGGCGACTTCCTCGGGCATGACGATGCGTTCGGCCTGGGCCTTGCGCAGCAGGATGGCGACGCGCATTTCCAGCTCGGGCGGCTCGATCGCCACGGTCAGGCCCCAGTCGAAGCGCGAGATCAGGCGGTTGTCGATGTTCGACAGTTCCTTGGGGTAGGTGTCCGAGGTGATGATGATCTGCTTGCGCTGGGCCACCATGGCCTCGAAGGCATAGAAGAATTCTTCCTGGGTGCGGTTCTTGCCGGCGAAGAACTGGATGTCGTCGATCAGCAGCAGGTCCAGCGAGTGGTAGTAGCGCTTGAAGTCGTCGAAGGCGCGGCGGTGGTAGGCCTTGACCACGTCGGAGATGTACTGGTCGGCGTGGACGTAGCGCACCCGCGTGCTGGCGCCGCTGGCCAGCAGGGCGTTGCCGATGGCGTGGATCAGGTGGGTCTTGCCCAGGCCGACGCCGCCATACAGGAAGAGCGGGTTGTAGGACACGCCGGGGTTCTCGGCGACCTGCATGGCCGCCGCGCGGGCCAGCTGGTTGGCCTTGCCGATGACGAAGTTATCGAAGGTGAGGTCGCGGTTCAGGCGGGAGTGGTCCTGGATGGATTCCTCGGTGGCGGCCTGGACGGGGGCGGCCTGGGGCGCCGGGCTCACGGCCGGCGCGGCCGCGACGGCGTCCGCGGCCCGCACCGGGGCGGAGGGCGGCGGCGCGGGGCGGGCCGCCGCGGGCGCAGGCCGGCCGGCGGGGACGGACAGCTCGAACTGGACCTGCACCGCCTGGGAATACCAGTCGGACGCCATCGACTCCAGGCGGGTGGAGAAGTTCTTGCGGACCCAGTCGAGCTTGAAGCGGTTGGGCGCGCCGATCCTCAGGATCGCGAGTTCCTCGTCGTAGTCGAGGGGCACCAGGGGGCGGATCCAGGCGTTGATCTGCTGGGGGGGGAGCTCCTGTTCCAGTCTCTGGACGCAGGCCTGCCAGAATTCATTCATAGGGGTCATCTTGCCAAACCTCGATTCTACCCTTTCCCGCCCAAAGTTATCCACAGCCCGACCGTGCCGCGCGGGCCCGGCGGGCGCCTGGATGCGTCCAAGTGATTGACACAAATTCAAAAATTTGATGAAATGATGGGCTTTTCGATGCCGTGGGCAAATTGTGCCTGTCGGCTTTGTCCCGGAGTGATGCCGGGACCTCGTCCCGGGGATTGTCCCGGACCATTTGCCCCGAGCTCTTTTGGATCCACCATGAAACGCACTTTCCAGCCTTCCGTTACCCGTCGCAAGCGCACCCATGGGTTTCGCGTGCGCATGAAGACCCGCGCCGGCCGTGCCGTCCTGAGCGCCCGCCGCGCCAAGGGCCGCAAGCGCCTGGCCGTCTGATTTTCCTTGCGGGCCGCGCCGCGCCCGGCCAGGCCCCGGAACGATCGCCATGCCACCCGCTTTTCCTCCGGCGGCCCGGCTGCATCGCCCCTCGGAATACGCGGCTGCCCTGAAAGGGCGGCGTATCGCCCGAGGGGCTTTGTTCGTGGTGTCCGGCCCGCGCGGTCCGGCCGAAGGCCCGGCCCGGCTGGGCCTGGTGGTGCCCAAGCGCCACGCCCCCCTGGCGGTGACCCGCAACGCCATCAAGCGGGTCCTGCGCGAGGCCTTCCGCCTGCGCCGGGACGCGCTGCCCGACGGGGACCTGGTGTTCCGCCTGGTGAACCGTCCGCCCGCCGCCAGCCTGAGCGCCCTGAAGCGCCAGGTCCGGGCCGAGGCCGACGCCCTGCTGGCGAGGATCGCGCCATGATGCGCGCGCTGTTCATCGCCCCGATCCGCTTCTACCGGTACTTCCTCAGTCCCTGGGTGGGCCAGCAGTGCCGCTTCACCCCGACGTGCTCGGCCTACGCCATCGAGGCGATCGAGACCCACGGGGTGGCGAAGGGGCTGTGGCTGGGCACGCGGCGCATCGCCCGCTGCCATCCCTGGTGCCAGGGCGGCCACGATCCGGTCCCGCCCGCGCGTCCGGTCCGGCCGGTGCGCGGCACGGACCGCCGGTGAGCCGGTCCGGCGGCCCGCTTCCTGCCGGGCGGGAGGCGGCGCATCGGGCCCGGGCCCGCTTAGGGCCGCAGTCAGGATTGCTACGTTAAACTGATGAGCTTTTGCTCCGAACCCATACGATACGAATACACAGGCGCCAATGGACATTCGACGCACCATCCTCTGGATGATCTTTTCCTTCTCGCTGCTGCTGCTGTGGAACAACTGGCAGGTCTACCAGGGCCAGCCGTCGCTGTTTTCCCTGACGCCGCCCGCCGAGCAGTCCAAGACCGCCAAATCCGGGGACGGCAAGGCCGCCGGCCAGCCAGCCGGCGTACCCACGGCCGCCGCGCCGGCCCAGCCCGGGACGCCCGCGACGGTGCCCGGTTCGGCCGCCGAGCCCCAGGGGCGGAAGGTCCATCTCAAGACCGACGTCTACGACCTGACCTTCGACACCACCGGCGCCCAGCTGGTGCAGGCCCAGTTGCTGCACTACAAGTCGCTGGACGGCGACGGCGGCCCGATGTACCTGCTGAACGACCAGCCGGGCGACACGTACGTCGCCCAGACCGGCGTGGTCGGCGCCCCGCAGGGCAGCGGCTACCCGACCCACCTGACGCCCTTCTCGCTGGTGACGCCGGAGCCCGTCGCCAAGGGCGACAGCGTGGAAATCGCCTTCGAGGCCACCGCCGGCCAGGTGAAGGTGGTCAAGACCTTCATCGTGCCGCGCAACGGCTACGACATCCGCGTGCGCCACGACATCACCAACCTGGGCGACCAGCCGATCGATCCTTCGCTGTACCTGCAGCTCACGCGCGACGGCAACGATCCGCCGAACACTTCGGGCTTCTACAGCACCTTCACCGGCGCGGCGGTGTATTCGTCGGAAGACAAGTTCCAGAAGGTGAAGTTCGACGAGATCGCCAAGGGCAAGGCTAGCTACATTCAGCAGGCCGACAACGGCTGGATCGGCATCGTGCAGCATTACTTCGCCAGCGCCTGGGTGCCGCCCCAGGGCACGGTGCGCACCAACCAGGCGCTGCGCCTGGCGGACAACCTCTACGCCATCCGCACCATCGAGCAGGTCGGCGCCATCGCCCCGGGCGCCCAGCGCTCGGTCGAGGCCAACCTGTGGGTCGGCCCGCAGGACCAGCAGGCGATGAGCGCGGTGGCGCCGGGCCTGGAGCTGGTGGTGGACTACGGCTGGGTGACCATCATCGCCAAGCCCATGTTCAAGTTCATGACCTGGCTGCACTCGCTGCTGGGCAACTGGGGCTGGACCATCGTGGTGCTGACGCTGCTGATCAAGGCCGTGTTCTACCCGCTGTCGGCCGCCAGCTACCGCTCGATGGCGAAGATGAAGCTGGTCGCCCCGCGCATGCAGCACCTGAAGGAAAAGTTCGGCGACGACAAGGCCAAGCTGAACGCCGCCATGATGGAGATGTACCGCACGGAGAAGATCAATCCGCTGGGCGGCTGCCTGCCGATGGTGGTGCAGATCCCCGTGTTCATCGCGCTGTACTGGGTGCTGCTGGGCAGCGTGGAGATGCGCGGCGCGCCCTGGATCCTGTGGGTCCACGACCTGTCGGTGCGCGATCCCTGGTTCATCCTGCCGGCGATCATGATGGCGACGATGTTCCTGCAGATCAAGCTGAACCCGACGCCGCCCGATCCGACCCAGGCCAAGATCATGATGATCATGCCGCTGGTGTTCGGCGGGATGATGTTCATGTTCCCGGCCGGCCTGGTGCTGTACTGGTGCGTGAACAATATCGTGTCCATCATCCAGCAGCGCATCATCATGGTGCGGCTGGACCGGGAAAAGGCGGCTTCGGCATCGAGCTGATGCTAGACTGCGTTTTGCCTTCTGAACGGTGCTCTTCGGGGCACCGTTTTTGTTTTGAAGAGACCGATATCCGCTTCCGGTGATCGCATGAGTGCCTTTTCCACCGACCCCATCATCGCCATCGCCACCGCGCCCGGCCGGGGCGGGATCGGCGTGCTGCGCCTTTCAGGCCCCGACCTGGCGGCTTATGCCCGGCGCCTGTTCGGGCGGGTCCTGCGGCCCCGCCATGCCCATTACCTGCCGTTCAAGGATCGGCACGGCGAGACCATGGACGAAGGGCTGGCGCTGTTCTTCCCCGGCCCGCATTCCTATACCGGCGAGGACGTGCTGGAATTGCAGGGCCACGGCGGCCCCGCCGTGCTGCGGCGGGTGCTGGAGGACTGCCTGGCGCGCGGCGCGGACATCGGCCTGCGTCTGGCGCAGCCGGGCGAGTTCACCCAGCGCGCCTTCCTGAACGACCGCCTGGACCTGGCCCAGGCCGAAGCCGTGGCGGACCTGATCGAGGCCAGCTCCGCCGCCGCGGCGCGCAGCGCCATGGCGTCCCTGTCGGGCGCCTTTTCCGCCGAGATCGACGCCCTGAGCGAGCGCATCGTGCAGCTGCGCATGCTGGTCGAGGCGACCCTGGATTTCCCCGAAGAGGAAATCGACTTCCTGGAAAAATACCAGGCCGCCGAGCGCCTGAGCGGCGTCACCGCCGCGCTGGACGGCGTCCTGCGCACCGCCCGCCAGGGCCTGGTGCTGCGCGAAGGCCTGCACGTGGTGCTGGCGGGCCAGCCCAACGTCGGCAAGTCCAGCCTGCTGAACGCCCTGGCGGGCGAGGACGTCGCCATCGTCACTCCCATCGCCGGCACCACGCGCGACCGCGTGGTGCAGCAGATCCACATCGACGGCATCCCCCTGCACATCGTGGACACCGCCGGCCTGCGCGAGACCGAGGACACGGTCGAGCGCATCGGCATCGAGCGCAGCTGGGCCGAGATCGCCCGCGCCCAGGTGATCCTGCACCTGCAGGACGCCCGCCATCCGGACGATCCGCTGGACGCGGAGATCGTGCGGCGGCTGCCGGCGGGGGTGCCGGTGCTGCGGGTGTGGAACAAGGCGGATCTGCTTGCGCGGGAGACGGGATTCGTGGGTGAGGCGGAACATGGCGTCGTCCCCGCGGGCGGCAATGCCGTGCCTGGCGAATCCGGGCGGCATGCGGGCCGCGAGAAGGGCTCCTCCCCATCGAGTGATGTCGTGGCTGTGGAACGGGGCGATGCCCCGCTGCTGATCTCCGCCCACACCGGCGCGGGCCTGGATGCGCTGCGCGCCCGGCTGCTGGCCATCGCCGGCTGGACGCCGGGGATGGAGTCCCCCTGGCTGGCGCGCGAGCGGCACGTGCGCGCGCTGGAGGCGGCGCGCGAACATCTGCAGGCGGCTGCCGTGCATGCCGCGCACAGCGATCAGGTGCTGGACCTGTTCGCCGAGGAACTGCGCCTGGCGCACGAGGCGCTGTGCGGGATCACGGGGGAATTCACCAGCGATGATCTGCTGGGGGAGATTTTTTCGCGGTTTTGTATCGGGAAGTGATTTTGGGTCCAGGGATGTCCACTGAAGTCTGCTGATGTGCCTGTAACCCGCATAAATAAAGGGATTTTTGTCTACTGAGTGATTTGGTGATACAGTCGAAGCCATTCGTTTTTATGTCCAAGTTTGACTCCAAGTAGGTAGGATATTGTCTCTCATCCTTCTACTTGGACATACGGAGGATGAGATGGCACTGACAGACACTGCGCTCAAGGCACTCAAACCCAGCGACAAGACCTACACGGTCACCGACGACCGGGGACTGTATGTGGAGGTCTTCCCGACCGGAGGCGTCGTCTGGCGTTACCGCTACCGCCTGAATGGCAAGTACGAGAAGCTGACGCTGGGCAAATATCCCGCGCTGACGCTGAAGAACGCTCGCCTGAAACGGGATGAGGCGGCCCAGCAAGTAGCAATGGGTGAATCGCCGGCAAAGAAGAAGCAGCAAGCCAAAGTGGCCGGCGCAGAAGACGCCACCTTGGCCGAGTTCTCCGAGCGCTTCTTCAAAGAAATCCAGTCACGCGACCGCAAGAACGTGACCATGCCGCGCCGCTACCTGGAAAAGGACATCCTGCCGCACATTGGCAGCAAGCCGGTTCGGGACATTACCGCTGAGGACGTGCGCGGCGTCATCTGGCGCAAGAAGGAACAAGGCTTCGATGCCGCCGCCGGCCAGGTACGCGGCCTGCTCAAGCGCATGTTCGACTACGCGCTGACCTGCGGTCTGATCCAGGCTAACCCGGTCATGGCCTTGCCGATGCGGCACGTCTACCGCGCCGCCGCCCGCGACCGGGCACTGACGCCGGACGAAATCCGGCAGTTCCTGCGCGCCATGCAGGCTTCCAACATCCGTCGCCAGTTCAAGATCGCCTTCCAACTGATTCTGATGACCCTGGTGCGCAAGTCCGAACTGATGCTGGCGCAATGGAAGGACGTGCATATGGACGAAGGTGAATGGCACATTCCGGTCGAGAACTCCAAGACCGGCAAGCCGCACATCGTCTACCTGTCCACTCAGGCGCAGACGCTGTTCAAGGAGCTCAAGCCGCTGGCCAGCAGCAGCGACTGGGTATTGCCCGGCCGTGGCACCCTGGCCAAGCCTTTCGCCAACAATGCACTGAACCAGGCGCTGAAGGTGTCATTGCAGGGACAGGAGATCCCTGCCTTCACCATTCACGACCTGCGGCGGACTGCTTCAACTCTGCTGCATGAGCAGGGCTGGCCTTCGGATGTAGTGGAAAAGGCGCTGAACCACACCATCGGCGGCGTGCGCGGTGTCTACAACCGGGCGGAATACGCCGAGCAGCGACGGGAAATGCTGCAGGCGTGGGCGGACTACATCGACGGGTTGGCACCGTCGACCAATTTGGTGGTGTGAGTCCGACTGGGGCGCTGGTGGCCTTTTCCCTTTTTGGGTAGGGCCGTTGACCCTTGATTACCCTTCCCTTGCCCTTGCCCTTGCCCTTGCCTTTTCCCTTGTGGCAGGCATTTAAGATCGACGATGATTATCAGACACTGATACAATTTTGAATCAACGTGTCATTGGATTTGCGATCATGAAGCGCTGCATTGTGGGTATCCGACAGCCAGAAGGCTCGCCACCAAAGGGAAGCGAAACGCCCAGCATTTGGTTTCCATCCCTGGCATCACTGGCAGCGGTGCTGTCGGACGACAATCGCCGCCTGCTGCGCCTGATCCACGACAAACAACCCAAGTCTCTGACCGAACTGGCCGAACTCAGCGGCCGCAAGGTGCCGAACCTGTCGCGCACTCTGCGGATGATGGCGGATTACGGCCTGGTTTCGCTACAGCGCAATGTTCGGGATGTTCAGCCGACAGCGCTGGCGACTGAGTTTCTGGTGGTGCTGGATTGATGGCTACGAATAAGAGAGGGAATGCAATGGCACGGATGTGGATGGTGCGAGGCGAAGCCGGCAGCTTGTATGACGCCTTTCGAGAACGAGGCGTAGCTGCCGTGGGCTGGAATCAATTGGCAGCCCATGCCAGACCCGGTGTCGGGCGCAAGCAGCTAATCGCCCTGTACCAATCTGCCGAGCCCCAAACAAAACAAGGCACGGTGGTATCGGGCGCATCCCAGGTCTGGCGCTTCGTCAACGACATTCAGGATGGTGATTGGATCGTCACCTATTCGCCAGCCAATCGCTTGTACTCGATCGGCAAGGTCACGGGGCCAGCCGAACACCACCCTGAGTGGGCCGAACAAGGCATGCCACTGGCGCGCAAGGTACAGTGGCAAACGCAGGAATTGCCACGCGACAGCTTGGGCACCAGCACAAAGAACAGCCTGGGTTCGACCCTGACCCTGTTCGAGGTGCCGTCCAGCGCGGCAGCCGAAGTGCTGGCGGCGCTGAAGGGTAAACCAGCTCCAGCCGTGGAAGATGAAGCCGTGGAAGTCATCGCTGATCCACTGGCCGACATCGAGTCCCAGGCGCTGGAGCGCATCAAGGACCGGGTCAACGAACTCGACTGGGACGACATGCAGCAACTGGTCGCCGGCATCCTGCGAGCCATGGGCTACAAGACCCAGGTTTCGCCCCCGGGAGCAGATCGGGGCAAGGACATCGTCGCCTCGCCAGACGGCTTTGGCTTCGAACATCCACGCATCGTCGTGGAGGTCAAGCACCGCAAGGGGCAGATGGGCAGTCAGGAAATCCGTAGTTTCCTCGGCGGTCGTCACAAGGATGATCGTGGGCTATATGTCAGCACTGGTGGCTTCACCAAGGATGCGCAGTACGAAGCGGACCGGGCATCCATTCCGCTGGCCATGTGGACGTTGGATCATGTGGTGCGCGCCCTGATCGAGCACTACGACGCCACTGATGCCGAAACCAAACGAATCGTGCCGCTGAAGCGGCTGTACTGGCCTGCCTGATGCCATAGGGATAACAAGTGACGTCTACTGAAAAACTGATTGAACGCTTTATCGCCACATTAGTCGTCCCTGAAAAATTCATTTGTCCTGTTTCAGGCCGAATTTCCGGCGATCCGAGGCCACGGATTTCGATAGGGCAGGCAGCCCACCGGATCAACCCAATCGCCTCTTGAGCCCATCATGGGCATCAGGCGTTGAATCTGACGACCAATCCACGCAATAAATCGGCACAAAAATAAAGGGCCGATGCCCTTGCGGGCAATCATGCGCAGCAGCCACTTGATATTGAAGCCTGCCGCGCACAACACCGCATGGATCGCATCACCCGTTTGGCCTTTCAAATGACAGCGATTCATTCCATGATCGCTTTTCAGATGCCCAATGACCGGCTCCACCGCCTGGCGCCGTTTAAGCATTCGGCGCTCCTGGTCGGTGAGACGTTTGAATTTGCCTCGGTGTTTAAGGCTATATTCCGGGATCTCGGCATCAACGCCTCGATAGCCCAGATCCGTGTAGACGGTCTGCGGAGCCACGTCCACCGCCTCCATCAGGATGCGGGACTGCTCCAACTGCTCGGCCAGTGTGTGGCCATCGTACGGATTGCCAGGGAAGCTGCGTGCTCCCACGATCAGATTCCCCTTCAAGGTGGTGACAATGCCCACCTTCACTCCAAACTCATAGGGCGTACGGGCCTTGCCCTTGCTGATGCACTCCACCTCATCGGCGTGCCAGCTGTAGACCTTGTCTTTTCCCTTCACCTTCGCGCCCCGACGGCTCTGAGCCGCGATCTTATGTGCGCGAGCCAATAACGGGTCCAAGGCGTCCTGGATGCTCTGCGCCAGCACTGTCTTGTTGCGCTCAATGTCACGCGCCAGACGGCCCAGAATCGTGCGCTGGCGCTTGATCGTCTTATGCATGCGCCGATACTGCTTGGCATGCGCATAGCGGCCCGCTTTCCTGGCCAGCTCCCGGCCTTCCTTGGCGTAGCTCTGCTTTAACGCAATGCCGTGCGCCTTGGCCGCGCAGGCGATCTTCTGGCGCGCCACCTCCAGCAAACGGCTGTCGGTGGGATGCGCCACCGCCTTGGCTTGCACGGTGCTGTCCACTATCACCGACTGCATCGCCGTGCGCTCGATCAGCCCCAGCTTGATGGCCACCACCAAAGTCTGCACCAGCAGCTCTTCGACGCCTTCCTCACCCAACAGCCCCCGGAATCGGCTGATGGCGCTGGGATCGCACGGCAGGCGATTCTCGAAATACTCCTGCCCCGAAAAATACTGCCAGGTGGGTGCATCGCTCCAGCGTTCGCAGACGCCTTCATCGCTCTCGTTGAAGGTGTGCTTCAGATACAGCAGCGAAATCATCAGCCGCATCGGCAGCCGGGGACGCCCCGCGTTTGAATGGCCGGCCCCTACCACGGCCATCGTCGGGCCAAACAGATCAATATCCTCAACCTGCCGGCCGGTGCGCACCTGACGCGCAAAACGGTGTGCGACAGCCGCCTCCAGTTCCTGCCAAGGAATATGCGTGGCAAGCACCGCCAGGGGTTTACGCAGATCAATCATCTGGTCCAGGCGGCTGCGGAAAAAATCGTCAATCTGGCTCATGCGGTTTCGGGGCAATCTCCCAGAAAATGAGCCCCAGCGGGCTGTTTTTGGGGGATTTGATAGTCTGGAGTGGCTTTATTTTACAATAAAATCAATGAGTTATTTATAATTCAGGGCCGATTACATAACTGATTGATATTCCAGAGTTTTGTGAGGATAATTTGCCCATAGATCGAAGCCCTCCAGCAGCCACTCCAGCTCCTTGGGCGTGAGCGTTACAGTGGGGCCAGAGCCCGGCGCCGGCCACGCAAAACGTGCTTTCTCCAGCCGCTTTTGCCATAGGCAAAAGCCGTTTCGATGCCAGTAAAGAATCTTCATCCGGCTGCGTTGCCGATTGGCGAACACGAACAGCGCATCGCCAAACAGGTTCAGCTCCAGTTCGCTTTCCACCAGCGCCGCCAAGCCGTCGATCTGCTTTCTGAAGTCCACGGGCAGGCAGCACAGGTAGACTTGCCCGATTGAAGCGCCCGGGTGCATCAGCGCGCCTGCCCTTGCAGCGCCTGACTGACCTGGGCCAGCCACTGTGGGCTGGGCAGCCCGGGTAGCTCCAGGCGCAGGTCGCAGCCCAGCGACAGGATATAGCGGTTGACCGGGACGCTGCCGGCGTCCATGCTCACAGGCACGAACAACCGTGCGGCCGTGGCATTCGCGCTCTGGGTCGGCAACTGCGGCCCATGGCACTGAGCCTTCAGACGTCGGCGCCAATAATACAGGCTGCAGACGGCAATACCCTCACGTTGGGCGTAAGCCTTGGTGCCGATCCCTTCGCGGGTGATCGACTCCAGATGAGATTCCCAGTAAGCCTGATCCCTTTCCTTTCCATCTGACATTCTCGATTCTCCGGTATTTGTTGTCAGGCGACATGACAAACTGACCCCCTGGCGACATGGAGAACTGACCCCTTCATGATCACATCAGGAGGGATCATCCATGCAAGAAGCCGAGTACAACCAACCCCTTGTTCAGTCACGGGGGGAACCGATGCAAAGCCCAGAGGATGTCGTCGCCATCGGTCGGCTCAAGGCCTGCGGCTGGGGAACCAAGCGTATCGCCGCCGAATTGGGGATCAGTAGGAACACCGTCAAGCGCTATCTGCGCCAGGGCGGTTGGGCACCGTACGCAAGCCCGCAGCGCATGCGGGCACTCGACGGCGTGGCGCCGTGGCTGCGCGAGCGCTTCATGGCCCATGCAGGCAACGCCGCTGTCGTGCAGCAGGAGCTGCGCAGCGAGCATGGCATCACGGTGAGCTTACGCACGGTGGAGCGGGCCTGTGCCCCGTGGCGCCGGGAGCTGGCCGCCTGCGCTCAGGCCACCGTGCGCTTCGAGACGCCGCCGGGCCAGCAGATGCAGATCGACTTTGGCAGCCGTAAGGCCCAGATCGCTGGTGCGGAAGTCGGCGTGCAGCTATTTGTTGCGACGCTGGGCCACAGCCGTCGCATCTTTGTGCAGGCCTTCCCGCACCAGCACCAGTCGGCCTGGTTTGCTGGGATCGAGGCGGCGCTGCAGCACTTTGGGGGTGTTCCCCGCCAGGTCCTGGTCGATAACGCGCGGGCGCTAGTCGAGCACCACGACGCGGCCAGCCGCGAGGTGGTCTTCAATGACCGGTTCCGCGCGCTGGCGCATCACTGGGGGTTCCGGCCCGTGGCCTGCGCCCCCTATCGGCCGCGCACTAAGGGCAAGGACGAGAGGAGCGTGGGCTACGTCAAGCGCAACGCCATGGCGGGCCACACCTTCGAGTCCTGGGCGCACCTGCAAGCCCACTTGGACTGGTGGATGCGCGAGGTGGCCGATCAGCGGGTGCACGGCACCACGGGCGAGATCCCCGCAGAGCGCTTCCGTCTCGAGCGCCTGCACCTGATGCCGCTGGCGGATCGGCCGCCCTTCGAGCAGACGCGCAGTCTGTCGCGACGCGTCGCGCGCGACGCCACCGTCGAGGTCGACACCAATCGCTACAGCGTGCCGTGGCGCCTGGCGGGGCGCCTGGTACAGGTTCATATCGCGGGCTGCGAGCTGCGCGTGCTCGATGACGGGCGCGAGGTCGCTTGCCACCCCGAGCTTGCCGGGCGGCGCCAGACGCGCTGCCTGCCCGAGCACCTGCAGGGCATCGTTGGCTACCGAGCCCCGGGGCAGCCCTCAAGGTCCACGGCACCCGGCGATCAGGTGCAGGGACCCATTCCCGTCGTGCCACAGGCACTGCTGCAGCGCGACCTCTCGGTCTACGAGGCGATCACCGGCGGAGGCTGGCAATGATCATCCAGGATCCAGACCGGCTCGACGCCATGCTTGGGCGCCTGAAGCTCACGGCGATCCGCGAACGGCTCGATACCCTGCTCGATGAGGCGGCGCGCCAGGAGCTGAGCCTGCGCGAGGCGCTTGCCTACCTGTGCGCGCAGGAGGTGGCCCGCAAGGAGGACCGCCGCATCCAGATGGGGCTGTCGATTGCCCGCTTCCCGTTCGTGCGCACCCTGGACGGGTTCGACTTCAGTGCCCAGCCCGCTGTAGACCCCGCGCAGATCAGGGAGCTTGCCTGCGGGCGGTGGATTGCCAACGGCGATGCGCTGCTGCTGCTTGGGCCGCCCGGGGTGGGCAAGAGCCACCTGGCCGTCGCCCTGGGGCGTGAAGCCGTTCGGGCGGGCTACTCGACGCTGTTCACCACGGCCACGGCGCTGATCACGCAACTGGTGAGTGCACATGCCGCGGGCAGCCTGGAGGAACGCCTGCGTCACTTCGCCAAGCCCAAGCTGCTGATCATCGATGAGCTGGGCTACCTGCCCCTGGAGCCGGGGGCGGCAAACCTGTTCTTCCAGCTTGTCTCGCGGCGCTATGAACGGGGCAGCCTGCTGGTGACCAGCAACCGCGCCGTGAGCGAATGGGGCGAGGTCTTCGGCGACGCCGTGGTGGCTACCGCCATCCTCGATCGGTTGCTGCATCACAGCCATGTCCTCACCATCCGGGGCGACAGCTACCGGCTGCGTACAAAGCGTAAGGCAGGGCTCATCAAACCCAGTTCTGCTGCCATCGGGCAGCCGTTCGTTCAACCGTAGGGGGGGTCAGTTTTAGGTGTCGCCAGGGGGTCAATTCCTGGTGTCGCTTGACATTTGTTCAACACCGATACGATGCCGGAAGGCCCGAGAGCGAACAATTATGGAGGAGATGGAGCGCTTACGGCAAGCAGATGGCAAGCATCGCCTGATAGCAGTGGATAAAGGCCGATGGTATGGCGTCCCGCCAGGTGATCGAAAAGGACTTGATCGGTCAACGGCAACAGTTGCCGCTGCTGGCAGTCACCGCATTTGATGCGAGGTTTTTCGCAGACACCGGGGCGCCACTCGTTGGCACAGGCAGGCGCATAACCGCTCTTGCCCGCTTTGCTTTCCCAACGGACTGGATAAACGTCGGTGCGGCCCCGGAACAACCGGCCAAAGAGCGCGACTTTTTCGTCAGTGCTCAACGATAAGGTTGCCGAAGGCTTAGAGAGCGGCGCAGGCGATTGCCAAGCAATACCGTGCGCTTCGAGCAGGCCGACCAAACGTACGTTCTCGGCACGAAGGCGGGCGAGTTCGTCGTCGCGGCCAGTCATCGCCTATGCATCATCCTGACCACAAGCCCGCTTCGGTCAGGCGACGCAGCAGCGCCGCCCGCTTGGCATGAGGGACAAGGAAGCGCCGCAACTGGCGCTCGAAAGCGTCCGGCCCGGCAACCAAGGCATACCCTTCGGTGAGCACTTTCAGCAGACTGACCGTTTTTTCATAGCCGGATGCACTTCCACGGGATGCCTGTGCGCTCGCTGCTTGCCAGTATTTGTCCGGCGTGTCCATGATGCGGCGTAATTCGGCCTCGCGCTTTTGGCGACGTTCCGCCTCGCGCTTTGCATGCACCTCGGCTTCGCGAGTCCGCCTGCGCTCACCCGCCGATTTCGCCAGCTCACGCAGCTCTGCCACTCTGCGTCGCGGAACACCCGAAGATGTCGGGCGCTGTGCCTTGAGCCAAGCAGCATAGTGAGACTTCACCCGACGTTCCGCCTCCTGGCCCCGGCCCAATGCAATTGTCTTGAGCACATCCTGCATATCCGTTGTCTGCCAGGTGTCCAGCCAAGTGGAAATTGGTAGCGTTTCATCATGCAGCGCCGTGGCTGCGGCACTGGCCATGCTGGCGGCTTCAAGCAGATCCAGATCAATTTCCAGAAATTCGACCAAGGCTTGCTGCGCTGGTGAGAGGGCTGTCAGTCCAGCAGGCACTTCTGGCTCCAGCACGTCATCGTGCAAGGCATCGCCAGCCGCCAACCAGCCCAGGTACAGAGGCCGCAAGTCGCCGCGCATCAACTCATCGCGCAAGGGAACCAAGCGACGCATCCAGCCGCTGCCATCGTCTTCGGAAAAGCGGTCATAGTCTTCGCTTTCCGCCAACGTCCAACTGAATATCCAGTGCGCATCGGTAGTGTCAATCGACAATACAGCAGAGCGGATGAAAGCATTCAGCTCGGCCTTTCGGAAAACGACTTTCGGCAGTCGCAACGACAAATGGCAACTGCACCAATTGGCTGAATAAACAAAGGCATCGAAATAGCGCCGCATCCAATCAGCAGGATCGGCCTTGAGGTCGCCCCATTCATAGTGATTGGTAAAACCGCTGGGGCTAATGATCGCCCGGGTAGAAACAGCGCGCAGCTCGGCCATTTCGGTGCGGGTCAAGGGCTTGTCGATCGCCGCGAACTCGTAGTACTGGTATTCACTCATAGTAAGGATGTCTTGTTGACTCTATTCTCTGTATCGCGTGATCAGTGTGCTTGCGTCCAGCCTCAGCGCAAGTCTCGCACTCAAAGACCAAAGTCCTCGCGCAAGCGCCCTATCTGGTGCATCTTCTCATGCAGAATGGTCACGATACCGATATCGCCGTTCGAGAGACGGCGCCAATAGACAAAGTGCCGCTCATAACGGAAGAAATAGCCATCTATACCGAATTCAGCCGGAATGGCACGGGACGCCGTCTGGTGTGTGGCAATACCCTCGAACGCATCAAATAAACCCGTGATGTAGCGCTCGGCCTGTTGCGCCCCCCAACGCTCATGCGTATAGCGATAAATGTCGTCCAGCCGCCAGGACGCGGCTTCCTGAACGCGTATCTGTGCCTTGCCCATGACGGCAATCAGACTCGGTTACGCGCGATGACGTCTGCTGCCGTCAAGGGCTGGTATGACGACTCTGGCGCCGCCCAAGCGTGGGTGAGTTCGGCCTTGAGCCGCTCGAAGGCAGCCGCTTCCCTGGTTTCTTTGTCACGACGAATGAGGTCGCGGACATACTCACTAACGTTCTCGTAGTCGCCTTGCTCACCCACATTTGCGGCAACGAATTCGCTCAAAGAGCCACTGAGGCGTACTGTCATGGTCGTGGTGTTCGTGCGGGGCATGATCAGCTCCTTGCAGTCTTGATGTCTTCAATATACTCAATAATGAATACACCAACAAGTCTGAGCGGTGCAGGACTGCGCGGATCATGCAACCAATAGCACATCCATTTCATCAAGCCTGGCAGCAGAGATGATCCGCAATACGCCATGGAGAGACATCAAGAGATACATATCGGCTTTGGGTCCAAGAATAGGTCCAAGCAGGTCAACGTCACATTTAAATACCATTTAAAATCAAAAAGATACGACTCAATAAACCCTTCTGTATCGGGAAGTAGATGGAGGCGGTGCGCCGGATGCCCGCCCCGCCGCGGCCGGCGGCGCTTATTCCTCGATCGTCACTTCCGAGTGCACCACTTCCGGCGCCTTTTCAAAGAACCCGCCGACCAGCCCGCGCCAGGCCTGGAAATCTTCCGACTGGCGGAAATGGACCATGTGGTCGTCCAGCGTTTCCCAGTACACCATCAGCACGTATTGTTCGGGCTTTTCGATGATGTGGTGCAGCTCGACGCGCTTGCAGCCCCGGGCGCGGTGAAAGAGCGGCAGCGCCTTGCGGACGCCGGCCTCGAAGTCGGGCTGGGTGCCGGGTTTCACGGTGATGTGGGCCATTTCGCGGATCATGTCGGGTTCCTGTGGGTGAAGGTTGAGGACGATGCCATGATTATGCACCGTGTCATGCGTCGTGCCGGTCGATGCCCGGGCCGATGCCCGCCTGGGGCGTATCCGGGCGGGCGGGGCGGTGGGCGCTGGTTCAGGGGGCTTCCAGCCGGCGCATCACCTCGCCGGCGATGGCCAGGCAGGCGGTCAGGCCCGGGGATTCGATGCCGTACAGGTTGACCAGGCCGGGGACGCCGTGCGCGCGGGCGCCCTGGATGACGAAGTCGGCGTCCTGGCCCGCGGGCACGGCCAGCTTGGGGCGGATGCCGGCGTAGCCCGGCTGCAGGGCTGCGTCCGGCAGTCCGGGCCAGTAGTGGCGGATCGCGGCGTAGAAGCCCTCGGCGCGGGCGGGGTCCACGGTGTAGTCGAGGGCGTCGATCCATTCGACGTCGGGGCCGAAGCGGGCCTGTCCGCCCAGGTCCAGGGTCAGGTGCACGCCCAGGCCGCCGGGCTCCGGGATCGGGTAGATCAGCCGGGAAAAGGGTGCGGCGCCCGACAGGGAATAGTAGTTGCCCTTGGCGTAGCGTCCGGGCGGGATCGAGGCGGCCGGAACGCCCACGATGGCGGCGGCGACGGTCTGCGCCTGCAGGCCGGCACAGTTGACGGTGCGGGTGGCCAGCAGCTCCATGGGCTCGTCGCCCCCGGTGCGCAGCAGGATGCCGGAGCCGTCGCCGAGCACCTGGCCGCCGGTGACGGGGGAGCGGAAGGCCAGCATGCCGCCGGCGGTCTCGAAATCGCCTTGCAGCGCCAGCATCAGGCCGTGGCTGTCGATGATGCCGGTGGACGGCGATTCCAGCGCGGCGATGCAATGCAGCGCGGGTTCCAGCGCCTGCGCCTGGCCGCGCTGCAGCCAGCGCAGGTCGTCCATGCCGTTGGCCGCCGCGGCCGCGCCGATGCGGCGCAGCGCCTCGACCTGCTCGTCCCGGGTGGCGACGATGAGCTTGCCGCAGCGCCGGTGGGGAATGCCGTGCGAGTCGCAGTAGGCGTACAGTGCCCGCCGCCCCTCGACGCACAGGCGGGCCTTGAGCGATCCGCGCGGATAGTAGATGCCCGCGTGGATGACTTCGCTGTTGCGTGAACTGGTGCCGGTGCCGATGGCGTGCTCGGCTTCGATCAGGATGGTTTCCCAGCCCGCGAGGGCGCAGGCGCGCGCCACCGCCAGGCCGACGACACCGGCTCCGATGACGACGCAGTCGACGCGATCCGTCATGGTGGTTTCCTTTCAGATGTATGAAGGAAAGTGTATCGCCGCTTTTCCGTTGCCGGTGCGGCTCTTGCCGTCCAGGCAGCTGTCTGCCGATCATAAATATCGCTTGCTATTAAATAGCGCGCTATATAAAATGTACCCATGGATCGCACCGACCTCCCCGCCAAGCCGCCCATCAGCCTCACGCTGGATGCCCAGCTCTGCTTTGCGCTGTATTCGGCGCAGCTGGCGATGGGCAAGATCTACCGCAAGCACCTGGCGGGCCTGGGCCTGACCTATCCGCAGTACCTGGTGATGCTGGTGCTGTGGGAAGCCGACGGGCCGACGGTCACGGCGCTGGGAGAACGCCTGTACCTGGACTCGGCCACGCTGACACCTTTGCTCAAGCGGCTGCAGGCCCTGGGCCTGCTGCGCCGCGAGCGCGCGGCCGACGACCAGCGCCAGGTACACGTGATGCTGACACCGGCCGGGCGCGAACTGTGGCGCCGCGCCGGCGCCGTCCCGCAAGGCGTGCTGTGCGCCACGGGTTGCTCACCCGACCACGCCCGGGTGCTGAAGGCCGAGCTGGAGGAATTGCGGGCGCACCTGCTGGCCGCGTCCGCCACCCTCGAAAACCGCGCGGCGCCGGACTAGGGCCTGTCCATCCGGATCAGGCCCAGGCCAGCCCGTTCACGGAACGCCGCCGATCGTGGTGCCGGCGGCGTCCCTGGAATCGCACCACAAGGAGTCCAAGCATGACAGTCGAAAACGTTCTCTACACCGCCCACGCCACCGCCACCGGTGGCCGCGAAGGCAGCGCCAAGTCGTCCGACGGCCGCCTGGCGATCAAGCTGTCCACGCCGAAGGAACTGGGCGGAGCCGGCGGCGACGGCACCAACCCCGAGCAACTGTTCGCCGCGGGCTATTCGGCGTGCTTCCTGGGCGCGCTGAAGCTGGTCGCCGGCAAGGACGGCGTGAAGCTGCCCGACGCGACCGAGGTGTCCGGTTCCGTGGGCATCGGTCCCATCCCCACCGGCTTCGGCATCGCCGTGGAACTGAAGATCTCCGCCCCCGGCGTGGATCGCGCCACGCTCGAAGGCCTGGTGCAGAAGGCGCACGTGGTGTGCCCCTACTCCAACGCCACGCGCAACAACGTGGACGTGAAGCTGACGGTGCAGTAAGCCCGCGGGCGCATGGGCGCCGCGGCGCTCATGCGGACTGACCTAGGTCATATGACCGTACGATGCATGTGGGTATGATCTTCCGGAGGGGCCGACGCCCCGCAAAGGGAGATTTCCATGTCATCGAATGCCGCGCCGCAGCCGGCGCCCGCCGCCTCGCGCAAGGCGCTGTCCGTGCTGTTCTCCAGCACGTTCGCCTTCACGATCTGTTTTGCCGTCTGGACGATGTTCTCGGTCCTGGGCGTGCCGCTCAAGACCGAGCTGAGCCTGAACGAAACCCAGTTCGGCCTGCTGATCGCCACGCCGGTGCTGACCGGTTCCCTGGTGCGCGTACCCCTGGGCATGCTGACGGACCGCTTCGGCGGCCGGATCGTGTTCGTGCTGGTGCTGCTGGTCTGCGTGCCGCCGCTGTACCTGATGTCGTATGCGACCACCTATGCCCAGTTCCTGGTGCTGGCCCTGTTCGTGGGTCTTGCGGGCGGGACGTTCTCGGTGGGCACCCCCTATGTGGCGCGCTGGTTCGCGCCGGAGCGCCGGGGCTTCGCCATGGGGGTGTTCGGCGCCGGCAATTCCGGATCCGCCCTGAACATGTTCGTGGCGCCGCTCGTCATCGGCGCGTTCGGCTGGACGATGCTGCCCCGGGCCTACGCGGCCCTGATGCTGGGCACCGCGGTGCTGTTCTGGCTGTTCAGCCATTCGGATCCGGCGCATCGGGCGCCGTCCGCCGTCGGCCTGCGCCAGCAGTTGAGCGTGCTGAAGGATCCCCGCGTCTGGCGCTACTGCCAGTATTACTCGGTGGTGTTCGGCGGCTACGTGGCGCTCGCCCTGTGGGCCACCAAATACTACGTGGCGGAATACGGCTTCGACCTGACGCTGGCGGCCTTCCTGGCGATGGTGTTTTCGCTGCCGGGCGGTGTGCTGCGCGCCCTGGGCGGCTGGTTTTCCGACCGCTTCGGCGCCTACGCGGTGACGTGGTGGGTGATGTGGGTCTGCTGGGTCTGCTTCTTCCTGCTGTCCTATCCGCAGACGCAGATGACGATCCAGACGCTGCAGGGGCCGGTGTCGCTGCATATCGGCCTGAATTCGACCGTGTTCACGATCCTGCTGTTCGTGGTCGGGGTGGCGATGGCCATCGGCAAGGCCTCGGTCTTCAAGTTCATCAGCGACGACTATTCGGACAACATCGGTGCCGTCTCGGGCGTGGTGGGCCTGGCGGGCGGCCTGGGCGGCTTCGTCCTGCCGATCCTGTTCGGCGCGCTGCTGGACATCACCGGCGTCTATTCCAGCGCCTTCATGCTGCTCTACGGCACGGTCTGCGTGTCGCTGGTGTTCATGCACTACTCGTACCAGCGCGCGCCGCGGGCAGGCACGGAGCTGACCGGGACGGTGTGACCGTGGCTGCGGGAGGCCGGCGCGGCCTCCCCTCCGGCTCGCCGGACTGTCGCTTCGGACAGACACTCGCGGGGCCGTGCGGATAAAGACATTACGAAAGTGGTGGGAAAAGTGGTGGCCGGAAATGCAGCTATGCTAGTGTGCTGCTCATCCGGCCCGCGCATCCGAGCGGGGCGGACGACACCCCTGATCGCCCCCTTATCCGAACACAGGTGCCCCATGGATATCGAACGCTTCAAGCAGCAGCATGTCCAGATTCTGCAGATCATTCATCGCATGCGTCAGCTGGCGGCGGCCGGTGTCGCGGAAAACGCCTCGGGGCTGGCGCGCGAGATCCGGCTGATGAAGTCCAAGGTCGCGCTGCATCTCTCGATCGAGAACGACATTCTCTATCCGCGCCTGGAAAAGCAGGCCGACGCGCAGGTGGCGCGCCTGGCGCGGGAATACCAGGAGGAAATGAAGACGCTGGCCAGCGGATTCGGCCATTTCGTCGAGCGCTGGGGCGCGGAGTCCGCGGTCGGGGGCGACCCGGAGGGCTTCCGGCGCGATTGCAACACGGTGCTCAAGGCGCTGCATCGGAGGATCCAGCGCGAGAACACCGAGTTCTATCCTCAGGTCGAGGCTTTGTGAGGCCTCAAGCCGGAACATCCCTCCACCTCGCGGCTTGCAAGCCGCTCGGATTCGACAGGCATGGAATAGCCCGCAGGGGCTCTCAAGCCGCAGCATCCCTCCACCTCGCGGCTTGCAGGCCGCTCGGATTCGACAGGCATGGAATAGCCCGCAGGGGCTCTCAAGCCGGAGCGTCTCTCCACGTCGCCACCTGCAGGTGGCTCCGATAATTCCGGCACGGGGCAGTCCGCAGGGACTGCTCCTGGCCTGTAGCATCCCTCCACCTCGCGGCTTGCAAGCCGCTCGGATTCGACAGGCATGGAATAGCCCGCAGGGGCTATTCCATGTCCTGTCTCATCCCCCACACCCTCCGCAGCAGTTGCCGTCTTCGCCGTGGACGGGCTTGAGGGCTTCGTAGCCGGCGTCCTGGACGGCGACCTGCAGGCGCTGGACGGAGACCTGGGCGGTGTCGAAAGTGACGGTGGCCTTTTCATCGGCCAGCGAGACCGTGACCTCGGAGACGCCGGGCACGGCGGCCAGGGCCCGGTCCACGGTGTCGGCGCAGGATGGGCCGCGCAGGCCGACCACGCGCAGGGTGGCGGTTTTCTGGGAAGAACGCTTCAGGGTTGCTGCTTCCATGGGGTCCTCGCGAACGGGGGAAGCCCTCGATGAGGGCAGGGTTATAGATCCATTTGAAATACATCTTCTAGGCCGGCTAGTATAGCAGGGCCGTCGCCTTTTCGTGCCATGCCCGTCGCCGCCCCCCTCCGCCGTATCGCGCACCTGGATATGGACGCCTTCTATGCGTCCGTGGAACTGCTGCGCCGCCCGGATCTGCGCGGCCAGGCGGTGGTGATCGGCGGGGGCGGCCCGCAGCCCATGGAAGGGAAATACCCGCGGCTAGGGGACTACGTCGGGCGCGGCGTGATCACGACGGCCACCTACGAGGCCCGCGCGCTGGGCGTGCATTCGGCCATGGGCCTGATGAAGGCCGCGCGCCTGGCGCCCGACGCCGTGCTGCTGCCGGTGGATTTTCCGGCCTATCGCCATTATTCCCGCCTGTTCAAGGCCGCCGTGGCGGCGATCGCCCCCCGCATCGAGGACCGCGGCATCGACGAGATCTACATCGACCTCACCGATCTGCCGCAGGAATCCGTCGAACTGGCCCGCGCCCTGAAGCGGGCGGTGCGCGAGGCCACGGGACTGAGCTGTTCGATCGGCATCTCGCCGAACAAGCTGCTGTCGAAGATCGCCTCGGACCTGGACAAGCCCGACGGCATCACGCTGATCGGTCCCGGCGACCTGGAGCGGCGCATCTGGCCGCTGCCGGTGTCACGGATCAACGGTATCGGCCCCAAGGCCACGCGCAGGCTGCGGGACCTGGGGATCGAGACGGTCGGCCAGCTGGCGCTGGCCGCGCCGGCGCTGCTGCAGCGCCATTTCGGGCTGGGCACGGCGCAGTGGCTGCTGGACGTGTCGCACGGCATCGACGACCGTCCGGTGGTGACGCAGTCCGAGCCCAAGTCCCTCAGCCGGGAGACGACGTTCGAGCGGGACCTGCACGTGCGCCGCGACCGGCCGCTGCTGTCGCGGATCTTCCTGGACCTGTGCGAGCGCCTGGCGGAAGACCTGGCGCGCAAGGGCGTGCGCGGGGCGACGGTGGGCATCAAGCTGCGTTTCGACGATTTCCGGGTGGTGACCCGCGACCTGACGCTGGACGCGGCGGTGGCGGATGCCGGGGCGATCCACCGGGCCGCCGGCCAGTGCCTGAAGCGGGTGCCGCTGGAGCGGCGCCTGAGGCTGCTGGGCGTGCGGGTCAGCAAGCTGGAGCCGGCGGGCGCGGGCGAGCGGCCGCAGCCGGTGCAGCTGGACCTGTACTGAGTCGTCCCTGAAAAATTCATTTGTCCTGTTTCAGGCCGAATTTCCGGCGATCCGAGGCCACGGATTTCGATAGGGCAGGCAGCCCACCGGATCAACCCAATCGCCTCTTGAGCCCATCATGGGCATCAGGCGTTGAATCTGACGACCAATCCACGCAATAAATCGGCACAAAAATAAAGGGCCGATGCCCTTGCGGGCAATCATGCGCAGCAGCCACTTGATATTGAAGCCTGCCGCGCACAACACCGCATGGATCGCATCACCCGTTTGGCCTTTCAAATGACAGCGATTCATTCCATGATCGCTTTTCAGATGCCCAATGACCGGCTCCACCGCCTGGCGCCGTTTAAGCATTCGGCGCTCCTGGTCGGTGAGACGTTTGAATTTGCCTCGGTGTTTAAGGCTATATTCCGGGATCTCGGCATCAACGCCTCGATAGCCCAGATCCGTGTAGACGGTCTGCGGAGCCACGTCCACCGCCTCCATCAGGATGCGGGACTGCTCCAACTGCTCGGCCAGTGTGTGGCCATCGTACGGATTGCCAGGGAAGCTGCGTGCTCCCACGATCAGATTCCCCTTCAAGGTGGTGACAATGCCCACCTTCACTCCAAACTCATAGGGCGTACGGGCCTTGCCCTTGCTGATGCACTCCACCTCATCGGCGTGCCAGCTGTAGACCTTGTCTTTTCCCTTCACCTTCGCGCCCCGACGGCTCTGAGCCGCGATCTTATGTGCGCGAGCCAATAACGGGTCCAAGGCGTCCTGGATGCTCTGCGCCAGCACTGTCTTGTTGCGCTCAATGTCACGCGCCAGACGGCCCAGAATCGTGCGCTGGCGCTTGATCGTCTTATGCATGCGCCGATACTGCTTGGCATGCGCATAGCGGCCCGCTTTCCTGGCCAGCTCCCGGCCTTCCTTGGCGTAGCTCTGCTTTAACGCAATGCCGTGCGCCTTGGCCGCGCAGGCGATCTTCTGGCGCGCCACCTCCAGCAAACGGCTGTCGGTGGGATGCGCCACCGCCTTGGCTTGCACGGTGCTGTCCACTATCACCGACTGCATCGCCGTGCGCTCGATCAGCCCCAGCTTGATGGCCACCACCAAAGTCTGCACCAGCAGCTCTTCGACGCCTTCCTCACCCAACAGCCCCCGGAATCGGCTGATGGCGCTGGGATCGCACGGCAGGCGATTCTCGAAATACTCCTGCCCCGAAAAATACTGCCAGGTGGGTGCATCGCTCCAGCGTTCGCAGACGCCTTCATCGCTCTCGTTGAAGGTGTGCTTCAGATACAGCAGCGAAATCATCAGCCGCATCGGCAGCCGGGGACGCCCCGCGTTTGAATGGCCGGCCCCTACCACGGCCATCGTCGGGCCAAACAGATCAATATCCTCAACCTGCCGGCCGGTGCGCACCTGACGCGCAAAACGGTGTGCGACAGCCGCCTCCAGTTCCTGCCAAGGAATATGCGTGGCAAGCACCGCCAGGGGTTTACGCAGATCAATCATCTGGTCCAGGCGGCTGCGGAAAAAATCGTCAATCTGGCTCATGCGGTTTCGGGGCAATCTCCCAGAAAATGAGCCCCAGCGGGCTGTTTTTGGGGGATTTGATAGTCTGGAGTGGCTTTATTTTACAATAAAATCAATGAGTTATTTATAATTCAGGGCCGATTACTGAGCGGCGGGCGTTCCGGGGTCGGGCGTCGTCGCGCGCCGGTGTCGCGCATCGGGCATCGGGCATCGGGAATCGTGCACCGTGCATCGCGCGCTGGCATCGGGAATTGGGCACCGGGAATCGAAATCGGCCGCAGTACGCCCGGCGGCCGGAAATCCGGACGTCGGAAATCACATCAGAAATCGTATTCGGGCTCGATGGCGTCGCCCGCCTGGAGCCAGGTCTCGCCCTCCGGCAAGGTGGCGATGGCGTTCATGCCGAACAGCACCCCCTGCTCGAACTGGCGGTGCCGCGCCAGCGTGCGGCCCGGTTCGGCCGCCGTGGCGCCCGTCAGCGGGTCCACGTTGGGAATGGGACAGCGGGCGCAGGCCTTGACGAAGGCGAAGCCGGTGCCGCCCGTGCGGAATCCGGCCAGGTGATCCTCGTCGTAGGGTTCCAGGCCCTGGAGCACGATGTTGGGGCGAAAGCGGATCATGTCCACCGGCGCGCCGCCCTGCGCGCCCAGCTGGCCGTTCAGTTCCTCCAGCGAATGCAGGTTGGCGACCAGGAAGGGGAAGCCGTCGGCGAAGGCGAAGGCGTGGCGCTCCACCGGCAGGAAGGACTGCGGCCAGTCGGGGTGGGTCTGGATCCAGCGGGTGACGTGCGGCACGCTGGCCAGGCGGTGTGCCCGGGGATGCAGGCGCAGCAGCCGGCAGGGCGCGCCGATGAACGCGCTCAGCCAGGCGGCGGCCTCGTCGCCCTGATCGGCGCCCAGGGTGGGCGTGCCCCAGATGGCGACCGGCACGGCCTCGGCCTGCTCGGGGGGCTGCGGCACGAAACAGTCGGCCTGGCCGGGCGCGCGCAGCCACAGGCCGTCGGCGACGGGTTCGGGGTGGATCAGCACCATGCGGGGATGCTGGCGCTGGGTCATGAAGACGCCCTGGGCGTCCACGACGACCCAGTGCCGGTCGAAGTCCAGGCCGGATTCGGTGACGCGGACGCGTTCGTGGGCGATGCCGGCGCAGGATTTGACGGGATAGCTGTACAGGCTGTGGATGGCCAGGCGCATGGAGGTCTGCCGGTGACGGAGAAAGGAGGACATTCTAAGGCGGGAATGCCGGCGGGAACGGTTTGCGGGAATACCGGTGGGAATACCGGTGGGAATGCCGGTGGGAATGCCGGTGGGCGTGTCGGCGGGAACGGATTGCGCGAATGGCGGCCCGCCGGGCTCCTGCGATGCCCGTGAAGGTATGGCTGCGCCGGCCGGCGCAGCTCGCGCGCGGCCCGCCGCCCGTTCGTACAGGCCTGAAATGCCGTAGCATGCAGGATTCGCCGGATCCCGCGCGCACCCGGGCGCGGCCTTTCGCGGCGCGCGTTGAAAGCAGGAGATCCCATGCCCTTGAAAGACATTCTGGCCGCCCTGGTCGTCATCGTGGTGTGGGGCGCCAATTTCGTCGTCATCAAAGTGGGCGTGGACGAGATCCCGCCGATGCTGCTGGGTGCCCTGCGCTTCCTGTTCGTGGCGTTCCCGGCGGTGTTCTTCGTGCCCCGGCCGGCGGTGCACTGGCGCTACGTCGTCGGCTATGGGCTGACCATCTGCCTGGGCCAGTTCGTCTTCCTGTTCCTGGCGATCTACCTGGGCATGCCGGCCGGCCTGGCGTCCCTGGTGCTGCAGGCGCAGGCCTTCTTCACGGTGGCGATCGCCGCGCTGGTGCTGCGCGAGGCCGTCCGCCCGCACCACGTCCTGGGCATCGGCCTGGCCGCCGCCGGGCTGGCGCTGCTGGACCTGGGCGCGGGGGGCGAGACGGCGGTGCCGCTGGCCGGCTTCCTGCTGACCCTGGCGGCGGCCTTCAGCTGGGCCTCGGGCAATGTGGTGCTGAAGTGTGCGGGACCGGTGCGCATGCTGCCGATGGTGGTGTGGGGCGCCCTGCTGCCGCCGCTCCCGTTCCTGCTGCTGTCGGCCGTCTTCGAGGGGCCGGACCGGATCGTGGACAGCCTGATCCACATCAGCTGGCGCGCGGTGGGGGCGGTGGCCTATCTGTCGGGGATTGCGACACTGATCGGCTATGTGCTGTGGGGGCGGCTGCTGGCCCGCCACCCGGTCGCCCGCATCGCGCCGCTCAGCCTGCTGATCCCGGTGGTCGGGCTGCTGTGCGCCGACTGGTTCCTGGGAGAGCGGCTGGGCCCGCTGCAGTGGGTGGGCGGACTTGTGGTGCTGATCGGACTGGCGGTGAACCTGTTTGGCGCTGGACCGCTCCGAGCCAAACGGCGCCCCCTTGGGGGGTAGCAAGCCGAAGGCGCAGCGTGGGGGCATTTTTTGGCCGCAGGGCCGTCCCAAGGCGAAAAGCGCCCCCTCGGGGGGCAGCAAGCCGAAGGCGCGGCGTGGGGGCTTTTTTGGGGGGACGCTGGGCCGCGAAGGTCCGGGAAGCCTTGCGTCCGTCTTAGAATATCGGTTTGCGCGGCGCCGTGCCGCCGGGACTTCGTTTTTCAGGAATCTGCACTCATGTCGATCGATCGCGCCGGGCTCAACGCCCTGATGGAAATCACCTCGCGTCCGGAGCTGGTCTTCGTCCGAGGCCAGGGATCCTGGCTGGAAGACCACACCGGCAAGCGCTATCTGGATTTCATCCAGGGCTGGGCCGTGAACTGCCTGGGCCACAACCATCCGGCCATGATCGAGGCCCTGACCCGCCAGTCGCAGCAGCTGATCAATCCCTCGCCGGCCTTCTACAACCAGCCGTCCATCGACCTGGCCGTGCGCATCGTCGAATCCTCCTGCTTCGACCGCGTGTTCTTCGCCAACAGCGGGGCCGAGGCCAACGAAGGCGCCATCAAGCTCGCCCGCAAGTGGGGCCAGCTGCATCGCAAGGGCGCCTACAAGATCATCACCTTCGACCACAGCTTCCACGGCCGCACGCTGGCGACCATGTCGGCCTCCGGCAAGGCCGGCTGGGACACGAAATTCGCGCCGCAGGTCGAAGGCTTCCCCAAGGCCGAGCTGAACGACCTGGATTCGGTGCGCGCGCTGATCGACGATCAGACGGTCGCCGTGATGCTGGAGCCGGTGCAGGGCGAGGCGGGCGTGATCCCCGCGACGCGCGAATTCCTGCAGGACCTGCGCGCGCTGACCCGCGAGCGCGGCCTGCTGCTGATCGTGGACGAGGTCCAGAGCGGCATGGGCCGCACGGGGCGGATGTACGCCTACCAGCACGCGGGCATCGAGCCCGACATCATGACGCTGGGCAAGGGCATCGGCGGCGGCGTGCCGCTGTCGGCGCTGTGCGCGCGCGAAGCCGTCTGCTGCTTCGAGCACGGCGACCAGGGCGGCACCTACAACGGCAATCCGCTGATGACGGCGGTGGGCGTGGCGATCTTCGACACGCTGTCGGCGCCCGGCTTCCTGGACGAGGTCAACGCCCGCGGACGCCAGCTGTCGGCCGGCCTGATGGCGCTGTCGGACAAATGGGGCATGAAGGGCGAGCGCGGCCAGGGCCTGCTGCGCGCGCTGGTGATGGACCGCGACGACGGCCCGGCGCTGGTCCTGGCCGCGCGCGAGCGCACCCCCGAAGGCCTGCTGCTGAACGCGCCGCGCGGCAACCTGCTGCGCTTCATGCCGGCCCTGAACGTGACGGCCGACGAGATCGACACCATGCTCGCCTGGCTGGACGACCTGATCACGAAGGCGCGCGCCTGAGCCGGGGCTCTTCGGCGATTCTTCCCCATTCCGCCCGCGAACCCGCCCGCCTCTTGCGCAGGGCGTGTCCGCGGCGGCACACGCTTCAGGCCGACAGCAGGCGGTTCAGCTGGAGCAGGCGTTCGCGGCCCAGCCGCTCGCGCATGGGCAGGCGGGGGCGGCCCGGGGGCGGGTCGGCGGCATCGAGTTCGGCGATCGCCCGGCGGATCTGCGTTTCGTGCGCCGGCCACCAGGCCGCCAGTTTGCGATCCGGCGTCAGCGCGGACAGGCCCAGGCGGCGCAGTTCGGAGCGGTTGAAGTCCTTCAGGTTCAGCGTCAGGATTTCCACCGGACTGCCGGGATGCCGTTCACGCATTTCCCGGGCGACGGCGACGACGTGCCAGTCCTTGGGATCGCTGTAGCGCAGCCCCTGTTCGTATTGATCGGCTCCATGCGCCATGGCGCCGGGAAAGGCGGACTGCATGGCGTCCCAGTCCGCTTGCAGGCTTGCGGCGGGGATGTCCCAGATGCGCCGGGCGTTGCGCCGCCATTCGTCGCCGATGCGTTCGCTCCAGGCGGGCTGGAAAACGCCGTGCGCGCCCAGCGCCAGCATCAGGCGGCGCTGCAGGCCGGACATCATGACGCAGGCGTCGAGGACCAGGATGGCGGGCGGAGTCAATTCAGCCACGCCAGCGCGCCCTTGGCCGCGGCGCGGCCCCCGGCGAAGCAGGCGGTCAGCAGATAGCCGCCGGTGGGCGCGTCCCAGTCCAGCATCTCGCCCGCGCAGAAGACGCCTGGCAGGGCGAGCAGCATCAGCCGTTCATCCATCGCCTGAGGGCGGACACCGCCCGCCGTGCTGATGGCTTCGTCCATGGGGCGCATGCCGGTCAGCCGCACGGGCAGCCGTTTGATCGCCGCCGCCAGCCGGACGGGATCGGCGTAGTCGTCCCCGCCCAGGCATTCCCGCAGCAGGCCGGTCTTGGCCCCGTGCAGGTTCAGGCGCGAGCGCAGATGGCTGGACAAGGACTTGGCGCCGCGCGGATACATGACCTGCCCGGCCACCCAGGCGGCATCGCGGTCGGGCAGCAGATCGATGGCCAGCACGGCCTCGCCGGTGCGGTCCAGCGCCTGGCGCAGGTCCGGGGACAAGGCGTAGACCAGCCCGCCTTCCAGGCCGTCCCGGGTCAACATGATTTCGCCGCGCCGCAAGGGGGCGTTCGCGCCGACGTCCGCCGAGGCCGTTTCGCGTACGCATGCGGCGACCGATTTCAGGGGCTCGCCCGCGTAGCGTTCCTGGAAATGCGCGCTCCAGTCCGCGCGAAATCCGCAGTTGGCGGGCCGCAGCGGCGCGACGTCCACGCCTTTTTCCGCCAGCATGGGCGCCCATGCGCCGTCCGATCCCAGGCGGGACCAGCTGCCGCCGCCCAAGGCCAGGATGACGGCATCCGCCTTGACCCGCGTTTCGCCCGCCGGCGTGGAGAAGCGCAGCCGGCCGGATTCATCCCATCCCGTCCAGCGATGGCGCGCGTGGATGCGCACGCCTTGTCCGCGCAGGCGATGCAGCCAGGCGCGCAGCAGCGGCGCGGCTTTCATCGCGGCGGGAAAGACTCGCCCCGAAGTGCCGACGAACGTGTCCACCCGCAGGCCTTGCGCCCAGTCGCGCAAGGCCTGCGGGCCGAAATCGGCCAGCCAGGATGCCACCCAGGGCGCGTGTTCGCGGTAGCGCGACAGGAATGCGGGCAGGGGTTCGCCATGGGTCAGGTTGAGCCCGCCGCGCCCGGCCAGCAGGAATTTGCGGCCCACCGAGGGCATGGCGTCGTAGAGATCGACGCGCGCACCCGCCGTCGCCAGTGTTTCAGCCGCCATCAGTCCGGCCGGGCCGCCGCCGATCACGGCGATCGGATTCGATTGCACAGGAGTCGTCCTTGAAAACCCGCGTCGCGCATGCCGGCGGGGGATGGGCGGGATTGTAGGAGATGCGGCCGGAGCGTGCGTCGCGCGACCGCTTGCCAGCGGCCCGCGCTTGACGCAGAATTCCAGGGTTGTTCTTCAGTGTACTGAATAAAATATGATGAATAAATTCCCCGAGGAGACCGCGATGTCCACACGCACCGTCCCGCCGTTCCGCGCCGACCACGTCGGCAGCTTTTTGCGGCCCGTCTATCTGCTGGAGGCGCGCGAGCGCCATGCCCGGGGCGAGATCGACGCCGCCGCCCTGCGCGCCGTCGAGGACCGCGCCATTACCGAGATCGTGCGGTTCCAGGAGGACATCGGCCTGAAATCGGTGACGGACGGCGAGTTCCGCCGCACGTACTTCCACCTCGATTTCCTGCGCCAGCTCGATGGCGTGACCACCGACGATCCCAAGGTGGTGACCGGACCCGACGGCAAGGAGCACCTGGCGCCGCCGTCGATCCTCGTGACCGGCAAGGTGCGTCATGCGCGCGACATCCAGCGCGCCGATTTCGAGTACCTGGCGAGCCAGGTCTCGGCGGGCCACACGCCCAAGGTCACCATCCCCTCGCCCACCATGCTGCATTTCCGCGGCGGGCGCGCCGGCATCGACGCCGTGGCCTATCCCGAGCTCGACCCCGATTTCTACGAGGACGTGGCCGAGGCCTACGGCCAGGAACTGCGCAGCCTGTACGACGCCGGCTGCCGCTACGTGCAGATGGACGACACCAACCTGGCCTATCTGTGCGACGGACGCATGCGCGAGGCGGCCAAGGCGCGCGGCGACGACCCGAACGAACTGCCGCACCGCTACGCCCGCTTCATCAACCGGGTGGTGGCGCGCAAGCCCGAGGGCATGGTGCTGGCCATGCACCTGTGCCGCGGCAATTTCAAGAGCACCTACGCGGCCGAGGGCAACTACGAGCCGGTGGCCGAAGCCCTGCTGTCGGAAATGCACCTGGACGCGTATTTCATGGAATACGACGACGATCGCAGCGGCGACTTCCGGCCCCTGCGCTTCCTGCCGGCCGGCAAGATCGTGGTGCTGGGCCTGGTCACGACCAAGTTCGGCGCGCTGGAGTCCAAGGACGACCTCAAGCGCCGCATCGACGAGGCGGCGAAGCACGCCCCCCTGGAGCAGCTCGCCCTCTCGCCGCAATGCGGCTTTTCGAGCACGGTGCACGGCAACAACGTGGCCGTCGAGGACCAGCGCGCCAAGCTGCGGCTGGTGGTCGAGACCGCCCGCGAGGTCTGGGGCGACGCCTGAGCCCCGGGGGATGCGTCCGCCGCGGGGTGGGCCGCGGCCGTGCGCCCGGTCCTGCGGCCCGATCCTCTGAAATCCCCAGAAAGAAAAACGCCCCGGTCCAAAAGAAACCGGGGCGTTTCCCTTCATGCGGCTGGAAGGACGGTCAGGCCTTCGCGGCCAGTTCCGCCTTCTTCACCTGGCGCCAGTGGTGCAGCAGCGGCTCGGTGTAGCCGTTGGGCTGCTCCAGGCCCTTGAAGATCAGGTCGCTGGCGGCCTTGAAGGCGCAGGACGTGTCGAAATGGCCGTCCATCGGCTCGTAGGCGGGGTCGCCGGCGTTCTGCTTGTCCACCACCGCGGCCATGCGGCGCAGGGTTTCCTCGACCTGCGCGCGGGTGGCCACGCCGTGCAGCAGCCAGTTGGCGATGTGCTGGCTGGAGATCCGCAGCGTGGCGCGGTCTTCCATCAGGCCCACGTCGTGGATGTCGGGGACTTTCGAGCAGCCCACGCCCTGGTCGATCCAGCGCACCACGTAGCCCAGGATGCCCTGGCAGTTGTTGTCCAGCTCCTGCTGGATCTGCTTGGGCGTCCAGGTGGGCGCGGCGGTGACCGGCACGGTCAGGATGCGGTCGGTGTAGTCTTCGTGGCGGCTTTCCAGGGACTTCTGCACTTCGACCACGTCGACCTGGTGGTAGTGCAGGGCGTGCAGGGTGGCGGCGGTGGGGGACGGCACCCAGGCGGTGTTGCCGCCGGCCTTGAGCTGGCTGACCTTCTGCTCCAGCATCGCGGCCATCAGGTCGGGCATCGCCCACATGCCCTTGCCGATCTGCGCGTGGCCGCGCAGGCCGCATTCCAGGCCGGTCTGCACGTTGTTCAGTTCGTAGGCCTGGATCCAGGCCTGGGCCTTCATGTCGTGCTTGCGCACCATGACGCCCGCGCGCATGGACGTATGCAGTTCGTCGCCGGTGCGGTCCAGGAAGCCGGTGTTGATGAACACCACGCGCTCGGTGGCGGCGGCGATGCAGGCCTTGAGGTTGACGCTGGTGCGGCGTTCCTCGTCCATGATGCCCATCTTGATCGTGTTGGGCGCCAGGCCCAGCAGCTGCTCGACGCGGCCGAAGATCTCGCTGGCGAAGGCGACTTCGTCGGGGCCGTGCATCTTCGGCTTGACGATGTAGATCGAGCCGGTGCGGGAGTTCTTGCGCGCCTTCAGGTCGTGGATGGCGATCAGCGAGGTGCAGACGGCGTCCAGGATGCCTTCGGGCACTTCGCGCCCGTCGCGGTCCAGGATGGCCGGGTTGGTCATCAGGTGGCCGACGTTGCGCACGAACATCAGCGAACGGCCGTGCAGGCGGGCGGCGGAGCCGTCGCGCGCGGTGTATTCGCGGTCCGGGTTCAGGCGGCGGGTGAGGGTCTTGCCGCCCTTGACCAGGTCCTCGGACAGGTCGCCCTTCATCAGGCCCAGCCAGTTGCGGTAGGCGAGGACCTTGTCGTCCGCGTCCACGGCGGCGACGGAGTCCTCGCAGTCCATGATGGTGGTGAGGGCCGCTTCGACGACCACGTCCTTGATGTGGGCGGCGTCGGTCCTGCCGATGGGATGGTCCGCGTCGAACTGGATCTCGATGTGCAGGCCGTGGTGGCGCAGGACCAGGGCCTGCGGCGCGGCGGCGTCGCCGCGGTGGCCCAGGAAGGCGCCGTCGTCGGCCAGGCTGGTGGCGGTGCCGTCCTTCAGCGTGACGCGCAGGCCGCCCTGGACGACGGCGTAGGCCGTGGCGTCGGCGTGCGAGCCCCGCGCCAGGGGGAAGCTGTCGTCCAGGAAGCGGCGCGCGAAGGCGATGACGCGCGCGCCGCGCACCGGGTTGTAGCCGCCGGCGCGTTCGGCGCCGTCGGTCTCGGGGATCGCGTCGGTGCCGTACAGGGCGTCGTACAGGCTGCCCCAGCGCGCGTTGGCGGCGTTCAGGGCGTAGCGGGCGTTCATCACCGGCACGACCAGCTGCGGGCCGGCCTGGGCGGTGATTTCGGTGTCGACGTGGGCGGTGGTGACGGCGACCTGGGCGGGGGCGTCCTTCAGGTAGCCGATGTCCTTCAGGAAGGCGCGGTAGGCGGCCGGGTCGGCGATGGGGCCGGGATGCCGGGCGTACCAGTCGTCCAGCGCGGCCTGGAGGCGGTCGCGTTCGGCCAGCAGGGCGCGGTTCCGCGGGGCGAGGTCATGGATGATCGCCGACAGGCCTTCCCAGAAGGCGGCCGGCTGTACACCCGTGCCCGGCAGGGCCTCCTGTTCGAGGAAGCGGTGCAGCGAGGCGGCGATCTGGAGTCCATGGCTGGAGATGCGATCGGTCATGATGGTCCTTGGATGAGCTGGAAGTCAATCTTGGATTATAGGCAGTCTTCTATAAGAGTTAAAGGGCGTCCGCAGGCCGGCGGCGGGCCGGCATGCGTACGCAAGTGCCTGTCGCGCAAAAGAAAACGCCCGCTTCCTGGGAAGCGGGCGGGCTATATGCCGGTCCGGATAGTGCTTATTTTTCCGGCACCTGGGCGATGTGCAGCAGGTTGGTGCTGCCGCTGCGCCCGAACGGCAGGCCGGCGATCACGATCAGCGTGTCGCCCGCCTCGGCCAGCCCGGCCTGGCGCGCGGCGGCGGTGGCCCGGTCGATCATTTCGGTCGATTCGCGCAGCTGCTCGGGGAAGTGGACCGGGCGCACGCCCCAGGCCAGGGCCAGGCGGCGGGCGGTTTCCGGCTGCGAGGTCAGGGCCAGGATCGGCGTGGAGGGGCGCTCGCGGCTGGCGCGCAGGGCGCTGAAGCCCGAGGCCGTGTAGGCCACCGTCGCGGCCGGCTCCAGCAGGCCCGCGACGCGGCGCAGGGCGCAGCAGATGGCGTCCGGGATGTTGGCTTCGGCCGGGCTGTGGCTGGCCTCCAGGCCGGCGCGCCAGGAAGGGTCGGACTCGACCTCGCGGATGATGTGCTCCATGATGGTGACCGCCTCGACCGGATACTGGCCGGAGGCCGATTCGGCCGACAGCATGACGGCGTCGGCGCCGCTGTAGACGGCGGTGGCGACGTCCGAGGCCTCGGCGCGGGTGGGCACGGGCGCGGTGATCATGGATTCCAGCATCTGGGTGGCCACCACGACGGGCTTGCCGGCGGCGCGCGCGCGGCGCACGATGCGCTGCTGCAGGATGGGCACGCGCTGCGGGGGCAGTTCCACGCCCAGGTCGCCGCGCGCCACCATGATGCCGTCGGCCTGCGCCACGATGGCGTCCAGGTGCTCGATGGCGGCGGGCTTTTCCAGCTTGGCCATGATCCAGGCGCGGTTGCCGATCAGGCCGCGCGCCTCGACGATGTCCTCCGGGCGCTGCACGAAGGACAGGGCGACCCAGTCCACGCCCAGCGACAGGCCGAATGCTAGGTCGGCGCGGTCCTTGGGCGTGAGCGGGGAGATGGGCAGGATGACGCCGGGCACGTTGACGCCCTTGCGGTCCGACAGCGGGCCGCCCACCATGACGGTGGTCTCGGCGAAGTCCGGACCATGGCGGTCCACGCGCAGTCGCAGCTTGCCGTCGTCCAGCAGCAGGTCGGTGCCGTCCTCCAGGGCGGCGAAGATTTCCGGGTGCGGCAGGTTGGCGCGCGCGGCGTCGCCCTCGGCGGGGTCCAGGTCCAGGCGGAAGGACTGGCCCGCTGCCAGGACGGCCTTGCCTCCGGCGATCCGACCCACGCGCAGCTTGGGTCCCTGCAGGTCCATCAGGATGCCGATGGGATGGCCCAGTTCCTGCTCGACCTGGCGGATGAGGCGGTGGCGTTCGGCGTGGTCCTCGTGCGATCCATGGCTGAAGTTCAGGCGGAACACGTTGGCGCCGGCCTGGGCCAGGGCGCGGATCTGCTCAAAGGTGGAGCTGGCCGGCCCCAGGGTGGCCAGGATGCGGGCGCGACGGTCGGCCTTCATGCCTGGGCTCCCGCGTAGAGGTGGTCGGCGCCGTCCAGGGCGGCGACGCCGGCGCGGGCCACCTGGGCGTCCTGCCCGGCCTGCACGCCGGACACGCCGACCGCGCCGATGACGCTGCCGTCGAAATAGATGGGTTCGCCGCCTTCCAGGGGCACGACCGGCATGGACAGGGCGGCGATGCGGCCCTGGTTGACCATGTCCTCGTAGACCTTGCTGGGCTTGCCGCTGAGGACGCAGGCGCGGGCCTTTTCCGGCGCGATCTGGGCGCTCATGAGGGGTGCGCCGTCCATGCGCTGCAGCCACAGGGCGTGGCCGCCGGCGTCGCACAGGGCGATGCTGACGTTCCAGCCGCTGCGGCGGGCCTCGGCTTCGGCGGCGGCCGCCATGCGGCGCGCGTCTTCCAGTGTCAGGACTCGGAGGGTCTTCATGTGTGTCTCCAGGGATGCGCGGCCCGGTTCAGAGGACCAGGATGGCGCGGAAATCGTTGACGTTGGTGAGCGTGGGACCGGTGATCAGGGAATCGCCCAGGCGCTCGAAAAAGCCGTGGCCGTCGTTGTCGTCCAGATGCGCGCGCGGCGGCATGCCGGCCGCCCAGGCGCGCGCCAGGGTGTCGGGGCCGATCAGGGCGCCGGCGATCTCCTCCTGGCCGTCCACGCCGTCGGTGTCGCCGGCCAGGGCGTGGACGCCTTCGGCGCCATCCAGGGTGATGGCCAGGGACAGCAGGCATTCGACGTTGCGCCCGCCGCGGCCCTGGCCGCGCACGGTGACGGTGGTCTCGCCGCCGGACAGCAGCACGCAGGGGGCGGGCGCCGGCTGGCCGTGCGCGCGCACCTGCAGGGCGATGCCGCCCAGCACCTTGCCGACGTCGCGGGCCTCGCCCTCGATGCGGTCGCCCAGCAGCAGCGGCGCGACACCGGCCTCGCGGGCCACGGCGGCGGCGGCTTCCAGGGCCATCTGGGGCGTGGCGATCAGGTGGGTCTCGACGCGCGCCAGGCGGGCGTCGCCGGGCTTGAGGGTCTCGCCCGCGCCCGATTCCAGCAGCCGGCGGGCGCCTTCGGGCAGCTCGATGCCGTAGCGGCGCACGATGTCCAGCGCGTCGGCGCAGGTGCTCGGGTCGGCCACGGTCGGGCCGGAGGCGATGTCGCAGGGCTGGTCGCCGGGGACGTCGGAGATCAGCAGGTTGACCACGCGCGCGGGCGCGCAGGCCGCCGCGAGCCGGCCGCCCTTGATGCCCGACAGGTGGCGGCGCACGCAGTTCATCTCGGAGATGGTGGCGCCGGATTTCAGCAGGGCGCGGTTGATGGCCTGCTTGTCGGCCAGGGTCACGCCGGCGCCCGGCACGGGCAGCAGCGAGGAGCCGCCGCCCGAGATCAGGCAGACCACCAGGTCGTCGGCCGTCAGGCCGGCCACCCGCTCGAACAGGCGCCGGGCGGCGGCCTCGCCGGCCTCGTCGGGCACCGGATGGGCGGCCTCGACGATCTCGATGCGCTCGCAGGGCACGGCGTAGCCGTAACGGGTGACGACGAGCCCCTCGACGGGGCCGGGCCAGTGCCGCTCGAAGGCCTGCGCCATGGCGGCCGAGGCCTTGCCGGCGCCGATGACGATCGTGCGCCCCCGGGCCGCTGCGGCAGGAAGGCGGGGATGCAGTGTTCGGGCTGGGCGGCGCGCACGGCCGCCTGGAACATGCGGGTGAGAAGCTCGCGGGGCGAGAGGTTCATGAGGCGTCCATCCCGAAGATGAGGATGAGTCCGGACACGGCGCAGTCCCTGCGGACCGCTTCGTGCCCGATGAATCCGGGCCGCTTGCAGGCGGCGAGGCGGATTGGCGAATCGCCCGGCGGACGGGCCCCTGCGCGAGGAGCGGGTCCGCCGGACGGGAGGCGCGGCTTCCGCTTTGGCGGCGGCTTCGGCTTACTGGCCGATTTCGTGGTTCGCCAGGATTTCCAGCGCGCGCACCATGCCGGAATGGTCCCAGCCGGCGCCGCCGTGGGCCACGCAGGCGTTGAACAGTTCCTGGGCCACGGCCGTGCTGGGCAGGGACATCCCCAGCTGGCGCGCGGTGGTCAGGGCCAGGTTCAGGTCCTTCTGGTGCAGGTTGATGCGGAAGCCCGGATCGAAGGTGCGCTTGACCATGCGCTCGCCGTGCACTTCCAGGATGCGCGAGCTGGCGAAGCCGCCCATCAGCGCCTGGCGCACCTTGGCCGGGTCGGCGCCGGCCTTGGAGGCCAGCACCAGGGCCTCGCCCACGGCCTCGATGGTCAGGGCGACGATGATCTGGTTGGCGACCTTGGTGGTCTGGCCGTCGCCGTTGCCGCCGACCAGGGTGATGTTCTTGCCCATCAGCTCGAAGATCGGCTTGCACTGGTCGAAGGCGGCCTGGCTGCCGCCGATCATGATGGTGAGGCTGGCAGCCTTGGCGCCGACTTCGCCGCCGGACACCGGCGCGTCCAGGTATTCGCAGCCCAGCGCGTTGATCTTCTTGGCGAATTCCTTGGTGGCGACGGGCGAGATCGAACTCATGTCGATGACGATCTTGCCCTTGCTCAGGCCGGCGGCCACGCCGTTCTCGCCGAACAGCACGGCTTCGACGTCGGGCGTGTCGGGCACCATGATGATGACGATGTCGGAGGCCTTGGCGACCTCGGTCGCGTTGGGCAGGGCCTTGGCGCCCGCGTCCAGCAGGCTTTGCGCGGTCTTGCCGTGGGTGAAGGTGGCCAGGGTGTGGCCGCCCTGGATGAGGTTGGCGGCCATGGGGGTGCCCATGATGCCCAGACCGATGAAACCGATGTTGGCCATGTGAGTTCTCCTTGTCGATGCGTGTCGTTTCGATGGGGTGCCGGAAGGGATGCCGGGGAACGGTGCTGGAAAAGGGTTCCGGGAGGGCGGTCAGGCCAGCGCCTGGATCCAGCCCAGGCCGTCCTCGGTGCGGCCGGCCGGCTTGTATTCGCAGCCGATCCAGCCGTCGTAGCCGACGGCGTCAATGTGGCGCAGCAGCCAGCGGTAGTTGATCTCGCCGGTGCCGGGCTCGTTGCGCCCGGGGTTGTCGGCGAGCTGGATGTGGCCGATGGACCCGAGGTGCCTGCTGATGGTGTTGCCCAGTTCGCCTTCCATGCGCTGCGCGTGGTAGATGTCGTACTGCACGCGCAGGTTGTCGGAGCCGACCTCGGCGATGATGGCCAGCGCCTGGTCGGTGCGCGACAGGAAGAAGCCCGGGATGTCGAAGGTGTTGATGGGCTCGATCACCAGGCGGATGCCGGCCTGCTTCAGTTCGGCGGCGGCGTGGCGCAGGTTCTCGACGAAGGTGCGGTGCGCCGCGGCGGCGTCCACGCCTTCGGGCACCTTGCCGGCCAGGCAGTTGAGCTGCGGGCAGCCCAGGGCCTGCGCGTATTCGATGGCGCGGACGACGCCCTGCCTGAATTCCTCGACGCGGCCGGGGTGGCAGGCGATGCCGCGCTCGCCCGCGTCCCAGTCGCCGGCGGGCAGGTTGTGCAGCACCTGGACCAGGCCGTTGGCCTGCAGGCGCCGGGCCAGTTCTTCCTTCGGCCAGGCGTAGGGAAACAGGTATTCGACGCCCTTGAAACCGGCCTTGGCGGCCGCTTCAAAGCGGTCGAGGAAGTCGATTTCCGTGAACAGCATCGACAGGTTGGCGGCGAATTTCGGCATGTATGGCTCCTTGAAATGCGTGCGGGCAGCCCTTCCGCCGGGGAGGGCTGCGGCGTCCTGCTTCAGTCCAGCAGGGTGATGGCGGTCGGGGCGTCCTCGCCGCGCTCGGCCAGTTCCTCGAATTCGTTGATCGCGTCGATGTCGTTGCCCATGGAGATGTTGGTGACGCGCTCCAGGATGAATTCGACCACGACGGGCACGCGGAATTCCTCGATCCAGGCGCGGGCCTGGGCGATGGCGGGCTGGATTTCCTCGACCTTCTTCACGCGGATGGCCTTGCAGCCCAGGCCTTCGGCGACCTTGACGTGGTCCACGCCGTAGCCGTCGGTTTCCGGCGCGTTGATGTTGTCGAAGGACAGCTGCACGCAGTAGTCCATGTCGAAGCCGCGCTGCGACTGGCGGATCAGCCCCAGGTAGGCATTATTGACCACAATGTGGATGTAGGGCAGCTTGAACTGCGCGCCCACGGCCAGTTCCTCGATCATGAACTGGAAGTCGTAGTCGCCGGACAGGGCCACGACCTCGTCGCCGGTATCGGCGGCCACCACGCCCAGCGTGGCGGGCACGGTCCAGCCCAGGGGGCCGGCCTGGCCGGCGTTGATCCAGCGGCGCGGGCCGTAGACGTGCAGCAGCTGGGCGGCGGCGATCTGCGACAGGCCGATGGTGGTGACGTAGCGCACGTTCCGGCCGAAGGCCTTGTTCATTTCCTCGTACACGCGCTGCGGCTTGAGCGGCGACTGGTCGAAGTGGGTCTTGCGCTGCATGGACTTCTCGCCCTTGCGCGCGCGGCACTCCGCGGCCCAGGCGCCGCGGTCGCGCAGCTGGCCGGCGGCCTTCAGGCGGCGGGCCTCCTCGATCATCAGGCGCAGGGCCGCGCCGGCGTCCGAGGCGATGCCGTAGTCGGGGCCGAAGACCTTGCCGATCTGGGTGGGATCGACGTCGATGTGCACGAAGGTGCGTCCCTGGGTGTAGACCGGCGTGGAGCCCGTGTGGCGGTTGGCCCAGCGGTTGCCGATGCCCATGACGAAGTCCGAGGCCAGCAGGCTGGCGTTGCCGTAGCGGTGCGCGGTCTGCAGGCCGGCCATGCCGGCCATCAGCGGGTGGTCGTCGGGGATCACGCCCCAGCCCATCAGGGTGGGGATGACGGGCACGCCGGTCAGCTCGGCGAATTCCTGCAGCAGGCCCTCGGCCTGGGCGCTGAAGATGCCGCCGCCGGCCACCAGCAGCGGGCGCTCGGCGGCGTTGAGCAGGGCCACGGCGCGGGCGGCCTGGGCCGGCGTGGCGGCGGGCTTGTAGACCGGCAGCGGCTCGTAGGTGTCGATGTCGAATTCGATTTCCGCCATCTGCACGTCGAAGGGCAGGTCCACCAGCACCGGGCCGGGGCGTCCGGAGCGCATCACGTGGAAGGCCTGCTGCAGGATGCGCGGCACCAGTTCCGGCTCGCGCGCCATCACGGCCCACTTGGTGACCGGCTTGGCGATGGTCTCGATGTCCACGGCCTGGAAACTTTCCTTGTGCAGCTGCGCGCGCGGCGCCTGGCCGGTGATGCAGAGGATGGGGATGGAGTCGCCGGAGGCCGAGTACAGGCCGGTGATCATGTCCGTGCCGGCGGGGCCGGAAGTGCCCAGGCAGACGCCGATGTTGCCGGGCTGCGCGCGGGTGTAGCCTTCGGCCATGTGCGAGGCGCCTTCCACGTGGCGGGCCAGCACGTGCTTGAAGCCGCCGTTCTTGCGCAGGGCGGAGTACAGCGGATTGATGGCGGCGCCGGGTACGCCGAACAGCGTGGTGACGCCTTCCTTCTGCAGGACCGCCGCGGCGGCGTCGACTGCTCTCATTCTGGCCATGATTTCTCCTGGATCGGTCGGATGGGTATTCGTTGACGGGACCAGATTAAAGAAATCGCCGGGGCGCAGGAATCCCAGTACGCCTCGCTTCTGTCGATACTATTTGTATGTGATGTTGCGGGCCTGGGGTAGAATCCCATGAACCCGGGACACGCCGGTTCCGTCCGGATTCTTCGTTGTCCGTCCTTGCCTTGCGGGGTTTTCCAGTCCGCGGGGAATCATCGGGAGGCCTTCATGAGCCGCTATACCGAGATACGCAGTTTTGTATTGATTGCCGAGCAGGGCAGCTTCGCCGCCGCGGCCCTGGTGGAAGGCGTGACCCCGGTCATCATGGGGCGGCGCCTGACGGCGCTGGAAAAGCGCCTGGGGGTGCAGCTGATGCACCGCTCCACGCGCGGCCTGGTGCTGACGGACCTGGGCGAGCGTTACCTGGAGCACTGCCAGCAGCTGATCCAGGATTTCGACGCCGCCGACGCCAGCATCATGTCGCGGGGCCGGTCGCTCGCCGGCCACCTGGTGGTGTCGGCGCCGGCCTCGTTCGGGCGCCTGCACGTGGCCCCGCACGCGCTGGCATTCCGCGCGCGCTACCCGGACCTGGCGCTGTCCTTCAACTTCACCGACAGCGTGGTGGACCTGGTGCGCGAGGGCTACGACATGGCCATCCGCATCGGCGAGGTCACCGACCCGAACTACGTGGCGGTGCGCCTGTATCCGAACCGCCGCGTGGTCTGCGGCACGCCCGCCTATTTCGAGTCGCACGGCGTGCCGCGCGTGCCCGAGGACCTGGCGCGGCACAACTGCCTCGCCTTCAACCTGCAGGGCGGGCAGCATCGCGGCTGGACCTTCGTGCGCGACGGCAAGCCCTTCGCCGTGCGGGTGCGCGGCGACCTGGCCTGCAACGACGGCGAGCTGCTGTACCACTGGGTGCGCCAGGGGCTGGGCATCGGCTGGCGCTCCACCTGGGAGATCCAGCGCGAACTCAAGCGCGGCGAGCTGGTGACGGTGCTCGACGAATTCGCCCTGCCCGCCTACGACATCCAGGCGGTCTATCCGCAGCAGCGCTACCTGCCGGCCAAGGTGCGCTATTTCATCGACGACCTGAGAAACCATTATCATGAACCCGGTTACTGGGAAGGACAGAGATCATCTTGACTGCGAATGCTGAACACGCGCCGGCGCGCGATCCCAAGGCCCGCCGCAACGAACGGCTCGCGCTGACGGCGCTGGCCGGCATGGCGCTGGTCTGGGGCTACAACTGGGTCGTCATGAAGCAGGTGCTGGCGTATGTCGGCCCCTTCGATTTTTCCGCGCTGCGCACCCTGTTCGGCGCCGTCGCGCTGCTGCTGGTGCTGGCGGCCCTGCGGCGGCCCATGCGCATCCGGGCCTGGCCGCGCGTGCTGCTGCTGGGCGTGCTGCAGACCGGCGTGTTTTCCGCCCTGATCCAGGTCGCGCTGCTGCAGGGCGGGGCGGGCAAGACCTCGATCCTGGTGTACACGATGCCGTTCTGGGTCATCCCGCTGGCCTGGGTGGCGTTCGGCGAGCGCATCCGCGGGCTGCAGTGGCTGGCCCTGGCGCTGGCGGCCGCGGGCCTGCTGCTGATCCTGGAGCCCTGGAGCCATCACGCCGGCATCGTCAGCGAGATGCTGGCCGTCGCCTCGGGCCTGTGCTGGGCGCTGGCGACGCTGGTGGCCAAATGGATCAAGCGCGACCACCCGATGGATGCTTTGCCGCTGACGGCGTGGCAGATGCTGTTCGGCGCCCTGGCGCTGTGCGTCGTCGCCTGGCTGGTGCCGGAGCGGCCGATCGCGCCGGCGCCCTATTTCTACGCGGCGCTGGCCTACAACGCGCTGCTGGCCACGGCCCTGGCCTGGTTCCTGTGGCTGTTCGCGCTGCAGCACCTGTCCGCCGGAATGGCGGGCCTGTCGTCGCTGGGCGTGCCGGTGGTCGGCGTGCTGTCCGGCTGGCTGGAACTGGGCGAGGTCCCTGGCGGGCTGGAGCTGTCGGGGATGATCCTGATCGGCGTGGCGCTGGCGGTGATCAGCCTGCGCCCGATGGGCGGGCGCGGATAGGCGCCGCGGCGATGCTGTCGGACCAGAGCCTGGCGCGCGTGCGCGACCTGAAATTCAAGCAGCTGCTGGTGTTCGAGCGGGTGGCCACCCTGGGGTCCATGCACAAGGCGGCCGAGGCCGTGCACATGACCCAGCCCAACGTCGTCAAGATCGTCAGGCAGCTGGAGGAATTGCTGCAGGTCACGCTGTTCGAGCGCCACAGCAAGGGCGTGCGGCTGACCGTGTTCGCCGAGCACCTGCTGGCGCGCATCCGGCCCATGCTGGGCGATGCGCGCGCCCTGAGCGAGGAGCTGGAGGCGCTGCGCAGCGGCGAGGGCGGCCAGGTGGCCGTCGGCACCCTGATCTCCGCCTCGGCCTGGCTGCTGCCCGAGAGCGCGGCCCTGATGAAGCGCCGCCATCCCAAGGCGGGCCTGCTGATCCAGGAAGCCACCAACGACATCCTCTTTCCCATGCTGCGCGTCGGCGAGCTGGACGTGATCGTCGGCCGCCTGCCGGAGAATCCGGGCGAGGGGGTGGAGATGCACGCGATCTACGACGACGAACTGATGATCGTGGCGCGCGCCAGCCATCCCCTGTCGCGGCAGCCGGCGTGCGCCCCCGAGGACCTGCTGGACTATCCGTGGATCGTGCCGTCGAATTCCTCGCCGGTGCGCAAGCAGGTGGACCGGTTCTTCCGCGGCCGCGACCTGCCGATCCCCCACAACCAGATCGTCTCGCTGTCGATGCTGACCAACCTCGGCATCCTGGCGCGGTCCGATGCGCTGGCCATGCTGCCCAGCGTGGCGGCCCGGCCGCTGATCCAGGTGGGGGTGCTGTTCGAGGTCCCGATCCACGTGCGCGTGCCGTTCGGCACCATCGGCTACAGCCTGCGGGCCGACCGCGAGCCGGTGCCGGCGGCGGCCCTGTTCATCGGCATCCTCAAGGAAGTCGGCGCGCGGGCGCAGGCCACGGGCGGGGTCCCGCCGGCGGGCTGAGGCCCCGGCGGGGGCTCAGAGCGGCACGCGCGCGCCCAGCGACTTCAGTTCGTCGAGCACGATCTGCGAGTAGATCTTGGTGACGCCCTTGAGCTTGTTCAGCCGGTTGACCACGAAGCGGGAGAACTCCTCGAAGTTGCGGGTGCGCACGTGCAGCACGTAGTTGGTCTCGCCGGTCACGATGTAGGCGCTGACCACTTCGGGCATCAGGCCGATCTCGCGCGTGAAATAGTTGTGCTGGGCCTCGCTGAGCTGGCCGATGTTCAGGTTGACCAGCGCCTGGATGTCGAAGCCCAGCTTCTTGGCGTTCAGGGTGGCGTGGTAGCCGTCGATGTAGCCGTTTTCTTCGAGCAGCTTGACGCGCCGGTGGCAGGCCGACGGCGAGAGGGCGACCATGTCGGCCAGTTCGAGATTGCTCAGGCGGCCGTCCCGCTGCAGGATGCCCAGAATCTTGATGTCCACCGGGTCCATTCTCATGATTGGTATACCTTTCGATCAATGACTCTAATAATCGAATGATATTCCGATATTTACACTCTGGATTGGAATATTAGAATAATTTCCCGCTGCCTCCTTGATAGACTGTTTTTCAGTGAAAACGCCGCACAGGAGGCATCGATGATCACACTGGAACAGTGCCTGGCCCGCGACCGGGCCGATGAGCTGGCCAGTCTCAGGCAGCAGTTCGATTTACCCGAGGGCACCCTCTATCTGGACGGCAATTCGCTGGGCGCCCTGCCGAAAGACGCCCCGGCGCGCGCCCAGGACGTCATCCGCCGGGAGTGGGGCGCCGACCTGATCAACAGCTGGAACAGGAACGACTGGTGGGCGCTGCCCACGCGCCTGGGCGACCGGCTCGCGCCGCTGATCGGCGCCGGGCCGGCGAGGCCATCGTCACAGACACCACCTCGCTGAACCTGTTCAAGGTCGTGGCCAACGCCGTGGACATCCAGCGGCGCGCCCATCCGGAGCGGAAGATCATCCTGGCCGAGCGGGATGCGTTTCCCACCGACCTGTACGTGATCCAGGGCCTGATCGGGCTCCTGGACCGCGGCTACACGCTGCGGCTGATCGACCGGCCCGAGGACCTGAACGCGGCCGTGACCGGGCAGACCGCCGTGGTGGTGCTGTCGCACGTCAACTACCGCACCGGCTACCTGTACGACATGCGGGCGGTCGATGAGCTGGTGCACGCGCGCGGCGCCCTGGCGGTCTGGGACCTGTGCCATTCGATCGGCGCCGTGCCCATCGACCTGAAGGGCGCGGACGCGGATTTCGCCATCGGCTGCACCTACAAGTACCTGAACGGCGGCCCCGGCGCGCCGGCCATGCTGTGGGCGCATCCCCGGCACCGGGCCGATTTCCGCCAGCCCCTGTCGGGCTGGTGGGGGCATGCGCGGCCGTTCGACATGGCGGTCGATTACGTGCCCGATCCGGGCATTCGCAGCTTCCTGTGCGGCACGCAGCCCATCGTGTCCATGAGCCTGGTGGCGTGCGGCGTGGACATCTTCCTGCAGACCGGCATGGAGAAGATCCGCCGCAAGTCCCTGGCGCTGACCGACCTGTTCATCGAGCTGGTGGAGCAGGAGTGCGCCGGCCAGGGCCTGGCGCTGGAGACGCCGCTGGATCACGCTCACCGCGGCAGCCACGTCAGCTTCCGCCATCCGCAGGGCTACGCCGTGGTGCAGGCGCTCATCGCGCGGGGCGTGATCGGCGACTACCGCGAGCCCGAGGTCATGCGCTTCGGGATCACCCCGCTGTACCTGCGCTTCGTCGATGTCTGGGAGGCCGTCCAGCACCTGAAGGCCGTGCTGGCGCGGCGCGAATGGGAGCGGGACGAGTTCCGCGAGCGCGGGCTGGTGACGTGACGGCGGCGCCCCCGGCCCGGCCGGGGCGCCGCGGCGGCGGCCCGCGCCGCACGCCATGAAGCACACATAAAAAAACAGAATGAAAATCAGGAGACGGAGATGGACGGATTCGACAAGATCCAGTCCCGCGAGGCGGGGCTGCACAAGAAATTGACCGCGCGGCAGATGAGCATGATCGCCATCGGCGGCGCGATCGGCACGGGACTGTTCCTGGGCAGCAAGTTCGCCATCGGCTTCGCCGGCCCGGGCGTGGTCGTGAGCTACGTCATCGGCGGCTTCATCGCGCTGCTGCTGATGGGCTGCCTGGCGGAAATGACGGTGGCGCATCCCACCTCGGGCTCGTTCGGCGCCTATGCCGAGCATTACGTCAGCCCGCTGGCCGGCTTCCTGGTGCGCTACTGCTACTGGTCCAGCATCGTGCTGGCCGTCGGCACGGAAGTCACCGCGGTGGCCGAATACATGAAGTTCTGGCTCCCGGACGTCGCCGCCTGGATCTGGATCGCCGGCTTCTCGGCGGCGCTGATCGGCGTCAACGCCTACAGCGTCAAGGCCTTCGGCTCGGTGGAATACTGGTTCTCCGCCACCAAGGTCTTCGCCATCGTGGCCTTCATCGTCCTGGCGATCGGCATGCTCGCCGGCGGGCGGGAGGCGGTGCCGGTGGCGCAGCACCTGACGGGCCAGGGCGGCTTCATGCCCAACGGCTGGGGCGGTGTCTGGACCGGCGTGATCATCTCGATCTTCAGCTATTTCAGCATCGAGATGATCGCCGTGGCGGCGGGCGAGGCCGAGCATCCCGAGCAGGCCGTGCGCCAGGCCTTCAAGGCGACCGTGGCGCGGCTGGTGATCTTCTACCTGCTGTCGCTGTCCCTGATCGTGATGCTGGTGCCCTGGAAGACCCTGGTGGCCGACGGCACGACCAGTCCCTTCGTCACGGTGATGCAGTCCGTGGGCATTCCCTACGCCGATAGCATCCTGAACTTCATCGTGATCGTCGCGGCCCTGTCGGCCATGAACAGCATGCTGTACATCTCGACCCGGATGCTGTTCAGCCTGTCGCGGGCCGGCGACGCGCCGGCGGCGCTGGGCCGGATCCGCGCCAACGGGGTGCCGCTCAATGCGCTGGCGGTGTCCGCCAGCGGCATCGCGGTGGCGGCCTGGGTGTACGTGTCCGACCCAGGCACGGCCTTCCCCATCATGATCGCGCTGTCCATGTTCGGCGTGCTGTTCACCTGGGGCATGATCTTCTTCACGCACCTGTTCTTCCGCCGCCGCATGGCCGGCCGGGGCGCATTCCTGCGCTTTCGCATGCCCGGCTACCCGGCCGGCACCCTGCTGGGCCTGACCGGCATCTCGGCCATCCTGCTGACCACCTGGTTCATCGACATCTTCCACGCCACGCTGGTGTTCGGCGTGCCTTTCCTGGCGCTGCTGGTGCTGGCGTACGGCTTGAGAAAGGCGCGCGGCAAGCCCGCCCCGGACCGCGAGGCCCGTTCCGGCGGCATCGGCTGATGCCCGAGCCGAACCGCTGATTCCCGGGGGCGCGCCCCCCGCCACCCGATCCACCGAAGCATGCCGCGGCGCCGGCAGGGGGCGCTGCGTGCCGCCCGCGCGCATGACGACAGAAGAATCAAATCACAGGAGACGCTTCATGATGAAGAAGACAGGGCTCGCGGCGGCATTGCTGCTCGCGGCGGGCGCGGTCCACGCCGAGTCCGGCCTCACGCTGTCGGGCATCCTCGACCTGAGCCTGCAGCATCTCAGGAACTCGGGCGACGACGAGTCCCGCACGGACCTGGCCAGCGGCGTGATGAGCAGCTCGCGCCTGGAGTTCAACGGCAGCGAGGACCTCGGGGGCGGCAACACGGCCTATTTCACGTTCCAGCCCCAGTTCGACGCCAGCACCGGCGAGCGCAAGGAGCAGATGCGGCTGTCCTACGTGGGCCTCAAGGGAGGCTGGGGCGACGTCACCCTGGGCCGCCAGGACACTCCGTCGTCCTTCGTGACGGGCTATGCCGATCCGAATTACGGCTCGGAATACAGCGTCATGAACAACATGCAGTTCTTCTATGCGCCCTACCGGGTGGACAACGCGATCCAGTACAACTCGCCGAGCTTCGGCGGATTGTCCGGCCGCGTGATGTACGCGTTCGGCGAAGGGGGCGGCACCCAGGCCGGGCATTTCATGGGCGTCGCGCTGGAATACTACAGCCACCCGCTGTACATCGGCCTGGCCAGCGAGCGGGCCCGCAACCGGGACATCGACAGCCCGTCGGACCTCAGAAGCACCCGGGACGACTACCTGTCGGTGGTCTACAGCTTCGACAATGGGGTGGAGCCGACCTTCATGTTCCACACCTACGACGGCTACTACACCTATCCGCCCTATGTCGGCTTCTCGGCCAGCGGCTGGGACGTGCAGTTCGGCGTGCGCTGGGACATCGACGGTCGCAATCGCGTGCATGCCAGCTTCGTGCACCGCCACGACGACGACAACGCGGCCGTCGGCACGGCCAACGGCGTGACGCTGGGCTATCTGCACGGCCTGTCCAAGCGGACCGACCTGTACATCAATTTCGCCTACATCGACAACGACGAGCGCGCCCGCGTTCCCTATCCCGTGAGCTGGAACGACACGCCCGACCCGGGCCAGAGTCCGATGGGCTTGGCCGTGGGCATGCGCCACAAATTCTGAACGATTCCCCCATCGACTCGAAGGAGACAAGACACCATGCATATCCGCACTCTGCCTGGAAAGGCTTTCAGGACGACGGCGCTGGCCGCCGTGATTTTCGCTGCGTCCGGCGCCACCGCGCTGGCGCAGGGCGACGCCGCCCGGCCCGCCGGCGAGGCCGTGCCGGGCACCCCTTCCGTCCAGGATCCCTGGCTCGCCCGGTGGCTGTCGGTGACGCCGGACCGCCGGCCGGCACCCCAGGTGCCGGGGAAGGATTACGGGATGGATCCGAACACGGGGGCGTTCGTCTTTCCCAAGGCGACGCCCGAGGCGCACGACGGCCAGCGCTTCCCGGGCGAACTGGACCACTGGGACCGGACGCTGCTCGCAAAGAATGTCGACGTGATCGCCTTCTATCCCGGCGTGGGCTCGCCCTTCCATGCCTGGAACAACGTGCTGGATTTCGAGGGCCGGCGCTACCTGTACATCCATGACCGCGATTACCTGCGCATCATGGACGTGACCGATCCGGCGCACGGCAAGGTGGTCTATTCAAAAGGGGCCGTCTGGGGGCCCAAGGGGCCGAGCGAGGACTGGGACGCGGCCGGCGTGAAGGACTACTGGGGGGGCATGACCATCGCCTGGAACAAGAAGCTGGGCAAGCCCATCCTGGTGGCTTCCTACGAGATCGGCCGCTACGGGCTGATGGAAGACAAGCTGAAAGAGCCGGAAAAAGTCGCCCGGCAGCGCAGCTACAACTCTCTGAAGGGCTTCAAGGTCTACGCGATGAACGGGCCGACGCCCGATGACTGGGAACTGCTGGCGACCCGCACCACCGACGTGGAGCGGCCCGACGCATCGGTCGGCCGGCAGCGGGGGTCCGGTTCGCTGGACGCGCCGGAATATTTCGGCGGCAAGTACATGATCCTGGCAGCGGCGCCCGACGACAGCTATGCGCTGACCGAGTATTCAAACTACCTGTATTCCCCTGGCTACCAGGTCTGGGACATGTCCGATCCCGCCCATCCGGAATTCGTGTCGCAGATCACGGTCCCGGGGCAGAAGGTGGACGACCCGGCCAGCGTGTTTGAATACCTGAAGAATCCGCGCGCGGGCAACCGGACGTCGTGGATGGGCGCGCGCATGCCGCTGTTCCTGCCCAAGCCCCTCGAACAGGGCGGCAAGATCGGGTTCGGCGCCATGGGGGGCCTGGGGCTGTGGTCGTTCGACCTGAGCGATCCCGCACATCCGAAGATCCTCGGCAATTTCAATACGCCGCCGTCCTTCTCGGGCACGGAGTTCGACAACGCGGACGTCAGCCAGTACGAGCGCACGGGATACGTGCTGACCAGCGGCTACCCGCTGAATACGGACTGCAACGAGCCCTACAAGGATATCTGGGTGGTCGATGCCCGGGATCCGGCCCGCATGAAGGTGGCGGCGACCCTGCCGCGTCCCGTTCCGCCGGAAAACGCGCCCTACACCAGCTTCTGCCAGCGGGGTGGATCGTTCGGGCCCAAGCGCTCCAATTCCATCGGGCAGCCGGGCGCGTGGCGGCAGAAGATCGTGCCCTATTCCTTCTACAACGCCGGGGTCCAGCTGTTCGACGTGAGCGATCCCGCCCACCCCAGGATCGCGGGATATTTCGTGCCGCCGCTGGCGGACGAGACCGAGCTGCCGAGCTACACCCTGAGCCAGGGGGTGTTCGCCCTGTACACCGAATACGACCGCAACATCATGTGGGCGTTCACGGACAACGGCGCCTATGCCCTGTCCTCGCCCCTGCTGGGCGAGCCGGTGATGGGCATGCCCGCCCGGCCCTGGCCCGCGCGCTGACACGGCCTGAAACCAACGGCCGGACGAGCGCCTTCGGGCGGCGTCCGGCCGTTTTCCTTGCAAGGCTCCGGAGTACCTGCCTGAGTTATTCCATTATGGAATCGCATCAAGCGCTTTATTGATTAGAAAATAATCCCGACGCCCCTTACAGTGTCTCCATACGAGAACACCGGGCCCCCACGCCAGCCCTTCACGCTCCATCACCACACGAACCACACCAGAGACAAGCATCGTGGCCGAACTCATCACGCACTACATCGGCGGCCGTTTCGTCGAAAGCGCCCGGCGGTTTCCCAACATCAGTCCGGTGGACGGCGCCGTCGTCGGCGAAGTCTGCGAGGCCGGCGCCGGGGAGGTGGACCTCGCGGTGCAGGCCGCCCGGGCGGCGCTGCAAGGCGAGTGGGGGCGGTGCGGGCCGGTCGAACGCTCCGACTGGCTGCGCAGGCTGGCCGACGGCATCGAGCGGCGTTTCGACGCATTCGTCGAGGCCGAGGTGCGCGACACGGGCCGCACCGTGCGCCAGGCGCGCACCCTGGACGTGCCGCGCGCCATCGCCAATTTCCGCTTCTTCGCCGACCTGGTCCGCCAGGCCCACACGGAATGCTTCGAGACCGTGACGGCCGACGGCGGCCGGGCGCTGAACTACGTCGTGCGCAAGCCCCTGGGCGTGGTGGTGGCGATCTCGCCCTGGAACCTGCCCGTCCTGCTGTTCAGCTGGAAGGTCGCGCCGGCCCTGGCGCTGGGCAACGCGGTGGTGGCCAAGCCCTCCGAGGAAACGCCGTCCTCCGCCTTCCTGCTGGCGCAGGTGGCGCACGACATCGGCTTTCCCGCGGGCGCCTTCAACGTGCTGCAGGGCTTCGGCGGCCAATCCGCCGGCCAGGCCATGATCAGCCATCCGGACATCGACGCCGTGACCTTCACCGGGGCCTCGGCCACCGGGGCGCACATCATGAAGACCGTGGCCGACGCGGTGAAGGACGTGTCCTTCGAGCTGGGCGGCAAGAACGCCGCCATCGTGTTCGAGGACGCGGACTTCGACGCCGCCGTGGACGGGGTCGTGAAGTCCTCCTTCACCAACTCCGGCCAGGTCTGCCTGTGCAGCGAGCGGGTGCTGGTGCAGCGGCCGATCTTCGACCGCTTCGTGGCGGCGCTCAAGGCGCGCACCGAGGCGCTGGTGCTGGGGCGTCCGGACGATCCGGCCGCCGACATCGGCCCCATGATCTCGCGGAAGCACCAGGCCAAGGTCCTGTCCTATTTCCAACTGGCGCGCGAGGAAGGCGCCACCGTGGTGACCGGAGGCGAGACGCCGGTGTTCGGCGATGCGCGCGACCAGGGGTTCTGGGTCCGGCCGACCGTCTGGACCGGCCTGCCCGACGACGCCCGCTGCCTGCGCGAGGAGATCTTCGGGCCGGTCTGCCACGTGGCGCCCTTCGACACGGAGGACGAGGCCGTCGCCCGCGCCAACGATTCCGACTACGGCCTGGCCACCGCGATCTGGACGCGCGACCTGTCGCGCGCGCACCGGGTGTCGCCGCGCATGCGCAGCGGCCTGGTCTGGGTCAACACCTGGTACCTGCGCGACCTGCGCACCCCCTTCGGCGGCGTGCGCCGCTCCGGCATCGGCCGCGAGGGCGGGCGCCATTCCCTGGATTTCTATTCCGAGATCACCAACATCTGCGTCAAGATCTGAGCCGTTCCGCACGCCGGACGGGACTCGCACGAAGGACCACAGGAGACCGCATCCCATGAACCCAGCATCCGCCAAGGTCGTCACCGGCAAGGCCACGCCGCGGGGGAAGTTCCCGCACGTCAGGCGCGCGGGCGACTTCCTGTTCGTCTCGGGGACCAGCTCGCGTCGCGCCGACAACACCCTGGCCGGCGTCGAGACCATCGATGCCATGGGGGCCGTGCGCATGGACATCCGGGCGCAGACCCGCGCCGTGATCGAGAACATCCGCGACATCCTGGCCAGCGTCGGCGCCGGCCTGGAGGACGTGGTGGAGATCAGCGCCTACCTGGTCGATATGGGGGACTTCGCCGGCTACAACGAGGTCTACGGGGAATATTTCGGCTTCGATGGCCCGGCGCGCACCACGGTCGCCGTCCATCAGCTGCCGCACCCGCACCTGCGCATCGAGATCAAGGCCATCGCCTACAGGCCGCCGGCCGCCTGACACCGGGCCGGACACGACGACCGGCGCCCCCGACAGGCGCCGGCGCACCACGAGGAGACAGACATGGATGCGAAGTACGGCTTGCCCAAGAACCTGATGCAATGGGTGGACGACCACCGCGACCGGCTCAAGCCGCCGGTGTGCAACGCGGCGATCTTTCCCGACGGCAACTACATCATCAACATGGTCGGCGGCGGCAACCAGCGCACCGATTTCCACGACAACCCGACCGAGGAAATCTTCTACCAGCTGCGCGGCGAGGCGTTCCTGATCGTCTGGGACCGCGGCCGCTTCGAGCGCATCGACCTGAAGGAAGGCGACATCTTCCTGCAGCCGCCGCACCTGATCCATTCGCCGCAGCGCCCCGACCCCAACGGCCTGTGCCTGCTGATCGAGCTGCCCCGTCCCCAGGGCAGGCACGACAGCCTGCAGTGGTATTGCGCCCATTGCGGCACCGAGGTCTGGAAGGCCTCCAAGCAGCTGGAAAGCCTGGTGGACGACCTGCCCAAGGTCTACGCCCAGTTCTACGCGCTGAAGGACGAGGAGCGCGTCTGCCCCGGCTGCGGCACCCAGCACCCGGGCAAGGACTATCGCATCTGGCACGAGCAGCTGCGGGATTCCAGCGTCCGGGATTTCTGAACGGGACACGGAACGAGACACACGAAGGCCACCGACATGATAGACATCCACGCGCACATCTTTCCGGAAATCTCGCGCGAGCAGGCCCGCGCGCTGGACCCCGTGCAGGCGCCCTGGCTGAAGATCACCGGCCGGGACGCGGGCATGATCATGAAGGGCGACAGCGAATTCCGCCCCGTCGAGCCGGTGCTGTGGGATCCGGAGCTGCGCGTGGCGGACATGGACCGCCTGGGCCTGGACGTGCAGGTCGTCAGCGCCACGCCGATCATGTTCGGCTACGCGCTGGACCCCGGCAAGGTGGCCGACTGGGCCGCCCGCATGAACGACCTGACCCTGGAATACTGCGCCGGCCATCCCGACCGCCTGAAGGCGCTGGCCCAGGTGCCCCTGCAGGACACCGAGCGGGCCTGCCGCGAGGCGTCCCGCGCCCAGGCGGCCGGCCACGTGGGCGTGCAGATCGGCAACCACGTCGGCGACCGCGACCTGGACGACGCGCAGCTGGTGGAATTCCTGCACCACTGCGCCGTGAGCGGCATCCCGGTGCTGGTCCATCCCTGGGACATGATGGGCGGCGGGCGGCGCATGCGCCAATGGATGCTGCCCTGGCTGGTGGCCATGCCGGCGGAAACGTCGCTGGGGATCCTGTCCCTGATCCTGTCGGGCGCCTTCGAGCGGCTGCCGCGCAGCCTGAAGCTGTGCTTCGCGCATGGCGGCGGCGCTTTCGCCTTCACCCTGGGCCGGGTCGACAACGCCTGGAAGTACCGCGACATCGTGCGCCAGGACTGCCCGAATCCGCCGTCTTCCTACTGCGACCGGTTCTCGGTGGATTCCGCCGTGTTCGATCCGCGCGCCCTGCGCCTGCTGGTGGACGTGATGGGCAGCGAGCGGGTGATGCTCGGCTCCGATTATCCCTATCCGCTGGGCGAACAGCGCATCGGCGCGCTGGTGGGCGAGACCGCCCTGCTGGACGACGATGAAAAGCGCCGCATCCTGGCCGGGAACGCCCGGGCCTTCTTCAACCTTGCCTGAATCCAACCTTGCCTGGATTCGATCCTGACCGAATTCAATGCTGACCGAACGGAGCCGTACGAGATGGAAACCGCGCTGATCGAAGAACTGGGCGACGAGCTCTACACCGCCTGGGCCGAGCGCCGGATGGTCGAGCCGCTGAGCGCCCGCCACCCGGGCATGAGCGTCGAGCAGGCCTACCGCGTGCAGCAGCGCATGGTGGGCCGGCGCCTGGCGGCCGGCGCGCGCGTGGTGGGCAAGAAGATCGGCGTGACCAGCCAGGCGGTGATGGACATGCTGGGGGTCTACCAGCCGGACTTCGGCTACCTGCTCAGCGACATGGCGGTCGCCCCGGGCGAGGCGATCTCGATGGCGGGGCTGATCCAGCCCAAGGCCGAGGGCGAGATCGCCTTTTTGCTGAAGAGGGACCTGTGCGGGCCTGGGGTGACGGTGAGCGAGGTGCTGGCGGCCACCGAGGCGGTGATGGTGTGCTTCGAGATCGTCGATTCGCGCATCCGGGACTGGAAGATCCGGATCCAGGACACGGTGGCCGACAACGCCTCGTGCGGGGTGTTCGTGCTGGGCGACCGGCTGGTCAGCCCGCGCGGTCTGGACCTGCGCACCTGCGGCATGGTGTTCGAGAAGAACGGCGAGCTGCTGGGCACGGGGGCGGGGGCGGCGGCGCTGGGCCATCCGGCCAACGCGGTGGCGTGGCTGGCCAATGCGCTGGGGGCGCTGGGGGTGGGGCTGGAGGCGGGCGAGATCGTCCTGTCCGGTGCGCTGGCGGCGATGACGCCGGTCGTTGCGGGCGACAGCCTGCAGGTCTCGATCGGGGGCATCGGCGCCTGCGGCGTGCGCTTCGTCGCCTGAGACTGAAGAAAGAAGGGCGGACGCGGGCAAGACGGGACCGGTGCAAGGAGAAAGGACGATGACAGAGATGAACCGAGGCGGGACGGACATGGGCGAAACGAACACGGGCGGGACGAACCCGGACGGGATGGACCTGGACGCGCCGAGCCTGGATGCGGCGACCATCGAGGCGCTGGCCGAGCGCCTGGAGGACTGCGAGCTGCAGGCGCGCGACACGCCCAAGATCACGCTGGATCATCCGCGGATGAACTGGGCCGACGCCTACGCGGTGCAGGAGGCGATCCGGCGGCGCAAGGTGGGGCGCGGGGCGCGGATCGTGGGGCTGAAGGCGGGGCTGACCTCGTTTGCGAAGATGCGCCAGATGGGGGTGGACAGCCCGATCTTCGGGTTTCTGACCGATGGGTTCGTGGTGCCCGACGGGGGGCGGTGCCGGCATGCGGAGCTGATCCACCCGAAGGTGGAGCCCGAGCTGGTGTTCGTGACCAAGGCGGCGCTGGCCGGCCCGGGCTGCACGATTGCCGAGGTGCTGGCGGCGACGGACTTCGTGCTGGCGGGCATCGAGGTGATCGACAGCCGCTACCGCGACTTCAAGTTCGACTTGAAGAGCGTGGTGGCGGACAACTGCTCGTCGAGCCGGTTCGTGGTGGGCGGAATCATGCGCGATGCGCGCGAGCTGGACCTGCGCACGACGGGGGTGGTGCTGGAGAAGAACGGCGAGGTGGTGGCGCTGGGGGCGGGGGCGGCGGTGCTGGGGCACCCGGCCAACGCGGTGGCGATGCTGGCCGATCACCTGGGGCGGCGCGGGCAGGCGATCCCGGCGGGCACGCTGATCCTGACGGGCGGGCTGACCGAGGCGGTGGCCGTGCAGCCGGGCGACCACGTGGCCCTGCATGCGCAAGGCATGGGTTGCACCTCGCTGACTTTCGTGTAAGATCGGTAATACTTTAAAACTAAACTATTAATCCTGCAGGAGACAAACCATGGCATTTCGCACAACCTTGCTGACGACCGCCCTGACTCTGTCGCTGGGGCTGACCGCCGGATCGGCGCAGGCCGAGGTCAAGATCGGCTTCCTGGCCACCTTGTCCGGCTCCGGGGCGGCCCTGGGCCAGGACATGGTCGACGGCTTCAACCTGGCGCTGGAGCAGAACGGCGGCAAGCTGGGCGGCCAGGACATCGTTTTCCTGAAGGAAGACGACCAGCTCAAGCCCGACGTGGGCGTCCAGGCGGTCCAGAAATTCATCGAGAAGGACAAGGTGGACCTGGTGGCCGGGGTGACGTTCTCCAACGTCATGATGGCGATCGCCAAGCCCATGGCCGACGCCGACGTGACCTTCGTCGGCTCCAACGCGGGCCCCGCGCCCCTGGCCGGCGGCCAGTGCAATCCGGGCTTCTTCTTCGCGTCCTGGCAGAACGACGGGCAGGCCGAGGTCATGGGCCAGTTCGCCACCGACCAGAAGTACAAGGACGTCTACATGATCACGCCCAACTACCAGTCGGGCCGCGATCAGGTGAAGGGCTTCACGCGCTTCTACAAGGGCCGCATTTCCGGCGAGGTCTACACCCAGCTGGGCCAGCAGGATTATTCGGCGGAGCTGCTGGCGCTGCAGGCCGCCAATCCGTCGGCCGTGTGGGTCTTCCTGCCGGGCGGCATGGGCGTGAACTTCGTCAAGCAGTACAAGCAGTTCGGCCTGATGGGCAAGATCCCGCTGCTGACGGTGTCCACCGTGGACGGCAGCACCCTGCCGGCCCTGGGCGATGCGGCCCTGGGCGCCTATGCCGGCACGTTCTGGGGGCCCGACTTCAAGAACCCCGTCAGCGAGGCCTTCGTCGCCGCCTTCGAGCAGAAGTACAAGCGCATCCCCTCGCAGTACGCCGCCCAGTCCTACGACTCGGCGCTGCTGATCGACAGCGCCCTGAAGAAGACCGGCGGCAGCGTCGCCGACAAGAAGGCGCTGCGCGATGCATTGCGTGCGGCGGACTACGCGTCCCTGCGCGGGCCCTACAAGTTCAACGTCAACGGCTTCCCCATCGAGGACTTCTACGCCTTCGAGGTGGCCAAGGACGCGCAGGGCCGCGTGTCCCTGAAGACCATCGGCAAGCCCCTGTCGAACCATCCGGACGCCTATGTCGAGAAGTGCAAGTATTGACCCCGGGCCCGAGCCCGGGCGCGCGCCCCGCCATCGTTTGCGGCGGGGCCGGGCGCCCGCCCGCCGGGCCCTGACATCGAGCCCTGACCGACGGGCGGCACGCGCCGCCCGTCACGGAGGACGGACATGAGTCCGCAGCTGTTGTTCATGCAGGCCCTGAACGGCCTGCAGTACGGGATCCTGCTGTTCCTGCTGGCCGCCGGCCTGACGCTGGTCTTCGGCATCATGAGCTTCATCAACCTGGCGCATGGCGCGCTCTACATGATGGGGGCCTATTTCGCGGCCGCCGCCTTTCGCCATACGGACTCCTTTGCGCTGGCCATCCTGGCGGGCCTGGGGGGCGCCATGGCGCTGGGGGTGGCGCTGGACCGCTGCGGCTTCTCGCGCCTGTATCCCCGCGAACACCTGGACCAGGTGCTGGCCACCTTCGGGCTGATGCTGTTCTGCAACGAGGCGGTGCGCATGATCTGGGGCTCGGCGCCGATCTTCATGAGCCTGCCCGAGGCGCTCGGCAATACCGTCATGGTGCTGGGCACGCCCTATCCGCTGTACCGCCTGCTGATCATCCTGGCGGGCCTGCTGGTGGCCCTGGGCCTGTACCTGCTGATCGAGCGCACCCGCGTCGGCATGCTGATCCGCGCCGGCGCCAGCAATCGCGCCATGGTCGCGGCGCTGGGCGTGAACATCGGCTGGCTCAATACCTTCATCTTCGCCCTGGGGGCCGGCCTGGCGGGCCTGGGCGGCGCCCTGGTGGGGCCGATCCTGTCGGTGCAGCCCGGCATGGGCGACTCGATCCTCATCATGACGCTGGTGGTCATCGTGATCGGCGGCATCGGCTCGATCCGCGGCGCCTTCCTGGGCGCGCTGGTGGTCGGCCTGGTCGATACCCTGGGGCGCACGATCATGCCGGCGCTGCTGCGCCAGTCCCTCGAACAGGAACTGGCCAGCACGCTGGGGGCGGCGATCTCGTCGCTGGCGGTCTACGTGCTGATGGTGATCGTGCTGGCCGTCAAGCCCGAAGGCCTGTTTCCCGTGAAGAAACGCTGAGTCCCGCATGAAAATGGAATCCTCGATCTCGAACCCGAATGCGCCCGCGGCGCGCGCCCCCGCCGGCGGGTCCTGGCCGGCCGTGCTGACCGGCCTGATCTTCGTGCTGTTCCTGCTGGTGCCGGTGTACGCCAGCGTCGCGGACAGCGCCTACGCGCTGCTGCAGTTCAGCCGCATCCTGGTGTTCGCCCTGGCGGCCGTGGGCCTGAACCTGGCGCTGGGCTACGGCGGGCTGGTGAGCTTCGGCCACGCCATGTACATCGGCATCGGCGCCTATTGCGTCGCCATCGCCTCCCACTACGGCGCCGACAGCGGCGTCCTGCACCTGCTGCTGGTCGTGGCGGTGACGGCCCTGGTGGCCGCGCCCGTGGGCCTGATCGCCCTGCGCACGCACGGCATCGCCTTCATCATGATCACGCTGGCCCTGGCGCAGATGTTCTATTTCCTGGCGGTGGGGCTGAAGCAGTACGGCGGCGACGAAGGCCTGCCGATCCGCCAGCTCAGCCGTTTCGGGACGCTGACCGGCAGCCACCTGGGCCTGTACCTGGCCCTGCTGGCCTGCCTGGCCGCCAGCCTGCTGCTGCTGCGCCGCGTGATCCGCTCGCGCTTCGGCCTGATCCTGCGGGCCTCCAGCATGGACGCCCGGCGGGTGCGGGCGGTGGGCACCGCGCCGCTGGGCTACCGCCTGCTGGCCTACGTGCTGTCGGCCGAACTGTGCGCCCTGGCGGGCTTCTTCCTGGCCAACCTGACCGCCTTCGCCTCGCCCGCCTACATGGCGTGGACGGCCTCCGGCGAGCTCATCATCATGGTGCTGCTGGGCGGCGCCGGCACCCTGGTGGGGCCGGTGGTGGGCGCGGCCGGCTTCCTGCTGCTGGAGGAAGGCCTGAAGGGCCTGACCGACCACTGGATGATCGTCATGGGCCCGGTGATCGTGCTCATCGTGCTGTTCCTGCGCAACGGGCTCTGGGGCATGTTCGCCTCGCCCGGGGAGGGCCGCTGACATGCAGCCTCTGCTTTCGATACGCGGCCTGGTCAAGCGCTACGGCGGCCTGCTGGTCACCGACCACGTGGACCTGGACATCCTGCCCGGCGAGATCCACGCCGTCATCGGCCCCAACGGGGCCGGCAAGACCACGCTGATCAGCCAGATCATGGGCGAGATTCCCAGCGACGCCGGCACCATCAGCCTGGGCGGCCGGTCCATCGACGCGCTGGGCATGGCGCAGCGCGTGCGCGCCGGGATCGGGCGGTCCTACCAGATCACCTCGGTGATCCAGCGGTTCACCGTGCTGGAGAACGTGGTGCTGGCGGTCCAGGGCTGCCGCGGCCACGGCTTCCATTTCTGGACGCCGGCGGTGGAAACCCCCGGGCTGGCGGACCGCGCGGACGAGCTCATCGACCTGATGGGGCTGTCGGCCCGGCGCGAAACGCTCGCCATGTCGCTGTCCTACGGCCAGCAGCGCCAGCTGGAGATCGCCATGGCGCTGGCGGCGGAGCCCAAGGTGCTGCTGCTGGACGAGCCCATGGCCGGCATGGGGCACGGCGACACCGGCTCGGACATGATGGTGGACCTGCTGCGGCGCCTGAAGAGCCGCTACGGCATCCTGCTGATCGAGCACGACATGGACGCGGTGTTCTCCCTGGCCGACCGCATCAGCGTGCTGTTCTACGGCAAGGTCATCTGCTGCGGCGACGCGGACGCCATCCGCAACAGCCCCGAAGTCCGCGAGGCCTACCTGGGCGACGAGGAGGTGCCGGCATGAGCGGGCGCATGCGGAGCGTGTGCGGGAAGGAGGCCATATGCATGAGCATGAAGGGGGCCCTATGAGTACCTTGTTGAAAGTCGAGGGCCTGGTGTCCGGCTACGGGCGCAGCCAGGTGCTGTACGGCATGCGCCTGCAGATCGACGCGGGACAGTGCGTGACGCTGCTGGGCCGCAACGGCATGGGCAAGACCACCACCATCAAGAGCATCATGGGCATGCACCCGGTCTGGCAGGGGCAGGTGCAGTTCAACGGCGCGAAGATCCAGAACCTGCCCAGCCACCGGGTGGCGCAGCGCGGCGTCGGCCTGGTGCCGGAAGGCCGCCAGATCTTTCCCAACCTGTCGGTCGAGGAAAACCTGGTCGCCACGGCCGCGGACCGCCGCCGCAAGCGCAATCCCTGGACGCTCCGGCGCATCTACGAACTGTTTCCGCGCCTGCGCGAACGCGCCGGCAATTTCGGCAACCAGCTCTCGGGCGGGGAGCAGCAGATGCTGGCCATCGGCCGGGCGCTGATGACCAATCCGGAACTGCTCATCCTGGACGAGGCGACCGAAGGCCTGTCGCCCCTGGTGCGCCAGGAGATCTGGGCGGCGCTGGCGGTGCTGCGCCGCGAGGGCATGGCGATCCTGGTGATCGACAAGAACCTGGCGCCGCTGCTGCGGCTGGCGGACCGCCATTACATCGTGGAAAAGGGCCAGATCGTCTGGGAAGGCGATTCGGACGCGCTCGGGGCCGATCCGCAGGCCCGCCAGAAATACCTGGGCGCCTGAACAGCGGAAGGGGGAACGTCATCATGATCACTTTCGTGCGCCGGGTGCGCATGCGCAACGGCCACTTCGACGAAGCCCTGCGCCTGCTGCGCCAGCGGGTGGACTACCTGTGGGACCAGCATGGCCTGAAGCTGGAATTGAAGATCCGCTTCGGCGGCCCGGTGGGCGAGGTGGCCCTGGTGTCCCATCACCGGGACGCGGCCGAGCTGGAGCACCTGCGCCAGAAGCTGATGTTCGACGCCGGCTCGAACCAGCTGCTGCGCGCGCTGTCCGAGGTCACGCTGGCGGGCGAGACGCGCGACGAGATCTGGATGGATTGAACGCCCATCGAACGCCCGGCCGCACCGGGCGCACCGAACGTGGGCCGGGCGCTGGCCGCCGGGCGCCACGGCGCCGCCGCGGGCGGGACGCGGAACGCCCGGATCAGTCCAGCGCGGGAATCACGCCGGGCGCTTCCATCTGGACGACGTCGCAGTTCTCGCCCGGGCCGGCGCGGTCGATGATCAGGAAATCGGAGACGGCGTCCAGCCCCAGCAGCGGGTGGTGCCAGACGCCGCGCGCGTAGTTCACGCCCTGGTCGCCCCGGCACAGGAACACGCGCAGGTCGGCCACCGTGGGCCTGGACGCGGGATCGGCGACCACGACGAGGTACGGCCGCCCGGACAGCGGGATGAAGGCCTGGCTGGCCTTGGGGTGGCGCTCCATCATGGTGACGGTGAAGGGCAGCGCGCGCGGCAGGCCGCGGAAGATCGAGACGATGGCGCGGCCGTCCTCGCCCGGATCGATGCGGGCCAGGTCGTGGTAGCGCTCGGTGTTGCCTTCGTTGATGGTGAAGTGCCGGACCGAGTCGTCCGCCTGGATCACGTCGCCGAAGGGCGCGAAGGCTGCGCGCGTCAGGGGTTCGATGGTCAGGGACGTCAGCGTGGTGGCGGTCATGGGAGACTCCGTGAAAATCCCCGCGCCTCAGGCGGCGAAGCGGGCGTCGAGGCGGAAGCGCGCGATCTGGCCGATCTGGTCCAGGCAGGTCTGGAATTCGGCGTCCCGTTCATTGTGCAGCCGCTGCTCGATGGCGTCCATGATCTGGTGGCGGCTGCGGCCCTTGACGGCGATCACGAAGGGAAAGCCGAACCGCGCGCGGTAGGCGGCGTTCAGCTCGCGCAGGCGCCGCAGTTCCTCCGGGCTGCACTGGTCCAGGCCGGCGCCGCGCTGCTCGCTGGTCGAGTCGCTGGTCAGGGTGCCGGCGGCGGCTTCCTTGCCGGCGAGCTCCGGGTGAGCCGTGATGAGCGCGAGCTGTTCGGCCGGGTCGGCCTCGCGCACCACGCGCATCATGGCCTGATGCAGGGCCTGCACGTCGGCGAAGGGCCGCGCGGCCCAGGCGCGCTCCGGAATCCAGGGAGAGTGTTCAAAGATCGTACCGAGTTCCCGGGAAAATTCGGCCTGGGCCAGGGAGGATAGTTCGTTCAGGGTCATGACGGAAAAGGATGAATGCATCGTGATGGAAAGTCTAAGGGGTATCGTGCGTCAAATGAAGGGCGCGACACGGTATAAGTGGTATATGCTGTGCCGCATTCCCGGGGGGCGGGCGGAAGCCGGACGGCCCCCGACCGAATGGAGATCCCCACGATGTCGACACGACGCGGTAGCGAAACGCTGGATACGTACCTGCTGAAGGTGTTCAGCATCCTCATGGCCGAGCGCAGCGTGTCGCGCACGGCGCTCAAGCTCAACCAGTCCCAGCCCGCCATCAGCGTGGCGCTGAAGAACCTGCGCCAGATCCTGCAGGATCCGCTGCTGGTGCGCGAGAAGGGCGGCATGGTGCCGACCGACCGCGCGCTGGCGATCCTGGAACACGCCCGCACGGCGCTGAACTCCATCGATGCGATGCTGGAGGCCGGCGAGGCCTTCGAGCCCGAGAGCAGCCGCCAGGTCTTTCGCATCGGCTCGCCCGACTACCTGGCGCCGGCCTTCGCCGCGTCGGTGGTGGCGCGCTTCCGCCGCGAGGCGCCGCATGCGCGGCTGGTGCTGCATTCCCTGGGGCCGGACTTCGACTTCGAGCATTCGCTGGCCGAAGGCGAGCTGGACGTGGTGATCGGCAACTGGCCCGAGCCGCCGGACCGCATGCACCTGTCGGTACTGCTGGAAGACGAGATCGTGTGCATGGTGGCGGCCGACCATCCGCTGGCGCGGCGCGGCATGACGCTGGAGGACTACCGGCGCGTGCCGCACGTGGTGCCGACCCCGTATTCCATTTCCCAGCGCGGCATGATCGACACGGTGCTGACGTCCCTGCGCATCCAGCGCGAGGAATGCGTCGAGGCGCAGTCCTTCATGCTGGCGCCCTACCTGCTGCCGGGCACGGACCTGGTGTTCACCACCACGCGGCATTTCGCCCGCTACTACACGGAACTGCTGCCGCTGGCGGTGCTGGAATCGCCGATCGAGTTTCCGCCGATGCGGTTCTATCAGTTGTGGCATGCGCGCAATCATCATGCGCCCTCCCATCAATGGCTGCGTCACCTGCTGGGGGATTGCGGAAAAGGCGTGCTGGCGCGGGACGGCTGAGGCGTCCCGCGCGCCGGATCCGCCGGCCCGCCCGCGGCCGCGTGGCGCGGACCGGGGCGCAAGGCCGGCGCGGCGGCGGATCAGATGGCCCAGCCGCCCAGGTAGAACACCGCCAGGGCGACGGCGATGGCCAGGGTGCCGACGTTCAGCCGGCGCCATTCGCCGGCGAACAGGCGGCCGATCACCAGGGTGCAGAAGCCCAGCATGATGCCGGTGACGATGTTGCAGGTCAGCACGATGAACACGGCGCAGACCATGCCGGCCATGGTGTCCACGGTGTCGTCCAGGTGCAGCTTGCGCACGCCGCCCAGCATCAGCAGGCCCACGTACATCAGGGCCGGCGCGGTGGCGTAGGACGGCACCAGCGCCGCCAGCGGCGACAGGAAGATCAGCGCCAGGAAGCCCAGGCCGACGATGGTGGCCGTCAGGCCGGTCTTGCCGCCGGCCGCGGTGCCGGCCGCCGACTCGATGTAGGCCGCCGCCGGGGCGCCGCCCAGGCCGGCCGACACGATGGAGCTCACCGAGTCCGCCGTCAGGGCGCGGCCGCCGTTGATGATCTGGCCGTTCTCGTCCAGCTGGCCGGCCTGGCCGGCCACGGCGCGGATGGTGCCGGTGGCGTCGAACACGGCCGTCATGACCAGGGCGAGGACGCTGGGGATGACCAGCGCGTTGAGCGCGCCGCCGATGTCCATGGCGCCGATCAGCGAGTGCTCGCCGCCGAAGGCGGGCAGGGCGAACAGGCCCTTGAAGGTCACGGCCGGGTCCCAGATCAGGCCGAAGGCCGACAGCGCCAGGATGACCAGCAGGATGCCGCCGGGCACGCGCCGGCGCTCCAGGCCGAAGATCGCCGCCAGGCCCACGACCGACAGCAGGGCCGGCATGGCGCCGATCGCGCCCAGGGACACCGGCAGGCCGGGGCCGGGGTTCTTCACCACCAGCCCGACTTCGTTGGCGGCGATCAGCAGCAGGAACAGGCCGATGCCGATGCCGGTGCCGTGCGCGATGCCGGCCGGCAGGTTGCGCAGGATCCAGCTGCGCACGCCGGTGGCGGAGATGCCGGTGAAGATCACGCCCATCAGGAAAATCGCGCCCAGCGCCACGGCGGGCGACAGGCCCTGGCCCAGGACCAGGTCGAAGGCCGTGAAGGCCGTCAGCGAGATCGCGCAGCCCACGGCGATCGGCAGGTTGGCCCACAGGCCCATCAGCAGCGAACCGAAAGCGCTGGTGAGACAGACGGCGATGAAGACCGAGGACGTGTCGAAGCCCGCCTTGCCCAGCATCGCCGGGACGACGAACACGGAATAGACCATCGCCAGGAAGGTCGTCAGCCCGGCCAGGGTTTCCTGGCGCACGCTGGTGCCGCGGGCCGACAGCTGGAAGCGCCGTTCGAGCCAGGGCGTGGCGGATGCGGGGGTTGCGGGGGCGCCAAGCCCCGCCGACAAGGCGTGTTCCTGCTCGCTCATGGGCAGTGTCTCCTGGAATGTGGGCGCCTTCTGGTGGGGCGGGCGCTCGAGGGGTCCGGGCCTGTTTGAGCGGGAATCGGCGCGATGGCGGCGATCGCCGGGGGACAGGCTCCGGGCCATTCTAGGGACGTGGTTTCCGGCTGTGTGCGCGCCGTCCTGATGACGACTATCAAGCGCGGATGATGTCTTCTGGGGAGTCTCAGGGTTTGTCCGGATACCGCGCGGGCGGCTCCGGGCGGCATCCGTTCAGGGGGATTCCAGGCTGGCCTGCAGCATGGCGGCGACCTTGGCGATGCACTGGCGCAGCCAGACGACTTCCGGGGCGCTGTGACAACGGCGGTGCCACAGCAGGTAGAAGCGCATGGGCGGGAAGGGCAGGGGCGCGGGCAGGATGGTGATGGGCAGGTAGCGCACGTAGTGCTGCGCGAACTGCCGGCCGGTGGTGAAGATCAGGTCGGTGCGCAGCAGCATGCCGGCCACCTGGCCGAAATACGGGATGGTCATCTGGATGTTGCGCTTCAGGCCCTGCGAGGCCAGATGGCCGTCGATGAAGCTCTGGCGCGCCGTCACGTGGGGAAAGGGCGCCAGGTGCGGCAGTTCCAGGTAGTGCTTCAGGGTGAGCTCGCGGTGGGCAGCCGGGTTCTGGCTGCCGATCATACAGACCACCTCGTCGTCGAACAGCCGCGCCATGTGCATCTGCGGCGGCGGTTCGAGCCAGTTGCCGATCACCACGTCCAGGCCGCCGTCCTCCAGGCCGCCCGCGTAGTCGTAATCGGCGTTGATCGGGTGTACGATGAATTTGGCGTGCGGCGCCTCGCGGCGCAGGATCTCGGCGATGTTCGGCAGGAACATCGCGTCCAGGTAGTCCGGCGCCCCCAGGTGGAATTCCCGCGTCGTGCGGGCCGGATCGAAGGCCCCCGGCGGCTGGGTGATGCGCTCGATGGCGTTCAGGGCCTCGTTGGCGTGCGCCAGCAGCTCCAGGCCGCGGGCGGTGGGCACCATGCCGGTCTTGCCGCGCACCAGGATCGGGTCGCCGGTGATGTCGCGCAGCCGGCGCAGCGAATTGCTCAGGGCAGGCTGAGACAGCCCCAGCTTGATGGCGGCGCGCGAGACGCTCTGCTCGGTCAGCAGGATCTGCAGGATGCGCAGCAGATGCGTGTCCATGGGTTCGCGGGTTCGTTGCATCGGCCTATTATTCACGGGCGTGCCGCGCCCGTCCACCGGATGCCGGCATGATGTTCTTCATCATCTGGAGCGAATGGCTGGGACGGTCGCGCGGTGATATCGTGATTCCAATACCTGTTCAACGAAAAGAGGGATGCGATGGAGACCGATGTCATTCGCTTTCACTATCGTGGCCAGACCCACGAAGTTTCCGGTCAGCCCACGACCCGCACCGTGCTGCAGTACCTGCGTGAAGACCTGGGCTGCATGGGCACCAAGGAAGGCTGCGCCGAAGGCGACTGCGGCGCCTGTACCGTCATGGTGGCCGAGCCCGACGGCCGGGGCGGCGTGGCCATGCGGGCGGTGAACGCCTGCATCCAGTTCCTGCCCACGCTCGACGGCAAGGCGCTGTACACGGTCGAGGACCTGCGCCAGGCCGACGGCGCGCTGCACCCGGTGCAGCAGGCCATGGTCGATTGCCACGGATCGCAGTGCGGCTTCTGCACCCCGGGCTTCGTCATGTCCCTGTGGGGCATGTACCTGGCGCACGGCCCGCACGATCCGGCGCCCACGCGCACCGAGATCGACGACGCGCTGTCGGGCAACCTGTGCCGCTGCACGGGCTACCAGCCCATCGTGCGCGCGGCCGGCGAAATGTTCAACTACCCGGCCGTGCCCTTCGACCGGGCGGCCCTGGCCGGCATCCTGGCCACGCTGCGGCGCGACGGCGTCTTCACCTACACGCACGACGGCCACACCTTCCATGCGCCGCGCACCCTGGACCAGCTCGCGCAGCTGCGCCTGGACCACCCGGACGCCCGCATCCTGGCCGGCAGCACCGACGTGGGCCTGTGGGTGACCAAGCAGTTCCGCGACCTGCCGCACCTGATCTACATCGGCCAGGTGGCCGAACTGCGCGACATCCATCTGGCAGGCGACGACCTGCTCATCGGCGCGGGCGCGCTGCTGAACGACGCCTTCGACGCGCTGGTCGAGCACATCCCCGAAATGGCCGAACTGCGCCAGCGCTTCGCGTCCTTCCCGATCCGCAACGCCGGCACGCTGGGCGGCAACGTGGCCAACGGCTCGCCGATCGGCGATTCCATGCCGGGCCTGATCGCCCTGGGTGCCCGCATCATCCTGCGCCGCGGCGAGCGCGTGCGCGAGATGCCGCTGGAAGACTACTACCTGGGCTACCAGAAGAACGCCGCCGAGCCCGGCGAATTCGTCCAGGGCCTGCGCGTGCCCGTGCGGGTGGAAGGCCGCCAGTTCCGCCACTACAAGCTGTCCAAGCGCTTCGACCAGGACATCTCGGCGGTGTGCGCGGCCTTCGCCGTGATCCTGGACGGATCCGGCGTGGCGAAGTCCGTGCGCACCGGCTTCGGCGGGGTGGCGGCCACGCCCAGCCGCGCGCGCGCCGTGGAGGCCGTCCTGCAGGGCCAGCCCTGGGACGAGACCCACGTGCGCGCCGCGATGGACGCCGTGGCGGAGGATTTCAAGCCCCTGACCGACATGCGCGCCAGCAGCGAATACCGCCTGCTCGCCTCGCGCAACCTGCTGTACCGCTTCTACCTGGAAACCGCCCCTGGGGCGCCGCTGGCGACGCATCAGGTCAGTACGGCCGCGCTGGCCGACATCGCTTGAGGAGGCCGTCATGAACATGCGCATCAATGTGCCGGTCGAACTGGACCGGCTGGCCGTCGCCAACGACCGCATTCCCCGTCCCGTCCAGGGCGAACCCGCCGCGGGCGCGTCCAGCCCGCACGAATCCGCCACGCTGCACGTCACCGGCGAAGCCGTCTACACCGACGACATTCCCGAACTGCGCGGCACCGTCTACGCCGCCCTGGGCCTGTCGGCCAAGGCGCACGCCCACGTGCGCGGCATGGACCTGGAGGCCGTGCGCCGCGCCCCGGGCGTCGTCGCCGTGCTCACCGCGCGCGACATCCCGGGCGAGAACAACTGCGGTCCGGTGATCCACGACGATCCCCTGCTGGCCGACGGCCTGGTGCAGTACGTCGGCCAGCCGCTGTTCATGGTGGTGGCGCGCTCGGTGGACGCCGCGCGCCGCGCCGCGCGCCTGGGCCGGATCGACTACGAGGAACTGCCCCACCTGCTCACGCCGGTGCAGGCGAAGGAAGCCGGCTCCCGCACCCTGCCCGACATGCGCCTGGTCCAGGGCGACGTGCAGGCCGCGCTGGACGCCGCGCCGCGCCGCCTGAAGGGCACCTTCGACTGCGGCGGCCAGGAGCAGTTCTACCTGGAAGGCCAGATCGCCTACGCGATCCCGCGCGAGAAGGACGGCATGCTGGTCTGGTGCTCCACCCAGCACCCGACGGAAATGCAGGCCGTGGTGGGCCATGCGCTGGGCTGGCACGCCCACCAGGTCCAGATCGAATGCCGCCGCATGGGCGGCGGCTTCGGCGGCAAGGAATCCCAGTCGGCGGTCTTCGCCTGCCTGGCCTCGGTCGCCGCGCACCGGCTGCAGCGCCCCGTGAAGCTGCGCGCGGACCGCGACGACGACATGATGATCACCGGCAAGCGCCACGGCTTCCACTACGAGTACGAAGTGGGCTACGACGACGAGGGCCGGATCCTGGGCATGCGCCTGGACATGACGCTGCATTCCGGCTTTTCCGCCGACCTGTCCGAGGCCGTCGCCAGCCGGGCCGTGTGCCACTTCGACAACGCCTACTACATCCCGGCGGCCGACGTGCGCGCCATGTGCGGCAAGACGAACACACAGTCGAACACGGCCTTCCGCGGCTTCGGCGGCCCGCAGGGCGCGCTGCTGACCGAAGTCGTGATCGAGCGCATCGCCCGCGAGCTGGGCCGCGACCCGCTGGACGTGCGCCAGACCAATTTCTACGGCATCGAGACGCGCAACACCACGCCCTACGGCCAGGTGGTCGAGGGCAACCTGATCGAGCCGCTGGTGGCCGAGCTGGTCGCCAGTTCCGACTACCGGGCGCGCCGCCAGGCGGTCAACGACTTCAACGCCTCCAGCCCCATCCTGAAAAAGGGCCTGGCGCTGACGCCGGTGAAGTTCGGCATCTCCTTCAACGTGCCGGCCTTCAACCAGGCGGGCGCGCTGGTGCACATCTACCGCGACGGCTCCGTGCTGGTGAACCACGGCGGCACGGAAATGGGCCAGGGCCTGAACACCAAGGTCGCCCAGGTCGTGGCCAACACCCTGGGGCTGGACCTGGACTGCGTGCGCGTCACGGCCACCGACACCTACAAGGTCGCCAACACCTCCGCCACGGCGGCTTCCACGGGCACCGACCTGAACGGCAAGGCCGCCGAGGACGCCGCGCTGCAGCTGCGCGCGCGCCTGGCCGACTTCGCCGCCCGCAAGTACGGCGGCAAGCCCGAGGACGTGGTCTTCGCCTGGCGCCAGGTCAACGTCAACGGCCGCAACATCCCGTTCGGCCAGCTGGCCGACGAGGCCTACTGGGACCGCGTGCAGCTGTGGTCCGACGGCTTCTACGCCACCCCGGGCATCGTCTGGGACAAGGCCACCATGCACGGCCGGCCGTTCTTCTACTTCGCCTTCGGCGCGGCGGTGTCGGAAGTGGTGGTGGACACGCTGACCGGCGAATGGAAGCTGCTGCGCGCCGACATCCTGCACGACGTCGGCGCGTCCATCAATCCGGCGATCGACCTGGGCCAGGTCGAGGGCGGCTACATCCAGGGTACGGGCTGGCTGACCACCGAGGAACTCTGGTGGCGCGAGGACGGCCGCCTGATGACGCACGCGCCGTCCACCTACAAGATCCCCGCCATCAGCGACTGCCCGCGCGACTTCCGCGTGCGCCTGTTCCGCGCGCAGAACCTGAAGGACACCGTGCACCGCTCCAAGGCGGTGGGCGAGCCCCCGCTGCTGCACGGCATCAGCACCTTCAACGCCCTGTGCGACGCGGTGGCGGCGGTGGGCGACGGGCGCACCTCGCCCGACCTGCGCGCGCCGGCCACGCCGGAAGCCATCCTGAAGGCGGCCGAAGGCCTGCGCAGGCGCCGCGCGGGCTAGGCCCGCGCCGCACATCGAGGAGTCGGGAAGCCATGAACGCCTGGATCGATCAGGCCCTGTGGTGCCTGGACCGGCGGCAGGCGGCGGTGCTCGTCACGGTCGCCTGGGTCCAGGGCTCGGCCCCGCGCGAGGCCGGGGCCAAGATGCTCGTGTCCGCCGGCCACCAGTGGTTCACCATCGGCGGCGGGCACCTGGAATGGAAGGCGGCCGAATTCGCCCGCGCGCGCCTGCGCGCGGATGACGGCCCCGACCGCTGGATCGAGGCCCTGCCCCTGGGGCCGGCGCTGGGCCAGTGCTGCGGCGGCATGGTGCACCTGCTGTTCGAGCGCCTGCGGGAATCCGACCGCGCCTGGCTGGAAGCCCTGCGCGCCGGCCTGCAGACGCCGGCCGGCCGCATCCGCGAAGTCGGCCTGGGCGGGGCGGGCGTGGCGCCCTGGGTGCGCGTGTCCGCACCGGACGAGGCGGAATCCGCCGCCATCGCCGCGGACGCCGCCGGCCCGGACGCCGACCGGCTGCTGCGCCCCGACCCCGTGCGGGGCTGCCTGACGCTGCGCGAGGCCGTGCGCCCCGATCCGCTGCACGTGGTGATCTTCGGCGCGGGCCACGTCGGCCAGGCCCTGGTGCATGTCCTGGGCACCCTGCCCTGCCGGGTGACCTGGGTGGACGCGCGCGACGATCTGTTCCCCGGCGCGGTGCCCGCCAACGTGTCCATCGAGGCGACCGACACGCCCGAGGCCGTGATCGACGAGGCCCCGCCCGGCAGCTGCTTTCTCATCATGACCCATGACCACGCGCTCGACCAGCGCCTGTGCGAACAGCTGCTGCGGCGCGACGACGTGGCGTATTTCGGCCTGATCGGCTCGCAGACCAAGCGGCGCAAGTTCGAGCACCGCTTCCGCGCGCGCGGCATTCCGCCGGAACGGGTCGCGCGCATCGTCTGTCCGATCGGCGAGCCCGGCATCGAGGGCAAGCAGCCCGCCGTGATCGCCGTCGCGGTCGCCGCCCAGCTGCTGCGCCTGCGCTCGGAGCGCGAGCGGCGGGCCGGCGCGCCGGCCCGGGCCGAGGCCCCCGCCCACTGAACCCCCCGGATCCCCCGAACCCCCCCATTGAAGAACGCCGGGCCGCCGGCCCCGCCGCGCAGGCGGACTGCGGCCCGCAGACCACGACCGAGGAGACCTCATGACGTCCACGACCCCGTCCGCGCCCGTCCGATCGACCGCGTCCGGCCCGCAGGCCTACCGCGCCCAGCTGCTGTATTTCCGCGATACCCCCAAGGCCGAGGACGAAGCCTGCGAGTGGATCCGCGACGGCCTGCTGGTCGTGCGCGACGGCCGCATCGAGCAGTGCGGCGACTACGACCGGCTGATCGGCGAACTGCCCCCCGGCACGCCGGTCAACGACTGGCGCGGCCGCCTGATCACGCCGGGCTTCATCGACACCCACATCCACTACCCGCAGACCGACATGATCGCCTCGCCGGCGCCGGGCCTGCTGCCGTGGCTGGAAACCTATACCTTCCCGACCGAGCGGCGCTTCGAGAATCCGGAATACGCCCGCGACGTGGCGCGCTTCTTCCTCGACGAGCTGCTGCGCTGCGGCACCACCACCGCGCTGGTGTACTGCACCGTGCATCCGGGCTCGGCCCAGGCCTTCTTCGAGGAAAGCCACGCGCGCGACCTGCGCATGGTGGCGGGCAAGGTCCTGATGGACCGCAACTGTCCCGAATACCTGCGCGACACGGCCGAATCCGGCGCCCGCGACAGCGAGGACCTGATCCGCCGCTGGCACGGCACGGGGCGCCAGCTGTACGCCCTGACGCCGCGCTTCGCGCCCACCTCCACGCCCGAGCAGCTCGGCCTGTGCGGCGAGCTGGCCAAACGCTACCAGGACGTGTTCATCCAGTCGCACGTGTCGGAGAACCGCGACGAGGTGAAGTGGGTCATGGGCCTGTTCCCCGGCTACCGCAGCTACCTGGACATCTACGACCGCTACGGCCTGCTGCGGCCCCGCTCGGTCTACGGCCACTGCGTCTGGCTGGACGACGACGACCGCCGGCGCATGCGCGACGCGGGCGCCGTCGCCGCCCACTGTCCCACGTCCAACCAGTTCCTGGGCAGCGGCCTGTTCGATTTCGCGGCGGCCAAGGACTTCGGCATGCCGGTGGCCCTGGCCACCGACGTGGGCGGCGGCTCGTCCTTCTCCATGCTGCTGACCATGAACGAGGCGCACAAGATCGCGCGCCTGTCGGGCCACTACCTGACGGCGCGGCGCATGTTCTGGCAGGCCACGCAGGGCGCCGCCAAGCACCTGGGCCTGACCGGCCGGATCGGCACGCTGGAGCCGGGCGCCGAGGCCGACTTCATCGTCCTGGACCCCAAGGCCACGCCGCTGCTGGAGCGCCGCAGCGCCCTGGCCGAATCGCTGGAGGAACTGCTGTTCGCCCTGGCGATGCTGGGCGACGACCGCGCCATCGCCGCCACCTACGCGGCGGGGCGGGAGGTGCACCGGCGGGGGTAAGAGGCAGTTCCCTGTCTTCCGTTCACCTCGCGGCCTGCAGGCCGCCCGGACCCGCCCGGCGCGGAACCGCCCGTGGGCATGATCCGGTGGCCAGGCTCATCCCGGCGGCAAAAGTTCACGCAGACCTGCCATAATCGGGCGCATGGAAAAATTCATCGACACCGCGCGCCCGACCCGGCTGCCGCCGCTGATCCCGTTCTCCAGCTACGAGGACGCCGACGCGGCGGTGGACCGGCTGCTGGAAATCTACCGGCGCAACACCGCCTTCATCCGCGACGCCTTCCGCGAATACTGCGTCAACGGCCTGGAGACCGGCCAGCGGGTGCGCGCCTGCTATCCGGCGATCCGCATCCGGGTGCATTCCTACCAGGAAATCGACAGCCGCCTGTCCTACGGCCACCTGGTCGAGCCGGGCGTCTACATGACCACGGTGACGCAGCCCGGCCTGTTTCACGACTACCTGCGCGAACAGGTGCGCCTGCTGCTGCGCAACCACGGCGTGCCGGTGGAGATCGGCGAGTCCGACCTGCCCATCCCCCTGCACTTCGCCTTCCCGGAAGGCGAGTACGTCGAGGGCGAGTACTCCGAGGTCCCGGGCCACACCCTGCGCGACCACTTCGACGTGCCCGACCTGGCGGTGACCGACGACGCCATCGTCAACGGCACCTGGCGCGGCCGCGCTAACCAGGCCCGCCCCCTGGCGCCCTTCACCGCGCCGCGCATCGACTATTCCCTGCACCGGCTGCAGCACTACACGGCCACGGCGCCGGTGCATTTCCAGGACTTCGTGCTGTTCACCAACTACCAGTTCTACGTCGACGGCTTCGTCCAGTGGGCGCGCGAGACGCTGGCCCGCGGCACGGGCGGCTACACGGAACTGGTCGAGCCCGGCAACCGCATCGTCACGCGCGAAAACCTGGACGAGCCCCGCACCGGGCCGGTGCCGCTGCCGCAGATGCCGTCCTACCACCTGAAGCGCCCGGGGCACACCGGCATCACCCTGATCAACATCGGCGTGGGGCCGTCCAACGCCAAGACCATCACCGACCACGTCGCCGTGCTGCGGCCGTCGGCCTGGCTGATGCTGGGCCATTGCGCGGGGCTGCGCACCACCCAGCGGCTGGGGGACTACGTGCTGGCCCACGGCTACGTGCGCCAGGACCACGTGCTGGACGACGACCTGCCCCTGTGGGTGCCGGTGCCGCCGCTGGCCGAGGTCCAGGTCGCCCTGGAGCAGGCCGTGGCCGACGTGTCCGGCCTGTCGGGCTGGGAACTGAAGAAGATCATGCGCACCGGCACGGTGGCCACCATCGACAACCGCAACTGGGAACTGCGCGACCAGCAGGAGCCGGTGCAGCGCCTGTCGCAGTCGCGCGCCATCGCCCTGGACATGGAATCGGCCACCATCGCGGCCAACGGCTTCCGCTTCCGCGTGCCCTACGGCACGCTGCTGTGCGTGTCGGACAAGCCGCTGCACGGCGAACTCAAGCTGCCGGGCATGGCCACCGCCTTCTACCGCACCCAGGTCAGCCAGCACCTGCACATCGGCATCCGGGCGCTGGAACACCTGCGCGAGATGCCCGGCGAGCGCCTGCACTCGCGTAAATTGCGCAGTTTCATCGAAACGGCGTTCAAGTAATCGAAGTCACCATGGCCCTGCGCTCCACCGTCTACAAAGCCGAACTCCACGTCGCGGACAACGACCGCGCCTACTACGGCAGCCATGCCGTCACCGTTGCGCGGCACCCGTCCGAGACCGACGAGCGCCTGATGGTGCGGCTGCTGGCCTACGCCCTGTGGGTCGAGGCCGACGAGCGGCTGGTCTTCACGCGGGGGCTGAGCGACACCGACGAGCCCGATCTCTGGAACCTGGACCTGACCGGCGCGGTGCGCCAGTGGATCGAGGTCGGCCTGCCCGACGAGCGCCGCGTGCTGAAGGCCTGCGGCCGGGCGGACCGGGTGACCGTGCTGGCCTACGGGCGCGGCGCGGACGTCTGGTGGTCCGGGGTGCGCGGCAAGCTGGAGCGCGCCGCCAACCTGCAGGTCCATGTGCTGGACACGGAGGCCACGCGCGCCCTGGCGGCGCTGGCCGAACGCAGCATGAGCCTGAGCGTGAACGTCACCGACCGCACGGCCTGGGTGTCGTGCGAGCGTGGCGACGCGAGCCTGGACGTGCGCTGCCTGCGCGAGGCGGAATGAGCCTCCGGCGGGGCGGGCCCGTCCGGCCGGCGCGCCGGATCAGGCGGCCGCCCGGTCCAGCGCGTCGAATTCCTGGTCGCTCAGGCTGACCTGGGCGGCCGCCACGTTCTGGGCCAGGTGGTCGGGATTGGCGGTTCCGGGTATGGGCAGCATCACCGGCGAGCGCTTCAGCAGCCAGGCCAGGGCGATGGCGCTGGTCGTGACGCCGTGGTGCCGGGCGATGTCTTCCAGCTTGGAGCCGGGCCGTGCCAGCTTGCCCGCATTCAGCGGATACCAGGGAATGAAGCCGATGCGGTGTTCGGTGCAGTAGTCCAGCACGGCCTCGCTTTTGCGCTCGCCCAGGTTGTACTGGTTCTGCACGGTGGCGACGGGAAAATACTGCTGGGCTTCCTGGATGTCGGCCGGCTGGACTTCGCTCAGGCCCACGTGGCGGATCAGGCCTTCACGGCGCATGTCGGCGATCGCCTGCAGCTGGGCCTGGCGCGATGCGCCGGGGTCCAGGCGGTGCAGCTGCCACAGGTCGATGCGCTCCAGCCCCAGCCGGCGCAGGCTCATCAGCACGCACTGGCGCAGGTAGCCGGGATCGCCCAGCGGCACCCATTTGTCGGGGCCGTGGCGCAGCAGCCCGCCCTTGGTGGCGATCAGCAGCCCCGCATAGGGATGCAGGGCTTCGCGGATCAGGTCCTCGCTGACGAACGGCCCGTAGCTGTCGGCCGTGTCGATGAAGTTCACCCCGAATTCGGGCAGGCGCCGCAGCGTGGCCAGGGCGGCGGCCGGGTCCGCCGGCGGTCCCCAGATGCCGGGGCCGGTGATGCGCATGGCCCCGTAGCCGAGCCGGTGGACGGGGATGTCGCCGCCGATCAGGAACGTGCCGGAGGCGGCCGCATTGGGTGTGGTGGACATGGGAACCGTCCTGTCATGAGTCGGTGGAAGGAATCATGATAGGACCGCATGCGCGGCGGCGCCAGTCAGGCGACCGCGCTCAGGCGACCGCGCCAGTCAGGCGACCGCGTGATAGTGCTTGACGAAGCTGTCGCTGAGGATTTCCCACAGCACCGGCGTGCCCTTGGTGACGAACCAGGAATCGCCGACGCCGAAATGGGTGGACTGGCCGGTGGACTCGTCCGTCAGGCGCACCGCGCCGGTGACGACGGTGGCCTGCTCGTTGAACGGATAGACCATGCGGAAGCGGCTTCGGGTGGTGCCGAAGAAGGCGGCGCTGACCGGGGAGTCGGGCGCGCCGTCGGTCATCCGGCCGAAGGCCCGCGGATCGCCTTCGAGGATTTCGGAGCCCAGGTCGGCCACGGTCCCCCAGGGGTCCAGCTGGTCGAGGGTGATGCCTTTGGGGATGGGGGTCAAGCTCATGGGAGGTTCCTGTGTGGAAAAAAACGGTGGGTGAAATCAGCGGCGGCCGTTCCAGTAGCCGGAGATCTGGTGCCAGGTCTTGCCGGCGGTCAGCAGCACGGGGCGGAAATGGTCCTTGCCCACGACCCGGATCCGGCGCACCGAGCGGATCAGCTCGTAGCGGTCCGAGCCTTCGTGCATGCCTTCGGCCAGGACCTTGCAGATGATGTGGCTGGGGGTGACGCCGAAGCCCGAATAGCCCTGCACGAAAAACGCGTTGGGGCGGCCCGGCAGGGTGCCGATCTGGGGGAACAGGTTCGGGCTGCAGGCCATCGGCCCGCCCCAGGCGAGGTCGATCTTCACGTCCGCGAGGTAGGGGAAGATCTTCAGCATCAGCCTGCGGTTCCAGGCCTTGAGGTCGAGCGGGATGTGCTCGACGAAGGGGGTGGCCGCGCCGAACAGCAGGCGGTTTTCGTTGGTCACGCGGTAGTAGTCGATGATGGGGCGGATGTCGCTGTAGGCGCCCCGGATCGGGCTGATGCGCCGGATCAGCTCCTCGGACAGGGGCTCGGTCATCAGCTGGAAGGCGTAGGTGTTGATGGTGGTCCGGTGCAGCTCGGGTTCGAGCCGGTTCAGGAAGCTGTCGCAGGCCCAGAGCAGCTTGGCGGCCCGGACGGAGCCCTTGCCGGTGCGCACGGTGATGCGGTCGCCGTAGCGCACTTCCAGGGCGGGGCTGTATTCAAAGATCTGCGCGCCGTGGCTCGCCAGCGCCCGGGCCTCGCCCAGCAGCAGGTTCAGCGAGTGGACGTGGCCGCCGCCCATGTGCAGCAGGCCGCAGTGGTAGGCGTCGGTGCCGATGATCTGGCGGACGTCGGCGCCTTCGAGATAGCGGATCTCGTGGCGCGAGCCCAGCGACTTGAATTCCTTCTCCCAGGCCCGCAGGGTCTTCGCCTGGCGGGCGTTGAAGCCCATGTAGCCGTAGCCGTGCTGGAAGTCGGCATCGATGTCGTATTTCCGGATCCGGTCCTTGATGATGTCGGCGCCCATGTCGCTGATCTCGAAGATCCGGCGCAGACCGTCCTCGCCGACGTCCTTGCGGATCTTTTCCAGGTCGTGGCCGATGCCGGCCATGATCTGCCCGCCGTTGCGGCCGGTGCCGCCGAAGCCCAGGTAGCGGCCTTCGAGCACGACGATGTGGGTGACGCCCTTCTCGGCCAGCTCCAGGGCGGTGATGACAGCGGGCGGTGGAAACGGCGCGGGGCCGGCGTGGCGCAGGCGCGCGGGCGCCGGTCGAAGGTCGTCGGGCGGTGGGGATATTAGGCGCCGGAAGCGGGGTGGCCGTCTTGCCTGATCGTGCGGCGGGCTTGTCCGGGATTGACAGGCCCCGCCGCCGCGGGCCGGCTACGCCAGCGCGCGCTGGCGGTATTCGCGGGGCGCGAGCGCGTAGTGCTTCTTGAAGGGGCGGCTGAAGTGGGCGGAATCCACGAACCCCCATTTGAAGGCGATGGTGGTGATGGAGTGCGATTTCAGCGCGGGATTGGACAGGTCCTGGGCGCAGCGCTGCAGCCTCCTGTGCTGGATGTAGCGGCAGACGCTGTCGTTCTCGGCCTCGAACAGCCGGTACAGGCGGCGCACCGAGATCTTCATGCGGCGGGCCAGCGCATCGGGGTCGAGCGAAGCCTGGCCCAGGGACTCGTCGATCAGCTGCCGGGCGTATTCCAGCAGGCTGTCGCCCGGCAGGGCCTCCGGGTTCGCCTCGGGCGCATCGTCCGGCGCCAGGGCCGCGGGCAGCAGCTGCAGCAGGGCGTCGCGCAGGGCGTCGGCCTCGGCCTCCGCCGCGCTGGTCAGCGTGCGGCGGCAGAGCTGGTTGACCATCAGGTACAGAGATCGCTGGCGTCCGGGTATCCGGGCTAATCCGGATCGGCGGCTCAGTGCCGCGCCAGGATGGCCTGCAGGCGCGCCAGGGCGGCCAGCAGGGCGTCGCGCTGCGCCGGGGCGAAGGCGATGTAGCGCCGGAAGGCCGGCATGCGGTTGACGACCTCGCTGCCGGCCATGTGCTCCAGGGTGGCGGTCCAGCCGGCGGCCTGGCGTTCGATGCGCAGGCGCTTGAAGTCCAGCGGCATCAGCGCCGCGCGCAGCGCGGGGTCCTCGCGCAGTTCGGCCAGCAGCGCCTCGGGCGGCGGCGCGCCGCGCCGGGCCGCGTAGCGCAGGCCGGTGCGGCGCCAGGCGCCGGTGTGGCGGACGTCGAGCCGGGCGGGCGCGGGGTGGCGGGCGGGCGCCCGGACGATGAATTCCGTCAGCACGAGATGCATCAGCAACTCGGACTGCGTGCGCTCCCGCACCTCGAACACCAGCGCCGCGCCGGGCCGGCCGAAGCGGGCGCCGCGCGCGTCCAGCGGTTCGCAGCGCCAGTCGTGGAAGTCCCGCCGCACGTGCTCCAGCGTGACTCCCGGCCGATAGCCGGCGGGGCCGCGCCGGTCCAGGGCCTCAGACAGCCTTCGCAGCCAGGACATGGGACGGGGCCGGCTGCGCCGCCGCGTAGGCGCGGAATTCCTTTTCGAGGACTTCCTCGACCGGCACGGGGCGGAAGGGGTGGACGCGCTGGACGGCCAGGGTCCAGAACAGGGCGTAGGCCGCCGTGCCGCCCAGCATGAGGGCGAAGGGCACGTATACGTCCGCGGGATCCATGCCCGGGGGCGTGATGAACCACATGCCCAGCAGCATGCCGGCGCTGGAGACGATCTGCGGCAGGGGGAAGAAGGGCGCGCGGTAGGCGCGCGGCAGGTCGGGGCGGCGGATGCGCAGGATCACGACCGACAGCGTGACCAGCAGGTAGGCGGTGGCCCAGGCGCAGACCGCGGCGAGCACCAGGTTGAGCAAGTGGTCGGCGTTGCCGCCCAGCCAGAGCGCGTGCAGGCAGGGGATCGCCATGGCGACGGCGATGCAGACCACCGGTGTCTTGAAGCGCGGGTGCAGATAGGCGAACAGGCGCGGCAGGGTGCCGTCGACGGCCATGCCGTACATGATGCGCGGGACGCCCGCCATCAGGGTGTTGATGGTGGCGGCGCCGGCGAACAGGAAGCCGATGCCCAGCCAGATGGGGCCGATGTCGCCCATGACCTGGCGCGCGAACTGCGGGATCGCCATCGGCGTGTCGAGCAGGTGAAGCCCGAGGGCCGGGTCCAGCAGCACGTTCTCGACCTGGCGCCGCATGGCCGCGCCGTAGATGAACATGCAGGCGGCCACGCCGAACAGGCCCAGGGCCATGGCGCGCGGCAGCACCCGGGCCGAGCGTTTCAGGTCGGGCGCCAGGGGCGTGACGAATTCGGCGCCGACGAACATGAACATGGCCATGCCCACCAGCGACAGGATGGTGAGCGGGTCGGTGCCGATTTCCGAGGCGCCGAACCAGCCGTCGAGCCGGACGGCCGGCGCGGCGAACAGGCCCAGCACGCCGAACACCATCAGCGTGGTCCACATGCCGAAGGTGAGCACGACTTCGGCCTTGCCGAAGACGCTGACCCCGAAGGCGTTCAGCACGCCGAAGACCAGCACGAAGGCGACCCCCAGCAGCCAGGAGCCGCCGGCCGATTCGGCCAGGGTGTTGAGATGCTCGAAATTGACCAGGGCCATGACGCCCGACAGGATGGTCTCGGCCGTGCCGGCGAAGACGTGCACGATCAGGTAGGCCGAAATGGTGCCGGTGATGGCGAAGAACCGCCCCATGCCGCAGGAAATGTAGTCGTACACGGAGCCGGTGGTCGGCAGGATGGCGGCGGCTTCGGCGAAGGTGGTGGATTGCGCCAGCATCATCACCAGGGCGATCACGATGGCGATGGCGAAGGCGCTGCCGCCCAGGCCGAAGCCCATGGTGGCGGTCAGGATCACGGGGCTGGCCATGATCAGGCCCACGGTGCTGGCCAGGGCCGTGGGAAACCCGATGACGCCCTGGTTCAGGTGGGCGTCGAGTCTTGCGTTGATTGACATGTGCGGACCTCGGCTGTTCGATGGGGCTTCGTCGCGAGCCCCTGCGTCTGCGGCCGGCGGGAAATGGCCGGGCGCTCTCCTTTGCCCTGCGCGCCCGGGATCCGGACGCGGGGATGGTCCACTATCTGCGCATTCCGGTGCGGCGTCTTGACCGGGCCTGCCATGCCGGTTGCCATTCCGGCCCGCGGCCGGGGCGCGGGCTCATTCCAGCGGCACGTTCATTCCAGCGGCACGTTCATTCCAGCAGTGCGCTCATTCCAGCAGCATCTTCACCGACACGATCACCGCCATGATCACCATCAGCACGCGGATCAGCTGGTGGCCGCGCGTGACGGCCAGGCGCGCGCCGATGGTGCCGCCGATCCACTGGCCCGCCAGCATGGGCAGGCCGAAGGCCCAGACGATGTGGCCGCTGGCGGCGAAGAACAGCACCGAGGCGAGGTTGCTGCACAGGTTCAGCAGCTTGGCGTGCGCCGTGGCCTTGACCAGGTTGAAGCCCAGCAGCGTGACGCAGGAGATCGCCAGGAAGGTGCCCGTGCCCGGGCCGAAGAAGCCGTCGTAGAAGCCGATCAGCGGCGCCAGGGTGGCCGCGTACAGGGCGGGCGTGAGGCGCTGGGCGCGGTCCTCGGCGCCGACGCGCGGCGACAGCAGGAAGTACAGGGCGAAGCCGATCAGCAGGAACGGGATCACCTGGCGCAGCACGCCGCCGTCGATGCGGGTCAGGGCGATCCCGCCCGCCAGCGCTCCCAGGAAGGTGGCCAGCATCATTCGGCGGCTGCGTTTCAGGTCGATCTGGCGCATGCGCAGGAAGTGCAGCGTGGCGGCGGCCGAGCCGGCGATGCCGCCGATCTTGTTGGTGGCGATGGCCGCGCCGGGCGGCAGGCCCGCGGCCAGCAGCGCCGGGATGGTGATCAGCCCGCCGCCGCCGGCGATGGCATCGACGATGCCGGCCAGCAGCGCGACGAAGAACAGCAGGACGGCGACGTCGAAGGTGATTTCCATGGGGTGCCGCGGCGGGCGCGTTCAGCCTCGCGGCGCGTCGATGAAGGCGGCGAGCAGGTTCAGGAACGCCTCGGGCTGCTCGAACGGCGCCAGGTGGCCGCTGTCCAGTTCGGCGTAGCGGGCGCCGGGGATGGCGTCGGCCAGGGCGCGCGCGTGCTCCTTGGGCACCATGGCGTCGTGCGCGCAGCCGATGACCAGGGTGGGCGCGGCGATGCGGGGCAGCAGCGGGCGGATGTCCAGGCGCGTGTCGAGCATGATCTGGCGGGTGATGCCTTCCCAGCGGTTGGACACGACGACCGCGTCGGCCCATTGCGCCAGCTGGGCCGCGTCCATGCGCCCGAGGAAGGCGGGGCTGAAGCCGGTGAGCAGGATCAGCCGCGCGAAATCGTGGGGATCGTGGCGGATGAGATTGAGCCAGAGTTCCGACTGCATGCGCATGCGCGGATCCTGGCCGGTGGAGAAGCCGGCGAGCAGGGTCAGGGAGCGGACGCGCCCCGGCTGCGTGGCGGCGATCTGCGCCGCCACGCAGGCGCCCAGCGAGAAGCCGGCCAGGTCGAAGGATTCGGCGCCCGCCGCGTCGGCCGCCCCGAGCACCTGGGCCGCCAGCAGGTCCAGGCTCAGTTCGCCGGCCGGATCGGTGGTCTCGCCCGAGCCGGAATAGTCGGGCCGGATGACGGTGCGGCGGGCAGCCAGGGGCGCCACCAGGTGGCCCCAGTTGCTGTCCAGCGTGCCTCCCGTGCCGGCGACCAGCACCAGCGCCGGGCCCTGGCCATCGACGGCGTAGGAAACGTGTGTATCGAGCACTTCGACGACGGGCATGGAGGACTCCTGCGGAAATGAGGGATGGGGACAAGCGAAGGATGGGGACAAGCAAAGCCCGGCGGACGGCGGCCCGCCGGGCGTGGGGCCGTGCGGGGCTCAGCGCTTGGCGATGTCCGCCTGCGCCTGCTGCACCAGGTCGGGGCCGATCTGCTTGGCCCATTTGTCGAACACCGGCTGGGTGGCCTTGGCGAAGGCGCCGATCTGCTCGGGCGAGAGCACGGTGACCTTGACGCCGTGGCCTTCGATTTCCTTCAGCAGGGAATCGTCGGTGCTGGTCACGCCCTTGCGGGCGATGACGATTTCCTGGCGGCCCGCCTCGACGGCGGCCTCGCGCACGATCTTCTGGTCTTCGGGCGACCAGGAATCCCAGACGTCCTTGTTCACCACGAAGATCAGCGGGTCGGCCACGTAGTTCCACAGGCTCAGGTATTTCTGGCCGACGTCGTAGAGCTTGGCCCCGGCGTAGATGGACAGCGGGTTTTCCTGGCCGTCGACGGCGCCGCTGGCGAGCGCGGGCTGGGCGTCGGCCCAGCTCATCTGCGTCGGGTTGGCGCCCAGGGCGGTGTAGATGTCGATGTACAGCGGCGAGCCGACCACGCGCAGTTTCATGCCCTTGACGTCCTCGGGGGTCTTGACCTCGCGTGCCGAATTGGACAGCTGGCGGTAGCCGTTCTCGCCCCAGGCGAGCGGCACCACGCCCTTCTTGGACAGGATGCCGAACAGCTCCTCGCCGACCTTGCCCTGGGTGAGGGCGTCGATGGCGGGGTAGTCGGGCATGAGGAAGGGCAGGGAGAAGAGGTTCAGTTCCTTGACCTGCGGCGACCAGTTGATGGTCGAGCCGATGGCCATGTCGATCACGCCCTGGCGGATGGCGGTGAATTCGCGCGTCTGGTCGCCCTGGACCAGGGAGGTGCCCGGGTAGACCTTGATGTTGATGCGGCCGTTGGTGCGCTCGCGCACCAGGTCGGACCAGATCACCGCCCCCTGGCCCCAGGGGAAGTTGGTGCCCACCACGATGGACAGCTTGTATTCGGACTTGTAGTCGGCGGCCTGGGCCGGCAGGGCGGCGGCCAGGGCCGTGAAGGCCAGCGCGGCGGCGCCGATGAGTCGTTTGAAGCGCATGTCAGTCTCCTCTTTGAAAAATCTCGTGCACGAACCCGCCGGGCGGGTCGCCCGCGGGCCGGGCCTCGCCGCCCGCCCGCGGGCGCCGGCATGGACGTCAGTATCCCAGATAATGCGGCAGCCAGAGCGCGATCTGCGGGAAGATCACGACCAGCACCAGGGTGCAGAGCATGCCGCCCACCAGCCACAGCACCCAGGGCACCGTGCTTTCCATCGGGATCCGGGCGATCTTGCTGGACACCATCAGGTTGACGGCCACCGGCGGGGTGAACTGGCCCACCGCCACCATCAGCGTCAGCACCACGCCCAGCCACACCAGGTCCCAGCCGAAGGCCATGGCGACCGGCTGGATCAGCGGCACGAAGATGAGGAAGATCGAGATTCCGTCGAGGAACATGCCGGCCACGATCAGCAGCAGGATGAGCAGCGTCAGCACGCTGTATTCCCCCAGGCCGGAGTGCACGATGGCGTGGGTGATCGGGTCGATGATCGACAGGGTGGACAGCGACCAGGCGAAGATCCCCGCCAGCGTGACGATCAGCATGATGACGGCGGACAGCTCGCCGGCCTCGCGCAGGATGGGGAACAGGTCGCGCACGCGGATGGTGCGGTGCACCAGCATGCCGATGAGCAGGCCGTAGAACACGGCCACCACGGCGGCCTCGGTGGGCGTGAAATAGCCCATGCGCATGCCGCCCAGGATGATGACGGGGGCGGCCAGGCCCGGGATGGCCTCGAACAGGCTGCGCCAGAAGGGCGGGCGGGGCTCGGCGCGGGCGGCCGCGCCCATCTTGTGGCGCCGCGCCAGCCAGACGGCCGGGATGATCAGCCCGATGCCCGCCAGGATGCCGGGGAACATGCCGGCGGCGAACAGGGCGGGCACCGAGGCCTGCGGCACCAGGACCGAATAGACGATCATGGCGATCGAGGGCGGGATCAGGATGTCGGTGGCCGCGCCCGCCGCCACCACGCTGGCCGAGTAGGCGCGGGGATAGCCGGCGCGGTTCATGGCGCCGATCATGATGGCGCCCACGGCGGCGGCGCAGGCCGGGCCGGAGCCGGAGATCCCGCCCAGGAACATGGCGACGGTGATGGCGACCACGGCCAGCATGCCGGGACCGTTGCCGGTGATGGACTGGGCCAGGCGCACCAGCTTGGCGGCGACGCCCGAGCGGTCGAAGATCGAGCCCACCAGCACGAACATGGGGATGGCGAGCAGGGGGTATTTGGCCAGGCCGGCGTAGAAGCTCTGCGACACCGCCATCAGGCCGAACCAGTGGGTGTCGGGATTGGCCAGGGCGATGGCCAGGGTGCCGGCCGCCCCCAGGGCGATGCCCACGGGCACGCCGATCACCATCAGCACGACGAAGAGCGCGAACAGCAGGGTGGGGATCATGCGCGCTCCCAGGCGCGCCGCAGGATGCCGGCCAGGCGCAGGGTGATGACCGCCGACAGCACGGGCAGCCACATGGAATACCACCAGGTGGGCACGCCGATGGCCGGGGAGGTGTCGCCCCAGTTGTATTCGTCCAGCGCCATGCGGCCCAGCAGGACCGTCAGGCCGGCGAAGAACAGCAGCGAGACGGCGCCCGCGGCCAGGGCGTAGCGCCGCTGCCGCGCGGGGCCGCCGCCGTCGGCCAGCAGTTCGATGCGGATGTGCAGCACGCGGACGAAGGCCGAGGAACTGGCGCTCAGGGTGAGCACGATCAGCAGGAAGATGGAGATTTCCTCGGTCCAGGCGAAGGATTCGGCGGTCAGGTAGCGCACGATCACGTTGGCCAGGGTGATGCAGGCCAGGGCGCCCAGGGTCAGCACGGTCAGCCAGTCCTCGAATCGCAGCGGGACGCGCAGGGGGGGATCGGGGGGCGGGACGTAGGCGGGCAGGTCGGCGGAATCGGCGGCGTGGTCGTCGGGCATGGAACGGACGGAGCGGTGTCGGGCCGGATGGCAACACTGAATCCTACTGCGAAACGGCGCGCTTGCCAGTTGGTATGAGTACGGACGCCGAGCCGTCCCCGCGGGCTGCCCGGTGCCGGACGAATCCGGACCGCTTGCAGGCGGCGAGGTGGGGGGTACGGACGCCGGTTCAGGAACCGTCCGGCAGCGCCAGCATCGTGCCCCGGCATTCGGGCGCGCCGCAGCGGCAGCGGTAGTGGCGCTTGAGCGTGCGGGTGAGCGGCTCGTCGATCACCAGGCCGTAGTCGTAGAGCAGTTCCGCGCCGGCCGGGATGTCGCGCAGCGCGTAGATCGCCACGCGGGTGCCGGCCTCGTTCTCGCGCGCCTCGCAGTTGGGCGCGCAGCCGTGGTTGATCCAGCGCGCGTCGTTGCCGCGCTGGCCGCCGTCGATCACCCGGCCGCTGCTGAGCGAGAAATAGAAGGTGTGGTAGGGGTCGTCAGGATCGACCGGCCAGCGGGCGTCGGCCTGCTCCGCCGTCAGGCGGCGCCCCGCGTATTCCAGGATGCGGGTGCCGGCGGGGATGTCGCGCGCGGCGAAGACGCCGGTGCCGTGCAGGGGCGAGACGCGCACGGCGTGCCAGATCGGGCGGGGGGTGGCCATGGGATGCGGGGGGAAGGAAGCGGACGGGAAAGGGACGGGAAGGGGACCTGAAGGAAGCGGACGCGAAAGAAGCGGGAGCGAAAAGGGATACACTGGCCCACATTATCCTTGGGATGCTCCACGCAAGTCCACTCGCCCCGGCGGCGATCCCGCCGGGGGCCGACGCGCGCGAGGGGCCGGCGCGGCATCCCGACCTTTCCCGTCCAGGTGAACGCCCGTGAATGCCCCTACCGCCGCCCATGCCGCCGCAACCGTCCCCGTCCTCGACCGCACCGGCGCCGAGGTCCTGCTGGATACCCTGATCGCCCTGGGCGTGGACACGGTGTTCGGCTATCCGGGCGGCGCGGTGCTGCCGCTGTACGACGCCCTGTACGCCGAGCCGCGCATCCGCCACATCCTGGTGCGCCACGAGCAGGCGGCCATGCACGCCGCCGAGGGCTACGCGCGCTCCACGGGCCGCCCCGGCGTGGTCTTCGTGACGTCGGGCCCGGGCATGGCGAACACCACCACCGGGCTGCTGGACGCGCTCTGCGACTCGATCCCCGTGCTGTGCGTCAGCGGCCAGGTGGCGACCGGCGCCATCGGCACCGACGCCTTCCAGGAATGCGACGCGGTCGGGATCTCGCGCCCGGTCACCAAATGGAACGCCCAGGTGCGCCGTTCGGAAGACATCGCCGACCTGGCGGCCAAGGCCCTGCGCCTGACGCGCGCCGGCCGGCCCGGCCCGGTGCTGCTGGACTTCCCCAAGGACCTGCAGATCGCGCGCGTGCCGCCGGAGCATGCCGTCGCGGCGCTGGAGCCCGAGGCCGCCGCCGCGCCGCTCGCGCCCGTGACCGAGGCCGCGCTCAAGCGCGCCGCCGCGCTGATCGCCCGCGCCCGCCGCCCGGTGTTCTACGGCGGGGGCGGCCTGATCAATTCGGGCATCGACGCCTGCCACGCCTTCCGCGGCCTGGTGCAGGAAACCGGGGCGCCCTGCACCCTGACGCTGATGGGCCTGGGCGCCTATCCCGCGGGCGACGCGCAGTTCCTGGGCATGCTCGGCATGCACGGCACGCTGCAGGCGAACCTGGCGATGCACCACGCGGACCTGATCGTCTGCGTGGGCGCGCGCTTCGACGACCGCATCACCGGCCGGCTGTCGGACTTCTGCCCGCACGCCGACAAGATTCACCTGGACATCGACCCGGCCTCGATCGACAAGGTCGTGCGCGCCGACGTGGCGCTGGTGGGCGACTGCTATCCGCTGCTGCGCGCCCTGCACAAGGAACTGGGCCAGTATCCGCTGGAGCCCGGCCGCCTGGACGAATGGTGGCAGCGCATCGCCGTCTGGCAGGCGCGCGACTGCCTGAAATTCCCGCCCTCGGCCGATACCATCCTGCCGCAGGATCTGATGCGGCGCATCGACCGGCTGCTGGCCGGGCGCGACGCCATCGTCTCCACCGACGTGGGCCAGCACCAGATGTGGGCGGCCCAGTACATCGGCATCGACCGGCCCAACCGCTGGCTGACCTCCGGCGGGGCGGGTACCATGGGCTACGGGCTGCCGGCCGCCATCGGCGCGCAGATCGCGCATCCGGACAAGCCGGTGGTCTGCGTCAGCGGCGACGCCTCCGTGCTGATGAACATCCAGGAACTGGCCACGGCCGCGCAGCACCGCGCCCCGGTCAAGCTGATCCTGTGCAACAACGGCCACATGGGCATGGTGCGCCAGTGGCAGGAACTGATCCACGAGGGCCGCTACAGCCACAGCTACAACGCCTCGATCCCGGATTTCGTGGCGCTGGCCGGGGCTTTCGGCTGGGGGGCGGCGCGCGTCGAGCACCCGCGCGACCTGGACGCGGCGCTGGCCGCCTGCATGGCGCACGACGGGCCGTACTTCCTGGACGTGGCGGTGGTGCCGCTGCAGAACTGCTTCCCCATGATGCCGGCCGGCTACGGGCACCAGCAGGTGATGCTGTCGGAAGATACCTGGTACGTGGAGGAATGATTCTGTCGGCGCCTTGCCTGACACGCCCATGCGTCCGGAATGGGCGGGGTTCCCGAGAAGCGTCAGACGCACCGCCCGCCGTCCACCTCCAGGCAGGCGCCGGTGATGAAGGACGCCTCGTCCGAGGCCAGGTACAGGCAGGCGTGGGCGACGTCCTCCGGGGTGGAAAACCGCCCCAGCGGGATGCCGGCGATGAACTTGGCGCGATTTTCCGGCGTGTCGGGCATGCCCATGAATTCCGTCAGCAGGCCGGTGGCGGCGACCACGGGATTGACGCAGTTGACGCGGATGCGGTCCGGGCCCAGCTCGGCCGCCATCGAGCGGCTGGTGGTCACCACGGCGCCCTTGGTGCCGTTGTACCAGGTCAGGCCGGGGCGCGGCCGGATGGCGGCCGTGGAGGCGATGTTCACGAACACGCCGCCGCCCTGGCGCCGGAAATGCGGCACGAAGGCCTGGGCGCTGAGGTAGATGCTCTTGACGTTGATGGCGTAGATGCGGTCGAATTCGGCCTCGGTGACTTCGAGCATGGGCCGGTTGCGGTGGGTCGCGCCGGCGTTGTTGACCACGATGTCCAGGCCGCCGAAATACTCCAGGGCCTGCGCCAGCAGCCCCTGCATGCTGGCGGCGTTGGCGACGTCCACGTGGGCGAAGGCGGCCCGGCCGCCGGCCGCGCGGATCTGCTCGACGGTCTCGCGGCCGTGCTCGTCGTGGATGTCGGCCACCACCACCCGGGCACCCTCTCGGGCGAAGACCGAGGCGATCCCCCGGCCGAATCCCGAGCCGGCTCCGGTGACGATGGCTATCTTGTCGCGCAGGCGCATGGCGTGTCTCCTCGATGAATGTGGACTAGTTCCGGGCATCCTGGCCGTAGCGGATCGCCACGGTCTTCAGCACGGTGAATCCCAGCAGCGCCTCGAAGCCTTTCTCGCGGCCGTGGCCGCTGGACTTGACCCCGCCGAAGGGCAGCTCGACGCCGCCGCCGGCGCCGTAGTTGTTGACGAAGACCTGGCCGCAGCGCAGGTGGCGGGCCATGCGCAGCTGCCGCGCCCCGTCGCGGGTCCAGACGCCGGCCACCAGGCCGTAGTCGGTGGCGTTGGCCAGCGCCAGGGCGTGCGCCTCGTCGCGGAAGGGCTGCGTGATGAGGACCGGGCCGAAGATTTCCTCGCGCGCCAGAGCGCTGTCGGCGGGCACGTCGCGGAACAGCACGGGCTCCTGGTAGTAGCCGTCCGGCGGCGCGTCGTCCAGGATGCGGCCGCGCGCGGCCTCGGCCAGGCCCTCGTCGCGGGCGGCGTCCAGCATGCGGCGCACGCGCTCGTACTGTTTCTGGTTGACCAGCGGCCCCAGGTCGGCGTCCGAGGCGGGCGGACCGGCGCGCAGCGCGCGGAAGCGTTCGGCGACGCGCGCCACGAAGGCGTCGTGGATGCTTTCGTGGACCAGCAGCCGGCTGCCCGCCGAGCAGGTCTGGCCGCTGTTCTGCACGATGGCGTTGACCACCACCGGCAGGGCGGCGTCCAGGTCGGCGTCCTCGAACACGATCTGCGGCGATTTGCCGCCCAGTTCGAGCACCACCGGGCAGTGATGCCGCGCGGCGGCCTCGGCCACCTGCCGGCCGGTGGCGGTGGAGCCGGTGAAGGAGATGTGCCGCACGCCGGGGTGGGCGCTCAGGGCCGCGCCGGCCTCGGCGCCGAGGCCGGTGACGACGTTCAGCGCGCCGGCCGGGAATCCCACGCGGGCGGCCATCTCGGCCAGGTACAGGGTGGACAGGCTGGCGTCCTCGGCGGGCTTGACCACGCAGGCGTTGCCGGCCGCCAGGGAGGCGCCCACGCTGCGGCCGAAGATCTGGACCGGGTAGTTCCAGGGAATGATGTGGCCGGTGACGCCGTGCGGCTCGCGCACCGTCAGCGCCAGCGTGCCGGCGTCGTAGGGCAGGGTGTCGCCATGCAGCTTGTCGCAGGCGCCGGCATAGTATTCGAGGTAGCGCGCCAGCGCGGCGACGTCGTTGCGCGCGGTGCCCAGCGTCTTGCCGGTGTCGCGCGCCTCCAGGCGGGCCAGCTCGCCGGCCTCGTCCAGCACGGCGCGGCTCCAGGCCGCCAGCAGCCGCCCGCGGTCGCGGGCGCAGGTCATCGCCCAGGGGCCCTCGAAGTGCTCGCCCATGGCCGCCTGGGCGGCCCGCACGGCCGCGTCCACGTCCTCGGCCGAGCCGCGCGCGATGCGGTCGAATTCCCGGCCGTCCGCCGGGTCGATGACGGACAGGGTGCGCTCGCCGGGCACGGGCCGGCGGGCGTTGGCGATGAAGTGGTGGGCGGGCATGGCGGAGTCCTGGCGAATGGCGGTGCGGTGCGAATGGGGCGGTCGATGCGGTCGGCGGGTCCTCGGCGGGCGGCGGCTGGTGGCGGTGCGCTCAGCGGGCGCGGGCGACGTGGTCGGCGATCGCGCGGCCCATGTCGGCGGTGCGCGCCGCGCCGCCCATGTCCGGCGTGCGCGGGCCTTCGGACAGCACGGTCTCGATGGCCCGCAGGACAGCGTCGGCCGCGTCCTGCCAGGCGGGCTCGCCCTGGCCGAGGTGTTCCAGCATCAGGGCCGCCGACCAGATCTGGCCGACCGGGTTGGCGATGCCCCGCCCGGCGATGTCCGGCGCGGAGCCGTGCACGGGCTCGAACAGGGAGGGGTAGCGGCGGTCCGGGTTCAGGTTGGCCGACGGGGCGATGCCGATCGTGCCGGTGCAGGCCGGCCCCAGGTCGGACAGGATGTCGCCGAACAGGTTCGAGGCCACGATCACGTCGAAGCGGTCCGGGTGCTGCACCAGGTGGGCGCAGAGGATGTCGATGTGGAACTTGTCCCAGGTGACCGTGGGGTATTCCCGGGCGATGGCCTTCAGACGCTCGTCCCAGTAGGGCATGGTGATGGAGATGCCGTTGGACTTGGTGGCCGCCGTCAGGTGCCGGCCGGGCCGGCGCGCGGCCAGCTCGAAGGCGAATCGCAGGACCCGGTCCACCCCGGTGCGGGTGAAGACGGATTCCTGGATCACGAATTCGCGCTCCGTGTCCGGGAACATGCGCCCGCCCAGGCTGGAGTATTCGCCCTCGGTGTTCTCGCGCACCACCAGGAAATCGATGTCGCCGGGGCGCCGGTTGGCCAGCGGGCTGGGCACGCCGGGCATCAGCCGGGCCGGGCGCAGGTTGACGTACTGGTCGAATTCGCGGCGGATGGTGATGATGGAATCCCAGATGGCGACGTGGTCCGGCACCCGGTCGGGCGCGCCCACGGCGCCGAACAGGATGGCGTCGTGCCCGCCGATGCGCTCCTTCCAGTCGGCCGGCATCATGCGGCCTTCGCGCAGGTAATGGTCGCAGCCCCAGCCGAAGGACTCGAAGTCCAGGTCCAGGCCGAAGCGCGCGGCGGCGGCTTCCAGGACCCGCAGGCCCTCGGGCATGACTTCCGTGCCGATGCCGTCGCCGGGGATCACTGCGATTTTTCGTGTCATGCGGGTGGCTCCTTGGGCGCGAACGGGCCCGGTCAGGCCGGGCGGGCCTTTTTCATGACTCTAGCGGGTTTTGGGGCGGCGCGATAGCGCCGGGCGGGCCCACGGGCCGCGCCGGCCGGCCGCGCGCCGCGCGCCCCTGTGATAACCCGAACCCGTGCGCGGTTTCCATTGCGACCCGCCCGGACTTCATGTTAGAACACCAAGGCTTCGATGCTTTGCGCGCGGCGCGGTTCCGGCGGATGCGGGCCGCGTCCCGGCCGCGGGCGCGGGCCGGATGGCACCAATAATCGGATTCGGGAGACGACACCATGTTCCAAGGGAAAATACCCCCCACGCTGCACCTTCGGCTTGCTGCCCCCCTGCGGGGGGCGTTTTTTACCTTGGGGCGGCCCGGCGGTAAAAAATTCGCACGATGGCTCGCGGCCGCGGCGCTGGCCGGCATGACGGCGTCCGCGCCGGCGCTGGCGCAGACCACGCTGAAGATGGCCTACGCCCTGTCCGAGAACTCGCACTACGGCGCGGGCGCCGCCGCCTTCGTCAAGACCCTGGAAGCCAGCACGCCGGACTTCAAGATCCAGCAGTTCCCGAACAGTGCGCTGGGCGGCGAGCGCGAGGTGATCGAGGGTCTGCAGCTGGGCACCATCGACCTGGCCATCGTCTCCACGGGCGCCACGCTGAATTTCGTGCCGCAGACCGGGGTGTTCGACATCCCCTTCCTGTTCCGCGACCTGGCCCATGCGCGCAAGGTCCTGGACGGCAAGATCGGCCAGGACATGCTGGCCGAATTCCCCAAGCGCGGCCTGGTGGCCCTGGCCTGGGGCGAGCAGGGCTTCCGCCACCTGACCAACAACGTCCGGCCGGTGAAGGAGCCCGCCGACATCAAGGGCCTGAAGATCCGCACCACGGAAAACCCCATCCACATCGCCGCCTTCCGCGAGCTGGGCGTGCTGGCCACCCCCATGGCCTGGCCCGAAGTCGCCACCGCCCTGCAGCAGGGCACCATCGACGGCCAGGAAAATCCGCTGTCGGTGATCGTGTCGGTGAAGATGTGGCAGCTGCAGAAATACCTGTCGCTGACGGCGCACGTCTACGGTCCGGCACTGATCCTGATGGCGCCTTCCGTGTACGATGGCCTGTCCGACGACGGCAAGGCCAAGTTCAAGGAAGCCGCCGCCGCCAGCGCCAAGGCCATGCGCGACTACGTCGACCAGGTCGAGAAGGATGGCGTGGAAACCCTGAAGTCCAACGGCATGCAGGTCAACGCGGTGGACCACGCCGCCTTCGTCAAGGCGGTCCAGCCGGTCTATCCGCAGTACTACAAGCAGTTCGGCCAGGAACTGGTCGATGCCATCCGCAACACCCAGTAGTCCATGAGTGTGCTCGGCCTGGCCGACCGGGGCCTGACCCGGCTGGTGTCCTGGGTCGCCCAGGGCCTGCTGTGGTCCGCCGTCGCGGCGGGCTTCTACCAGGTCCTGGCGCGCTTCGTCCTCGAATCGCCCTCGGCCTGGTCCGAAGCCTGGACGCGGGCCTCCATCATCTGGGCGGTGATGCTGGGGGTGGCCCTGGCCTTCCGCCAGGGCGCCATGCTGGGCGTGGACCTGCTGCACAACCTGCTCGCGCCGCGCCGGGCGCGGGTGCTGGAGCACGTCGTCCTGCTGATCGTCGTGGGCTTCCTGGGATTCCTGGTGTGGATCGGGGCCGACATGACCTGGCGCGTACGGTTCCAGACCACGCCCAGCCTGGGCGTCTCCATCTCGTGGATCTACCTGTCCATTCCCGTGGGCGCCACGCTGGCGCTGTTCGCCGCGCTGGCCTACTGGGCCGAAGGCCCGCGCCGCCTCCACATCGAAACCGTCTGACCGGGGCACCGCATCATGTCGCAGTTGATGGTCGTTTCCATGCTGCTGTTCTTCGGCCTGACCGTGCCGGTGGCCGTGTCCATCGGCCTGGCCACCATGGCCGGGGTCGGCTTCGACGGCCACATGACCTGGCTGGTGATCGCGCAGCAGCTCTACGCCGCCCTGGACAAGTACCCGCTGGTCGCCGTGCCCTTCTTCATCCTGGCCGGCAACCTGATGGAGGAAGGCGGCATCTCCGAGCGCATGGTCGAGTTTGCCAAAAGCGTGGTGGGCGGCGTGCAGGGCGGGCTCGCCTGCAGTTGTGTGCTGACCTGCATGATCTTCGCGGCGGTGGCCGGCTCCAGCGTGGCCACGACCTTCGCGGTGGGGGCCATCCTGATCCCCGCCATGGTCAAGCACGGCTATCCGGCGCCCTTCGCGGCCTCGCTGCAGGCCTCCGCGGCCGAACTGGGCGTCATCATCCCGCCGTCCATCCCGATGATCCTGTACGCCGTGTCCACCGACACCTCGGTGGGCGAGGTCTTCATCGCCGGCATCGGGCCGGGCCTGCTGATCGTCGTCGCGCTGATGGCCTACGTCTGGCTGTACGCGCGCCGCAACGGCCTGGGCAAGCACGACGGCGACGGCCGCCTGCCGGTCTGGACGGCCTTCAGGAAGGCCTGGTGGGCGCTGCTGATGCCGGTCATCATCCTGGGCGGAATCTACGGCGGGATATTCACCCCCACCGAGGCCTCGGCCGTGGCGGTGGTGTACGCCCTGTTCGTGGGGATCTTCATCTACCGCCGGCTGTCCTTCGCCACGCTGGGCCGTACCTTCCACCGCTCCGTGGTGTCCACCGCGATCATCATGTTCATCATCGCCAACGCGGGCGTGTTCGGCTTCCTGCTGAACCGTGCCGGGGTGCCGATGATGCTGGGCGAATGGCTCAGCCACCTGTTCGGCAGCGAGATCTCATTCCTGATGGGGGTGAATGTCGCCCTGTTCTTCATCGGCATGTTCATCGAGACGTCCGCGTCCATCGTGGTGCTGGCGCCCCTGCTGCTGCCCGTGGCGACGCAGTTCGGCGTCGATCCCGCGCACTTCGGGGTGATCATGGTGGTGAACCTGGCCCTGGGGATGGTGACGCCGCCCTTCGGCGTGAACCTGTTCGCCGCCTGCACGGTCGCCAAGGTGCCCATCGAGCGCCTGATCCGGCCGCTGCTGCCCTTCGTCGGCGTGGTGGTGCTCTGCCTGATGGTGATCACCTACTGGCCGGACCTGTCGCTGTATTTCCGCGACCTGGTGTATCGCTGAGCCGCTGGAGGGCGGCGTCCGGGGGGCGTGTGCCCCCCCGGGGGGAACGGCTGGCGGGCTCAGTTGCGCGCCAGGTCCGTACCTTGGCGAATCGCCTTCAGCTGGTTCTGCACCGCCTGCCAGACGGCGGGGCCGACGTTCTGCTTGATCTGCTCGTTGACGGGCTTGATCGTCTCGCGCATGCGCTCGATCTCCGCGGGCGCGACCTCGTTGATCTGCATGCCGTCGGCCTTCAGCTGCGCCAGGGCCTTGTCGGCTTCCGCCCGGGTGTCCTTGCGCTCGAAGTCGCGGCTGACGACGGCGGCCTTGAGCAGCACGTCGCGCTCGTCGGCGCTCAGGCCGTCCCACCACTTCTTGCTGGCCGTGACGATCCAGGGACTGTAGACGTGGTTGGTGATGCTCAGGTATTTCTGGACCTCGTAGAACTTGCTCGACAGGATGGTGTTGTAGGGATTTTCCTGGCCGTCCACCGTCTTCGTCTCCAGCGCGGTGAACAGTTCCGAGAAGGGCAGCGGAATGGCGTTGGCGCCCAGGCGCTGGAAGGTGTCCAGGAACACGGTGTTCTGCATGACGCGCAGCTTCAGGCCGCCGAAGTCCTCCACGCGGGTCACGGGCTTCTGGCTGTTGGTCAGGTTGCGGAAACCGTTCTCCCAGTAGACCAGGCCGACCAGCCCCTTGTCGCTCAGCTTTTCCATCAGCATCTGGCCCGCCCGGCCGTCGAGGATCTTGTCGGCCTCCTCGCCGGAATTGAACAGGAAGGGCGTGTCCCACATCGCCATTTCGGGGGTGATGCCCACCAGGGTGGCGGTGGAGCCCACCATCATTTCCTGGGCGCCGCCGATCAGCGCCTGCTGCATCTGGATGTCCGAGCCCAGCGCGGCCGCGCCGATGGCGCGGATCTTCATCTTGCCGCCCGACAGCTTGGCGACCTCGTCGGCGAACACCTGGACGGCGCGCCCCTGGTTGGAATCCTGGTTCAGGCCGTAGCCGAAGCGGATCAGGCGGGTCTGGATGTCGGCGGCCTGGGCCTGGGGGGCCATTGCGCCGGCCGCCAGGGTGGCGGCCAGGAACAGGGCTTTCAGTTTCATGGGGATTCTCCTTGGTGAAATGTCCGCCGGGTGGAGGCGGGTGTTGTATGCCTCAGCCCAGCCAGCGGACCGGGGCGGTGACGATCTGGGGAAAGGCCACCAGCAGGACCAGCAGCAGCGCATAGACCAGCAGGAAGGGCGCGACGCCCTTGACGACGGATTCCATCTTCACGCCGCCCACGCCGGCGGCGACGTTGAGCACGGTGCCCACGGGCGGCGTGATCAGGCCCAGGCAGCCCGTGAACACGAACATGAAGCCGAAATAGATCGGATCGATGTGCGCCTTCAGCGCCAGGGGCAGGCAGACGGGGGCGAAGATCAGAATGATGGGCGTCAGGTCCATGGACGTGCCCACCAGCAGCAGGAAGACCACCATGCAGGCCATGAACAGCGTGGGGTGCGCGAGGATGGGCTGGAACAGCTCGGCCAACTGGTTGGGCAGGTCGGCCAGGGTGATCATGTAGGCGGCCACGGTCGCGGCGCCGCACAGGAACATGACCACCGCCGTGGTGATGCTGGAGGCCACCAGCACGTCGTAGGTGGCTTGCCAGGAGAGCGCGCGGTAGATGAACTTCGACACCAGGAAGGCGTAGACGGCGGCCACCACCGCGGCCTCGGTGGGGGTGAAGACGCCGAAGCGGATGCCGCCCAGGATGATGACCGGCATGAAGATGGCCCAGGTGCTGTCGGCCACGACGCGGCGGCGTTCGGCCCGCGTGGCGCGCGGGGCCGTAGGCAGCTGGCGGCGGCGCGCGACCACGCGCCAGGCCAGCAGCAGCGCGCCGCCCATCAGGATGCCGGGGACCACGCCGCTGATGAACAGCTTGCTGATCGAGGTGTTGGTGGTCACGCCGTAGATGATGAAGGGCAGCGACGGCGGGATGATGGGACCGATGATGCCGCCCGAGGCCAGCAGGCCCGTGCTGTAGTCCATCGGGTAGTTCTGCTGGCGCATCATGGGCAGCAGGATGGTGGCCAGCGCGGCGGTGTCGGCGATGGCCGAACCGCTCATCGAAGCGAGCAGCACCGAGGCGAATACGGCGACGTAGCCCAGGCCGCCCGGGATGTGGCCGACGAAGGCGCGCGCCATGTCGATGATGCGCTGGCTCAGGCCGCCCACGTTCATCAGTTCGCCCGCCAGGATGAAGAAGGGCACCGCCAGCAGGGGAAAATTGTCGAAGCCGGCCTGCAGGTTCTGCGCCAGCAGCTGGGTGTTGAAGAAGTCCAGGTGCCACATCAGGGCCACGCCCGAGACCAGCAGGGAGACGGCGATGGGGATGCCGATCGCCATGGAGGCGAACAGGACGGCGAGGAAGATCAGGGTGGTGTCCATGCCGGAACTCCTAGGTTCGATTGCGGCGGCGGTCCAGGACGGCCTGCTTGAAGAGCAGGACTTCCATGGCGGCGGCCATGAACAGGGTGGCCGCCGCGGCGATCGCCAGGGGATAGCCGATGACGGGGCTGTAGCTGTGCAAGCCGGCGATCACCTGATCCCAGGCGCCCTTGACGACCATGCCCAGGACGACCGCGGCGACCAGGGTGGCCAGCGCGTCCATCGCGGCGCGCGTGCGCGGCCCCACCCGATCCACCAGCAGGTCGAAGCTCAGATGCCGCTTCTCGTGGGCGGTGACGACGGTGCCCATGCAGACCAGCCAGACGAACAGCAGGCGGGACAGTTCCTCGTAGATCACCAGGCCCGTGCCGAAGGCGTAGCGCAGCACGACGTTGCTGAACACGGCGACCACCATGAGGGCCAGGGTGATCGCCATGAAGGCTTCGGCGGCCTTGCGGATCAGGGGCTTGCGCGGCGCGCCGGCGGCGGTGTCAGGAGTGTGCATGGGGATTCCTTTGCAGCCATTCGGCGGCGCGTTCGAGGATTTCTTCCAGGGGGCGTTCGCTGTCCAGGTGCAGCAGGCCGGCCTCGTCGTGGGGCGGCTCCAGCGTGGCGAACTGGCTGTCGATCAGGGTGGCGGGAAAGAAATGGCGGTCGCCGCGGCCGGCGACGCGCCGGTGGGCCGCGTCGCGGCCGACTTCCAGCCAAATGAAGGCCAGGCCGGGCACGTGCGCGCGCAGCCGGCGGCGGTAGGCCCGCTTCAGGGCCGAGCAGCTGAGGACCACGCCGCCGGCGCCCTGGCGCGCCAGTTCCCGCCCCAGCGCTTCCAGCCAGGACGCCCGGTCCTCGTCGGTCAGCGGGACGCCGGCGCGCATCTTCGCGTGGTTGCCTTCGCTGTGGAAGGCATCGCCCTCGACGAAGGCCCAGCCCTGGCGCCGCGCCAGCATCTCGCCGACGGTGGATTTGCCGCTGCCGGAGACGCCCATCACGACCACCGCGCGGGGCGGGCAGGCGGGTGCGTCGGGCGTTCCGGCGGGAGAAGATAGCGCTATCTTTTGCATTGAAAAAAAAACCGCCCTTACGTACAATGATGCCCGGAACGTCGGGCCGGGCCTGTGCCGGCCGATCTTCCCGAGGCGGGTGAGACGCAAAGATAGCGCTATCTCAGCGTGGCCGACATTAGGGAATTCCTGTATGAAAGATTCTTCCTCCGACGGCGGGACCGGCCCCCGGCCGGCCGGGTCCCGGGGCCGCAGCCGGGCCACCGGCCGGGTCACGCTGGCGGACGTGGCGGCCCTGGCCGGCGTCAGCCCCATCACGGCGTCGCGCGTGGTGGCGGGCAAGACGACCGTGCGCCCGGAACTGGCCGAACGGGTGCGGGCCGCCGTGGAGCGGCTCGGCTACCGCCCCGACCCGTCGGCGCGCGCGCTCGCCTCGGCCAAGAGCAGCCACGTCGTGGTGCTGATCCCGCTGCTGTCCAACACCCTGTTCACCGAACTGCTGGAAGCCGTGCAGGACGTGATGTGGGAAGCCGGCTATCCGATCTTCGTCGGGATCACCCAGTACCGCCCCGAGCGCGAGGCCGCCCTGCTCGACAGCTACCTGTCGCACCGGCCGGCGGGCCTGATCCTGACCGGCTTCGACCGCAGCGAGGCCCAGCGCCGCCTGATCGAGGCCAGCCGCACGCCGTGCGTGCACGTGATGGAACTGAGCGGCGAGCCGGGCGTGCATTGCGTCGGCTTTTCCCAGACCGGGGCGGCGCAGGCCGTGGCCCGCCACCTGCTGGAGCGGGGGCGGCGGCGCATCGCCTTCGTCGGCGCCCAGCTGGACCCGCGCACGCTGGAGCGCGCCGAGGGCTTCCGCGGCGTCCTGCGGGCGGCGGGCTGCCACGATCCCCGGCTGGAGATCCTCGATCCCCGGCCCTCGTCGGCCGCCCTGGGGGCGGAGGCCTTCCGCCGCCTAGTGGAGACGCACCCGGACCTGGACGCGGTGTTCTTCTGCAACGACGACCTGGCCCACGGCGGGCTGCTGGAAGCGCTGCGCCTGGGCGTCCCGGTGCCCGGCCGGGTCAGCGTGGTGGGCTTCAACGATCTGCCGGGCAATGCGCAGATGCTGCCCGCGCTGACGAGCCTGCGCACGCCGCGCCGGGAAGTCGGCGACGCGGCGGCGCGGATGCTGCTGCGGCTGATGCGCGGCGAGCCGGTGGACGCGCCCGTCGTCGACCTGGGCTTCGAGCTGAAGGTCCGCGCCAGCAGCTAGCGCGGCCGGCGTCCCGCCCGCACTGCCCGCCGGGCCGGTGCCCGGCCGCCGGCGCGGGCCATTCAGAAGGCCGGGCCGTCGTCGTCGTGGGCGTCGGCCTGGGCGGCGCGGGGCGCGGCTTTCTTGGCGGCCGTCTTCGCCGCGGTCTTCTTCACGGCGGCTTTCTTGGCCGCCGTTTTCGCGGCCGTCTTCGCCGCGGGCTTGGCGGCGGCCTTGGACGCGGTCTTCGTCGCCGTTTTCGTGGCGGTCTTCGTCGCCGTTTTCGCCGCCGCCTGGGTCGCGGGCGCGGCCTTGGCGGCGGTCTTGCCGGCGGTCTTGGCGCCCGCCTTGGCCGGACGCGGCTCGAACTCGAAGCCGACCTTGCCGTCGGCCTGGCGCACCAGGAAGGCCTTGAACTTGCGGTTGGTGCGGCTGGACACGAAGCCGTCGAGCAGGTCGGTCTTGCCGGTGGCCAGCAGCTTGCTCATCTGCGCGGCGGGGATTTCCTGCTGCAGGATGACCTTGCCGCTGCGGAAGTCGCAGCGCTTGTCCGGCCCCACGGCGTGCTCGCAGACGTAGTTCATGCCGTACTCGAAGACGCAGCCGCCGCACTTCGGGCAGGCGCCCAGCGGGGTGTGGCCGGAGAAGTCCACGGGCTCGGCGTCCTCGTCCTCGCGCTGGCCGAAGTCGAATTCCAGCTTGTATTCGTCGGTGATGCGCAGCACCGCGGCGAAGGGCCGGCCCATCTTGCTGATGAAGCCGGTCAGCGGGCCCAGCGTGCGTTTTTCCAGCAGTTCCTCGACCTCGGCGATCTCGAAGGTGCGCCCGCCCGGGTGCTTGCCGATGGAGAAGTCGCAGGCCGTGCAGGCGTAGCGGCGGTAGTTTTCCTTCACCACGCCGCCGCATTTGGGGCAGGGAGTCCGCAGGGTGGCGTAGTCGCCGGGCACGGTGTCGCGCTCGTATTCCTTGGCGCGCTTGACGATCACCTGGGTCATCTGGGCGATCTCGCGCATGAAGGACTCGCGGTCGAGCTTGCGCTGTTCGATGAGCTTGAGCTGGTGCTCCCATTCGCCGGTGAGCTCCGGCGAGGTGAGTTCGTTCACCCCCAGGCCGGCGAGCAGCGTCATCAGCTGGCGGGCCTTGGCGCTGGGGATCAGGTCGCGGCCCTCGCGGCGCAGGTAGCCTTCGTTGAGCAGGCCTTCGATGATGGCCGCGCGCGTGGCCGGGGTGCCCAGGCCGCGCTCGGACATGGCCTCGCGCAGGGCCTCGTCGTCCACCAGCTTGCCGGCGCCTTCCATGGCCGACAGCAGCGTGGCTTCGTTGAAGCGGGCGGGGGGCTTGGTGACCAGGGCGCGCGCCTCGATGTCCTCGGTGCGCACGCGCTCACCGTCGGCCACGGGCACCAGCGAGGCGTCCTCGCCCTGCGTCTCGCGGCCGTAGATGGCGAGCCAGCCGGGGTGGACCAGCACCTTGCCCTCGGTCTTGAAATGGTGGCCGGAGACCTGGGTGATGCGGGTCGTGACGCGGAATTCGGCCGCCGGGAAGAACACCGCCAGGAAGCGGCGCGTCACCAGCTCGTAGATCTTGAATTCGGCGTCGCTCAGCTCGCGCGGCACCTGCAGGGTGGGGATGATGGCGAAGTGGTCGGAGATCTTCTTGTCGTCGAAGATGCGCCGGTTGGGCTTGACCCAGTCCTGCTTCACGACCTGGGCGGCGTAGGGCTTGACGGAGCGGGCCGCGCCCGATTCGCTGTCGGCCAGCACGCGCATGGTCTGCTGCACGGTGCCGACGTAGTCCTGCGGCAGGTAGCGGGAATCCGTACGCGGGTAGGTCAGGGCCTTGTGGCGCTCGTACAGCGACTGGGCCAGCGACAGCGTGGTCTTGGCGGAAAAGCCGAAGCGCGAGTTGGCCTCGCGCTGCAGGGTGGTCAGGTCGAACAGGGCCGGGGACATCTGCGTGCTGGGCTTGGATTCCTCGGTCACGCTGCCCGGCTGGTCGCGGCAGGCGGCCACGATGGTCTGGGCGGCGGATGCGGACCACAGGCGCGAATCGCGGGCCTCGGTATCCTGTTCGTTTTTCTTGAAAGCCGGGTCGAACCAGCGGCCCTCGTAGAGGCCGGCGGCGGCGACGAAGGTGGCGTGGACTTCCCAGTAGTCGCGCGACACGAAGCCGCGGATGCGGTCCTCGCGCTCCATCACGATCGCCAGGGTGGGGGTCTGGACGCGGCCCACCGGAGTCTTGAAGAAGCCGCCGTCCTTGCTGTTGAAGGCCGTCATGGCGCGGGTGCCGTTGATGCCCACCAGCCAGTCGGCCTCGGCGCGGGAGCGGGCGGCCGCCTCCAGCGGCTTCATGGTCGCGTCGTCGCGCAGGTTGGCGAAGGCATCGCGGATGGCGGCCTGGGTCATGGACCGCAGCCACAGGCGCTGGATGGGCTTCTTCACCCCGGAATACTGGACGATGTAGCGGAAGATCAGCTCGCCCTCGCGGCCCGCGTCGCAGGCGTTGATGACGGCGCCGACGTCCTTGCGCTTGAGCAGCCGGACCAGCAGCTTCAGCCGCTCGGCGGAGCGCTTGTCGGTCGGGCCCAGCTCGAACTGGGGCGGGATGACCGGCAGGTGGGTGAAACTCCATTTGCCGCGCACCGGGTCGTTGGGCGCCACCAGGCTGAGCAGGTGGCCGACGCTGGAGGACAGCACGTACTGCTCGCTTTCAAAGTAGTCGCCTTCCCGGGTGAAGCCGCCGAGCGCCCGGGAAATGTCCAGGGCGACCGAGGGCTTTTCAGCAATAATCAGAGTTTTGGTCATGAGGTTCCAGTGGCGGCCGTTTTGCGACCACGATAGCGCGGATCATACGAGGGGGCACCTTAGCATGCAAGCGGCGGGCCCGGCCGCGCCCCTCGTCCACCCCTCGTCCACCCCTCGTCCACCCTCCGTCCACTCTCCCATCCACACCCCGCCGCGCCGGTCCGGCGGCGCCGGATTCCTGTCCCGGCACCGGCCCGGACACGGTTTCGCCGATGCCGCGCGGGGCGGCGCCCCCAGGCGCTGGACGAAGCGCTGCAACGGGCGCGCCAAGGTCCTCCGGCATTAGGGTAAGCCATAGGCCTGCATGTCCGGCAAGGATACGGTGATGTCCTGAATGGACCTGTAATGGGTCGGAGGCGGTCTCTAACATGCCTTTCAGCCGGTGCGTACGGACGCGCCGGCCGATCGCTCTCATGGAGGAGACCCTCATGAAATCCCATTCTGTGCTGAAGATGGCGCTGCTGCCCGGCCTGCTGTTCGCGTCGGCGCTGGCGGCGGCCGCACCCGTCAAGATCGCCCTCGTGGAGACGCTGTCCGGCCCGCAGGCCTCGACGGGCCTGAGCTACCGCTCCGCCGTGCGCTACGCGGTGGACCGCATCAACGCCGAGGGCGGCTGGCACGGGCAGCCGCTGGAACTGCTGGAATACGACAACCAGGGCGGCCCGGCGGGCGCGGCCGACAAGCTGAAGGCAGCCATCTCCGACGGCGCGAAGATCGTCGTCCAGGGCGCCTCCTCCGCCATCGGCGGACAGATCACCGAGGACGTCCGCAAGTGGAACCTGCGCAACCGCGGGCGCGAGCTGATCTATCTGAACGTGGGCGCCGAGGCGCAGTCGCTCACCGGCGACAAGTGCCAGTTCTATCACTTCCGCGTCGCCGGCAACGCACCGATGCGGGTCGGGGCGCTGGTGGCCGGCATGAAGCAGGACGGAGCCCTGGGCGCCCGCGTCTATGCGATCGACCAGAACTATTCCTGGGGGCAGGACATGGAGCAGGCCATCGTGGACGCCGCGGCGGCCGGCGGCTATACCGTGGTCGAGAAAACCCTGCACGACGTCGGCAAGATCCAGGATTTTTCCCCCTACGTGAACAAGATCGCGGCCGCGCAGGCGGATACGGTGATGACGGGCAACTGGGGCAGCGACCTGCTGCTGCTCATGAAGGCCGCCAGGGCGGCCGGCCTCAAGGCGCGCTTCGGCACGGTCTACCTGGACCAGCCCGGCAACATCGCCAATGCGGGCGAGGTGGCGCTGGGCGGCTATGTCGCGCAGACCTTCAATGCCGAGGCGGCCGGCGCGGCGGGCGAGGCGTTCGTGCGGGACTACGAGGCCAGGACGGGCCATGCGCCGACCTTCATCGAGCCGCAGACGGTCTTCGGGATGCTGCTGGTGGGCCAGGCGCTGAAGCGCGTGCCGGCCGGCGACGGCACGCTGGACGTGCGCCAGCTGGCGCTGCAGATCGAGCAGGCCTCGGTCGAAACCCCCATGGGCACCCTCAGCATGCGGGCGCAGGATCACCAGGCCCTGCTGCCGCTGGCCGTGTCGGTCGTGTCGCGCGAGGCGCGCTACAAGGCGGACGGCACGGACCTGGGTTTCAAGCCGGTGAAGCGGTTCACCGCGCAGGAGGCCGCCGTGCCCGCCCAGGCCGCGTGCCGGATGCAGCGGCCCGACTGACCGCCGCCGCAACCAGGGGGACGTCATGGAACATCTCGCAACCCCGCTGCTGAATGGCGTCGTCTACGGCCTGCTCCTGTTCATGGTGTCGGCCGGACTGACGCTCATCTTCGGCATGATGGGCATCCTCAACTTCGCACACGCCTCGTTCTACATGCTGGGCGCCTATTTCGCCTATGCCTTGCAGGACCTGACCGGCTTCTGGCCGGCGATCGTCGTGTCGCCCCTGCTGGTCGCGGGCATCGGCATCCTGGTCGAGCGCCACATGCTGCGGCGCGTGCACCGGCACGGGCATGCCCACGAGCTGCTGATCACCTTCGGCCTGTCGTTCATCATCGTGGAGCTGATCAAGCTGTTCTTCGGCAACTATCCCGTGAACTACCGCGTGCCGGCGGCCCTGGATTTCGCGGCCTTCACGCTGGGCGGCCTGGACTATCCGGCCTACCGCCTCTTCATGGGCATCGTGGCCATCGGCATGTTCGCGGTGATCTACCTGCTGCTGTCGCGCACGCGGGTGGGGATCATCGTGCGCTCGGCCATCCACAGGCCGGAGATGGCCGAGGCGCTGGGCCACAACGTGCCGCGCGTCTTCATGGGCGTCTTCGGCGTGGGGGCCGCCATGGCCGGGCTGGCGGGCGCAGTGGCCGGCGCCTTCTACACCACCAGCCCGAACATGGCGCTGGAACTGGGCGTGCTGGTGTTCGTGGTGGTGGTGATCGGCGGCCTCGGCTCGCTGGAGGGCGCGATGCTGGCGTCGCTGCTCATCGGCGTGGTGACCTCGGTGGCGGTGGGCATCGACGCCACGCCCGCCGACCTGCTGGCCTGGGCGGGCCTCGGAGGGTTCGCCCAGGAGGCCGGCGGGCTGCTGGCCCTGAAAGTGTCCAGCCTGGCCGCGAGCCTGCCGTTCGCCCTGATGCTGCTGGTGCTTCTCGTGCGCCCGAGCGGGCTCATGGGCGAGAAGGAGTGAATGCATGGAAACGCACCTGAAAACCCGCGTGATTCTGCTCTGTGCCGGCGTGGCGGCGCTGGCCGCGGTGCCGCTGGCGCTGCCGGACGGCCTGGTGAACGCGGCGATCTCCATGCTGATCGCCGCGCTGTTCGCCTGCGCCTACAACCTGCTGTGCGGCCATGCCGGCATGCTGTCCTTCGGCCATTCCGCCTATTTCGGGGTGGGCGCCTTCGCCACCATCCACGCCATGAACGCGCTGGGGGGAACGGGGCTGCTGCCCACGCCGTGGATGCCGCTGATCGGGGCGGCGGGCGGCCTGCTGGCCGGCCTGGCGGCGGGCTGGTTCTCGACCCAGCGCACGGGGGCGTACTTCGCCATGATCACGCTGGCGATCGCCGAGCTGCTGCACGCCCTCGCGCCGCAGTTGCGGAGCGTCTTCGGCGGCGAGGCCGGCATCTCGTCGATGCGCATGCCGGCCTGGGGCCTCTCGTTCGGCTCGATCGCGGAGGTCTACTACCTGACGCTCGCCTGGGTCCTGGCGAGCCTGGCGCTGCTGTACCTGCTGACCCGCACGCCCCTCGGGCGCCTCGCCCTGGGGCTGCGCGAGAACGGCCATCGCCTGCGCTTCCTCGGCTACGACGTGCACCGCATCGGCGTGCTGATCTTCGCCCTGTCGGGCATGTTCTCCGGCATCGCCGGCGGCCTCCAGGTCCTGAGCAACGAATCGGCCAACTACGTCGTGTTCGACACCTCGCTGTCGGCCGCCGTCGTGCTGAACACCTACATCGGCGGCGTCCACGCGTTCCTGGGGCCGGCCCTGGGGGCGGCGCTGGTGACCTTCTTCGGCTACGCGGTCTCGGACCTGACGCAGTCCTGGCTGCTGTACCAGGGGGCGCTGTTCGTCCTCGTCATCATGTTCATGCCCACGGGGCTGGCGGGCCTGCTGGAACTGGCCGGCGGCTTTGCGAAGCGCTACGGCCTGCGGGCGGTGGCGCCCGCGGCGGGTCTCTACCTGCTGGCCGGCGCCGGCTGCGCCGCCGCCGCGGTGTTCCTCACGGAACTGCTGCAGCGGCTCTTCTCGCAGGACTATCGCAGCCTGGCCCGGGCGGCGGGCGCCTGGGAATGGCCCGCGATCGCCCTGTTCGGCCGGGAGTGGTCGCCCACGGGCGTGCTGACCTGGCTGGTGCCCGCGGCGCTCGCCGCGCTGGGCTGGCTCTGCTGGCGGGCGGCCTCGGCCGCCGCCGGCCGCCTGCGCGATGCGGCGCCCGCGCAGCGGGATCCGCTGGCCGGCGCCATGGCCGAACGGAGGCCGACATGAATCCTCCCGTCCTCGTCCTCGACGGCGTGCGCAAGTCCTTCGGCCCGGTGGAGATCATCCGCGGCGTCAGCCTGGAGGTGGGCGCGCACGAACGGCATGCGGTCATCGGCCCCAACGGGGCCGGCAAATCGACGCTGTTCCATCTCATTTCCGGCCAGCTGCGCCCGAGCGCGGGCGGAATCCGGCTGGCGGGCCGGTCCATCGCCGGACACAGTCCGCAGGCCGTCAACCGGCTCGGCCTGGCGCGGTCGTTCCAGATCACCAATCTCTTTCCGCAATTGACGGTCTTCGAGAACATCCGCCTGGCGGTGATGCGGTCGCACGGCCTGCAATACTGCTTCTGGCGTCTGATCGACCGCAACGGCCCCGTGCGGGAGCGCAGCGAGTCCCTGCTCGAAAGCGTCCGGCTGTCCCATCGGGCGGCCACAGCGGCGGGGGAGCTGTCCTACTCCGAGCAGCGCTCGCTGGAAATCGCCATGACGCTGGCGTCGGACCCCCGCATCATCCTGCTCGACGAGCCCATGGCGGGCATGTCGCGCGAGGAGACGAGCTACACCACGGCGCTCATCCGCGAGGTGACGGAGGGGCGCGCCCTGCTGATCGTGGAGCACGACATGGAGGTCGTGTTCGCGCTCAGCGACCGCATCAGCGTGCTGGTCTACGGCGAGGTGATCGCCAGCGGCACGCCGGAGGAGATCCGCGCGGATCCCCGGGTCAGGGAAGCCTATCTGGGCGAGGAGGCCACGACATGATCATGACGACGGAAACGCCGCTGCTGAGCGTCCGGGACCTGCATGCGCACTACGGCAAGAGCCACGTCCTGCGCGGCGTGAGCTTCGACGTGCGGCCGCGCGAGGTCGTCGGCCTGGTCGGACGCAACGGTTCGGGCCGGTCCACCACGCTGAAGGCCATCATGGGGCTGCTGCCGCCCTCGTCGGGCGAGGTCGCGCTCGGCGGCCGCGCCCTGGCCGGGCGGCGGCCCTACGAGATCGCGCGCGCCGGGATCGCCTACGTGCCGGAGGCGCGCGAAGTGTTCGCCAACCTGACGGTCGACGAGAACCTGCGCATGGGCGAGCAGCCCTGCCCCGAGGGCGTGCCCGCCTGGACCGTGGCGCAGATGTTCGACTATTTCCCCCGCCTGAAGGAACGGCGCGGCACTCTGGCGGGCAGCCTGTCCGGCGGCGAGCAGCAGATGCTGACGATCTGCCGGTCGCTGCTCGGGAACCCGCGGGTGCTGCTGATCGACGAGCCCACCGAGGGCCTGGCGCCGCAGATCGTCGCCGCGGTCAGCGACTGCATCCAGGACATCCACCGGCGGGGCGTGTCGGTCGTCCTGGTGGAGCAGAAGCTGACCATCGCGCTGCGCGTGTCCACGCGCATGTGCGTGATGGGCCATGGCCGGATCGTGCGCGAGGGCGCGCCGCAGGAGATCGCCGGAAATGACGAACTGCTCGCGCAATGGCTGGCGGTTTGAACCTTGCGGCCCCGCGGGGCCGCGCAGATGCATGGAAACGGAAACATGAAACGCAAGCATGACAAGGTCATCATCACCTGCGCCGTCACCGGCGGCATCCATACGCCGTCGATGTCGCCGCACCTGCCCCTGACGCCGGAACAGATCGAGGCGCAGGCCGTCGAGGCGGCCGAGGCGGGCGCCGCCATCCTGCACCTGCATGCGCGCGACCCGGCCGACGGCCGGCCCACGCCCGACCCGGCGGTCTTCGCGCGTTTCGTGCCGCGGATCAAGGCGGCCACCGACGCCGTCATCAACATCACGACGGGGGGCACGACGCGCATGAGCCTGGCCGAGCGCCTGGCGTATCCGCTGCAGGCCAGGCCCGAGATGTGCTCCCTGAACATGGGCTCGATGAATTTCTCCATCCATCCCGTCGCGCGCCGCATCGGCGAATGGAAGCACGACTGGGAAAAGCCCTACGTCGAGGGTATGGAAGATCAGATCTTCCGCAACTCGTTCAAGGACATCGCGCACATCCTGCGGACCCTGGGGCAGGCCCACGGCACGCGCTTCGAGTTCGAGTGCTACGACGTGGGGCATCTCTACAACCTGGCCCACTTCGTGGACGAGGGGCTGGTGCAGGCCCCGCTGTTCATCCAGTTCATCTTCGGCGTGCTGGGCGGCATCGGCGCGGATCCGGCCAACCTGGCGCACATGCGCGGCGTCGCCGACCATCTGTTCGGCCGGGAGAACTACCGCTTTTCCGTCCTGGGCGCGGGCCGGCACCAGATGGCCCTGGCCACGATGTCGGCGGTCATGGGCGGGAACGTCCGCGTGGGGCTGGAGGACAGCCTGTTCCTGTCGCGCGGCGAGCTGGCGCCCTCGAATGCGGAACAGGTGCGCAAGATCCGCCGCATCCTGGAGGAGCTGTCGCTGGAGATCGCCACGCCCCGCGAGGTGCGGGACATGCTGGGCCTGAAGGGGGCCGGCGCCGTGGGCTTCTAGTCCGGTTCCGGGCCGGCTTCCGGGGCCGGGCCGGACGGCGCACTGCGAGGTGGCGCGCGCCCAGGCCCCGGGCCCGCGGGCCCCCGGGCTTGCGGAGGCGGGTTTGCGGAAGCGGATGTCGGCCTGCCGGTATTACAGGTATTCGACGTTGCCGTCCACGCTGATGGCCTGGCCCGTGACGTTCGCGGCCGCCGGCGTGGACAGGAACAGCACCATCGCGGCGATGTCCTCGGCCGACACCATGCGGCGCAGGGAGATCCTGTCGAGATACTGCTGCCGCATGGCCGCCTCGTCCAGGCCCAGGGCCTGGGCGCGCGCCGCGATGACGCGGTCCATGCGCGGGCCGGCGACGACGCCGGGCAGGACGGCATTGACGCGGACGCCTTCGGGGCCGAGCTCCGCCGCCAGGGATTTCATCAGCCCCACGACGGCCCATTTCGTTGCGGCGTAGGGCGTGCGGAAGGGATAGCCCAGGCGGCCCGCCACGGAGGACATGGCGACGATGTGCGGACTGTGTGCGGATCGTTTCAGGTGAGGGACGGCATGGCGCAGGAAATAGAACTGGCTGTTCAGGTTGGTGCCGACCGTGCGCTCCCAGTCGGGGGTGGCCAGCGCGTCGATGCCGCCGGTGGGGCCGGCGATGCCGGCATTGTTCACCAGCACGTCCAGGCCGTCCATCGCCCGCACGGCTTCGTGCACCGCCTGCGCGGCGGCCTCTTCCCGGCCGACGTCGGCGACGGCGCCCAGGGCGGCGGGGTGGCGCCGGCGGAAGCCGTCCAGCGCCTGCGCATCGATGTCGCAGACGTACACGCGGGCGCCCGCTTCCAGGAAGCCTTCCGCGATGGCGGCGCCGATGCCGGCGGCGCCGCCGGTGACCAGGACCTTCAGCCCCGGGGGAACCCGCAATCGTTGGGTGATCGACATGTCAGATCCTCAGTCCGCCGGTGACCTCGATCACCGCGCCGTTGATGTAGCTGGCCTCGTCGCTGGCCAGGAAGGCGTAGAGATGGGCGACTTCTTCGGGCTGGCCGAGGCGGCGCAGCGGGACCTGCTCGCTCATGCGCGTCAGCACGCTGTCCGGCACGCTGTCGAGCATGGGCGTCTGGATGAAGCCGGGCGCCACGGCGTTCACCCGGATGCCCTTGGGGCCGAGTTCGCGGCACCAGGTCCGGGTGAAACCGATGACGCCGGATTTGGCGGCCACGTAGTTGGTCTGGCCGAAGTTGCCGTAGAGTCCGACCACGGAGCTGGCGTTCAGGATGACGCCGCTGCCCCGTTCGATCATGCCGGGGACGACGGCCTGGGCGGCATTGAAGACGCCTTTCAGGTTGACGTCGATCACGGCGTCGAATTGCGCCTCGGTCATTTTCTCGAAGCGGGCGTCGCGCGTGATGCCGGCGTTGTTCACCAGGATGTCGATCCGGCCGAACCGCGCCAGGATGGCGTCGACCGCTTGTCCCATGCTGGCTCGGTCGGTGACGTCGGCCGCCAGCCCGATGGCGGTCGCCCCGGCGCCGCGGCAGCCGTCGAGGGTGTGCCGCACGGCGTCCTCGTGGACGTCGCACGCGACGACGGCGGCGCCTTCCTGGGCGAACCTGAGTGCGGTTGCCGCGCCGATTCCGCGTGCGGCGCCGGTAATCAGTGCCACCTTGCCTTGTAGTTTCATGCTGATCCTCGTCTCCCGACCTGTGTGGAATGTGCCTGTATGGATGTGCCCGCATGGCCGTGCCTGCCCCGGCCTGCCGGCGCAGGCCGCGCGCGGCCCTCGGGAAAGAGTAATCGACTCCCGGATGGATGATAAGATCGATTCCGGACGCACGCATATCTTTATCGGAAACACCGTTCATCATGCGAAATCGCCCGCCCACCTATAACGAACGCATCTACGCGCCCTACAAGATCGCCGCCCTGGTGGAGGTGCTGGCCGAGCAGGGGATCCCGCCCGCGCGCAGCCTGCAGGGCACCGGGGTGGACGAGAACCGCATCTACGACGCCACGGCGCTCACGTCGATCCGGCAGTACGTGGAAGTCTGCGGCAATGCCCTGGCCCTGTCGGCCGACCCCGCCACGCCGTTCCTGACGGGTTCGCGGCTGCATCTCTCCGCCTATGGCATGTACGGCTATGCCCTCATGTCGTGCCTGCAGATGCGCGATTACTTCCTGCTGGGCGTGAAATACCACTCGCTGGCCACGCCGACCCTCACCATCGAGTGGGCGGAGCGGGACGGCCGGGCGGTCTGGACCTTCCCCGATGCGATCGTGTGCAACGAATCGCCGGACATCCGCCGCTTCCTGATCGAGCAGCAGTACACCCAGCACGTGACGCATCTGCAGGACGTGTTCGGCCGGCCCTGCTTTCCCGTCAAGGCGTATTTCTCGTACGCGGCGCCCGCCCATGCCGCGATCTACGAGCGCTTCCTGGGCTGCCCCTGCGAATTCGGCCATGCGCAATGCGAGCTGCACTACGATGCGGCCATCCTGGACCAGCGCCCCCTGCTGGCGCACCGGCTGACGGCGGCCGTGCTGCAGCAGACCTGCGAAGGCCTCATCAGCAACGCCAGGACCCTGGCGGGCATGGCGGGCGAGGTCTATCAGCGCCTGCTGCGCCGGCCCGGGGAGTTCCCCGGCATGGAGGCGATCGCGGCCCAGCTGGGCATGACCTCGCGCAACCTGCGGCGGCACCTGCGCGCGGAAGGCACCTCCTTTTCGGCGATCCTGGACGACGTGCGCTCCTCCCTGGCGGTGGAATACGTGCGCACCACCGAGATGAACGGCGACGACATCGCCTTGCTGCTGGGATTCTCCGAGCCTACCAACTTCCGCCGCGCCTTCAAGCGCTGGACGGGCAAGACGACGCGGGAATACCGGCAGGCCGCGGATCCGGACTAGCGCGGCCGCGCCCTCCGGCCCGGTCTCACGCCGGCCCGGCCTCCGGGTCCGCGGGCGGCGCCGACGCCCGCAGCGCGATCAGGTGCAGCGCCAGCCGCTCCCGCACCGCCTCGGCCTGCGCGGGCGTCCAGGCGCGCAGGCCCCGGCCGGTCCGCATGCCCAGGTGGCCCCGGCCGAGCAGCTCGCCAAGGAGCGGCGAGGGCTCCTTGCCGCCGTCCAGGTCGGGAAAGAGGATGCGGTGGACCTCGCGGGTCAGTTCGAGCCCCACGAGGTCCGCGTTCTCCATCGGCCCCAGCACGGGCAGCCGCATCCCGAAGCTCTGCTTGACGACCTGGTCGATGGTCTGCGCGTCGCACACCCCGCGCTGGACGAGGGCGATGGCCTCGCGCCACAGCGCGTGCTGCAGGCGGTTGCCGATGAACCCCGGCACGTCCTGCAGGACCTTGACCGGGGATTTCCCGGCCGCTCGCAGGAGCGCGAAGGTGTCCTCGAAGACGGCGTCGGACGTGTGATCGGTGTGCACGACTTCGACGAGCGGGACGAGATGCGGCGGGTTCCACCAGTGCGTGCCCACGAGGCGCGAGCGCGCCTGCGGATCGAGGTCCTGCCCGATGCGGGTGATCGGGATGACGGAGGTGTTGCTCGCCAGGATCGCGGACCGCGGGGCCGCGGCGGCGATGTCGGCGAAGAGCCGCTGCTTGAGCTCGATCCGCTCGGGCGCCGCCTCGATGACGATGCCGGCGCCGGCGACGGCCTCGTCCAGCGAGGCGCGCAGGCGCAGCCTGGCGAGGATCGCGCCGGGCTCCTCGCCCATCTGCTCCAGGTTGCGGGCGATGTGCCCGGGCGCCGCCCGCAGCACGTCTCCGTCCGCGTCGCCCAGGGCCGTCTCGTGGCCGGCCGCCGCGAACACCTGGGCGATGCCGCGCCCCATGAGGCCGGCGCCGATGACGGCCACCTGGATTTTCCGTTGCGCGCGTGTCTTCAATGCCGTGTCCCTCCGGTCCGCTTCCGGCCCAATTCCGGTCGTATGGTTGCGGGCCATGCTACGCGGACGGGCGGTGCGCGATAAGATCCCGGGAGGACATTTAGGGGTGCGGAGAGGACATCGCGCCGTGCGGGCCGCCAGCCCCGAAGCGCCGCGCCCATTGCGCGGTGGCCTCGGGCCAGAAGGCCTGCGGCGTGGCGGCGGGCAGCTCGGCGAATCCCAGGGACCGCCAGGCCGTCCGCAGGCAGTCCAGGGGGCGCGACACGTCCAGCGCGGGCGCGTGGTTCTGCTTGGACAGCTTGCGCCCCTGCGCATCCACGACCAGCGGCACGTGCAGCACGCGCGGCGGGGTCAGCCCCAGGGCGCGCGCCAGCTGCCGCTGGCGGGCCGTGGAATCCAGCAGGTCGGCGCCGCGCACCACGTCGGTGACGCCCTGCTCGCCGTCGTCCACCACCACGGCCAGCTGATAGGCCCACAGGCCGTCGGCGCGCCGGACGATGAAGTCCCCGACTTCGGCGGCCACGTCCTGGGACTGCGGGCCCAGCCAGCGGTCCACGAAGGTCTCCACGCCCGGTTCGACGAGAAAGCGCCAGCTGCGGATGGGGCGCTGCGCGGGGTGGGGTGGTGCGCCGGCCGGCAAAGCGGCGTTTGCGGCGGATGCCTGCGGTGTGTCCCGTGGCGCGCCGGCCGGCCGGCAGGTGCCGGGATAGGGGCCGGGCGGCAGCTCGCGCCGCACGCAGGCGCAGCCGTAGACGCGCCCGGCGGCCCGCAGCCGGGCGAACGCGCGCCCGTACAGGGGATGGCGCCGCGTCTGCCACACGGGCTCGCCGTCCCAGCGCAGGCCCAGGGCCTCCAGCTGCCGCAGGATGACGCGGTCGGCGCCGGGCACGGTGCGGGGCTCGTCGATGTCCTCGATGCGCAGCAGCCAGCGGCCGCGGTGCGCGCGGGCGTCCAGGTAGCTGGCCAGGGCCGCGACCAGCGAGCCGGCGTGCAGGGGGCCGCTGGGGCTGGGCGCGAAGCGGCCCACGTACGCGGGCCCGCCCGCCGCCGCGGCGGGCCGCGCCGCGTCCGGCGGGGCGGCGGATTCGTTCGGCTGGGTCATCGGGGGCGGGGGGGCCGGGAGCGGAAGGCCGGCGGCCGGTGGCGCGCGGCAGGGCGCCTGGGCCGTCCGGGACGGAGGGCTCAGTGGGACTGCCGGCCTTCGTCGTCGGTCAGCAGTTCCTCGAACACCAGGTGGTCCACCTCGGCCTCCTGGCTCCAGAGGACCATCAGCGCCAGGACCTTGATCTCGGCCAGGGACAGCGGCGAGTGGTCGGCCGCCTGGGCCGCCTCGATCAGGATCTCGCGCAGCACCGGGGACAGGCTGCCGGAATTTTCCAGGAAGCTGATGAAGCCGATGGCCTCGGTGCCCAGCGCGGCGTATTCCTCGTCGGTGTAGACGCGCGCGGCGTCGCGCTGGGCGTCGCGCATGACGGCCAGCGGCAGGCAGCGCTCGGTGGTGCTGGCCAGGTCGCGCAGCCAGTTCAGCGCGTCGTCGATGTCTTCGTGCTCGAACCCGGCGGCCGCCAGCTTGCTGGCCAGGACCTCGGCGCGCGGGCAGGCCTGCGGCGTGTAGTAGTTCTCGAAGAGATAAACCAGGATGTCGTACATGGCGGATGGCGAGGCGATATTCCCTGATAGTGTACTTGGCTTGGGGCGGATGGTGGCCAGCGGGAATTCACTATGCCATGGAATGACGCGTGTCTTGCCTATCGTCGTACCTTAGGGCGGATTCCAGGCGGCTCCATTCAGGGACGACTAAGGGATTTCGATAGTGGTCATACATCAGATGTCTATGATAAAACCCGTAATATTACAGAAACGAAAAAATTTTGATTCGTTTTTGTTTGTTTTTTGTGGATCTTCGTTCGATCCGGACATGCAAGCGACAGGGCTACAGGAGGCTCAGATGAAGCATTCCTTCAGGCATTCGATGGCGGCGGCATGCGTGCTGCTCGCGTCGGCAGGGGGGGCCATGGCTGCCGACGTACGCGTCATGTGCTATCAGGACGGCGTGGAGTGCGAGGTGACCGCCGATCTCGCATAGCGGTTCGAGGCGCAGAATCCGGGCATCCACGTCATCGTGGACACCGTGCCATTCCGGACGATCCTCGAACAGCTGCCCGTCCAGCTGGCGGCGGGGCGCGGGCCGGACATTGCGCGCGTCACGGATCTCAACGGCTTGTCCAAATACTATCTCGACATTTCCCCCTACCTGAAGGACCGGGAATACTGGGACAGGAACTTCGCCTCCACGGCGGCCTGGCTGCGCCCCTCGCCCGACGCCAAGGGCATTTATGGGTTCATGTCCCAGCTGACCCTGACCGCGCCCTTCGTCAACAAGACCCTGTTCGAGCAGGCCAATGTCGCCTTGCCGGGACCGAAGGCGACCTGGGACGACTGGGTCCGGGCGACCCGCCAGGTCGCCCAGGCGACGCGGGTGAAGGCCGCCATGGCCTGGGATCGTTCGGGGCATCGGTTCGCCGGTCCCGCGATCAGCTATGGCGCCGCCATCTTCGACTCGCGGGGCGAGCTGACGATCGACGAGGGCTACGCCACGACGGTCAGGAAGTTCGTCGGCTGGAACAAGGACGGCACGATGCTGCGCGACGTGTGGGTCGGCACGGGCGGATCGACGTATGCGGATTCCCTGGACGAGTTCATCAACGGCAATGTCGTGATGGTGCTGTCCGGCAGCTGGCAGATCGGCCGCCTGCAGCGCAGCATCGGCGATGCGTTCGACTGGGTCGCGGTTCCCAATCCCTGCGGCACGGCGGCGTGCAGCGGCATGCCGGGCGGCGCCGCGTGGGTGCCGCTGAAAGTCGGCCATGCGCACAAGGAAGCCGCCGCATTCCTGGACTTCCTGGCCTCCGAGCCGGCCTACGAGGAATTCACGAGCCGGACCAACAACATTCCGGCCCATGCGGGGCTGGTCGCCAAGGGCGTCTCCTATCCGGACGCCGACCGGGCGGCCGGCGATGCGCTGAAGGCGATCAGCGCCACCGCGCCGAGCGTGGCGCCCGCCGCCTATCGCCTGCAGGGCTACAAGTACAACCGGGCGATCATGCTGCCGACGGTGACTCGCGTGACCCAGGCGATCGTGGGCGAGCTGACGGTGGACGAGGCGATTGCGCGGATCCGGTCCGACATGCAGGATGCCTTGCGCCAGGCGCGGCAGTAGATCGGCGCGGCTGCCGGTGCCGAAGCCGCCGCCGGTGCCCGTGCCCGAGGCGTCCCGGGCTTCGCCGCGGCGCGGCCGGGAGGCTGCCGGTCCGGCCTTTTTTGCAGGATTTCTTCGATGAACGTCCTCTCGCCGTTTTTCAATCTGTTCGAGCCGGTCTTCGCCTGGTTCCAGCGCCGGCTGGGCTTGTCCCGCCTGGGCTGGCTTTTCGTGGGACCGAACCTGATCCTGTTCGGCATCTTCACCTTCGTGCCCATCGCGATCAACTTCGTGTACGCGACGACGGGCGGGGTCAAGCTCCTTCCCTTCGAGCGTCCGTTCACGGGCGCGGAGAACTTCCGGACGCTTTTCCAGTGCGGCGACTACCTGGACCTGTCCACCTGCAATCGGGACATCTTCTGGCGCGCGATCCTCAATACGCTGGAGTTCAGCCTGCTGCAGGTGTCGCTGATGCTGGTTTTTTCCGTCCTGACGGCGGTGGTGCTCAATCGCAAGATCCTGGGCAGGGGCTTCTGGCGCGGCGTGTTCTTCTATCCGGTCCTGCTGTCGCCGGTGGTCGTCGCGCTGCTCTGGAAATGGATGCTGCAAAGCCAGGGCGTCCTGAATGCGGGACTGGCGGCGGCGGGGCTGTCGCCGGTCAACTGGCTGTCCGACGCGGGCTGGGCCTTCTTCTGGACGATCTTCGTGTCGATCTGGGCCCACATGGGGTTCTATACCCTCATCCTGCTGGCGGGGCTGCAGGCCATCCCGCGCGATATCTACGAAGCGGCGGAAATGGACCATGCGAGCCCGTGGCGGACGCTGACGCGCATCACTTTGCCGCTGCTCATGCCCAATCTCGTCGTGGTGCTGGTGCTGGCCGCCATCCGCGCCGTCCAGATCTTCGACGAGGTCTTCGTCCTGACCGGCGGCGGCCCCGGTTCGGCCACGACCTTCATCGTGCAGTTCATCTATCAGACCGGGTTCGCCGAGCAGATCCACCTGTACGGGCTGGCCGCGGCCGCTTCGCTGGCGCTGGCCGCCTTCCTGGTGGTGCTGACCCTGCTGCAGCTGAGGCTGGGCCGCGCGAACGAGCGGGCGGGAAAGGAGGGCTAGGACATGGGTCTCTTCCGATTCCTGTCGAGAACGCGCGGGCGGGGCCGCCTGCACTGGACCGACGTGCTCAGCTACGCCTATCTGTTCATCGGCCTGCTGATGATGTTCGGGCCGGTGGTGTGGCTCGTGATGTCTTCGCTGAAGACCGAGGCGTCCATCGGGCAGTTTCCGCCCACATTTCTGCCGTATGCCCAGCGTGTCGTCCAGGTGCCCGGCCATGAAAAGCCCCTGCCCGTCTTCGACGTGAAACAGCCCGACGGCAGCGTGAAGACCCTGGCCCAGGTGCGCCGCGTGGGCCTCACCGCCACGATGGTGGATCCGGATGCGCCGGGCAAGACGCTGCGCGTCGGCATCGACGACCGCTCTCCCGTCAACCAGCTGTCGTTTGCCTGGTGCAATTACACGGACATATTCGGCAAATTCACGTTCGGCACCTATTTGTGGAACAGCGTCTTCATCACGGTCGTGGCCACCGTGCTGACCCTGCTGCTCAATTCCATGGCCGCGTTCGCGCTGTCGAAATACCGTTTCAAGGGAAGCAGGGCCGTCTTCCTGCTGATCATCGCCACTCTGATGGTGCCGCCCACGATCATCCTGGTTCCCGTCTTCCTGGTGATCGACCAGGTGGGGCTGCTGAACGATTTATGGGGGGTCATCCTGCCCGCGGTGGCCAGCCCCACGGGCGTGTTCCTGCTGCGGCAGTACATGCTGACCATCCCCGATGAACTGATCGAGGCCGCGCGCATGGACCATGCCAGCGAATGGCGCATCTACTGGCGCATCATGCTGCCTCTTTCGGCGCCGGCGCTGGCCGTGCTGGCCATCTTCTCCGTGATGTGGCGCTGGAACGACTTTCTTCTGCCCTTGATCGTGCTGTCGAAGAGCGACGTATTCACGCTGCAATTGGCGCTCAACTCCTTCCAGGGAGAGCTCAATACGCAGTGGCATTATCTGCTGGCCATGACCGTCATCACGCTCGTCCCCGTGACGGCGGCGTTCGCCTTCCTGCAGCGCTACATCGCGGCCGGCATCGCAAGCGCCGGCGTCAAGTGATCCGTCCGGCTTTTTTTCAGGAACCTGCGCGTGTCCACTCTTGAACTCCGATCCGTCCGGAAATCGTTCGATCAGACCACGGTGATCCCCGGTGTCGATCTCCAGGTCGACCATGGGGAATTCGTCGTCTTCGTCGGGCCGTCCGGTTGCGGAAAGTCCACCCTGCTGCGCCTGATCGCCGGCCTGGACGCCCCCAGCGGCGGCGAGATCCTGATCGACGGCGAGTCCGTCATCGACGTCGGCGCCGCGGACCGGGGCTGCGCGATGGTCTTCCAGTCCTATGCGCTGTATCCGCACATGACCGTATACGCCAACATGGCGTTCGGCCTGGAGAATGCCCGCGTTCCCCGGGCCGACATCCGGGAAAAGGTGCGGCAGGCCGCCGCCTTGCTGCGCCTGGACCAGCTGCTGGAGCGCAAGCCCACCCAGCTCTCGGGGGGACAGCGCCAGCGCGTGGCGATCGGCCGCGCGATCGTGCGCAATCCCAAGATATTCCTGTTCGACGAACCCCTGTCCAATCTGGATGCGGAGCTGCGGGTCTCCATGCGCGCCGAATTGCGCGATCTGCACCAACGCCTGCGGGCGACCATGATTTACGTCACGCATGATCAGGTCGAGGCGATGTCCATGGCCGACAAGATCGTCGTGCTGCGCGCCGGCCGCATCGAGCAGGTGGGCACGCCGCAGCAACTGTACGAGCGGCCCTGCAACACGTTCGTGGCGGGCTTCATCGGCAGCCCGCGCATGAATTTCCTGCCGGTCGGGAGCGCGCGGCAGGATCCCGTCCTGGCTTCCCGCGTCCCGCCGGGTGCGCGTCGGGTGGGCATACGCCCCGAGCACTGGGTGCCGGCCCCGGAGGGCGGCGGGCTTTCCATGACGGTGACGGGCCGCGAGTATCTGGGCGCGCAGTGGCTCGTCCGCGCGCGGCTGGGCGACGGCACGCTCGTCGAGGCGCTGATGGCCGGTGGAACCGGCCTGGAGCGGGAGCCGGTGATCCGCCTGAGCGCCGCGCCGGAGCACGTGCATGCGTTCGATGAAAACGACCAACGGATCGACCCACTGATCGAGAGGACCTGAAACCCTATGACCCCATTGAAGACAGCAGGCTGGCAGATGAGCCCGGGCGCGGCGGATGCCGACGCCCGGGCGATATTGGATGACGGAGGAGAGCTGCGGCTGGTGTTCCTCTCGCCCACCATGGCGCGTTTCAGCTGGCGGCCCGCGCAGGGCTTCCGGGAACCGCGCACGTGGGCGATCAGCCCCGTGCCGGGGCGGGATGTGCCCTGGGACGGACGCGAACGCGACAGCCTGGACGGATTCGAGAGGCCGGCACTCGCCTGCCATGAGCAGGCGCCGCTGCAGCTGTCCACGGGGCGCCTTGCCGTCCGCCTGCAGGGATCGGCGCATCGGCCCATCGGGCTGGAGTGGGTGGATCCGCGGACCGGCCGCCTGTACCAGTCGGACCGGGCAACGAGCGCGTACCTGGCGGAGACCCGCACCGGGTTGTTGCGCCACTGCGTGGCGCGGCACCCCGAAGAACGGTATTTCGGCCTGGGGGACAAGACGGGCCCGCTCGATCTGCACGGACGGCGGCTGCGCTGCATGGGCCAGGATTCATTGGGCTACGATGCCCGGACCGGCGATCCGCTGTACAAGCACTGGCCGTTCGTCCTGACGCGCACGGTCGATGGGCTCTGGACGGGGGTCTATTACGATACGCTTGCGGCCTGCACGTTCGATCTGGGCTGCGAGCACGACAACTATCACGGTTTTTTCCGCACGGTCGAGATCGACGACGGCGATCTCGATTACACCATCATGGTGGGCGAGACGCCCGCCGAGGTCGTGGCGCAGTTCGTTCGCCTGATCGGCGGCACGCACCTGCCGCCGCGCTGGTCGCTGGGCTATGCGCAGACGGCCATGGGCCTGCCCGATGCGCCCGATGCGCAGCAGCGCCTGGACGCCTTCATCGATCAGTGCGCCGAGCACCGGATCCCGATTTCAGCCTTTCATTACGGGTCCGGTTATTCGAGCCGTGGCAAGCGGCGGTACGTATTCACCTGGAATCGCAGCAAGTTCCCGGACCCGCGGGCGATCAACGCCAAATTCCACGCCGCGGGGATGCGTCTCGTGGCCAACCTGAAGCCGTGCCTGCTGGACGATCACCCCGCCTACGAGTCTCTGGCGCGGGAAGGCGCGTTCATTCTGCATCGGGGCAGCGGCGAACCCGTTCTGGAGCCCTTCTGGGATGGACAGGGTTCGCATCTGGACTTCACGCGCGACCAGGCCGTGGCCTGGTGGCAGCGGCAGTTGAAGGAACAGATCCTCGACCAGGGCATCGACGTCGGCTGGAACGACAACAACGAATACGCCATCCAGGCCGAGGACGCCTATTCGGCGGGCTGGGGGCGGCCGATTCCGATGCACCGCAGCCGTCCGCTGCACAGTCTGCTGATGACCCGGGCGACGTTCGACGCCCAGCGGGACCATGCGCGCGCCCAGGGCGACGATCAGCCCGTGTATACCGTGACGCGGGCGGGCCCTCCGGGCTTGCAGCGCTATGCCCAGACGTGGTCGGGCGACAATTCCACCAGCTGGAAGACCTTGAAGTGGAACATCCGGACGGGCCTGCAAATGAGCCTGTCGGGCATGTTCAACATCGGCCATGACGTGGGCGGGTTCTGCGGTCCCGTGCCGGACCCGGAACTGTTGCTGCGATGGGTGCAGGCCTGCAGCCTCAATCCGCGGATGGTGATGAATTCCTGGAAGACGAACGGCGTCACCAACCTGCCCTGGATGCACCCGGAAGTCGAGGATGCCGTGCGCGACGCCATCAATCTGCGCTATCGCCTGATGCCTTATCTTTGGCAGTGCGTCGAGCAGGCGTGCCGGGACGACGTGCCGATCATCCGGCCGACCTTCTTCAACTTTCCCGGTGACGACCGGTGCTTCGAGGATTCCGACGACTTCATGCTCGGCGACTGGCTGTTGATCGCCCCGGTCGTCGAGGAAGGACTGGTGCGGCGGCGCGTCTATCTGCCGGTGCTGCCGCAGGGCGGCCGCTGGTTCGCCCTGGATACCGGAGAAGCGTTTGAGTCGGGGCGGTGCCACGAGGTCGAGGCGCCCCTGGAGCGCCTGCCGATCTTCGCGCGCCAGGGGGCACGCATTCCCGTGTCATCCCCCCGGCCCGGGAAGCTCGCCGCCCACGACGATCCTGTCAGCGACGTGCTGACTTTCTAGCCCTGCGGACGCCGGGTCCGGAACCCGGCGTCCGCAGGGGCTCAATCCGCCCCGGCCTCCAGGTCGATCAGGGTCGCGCCTTCGGTCACCTGGTCGCCGACGGCGTAGAAGACCTCCCGCACCGTGCCGTCGTGCGGCGCTTCGATGGTGTGCTCCATCTTCATGGCCTCCATGACGATCAGCGGCGTGCCGCGCGTCACCACGTCGCCCGCCGCGACCGCGACCGACAGGATCTTGCCCGGCATGGGGGCGCTCAGGCCGCCGGCCGCGTCGTCGGCGGACGCGGCCGCCAGGGCGAGCGGGTCGCGCCATTCCAGCGTCTGGCGCCGGCCCTCGGCGAAGACGTCCAGGCGCGCGCCGTCGCGGTGGACGTCGCCGCGCGCCTCGGCCTCGCCCAGGCGGACGCGGACGCGGGCCGGGTGGCGTCCCTCGGCCTGCCAGTGGAAGTCCTGGGCGGGGCGGTCGTCCACCGCCAGGGTCCAGTCCCGGCCGTCGCGGCGCAGATGCACGGCGCGTTCGCCGCGCGCGTCCTTCACGACCAGGATGCGCTCGTAGCGTCCGCCCACGCGCCAGCCGTCGGCCTGGCTCCAGGGGCCGGCGTCCGCCGCCAGGGCGCCGGGGCGGGCGAGGCCGTCGTGGTGCAGCAGCGCGGCGGCGGCCAGGGCCAGCGCGCCGTCCTCGCAGTCCCGCGGCGCGGGGAACAGGCGCTCGTGCTCGCGTTCGATCAGCCCGGTGTCCAGGTCGGCGGCGGCGAAGGCCGGGTCGTCCATCAGGCGGCCCAGGAAGGCGATGTTGGTCTGCACGCCGGTGGCGCGCACCGCGCCCAGCGCGCGCAGCATCCGCTGGCGGGCCTGCTCGCGGTCCTGGCCGTGGACGATCAGCTTGGCGATCATCGGGTCGTAGTGCGGCGAGATCGTGTCGCCTTCCCGCACGCCGCCGTCCACGCGCACGGGGCCGGTCTGGAAGACCACGTGCGGCGGCCATTGCAGGGCGTCCAGGCGGCCGATGCTGGGCAGGAAGTCCTTGTCCGGATTCTCGGCGTAGATGCGCGCCTCGATGGCGTGGCCCTGGATGCGCAGCTGGTCCTGGCGCAGCGGCAGCGGCTGGCCGGCGGCCACGCGCAGTTGCCATTCCACCAGGTCCTGGCCGGTGATGGCCTCGGTGACCGGGTGCTCGACCTGCAGCCGGGTGTTCATTTCCATGAAGTAGAAGCGCCCGTCGGGCTCGGCGATGAATTCCACCGTGCCGGCGCCGACGTAGCCGACGGCCTGGGCGGCGGCCACGGCCGCGCGGCCCATGGCCTCGCGCCGCTCGGGCGTCATGCCGGGGGCGGGGGCTTCCTCGATGACCTTCTGGTGGCGCCGCTGCACCGAGCAGTCGCGCTCGAACAGGTGCACGCACTGGCCGTGCGTGTCGGCGAAGACCTGGATCTCGATGTGGCGCGGCTTGGTCAGGTAGCGCTCGATCAGGACCTGGGCGTTGCCGAAGCTGCTGGCCGCCTCGCGCTGGCAGGAGGCGAGGGCAGCCTGGAATTCGGCGTCGGCGTGGACGATGCGCATGCCCTTGCCGCCGCCGCCCGCGCTGGCCTTGATGAGCACGGGGTAGCCGATGGTGCGGGCCTGCTCCTGGAGGAAACCGGCTTCCTGGCGCTCGCCGTGGTAGCCGGGCACCAGGGGCACGTCGGCGCCGGACATCAGGGTCTTGGCGGCGGACTTGCTGCCCATGGCGGCGATCGCGTCCACCGGCGGGCCGACGAAGACCAGGCCGGCGTCGGCGCAGGCGCGGGCGAATTCGGCGTTTTCCGACAGGAAGCCGTAGCCCGGGTGGACGGCCTGGGCGCCGGTGCGGCGGGCGGCGTCCAGGATGGCGTCGGCGCGCAGGTAGCTGGCGGCGGGCTCCGGGCCGCCGATGCGCACGGCGCGGTCGCAGGCGTGGACGTGGCGCGCGTCGGCGTCGGCGTCGGAATAGACGGCGACGGTGCGGATGCCCATGCGGCGGGCGGTGGCGGCGATGCGGCAGGCGATCTCGCCGCGGTTGGCGATGAGGAGGGTGTCGAACACGGCGGTTTCCTTACATTCTGAACACGCCGAAGCGGGTGGCTTCGGCCGGGGCGTGACGGGCGGCGGCCAGGCCCAGGCCCAGCACCCGCCGCGTGTCGGACGGCGCGATGATGCCGTCGTCCCATAGCCGCGCGGTGGAATAGTAGGGATGGCCCTCGCGCTCGTACTGGGCGCGGATGGGCGCCTTGAAGGCGTCTTCCTCGTCGGCGGACCAGGCGCCGCCCTTGCGTTCGATGCTGTCGCGCCGCACGGTGGCCAGGACGCTGGCGGCCTGCTCGCCGCCCATGACCGAGATGCGCGCGTTGGGCCACAGGAACAGCAGGCGCGGGCCGAAGGCGCGGCCGCACATGCCGTAGTTGCCGGCGCCGAAGGAGCCGCCGATCAGCACCGTGAATTTCGGCACCGAGGCGGTGGACACGGCCGTGACCATCTTCGCGCCGTGGCGGGCGATGCCTTCGTTCTCGTATTTGCGGCCCACCATGAAGCCGCTGATGTTCTGCAGGAAGACCAGGGGGATATTGCGCTGGCAGCACAGTTCGATGAAGTGCGTGCCCTTCTGCGCGGCCTCGGAGAACAGGATGCCGTTGTTGGCGATGATGCCCACCGGCATGCCGTAGATGCGCGCGAAGCCCGTGACCAGGGTGGTGCCGAAGCGCGCCTTGAATTCCTCGAAGTCGGAGCCGTCCACGATGCGCGCGATGACCTCGCGCACGTCGTAGGGCTTGCGCGTGTCCTGGGGGATGATGCCGTCCAGCTCGGCCGGGTCGTACAGGGGCTCGGCCCAGGGGCCGGGCGCGGGCGGGGCCGGGCGGTTGAGCCGCGCCACCGCGTCGCGCGCCAGGCGCAGCGCGTGGGTGTCGTTCTCGGCCAGGTGGTCGGCCACGCCCGACAGGCGGGTGTGCACGTCGCCGCCGCCCAGGTCCTCGGCCGAGACTTCCTCGCCGGTGGCGGCCTTGACCAGGGGCGGGCCGCCCAGGAAGATCGTGCCCTGGTTGCGCACGATGATGGATTCGTCGCTCATGGCGGGCACGTAGGCGCCGCCGGCGGTGCAGGAGCCCATCACCACGGCCAGCTGGGCGATGCCCATGGACGACATGACGGCCTGGTTGTAGAAGATGCGGCCGAAGTGGTCGCGGTCGGGAAAGACCTCGTCCTGGTTGGGCAGGTTGGCGCCGCCCGAATCGACCAGGTAGATGCAGGGCAGGTGGTTCTGCTGGGCGATTTCCTGGGCGCGCAGGTGTTTTTTCACCGTGAGCGGGTAGTAGGTGCCGCCCTTGACCGTGGCGTCGTTGCAGACGATCACGCATTCGGTGCCGCCCACCCGGCCGATGCCGGTGATCAGGCCCGCGCCGGGCGAGGCGTTGTCGTAGACGTCGAGCGCCGCCAGCGGCGACAGTTCGAGAAAGGGGGTGCCGGGATCGAGCAGGCGCTCGACCCGCTCGCGCGGCAGCAGCTTGCCGCGCGCCAGGTGCCGGGCGCGGGCCGTTTCGCCGCCGCCCTGCGCCGTGCGGGCGATGCGCTCGCGCAGATCGTCGACCAGCGTCCGCATGACGCGGGCGTTGTCCTGGAATTCCTGGGATCGTGGGTTGATGCGGGACTCGATGACCGGCATGTCGGTTCCTGGAAGTAAAGAAAAATGGCCTGCATGCTGCACGGATTCATCAGACTGTGGGGGCCAGTTTCAAACTTGTGGCATCTCCCCACGTCGCGCCTTGCAAGGCGCTCCGATTCGTCGGGCACCGGGCAGTCCGCAGGGGCTGCCCGGTGTCCGGACTCATCCGCGGGTACTGCGTGGGATTTACAGCATTTCGACGGCCAGGGCCACGGCTTCGCCGCCGCCGATGCACAGCGAGGCGATGCCGCGCTTGCCGCCGGTCTTGCGCAGGGCGCCGATCAGCGTGGTCAGCAGGCGCGCGCCGGAGGCGCCGATGGGATGGCCCAGGGCGGTGGCGCCGCCGTGGATGTTGACCCGGTCGTGCGGGATCTTCAGGTCGGCCATGGCGGCCATGGTCACCACGGCGAAGGCTTCGTTGATCTCGTACAGATCGACGTCGCCGGCCTGCCAGCCGGCCTTGTCCAGCAGCTTCTGGATCGCGCCGACCGGGGCGGTGGTGAACCACTGCGGATCGTGCGAGAACTGGGTGTGGCCGACGATGCGCGCCAGGGGCGCGGCGCCGAGTTCCTTGGCCTTGGCGGCGCTCATCACCACCAGCGCCGAGGCGCCGTCGGAGATCGAGGACGCGTTGGCCGCCGTGATCGTGCCGTCCTTCTTGAAGGCGGGCTTGAGCGTCGGGATCTTTTCCGGCATGGCCTTGGCGGGGGCCTCGTCGGTGTCGATCACGGTGTCGCCCTTGCGGCCCTGGACCGTGACCGGCGCGATTTCCCACTTGAAGCTGCCGTCCTCGGTGGCCTGGCGCGCGCGGCGCAGCGATTCCAGGGAGAAGGCGTCCTGCTGCTCGCGCGTGAAGCTGTACTTGGAGGCGCAGTCCTCGGCGAACACGCCCATGGCGGTGCCGCGCTGGTAGGCGTCTTCCAGGCCGTCCAGGGCCATGTGGTCGTAGACCGTGGAATGGCCGTAGCGGTAGCCCTGGCGGCCCTTGAGCAGCAGATAGGGGGCGTTGCTCATGCTTTCCTGGCCGCCGGCCACCACCACCTCGGCCGAGCCGGCCTTGATGATGTCGTGGGCCAGCATCACGGCCTTCAGGCCCGAGCCGCAGACCTTGTGCAGGGTGCTGCACGCGACGCTTTTGGGCAGGCCCGCGCCCAGGGCGGCCTGGCGGGCGGGTGCCTGGCCCTGGCCGGCCTGCAGGACGTTGCCCATGATGACTTCCTGGACGGCGTCGCCGGCGATGCCCGCGCGCTCGACGGCGGCCTTGATCGCGATGGCGCCCAGTTCATGCGCGGCCAGGCCGGACAGGCTGCCCATCATGCCCCCCATGGGGGTGCGGGCGGCGGATACGATGACGATGGAATCGGACATGGTGAGGCTCCTTTCTCTTGCTCTAGAGGGTATCCGTTGAATCGCTCCGGGGCGGCCGCGAATGGCCGTCCGGCGGCTGCAGCCTGCGCGACTGGTCATAGGGGAAGATGTCCTCGATGCGACCCTGGGCGGCGCGCGCGCGGCAGTCCTGCCACCATTGTGCATCCAAAAGCGGCGCGTGGTATTTCAGGAAGGCGGCGCGCACCCGGGGGTCGCCCAGCAGGAACCGCTCGAACTCTTCCGGGAAGACGTCGTTGGCGCCCACGGGGTACCAGGGTTCGCCGGACATCTCGGCCTCCTCGTTGGGGGCGGGCGGGATGCGGCGGAACTGCATTTCGGTCATGCGCTGGATCTCGTCGTAGTCGTAGAAGACCACGCGGCCCAGGCGGGTGACGCCGAAGTTCTTGTACAGCATGTCGCCGGGGAAGATGTTGGCGGCGGCCAGCTCGCGGATGGCCTGGCCGTATTGCTGCACGGCGGCTTCCAGGGCGGCGTCGGAGGCGCTGGCGAGGAAGATGTTCAGCGGCGTCATGCGGCGTTCGATGTAGACGTGGCGCAGCACCACCAGGCCGTCGGTCTCCTCCAGCAGGCTGGGGACCTCGCGGCGCAGGCCTTCGAGCAGGCGCGGCGAGAAGCGGCTGCGCGGCAGGGCGACCTGGGAATATTCCCAGGTGTCGGCCATGCGCCCGACGCGGTCGTGCTTCTTCACCATCTGGTACTTGCGCCGCACCGTGGCCTCGTCCATGCCGTCCTTGGCGATGCGGTCGCGGATCAGCTTGAACACGTAGGGATAGGACGGCAGGGTGAACACCGTCATGACCATGCCCTGGATCCCCGGCGCGTAGTCGAAGGCGTCCCGCGAGTGCGACAGGTGGTGCAGGAAGTCGCGGTAGAACAGGGTCTTGCCCTGCTTCTGCAGGCCGATGGTGGTGTAGATCTCGGCCTTGGGCTTGCGCGGGAACAGCGAGGACAGGAAATCGACGTAGGCCGCCGAAGCCTCCATGTCCACCAGGAAATAGGCGCGCGTGAAGCTGAACAGCGTGCTCAGGTCGTCGCTGGTGTGCAGCAGGGCGTCGAACTGGATGTGGCCCGAGGGCGTGTGCAGCAGCGCCACGGCGAAGGGATGGATGGCGGTCTGGTTGATCAGGCGGCCGACGATGTAGGCGCCCTTGTTGCGGAAGAACAGGGTGTTGAGCACCTGGATCTGGCAGTCGGGCGCCAGCCGCTTGCCCAGGCCGCGCGGCAGGGTGCGGCGCAGGTGGCGCAGGCCCATGCGGGCCATGCGCCGCACGTCCGCCGGCAGGTCGTGATAGGGCGCGGCCAGGCCGAAGTCGGCCGCCATGCGGGTCAGGCTGGGCAGCAGGCCCTCGGTCAGCGGATAGTAGGCCCGGTAGGACGGGTGCTCGCCGTCGATGTAGTCGGTCGCCACCGCCGGGCGCACGAACAGGAAGTCGTTGTTGAAGTAGTTGCGGTGCAGGATGCGGCAGGACACCGAGTTGAAGAAGGTCTCGGCACATTCGGGCTGGCGGTGGCCGGCCAGCAGGGTGATGTAGCTGGTCTTGGCGGCCAGCCAGAATTCGATCTGCTCGCCGGTCAGGGCCGTGTCCGGCGCGGTGTGGGCGCGGGTGGTGCCGCGCAGCGCCTGGCCCAGGGCCGCCGCGCATTCCCGCACGCGGGTATCGTAGTATTCGATGCGCTCGCGCGAGAGCTGCTGGATGCCGTGCCAGTCGCCCGATTCAAACAGCGCCTTGGCGCGCTGCGCGCTGTAGCGGAACAGCGAATAGTGGCGGTCGAATCCGGCCAGGATCATGCGCGCCACGGCCTCCGGGGACTGGCCCCGGGGCGCGACGGGCTCGATGCGGCGGTGGTCGCCGGTGTCGTCCATGGCTGCGCGGCTCCTGGGTCGGGTTCAGGCGGTTTCGCCGAACAGCTCGCGGCCGATCAGCATGCGGCGGATCTCGCTGGTGCCGGCGCCGATCTCGTAGAGCTTGGCGTCGCGCCACAGGCGGCCGGTGGGGTAGTCGTTGATGTAGCCGTTGCCGCCCAGGATCTGGATGCCCTCGCCGGCCATCCAGGTGGCCTTCTCGGCGCAGTACAGGATGACGCCGGCGCAGTCCTTGCGCACCTGGCGCGCGTGGCCGGCGCCCAGCCTGTCGAGGTTCTTGCCGACCGTGTAGCAGAAGGCGCGGCAGGCCTGCAGGGTGGTGTAGAGGTCGGCCAGCTTGCCCTGGATGAGCTGGAATTCGCCGATCGGCTGGCCGAACTGCCTGCGTTCGTGCACGTAGGGCACGACCACGTCCATGACCGCCTGCATGATGCCCAGGGGGCCGGCCGCGAGCACGGCGCGCTCGTAGTCCAGGCCGCTCATCAGCACCTTGACGCCGCCGTCGACCTCGCCCAGCACGTTCTCGGCCGGGACCTCGCAGTCCTGGAACACCAGCTCGCCGGTGTGCGAGCCGCGCATGCCCAGCTTGTCGAGCTTCTGCGCCACCGAGAAGCCAGGGAAGGTCTTCTCGACGATGAAGGCGGTGATGCCGCGCTGGTGGGCCTCGGGCCTGGTCTTGGCGTAGACCACCAGGGTGTCGGCGTCCGGCCCGTTGGTGATCCACATCTTGGTGCCGTTGAGCACGTAGCGGTCGCCGCGCTTCTCGGCGCGCAGCCGCATGCCGACGACGTCCGAACCCGCGCCGGGTTCGCTCATGGCCAGCGCGCCGATCCGTTCGCCGGAGATCAGGCCGGGCAGGTATTTCTGCTTCTGCGCTTCGGTGCCGTTGCGGTGGATCTGGTTGACGCACAGATTGGAGTGCGCGCCATAGGACAGGGCGATGGACGCGCTGGCGCGCGAGATTTCCTCCATGGCGATCATGTGCGCCAGGTAGCCGAGGTTGGCGCCGCCGTAGGCCTCGGCCACGGTCACGCCCAGCAGGCCCAGGTCGCCGAACTTGCGCCACAGGTCCATGGGGAACTGGTCGTCGCGGTCGGCCGCGGCGGCGCGCGGGGCGATCTCGGCTTGGGCGAAGTCGCGCACCGCCTCGCGCAGCATGTCGAGGTCGGAGCCGAGGTCGAAGTTCAGGCCGGGCAGGTTCATGGGGTGGTCTCCTGGTGTCGTGGGTGGCGCGCCCGCAGCAGCGCTTCGCATTCGGCCTGCTGGCGGCGGATTTCTTTCAGGGTCTCGTCCAGGTCGCGCCGCTGCTGTTCGAGCTTGGCGCGGTGGCTGGCGAGGACTTCGGCGTACTGCCGCAGCTGCGCTTCGCTGTTGGCGCCGCCGCGGTCGTACAGGTCGATCAGGGTGACGATTTCGGCCAGCTGCAGCCCCAGCCGCCGCCCGCGCAGGGCGAGCTTGAGCCGCGTGCGGTCGCGCGGGGCATAGACCCGGTTGCGGCCTGCGCGCGCCGGGCTGACGATGCCCTGATCCTCATAGAAGCGGATCGTGCGCGGCGTGATGCCGAATTCGCGGGCAAGCTCGGAAATCGTCCAGGTGGCTTGGCTCATGGGGTGGGATGCGGCGATGGGTGGATCGGCCGGCGGTTCGGTCGGGGAGCGCGCGAAACGGCGGATCCAGTCAGCGCCCATTATGGATTACGTTTACGTTAACGTAAAGAGGAAATTCTGACATAATGATGCGAGAAAACCCGCAGAAAAACCCGAATCTACTGGAGACGCGGCATGAACCCGCTGGAAAACGAACTCGACTATCCCTGGGGCGACGCCCTGCCCGAATCCGGCCGCGCGCGCGAAGTGGCCGCCGGTGTGCGCTGGATCCGCATGCCGCTGCCCTTCGCCCTGGACCACATCAATCTGTGGCTGCTGCGCGACCGCATCGACGGCCGCGAGGGCTGGACGGTGGTCGATTGCGGCATCGACCGCGCCGAGGTCCGCGACTGCTGGGAAACCGTGTTCGAGCAGGCGCTGGACGGCCTGCCGGTGCTGCGCGTGATGGTCACCCACATGCATCCGGACCACGTCGGCCTGGCCCATTGGCTGTGCGAGCGCTGGCAGGCGCCGCTGTGGATGTCCATGACGGACTACGCGGTGGCCCGGCTGTGGTCGGGATCGTCGGTGGCGGATTCCTCGGTCGAGGGCAGCGGTCCGTCCGGCGTGGGCGCGGCGCGGCACTTCGCCCGCCACGGCTTGGCCGATCCGCAGGCGCTGGACACGATCCGCGCCCGCCACGACTATTACGTGCGCCTGGTGCCCGGCATGCCGTCGCGCTTCCACCGCCTGATGCACGGCCAGGAAGTGCCCATCGGCGGGCACGGCTGGCGCGTCATCGTCGGCTACGGCCATGCGCCCGAGCACGTCTCGCTGTGGTGTCCGGACCTGGGTGCGCTGATCTCGGGCGACATGGTGCTGCCGCGCATTTCCACCAACGTCAGCGTGTTCGACCTGGAGCCCGAGTCCGATCCCCTGCGCCTGTACCTGGATTCGCTCGCCGCCTACGAAGCGCTGCCCGCGGACACCCTGGTGCTGCCGTCCCACGGCCGGCCCTTCCGCGGCCTGCACCGGCGCATCGTCCAGCAGCGGGAGCACCACGCCGAGCGCCTGGCCGAGGTCCTGGCCGCCTGTGGCGAGCCGCGCACCGCCCACGATCTGCTGCCGGTGCTGTTCCACCGCAAGCTGGACCTGCACCAGCTGTCCTTCGCCATGGGCGAATCCATCGCCCACCTGCACGCCCTATACTTCCAGGGATCCCTGCGGCGCACCCTCGGCGAGGACGGGGTGTACCGTTTTCAAAAGATCTGAGTTCATGACATTCCACGATTCCGACCGCATCGACACGCTGCTGCAGCACATCGGCCAGGCTCCCCTGGATCCGGCCACCGGCTCGGGGCCGGTCGCGCTGCCCTCGTACCGCACCAGCACGGTGCGCTTCGCCTCCATGGACGTGCTGGACCGCGCCCAGGCGGCCAAGCAGCGCGGCGAGCGCGTGCCCACCTACGGCCGGGTCGGCCTGCAGACGCACGAGGCCCTGGAGACGCTGCTGTGCGGCCTGGAAGGCGGCGAGCGGGCGTTCCTGGCGCCTTCCGGCATGGCGGCCATCAGCATGGCGCTGATGGCGCTGCTGGGCCAGGGCGACCATGCCCTGGTCGTGGACTGCGTGTACGGGCCGGTGCGCTACCTGCACAAGACCGTCCTGTCGCGCATGGGCGTGGCCATGGATTTCGTGCGCGGCGACCTCGCCGGCCTGCAGGCCGCCCTGCGCCCCGAGACCCGGGTGCTGTACCTGGAATCGCCGGGCTCGCTGCTGATGGAAATGCTGGACCTGCCCGCCCTGGCCAACTGGGCCCACGAGCACGGCCTGGTCGTGGTGGCCGACAACACCTGGGGCTCGGGCTACATCTACCGGCCCCTGCAGCTCGGGGCCGACGTGTCGGTGATCGCCGCCACCAAGTACGTCGGCGGCCATTCCGACCTGATGCTGGGCGCGGCCGTGGCGCGCGACCCGGCGCTGATCGGCAAGCTGCACGAGACCCATTACGCCCTGGGCAGCACCGTCAGCGCCGACGACGCCTGGCTGGCGCTGCGCGGCGCGCGCACCCTGGGGGTGCGCCTGCGCGCCTGCGCCGAGCACGCGATGGAGGTCTGCCGCTGGCTGGACGCCCAGCCCCGGGTGTCGCGGATCTTCTTCCCCGCCTGGCCGGACGACGCCGGCCATGCGCTGTGGCGGCGCGACGCGACGGGGTCCAACGGCCTGCTGTCCGTGGCCGTCGATTTCGACGAGCGGCAGGTGCGCCGCCTGATCGACGGCCTGCGGCTGTTCGGGATCGGCTATTCCTGGGGCGGCTACGAAAGCCTGGTCACGCAGGTCGAGCCTTCCGCCCTGGCCGCCCACGGCTACTGGGCCTCGGTAGCCGACGCGCGCATGCGCAAGGGCACGGTGCTGCGCCTGCACATCGGCCTGGAAGACCCCGCCGACCTGATCGCCGACCTGGCGCAGGCGTTCGAGGCGGCTGGGCGCGGTTAGGCGTTTGCCAATTCGTTGGACGAAGTCTCGGCGTAGGTACTAGAGCGCTGCCGCCATTGCCTCGAACGCCAGTTGCTCTTCAGGGCGTTTCTTGTCGAGACCGATCAAGGCTGCAAGTTCGTCAGCCGGTACGGCGGCCAGTTCTCTGGGTTCAAGTTTATGCATTCCTCCGCCATACACGCGGCCGTTGTCTAGCAAAACGGTCCTATCGATGGCGTTGAGTGCATGCCATAGCGTGCGTAGCATGGCGGGATTGGCCCGGAGCTTGTCCATCAGCAGGGGCGACGGATAAAGCATGAGATAAACATTCGTCGCTGTTGCCTGGCTATGGTTCAGCAGGAAACGAAAGGGTTGACCGCCATGATCGCTGCGGCCGATGTAGGTACAGACTATGGGCGCCGCAGGGCGGCGTTCCTGAGCGTACCAGTAGCGCCGTGAACGGCACAGATAGCGTTGCGCGACCTGTGCGCGCCCAGTTTGAAGATACGCCCAGAGCGACGGATATCCGTGCTGGACTTCGTGTTCGGGCAAGGTGCAGTCAAGCAGAAACAGACGCTTTTCGAGCAATGGGATCCCGTGCTCGTCAGCCATGATTTCATCTTCCTTCACATATCGAGTGCTCGGTAGGATGGGGCGTAAAAACCGTGACGGAATATCAAGCGCGGTGGCGCGTTCTTCGTCCAGGATGAAGAAATTGTTGTCTCCCGTGGCGAGCCCTCTCTTGACGGAAAACAAGTCGCCGAGCCGGTAGCCTTTGTGTGTGGATTCGGCGCTCCGTTTGGGAAACCTGGACCACTTGCTTGCGTGTTCCAGTTCGCCCGCATTCACTTTCCTGACCAGTGCAGGCTGCTGCAGTGTGCCGCCGAAGGAAAATGTGATCTGGTGGTCTGCAAGCGGCTTCTGTTTCTTGAACCAGACGACGGCAGAGGATACCAGGGCATCATCGAATTGCACGTCGTTGGGGTCGAAACGATGGATATGCAGTAGCGTGACATCCCTCAGCAAGTATGCCTTGAGCGCCTTCCCGTAGTTCACGTCCATGAATTCGCTGGGGATGAGCCATCCGGCGATCCCGCCTTCGCTCATCCATGGGTGGGACAGCGCCAGGAAATAGCAATAAAGCCCCGATAGTCCAGAGAATTCGATGTTAGCGGCTTTCCGCGCGGTGTTTTGCAGGCGGCGTTTATCGGCGCCGCCGATGTGATGGTGCCGCACATAGGGGGGGTTGCAGATGAGCAGATTGGATTTTTCCTCATCGTGCGTCGGTGGCTCTTGCCGTGTGAAATCCGAGAGTGTGATGTCGAGAGGTGTTTCCCTCCAGAGATGCCGGGCAGGTTCTCCATAGTGAGGATCGATCTCGAAGCCGCGCGCCCAATTCACGGGGCGCCGACCATGGGTTGCCCGCAAGGCCGAATAGAATGAGCCTGTGCCGATCGCAGGGTCGAGAAAGCGAATAGCCTCATTTCTGGGCAGTAGACTCAGACCGTAGGCGAGTATTTCATGGGCAAGCCGGGTGGGTGTGGCGAATTGCCCAAATTTATTCCGTTCGGCTTGAGTTTTGTAGCTGTCAAGCTCTGCTTGAAGAGTCAGACGCCGTTCCTCCACGAGGGTGATGGTCTCGGCCTTGCTGGTCATGGTCATATCCCAAACAATGACAGGTCATCGATGCGGTGTTCCCAAGCCCAGTCGATGCCTTCTGCAGCTTCGTAGCCGAGATAGCCACTATCGAAATAGCCGCAAAGGAACAGGTTGAAGCGCACGTTGGGACCATAGGTATGGCGAAGCTGAGCCATCTTGACCGCTTCTTCCTTGCGGCGCTTGTTGGTGTTGGTGAAGTCGCCTGCGGATTTTGCCTCGAAAAACAGTGGTAGATCCCCGCGCTTTGCCGCTTTCGGCATGATGACGGCATCGATAGGAATATTGATGGATTGCACACCGTTCGTTTGCTTGATCGGCACATTCATTCGGAAGCTGAACGTGCCGGAAGGCATGGAATTGAACTTGATGCCATCACCGGGATGGAGCCGCCTGTAGCCACGCTGCTCCAGATAGGCCTGGATAACAGCGAGTTGCCTTTGCTCCTGTGCATTTCGGATGATCGGGTTTGTCACGGCGCCGCATAGTCTGTCGGCGATGATGGTCGCCGCCCGATGGATTTCGGCTTTGGTGGCCGATGCCGCGCGGTTGAGCCAGACGAAGATATCCGGGTCGGCCAGGCGTTCGATCACGGCGGCGATCTTTTCAAGCTCTTGATCCGCTTTGACGCTGGACATTCGCACAGGCAACCGCTGCTCTTTCTCCATGCATTTGACGAGATTCGGTGAGGCGCTGGATAAGCCGATGAGCCGATCCACGGCGAGCGGAGGACACATGGACATTCGGAGGGTTGGCAGGATCTCGGGGTGCTGGCGCAGCAGGGCCGGTTGAACGTCGGTTAGATAGTTGGTGGCGCGAAGTGCCTCTTTCACGCTCTGAGTGGTCCGGACGCGCGTGTCTCGAAAGGCGGCTGGTGCAAAGTTTATGAACCAGCGGTTGTACATGTCGACTGACGCTGCCACATCAGTCTTCCACAGGTGCGGCTTGTCGAGGTTGACGGGCATGTTCCGGATCGCCTGGGTTCGTTCTGAGCGCCCTCGAACAGGGCCTCGCATTAAACTCGATTGTACCGGCGAGCGAATTCCGGCTCCATGTGGAGCCGGACAAAATGATCAAGGTAGGATGGCCTTGCGCCTGTTTTACTGCTTCCCCGCCAGCAGCTGCTTGACCAGCTTGTCGGCCTCGTCGATGGCGCCCTGGTAGGTGCCGGTGTTCGAGGGCGAGGTCAGGTAGCGGCCGCCAATGGCGATGGTCGGCGTGCCGTCCACGTGGTAGGACTTGGTCAGCTCGTCGGCGCGGGAGACCTTGGTCTGCACGCCGAAGGAATTGAACGTGTCGGTGAAGGTCTGGCGGTCCAGCCCCTGCGAGGCGGCCCAGTCGATGATTTCCTTGGCCTGGGTCAGGTCCTTGCGCTGTTCGTGGATGGCCTTGAAGACCTGCGGATGCAGGTCCAGGCGGTCCAGGGCCTCCAGGGTGTAATAGAGCTTCTGCATGTCGCGCATGCTGGCGTTGAAGGCGACCGGCACGCTCTTGAAGGCCACGCCCTCGGGCAGGGTCTTGCGCCATTTCTCGATCAGGGGTTCGATGGCGTTGCAGTGCGGGCAGGTGTAGAAGAAGAATTCCAGGACTTCGATCTTGCCCGGGGTGTCCGAGGGCTGGACCGGATCGAGCGTATCGTAGGGCGCCGCCTGGGCGGGCGTCATGGCCAGCGCGGCCAGTCCCAGGACCAGGCCCGACACGAGGCGGGAAAACAGGGCGATCTTCATGGTGGGCTCCTTGGGGGGCGGTTCAGGGGCGGACGACGGTCGATTCGATCTTCTCGTCGCCCAGGCGGGCCCGGGCGCGGTTCATTTCGTCGATGCCCTTGAAGGGGCCGACGCGCACGCGGTTGATGGGGGCGCCGTTGGATTCGCCGGTTTCGACGCGCACCGGCAGGCCCAGCAGCACGACCCGGGCCAGCATGGCCTGGGCTTCCTTCTGCGAACGGAAGGCGCCGGTCTGCAGGTAGTAGGTGGTCTGCGTGCCGGGCGCCGGGCGGGCGGCGGGCGGCGGGGGAGGCGGCGGCGGAATGGGCTGGCTGGTCTGCGGCGGGGCCGGCGGATTCACCGGTGCCGCCGCCGGGGCGGGTTTGGCCGCGGGCTTGTCCAGCCCGGCGATGATCTGGCCGATGGCATCGGACAGCGGATTTTCCGGCGAGGCGCCGGGCTCCGGCGCCGGGGCCGGCGGATTGGTGCTGCTGCCGCCCTGGGCGGCCGAGCGCGTGCCCGCCGGGCCGTCCTTGCCGTACAGGGCGATGTTCGGGTCCGGGGCGTTCTTCACGTCCGGCAGCAGGGTGGTCGGGTCGTCGCGGCTGGCCTTGTCCTTGAAGGGCATGGGGGCCTTGGTGACGAACAGGGCGACGGCCACCGCGGCCGCCACCCCGAGCACCATGCCCAGGACCAGGCCGAACCAGGCGCTGCCCGACCGCGAGGATTTCTTGCGGGTGGCCATGGCGCTACATGCGCTCGGGGGCGCCGACCCCCAGCAGGCCCAGGCCGTTGGCGATCACCTGGGCGGTGGCGCGGGCCAGGCGCAGGCGGGCGGCACCCAGGGCGGGGTCGTCCACCAGGATGCGCTCGGCGTTGTACCAGGCGTGGAAATCGGCGGCGCAGTCGCGCAGCCAGAATGCCAGCTGGTGCGGCGCCAGTTCGCGGGCGGCCTGCGTCAGCACGCCGGGGTATTCGGCCAGGCGCTGCAGCAGCGTGATTTCGGTGGGGGCGGTCAGCAGGGATGGGTCCGCCGCCCGCGCCTGGCTGCCGGCGTCGTGCTGGCGCAGCAGCGAGTGGATGCGGGCGTGCGCGTACTGGATGTAGTAGACCGGGTTTTCCTCGCTGCGCGACAGGGCCAGGTCGATGTCGAAGACGAATTCGGAATCGGCGCGGCGCTGGGCCAGGAAGAAGCGCACGGCGTCGCGTCCCACCCAGTCGATCAGGTCGCGCAGCGTGACGTAGCTGCCAGCGCGCTTGGAGATCTTGACCTCGGCGCCGTCGCGCATGACGCGCACCATCTTGTGCAGCACGTAGGCCGGGTAGTCGGCCGGGATGCCCAGGCCCAGGCCTTGCAGGCCGGCGCGCACGCGGGCGATGGTGCCGTGGTGGTCGGTGCCCTGGATGTTGATGGCATGGTGGAAGCCGCGCTCCCATTTGGCGACGTGGTAGGCCACGTCCGGCACGAAATAGGTGTAGCCGCCCTCGGACTTGCGCATGACGCGGTCCTTGTCGTCGCCGGTGCCCAGTTCGGTCGTGCGCAGCCACAGCGCGCCGTCCCGTTCGTAGGTGTGGCCGGCGTCGATCAGGGCCTGGACGGTGCGCTCGACGCGGCCGCTGGTGTAGAGCGAGCTTTCCAGGTAGTAGTTGTCGAAGCGCAGGTCGAAGGCCTGCAGGTCCAGGTCCTGCTCGCGGCGCAGGTAGGCCACGGCGAAGCGGCGGATCGCGTCCAGGTCGTCGAGGTCGCCGGACGCCCGGATGGGGTCGCCGTCGCTGGCCTGGACGGTGGCGCCGGCCAGGTAGTCGCGCGCGATGTCCTGGATGTATTCGCCCCGGTAGCCGTCGGCGGGGAAGGCCGGGTCGTCGGGCTCGATGCCGCGCGCGCGCGCCTGCACGCTGATCGCCAGGTTGTGGATCTGGTTGCCGGCGTCGTTGTAGTAGAACTCGCGCGAGACCTGGGCGCCCTGGGTGGCGAACAGGCGGCAGATGGAGTCCCCCAGCGCCGCCTGGCGGGCGTGGCCGACGTGCAGCGGGCCGGTGGGGTTGGCGGAGACGAATTCCACCAGCACGCGCTCGTCGGTGGCGGGCCGGTGGCCGTAGCGTTCGCCCTGGGCCTGGATGGCGTCCAGGACGGCCTGGTGGGCGGCGGCCGACAGGCGGAAATTGATGAAACCCGGGCCGGCGACTTCCGCCGAGGCGATCAGGCCGGCCGCGTCCGGGTGGGCCAGGACGCCCGCCGCGACGGCCTGCGCCAGTTCGCGCGGGTTGCGCCGGGCCGCGCGGGCGGCCTGCATGGCGACGTTGCTGGCGACGTCGCCGTGGGCGGCGATTTTCGGGCGTTCGAGGGTGATGTCCAGAGTCTGGCCGGGGATCAGTGTGTCCAGGACGGAGCGCAGGATGGCGATGAGCCGGGTGTGTTGCTCGGGTAGCATGGTGTCCGTATCTGAGGGTATCCCGAAATGATAGCCCGATTTCAGGGGCGCCGTGCCTCAGGGCCGCCGCGCCGGGCCGGCCATCCCCGGCAGGCCCCGTTCCGCCTCCAGCCAGGCGCCGTAGGCCGCCATGTCCACGCTGCCGGCGACGGCGCCGGATTCGTCCGCCGCGGCGTCGGCGCGGCGGATGAAGGCCTCCACGATCCGCCGCTGCGCGTCGCCCAGGCGCGGGTCCGCGCCCTGGGGGCCGAGCGTGCGCGCGGCGGCGTCCTGCAGCGCCCGGTCGCCCGGCGGCAGGCCGCGCAGGGCGGGGCTGCGCTCGTCGTGCAGCAGCGGGCGCGTCACCGCGCGGTCGTCCGGCGCCAGTTCGGCGACGGGCACCAGGGCGGCCAGCGCCTGCCAGCGCATCCAGTTCAGGGCCACGTCCGACAGGTCGCCGCCGGGGACGGGCTGCAGCCGCTCGTCCAGCAGCAGGCCGCCGCCGATGTCGGCGTGGGCGCCGATGAAGGGCGCCTCGACCGTGTTGCCCGCGTCGCCGGCCGCCGAGACCAGGGGAAACAGGGCGCGCAGCTCGTGCAGCGCCACGGCGTGCGCCACCCAGTGCCAGGCGCCGGCGATGCCCAGGTCGAAGCCGGCGTTGGCCGCGCCCAGCAGCCCGAACTGCGCCACGGTGTCGAACAGGCCCAGGAAGCGCAGGTCGACGCACAGGCCGATGGTGCCGCGCAGCGGGTCGTCGTAGGAGAACCAGCCGTCGCGGGTGTGGCGCGCGATGCGGTTGGCGAAGTCGCGCGCCAGGGCCGCCCCGCGCGAATAGCCCAGGATGTCGATGGGCACCGGCGCGGCGGCGCCCCGCGCCCGGTCCAGGGCGTTGAGCAGGGACTGCCACTGGTTGCTCAGGATCTGGCGGCTGCCGGCGGCGACGACCGCGTCCCAGTCGGCGTAGTAGCCGTTCCCCGGCCCGGCGTGATAGTAGGCCGGGCCGTCCTCGTAGGCTTGGGCGAGCTTCCAGACGTTGCCCTGGTTGCGCGGCCCTTGCCGCGTGCCGTCGAAGGCCAGCAGGATCAGGCCCAGGGGATCGACGTGGCGCAGCGGCTGCTGGGCGGCGTAGCCCAGGGCTTGCAGGCCGGGCAGCGGCCCCAGGGGGTCGGGCTCCAGATAGTGGCCGCGCGCGGGCAGGAAGGTGCGAAAGACGTTGTCGTGCCAGCCCGTCGCCGGATCCTCGTCCTGGCCCGGCCGGCGCAGCGGCAGGTCCAGGTCGCCGCGCAGGCGGGTCGCGCGGCCCAGCGCGTCGTAGTCGGCGGCCCAGCGCACCGCGCGGTCCGCGTCGGTCGCCAGGACGGGGGCGCCCAGCAGGTCGGCGTGCAGGTAAACCAGGCGGGTGCGGCCGTCGGCTTCCGTTTGCAGCAGGCCGACGGGGACCTCGCCGGCATACAGGTAGCGCTGGGTGACGCCGAAGGCCGGGAGCCCTGCGGCGGCGCGGGCGGGGACCGGGGCTGCAGCGGAGGCCGCAGGCGTGGCGGCGGCCGTGGCGTCCGGCCCGGCGGCGGACTCCGTGCGGGCGGGCGTTCCGGGGGTCGGCCGGTGCCAGATCGCCGCCAGGCGGTTGTCCACGTAGTAGCGTTCGGTTTCCCGGCCGTCCTGGACGCGGCGGATCCGCTGGCCCCGGGCGTTGTAGGCGTAGCGCACCAGGACCCGCCCGTCCTCCAGGACCTCGGCCGGCCGGCCCTGGGCCTGCAGGCGCAGCGTGCGGCGGCCGACCGCGAGGGGCAGGCCGGCTTCGTTGCGGGCGATCGGGGGCGGGGCGGCATCCCCGTCTTCGGCGTCCGGCGGCGCGGCGGACCGGGACTCGGCGTCCCGGGGACCGGCGCCCTGGAGTCCGGTCGGCGTGCGGGCCGGATGCGCGGCATGCGGCGAACCGCCGGGCCGGCCGAGGCGGGCGGCCAGGCGCCCGATGAGGCGGCCGTCCTCGTCCCAGGCCAGCCAGGTCCGGGTCACGCCGTCCTGGAACCCGGCCAATCGGTCCTGCGCGTCGTGCGCCAGGACCCGATGCCGCCAGGGGGCGGCGGGCAGGGCGGGCGTTGGCTGGCGCGGTGCGGTTCCAAAGGGTGGACGCGCGGCGCCGTCCGGGACGGCGGGTTCGGACGCCGACAGCGTGCTCAGGCGCACGACCCGGCCGCGCGCGTCGTGGCGCCGCCGCTCGCCCCACAGGATGCGCGGCCCGTCGGACAGGACCAGGGTATCGGCCCGCCCGTCCGGCCCCGCGGCCGTCTGCAGCCACAGGCCGTTGCCGTAGCGGTAGCCGGCGCGGCCCGGGACGGAGTCGATGACGGTGCGGCGCGCGCCGTCGGCGGCTTCCCAGTCCAGGCGCATCAGGCGGCCCGCATCCGACCAGGCGTAGTGCAGCGCGCCGCCTTCCGGCAGGTCATGGCGCGTCAGCCGTCCGTGGGCGTCGTAGGCAAAGCGTTCCCGGTAGCCGAGCGCGCCCTGGGCGTGGGGCCGGTGGACGGCGCGGGCCGTGACCCGGCCGTGCGCGTCGTGCTGCAGGTATTCGGTCTCGTCGGGGTGGGTCAGGCGGATCGGCCGGTCGCCCCGCCAATGCAGGCCGATCTCCAGCGGCGGCCGGCCGGGCGCCGTGTGCAGCAGCCGCACGGGTCGGCCGATGGCGTCGCGGCGGACGTCCAGGCGCCCGCCGTCGGCCTCGCGCCTGCCGGTCAGGCGGCCGTGCGGATCGTAGGACAGCCGGGCCGTGCCGGTGAGCCGGCTGGACCAGCGCGCCAGCCGGCCGCCGGGGCCGTACTCCAGGCGCAGGCCGGGCCAGCCGCCCCGCGCCTGCATCAGCGCGCGGATCCGGCCGTCCGGCGCGCGGCGGATGCGCAGATCGCCAAGGGCGCTTGGCCGGCCCTGGGCGTCGTGGTCGATGCGCCGGGTGATCCCGGGGCAGGCGGGACAGGCCGACGAGCGCACCGCGCGCGGCACGATCCGGCCGCCGCGCAGGGCGTGCTCCACCTCGGCCCGCGCGCCTGCCGAGCGCACGCGGGTCGGACCGGCGTCGGGCGGGCCGTCCGGATAGTCCAGGTCCAGGCGGCCCGCCGTCGTGCCGGGGGCGCCCGGGATCGCCTGGACGACGCGGCCGCGCGCGTCGTAAGTCCAGCTGCGGGCGCGCCAGCGCCGGCCGTCTGCGGCTTCCAGCGTGACGCCGGTGAGGGCGGCGGGGTGGCCGGCCTGCCGCCCGGATTCATGGTGATAGCGGCGGCGCATGCCGTCGGGCCGCTGCACGGCGGTCAGCAGGACCGGCTCGGGGGCCGGGCCCTGCCCGGCCAGGGGCGCGTCGGCCGGCATCCCGCCGGCCGGGGCCGCGCTCGTAGGCATCGCCTCGTGTGCGCTCCGGGCGTATTCGTAGCGGAACACCCCCAGCGGCGTGGCCAGCGTCCGCAGGCGGGGGCGCGGTCCCGAGGCGTCGTAATCGAGCCGCAGTACGGCGGCGCCGCGCCGGATTTCCCGCGCCAGGCCGTCCAGCGGGCCGCCCGCGTGGCGGTCGATGACGATGTCCGGCCGTCCGGGGGCGGTGATCGCCCGCAGCCGGCCGTGCGCATCGAAGACCAGCCGGCCGCCGTCGGCGCCCAGCCAGGATAAGGGGACAGCCTCATGAACGGGCGCCAGGACCTGGCCGTCGGCGGGTCCGGCGCCCAGGCCCCGGGTGTCGAAGCGCACGCGGCGGCCGTCGGGCAGGTCCAGCCGCCAGCCGTCCGGGGCGGGCCGCAGGCGGATGTCGTATTCGCTGCTCCAGCCCCGGCCGAGCGGCCCGTCTTCCAGGGATCCCGAGCGGTACAGGCGGACGAAGGACGGGTGGCCGCCCGCGACCGGCTCGGGCAGGTCGGTCTCGCGCAGGAATTTCTCGCCGGTGGCCAGATGCACGGGATTGGCGATGCCCGGATCGGGCGCGGGCTCGGCGGCCGGCCCCCGGACGGAGCCCGCGCCGCAGGGCGCCTGGGCCTGCGGCGCGGGGCAGCTCAGGGCGTTTGCGGCGTGCGCGGGGGCTGGCGTGGACCAGGAGGCGAGCGCCAGCGGCACGCCGGCCAGCCAGGATGGCAAGCGGCGCCAGGCAAGGGTTTCGGGCATGGAAGACCTCCTGTCGGAGCGCTCATTGTGCGGCTTGGCAGGGGGTTGAAGATCGGTTAGTGTATGAATGTATCCATTGCGGGAAGTCCACCATGCTCATTTTGTTCCAATCGAAATCCGCGGCGGAAGTCCTGATGTTCGCCCAGCATGCTCGGCCCATCCTGGTGGCCGCCGGCAAGACCTTCGATGGTCCCGGACTGCCCGAGCGCGGGGTCATCACCCGGGCGCAGCTGGACACCGCCATCGCCGGCATCGAGGCGCTGGTGGCGGCCGATCCCGGCCACGACGACGCCTCCGGCGACCACGACGACACGGTCGAACATCCCATCGCCCAGCCGGTCGGCATGCGCCGCCGGGCCTGGCCGCTGCTGACCATGCTGCGCCTGGCCCGCGAAAAAGGCGAGGACGTCACCTGGGAGCCCGCGCCGGCCTGGTAAATTCACGCATTTCACATCCGGAGAAATCCCATGCAGGGCCATGTGATCGTGATTTTCGATGCCCACCGTTCCCTGGAACTGCCCGTCGACGCGCCGGTGGACCCCGACCGGGCGCACGCCGCCCGCGAATGGTTCGAGCAGACGTGGGAATCCCTGGGCTGCGAGCCCCTGCGCGTGAGCGGCAAGGTCCTGCTGCTGGACAAGATCCTGGGCGTGGCCGACAGCCTGGGCTACAGCCGCCTTTCGGCGCAGCCCGAACTGGCGCGGGAATTCGCCGCCCATGCCGTCCAGGCGCTGGAAAAGCCCCGGGTGACGGTGGACCTGCCGGGCCTGGCCATCGTGTATTGACCGGGCCGCGCGGCCGGCGCGGGCAGAACCCCCGGCCTCTTGCCGGAAGCCCGGGGCCTGGCGGTTTGGGGCCTGGGCGGCGCACAAACGGAAACCCCGTCCTGTGGGACGGGGCTGAACGAGGCGGGCGCTTGTGGTGCCAGGAATATCCCCGGGATGCGGGGGTGGCGCCGCCCGCGGGCGCTGGGATGCCGGATGACGGGCGCTCCGTGCGGAGCGCCCGGGCCGTTCTGGATCAGGCCGCGACCGAGGCGCGCGGACGCACGTCGCCGCCCGCCGCCGCGTGGCGGTTGACCGCGCTCAGGATCGCCAGGAAGGACGAGGTCACGATGTCCTCGTGGATGCCGACGCCGTAGCCGCTGACGTTGTCCTGGATGCGCATCTCGATGTAGGACGCCGCGCGGGTGTCGGTGCCGGTGCCGATGGCGTGTTCCTGGTAGTCCATCACGCGGGCCTCGATGCCCAGCGCGGCGATGAAGGCCGAGATCGCGCCGTCGCCCTGGCCCGACAGATGGCGGACCTGGCCGTCGATTTCCAGCTCGATCTCGATCATGAACTGCTTCTGGCCGGTGGTCTTGGGGCTGCCGGTGATGCGGTGCCGGATCAGCTTCATCGGCGTTTCGCGGTCCAGGTATTCGCTGGAGAAGATGTCGAACACGTCCTGCGGCGTGACTTCGCGGCCCGTTTCGTCGGTGACGCGCTGGATGGCGCGGCTGAATTCGATCTGCAGGCGGCGCGGCAGGACCAGGCCGTGCTCCTGTTCCAGGAGGAAGGACACGCCGCCCTTGCCCGACTGGCTGTTGACGCGGATGACCGCGTCGTAGCTGCGGCCCAGGTCGGCCGGGTCGATGGGCAGGTAGGGGACTTCCCAGACGGCGTCTTCCTGCTGCACCGAGAAGCCCTTCTTGATGGCGTCCTGGTGCGAGCCGGAGAAGGCCGTGAAGACCAAGTCGCCGGCGTAGGGGTGGCGCGGATGCACGGGCAGCTGGTTGCAGTATTCGACGCAGCGGCGGACTTCGTCGATGTCGGAGAAGTCCAGGCCCGGATGGATGCCCTGGGTGTAGAGGTTGAGCGCCAGGGTGACCAGATCGACGTTGCCGGTGCGCTCGCCGTTGCCGAACAGGCAGCCCTCGATGCGGTCGGCGCCGGCCATGACGGCGAATTCGGCGGCGGCCACGGCCGTGCCGCGGTCGTTGTGGGGGTGGACACTGAGGACGATCTTGTCGCGCTGGGCCAGATGGGTGTGCATCCATTCGATCTGGTCGGCGTACAGGTTCGGCGTGGTGGCCTCGATGGTGGCCGGCAGGTTCAGGATGATCTTGTCCTGGACGGTGGGCTGCCAGGTGTCGACCACGGCATTGCAGACTTCCAGCGCGAAATCGGGTTCGGTGGTGCTGAAGACTTCCGGCGAATATTCGTAGCGCCAGTGGGTTTCGGGGTGCCTGGCGACTTCGGTCTTGACGATCCGGGTGCCTTCGACGGCGATGGCGCGGACCTCGTCGCGGCTCATGCGGAAGACGATCTTGCGGAAGGCCGGCGCGCAGGCGTTGTACAGGTGGATGATGGCGTGCCTGGCGCCCGCGCAGGCTTCGACGGTGCGCTGGATCAGGTCTTCGCGGGCCTGGGTCAGGGCGATGATGGTGACGTCGTCGGGGATGCGCTTTTCATCGACCAGCTTGCGCACGAAGTCGAAATCGGTCTGGGACGCGGAGGGGAAGCCGACCTCGATTTCCTTGAAGCCGATCCTGATCAGCTGATCGAAGAAGCGCAGCTTGCGCTCGACGCTCATGGGCTCGATGAGCGCCTGATTGCCGTCGCGCAGGTCGGTGCTCATCCAGATCGGGGGGGCGGAGATGCGGCGGCTGGGCCAGGTGCGTTCGCTGAAGTCGCACGTGAACGGAGCGAACGGAACGTATTTGTCGGCGGGATTCTTGATCATGTCGGTACCTGTCTGGGCGGGTGCGTCCGGATCACGGGCGCGGAAATGCGAGGGTGTGGCGAAACAGGCTGCCGAACTGCCACGCGGCGCTAGGCCCGGCAACCGATCGCTAGCAGCAGTAGACCCGACAGGGAGAGGGAGGAGAACGACGGACGCGCGCGCCCGGCAGCGGAGAGCTGCGGGATGTCACGGAAGGAAGCGCGCGTGGAGTTCATGTATGGAAGTCAAACATATTTCCGGCTTCCTGGCAAGGGTTCCGTAGGGATCCGTGGGGATCCGCCCGGCCGGCGGGCGGGTTCCAGCCGCCGATGCGGCCTCGGCGCAACGGTACGCTCCGGCCCGCGGGCGCGCGGCGCCCTGCACGATCAGGCGGCTCGCGTGGATGCGAACCTGCCCCGGCCCGGCGGCGGTGTTCGCGGTCCGCCGTCCGGGCCGCGGAACGCGGGCGGCCCGGACCGGCGGGCTCAGAAGGTCGTGCGCAGGGTGACTTCCACGCTGCGGCCGGTGCCCGGCAGGACGTCGAACGCGGAGCGGTATTCCTTGTCCAGGAGGTTGTTGATCTGCACCCCCACCTGCACCTTGCGGTCCTTGCCGTGGGTGCCGCCGAACGCCAGGTTCAGCGTGCCCCAGCCCGGCAGGCGCTCGGTCGACAGGGCGCTGCCGCTCAGCGTGGTTTCCTTGACCGGCGTGGCGGCGCGCACGAACAGGTCGGCCCAGACCTCGGCGCCGTACAGCGTGGTGTCGTAGCGCACCCCCGCGCGGCCGGAGAAGGCCGGCACGCCGCTGTCCTTGGTCGAGTACGTGGGGTATTTCAGCTCCCGCTGCGTCCAGGCGCCGGTCACGTAGGGGGTGAGGTTGGTGCCGGGCAGCGCGTATTCGGCGACCAGCTCGATGCCGTGGGTGTCGGCGCGGTCGGCGTTGACGTAGGTGCGGTCGCTCGCGGCGTAGCCCGCCGGGCAGGTGCCCGCGGCGGCGCAGGAGGTCGTGCCGATGTAGTCCTTGGCCCGGGTGTAGAAGACGGCCGCGTCCAGCACCACGCCGGCGTTCTGGTAGCGCGCGCCCACCTCGTAGTTCTGCGAGGTCTCGGGCTTCAGGCCGGGGTTGGCGCGGGTCAGGGAGCCGCTGCCGGCCGTGGTGTCGGAGTACATCTGCGCCAGGGTCGGCATGGTGTAGCCCTCGGAATACAGGGCGCGCAGGGTGGTGTGCTCCAGGCCGCTCCAGGTCAGGCCCAGGGACTTGACCAGGCGGTTGGTGGTGCTGTCGTCCTGGCCCGCCAGGGCGGCATTGGTGGTGTCGTCCAGGTTCGAGCTCACGTGGTAGTAGCGCAGGCCCGCGGTCAGCTTGAAGTTCCGGGCGAAGGACCATTCGTCCTGGGCGAACACCGAGGCCGTCTGGATCGAGGCGCGGGTATGCGTCGGGCTGGTCGTGGTCCGCGTGCCCGGCATCGGCATGGGCGGCCGGGTGGTCGTGGTGGTGATGCTGTTCTTGCTGGTGTCCAGGTCGTCCATCAGGTACTGCAGGCCGGCGATGGTGTAGTGGTCGGGGTGCAAGGCCAGATCGACCTGCGCGGTGCCGCCGTAGTTCAGGTTGCGATCGTCCGAGGTGGCGGTGTTCTTGACGTTCATGAAGGAAGTCGGCTGCACCTCGACCCGGTTCTCGAACAGGCGGTCCACGGTCTGGCGGTAGGCGTCGACGTGGATCTTCCGCACCACGGGGCTCAGGTCCTTGGCGTCGTAGTACAGGCCGACCTTGCGCAGGTCGCGCTTGGGCAGGTCGATGCTGAAATCGCGGATCGAGCCCTGCACGTAGTCGGGGTCCGTCCAGCTGTCCGTGGCGAGGAGGTGCTGCTCGGCCTTCAGCGCCAGGTAGTGGTTGCGCTTCTGGCCGAAGGTGTAGCCCAGGTGCAGCGCCATGTCGCTGTCGCGGTAGCTGGAGCCGTCCAGGGTGCCGCTCCGGGTGTAGCGCCCTTCGGGCACCTGGCGGTCGTGGTGGCGGTCGGCGCTGCCCGACAGGCGGTAGTCGAAATCGCCCACGGTGCCGGAGACGGCGGCCCAGCCCTGCCAGCCGCGCGTGCCCGAGTAGTAGCTGCCGCCCGCTTCCAGCTGGATGGGCTTGGGCGCGCCGCGCTTGGTGATGATGTTGACCACGCCGCCGATGGCCTTGGCGCCGTACAGCACCGAGGCCGGCCCGCGGATGACCTCGATGCGCTCGACGTTGGCCGGATCCACCAGGATCGGCGTGCCGTAGTCGCTGTGGTCGGTGATTTCCTGGCCGTCGACCAGGATGGTCACGCGGTGCGAGGATTCGCCCCGGATGCGCAGGCGCTTCATGCCTGGCGCGGACGCGTCGACCACCTCGACGCCGGGCACGTCGCGCACCAGGTCGGCGATGCTTTCCGGCGCCTGGCGTTCGAGCTGCTCCTGGCCGACGACGGAGACCGAGGCGGGGTTGTTCCTGACGGAGGTTTCGGTGCGCGTGCCCGTCACGGTGATGGTGTCGAGCCAGGTGGCCTGCTGCGTGCCGCTCGACTGGGCGCAGGCCGCGCCGGCCAGCGGCAGGCTGAAGGCCAGCGCCAGTGCGCGCGCGCCGACGCGCAGCGCGGCGGATGCTTCTCCCCGGCCCATGATCGCATGGTTCATGTTGTGATTTCCCTGTGTGGATCAGTGACAGGACGGGCGGGACGCGATCATGGCTCGTGAGGAGAAAGCGGGAAACACCGGGCGGCGGCAAGGCGGCCCGGACACCCACACACTATAGAGAATGCGATTGCATTAATCAATGATTATGAGAATTATTATCATCATTATCTTGGGCGGGCTTGAGGATCCGCCTCGACACAACCCGATCCAGTTCGATCCGGCTCGGTCCGGAACGATCCGGCCTGAATGCGGCCTGATCCCGGACCTGCGGGCCGGCCGCCGGCCCGCGGCGTGCGGGACATGCGCGGTGTATGCGGGATGTGCGGGACCCGCCGCCCGCCGCAGGGGTGCGGCTCAGCGCCGCTGGCGGGCGTTTTCCAGGATGGCGAGCTGTTCGGCCGCGCGGTGCAGGCGGGCGGCGCGGCCGGCGGACAGTTCGTCGCGCGCCAGCATCAGGTCGCCCACGCGCAGGGGTTCGTCGCGCGTCTGCCAGGCCCACAGCAGGACGTCGAGCGTGGCGCCGGAGAGCTGGTCGGCCAGCTGCTGGAAGGAGGCGGAATCGACGGGCCGCAGGCGGGCGCGCGCCAGGATGGCGCGCACGGCCAGCCAGGTCAGGTAGGCCAGCAGCAGCGAGCCGAGCGTGGCCAGCGCGCCCCAGAAGTAGGGGTTGTAGCGCTGCAGCAGGGCGGTGGCTTCCGCCCCCATGATGTGGTTTCCGGCATAATCGATGCCGTTGCCGAAGGCCAGCAGCCGGTTCAGCACGTCATACCAGATCAGGACGACCGCCACGACCAGGGCGGCCGCGAGGATCCTGGACGTGGCGGTGAGCTTGAGCAGGACCTTGCGCAGCAGGCTGTGGTCCCGGCGGCTGGAGGATTCGTTTCGTTCCGGTTTCATGAGTCGTATTTTAGATTGAACATGCGTTAGATTGAACATGCGCGCGCAACCCTCCCTGGAGCTGGGCCAGCATCAGCATTTGACGCTGACGCCACAGTTGCGCCAGGCGCTGGCCCTGCTGCAATGCTCGTCCCAGGAACTGGACCAGGAGATCGCCCAGGCGCTGGCCGACAATCCGCTGCTGGAGGCCGTCGCGCCGGAGCCCGAATCGGCGGCCCAGGCCGAGCGGCTGGACCGTCTGTGGTCGCAGCCCGCGCGCGCCGCCCTGCCCGACGATCCGCTGGAGCCGAGCCAGCCGCCCAGCCTGATCGATCACCTGCTGCAGCAGCTGCACGCCACCCGCGCCACCGAACGCGACCGTCTGCTGGTGGTGCGGCTGATGGGCGAGCTCGACGAACGCGGCTACCTGGAATTCGATCCGGCGGCGCTGAACGCCGGCCTGCCGCCGGAACTGGCGGTCGAGGACGAGGAATGGCGCGCGGCGCTGTTCCTGCTGCAGTCCTTCGATCCCGCGGGGGTGGGCGCGCGCGATCTGCCCGAATGCCTGCGGCTGCAGCTGCGCGCCCGCGCCGACGAGTGGCCCGCGGACGTGCTGGCCTGCGCCCGCCGCCTGACGGACCACCTGGAAGACCTGGGCGCGGGCCGCTGGGGGCGGCTGTGCGAGGCGCTGGGCTGCGACCGCGCGCTGCTGGACGCCGCCCACCGGGCGCTGCGGCGCCTGGACCCCCGGCCGGCCGGCGCCTGGCAGACCGATCCCGTCCACTACATCGTGCCCGACGTGCTGTTCCATCGCGCGGCGGACGGCTGGCGGGTCAGCCTCAATCCCGCCATCGAGCCGCGTCTGCGCCTGAATCCCGAGCTGGCGGACGCCCTGGCGGGCCAGGACCTGTCGCCCGAACTGCGCGACCGGGTGCGCCAGGCGCGCAGCCTGATCCACAACCTGGACCAGCGCCGCCAGACGATCCTGCGCGTGGCCGAAACCATCGCGCGGCATCAGCGGGCGTTCCTGGAGTCCGGGGTCGCGGCGCTGCGGCCGCTCACGCTGCGGGAAGTCGCCCAGGCGCTGGAACTCCATGAATCCACCATTTCCCGCGCCACGCGGCTGAAATACGCGCAGACGCCCTGGGGCGTGCACGAGCTGAAGTTCTTCTTCGGCACGGGGGTGCAGACCCGCTCGGGCGAGGACACCTCGGCGCTGGCCGTGCAGGCGCTGATGCGCGCGATGCTGGAATCCGAGCCGGCGGGCAAGCCCCTGTCCGACATGCGGCTGGCGCAGATGCTGGCCGAGCAGGACGTGGTGATCGCGCGCCGGACCGTGGCCAAGTACCGCGAGGCCATGGGCGTGCCGCCGGCCAGCGTGCGCAAGGCGCGCGGGCCCGCGGACGCCTGAAGCGGGCCCGCCGGGATCCGGTAAAACTCGGTATCATCCTCTTTTCACCCACCCGCTTCCCCATGTGGAACCGCCCCGCCGCCGCCGATGCCCGCGCCGCCAGTCCGCTGCTCCAGCACTGGCAGGCCGAAGCCATTCGCCTGCGGGAGGCCCATTGGGGGCCGCTGGAAGACCGCGCCGCCTGCCAGGCCGCCCTGCGCCGGCCGCCCGACCTGCAGGAGCGCATCCTGGCGCGGGCCGCCTGGCTGGTCGAACACGGCGAACTGCATGACCGCCTGGTCCAGTGGGCCGTCGGCGCCCGCTGGGCGCTGGCCGCCCTGTGGCTGTGCGCCTGCCTGGCGGGCATCGGCACGGCCGCCGCCGTCCTGGGCCAGGGCCAGGTCAATCTGGCGCTGGCGCTGCTCGGACTGCTGGGCCTGCATGCGCTCACCTTCCTGATCTGGCTGGCCGGCTGGCTGCCGGGGCTGCCCGATTCGACCGCCCTGTCGCGCCTGTGGCTCTGGCTGACGCGGCGCCTGGTCCGGGGCCCGGACGCCGCCCTGGCGGCCCAGGCCTTCCTGTCCCTGCTGGGGCGGGCGCGGGCCTGGAAGACCGCCATCGGGCTGATCAGCCACGGGGCCTGGACGGCCGCCTTCCTGGGGGCGGTGCCCACGCTGATCGTGCTGCTGAGTACGCGCCGCTACACCTTCCATTGGGAAACCACCCTGCTGTCGCCCGAAGCCTTCGTCGGCGCGACCCGCGCACTGGGCCATCTGCCCGGCCTGCTGGGCTTCCCGGCGCCGGACGACGTCCAGATCGCCGCCAGCCTGGGTGCGCAGCCGCTGGCCGCGGGCGTCCAGGCCGACTGGTCCCTGTGGCTGATCGGCTGCATCGTCGTCTGGGGGCTGCTGCCGCGGCTGCTGGCGCTGTCCGCCTGCATCCTGCTCCTGCGGCGGCGCCGCGCCCGGCTGGCGGTGGACCCGAGCCTGCCGGGCTGGCTGGACCTGCGCGAGCGCCTGCTGCCCACTCATGCCAGCCTGGGCATCGACCGTCCCGCCCCGGCTGCGGCCACGGCGGCTTCTCCCGCGGCGCCGGCCGCCGCCGAGGACGGCCGGGCGGCGGTGCTGGCCTACGAGCTGGGGCCCGATCTCGCCTGGCCGCCGGCAGGCCTGCCGGCCGGCGTGGCCGATCTCGGCCGCTGCGACAGCCGCGAGGACCGCGCCCGCATCCGCGCGCTGCTGCGCGCTCCGCCCGCGCACCTGCTGTTCGTCTGCGACGCGCGCCTGACCCCGGACCGGGGCGCCGCCGCCTGGCTCGACGAACTGCGCCGGTCCTGCCCCGATCTGCGCGCCCTGTGCCTGGGCGGCACGCCGCAGCGCGTGCAGGCCTGGCAGGACACCCTGACGCAACAGTCCGTTCCCCGGATCCCCAGCCTGAACGGCTGGCTCGAATACATCGGAAGCCCCCGCCATGACTGACGCCTCGAACCCCATCGACCTGGCGGTTGTCGGCCATACCAATACCGGCAAGACCTCGCTGCTGCGCACGCTGCTGCGCGACGAGTCCTTCGGCGAGGTCGCGGACCGCCCCGGCACCACCCGCCACGTCGAAAGCGCCCAGCTGCTGACCGAGACCGGCCAGGCCATCCTGGTGCTGCGCGACACGCCGGGCCTGGAGGACGCCATGGGCGTGCTGGACTACCTGGACCAGCTGTCCCCGCCCCAGGAAAGGCACGACGGCCCCGAGCGCATCCGGCGGCTGCTCGACAGCCCGGAGGCCGCCGGCCGCTTCGAGCAGGAATGCCGGGTCCTCGCCACGGTGCTGGAAACCGACGCCGCCCTGTACGTGATCGACACCCGCGATCCGGTCCTGCCCAAGCACCGCGACGAGCTCATGCTGCTGGCCGCCTGCGGCCGCCCCATCCTGCCGGTGCTGAACTTCACCCGCACGGCGCTGTCGGACACGACCGCCTGGCGCGACGCGCTGGCCCGCCTGGGGCTGCACGCCACGGTGGATTTCGACACGGTGGCGCCCGCGCTGGACGGCGAGGGCCAGCTGCTGGACCGCCTGGCCCTGATGCTGGACCAGCATGCGGCCGCCCTGCAGACCCTGCGCGCGGACCTGGACCAGCAGCGCCTGCGCCGGCTGCAGGACGCCACGCGCCTGATCGCCGAGCTGCTGGTGGACGCCGCCGCCCTGCGGCTGCCGTGTTCCCAGGACCCGACCGACATGGCGGCCATCACGCTGGGGCTGCGCAAGCGCACCCGCGACCGGGAACAGGATTGCGTGCACGCCCTGCTGAAGCGCTACCGGTTCAGCAAGGCGACCTTTCCCCATCACCCCCTGCCGCTGGAAGGCGAGCGCTGGGGCATGGACCTGTTCAACCCCCAGGCCCTGCGCACCTTCGGCATCCAGGTGGGCAAGGGCATGGCCACCGGCGCGATGGCCGGGGCCACCATCGACGTGCTGACCGGGGGCCTGAGCCTGGGGGCCGCCGCGCTGCTGGGGGCCGCCATCGGCGGCGCGTGGCAGGGCGCCAGCCAGTGGGGCAAGCGCCTGGTGGGCCGGCTGGCGGGCAATACGGAAATGACGGTGGACGATCCGGTGCTGCACCTGCTGGGGCTGCGCCAGCTGGCCCTGGTGCGGGCGCTGGAATGCCGGGGGCACGCCGCCATGCGGCCCATCGACGGCGACCTGCTGGCGCGGCAGGCGCCGCCCGAGCCCGCCGCCGCGGCCGAAGCGGCGGCGGATGCCGGCGCGGGTGCTGGTGCTGGTACGGGTGCTGGTACGGGTACGGGCGTCCCGGCCGCGCCGGAAGACGCGGCGGCCGCGGCGGTGCCCGAGCCCCTGCGCCGCCTGCCGCCCGACGTGCAGCGCATGCTGGACGAGGTGCGCGGCCATCCGGAATGGTCCTCGATCGGCGAGGAGCCCGCGCCCGACGCCCGGCGCGAGGCGCTGGTGGGCGCCATGGCGCAGGCGCTGTTCGCCGCCCTGTAGCGCAGGCCCGGCGGCCGCCGCGGGGCGGGTCGGACGCGCGCCGCGGCGGCCCGCGGTCCCGTCCCGCCGGCTGTCAGCTGCCGGCTGCCACGCCGCTTACCAACTGCCGGACGCGCCGCCGCCGCCCCCGCGTCCGCCGCCTCCGCCGCCGCCCGAGGAGCCGCCGCCGAATCCGCCTCCGCCGCCGAATCCGCCGCCCCCACCAAAGCCGCCGCCGAAACCGCCCCCGCCGCCGCGGCCGCCGCCGCGGCCGCCGCCCCGGCCGCCGCCCCGGCCGCCGCGGCCGCGCGCGAGCCGGTCGGGGATGTGCAGGACCCGGCCCAGGATGCCCAGCGCCAGCCCCGCCAGCGCGCCGAGGGCGGTCCACAGCAGGCTTTCGGTGAGCACGAACACGAAGCCGCCCAGCAGCAGGGCGCCGATCGGGGGCGTCATCACCAGGGCGAAGAACGTCAGGGGCAGGAACATCACGCGCTCGTCGAGCCCGCCGTCCTCGGAGGATTCGGGGGGCGGCAGGGGCTCGCCCGCGATCAGGCCGGACAGGGCCGAGACGCCGGCCTCCAGGCCGCCGAAGACGTCGCCCTCGGCCAGGCGCGGCGTGATGCGTTCGCGGATGATGCGCCCGGCGTCCACGTCGGTGACGGCGCCTTCGAGCCCGTAGCCGACCTCGATGCGCAGGCGGCGGTCCCGCACGGCCACCAGCAGCAGCACGCCGTCGTCGATGCCCTTGCGCCCCACGGCCCACTGGTCGAAGACCCGCCGCGCGTACTGCTCGATCGACTCGTCGCCGGTGGTGGGCACCAGCAGCACGAAGAGCTGGGAGCCGTGCGCCTTTTCCAGCGCCCGGACCTGCGCGGCGAGCGTGCGGACCTGTTCGGCCGTCAGCGCGCCGGCCTGGTCCATGACCGGCCCGGTCCAGGCCGGGACGGCGGCCGGGCCCCCAGTGGCCGGGGAGGCCGGTGCAGCGGTCCGCGCGGTCCGGTCCGGCGCGGCGGCCGCGGCGGCGGGGGCGGTTTCGGCGGCGGCTCCTCGGGCGGCGGCGGAGGCGGCGGGTGCGGCAGTGGGCGCGGGTGCCGAGGCGGCCGCGGTGCCGGCGGCCGAGGCCGGGCTGCCCGCCCCGGCCATGCCGGCCAGCAGCCCCAGCGCCAGCAGGCCGCCCGCGAGCCGGCGGCGCAATGCCGGACGGCCCGGCATCATGGCGCCCCCGCGGCGCCGCGCGCCCGGGAGGCGCGGCGGAAGCGGCCCGGCGCGCTCATTTGCCCTGTCCCTGGGGCAGGTCGAACTTGACCTCGGGGTCGCGCATGACCGCGTCGGCCTTGTCCAGGCCGTACTGGGCCTTGGGCTGGTAGCCGAACACGCGCGCCGTGATCAGCGTGGGGAACTGGCGGATCGTGAGGTTGTAGGACTGCACCGCGCCGACGTAGCGTTCGCGCGCCACCGCGATGCGGTTTTCCGTGCCTTCGAGCTGCGTCATCAGGTCGCGGAACAGGCCGTCGCTTTTCAGCTGGGGATAGTTTTCCGACACCGCCAGCAGGCGCGACAGGCTGGAGGACAGGGCGCCCTGCGCCTGCTCGAAGCGCGCCATCAGGGCCGGGTCGTCGAGGTCGTCCACGCCGATGCGGATCTGGCCGACCCGGGCGCGCGCGTCCGTGACCTGCTGCAGCACGGTGCGCTCGTTCACCATGTAGGCGTTGACCGAGGACACCAGCTTGGGCACCAGGTCGGCGCGGCGTTCGTACTGGTTCAGGACCTGGGACCAGGCCGCCTTGACCTGCTCGTCCTGGCGCTGGATTTCGTTGTAGCCGCAGCCCGAGAGCAGCAGCGTCAGGGCTGCCAGCGCAGCCAGGTTCAGATAACGTCGGAGCATCCGGGCCTCTCGTGTGGCGCCCCGGCCGGGGCGGATGGCTTCATTTTACGGGCGGCCGGGCGCCACGGCCGGGGCGGACCGGAGATTTCTTTCGCCGCGGGACCGTGGTCAGGACGCCACGGCACGGCCGCGCGCGGCGGGAGTCACGCTATAATCGTCAGCTTCGCGCGGCCTACCAGTCGCCGCGCGGCATCCCCGGCCCCGGCGGGCGTTTCGCGCGGCGGCGGCATCTCCCCTGACACTTCTTCATACGTCGGCCTCGATTGGTATCACTCGACTCGAGCGATAGGCGGTCGCTGGAGTCATTTTCTTGGATACTTCGATTACCTTTGCCTCGCTCGGCCTGGCGGAACCCCTGCTGCGCGCCGTCCACGACGCGGGCTACACCCACCCCACGCCAATCCAGGCCCAGGCCATCCCGCGCGTGCTGGAAGGCGGCGACCTGCTGGCCGCCGCGCAGACCGGCACGGGCAAGACCGCCGGCTTCACGCTGCCGATCCTGCACTACCTGCTGAGCCATCCCGCCGCCGCCCAGCGCCCGGGCCGGCCCCGCGTGCTGGTCCTGACCCCGACGCGCGAACTGACTGCCCAGGTCGAGGAATCCGTGCGCCTGTACGGCAAGCACACGGCCGTGCGCTCGATGGTGATGTTCGGCGGGGTCAACATCAATCCCCAGATCGCGGCCCTGAAAAAGCCGCTGGACATCCTGGTGGCCACGCCGGGCCGCCTGCTGGACCACGCCCAGCAGAAGACGCTGGACCTGTCCGGCGTCGAGATCCTGGTGCTGGACGAGGCCGACCGCATGCTGGACATGGGCTTCATCCACGACATCCGCCGCGTGTTGAAGCTGCTCCCGGCCAAGCGCCAGAACCTGCTGTTCTCCGCCACCTTCTCCGACGAGATCCGCGGCCTGGCCCAGGGCATCCTGCGCAATCCCGGCGAAGTCTCCGTCGCCCGGCGCAACACCGCCTCCGAGCTGGTCAGCCAGCGCGTGGTGATGACCGAGCAGGCGCACAAGCGCGACCTGCTCAGCCACATCATCCGCGAGAGCGGCTGGCACCAGGTGCTGGTGTTCACGCGCACCAAGCACGGTGCCAACCGCCTGGCCGAAAAGCTGTCGAAGGACGGCCTGACCGCCGCCGCCATCCACGGCAACAAGAGCCAGGCCGCGCGCACCAAGGCGCTGGCCGGCTTCAAGGACGGCAAGGTGGCCGTGCTGGTGGCCACCGACATCGCCGCCCGCGGCCTGGACATCGACCAGCTGCCGCAGGTCGTCAATTTCGAGCTGCCCAACGTGCCCGAGGACTACGTGCACCGCATCGGCCGCACCGGCCGCGCCGGCAGCACCGGCTCCGCCCTGTCGCTGGTGGATTCGTCCGAGATCAAGCTGCTGCGCGCCATCGAGCGCCTGATCAAGCAGACCATCGAACCGATCACCGTGGAAGGCTGGAACCCGGCCATGGCGACCGCCGATTCCGCGCCCGACGCCCGGGAAAAGCGCGCCCTCGCGCGCCTTCAGAGCGAAGGCTTCGGCGGCCGCAGCGACGGCGGCCGGCGCGGCGACGGCGGGCGGCGCGAATCGTCCGGCCGCGACGGCCGCAGGCCCGCCCCGGCCGCGGCGGCGACCGAGCGGCGCTCCGGCCCGGACGCCCGCCGCACCGGCGGCGGCCGCGCCCCGGGCGGCCGGCCGGCCCGCGAAGGCGGCGCGCCCCAGGCCCCGCGCCGCGAGGCGCGTCCGGCCTCGTCCGGGCGTCCCGCGCTGCTGCACAAGGCCGACTGATCCGGGCCGCCGGCGCACCGGCGCACCGAAGCACTGGAGACCCCGCATGGCCCTGTCCACCTGGTTGGCTTTCTTCGCGGCAGCCTGGGCGATTTCGTTCTCGCCCGGCCCCGGCGCCATCTGCGCCATGGCCTCGGGGCTGAAGTACGGTTTCCGCCACGGCGCCTGGACCATCTTCGGCCTGCAGGCCGGCATCGTCTGCCAGCTGGTCATCGTGGCGCTGGGCGTGGGCGCCCTGCTGGCCACGTCCGAGCTGGCCTTCACGGTCGTCAAGTGGATCGGCGCCGTCTACCTGGTGTACCTGGGGGTGCGGCAGTTCCGCACCGACGCGGCGCCGGTGGCGGTCGAGGCGCGCCCGCCCAAAAGCGCGCACCCGGTGCGCGACCAGATCCTGCGCGGCTACCTGGTGAACATCACCAACCCCAAGGGCACCATGTTCCTGCTGGCCGTGGTGCCGCAGTTCCTGGACCTGGGCCGGCCGCTGCCGCTGCAGTATTTCCTGATCGGCGCCACGCTGTGCTTCACCGACCTGGTGGCCATGAGTTGCTATACTTCGCTGGCTTCGCGGATCCTCCGGATGCTGCGCAAGCCGGGCCACATCCGCTGGCTGAACCGAGGGTTCGGTTCGATGTTCATCCTGGCCGGCACCGTCCTGGCCTCCTTCAGCCACAAGCACTGAAGTGCTTCACGCACCGAAGCCCCACCCGAACTTTCCATGAGCCTGACCGAAGAAGTCGCCCGCCGACGCACTTTCGCCATCATTTCCCACCCCGACGCCGGGAAGACGACCCTGACCGAAAAGCTGCTGCTGTTCGCGGGCGCCATCCAGATCGCCGGCAGCGTCAAGGCACGCAAGGCCAGCCGCCATGCGGCGTCCGACTGGATGGAGATCGAAAAGCAGCGCGGCATTTCTGTGGCGTCCTCGGTGATGCAGATGGAATACCGCGACTGCGTCATCAACCTGCTGGACACCCCGGGCCACCAGGACTTCTCGGAAGACACCTACCGGGTGCTGACCGCCGTGGACGCCGCGCTGATGGTGATCGACGCGGCCAACGGCGTCGAGCCCCAGACCATCCGCCTGCTGCAGGTCTGCCGCGCGCGCAACACGCCCATCATCACCTTCATCAACAAGCTCGACCGCGAGGTGCGCGAGCCGCTGGACCTGCTCTCCGAGATCGAGGGCCACCTGGGCATGGACGCGATCCCGTTTTCCTGGCCGGTGGGCATGGGGCGCCACTTCGGCGGGGTGTTCGACCTGCGCCACGACCGGATGCGGGTCTTCCGCCCGGGCTCGGAGCGCCACCGCGACGACGACGAGACCATCGAAGGGCTGGACAATCCGGAACTGGCGGCGCGCTTCGGCGACGCCCACGCCAAGGCCGCCGAGGAAATCGAGCTGATCACCGGCGCCATGCCGGCCTTCGACCCCGAAGCCTTCCTGGCGGGCCGCCAGACGCCCGTGTTCTTCGGTTCGGCGATCAACAACTTCGGCGTGCGCGAGGTCCTGGACGCCCTGGTGGAACTGGCGCCCGCGCCCGGTCCGCGCGCCGCGCTGGAGCGCAGCGTGCTGCCGGCCGAGCCCAAGTTCACCGGCGTGGTGTTCAAGGTCCAGGCCAACATGGACCCGGCGCACCGCGACCGCGTGGCCTTCGTGCGCGTCAGTTCGGGCAAGTTCGAGCGCGGCATGCGCCTGAAGGTCGCCCGCAACGGCAAGGAAATCCGCCCCAACAACGTCGTGTCCTTCCTGTCGCAGCGGCGCGAGATCGTCGAGGAAGCCTACGCCGGGGACATCATCGGCATCCCCAACCACGGCATCCTGCAGCTGGGCGACGTGCTGACCGAAGGCGAATCGCTGACCTTCACGGGCCTGCCGTTCTTCGCGCCGGAACTGTTCCAGGCGGTCGAGGTCAAGGATCCCCTGCGCACCAAGCAGCTGCGCACCGGCCTGACGCAGCTGGGCGAGGAAGGCGCCATCCAGGTGTTCCGCCCCGAGGCCGCCGGCGGCGCGCTGCTGCTGGGGGCGGTGGGCCAGCTCCAGTTCGAGGTGGTCGCCCACCGCCTGAAGACCGAATACGGCGTGGACGCCCGCCTGATGCCCTCGCGCTACAGCCTGGCGCGCTGGATCACCAGCCCCGATCCCAAGGCGCTGAAGAAATTCATGGACGCCAACGCCGCCAACATCGCCCACGACGTGGTGGACGCGGTCGCCTTCCTGGCCAGCTCGCCCGCCCAGCTGCGGGTCGCGCAGGAGCGCTATCCGGACATCGAATTCCACACCATGCGCGAGCATGCGGGGCGGGTTTTTGCATAGCCTTCCCGCCGCCGGGACGCTCCGGGGAGGACGGCGCCTCCAGGGGGCGCGGTCCCCGGCGGGGACGCGAGGGGCCCCCGGCCACTCCGATCGCATCCTATACAATGCAGAAATCGCATTGATCGACGAGGCGATCCGTCCATGTCCTGGCGTCTGATTTTCGCTTTTCTGCTGCTGGCTGCGGGCGCGTCCGCCTGGGGCGGCCTGCAGCTGGGCGACTGGCTGATCGCTCACGGACCGGCCCAGATCCAGATTCCCAAGCCGCATCCCGAGCTGGACCAGACCGCCGTGCTGGACGCCAACGGCAAGCCCTACGTCGCCTCCGCCCCGCAGGTGCTGCCCGACGGCCGCCTGGGGGTGCCCGAACTGGCGCCGCCCGTCGACTGGAAGGTGCAGCCGGACTCCCTGATGGACGACGGCCGGCCGATCGCCCTGGCGACCACCACGATTTCCATGGACGAGGCCATCGCCCTGGCCTCCCAGAACCAGCTGGGCGACGGCCTGCAGGGCATCGCGCAGTTCGGCGGCCTGGGCGCCAGCCAGGTGGTGCAGCCCATCGACGTCACCACGCCGCCGCCTCCGCCGCCGGCCCAGGCCGCCGCGGCCGACGGCCAGTGGCAGGCCGCCTTCCAGGCCGAACTCAAGGCCTGCGAGGCGCTGGGCTTCTTTTCGCGGCCTTCGTGCGCCTGGGCGGCGCGCAACAAATACTGCGAGCCCCACGACGCCTGGGGCCGCGTCGCCGACTGCCCGGCGAAGAAATCGGGTTTCTGAACGCAGCCGGGGCGCGGCCCGGACCCGCCCCGCAGCGGCCCCATGGGGCCGCCGTGACCATCACATCTGCGATTGCAGGTAGTTCTGCAGGCCGAGCTGCTCGACCAGGCCGATCTGCGTCTCCAGCCAGTCGATGTGTTCCTCGGTGTCGTTCAGGATGGTCAGGAACAGGTCCCGCGAGGCGAAGTCCTGCACGGATTCACAGTAGGCCATGGCTTCCTTGACCGTGGCCTGGGCGGCGGTTTCGAGTTTCAGGTCGCAGGCCAGGATCTCGGGCACGTTCTCGCCCACCAGCAGCTTGTGCAGGTCCTGCAGATTGGGCAGGCCTTCGAGCATGAAGATGCGTTCGATCAGCAGGTCGGCGTGCTTCATCTCGCCGATGGATTCCTTGTATTCGTGTTCGCCCAGCGCCTCGAAGCCCCAGTGGCGCAGCATGCGCGCGTGCAGGAAATACTGGTTGATGGCCGAAAGCTCGTTTTTCAGCTGCTGGTTCAGATAGCGGATGACGGTTTTGTCGCCTTTCATGGCCTGTGCCTCCTTGGTGCGCGGCCCGGCCGGAATCGGACAGGTCGAAATGACAAGGCTAGCACGACCCGCGCGCCCGGGAAACCGGGGGCGGGAAAGGACGGCGCGGTCCGGAGAGGGACGGCTTCAGGCGACGCGGCGGACGGCGGTGCGCGACAGGACGGTGACTTCGACCTGCCCGATCAGCCCGGCCGCGGCGGGGCCCACGTCGGCCGCGTAGCGGCCGCCGGGCAGATATTCCGTCGCGGTCTCGGCGCAATGGCCGCAGCAGGTCGCCACGCCCAGCTGGGCCTGGAGATCGCCCAGATCCGACGCGCCTTGTGCGATGGCGTCCTGGACCTGGCGCTCGCTGATCGCGTTGCATACACAAATATACATGCGAATTATTATCATCCTTTTTATTTGGGATGGCAAGCCCCGCGCGCGGCGTTCCGGCGGTCCTTTGCGTCCGGACAATCCCGGATGTTCGCCCGGATGTCCGCCCCTTGCCGATTGCCGAAATATTGATTGATAATGGTTCTCATTAATAATAGAATCCTCCGCTGATCCGATCCGGAGGAGGAAAATCCCGTGAGATGCAGGCTGTGGAGCGTGTGGGGTTGGCTGTGCCTGAGCCTGCTGTGGGCAGCGGGCTCCGCCCAGGCCGCGTCCGTCCTGTTCCTGGCGACGGGCAACGTCGCGCCGGGGAAATTCCGCACGCTGGCGGAAATCGCGCGGCCGCACGGCGTGACCGTCGAGTCGCGCTTCATGAAGGACATCCCCGAGGGCGCGGACGAGGGCCTGTTCAAGGACTACGACGCGGTCTTCATCGACACCTACCTGCAGGACGCCATGCGCGGCCGGCTGGCGGGCGCGCTGCCGGGCGCGCGGCTGCCCATCGCCTGGCTGTGGGACCAGCGGCCCGACTCGCTCAACATGCCGGCGCCGCTGGCCCGGCGGCTGGCCGTGTACTACTCCAACGGCGGGCGGGCGAATTTCGACCATTTCTTCGCCACGGTGGCCGCCTGGCTGGCGGGCCGGCCGACCGACGGCATCGCCGACCCGGTCGTCTTCCCCACCGCCGCGCTGTACCACCCTGACGCGCCGGATCCCTTCTTCACCGATCCGCTCGCCTACCTGCGCTGGAAGGGGCTGAGCGACGCGCAGATCCACGATCCGGCGCGCCGGCCGCCGGTCGTGGCCATCGCCTTCCACGAGCAGGCCGTCTCGTCGCTGCAGACCCGGCTGATCGACGCGCTGATCCGGCGGGTCGAGTCGCGCGGCGCGATCCCCATGGCCTACTACCATCCGGTGACCGACGACGGGGTGATCGAGCGGCTGCTGAGCGACCAGGGGCGGGCGCTGGCGGACACGGCGATCAGCACGCGCATCATGCTGGAGCCCAACGCGCCGCGCCGCGCCTTCGAGACGCTGGGAATCCCCGTGATCCAGGCGATGCCCTACCGCCAGGGCGGCGAGGCCAAGTGGCGCGCCGATCCGCAGGGCGTGGCGCTCATCGACGTGCCGTTCTACCTGTCCCAGGCGGAATACGCGGGGATCACCGACATCCAGGTGGCCTCGGCCATGGACGAGGCCGAGCAGCAGCTCGTGCCCATCGAGGCGCAGCTCGACACCGTGGTGGGCAAGGCCCTGCGGCTGGCGGCGCTGCGGCGCATGCCGAACGCCGACAAGCGCCTGACGGTGTTCTTCTGGAACTACCCCGCGGGGGAAAAGAACCTGTCGGCCTCGTTTCTGAACGTGCCCGAAAGCCTGTCGGCCACGCTGGCGGCACTGAAGGACGCGGGCTACGACACCTCGGCGCCCGCCCAGGAGGCGCTGCTGCCCCAACTGCAGCGCCTGCTGGAGCCCTACTACCGCGAAGGCCGGCTGGAAGGCCTGCTGGCCGAGGGCCTGGCCGAGCGGCTGCCCCTGGCCGACTATCGCGCCTGGCTGGAGACGCTGCCGCCGGCGGTGCGCGCGGCGCTGGATGCGCAATGGGGGCCGCCGGAGTCTTCCGGCATGGTGCTGCGCGAGGGCGGCACGGCCTACTTCGTGGTGCCCCGCCTGATGCTGGGCAAGGTCGCGGTCCTGCCGCAGCCGCCGCGCGGCGAGCGCTCCAGCGACCGGGAACGGGAGCTCTACCACTCCACGACGTCCCTGCCTTCGCATTTCTACCTGGCCGCCTACCTGTGGGCGCGGACCCGCCAGGCGAGCGACGCCTTCGTGCATTTCGGCACGCACGGCTCGCAGGAATGGCTGCCCGGCAAGGAACGCGGCCTGTCGGCGACGGAGGACTATCCGATGCTGACGCTGGGCGACGTGCCGGTGGTGTATCCCTACATCGCCGACAACATCGGCGAGGCCCTGCACGCCCGCCGGCGCGGCCGCGCGGTCATCGTCAGCCACCAGACGCCGCCGTTCCGGCCGGCCGGCATGCACGACGAGCTGACGGCCATGCACGACCTGCTGCACCAGTGGCTGAACCAGGACGAGGGCGCCGTGCGCGAGCGGATCCGCGCCGACCTGATCGGGAAGGTGCGCCAGGCGCACATCGAGCGCGACATGGGCTGGACCGGGGACCGGGTGGAGCGGGAATTCCCGGCCTTCCTCGACGCCCTGCGCGCGCACCTGCACGAACTGGCGCGGACCGCGCAGCCGCTGGGCCTGCACGCGCTGGGCCGCGCGCCCCAGGAGGCCCACCGCCTGTCCACGGTCCTGATGATGCTGGGCCAGCCGTTCTGGGACGCCGCCGCGGCCCGGGCCGGCGCGGCGCCCAAGGACCTGGACGAGGCGCTGGCCGTCGATTACGAAAAACTGGCGCAATCGGCGCCCTACGCGCTGCTGCGCGCCGCGCTGGTGGAAGGGCGGATGCCGGAGGACGCCTCGCCCGAGCTGCGCGCCCAGCTGGAGCAGGGGCGCGCCTGGTACGAGGCCATCGGCGCCCAGGGCGAGCTGCCGGGGCTGCTGGCCGCGCTGGCCGGGCGCTACGTGTCCACTTCCTACGGCGGCGATCCGATCAAGAATCCGGAGGCCTATCCCACGGGCCGCAATCTGTACGGCTTCGATCCCTCGCGTGTGCCCACGCCGCAGGCCTGGGAGGCCGGCAAGGAGGCCGCCGAGAACCTGATCGCGGCCCACCGGCAGCAGACCGGCGCGGCGCCGAAGAAGATCACCTTCTCGCTGTGGTCGGTGGAGACCATGCGCCACCAGGGCCTGCTGGAAGCCCAGGCCCTGTGGCTGATGGGCGTGGAGCCGGTCTGGGACAAGGGCGGGCGTGTCACCGACGTGCGGCTGGTGCCGCGCGAGACCCTGGGCCGCCCGCGCGTGGACGTGGTGCTGTCGGCCACCGGCCTGTACCGGGATCATTTCCCCAACGCCATGAAGCAGCTCGCGCGCGCCGTGCAGCTGGCCGCCCAGGCCGGCGGCGAACCCGACAACGCCGTGGCGGCCAACACCGGGCGCATCCAGGCGCAGCTGCAGGCCGGCGGGGTGCCCGAGGCGGCGGCCCGCGCGGCGGCCGAGACGCGGCTGTTTTCCTCGGCTTCCGGGCAGTACGCGACCGGCCTGGACGAGGCCGCGCTGGCGACCGACACCTGGGAGGGCAAGGAAGAAGGCGACCGCAAGCTCGCCGACCTGTACCTGTCGAAGATGCAGTACGCCTACGGCCCGGACGCCGCCACCTGGGGCCAGGCGGGCGCGGCGGGCAACGCCGCCGTCAACCTTTACGCCGAGCAGCTGCGCGGCACCGAGGGCGCGGTGCTGTCGCGGTCCTCGAACACCTACGGGATGCTGACCACGGACGATCCCTTCCAGTATCTGGGCGGGATCGGCCTGGCGGTGCGGCGCCTGGACGGCGCGCCGCCGCAGCTCTACATCTCCAACCTGCGCGGCGGCGGCGCGGGGCGGGTGGAAGGCGCGGCGCAATTCCTCGCCAAGGAGCTGGCCACGCGCCAGTTCCATCCCGGCTACATCAAGGGGCTGATGGCCGAAGGCTATTCCGGCACGCTGCAGGTGCTGGACGCGACCAACAACCTGTGGGGCTGGACGGCGGTGGCGCGCGAGGTGGTGCGCGACGACCAGTGGGAGCAGATGGCCGACGTCTACGTGCGCGACAAATACGACCTGGGCCTGAAGGCCTGGTTCGAGAAGGAGAACCCGCACGCCCTGGCCCAGACCATCGAGCGGATGATCGAGGCGGCGCGCCAGGGCTACTGGCAGGCCGAGCCGGGGACGCTCGAATTGCTGAAGGAACGCTACCGCGATCTGGCCGCGCGTTTCGACGTGCGCAGCGACAACGCCCGGTTCCTGGAATACGTGGCCGACGGCCAGGCGGCCGACACCGCCTTCGCCGCGCCGCCCGAGGCGCCCCCGCAGCCGGCGGCCCCGCCCGCCGCGCAGGAGGCCCCGCAGGCGCCGACCGAGCGCGTCGAGGGCATGAAGCTGGAACGCACGCCCGACGCCGCGGACCAGTCCGTCGCCGACCGCGCCCTGGATCTGGCGCGCCTGGCGCTCGCCGCCCTGCTGCTGGCCGTCCTGGGCGCCGGGGCGCTGCGCCAGGCGCGCCGGCCCGCGGGCCCGGGCCGCATGCCGGCCCATCCGTCCTAACCGTGTTCCCGCGTCCCGGATCGCCCGGCTCCGGCTGGATCCGGCCGAAGCCGGCCGCCGCTCCCGGCCGAGGCACCGGAGGCGGCGTCCCCCCATCCATTTCGAGGAAACCCACCCATGAGCCACTTGCTTGAAACCCTGATGTACCAGATCGGCCAGATCTTTCTGATCCCGACCCTGGTGATCATCGCCCTGCTGTTCCTCTACGCCCTCCAGGCGCTGGGCGGCTTCCTGGTCTGCTGGTGGCAGCGGCGCGGCCGCGCGCCGGGCCGCGAGACGCACGACCTGCGCTGCTTCGACCTGCTGCGCTGGGCCGCCGCGCACCCCGCCGCCCAGGGCGACGAGTGGGACGTGGCCGCGCACCGGCTGCTGGAGGTGCCGCGCATCGTGTCCCGCGTGGCGCCCATGATGGGCCTGGTGGCGACCATGATTCCGATGGGGCCCGCCCTGCGCGGCCTGGGCGACGGCGATCTCTCGGCCATGTCGGGCAGCCTGTCGGTGGCGTTCTCCGCCGTGATCGTGGCCCTGATCACGGCCTCGATCACGTTCTGGATCGTGTCGGTGCGCCGCCGCTGGCTGGCCGAGGAACTGGCCTGGCTGCAGTCGCGCGCGCCGCTGTCCGCCTCCGCCTCCGCGCCCACGCCGGGCCCGGCCGGACCCGCGGCCCGGGAGGAGCGGGAATGGGACGAGACCCCGGCGGCGGGCAGGGCGGTCGCATGAAGTTCCTGGCGGAAACCGAGGCCGACGACCCCATCCTCTCGGTCGTCAACCTGATCGACATCTTCCTGGTGGTGATCGCGGCGCTGCTGATCGGCATGGCCAGCAATCCGGTCATGCAGGCCATGACGCGGCAGGACGTGACGGTGGTCACGGATGCCGGCAAGCCGACCATGGAGATGATCGTCAAGCAGGGCGAGCGCATCGAGCGCTTCAAGTCCACCGGCCAGGCGGGCCAGGGCGAGGGCACCAAGGCCGGCGTGGCCTACCGCATGAAGGACGGCAGCGTGGTCTACGTGCCCGAGTCCGGGGACCGGGCCGCGGACCAGGGCGGAAAATGAGGCCGGGAACGCGAACTGGAACGGACCGGTGCCGGGCCGGCGGCTGACGACGCGCGCGGCGCCCGCGCCGGCGCGGGACTAGGGCGCGCGGCAGGGCCGCAGCAGCGTCACGTCGCCGTCGGTCGGCATGAGGCCCCGCATGGGCTGGCAGCGCCCACCGGCGCACCAGTCGTAGTCGGCGGTGTAGGGCGAGCGCGACAGGCGCAGTTCGTCCAGCGGGCCGGTACGGGGCTGGTAGACGTACCAGCCGTCGGGGCGCAGCGTGGCGTCGGGCGGCGGCTCCATGCCCGCGCCGGAGCCCAGGATGCGCGCCTGGCCGGGGACCAGGACCGGGCGGCCGTCCGGACCGGACCGGACCGTGTAGTCCTCTTCCCAGCGGATCTTCTCGATCGAGTGGGTCCAGGCCAGCGTGAAGGCGCGCACCGGCACGAAGCGCGGCGGCACCCCGGGCGCCGCCGCCAGGCTCAGGCAGACCCCCAGGGCGCCCAGCATCAGGCCGCCGTCTGCGCCGCGCGGGCGCGGCGGGTGCGCGCCACGTGCCAGGCCAGGAACAGCGCCGTGGCCGCGAAGCCGATGTCGTCGGTGAGCGGGATGGCCGCCACCAGCAGGATGGCCGCCGCGATGGCGTAGAGCCGCTCGAACCAGCTGATCGGCGTGAGCAGGAAGCCGGTGATGCCGGCCGCCCACAGCGTGATGGCGACCAGCGCCTTGAAGACGATGTAGGCCACGTCCAGCGTGCCGCCGCCCTGCAGCATCAGGGCCGGCGAATAGACCGCCATGTAGGGGACCACGAAGCCCGCCACGGCCACGCGCAGCGCCTGGATGCTGATCTTCAGGCCGTTTTCCCGCGCGATGGGCGCGGCGGCGAAGGCCGCCAGCGCCACCGGCGGGGTCAGGTCGGCCATGATGCCGAAATAGAACACGAACATGTGCGAGATGATCAGCGGCACGCCCAGCTTCAGCAGGATGGGCGCGGCCAGCGAACTGGTGATGATGTAGTTCGGGATCGTCGGGATGCCCATGCCCAGCACCAGGCAGGTGATCATGGTGAGGAACAGCGCCAGGAACAGGCTGTCCTCGCCGATGGCGATCACCTGGCCGCCGAATTCGGCGGCCACGCCGGTGAGGTTGATGATGCCGATGATGACGCCCACCAGCGCGCAGGCCGCCGCGACCGACAGGGCGTTGCGCGCGCCCTCGGCCAGGGAATCGAGCGCCAGCCGCAGCGTGTCGCGCCCGTGCCTGCGCGCCAGCAGCGCCAGGCCCAGAATGGCGATGATGACGAAGAAGTCCGTGACGCCGAACTGGATGAAGCCCGCGCAGGCGATGCCCAGCAGCAGCCAGAAGACGTAGCGCAGGACGGGTTGCGAGGCCCCCTGGATGACGGCGGCGCCGAAGATCAGGATCACCGTCAGGCCCAGGCCGATGGTGCCGGAGAACAGCGGCGTGTAGCCGGAGAACAGCAGCGCCACCAGGCCGATCAGGGGCAGCAGCAGATACCAGCGCGCGCGCACGGCCTTCCAGGGGTCGGGGCAGTCTTCCTTGGCCAGGCCGTGCAGGCCGCGCCGGCCGGCCTCCAGGTGGACGGAGATGAAGGCGGTGGTGAAGTACAGGATGGCCGGGATGAGGGCGGCCTTGACCACTTCCACGTAGGGGATGTTGAGCGTCTCGGCCATGATGAAAGCCACCGCCCCCATCACCGGCGGCATGATCTGCCCGCCCATGCTGGAGGTGGCTTCGACCCCGCCGGCGAAGGCGGGGGAATAGCCGAAGCGCTTCATCAGCGGGATGGTGAACTGGCCGGTGGTGACGACGTTGGCCACGCCCGAGCCATTGATGGTGCCCATCAGGCCGGAACTGACCACGGAGACCTTGGCCGGCCCGCCGCGCGTGTGGCCGACCATGCCCATGGAGAAGTCGCTGAACAGCTGGATCATGCCCGCCTGTTCCAGGAACGCGCCGAACAGGATGAACAGATAGATGTAGGTGGAGGACACGTAGGTGGGCGTGCCGTAGATGCCTTCGACGCCGAAGCCCAGGGTGCTGACGATCTGGTCGAAGCCGTAGCCCCGGTGCACGAAGGGGCCGGGCATGTACTGGCCGAACAGGCCGTAGGCCAGGAACAGGCCGCAGATGATGGGCAGGGCCCAGCCCATCATGCGGCGGGTGGCCTCGAAGACCAGCAGGATGGTGAGGATGCCCACCACCATGTCGGCGTCGGTCATCTGGCCGGCGCGCGCCGTCAGGTCGGACTCGAAGACCCAGTGGTACAGGCTGAGGGCGAAGCCCAGGATGCCCAGGCCCCAGCCCAGCGCCCCGCGGGCGCGGCCGCCGCCGGAATACAGGGAAAAGATCATCAGCAGCACGAAGCCGACGTGGACCGCCCGGACCACCTGGCTGGACAGGGGGCTGTAGGCGGCGGTCCAGATCTGGAAGCAGGAAAAGACGACGGCGATCCAGAAGATGGCGCGCGGCAGGGGCTGCGCGGCGATGTCGTGGGGAGAGCTCATGAGCGGGGATCCGGAGACTGAAAAGGCGGTTCAGACGCAGGTCGGAACCGCCCCGGGGAAGGGAAGGGCGCATCGCGCCCGCGGGCGGGCCCGGCGGCGGCGCGGCGCCCGTGCGCAGATCATTTGATCAGGCCGACTTCCTTGTAGTAGCGCTCTGCGCCCGGGTGCAGCGGCACCGGCATGCCTTTCAGGGCGTTGTCGCGCTGGATGGTCTTGGCGGCGTTGTGGGCGGATTTCAGGGTGTCGAGCTGCTCGTAGAACACCTTCGTCATCTGGTAGACCAGGTCGTCGGGCACCGTCGAGGCGGTCACCAGGAAGTTCGGCACCGCCGCCGTGGGCGTGTCTTCGGTCTGGCCCTCATAGGTGCCGGCCGGGATGGTGGCCGGCTGGTAGGCCGCGTTGCCGATCTTGGCGATGACGTCGGCCGGGATGGGCACGACCACGATCTTCACCGAGGTCGCCAGGTCGCGGATGGAGGACACGCCCAGGCCGGCCGACTGCAGGGTCACGTCCAGCTGGCGGTTCTTCATCAGCTCGACCGATTCGCCGAAGGGCAGGTATTCGACCTTGGAGAAGTCGCCGTAGCTCAGGCCGGCGGCCTTGAGGACGGCGCGGGCGTTGAGTTCCGTGCCGGAGCGGGCGGCGCCCACGGAGATGCGCTTGCCTTTGAGGTCGGCCAGGGTCTTGATGCCGGAATCGCCGTTGGCGACGATCTGGATGTAGTTGTTGTAGGTGGCCGTCATGCCGCGCAGGTTCTTCAGCGGCGCCTTGAAGCCGGCCTCGGCGTTGCCGGTGTAGGCGTCGGACACGGTGTCGGCCAGCGCGAACGCGAGTTCGCCGCGGCCGGCCTGCAGCAGGTTCATGTTTTCGGCCGAGGCCTTGGAGACCTGGGCGGTGGATTTGGCGTCGGGGATGTGCTTGTTGTAGATCTGGGACAGGGCCACGCCCAGGGGATAGTAGACGCCGCTCTGGCCGCCGGTCAGGATGTTGATGAACTGGGTGCCTGCCTGAGCGGGAGCGGCGGCGATGGCGGCGGTGACCGCCACGGCGCACGCGGCCAGCCATTTGTTGATGGGCATGGTGGATTCCTCTTCAGTTGCGATGGGGTGCGAACCTGCATGGTAGCAAGGGTCGCCGCGCGCTCCACTCCGTAATCACCCTAAAAACGACCGGGGTTTCCGGTGCCGCGGAACGCGGATTTTCCCCGGATCGCCCGGCCCGCCGGGAGGAGGACGGCGGGCCGGGCCGGGCTCAGGCAGCCGCCAGCGGCCGGTATGCCGTCACGTCCATCTCGACCCGGGCGTCGATCATCAGGCGCGACTCGACGGTGGAGCGGGCCGGCCGGTGCGCGCCGAAGCATTCCATGTAGACGCGGTTGAAGGCGCCGAAGTCGCGCGCGTCGTCCAGCCAGACGCCGACCTTGCACACGTCGTCCAGCGTGCAGCCGGCCAGGGTCAGGGCGCGGCGCAGATTCTCGAAGACCTGGCGGGTCTGGGCCTCGATGCCGCCCGCCACCAGTTCGCCGCGCTCGTCGACCGGCACCTGGCCCGAGACGAAGACGAAATCCCCGGCGCGCACGGCGGGGGAGAAGGGGCGGACCTGGCGGTCGGAAGCCTGGGGCTGACCGCCGAGCAGTTGCACGGAAGGCATGGTGTCTCCTATGTAATAAATTTACAGGGAAAACCCTGAACATAGATTCGTTGACAGGGATTCAGGCTGAAAATAGCATGTAAATGTAATTTTATTACTAACGGGGAGACACATGCAATCACGTACTTTTCCGGCCCGGACCTGTTCCGGCCAGCCTTCCGACCCCCGGCGGCGCCAGGTGCTGCTGGCTGGCGCCCTCGGCCTGCCGGCCCTGGGCCTGATGGGCGGCCGGGCCTTCGCCGCGGCCGGCCAGTCGGTCGCCCTGGCCATGATCGGCGAGCCGCAGACGCTCGATCCCATGCTCACCACCGCCGACCTGGTGGGCACCCTCATGCAGCACGTCTACGAACCCCTGTACACCTTCGATTCGCACTGGCGCATCGTGCCGATGCTGGCGGCGGGCATGCCTACGATGCAGGACGGCGGCCGCCGGGTCGATATCCCGGTCCGCCAGGGGGTGGCGTTCCACGACGGCCAGCCGATGAAGATGAGCGACGTGGTGGCCTCGCTGAAGCGCTGGATGGCGGTGTCGCCGCGCGGCAAGTCCGTGGCGGCCGAGGTCGAGGCCGTCGAGGCCGCGTCCGACACCGTCCTGACGCTGCGGATGAAGGCGCCCTACGCGCCGCTGCCGGCCCAGCTCGCGCTGCCCACCAGCATGGCCGCCATCATGCCCGAGCGCACCATCGCCGCGCAGATGACGGAATTCGTCGGCACCGGCCCGTACCGCCTGAAGGAACGCCGCCCGGACCAGTACACCCTGCTGGAAAAATTCGACCGGTACGCCGCGCGCACCGAGGCGCCCGACGGCTACGGCGGCCGCCGCATCGCCCACATCCGCGAACTGCGCTTCATCCCCGTGCCGGACGCCAACACGCGGGTCGAGGGCGTGCTCTCGGGCCAGTTCGCCTACGCCGACCTGCTGCCCGTGGACGCCGCCGGCCGGCTGGAAAAGGGCGGCGACCAGGTCGTGCCCCTGATCGGCAAGAACTTCGGCTTTCCCTATCTGGTGTTCAACACCAAGGGCACGCTGGCCACGGCCGCGCTGCGCCAGGCCGCCCAGGCCGCCATCGGCGCCGAGGAACTGATGGCCGCCGCCTTCGGCGACCCCAAGTTCTTCAGCATCGGCGCCAATTTCTTCCCGCAGGGCACGCCGTACTATTCGCTGGCCGGCGCGCAGCATTACAACGTCAACGACCCCAAGCTCGCCGCCGATCTGGCGAAGAAGGCCGGCTACGCGGGCAAGCCGATCCGCATCCTGGCCAGCCGCCAGTACGAATTCCACTACAACCTGGCGCTGGTGCTGGCGGAGCAGTTCAAGCGCGCCGGGCTGGAGACCGACCTGCAGGTGGTGGACTGGGCCACGCTGCTGCAGCGCCGCAACGATCCCGCGCTCTGGGACATCTACATCACGCACTCCGGCCTGTTCCCGGAGCCCATGCTGTCGCCGCCGCAACTGGGCGCGAACGCGCCGGGCTGGTGGGAAAGCCCGGAAAAGAAGGCCGCGCTCGACGCCTTCAACCAGGAAGTCGATCTGGCCAGGCGCGGGCCGCTGTGGGGCGCGGTGCAGGCGCTGATCTACGAGCAGGTGCCCTTCATCGAGCTGGGCAAGTTCAACAGCCTGTCGGCGCGCTCCGCCCGGCTGCAGGGCTACACGCCCAGCGCCTGGCCCGCCTTCTGGAACGTGAAGCTGGCCTGACGGGGACACGATGCGCGCGGCTCTGAAGGTCCTCGCCTCCCGGCTGCTGGGAGGCTGCGTGGTGCTGCTGATCGTGGCGGTGATGGTGTTCTCGCTGGTGCACCTGGCCTCCGGCGATCCGATCGCCGTGCTGCTGGGCGACCAGGCCACCGCCGCCGACATCGCCCAGGTCCGCGCGCAGTACGGCCTGGACCGCCCCCTGGCGACGCAGTTCTTCCTCTGGATGGGGCAGGTCGTGCAGGGCAACCTGGGCATGTCGATCTTCATGCAGCAGCCGGTGGCCGAGGTGCTCTGGAGCCGCGCCGAGCCCACCCTGATGCTGGCGACGCTGTCGGTGCTGATCGCCACCCTGATCGGCGTGCCCTGCGGGGTGCTGGCGGCGGTCTGGCGCGGCTCGCGCACCGACCAGGCGCTCAGCGCCGTGGCCATGTGCGCGGCCAGCGTGCCCAGCTTCTGGATGGGGCTGATCCTGATCCGCATCTTCGCCGTGCAGCTGGGCTGGCTGCCCGCCTCGGGCTACGGGCCGCCCGACGCGGGCCTGCTGGAAAAGCTGCGCCACATGATCCTGCCCTCGGCGGTGCTGGGCATCCTGAATTCCGCCCTCATCATCCGCTTCACCCGCGCGTCGATGCTCGACACGCTGGGCGAGGACTACGTGCGCACGGCGCGGGCCAAGGGCCTGTCCGAGCCGGCCGTGATCGTGCGCCACGTGCTCAGGAACGCCCTGATCCCCATCGTCACGGTCATCGGCCTGACCATGGCCCTGATGATCGGCGGCACCGTGGTCACCGAGACCGTGTTCAACCTGCCCGGGGTGGGCGGGCTGGTGGTGCGCGCCGTGCTGCGGCGCGACTATCCGGTCATCCAGGGCACGCTGCTGGTGGTCGCCTTCATCTACGTGCTCATCAATTTCATGATCGATTTCCTCTACACCGTGATCGACCCGCGCATCCGGGAGGCGCGGTGAGCGCCCGGCCCGCGGCCGGCGGCGCCGGCGCCCGCGCGGCGTGGGCCGGATCGACGGCGCGCGCCGCCCATCCCTGGCGGGTCTTCGCGCGCCGCCTGTTCGCCCGCCGCGTGGTGGCCCTGGCGGCGCTGGCGCTGCTCGCCGTCGTGGCGCTGGCGCTGGCCGTCTCCTGGGTCTCGGTGGTGGACCCGAACGCCATCGCCATCGCCCGGCGCCTGCGCGCGCCGTCCTGGGAATTCTGGGGCGGCACCGATCACCTGGGGCGCGACGTCATGCTGCGCGTGGCCTACGGCGGGCGCTATTCGCTGATGATCGGCTTTGCCACGGCCATCGGCGCGGTCGTGCTCGGCACCCTGCTGGGCATGCTGGCCGGCTATTTCCGCTGGCTCGACGGGCCGGTCATGCGCGTGGTCGACGCCATGATGGCCTTCCCGGACATCCTGCTGGGCATCGCCCTGGTCGCCATCCTGGGGCCCTCGCTGTGGAACGTGGTGCTGGCCCTGGTCATCGTCTACACTCCGCGCGTGGCCCGGGTGGCGCGCGCATCCACCCTGGTGCTGCGCGACCTGCTGTACGTGGACGCCGCCCGCGCCCTGGGCACGCCCACCTGGCGCATCCTGTGGATGCACGTGCTGCCCGGGCTGGTGTCGCCGGTGCTGGTGCAGCTCACCTTCATCTTCGCCTACGCCATCCTCGCCGAGGCCGGCCTGTCGTTCCTGGGCGTGGGGGTGCCGCCGGCGATCCCCACCTGGGGCACCATGATCGCCGGCAGCCTGAGCTACATGGACAAGGCGTTCTGGACCATCGTCTATCCCGGCCTGGCCATCGTCCTCACCTCGCTGTCGCTGCAGATCGTGGGCGACGGCATCCGCGATTCCCTGGACCCCAAGCTGAGGAAGAACACATGAGCAGCGCACATGCGCCGGCCGCCGCCCCCGCCTCCGCCGGGACCCCGCGGCTGCGGGTGGAGAACCTGTCCACCTCCTTCATGACCGAGCGGGGGCGCGTCCAGAGCGTGGCCGACGTGTCCTTCACCGTGCCGGTGGGCCGCACCCTGGCCCTGGTGGGCGAATCGGGCTCGGGCAAGTCCGTCAGCAACCTCAGCCTGATGAACCTGCACGCGCGCAGCGCGCAGCCGCGCATCGGCGGCAGCGCGCGCTTCCTGCGCCGCAACGGCGAGACGGTCGAGCTGATCGGCCTGGCCGAGCCGGTGTTCCGCACGCTGCGCGGCAACGAGATCGCCATGGTGTTCCAGGAGCCCATGACCAGCCTGAATCCGCTGCTCGCCGTGGGCGAGCAGATCGCCGAATCCGTGCGCCTGCACCAGGGGCTGGGCCGCGCCGCCGCCCTGGCCCAGGCGCAGCGCATGCTGGAGCTGGTCGAGATCCCGGCGGCGGCGCGGCGCCTGCACGAATATCCGCACCAGCTCTCCGGCGGCATGCGCCAGCGCGTGATGATCGCCATCGCCATGGCCTGTTCGCCGACGCTGCTGATCGCCGACGAGCCCACCACCGCGCTGGACGTGACGATCCAGGCGCAGATCCTGGCGCTGATCGGGCGCCTGCAGAAGGAAACCGGCATGAGCGTGCTGTTCGTGACGCACAACCTGGGCGTGGTGGCGCAGTACGCCGACGAGATCGCCGTCATGTACGCCGGCCGCATCGTCGAGCGCGGCGACGTGCGCCGCCTGTTCGACCGGCCCGCGCATCCCTACACCCGCGCCCTGCTGAACTGCCTGCCCGCCATGGCGCGTCGGCGCGGCGCTGTCCGCGCCGACGGCCGCCCGCGCCTGGCCGCCATCGAGGGCCAGGTCTCCAGCCCCTTCGACATGCCGCCGGGCTGCGCCTTCCGGCCGCGCTGCCCGCTGGCCGTGCCGGCCTGCGACCTGGCCGTGCCGCCGATGGTCCGGATCGACGAGCGCCAGGAGGCGCGCTGCATCCGCATCGGGGAGATCGAGCGCATCGGGGAGATCGAGCCATGAGCCGCGCCGCCTCGGTCGCATCCGCAGCCCCTGACGCCTCCGCTGCGTCCGCCATGCCGGTCGCATCCGCCGCTTCTTCCGCCGCCCCCGGTCCGCTGGTCGAGATCGCCGGACTGTGCAAGCAGTTCGGCCCGCCGTCCGCGCCGGTGCGCGCCGTGGTGGACGTGGGTTTCACCATCGCGCGCGGCGAGACCGTCGGCCTGGTGGGCGAATCCGGTTCGGGCAAGACCACCATCGGCCGCATGCTGACGCGCCTGACCGAGCCCAGCGCAGGCCGCGTGCTGTATCGCGGCGGCGACGCGCCGGTGGACCTGGCCGCCATCAGCCTGCGCCGGTACCGGCCGCTGCGCGCCCGCATCCAGATGATCTTCCAGGACCCCTATGCCAGCCTGAACCCGCGCCTGCGCATCCGCCAGATCATCGGCGAGGCCCTGGACACCCACGGCCTGCACCAGGGGGCCGCGCGGCTGCCGCGCATCCACGCGCTGCTGCGCCAGGTCGGCCTGGACGAGGACCACGCCGAACGCTATCCGCACGAGTTCTCCGGCGGCCAGCGCCAGCGCATCGGCATCGCCCGCGCCCTGGCGGTCGAGCCGGAGTTCATCGTCGCCGACGAGCCGCTCTCGGCGCTGGACGTGTCGATCCAGGCGCAGGTCATCAACCTGCTGTCGGACCTGCGCGACCGGCTGGGCCTGACCCTGCTGTTCATTTCCCACGATCTGGATGTGGTGGAATACTTGTGCGACCGGGTGGTGGTGCTGTACCTGGGCCGGGTGGTCGAGATCGCCCCCACGCGGGCGCTGTACGACCGGCCCCGCCACCCCTACACCCGTGCGCTGCTGGCGGCCTCGCCCACGCCGGACCCTGCCCTGCGGCGCGAGATCCCGCTGCTGGAAGGCGATCTGCCCAGCCCCGCCAACCCCCCCTCGGGCTGCGTGTTCCGCACCCGCTGTCCGCTGGCCGAAGCGCGCTGCGCGAGCCACGACATGACCCCGCGGCCGCTGGGCGACGGCCGCTGGAGCGCCTGCTGGCGCGACGAATGACCCCGACAGGAAACACGATGGACGACCACGACATGAACGAATTGAACGCCCGCCTGGACGCCCGCCGCAAGGGCTACCCGCCCGCCGCCGCGCCCTGCGCGCCCGGGCGGATCGGCGAGCGCGGCTGGAACCTGTACCGCGACGACCTGTCCTATCCGGTGGCGGTGCTCGATGCCGGCGCGCTGGAGCACAATCTGCGCTGGATGCAGGCCTTCGCCGAGGCGCGCGGCGTGGTCCTGGCGCCGCACGGCAAGACCACCATGTCGCCGGAAATCTTCCGCCGCCAGCTGCGCGCGGGCGCCTGGGGGCTGACCTTCGCCACGGTGTGCCAGGCGGGCGTGGGCGTCCGCGCGGGCGCGCGCCGCATCGTCATCGCCAACCAGGTCGTGGCCGACGCCGACCTGGACGGCCTGGCGGCCCTGCTGGCCGCCCACGACGGCCTGCGCATCTGGTTCCTGGTCGATTCCGAGGCCCAGGCGGGCGTGATCGAGGACTGGGGGCGGCGCCGCGGCCGCGCCGCCCCCCTGGACTGCCTGCTGGAGATCGGCGTCCCGGGCCAGCGCACCGGCTGCCGCACGGCCGGGCAGGCCCTGGCGCTGGCGCGCCGCATCCGCGCCAGCGGCGCCCTGCGGCTGGGCGGCATCGAATGCTACGAGGGTGGCCTGGCCCGCGGCGACCTGCGCCGCGACGAGGCCGACGTGGCGGCCTTCCTGGAGCGGGTGGGCGCCATCGCGCGGGACTGCGACCGCGAAGGGCTGTTCGAGGACGCGGAGATCCTGCTGAGCGCGGGCGGCTCGGCGGTCTTCGACGTGGTGGCGCCCGCGCTGCGCGCCGGGCTGTCGCGGCCGGTGCGCGGCGTGCTGCGCTCCGGCTGCTACATCGCCCACGACCACGATTTCTACGCGGGCATGCTGCGCAACGTCGAGGCGCGCCTGGGCCTGGAGACGGGCGGCAGCCTGCGCCCCGCCCTGTCGGTCTGGACGATGGTGCAGTCCGTGCCGGAGCCGGGGCTGGCGCTGCTCGGCTGCGGCAAGCGCGACATTTCCCACGACCTGTCGCTGCCCCAGCCGGTCGGCCACGCGCCGCGCGGCGCGCTGGAGCGCCGGCCGGCGCCGCCGTCCTGGAAGCTGACGGCCCTGAACGACCATCACGCCTACCTGCGCTTCGATCCCGGCCAGGCGCCCGCCGTGGGCGACCGCGTGATCCTGGGCATTTCCCATCCCTGCACGACCTTCGACAAATGGACCTGGATGCCGCTGGCGGACGACCGCGGCGGCGTCGTGGGCGCCGTGACGATCCATTTCTGAGGAGGCCGGACATGAACGACTGGTCTGGAGAAGAAAGCCTGCAGCAGCGGCTGCGCGCCGAGCTGCCGGCCCTGCCCAAGGCCCAGCAGCGGGTGGTGACGGTGCTGCTGGCCGATCCGGGCTCGCGGGTCAACCAGACGGTGGAATCCATCGCCGCCCAGGCGGAAGTCTCCATGCCCTCGGTGGTGCGTACCTGCCGGCGCTTCGGCTTCGACAGCGTGCGCGAATTCATGCTGGCGCTCGCCCAGGACCTGGCGCTGTCGCCGCACCACCTGCACCGCAACGTCTCGCTCAGCGACGAAGGCCCCGACGTGGCGCGCAAGATCATCCAGGGCGCCATCTCCTCGCTGGCGTCGCTGCAGCGCCGCCTGGACACCGAGGTGCTGGACCGGGTGGCGCGCCGCCTGGTCGAGGCCTCCCGGGTGGATGCGTATTCCGTGGGCGCGACCTCGGGCTTCATGGCCCAGGAACTGCAGGCCCGCCTGTTCCGCCTGGGCATTCGCGCGCACGCCTTCAGCGACCCGCACCAGCAGCTGATCTCGGCCAGCTCCCTGGATGCCGCGGGGGTGGCCTTCGTCATTTCGCACGTGGGCAGCATGCCGTTCGCGCTGGAGGCCGCCCGCCTGGCGCGCAGCCGCGGGGCCACCGTGGTGGCGCTGACGCAGCCGCGCACGCCGCTGGCCCAGTGCGCCGACCTGTGCCTGGCGGTGTCCGTGCCGCAGGACACGACCATGCGGGTGGGCACCGAGGCCTACCTGGCCCACCTGCTGGTGATCGAGATCCTGATGGTGCGCGTGGCGCAGGCGCTGGGCCCCGAGACCCTCGAAAAACTCCGGCAGTTCAAGCGCGTGCTGGAGCAGCACGGCGTCGACAGCTCCGTCTACACCGGCCTTTACTGAGATTTCATGGAAGAAGCGCCCCTCACCGTACTGTGCAATGGCCGGGTCCACGACGGCTCCGCCGCCCCGCTGCGCGCGGCCGACGTCTGGCTGCGGGACGACCGGATCGTCGCCGTCCGCGCGGCCGGCGATCCGCTGCCGGCCTCCCCGGCCGCGTGCGCCGCGGCCCGGCGGGTGGACTGCGCCGGGCGGGTCGTGGCGCCGGGTTTCATCGACGTCCATACGCACGACGACGCCATCGTGCTGGAGCAGCCCGACATGCTGCCCAAGCTGTCCCAGGGCATCACCACCGTGATCGGCGGGAACTGCGGCATTTCCCTGGTGCCGCTGGTCACGGACGAGCCCGCCGCGCCGCTGTCGCTGCTGGGCCGGCGCCAGTTCCGCTTCCCGGACGTGGCCTCCTACCGGGCGGCGGTGGACGCCGTCCGCCCGGCGGTCAACGTGGCGCTGCTGGTCGGCCACACGGCCCTGCGCATGCGGACCATGGCCGCGCTGGACCGGCCCGCCGACGACGGCGAACTGGAGCGCATGGCCGCGCTCCTGGACCAGGCGATGCGCGACGGCGCCGTGGGCCTGTCCTCGGGCGTGTTCTACGCCCCCGCCTACGCCGCCGACGTGCGCGAGCTGGCCGCGCTGGTGCGCGTGGTCGCGCCCTACGGCGGGGTCTACGCCACGCACATCCGCGACGAGCTGAAGGGCATCCTGGAGGCCATCGACGAGGCCGCCCTCACGGCGCGCGAGGGCGGCGCCTTCCTGGTGCTGTCGCACCACAAGTGCGCCGGGCCGATGAACTGGGGGCGCACCGGCCAGACCCTGGGCCGCATCGAGGCCCTGGCCCGGCGCCAGCCCATCGGGCTGGACGTCTACCCCTACACGGCCGGCTCGACCGTGCTGCGCGAGGACCTGGTGGACGGGGTGATCGACATCCTCATCACCGGCAGCGTGCCGCACCCCGGCATGGCGGGCCGCCACCTGGCCGACATCGCCGCCGAATGGGGCGTGTCCCAGGTCGAGGCCTGCCGCCGCCTGCAGCCGGGCGGCGCCTGCTATTTCCAGATGCGGCAGGACGACGTGGACCGCATCGTCAGCCACCCCCTGGCCATGATCGGCTCGGACGGCCTGCCGCACGACGAGCGGCCGCACCCGCGCCTGTGGGGGGCGTTCCCCCGCGTGCTGGACCAGTACTGGCGCGAAAAGGGCCTGCTGCCGCTGGAGCAGGCGCTGCACAAGATGACGGGCCTGTCCGCCGGCCGCTTCCACCTGGAGGGCCGGGGCCGCCTGCGGCCCGGCGGCTACGCCGACATCGTCGTGCTGGACCCGGCGCGTGTGCGCGACCGGGCCACCTACGCCGAACCGGCCCGCTTCAGCGAGGGCATCGAGCAGGTCTGGGTCAACGGCCGCCTCAGCTATACTGCCCGGGACCAGGCCTGCATCGGACGCGCCGGGCGCTTCGTGCCGCGCGCGGCGGACGCTTCCTCGCCCGCCGTTCCGCCGGCCGCGTCCTGAAGAGGGGCCTGCCGCTCCGTCCGTCCGTCCGGTGCGTGTGCGTGCGCCGGCCCGGCGGGGCGCCCGCGGCCTCCACGCGCCGTCCGCCCCATGAAACTGCCCTCCGCACCCCGTATCGATCTGCTGGAACCCGCCGTGATGCTGGCGACGGTGCTGCAATGGCTGGTCCTGGCCTCCCTGACGGGGCTGGTGGTCGGCTGCGGCACCAGCCTGTTCCTGCACGCGCTGTTCTTCTCGACCGGCCGCACCCAGTCCATGCCGCTGTGGGCCTACTGGGGCCTGCTGCCCCTGGCGGGGCTGGCCAACGGCCTGCTGATGGAGTACGCGCGCCGCCGCGTGGAAGCGTCGGGCCTGAAGGATTCCATCTTCGCCGCCGTGCACGAGCAGGGCGGCCGCATGCCCTGGCGCACGCTGTGGGTCAAGCCGGTGGCGGCCGTCATCACCCTGGCCAGCGGCGGCTCGGCCGGCAAGGAAGGCCCCTGCTCCCACCTGGGCGCCTCGCTGGGCGCGGCGGTCGGCCGGATGTTCCGGCTCAACGCCGAGCTGCGCCAGCGCATCGTGGCCTGCGGCGTGAGCGCCGGCTTCGCCAGCGTGTTCGGCACGCCCATCGCCGGCGCCCTGTACGGCGTGGAGATGCTGATCATCGGCCGCATCCGCCACGATTTCCTGTTTCCCGCGCTGATCGCGGGGGTGACCTCGTACCAGGTCAGCAAGGCCCTGGGCATTCCCTACGAGCACTATGCCATCGACGTGCTGCCGGTGTTTTCCGAGCCGCTGTTCCTGCGCACCCTCCTGGTCGGCATGCTGTGCGGACTGGTGGCGCGCGTGTTCGTGGACCTGATCTACGCCGTGCGCAACGCCTGCCACCGGCTGCAGGCCCGATGGAACGTGTGGCCGCCGCTGATGCCGCTGGGCGGCGGCCTGGCGCTGGCGCTGCTGGTTTCTCTCGCCATCCCGACGGACTACCTGGGCCTGAGCCTGCCGCTCATGGACCGCGCCCTGGCGGGCGAGGCCATGCCCTATGCGGGCTTCCTGTGGAAGACGATCCTGGTAGCGGTGACGCTGGGCTCGGGCTTCTATGGCGGCATCGTCACGCCCCAGTTCGTCATCGGCGCCGTGGCGGGCAATGCCTTCGCGCACCTGTTCGGCATCAGCCCCTCCCTGGGCGCCGCCGTGGGGCTGGTATCGGTGGTGGCCGCCGCGTCGAACACGCCGCTGGCCGCCATCCTGATGGGGGTGGAGCTGTTCGGCGGCGCGGTCGGCACGCTGTATGCGGCCGGCTCGGCCATCGCCGCCTACCTGATCATCGGCCACCGCAGCGTCTATCCGGACCAGCGCCTGGGGTACGCCAAGTCGTCCTGGATGCGGGTGCGGCCCGACATCCCGGTCGGCCAGGAAAAGACCCACCTGTCCTACGGCCTGCTCAAGAGCTGGCGCCAGATGCGGATGCGGGGATGGCGGCTCTGGCCGGGCGCGGACCGGCGCGCGGGCGGCGGGCGAAGCGCCGACGGAGGAGGCCGGAACGATGCGCAATCCTGAACTGATGCTGGCCGGGATCGGCCTCGTGGCCATGGGCGCCCAGTGGCTGGCCTGGCGCCTGCGGGTGCCGGCGATCCTGTTCCTGCTGCTGGCGGGCATCGCCGTGGGGCCGCTGGCCGGCTGGCTCGATCCCGACGCCCTGTTCGGCGAGCTGCTGTTCCCGCTCGTGTCGCTGTCGGTGGCCGTGATCCTGTTCGAGGGCAGCCTGACGCTGGAATTCCACCAGACGCGCGGACTGGAACGGGTGGTGCGGCGGCTGGTGACGGGCGGCACCCTGATTGCCTGGGCGGTGGCGGCCGTGGCGGTGCACGTCTTCCTCGACTTTCCCTGGGACCTGGCGGTGCTGTTCGGCGCGATCACGGCCGTCACGGGGCCGACCGTCATTGCGCCGCTGCTCAAGACCGTGCGCCCCGTGGCGCCGGTGGCCCATGCCCTGCGCTGGGAAGGCATCCTGATCGACCCCATCGGCGCGCTGCTGGCCGTGGTGGCCTACGACCTGATGGTGGCCCTGCGCATGACCCACGAATGGAGCCATGCCCTGTGGGCCTTCGGCGCCACGCTGGCGACGGGGCTGTGCGTCGGCGCGGCGGCGGGCTGGCTGCTGGGCACGCTGCTGCGGCGCGGCTGGGTGCCCGATTCCCTGCTCAATCTGTCGGTGCTGGCGCTGGTGTTCGCCGCCTTCGCCCTGTCCAACGCGGCGCAGCACGAATCCGGCCTGCTGGCCGTGACCATCATGGGCATCTGGCTGGCGAACCGGCCGGGCGTGCCGGTGCGCGACATCCTGGAATTCAAGGAAACCCTCAGCCAGATCCTGCTCTCGGCCCTGTTCATCCTGCTGGCGGCGCGCGTGGCGCCCGGCCAGATCTTCGGCCTGGGCTGGCCCGCCCTGGCCGTGCTGGCGGTGATGCTGTGGGTGGGGCGGCCGCTGAAGGTGCTGTTCTCCACCTGGGGCTCGGGGCTGAACTGGCGCGAGCGCGGCCTGCTGGCCTGGATCGCGCCGCGCGGCATCGTGGCGGCGGCGGTGTCCGCGCTGTTCGCCCTGCGCCTGGAGAAGATGGACGTGCCCCACGCCGACCGGCTGCTGCCGATGACCTTCCTGCTGATCATCGGCACGGTGATCTGGCAGAGCCTGACGGCGCGGCCCATGGCGCGCCTGCTGAAGGCGGCCGAGCCGGACCGGGTGGGCTTCCTGATCGCGGGCGCCAATCCCGTGGCCCGGGCCATCGGCCAGGCGCTGCACGAGCAGGGCGTGCCGGTGCGGCTGTGCGACAGCGACTGGTACAGCCTGTCGCTCGCCCGCATGATGGGCCTGCCCACCTACCACGGCAGCCCGGTGTCCGAGCATGCCCAGCGCAACCTGGACACCACCGGCCTGGGGCGCCTGCTGGCCCTGGGGGTGCGCGACGACGTCAACCAGCTCATCACGGCGCGCGCCCGCGACGAGTTCGGCAAGCGCAAGGTCTTCAGCCTGCCGCGCTCGCAGGACGCCGGCCAGGCCGAGAAGCACCTGCTGGACGCGGCCTATCGCGGCCGCACGCTGTTCGCCCCTGAACTCGGCTACTGGAAGCTGTCCGCCCTGCTGGCGGCCGGCGCCCGGGTCAAGGCCACGCGCCTGTCGGACAGCTTCGATTTCGCGCAGTATCTCGCCGCCCGGCCCGACCATCCCGTGATCCCGCTGTTCGCCCTGAATCCCAAGGGCTACGCGCTGCCTTTCACCCTGGACGAGACGCTGCAGCCCGGCGCGGGCTGGACGATCATCGGGCTGCACGAGGACGAGCCGAATGGGGTCAATGGTGCGAACGGCGGCGGTGGCGGCGTGGCTGGCGTCGCTAGCGCGAATGGCGCGAATGGCACGAATGGTGCGAATGGCACGAATGGTGCGAATGGCACGAATGATGCGAAGGACGGGGGCGGCGCGGAAGGCTCCGCCGGCGCGCGGACGCCGGGCATGCCCGGGGCGGACGGATCATGACGGCCCGCCCGGCCGGATCGCCGCGCCCGGACGCGGCGCGCGCGGCGGGCGGCGAGGGCGCCCCGGGCCGACGCGTGTTCTTCGCCCTGTGGCCCGACGCCGAGGCCGTCGAAATCTTGTCGGGCTGGGCGCGCCAGGCCCATGCGGCGTTCGGCGGGCGCATCATGCGGCCCGAGACCCTGCACCTGACCCTGGCCTTCCTGGGCACGGTGCCCCTCGACCGGATTGCGGACCTGACGGCCCTGCTGGAAGAAGCCCGCCCGATCGGCGGCACGCTGCGCCTGGACCGCTACGGCCGCTTCCACGGCCCGAAGATCGTCTGGGCCGGCCCGTCGGCGACGCCGCCCTGGCTGGACGCGCTGCACGGCTGGCTGTGGCGGGCGCTGGCGCGCCGGGGCTTCGCGCGGCCGGACGAGCCGTTCCGCCCGCACGTGTCGCTGCTGCGCCGCGCGGAGCCGGGCGAGCTGGACACGCTGCCCGCGCCCGCGCCCCTGGACTGGACGCCGCGCCGCTGCGTGCTGGCGGCCTCGGCGCCGAGTCCGGCGGGGTCCTTCTACGAGATCCTGGCCGAACGTGTATTGACCCGGCGGAACCCGCACGGTTCAGGCGGCTAATGCAAATGCCTCAGCCGGGGTTTTCATCTTCAGCGCCTGGTGCGGGGGGGCGGTGCTTGTAAAAGCCGGTCCAGTCGCCCATCGCGCGGCTGGCATGCGGCAGCGATTCAAATCGGTGCCGGTGGGCACCTTGTTCTTTCAACGTCCGGGCGACACGTTCGGCCATGCCGCTTTGCTGCGGACAGTCCTTGACCGCCGCCGGCGAAGTGAACGATGCACCACGCTGCATCTTGTGTTCGATGGCCTGGCGCACGCTCCAGCCGCCGCGCAGCGCCTCGGTCTCGTAGAGCTGGCGGGTCTGGACATCCTTGACCGACAGCAGCCGGACATAGGCCGACCACGGCAGGGTGAAGGCCTGGGCCAGTTCGGAGAGATCGAATTTCCGAGACACTGTCTGGGAATTCTCGATGAGCAGTCCGTCTCCAGATTTCCGGGACAGTGTCTCGGAGCGACCAATCTCCCAATAGCTGGCCGTCATCAGCGCGTTGACGCTGCGTGCCGACGTGCGGCACGCCGGCAGCTTCGGGACGTGACGGCACGGATTCGTCCCGTCGGGGCGCAGTCCCCACACTTCGGCCAGGTTGAGCATCTTGCGCAGCGAAGCTCTTCGGCAACAGCCAGAAAGCATCCGAGATGCCCAAGGTCCACCAGTTTTGCCTTCCGTTAAAACGCCGCCCGACGCTATCAAGTCCACTCGATGATCATGAGATGGCGCTGAGGAGTTGTTCCGTTTTTTCCCAAAGATTGCGAGCCTTTTCCGAATCGAGCGCATAGCTTCTCACTCCATCGGCAAATGGATTTGGCGTGTCGTCAATGAATGCAACACTGCAATCTTCAAGATAGCGGCCGCCAATCGCTTCCCGATCAGCTACAACGGCTGCCCAAACTGAGGTTGCTGCCGCTTGAGTGGCTTCTTTCAGCTCGGCTGGGGGCAGATTTGCCTCCGCACGCGCTTTGCCAACGGCCTCGAAGAGTGGCTTGTCGTCCTTGAGGGACAACGCTCTGCGAGATTCGAGCAGCCGCCGCGTGTTCTCCAGTTCCTTTTGCAGCAATTCGGCATCTGGCAGCACGGTGCGATAGTTCGCCGCCATCACCTTGTTCGGCAGACCATCCAGTGCATACCGCGCCAGGGCATGGCCCTTGTCAGCGCACAGGATCAGGCCCACTGGCGGATTCTCGTCCGGGTAGGCCCAATGCTCCTTGGCATAGTTGCAGTACATATGCATCTGCCCCACGTCGGCATGGGTCAGGCTGCCCAGCTTCAGGTCGAGGAACTCCAGCACATACGGGTCTTTGATCGCGTCATTGGGCGTGACGACATCCTCGGGCTTGGCCACCGAACCCTTGACCAGCATCGCCGCCTTGTCCTTGGACAAGGCCGTGCGCTCGTAGAACTGGCTGCCGATCTGCCGGTCGAGCTGGCGCACGCTCCAGCCGCCGCGCAACGCCTCGGCCTCGTAGAACCGACGGGCATGGTCATCCTTGACCGACAGCAGCCGAACGTAAGCCGACCACGGCAGCGAGAAAACCTGAGCCAGTTCGGGCAGACTCAATTTCCCAGACACTGTCTGGGATTTCTCTGCAGACGGCTCGTTTCCCAATTTCCCAGACAGTGTCTGGGAAATCTCGGGTTGGGGATAGGCGAGGAAGAAACGCCGCATGCTTTCCAGGTTGTTGACGCCGAACCCACGCCCGAACCGGGCCGTCAGATCGGCGGACAGGCGCTCCATCAACTGCTCGCCGTAACCGGCCCGCCGCTTGCCTTTCTGCTCGGCTTCGACGATCCGGCGGCCAATCTCCCAATAGCTGGCCGCCATCAGCGCATTGACACTGCGCGCCGCTGCCTGGCGCGCCGCATCCAGCAGTTCCACGATGCCGCCGTGGATGCCGGCATAGCCAGCCGGTAAGGCGGTGCGCTTCCCCGCTGTCGTAGGTGTCTTCCTTGTCATGCTGTCATCTCCATAGAACGGGATGCCCCGGTAATCGCCAGCCGCCGATTCGCCACCAGCTCGGCCGCATCCCGCACCGGCTTGTCCTCGGTATGAACATAGTGCATAAACATCGCCACGGTCTTGTGACCTGTGAGCTTTATGTCCACCTTGGTCGGCACACCAGAGTTGGCGATGTCGGTCATCGCCGCGATGGCGGATGCCGTGCGTGCCAACGTGCGGCACGCCGGCGGCCTTGAGCACGCGCGTCCAGCCGCCGTAGTGTTCGCCGTGGGTCATGTGCCGGGTCGGCCTTCCGCCTCCAGCGTCTCCAACTGGCGGAAGATCCGCACCAGTTCATCGTCCACGATCAGCCGGGTTTCCTTGCCAGGCGGGTACATTGGGACGTGGCGGCACGGATTCGTGCCGTCAGGGCGCAGCCCCCATACTTCGGCCAGGTTGAACATCTTGCGCAGCACGCCGAAAGTGCGGTTCGCCTCGGCCTGCTTGTAGGCCAGCTTCTTCATCAGCGCTGCCACATCGGGGCGCTTCACGTATTGCGCCCTCATCCGGCCCATGATCGGGATGATGCAGCGGTCAATCACGCCCTGATAGCCGCGTTGCGTGCTGGGCTTGTTGCGCTGCTTGGCGTAGTCCAGCGAATTGCGGTACTGGAGTCATCGTGAAACAAAAAACCGCCTGGCACCGCAGTACGGCGCCAGGCGGACGAGGAATGGCGGACCGCGGCGGGGCGGTCCGCCCTGCGCGGGCCCGTCCCGCAGGCGCAAAGGGAGTTGCCGCCTGAAGGACCGGCCCGCGCCGGCGGACGGGCTACTTCTGCGGCCGGGGCGTGGCGGCCGTGCTCGGCGGCAGGATGGGGTAGACGACCTGGGGCTGCTCGCCGGTCAGGGTGTGCAGGAAGCGGGTGATGGCCTTGACCTCGCCCTCATTCAGCTCCTGGCCCAGCTGGCTGGAGCCCATGATGGCCACGGCCTGCTCCAGCGACCAGACGTCGCCGCTGTGGAAGTAGGGCGCGGTCAGGGCGATGTTGCGCAGCGGCCCCGCGCGGAACACGTATTCGTCGCTGGCGGTGTGGGTCACGGTGAAGCGGCCCTTGTCGTCCGGCGGCAGGATTTCCGCGCCGGGCTTCTTCACCACCCCGAAGGGGAAGTACCCCTGGCCGCCGACGTTGATGCCCTGGTGGCAGGCCACGCAGCCCTTGCTCATGAACAGGTCCAGCCCCTTGAGCTCGATCTCGTCCAGGCTGTCGGCGCCGGCCAGGAACTGGTCGAACTTGGAGTTGGGCGTGAGCAGCGTGCTCTCGAACGCCTCGATGGCATGGGCCATGTTCTCGAAATTGACCGGATCCTTGTCCTTCGGATAGGCCTTCTGGAACAGGGCGACGTATTCGGGCAGGCTCTTGAGGGTTTCCTCGACCTGGGAGGGCGTGTTGTTCATCTCGACGCTCGCCTGCACGGGGCCCTTGGCCTGCTCCTTCAGGTCGGCGGCGCGACCATCCCAGAACTGGGCGCCGTTGAACAGCGCGTTGAGCACGGTCGGCGAATTGCGCGGCCCGTGCTGCCAGCCGTGGCCGATGGAGGTCTGGATGTTGTCGGCCCCGCCGGTGCCGACGCTGTGACAGGTGTTGCAGCTGATGATGTGGCTGCGCGACAGGCGCGGCTCGAAGAACAGCCAGCGGCCCAGCTCGATGCTGTCGGCGGAGATGTTGCGTTCCTTGATCACGGACTCGGGCGTGGGGATCGGCTGGAAGAACTGCCGCGCGGTCTCCCGCACCGCGTCGGCGGCGGGCGCGCCCGCGGCCAGGGCGGCGGATCCGCTCAGCGCGAGGCCGGCCGCCAGGAGGAGGGTGGTGTGCTTCTTCATGGTGTTCCCCTTGTGGAGTTGGAGTGGTTATATCCACAATGAAAACATGGTCATTGATTTCCCGTCTTGATGAGGGTCAAGCGCCCACCGGGACTGTCGGTTTTCCGCCATGGCAAAAACGCCACCCGTTTCGGGGCGGCGTCCGGGCGGATCGCATTGGTGCCGGCTAGAGGAATCGAACCCCCGACCTTCTCATTACAAGTGAGCTGCTCTACCAACTGAGCTAAGCCGGCCAAGGACCGTCATTCTACAGGACGATGTACGGGACGGGCCGCCTCATTTGACGACTTTCAGGTGGGACGGCTTGGGGGCGTCGGGGCCGTCGTCCGGCGGCGTCGGGGCGCCCGGCGCGGGCGGCTGGGGGCCCGGCTGGTCGTCGCCGCCCGGGTAGGGGCGCGAGGCCACGACCTCGAAGCCCATGCCGGCGCCGGTCTCGCGGGCGTACACCGCCGAGACGGCCGCCACGGGGATGAACAGGTGCTCCACCGCGCCGTTGAAGCGGGATTCGAATTCGATGTAGTCGTTGCCCAGCGTCAGGCGGTTGGTGGCCAGGTGGCTGATGTTCAGCGTGATCTGGCCGTCATGGACGTGGGCGAGCGGCACCACGGTGTTCTCGTCGACGGTGACCACCAGGTAGGGCGTGTAGCCATTGTCCGTGCACCATTCGTGCAGTGCGCGGATGAGGTACGGTTTGGTCGAGGATTCCTGCATGTTCAGCGGCGCATGACCTTTTCGGAGGGGGTGAGGGCCTCGATGTAGGCGGGGCGCGAAAACAGGCGCTCGGCGTACTTCTGGATCGGGGCGGCGCTCTTGGGCAGTTCGATGCCGTAATGGCCCAGGCGCCACAGCAGCGGGGCCACGGCCACGTCCAGCATGGAGAATTCCTCGCCCAGCATGTACTTGTTCTTTACCAGCAGGGGGGCGAGCTGGGCGAGGCGGTCGCGGATGTTGGCGCGGGCCGCGTCGCGGATCTTTTCGTCGGTGACGCCGCGGTTTTCCAGCGTGGACACGTGGACGAACAGTTCCTTTTCGAAGTTGTACAGGAACAGGCGGGTGCGCGCCCGCATGATCGGGTCGGCCGGCATCAGCTGCGGGTGCGGGAAGCGCTCGTCGATGTATTCGTTGATGATGTTCGACTCGTACAGGACCAGGTCGCGCTCGACCAGGATGGGCACCTGGCCGTAGGGATTCATCACCGCGATGTCTTCGGGCTTGTTGTACAGGTCGATGTCGCGGATTTCGAAATCCATGCCCTTTTCGAACAGCACGAAGCGGCAGCGTTGCGAAAAGGGGCAGGTCGTCCCGGAATAGAGCACCATCATGTCGTGGGTTCCAATACAAAAAAAGACGGAAAACGCGCGCGCGCCGGAAAACGCAAGCCAGGCGTGGCAACGCCTGGCTGGCATCCTGGCTCGCGCGGCCGGAGGGTCATGCGCCCCGCGGGGCGCGGCCGATCCGGGGATCTTCTGAAATCAGACGATCCTTAGCGGACGTGCTTCCAGTATGCCGCATTCATGCGGATGGCGACAAACAGGAACAGGAACAGGAACAGCATGACCCACACGCCGATCTGCTTGCGCAGGAGCTGGCCGGGTTCCGCCATCCAGCCCAGGAAGTTGCTCAGGTCGGCGACGTCGCTCTCGAACTTGCTGAAGGTCTTGGCATCGGCGGAGTCGAAGCGCGTGACGCGGGTGGCTTCGCCGGTGTAGTCCTTCAGGACTTCGGTCTTGACGGTCGGGATGCCGGCGGCATCGTAGACCGTGGTGGTGCGCTGCCACTGTTCGTTGCCCTGGGCGTCGGCGACCTGGTGGACTTCGATGTCCGTGAAGCTGCGCGGGCCTTCGAGCTGCCAGAGCGCGTTGGGCATGCCCACGCTGGGGAAGACGACGTTGTTCCAGCCGGTCTTCTTGGTGGAGTCGCGGTAGAAGGTGCGCAGGTAGGTGTAGATGTAGTCCACGCCGGAGGGGCCGAAGTTGGTGCTCTTGGCGCGGGCGATCACGGACAGGTCGGGCGGCGCGGCGCCGAACCACTTTTTCGCGTCCTCGGGCGTCATGGCGATCGTCATCAGGTCGCCGACCTTCTCGCGGGTGAAGAGCAGGTTCTTCTTGATGTCGTCCTCGGACAGGCCCAGGTCCATGAGCTTGTTGTAGCGCATGGCATTGGCGCTGTGGCAGTTCAGACAGTAGTTGACGAACAGCTTGGCGCCGTTTTGCAGGGCGGCCAGTTCGGTGATGCGGTCGGGGGTGCGATCCAGGTGTGCGCCGCCCTCGGAGGCGAGGGCCAGCGTGCAGGTCAAAGACAGGGCCAGGGCACCGAGCAGTTTTTTCAGCATGATCTTTCCGTGACAGTCAGGGGTTCGGCCTTCAGTGGGCCCGGAAGGTGACGCGGTCGGGAACCGGCTTGAAGGTGCCCAGACGGCTCCAGACGGGCATCGCCAGGAAGAACGCCAGATAGATGACCGTGCCGATCTGCCCCATCAGGGTGGCGGAGGGCGAGACCGGCTGCGTGCCCAGCCAGCCCAGGATCAGGAAATCGACGATGAAGATCGCGTACAGGACCTTGTGCCAGTTGGGACGGTAGCGGATCGACTTGACCGGGGACTGGTCCAGCCACGGCAGGAAGAACAGGATGACGACGGCGCCGCCCATGGACACCACGCCCCAGAACTTGGCGTCCAGGACCTTCATGAGGATGGCGACCAGGATCAGGATGCCGGGCACGGCCAGGCGCCAGATGCCCGAGAGCCGGCCCTTGGCGAACAGCACCACGGCGGCCAGCAGGGCGCCGGCGGCCATCACCCAGGTGAAGTCGCTGGTGGTGGCGCGCAGCATGGTGTAGAACGGCGTGAAGTACCAGACCGGGGCGATGTGCGGCGGGGTCTTCAGCGGGTCGGCCGGGATGAAGTTGTTGTATTCCAGGAAGTAGCCGCCCATTTCGGGGCCGAAGAAGATGATCGCGGCGAACACGATCAGGAAGCCCGCCACGCCGACCACGTCGTGCACCGAGTAGTAGGGGTGGAAGGGGATGCCGTCCATGGGGCGGCCGTACTTGTCCTTCGGACCCTTCTTGATCTCGACGCCGTCGGGGTTGTTCGAGCCCACTTCGTGCAGGGCGATGATGTGCGCCACGACCAGGCCGATCAGCACCAGCGGGATGGCGATCACGTGGAAGGCGAAGAAGCGGTTCAGGGTGGCGTCGGACACGACGTAGTCGCCGCGGATGAACAGGGAGAGGTCGGGGCCGATGAAGGGGATGGCCGAGAACAGGTTCACGATCACCTGGGCGCCCCAGTAGGACATCTGGCCCCAGGGCAGCAGGTAGCCGAAGAAGGCCTCGCCCATCAGGCACAGGAAGATGGCCACGCCGAAGATCCAGACCAGCTCGCGCGGCTTGCGGTAGGAGCCGTAGAACAGGCCGCGCAGCATGTGCAGGTAGACCACGACGAAGAACATCGAGGCGCCGGTGGAGTGCATGTAGCGGATGAACCAGCCGCCCGGCACTTCGCGCATGATGTATTCGACGGACTCGAAGGCGAAGCGCGCATCGGGCTTGTAGTTCATCACCAGGAAGATCCCGGTGACGACCTGGATCACCAGCACCAGCAGCGCCAGCGAGCCGAAGAAATACCAGAAGTTGAAGTTTTTCGGAGCATAGTACTCGGACATGTGCTCCTTGAACATTTTGGTGAGCGGGAAGCGGTTGTCCACCCAGCCCAGCAACCCGGTCGTCTCGACGTTTTTATCGGCCATGGAAGGCTCCTAGATTCAATATCGCAAAAGGATGAACGGGGGCGTCCATCAGGCCTTGTTGTCTTCGTCGACGCCGATGGTGATGCGGCTGCCGTCGGCGGAGAAGACGTAGGGCGGGATTTCGAGATTGTCAGGGGCGGGCTTGTTGGCGAACACCCGGCCGGCCAGATCGAAGGTGGAGCCGTGGCACGGGCAGAACCAGCCGCCCGGCCAGTCGCTGGGCAGCCCCGGCTGGGCGCCGGTCTGGAAGTGGGCGGTGGGCGAGCAGCCCAGGTGGGTGCAGATGCCGATGCAGACGAAGTATTCGGGCTTGCGCGAGCGGTATTCGTTTTTCGCCCATTCCGGCGTGAAGCCGGGGCGGTCGGACTGGGGATCGGCGAGCTCGGCGTCGTGCTTGGGCAGGGCTTCGATTTCGGCCTTGGTGCGGCGCACGATCCAGACCGGCTTGCCGCGCCATTCGACGGTCATCATCTGGCCTTCGGCCAGGCCGGAGATGTCGGCCTCGACCGGCGCGCCGGCCGCCTTGGCCTTTTCGGACGGGGCGAACGAGCCGACGAACGGCACCGCCGTGGCGACGCCCGCCACTCCGCCAAGGGTACAGGCCGATGCGACCCAGAAGCGGCGCGAAGGATCGGGGGGCAGGTTCGGGTCGACTGCGCCCTGCTCGTCGGACTGTGTCGGATGCTGACTCATTCTGTTATCCCTGGTTGCCGCCCTGGGGGCGGAGCGTTTTGAACGTGATCTGCCTGTGCGTGGAGCCGCGAAAAGGTCGCCCCACAAGGGTCTTCAACCGCGTATTATAGCGTTACGCCCAGTGGGGTAAATGGATGGAGGACGAGCGAAATGAGCGCAGCCGGGGGTTTCATCAAAGAATTCCGTGAATTCGCCATCAAGGGCAACATGATGGACCTGGCGATCGGGGTCATCATCGGCGGCGCCTTCGGCAAGATCATCGATTCGATCGTCAACGACCTGTTCATGCCGCTCATCAATTTCATCCTCGGCGGCAGCGTCAATTTCGACAACCTTTTCTGGGTGCTGCGCCTGCCCGAAGGCTATGCCGGCGCCATGACGATGGCCGACCTGACCAAGGCGGGCGCGGTGGTGTTCGCCTGGGGCCATTTCCTCACCATCTTCGTCAATTTCCTGCTGCTGGCCCTGGTGGTGTTCATGCTGGTGAAGCTGGTGAACAACGCCCGCCGCCGCTTCGAGGCCGAGCCGGCCCCCGAGGCCGCGGCGCCCCCCGAAGACATCCTCCTGCTGCGCGAGATCCGCGACGCCCTGAAAAAATAGGAAGCACAGGCCGTGCGTGCGCGGGCCGCGCGCCCGGCCGCGGCCCCCGGGGGCCCGGCCGCCGCGCTAGACGGGATTGTCGATGTCCACGAATTCGCAGGGCACGCCGAAGCGGGCCTCGATGGCCTTGCCCAGGGCCTGCACGCCGTAGCGCTCGGTGGCGTGGTGGCCGGCGCTGATGTAGGCCGCGCCCGTCTCGCGCGCCAGGTGCACGGTGGGCTCGGAGATCTCCCCGCTCACGTAGCAGTCCGCGCCCGCCGCCAGGGCGGCGTCCATCATGCCCTGGGCTGCGCCGGTGCACCAGGCCAGCCGCCGTGCCGGCTGCGCCGGGTCGCCGATCACCAGGGGCTCGCGCGCCAGCCGGCGGGCGATGTCGGCCGCCAGCGCGCCCACCGTCGTCTCGCGGGCGGGCGCGCCCAGCCAGACCAGGCCGTCCGGGCCGCAGCGCCGCGGGGCGCCGTCCGGGCCGGTGTCCGGGATCCAGTCCATGACGCGCGCCAGCTGGGCGTTGTTGCCCCATTCGGGGTGGGCGTCCAGCGGCAGGTGGTAGGCGAACAGATTGATCTCGCGCGCCATCAGGGCCGCCAGGCGGCGGTGCTTGGGGCCGCGGATGCAGGGGTCCTCGTTCTTCCAGAACCAGCCATGGTGCACGAGGATGGCGTCCGCATCGCGTGCGGCGGCGGCCTCGATCAGGGCCTGCGAGGCCGTCACGCCGGTGACGATGCGGCGGATCGCGCCGCGCCCCTGGACCTGCAGGCCGTTCGGGCAATAATCACGGAAGCGTTCCGGCTGCAACGCCTCGTTCAGCCAGTCCGCCAGTTCCTGCCGGGAGATTTCGGTAACCATGGGATGTTGTCCTTCAGCGCGTCTTTCCGTCTGTGCCGCATGGGCGGATCCGGCCGCGGGCCGGCCCGTGCGGATCGTCCTGCGTCCGGCCCATCCGGGCGGCGCCGGGGCCGCGCCGGGGAGCGCACGCGCGGGACGTATCGGATGATGTCATGTTCATGCGACGATTGTGGCTGATTTTCGCCCAGACCGTGACGGTCTGCCTGGCCATCCTCTTTCTGGTGGCCACCCTGCGGCCGCAGTGGCTGCCGGGCGGCGCGCCCGAGCCCGGCCCCGCGCCCGGCGCGCCGGCGGCGCCCCGGGCCCCCTCGGCCCCGCTCCGGGCGCGGCCCCGTTCAGCTACGCGGACGCCGTGGCGCGGGCCGCGCCGTCGGTGGTCAACATCTACACCGCCAAGCACGTGGACGTGCCGCTGGTGCCGCTGCCGGCCGATCCCGGCCTGGAACGGTTCCTGCGCGGCCTGCCGGGGTTCACGCGGCGGGAATCGGCCACCAGCCTGGGTTCGGGCGTGATCGTGCGGGCCGATGGCACGATCCTGACCAACTACCACGTGATCGAGGCGGCCGACGCGATCGAGGTGCGCCTGCGCGACGGCCGCCAGGCGGCGGCGAAGCTGGTCGGCGCGGATCCTGAAAGCGACCTGGCGGTGCTGAAGATCGGCCTGCCCGACCTGCCCGCGATCGCCTTCGATCCCGCGCCCTCGGTGCGCGTGGGCGACGTGGTGCTGGCGATCGGCAATCCGTTCGGCGTGGGCCAGACCACCACCCAGGGCATCGTCTCCGCCGTGGGCCGCAACCGCCTGGGGCTGAACACCTACGAGGACTTCATCCAGACCGACGCGGCCATCAACCCGGGCAATTCGGGCGGCGCGCTGATCGACGCGCGCGGGGAACTGGTCGGGATCAACACGGCGATCTATTCCGAGACCGGCGGCTCGCTGGGGATCGGCTTCGCCATCCCGGCGGCGGCCGCGCACCACATCCTGGACGAGATCCTGACCTACGGCCGCGTGCGGCGCGGCTGGCTGGGCCTGGAGCCGCAGGACATCACGCCCGACCTGGCGCAGGCCTTCCGCCTGAAGGACACGCGCGGCGCGATCGTCGCCCGCGTCCTGCCGGGCGGGCCGGCGGCGGGCGCCGGCGTGCGGGTGGGCGACGTCATCCGCACGCTGGACGGCCGGGCGGTGGAAGACGCCTACGACCTGGTCAACCGCCTGGCCTCGCTGCGGGCGGGCGGCACCGCCCGCCTGGGCGTATGGCGCGCCGGCAGGAACGTGACGCTGGAGGTGCCCGTGGGCGAGCGCCCGACGGTGCGGCGGCGCTGAGCCGCGGCGGCCGCGATGGGGAAGGCCGCGGCGCGGAAGGCCGCGGTGCGGCAAGCTGAGGGGCGGCAAGCCGGCAGAAATGAAAGGAATGCAACGAGCATTTCCGATCTGGATCATTTTATTACATTCGTGCTATCCTGGGCGCCCCCGGCTTTCAGGACCGCCAGGGCGTGCAGGCGGACGGAGGGCGCCGCGCGGGTGGGCGGCGGATTTCCTCCGGAGACATCAGGAAAAGAATGCGCTGATCATGAATCAGGCGGTTGGCCTCGGGACACACCTCACGCGTATGATCGCCCGCGCGGCCTGGCCGGCCGCCGCGGCGTTTCCGCTGGTGTTCGCCGCTCTGTGGACGTGGCCGGTGTTCGGCAGCCTGGCGCTGTGGCCGGTCGACGCGATCCTGGCCGGGGCGCTGCTGCGTTCCCGCATGCGCGTGCCCTCCCTCGCCTGGCCCCTGCTGGGCGCGGCCCTGGTGCTGGCCCGGCTGGCCTGGGGTCAGGCCGCGGCGCCCGCCGCGGCGCAGGGTCTGGCCGATCTGTCGGGCCTGTTCGTCGTCTGGCTCGTCCTGTCCCGCTTCCTGCCCCAGGACAGCCTGCGCACGCCCGGCGCCATCGTCCGGATCCTGCTGGCCGGCCTGGCGGGCGCCATCGTCCTCTCGGCGGTGGCCCGCGGCCTGGGCTACCTGCAGACGGGCGGCATCCCGGGCAGCGCGGATGCCCTCAGCGGCCTGCTGGGGCGCTGGCTGGGCTATTGCGTCTTCCTGCCACCGGTGCTGCTGCTGCCCCGGCCCGGATTCCTCCGCGGCGAGCGCCGCCGCGCGGGCCGCGGCCTGCTGCGGCTGCTGGCGGCCCGGGCGGTCTGGCTGCCGCCGCTGGCGTGGCTGGCCAGCCTGGCGCTGTGCCTGGCGCTGGGCGGCGCCGGCTCCCTGGTGTTCCCGCTGGCCTCGCTGATGTATTGCGCCCACGCCTGCTCGCAGCGGATGGTGGCCTGGCTGGTCCTGCTGACGGTGCTCGGCATCGTGTCCGGCATCGGCGCCGGCTGGCCGGGGCCACCCGCCGGCGGCTCGCTGACGGGCATGTCCGGCTGGGCGCTGGTCTCCCTGCAACTGGGCCTGCTGCTGGTGGTGGCCGCGCCGCTGCTGATGTCCAGCGCCCTGGCGGCCCGCAGCGACCTGATCGTGTCCCTCAACCGCGCGCTGGACCACGACGAGATGACGCAGGCCCTGTCGCGGCCGGCCTTCATGCGCGGCGCTCAGGAATACCTCCGGCAGATCCCGCCGTTCCTGCACGGCAACGGCCTGATGATGCTGGACATCGACCATTTCAAGCAGCTGAACGACACCCACGGCCACGCGGCGGGCGACAACGTGCTGCAGGAATTCTCCCGCACGATCCGCGGCGCCATCCGCCCCCAGGACCTGTTCGGGCGGCTGGGCGGGGAGGAATTCGGCCTGATCCTGCCGGGCTGCTCCCTGGAGGACGCCGTCGAGACGGCCCGGCGCCTGCGCGCCTGCGTGGAAGGCATCAGCCTGTACTACGACAGCGACGAGCCGCTGCGCATCACGGTCAGCATCGGCATCGTGCACGATTCCCAGAGCCCGCGCGCGGACCTGGACGAGCTGCTGCGGCACGCCGACCAGGCCCTGTACCGGGCCAAGCGCGGCGGCCGCAACCGCGTCTGCCTGTACGGAACGTCGGAGCGGGACTGCCTGGCGTGCGCCGCCGAAGCCTGAACGGCAAGGGTCGAACGGCGCGCCGGCCTCAGCCCCGCGCGCGCAGGATCTTCGCCGCGGCGATGGCGAAGTACGTCAGGATGCCGTCGCCGCCGGCGCGCTTGAAGGCCAGCAGCGATTCCATCATCACCTTGTCGTGGTCCAGCCAGCCGTTGGCGGCTGCGGCCTTGATCATGGCGTATTCGCCGCTGACCTGGTAGGCGTAGGTCGGCATGCCGAAGGCGTCCTTGACCTCGCGCAGCACGTCCAGGTAGGGCAGGCCGGGCTTGACCATCACCATGTCGGCGCCTTCGCGGATGTCGGCGGCGACTTCGCGCAGGGCCTCCAGGCGGTTGGCCGGGTCCATCTGGTAGGTGGCCTTGTTGGACGCCCCCAGGTTGGCGGCCGAGCCCACCGCGTCGCGGAAAGGCCCGTAGAAGGCGCTGGCGTACTTGGCCGAGTAGGCCATGATGCGGGTGTGGATGCGGTCCTGGGCGTCCAGCGCCTGGCGCACGGCGCCGATGCGCCCGTCCATCATGTCGCTGGGGGCGACGATGTCCGCGCCCGCCTGGGCGTGGGTCAGGGCCTGGCGCACCAGCATGGCCACCGTGGGCTCGTTCAGCAGCTGGCCGTCGTCGTCGATCAGGCCGTCCTGGCCGTGGCTGGTGTAGGGGTCCAGCGCCACGTCGGTGAGCACGCCCAGTTCGGGGAACTTCGATTTCAGCAGGGCCACGGTGCGCGGGATCAGGCCGTTCGGGTTGGCGGCCTCCTGGCCGTCGGGCGTCTTCAGGGACGGGTCGATGTGCGGGAACAGGGCCAGCACGGGGATGCCCAGCTCCAGGCACTGCTCGGCCGTGCGCAGCAGGACGTCGGGGGACTGCCGCGCCACGTCCGGCATCGAGGCCACCGGATCGTGCACGTCGCGGCCCTCGCAGACGAACACCGGATAGATCAGGTCGTCGGCCGACAGGCGCGTCTCGCGCACCAGGCGGCGGGAAAAGTCGTCGCGCCGGTTGCGGCGCAGGCGCATGGCGGGAAAATCGGCGGGGGGCAGGAAGGCGGTCATGCGGGACTCCGGAAAACACCCGCCGCGCGCGGCGGGACGATGAAGGGGGCGTGGGAGGATGCCCGCGCGCTCAGGGCACGGCCTGGGGCGAGATCCAGTTTTCGATGTGGGCGGCGGCCTCGTCCAGGCCGATGCGGTGGGTGGCGGAAAAGGGCAGCGCGGTCAGCGTGCCGATGTCCGCCAGGTCCTTGCGCGCGCGCGCGGCGGCCTGGATGCGCTGGCCGTAGGGCAGCTTGTCGGCCTTGGTCAGCAGGGCCAGGGTGGGCAGGCCGCGCAGGGCGATCCAGCGGGCCAGGCGCCGGTCCAGGTCGGTGACGCCGCGGCGGATGTCGATCAGCAGCACCACGCCCGCCAGGCTGGCGCGCTCGTGCAGGTAGCCGCCCAGGACCTCGGCCCATTCGTCGCGCGCCGCGCGGTCCACGGCGGCGTAGCCGTAGCCGGGCAGGTCCACCAGGAAGCCCAGCCAGGCGTCCGGCGCGAGCGGATCGGGGATGCCGAACAGGTTGATCAGGCGGGTGCGGCCGGGCGTCTTGCTGGAAAAGGCGAGCCGGCGCTGGTTGGTCAGGACGTTGATGGCCGAGGACTTGCCCGAGTTGGAGCGGCCGACGAAACAGACTTCGGCGGTGGTCGGGGCGGGCAGCTGGTCCAGCCGGGCGGCGGACACCGTGAACCGGGCGCGATGGAGGAGAGACACGGGGGGCGGGCTCGACAGGAGAGGGGGGTGAAGCCTATTGTATAATTTCATATTGAATGTTGCGCCGCGCATCGCGTGTCCCGGGCGGATACGGTGTCGGCCTTGTCAGGCGCCGGATCCCGGCGTCGTGAACGAATCACCACCGAGGATCTCATGAAGCGTGCGCTTTCCAGTGTGTTCATGGCCGGCAGCCTGATTCTCGCCGGCGCCCTGCCCGGCTTCGCCCAAGCCCAGGACGCGCAAAAACCCGATGCCAAGGCCGGCGAGCAGCTGTTCCTGAATGGCGACATGTCGCGCGGCGTGCTGGCCTGTGTCACCTGTCACGGCGAAGGCGGCAACAGCACCATCCCCATGAATCCCAACCTGGCCGCGATGCCGCACGAATACATCGCCAAGCAGCTGCGCGATTTCGTGCCGCAGGGCGACAAGCGCGCGGTGCGCACGGGCGCCGACGGCGCGCCGTCCATCATGTCCACCATCGCCCCCACCCTGACGCCCCAGGACATCCAGAACGTCGCGCTGTACCTGTCGCAGCAGAAGATGGACTGGGACAAGGCCGGCACGGCCACGCACGAAGCCACCATGGAACGCGGCCAGACCATCTGGCGCGCCGGCATCGCCGACCGCAAGGTGCCGGCCTGTGCCGCATGCCACTCGCCCAACGGCGCCGGCCTGCCGGCCGAATTCCCGCGCCTGGCCGGCCAGCACCCCGAATACCTGCTGGACCAGCTCAAGCTCTTCCGCTCGGGCGACCGGGCCAACGACATCATGCACGACATCGCCGACCGCATGAACGACAAGGACCTGGCCGCCGTGGCCGACTACGCGGCGGGCCTGCGCTAGGGCGGCGGGCGGATTTCCCGGTCGCGCGCAGGGTCTTGGAGGGATCCCGGCGCGTACCGGTGTATCGTTGAAACTTAAAAGACTTGAATCGAGGGGGGCACGCGCGAGCGCACCCCCTGTTTTTTTACCGCCGGGCCGCCCCAAGGTAAAAAGCGCCCCCCTGGGGGGATGAGCCAGGACACGAACAAGTCCCTTCGGACCGTTTCGAGCCTGGCGAATCCCCGCGGCATGCATGCTGCGAGGTGGACGCGAGCCGAAGGCGCGGCGTGGGGCATTTAATTTTCATGAGTCGAGCCGCCGTGGCGCCTTCCCCCTCTTCCCGCCCCCTGGGCGCCGATGTCGTCGAGCTCCTGGGCTCGATGCGCTTCGCCATCAGCCTGCTGGTGTTCATCTGCGTGGCCAGCCTGATCGGCACCGTGCTGCCGCAGAACCAGTCGGCCAATGCCTACGTCGACCAGTTCGGGCCCTTCTGGTTCGCGGTCTTCGACCAGTTCTCCATCTGGCACGTCTACAACAGCGTGTGGTTCCTGCTCATCATGGCCTTCCTGGTGGTCTCGACCACCCTGTGCGTGCTGCGCAACGCGCCCAAGATGCTGCGCGACATGCGCTCGTTCCGGGAATACGTGCGCGGCTCCAGCCTCAGGGCCTTCCACCACCGCGTCGAGCTCTCCAGCGACCTGCCGCCGGAACGCGCCTGCGCCGAAGTGGGCGCGCTGCTGCGGGCCCAGGGCTTCCGCTACCGGGTGCGCGAGGACGGCGACAGCCGCATGGTGGCGGCGAAGAAGGGCGCGGCCAACCGCCTGGGCTACATCTTCGCGCACGTGGCCATCGTCGTGATCTGCCTGGGCGGGCTGCTCGACAGCGAGCTGCCGGTGCGGCTGCAGACCTGGCTGTTCGACAAGCAGCCCGTGACCGGCAACATGCTGATCTCCGAGGTGCCCGAGTCCGGGCGGCTGTCGGCGCGCAATCCCAGCTTCCGGGCCAATATGCTGGTGCCCGACGGCAAGCAGAGCAGCGTCGGCATCGTGGCGGCGGGCCAGGGCGTGCTGCTGCAGCCCCTGCCCTTCACGCTGAAGCTCAACAAATTCCACATCGACTACTACGACACCGGCATGCCCAGCGATTTCCGCAGCGACGTGACGGTGACCGACCTGGCGACCGGCGAGTCCTTCGACCGCACGATCCAGGTGAACGAACCGCTGCACTATCGCGGCGTCACGGTCTACCAGTCCAGTTTCGACGACGGCGGCAGCACCCTGCAGCTCAAGGCCTGGCCGCTGCGGGGCGGCGGCGCGCAGCCGGTGGAAGTCGCCGGCACGGTCGGGCGCGAAGGCAGGCTGCCCGCCAGCCTGGGCGGGCTGGTGGTGGACTACACCGGCCTGCGCGTCATCAACGTCGAGAACATGGGCGACGGCCAGGGGCCGCAGCCGACCGACGTGGTCGAGCACGTGGCCGCCGTGACCGGCAGCGCGGCCCGGCCGCGCAACGACGGCCTGCGCAACGTCGGGCCCAGCGTGCAGTACCGGCTGATCGGCGCCGACGGCCAGGCGCACGAGTTCAACCAGTACCTGCTGCCGGTGATGATCGAGGACGTCCCGATGTTCCTGCTGGGGGTGCGCGACAGCGCCTCGCAGCCCTACCGCTACCTGCGCGTGCCGGCCGACGGCCAGGGGACGATGGCGGAATTCATGCGGCTGCGCGCCGCGCTGGACGACGCCGGCCTGCGCGACCAGGCCGCCCGGCGCTTCGCGGAGCGCAACGCGCCCGCCGGCGAGCAGCGCGAGCTGATGTTCCAGGCCGCGCGCGGGGCGCTGCGCACCTTCGCGCGCGACGGCTTCAACGGCATCATCGACGCCGCGCCGCCCGACCAGCGGGAAAAGATCCTGAACTTCGCCGTGCCCATGATCCAGCTCAGCCTGACCGAACTGCGCGACCTGGCGCGGGCCGGCGCGGGCGAGCCGGCGCTCGATCCGCAGGGCCCGGACGCGGAGCGCGACCGCCAGTGGATGCGCCAGGCCGTACTGGCGCTGGCGACGCTGCCGGATTATCCTGCCTCTGTGGCCCTGCAGCTCACCGGCTTCGAGCAGGTGCAGGCGAGCGTCTTCCAGGTGGCCCGCAGCCCCGGCAAGACCATCGTCTACATCGGCTGCCTGCTGCTGGTGCTCGGGGTGTTCTCGATGTTCTACATCCGCGAACGCCGCGTCTGGGTGTGGATCCGGCCGCAGGACGGGGGCAGCGCCTGGCTGGCCGCCATGACCACCCAGCGGCGCACCCTGGATTTCAATCACGAATACGAACGGCTGCGGGATGCCCTGCGCCGCTTGTCCGGAGGACCCGATCATGACGTCTGATTCCATCGCCGCGCGCGCCGCGGCCGCCTGGCCCCATGACATGAACGCCAGCGGCGACCGCCGCGGCCGCCGGGGCCGGCCCGACTGGACCGATTTCGCCTTCTTCCTGCTGCTGGCCGTCGGCGCCGGCCACGTGCTGACGGAATACGGCACGTTCATGGACTACTACGAAAAGCTGATCCTGATCGGCGCGGTCGGCCTGTTCAGCTGGATGGGCTGGCTGTGGCGGCCGCTGCGCACCCTGATGGTGGCCAGCGGCCTGACGGCGCTGCTGGCGATCTGGCTCTACAGCCCCACGGGCGCGCTGCTGCAGGGCGACCTGTCGCGCGCCGAGAGCACCTTCCTGCTGAAATACCTGATCTCCTCGCAGTCGGCCATCCTGTGGATGTGCGCCCTGTTCGCCCTGGCGACGGTCTGTTACTGGATCGGCTTCGCCAGCCGCACGGCGGCCTGGGTGGGCACCCTCCTCACCTGGGCGGCGGTCTACGCCGGCGTGACCGGGCTGCTGGTGCGCTGGCGCGAAGGCCACCTGCTGGGGCCGGACATCGGCCACATCCCCGTCAGCAACCTCTACGAGGTCTTCGTCCTGCTGTGCCTGGTCACGGCGCTGTTCTACCTGTACTACGAGCGCCGCTACGCCACGCGCGCGCTGGGCGGCTTCGTGCTGCTGGTCATCAGCTCGCTGGTGGTGTTCCTGCTGTGGTATTCCTTCACCCGCGACGCCTACCAGATCCAGCCCCTGGTCCCGGCCCTGAAGAGCTGGTGGATGAAGCTGCACGTCCCCGCGAACTTCATCGGCTACGGCACCTTCAGCCTGGCGGCCATGGTGGGCTTCGCCTACCTGGTCAAGTCGCATGGCGAGACCCGCAGCTGGAAGCCGCTGGTGCCGGTGTTCGTCCTGGGGGCGGTCCTGTGCGCCGAGCCGCTGATCTTCGGCTCGCGCGAGCTGTCGGCCACCTGGATGCTGTATTTCGGCATCGGCGCGCTGGTCGTGGGCACGATCCTGGCGTTCCGCGCGCCGATCGCCCGGCGGCTGCCGTCGCTGGAGATCCTCGACGACATCATGTATCGCGCCATCGCGGTGGGCTTCGCCTTCTTCACGGTGGCCACGATCCTGGGGGCGCTGTGGGCGGCCGACGCCTGGGGCACCTACTGGCAGTGGGACCCCAAGGAAACCTGGGCGCTGATCGTCTGGCTGAACTACGCCGCCTGGCTGCACATGCGCCTGATGAAGGGCCTGCGCGGCGCCATGTCGGCCTACTGGGCGCTGTCGGGCCTGCTGGTGACCAGCTTCGCCTTCCTGGGCGTCAACATGTTCCTGTCGGGCCTGCACTCGTACGGCGAACTCTGATCCGCGGGCCCCGCTCCGGGGGCTCCGTTCCGCCGCGGGCCGTCCCGCCGGCGCGCCCTACGTCAGGCGCCGCCCGCTGATTTCCTCGATGTAGGCGCGGGCGGCCGGGTCCCCCACCAGCGGCAGGATGTTGTCGCAGGCAAGCAGGTCCAGCGGCGGCCGCGAGCCCGAGATCACGTAGCCCTGGACGTAGTCCACGCCCATGTCGGTGAGCGCGCGCAGGGTGGCGACGTCCTCGACCCATTCGGCGATGCATTCCATGCCCAGGTTGTGGGCCAGGTCCACGATGCTGTTGACGATGGCGATGTTGGCCTCGCTGGCGAGCATGTCGCGGATCAGGGTGCCGTCGATCTTGATCATGTCGGCCGGCAGTTCCTTCAGGTAGGAAAACGAGGTGTAGCCGGCGCCGAAGTCGTCCAGGGCCACGCGCGCGCCCATGCGCTGCAGGCGCCGCATGAACTGGCGGGTGCGCTCCAGGTCCTGCAGGGCCACGCCCTCGGTGATTTCCACGCACAGGCGGCGGGTGAACTGCGGCTGCTGGTTGAGGATGCCGAACAGGACGTTGATGAAGCGGTCGTCGTTGAGCGACACCCCGCTGAGGTTGACGTTGACCTGGCGGGTCTGGCCGAGCTTGAGGTGGTGCCTGGACATCCACTCCAGCAGCGTCGTGAAGACCCATTTGTCGATGGCGGTGATCATGCCGCTGTCTTCCGCCGCCTGGATGATCTTGCCGGTCTGGAGCGGCCGCGCGCCGGTGTTGCGCACCCGCAGCAGCGCCTCGAAGTTGAGCGTCTTCAGGGGATGGCGCAGCGACATGATGGGCTGCATCTCCAGGAAGATGTCCTCGGACGTGCCGGTGCTTTCCAGCTGCTCGAACAGGTGCATCTCGTCGATGTGGTCGAACAGCTCGCGGGCGTTCTCCTCGTACAGGACGACGTCCTGGTGCTGCTTGCGGGCGTCGCGGCAGGCGCGGCTGGCGGCGGCGATGGCGTCCTTGGGGGTCATGTTGCGGTCGATGTCGATCAGCCCCATGGCGCTCTTGAGCTGGAAGGCCCGTTCGCCGACGTACAGCGCCGAGCCGTTCAGGCTCTCGATCATGTCCTGGGCCGCGCGGCGGGCCTCGCCGGCCCGCATGCCGGGGAACAGGATGATGAACTCGTCATTGCCGATGCGGCCCAGCGGCTGTTCGTCGGACAGCGAGTATTTCAGCCGTTCGCAGACCATCTGCAGCAGCGTGTCGCCGGTGGAATGGCCGAACAGGTCGTTGACGCGCTTGAGGTGGTCCAGGTCGAGGAAGGCCAGGGCGCAGGGCGTGTTGGTCTGCTGCAGGTTCTCGATCGCCTTCTGCATGGTCTTCTCGATCCCGCGGCGGTTGAGCGTGTCGGTCAGGGGATCGTTGTCGGCCATCAGGCGCAGCTTGCGGATGGTCTCGGTGCGGGCGCTGATGTCCTGCAGGGAGCCTTCGACGCGGCTGCCCACCAGCGTGGCGCGCAGCAGGAAGTTGCGCGCCGGCGCGTCGCGCGCGGCCTGGATGCGCTGGATCTCGGTGTCGCGGCCCTGCTCCGTGGCCACGGAGATCGCCAGCCAGTCCACCTTGGGGAAGAAGTCGCTCCAGGCGAGCGCGTGCAGGTCCGAATCGGGCGCGATGTCGAGGATCTCGCGCGCGTTCGGATTGAGGTGCTCGAAATGCCGGGTGGCCCCCAGCGTGAACAGGCCCAGCGGCGTGAGCGTGTCGCGGGCGATCAGGTCGTTGCGCTGGCGCAGGCGCAGCTGGCGCTCCTCGCGCATCTTGTCGGCCGCGGCCAGGGCGATCAGCAGGTTGCACAGCAGCAGCGCGACCGTGCCCGGGAAGGGGGCGATCAGGCTCGCGCGCCCCAGGCCGATCAGGACCAGGCCGGTCAGCAGGATCACCAGGGCCAGGCAGACGCCGATGGTGTGCCAGAGCTGCGAGCGCGTGTTGAAGCGGAACAGGCCGTGGACCAGCGTGACCGTGACCAGGGCCGAGGCCAGCCAGGCGGTGAGGAAGGTCGTGAGCTGGAACCAGTCGTGGGGCAGCGCGAGCAGCGCCAGCAGCAGGCAGACCGCGCTCCAGCGGGCGACCAGGCGCAGGCGGCGCACCGTGATGGCGTCCAGGCTGGGCCGGAACAGGGTGACGAACAGGTGGATCGTCAGGGCGTAGTAGAGCAGGACGGTCAGCTTGCGCACCCAGACCAGCGGATCGGGGGGGATGATCTGGCCCAGGAACTGGTGGTCCCAGCCCAGCGCCCAGGCGCCCAGGCGCAGGTTGCAGAGGATCCAGCAGGCCAGGACCATGTAGGGCTGCTCGCGCATGGTCAGGGCGATGATGACCAGGAAGGCCGCCAGCGTCAGCAGGCCGCCTTCCAGCAGGCCGGCGGCCTGGGCGGTGTGCGCCGTGGTCTCGGACAGCGTGTGGCCCTGCCATTGCTCGATGGAGAGCCGGGTGGGGAAGGACAGCACCAGCCGGCACAGGGCCTGGCCGGCCGCCGCGGCCGGCAGCCGCATCTGCTGTCCCAGCAGCCCGTCCCGGACCTCGATCTCCGCCAGGGGCGATCCGGCGCCGTCGTCGGCTTCGTCCCGGGCCAGCCAGCATTCGGGCGGGGCGGCCGTGTGCACCGGCAGCAGCAGGGCGAGCCCCGCGGACGCGTCGGCGTCGCGGCCGTCCGGCAGGTCGGCCAGCAGCCAGATCGGCCCGTCCGGCGCGGCCTCGGCGAGCCGGGTGGGGCGCGTGCGCAGCCGGGCCAGCGCCTGTGCCGGGTCGAGCGCGGTGTCGGCGTGCAGGAAGCGGGCCGTCAGCGGCTGGCCGGCGGAATCCGTATAGCGCGGCTGCAACAGCAGCAGGGCGGCGATCAGCCCCAGGATGATCAGGACCGGGGTCCCGGCGTACAGCAGGAACGACCAGACGCGGCCGGCGGCGGAGCGGGCGGGAGGGGTGGACGGGCTGGAAGGGAGCGTCTTGATCGCCATGAAGCAAAGGGATGGATAACGGTCCGGTTTCAGCAATGCGCACGCCGGGGCTATGGGCGATTGACGTCCGGAAGGAGCGGAAGTTTAGGGTCGGTGGGGAATGCGCTCCTGGGCGTACAGTTCCTGGATGGTTTCGCGGGGGCGGACGAGCCACGAATCCTGGCCGTCCACCAGGACTTCCGCGGCCCGCGGCCGCGTGTTGTACTGGCTGGACATGGAGAAGGCGTAGGCGCCGGCGGACTGGATGGCCAGCAGGTCGCCCTGTTCGATGGGCAGCGCGCGGCCGCGCGCCAGCCAGTCGCCGCTTTCGCAGATCGGCCCGACCACGTCGTAGGTCTCGACCGGGGTGCCGGCGCGCGGCGCCACCGGCACGACGCCGTGCCAGGCCTCGTACAGGGCGGGGCGCATCAGGTCGTTCATGGCGGCGTCCACGATGGCGAAATTGCGCGCCTCGGTCCGCTTGAGGTATTCGACCCGGGTCAGCAGCACGCCGGCGTTGCCGACCAGGGAGCGGCCCGGCTCCAGGATGAGCTGCAGGTGGTCCAGCCCGCGGGCCGCCAGCGCGGCGAAGACCGGCTCCAGCAGTTCGGCCGGGTCGGGCGGGGTCTCGTCGACGTAGCGGATGCCCAGGCCGCCGCCCAGGTCCAGGTGCTGCAGGGCGATGCCATCGGCCGCCAGGGCGTCGATCAGGTCCAGCAGCTTGTCGAGCGCGTCCAGGTAGGGGGCGATCTGGGTGATCTGGGAGCCGATGTGGCAATCCACCCCGACGATCTCCAGCCCCGGATGCTGCAGCGCCTGGCGGTACAGCTCGGGCGCCTGGCGGATGTCCACGCCGAACTTGTTTTCCTTCAGGCCGGTGGAGATGTAGGGATGGGTGCGCGCGTCGACGTCGGGGTTGACGCGCAGGGACACCGGCGCGCGCACGCCCAGTTCCTGGGCGATGTCGGCCAGGCGTTCGAGCTCGGCGGCCGACTCGACGTTGAAGCACTTGATCCCCGCGGCCAGCGCCTTGCGGATCTCCCAGCCCTGCTTGCCCACGCCGGAGAACACCACGCGCTCCGGGCTGGCGCCCGCCGCCAGGATGCGTTCGAGCTCGCCGCCCGAGACGATGTCGAAGCCGGCGCCCAGGCGCTGGAATTCGTGCAGGATGGCCAGGTTGGAATTGGCCTTGACGCCGTAGCAGATCAGCGCGTCGTGCCCGGCGATGGCGCGCTCGTAGCGGTACCAGGCGGCGCGCAGCGCGGCGCGGGAATAGACGTACAGGGGAGTGCCGTAGCGGTCGGCGAGTTCGGGCAGCGGGATGTCTTCGGCATGCAGGATGCCACCCCGGAGAGGGAAGGGGGAATCGGCGGTCATGAAGGTCAGGGCTGCGAGGCGGGGCTTGGGTGGTCCGGCGCGGACGCCGGCGCGATGGAGGGCGGGGCCGCCAGCGCGGCGTCGGCCGGCGGCGGTTCGGGCAGGCGCAGGTCGCCTTTCATGCCGCAGCCGGCCAGCGCGAGGGCCAGGCCGGCACCGGCCAGGAGGCGGACAGCGTTCGGGAGCAGGGACGAGGTCTTCATCAGAAAGGCACGCGGACGGGTTGGGGGATGGCGCCGCCGGAATCGGCATCGGAGGATTCGCCGTGCAGCTGATCGAGCAGCGTGCCGATGCCGTCCAGGCCGCCGGCGGGGCGCCCGGGGCGCCGGGCACCGGGTCGCCCGGCGCGGGCAGGCCGACGCGGGCGATGGCCGTGCCCGGCGGGAATTCGGAAAAATAGAAGTCGCCGTCGATGCGCGTCAGGCCGCTGGGCACGGGGCCGGGCGGGATTTCCGGCTGGCCCGCCAGGGCGGCGCGCATGTAGTCCACCCAGATGGGCAGGGCGGCGCCCCCGCCGGTCTCGCCCTGGCCCATGGATTTCGGCTGGTCGAAGCCCATCCAGGCCACGGCGACCAGTTTCGGCGTGAAGCCGGCGAACCAGGCGTCCTGGGAGTCGTTGGTGGTGCCGGTCTTGCCGCCGATGTCGTTGCGCTTGAGCTCGCGGTGCGCGCGGGCGCCGGTGCCGTAGGTGGCCACGCCGCGCAGCATGTCGTCCATGACGTAGGCCGTGCGCGGATCGATCACGCGCGCCAGGGTGTCGCCGGCCACGGTGGGCCGCGAGCGCATGATGACCTTGCCGCTGCTGTCGGTGACGTAGTCGATCAGGTAGGGCGGCACGCGGTAGCCGCCGTTGGCGAAGACCGCGTAGCCGCCGGCCAGCTGCAGCGGCGTCACGCTGCCGGCGCCCAGGGCCAGCGGCAGCACGGCCGGCTGGCGCGAGCGGTCGAAGCCGAAGCGGGTGACGTAGTCCTGCACGTACTGGGGACCCACGGCCTGCATGATGCGGATCGAGACCATGTTCTTGGACTTGTACAGGCCCTGGCGCATGGTCAGCATGGGCTCGTAGGAGCGGCCGTAGTTCTTGGGGTTCCAGGCCTTGGAGCCGGTCTGCTCCGCCGTCAGGGAGAAGGGTTCGTCAGAAATCTGCGTGGCCGGCGTCAGGCCGCGTTCCAGGGCGGAGGCGTAGATGAAGGGCTTGAAGGACGAGCCCGGCTGGCGCCAGGCCTGGGTGACGCGGTTGAACTTGCCCTCGTCGAAGTCGAAGCCGCCCACCATGGCCTGGATGGCGCCGTCCTGGGCGCTCAGCGAGACCAGGGCGGCCTGGATGGCGGGCTTGTTGATGAGTTCCCAGTATTCGGGCGTCTGGTGCACGTAGACGACCGAGCCGCGCTGGATGCGCACGGATTCCTTGGCGTTGGGGGCCAGGCCGCGCGCCACGACGCGCAGGGCGCGCTTGTCGGTGATGTCGATGATCTGGCTGGCGCTGCGCGCGACCCGGACCTCGGTGGGGCTGGCCGACAGGACGATGCCGATGAGCAGGTCGCCGTTGTCGGGATGCTTTTCCTGCTGCTCGTCGATCAGGTCGTTGAGCGCCTCGGGATCGGATTCGATGCCCTTGGGCAGGTCGATGTTTTCCTCGGGGCCGGTGTAGGGCGCGCGGCGGGTGTAGTCCAGGATGCCTTCGCGCACCGCCTGGTAGGCGGCTTCCTGGCCCTTGGAGTCGATGGTGGTGTAGACGTTGAAGCCGCGCGAGTAGATGTCGTCCTGGTAGACGCCGTAGAGCAGCTGGCGGGCCAGTTCGGCCGGGTAGTCGCCGTGGATGCCGTAGCGCCCGCCCGGGGTGTTGGCCGCCGAGCGGATCACGATGGGCTGCTCCACGGCGCGCTGGTATTCGGCGTCGGTCAGGTAGCCCAGGCTGCGCATGCGGCTGAGCACGTAGGCCTGGCGCGCCTTGGCGCGCTCGAAGTTGGAGATCGGGTTGAAGCGCGACGGGGCCTTGGGGATGCCGGCCAGCATGGCGGCCTCGGCCGGGGTGATCTCGGCGAGCGGCTTGCCGAAATAGGTGCGGCTGGCCGCGGCGAAGCCGTAGGCGCGGTGGCCCAGGAAGATCTGGTTCATGTAGAGATCGAGGATCTGGTCCTTGGTGAGGGTGGCCTCGATCTTGAAGGTGAGCAGCAGCTCGTAGAATTTGCGCGTGTAGGTCTTTTCCGACGACAGGTAGAAATTGCGCGCCACCTGCATGGTGATGGTGCTGGCGCCCTGCGTCTTGGACATGTGGATGGTGTTGGCCAGGGCGGCGCGCAGCACGCCCGCCCAGTCGATGCCGCCGTGCTGGTAGAAGCGGTCGTCCTCGGCCGCGAGGATGGCGGACTTCATGACGTCCGGGATCTCGTCGAAGCGCAGGACGTTGCGGCGTTCCTCGCCGAATTCGCCGATCAGGACCTTGTCGGCGGTGTAGATGCGCAGCGGCACGCGCGGCCGGTAGTCGATCATCGCCGTCAGGTCCGGCAGATTCGGCCAGGCCAGCGCCAGCGCCAGACTCATGAGCAGCGCCCCGCACAGGCCCAGGCCGGCGAAAAGCACGATCGCCTTGAGGACCAACCGCGTGAACCAGGAGCGGGCCGCCGGGGCCTTCTGCTTGGAGGAGGTATTGGTGGGTTTCATCAGAGGCGATTGTAAGCCCTGCCCGAATGGGGCCCGGAGGCGGGGGCGGAGTCTGTGTAACAGGATGATGCGCGCAGGCGAAGCCGGCCGGGACGCCGGCTGATGCGATAATACACGCAAACGAACAGCCCGATGCCCCGCCATGACGATGGAATGCGCCACCGATTCGACCCGGATCTCCCCCGCGGAGCGGGACGGCGCGCGGCCGATTTTCCTGGTCGGCATGATGGGGGTGGGCAAGACCACGATCGGCCGCCAGCTGGCGGCGGCGCTGGGGCGCGAATTCGTCGATCTGGACCACGCCATCGAGGCGCGCTGCGGGGTGCGCATCGCCACCATCTTCGACATCGAGGGCGAGGCGGGCTTCCGCCGCCGCGAGACCGCCGCGCTGGATGAATACACGCGCCGGCCCGGCCTGGTCGTGGCGACGGGCGGGGGCGCCGTGCTGGCCGAGGAAAACCGCCGCATGCTGAGCGAGCGCGGCTGCGTCGTCTACCTGCGGGCCGGGGCCGACGAACTCTACCGGCGCGTGGCGCGGGACCGCAACCGGCCGCTGCTGCGCACCGACGATCCGCGCCAGCGCATCGCCGATCTGCTGGCGCAGCGCGAGCCGCTGTACGAAAGCGTGGCCGAGGTCACGCTGGACACGGGCGAGCAGCCCGTCGCCCAGGTGCTGCGCAGCCTGCTGCCGCTGCTGCCGGCCCGGCCCTCCGTCCAGGCCCACACCCCTCCCGTCCAGGTCCACACCACTCAATAGGAAGCCATGCACACGGTCGAAGCCACGCACACGGTCCAGGTCGAGACGCCCGGCGGGCGCTATCCCATCCACATCGGCGCGGGCCGGCTGGACGCCGTCGCGGACAGCATTCCGGCCGACGCCACGGCCATCGCCGTGGTCACCAACACCACGGTGGGCGCGCTCTACGGCGCGCGGCTGCGCGCGGCCCTGGAAGCCACCGGCAAGCCGCTGCTGACCATCGAGCTGCCCGACGGCGAGCAGTACAAGACCTGGGAATCCCTGGACCGCATCTTCGACGCGCTGCTGGCGGCGGCCCTGGACCGCAAGGCCGTGCTGGTGGCCCTGGGCGGCGGCGTGGTGGGCGACGTCTGCGGCTTCGCGGCCTCGTGCTACATGCGCGGCATCCGTTTCGTGCAGGTGCCCACCACGCTGCTGGCGCAGGTGGATTCCTCGGTGGGCGGCAAGACGGCCATCAACCATCCGCGCGGCAAGAACATGATCGGGGCGTTCTACCAGCCCCTGGCCGTGGAGATCGATCCGGGCGTGCTGGCGACGCTGCCCGCGCGGGAAATCTCCGCCGGCCTGGCCGAGATCGTCAAGTACGGCATGATCGCCGACGCCGAATTCTTCGACTGGTGCGAATCCCACGTCGACGCCCTGCGCGCGCTCGACGGCGAGGCCATCCGGCACGCCGTGCGCCGCTCCTGCGAGCTCAAGGCCTGGGTCGTGTCCCAGGACGAACGTGAATCCGGCCTGCGCGCCATCCTCAATTTCGGCCACACCTTCGGCCACGCCATCGAATCCGGCCTGGGCTACGGCCACTGGCTGCACGGCGAGGCCGTGGGCTGCGGCATGGTCATGGCGGCGGAACTGTCCGCGCGGGTCGCCGGGCTGGACGCGGCGGCCGTGGACCGCATCCGCGCGCTGGTGCGGGCCATCGGCTGCCCGGTCGATCCCCCCGGCCTGGGCGCCGCCCGCTGGCTGGACCTGATGCGGGTGGACAAGAAGAACGAAGGCCGGCGGATCCGCTACGTGCTGCTGCCGGCCCTGGGGCGGGCCGAGGTCCGGGCGGTGGACGACGACACGGTCCGCCCGCTGCTGCCGGGCGCCGCGCAATCCTAGGCCCCCGATCGAAAGGAGTCGAGCAGGCATGAACCATCGGATCGATCCGGCTCCCTACGCCTGCCACCCGGACGCTTCCCGGGGACGCCGCCATCCCGAGCCGCCGCCCGCCGGCCGCACCGCCTTCCAGCGCGACCGCGACCGCATCATCCACTGCTCGGCCTTCCGCCGGCTGGAATACAAGACCCAGGTCTTCCTCAACCACGAGGGCGACCTGTTCCGCACCCGCCTGACGCACAGCATCGAGGTCGCGCAGATCGCGCGCACGCTGGCGCGCAACCTGGGCGTGAACGAGGACCTGACCGAGGCCATCGCGCTCGCCCACGACCTGGGCCACACGCCCTTCGGCCACGCCGGCCAGGACGAGCTCAACGCCTGCCTGCGCGAGTTCGCGCCCGAGGCCGGCGGCTTCGAGCACAATCTCCAGAGCCTGCGGGTGGTCGACGAGCTGGAAGAACGCTACGCGGCCTTCAACGGCCTGAACCTCTGCTTCGAGACCCGCGAGGGCATCCTCAAGCACTGCTCGCGCGCCCACGCGCGGCGGCTGGGCGACGTCGGCGCGCGTTTCCTGGACGGCACCCAGCCGTCCCTGGAGGCCCAGCTCACCAACCTGGCCGACGAGATCGCCTACAACAACCACGACGTGGACGACGGCCTGCGCTCGGGGCTGATCACGCTGCCGCAGCTGCTGCACCTGGACATCTTCGCCGCGCACCACGAACAGGTCCTGCGCCGCTACCCGGACGCCGAGCCCAAGCGCCTGGTGTCCGAGGTCATCCGCGCCATGATCAACACCCTGGTGCTGGACCTGACGCGCACCACGGCGGACCGCATCGCCCGGCTGCGGCCGCGGTCCGCGGACGATGTCCGGGCCGGCCCGCCTCTGGCGGCCTTCTCCGACGAGATCCGCGCCCAGGCCGACGCCCTCAAGCAGTTCCTGCTGCAGAACCTGTACCGGCACTTCCAGGTCATGCGCATGACGGGCAAGGCCCGGCGCGTGGTGCGCGAACTGTTCCGGGCGTTCCTGGACGATCCCCGGCTGCTGGCCGACGAATACCGGCGCGACGACCCGCTGGACCAGGCGCGGGCGATCGCGGACTACATCGCCGGCATGACCGACCGCTACGCGATCCGCGAACACCGGGCGATTTACAGAATGGATTAGCCTGGACACGGGTCAGTCCCCCGCGGACTGAGCCGTGCCTGGCGAATCCGGGCGGTCTGCAGGCCGCGCGGTGGAGGGCTGCCGCGGTTGGAGATGCTCGCGCATGGAGGACGAATCATGGACGTCGAATCCTCGGATCACATCGGCATGCTGCGGCAGATGCTGGCCGCGCTGGACGCGGACGCGGACGCGCCGCCCGGGGCGCTGCGCGTGGAAGGCCGGGCGGGGCTGGCCTCGCGCTATCCGGTCAGCGGCCTGGCCTGCGCCGCCATCGGCTCGGCCGCGCTGATGCTGGCGCGCTGGGCGCGGCCCGGCGACCCGCCCTCCGTGCTGCTCGACCGGGCGCTGGCCTCCTGGTGGTTCGGCTACAGCATCCGGCCGCAGGGCTGGAAGCGGCCCGACGTGCGCGACGCCGTCACGGGCGACTACGCGGCCCGGGACGGCTGGATCCGCCTGCATGCCAACGCGGCCCACCATCGCCATCGCGCGCTGGCGGCGCTGGGGCTGCCCGACGACGCCGCGCGCGCGGCCGTCGCCGAGCGCATCCGGGGCGAATCCGCCGAGGCGCTGGAGGCCGCCATCGTGGAGCGGGGCGGCTGCGCGGCCGCCCTGCGCCCGCCCGCCGCCTGGCGCGACCATCCGCAGGGCCGCGCCGTCGCGGCCGAGCCGCTGGTCCACCGCCTGCCCGGATCGGCCGCGGCGCCGGACGGCGGCGGGGTGAACGGCGGGGGGGCGGCCGGCGGCGGCATGGCCTCGGGTGAAACGACCTTCGGCGGGATGCACGCTCCCGATCCGCGGCGGCCGCTGGCGGGCATCCGCGTGCTGGACCTGACCCGCGTGCTGGCCGGCCCCGCCGCCACGCGCTTCCTTGCCGCCTACGGCGCCCAGGTCCTGCGCCTGGACCCGGCGGACTGGGACGAGCCGGGCATGATCCCCGAAGTCACCGTGGGCAAGCGCTGCGCCTTCCTGGACCTGCGCAGCCCCGCGGGGCAGGACCGGTTCCGGCGGCTGCTGGCCGGCGCCGACGTGCTGGTCCACGGCTACCGGCCCGGCGCCCTGGACGCGCTGGGGCTGGACGCCGAGACCCGCCAGGCCCTCCGGCCCGGCCTGGTGGATGTCTGCCTGGACGCCTGGGGCTGGACCGGCCCCTGGCGCGGGCGCCGGGGATTCGACAGCCTGGTGCAGATGAGCGCCGGCATCGCCTGGGCGGGCGAGGACGCCGCGCCCGACCCCCTGCCGGTGCAGGCGCTGGACCAGTCGGCGGGCTACCTGATGGCGGCCTGCGCGCTGCGCGGCCTGGCGCTGCGCCGGGAAACCGGCCGGGGCGGCGGCTGGCGCGTGTCGCTGGCGCGGATGGCGCGGCTGCTGCAGGAAGCGGCCGACGCCGCGCCCGGCGCGCCGGCTCAGGATGCGCCCGCCCTGGGGCCGGCGCCCGACGCGGCCTACGACCCGGCGATCGAGCCGACCGGCTGGGGCCCCGCCCAAAGACTGCGGGCGCCCTGCCGGGTGGCGGGCGCCCGCTGGGGCTGGGACCTGCCGGCGGGACCGCTGCGCAGCGGCCCGCCCGACTGGTGGTGATCGGCCCGGGGCGGCCGGGACGGGCGGCGATCGGGTGGCCACGTGGCCGGACGGCCGCCCGGCCCGCTCAATCGTCGGAGGCGACGAGCTCGGCGCCGACGGCCTCGCCCCGCTGGCGCCGCCTGGCGCGGCGGCGGCGCATCACCGGCGGGACGACGACGATCAGCAGCGAGACGATCCACAGGCCCAGGGCGATCGGGCTGTCCCACAGGATGTGCAGTTCGCCGTTGGTGATGGACAGCGCGCGGCGCAGGTTCTGCTCCATCATGTCGCCCAGCACCACCCCCAGCACCATCGGCGCCATGGGCACGCCGGCCTTGCGCAGCAGGTAGCCCACCACGCCCAGGAAGGCGGCCATGGTCAGGTCGAAGGTGCCGGCGTTGATCGCGTACACCCCGATGTAGCTGATGCACAGGATGCCGGGCACCAGCAGCCAGTTGGGCAGCGACAGGACCTTCGAGAAGACCCGCACCATGGGGATGTTCATCAGGAACAGCAGCACGTTGGCGATGAACAGCGAGGCGACCAGGCCCCAGACCAGTTCCGGCTTGGTGTCGAACAGCACCGGGCCGGGGGTGATGTTGTAGAGGGTCAGCGCGCCCATCATCACCGCCGTGGTGCCGGAGCCGGGCACGCCCAGGGTCAGCATGGGCACGAAGGAGCCGACGGCCGACGCCGTGGAGGCGGCTTCCGGCGCGGTCACACCGCGCAGGTCGCCCTCGCCGAAGCAGGCGTTGGGGTCGCGGCCTTCCTGGTAGCGCTTTTCGTTGGAGTAGGCCACGGCGGACGCCACGCTGGCGCCCGCGCCGGGCAGCACGCCGATGAAGAAGCCCAGCAGCGAGCCGCGCAGCACGGTCCATTTGGTGAACAGCAGCTCTTTCAGGTTGAACAGCTTGCGCTCGTTGGGCGGGACCTCCGGCGCCTCGCCGCGGATGGTGGATTCCAGCAGTTCCAGCAGCTCGGCGATGGCGAACAGCGCGATCACCACGACCACGAAGTCGATGCCGTCGAACAGGTGCACGGAGTCGAAGGTGTAGCGGTAGACCCCCGAATTGGCATCCACGCCCACCGTGGCGATGGCCAGGCCCAGCATGGCCGACAGCGTGCCCTTGACGGGCTGGTTGCCCAGCAGGCTGGTCAGGCAGCAGAAGGCGAAGACGATCAGGACGAAGTATTCGGCCGGGCCGAAGGCCAGCGCCCAGCTCGCCAGCAGGGGGGCCAGCAGGATCACGCCGATCGTGGAGATCAGCGCGCCGCAGAAGGCCGACCAGCCCGACAGCGACAGGGCGACGTTGGACAGGCCCTTGCGCGCCAGCGGATAGCCGTCCAGCGTGGTCATGATGGCGCTGGCTTCGCCCGGCACGTTGATCAGGATGGCGCTGATGCGCCCGCCGTATTCGGCACCCACGTACACGGCCGCCAGCAGGATCAGCGCGGTCTCGGGCGGCAGGCTGAGCGCGTAGGCGATGGGGATGAGCATGGCCACGCCGTTGATCGGCCCCAGGCCCGGCAGCACGCCGACCAGGGTGCCCAGGAAGGCGCCCAGGGCGGCGACCAGCAGGTTCATCCAGGAAAAGGCGACATCGAAGCCGATGCTCAGATGGTCGAGGATCTGGCTCATGACAGGAACTCCAGAAGGCCCAGGGGCAGCACGACGTCCAGCGCCCGGTCGAACAGCAGGAAGAACAGCACGCTCATCACGACGCCGCCGATGATCATCTTGCCCCAGCCGCCGCCGAACAGGCGGCCGATCAGGACGGTGACGATGGCGGTGGCGATGATGAAGCCGAGCCGCTCGAACAGCAGGGCGTAGCCGAAGACGTAGACCACCATCAGCAGCAGGCGCGGCCAGTCGATGTGGGGCGCCTGCTTCGTGCTGCGCCAGTTCTTGAACAGCAGCCAGGCGCCGCACAGCGCGACGATCAGCGCGATGAGCAGCGGGAAGGCGCGCGGCCCCACGGGCTCGTAGGAAAAGGGCGCCTGCAGGTCGTGGCCGAACCACGCCATCAGGGCGGCGAAGACGAGGGCGGAGACGCCCAATAGACGATCACTCATGGCGAAGTCCGGGTGTGGGCCCGGGCGCATGCGGCCGGGGAGGCCTGGCCGCGCGCGCCCGGAGGCGGGATGAAGGAATCAGCGGATCAGCGGGTCGGCCGGTCAGCGGATCAGGCCGAATTCGTTGGCCAGCTTGGCATAGGCTTCCACCTGCTGCTTGACGTAGGCGTCGAGATCGGCGCCGGTCTTCTTGAAGGGGAACAGGCCCTGCTTGTCGCGCAGCGCGGCGTAGCCCGGGTCGTCCAGGGTCTTGTCGAAGGCCTGCACCCACCATTGGTAGTCGGCGTCGGACACCTTGGGGCCGAGGTAGAAGCCGCGGATGATGGGCCACTGGATGTCGAAGCCTTCTTCCTGGGCGGTGGGCACGGAGGACAGCTTGCCCGGCAGGCGTTCGTTGTTGAAGACGGCCAGGACGCGGATCGGGGCGCCGCCTTCGAGCATGGTGAAGGCCTCGGCCGCGTCGCCCATGTAGGCCTGGATGTGGCCGCCGCGCAGGGCGGTGATCGCGTCGCCGCCGCCCTCGAAGGCCACGAAGCGCATCTTGCGGTAGTCCACGCCCGCCGCGCGCGCCGTCAGGGCCGCCTTCATCCAGTCCTGGCTGCCGACGGTGCCGCCGGCGCCCAGGACGATCTTGCTGGGGTCTTCCTTGAAGGCCGCCATCAGCTCCTTCAGGTTCTTGTAGGGCGAATCGTTGCGCACCACCGCCACGCCGAAGTCGGCGCCCACGGCGGCCAGCCAGCGCACGTCGTTGACGTTGTAGCGGCCGAACTTCTTCTGCGCGAGGTTAAGCAGCGAGCCGCCGGAAAAGGCCACGATGGAATTGGCATCGTCCGGCTTCTGGGCGATCACGTGGTTGTAGGCCACGGCGCCGATGCCGCCGGGCATGTAGACGATGCGCATCGGGTCGGCCAGGGCGCCGGAGGCCTTCAGGCCTTCCTGGGCCAGGCGGCAGGTCAGGTCGAAGCCGCCGCCGGGGTTGGCCGGCGCGATGCATTCGGGCTTGGTCGGGGCCGCCTGGGCGGCCAGGCCCAGGGAGAGCAGGACGCCGCCCAGCAGCAGCGACAGGGAACGGGATTTCATGGGAAGTCTCCTCGAATGGGGAAATCGCGCCGGAGAAGGAACGGGGCGCGTTGGCGACACCATAGGTCGGCCCGGCTTTCCGCTAGCTTTCAAAAAGACGAATTCCCGGGTAAACCCTGATCGATGGGGAAGACCAGCGAGACCTGGACGCCCGGATCGGCGGGCTCGATGCGCAGGGCGCCGCCGTGCCGCCGCATGATGGTGTGGACGATGGCCAGGCCCAGGCCCGCGCCGTGGCTGCGCTTGCCCGCCCGGCCCCGGCGGAAGCGCCGGCCCGCCTTGCGGATGTCGGCTTCGGTCATGCCCGGGCCGGTGTCGCGCACGCCCAGGACGATGCCGGCGGGCGTGCGCTCGATGCGCAGGGTGATGGCGCCGCCCTCGGGCGTGTACTTGATGGCGTTGTCCATCAGGTTGACGAGCGCCTCGCGCAGCAGCCATTCGATCCCCGGCACGACGGCGCCGAGTTCGCCGCCCTCCATGCCGATGGTCTGCCGCTTCTGGCGCGCCAGGCCGTAGAGCTGGCGGATGACGTCCTGGGCTAGCGGCGTGAGCGCCACGGAGCCCGGCGGGCTGGCGCGGGTGTCGGCTCCCCGGGCGCGGGCGAGCGCTAGCATCTGCGCGGCGGTGCGCTGCGCCTGGTCCAGGCCGCCGCGCATGGCCAGCAGGGCGGCGCGCGCCTCGGCGGGATCGGATTCGCGCAGGGCGTAGTCCAGCTGGGTGCGCAGGACGGCCAGGGGCGTGCGCAGCTGGTGCGAGGCGTCGTCCAGGAACTGGCGCTGCCGGCGCGCCTGGCGGGCATGGCGGGCGACGTGCTGGTTGACGGCGTCCACCAGCGGCTGGACCTCGCGCGGGAGTTCCGGCGCGGCGATCGGGCTGAGGTCGTCGGGCGCCCGCCCTTTCAGTTCGCGGTACAGGCGCGTGAGCGGCCGCAGGCCGATCAGCACGCCGACGACGATCAGGCCGGTGGAGGCCAGCACCTCGATCAGGTCGCGCACGATGTTGCGCACCATCATGTCGCGGATCACCCGGTCCCGGCCGCCGCGGTCCTCGCCCACCATGACGATGATCCGGCCGTCCTTCTGCCCGTAGAGCGGCGGCGACATGGGCCGGGCCAGGGCGGCGATGCGGATGGAGGCGCCCAGGTAGTCGCGGTCGTAGAACACCGGCGCGTTCGAGGGCAGGCGCGCGTCGGGCAGCGGCAGGTCCTGGTTGCCGATGTCGGCCAGGCCGTCCTCGGTCAGGATCCGGTAGTAGACCGAGTCGTTGGCGGTCAGCTCGAAGAATTCGAGCATCAGGTAGGGCAGTTCCACGGACAGGCCGCCGCTGCCGGTGGAGATGTTGTGGTCGATGGCGCGCAGGGCGCCCGCCAGGGAGCGGTCGTAGGCCAGATCGACCTGCTGGTGCAGCTGGCGGCTGGAGAGCCACAGGGCCAGGCTCAGGACCGCGATCTGCGCCGGCACCAGGACCCACAGCAGCAGGGACCGGAGGCTGCCGGGCCGGCGCTCAGCCCGGCGCGTCATGCATCGGCTCCAGGCAGTAGCCCATGCCGCGCAGCGTGACGATCTGCACGCCGGCGCCGGCCAGCTTCTTGCGCAGCCGGTGGATCAGCACTTCGATGGCCTCCGGATTGATCGCCGTGTCCTCGGGGCTGATGCGCTCCAGGATCTGCTGCTTGGCGACCGGCTCCCCCGACTTCTGCATCAGGACCTTGAGGGCCGCGTATTCCCGCGGCGACAGGTTCAGCGGCTCGTCGCGGTGCAGGAAGCGCTGGCTGCCGATGTCCAGCACCAGGTCGCCCAGCACCCAGCGGGGGTGCTCGCGGCCGCGGCTGCGCCGGATCAGGGCGTTGAGCCGGGCTTCGAGTTCTTCAATGGCGAAGGGTTTGTGCATGAAGTCGTCGGCGCCTTCGTGCAGCGTGCCGATGCGCTCGGACAGCGAATCGCGCGCCGTCAGCACCAGCACCGGACAGCGGTCGTCGCGCCCGCGCAGGCGGCGCAGGAAGGCGTGGCCGTCCATGCCGGGCAGCCCCAGGTCGAGGATGATGGCGTCGAACTCCTCGACCGCCAGGCGGCGTTCGGCCAGTTCCGCGTCGTCGGCCCAGTCGACCATGAACCCGCCGTGGCGGGCCAGGCCGCGGGCCAGCCACGCGGCCAGTTCGGATTCGTCTTCGATCAGCAGGATGCGCATGCCGTCCATCATAGAGTCGGACGCGCGGGTTGCCCAGTCCGCGCAACGGGACGCGGGCGGCGCGGCCCGCGCGGCGTGGCGGCCACACCCGGCCGGATTTCCTGTTTCCTGGTGGCGCGAAATGTATGCAGATGAGAAACTGCCGGAAACAGGGCTTGGGCACCGGAGGTTCGAGGGTGAAGCGCACGCTGTCCGTCGTGATCCTGCTGTTGCTTCTGGGCGTCGCGGCCGCGCTGGGCACGGAGTTCTATGACCGTTCCCGCAGCGAGGCGCGCATCATGGCCAGCGTCCGCCAGCAGTTCGATGAACGCGCCGCGCGCCTGCGGGACGACCTGCGCGCCCTGCAGGACCTGAACGGCCGCCTGGCCGCCGCGCTCGCGGCCGCGCCCGGCGGCGAAGCGGGGCCGTTCGGTTCGATCGCGCCCGGCATGGCGCGGGCCCGGCCCGACATCCGCAGCATCGTCTTCGTCCACAAGCTGCGGATCGAGCAGGTCTACCCGATCGCCGGCAACGAGCCCGTCATCGGCCTGGACTACGGCCTGCGGCCCCAGTTCATGGCCAAGATCGCGTACATGATCCGGCATCGCGTGCCCGTGATCGACGGCTCCACCCGCCTGGTGCAGACGGGCCGCACGGGCCTGATCTTCCGCGTGCCGATCTTCGATGCGCCGGCCGGCGCCGACGGCGGCTATCGCGGCATGACGGCCCTGACGGTCGATCTGGAAAACACCCTGCGGCGCGCCGGGCTGATCGGCCCGGACGCCGTCTTCGACGTGGCGATCCGCAGCCGCGAGGAGGACCGGCCCGCCTACGGCCTGTTCGGCGAGCCCGGGCTGTTCGACCGGCCGCACGTCCAGGTTTCGATCGTCTTGCCGGACGCCACCTGGGAATTGGCCGCCGTCCCCAAGGACGGGCTGGCCTACGACCCCGCGCGCGCCTGGCTGATCCGGGGGATGGGGGCCAGCGTCACGCTGGCCCTGCTGCTGGCGGTGCTGTATCGCCGCGGCGTGTGGTGGTCCCGCTCCGGCGGGATCGCTTCGCGCGACGGGCTGGCGTCCCTGCGCACGCTGCTGCTGATCGCCACGCTGGCGCCCATGCCGCTGATGGTCGGCCTGGCGGGCTGGCTGGTGTTCACGGCCTCGATCCAGGCGGTCGAGGACCTCGAACGGCAGCAGGTCGATGAACTGGCCGACCAGCTCAGGGACAAGGTCGTCGATTTCTTCGAGGTGCCGCGCGCGGCCGCGACCTTCAACGCCGGCCAGTTCAAGAGCGGGCTGGTCGGCCTGGACCGGCGCGACGACCTGCTGCGCGGCTTCCTGCTGCAATTGCGCCAGCAGCCCCTGTTGACGCTGCTGTCCGTCGGCATGGCCGATGGCGGCTACCTGGCGGCGGGCCGTCCGCCGGTGGGCGACGAGCGGGGCCTGCGCATCCTGCGGGCCGACCGGAGCGACGGCGGCGTGCTGCGCATCGACCGGGTCGACGACGACAATCGGCCCAGCACGTCGGCGGGCACCGGCAATCCGCGCTACGACGCCCGGACCCGCCCCTGGTTCGAGACCGCCTTGCAGGCCCGCAGCCTGCGCTGGTATCCGGCCTACCGCTATGCCATCCACGACCCGGGCGGCCTGTTCGAGGACATGGGCATGGGCATGTCGGTCGCCCTGCGCGACGAGGCCGGCCGCCTCGTCGGCGTCCTGACGGCCGATGTGGCGCTGTCGCAGATCAGCCGCTTCCTGCGCGCGGAAATGGTCCGCATCGGCGGCATCGCCTTCCTGGCCGAATCCGGCGGGGCGCTGCTCGCCAGCTCCGGCGGCGAACCGATCTACCACCTGGAAGACGGGCAGGTCCGCCGGGTGCTGGCGGATCAGAGCGAGTCGCCCGAAATCCGCCTGCTGGGCGCACGCATCCTGCATTCGGAGCGGGTCATGGGCCGGCAGTCCCTGGAAGTCGAAGGCCGCCGGTACCTGGCCCGCTGGCAGGCGATCCAGCTGCCCGACGGCCCCATGCTGACCATCGCCCTGGCGCTGCCGGAAAGCCGCTACGCCGAGCCGGCCGAACGGGCCTTGAACCGCATCGGCCTGCTGATCCTGGGCTTCTGGGTGTTCGGTGTGGCGGCCGCGCTGCTGGTGGCCTGGTGGCTGTCGCGCCCCCTGCTGTCGCTGAGCCGCTGGGCGGAAGAGCTTGCCGGGGGCGGCGGGCAGTCCAGCCCTTCGGTCCGCAGCCCGGTGCGCGAGATCGTCGTCCTGGCCCATGCGCTGGATCGCATGGCCGAACGGCAGCGCAGCCATGCCCGGGAACTCGAGCGCCAGGTGGCCGAACGCACGCAGGCGCTCGTCGAGGCCAACCAGCGCCTGGTCGGCCTGTCGCTCACCGACGGCCTGACGGGGCTGGCGAACCGCCGCCATTTCGACGAGGTGCTGGCGCAGGAGGGCGACCGGTCCCGCCGCGACCGGCGGCCGATGAGCCTGCTGATGCTGGATGTGGACTGGTTCAAGTATTACAACGACCAGTTCGGGCACCCGGCCGGCGACGTCGTGCTGTGCCAGGTGGCCCGGGTCCTGCTCGAGTCCGTGCGCCGTCCGGGCGACCTGGCGGCGCGCTACGGCGGCGAGGAGTTCGCCGTGATCCTGCCGGGCCTGGACGTCCGCGCGGCGCAGGCGATGGCCGAGCGCATCCGGGCCCGGGTCGAGGCGCTGGGCATCGTGCATTCGCACGGCCTGTCGGGCCGGGTCACGATCAGCATCGGCGTGGCGCAGATGGACCTGGACGACGCCCATGGGGCCGAGACCCTGGTGGGCCAGGCCGACGCGGCGCTCTATCGGGCCAAGGCCGGCGGGCGCAACCGCGTCGAGACCGCCCGCCCGGACGCGGGGCCGGGAGAGCCGGCCGCATCCTGAATCAGGCTGAAGCCGGCCGCGTCCCGGATCGAGCCAGGCTCGGCAGAGTCCAGGCCGGGCTCAGGCCGTGCGCGCCAGCACGTCCGCGAGCCACCGGCCGGTGTGGCTGCCGGGCGTGGCGGCGACGGTTTCCGGCGTGCCCTGGGCGACGATCCGGCCGCCGCCCGCGCCGCCTTCGGGGCCCAGGTCCACGACCCAGTCGGCGGTCTTGATCACGTCCAGATTGTGTTCGATCACCAGTACGGTGCTGCCCGCGTCCACCAGGCGCCGCAGCACGTCGAGCAGCACCTCGATGTCGTGGAAGTGCAGGCCGGTGGTGGGCTCGTCCAGCACGTACAGGGTGCGCTCCGAGCCGCGCCGGGACAGCTCCTGGGACAGCTTGATGCGCTGCGCCTCGCCGCCGGACAGGGTGGTGGCGCTCTGGCCCAGGCGGATGTAGGACAGGCCGACGTCCATCAGGGTCTGCAGCTTGCGGGCCACGGCGGGCACCGCCTCGAACAGCTCCAGGGCCTGGGCCACCGTCAGGTCCAGCACCTCGCTGATGGTCAGGCCGCGGTAGCGGATGTCCAGGGTCTCGCGGTTGTAGCGGCGGCCCTCGCAGACCTCGCAGGGCACGTACATGTCGGGCAGGAAGTGCATTTCCACCCGCACCACGCCGTCGCCCTGGCAGGCCTCGCAGCGTCCGCCCTTGACGTTGAAGGAGAAGCGCCCCGGGTCGTAGCCGCGCAGGCGGGCCTCGGGCACGCCCGCGTACAGCTCGCGGATCGGCGTGAACAGGCCCGTGTAGGTCGCCGGGTTGCTGCGCGGCGTGCGGCCGATGGGGTTCTGGTCGACGCTGATGATCTTGTCGAAGGCCTCCAGGCCCTCGATGCGCTCGTGCGGGGCGGGATCGGTCTGGGCGCGGTTCAGCGCCTGGGCGAGCGCGGCCACCAGGGTGTCGTTGATCAGGGTGGACTTGCCCGACCCCGACACGCCCGTGACGCAGGTCAGGCGGCCCACCGGGATGGCCAGGTCCACCGACTGCAGGTTGTGGCCGCGGCAGCCCAGGGCGCGCAGCCAGGCCTGGTCCGGCCCGACCGGGCGGCGCGGCGGGATGGCGATCCGCCGGGCGCCCGACAGGTACTGGCCGGTCAGCGACTGGGGCTGGGCCATGATCTGCTCGGGGGTGCCCTGGGCGATCACGCAGCCGCCCTGCTCGCCCGCGCCCGGGCCCATGTCCAGCACGTGGTCGGCGGCGCGGATCATGTCCTCGTCGTGCTCGACCACGATCACGCTGTTGCCCAGGTCGCGCAGCTGCCGCAGGGTGTCGATCAGGCGGTGGTTGTCGCGCTGGTGCAGGCCGATGGACGGCTCGTCGAGCACGTACATGACGCCGGTCAGGCCCGAGCCGATCTGGCTCGCCAGGCGGATGCGCTGCGCCTCGCCGCCGGACAGGGTGTCGGCGCCCCGGTCCAGGGACAGGTAGCCCAGGCCCACGTTGACCAGGAAGTCCAGCCGCGCGCGGATCTCGTGGATGATGCGGTCGGCGACCTCGCGCCGCGCGCCCTCCGGCGACCAGTCGAGGAACCACTGCCGGCAGTCGGCCAGCGACAGGGATTCGATTTCATACAGGGCGCGGCCGCGCCGCTCGCCGGGGCCGGGATCCGGGGGAACCTCTGAACCAGTCACCGCGTCGCGTGCATCTGCGGATCCGGGCGGTCTGCTGCGTTGCTCATCCTCTCGATAGCTGCGGCTATCGCCGCGGTTCGCGCCTTGCATCCCATCCCCACCCACAGCGCCCGCTTTCCGCTCGACTTGTTCAGAGGTTCCCGGGCCGATGAGGACGTTGCGGGCCTCGGAGCACAGGCGGGCGCCCCGGCATTCCGGGCAGAGGATCAGATGGCGCAGGCGGCCGAGTTCCTCGCGCACGGCGCTGGAATGCGTTTCGCGCCAGCGCCGCTCCAGATTGGGGATGACGCCCTCGAAGGCGTGCCGCCGCAAGGTGGGTACGCCGCCTTCGCCAAGGTACTGGAAGGCGATCTCCTGGCTGCCCGAGCCGTGCAGGATGCGGTCGCGCACGGCCGGGTCCAGCGCCTGGAAGGGCGTGTCGAGGTCGAAGCCGTAGTGCTGCGCCAGGCTGGCCATCATGGCGTAGCTGAAGGCGTTGCGGCGGTCCCAGCCGTGGATGGCGCCCGCGGCCAGGCTCAGTTCGGGGAAGGCCACGACGCGCGCCGGGTCGAAGGTCTCCACCTGGCCCAGGCCGTTGCAGGTCGGACAGGCGCCGGCCGGGTTGTTGAAGCTGAACAGGCGCGGCTCCAGCGCGCCCATGCCGCGCGCGCAGACCGGACAGGCGTAGGCGGCGGAGAAGGCCTGCTCCCGCCCGGTGTCCAGGTCCAGCGCCAGGGCGCGGCCCTGCGCCAGGCCCAGCGCGGTCTCGAAGCTCTCGGCCAGCCGCTGGCGGCTGTCGGGGCGCGCGCGCAGCCGGTCCACGACCACGTCCAGGTCCCAGGGGCCGTCGGGCGCCGCCGGCGGCGCGCCGCCGTCCAGCGCCTGGATGGCGCCGTTGACGCGCACCCGCACGAAGCCCAGCGCCTGCAGGCGGCGGCATTCGGCCGCCAGGTCGTCGCGCCGGCCGCGGGCCACCGGCGCCAGGATGGCCACGCGGCTGTCCTCGGGGCGGGCGAGGACCTGGTCCACCATCTGGCTGACGCTCTGCGCCCGCAGCGGCAGGCCGTGTTCGGGACAGTAGGGGGTGCCGACCCGGGCGTAGAGCAGGCGCAGGTAGTCGTGGATCTCGGTGACCGTGCCCACGGTCGAGCGCGGATTGTGGCCGGCGGTCTTCTGCTCGATGGCGATGGCGGGCGACAGGCCGGTGATGACGTCCACGTCGGGCTTGTCCATCATCTGCAGGAACTGCCGCGCGTAGGCCGACAGGCTCTCGACGTAGCGGCGCTGGCCCTCGGCGTACAGGGTGTCGAAGGCGAGGGACGATTTCCCCGACCCGGACAGGCCGGTGAGCACGACCAGTTTCCGCCGGGGCAGATCGACCGAGACGTTCTTCAGATTGTGGGTGCGCGCGCCGCGGATGCAGATGGCGTCCATGCCGGTGGGGGGGTTCAGGTTTTTCAAAGGCCAACTTGATACTATAACGCGCAGCTTCCATTCTTTTGGCCCGCCCCATGTCCGCATCCCCTCGTTCGCGCTCGCCCATGCTCCGGCTGACCCCTCTGGAACGGCGCAGCAGCATCGCCCTGGCCACGCTGTTCGCCGCCCGGATGCTGGGCCTGTTCCTGTTGACGCCGATCTTCGCCGTGGCGGCGCGCACCCTGGCCGGGGGCGACGACCCGGTGCGGGTGGGGCTGGCCCTGGGCGCGTACGGCCTGACCCAGGCGGTCATGCAGATTCCGCTGGGCATGGCGTCCGACCGCTACGGACGCCGCCCCGTGATCGTGTTCGGCATGCTGCTGTTCGTGGCGGGCGGGGTGATCTGCGCCCTGACCAACGACGTGGACTGGGTGACGGTCGGGCGCGTGATCCAGGGGATCGGGGCGGTGTCGGCCGCCATCACGGCCTGGATCGCGGATGCCACCCGCCCCGAGGTCCGCACGCGCGCCATGGCCATGGTGGGCGGCTCCATCGGGGTGTCCTTCGCCCTGTCGCTGGTGCTCTCGCCCATGCTGGTGGGCGCCTTCGGCCTGTCGGGGCTGTTCTGGGCCATCAGCCTGCTGGGCTTCGTCTGCCTGCTGATCGCCATGTTCTTCGTGCCCGACGTGCCGCGCTCCGAAGCCGACATCGTCCAGGCCACGGCGCACGACGTGCTGGGCCACCGCGACCTGCTGCGGCTGAATTTCGGCGTGTTCTGCCTGCACTTCATCCTGATGTCCCTGTTCATGGTGGCGCCCGGCCTGCTGGGCCGCCTGGGGGGCTACGATTCCGCCACCCTGTGGCAGGTCTACCTGCCGGTCATCCTGGCGTCCTTCGTCCTGATGGTGCCGGCCGTCTTCTACACCGAGACGCGCAAGGCCCACAAGCCCGCGCTCGAATGGGCGGTGCTGGGCCTGGCCGTGGTGCTGGGCGCGCTGCCCTGGCTGACCGATTCCTTCTGGCTGGTGGTGTTGGCCTTCGTCGCCTTCTTCGTGGCCTTCAACATCCTCGAGGCCCTGCAGCCCTCGCTGGTGTCGCGCGTGGCGCCGCCCGCCTACAAGGGCCTGGCGCTGGGGTTCTACAACACCGCCCAGTCCCTGGGGGTGTTCGCCGGCGGCGTGCTGGGCGGCATCCTGGCGCGCAGCGGCGGCGCGTCCATGGTGTTCTGGGCCGGCGCCATGCTGGCGGCCGTCTGGCTGTACACGGCGCGGGGGTTCAAGGAAGCGCACTGATCCGGCGGCGGGGCCCGTCGCGTCGCCCGCCTTGCGGCAGGCGCGCCATCGCGTCGGATTGCGCTCCGGCTGGCGCATGCGTCCGATCCGGGATGCCGGGACAGGGATGGCTTGTTGGGGTAATCCCGCGTGGGCGATAATGATCATTTGATGCATTTCGATGCGCCCGGGGCGATCCGCGTCCCCGATAATGGCAGCCACATCGTTCAACTACAGGATTTTCCGCCATGGCCTCCGTCAACAAAGTCATTCTCGTCGGCAATCTGGGGCGCGACCCCGAAGTGCGCTACAGCCCGGACGGCGCCGCCATCTGCAACGTCTCCATCGCCACCACCTCCCAATGGAAGGACAAGGCCACCGGCGAGCGCCGCGAGGAAACCGAATGGCACCGGGTGGTGTTCTACAACCGCCTGGCCGAGATCGCCGGCGAATACCTGAAGAAGGGCCGCTCGGTCTACGTCGAGGGCCGCCTGAAGACCCGCAAGTGGCAGGACAAGGAAACCGGCGCCGACCGCTACAGCACGGAAATCGTCGCCGACCAGATGCAGATGCTGGGCGGGCGCGAGGGCGGCGGCGAAATGGGCGGCGGCGACGCGGGCGGCTTCTCCCAGCCGCCGGCCCGGCGCGCGCCGCAGCAGCAGCCCCGCCCCGCCGCCCCGGCGGCGGCCCCGGCCAGCAACCTGGCGGACATGGACGACGACATTCCGTTCTAGACGCGGATCGTTCCCGCGCGGCGACGACGAGGACCAGCCATGCGCGCATCCCAGCCGAGGATCGGACTGGCCCTGGGCAGCGGCTCGGCGCGCGGCTGGTCGCACATCGGCGTCATCCGCAGCCTGGAAGCCGCCGGCATCGCGCCGGACATCGTGTGCGGGACCTCGATCGGCGCGCTGGTCGGCGCGGCCTACGCCGACGGGCAGCTGGAAAAGTTCGAGACCTGGGTGCGCAGCCTGACCTGGCAGGCCGTGGTGGGCCTGCTGGATTTCACCATCAACGGCGGGCTGATCCATGGCGAGAAGCTGTTTTCCTTTCTTCGCTCGCACCTGGACGACAAGACGATAGCCAGCCTGCCCAAGGCCTACGGGGCGGTCGCCACCGAGCTGGCCTCGGGGCGGGAAATCTGGCTGCGCGAGGGCTCCGTCATCGACGCCGTGCGCGCCTCCGCCGCCTTGCCGGGCCTGTTCACGCCCGCGCGGCGCGAGGGCCGCCTGCTGGTGGACGGCGCGCTGGTGAATCCAGTGCCCGTGTCCCTGTGCCGCGCGATGGGGGCCGACATCGTCATCGCGGTGGACCTGAATTCGGATCTGATCGGCCGGCACCTCAAGCCGGACGACGCGCCCGAGCCCTCCGGGGCGGCGGCGCCCGGCGCGCTCGCCTCGGTGCTGAGCCGGCTGCCGCTGGGGTTCGGGGCGGCCCGGGGCGGGGCGCCGGAGGCGGCGGGCATGCCGTCGATCTTCGACGTGCTGAGCATGAGCCTGAACATCATGCAGGTGCGCATCACGCGCAGCCGCCTCGCGGGGGAGCCCGCGGACGTGATGATCCGGCCCCGGCTGGCGGATTTCGCCCTGATGGACTATCACCGCGCGTCGATCGCCATCGACGAGGGCGAGCGGGCGGCGCGGCGGGCGCTGCCGGAACTGCGGGAGGCGATCGGCCGGCCCTAGCGCTCAGGCCCGGTGGATCGCGGCCAGGTCGAGCAAGGCGCGCCGCGCCGCGTCGGCCGTTTCGCCGCGCTGCAGCGCCTGCGCCACGGCCGCGCCGCCCCGGCAAGGCGGTATCCATAGGTTACAGCCGTGCCGGCCGCTTCTCTTTAGCATGGTGGTTTTCTTTTTCGAGCGAAGGCGTCCGCCGTGAATGCGATTGCTGGTGTGCGTGTCCGCGGGCCCCTGGCGGGCGCCGGTACCGAGGGCCTGCCGGCCTGGCTGTCCGACGGGCGCTGGGCCGCCGCCGTCGAGGAAAGGCGCGGGATCGACGCCCTGGGCGCCTACCGGGATCTGCGCCTGGCGCGGGATGCGGCCGCCCGCTGGGCGCCGGACGGCGACACGGCGGACCTCGCGCGGACCCTGGCGCTGCAGCCGGACGCGCACACGGCGGACCTGGAAAAGGAGATCTTCGTCGCCCTGCTGCTGTCGCCGGTGCGCTTCGACTTTCCCAGCGCGGGCGAACTGGCCGCGGCCGTGCGCGTGCGCCGCCGCATCGTGCAGGCCGCCCGGCGCACGGTGCTGGCCTTCGACACCGAGCAGGCCGAGCGCCCCGAGTGCTGGTCCTGGACCGAGGAGACCGGCTTCATCCTGAGGCCCGGCCACGAGCTGATTCCCTCGCTCGAACGCACGCTCTGGCCGGACCTGTCGGGCCGGCTCTTTTCCTTTTCGTGCTACCGGGCGACGGAATACGTGCTGCTGCTGGCGCTGGCCCAGGAACTGGCCGAGAGCCACCCGGCCGCCCTGGCCGCGCTGCAGCGCCAGTGGCGCACGCGCGCGATCCAGTCGGGCGCCTTCCACGACGTGTTCCTGCGGGAATACGGGTCGCTGCGGGCCCCGCTGCCGCCCCGCTATTACGTCCCGGGCGACCGGCTGTGGTTCCGCAATCCGGACGCCGCCTCGGCCGAGGTCGAAGGCTACGAAGGCTCCTGGGTGTTCTACCTGGGATCGGGGCGCTTCACGAATTTCTGGAAGCCCGGCCAGCCCTATACGCTGGTGTCGAAATGCGTGGAGCTCTACCACTGGCGCGACGGCCTGCGGCGGGACGGCGGCCGCGCATGGATGGACGAGTCCGTGGTCGAGGCCCGCGTGGCCGAGTCCCTGGCCGACCCGGCGGCGACGTCCCGCATCCTGGCGCGCATGATGCGCCTGCGCGATCCGGGCGGCGTGTATGCCGAGGGCGGCTGCATCGACGCCTCACGCGAGGCGCTGCGCAGCCTGCTGCCCGGCACCTGGGACCTGGGCCTGCCGAGCCTGGCGGCCACGGCCTGAAGGGCGGTCCGCGCCGGCCCGCGCCCGGCCGGCCGGAAGCTCCGGCTGAAAGCCCCGGCCGGAAAACCAGGCCGCGGAACCCCGGCCGCGGAACTGACGGAACTGCCGGAACTGCCGGAATTACAGGAAGTGATCCAGGATGCGGCGGCTGGCCTTGTCCAGCGCCGCCGTGTCGCGCACCAGGAACTGCACGCCATGGGCGTCGGTGATCAGCAGCGACGAGGCCGGCAGGCGGCGGATGTCCTCCTCGGCCTTCAGGGTCAGGCGGGCCGGTCCCCGGTCCGTGTCCACCTCCCAGTGGCTGGGCGTGGCCCAGGTCGAGGCGTGGCGGATGCGCAGGATCTCCGGCCTGAATTCGCGCTGGGACAGTTCCTCGTCCAGCAGGCGGCGCGTCTCGATGGGCAGTGCGTCCAGGCGCTCGATCCAGGCCAGCTCCAGGCCCTGGGCGCCGATCAGGGCGATGTCCTCGTCGGGCGCGGTGATGGGAAAGCCGCGGACCGGCGTCACCGGCGCGTCGGGCTGGCCGGGGCGCGACAACATCAGCCGGCCGAAGGCGTCGCGCGCCAGCGACCAGTCCGGCCGGCCGGGCGCCCGGCCGCCGGCGTGCTCGGCCGTCCGGTCGGCCGTCCGGCCGTCCGCCCGCAGGGAGGGCGCGGAGCCGGCGCCGGCATGCGCCGGTGCGGGATCCGGTGCGGGATCAGGACGCATCCAGGGCCTCCTCGGTGGCGTCGTCGGCTTCTTCCCAGCCGGGCTCGGCGGGGGACTGGCCCTGCTGCTGGGCGCGGTGGAGCCGGGCGTAGGCGCCGTCGCGCGCCAGCAGTTCCTCGTGGCGGCCGATCTCCACGATCCGCCCGCGGTCCATGACCACCAGGCGGTCGGCCTGGCGCAGCGTGCTCAGGCGGTGGGCGATGGAGATCGTCGTGCGGCCGCGCACCAGGTTGTCCAGCGCCTTCTGGATCTCGTTTTCCGTGGTGGTGTCCACCGACGAGGTGGCCTCGTCCAGGATCAGGATGGGCGGGTCGATCAGCAGCGCGCGGGCGATGGAGATGCGCTGGCGTTCCCCGCCGGACAGGGCCTGGCCGCGTTCGCCGACCAGGGCGTCGTAGCCGTGCGGCAGGCGCAGGATGAATTCGTGGGCGTGGGCGGCGCGGGCGGCGGCGACGATCTCCGCGCGGCTGGCGTCCGGGCGCCCGTAGGCGATGTTTTCCGCCACCGTGCCGTAGAACAGGAAGGGCTCCTGCAGCACCAGGCCGATGCGGCGGCGGTAGTCGGCGATGGCGTAGCGGCGGATGTCCGTGCCGTCCAGGCGGATCGCCCCGCCGGACACGTCGTAGAAGCGGCAGATCAGGTTGACCAGGGTGCTCTTGCCCGAGCCGCTGTGGCCCACCAGGCCGACCATCTCGCCCGGGGCGATGTCCAGGCTCAGGTCGTGGATCACCGTGCGGCTGCCGTAGCGGAAGCTGACGTGGCTGAGCTCGATGCGGCCGGCGACGTGCTCGGCGCGGTGGGGCACGGCGGGCTCCGGCACGCTGGAGACGTGGTCGAGGATGTCGAAGATGCGCTTGGCGCCCGCCGCGGCCCGCTGGGTGGTCGAGACGATGCGGCTCATGGAGTCCAGGCGCACGTAGAAGCGGCTGATGTAGGCCAGGAACGCGGTCAGCACGCCGACGGTGATCGAGCCGCGCGACACCAGCCAGATGCCGAAGACCCACACCACCAGCAGGCCCAGTTCGGTCAGCAGCGTGATGGTGGGCGTGAACAGCGACCAGAGGGCGTTGACGCGGTCGTTGATCGCCAGGTTGCGGTCGTTGGCCTCGCGGAAGCGCGCGACTTCCCGGCGTTCCTGGGCGAAGGCCTTGACCACGCGGATGCCGGGGATGGTGTCGGCCAGCACGTTGGTGATGTCCGACCAGACGCGGTCGGCCTTCTCGAAGCCGTGGCGCAGGCGGTCGCGCACCCAGTGGATCATCCAGAGGATCAGCGGCAGCGGCGCCAGGGTCGCCAGCGCCAGCAGCGGATCGATCGTCAGCAGCACGGCCGCCGTCATCACGATCATCAGCACGTCGGTGACGAAGTCCAGCAGGTGCAGCGACAGGAACAGGCAGATGCGGTCGGATTCCGAGCCGATGCGCGCGATCAGGTCGCCGGTGCGCTTGCCGCCGAAGTACTGCAGCGACAGCTGCTGCAGGTGCTGGTAGGTGGCGGTGCGCAGGTCGGCGCCGATGCGCTCGCTGACCCAGGCGAGGATGGCGCTGCGCGCCCAGCCCAGCCCCCAGGCGAGGATCGAGGACGCCAGCAGGCCGCCCAGATAGAGCGCCACCAGGGGATAGTCGATCGGCACGCCGTTCTGGAACGGGATCAGCACGTCGTCCATCAGCGGCATGGTGAGGTAGGGCGGGACCAGCGAGGCCGCCGTGGCCGCCAGGGTGAGGGCCAGACCGGCGGCGAGCTGCCGGCCGTAGGGGCGGGCGAAGCGCCACAGGCGGAACAGGGAACTGGCGCGCGGGGCGGTCGGCGCCGGTTCGGCGGCGGGCGCGTCGGCGGGCGCGCCCGAGCGCGCCGGCTCGCGCAGGGCCTGCCAGGCGGCCGCCAGGCGCTGGGCTTCGGGTTGGCGCGCCAGCGTGTAGCGCCAGCGCGACAGCCGGGCATGGGCGTCCACCAGTTCCAGGGTGCCCACCCCGGCGTGGTCCTGCAGCCGCGCCTCCAGGTCGGGGCGCAGCGGCCAGGACCGGCTGTCCTGGGCGTCCGTCCCGCAGCCGAGCCAGCGGCGGTCGGTGAGGACGACCAGCCCGTCGCCGTAGCGCAGCTGGGCGTCCAGGTCGGTGCGCAGCCAGCCCAGGACGCGCTCGCCGGCGGCGAGCTGGGCGGCCAGGGCGGCGCGCCACGGCTCGGGCAGGCCCGGCGGGCACGGATCGGCCGGCGTGGAATCGGAGGCAAGGCCCTGCATGAACGAGGATGGTCGGGAAGGGGGAAAAAGTGCGGATCGGGGGGGCGGGATCGGGGCGGTGTTCAGGGTCCTGTCAGGGCCGTATTCAGGGGCCTGTAAGCGCGATTTCAGGAGGTTGTCAGCGCGGGAAATCGCGTCACAATTTTCAACGTTTTTTTCGTGCCGCGCAATAACGGCGCGATTAATATGTGTGCCGATGTTTTTCAGCGGCCCCCGAAAAATGCCCCTGCGCTGCGCCTTCGGCTTGCTGCCTCCCCACGGGGGGCGCTGTTTGCCTTGGAGCGGCCCGGCGGCAAAAAATGCGGCCGTTTTCGCCGGTCCCGGCACCTGACGCATGGTTCGATCATGAACGGTAGAAATATTGAGTTTCTCAATATGGTGCATTTGCGGGGGCCGAACATCTGGGCCTACCGGCCCGTCATCGAGGCGCTGGTGGACATCCACGATCTCGAGGACTGCCCGTCCAATCTCATCCCCGGTTTCTACGAACGCCTGAGCGCCTGGCTGCCGACCCTGGTCGAGCACCGCTGCAGCGTGGGCGAGCGCGGCGGCTTCCTCAAGCGGGTGCGCGAGGGCACCTGGCCGGCCCACATCCTGGAGCACGTCACGCTGGAACTGCAGAGCCTGGCCGGCATGCCGGGCGGGCTGGGGCGCGCGCGGGAAACGCCGCTGCGCGGCGTCTACAAGGTGATCGTGCGCGCCTGGCACGAGCCGCTGACGCGCGAGGCGCTGCACGCGGCGCGCGACCTGGTGATGGCCGCCATCGAGGACCGGCCCTTCGACGTGGCCGGGGCGGTCGAGCGGCTGAAGGACCTGGCCGAATCCCTGAGCCTGGGACCCAGCACGGCGTGCATCGTGGACGCGGCCGACGACCGCGACATCCCGGCGATCCGCCTGAGCGACGCCAATCTGCTGCAGCTGGGCTACGGCGCCCGCCAGCGGCGCATCTGGACGGCGGAGACCAGCCGCACCAGCGCCATCGCCGAAGGCATCTCGCGCGACAAGGACCTGACCCGCCGGCTGCTGCAGGCCTGCGGCGTGCCGGTGCCCGAGGGCCGCCTGGTGGACAGCGCCGCCGACGCCTGGACGGTGGCGCAGGAGCTGGGCCTGCCGGTGGTGGTCAAGCCCTCGGACGGCAACCACGGGCGCGGCGTCTTCACCTGCCTGAACACGCGCGAGCAGATCGAGGCCGCCTATGCCGTGGCGGTGGACGAGGGCAGCGGCGTCATGGTCGAGCGCTTCATCCACGGCGACGAGCACCGCCTGCTGGTGGTGGGCGGCCGCGTGGTGGCCGCCGCGCGCGGCGAGGCCGCGATGGTGGTGGGCGACGGCACGTCCACCGTGCTGCAGCTGATCGAGAGCCAGCTCAATTCCGACCCGCGCCGCGGCCGCGACGAGGACCATCCCCTGAACTTCATCCGCCTGGACTCGGCGGCCCGGCTGGAGCTGGAGCGCCAGGGCCTGCACGGCGACGCCGTGCCCGAGCGCGGCCGCGCGGTGCTCGTGCAGCGCAGCGGCAACGTGTCCATCGACGTCACCGACGAGGTGCATCCCGACGTGGCCGGGCAGGTGGCGCTGGCCGCCCGCGTGGTCGGGCTGGACATCGCCGGGGTGGACCTGGTGGCGCGCGACATTTCCCGGCCCCTGGCCGGGCAGCAGGCGGCCATCGTCGAGGTCAACGCCGGCCCCGGCCTGCTGATGCACCTGAAGCCGGCCGTGGGCACGCCCCGGCCGGTGGGCCGCGCCATCATCGACGATCTGTTTCCCGCGCCCGAGGACGGGCGCATCCCGGTGATCGGGATCAGCGGCAGCCGGCCCACCGCGCCGGTCGCGCACCTGGTCGCGCACCTGCTGCGCCTGACCGGCCGGGTGGTCGGCCTGGCTTCGTCCGAGGGGCTGTTCATGGGCGCGACCCGGGTGACGGCGCGGGATTCCGCCCACTGGGAGGCCGCGCGCCGCGTCCTGCTGAACCGCGCGGTCGAATACGCCGTGATCGAGAACGGCGGCCGCGCCATCCTGGGCGAGGGCCTGGCCTACGACCGCTGCCAGGTCGGCGTGGTCACCGGCATCGATCCGGCCGCGACCTGGCCCGAGTTCTACATGGAGACGCCGGATCAGCTCGCGCGGATCTTCCGCACCCAGGTGGACGTCGTCCTGCCGGCCGGCGCGGCCGTCCTGAACGCGGACGACCCCCTCGCGGCGGAACTGGCGCCGCTGTGCGACGGCGCCGTGCTGTTCTATGGCCTGGACCCCGACGGGGAGGCCCTGCGCGCCCACGTGGAGCGCGGCGGCCGCGCCGTGTCCGTGTACGGGGGCATGGCGGTGCTGTCCGAGGGCGGCGTCCAGATCCCGGTGATCAGCCTGGATGAGATCGGACATGCCATGGTCCCCGCGGGCCATGGCATGCCTATCGAATCGGAGCGGCATGCAGGCCGCGAGGTGGAGAGCTGCGATCGCTGGAGATATGCCGTGCCTGCCGAAGCCGGGGATCTTTCCGCCATGCTCGCGGCCGTGGCCGTGGCCTGGGCGCTGGGGCTGGCCGTCGAGCGCATGCGCATCGGCCTGCGCACCTGGAACGCCCGCCGCATGCCGGACGAACCCCCGCTCGCCGCCTGATTCCTGTCAGGTCCGGCGGGTTGGCCGCCGGGCCCGCCCCCACTCCTCCAAGGACATTGGTCATCATGGAAGTCTCCCGAGTCCGGGCCCTGCGCGGGCCCAACCTGTGGTCGCGCCAGACCGCGATCGAAGCCGTCGTCGCCTGCTCCGAAAGCGAGTGCGCGATCGGCGACATGGAGGCGTTCGAGACACGCCTGCGCGCGCGCTTTCCGGACATCGACCTGCCGGGGCCCCCGAGCCTGGAGGGCACCCATTCGCTGGCCCACCTCCTGGCGGTCGCCGCCTTGCGGCTGCAGGCCCAGGCGGGCTGCCCGGTGGCCTTCTGCCGCACCGCCCCGACCCCGGAGGCGGGCGTCTACCAGGTGGTGATCGAGTACGTCGAGGAAGCCGTCGGCCGCCTGGCGTTCGACCAGGCGCTGGCGCTGTGCATGGCCACGCTGCGCGACGAGCCCTTCGACCTCGCGCCGGCGATCGCCGGGCTGAAGGCCCTGTACGAGGACCTGCGGCTGGGCCCCAGCACCGGCGCCATCGTGCAGGCGGCCGTGCGCCGGGGCATCCCGTACCGCCGGCTGACCGAGGGCAGCCTGGTGCAGTTCGGCTGGGGGCGCCGCCAGCGCCGCATCCAGGCGGCCGAGACCGACGCCAGCGGCGCCATCGCCGAGGCCATCGCCCAGGACAAGGCCCTGACCAAGGCGCTGCTCGCCTCGGCCGGCGTCTGCGTGCCGCAGGGCCGCTGCGTGGAGGACGCCGAGGACGCCTGGGCCGCCGCCTGCGAGATCGGCGGCCCGGTCGTGGTCAAGCCGCTGGACGGCAACCAGGGCAAGGGCGTGGCGGTGAACGTGCAGGGGCGCGAGCCGGTGATGGCCGCCTATGCCGTGGCCCGCGCGCATGGCTCGGGCGTGCTGGTGGAGCGCTATTTCCCCGGCCACGACTTCCGCCTGCTGGTGGTGGGCGACCGCCTGGTCGCGGCGGCGCGGCGCGATCCGCCCCAGGTGGTGGGCGACGGCCGCCGCACCATCGCCGAACTGGTCGAGCAGGTCAACCAGGACCCGCTGCGCGGCGAGGGCCACGGCACCTCGCTCACGCGCATCCGGCTCGACGAGATCGCCCTGAACACCCTGGCCTCGCAGGGCTTCGACCCCGGCTCGGTGCCGGCGCCCGGCGTCTGCGTGGTGCTGCGCAACAACGCCAACCTGAGCACGGGCGGGACCGCCACGGACGTGACCGACCACGTGCACCCGGAGCTGGCCGCCAGCGCCGTGATGGCGGCGCGCATGGTGGGCCTGGACGTCTGCGGCATCGATCTGGTGAGCCGGGACGTCTACCAGCCGCTGGCGCCGGAGACCGGCTGCGTCGTCGAGGTCAACGCGGCGCCCGGCCTGCGCATGCACCTGAGCCCGTCCTTCGGCACCGGGCGCGACGTGGGCAGCGCCATCATCGACATGCTGTTCCCCGCCGGCGAAAACGGCCGGGTGCCGGTGGCGGCGGTGACCGGCACCAACGGCAAGACCACCACCGTGCGCCTGCTCGCGCACCTGTGCGCCCAGTCCGGCGCCTGCGTGGGCATGACCAACTCCGACGGCGTCTACGTCGGCAGCCGGCGCATCGACACGGGCGACTGCAGCGGACCGCGCAGCGCGCGCAACGTGCTGCTGCATCCGGACGTGGACATGGCGGTCTTCGAGACCGCGCGCGGCGGCATCCTGCGCGAGGGCCTGGGTTTCGACCGCTGCGACGTGGCCGTGGTGACCAACATCGGGATCGGCGACCACCTGGGGCTGAACTACATCAGCACCGTCGAGGAACTGGCCACCGTCAAGCGCGTCATCGTCGAGAACGTGGCGCCGGCCGGCATGGCCGTCCTCAATGCCCAGGATCCCATCGTCGCCCGCATGGCCGCCGGCTGCCCGGGCGCGGTCACCTTCTTCGCCCGCGACGGCCGCCACCCGGTGATCGAGACCCACCGGGCGCAGGGCGGCCGGGTGGCGTTCGTGGACCAGGGCGACCTGGTGTTCGCGGAAGCCTGCGCCGAGACGCGCATCGAGCTGGCCGCCGTGCCCCTGACCCATGGCGGGCGCATCGGCTTCCAGGTCGAGAACGCCCTGGCGGCCGCCGCCGCGGCCTGGGCGCTGGGGGTGGACTGGGTGCGCATCCAGGCGGGGCTGGCCTCCTTCGTCAACGACGCCGGCACGGTGCCCGGCCGCTTCAACGTGTTCGACCATCGGGGCGCCACGCTGATCGCCGACTACGGCCACAACCCGGACGCGATCCTGGCGCTGGCCGAGGCCGTCGAGACCCTGCCCGCGCGGCGCCGCACCGTGGTCATCAGCGGGGCGGGGGACCGGCGCGACCAGGACATCCGCCGCCAGACGGAGATCCTGGGCGACGTGTTCGACACGATCGTCCTGTACCAGGACCAGTGCCAGCGCGGCCGCGGCGACGGCGAGGTCCTGGCCCTGCTGCGCGAGGGCCTGGGCGCGGCCCGGCGCATGAGCCGCCTGGAGGAGGTCCACGGCGAATTCCTGGCCATCGACGCCGCGCTGGAGAGCCTGGAGCCCGGCGACCTGTGCCTGATCCTGATCGACCAGGTCGAGGAGGCCCTGGCCCACATCGCCCGGCGGATCGGCTCGCCGGACGAGGCGATGGCTACAATCATCCCCGTCAAGGAAGGGGTGTTGCGAGCGCATGCATATCAGTAGTTTCGGGAGCCTCGGGAGTTTCGGGAGCCTCGGGAATTTCGGGAGCCTCGGGAATTTCAGGCGCCTCGGGCATGTCGCCCGTCCGGGCCTGCGCCGCCTGGCCGGCGGCCTGGTGCTGCTGGGCGCGGCCCTGGCGGCCGCGCCCGCCGGCGCGCGGGGCTATATCGGCCGCACGCTCGACGCGCCCGTGCCGGGCGGCGTGGCGGTGGTGCCCCTGGGCACCGGCGGCCAGGCGCCGCGGGCCAGCTACGAGGGCCGGCGCGTCCTGGTGGTGCGCGACAGCGACGGCGCCTGGATCGCCCTGGTGGGCATCCCCCTGGGTACCCGGCCGGGGCGCCAGTCCCTGCAGGTGCAGGGCGGCCCGGCGGCCGCGTTCGAGGTCCGCGCCAAGCAATACGCGGCCCAGCACATCACGCTGAAGAACCGCCGGCAGGTCACGCCCGATCCCGACGACCTCAAGCGGATCGAGCGCGAGCTCGACCTGCAGATGGCCGCCTATCGCACGTACCGGGACGGCGTCGTGCCGAGCAACGTCGTGCTGGACCGCCCCGTCGGCGGGCGCCTGTCCAGCCCGTTCGGCCTGCGGCGCTTCTTCAACGGCGAGGAGCGCAACCCGCACTCGGGCCTGGATTTCGCCGTGCCGGCGGGCACGCCCGTCAAGGCGCCGGCCGCCGGGCGGGTGACGCTGGTGGGGGATTATTTCTTCAACGGCAGGACCGTGTTCATCGACCACGGGCAGGGCTTCATCAGCATGTTCTGCCACCTGTCGGTCATCGGCGTGAAGGTGGGCGACGAAGTCGCGCGCGGCGCCGTGGTGGGCAAGGTGGGCGCGACCGGCCGCGCCACCGGGCCGCACCTGCACTGGAACGTCAGCCTGAACGACGCGCGGGTGGACCCCGCCATTTTCATCGGGGCGGCGCGGCGGCCGTAGGCGGCGCGCCGCCGGGCGGGCCCTTGGGCGGGCGGTCTGGTACTGCTGCCCATGGCCGCCGGCGCGCGCTTGCTTTAATATAGACGGCTTCACCCGCGCCGACCGCCCGAAGATCCGGGCCGGCCGGCGATTTCCAATCGACCGGCCCACAAGGCAGGCCCCCATTCGGAATCAAACATGGACACGTCCGTTTCCCGCACGCTTTTCTCCCAACGCGCCAACCGGCTCACCAGTTCGGCCATCCGCGAAATCCTCAAGATCACCGAACGGCCCGAGGTCATCTCGTTCGCCGGCGGCCTGCCGTCGCCCGAAGGATTTCCCATCGCCGAACTGCGCGCGGCCTTCGACAAGGTGCTGGCCACGCAGGGCGCCACGGCGCTGCAGTACGGCCGCACCGAGGGCTACACGCCGCTGCGCGAGTGGGTGGCCCAGGACCTGTCCCGCCCGGGGCTGGACATCGATCCCGAGGAAGTCCTGATCGTGTCGGGCTCGCAGCAGGCGCTGGACATGCTTGGCAAGCTGTTCATCGACCAGGGCTCGCCCGTGCTGGTCGAGGCCCCCAGCTATCTCGGCGCCCTGCAGTCGTTCTCCCAGTTCCAGCCGGAATACCGGGCCGTGCCCACCGACGAGCGCGGCCTGGTGCCCGAAGCCCTCGACGACGATCTCGTCCGCGATGCGCGCTTCATCTACGTGCTGCCCAATTTCCAGAATCCCACCGGCCTGACGCTGGACCGCGCGCGCCGCCAGGCCCTGGTCGAGCGCTGCGCCCGCCTGGACCTGCCCATCATCGAGGACGATCCCTACGGCGAACTGCGCTACGCCGGCGACCCCCAGCCCGGCCTGCTCGAACTGGGCCGCCCGGCGGGTGCCACCGTGATCCGCCTGGGCACCTTCTCCAAGGTCCTGGCGCCCGGCATGCGGCTGGGCTACGTCGTGGCGCCGCGCCCCATCATCTCCAAGCTCGTGCAGATCAAGCAGGCCACCGACCTGCACACCGCGACGGTCACCCAGATGGCGGTGCACGAGGCCGTGCGCGGCGGCTTCCTGCGCGAACACCTGCCCAAAGTGCGCGAGCTCTACCGCCGCCAGTGCGGCTACATGCTCGACGCCCTGCAGGCCCATTTCCCGTCCGACGCGCGCTGGACGCGCCCGGAAGGCGGCATGTTCATCTGGGTCACGCTGCGCCCGTCCATCGACACCGCGCAGCTGCTGCAGGCGGCGATCCAGCGCAACGTCGCCTTCGTGCCGGGCGCGCCGTTCTACGCCGGGGCCGGCGCGCCGGCGAACACCCTGCGCCTGAGCTTCGTCACCGTGCCCGAGGACCGCATCCGCGCCGGCGTGCGCACGCTGGGCGAGCTCATCGGTCCGGCGCCCGAGCACGCATGACGGCGGACGGCTCCTCCTCGCGCCCGGAGCGGGCCGCCCCCGATCTGTCGGACATGCGCTTCGACGACTGGGTGGCCCGCTGGCTGCCCGCGTCCTGGGGACCCTACGCGCGCCTGTGCCGGCTGGACCGGCCCGTCGGCACCTGGCTGACCCTGCTGCCGGCGCTGGCCGCGCTGGTCCAGGCGGCCGACGGCATGCCCACCCTGTGGCGCATCGCGGTGTTCTCCCTGGGGGCGCTGCTGATGCGCGGCGTGGGCTGCACCTTCAACGACATCTTCGACCGGGATTTCGACCACCGCGTCGAACGCACGCGCTTCCGCCCCCTGACCAGCGGCCAGCTCACGCTGCGGGCGGCGCTGTGGTTCGCCGTGGCGCAGCTGCTGGTCAGCGCCACGCTGCTGCTGGCCATCAACGCCACCAGCCGCTGGCTGGCGCTGGCGCTGCTGCCGCTGGTGGTGATCTATCCCCTGTGCAAGCGCTACACCTACTGGCCGCAGGCCGTGCTGGGGGCGGCCTTCAACTGGGGCATGCTGATGGCCTGGTCCGACACGCGCGACGCGGTGCCCTGGTACGCCGTGGCCATGTGGCTGGGGGCGGTGCTGTGGCAGATCGGCTACGACGCCATCTATGCCTACATCGACCTGCGCGACGACCGCATGCTGGGCCTGAAGTCGGTCGCCATGCGCTTCGGCGACCAGGGCCGGGCCTGGATCGGCGGCATGTACGCCGCCACGGCGGTCCTGTGGACCGCGTCGGGCTGGGGCATGGGCATGGACTGGCCCTACTACCTGGGCATGGCCGTCATCGCCGGCCACTTCGCCTGGCAGGTGCGCGTCTTCGACGTGCGCCACCCGGAACGCGGCCTGCGCCTGTTCCGCTCCAACATGCAGGTCGGCGTGCTGCTGATCGCCGCCGCCCTGGCCGGCACGGTCCTGCGTCCCTGGCTGTAGGCCGTCTGGCGCCGCAGCGGCGTTGCGGCTAGACTGGTTTCCATTAGTAAACAACGGAGCCGCTTCCAGGCGCCGCAGGAGACCGCACGCCATGACCGCAGGAACGACGGACGCCGCCGCGCTGGAATTCGATTACGTCATCGTGGGGGCCGGCTCGGCCGGCTGCCTGCTGGCCAACCGCCTGTCGCGCGAGCACCGCGTCCTGCTGCTCGAAGCGGGCGGCGCCGACGACTGGCGCTGGATCCACATCCCGGTCGGCTACCTGTACTGCATCGGCAATCCGCGCACCGACTGGTGCTACCACACCCTGCCGGATCCGGGCCTGAACTACCGCTCGCTGGGCTATCCGCGCGGCCGGGTGCTGGGCGGCTCGTCCTCGATCAACGGCATGCTCTACGTGCGCGGCCAGGCCGCCGACTACGACGGCTGGGCGGCGCTGGGCAATCCGGGCTGGTCCTGGGCCGACGTGCTGCCGCTGTTCAAGGACGTCGAGGACCATCACGCCGGGGCCAGCGAATTCCACGGCGCCTCGGGCACCTGGCGGGTCGAGCCGCAGCGCCTGCGCTGGGACGTGCTCGACGCCTTCCGCGAGGCGGCGGCCCAGGCGGGCATCGAGCGCACCGACGACTTCAACCGCGGCGACAACGCCGGCTGCAACTACTTCGAGGTCAACCAGCGCCGCGGCGTGCGCTGGAACGCGGCCAAGGCCTTCCTGCGCCCCGTCATGCACCGCGACACGCTGCGCGTGATGACCGGCGTGCGGGTGGAGCGCATCCGCTTCTCCGGGCGCCGCGCCACCGGGGTCGATTGCGTGGGCGAGGGCGGCCGGCTGCGGGCCGTGGCGCGGCGGGAGCTCATCCTCGCGGCGGGCGCCATCGGCTCGCCCCAGCTGCTCCAGGTCTCCGGCGTCGGCTCGGCCGAACGCCTGCGCAAGCTGGGCGTGCCGGTGGTGCTGGACCTGCCCGGCGTGGGGGAAAACCTCCAGGACCATCTCCAGCTGCGCATGATCTACCGTCTGCGGGGCGCCCGCACCCTCAACACCCTGGTGAATTCCTGGCACGGCAAGGCCTGGATGGGCCTGCAGTACGGCCTGTTCCGCAGCGGGCCGCTGTCCATGGCGCCCTCGCAGCTGGGGGCCTTCGCGCGCTCGGATCCGTCGCGCCCGCGCCCCAATCTGGAATACCACGTCCAGCCCCTGTCGCTGGACAAGTTCGGCGATCCGCTGCACGACTTCCCGGCCCTGACGGCCTCGGTCTGCAACCTGCAGCCCGGCAGCCGGGGCTACGTGCGCATCGTCTCGCCCAATGCCGCCGACGCGCCGGACATCCTCTGCAACTACCTGCAGACCCCGGAGGACCGCGCCGTGGCGGCCGACGCCCTGCGCCTGACGCGGCGCATCATGGCCCAGCCGGCGATGGCGCGCTACCAGCCCCGCGAATACCTGCCGGGCGACGCCGTCCAGAGCCAGGAAGCGCTGGAGGCCGCCGCGGGCGACATCGGCACCACCATCTTCCATCCGGTGGGCACATGTAAAATGGGCGTCGATCCGTTGGCCGTGGTGGATCCGGAGCTGCGTGTCCGGGGGCTGGAAAGCCTGCGGGTGATCGACGCGTCCATCATGCCGGTCATCACCTCGGGCAACACCAACTCGCCGACGATCATGATTGCCGAAAAGGGCGCGCGCCTGATCCTGGGCGACGCCTGAATCCCTCTTCAGCCTCTCACACAGGACCCGGACATGGTCAGTCACACCGAGGTCGTGGCAAGCATTCTGTTTGCCATCGCCATCATCCACACGTTCTCCGTACCCGTCTTCGCCCGGCTGGCCAACAAGAGCGGGCCGCACGCCGGGCTGTGGCACCTGCTGTCCGAGGTCGAGGCGGTGTTCGGCGTCTGGGCCTGTGCGCTGTTCGTGTGGATGGGGCTGACCCTGGGGGTGCAGGGCGCGGTCGAATACCTCGACACGCGCAATTTCACCGAGCCGGCCTTCGTCTTCGTGATCATGGTGGTGGCGGCCAGCCGGCCGATCATCGAACTGGTCCGCCTGCTGGTCGACGCGGTGTCGCGCCTGCTGCCGGTGGCCGGCGAACTGTCGCGCTTCTTCGTCATCATGACCCTGGTGCCGCTGGCCGGCTCGCTGATCACGGAGCCGGCCGCCATGACCCTGGCCGCCCTGCTGCTGCGCCAGGCCTATTTCCGCCGGCCCGGCCAGGACGGCTTCAAGTACCTGACCGTCGGCGTGCTGTTCGTCAACGTGTCCATCGGCGGGGTGCTGACGGCCTACGCCGCGCCGCCGGTGCTGATGGTGGCCCATACCTTCGGCTGGGACACGGCCTTCATGGCGACCCATTTCGGCTGGCGCGCGGCGCTCGCCGTGCTGATCAACGGCCTGGTTCTGACGCTGATCTGCCGGCCCTTCCTGCTCAACGGCAGCATCGGCGTCCAGGACGACGAGGACGAGCGCCGGCCGCCGGTGTCCCCGGTGGTGATGGCCGTGCACGTGCTGTTCCTGCTGGGCGTCGTCCTGGCCTCGCACCACATGCAGATCTTCATGGCCCTGCTGGTGCTGTTCATCGGCTACGCCCACGCCTACAAGCGGCACCAGTCGCCGCTGCTGCTGCGCGAGGGCCTGATGGTCGGCTTCTTCCTCGCCGGCTTGGTGGTGCTGGGCGGCCTGCAGCAGTGGTGGCTGCAGGACCTGCTGGGCGGCCTGTCGCCCTACGTCCTGTACCTGGGGGCCACGGCCCTGACGGCGGTCACCGACAACGCCGCCCTGACCTATCTGGGCTCGCTGGTCGAGGGCACCGGCGATCTGTGGCGCTACATGCTGGTGGCCGGCGCCGTGACGGGCGGCGGCCTGACCGTGATCGCCAACGCGCCCAACCCGGCCGGCTTCTCCATCCTGAAAGGCTGCTTCGGCGACGGCTCGATTTCGCCGCTGAAGCTGCTGGGGGCGGCCGCCGTGCCCACGCTGGTCGCGGCCGCGATGTTCATGCTGCCCAATTCGTTCGGCTGACGCGTGCGGACACGGCCGCGCAAGGCCCGTTCCGCCGCCGAGCCGCCCCGGGGCGAAACGCGCCCCCCGCGGGGGGCCTTGCGCTAAAAGGATTAAAATCCAGGCCGTCGATCATTTCGGAATCATCGCTGTGCCTATCTACGCCTATCGTTGCAGCCGCTGCGGCCATGAGCAGGACGTGCTGCGGAAAATCTCCGATCCCCCGCTGAAGACCTGTCCGGCCTGCGGCGAGGACGCCTACGAAAAACAGGTGACCGCGGCCGGCTTCCGCCTCAAGGGCACCGGCTGGTACGCCACCGATTTCCGCGGCGGCGGCAAACCCGCGCCCAAATCCGCCGATGCGGCGGGCGGCGCCGCGCCGGCAGCGGCCGCGGCCCCCGCCTCCGGCGGCACCCCGCCCGCCTCGACGTCGGGCTGATTCCGGGAATCCATGCGCTTTCTCAAACGCTACTTCATCACCGGCCTGCTGATCTGGCTGCCGCTGGTGGCCACGGTCTGGGTGCTGACCATCCTGATCGGCACCCTCATGTCCCTGGTGCCTTCGTTCCTCTCGCCCGAGGCCCTGTTCGGGGTGGCGATCCCGGGGTTCGAGCTGGTCCTGGTCCTGGCCGTGATCCTGCTCACGGGGCTGTTCTGCGCCAATTTCATCGGCCGCGCCATCCTGTCGCGCTGGGAATCCCTGCTGGGGCGCATCCCCCTGGTGCGCTCCATTTATAATTCGGTCAAGCAGGTCAGCGACACCGTGTTCGCGCCCAACGGCCAGGCCTTCCACGAGGCCGTGCTGGTGCAGTATCCGCGCCAGGGCGCCTGGACCATCGGCTTCCTGACCGGCACTCCCTGCACCGAGATCGCCGCGCTGCTGGACGGCGATTTCGTCAGCGTCTACGTGCCCACGACGCCCAATCCGACGTCGGGCTTCTTCCTGATGATGCCGCGCGCCGATGTCCAGGTGCTCGACATGTCGGTGGAAACGGCACTGAAATACATCGTGTCCATGGGGGTGGTGGCGCCGCCCGGCCTGCCGCCCCAGACACAGATGGACCTGCCGGCCGTGGAATCCCCCGACGGACAGGCCCATTGAAACTCGAACAATTCCTCTGACGGAGCCATTCTTGAACCGCACTTGCTACACCGGCGAGGTGTCCAAAGCCCACCTCGACCAGACCGTGACCCTGTTCGGCTGGGTGCATCGCCGCCGCGACCATGGCGGCGTGATCTTCATCGACCTGCGCGACCGCGCGGGCCTGGCCCAGGTGGTGGTGGACCCGGACAACGAGGCCGCGTTCGAGACCGCCGAACGGATCCGCAACGAATACTGCCTGCGGATCACCGGCCTGGTGCGCCTGCGCCCCGCCGGCACCACCAATCCCGACCTGCTCTCGGGCGAGGTCGAGATCCTCTGCCGCGAGATCGAGATCCTCAACGCCTCCGTCACGCCGCCGTTCCAGCTCGACGACGACAACCTGTCCGAGACCACGCGCCTGACGCACCGGGTGCTGGACCTGCGCCGCCCGCAGATGCAGCGCAACCTGATGCTGCGCTACCGCGTGTCCTTGGTGGCGCGCAACTACCTCGACGCGCTGGGCTTCATCGACATCGAGACCCCGATGCTCACGCGCAGCACGCCGGAAGGCGCGCGCGACTACCTGGTGCCCTCGCGCGTGAATCCGGGCGAATTCTTCGCGCTGCCCCAGTCGCCGCAACTGTTCAAGCAGATGCTGATGGTGTCCGGCTTCGACCGCTACTACCAGATCACCAAGTGCTTCCGCGACGAGGACCTGCGCGCCGACCGCCAGCCGGAATTCACCCAGATCGATTGCGAGACCTCCTTCCTCGACGAAGTCCAGATCCGCGAGATCTTCGAGGGCATGGTGCGCGAGATCTACCGCCAGGTGCTCGACGTGGCCCTGCCCGATCCCTTCCCCGTCATGGGCTGGGAAGAAGCCATGCGCCGCTTCGGCTCGGACAAGCCCGACCTGCGCGTGAAGCTGGAATTCACCGACGTGGCCGACCTGATGCGCGACGTGGGCTTCAAGGTCTTCGCCGGCCCGGCCAACGACCCGGCCTGCCGCGTGGTGGCCCTGCGCGTGCCCGGCGGCGCCAGCATGCCGCGCAGCGAGATCGACGCCTACACCCAGTTCGTCGGCATCTACGGCGCGCGCGGCCTGGCCTACATCAAGGTCAACGACGCCGCCTCGATTCCCGACGGCCTGCAGTCGCCCATCGTCAAGAACATCCATGCGGACGCCCTGCGCGCCCTGATCGAGCGCACCGGCGCGCAGAGCGGCGACCTGATCTTCTTCGGCGCCGACCGCGCCAAGGTCGTCGCCGACGCCATCGGCGCCCTGCGCGTGAAGATCGGCCAGAGCGAGTTCGGCCGCGCCAACGGGCTGTTCGAGCCGGGCTGGAAGCCGCTGTGGGTGGTGGACTTCCCCATGTTCGAGTACGACGAGGGCGAAGGCCGCTACACCGCCGCGCACCACCCCTTCACCTGCCCCAAGCCGGGCCACGAGGACCTGCTGGAGACCGATCCGGGCAAGGCCCTGGCGCGCGCCTACGACATGGTCATGAACGGCTGGGAAGTCGGCGGCGGCTCCGAGCGCATCCACCGCGCCGACGTCCAGCGCAAGGTCTTCAAGGCCCTGAAGATCGACGAGGAAGAAGCCCGCCTGAAGTTCGGCTTCCTGCTCGACGCCCTGCAATATGGCGCGCCGCCGCACGGCGGCCTGGCCTTCGGCCTGGACCGTCTGGTGACGCTGATGGCGGGCGCGGAATCCATCCGCGACGTGATCGCCTTCCCCAAGACGCAGCGCGCCCAGTGCCTGCTGACGCAGGCGCCGTCGGCCGTGGACGAAAAGCAGCTGCGCGAGCTGCACATCCGCCTGCGCCAGACGGAAGCCAAGTAGGGCGGGGAGACCGGCCATGCCCGTGCTGCGGGTCGTCAGCTACAACATCCACAAGGGCCGCTCGGCCACGGGTGGGCGGGAATCGCTGGCCGACCTGCGGCTGGGCCTGTACGGCCTGCGGCCCGACCTGCTGTTCCTGCAGGAAGTGCAGGGCCGCAACCAGGTGCGCGGCAGCCTGGACGCGCAGCACGAGTCCCTGGCGGCGGCCCTGCACATGCAGGCCGCCTACGGCTGCAACGCCGTGCGCCACGCCACCGACCACGGCAACGCGCTGCTGTCGCGCTATCCCATCCTGTACTACGAGAACCAGGACGTCTCCGACCACCGCCTGGAGCAGCGCGGCCTGCTGCACGGCGTGGTGCGGGTCGGCGACGTGCCGGTGCATTGCCTGGTGGTGCACCTCGGGCTGCTGGCGGGCGGGCGCTCGCGCCAGATTCAGGCGCTGGCCGATCGCATCCAGCGCCTGGTGCCCGCGCACGAGCCGCTGCTGATCGCCGGCGACTTCAACGACTGGACCAACCGCCTGGCGCCGCTGTTCGTCGAGCAGCTCGGCCTGGTCGAGGTCTTCGCCGCCGCGCCGCAGGGATCGGACGAGATCTACCGCCTGCGCCGCACCGTCTCGCGCCTGCGCGAGCGCCTGGCCTGGCTGCCGGGCCAGGGGCTGCGCCAGGTGCCCGAGCTGTCCATGAACGGCAATGCGCGCCTGACCCCGCCGCCACGGACCTTCCCGTCCGTGTTCCCCTGGCTGCGGCTGGACCGCATCTACCAGCGCGGCTTCGCCGTGCGCCGCGCGCGGGTGCTGCACGGCTCGCCCTGGAAGAAATTGTCGGACCACGCGCCGCTGGTGGCGGACCTGGAGCTGCCCTGAGGGGAGTGGCGGACTGCGATCGGCGGGACATCGGGATCCGGCCAGGATCCGGCGAACCGGGGGAACTTTCCCGCCGGGGGACGGCCAAAGATTCCTGACCTTGAAATTCGTTACCTTGAAATTAGCACTCTTCTCCGGGGAGTGCTAACATGAATTCCTCCAGCACGAGGACCTTGTCACCATGACCCTCTCTTCGTCCGCCCTGTCGCTCGCGCCGTCCCAGCTCTCGCTGGCGATCTCCAATCCCGGCGCGCTCGGCACCATCGATGCCTACATCAACGCCGTCAACCGGCTGCCGATGCTGTCCGCCGACCAGGAAGCCGACCTGGGCCGCCGCCTGCGCGACCACAACGACCTGGACGCCGCGCGCGACCTGGTCCTGTCGCACCTGCGTCTGGTGGTCTCCATCGCCCGGCAGTACCTGGGCTACGGCCTGGCGCACGCGGATCTGATCCAGGAAGGCAACATCGGCCTGATGAAGGCCGTGCGCCGCTTCGATCCCGACCGCGGAGTGCGCCTGGTGTCCTTCGCCGTGCACTGGATCCGCGCCGAGATCCACGAATACGTGGTGCGCAACTGGCGCCTGGTCAAGATCGCCACCACCAAGGCGCAGCGCAAGCTGTTCTTCAACCTGCGCCGCATGCGGCCCGACGGCCGCAGCCTGGGGCCGGAGCAGGTCGCCGACATCGCGCGCGAGCTCGACGTGCGCCCCGAGGACGTCGCCGAAATGGAAGTCCGCCTCTCGGGCGGCGACTGCGCCCTGGACGCCCCGGCCGACGAGGAAGACCGCTACGCGCCGTCCGACTGGCTGGCCGACGAGGCCCAGCAGCCCGACCGGGTGCTGGCGCGCCGCGGCATGGACGCGCTGCAGGGCGAGGGCCTGGAACACGCCCTCTCGTCCCTGGACGCGCGCTCCCAGCACATCGTGCGCGCCCGCTGGCTGGCCGACGACGGCGGCGCCACGCTGCACGAGCTGGCCGACGAATACGGCATCTCCGCCGAACGGGTCCGCCAGATCGAATCGGCCGCCCTGAAGAAACTGCGCATCGCCCTGAGCGACCGCCAGGCGGACTTCGAGGCCGCCTGAGCCTTTTCCTCCGTCCGGGCCGTCCTTCCGGGCGGACATCCGTTTTCGCCCGGCGCGCGGAATCGGCCGTCCGCCGGGCACCATCCGGCGCGCTTTCCCCGCCCGGGCCCGAAACACTCTTTTGCATCTTCCCCGCCCCGGCCGTGAACTTTCCGCGCCGCGGGCGGACCAATCCTCCATGAACGCGCGCCGGCCACGCCGGCCCCACCGTTCTGTCGTCCGCTTCTGCTTCTCCTCTTCCCCTCCCTATCGAAGCGGATGTTCCCGGGATGCCGCCAGGCATCCCTTTTTTTATCGTCATTTCCAGGGAACCGGCCGCGCGGGCCTGTAACATACCCACTGGATGGTTTGAGCGCATTCCTTCATCATGAAAATCGGCCTGCTGGTATTCGGCCTGGCGGGGCTTCTGGCCCTGGTGTCCTTCATGCCCCCCCTGGCGGGCCGTCTGCGCCTGCCTTATTCCGTGCTGCTGGCCATCGTCGGCTTCATCCTGGGCGTCATCATCCACGTGCACGGCTGGGCGCCGGGCGTCGTGGCCGACTTCCTGGATACGCTGCAGCACTTCGAGATCTCCTCCGAGACCTTTCTGTTCGTCTTCCTGCCCGTGCTGCTGTTCGAGACGGCGCTGGCGACGAACCTGCGGCGGCTGCTGGACGACATCAGCCCCATCCTGGTGATGGCCATCGTGGCCGTCGTGGTCTGCACCGTGGCGGTCGGCTTCTCGCTGGCGGCGATTTCCACCTACGGGCTGGTGGTCTGCCTGATGCTGGGCGCCATCGTCGCCACCACCGATCCGGTGGCGGTCGTGGGCATCTTCCGCGAGGTCGGCGCGCCGCGCCGCCTCACCAACCTGGTCGAGGGCGAGGCGCTGTTCAACGACGCGGCCTCCATCGCCCTGTACTCGGTGCTGCTCAGCGTGCTGTTCGGCGGCACCGCGCCCGCCGTGACGGAGATCTTCCGCGGCTTCATGGTCAGCTTCCTGGGCGGCGGCCTGGCCGGCCTGGTCATGGGGCGGGCGGCCATCGAGCTGTTCCGCTGGCTGCGCGGCTGGCCCGCGGCCGAAGTCACCCTGACCGTGGCGCTGGCCTACCTGACCTTCTTCATCGCGGAGCACTACCTGGGGGTGTCGGGGGTGGTGGCCACCGTGATCGCCGGCCTGGTGGTGGGCTCCGGCGGCCGCACGCGCATGTCGCCCACCACCTTCGAGCAGCTCGAAGGCGCCTGGGCGCAGTTCGGCTTCTGGGCCAATTCCCTGATCTTCCTCTTCGCCGCCATGCTGATCCCGCGCATGATGGCGGAAATCACCTGGATGGAAGTCCTGCTGATCCTGGTCGTGTTCATCGTCACGCTGTGCGCGCGCGCGGTGATCATCTACGGCCTGCTGCCCCTGCTGGGGCGGCTGCGGCTCAGCACCGAGGTGAGCCCGTCCTACCGGGCCGTGATGCTGCTGGGCGGCCTGCGCGGGGCCGTGTCCCTGGCGCTGGCGCTGGCCGTCACCGAGCAGCCGGCCGTGCCCCACGAGGCGCGGCAGTTCATCGCCGTGGCCACGACCGGCTTCGTGCTCATGACCCTGTTCATCAACGGCCTGACGCTGCGGCCGCTGATCCACCGGCTGGGGCTGAACCAGCTCTCGCCCGTGGACCGGACCCTGCGCGACCAGGCCCAGGTGGTGGAACTCGAAGCCCTGCGCCTGAAGATCGACGACATCGCCCACAACGAGCACATCGGCAGCGAGGTGCTGGAGCGCCTGCACGCGGTGTTCGACGCCAGCCAGGCCAGCATGGACGCCACGCAGGTGCATCAGCTGTCGCGCGACCAGAAGGTCGCCGTCGGCATGGGCATGCTGGCGGGCCGCGAGGAAGAGATGTTCTTCGAGACCCTCAAGGCCCAGGTGGTGGACTGGCGCACGGCCGAATCGCTGCTGGCGCGCGCCGAGCGGCTGGGGGACGCGGTGCGCTCGGGCGGCCTGCGCGGCTTCGAGGCGGCGATCGACGGCGACCTGCGCTATTCGCATGGGCTGCGGCTGGCGCTGCGCCTGCACCACCTGACCGGCTGGCAGGGCTGGCTGGTGCGCGAGCTGGCCCAGCGGTTCACCAACCTGATGTGCAAGTGGTCCGTGGCGCGGCGCCTGATCCAGTTCGCCCGCACCGACGTGCAGCCGCTGCTGGGGGCGGAGGTCACGGAAATCATCGTGGCCGCCCACCAGCGCCGCCTGACGCTGCTGGAAGGCGCGCTGCAGGCCCTGGCGCTGCAGTACCCCAACTACGCCCAGTATCTCCAGGAAGCCTATCTCGCGCGCATGGCGCGCGCCATGGAGCGCATCCGCTACCGCGACATGCTGGCGCACAACCTCATCAGCGGGGAAACCTATTCCGACCTGATCCAGCAGGCGGATGCGCGCTGGGGGAAGCTGGAAAAGAGCGGCGTGCTGGACATCACCATGAGCGCGGCGGCGCTGGTGCAGCGGGTGTCGCTGTTCGAGGGCATGGACGAGCGCACCATGGCGGCCATCCGCCGCGTGCTCAAGCCCCGCCTGGTCGTGCCGGGCCAGGAAATCCCCACCCGCTTCGGGCGCAGCCGCGCCATGTATTTCGTCGCCTCGGGGGCGGTGGTGCTGGACCTGCCGGACGGCACCACGGCCGAACTGGGCAGCGGCCAGATCTTCGGGGAAATGGCGCTGGTCATGGACCAGGACTTCCAGGCGCGGGCGCGGTCGCTGGGCTACAGCCGCCTGCTGATGCTCCAGGAACGCGACTTCAAGCGCCTGCAGCAGCAGTATCCGATGCTGCGCGAGAAGATCGAGCAGATCGTGCGCCAGCGCCTGCGGGCGGTGGAGGTCTGGCAGCAGTTCGAGTCCGGCGAGCGCCAGCACGAGCCCCTGCCCGATCTTGCCCGGATCGCGGCGGCCGATGCGGCGCTGGCTGGCGCGGCGCAGGCGCCGGCCGACGCGCCGCCCACGGCGGCCTGAGCCTACAGCAGCAGCTTGATGTCGTGGGCCATGTCCTCGGGCGTCAGGGACGGCCCGAGCAGGGCGCGGGCCTCGCCCTCGCGGTCCATCAGGTAGAAGGCCGACGAGTGGTTCATGGCGTAGTGCTCGGGCGTCGGCCCGGGCTCCTTGGCGTAGAAGGCCTTGAAGGAGCGCGCGGTCTTGTCCAGCTGTTCCGGGGTGCCGGTCAGGCCGACGAAGGACGGATCGAAGGCCTGCACGTAGGCGCCCAGGATTTCAGGCGTGTCGCGCGCCGGATCCACCGAGACCATGATGACGCGTACCTCGCCGGCCTTGTCGCCCAGCAGCTGCAGGGCCTGGGCGGCCTGCGCCATGGCGGTGGGGCAGACGTCGGGGCATTGCGTGTAGCCGAAGAACACCAGCAGGACCTTGCCCCGGAAGTCGGCCAGCGTGCGCCGCTGGCCGGTGGTGTCGATCATGTCCAGGTCGCGCCCCAGCTGGGAGCCGGTGATGTCGTTGCCCTCGAAGGGCAGCGGCTCGGCCTTGGAGGAGCAGCCGGGCAGGGCCAGGGCGAGGGGCAGGGAGGAGAGCGCGGCGGCCAGCAGCCTGCGGCGCGGAAGCGAGAACGGCATGTCCATCATCCAGGTCGGTGAATCGGCCGGGGCGGCGCCGCGGCGCGCGCCCGGGTCGGGGTTCCGCCGGGTCGGCCGGGAGGACTCGTTCAGAGGCTTTCCAGAACCAGGCCGACCCAGTGATCCAGCAGCAGCGCGGCGAACAGCAGCGCCAGATACAGGATCGAATAATGGAACAGTTTACGCGCCCTGGCGTCGGAGTAGTTTCGATATAGCGCAAGGGATTGCCACACGAAGCGGCCGCTGAGCAGGCAGGCGGCGGCGAGGTAGGCCGGACCGCTCATGCGCACGACGTAGGGCATCACGGATGCCGCGAACAGCGCGATGCTGTAGAGCAGGATGTGCAGCTGGGTGAAGTTCTGCCCGTGCGTGACCGGCAGCATGGGCAGGCCGGATTTCTCGTAGTCGTGGTGGCGGTACAGGGCCAGCGCCCAGAAGTGGGGCGGCGTCCAGATGAAGATGATCAGCACCAGCAGCCAGGCCTCGGCCGGCACGGCGTCGGCCATGGCGGCCCAGCCCAGGGCCGGCGGCATCGCGCCCGAGAGGCCGCCGATGACGATGTTCTGCGGCGTGAGGGGCTTGAGGATGGCGGTGTAGATCAGGGCGTAGCCGACGAAGCTGGCGAAGGTCAGCCACATGGTCAGCGCATTGACCTGGGTGTACAGGATCCACATGCCGGCGCCGCCCAGGATCCCGGCCATCAGCAGGACCTGGTGGCTGCCGATCTGGCCGGAGGCCGTGCCGCGCCATGCCGTGCGCAGCATGCGCGCGTCGGTCTCGCGCTCGACCAGGCAGTTGATGGAGAAGGCGGCCGCCGACAGCAGCCAGATGCCCACCGTGGCATTCAGCGCCAGCCAGGGATCGGGCAGGCCCGGCGTGGCCACGAACATGCCGATCACGGCGCAGAACACGGCCAGCTGCGTGACGCGCGGCTTGGTCAGCGCCAGGTACTGGCGCAGCAGGGAAGGGGGGCGGCGGGCGGCGGCGGTGGTCATGCTAGGCATTCTAGGCGCTTCCGGCGGCTTCGGGGCGCCCGGCGGCTAATGGGTTTCCCTGCCTTCCGGCGCTTCCGCGCGGCTGCGGGCGCCCGCGCGCGACAGGCGCCACAGCAGCGTGACGCCCACCAGGACCAGGCCGGCGGCGCCGCCGTTGTGCATCACGGCGATCAGCAGCGGCCATTGGAAGAAGATCGTGGTCAGGCCCGTCAGCATCTGCAGGGCCAGCAGCGCCAGCAGCAGGCGCGCCGGGCCGGCCAGGCCGGGCGTGCGGCGCCAGCGCCAGGCCAGCACGCCCAGCAGGGCCATGACAAGGAAGGCGAAGTTGCGGTGCGTCCAGTGGATGGCGGTGAGCGCGTCCTGGGAGATGAGTTCGCCGGACGAGAGCTGCCCCAGCCCGCGCAGCAGGGCGTAGCCCTCGCCGAAGTCCATGGGCGGCAGCCAGGCGCCGTGGCAGGTGGGGAAGTCCATGCAGGCCAGCGCCGCGTAGTTGGTGCTGACCCAGCCGCCCAGCGCCACCTGCAGGAACAGCACGGCCAGCCCCAGGATCATCCAGGCGCGCCCCGCGCCCGGATCGGCGGGGACGGGGGCGTGGGCCTTTTCCCGGGCGGCCAGCCAGGTCATCAGGGCCAGCAGGCTCATGCCCAGCACCAGGTGCGTGGTCACCACCAGCGGCATCAGCCGGTGGGTGACGGTCCAGGCGCCGAAGGCGCCCTGGACGCACACCATGACCAGCGTCCAGCCGGCCAGCGCCGGGCTGCGGCCGGGCAGGCCGCGCAGGCGCCAGGCGCACACGGCGATGGCGATGATGAGCAGGCCCAGGAGGGCGCCCGCGTAGCGGTGGATCATCTCGATCCAGGCCTTGAAGGCGCTGACCGGGCCGTAGGGCATGGCCTCCAGGGCGGCGCGGATGTGGTCGCCGGCGCCCAGGGGGCTGAGATGGCCGTAGCAGCCCGGCCAGTCGGGACAGCCCAGGCCGGAATCGGTCAGGCGCACGAAGGCGCCGAACATGATCAGGTCCAGCGTCAGGAACCAGGTCAGGAACACCAGCCTGCGGTAGCGCGCGAGCAGGCGCGGGCGCCGCCCCGGGCCGTCGGCCGTGCGCCGCGGCGCGGCGGGCGCCGGGGAAGCGGGGGAGAGGGGGGAGGTCGTGGGGTCCATCAGCCGATCCGGGAGTTCCTCAGCAGCGTGCGGATGTCGTCGCGCACGGCCTCGGGCTGCTGCGCGTCGGGGAAGCGCATCATCAGGTGGCCCAGGGGATCGACGATCCACAGCCCCTGCGCCAGGGCAGCGGCGGGATCCGCCGCCTCGGGCGCCAGCCAGGCCGCCAGCCGGGCCGGGTCGGCACGCAGGACGTGCGTGCCGGCGTAGGCTTCGCCGACCACGGCGGCGGGGGGCGCGTCGTCGGTGATGAACCAGACGCGTTCCAGCCGGTCGACTTCCTTGCCCTGGCTGGCGTGGGAATTGCGCAGCACGAACAGGCCGCGCACGCAGGATTCCGGGCAGGCGCCGGGGCCCGTGCTGATCAGCAGCCACTGGCCCTTGAGCCGGTTCAGGTCGTAGGGCCGGCCCTGCGCGTCCCGCAGGTCCAGGTCGCCGGGGATGGGGCGCTGCGGCTCGATCAGCTGGCCGTAGTGCGTGCGCGTTCCGGGGCGCAGGCCCAGGGACGGCACGTAGTAGGCCAGCAGCGCGAACACCAGCGGCGCCAGGCTGACCAGCAGGATGGCGATGAGCGGACGGATGGAGCGGCGGCGTGCGGTGGCGGTCGTCATGCGTGCGGAGGAAGTGGGCGGCGGCGCAGGATGCGCCAGGCCGTGATGCCGGCCGCGACCAGCGCGATCGCGGCGAAGCTGAACCATTGTAGGGCGTAGTTGTAGTTCTGGCCGGCCTGCGTCGAGGGGCCGGGCCAGTCCTGGACCAGGCCCGCGTCCCGCGTGGGCGCCTGCTGCAGCACGACCGGCAGCAGGTCCAGGTCGGTGGCCGCCGCCAGCGTGTCCAGCGGCAGGTTCTGCAGGCGCGGCGGCTGTCCGTCGGCCGGAGGGAAGGGCGCGGGCAGGGCCGCGTCGGGCCGGCCGGTCAGGCTGCCCAGGTCGAACAGGCGGGGCACCCGGTGCAGCAGCGTGCCGTGGACCTCGACGGGGCCGGCGGCCGCGCTCAGGTCGGGCAGCGCGGCGGGCGGCAGCGGGCGGGCGACCCAGCCGCGCAGCACCAGCACGGCGGTGCCGGGGCTGCCCTGCAGTTCCAGCGGGGTCGCCACCCACAGGCCGGGCAATCCTTTGAGGTTGCGATTATCAAGGAGTACAGTAAATGGATTCAGCCAGCGGCCGCGGGCGCTGGCCGGATGCCAGTCGGGGCCGTCGCGGTGCTGCGCATCCAGCACCCGGGCCGGCGCCCGGCGGCCCGCCTCGATGGCGGCCAGCAGCGCTTCGCGTTCATGGGCGCGGCGCAGCTGCCACTGGCCGGCTCCGATGCAGGCCGCGCCCAGCAGCGCCAGCAGGACCAGGGCCAGGACGGCCTTCGTGCGGGGTGCGGGTCGCGGCGGGGTCATACGGTGCTTACATCCTGGTGTTGCGGGGAATACCCATGAAAATCGTGATCGTCGTGCTGTTCCTGGGAGTGCTGGTCAGCCTGGGGTCGGCCCTGAAGTATCTCATGCAGGACCGGGGGCGCACGGACCGGATGGCCTGGGCCCTGACGTGGCGGGTGGGATTGTCGATCCTGCTGTTTCTCTTTCTGCTGCTGGCGCATGCCCTGGGCTGGATCAATGCGACGGGGCTGCGGGTGGGATGAACCCGGACGCGGGGCAGTCCCTGCGGACCGCCCCGCGCCGGGTGACTCCGAGCGGCTTGCGAGCCGCGAGGTGAAGAGCGGCTTCGGCTGACGCCGGACCCTGCTTGCTTCCCCGCGGATCGGCTACAGCCAGTACACGAAGATGTACAGGCCCAGCCAGACCACGTCCACGAAGTGCCAGTACCAGGCGGCGCCCTCGAAGCCGAAATGGTGCTCGGCGGTGAAGTGCCCGCGCACCAGCCGCAGCCAGATCACGGTCAGCATGGTGGCGCCCAGGATCACGTGGAAGCCGTGGAAGCCGGTCAGCATGTAGAACAGCGCGCCGTAGGCGCCCGAGGTGAAGCGCAGGTTCAGTTCGGTGTAGGCGTGGTGGTATTCGTAGGCCTGGCAGGCGACGAAGGCGAAGCCCAGGATCACCGTCAGGGCCAGCCAGAAGATCGCCTTGGAGCGGTGCGCCGCGCGCAGGGCGTGGTGGGCGATGGTCAGGGTGACGCCGGAGGACAGCAGCAGCGCGGTGTTGATGGTGGGCAGCCAGAACGGTCCCACGGTCTGGAAGGGCGCGATGGTGCCGGCCGGCCCCTGGTTCGGCCAGGCGCCGCTGAAGCCCGGCCACAGCAGGGTTTGCGTATCCAGCGTGCTCAGCCACGGCGTGGTGACCTCGCGGGTGTACCACAGCGAGCCGAAGAAGGCCGAAAAGAACATGACCTCGGAAAAGATGAACCAGGTCATGCTCCAGCGGTAGGAGTGGTCGATGCGCTGGCTGTTCAGGCCGCCTTCGGATTCGCGGATGGCGTCGCCGAACCAGCCGTAGAGCACCACGAACAGGCTCAGGATGCCGATCAGGCAGAGCCAGGGGCCGATCGCGTAGCTGTTGACCCACAGGGCCGCGCCGACCAGGGTGGCCAGCATGCACAGGCTGGCCCGGATCGGGTGGACCGAATCCGGCGGGACGTAATAGTAGGGGGCCTCGCCGGCGTGGGCCGTGTGGGCGGTGGTCATCGTTGTCTCTCCTCTGGGTCTTCCGTCTTCAGGCCGTCGCCAGGCGCACGGCCCCTATCAGCAGCAATACGAACACCGCCCCGCCGACCAGGCCCGCCGCGATCAGGTGCGAGGGGCGGATGTGCGACAGGTCCTCGTCGTGGCCGGAGCGCTTGCGCAGCCCCAGAAACGCCCAGGCGACCGTGCGCATCGAGCGCAGGAAGGTGTTGCGCGGTTGCGTCATGACACGATCCCGTACAGGTTCGCGCGCACGAAGGTCCAGACCAGGATGGCCACGGCGAACAGGGCCAGGATCCATCCGGTGCGGCGGTTGCGGCGGCGTTGCTCGGGCGTCATGTCGGGGTCTCTCAGCGGCCGGCCTCGAATACCGGCGGCGTGACGAAGGTATGGTGGGGCGCGGGCGAGGGCACCGTCCATTCCAGGCCTTCGGCGCCTTCCCAGGGGTTGGCCGCCACCCGGGCGCCGTTGCCGCGCACCGCCTTGATCACGACGTAGGCGAACAGCAGCTGCGACAGGCCGAACCAGTAGGCGCCGATCGTGGCGATCTGGTGGAAATCGGTGAACTGGGCGGCGTAGTCCGCGTAGCGGCGCGGCATGCCGGCCAGGCCGAGGAAGTGCATCGGGAAGAAAGTGATGTTGAACGAGATCATCGTCATCCAGAAGTGCCACTTGCCCAGGCGCTCGTCGTACATGTGGCCGCACCACTTCGGCAGCCAGTAGTAGGTGGCGCCGAACAGGGCGAACAGCGAGCCGGCCACCAGCACGTAGTGGAAGTGCGCCACCACGTAGTAGGTGTCCTGCACCTGGATGTCGATCGGCGCGACCGCCACCACCAGCCCGGTGAAGCCGCCGATGGTGAACACGAAGATGAAGCCGATGGCCCACAGCATGGGCGTCTCGAAGCTCATGGAGCCGCGCCACATGGTGGCCGTCCAGTTGAAGACCTTGACCCCCGTGGGGATGGAGATCAGCATCGTGCCGTACATGAAGAACAGCTGCGCGGTGACCGGCATGCCGGTGGTGAACATGTGGTGCGCCCACACCAGGAAGGACAGGATGGCGATGGCGCAGATGGCGTACACCATCGATGCGTAGCCGAACAGGCGCTTGCGGGCGAAGGTGGGGATGATCTGCGACACGATGCCGAAGGCCGGCAGGATCATGATGTAGACCTCGGGGTGGCCGAAGAACCAGAACACGTGCTGGTACAGCACCGGGTCGCCGCCGCCCGCCGCGTTGAAGAAGTGCGTGCCGAAGTGGCGGTCGGTGAGCAGCATGGTGACGGCGGCGGCCAGCACCGGCATCACGGCCAGCAGCAGGTAGGCGGTGACCAGCCAGGACCAGCAGAACAGCGGCATCTTCATCAGGCTCATGCCCGGCGCGCGCATGTTCAGGATGGTGACGATGATGTTGATCGCGCCCATGATGGACGACGCGCCCAGGATGTGCACGGCGAAGATGGCGAAGTCCATGCCCGGGCCCATCTGCAGCGACAGCGGCGCGTACATGGTCCAGCCCGAGGCGTTGGCCCCGCCCGGCACGAAGAACGACATCGTCAGCAGGATCGCGCCCACCGGCAGCAGCCAGAAGCTGAAGTTGTTCATGCGCGCGAACGCCATGTCCGAGGCGCCGATCTGCAGCGGGATCATCCAGTTGGCGAAGCCCACGAAGGCGGGCATGATCGCGCCGAAGATCATGATCAGCCCGTGCATGGTGGTGAACTGGTTGAACAGCTCGGGCTGGAAGAACTGGATGCCGGGCTCGAACAGTTCCGTGCGCAGCAGCAGGGCCAGCGTGCCGCCCTCCAGCAGCATGCAGAACGAGAAGATCAGGTACATCGTGCCGATGTCCTTGTGATTCGTTGCGAACACCCAGCGCCGCCAGCCCTGCGGGACGTGGTGGGCGTGTTCGTCATGCCCGGTGTGGGGCGGGATGTGATCGACCGTGACGCTGCTCATGAATGCCTCCTTCCTGGGGCGCGCCGCCTTCCGGGCGGCGCGAGGAAAACTCTGTGAATTCGCCGTTGGGTTGTCCGGATCAGCGCAGCGCCTTGACGTCGGAGGGCTGCACGACGGGGTCGGGGCCCTTGCCGGCGTTGTCCCAGGCGTTGCGCGTGTAGGTGATGACCGCGGCGATCTGGGTGTCGCTGAGCTGGTCGCGGAAGGCGGCCATCGCCGTGCCCGGATGCCCGTTCAGCACCGTCTCGATCTGGCCTTTCATCGGCGCCAGCACGAATTTGACGTCTCCGTTCAGGGCCGGGAAGGTGCCCGGGATGCCCTGGCCGTTGGCCTGGTGGCAGGCCACGCAGGTGGTGGAGAAGACTTCCTTGCCCTTGGCGATCAGCTCGTCCTTGGACCAGGTCTTGTTCGGGTCCTCGGCGGCGGCCGCCATGGCGGTTTTCTGCTGCGCGGCCCACTGGGCGTAGTCTTCCTGGGACTTCACCTCGACCACGATGGGCATGTAGGCGTGGTTCTTGCCGCAGAGTTCGGCGCACTGGCCGCGGTAGATGCCGGGCTTCTCGGCGCGGAACCAGGTGTCGCGCAGGAAGCCGGGGATGGCGTCCTGCTTGACGCCCAGTTCGGGCACCATCCAGGCGTGGATGACGTCGGCGGCCGTCAGCACGACGCGGACCTTCTGGTTGACCGGCACCACCAGGGGATGATCGACTTCCATCAGGTAGGTGTTGCCGATGGGCGCCTTGCCGTCGATCTGGTCCTGCGGCGTGGACAGGTTCGACAGGAAGCGCACCCCCGTCGCCGGGCCGTCGAGGTATTCATACCCCCACTTCCACTGGTAGCCGGTGGCCTTGACGGTGAGGTCGGCGCTGGTGGTGTCCTTCATGGCGACCACGGTGCGGGTGGCCGGGATGGCCATGCCGACGATGATCAGGAAGGGGATCACCGTCCAGGTGAGTTCCAGGCCGAGGTGCTCCTCGAACTTGGCGGCCTTGTGGCCCTTGTCCTTGCGGTGGCGGATGATGGAATACAGCATCACGCCGAACACGCCGATGAAGATCAGCGTACAGATGACCAGCATCATCCAGTGCAGGGAATAGATTTCCCGCGCGATGGGCGTGACCCCGGTGTGGAGGTTCAGCTGGTTGACCGCCGGACCTCCCGGCATGTCCTGAACCTGTGCCCCGGCGACTGTCGCCCACGACAGCGCGACCATGCCCAACGACCCTCTGACCATCTTCATGTTGTCCCTTTGGTTGGCGTGTATTTTTCAGGGTCGGTTGATCTTCGTCAAAGAAAGGCGAGAGAACGAGCCGATCCCGCACACATGGCTGGATCGCCAAGCCGTACAATGCACCGCGGCAAACTGGGTATCCTTATAAGCCTGAAGGGATTATAGCCACTGGCCGGGGCTTGTACAGGCTGGGCCGTGCTCCGCCCGCCGGCTTTTCCGGGTTTCCACCAATCTCCGCCGTGCGAGGATTCGCAGATTCGTCAGGCTTGGAGGCATCTCCAGCCGTGGCATCCCTCCACCTCGCGGCGTGCCGCCGCTCCGATTCACCAGGCATTGGACAGTCCGCAGTGGACTGTCCAACGTCCGGGTTCATCCACCTCGCGGCTTGCACGCCGCTCGGATTCACCAGGCATTGGACAGTCCGCAGTGGACTGTCCAACGTCCGGGTTCATCCACCTCGCGGCTTGCACGCCGCTCGGATTCGTCCGGCACGAGGCAGTCCGCAGGGACTGCCCCGTGTCCGGACTCATCCACTACAATGCGCGGATGGATTCCACTGCAGCGGTCTTCGCCTTGAACGACCTCCAGGCGCGCAATGCGCGCCTGGTCCGCCGCGCCCAGCAGCTCCCGCCCGCGGGCGCCCGGCCGGCCACCATCGCGGGGCGGGTCGGCGGCTGGATCGGTCCGGCCGCGCTGGCGGCCGTCGCGGGCCTGCCCGGCGTGCGGGTCGAGCCCGAAGCCGTGCATTTCACCGCCGCGCCCGCCGCGCGGCTGGGCCTGGACGCCGTGCTGCGCGGCGTGGCGCTCGCCCTGCGGGACGCGGGCTGCATTCGCGCCTGGCGCGACGAACTGCTGGACGTCATGGCCGAAGGCCGCCCGCTGGGGCGCATCGAGCGCGGCGCCGTGCGGCCCCTGGGCCTGCTGACCCAGGCCGTCCACCTGAACGGCTGGTCGCCCGACGGATGCCTGTGGGTGGCGCGCCGCGCCCTCGACAAATCCACCGATCCCGGCCTGTGGGACACCCTGGCGGGCGGCCTGGTCGCCGCCGGCGAGGACCCCGAATCCGCGCTGCTGCGCGAAACCCTCGAAGAAGCCGGCCTGCCGGCCGTGGCCGTGGCGGCGCACGGGCCGCTGCGCATGGTGCTGCGCATGCACCGCCGCCTGGACGACGGCTACCAGGTCGAAAACGTGCTGCTCAGCGATTGCGTGCTGGAGGCGGGCGCCGCGCCCCGGAACCTGGACGGCGAGGTCCTGGAATTCCGCTGCCTGGCGATGCCGGAGCTGTGGGATATGATCACCCATGGCGCCTTCACGCTGGAAGCGGAACTGGCCATCCTGGATTCGCTGCGGCACCGCCTGCGGGCCGCGTCCGGCGGGGCGACCCCCTAATATCAATTCCGGCATGGTGCCGGCGGAGGCAATCCATCATGGCGCAAGAATCCACCAATCCCTTCGTGCTGCCCGGTTTCGGCCAGCAGGGCGAGGCCGCCCGCAATCCGCTGTTCGCCGGCCTGGACATGATGCGCCAGGCCTGGCAGAACATGGCGGGCGCCGGCGGCCTGGACGCCGCTCAGCTGACGCCGATGTCGCTGGAAGACCTCGAACGGCGCATCCGCGAGCTGCAGACGGTGCAGAACTGGCTGCAACTGAACGCCACTATGCTGGCCAACACCATCCAGGGCCTGGAAATCCAGCGCAGCACCCTGAAGACCCTGAAATCCTTCGCCGGCGGCGCCTTCGCGGGCGCGGAGGCGGCGTCCGCCGGCTCCGCCGATGCGGCGGACGCGGCCGGCGCGGCCGGGGCGGAATACGCCCGCGCGGCGGGCGACTGGTGGAACATGGTCCAGCAGCAGTTCGAGCATCTGGCGAGCGCGACCGCCGCCGGCCTGCAGGGCATGGCCGAATCCGCCGAGCAGGCGGCCGCCCCCGCCGCCCAGCGCGCCCCGGCCCGCAAGAAGCCGGCCGCCGCGGCGCGCAAGGCGCCGGCCGGGAAATCCGCGGCCAAGAAGACCGCCCGGCGGACGCGCGCCTAGGACCCGGCCCGCTTCATCCCCCGGACCCGCCCGGCCCGCGCGGCCGGCCCGCCGGCTCCCCGTCCGATTCCGGCTCCGTTTTCATCCCCGTTTCCATCCCTGTCTCCACACCCACGCGTCCTTTCATGCTGAACATCATCATTCTGGCCGCCGGCCTGGGCAAGCGCATGCAGTCCGACCTGCCCAAGGTCCTGCATCCGATCGCCGGCCGGCCCATGCTGGCCCACGTCCTGGATTCGGCGCGCGCCCTCTCGCCCGACCGGATCGTGGTCGTCACCGGCCACGGCGCCGAGCGGGTCCAGGCGGCCTTCGCGGGGCAGGACCTGTGCTTCGCCCTGCAGCAGCCCCAGCTGGGCACCGGCCACGCCGTGATGCAGGCCCTGCCGCAGCTGCTGGAAGGCGGCGCGGACGACGTCAGCCTGGTGCTCTACGGCGACGTGCCGCTGGTGCGCGCGGACACCCTGCGCGCGCTGCTTCAGGCGCGCGGCGAAGGCCTGGCGCTGCTGACCGAGACTCTGGCCGATCCCGCCGGCTACGGGCGCATCGTGCGCGACGGCGAGGGCCGCATCCGCCGCATCGTCGAGCACAAGGACGCCCGCCCCGACGAACTCGCCATCCGCGAGGTCAACACCGGCATCCTGGCCGCGCCCACGGCGGCGCTGCGCGACTGGCTGGGGCGGATCGACAACCGCAACGCCCAGGGCGAATACTATCTGACCGACGTCGTCGGCCTGGCCGTCGCCGACGGCGTGCCCGTGTCGCACGCCCAGCCCTCGGCGGGCTGGGAGACCCTGGGGGTCAACAGCCGCGTCCAGCAGGCCCAGCTCGAACGCATCTGGCAGGGCGAGCAGGCGCGCGTGCTGCTGGAGCAGGGCGTCACCCTGGCGGATCCGGCCCGCTTCGACCTGCGCGGCTCGCTGGCGTGCGGACGCGACGTCTTCATCGACGTGGGCTGCGTCTTCGAGGGCGAGGTGCACCTGGCCGACGGCGTGCGCATCGGGCCGCATTGCGTGATCCGCGACGCGCGCATCGGCGCGGGCACCACGCTGGACGCCTACACCCACGTCGAGGGCGCGCGGGTGGCCGAGGCGGCCCGCATCGGACCCTACGCCCGCCTGCGGCCGGGGGCCGACATCGGCCCGGACGCCCACGTGGGCAATTTCGTCGAACTGAAGAAGACCCGCCTGGGCCGGGGATCGAAGGCCAACCACCTGGCCTACCTGGGCGATGCCGAGATCGGCGAGCGCGTCAACGTCGGCGCGGGCACGATCACCTGCAACTACGACGGCGTCAACAAGTTCCAGACCGTGATCGAGGACGACGCCTTCATCGGTTCGGACACCCAGCTGATCGCGCCGGTGCGGGTGGGCAAGGGCGCCACGTTGGGCGCGGGCACGACGCTGACGCGCGATGCGCCCGCGGGCGAGCTCACCCTGTCGCGGGCGCGGCAGCAGTCCGTGCCGGGCTGGAAGCGGCCGACGCGGAAGTCTTGAGCCTGGATTCGGCGCCTGGGCCCGCCATGCCGGTGCCATGTTCAAAGCGTGGCATCTCTCCACGTCGCGGCCTGCATGCCGCTCCGATTCGTCAGGCGCCGGGCAGTCCGCAGGGACTGCGCGGCGTCCAGACTCATCCCGGGCATCCGAATCGAACGGGACACTAGACGGGGACCGTCATGCGCATTCTGCATCTGAACATGGAAAAGGGCTGGCGGGGCGGCGAACGCCAGACCCTGCTGACCCTGCGCGGGCTGCGCGCGGGCGGCCACGAGGCCGCGCTGGCGGCGCGCGCGGGCGGCCCGCTGGCCGAGCGCGCCGCCGCCGAGGGCATTCCGGTGCACGCCTGCCGCGGTGCCCTGGGCCTGGCGCGCGTGCTGCTGACGGCAGGCTGGCGCTACGACGTGCTGCACGCGCAGACGGCCCAGGCCATGAGCCTGCTGGCGGCGCTGCGGCCGGTGCTGCGCGCCGCCCTGGTGTTCACGCGCCGCACGGCGTTCGACGATCCGGGAGCGGCGGGCCGCCACCGCTGGAAATGGGCGCGCGCCGACGCGCTGGTGGCGATCAGCGAGGCCGCGGCGGCGGCGCCCCGGGCGCTGGGCCTGGCCGTGACCGTCATCCCCAGCGCGGTCGAGGCCGCGCCGGCCGACCCCGGCGGGATGCGCGCGCTGCGGACGCGCTTCGGCCTGGAGGGCCGCCGCGTGCTGGCCACGGCGGCGGCGCTCAGCCCGGAAAAGGATCCGCTCACCCTGATCGAGGCGGTCGCCCTGCTGCGCCGCGATCATCCGGACGTGCTGTGCCTGCACTGCGGCGCCGACGGCGCGGCCGCCGACGCGGCGCGCGCGCGCGTGGCGGAACTGGGCCTGGAGGATCACTACCGGTTCGCGGGCTTTCTGCCGCAGGTGGCCGATGCGCTGGCGCTGGCCGAGGCCTACGTCAGCAGTTCGCGCTTCGAGGCGCTGGGCACCAGCGTGCTGGACGCCTGCCTGGCCGGCCTGCCGGTGGTGGCCACGGACGTCGGCGGGCACCGCGAGATCCTGGCGCCCGACTGCGGGCTGCTGGTCCCGGCGGGCGACGCCGCGGCCCTGGCGCGCCGCATCGCCTGGGTGCTGGACCATCCCCAGGCCGCCCGGGCCATGGGCGGGCGGGCGCGGGAGAGGGCGGCGCGGGAATACGCCGTGCCCGCCATGGTGGCGCGCTACGAAAGCCTGTATCGCGCGCTGCAGCGGGCGTAGCGCCCTGCGCCACCGTGGCGTCCTTCGCCTCCGGAGGGGGATGGCCCCGCAGGGCCGTCGGGCCGGGCCGGCTGCGCCTGCCCGCACCGGCCGCTACAGCGGCCGCAGCGTCTCGCGGTACTGCTGCGCGCGCTCGGCGTAGCTGCGCGCGCTTTCCGCCAGATTGGCGACTTCCTCGTCGCTGAGGGTGCGCACCGCCTTGGCCGGCGCCCCCAGGATCAGCGACCGTTCCGGGAAGGTCTTGCCTTCGGTGACCAGGGCGCCGGCGCCGACCAGGCTGTGGCGGCCGATCACGGCGCCGTTCAGGACCACGGCCTGGATGCCGATCAGCGCGCCGTCCTCCACCGTGCAGCCGTGCAGCATGGCCTGGTGGCCCACGGTGACGTTGCGGCCGATGCGCAGCGGCCTGCCGGCGTCCACGTGCAGCACGGCGCCCTCCTGGACGTTGCTGTTCTCGCCGATGGCGATGGGCTCGTTGTCGGCGCGGATCGCGGCGCCGGGCCAGACGCTGGCGCCGGCCCCCAGCGTGACGGCGCCGATCAGGGTGGCTTCGGCCGCCACGAAGGCGGACGGGTCGATGTGCGGGGTCAGGTCCCCCAGGGCGTAACAGGTCATCGGGTGGTCTCCGGGCGGGCCGCGCGGCGCGCGCGCCCGGCCGTCGAGGGGCCGGGCCGGCGCGGGCGGCGGGGTGTGTGCCGATCGTAGCACGCCCGCGCGGCGCGCCCGTCCGGCGTCATGGGCGGCCCTATAATCGCGCCATGACGACCCGCATCCTCATCGTACGCACGTCCTCGCTCGGGGACCTGGTGCACATGCTGCCCGCCATCAGCGACATCGCCCGGCACGTGCCGGATGCGTCGATCGACTGGCTGGCCGAGGAAGCCTTCGCCGAAATCCCGTCCTGGCACCCGGCCGTGCACGAAGTCATCCCGGTGGCGCACCGGCGCTGGCGCAGGCACTGGTGGGCGGCCGACACCCGGCGCGAGCGCGCGGCCCTGCGCGCCACCCTGGGCGCGCGCCGCTACGACGTCGTGCTGGACATGCAGGCCCTGATGAAATCCATCTGGCTGGTCCGCCAGACGCGCGGCGTGCGCCACGGCCTGGACTGGAAGTCCGCGCGCGAGCCGCTGGCCTCGCTGTTCTACGACGTGCGCCACCGGGTGGAATTCTGGCAGCCGGCCATCGTCCGCCAGCGGGCGCTGGCGGCGGCCGCGTTCGGCTACGCGGTCGAAGGGCCGCCGGATTTCGGCCTGCACGCCCTGACCGACGGCGTGGCGATCGAGCCGGCCGCCCTCATCATGCCGTCGGCCAGCCGCGACGACAAGCTCTGGCCCGACGCCGACTGGCGGCAGGTCTTCGACGACCTGCAGGGGCGCGGCCTGGCGCTGCGGCTGCTGGCCGGCAACGAGGCCGAGCAGGCGCGCGCGCAGGCGCTGATCCGCGGACGGGCGGACGCGGCCGTCCTGCCGCGCATGGGCCTGCGCCAGGTGGCGGACCAGCTCGCCCGGGCGCGGATCATGGTGGGCCTGGACAGCGGCCTGACGCACCTGAGCGCCGGCCTGGGCCGCCCGACCATCGGCATCTACAAGGCCTCGACCCCGGTGCGCACGCCGCTGCAGGGGCCGGCCTACACCGCCAGCCTGGGCGAACGCGGCCAGGCGCCCGACGCCGGCCGCGTGCGGGCCGCCATCGCCGAGGCCCTGGACGAGGCCCGGGCCGACCCGCCCCGCGCGGATTCCCCCGCCCCGATGGGCGGGGCCGGGTGAGCGGCGTGCCGGCCGCGGCCCGGCCGCGCGGGAGCGCGTGATGCGCGCGCTCTATTCCCTGCTGCTGCGCATCCTGTCGCCCCTGCTGCTGGCCTGGATGGCCCTGCGCGCCCGCCGCGCCGGCGGCCGCTGGTCGGTGCTGGGCGCGGCGCGCTTCGGCTGCTACCCGGGCGCCGCGCGCGATCCCGGCGCCGTCTGGGTCCATGCGGTCAGCCTGGGCGAGACCCGGGCCGCCCACCCGCTGATCCGGGCGCTGCTGGATCGCGGCCACCGGGTGCTGCTGACGCACCTGACGGCCACCGGCTGGGCCGAGGGCGGGCGCGTCTACGCGGCGGAGCTGGCCGACGGCCGGCTGCGCCAGGCCTGGCTGCCCTACGATTTTCCCGGGGCGGCGCGCCGCTTCCTGCGCCATTACCGCCCGGCGGTCGGCGTGCTGATCGAGCGCGAGGTCTGGCCCAATCTGGTGCATGCCGCCGCGCGCGCCGAGGTGCCGCTGGTGCTGGCCAGCGCCCGCATGTCGGCGGCCTCGCTGCGCGTCACGCTGCGGCTGGGCGCGCTGCTGCGGCCCGCCTACGGCGCGCTGACGCGCACCTACGCCCAGTCGCTGGCCGACGCCCGGCGGCTGGAGCGCGCCGGCGCGCGGCAGGTCGCCGTGTCGGGCAATTTCAAGTTCGACCTGCGGCTCGACCGCGAGCGCATGGACCGGGGCGCGGACTTCGCCGCCCGGCTGGGCCGGCGCATCGTGGTCATCGCCAGCACGCGCGAGGGCGAGGACGCGCCCTTCGTCGAGGCCATCCGGCGCGAGATCGAGCAGCGGCGCGCCCGCGGCGAAGACTGCGGCCGGCCGCTGCTGTTCATCCTGGTGCCGCGCCATCCGGAGCGCTTCGAGGCCGCCGCCGGGCTGCTGCGGGCCGCGGGCCTGCCCCATGTGCGGCGCAGCCGCCTGCTGGAACTCGGCGACGGCGGCAGCACGGCCGTCGAGGCCTGCCGGGACGCCGCCGTGATCCTGGGCGACACGCTGGGCGAGATGGCCTGGTACTACGCCTGCGCCCAGGTGGCGATCGTGGGCGGCAGTTTCGCGCCGCTGGGGGGGCAGAACTTCATCGAGGCCAGCGCCCAGGGCCGGCCGGTCCTGGTGGGGCCGCACACGGCCCATTTCGAGCAGGCGGTGGCCGACGCGCTGGCCGCCGGCGCCATCGCCCGGGCGGCCGATCCGGCCCAGGCCGTGCGCCAGGCCCTGCGGTGGCTGGACGATCCGGCCGCCCTGCACCGCGTGGGCGAGGCCGCGCGCGACTGGGTCCGGCAGCATGCCGGCGCGGTGACGCGCGTGGTGGACGGCATCGAGGACCTGCTGGCGCGCCCGCCGCGGCGCCCGCCCGGCGCCTGAGGTCCGGATCAGGAATCCGCGTCGGGCAGACGGGCCGGCATCAGGCCGTGGTATTTCCGGCCCAGCGCCAGCGTCGCCTGGAAGAAGCCTTCCTTGCAGCCGCAGTCGTAGCGGACCCCTTCGTAGCGGTGGGCCAGCACGCGGCGCTGCTTCAGCAGCTCGGCGATCGCGTCCGTGAGCTGGATCTCGCGGCCCACGCCGGCCTGGGTGTGGCGCAGGTGATCGAAGATTTCCGGTTCCAGGACGTACCGGCCGACGACGGCCTGGTTCGAGGGCGCGTCCTGCGGGGCGGGCTTTTCCACGATGCGTTCCACCCGCGTGTTGCGCGCGTCGATGGCCGTGCCGGCGATCATGCCGTACTTGCGGCTGTCGGCCGGGTCGATGGTCTGGATGGCGAGCACGCTGCCGTCGTGCTGGTGGGCGGCGTCCACCAGCTGGCGCGTGACGGAGGTGTCGGCGTCCAGCAGGTCGTCGGCCAGCAGCACGGCGAAGGGTTCGTTGCCGACGATGGGCTCGGCGCACAGGACCGCGTGGCCCAGGCCCAGCGGCTGGGCCTGGCGGGTGTAGATGCAGTGGACGTGCGGCGGCAGGATCGTGCTGATCGTCTCCAGCAGGGCCTGCTTGCCCTTGGCTTCCAGCTCGGCCTCCAGTTCGGGCATGCGGTCGAAGTGGTCCTCGATGGCCCGCTTGTGGCGGCCCGTGACGAAGATCAGTTCCGTGATGCCCGCGGCCAGGGCTTCCTCGACGGCGTACTGGATCAGCGGCTTGTCGATGACGGGGAGCATTTCCTTGGGCATGGCCTTGGTGGCCGGCAGAAAACGGGTGCCCAGGCCCGCGACGGGAAAGACGGCTTTGCGGATGGGTTTCATCAGGGGGTGGCGGTGGGAGGGATGGGTGCGCCCAGGATCAGGGCCTGCTGGTTGCGTTGCGACAGCGGCCGGGGCGTGCGCCCCTGCTCGGCCGGCGGTGGACCGAAGAAGCCCTGTCCGTAGGCCAGCAGCGCCAGGTTGGCGACGACGGCGAGTGTCAGCAGGAAACGCATGCGTGGATGGAAATGAGATGCGGAAACGCTGGTCAGTATATCAGCGGTCCTCCGCAGGTTCAGCGGCCGGGCCGGCCCCTGCCGGCGGGCGGGCCAGGCTGGCCAGGCCGTCCAGGACGGGGCTGTCCAGCCGGCACGGCGGCGCGGCGTCCGGGTCCATGCGCGCCAGCGCCGCCCGCAGTTCCGCCTGGACGCGCGGCCAGTCGCCGCCGCTCACGAACAGCAGCGGCCGTGCGCCGGAGCAGGCCTCGGCGGCCAGGCGCCGCTGGCGCAGCAGCGCGCCGGCCTGGGCGGCCGCGATGCCGCTGGCGATGGCGGCGTCGGTGTCGGTCGGGAAATCGACGGGCTCGCCCCGGGCCAGGGGCAGGTCGGCGGTGCCCTGGGACAGGCTGCGGGCCATCAGGGCGGCGCCCGGCAGGATCAGCCCGCCGATGAAGGCGGGTCGCCGCCCGCCGCCGGCCTGCGTCCGCCAGGCCAGGGTGTCGATCGTGGTGGCGGTGCCGAAGCTGGCCAGGATGCAGGGGGCGCCCGCCCGCCAGGCCGGCTCGTCCTCGACGTGTTGCAGCAGGCCCAAGAGGCCCAGCCAGCGGTCGGCCCCCAGCCGCGCCGGCTGGCGGTAGCCGTTCAGCAGCCGGTCGTGCCCGTCGCGGGTGTCGTGCCAGCGCACGGGCAGGTCCCAGGCGGCGCGGCAGGCCCGTTCCAGGGCGTCGCGCACCGCGCCGCCGGCGACGTTGGACCCCAGGATGCGCCGCGGCGTGAAGTCCAGGCGCGCGGCCAGGCCGGGCAGCTCCGCGTGTTCCAGGACCAGGGGCGGGGCGCTGCGGCGGGACTCGCCGGGCGCCAGCCAGGCGATCTTGACCCGGCTGTTGCCGGCGTCGATCAGCAGGATCATCGCTGCAGCCGCACGGAGATCTCGCCCACCGAGATGGCCTGCACGCCGTCGGCGTTGCGCAGCAGCAGGCGGCCGTCGCCGTCGATGCCGCAGGCCGCGCCCGTGTGGCGCAGGCGGCCGTCGTCGAGCACGTCCAGCATGCGTCCCGCCAGGCCGTCCACTTCCGCGTAGCGGGCGGGCAGGTCGGCGAAGCCCCGCGCGGTGGCGTGGTTCAGCGCGTCGTACCAGGCGCGGGCGGCGCAGGCGGCTAGGTCCGCGGCCGTGGCGTGCGCGGCGGCGGAGTCCTCGGCCGCGATTTCGGCCCAGTCCGCGATGCGCCGGTCCAGCGATTGCGAGAGGGCGCGCGCGTCCTCCAGGTTCAGGCCCATGCCGATGATGATGAGGTGGTGGTCGGCGGCCTGGGCGGTGCCCGAGCGGGTGGACTCGATCAGGATGCCGGCCAGCTTGGCCTGGTCCCAGAGCAGGTCGTTGGGCCACTTCATGGTCAGGCGCGTGCGGTGGCGGGCGTCGAGGCGCGTGCGCAGGGCCTGACAGGTGGCCATGCCGATCAGGGGGGCCAGCGTCGGCAGCTGGCGCGCCGGCAGGAAGACGTCGAAGGCGCAGGAAAACATCAGGTTGGCGCCGATGCGGTTCTGCCAGGTGCGGCCGGCGCGCCCGCGCCCCTGGGATTGCAGGTGCGTGCCCAGCAGCCAGGGACGGTCCGGCGGCCCGCCGTCGCGGCGCGCGAGCGCCAGCAGGTCGGCGTTGGTCGAGCCGGTCTGTTCCAGCCAGTCCACCTGACGGAACTGTGGCAGGATCTCGCGCAGGGTCGCGGCCATGACCCCGGGGGGCGGCAGGACGCGGGCGGGATCGGGGGAGGGGCCGGTCATATGGGTAGAATGGGGTCTGGAGCAGACAGGAGAATCCGCGCAGCCATGAGTTTACGCACAGAACAAGCCACATGCCAGGGTCTGGCCGGCCTGATCGAGTACACCGTGGATCATCCGGAGGACGCGCCCTCGGGCTGGGCGCTGGTGCTGCATCCGCACCCGCTGCACGGCGGCACCCGCGACAACAAGATCGTCACCACGGTGTCGCGCGCCTGCGTGCAGCACGGGCTGCTCGCCATCCGCCCCAACTTCCGCGGGGTGGGCGCATCGGCGGGCGCGTTCGACCGCGCGATCGGCGAGACGGCCGACATGGCGGCCGTCGTCGAGCATGTCTTCCAGGCCTGGCCCGAGGCGGCCGCCGGGCCCTGGGTGCTGGCGGGTTTTTCCTTCGGCTCGGCGGTGGCCGCCCAGCTGTACGCCGAGCTGGCCGACCGCGGCCTGCCGCTGCCGGCCCGCCTGATGCTGATCGGCTGCGCGGTCGAGCGCTTCCGCCATCGCCCCCTGTCGATGCCGTCCGATACGCTCATGATCCACGGCGAGCACGACGAGGTCGTGCCCCTGTCCGAAGGCATGGACTTCGCCCGGGCGCACCAGCTGCCCATGACGGTCGTGCCGGATGCCGGCCACTTCTTCCACGGCAAGCTGCTGATCCTGCGCCAGATCGTCCAGGCGGGGCTGCGCGGCCTCTGAGCCTGGTTTCCCGATCCCCGCTTCCCCGGTCCCGGGCCGCCGCATCCGCCAGCCGTCCGGCCTCGTCCGCCGGGCGCCCAGCCGCGTCCTCCAGCCGCTCAGCCGCGTCCTCCAGCCGCCCGGTTTCGTCCGGCGGTGCCCGGGCGGCCGCACAACGCGCCGCTGGCCGCCGGCGCGCCCGGGGGCATGTCGTTTCAGTTGCTTGCGTTTTGTCTCGAATTGGCCGAGCCGCGCGGCCGTGGCGGATTTTCGCCCTGCCTATAATGGGCGCTTGTCGTTTCTTCCCCATCCTGCCGCCGTCATGCCCATGAATGCCTTCCCGCCGCTCCTCCGTCGTTCCCGCCTGGCGCCCCTGGCGCTGGCCTGCTCGCTGCTGGTGTCCGGCGCGGCCTGGTCGCAGGTGGCGCCCGGGCCCGCCGCCGCGGCCGCATCCGCCCAGGCTCCGGCCTCGGCCGCGGCCCCGGCCGGCATCGACATGGTCAGCAGCCTGTCCAACATTCCCGCCCCGTCCCTGAACGCCAAGGCCTGGCTGACCCTGGACGCCACCAGCGGCCAGGTCATCGCCGCGCAGAATCCCCAGGAAGCCGTCGAGCCCGCGTCCCTCACCAAGCTGATGTCCGCCTACGTCATCTTCGAGGCCCTGGAAGACGGCCGGCTGAAGCTCGACCAGAAGGTCCACATCTCCGAAAAGGCCTGGAAGACCGAAGGCTCGCGCATGTTCATCAATCCGAACACGGACGTGTCGGTGGACGACCTGCTGCAGGGCATGCTGGTGCAATCGGGCAACGACGCCACCGTGGCGCTGGCCGAGGCCGTCGCCGGCAGCGAATCCGCCTTCGCCGCGCTCATGAACCAGCAGGCCAAGGCCCTGGGCATGAAGCACACCCACTTCACCAACGCCCCCGGCCTGCCCGATCCCGACCACATGACCACGGTCGAGGACCTGGCGATCCTGGCGCGGGCGCTGGTCCAGCGCTTCCCGCAATACCGGCACTACGACAGCCAGAAGGAATTCACCTACAACAACATCAAGCAGAGCAACCGCAACCGCCTGCTGTGGGCCGACTCCACCGTCGATGGCCTGAAGACCGGCCACACCCAGTCCGCGGGCTACTGCCTGGTGGCCACCGCGCTGCGCGACGGCCGGCGCGTCGTGTCGGTGCTGGTGGGCGCGGCCAGCGACGCCGCCCGCACCGAAAGCAGCCTGAAGCTGCTGAACTGGAGCTTCAAGAACTTCGACACGGTCAAGCTGCTGGACAAGGGCAAGCCGGCCGTATCCGCGCGGGTCTGGGAAGGCGCCACCGAAACCGCCGAGCTGGGCCTGTCCGATGCGCTGTGGGTGACGGTGCCGCGCGGCCGCGCCGAGGACATCAAGACCGAGGCGCGCTACACCCAGCCGCTGATGGCGCCCCTGACCGAGGGCGCGCAGGCCGGCACGCTGGTGATCACCCTGGACGGCAAGGAACTGGACCGGCGGCCGCTGCTGGTGCTGCATTCGGTGGAAGAGGCCGGGTTCTTCGGCCGGCTGCTGGACAAGATCCGCCTGATGTTTGAATAATGGTGTCATGAAACCGATCCGTCCCGAAGACTCCCTGATCGACTATCCCTGCGATTTCCCGATCAAGGTCATGGGGCGCGCGCATGAGGATTTCGCGCGCGCCATGACCGAGGTGGTGCTGGGCTTCGATCCGGCCTTCGACCCGGCCACCATCGAGATCCGCCCCAGTTCCAGTGGCAACTACCTGGGCCTGACCCTGACGGTGCGTGTCACCTCGCGCGAGCAGCTGGACGACCTGTACCGCGCCCTGCACGGGCACGAGATGGTGTCCGTGGTGCTCTAGGCGCGGGCCGGTCATGGTCATGCAGGCACCCGGGCAGACGCGCGTGCCGGCGCCCTTCTCGCCGGCGCCCGTGTCAGCGTCCATGCAGACGCCCCTGCGGACGCGCTGGCTGGACCGTCCCGCCCCCTATCTGCCGGTCTGGCAGGCCATGCAGGACTTCACCGAATCCCGCGGCGACGGCACGCCCGACGAACTCTGGCTGGTCGAGCATGCGCCGGTCTACACCCTGGGCCAGGCCGGCAAGCCGGAGCACATCCTCAATCCCCACGGCATTCCGGTGGTGCATTGCAACCGGGGCGGGCAGGTCACCTACCACGGGCCGGGCCAGGTCGTGCTCTACACCCTGGTGGACCTGCGCCGCCAGGGCGTCTTCGTGCGGGAATTCGTCTCCCTGCTCGAACAGGCCGTGCTCGACCTGCTGGCCGAGCTGGGCGTGGCGGGCGCCTGCCGCAAGCCCGGCGCCCCCGGCATCTACGTGCCCCAGTCGGCGCTGGCGCGGCCCCGGGGCGAGGCCCTGGCCAAGATCGCCGCGCTGGGGGTCAAGATCCGCAACGGCCGCGCCTATCATGGCGTGGCCCTGAACGTGGCCATGGACCTCGATCCCTTCCTGGGCATCAATCCCTGCGGCTACGAGGGCCTGCAGACGGTCGATCTGCGGGCCTGCGGCATCGAGGCCGACCTGGCCGCGGCCGGGAACCGGCTGGCGGAGATCTTTTCGGCGGCCTGGACGGCCGCCGGCCACCAAGGAGACGCACATGACGCAAGCCTCGAACGCCCCGGATGCCCCGAACGCCTCGAACGATCCGGTGCTGGATGAACGCCGCGACGGCGTGCTCACGCTGACGCTGAACCGGCCCGACCAGTTCAACGCGCTGTCCGAGGACATGCTGGCGGCGCTGCAGGCGCGCTTCGACGCCTGCCGGGACGACACCGGCCTGCGCGTGGTGGTGCTCGCCGCCAACGGCCGTGCCTTCTGCGCGGGGCACGACCTGAAGCAGATGCGCGGCCATGCCGGCGACCGGGACTACTACAACGACCTGTTCGGCCGCTGCGGCCGGCTGATGCAGTCCATCGCGCGCTGCCCGGTGCCGGTCATCGCGCGGGTCCACGGCACGGCGACCGCCGCCGGCTGCCAGCTGGTGGCCAGCTGCGATCTGGCGGTGGCCGCCGAGAGCGCGCGCCTGGCCGTCTCCGGCATCAACGTCGGCCTGTTCTGCGCCACGCCGGCCGTGGCGCTGACGCGCAACGTGCCTCTGAAGAACGCCTTCGAGATGCTGGTGACGGGCCAGTTCATCAGCGCCCGTCAGGCCGCCGAGCGCGGCCTGGTCAATCACGCCGTGCCCGATGCCGAGCTGGACCGCGCCGTGCAGGGGCTGGTCGACGCCATCCTGGCGAAAAGCCCGGTGGCGGTGCGCATCGGCAAGGCCATGGTCTACCGGCAGCTGGGCCTGCCGCTGGACCAGGCCTACGACTACGCCGCCGGCGTCATGGCGGAGAACATGCTGGCCGAGGACGTGGGCGAGGGCATCGACGCCTTCATGCAGAAGCGCCCGCCGCAGTGGCGCGGGCGCTGATGTCGGCCTCTCATTGATGCACCACAAGGCGCGGGAGCCCGCTCCTGCGTTCCAATGAAGGGGTCGTCCGAAACGGAGCCCCTCATGCCGCAGTCCCGATCTTCCCCCGATCCTCGTCCGGGCCGCGCCGCGCGCGCCGGCCTGCTGGCCGCGATGCTGGCCTGCGCGGCGGGGATGACCCCGGCGGCCGGCGCCGCGGCCGCTTCCTCCGCCGCTTCCGCTTCCGCCGCCTCCGCCGGCATCGAGGTCGTCGCCATTCCGAGCGGCGAATTCACCTACCAGGCGGCCGGCGAGTTCCTCGACCGGGGCCGGCCCGTGGACGCCCCGCGCGTCCAGGGCCGGGTCGAGCCGGGCCGGGCCATCATGCGCCGCCAGGTCAGCCAGGCGGAATACGCCCGCTGCGTGCAGGCGGGCGCCTGCAAGCGCCTGGACAAGGGCTTCCGGGACCTGAATTCGCCCGACCTGCCGGCCGTGGGCGTGAGCTGGGCCGACGCCACCGCCTACGCGGCCTGGCTGTCGCGCGAGACCGGCCAGCGCTGGCGGCTGCCGGTCTACGCCGAGTGGGTGCGCGCCGCCGCCGACCGCTACCGCGAGGAAGGCGCCCTGCCTTCGGATCCCGCCGATCCCGCCGTGCGCTGGCTGGCCGAGTACGAGCGCGAGATCGCCCGCAGCCGGGGCCGCATCAAGGCCACCCAGCCCTTCGGCCACTTCGGCGTCAACGCCCTGGGCCTGAGCGACATGGGCGGCAACGTCTGGGAATGGACCGACACCTGCTTCGCCAGCCACAGCGTGGGCGCGCTGCCCCTGGCGCCGCGCGAGAACTGCGGCGTGCGCATCCTGGCGGGCGCCCACATCGCCGCCATGGCCGACTTCATCCGCGATCCGCGCAACGGCGCCTGTTCCATCGGCCTGCCGCCGGCCAACCTGGGCTTCCGCCTGGTGCGGGAAGACTGAGCGCGCCATCCGGCGCGGCGGCCCGCGGGAGCGGGGGCGCCCCCCTGGCCGCCGGAAATGTTTGCGACATGTCAATACTTTCCACGAAACCTGAACGACGCCTGAACCGGCTTGATCCAGCGCAATGAGGGTAAACCCAGGCCATGACAAGATGGCAACGTCGAAACAAGACGACACATCAAATCAGGGAGTTGAACATGAAGGTTTTTCGTCTGTGTATGGCCGCCACCGCTCTGGCGTCCTTGCTGGCCGGGGGCGTCGCTCTGGCGGATCCCGCCGACAAGCTGGAGCACATCAAGCCCGTGCTCGTTGCGCCGCCCCATGTGATGGAACATGAACAGGCGACCAAGGCCAAGCCGCGCGTGGTCGAGTTCACGATGACCATCGAGGAAAAGAAGATCGTCATCGACGAAGAGAACGGCACGACGATGCAGGCCATGACCTTCAACGGCTCCATGCCCGGTCCGACCATGGTGGTGCACGAGGGCGACTACGTCCAGCTCACCCTGATCAACCCGGCCACCAACGCGCTGGAGCACAACATCGACTTCCACGCGTCCACCGGCGCCCTGGGCGGCGGCGCGCTGACCAAGATCAAGCCGGGCGAGCAGACCGTGCTGCGCTTCAAGGCGGACCGCACCGGCACCTTCATCTACCACTGCGCCCCCGAAGGCATGGTGCCCTGGCACGTGGTGTCCGGCATGAGCGGCACCCTGATGGTGCTGCCGCGCGACGGCCTGAAGGACCAGGACGGCAAGCCGCTGCACTACGACAAGGTCTACACCATCGGCGAATTCGACCTGTACATCCCGAAGGACGAGAACGGCAATTACAAGGAATACGACACCGCCCTGGAAAGCTACGGCGACACCACCGAGGTGATGCGCGGCCTGATCCCGTCGCACATCGTGTTCAACGGCAAGAAGGGCGCGCTGACCGGCGCGGGTGCCCTGACGGCCAAGGTCGGCGAGACCGTGCTGTTCATCCACTCCTCGGCCAACCGCGACACCCGTCCCCACCTGATCGGTGGTCACGGCGACTACGTCTGGGCCACGGGCAAGTTCATCAACAAGCCCGAACGCAACCTGGAAACCTGGTTCATCCCGGGCGGCACGGCCGGCGCGGCGCTCTACACCTTCAAGCAGCCCGGCATCTACGCCTACGTCAACCACAACCTGATCGAAGCGTTCGAGCTGGGCGCCGCCGGCCACGTCAAGGTCGAAGGCAAGTGGAACGACGATCTGATGAAGCAGGTCGTGGCCCCCAGCGCCATCAAGAACTAAACCACAGTACCCGGGGCGGCCCCGACGGCCGTCCCGACTCCGGAGATAGACAAAATGCTGAAGATCGTGAGCCTCACCGCCCTGTCCCTGGCCCTGCTGCCGGCCCTGTCGATGGCGTCCGACGCCGGAACGCTGAAGACCGGCGAGAAGCTCTACAAGAGCGCGTGTGTGGCCTGCCACAGCACCGGCGCGGCCAACGCGCCCAAGCTGGGCAACAAGCAGGCCTGGGCACCGCTAATCGCCAAGGGCATGGACGAAATGATGAACGTGGCGCTGCACGGCAAGGGCGCCATGCCCGCCCGCGGCGGCACCAAGGCCGACGACGCCACCCTGCGCGCCGCCGTGGAATACATGGTCAGCCGCGCGCAGTAAGCCCCCCACGAGGCGCCCGCTTCGGATTGCGGCATCTCCCCGCCTCGCCGCTTGCAAGCGGCTCGGATTCTCCAGGCATGGGTCAGTCCGCAGGGACTGACCTATGTCCTGTCCAATCCCTCGAAGCGGTAATGCGGCTCGGCCGCGCCGGGAGCGTACACGGCCCAGCGGGCCGTGTTTCCGTTCAGGTCGATGTCGGCGGTGGCCAGGGTGTTTTCCTGGTCGGTGTCGCCGGGCGACCGCCGCAGGATGGGTTCGGCGGCGTCGCCCGTGTCGGCCAGGATCGCCAGCGCGTCCGCGCCCTGCGCCAGCAGGGCTTCGCCGCGCGCCTGGCGGTGCGCCGACGAGGCGGTGATCACTTGCGGCAGGTCCTCCTGCGCCTGGTGCACGGCATGGTTGGCGTGGAGCAGCGGCGCGCGGGCCACGGGGCGGACGGATACGGCCGCCTGGCTGAATTCCACGCTCCAGGTCTGTGATTCGCCCGCCTGTCCCAGGCCCAGGTGGAACGCCCCCATGCGGCCATGCGCCTGCAGGATCGACACCGCTTCCCCCACCGACCCGGCGGCCAGCAGGGCGCGGGTCAGGACCATGCGCGGCATGCCCGCCGCGGCCCGGCGGGCGCGGATGTTGTTGACCGTCATCGCCAGGCCGGCTTCGTTGACGGCGAAGGTATGGCCGGGCAGCGAGCCCGGATAGACGAAGGACGCGAAGGCGGGTGCGCCGGCCGGCCGCACCTCGGCCAAGCCGCAGGCGCCGGCGAAGCCCGGGTCGCCGTCCTCGTTGTGGCTCAGGCGCCGCGGCGCCAGCACCGTGGTGCAGCCGTCGGGCGCCAGCGCCCAGAGGTCGCCGCGGCAGTTCCACAGGAAGACCTCGTCGGGCGGCAGGTCCAGGCCTTCGGCCAGGCCCGCCAATTCGTCCTCGATCCAGGGAAAGGCCTGGCGCAGCAGCGCGCGCATGGCCGGGACTTCCGGCCGGTCGCGGCAGGCCATGATCTGCGCCCAGGCATCCGAGCGGACCAGGTGGCGGTGGCAGGCCTCGGCCCCCCAGCGCCCCAGGGCGCGGCCGACGTCGCGGTGGGCGCCGCGGGCCTCGACCGGCAGCAGTTCGAGCGGGCGGGAATCGGTCGTGTCGTTCATTTCTTATCGTTCGTCGGTAGGCGCCGGTGGCGCGCAGTGGTGGCTCAGCGGTGCGGCGATGGCGCAACAGCGGCTCGTGGCCGGGCATCGATCGTTCATCGGTAGGCGCCGGTGGCGTGCAGCAGGGCTTCCGTGCGGCCCAGTTCGGCCAGGGCGGGCTCGCCCTGGCGGACCAGCAGCTGCTGGGCCAGCATCTCCACCAGCGCCTGGATCGCCACGGTGGTCGGGAAAAAGGAATGTCCCTGGGTGGAGAAGGTCAGCACGCAGTCGGCATGCAGCGCCATCGGGGCGAGCTGGCTGTCGCACAGGGCCAGCACCCGGCAGCCCCGCGAGGCCTCCGGTCCCGGGGGATTCGAGGGATCGCCGTGGCGCAGCGCCTCGGCCAGCTCGATGATTTCGCGGGAGTAGGGCGCATAGCCGATCAGCACCACGGTGTCCTCGGGCCGCAGGCGGTGCGTGTCCAGGCTCAGGGTGCCGCCGGTGTTGTGCAGCAGGTGCACGTCCGGACGGAACAGGCTGCACAGGTAGCGCAGGCTGAAGGCGGCCGGATAGCAGGAGCGGAATCCGGCGACCACGATGCGTCCGGCGTCGGCCAGCAGCGCCACCGCCCGAGCCATGACGGCCTGGTTGACGGGCTCCAGCGCCTGCAGGTTGAGCACCTGACGGTGGATGGCGGCCTGCCAGGACGCCTGCTCGGATTCCGGGCGGTGGACCAGGGACAGCGCGCGCGCCGCGTAGGCGCCGGGCGGATGGAGTTCCTGGGTGAAGACGGCCTTCAGGGCATCCCAGCCCGCGTAGCCCAGGTGCTGGGCCAGCCGCACCAGCGTGGCCGGCTGCACGCCGGCCAGGGCGGCCAGCTTGCGCGCCGACAGGGTCGAGACCTGCGTGGGGTGATCGATCAGGTAGCGCGCGCCCGCCTGGAACTGCGGGCTGAGGCCCGGATAGCGGGATTGGATGAGGCGGGTGAGTTCATCCAGCGAGTGGGGTGCCGACATAGTTGAAAGCCCGCCACGCCGCGCCTTCGGCTCGCGTCCGCCTCGCGGCCTGCATGCCGCTCGAAGGGACGCGTTTCGCCTTGGGACGGCCCGGCGGCAAAAAGAGGGTTGTAGAAAGCGGACCGGGGTATGAATTATACGTTGCTTGATCTATGATACACGAAACATCTGTTGAGCCACGCCATGACCCACGTATTCCATCGCAATCCCCAGCATACGCTCAAGCGCGCCGTGCGCGGCCAGGGAATTTCCCTGTTCGACCAGGACGGCCGCGCGTACCTGGACGCCTCGGGCGGGGCGGCCGTGTCCTGCCTGGGCCACGGGCATCCCGACGTGATCGCCGCCATCAAGGCGCAACTGGACGAGGTGGCCTACGCCCATTCGTCCTTCTTCACCACCCAGGCTTGCGAAGACCTGGCGGACTTCCTGGCCGGCGAGGCGCCGGGCGACCTGGACCACGTGTATTTCGTCTCCGGCGGGTCCGAGGCGGTCGAGGCGGCGCTGAAGCTCGCCCGCCAGTATTTCGTCGAGCGCGGTGAGACGGAACGCAGCCAGTTCATCGCCCGCCGCCAGAGCTATCACGGCAACACGCTGGGCGCGCTGGCCATCGGCGGCAACGCCTGGCGGCGCCAGCCCTTCCTGCCGCTGCTGGCGCCGGCGCATCATGTGTCGCCCTGCTACGCCTACCGCGACCAGTTGCCCGGCGAGACCGAGGAGCAGTACGCCGCCCGCCTGGCCGACGAGCTGGAGCGGAAGATCCTGGAGATCGGCGCGGAACGCGTGGCCGCCTTCGTGGCGGAAACCGTGGTCGGCGCCACCGCGGGCGCGCTGCCGCCGGTGCGCACCTACCTGCGCCGCATCCGCGAGGTCTGCGACCGGCACGGCGTGCTGCTGATCCTGGACGAGGTCATGTCCGGCATGGGGCGCACCGGCCATCTGTACGCCTGCGCCGAGGACGGCGTCGCACCGGACATCCTGGCCATCGCCAAGGGCCTGGGGGCGGGCTACCAGCCCATCGGCGCCATGCTGGCCAGCCGCCGCGTCTACGATACGATCGTGAACGGCAGCGGATTCTTCCAGCACGGCCACACCTACATGGGCCACGCCACGGCCTGTGCCGCCGCCCTGGCGGTGCAGCGCGTGATCCGGCGCGACGCCCTGCTGGACAACGTCCTGGCGCGCGGCGAGCAGCTGCGGACGCGGCTGCGCGCAGTCTTCGCCGACCATCCCAACGTCGGCGACGTGCGCGGCCGGGGCCTGTTCGTGGGCGTGGAATTCGTGCGCGACCGGGCCGACAAGTCCGTGCTGGACCCTGCCCTGAAGACGCACGCGCGCCTGAAGCGCCAGGCCATGGAAAACGGCCTGATGGTGTATCCCATGGGCGGCACCGTCGACGGCGTCCATGGCGACCACGTGCTGCTGGCGCCGCCCTTCATCTGCACGGCGGCCGACATCGACGAGATCGTCGCGCGGCTGGACCGCACGGTGCGCCAGGTGCTGCCCGCCTGAGCCCGGCGCGCACGCCTGGCTGCCCTTCTTCCCCGCCCTGCGGCCCGCCGGCCGGGGGGCGCCACGGAAACCCCCCGCAGACCCCACGGAGATCTTCATGGCCCGAATCGACTACGCCGACCTGAGCCGCGGCGAGGCGGCCGCGCTTGCGGACCGCATCGTCGCCGAGCGCGGCAGCGTGCTGCACCTGTACCAGATGCTGCTGCACAGCCCCCCGGCGGCCGAAGGCTGGCTGAACTACCTGACCGCCATCCGCCACCGCTGCGCCCTGGATGGCGCCATCCGCGAACTGGTCATCATGCGCATCGCGCACCTGAACCGCGCGCCCTACGAGGCCGACCAGCATGCGCCCATCGCCCTGCGCGAGGGGCTGCGCCAGGACCAGCTCGACGCCCTGGCGCTCGACGAAATCCCGGCGGACCGGTTCGATGCGCGCGAACGGGCCGTGCTGGCCTATGCGGACGCGATGACGCGCGCCGTGCAGGTGCCCGACGCCGTGTTCCAGGCCGTACGCGGGCATTTCCCGGACCGGGAGCTGGTCGAGCTGACGGCCACCGTCGCGGCCTACAACATGGTGTCGCGCTTCCTGGAGGCGCTGCAGGTGCATTCCGACGATCAGCGCTGATCGTCGCGCTCCCATAGGATGTCCGGCACTCCCGCCGCGCGGTTCAGGCGGCGCGCCAGCACGAAGCACAGGTCCGACAGGCGGTTCAGGTAGTGCAGCACGGGCGGGTTCACCGCTTCCTGGCGCGACAGCGCCACCACGGACCGTTCCGCCCGGCGGGCGATGGTGCGCGCCATGTGCGCATGCGCGGCGGCCGGGCAGCCGCCGGGCAGGATGAATTCCTGCAAGGGACCCAGTTCGGCGTTGTAGCGTTTCAGGGCCTCGTCCAGGCGCAGCACGTGTTCGTCCCGCAGCGCCGTCCAGCCCGGGATGCAGAGCTCGCCGCCCAGGTCGAACAGGTCGTGCTGGATGCGGTCCAGCAGGGCGTCGACGTCGGCGGGCAGGGCGGCGGCGCGCCACAGGCCGATGGCGCTGTTCAGCTCGTCCACGTCGCCCAGCGCGGCGATGCGCGGGGCGTCCTTGGGCACGCGGGTCTTGTCGCCCAGCCCGGTGGTGCCGTCATCGCCGGTGCGGGTGGATACGATGGAGACGCGGATCGACATGGCAGGCTCCTGTGGGTTCGGGTATGGGTTCCGGCCGGGATGAGAGACCGGGTTCGGGCGGATGAGGGCTGGGCAGGACGGATTCGGGCCGCGGCGGGCGGATTCGGGCGGATTCGGCTCCGGGTGAAAGGGCGGCGCGGTTCAGGCCCGCCCCGCGAGGCGCAGCAGGGCGTCGCCGGTGACGCGCACCACGCGCCAGTCGTCCAGGATCTCGCCGCCGTGGTGCTTGTAGAATTCGATGGCGTTCTCGTTCCAGTCCAGCACCACCCATTCAAAGCGGCCGCAGCCCAGTTCCACGGCCAGCGCCGCCAGGTGCCTGAGCACCCAGCCGCCCAGGCCGCGTCCCCGGTGGGCGGGGGTGATGTAGACGTCCTCCAGGTACAGGCCGCGCCGGTCCAGGAAGCTGGAATAGTTGTGGAACCACATGATGTAGGCGATGGCCGTGGCCGGATCCTCGGCGGTCGTGATGACCAGGCAGCGGGCGGCCGGCTCCGGGCCGAAGAAGCTCTGCCGCAGGCTGTCGTGCGTGGCCTGGAAGATGCCGGTCAGTTTCTCGAATTCCGCCATCTCGCGCATCAGGGCGTGAACGGCCGGGATGTCGGATTCGGTGGCGGGACGCAGGTCGTAGCCGGGGACGGGAGCAGGGGCGGAGGCGGGAACGGCGGCGGAGGCGGAGGCTGGGACGGACAAGGGGATCTTCTCGGTTTGCGGTATGCTGGAAGTGCCCTGGCGGCGTGTCGCCGGGCAGCAGAAAGGAGTTTAGCCCATGCGTTTCCATGCCTTGCGGACCGGGTTCGGGACGTGGCCCGGGATCAGGACTGGGATCCGGATCCGGGCCCGGTGCCTGGCGCTTGCCTGCGCCCTGCCCCTGGCGGGCGGGATGGCCGCGTCGCCGGCCGTGCTGGCGCTGGCGGCGGCCGGCATCTGGAGCCTGCCGTCCGCGGCGCGCGCGGCGGCGCCCGTCCAGGCCCAGGCCAGTGGCGAGGTGGTGCGGGTGAACGCCCCCGCCGGCAAGATCGCCATTCGCCACGGCGCCATCGACAAGCTCGACCTGCCCGCCATGACCCTGGTCTACCAGGTCGATCCCGCCCTGCTGGCGGGGATCGCGGCGGGCGACCGGGTCGAGTTCACGGCCGAGCGCGCCGGCGGCCGCTACCGCATCGTCGAACTGAAGAAGCGCTGAGGCAGCCGCGCCGCGCGGGGCCGCCCGCGCCTACAGCACGTAGCGCGCCAGGTCCTGGCTGCCGGCGGTCTCGGCCAGCTTGTCGTTCACGTAGGCGGCGTCGATCACCACGGTTTCCGCGCCCGGGCTGGCGGCCTCGAAGGACAGGTCCTCCAGCAGCTTTTCCATCACCGTGTACAGGCGCCGGGCGCCGATGTTCTCCGTGCGCTCGTTGACCTCGAAGGCCAGCTCCGCCAGGCGCCGCACACCTTCCTGGGTGAATTCCAGCGTCACGTCCTCGGTGGCGAGCAGGGCGGTGTACTGCTTGGTCAGCGAGGCGTCGGTCTCGTCGAGGATGCGCACGAAATCCTCGGCCGTCAGGGAATCCAGCTCCACGCGGATGGGGAAGCGGCCCTGCAGTTCCGGGATCAGGTCCGACGGGCGGGACAGATGAAAGGCGCCCGAGGCGATGAACAGGATGTGGTCGGTGCGCACCATGCCGTACTTGGTGTTGACGGTGGTGCCCTCGACCAGCGGCAGCAGGTCGCGCTGCACGCCCTGGCGCGAGACGTCGGCGCCGCCCTGCTCCTGGCGCGCGGCGATCTTGTCGATCTCGTCCAGGAACACGATGCCGTGCTGCTCGGCCAGCGTCACGGCGTGGGTGCGCAGGTCCTCTTCGTTGATGCGGCGCGCGGCTTCCTCCTCGACCAGCAGGCGGAAGGCTTCCTTGACGGACAGCTTGCGCGACTTGGTCTTGCCCTGGGCCAGGCCGGCGAACATGCCGCGCAGCTGCTCGGTCATTTCCTCCATGCCCGGAGGCGCCATGATTTCCATGTGCGGCGGCGTCTGGGCGACCTCGATGTCGATCTGCGTGTCGTCCAGCTTGCCTTCGCGCAGGCGCTTGCGGAAGATCTGGCGGGTGTTGTTGCCTTCCTCGCGCTCGGGCTCGCCGCGCGCGTTGCGCGGGGGCGGCAGCAGGGCGTCGAGGATGCGGTCCTCGGCGGCGTCCTCGGCCTGGGTGCGCACGCGGCGCATCTCGGTCTCGCGCGTCTGCTTGATGGCGACCTCGACCAGGTCGCGCACGATGGTGTCCACGTCGCGGCCCACGTAGCCGACCTCGGTGAACTTGGTGGCCTCGATCTTGATGAAGGGAGCGTTGGCCAGCCGGGCCAGGCGGCGGGCGATCTCGGTCTTGCCCACACCGGTGGGGCCGATCATCAGGATGTTCTTCGGCACGATCTCGTGGCGCAGGGGCTCGGGGACCTGCTGGCGGCGCCAGCGGTTGCGCAGCGCCACGGCCACCGACCGCTTGGCCTTGTCCTGGCCGACGATGTGCTTGTCCAGTTCCGAGACGATTTCCTTGGGGGTCATGGGGGTGGCATCAGACATGGAGGCGGGCCTAGAGCGTTTCGACGATGTGGTTCTGGTTGGTGTAGATGCAGATCTCCCCGGCGATCTCCAGGGACTTCTTGACGATGTCGGCGGGCGGCAGGTCGGTGGCGTCCAGCAGGGCGCGCGCCGCCGCCTGGGCGTAGGCGCCGCCCGAGCCGATGGCGGCGATGCCGTATTCAGGTTCCAGGACGTCGCCGTTGCCGGTCAGCACCAGGGTGTGTTCGCGGTCGGCCACGATCAGCATGGCTTCCAGCCGGCGCAGCACGCGGTCGGTGCGCCAGTCGCGGGTCAGTTCCACGGCGGCGCGCATCAGGTGGCCCTGGTGCTTTTCCAGCTTGGCCTCGAAGCGCTCCTGCAGGGTGAAGGCGTCCGCCGTGGCGCCGGCGAAGCCGGCCAGGACCTGGTCGTGGTAGAGCCGGCGGATCTTGCGGGCCGTGCCCTTGATGACGATGTTGCCCAGCGTGACCTGGCCGTCGCCGCCCAGGGCGACGTCTTCGCCGCGCCGGACGCAGACGATGGTGGTGGCGTGAAATTGTTCCATGCGGTTCCCTCGGGTGGAGAAGCCTACATGGGGGCGGGGCGCCGGCTTTTCAAGCGGCGGCGGGATGCCGGCCGCTGTCTGGTGCAAGTGTTATGTTATAACATTGCATTTCGTCCGGCCGAGGTGCCGGGCATCGGCGCCGGGGCGAGCCCGGCATTCCCGCCCCGAGGCACCGGCATTCCCGCTTCGCGGCATCGCAGCGTCTTGGAAGGAAAGGATCTGGAAATGAGCAGCAGGAAGGCACTGGCCGGGATCTGCCTGGCCGCCTGGGGGGCCATGGGCGCGGCGGCGGCCGCGGAGGAGACGGAGCCCGGGCGCCTTGCCGGCCCGGGGGAACGGCAGGTCGCCGAGTTGCCGGGCGTCGTCGTGACGGCCACCGATACCCCGCGCAGCCGGGCCGATGCGCCGGCCAGCGTCGCGGTGATCGAGGGCGAGGCGCTGCGCCGCCGGCCCGTCAACGACCTGGGCGACGCCGTGCGCGATACGGTCGGCGTCGATCTGGAAAGCGCCGGGCTGGGACGGCGCGGGATCTCCATCCGGGGCATGAGCGCCGGGCATACGCTGATGCTCGTGGACGGCCAGCGCATCAGCGCGTCCTCCTCGGCGATCGCCCATTCCGACTTCGAGCTGGGCTGGATCCCGACCGAAGCCATCGACCGGGTGGAGGTCGTGCGCGGTCCGCTGTCCTCGCTGTATGGGTCCGAGGCGCTGGGCGGCGTGGTCAACGTCCTGACCCGCGCGGCGACCGACCGCTGGGAAGGCTCGTTCAGCGGCTATGCGCTGTTCGGCGACCACGACCTGGGCGGCAAGCAGTACAAGAGCGGCTTCTACGTCGGCGGGCCGCTGGTGCCCGGCCGCCTGGGCCTGAACGCCTGGGGGGAATACCGGCACCGCGACGCGCTGCGGGATGCGGCCGACACGGCGCTCACCGCGCTGGACCGGCAGCGCGCGCAGAATGGGCACGTGGGGCTGGCCTGGACGCCGGATGCGCGCCAGCGCATCGACCTGTCCATGGACGCGGGCACCGAATCGCAGTCCGGCATCCGGGAAGCGTCCGCGGGGAGCCCCTATGTCGCCGACAACGACGTCCAGCGCCGCCGCTATGCGCTTTCGCACACCGGCCGGTGGAACTGGGGCGGAACGCGGGTCCGGCTGTACCGGTCCACGCTGTACCGCGAGGCGTGGCGCAGCGACGGCGCGGACTCGACGGGGCCGAACCGGTTCACCGACACCGTGCTCGACGGCCGGGCGGACGTGTCCGTCGGCCGGGCGCATCGGGTGAGCCTCGGCGCGGAGCTGCGGCGCGAGAGCCTGGAGGACCCGAGCGTGAACCGCGCGGGCCGCAAGGCCCAGAACCTGCGGGCCGTCTTCGGCCAGGACGAGATCCGGCTGGGGGAGCGCTGGGAACTGGTGCTGGGCAGCCGCTTCGACCATCATCCCGACTTCGGCTGGGAAGCCAGCCCGCGGGCCTACCTGCTGTTCCATCCAAGCGATGCGCTGACTTTCCGGGCGGGCGCGGGACGGGGCTTCAAGGCGCCGTCGCTCAAGCAGCTGTCGCCGGAATACGAGTCCTGGGCCGCCATGGGCGGGCGCGGCGTCATCCGCGGCAATCCGGACCTGCAGCCCGAGACCAACCAGTCCTACGAACTGGGCGCGGCCTACGACGGGGGCGCCTGGTCGGCGAGCGCGACGCTGTTCCACAACGACGTGAAGAACCTGATCGAGACCGTGCGGCAACCGGTCTGCGACGTGCGCGGGCGGGTCTGCCTGGACTACGAGAACGTCGCGCGGACCCGCCTGCGGGGGCTGGAGCTGACGGCCGGCGCCGAGCTGGCCCGGGACTGGCGGGTGGAGGCCAACTACACCCTGCTCGACGCCCGCGACCGGACGACGGGCGAGCGGCTGGCCGACCGGTCCCGCCACCGCGCCCATGCCACCGTGGAGTGGACGCCGCTGGCGCGGCTCTCGACCCGGCTGCGGGTGGAATACATCGGATCGCAGTACCGTTCGGCCACGCTCGACGACCGCCCCGGCCATACCCTGCTGCACTGGTATGCGGATTACGAACTCAGCCGCAGCCTGAGCCTGCACCTGGGCATCGAGAACCTGAGCGACGAGCGCCTGGCCAACGACGATGCCGACGCGTACGACCGCGCGGACGAGGGACGGCGCTTCTTCGCCGGCCTGACGGCGAGGTTCTGACGATGAGCCGGTCCGTTGAAATGCGCCGGCGGCCGGGCCGCCTGTCGCCGTGGTCGTGGCTGCCCGGGTTGCCGGGGCGGCTGCCGGGATTGCTGCCGGGGCTGTCGAGGCGGCCGGGCCGCCTGCCAGGACGGCTGCCGTGGCGGCTGCTGGGCGTGCTGTGGCTGCTGGGGCTGGGGTGGCTGCCGGGCCTGGCGGCGGGCGCGGCCGCATCCGGGCTTGCGCCCGCCGCGCCGGAGGCCGCCGGTGCCGGCGCGGCGACGGTGCTCGTGCTGCACGATGATTTCGTCTCGGCGGAGAAGTTCCAGCGCCTGCGGGACTTCGCCGGGCCGCAGGCCGTGCCCCTGGGCCACCTGGACGTCGATGCGGCCGAGCCTGGGCTCCTGTGCGCCGCGGTGCGGGCCGCCGCGCTGGTCGTGCTGGACGTGCCGCGCCCCGGGGACCGGACCCGGGTGACGCGGCGCCTGGGCCAGGCCTGCCCCTCCTCGGCGCCGGACGCCGCGCCCCGCCTGACGGTGGGGGGCGGTCCCCCAGCGGGGCAGGGGCTGGCGCCGCCCGTGGCCGGCGCGCTGGCGGCCCTGTATGCCGCCGGCGGCGCGGACAACTTCCGGCGCTTCTTCGCCCTGGCGCGGGCCGTGCGCGACGGGGGCGATCCGCCCGCGCACCTGCTCGCGGCGCCCCGCCGCCTGCCGCAGACCGGCTTCTATCATCCGCGCGCGCCCCGCGTCTTCGAGCGCGTGGAGGACTATCTGGCCTGGCAGGCGGCGCGGCGGGATGCCCCCCGTCCCGCCGCGGGCCGGGTCGCCTTCCTGATCCACGCCGGCGTGGTCGCCGACCTGCTGACCCGGGAAGTGGACGAACTGGTCGAGCGCACCGAAGCGGCCGGACTGCTGCCCCTCGTGTTCTGGGCCGACGCGACCGATCCGCAGGGCCTGGCGGGCATCCTCGGCCCGGGCCGCATCGACGTCCTGGTCAATCTCACCCACCTGCGCGACGGCGCGGCGCGGCGCCGGGACTTCCGGGCGCTGGACGTGCCGGTGATCCAGACGCTCCGCTTCCGCGACGGCGCGGCGGCCGACTGGCCCGCGGCCGCCAGCGGCGTGCCGTCCCGGACGGCCGCCGTGTTCCTGGCCGGCCCGGAGAGCTGGGGGGTCGGCGATCCGCTGGTCCTGTCCGCCTCGACAGCGGGCGTGAGCGACCTGCTGCCCGCCCAGGCCGATGCCCTGATCGCCAAGCTGCGCAGCCTGGTGGCGCTGCGCCGCACGCCGCCGGCGGACAAGAAGCTGGCGCTGATGTTCTGGAACTACCCGGCCGGCGAGAAGAACCTGGGAGCCTCGAACCTGAACGTTCCCCGCAGCATCGTCTCCATCCAGGCCGCGCTGGCGGCGCACGGCTACGATGCCGGCGCGCCGGTGGACGAGGCGCGGGCCATCGCGGCGGGCCAGCGGATGCTGGGCGCGCTGTACGGCAGCGTGGCGCCGGAGGCCCTGCTGGCCGAAGGCCTGGCCGGCCTGTATCCGCTGGAAGACTACGAGCGCTGGCTGGCCGGGCTGCCTGAGCGCCGCCGGACCGGGCTGCGCGCCCTGGGCGATCCCGCCCGGCACCGCGCGGTGCGCGAGATCGGCGGCCGGCGCTATTTCGTGATCCCGTGCTGGCGGCTCGGGCACCTGCTGGTCATGCCGCAGATGCCGCGCCACGCCGATCCTTGGGCCCACTATCACGATACCGCCAGCGTGCCCGACCCGCTCTACCTGGCGGCCTACCTGTACCTGCAGCGGCAGTACGGCGCGCACGCGCTGATCCACCTGGGCACGCACGGCACGCAGGAGTGGCTGCCCGGCAAGGACCGCGGGCTGGCCGCCGACGACTATCCCTGGCTGGCCGTGGGCAGCCTGCCGGTGTTCTATCCCTACATCCAGGACAATGTCGGCGAGGCGATCCAGGCCCGGCGCCGCGGCCGGGCGGTGACCATCAGCCACCAGACGCCGCCTTTCGCGCCGGCCGGGCTGTACGACGAACTGCGCGACCTGCACCAGCTGATCCACGAGTACCAGCAGCTCGATGGCGGCGCCGTGCGCGAACGGGCGGCCGCCCGGATCCGCGAGGCCGCCGCCGCGGCCCACCTGCACGAGGACCTCGGCTGGACGATGCCGCGCGCCGAGCAGGATTTCGAGGGTTTTCTGCGGGCCTTGCACGACCACCTGCACGAACTGGCGCGGACGGCCATGCCGCTGGGCCTGCACGTCTTCGGCCAGCCGGCCGAGCCCGCGCACCGCGTCTCCACCGTCATGCAGCAGCTGGGCGCGCCGCTGCTCGCGGCGCTGGGGATGGACCGCGGCGAGGCGTTCGCGGCCGATCCGGCCGTCCTGCCCGGCAATCCCGCCTACCAGGCGGTGCGCAGGATGCTGTCTTCCGGAGCCGTGTCTCCCGGCCTTGCGGCCGCGCCCTTGCCGGCCGCCGCGGCGGCCCTGGCCGCACGGGCGCGGGAGCTGGATCGCCGGCTGCGCGATACCGGTGAGAACGAAGCCCTGCTGGCCGGCCTGGCGGGCCGGTTCGTCGAGCCGGGCGCGGGCGGCGACCCGATCCGCAATCCCGACGCGGTGGGCGGCCGCAACCTGTATGCCTTCGAGGCCGACAAGATCCCGGCGCGCGCCGCCTACGACTCGGCCGCCACCGCCTATGCGCAGCTGATCGAGGCGTTCCGCGCGGCGCACGGCGGCGCCTGGCCGCGCAAGATCGCCTTCAGCCTGTGGGCATCCGAGGCGGTCCGCCATCTGGGCGTCACCGAGGCGCAGGTCCTGCATGCCCTGGGGCTGCGGCCGGTCTGGGACGAGGGCGGCCGCGTCACGGCGCTGGAGATCATCCCCGCCGCCGAACTGGGCCGTCCGCGCGTCGACGTGGTCGTCCAGGTCACCGGCGTGTACCGGGACCAGTTCGACGCCTTCATGCGGCTGCTCGACGATGCGCTGGCGCGCCTGGCCGCGCTGGACGAGCCGGGCAATCCGGTCGCCGGCCACAGCCGCGGCATCGAGGCCGCCCTGGCGGCGCGCGGCCTGCCGCCGGAGACGGCCGCGCGGGTCGCGCGCCAGCGCATCTTCGGCAGCGCGCCGGGATCCTACGGGACCGGCGTGCCCGATCTGGCGCGGCGCTCGGCCGAATGGGACGGCGATGCCGCGCTGGGGCGGCAGTTCCTCGACAGCAGCCGGCACGCCTACGGGCAGGGCGCCTGGGGCGAGGCGCCGGCAGGCGTCAATCCGCTGGCCGAGCAGTTGCGGGGCGTGCAGGCGGCGGTGATGTCGCGTTCGTCGAACCTGCACGGGGTGCTGTCGACAGACCACCCGTTCGAGTTCCTGGGCGGGCTGTCGGCCGCCGTGCGCCACCTGGACGGCCAGGCGCCCCAGCTGCTGGTGTCCGATCTGCGCGCGGGCGGCGCCCGGACAACCGGGCTGGCGGGCTTCCTGGCCGACGAACTGCGCACGCGCTACCTGAACCCCCAGTGGATCGCTGCCATGCGGCGGGAGGGCTATGCCGGCACGCTGGAAGTGCTGAAGGCGGCCAGCAACCTGTTCGGCTGGCAGGCGGCGGATGCCTCCACGGTGCGGGACGACCAGTGGCAGGCGCTGTTCGACACCTACGTCGCCGATGCCCGCGGGCTGGGAACGCCGGCCTGGTTCGAGCGGGACAACCCCGCGGCGCAGGCGCAGATCCTCGAACGCATGGCCGAGGCCATCCGCAAGGGCTACTGGGACGCCGGCGAGGCCACCCGGCGCGAACTGGCGCGGCGCTGGCTGGAACTGGAACGCCGCTTCGGCACCCATGCCGGGGCCGAGCCGACGCGCCGCTACGTGGCCGCCCTGGCGCAGGGCTACGGGCTGAATGCGTCTCCCGCGCCGCAGGCCGGCGCCGCGGGCACGCCGGAGGCGCCGGCCGATGCGCCGCGGCAACCCGTGCGCGGCCCCGTGCTGGAGCCGGCCGCCCTGCCCGCGCCCGCGCCGGAGCCGCCGGACCGCCGGCTGCGCGTGCTGGCGGCAATGCTGTGCCTGGTGTGCGGCGGCGCGCTGTGGCAGGCCGCCCAGGGGCGCCGTGCGCGCCGCACGGCCGCCGGTCCCGCCGATCTTTCTTCCCCCCGATCCATCCATCCCGCCGAGGGCATGCCATGACTCCGTTCGCCGAACTCGAAACCCTGATCTACGACGTCTCGCGCGTCTTCCTCGTCCCGGTGCTGCTGCTGATCGCAGGCGCGCTGGCCTATGCCCTGGCGATGCTGGGCGCCTTCGCCGTCGAGGCCTGGCAGCGCCGCCGCGGTACGCACCCGCGGGCGCTGCTGGCCCATGCGCGGCGGGCGGCTGCGGGAGACGGCCCGCCGGGCGTGGACAGCGACGACCTGGAACTCTGGATCATGCGGCGGCTGGAATGGCTGCGCATCGTGTCGCGCACGGCGCCCATGCTGGGCCTGATCGCGACCATGATTCCGATGGGGCCGGCCCTGCTGGCGCTGGGCGGCAACGACGCCGCCGCCGTGGGCAGGAACATGGTGGCGGCCTTCTCGGCCGTGATCCTGGCGCTGCTGGCGGCCAGCATCTGCTTCTTCGTCCTCGCCGTGCGGCGGCGCTGGCTGCTGCAGGATCTGCGCGAACTGGAGCGCATGCGCGCCGGAGGGAAGGCCTGATGCGGTTCCTGGAGGAAGAAGAGAGCGACCCGATGCTCTCGGTCATCAACATGATCGACCTGTTCCTGGTCGTGATCGGGGTGCTGATGGCGACGATCGCCCGGAATCCGCTCAATCCGTTTTCCGGCGCGCCGGTCGTGGTGGTCGAGCGCCCGGGCGAGGCCGGCATGCGCATCACCGTCAAGAACGGCAAGGAACTGACGCGCTACGAATCGAGCGGGGAAGTCGGCCAGGGGCTGGGCGCCCGCGCCGGCGTCACCTATCGTCTGGACGACGGACGCATGATCTACGTGCCCGAGGGGCCGACGCCCCCGGGAACGGATGCGCCCCGGGCGGGGCGCGCAGGAGGGGATCAGTCGCCGTAGAGCTTCTGGCGCATCTCGCGGCGTTCCTGCGCTTCCAGCGACAGGGTGGCGGTGGGCCGCGCCAGCAGGCGGGCGATACCGATGGGCTCGCCGGTTTCCTCGCACCAGCCGTATTCGCCGGCGTCGATGCGGGCGATGGCCTGCTGGACCTTTTTCAGCAGCTTGCGCTCGCGGTCGCGGGTGCGCAGTTCCAGGGCGTGTTCTTCTTCGATCGTCGCGCGGTCGGCCGGGTCGGGCACGTACTGGGTCTCGCGCAGGTTTTCGGTGGTGGCGCCGGCGTTGGTCAGGATCTCGTGTTCGAGCTGGTGCAGGCGGTCGCGGAAGAACGCCAGCTGGGCCTCGTTCATGTAGTCCTTTTCAGGCATCGCCAGCAGCTCTTTTTCCGTGAGCAGCTTACCCTGGGATTTGGTGCTGGATTTGGTAGCCATGTCGTGTCCTCTTCTTTATGTGCCGGGGCCTGTCTGCCGCGCCCGGAAGATCCGGCGGGGAGGCGGTGATGCGGCGTTCAGGCCAGGCATTGTTCGAGCCCCTGGGTGAAGATGTCCTGAGGCAGTTTACGGCCGATGAAGACCATGCGGGTATTCGGTTTTTCACTGGCGGGCCAGGGCTTGCCGGGCTCCGCGCCGAACATCATGTGGACGCCCTGGAACAGCATGCGCCGGTTGATGCCCTTGATGTACAGGATGCCCTTGTAGCGCAGCAGATCGGGGCCGTAGACCTGGACGATGCCGCTGAGGAAATCCTCCAGGCGTTCCGGGTCGAAGGCGCGGTTGGAGCGGAACACGAAGGCGCCGATCTCGTCGTCGTGGTGGGCATGGTGGTGATCGGGGTGGCCGCAGGCGGGACCGCAGGCGTGGTGGCCGTCCTCGTCGTCGTGCTCGTGATCATGGTGATCGTGGCCGTGGCCGTGATGGTCATGGCCGTGGTGGTCGTGGGCGGCGGCTTCCTCGGCGAGGAATTCCGGATCGATGTCCAGGATGGCGTCCAGGTCGAAGCCGCTCACGTCCAGCAGGGCTTTCAGGTCGGTCTCGCCGAAGTGCGCGGGCAGGATGGAGGCGCGCGGATTGATCCGCACCAGGCGGGCGCGCAGGGCCTGGTAGTCGGCCTCGTTGACCAGGTCCTTCTTGGAGATCAGGATGCGGTCGGCGAAGCCGACCTGGCGCTGGGCTTCTTCCTGGCGGTCCAGGGTGGCCATGCCGTGCTTGGCGTCCACCACCGTGACCACGGCGTCGAGCCGGTAGGTGGCGGCGATGTCGTCGTCCATGAAGAAGGTCTGGCAGACCGGACCGGGATTGGCCATGCCCGTGGTCTCGATGACCACGCGGTCGAAGCGCACGTCGCCGGCGGCGCGCCGGGCGGCGAGGTCGCCCAGGGTGCGGATCAGGTCGCCGCGCACGGTGCAGCAGACGCAGCCGTTGCTCAGTTCCACGACCTGCTCGTCGCTGTCCTGGACCAGCAGGTCGTTGTCGATGTTTTCCTCGCCGAACTCGTTTTCGATGACGGCGATGCGCTGGCCGTGGAATTCCGTCAGGATGCGGCGCAGCAGGGTCGTCTTGCCCGCCCCCAGGAAACCGGTGAGCACGGTGACGGGAATCAGGGAATCGGCGGATGGAGCAGTGTTCATGATGGCCTCGAATGCGATGCGCCATCCTCGCCCTGGCCGTTGCTGCGCCGGATGCAGGAGGTCTTGGCCTTCCCGGCGGCGGACTGGGGGATGTGGCGATCAGCATGCGATTACATCATAGGCCCGGGTTTAGGGCAAACCTGGGCCTCGGCCGTCCGGCGTATCAGCTTTGCCGGCAGCGGGGACAGAGCGCGCGCAGTTCGGTTTCCTGGCCGCTCAGCGTGTAGCCGGCCTGGGCGACGCAGGCGGCCAGGCGGCGGCCCAGGTCGGGGTCGCTGAGTTCGGCGACGCTGCCGCAGCGGGTGCAGACGACCAGCACGTCGTGGGGCGTGCCGCCCGCGTCGGTGCAGGCGCTCCAGGCGTTGATGACGTCCAGCCGGTGGATCAGGCCCTGTTCCGTCAGGAAATCCAGCGCGCGGTAGACCGTGGGGGGCGCGGCGCCGGGCTGCGCGGAGCGCAGGGCGTCGAGCAGTTCGTAGGCCTTGAGGCTGCCGGGGTGGTTCAGCAGCGTTTCCAGCACCAGGCGCCGCAGGGGCGTCAGCCGCGATCCGCGCTCGGCGCAGAGCCGTTCGGCTGTGTCCAGGCGCGCCGCGATCTCGTCGGGCGAGTGGGAATGGGCCTTCATATTCATGGGGTTATGTTATAACGTAACGGATCCGATACGCCATTGCGTGTATGCCACAGTCGATTATGTCCCATTTTCCCCCCTTCATCAGATCGGGCCGCTATCGCGGCTCCTCGCTGCTGCTGTCGGCCGGACGGCGCATGCGCCGCGCCGCGCTGGCCGTGCTGTTCCTGTGGCTGCTGACCGGCTGGGCGCTGCAATGGTGGTGAGCCCGGCGCCCGGCGCCGCGCCGCCCGCCATCGAGCTGCAGCAGCTCTGGCTGGGCTGGCGCGACCGCATCGCGGTGCGCGACGCCAGCGGCGCGTTCGCGCGCGGGTCGCTGACGGCGGTGGTGGGGCCCAACGGGGCGGGGAAATCCACCCTGATCAAGGCCATGGCGGGCCGCCTCAGCCCCATCCGGGGGCGCATCCGCATCGATCCGGAGATCGCGGGCGACCTGGCCTGCCTGCCGCAGTCGGCCGAACTGGACCTGGATTTTCCCATCAGCACCTTCGACCTGGTGGCCATGGGCGCCTGGCATCGGCTGGGCGCCTGGCGCGGCCTGGACGACGCGGGCCGGGACGCCGTCGAGGCCGCGCTGCGCGCCGTGGGCCTGGCCGGGCTGGGCCGCCAGCCGGTGAACACGCTGTCCGGCGGCCAGCGGCAGCGCGCGCTGTTCGCGCGGCTGATGCTGCGCGATGCGCGGGTGATCCTGCTGGACGAGCCCTTCGCCGCGGTGGACCGGGCCACGACGGAAGACCTGCTGGCCCTGCTGCACCGGTGGCACGGCGAAGGACGCACCCTGATCGCCGTGCTGCACGACCTGGACATGGTGCGCGCCTATTTCCCGCAGACCCTGCTGCTGGCCGGCCAGGTCGTGGGCTGGGGCGACAGCGGCCAGGTGCTGTCCGCGTCCAATCTGCACCTGGCCCGCCACCTGTGCGCCGCGGAGGCCGTCTGATGGACTTGTGGCACCTGCTGGCGCAGCCTTTCGTCGAATTCGGCTTCATGCGCCGCGCCCTGGCGGGCGCGCTGGCGCTGGCCTTCGCCGCCGGCCCCCTGGGCGTGTTCCTGGTGCTGCGCCGCCTCAGCCTGATGGGCGACGCCATGGCCCACGCCATCCTGCCGGGGGTGGCCGTCGGCTTCCTGACGGCCGGGCTGTCCATGACGGCCATGACGCTCGGCGGCCTGGTCACCGGCGTGGCGGTGGCCGTGCTGGCCGGCCTCGTGTCGCGCATGACGCCGCTGCGCGAGGACGCCAGCTTCGCCGCCTTCTACCTGGTGTCGCTCGGCCTGGGGGTGCTGCTGGTGTCCTTGAAGGGCACCAACATGGACCTGATCCACGTGCTGTTCGGCACCGTCCTGGGGCTCGGCGACGCGGCCCTGATCCTGGTCACCGTCGTCAGCAGCGTCACGCTGCTGGCGCTGGCCGCGCTGCTGCGCGTGCTGGCGATGGAATGCCTGGATCCCGGCTTCCTGCGCGCCGAGGGCCGGGCGGGCGCCTGGGCGCACATCGGCTTCCTGCTGCTGCTGGTGCTCAACCTGGTGGCCGGCTTCCAGGTGCTGGGCACCCTCATGGTGGTGGGCATCATGATGCTGCCCGCGACGGCCGCGCGGTTCTGGGCGCGTCCGGTGGGCGCCCAGATGGCGCTGGCCGCGGCGCTGGGCGCCCTGGCGTCCTACGCGGGCCTACTGGTGTCCTATCACGCGGACGTGCCCGCGTCGCCGGCCATCATTTTGTCGGCGGGCGTCCTCCATTTCCTGTCGGTCGCATTCGGGCCGCATGGCGGCGTGCTCCTGGCCCTGCGCGAGACGCGGGCGCGCCGCGCGCGGCTGCTGCAATCCATGAAGGAAGGCGGCCGGTGAAGATGCAAGGCGGCCGTTGAACGCACGCGGGTCCGGTGCCCGGTCGCCCCTGCGCGCGGCCGGCGGGCGTCGATTCCGGCCTGGGCCGCGCCCCGCGCCCGGCCCCCTTCAGTCCCGCAGCCGCTCGGCCGCGAACCGGCGCAGGATGGCCATGGCCGGCGCCTCGGTCCGGTCGGCCAGCGTGACGAGGGCGAAGCGGGCCGAGGCGTCCAGCGCCGGGCGCACCGCCAGTTCCGCCAGCCGCCCCGCGCGGATGTCCGGCCAGGCCGGGCCCAGGATGCCCAGGAAGATGGCGTCGCTCTCGCGGACCGTGTCCAGCAGGCTGTGGATGTCGTCGCAGCGCAGGGTCACCGCCTGTCGCGGGTCGGCCCTGGCGCCGTAGCGGGCGATCAGGCCGCGGGACACTTCCGCGCTCAGCGGCGTCGAGGCCAGCGGGTAGCGCCGCATTTCGGCGAAGGAGACGGCCGCGCCGGATTGCCGCAGCGGATGGTCGTGGCGGCAGATGAAGCCCGCGCGCATGTCGCTCAGCACCTCGATGACCAGGTCGGCGGCCGGCGCGACGCGGTGCACGTCGACTACCAGCGCGTCCAGCGCGCGCTGCCGCAGCTGCGGCACCTGCAGCTCCGTCGCGCCCGGCGAGATGCTGACTTCCACGCCGGGAAAGGTCCGCGCCATGTAGCCCAGGAACGGCCGCATCAGCATGGCGCTCGGCCCCGAGCCGAGCCCGATGCGCAGCGAGCCCATGTGGCCCTCGCGCAGGAATTCGGCGCTGCGGCGCAGTTCGGCGGCGTCGAGCACCATGCGGCGCGCGCGCTGCACGACCGCCTGGCCGAAGGGCGTCAGTTCGTTGCGCTTGCCCACGCGGTCGATCAGGCGCGCGTCCAGCGCGTCCTCCAGCGTCTGGATGCTGCGGCTCAGGGCGGACTGGGTGATGTGGTGCTGTTCCGCCGCGCGGCTGAAGGAGCCGGTGTCCGCCACGGCCAGCAGATGCTCCAGGTGGCGCAGGTTCATGAGTATCGCTCGCCAATGAGTTTTATGAATCCATTCAATGATAACTATGCATTGGACGAATTAAAAGCAGATTCATAAGATGCAAGGACCAGACAAGATGGCCGCACATGAGGCGGCACGTGAGGAGACTCGATCATGGCCAACAGCAGCACGGGCCGCGCGGCCGCGGCAATCCCTTTACCCCCGCGGACGCGCTCCGCGGGAGCGGAACACGGCGCGGCCTCCGGCCGGCCGGAGGTTTCACGCCGCGTCGTCGCGGCCACGGTGGCGGGCAACGCCATCGAGTTCTACGACTTCACCACCTACGCCTTCTTCGCCGTCTACATCGGCAAGACCTTCTTCCCGGCGTCCACGCCGTTCATGAGCCTGCTGCTGTCGGTGGCGGTGTTCGGCGTGGGTTTCGTCACGCGGCCCCTGGGCGGGGTGCTGATCGGCGCCCTGGCGGACCGGGCGGGCCGCAAGCCCGCGATGCTGCTGACCATCGCGCTCATCGTCGTGGGCACCCTGGGCCTGGCGCTGACGCCGTCCTACGACAGCATCGGCCTGGCCGCGCCCGTCATCGTCGTGCTGTGCCGGCTGATCCAGGGCCTGGCGCTGGGCGGCGAGGTCGGCCCCTCCACGTCCTACCTGATCGAGGTCGCGCCGCCGGGCCGGCGCGGGCTCTACGGCAGCTGGCAGCTCGCCAGCCAGGGGCTGGCCGCCCTCGTCGCCGGCATCATCGGCGTGCTGCTGACGCTGTCGCTGTCGCCCGAGCAGATGCTGTCCTGGGGCTGGCGGCTGCCGTTCCTGCTGGGGTCCGTGCTGATCTTCGTGGCGGTCTTCCTGCGCCGCCACATGCCCGAATCGCTGGACATGGACGACGGCCGTGCGCGCGCCGCCGCGCAGCCCCGGCCGCGCCTGCGCAACTACGTCCGCCCGGCCCTGCTCGGGGTGCTGGTGGTCATCGGCGGCACGGTATCGACCTACGTGTCCATGTACATGACGAGCTACGCCATCGTGACCCTGAAGCTGACGCCGGTCGTCGGCATGCTCGCCACCGTGACGTACGGCCTGGTGACGTGGCTGGGCTCCCTGCTGGGCGGCTGGCTGTCGGACCGCTACGGCCGCAAGCCCGTCGTGCTGTGGCCGCGCGTGGCACTGGCCGTGCTGACGCTGCCGGCCTTCCTGCTGCTGCTCGAACACACCAATCTCGCGACGCTGGCGTTGACGACGCTGCTGCTGGCCGGCCTGACCGCGATCAGCGGCGCGCCGTCGATCGTGATGATCCCCGAGCAGTTCCCCCGCCACGTGCGGGCGCTGGGCCTGTCGATCGTCTATGCGGTCGGCGTGGCGGTGTTCGGCGGATCCACGCAGTTCGTCGTCACCTGGCTGATCGAGGTCACCGGCAACCCGGCCGCGCCGGCGCTGTACGTGGTCGCCACCAGCGTCCTCACCATCGTGGGCATCGTGCTGCTGCCCGAAACCGGGGGGAAGCGGGCCCTCGTGGATTGAGGCGGCCATGGCCCGTTTTCCCCTTGTCTGTTCTTGATCGGAGTGTCGGATGAACGACCATCCCCTGCTGCATGCCGTCCGGACCTACGCGCGCGAGTTCATCGACCTGCGCCGGGACATCCACGGCCATCCGGAGCTGTCCTTCGGCGAGCACCGCACCGCCGAGCTGGTGGCGTCGCGGCTGAAGTCATGGGGCTACGAGGTCGAATGCGGCCTGGGCGGCACCGGCGTGGTGGGGCGGCTGCGCAAGGGCAGCGGCCGGCGCGCGCTGGGCCTGCGCGCCGACATGGACGCCCTGCCGATCCAGGAGGCGACCGGCCTGCCGTACGCCAGCCGGAATCCCGGCGTGATGCACGCCTGCGGCCATGACGGACATACCGCCATGCTGCTGTGCGCGGCCCGCGTGCTGGCCGAGTCGGGCGGGTTTTCCGGGACGCTGAACCTGATCTTCCAGCCGGCCGAGGAGTACGGCACGGACGACAGCGGGGCCGTGCGCATGATGGCCGACGGCCTGTTCCAGAAATATCCGTGCGACGCCATTTTCGCCATGCACAACATGCCGGGCTGGCCGCGCGGGCGGCTGGTGTTCCGCGAAGGGGCCATGATGGCCTCGTCCGACAAGGTCTGCATCACCCTCGAAGGCTGCGGCGGCCATGGCGCCCTGCCGCACAAGGCCGCCGATCCGGTGGTGGCGGCGGCCAGCCTGGTGATGGCGCTGCAGACCGTGGTGTCGCGCAACGTGGACCCCCAGGACACCGCCGTGGTGACGGTGGGGGTGCTGCGCGCCGGCCACGCCAACAACGTGATCCCGCAGAGCGCGCGCCTGGAGCTCAGCGTGCGCACGCTCGATCCCGAGGTCCGCCGGCTGGTCGAGCAGCGCATCGAGGCGCTGGTCCACGCCCAGGCGCAGAGCTTCGGCGTGACCGCGAGGATCGACTACCGGCGCGGCTACGCCGTGCTGGTCAACAGCTGCGCGGAAACCGAGTTCGCGCGCCTGATCGGCGAGGAGCTGCTGGGGGCCGACCGGATCGAGCGCCAGGGGCCGGCCCTGACCGGCAGCGAGGACTTCGCCTACATGCTGGAAAAGCGCCCGGGCAGCTACCTGCTGATCGGCAACGGCGAAGGGGACGAGGCCGGCGCCTGCATGGTGCACAACCCGGGCTACGACTTCAACGACGAGAATCTCGCCATCGGCGCCGCCTACTGGGTGCTGCTGGCGCGCCGGTTCCTGGCCTGAGCGCCGGACGGCGCGGCCGTGCGGGCCGGCCGGGGTGCCCGCGTCCTGGCCCCGGGACCGCGCCGGCCGTGGGACCGCGCCGGCCGTGGGATCGTGCCGATTCCAGTCTCGCGTCAATCTTCCGTCTTGCGGCGCGCCCGGGGGTGCGCCTGGTCGTAGCTGGCGGCCAGGTGCTGGAAGTCCAGCCGGGTGTAGATCTGCGTCGTGGAAATGTTGGCGTGGCCGAGCAGTTCCTGGACGGCGCGCAGGTCCTGGGCGGATTGCAGCAGGTGGCTGGCGAAGCTGTGCCGCAGGCTGTGCGGATGCACGTGCAGCGGCAGGCCGACGCGCTGCGCCAGGGCCTGCAGGCGCAGCTGCACCACGCGCGGACCGATGCGCTGGCCGCGTTCGCCCAGGAACAGCGCGGCCCGCGCGTCCTCGTCGGAGCGGGGGCCGAGCAGCGCGTCGCGGACTTCCAGCCAGGCCCGCAGGGCGGCCAGGGCCTGGCGGCCCAGCGGCACGATGCGCGTCTTGCCGCCTTTGCCCCGCACCACGGCCTCGCCCTCGTCGGCCTGGATCCAGCTGTGCGAGACGTGGCCGGGCGTGCGCACCGGCCGCCAGTCCAGGCCGACCAGTTCCGACAGGCGCAGGCCGCCGGAATACAGGATCTCGAACATGGCCATGTCGCGCCGCTCGACCGGGGTTTCGGCGGGCGGCAGGTGGCTGCGGTCCAGCAGGGCCTGGGCCTGGTCCACGGACAGGGCCTTGGGCAGGCTGTGCGGGATGCGCGGCGCGCGCACGCCGTGGGCCGGATTGCGCGTCAGGCCGGCGGCGTCCGCCCGCCATTCGTAGTAGCCGCGCCAGGCGGCCAGGGCGCGCGCCAGGCTGCGGGGCTGCAGCCCCGAGGCATGCAGCCGTCCCAGCGCCTGGCGGATGTGGGCCTCGCCCAGCGCGTCCAGCGGCTGGCCGGGAAAGCACTGCCGCAGCGCCCGCAGGTCGCGGCGGTAGGCGGCGATCGTATGGCTGGAATAGCGCTGCTGCGCCCCCAGCTCGGACAGCCAGGCCTCGGCCAGGGCGTCGTCCGGCGCGGTTTCTTCGGGGGTGGGTGCCGCCGGCCGCGCGGCGGGGGCCGCTGCCCCGACGCCGGCGCGCGGGCGCCGGCCTCCGGAACGCGCGTTCATGGCGATCCGCCGCTCAGGCCGCCTCGGGCGCCGTGCGGGCCAGCCGTCCCAGGGCCGCGCCCGCCAGCGAGGCGATCAGCGACAGGAAGGCCGTGCCCATGTCGGGCGTGAAGCGCCCGGCGTCGTCCGAGCCCAGGACCAGCAGGCCGACCGGCGCGGCGCCGTTCAGCGTGCGCAGGGGCAGGATCGCCAGCGAGGCGGGCTCGGACGCCAGCCAGCGGGCGGGCTCCTGGTCCTTGAGCGGGCCGCAGTAGGGCTGCGCCAGGCTCTCGGCGTAGGCGCGGATGCCGGCGTCCACATCCTGGGCGAATTCGCTGTCCGCCAGCGCGGGCAGGTCCCAGACCCGCAGGGCGATGGCGCTCAGGTCGAACTGGTCCGACAGGCTGCGGATGATGTGGGCCGGGATGCGGCTGGCGTCGGGCTCGGCCAGCATGCGCGCGCACCACTGCATGAGCGACTGGTTGATGCGCTCGTTGCCGCCGGCATTGTGCAGCAGCTGCATCAGCCGGTGCTCGTGTTCCTTGACGCGCGCGCGCAGCGTCAGGATCTGCCGCTCGCCCAGCGAGATCGCGCGGGCCTGGTGCGGGTGGGGCACGCTCAGCGAAGCGAAGACGTCGGCGTGCGTCTCGAAGAAATCGGGGTTGCGGCTGAGGTAGTCCGCCACGTCCTGGGCGGTGAATGCGTCCTGTGTCATGTGGGCTTTCCGTCAGTCAAGAAGGCGCGGCCGGTCAGAAGGACGCGACCAGCGCGTCGATGTCGATCCGGCCATGGAATACCGTGGTCGCCGGCCCCTGCATGCGCAGGACCTGGCCGTCCCATTCGATCCGCAGGACTCCGCCGCGCGTGTCCACCCGCACCGGGCTGTCCAGCAGGCCGCGTCGGATGCCGGCCACGGCAGCGGCGCAGGCGCCGGTGCCGCAGGCCAGCGTTTCGCCCGCGCCGCGTTCGTAGACCCGCAGGCGGATGTGGTGGCGGTCGATCACCTGCATGAAGCCCGCATTGACGCGCTGGGCGAAGCGGGGATGGGATTCGATCGCCGGCCCGATCCGGGCGACGGGATGCGCGTCCGCGTCGTCCACCTGGACCACGGCGTGGGGGTTGGAGATCGCCACCAGCGAGCACCAGGCCTCGCCCGCCTCGGGCGGCAGGTCCAGGCGGTACAGGGTGTCGCCGCCGCAGGCGCGGGTTTCCAGGCCGGCGGGATCGAAAGCCAGGTCCGCGGGCGCGAAGGCGGTGCGGCCCATGTCCACGCTCACCTGGCCGTCGTCGGCCTCGTGCAGCACGATCAGCCCCGTGGCGATCTCGGCGCGCAGCGGATTGCGCCGCGACAGGCCCTGCTCGTGCACGAAGCGCACGAAGCAGCGCGCGCCGTTGCCGCAGTGCTCGACCTCGCCGCCGTCGGCATTGAAGATCCGGTAGCGGAAGTCCGCGTCCGGATGCAGGGGGTCTTCGACCAGCAGGATCTGGTCGGCGCCGACGCCGCGATGGCGGTCGGCCAGCGCCCGGACGCGATCGGGCGTGAGTTCGATGGACTGGCGCACGCCGTCCAGGACGACGAAATCGTTGCCCGCGCCGTGCATTTTGGTGAAGTTCCAGATCATCGCAGCATTATCCTCTCAAACACGCCGGGCCGCTCGATGCGCACTGGATCGCGGGGAAGCGTCCCGGCGTGTTTCGATCTGTGCGCTCCTATGAAGCGCAATCAGAACGGCTCCACCGCGAGCAGGGTGTCGACGCGTTTCAATCCACGCGCCCCTGCGGAGCGCGCTTCACACCAAGCCGGCCTTCGTTGTGCTGCCCTACGACGAATACATCAAGCTCACCGGCGGGCAAAAGCCCGCTGGCCGCATCCCCGCCGATCGCACAACGCCTCACGAAGTCATGCGCCTATCCGTGAAGAACGACTGGAGCGTGATTCGCGCCTGGCGTGAGCATCTGGGCCTGACGCAAACCGAAATGGCGCGACGCCTGGAGATTCGCCAGCCAAGCTATGCTGCAATGGAAGCGCCAGACGCCAAGCCCAAGAAAGCGATCCGGGAGCGCATTGCCGCTGCGATGGGTGTCACGCTGGAGCAACTGGACTTCTGACGCCCCTGGGAAGGGCAATATAGGATCGCCCTCCCTCGTCTCGGTGATCCCCCGATAGGTCGTATTGGCGCTCTTGACCATGCGGGCCTGGACTTTCTCATACTCGTCGGCGCTTTCCAGGTCATATCCGCACGCCCTCACCGACCGGACAAAGGCGGCAAACACCATGTCCCGCCCAAAGGGAAACCTCTGCGTCGAAATCTGATTCGCAGCGCCCATCGTCACCACCCCCGTATCAAAAAGGCACAGAGGATAGTCGCGCATGAAGAACGAGGGCGGCGCGAATACGCCGCCCTTCCCTGTGATCAGCCTGCGCCTGTTACATGGCCCCAGGCGCAGACGCAGGCCCCGCCGAAGCCGCCGACCCGGCGCACATTCGACAGTAACCCTCCGAATGCCGCTGAGACAGGAAACGCTCCGGCCATCTTGATATAGTGTAATAATTACACTACTATACGCCTATGACGACCTATCCACCACACGACGACTGGCGTATCCGTATCAATGGCAACGAGCACGGCGTTCCTCATGTCCATGTCGAATTTCGCGACGGTAGCCGGGTATCGGTGTCCATCGAAACGTGCCGAGTCCTGGCGGGTGGCGTCACCCCGGCAAAGCGACTGATTCCTGCTCTCGAAGACATTCAGGAAAACACCACGAAATACATGACCGAATACCGGAGGCTGAATCCATGAAAACCCCACCGAACATCAAGGACGCCCGCATCGTCGGCCCCTTGACCGTAGAGATCGACTGGAGCACCGGTGAAACCCTGCGCGTCGATCTGTCCGATCTCGCCAACCCACCCTTCGATGCGCTGCGAAACGACGAGTTCTTCGCAAAGATGCAACGCGACGACTGGGGCCACGGCCTGGACTGGCCAGATGGGCTCGATATGGGCGCCGACCGCCTGTACGAGCTTGGCCGAGAACAAGCCGGGCTGCCCACGGCGTCGGAGTTCAACGCCTGGATGCAACGCAATGACCTATCACTGAGCGGTGCCGCCGAAACACTGGGCATGACCCGGCGCATGATCGCCCACTACCGCACCGGCAGCAAGCCAATCCCCAAGGTGGTCGGGCTGGCATGTAAATGGCTTGAGGTTGAGCGAAGCAAAAACCATGCTCCCAAGGGTGGGCATGCCTGACATCCACAGGTTTCAATCCACGCGCCCCTGCGGAGCGCGATCTGGCCGACTTGAGTTTGTCCGAGACATTGTTTGCATCGCGGCCGGACCGCATGACCTTGCATTTCCCTCAGAAGACGTTACCATTTTTCATATGATGTAACGTCCATGAGGATGGGTCAATAGAACCCCTTCTCCCCCTCCGGCCGCGTCTTGAACCTCCGGTGCACCCAGTAGTACTGCGCCGGATCGCGGCGGACCTCGTCCTCGATCAGGGTGTTCAGGCGGGCGGTGGCGGCCTCGGGGCCGTCGTCGCCGGGGAAGTCCTCCACGGGCGGGCCGACGTCCACCCGGTAGCGGCCCGTCTCGGGATCCAGGCGGCTGATGACCGGCACCACCACGGCGTCCCAGGCGGCGGCGATCTGCGCGGCCGACAGCAGGGTGGCGGCGGGCACGCCGAAGAAGGGAATGAAGGCGCTGCCCTGGCGGCCGAAGTCCATGTCCGGCAGGTAGTACACGGGGATGCCCTTGCGCAGGTGCCGGATCAGGCCGCGCACGCCGTCGTGGCGGCTGACCAGGTGCACCTGGTTGAAGCGCCCGCGCCCCAGGCGCACGATCTCGTCCACGTCGGCGTCGCTCTGGCGCGTGTACAGCGTGGCCGACTCCTTCAGGAACAGGGTCAGGCGCGTGGCCGCGGCGTCCAGGGCGATGAAGTGCGGCGCGAACATCAGGATGCGGCGCCCCTGGTCCAGCAGCGCCTGCAGGTGGTGCTCGCCGTGCAGTTCCACCGTGTTCATGATGCGCTCGGGCGCGCCGAACCAGCACAGGCCCCGGTCGACGAAGGACTGGGCCAGCAGACGGAAATGGCGGCGCGCCAGGGCGTCGCGCTCGGACGGCGACAGGCCGGGAAAGCAGCGTTCCAGGTTCACCCGGACGATGTGGGCGCGCGAGCGCAGCAGGCGGGGCGTGAGCCACCCCAGGAAGCGTCCCCAGCGCAGCCGCGCGGCGGTGGAGCAGCGGCCGAAATGGCCCAGGACGGCGCGCAGCAGGGGTTTTTTATCGAAAGCCATGGTCGGGAAAGCGGGGAAGGGCGGCGGCGCGGGCCGCACGCTCAGGCCGGTTCATGGGGCGCCGGCGCGGATTCGCCGGGGTGGGGCGGCGCATCGTCCGGCTGCTTGTAGCGGTTGTAGCTCCACAGGTACTGCTCCGGGAAGCGCCGGATCAGGGCCTCCATCGCCTGGTTGATGGCGGCGGCCAGCGCAGTGGGGTCGTCGGGCAGCGGCTCGGACAGGCGCAGGTAGTGGATGCGCCAGCCGCGCCCGCCCGGCAGGCGCTCGCCGGCGGTCAGGATCACGGCCACGCCTGTCTGCAGGGCGAGGCGCGCGGCCAGGGTCATGGTCAGGGCGTGGCGGCCGAAGAAGGGCAGCCAGACGCCGTCGCCTTCGCGTGGCACCTGGTCGGGCAGCATGCCCACGGCCTCGCCGCGCTTGAGGGCGCGCACGAATTCGCGCACGCCGTTGCGGTTGGCCGGCACGGCGCGCAGATTGTGCATGTCGCGCGCGGATTCGACGATGGGGTCCAGCAGCGGGCTGCGCGAAGGGCGGAACATCACCGTCAGCGGGCCGTATTGCGTCAGGTGGCGCGCGGTGATCTCGAAGCAGCCCAGGTGGGGTGTCAGGTACAGCACGCCCCGGCCTTCGGCCAGGGCCTCGCGCACCACGGATTCCTGGTCGCCGCCCGTCAGGGCCAGGCACTGCGGCGTGCGCCACCAGACCTTGGGGATCTCCAGGATCATGGCGCCGGATTCGGCGGCCGCGCGGCGGGCGAAGGCGGGGTCGGCATAGCCCGCCTGGGCGGCGTTAGCCCGCAGGCGGCGGCGGTAGCGGCCGGGGAACAGGTAGACGGCCGTGCCGAGCAGCCGGCCGATGGCCTGGAGCCAGGACAGGGGCAGCGCGGCCAGCAGGCGGACGAGGGACAGCGGCATGAAATGGAGAGGCGGTCTGGCTCCGGCGCGCCGCCCGGTCCGCGGATGCGCGGGCCGGGCAAACACCACACCGGGGAATATGCTTTCTTTCGGACGGTTTCCATTTTCGCTTAAAATGGCCGGGATCGCTGAGTTAACCGACAACTTGCGGAGCGATCACCCGGCGGCCCGATCCGGCCGGGCTCATTTCCGCTAAAGCGTCGCGCCCCGATATCCTGAAGAGGTGCAACGCGTTTCGTTCAACCTCGCGCCGGCGGACCCCGGCGTTTTTACAGGACGCATCGCTGTGGCAAACAACGATTTTCTCTTTACCTCCGAATCCGTTTCCGAAGGGCACCCCGACAAGGTCGCCGACCAGATCTCCGACGCCATCCTCGATGCGCTGCTCGAACAGGACCCGAATTCCCGCGTCGCCGCCGAAACCCTCTGCAACACCGGCCTGGTCGTGCTGGCCGGCGAGATCACCTCGACCGCCAACGTGGATTACATCCAGGTCGCGCGCGACACGATCCGCCGCATCGGCTACGACAACACCGACTACGGCATCGACTACAAGGGCTGCGCGGTGCTGGTCGCCTACGACAAGCAGTCCCCCGACATCGCCCAGGGCGTGGACCGCTCGCCGGAAGAAATCCTGAACCAGGGCGCCGGCGACCAGGGCCTGATGTTCGGCTACGCCTGCGACGAAACCCCCGACCTGATGCCCGCGCCGATCTGGTACGCGCACCGCATCGTGCAGCGCCAGGCCGAACTGCGCAAGGACGGCCGCCTGCCGTGGCTGCGCCCGGACGCGAAATCGCAGGTCACCTTCCGCTACGTCGACGGCAAGCCGGCCGAGGTCGATACCGTGGTGCTGTCCACCCAGCACCATCCCGACATCTCCCAGGCCGAGATCCGCGACGCCGCCATCGAGCACATCATCCGCCCGGTCTTCGCCGACGGCCTGCTCACGGACAAGACCCGGTTCCTGATCAATCCCACCGGCAAGTTCGTCATCGGCGGGCCGCAGGGCGACTGCGGCCTGACGGGCCGCAAGATCATCGTCGACACCTACGGCGGCGCCTGCCCGCACGGCGGCGGCGCGTTCTCCGGCAAGGACCCGTCCAAGGTCGACCGGTCCGCCGCCTACGCCGCGCGCTACGTGGCCAAGAACATCGTCGCCGCCGGCCTGGCGCGCCAGTGCCAGGTGCAGGTCAGCTACGCCATCGGGGTGGCCGAGCCGATCAACATCACGGTCTACACCGAAGGCACGGGCGTGATCCCCGACGAGCAGATCGCGCGCCTGGTGCGCGAGCACTTCGACCTGCGCCCCAAGGGCATCATCAACATGCTCGACCTGCTGCGCCCCATCTATTCCAAGTCCGCCGCCTACGGCCATTTCGGCCGCAGCGAGCCGGAATTCAGCTGGGAAGCCACCGACAAGGTGCAGATCCTGAAAGCCGCGGCCTGAGGACGGCGGCCGGCAGTACGGTTCGCGGCACACGGCCCGCACGGCCCGCTCCGGCGGGCCGTTTTCCTGGGTGCGCCCGGCGCATCTCCGCGCCGGGGCGGCCGCCCCTCCCTCGGGACGCGGACGGCTCGGGCGGTCCGGACGGTCGGAGCAATCCCGACTGTTAGGGCGACCCGGGCGGTTCGGAGGATCGGGACGGCCCGGGCGGCTCGAACGCCATCCGCTTCATGAAGGCGCGCAGGATGCGTTCGATGTCCTCGTCGCCCGGCGGGCTGCCCGCCAGCCGGTGCAGCGCACAGCCGTCGCACAGCGCCACGAAGCCGAAGGCCAGGTCTTCCGGACTCATGGACAGCGCCAGCCCGGCGCGTTGCGCGAAGGTCCGGGCGTAGCGGCCCACGGCCTCCAGCAGATCCTCCCGGAAGCGGCGGAAATGCGGCTCGAAGGCCGCGTCCCGCGCCGCGTGCAGCCGCGCCTCCAGCATCAGCGCCAGCCGCTGGGAATCCAGCTGCAGCCGCGCGTAGTGCGCCAGCAGCCGCGATTCCAGCAGGTCCCGGTGCGGCGGGCTTGCCTGGCTTTCGGGGGCGGGCGCGTCCAGCAGCGCCTGCAGTTCCGCCATGATGCGTTCGTGCTCGCACCGCAGCAGCGTCAGGAAGATGCCCGTCTTGTCCCGGAAATTGGAATAGAAGGCGCCCCGGGTGTAGCCGGCCTCCAGCGCGATCTGCTCGACGCTGGTGGCCGCGTAGCCCTGCGCGGCGAACAGGGTGCGCGCTGCGTCGAGCAGCCGCTGCCGGGTCTGTGCCCGGCTCTGCTCGCGGGTCAGGCGGATTTTCGTCTTCATGATGTCCGGATTGTAGGAACAAACCGTGGGTCCGCGCATGCGCGGATCCGGGCGCGCCTGCATCCCCGTGTCCGCATCCCGCCCCGGCCTCTGCGCTTCGGCGTCCGCGCTCCGGCCCCCGCGCTCCGGCACCTACCCGTCGGCTCCTGCGCTTCAAATACATCAATGTATTTGAATTCGATATTGTATTGAAATAAACTCCCCGTCGGCATGACGGCCGGCGAGCGCGCGGGCCGGGGCCGTTCGCCGGGTTGCCCGGCCGTCGCTCGCTGGGACGCACATGAAAGACATCCTCGCCCGTCCGCCGTACCGTCTGGTCCTGATCGCCGTCTGCGCGGCCCTGTCCGCCTGCGGCGCGCGCGAGCAGGCCGAGCCGCCGCCGCGTCCGGCGCCGACGGTCGAGGTCCGGCCCGATGCGGACCCCGCCGTCTGGACCGCGCCGGGCGTGATCGCCGCGCCCGAATCCATGCCGCTGTCGTTCCGGCAGGCGGGGCTGATCCTGCAGCGCCACGCGGGGCTGGGCGACGCCGTGCGCGCCGGGCAGCTCCTGGCGGAACTCGATCCCGAACTCTGGCGCCAGAACCTGGCGGCGGCCCAGGCCGCCCATCAGGCCGCGCGCGAAGCGCTGGACGTGGCCGAGCGGCAGGGGCGGCGCGACCAGGCCCAGGGGCGCGAGGGGCTGATCGCCCAGGCCCAGGCGGAACAGACGCGCGCCCAGCTGGCCCAGGCGCGGGCGCAGTACGAACAGGCCCGCCAGGCCCTGGCGCGGGCGCGCGACCAGATGGCCTACACGCGGCTGGCCGCCGGCCACGACGGCGTGATCGTCGCCGAGCAGGCCGGGACGGGCCAGAACGTCGCGGCGGGCCAGCCCGTGTACACCCTGGCCTGGGGAGACGGCCTGGAGGCCGTCGCCGACCTGCCCGCACGCCGCGTGGCGGGGATCGGGCCTGGCCAGGCGGCCGAGGTCGAGCCGATGGCGCTTCCGGGCGTGCGGCTGCCCGCCCGCGTGCGGGAAGTCGCCCGGGCCGCCGATCCGGCGAGCCTCGGTTTCCGGGTGAAGCTGCGGCTCGACGCGGCGGACCCGGCGCTGCGCCTGGGGATGACGGCCACGGTCCGCTTCCGGGCGCCCGCGGCCGGCGCGCCCCGCTACACCCTGCCCGCCACGGCGCTGTTCCATCGGGGAGACGGGCCGGCGGTCTGGGTCGTGGGCGCCGGGGGCGCGCTGGCCCTGCGGCCGGTCGAGGTCGCCGCCTATGGCGCCGACACCGTGACGGTCGCGGCCGGCATCGAGCCCGGCCAGATCGTGCTCGCCCAGGGTGCGCACACGGTGTCCGAAGGCCAGCGCGTCCAGGCCGTGCCCTACCGGCCCCATGCCGCCGCGCCGGCCGGAGGCGGCCGGTGAGCGGGCCGTCCGGGGCCCATCCGGCGGACGGGGGATTCAACCTGTCGCGCTGGGCGATCCTGCATCGCTCGCTGGTGATCTACCTGATCGCGGTCATGGTGGTGGCCGGCACGCTGGCGGGCCTGCGCCTGGCGCAGTCCGAGGATCCGCCCTTCACCTTCCGCGTCATGGTGGTCCAGACCCTGTGGCCCGGCGCCACGGCCGAGCAGGTGCGCGAGCAGGTCACCGACCGCATCGAACGCAAGCTGCAGGAAATGCCGCACCGCGACTACACCGCCAGCTATTCGCGGCCGGGCCAGTCCACGATCTTCTATTTCATGAGCGAGGCCGTGGATGCCCGCAAGGTGCCCGACGAGTGGTACCAGGTGCGCAAGAAGATCGGCGACCTGGCCGCCGAACTGCCCGCCGGCGTGGCCGGGCCGTTCTTCGACGACGAATTCGGCGACGTGTACACCAACATCTACGCGCTGGCGGGCGACGGCTACACGCCGGCGCAGCTGCGCGACCAGGCCGACATCCTGCGCACCGTGCTGCTGCGGGTGCCGGGCGTGGCCAAGGTCGATTATTTCGGCGACCAGGAAGAGCGCATCGAGGTCCGCATTCCCAACGCCGTGATGGCGCAATCGGGCCTGACGCCCGCGCGCATCAGTCAGGCGATCGCCGCGCGCAACGCCGTGGCCGACCCCGGCGTGGTATCCACCGCGTCCGACCGGCTGTACGTGCGTCCCACCGGGCAGTTTCACAGCCTGGAGGACCTGGCCGACACGCTGGTGCCCGCCGGCGACCGGCTGGTGCGCCTGGGCGACATCGCCGAGATCCGGCGCGGCGCGGCGCAGCCGCCGTCCACGCAGATGCGGCATGCCGGGCGGCCGGTGCTGGGCATCGGCGTGACCGCCGCCGAAGGCTACGACGTGGTGGACCTGGGGCGGCAGCTGCGCGACGCGGTGGCCGGCCTGCGGGAGCGGCTGCCGACCGGCCTGTCGCTGGAAGAAGTCGCCAGCATGCCCGACGCCGTGACGGCCTCGGTCGACGAATTCCTGCGCGCCGTGGGCGAGGCCGTGGCCATCGTGCTGCTGGTCAGCCTGGTGTCGCTGGGACTGCGCACCGGCATGGTGGTGGTGATCTCGATCCCCGTGGTGCTGGCGCTGACGGCGCTGGCCATGGACTGGATGGGCATCGGGCTGCACAAGGTGTCCCTGGGGACCCTGATCCTGGCGCTGGGCCTGCTGGTGGACGACGCCATCATCGCGGTCGAGATGATGGCCGTGAAGCTGGAGCAGGGCTGGGACCGGCTGAGCGCGGCGGCCTTCGCCTACACCAGCACGGCGTTTCCCATGCTGACGGGCACCCTGGTCACGGTCGCGGGCTTCCTGCCGATCGCCCTGGCGCGCTCGAACACCGGGGAATACACGCGCTCGATCTTCCAGGTGTCGGCCATCTCGCTGCTGGTGTCCTGGCTGGCCGCCGTGATCCTGATCCCGCTGCTGGGCCACGCCCTGCTGCGGCCGCACGCGCATCCCGCGCCGGCGGACGGCGCCGCGGCGCGCGACCTCTACGATTCGCCCTTCTACCGCCGGCTGCGGCGCTGGCTGCATGCCTGTGTGCGCCGCCGCGGCGGCGTCGTCGCCGTGACGCTGGCGCTGTTCGTGGCCGCGCTGGCGGCCTTCCGGCTGGTGCCGCAGCAGTTCTTCCCCGACTCGGCCCGGCCGGAGCTGCTGGTGGACCTGCGGCTGCGCGAAAGCGCCTCGTTCGAGGCGACGCTGGCGCAGGCGAAGCGCCTGGAGGCGCTGCTGGACGGACGCGCCGAGGTGGCGCGCGCCGTGGGCTTCGTGGGCACCGGCGCGCCGCGCTTCTACCTGCCGCTGGACGAGCAGCTGCCGTCGCCGAACTTCGCGCAGTATGTCGTCACGGCGAAGTCCATCGAGGACCGGGAAGCGCTCAAGCCCTGGCTGGAATCGGCGCTGCGCACGGAATTCCCGGCCGTGCGTGGGCGGGTGTCGCGCCTGGAGTCGGGTCCGCCCGTCGGCTTCCCGGTCCAGTTCCGCGTCAGCGGCGACGACGTCCCGCGCGTGCGCCAGGCGGCGGAGGCCGTGGCGGCCGTGCTGCGCGCCGATCCCCGCGCCCGCAACACGCAGTTCGACTGGGACGAGCCCTCGGCGCGCGTGTCGCATTTCGAGGTCGATCAGCAGGCCGCGCAGCGGCTGGGCATCGCCTCGCGCGACGTCGCGGATTTCCTCGCCATGACCCTGTCGGGCCGGCCCGTGTCGCAGTACCGCGAGGGCGACCGCCTGATCCGCATCGACCTGCGCGCGCCCGAGCCCGAGCGCGGCGATCCCGCGGCCCTGGCGCATCTGGCCCTGCCCTCGCCGCGCGGCGCCGTACCCCTGGAGGCGCTGGGCGGGATGCGCGAGGGGCTGGAGCACGCCATCGTCTGGGAGCGCGACCGGCAGCCCACGATCACCGTGCGCGCCGAGGTGGCGCCGGGCGTCGAAGGCATCGACCTGACGCGGGCCGTGGACGCGCGGCTCGCCGACATCCGCGCCGGCCTGCCGGTCGGCTACCGCATCGAGGTCGGCGGCGCGGTGGAAAGCAGCGCCAAGGCGCAGGCGTCGATCAACGCCCAGACTCCGGTGCTGGTCGTGGCCGTGCTGACCCTGCTGATGATCCAGCTGCAGCGCTTCTCCCGGGTGGTGCTGGTGGTCCTGACCGCGCCGCTGGGGCTGATCGGCGTGGTCCTCGCGCTGCTGATCTTCGGCAAGCCCTTCGGCTTCGTCGCCCTGCTGGGCGTGATCGCCATGTTCGGCATCATCATGCGCAATTCGGTGATCCTGGTGGACCAGATCGAGCAGGACATCGCGGCCGGCCATCGCCGCATCGACGCCATCGTGGACGCGACCGTGCGGCGCTTCCGCCCCATCACGCTGACGGCGGCGGCCGCCGTGCTGGCGCTGATCCCGCTGCTGCGCAGCGACTTCTTCGGCCCCATGGCCACCGCCCTGATGGGCGGCATCACCAGCGCCACCGTGCTCACGGTCTTCGTGCTGCCGGCCCTGTACGCGCTGATGTTCCGGGTCCGGGACGGGGATGAGGGCGGGGACGCGGGCCGCCCCGCGGGAGAAGCGCCATGAACGGCCGGCTGACGAGGGCGGCGGCCGTGCTGGGCCTGGCGTCGAGCCTGGGCCTGGCGGGCTGCGCCCTGGGGCCTTCGGGGCGGCCGCCGGCCGTGCCCGAACCGGCGCGCTACGTCGCGGGCCCGCCGCCGGATGCCGCGCCGGCGGACGGTCCCGAACTGGTGGCGGCGCAGGCGCCCGAGGCGTCCTGGTGGACGACGTTCGGCGCGCCCGAGCTGGATGCGCTGGTGGCCGAAGCGCGCGCGGCCAATCCCGACCTGGCCGCCGCGCGCGGGCGTCTGGAGGCGGCGCGCGAGGTCCTGCGGGCGCAGGTCGGCGCCACGGAACTGCCCTCGGTCGACCTGGGCGCCCAGGCGGCGCGCCAGCGCGCGCTCGGCCTGCCGCTGGAACTGCCGCCGCCCCTGCCCGAGCTGCCCCGCACCTCGCTCTACGACACCTTCGTCGGCCAGGCCCAGGTCCGCTACACCTTCGACCTGTTCGGCTCGATCCGCGAGCGCAACCGAGCCCTGGCCGAGCGGGTGGAGCAGCGTGCGGCCCAGTGGCGCGCCGCCCGCGAAGCGCTGGCGGCGAACGTGGTGTCCGGCGCGCTGACCCTGTCCGTGCTGCAGGCGCGCCTGCGCATCCTGGCGTCCGTGGCCGACGGCCTGCGGCGCGACGCGGCGGAGTCCGCCCGCCGCCAGGCCCTGGGCGCCGCGCCGCGCGCCGCCGTGTTGGACGCGCGCCGCCAGGCCGAGGCCGTGGCGGCGCAGATCCCGGGCCTGCGGGCGCAGGCGCTCACGCTCCGGCATGCCCTGGCCGTGCTGCTCGGGCGCACGCCCGACCGGGCGCCCGAGGCCATCCCCTTCGAGCGGCTGCGCCTGCCCGCGCGCATCCCCGTGCTGGTGCCTTCCGCGCTGCTGGCCGCGCGGCCCGACGTCCAGGCGGCGCGGGCGGCGCTCGCCGCGGCGGCCCACGACGCGGGCGCGGCGCGCGCCGACCTGTTCCCCAGCCTGACGCTGACGGCGGCCATGGGGCGCGGCGGCTACGACTGGCCGGCCGCGCTGTCGCCCGAGGGCGCCCTGTGGAGCCTCGCGGGCGGCCTGACGGCGCCGCTGTTCCATGGCGGCGCCCTGCGGGCGCAGCAGCGCGCCAGCCTGCGCGCCTACGCGGCGGCCGAGGACGATTACCGGAGCACGGTGCTGGCCGCCTTCCGCGAGGTGGCCGATGCGCTGGCCTCGCTGGAGCAGGCGGGCGCCGCGCAGGCCGCCGGGGACGCGGCCGCCGGGGCGGCCCGGGGCGCCGCCGCCGATGCCGCCCGGCGCGCGGCGCTGGGCGCGGTGCCGCCGTCGGCCGCCCGCGCGGCCGGCCGCCAGGCGGAGCTGGCGGAACTGGACGCCCTGGACGTGCGCGCGCAGCGGCTGCTGGAGGCCGCGCGCCTCTTCCACGCCATGGGCGCGGCGCCGTCCGCGGCGCCGTGAGGCGGGCGGCGGGGCCGCGGCCCGTGGGCGCGCCGGACGGCCCCTAGCGCCTGATTCCCGCCAGCGCCGCGAGCAGCAGCGCGGCGCAGAGATTGTGCGCCAGGATCAGCGCCAGCGGCGGAGCGGGCGCCGTGAGCGCCAGCCCCAGTATCGCCAGCAGCACGGGCAGGACCGCCAGCGCGGCGGCGAGGGCGCGGCCGCCCTGGCGCCGGACGCGCCAGGACAGCGTCAGCAGCAGCGCCACCAGCGCCAGCCCGGTGACGCGGTGCGTCGTCTGCAGCCAGGCGATGTCCGCGCCCATCAGGCTGCCCAGGGCGATCTGCGCCAGCACCAGCAGGATCGCGGGCCGCACCCAGCGCCGCGGCGGCGCCTGGCCGTCCCGGCCGCCCTGGCCGCCGCTTCCCGCGGGCGTGGGCGTGGGCGTCGCGGTGCGCGCCAGCCGCGTGCCCAGGGCGAACAGACAGAAGCCCCCGAGCAGGTTGCCCAGCGTCACGGCCGGGTGCAGCGACGATCCTCCCCAGCGCCCGAGCACCGCGAGAAACAGCGTCAGGCCCAGCATGCCCAGGACCAGCCGGCCTTCGGCCCGCAGGGCGGGGCGCGCGCTCAGGGTGGTCGCCAGCATGGCCAGCACCAGCAGCAGGGTCGCCGAGGCGGTCACGCGGTGCGCCATGCGCACGGCCGGCGAAGGCTCGCGCGCGCCGGCGGGCGGCTGCGCGCGCGGCGCCTGCGACAGCGAGTCCTGGCACTGGGGCCAGGGCTCGCAGGCCGGAGCGGTGCGGGTCAGGCGGATGTGGGCGCTCAGGCCGATGATGACGAGCACCAGCACGGCGCAGGTCCAGGCCATGCCGCGCAGCAGCATCAGCCGGCCGGCCGGGCGGGAAGGCGTGCGGCCTGGGAGGGGGGCAAGTTCGCTCATTCCTGCGGCTTCTCGAATGGGGATGGGGATGTTCCGGCGCCGCGGGCGCCGGCCTTTTCGGGCGTCCTCGGACGGGCCGTGCGGCATTTTCACATCCTTTGGCGGCGCGCCGGCGGACTATTTGCGTAAAACCCCGGGCTCATCCCTGAAAATTGATCTGGATCATGGCGCCGGTTTCTGCGGGTCCGGACAATCACAACACTCTGAAATAGATTTGTACCGGGCTTCCATTCCATCCCCCAATAAAAAGCCCCGGGAGGTTTCACGAGAGGAGAACAGCCATGGATCACCATGACGACGAAGACGAAAAAGTGCCGCTCATCCAGCAATTGCTGGACAGCCCCTTTCTATTGCTGTTTCTAGGTGTGGTCATCCCCATGGTCATCTACAACCTATGGGGCTTCATCGACATCCTGACGATTCCCGCAGCCAAATAAGGAAGCACCATGAGCGCAATCCTGCCCCCCTCGGAACGGCTGTGGTGGAAGCACCCGCTCGACCGCCTCGAAGCCACCTGGATCATCATCGCCTTCATCTGGTGCATGATCATGTTCTTCATGATGGTGTTCTGGCACGTCTACGGCAAGCAGAACCTGGCGACCGAAACCTACAAGACCAATCCCGCGAAATTCATGGCCCAGACGCAGGCCTTCGTGGACAAATGGACGGTCCGCACCGAAACCGAACAGAAAATCCCCGTGGTCGCGCCGCCCGAAGGCTCCGACATCTACCTGATCGCCCGGCTGTGGAGCTGGTGGCCGATCCTGGAACTGGAAAAGGGCAAGACCTACAAGCTGCACCTGACCGCGATGGACTACAACCACGGCTTCTCGCTGCAGCCCGTCAACATGAACATCCAGGTGGTGCCCGGCTACGAGCACGTGATCAAGGTCACGCCGACCGAGTCCGGCACCTTCTCCATCGTGTGCAATGAGTATTGCGGCATCGGCCACCACGAGATGGTGAGCCGCCTGTACGTCAAGTAAAACAGGGATCGACATGGCCACTCATACCACTTATCGCACGTGTCCGCGCTCGGGTCTGCAGTTCGAGGACCAGGCTGAAAAACTCATCAAGATCAACGCCGTCACGGCCATCTTGGCGCTGCTCGTCGGCGGCCTGCTGGCCATCGGCGTGGTGCTCACCCGCTGGCCCGCCGTGCACTGGCTGTCCGCCGACACCTTCTACATGGTGCTCACGGCGCACGGCCTGGACATGCTGATCTACTGGATGATCTTCTTCGAGATCGCGGTACTGTATTTCGCCTCCTCGACCCTGCTGCGCTGCCGCATCGCCACCCCGCGCATCGCCTGGCTCGCCTACGCGCTCATGCTCGTCGGCGCGGTGGTCAACAACATCGCCGTGTTCCGGGGCGATTCCAGCGTGATGATGACCTCCTATGTGCCGATGATGGCCCATTGGTCGTTCTATCTCGGGCTGATCGTGTTCGCCGTCGGCGCGCTGATCGCCTGCGGCGTGTTCTTCGGCACGATGGTCGTCGCCAAGCGGGAAAAGACCTACGAAGGCTCGGTCCCGCTGGTCACGTTCGGCGCCATGACGGCGGCGATCATCGCCGTCTTCACCCTGCTGTCGGGCGCCATCATCCTGATCCCGACCTTCTTCATGTCCATCGGTCTGCTGCAGAACGTCGATCCGCTGGTGTACCGGGTGATCTGGTGGGCGCTGGGCCACTCGTCCCAGCAGATCAACGTGGCGACCCACATCTCGATCTGGTATGCCGTGGCGGCCATCGCCTTCGGCGCCAAGCCCATGTCCGAGCGCGTCAGCCGCGGCGCCTTCCTGCTGTACATCCTGTTCCTGCAGCTCGCCAGCGCCCACCACATCCTGGCCGACCCGGGCGTCAGCACCGAATGGAAGATCGTCAACACCAGCTACTTCATGTATTTCGCCGTGCTGGCCTCGATGATCCACGCCCTGTCGATTCCCGGCGCCATGGAAGTCGCGCAGCGCGCCCGGGGCTTCAACAAGGGCCTGTTTGAATGGCTGCGCAAGGCGCCCTGGGGCAATCCCGTATTCTCCAGCGTCTTCATCTCGCTGGTCGGCTTCGGCTTCCTGGGCGGCATCTCGGGGGTGATGATGGGCACCGAGCAGCTCAACCTGCTCATCCACAACACCATCTACGTGCCCGGCCACTTCCACGCCACCGTCGTCATCGGCTCCACTCTGACCTTCATGGGCCTGACCTACTTCCTGATTCCGGTGCTGTTCCGGCGCGAGATCATCTCGCCCGACCTGGCGCGCATCCAGCCCTACCTCTTCGGCTTCGCGATGTACTTCTTCTGCCTCGTGATGATGGGCGCCGGCACGCTGGGCGTATCCCGCCGCCACTGGGACATGGCCTTCAACGGCCATGCGCTGGCCTACGAATGGCCGGGCGCGGCCTACCTGATGATGGGGCTGGTGGGCATCGGCGGGGTCGTGGCCATCATCGGCGGCGCGCTCTTCGTCTACCTGGTGATCGGCTCCCTGCTGTTCGGCAAGCGGCTCGACACCGGCGCGGTCAGCCCCCATTTCACGCCGGTCCAGCGCGCCGCGCCGACCCTCGCGGCCCAGACCTACGGTTCGGCGGGCTTCGTGGCGCCCGGCACCTTCGTCCTGGCCATGGTCTTCCTGCTGGCCTTCGTGCTCTACTACTTCGTCAACTGGAAGTACCTGAGCCAGCTGTGGGGCCTGAGTTGACGCGCGGGGCGCACCGGGGAAGATAAGTGGGGTCCGGCGGGTCGATTCTCTCCCGCGCATGGCGGGGATTTGCGGCATGCGGTCTGGGGCTGGCGCTGATGGCGGCGCCGGCCGCGGGCCGCGCCGAGGCGGCCGGGAATCCCGGGCTGGATCCCGGGCAGGCCCTGCGCCTCAGCCAGGCGGCGCTCGGGCGGCAGATCGGCGATCACATCCTGCTGGATCGCCAGGGCCGCCCGGTGGCCCTTTCCTCCTTCCGCGGCAAGCCCCTGCTGGTCAGCTTCATCTACACCGGCTGCTTCCAGATCTGTCCCGCCACCACCCGTTCGCTGCAGGAAGCCGTCGAGGCCCTGCAAAAGAGCGTGGGCGCCAGCCAGTTCAACGTCGTCAGCATCGGCTTCAACCAGCCCGCGGATTCGCCGCAGGCGCTCAAGGCATTCGCCACCCAGTACGGCATCACGACGCCCAACTGGGATTTCCTCAGCCCGCCCGCGGCCATCGTCCCCGCGCTGACAGCGGATTTCGGCTTCGCCTATGCGGCCACGCCGGCCGGCTTCGACCACGTCCTCCAGGTCTCGGTGCTCGACGCCGACGGGCGCATCGTGCGCCAGATCTACGGCGAGGACGTCGTGGCGGGCGAACTGGGCGAGCCGCTGAAGATGCTGCTCGCCGGCCTGCCCATGAACGCGGAAAACTCCGTGCTCGACAACCTGATGGACCGCATCCGCATCATGTGCACGGTGCTGGATCCGGAAACCGGCGCCTACCGGGTCGATTACACCCTGCCGGTCCAGATCGCCGGCGGCGCGACCTTCTTCATCCTGATGATGGCCTTCTTCATCAACGAATGGCGCACGAGCCGCAGGATTTCAGCCAAAAAGAGGGGCCGTGGCATCGCCTGACGCGCGCGCGTCCGATCCGCGTGCCGGGCGCCGCCCCCGCGGCCGGGTCGCGGCGCCGGCGCCCGGAGACGCAAGCCCCCATTCCCTAGGAGAGCCCCGATGAGGCGCGTTTTCGACTGGCTCGGCCAGGCCCTGCTGTATGGCTGTTTCGCCGTGGCGATCGGCGTCTTTTCGCGCTGGCCCGTCTACCACCCCCTGGGGCCCGACATGGCGCAGATCAAGGTCAGCTTCATGCACCACGGCGCGCGGCTGGCCGACTGCCGGCCCTACACCGCCGAAGAACTCGCCAAGCTCGCGCCCAACATGCGCGGGGCCGCGAAATGCGAACGGGAACGCTCGCCGGTGAGCATCGAGGTGGACCTCGACGGCCGGCAGGTGGTCAGCCACGTCTCCGCGCCCTCGGGCCTGTCGCGCGATGGCGCCTCCACCCTGTACCGGCGCCTGGACGTCCCGGCGGGCGAGCACCGCATCGCCGTGCGCTTCCGCGACGACCAGTCGGCCCGCGGAGCCGTCCAGCAGCATGAGGCGGTGGTCACGCTGGCGCCGGCCCAGGTGCTGGTGATCGATTTCAACGCCGACAAGGGAGGCATCGTCCTGCAATGAGCGCGAACCCCTGTCATGTGCCGGGCCTGCGGGCCGGCCCGGCCACTCCGCCGCCGGCGCGCCTGGGCGCGGACTACCAGCTGGACGTCTCCGGCGAGGCGCGCCTGGCGCTGGGGCGCGGCTGGCTCGGCCTCGGGCTGGCCGCGCTGATCGGCTCGGGCATCTTCTCGGTGCTGCTGGTGGCCTCGCGCACCCCTTACGTGAACCGCTGGCTGCCGGCCGCCGACTTCTTCCAGATTTCCCTGGTGCTGCATGTGGACCTGTCGGTGCTGGTCTGGTTCGTTGCCATGGCCGGCCTGCTCTGGAGCCTGTACGGCACCGCGCGCGCGCAATGGCTGGCCTGGCCGGGCCTGTGGATCACCGCCGCCGGCACGCTCGCCATGGCGCTGGCGCCCTTCCTGAACCCGGGCCAGCCCATCATGGCCAACTACATCCCGGTGCTCGAATCGCCGCTGTTCCTGGCGGGCCTGGTGATGTTCGGCCTGGGCGCGACGCTGCTGGTGCTGCGCAGCCTGCTGGCGGCACCCCGGCTGGGCATGCGCTACGACGGGCGGGCGCGCTGGGCTTCGGCCTGGGCGCGGCCGCCGTGGCCGCGGCCGTCGGCGTGCTCGGCTTCGCCTGGTCCTGGGCCGTGCTGCCCACCTCGCTGCACGGCAAGGCCTACTACGAGATCCTGTTCTGGGGCGGCGGCCATGCCCTGCAGTTCACCTGGACCCTGCTGATGCTGGTGGCCTGGCTGTGGCTGGCCAGTGCGTGCGGCGCGCGTTCCGTGCTGACGCCGCGCGTCACGGTCATGATGTTCTCCCTGGCGCTGGCGGGGGTCTTCGTCACGCCCTACGCCTATCTCGCCCACGACGTGGCGTCCGTCGAGCACCGCGCCCTGCTCACCTGGGCCATGCGCCTGGGCGGCGGCCCCGCCATCCTGCCGGTCGGCCTGTCGGTGGTCTACGGCGCGCTCGCGGTGCGGCTGCGCGCCCCCGAACAGCGGCCGCTGCGCGCGGCGCTGCTCGCCTCGGTGCTGGTGTTCGCCGCGGGCGGCGTGATCGGCATCTTCATCGCCGGCAGCAACGTGCGTATCCCGGCCCACTACCATGGCTGCATCGTCGGCGTGACGCTGGCGCTCATGGGGGTGGTCTACCGCGTCCTGCCCGCGCTGGGCTACCGTGCGCCGCAGGGCCGCATGGCCACCTGGCAGCCCTGGCTCTACGGCATCGGGCAGCTCATCCACATCACCGGGCTGGTCTGGTCCGGCGGCTACGGGGTGCAGCGCAAGGTGGCGGGCGCCGAGCAGGTGCTGCGCAGCACCGGCGAGGTGGTCGGCATGGGTATGATGGGGCTGGGCGGCCTCATCGCCATCATCGGGGGGCTGCTGTTCGTGGTGGTGGCGATCCGCGCCATGCGCCAGCCGGCGGCGCGCGACTCGAAGGCTTGAAGGGAATCCAATGATCAAGAGAATCCAGAGCCTGCTGCAATGGCTCTTCCTGCGCGTCGAAGGCATGTTCAACGCCGCGTTCGGCGACCGCATCAATCCCTTCTATCACCTGGGCGCCATCTCCTTCTTCCTGTTCTGGGTGGTGGGGGGCAGCGGCCTGTACCTCTACGTGTTCTTCGAGACCGGCATCGTCGACGCCTACGACTCGGTGATCGAGCTGAGCACCACGCAATGGTGGCTGGGCGGCATCCTGCGCAGCGTGCACCGCTACGCCTCGGACGCGATGGTGCTCACCATGGCGCTGCACATGCTGCGCTATTTCGCCTTCGACCGGTTCCGCGGGTTCCGCTGGTTCTCCTGGATGACCGGGGTGATGCTGATCTGGATGGTCTACGCCACGGGCATCAACGGCTACATGCTGCCCTGGGACCAGCTGGCGCAGTACGTCACCGTGGCCACGTTTGAATGGCTCGACTGGCTGCCGATCTTCGACGGCGCGCTGATGCGCAATTTCCTCTACACCGAGCACGTCGGCAACCGCTTCTTCACCCTGCTGTCCTTCATGCACGTGGGCCTGCCGCTGGTGGTGCTGATGGTCATGTCGATCCACGCGCAACGGGTGCCCAAGGCGCGCACCACGCCGCCGCGGGCCATCGCCGCCGGCCTGCTCGCCACGCTGGTGGCACTGTCGTTCGTGGCGCCGGTGCACAGCCAGGGCGGGGTCAGCGACCTGGCCCGGGCCGTCGCCCGGATCGAGCCCGACTGGTTCTACATGGCGGTCTTTCCGCTGATGACGCAATGGCCGATGGCCTGGGTGTGGGCCCTGGTGGTCGGCGGCTCCGTGCTGCTCGCGCTGCTGCCCTGGTGGCCGCCGCGGTTCCGGCGCGGCGAGCGGCGCATGGCGGGGCTCGTCATCCACGGCGGGCAAGGCACGAGCGCGCAGTTCCAGGCGCGCGAGGGCGAGACCATCCTCGACGCCGGCCTGCGGGAAGGCCTGCCGCTGTCCTTCGAGTGCCGCAACGGCGCCTGCGGCCTGTGCATCTGCACCGTCCAGCAGGGCGCCTACGACCACCGGCCCTACAGCCCCGGCGCGCTGACCGATGCCCAGAAGGCCCGCGGCATGGCCCTGATGTGCTGCGCCGTGCCGCGCGGCGACATGGTCGTCGAGGTCGAGGACGCCGTGGCGGGCGCGGGCACGGCCCGCACCGTGCGGGAATACACCGCCGTGGTCGAGCGCCTGGAGCCGCTCGCCCAGGACGTGATGCTCCTGGTCCTGCGGCTGTCGGAGGGCGCGGCGCTGGACTTCGAGGCGGGGCAGTACATCAACATCGTGCTCGACGACGGCCAGCGGCGCGCCTTCTCCTTCGCCAACCGGCCCGGTGCGGACGCGCTGATCGAGCTGCACGTCCGCCTCGTCCCGGGGGGACGCTTCACGACCCACGTGTTCCAGGGCATGAAGCCCGGCGACGTGGTGCGCTTCGAGGGGCCGCTGGGCCAGTTCACGCTGCGCGACAGCCGCCAGCCCATCCTGTTCGTGGCCGGCGCCACGGGCTTCGCGCCCGTCAAGAGCATCGTGGAGGACGCCTTCGCGCGCGGCGTGCAGCGTCCCATGCGGCTGTACTGGGGCGTGCGCCGGCGCGAGGACCTGTACATGCTCGAACGCTGCGAGCAGTGGCAGCGCGAGCACGCCAATTTCACCGTGGTGCCGGTGCTGTCCGAGCCCGCCGAAGGCGATGGCTGGACGGGGCGCACCGGCCTGGTGCACGAAGCCATCCTGGCCGATTTCACGGACCTGAGCGGCTACGAGGTCTATCTGTGCGGCTCGGTGCGGATGGTCGAGGCCGCGGCGCCGGCGTTCATCGCCCAGGGGCTGGACGAGAGCGTCTGCTTCTCCGACGCCTTCCTGCCGGCGTCGCGGCTGCCCGCCCAGCCGGCGTCCTGAGCCCCGCGGGGCGTCCGCGCCATGGCAGGGGCGCCCACGCTATAATCCGGACTTGCCCGAGGGGCGCTGCACCGGCGCGGCGGCGGAATCCGATGGATCCCGCCCGCGCCGCCAGGCTCGGGATTCCTTCTTCAAACGGCGCCCATCGCCGTCCTGCGCGGGCGGAGGTGGGCACGGCCGTGACACCCCCTTCGCCGGCGCAGGCTCTACAGGATCACCATGAGCACTGCACACGACTACGTCATCGCCGACATCGCCCTGGCCGACTGGGGCCGCCGCGAAATCGCCATCGCCGAAACCGAAATGCCCGGCCTGATGGCCACGCGGGAAGAATTCGCCGCGTCCCAGCCCCTGAAGGGCGCGCGCATCGCCGGCAGCCTGCACATGACCATCCAGACGGCGGTGCTGATCGAGACCCTGAAGGCCCTGGGCGCGGAAGTGCGCTGGGCCTCGTGCAACATCTTCTCCACCCAGGACCACGCCGCCGCCGCCATCGCCGCGGGCGGCACGCCGGTGTTCGCCGTCAAGGGCGAGTCCCTGGAAGACTACTGGCAGTACACGCACCGCATCTTCGACTGGCCGGGCGAACAGGCCAACATGATCCTGGACGACGGCGGCGACGCCACCCTGCTGCTGCACCTGGGCGCGCGCGCGGAGGCCGACGCCTCGGTCATCGCCCGCCCCGGCAACGAAGAAGAGCGCGTGCTGTTCGCCGCCATCGAGGCGCAGCTGGCCCGCGACCCGAAATGGTATTCCACGCGGCTGGCGCAGATCCGCGGCGTGACCGAGGAAACCACCACCGGCGTGCACCGCCTCTACCAGATGTCGCAGCGCGGCGAGCTGAAGATCCCCGCCATCAACGTCAACGACTCGGTCACCAAGTCCAAGTTCGACAACCTGTACGGCTGCCGCGAATCCCTGGTGGACGGCATCAAGCGCGCCACCGACGTGATGGTCGCGGGCAAGATCGCCGTGGTCTGCGGCTTCGGCGACGTGGGCAAGGGCTGCGCCCAGGCGCTGGCCGCCCTGCGCGCCCAGGTCTGGGTCACGGAAGTCGATCCCATCTGCGCGCTGCAGGCCTCGATGGAAGGCTACCGCGTGGTGGACCTGAACGACGCCGACGTGGTCGAGCAGGCGGACATCTTCGTCACGGCCACCGGCAACTACCACGTCATCGACCGCGACCACCTGTACCGCATGAAGGACCAGGCCATCGTCTGCAACATCGGCCACTTCGACAGCGAGATCAACGTCGCCTCGGTGGAAGACCTGCCCTGGGAGGAAATCAAGCCCCAGGTGGACCACATCATCTTCCCGGACGGCAAGCGCGTCATCTTGCTCGCCAAGGGCCGCCTGGTGAACCTGGGCTGCGCCACCGGCCATCCGTCCTTCGTGATGTCGGCGTCCTTCACCAACCAGACCATCGCCCAGATCGAGCTGTACACGCGCGGCGACCACTACAAGACCGGCCAGGTCTACGTGCTGCCCAAGCACCTGGACGAAAAGGTCGCCCGCCTGCACCTGAAGAAGCTGGGCGTGCGCCTGACGGCGCTGACGCAGAAGCAGGCCGACTACATCGGCGTGCCGGTCGCAGGCCCCTTCAAGCCGGATCACTACCGCTACTGAGGAGAGTTCCATCATGCTGCTGCTCGTCTGGATCCTGAACGCCGTGGCCCTGCTGGTCGTGGCCTACATCCTGCCCGGCATCACCGTGGCCTCGTTCGGCTCGGCGCTGATCGCCGCGCTGGTGCTGGGCCTGCTCAATGCCGTGGTCAAACCCCTGCTGATCCTGCTGACCCTGCCGCTGACCATCGTCACGCTGGGCCTGTTCCTGCTGGTGCTCAACGCCCTGGTGTTCTGGTTCGCCGGCTCCATCCTGAAAGGCTTCCAGGTGGACGGCTTCTGGTGGGCGGTGATCGGCGCGATCGTCTACAGCATCGTGTCCACGGCCCTGGCGGGGTTGCTGGCCTCATGAACGGTTCCGCCTCCGCGATCAGCCTGGAATTCTTCCCGCCGCGCGACATCGCCGCCCAGGAACGCCTGGTGCGCTCCGCCAAGCGGCTGGAGGCCCTGCGGCCGGCCTACGTCAGCGTGACCTTCGGCGCGGGCGGCTCCACCCGCACCGGCACGGCCGACACCGTGCGCATGCTGCAGAACCTGGGCGTGGACGTGGCGCCGCACCTGTCCTGCATCGGCGCGACGCGCGCGGAACTGCGCGCCATCCTGGACGACTACCGCGCGCGCGACATCCGCCGCCTGGTCGCCCTGCGCGGCGACCTGCCCTCGGGCATGGGCGGCGACACGGGCGAGCTGCACCACGCCGCCGACCTGGTGCGCTTCGTGCGCGAGCACTACGGCGATCACTTCCACATCGAGGTCGCCGCCTATCCCGAAATGCATCCCCAGGCCGAAAGCGCGGCGGCCGACCTGCGGCATTTCGTGGACAAGGTCCGGGCCGGGGCCGACGGCGCCATCACCCAGTATTTCTTCAATCCGGACGCCTATTTCGATTTCGTCGACCGGGTGCGCGCGCAAGGGCTGGACATCCCCGTCACGCCGGGCATCATGCCGGTGACCAACTACACCCAGCTGGCGCGCTTCTCGTCCATGTGCGGGGCGGAAATCCCGCGCTGGATGCGGCTGCGGCTGCAGGACTTCGGCGACGACAAGGCGTCCATCCGCGCCTTCGGCATCGAGGTGATCACGCGGCTGACCGCGCGCCTGCTGGAGCAGGGCGCGCCGGGGGCGCATTTCTACACCCTGAACAACGCCGACGCGGTGGCGCAGATCTGCGCCAACCTGGGGCTGGACGCCTGAGTTCCGGCGTGCCGGCCTCGTTGCCGCAGGCGCGATGAAGGCACGGCGATCCGCGGGCGGGTCCCGCGTCTACAGTTCCGGCGCCGGCACGGCCCAGCCCTTGTCGGTCAGGATCGCATCCAGGCGGACGTCGTGCGCGGCGGGGGCGTAGGCCTCGCCGCTCAGGTCGCCGCAGGCCCAGGCCACGCCCACCGTGGTGAACGCATGGCCGGCCGCCTTCAGCGCCGCCAGGGTGCGGTCGTAGTAGCCGCCGCCGTAGCCCAGGCGGTCGCCCTGGCGCGTGTAGCCCAGCGTGGGCACCAGCACGACGTCGGGGGCGGGGGCTTCGGGGCCGTCGGGCTCCAGGATGCCGTAGGCCCCGGGTTTCATGGGGGTGTCCGGCGTCCAGGCGCGGAAGCGCAGCGGCTGGCCGGGCGCCGCCACGACCGGCAGCGAGACCGTCAGGGTCTCGTCTTCCGCCCATTGGCGCAGCAGCGCCTGCAGGGCGGGCTCGTCGGCCATGGACCAGAACGCGGCGATGCCGCGCACGTCGGGGCGGCCCGATTCGCGCAGGCGGGTGCGGTTGGTCGCCAGCCAGGTGTAGAGGCGGCCGCGGATCAGCAGCGCGCCGCGCTCGCGGTCCTGGGGCGGCATCCCGGCGCGGCGCTGCTTGAGTCGCGTCCGCAGGGCGGCTGCGTTATCCTGTGCGTTCTGATTCATGTAGTGACTGGTTCGCGGGGTTTTTGGCCATGAGGCGAAGTTTCATAGGATATCCGGGATTCGCCGGGGATGCAGAGCCGGCCTCGTCCCGATCGCGTCATCGGTACATGGCCTGGGGCCTGGCGGCCCTGCTGGGCCTGTCGGGCTGCGCGGGCGCCCAGGCGCCCACGGCCGCCGAACAGCAGGCGGGCGAAGCCCCGCGCGTCGTCCTGGCCGCGCCGGCCTCGGACTCGCCCGCGCCTGCGCCCGCCGCGTCCGAAACCCTGCCGCCTCCGGTGGTGCCGGCGCCCGCGCCGGTGGTGGTGCCGCCCGCCGCCCGCCAGGCCGTCGTGGACGCCTACGAGGCCTTCCAGAAGCGGCGCTGGGCCGATATCGACCGCCTGGCGCCGCTGGCCGCCGCCGACCCGGTGCTGGGCCTGTATCCACGCTACTGGGCGCTGCGCAACCGGCTGCAGGACCGCGCCCGTCCCGTCCCGGACGCCGAAGTGCGCCAGTTCCTGGCCGACGCGGCCGGCACCTACCTGGACGAACGCATCCGCGCCGACTGGATCCTGGCGGCCACCCGCTCCGGCGACTACGTCCAGGCCCTGCGGGTGCCGGCGGTGGCCGAGCCCTCGGCGGCGGTGCGCTGCGCCCTGCTGCTGGCGCGCCACCAGAGCGGCAAGCGCGCCCGCGCGGCCGAGGTGCTGGACGTGTTCCAGCCCAATGCCGACTGCTGGGACCTGCTGGACCAGGCGGCGGCCGACCACATCCTCAGCCGCAAGGAGCTGAACGGCCTGCTGCGCGACACCCTGGAAAGCGGCAAGCAGGGCGACGCCGACCGCATGGCCGGCGTGGTGTTCGACGACGCGGCCATGGTGCAGTACGCCGCGCTGATGAAAAATCCGCGCAAATGGCTGGAATCCCGCGGCCAGCCGCGCGCCGCCGTGGATTTCGAGCTGGCCGCCATCGCCCTGTCGCGCCTGGCGCGCAGCGACGACCGGGCCGAGGCCGCGCGCACCATCCAGGAACGCTGGGCGGGCTGGATGCCGAAGGCCGACCTGCAATGGGTCTGGGGGCAGTTCGGCCTGGTGGCCGCGCTCAACGTCGATCCCGAGGCCGCGCGCTGGTACCGGCAGTCCGGCTTCGTGCCCATGACCGACTACAACCACGCCTGGGAAGTCCGCGCCGAACTGCGCGCCGCGCCCATCGACTGGGACCGGGTCGCCACGGCCATCCGCAAGATGAGCGGGCGGCAGGCCGACGAGCCCGTCTGGCGCTACTGGTACGGCCGCGCCCTGGCGGCCCAGGGCAATGCCGTGGCCGCGCGCCAGTACTACGAGTCCATCGCCGCCGAGCAGGGCTTCTACGGCCTGCTGGCGGCCGAGGAACTGGGCCGCACGCCGGCCCTGCCGCCGCAGCCCGCTCCCCTGGACCCGGCCTGGACCGCCCAGGCGCGGGCCAATCCCGGCCTGCGCCGCGCCGTGGCGCTGTTCGACCTGGGCTGGCGCAGGGAAGCCGTGCCCGAATGGAATTTCGCCCTGCGCGGCATGAGCGACGCCCAGCTGCGCGGCGCGGCGGAATTCGCCCGCGAGCAGCACATCTACGACCGGGTGGTGAACACCTCCCTGCTGACGCGCGGCGTGGCCGATTTCAGCCAGCGCTTCATCGCGCCCTTCGAGGGCCAGGTGGCCGCCAAGGCGCGCCTGATCGACCTGGACCCCGCCTGGGTCTACGGCCTGATCCGCCAGGAATCGCGCTTCATCACCGACGCCCGCTCGCGCGTCGGGGCGTCGGGCCTGATGCAGCTGATGCCGGCCACCGCGCGCCACGTGGCGCGCAAGATCGGCATGAAGGACTTCAAGCCCAGCCAGGTCAACGATTTCGACACCAACACGATCCTGGGCACGAGCTATCTCAACATGGTGCTGCGGGACCTGAGCGGCTCCGAGCTGCTCGCCACGGCGGGCTACAACGCCGGGCCGGGCCGGCCGAAACGCTGGCGCGCCCAGCTCCAGGCGCCGGTCGAAGGCGCGATCTTCGCCGAGACCATTCCTTTCACCGAGACCCGCCTGTACGTGAAGAACGTCCTGTCCAACGCGGTCTACTACGCGATGCTGTTCTCCGGCCAGCCCGATTCGCTGAAGGCGCGCCTGGGCACCGTCGACCCCATGGACGGGACGCGGACGGCGCGGCCGTGACCGCGCGCCGCAGCGCCGGCCACGCCGGCCCTGGCGAGGCCGGGCCGGGCCGGGACCGCGCGGCGCCGCCGGACGGCGGCCTGGATGCGGACGACCCGGCCGTCGCCGGCCTGGAGGTCTACATCGTCGGCGGCGCGGTGCGCGACGCCCTGCTGGGCCAGCCGGCGGGCGACCGCGACTGGGTGGTGGTGGGTGCCAGTCCCGAAATCATGGCGGCGCGCGGGTTCACGCCGGTGGGCGGGGATTTCCCCGTTTTTCTGCATCCGCGCACGCACGAGGAATACGCCCTGGCGCGCACCGAGCGCAAATCCGGCCGGGGCTACCGGGGCTTCGTGTTCCACGCCGGGCCGGACGTCACCCTGGAAGACGACCTGCGCCGCCGCGACCTCACGGTCAATGCCATCGCGCGGGCGCCCGACGGCGCGCTGATCGATCCCCTGGGCGGGGTGGCCGACGTGCGCGCCCGCGTGCTGCGCCACACGGGGCCGGCCTTCGTCGAGGATCCCGTGCGCCTGCTGCGCCTGGCGCGCTTCGCCGCGCGCTTCCACGATTTCTCCATCGCCCCCGAGACCCTGGACCTGTGCCGCGCGCTGGTGCGCGGCGGCGAGGTGGACGCCCTGGTGCCCGAACGCGTCTGGCAGGAGTTCGCCAAGGGGCTGATGACGGGCCACCCCGGCCGCATGCTGGACGTGCTGGCCGCATGCGGGGCGCTGGAGCGGGTCGCGCCCGGCCTGGCGTGGGACGGCGAGGTGCGCGCGGGCCTGCACGCGGCGGCGGAGCGCGGGCTGGATCTCGCCCAGCGCTACGCCCTGCTGTGCCGCGCCTCCGGGCCCGGCCTGCAGGACGCGCTGCGCGCGCCCTCGGCCTGCCGCGATCTGGCGCGCCTGCTGCCGGTGGTCCTGCAAGGCCTGGAAGGCGGCGCCGGCGGCGCGGAGGCCTGGCTCGGCCTGCTGGAATCCTGCGATGCGTGGCGCCGCCCGGATCGCTGCCGGGCGCTGCTCGAGGCGGCCTCCTGCGTGCGCGGGGACGTCGATCTCTCCGCGTGGGCGCGGCGCATCGAGGCCGTGCGCGCCATCGACGCGGGAGCGGTCGCGCGCGCGGCCGGGGGCGATCCCGCCCGCATCCGCGAGGACTTGCGCGCGGCGCGGCTGGCGGCGCTGGCGGGGGTCGGGGCGGGATGCTGAGGGATCGATCCGTCGGATGCAGCGGACGGCCCGGGACGGCACCGCCGGCGCACCTGGAAAGGTGCGAAAGGCGTGCGCCATGACTGCGGAGGATCGACCCATGGATGACCAGCCCGTCCTCGTCTTCGACTCCGGCATCGGCGGCCTGACCGTGCTGCGCGAGGCGCGCGTGCTGATGCCCGAGCGGCGCTTCGTCTACGTGGCCGACGATGCCGGCTTCCCCTATGGCGGCTGGGCCGAGGACGCCCTGCGGGACCGGATCGTGGACCTGTTCGACGGGCTGCTGCGCGACCATGATCCGGCCCTGTGCATCGTCGCCTGCAACACCGCCTTCACGGTGGCGGGCGCCGCGCTGCGCGCGGCCTATCCGGGCATGACCTTCGTCGGCACCGTGCCGGCCATCAAGCCGGCGGCCGAGCGCACGCGCTCCGGGCGGGTGTCGGTGCTGGCGACGCCGGGCACGGTGCGGCGCGACTACACCCGCGACCTGATCCAGTCCTACGCCTCGCAATGCCACGTGACCCTGGTGGGCTCGCCCCGGCTGGCGCGCATGGCGGAAGCCTACGTCCGCGGCCTGCCGGTGAGCGACGAGGCCGTGGCCGCCGAGATCGGCCCCTGTTTCGTGGAAGAAGACGGCGCGCGCACCGACATCGTGGTGCTGGCCTGCACGCACTATCCCTTCATGGCCAACGTGTTCCGCCGGCTGGCGCCCTGGCCCGTGGACTGGCTGGATCCGGCCGAGGCCATCGCCCGGCGCGCCCGCAGCCTGCTGCCGCGCCGCGCCGACGCCCTGCATCCGGAAGAGGACGACCTGGCGCTGTTCACCGGCGGACGGCCGGACTTCGCCACGCGGCGCCTGATGAACAGCTTCGGCTTGAAGGTGGGGTAGGGTAGGAAGCCGGGCGATGGCCCCGGCCTGGGATGCCTGGCCGTGTCCGGCCGCCTACAGCCGGTCGCGCCGGTCGCCGCGGGCGAAGCCCAGCAGGGGCGCGTCCAGGCCTCGGCCGACGGCCAGGACCTTGAACAGCTCGCCCATCTCGGCCTCGGACAGCAGGGTGTTCAGGGCGGTCAGCTGGCGCGCGCGCTGCGCGGGATCGTCGCCGGGGGCGCGGATCAGGTCCGTCAGGCCCGCGTTCATCAGGAAGCGCGCCTGGGACGTGTAGCCCAGCACGTCCAGGCCGCCGTCCAGTGCGGCGTCCGCCATGGCGGTGAAATCCACGTGGGCGGTGATGTCCTGCAGGCCGGCCAGGATCAGCGCCTGGTCGTGGGCATGGTGGCGGAAATGGCACATCAGCGTGCCGCGCAGGCGCTGGGGGTGGTAGTACTCGGCCCGCGGAAAGCCGTAGTCGATCAGCAGGGCGGCGCCGCGCCGCAGCCAGCGGCCCAGGTCGCGCACCCAGGCCTCGGCCTGCGGGTTCATTTCGGACTGGTAGCCGGGTAGGGGCGGCATGCGCGCGGCCAGGGCGGTGGCGGTGGGCGGCGGCGCCGGCCGCGCCGCCCAGCGGAAGGGCGCGGCGGCCTCGGGCCGGGCGTCCAGGGCGACGCCCAGCAGTTCGGGCTCGCCCGCGGCGTTCCAGCGGAACAGGACGGCGGGCATGGCGTCCAGGACTTCGTTGGCGACGACGCAGCCACTGAAGGCCTCCGGCAGCGCGTCCAGCCAGCGCACCTGGCCGGCCCGGTCCGACAGGCGGTCCCGCTGGCGGGCGCGCAGGTCGGCGGACAGTTCCAGGATGTCGTATTCGGCCTCGATGCCCAGGTCCCGCAGGGCGGGAATCAGCGCGGCGGCCAGGGCGCCCGAGCCGGCGCCGAATTCCAGGACGCGGGCGGACCCGCTGGCCTCCAGCACCTGGGCGACCTGGCGCGCGAGCGCCCGGCCGAACAGGGGGCTGGTTTCGGGAGCGGTGGTGAAATCGCCTTCGCGGTGGAACTTGGCGCTGCCGGCGCTGTAGTAGCCCAGGCCGGGCGCGTACAGGGCGGCTTCCATCCAGCGCTCGAACGGCAGCCAGCCGCCGGCGTCGCGGATGCGCTGCGCGAGCATGGCCTGGACGCGGGCGCCGTGGGCACGCGCATCGGCGTCGGGTTCCGGCAGGCCGGAGGGGGTGTGGACGGCGGGCGGTTCCATCATGGGGCGAGGCGGGAGATAGGACAGTCCCCTACGGATGAACCCGGACACGCGGCAGTCCCTGCGGACTGCTGCGTGCCTGGCGAATCGGAGCGGCCTGCAAGCCGCGACGTGGAGGGATGCCACGACTATAAAACAAAAGCCCCGGCATGTTGGTGCCGGGGCAGCGAGGCGATCAGATCACCGGATCAGGCAAACCGGGGACGCGCCGCGCGGGGCTGATCCTGGCGGGCCTGCCGCTTGAAGGACGGCTTGGCGCCGGCCTTGGCGGGGCGGGCGGCGCGCGGTGCGTCGCCGTCGCGGCTCGGGCGCGGGCCCGCGCCGTGCGGGGCGCGCTCGGCCTTGGCGTGGAAGGGGCGGCCTTCGCCACGCTCCGCGCGGGCGAACGCCGGCTTGTCCTGTTCCCAGGGCTTGCGGGCGCGCGCCGGGCGGGCGCCGTCGGCCTGGCCGTTCTGTTCCCAGGGCTTGTGGGCGCGCGCCGGGCGGCTGCCGTCGGCGGCCTGGGCGTCCTGCTGCCAGGCGGGCTTGCGGGCATGGACGGGGCGCGTGTCCTCGCCCGCCCGGGCATCCTGCTGCCAGGGCTTGCGCGCGCGCGGCGCGGCGCCGGCGGCGGGGCCGTCCTTGTGCCAGGGCTTGCCGTGGGGCTTGCCGCCTTGCGGGCGGGCGCCGCGGACGGGCTTGTCCTTGTAGGTGGGGCGCACGGACCGCTGCGGCTCCAGGCCGGGGATGGTTTCCATGGGGATGGCCTGGCCGATGAAGTGCTCGATGCGGCGGACCTTGTGGCGTTCGGCGTGCACCGCCAGGGTGATGGCCTGGCCATTGCGTCCGGCGCGGCCGGTGCGGCCGATGCGGTGCACGTAGTCCTCGGCCTGCAGGGGCAGGTCGTAGTTCACGGCGTGGCTGATGGTCTGCACGTCGATGCCGCGCGCGGCCACGTCGGTGGCCACCAGCACGCGCACCTGGCCCTTCTGCAGCAGGCCCAGGGTGCGGGTGCGCTGGCGCTGGTTCATGTCGCCGTGCAGGGCGGCGGCGGCGAAGCCCTCGTCGCTCAGGTGGTCGGCCAGGTCGTCGGCGCCGCGCTTGGTGGCGGTGAAGACGATGGCCTGGTCCAGGGTGGTGTCGCGCAGCAGGTGATCCAGCAGGCGCAGCTTGTGGGCCTTGTCGTCGGCGTACAGCAGGTGCTGGGTGATGTGGGTGTGCTTCTGGTGCGCGTGCGAGACCTCGATGCGCTTCGGTTCGCGCATCATGTTGGCCGCCAGGTGGGCGACCGTGCCGTCCAGCGTGGCCGAGAACAGCAGCGTCTGGCGCTCGGCCGGCGTGGCGCGGACGATGGTCTCGATGTCCTCGATGAAGCCCATGTCCAGCATGCGGTCGGCCTCGTCCAGCACCAGGGTCTGGACGGTGGACAGGTTCACGCGGCGCGCCTGCAGGTGGTCGATCAGGCGGCCCGGGGTGGCGACCAGCACGTCCACGCGGCGCGACAGGGACTTGATCTGGGCGCCGTAGGGCATGCCGCCGACCACGGTGGCGACGCGCAGGCCGTCGATCTGCTTGCCGTAGGCGCGGGCGGCGTCGGCCACCTGCATGGCGAGTTCGCGCGTGGGCGCCAGGACCAGGATCTGCACGCCGCGTCCGCCCGCGCCGGCGCGGTGGCTCAGGCGCTGCAGGGCGGGCAGCATGAAGGCGGCGGTCTTGCCGCTGCCGGTCTGCGAGGACACCATCAGGTCATGGCCGGCCAGCGCCTGCGGGATGGCGGCGGACTGGACGGAGGTGGGGGTGTCGATGCTCAGGTCGCGCAGGGCGGCCACGAGCTGGGGCGCGAGCCCCAGGGAGTCGAAGGACATGGTTTCCTTGCGCCCGCGCAACGCGGGCGGTGTGCCGCGGGGACCGGATGGACGTCCCCGCTGGGTTGCTGCCGCGGATGTCTGCCGGGCAAGAATCAGTCGCATGTGCCGACCGGATCAACCCAAACGGCACACCCGGCGCAAGGCCGATGGCATGAAACCGAGGTCAGAAGGTCAGAAAACAGGCAATTCGCAAGTTTGACATGGGGATTTCCCTGAGTCAATGAAAATTCTGGATTCGCCCTCTCGTTTTCCCCGAGTCGTGTTGGTTCGGCGACGAATCGGCCGGAATTCCGGCGGTTGCGCCTGTTGCATTCTGTTAGGCTATCTCCTGCACGCAATCGTTTCAGGTCTCAAGGGTTGAATCCGCATCATGATGCTTGACCATTTCTTCGTCACCGGCGCGGAGGCCGGTCCCATGGTCGAAGGCACCTGGCAGCCCGGGCTGGTCCTGCTGTCGGTCGCGGTGCCGATCTTCCTGTCCCTGATGGCGCTGCAGACCGCGCACATCGCCCGCCATACCCGCAGCCGCTTCTACCGCCACGTCGCCATCGGCACCGGGGCCGTCGCCCTGGGGGGCGGGATCTGGACCATGCATTTCATCGGCATGATGGCGTTCCACCTGCCGGCCCCCATGGTCTACCGCACGGACATCACCCTGCTGTCCCTGCTGCCGGGCCTGGCGGCCTCGTGGGTGGCGCTGTGGATGCTGTCGCAGCGCCAGCCGGCGCGCTGGCCGCTGATCGCCGGCGGCCTGTTGGTGGGCGCCGGCATCGGCGCGATGCACTACATCGGCATGGCCGCCATGCAGAGCACGCTGGAGATGCGCTACGACCCGCTGCTGTTCGCCCTGTCCATCGTCGTGGCGGTGGCGCTGGCGGTGCTGGCGCTGTGGATCCGCTTCGGCCTGCGCCGCACCTCGCTGGCGCGGCGGACGCGGTTCCTGATCAGCGGGGCGATCATGGGCGTGGCGATCGCCGGGATGCACTACACCGGCATGGCGGCCGTGCGCTTCTACGGCGAGGTGGGCGGAGCCGCGCACGGCATCTGGCTGGACACCACCTGGGCGTCGCTGGGGCTGGCGTCGATCAGCCTGACGGTGGCGGTGCTGGTCACGTCGCTGAACGGCCTCATCCGCACCCGCGAGCTGTACCGCGAGGTCGGCGAAAGCCAGTCGCGCCTGCAGGCCATCCTGGACACGGCCGTGGACGCCATCATCACCATCGACGGCCATGGCATCGTGCAGGAATTCAGCCATTCGGCCGAGCGCCTGTTCGGCTACCAGGCGGGGGAGGTCGTCGGGCGCAACATCAACATGCTGATGCCCGAGCCCTACCATTCCGAGCACGACGGCTACCTGCGGCGCTACCGCGAGACCGGGGTGACGCACATCATCGGCATCGGCCGCGAGGTCGTCGGGCGGCGCAAGGACGGCAGCCTGGTGCCGGTGCGCCTGGCCGTCGGCCGCGTGTCGCTGCCCACCCAGGAGATGCTGTTCGTCGGCATGCTGACCGACATCAGCGACAAGCAGGCGCTGGAGGCCTCCCTGCGCGAGGCGGCCGAGCGCGCCGAGCAGGCCGCCGCCGCCAAGGGCCATTTCCTGGCCAACATGAGCCACGAGATCCGCACGCCGATGAATTCCATCATCGGCTTCACCGACCTGCTGCTGCAGACGGACCTGCAGCCGGCCCAGCGCAGCCACCTGAACACCATCCGCCAGTCCTCGCGCAGCCTGCTGCGGCTGCTGAACGACATCCTGGACACCTCCAAGATGGACAGCGGCCGGCTGGAGCTGGAAAACCGCGATTTCTCGCTCAAGAGCCTGGCGATGCAGATCGAGTCCTCGCTGCGGCTGGGCGCGCAGGCGCGCGGTCTGTATCTCAGGACCCACTATCCGGCCGACATGCCCGAGCATTTCAAGGGCGACACCCTGCGCCTGCTGCAGGTCCTGACCAATCTGGTGGGCAACGCCATCAAGTTCACCGAGACGGGCGGCGTGGACGTGCTGTTCTCCCTGGAAGGCGGGGTGGTGCACGTGCGGGTGCGCGACACGGGCATCGGCATGAGTCCCGCGCAGGTCCAGTCCATCTTCGATCCCTTCACCCAGGCCGACGCCTCGATCAGCCGCCGCTTCGGCGGCACGGGGCTGGGCACGACGATCGCCCGCCAGCTGGTGGAGGCCATGAAGGGGCGCATCGAAGTCGAGAGCGAGCCCGGCCGGGGCAGCACCTTCCACGTGTGGCTGCCGCTGGCGCCGGGCTGCGCGCCCGACGAGCCGCCGTCCCCGGGCGGCGCCGCGCCGCTGCGGCCGCTGCGCGTGCTGATCGCCGACGACGTGGAGCAGAATCTGGAACTGCTGACGCTGGTGCTGCAGTCCGGCGGCCACCAGGTGGAGGCCGCGCGCGACGGCGAGCAGGCCGTGCAGGCCTTCCTGGCCGGCCGCTTCGACGTGGTCCTGATGGACGTGCACATGCCCGTCATCGACGGCCTGCAGGCCACCCGCCTGATCCGCCAGCACGAGCGCATTCACGGTCTGCCGGCCACGCCGGTCATCGCCCTGACGGCCAGCGTGATGGCCAACGACCGGCGCGAGGCGCGGCTGGCCGGCATGAGCGGCTTCGCCGTCAAGCCGCTGGACATTCCCCGGCTGTACGAGGAGATCGCGCGGGTGCTGGAAGGCCGGCCCGAGGCCGCCGACGATCCGCTCGCGGCCGGCCGCGCCGCGGCCCGGGCGATCGACTGGGACCGCGGCGTGGCGCTCTGGGGCGACCGGGCGCGGCTGGCCGACCGGATCCTGGCCTTCCTGGACGAGGCGCCGGGCAAGTACCCCCTGCCCGATCCGGGCGCGGACGCCGATCCCGAGGCCCTGCTGTTCAGCCTGCACGGCCTGCGCGGCGCGGCGGGCAATCTCGCCCTGATGGCGGTCTCGCAGCAGGCGGGCGAACTGGAAGAGCAGGGCCGGGCGGGGCACCTTGCCGACGCGCTGATGCGCCTGCCGCATCTGCGCGCCCTGATGGACGCCGCGCGCCAGGAAGCCAAGGCGGCCCGCCGGGATGCCTGCGCCGGGGCCGCGCCGGCCGCGTGCGGCCCGGCGCCGGCGGGCGCCGCCGATGCGGGCGGGGCGGCGGCGCCGGTCTCGGATGCCGGTCTGGAGGCCGCCGCCGCGGCGCTGCGCGCCGTGCTGGCGCGCAACGAGCTGGACGACGCCGTGCTGGGCGTCGTCTGCGCCGGCCTGGAAGCGCGCGGCGGCCATGCACGGGCCCGGGCCCTGCGCGAGGCCATCGACGCCTTCGAGTTCGAGCGCGCCGGCGCGCTGCTGGAGACGCCGCTCGCGCCGGCCGCCGAACCCGCCGCGCAGCCGGACTGAACCCGGACCCGATCGAGAATGGACGCTTTCATGGACGACAAGAAGGATGCGCGCCGCACCCTGCTGCTGGTGGACGACGAATCGACCAATCTCCAGGTGCTGCGGCATACCCTGCAGGCGCAGTACCGCCTGCTGTTCGCCAAGGACGGCCCCACCGCGCTGTCCCTGGTGCGCAAGGAGCGGCCCGACCTGATCCTGCTCGACATCATGATGCCGGGCATGTCGGGCTACGAGGTCTGCGAGGCCCTCAAGCGCGACGAAGGCACGCGCGCCATCCCGGTGATCTTCGTCACCGCGCTCAGCCAGGTGGCCGACGAGCACAAGGGGCTGGAACTGGGCGCGGTGGACTACATCACCAAGCCCTTCAACCCGCCGGTGGTGCAGGCCCGGGTCCGCACCCACCTGTCCCTGGTGCAGGCCGAGGAAGTCCTGGAAACCCGCCTGCGGATCATCCGCTGCCTGGGCGCGGCGGCGGAATACCGCGACAACGAGACCGGCCTGCACATCGTGCGCATGAGCCATTACGCCTGGCGCCTGGCGCGCGAGGTGGGCTACAGCGACGAGGCGGCCGACGAACTGCTCAACGCCGCGCCCATGCACGACGTGGGCAAGATCGGCATCCCCGACGCCGTGCTGCTCAAGCCCGGCAGGCTGGACGCGGCGGAATGGGCCATCATGCGCCAGCACACCGTGATCGGCGCGCGCATCATCGGCGAGCACCGCTCCAGCCTGCTGCGGCTGGCCGCCATGATCGCCCTGCGCCATCACGAGAAATGGGACGGCAGCGGCTATCCCGACGGCCTGGCGGGCGAGGCCATTCCGCTGGCCGCGCGCATCGTCGCGCTGGTGGACGTGTTCGACGCCCTGACCAGCGTGCGCCCCTACAAGCCGGCCTGGTCCATCGAGGACGCGGTGGCCCACATCCGCAAGGAAAGCGGCCGCCATTTCGATCCCGCGTTGGTCGAGGCGTTCATGCGCTGCCTGCCGGACATCCTGGAATTCCGCGCGCGCTGGGCGGACGAGCCGGCCACGCCCGAGGTGGATCAGGTCCGCTGATCGGGGGTTGCCTCCGGCCGGCTCGCGCCGTTCGCTGCGCCCGCAGACGGAGCCGGATGCCTCAAGGGGCCAGCGGGATCCGGGTGTCGAACTTGCTGCGCCGCGTGGCGAAGAAGCTGCGCACGTTGCGCACGCGCGGATCGCCCGTCAGGCAGCGCAGCGCCAGGGCCTGGTAGGCCGCCATGTCCGCCACCAGGGCGACCAGCATGAAGTCCGGCCCGCTGCTGACGCGATAGCACTGCTGGATGGCCGGCTCGGCCAGCAGCCGGGCCTCGAAGGCGTCGGCCTGCGCGGCCGCCTGCGCGTCCAGCGTGACTTCGATCAGGACCGTCAGGGCCGTCCCCATCAGGGCCGGATCCAGGATGGCCACCCGCCGCTGGATGACGCCCGCCCGGGTCAGGCGGCGCACCCGCCGCAGGCAGGTCGGCGGCGAGGTGTGCGCGCGCGCGGCCAGTTCCTGGTTGCCGAGGGCGCCGTCCTGCTGCAGGATGTCGAGGATGCGGCGGTCCAGGTCGTCGAGTTCGAGCTTGGGCATGAAGATGTTTCCGGGTCGCAACAGCTGTGAGCAGGATGCAGGACGCGAGGCCCCGCTTGATCCATTCAATTCATTTCCATGTAGTTCATGAAATCCGATTTCATGGATGATCTTATATGAAATCATATTCCATTTGAATGCTCAAATAGAAACCTTATTTCAGGCACTCCGGTCCACAATAGCGCAAAGCCGGGCCGGGTTCCGCCGGCCCCGTCTTTCCGGATCCTTTTTCCGGCCGCCTTCCCGAACCGTCTTTCCGTACCAGGAGCATTCCCCCATGTGTGGCATCGTCGGCGCCGTGGCGCAGCACAACATCGTTCCCGTCCTGCTCGAAGGCCTGCGCCGCCTGGAATACCGGGGCTACGACTCCTGCGGCGTGGCCGTGCACACGGGCACCGGCCTGCAGCGGGTGCGCAGCACCCAGCGCGTCGCGGAGCTCGCGGCCCAGGCCGCGCAGGACGGCGTCCAGGGCCTGACCGGCATCGCCCACACCCGCTGGGCCACCCACGGCGCGCCGCTGACGCACAACGCGCACCCGCATTTCTCCGGCCCGGACCAGGGCGCGCCGCGCATCGCGCTGGTGCACAACGGCATCATCGAGAACCACGACGCCCTGCGCACGGAACTGCAGGCCGCCGGCTACGTGTTCCAGAGCCAGACCGACACCGAGGTCATCGCCCACCTGGTGGACCACCTGTACGACGGCGACCTGTACGCCGCCGTGCAGCAGGCCGTGCGCCGCCTGGAGGGCGCCTACGCCATCGCCGTGTTCTGCGCCCAGGAACCGCACCGCGTGGTCGGCGCGCGCCAGGGCTCGCCGCTGGTCGTGGGCCGCGGCGCCGACGGCAACTACCTCGCCTCCGACGCGCTGGCGCTGGCCGGCACCACCGACCAGATCATGTACCTGGAGGACGGCGACGTGGTGGACCTGCAGCTCGCGCGCGTCTGGGTCGCGGACGCCCAGGGCCGGCCTGTGGAGCGGCCCGTGCACACGGTCCAGGTCCACACCGGCGAGGCCGAGCTCGGCCCCTACCGGCATTTCATGCAGAAGGAAATCTTCGAGCAGCCGCGCGCCGTGGGCGACACCCTGCAGGACATCGACGCCATCATGCCGGAGCTGTTCGGCGACGGCGCGCACGCCGCGTTCCAGGCCATCGACCGCGTGCTGATCCTGGCCTGCGGCACCAGCTACTACGCCGGCCTGACGGCGCGCTACTGGATCGAATCCGTGGCCGGCATTCCCGTCAACGTGGAGATCGCCAGCGAATACCGCTACCGCACCAGCGTGCCCGACCCGCGCACCCTGGTGGTCACCATCTCCCAGTCCGGCGAGACCGCCGACACCCTGGCCGCGCTCAAGCACGCGCGCAGCCTGGGCATGGACCAGACCCTGACCATCTGCAACGTGGCCACCAGCGCCATGGTGCGCGAATGCAAGCTGGCCTTCATCACCCGCGCGGGGGTGGAGATCGGCGTGGCCTCGACCAAGGCCTTCACCACCCAGCTGACCGCCCTGTACCTGCTGACCCTGGCGCTGGCGCAGACGCGCGGCCGGCTGGACGCCGCCGCCGAGGAACAGGCCATCAAGTCCCTGCGCCACCTGCCGGCCGCCGTGTCCGCCGTGCTGGCGCTGGAGCCCCAGATCATCGCCTGGGCCGAACGCTTCGCCAGCAAGGAAAACGCCCTGTTCCTGGGGCGCGGCATGCACTATCCGATCGCCCTGGAAGGCGCGCTGAAGCTGAAGGAAATCAGCTACATCCACGCCGAGGCCTATCCCGCCGGCGAACTCAAGCACGGCCCGCTCGCCCTGGTGACCGACGCCATGCCCGTCATCACCATCGCGCCGCACGACGAGTTGCTGGAAAAGCTGAAGTCCAACATGCAGGAAGTGCGCGCGCGCGGCGGCGAGCTCTACGTCTTCGCCGACGCGGATTCCCAGATCGCCAGCGCCGAGGGCATGCACGTCATCCGCATGCCCGAGCACTACGGCAAGCTCTCGCCCATCCTGCACACCGTGCCGCTGCAGCTGCTGGCCTACCACACCGCCTGCGCGCGCGGCACCGACGTGGACAAGCCGCGCAACCTGGCCAAGAGCGTGACGGTGGAATGAGCGGCCGCATGATCGTGTCCCGCCCGCACGTCCGCCACGTGGCGGCGCTCATATGACCGCCCCTGTGGCTCGTGCCGCCACGGCGCCCGTGCGCCGCAAGACTGTTTTCGCCATCATCGCCATGGCGTTGCTCATGATGTCGATCGATTCGACCATCGTGGCGACGGCATTGCACGCGATCCAGCAGGGGCTGCATACCTCGATCAACCTGGCGAGCCTGACCATCACGGCCTATTCCTTCGGTTTCGTGCTGATGCTGCCCATCAGCGGCAAGCTGGCCGAGCGGTTCGGCCGTCGCCAGGTCTTCGTGGCCTCCACGCTGGCATTCACGCTGGCCTCGTTCGGCTGCGGCATGGCCGACAACATCTATCTGCTGATCGTGCTGCGGGCCATCCAGGCCGCGGGCGGCGCCGGGTTCACCCCCACGGCCACCGGCATCATCGTGGAGCACTTCGGCGCCGCGCGCGACCGCTACGTCAGCCTGTTCGGCAGCATCTTCCCGGTGGGCGCGATGATCGGCCCGGTCTTTGGCGGGTATTTCGTCGCGTATTCGTCCTGGCGCGACGTGTTCTATGTGAACGTGCCCATCGGCCTGGTCATTTTTTTCCTGGCCCTCCGTTTCATTCCCCACGATCCGCCGTCCGAGGACCGCACCCGCCGCAAGATGGACGTGCCGGGGATCGTGCTGCTGGGCCTGAGCCTGCTGTCGGGCATGCTGGCGGCCACCGTTCTGGGCGAGCGCCAGGGCGGCGACAGCCTGCTCGGGTTCCTGGGGCTCCTGCTGGTGGCGGTGCTCTCGCTGCTGTTCTTCCTTCGCCATATCCGCCGCACGGCCGCCCCCTTCATCGCGCCCCGGCTGATCTACGGCCGCCACTTCGGCGTCGTGAATCTGGTGAACGTGATCTTCAGCGGCTTCGTGGTGGGCGCCATGGCGCTGGTGCCGTTGTACGCCACCAGCCAGTACGGTATCGATGCCGTGGGATCCGGCACGCTGCTCACGGCCCAGGGGGCCGCGGCCATGATCTGTTCCCTGGCGGCGGTGGCGCTGCTGCGCCGCACCGGCTATCACCTGCCGCTCTACGTGGGCAGTGCCGTCAGCATCGTGGGGCTGGTGGGGCTGGCGCTGCCACCGCTGGCGGGCACGCCCTATGCCTGGCTGGCGTTCTCGGCCTTCCTGGTCGGAGCGGGCAACGGCACCATCAATCCGGCCATGCGCAATGCCGGCCTGCAACTGGCGCCCGAATCGTCGTCGATGCTGGCGGCGCTGCGCACCTTGTCGCTGCAGACCGGTTCCATCGCCACGATCTCGATGGTGGCGGCGTTCCTGGCGTATCAGAGCAATCCGGGCGAGATCCTGGCGTGGGTCTATGCGATCCTGGCCGTCATCCGGCTGCTGGCGCTGGCTCTGGTGAAGTACGTCCCGGAACAGCGGGGCGCCTGGTAGGGCGCGATCCGTCTATCTCAGCCGCCCGCGCCGCAGGCGCACGATGCTGATCCAGGCGTCGATCGGCATGGGGCGGGCCAGCAGGTAGCCCTGCATCGCGTCGCAGCCGTGCTGCGCCAGGAAGGCGGCCTGGGGCTCGTCTTCCACGCCTTCGGCGACGACCCAGAAATCCAGCTGTCCGGCCATGGCGAGGATCAGGCGGGCGATGGCGATGCTGTCGGGGTCGTCGGGCAGGTTGCGGATCAGGCTCTGGTCGATCTTCAGCTCGAAGATGGGCAGCCGCATCAGGCAGGACAGATTGGAGTAGCCGGTGCCGAAATCGTCGATGGAAAAGCGGATGCCCAGGCGGTTCAGCTCGCGCATGCGCCGCGCCGTGGCCTCGACGTCCTGGATCCAGACGCCTTCCGTGATCTCGAAGATCATCCGGTTGCCGGGCGCGCCGGTGCGTTTCAGCAGGCCGCGCACGGCCTCGCCGAAGCCCGGGTCCATCAGGACCTTGGGGCTGATGTTGACGGAGACCGGATAGATCTCGTCCAGGTCCTGCAGGTTCAGCAAGGCGCGGCAGGCCACGTCCAGCGACCAGTAGGTCAGGTGGTTGATGAGGCTGCTTTCCTCGGCCAGGGGCACGAACAGGCCGGGCGAGACCGGGCCGTGCTCGGGGTGCGTCCAGCGCGCCAGCAGTTCCGCGCCCGTGACCCGGCCGTCGCGCGCGTACTGCGGCTGGATGTGCATGGCGAGCTGGGACGTGTTCAGGGCCAGGGTCAGGTCCTTTTCCATCCACAGGCGCTGCTCGAATTCGGTCTGCAGCGTGTGGTCGTAGAAGACGGTCCGGTTGCCGCCCAGCTGCTTAGCGCGCTGCATGGCCAGGTCGGCCTCGCGGATGGCGTCGCCGGCCGACGCGCCGCCGGCGTGCAGCAGGGTCAGGCCGATGCTGGCGGTGAAGACGCAGGCCTGCTCGCCCGGCTCCAGCGGCGTCGAGGCCAGGACGCGCCGCAGCCGTTCGGCGATCTTCAGCGCCTGGCGGGCGCCGGCGTCCGGGTCCGCGTCCAGCCGCGTGAGCAGCACCATGAATTCGTCGCCGCTGATGCGCGAGACCGTGTCCTGCTCCAGCGTGTGCTCCATCAGGCGGCGCGCCACTTCCTTCAGCACCTGGTCGCCGATGGCGTGGCTGCGGCTGTCGTTGAGCTTCTTGAAGCCGTCCAGGTCCAGGACCAGCACGGCGCCGCAGCCGCCTTCGAGGCGCGCGTCGAGCAGCGTGCGTTCCAGCCGGTCCAGCAGCAGGATGCGGTTGGGCAGGCCGGTCAGGGGATCGTGGAAGGCGTTGTGGCGCGCCAGTTCCTCGGCCCGCATGCGGGCGGTGATGTCGGTCAGGATCGTGCAGTACATGTCGGTCGCGCCGGCCGGATCGTACAGCGGCATCTTGACGGAGCGGAAGGTATGCACGCGGCCCGTCCGGGCGGAGGGCCGCCGTTCCTGGGCGACGAGGGTTTCGCCCCGTTTCAGGGCCGCGAGATCGGCGGCCGCGATGCCGTCGGCGCGCACGGGGCCGGGGGCCTGGCGGGGGTCGAGCGCCGCCGCCGGCGGGGCGGCGGGCAGTCCGGAGAATTCGCGGAACGGCCGGTTGGCGTAGCGGCAGCGCCGGTCGCCGTCCTCGATGCAGATGAGGTCGTCGATGTGGTCGAGCACGACGGCCAGGCGGTGGCCGGCCGTGCGCAGGCGCCGTCCTTCGCGGCGGGCCCGGCAGCGGACGTAGGCGGCGTAGGCCAGGGCGGCCAGCGCGGCGAGGACGGCGGCGGCCAGGACCTCCGGCCCGTATCCGGGCTGCGCCGCCGCGTCGGCCGGGCGCATTTTGGCATTGTCCCAGCGGGTCAGGATGCGGTAGTAGACGGAATCGGAGTCGGCCTTCCAGGCGCCCAGATGGCGCTCGATCGCCCGCAGGACGTCGGCGTTGCGGCCCTTGGGCGCGGCGTAATAGATGCCCGACGGCAGTAAGATGATGGGCGTGGCCGCGAGGCCGTACTGCGCGGCCGTGGCGTTGCCGTAGAAGAAATCGGAGGCGACGGCGTCGGCCCGGCCCGCCTGGGCGAGCTGGAAGCCCTGGATCAGCGAATCCACGGGAACCAGGCGGGGCCGGACGCCGAGGCCGGGCAGCATGGTTTCCAGGTAGCCGTATTCGACCGATCCCGCCAGGGCGGCCAGCCGCAGCCCGTTCAGGTCCTGGATGGCGTGGATGTCCTCGCCCTTGCGCACGTAGATGCGGGTCCAGGTCTGCAGGACCGGCGTCTGGTGGAAGTCGAAGAAGGCCGCGCGGTCGGAGGTCAGGGACACCGCGGGCAGCAGGTCGAGCTTGCCCTCGCGCAGCCTGCGCAGGCAGTCCTGCCATTCGCAGAGTTCGGTCTTCAGCGTCCAGCCTTCCCGGCGCGCGATCTCGGACAGGAGGTTGCCCAGGACGCCGTCCGGCTGCCCGTTGGGCGCGGCCGAGAGCAGCGGGCCCATGTCGCTGACGCCGATCGTCAGCGTCGTGGCCCGGGACGGATGCGGCGCGAGGCAGGCCGATCCCAGGAGGAAGAACAGGCAGGCGCGCGCGCTGACGGAACGGAAGCTGGCTTTCATCGGCGTTTCCCATGGGCCCTGGGGATTCTCCGGGCGAGCCCGTCCGGAGGATTCCATGCCGATCGATCTGGATTCGATTATAGGGGGCGTGCCGGACGGGATGGCGCGGGGCGGGGCGGTTGCACCGCCGAAACCGCGGTTTACCCGGGATTCCCCCAGTCCCGTTCGTCCACGTGCGCGTGCAGATGCCGCACGAAGGCCTGGGTGGCCGGCGGCGGGCTGGCGTGCAGGCGGTTGTAGACGAAGAACTGACGGCGGATCACCGGATCCTGCAGCGGTCGCATGCGCAGGCCGTACAGGTCCACCAGGGTCCGCGCGTAGGGCAACCCCGCCGTCACGCCCAGGCCGGCGCTCACCATGCTGAGCGCGGTGCTCATGAAGGCCACCTCGTGGCTGGGGTGGATGGCGGGGATTTCGCTTTCGGCCTGCCGGTACAGGTCCAGCGCCAGCCGGTTCGTGAACTGGCCCTGCAGGGCGATCAGGGGATAGCGCACCAGGTCGGCCCAGCGGATGCGCTCCAGGGATTCCAGCGGGTGGCCCGGCGGAAACACGGCCATGAAGGGCAGGTCGAACAGGGGATCGGCCGCCATGTCGGTCAGCCCTTCGCGGTGGGGGCCGATGCTGACGTCCACCTCGCCGCGCACCGCCTGGGCGATGGCGTTCTCGACGGCGCAGTCGAGCAGGTGGACCTGGATGTCGGGGTGCTCGCGGCGGAAGCTGGCGATGACCTCCGGAATCAGGGTGCTGGCCATCAGCTGGGGGGCGGCGATGCGCACGATGCCGCGGCGCAGGCGCTTGAGGTTGTCGATGTTTTCCAGCGCGCCGTCCAGGTCGCGCAGGATGCGGGTGGCGACGGAATGGAATTCGCGCCCGACTTCCGACAGCTGGATGCGGCGGGTGTTGCGGTCCACCAGGCGCACGCCCAGCTGGGTCTCCAGTTCCTTGATCAGGCCGCTCAGGGCCGACTGGGTGATGTGCAGGGATTCGGCCGCCCGGGTGAAGCCCCCCGTGCGGGCCAGCGCCGTGAAGGCGCGCAACTGGCGCAGTGTCACTTCCATCGGATTTCTCTATGAATCGATGAATAAAAACTGTTTGTATGATAGCTGGAAACTGCGTCTAATAGGGCATCACAAGCAAAAGCGATGCGCCGGCGCCGCCGTGGCCGCATCCGCACAGGAGACACGCCATGCCTTTCTCCCACCGGGATGAAGCCGATGATGAATGATGCCGCCCGCCTGATCATCCGCGGCTTCGAGATCCTGATCGTCGCCTGCCTGGCGATCATGGGCCTCCTGGTCTTCGGCAACGTCGTCTTGCGCTACGCCTTCAATTCCGGCATCGCCATTTCCGAGGAACTGTCGCGCCTGCTGTTCGTCTGGCTGATCTTCATGGGCGCGGTGCTGGCCTCGGCGCGGCGCATCCACATCGGCTTCGACACGCTGCAGCAGGCCGTCGGGCCGCGCGCGCGCCGGGCGCTGGTGGTCTTCACGGGCGCCCTGATCCTGGCCGGCTGCGCGATCTTCATCGTCGGCGGCTGGCGCCAGACCGTGATCAACCTGGGTAACACCTACCCGGTCCTGGGCATTTCCTACGCCTGGCTGTACGGCACCGCGCTGGTGTTCGGGGTGGCGCTGATCTTCCCGGTGTGCAACAACATCCGCCGGGCGCTGATCGGCATCGACGACGGCCTCACCGAAAACCTGGCCGACCGCATCGAAGGCCTGGCCGAGCGGATCGAGGATGATGCCGCGAAGGGAGACGGCAAATGACCGCGCTCGTCTTCCTCGGCTCGCTGCTGGGCCTGATCGCGCTGGGCCTGCCGATCGCCTTCGCCCTGATGTTCGCCGGAGTGGCGCTGATGCTGCTGACCGGGCAGTTCGACGCCCAGATCGTGGTGCAGAACGCCGTCGCCGGCGCCGACAATTTCGTGCTGATGGCCGTGCCGTTCTTCATCCTGGCGGGCGAGTTCATGAACGCCGGCGGCCTGTCCAGGCGCATCGTGGACATGGCCAGCGCCTTCGTCGGCCACCTGCGCGGCGGCCTGGGCTACGTGGCGATCTGCGCCGGCATCCTGCTGGCCAGCCTGTCGGGCTCCGCGGTGGCGGACACGGCCGCGCTCGCCGCCATCCTGGTGCCCATGATGCGCCAGGCCGGCTACGATCCGGCGCGCGCCTGCGGCCTGATGGCCGCCAGCGGCATCATCGCGCCGGTCATCCCGCCGTCGATCGGCTTCCTCATCTTCGGCGTGGTGGCCAACGTGTCGATCACCCGGCTGTTCCTGGCCGGCATCGTGCCCGGCGTGCTGATGGGGCTGTTCCTGACCGTGGCCTGGTGGTTCGTCGCCCGGCGGCAGAAAGTGGCGCTGACGCCCCGGGTGTCCTGGGGGCAGCGCCTGCGCCTGCTGGGGCAGGGCGGCTGGGCGCTGATGCTGCCGGTCATCATCATCGGCGGCCTGCGCTTCGGCATCTTCACGCCGACCGAGTCCGCCGTGGTGGCGGCCGCCTACGCGCTGTTCGTCGGCCTGGTGGTGTACCGGGAACTCAGCTGGCGCAAGGTCTACGAGTGCCTGCTGTCCACGGCGCAGACGACTTCCGTGGTGCTGCTGCTGGCCGCGCTGGCGATGGTCGCGTCCTACATGATCACCATCACCGACATCTCCGGCCAGGTGGGCGGCTGGCTGACCGCGCTGTCGGACCACCCGCTGGTGCTGGTCGCCGCCATGATGGTGGTGGTGTTCTTCGCCGGGATGGTGCTGGACTTCATCCCCATCGTGCTGATCTTCACGCCGGTGTTCATGCCCATCATCCAGGCGGCCGACATCGACCCCGTGTATTTCGGCGTGATCTTCATCATGAACTGCTCGATCGGCATGATCACGCCGCCCGTGGGCGTGGTGCTCAACGTCGTCAGCTCCGTGGGCAAGGTGTCCATGGCGCAGGCCACGCGCGGCATCGGGCCGTTCCTGCTGGCCCTGCTCGCGCTGCTGATCGCCCTGATCCTGTTCCCCGAACTGGTGACCGTGCCCGCCCAGTGGTGGCGCTAGCGTCCGCCGCCCCATCCGCTTCCACCCGAGGAGACATCCCATGAAAATCCGCACCACCCTGCTCGTCGGCCTGCTGGCCGCGACGCTGTCCGGCTCCGCCTGGGCGGCCGTCACCGCGAAATTCGCCGTCACCCTGCCGGAAAAATCCCACCAGGGCCAGGGCGTGGCCAAGTTCGTCGAACTGGTCAAGGCCAAGAGCCACGGCGAGATCGACATCAAGCCCTACTACAGCGGCGCGCTGGGCAACGACGTGCAGGTGACCTCCGCCCTGCAGGGCGGCACGATCGAGTTCACCGTGCCCCAGACCACCACCCTGACGGGCATGGTCAAGGCCTACGAAATCCTGGACTTCCCCTTCCTGTTCAAGAACAGCGAGCAGGCGGAGAAGGTGCTGGACGGCCCGGTGGGCCAGAAGCTGCTGGAAACCCTGCCCGCGCACGGGCTGGTGGGCCTGGCGTACTGGGAAAACGGCTTCTTCAACGCCACCAACAGCAAGCATCCGATCGCCAAGGCCGAGGACTTCGAGGGCCTCAAGTTCCGTTCGATCCAGGCCAAGATCACCCAGGAGACCATCAAGGCCCTGGGCGCCAATCCGGTGCCGCTGGCCGTGCCCGAGCTCTACACCGCGCTGGAGACGCGCACCATCGACGGCCAGGGCACGCCCAACGCCGTGATCGCCGCGCTCAAGCTCTATGAAGTGCAGAAATACCTGTCCATCACGCGCCACAGCTACGGCGCCTTCATCCCGCTGGTGTCCAAGGCCTTCTGGGACAAGCTCACTCCCGAGCAGCAGCAGATCCTGAAGGATTCCGCCGTCGAGGCCCGCACCTACCAGCGCCAGGTCGCGCGCGCCCAGGCCCAGTCCGCCAAGGAAACCATGGCCAAGCACGGCATGGAGATCAACGAGGTCAGCGATGCCGAGCACGACCGCATGCGCGCGCGGGTGCAGCCGGTGTGGCAGATGTTCATCCCCAGCGTGGGCCAGGATCTGTTCGACCAGGTCCAGGCCGAGTTGAAGTAAGCCCGTCCCTGGGCGCGGGGCCGCCGCTCCGCGCTTCCGGGCGCGCCCCGGCGGCCCGGCAACCGGAGTTTCCATGAAGTTTGCCACCTTGAAAAACGAGTCGCGCGACGGCCGCCTGGTCGTCGTGTCCCGGGACCTGGCGCGCTGCGTCGCCGTGCCCGAGATCGCGCCCACCCTGCAGGCGGCGCTGGACGACTGGGACGCCTGCCTGCCGGCCCTGCGCGCCGTCTCCGAGCGGCTCGACGCGGGACGGCACGAGGCGGCCCGCCCCTTCGATCAGGCCGCCTGTCATTCCCCGCTGCCGCGCGCCTATCAATGGGCGGACGGCTCCGCCTACCTGAACCACGTGGAGCTGGTGCGCCGCGCGCGCAACAGCCAGGTGCCGGAATCCTTCTTCACCGATCCGCTGATGTACCAGGGCGGCTCGGACAGCTTCATCGGCCCGCGCGACCCCATCGTCGCCGACACGGAGGACTGGGGCATCGACATGGAGGCCGAGGTCGCCGTCGTCACGGGCGACGTGCCCATGGGCGCGAGCCCGGCGCAGGCCGCCGGCGCGATCCGCCTGCTGATGCTGGTCAACGACGTGTCCCTGCGCGGCCTGATCCCCGGGGAGCTGGCCAAGGGCTTCGGCTTCTTCCAGTCCAAGCCGGCCAGCGCGTTCTCCCCGGTCGCCGTCACGCCCGACGAACTGGGGACCGCCTGGCGCGACGGCAAGGTCCACCTGCCGCTGCGGGTCGAGCTGAACGGCGAGCCCTTCGGCTGCCCGGACGCGGGCCAGGACATGAGCTTCGCCTTCCCGCAGCTGATCGCGCACGCCGCGCGCACGCGCCGGCTGGCGGCCGGCAGTATCATCGGCTCGGGCACGGTGTCCAACAAGCAGGGCGGGCTGCACGGCTCCAGCATCCGCAACGGCGGGGTGGGCTACTGCTGCATCGCCGAAGTGCGCATGTACGAGACCATCGAGGGCGGCGCCCCGGCCACGCCCTTCATGCGCTTCGGCGACCGGGTGCGCATCCACATGAGCGACGCCCGGGGCGAGGACATCTTCGGCGTCATCGAGCAGACGGTCGAGCGCCGCCCGGGCGCTTGAGGGGAGCCGTACCCATGCTGCAGCTCTATTCCTATTTCCGCAGTTCGGCGGCCTACCGCGTCCGGATCGCATTGGCCCTGAAGGGCCTGGATTACCAGGTCGTTCCGGTGCACCTGCTGCGCCACGGCGGCGAGCAGTTCGGCGAGGACTACCGGCGCCGCAATCCGGAAGGCCTGGTGCCGGCGCTGGCCGAGGGCGAGCGGGTGCTGACCCAGTCCCTGGCGATCATGGAGTACCTGGACGAGACGCACGGCCCCGCCTCCCTGCTGCCGGCCGACGCGCCGGGCCGCGCGCGGGTGCGCGCCCTGGCGCTGCACGTCGCCTGCGACATCCATCCGCTGAACAATCTGCGCGTCCTGCGCTGGCTGGCGCACCAACTGAAGATCGAGCAGTCCGTGCGCGACGACTGGTACCGCCATTGGGTGGAGCTGGGCTTCCGCGCGCTGGAGGCCCAGCTGCAGTCGCCCGCGACGGGGCGCTGCTGCCACGGCGACGAACCGGGCCTGGCCGATTGCTGCCTGGTGCCCCAGGTCTACAATGCGCGCCGCTACGATGTGGATCTGTCGGCCTTTCCGACGATCGCGCGCATCGCGGCGCATTGCGAATCGCTGCCCGCCTTCCAGGCGGCGCATCCGGACGCGCAGCCGGACGCGGAGTGACGGAGCGGCCGGCGGGGCGCCGTCCGTGGACGCGGGCCGCGGCCCCCGCGGAGCCGGTGCGCGCGAAGCGGCCGCCGGCCGTGTTTTTCGGGAGATCATCATGAGCACCACCCCTTCCCTGGAATACCAGAGCGGATTCGGCAACGAATTCGCCACCGAGGCCCTGCCCGGCGCGCTGCCGGCGGGCCGCAATTCCCCCCAGCGGGCCCCCTACGGCCTGTATGCCGAGCAGCTGTCGGGCACGGCCTTCACCGCGCCGCGCCACGCCAACCGGCGATCCTGGCTCTACCGCATCCGGCCGGCGGCCACGCACGGACCGTTCGAGCCGTCCTCCGCGGGCGCGCGCTGGCTGAGCCGCTACGACGAGGTCCCCACGCCGCCCGACCCGCTGCGCTGGGATCCGCTGCCGCTGCCCGGCGAGGACGCGGCCACGGATTTCGTGGACGGCATGGTGACCATGGGCGGCAACGCCGGCTGCGGCATCCACCTGTACGCCGCCAACCGCTCGATGCGGGACCGCTATTTCTACGACGCCGACGGCGAACTGCTGATCGTGCCGCAGCAGGGGCGCCTGGAGCTGGCGACCGAGCTGGGCGTGCTGCGGGTCGAGCCCCAGGAGATCGCCGTCGTCCCGCGCGGCGTGCGCTTCCAGGTGCGCCTGCCCGACGGCGCGGCGCGCGGCTACGTGTGCGAGAATCCCGGCGCGCATTTCCGCCTGCCCGACTTGGGCGTCATCGGCTCCAACGGCCTGGCCAACCCGCGCGATTTCCTCGCGCCCGTGGCCGCCTACGAAGACCTGGAGGGCGACTTCGAGCTGCTGGCGAAGTTCCAGGGCCGCTTCTGGAGCGCCCGCATGGATCATTCGCCCCTGGACGTGGTGGCCTGGCACGGCAACGACACGCCCTACAAGTACGACCTGCGCCGCTTCAACGCGATCGGCTCGATCACCTACGACCATCCGGATCCGTCGATCTTCCTGGTGCTGCACGCGCCCAGTGCCGTGCCGGGCGTGGACACCATCGATTTCGTCGCCTTCGCCCCGCGCATCCTGGCGATGCGGGACACGTTCCGGCCGCCCTGGTTCCACCGCAACCTGGCGGGCGAATTCATGGGCCTGGTGCACGGCCGCTACGACGCCAAGGCCGAGGGCTTCCTGCCCGGCGGCGCCTCGCTGCACAACACCATGACCGGCCACGGCCCCGACGCCGAGACCTTCGCCAAGGCCAGCGCGGCGGACACGTCCAAGCCGGACATCATCGCGGACACCATGGCGTTCATGTTCGAGACGCCGGTGGCGATCCAGGCCACCCGCCAGGCCCTGGAATCGCCGCAGCGGCAGCGGGAATACTACCGCTGCTGGCAGGGGCTGAAGAAGCACTTCGATCCGGCCAAGCGGTAGAACGCCCCTGCCTGCTCCCGTCGATCAAAAAAGATCGAGGGGAGTCGGGTGGAGGGGCGTGGCGCCGCCCGACTCGGCTTCCCGTCTTAAGAACTCAATTCACTCCTTCCACGAATCCAGGTACCCAGGCACCTTCACGCCTTCGGGGAACGTATCCAGTTCCAGCGGATAACGCGAATCGATCATCACCGCGACCTCGTCGGTGTACTTGCGCTCGCCCTTGTTGTTGGCCGCGGCGGCCGCGTAGGCCTTGGGGTGCGGGCCATGGTGGAAGCCCGAGGGGTGCAGCGTGAACATCCCCGGCTTGATGTTGTCGCGGCTGAAGAAATTGCCCTGGTGGTAGAAGATCGACTCGTCGAACTCGTCGTTGTTGTGATAGAAGGGCACCTTCAGCGCGCCCGGGTCGCTTTCGATGGGGCGCGGCGCGAAGGTGCAGACGATGATGGTGTTCGACAGGAAGGTCGCGTGCACCGTCGGCGGCAGGTGGTAGCGGTCCGACAGCAGCTCGCGGATGTCGCGCCAGTTCAGCTTCACCGGCACGCAGTCGCCGTGCCAGCCGGCCGTGTCCAGGAAATTGTAGGGGAAGGTCACCGTCGTGACCTGCTGGCGGCGCTTGGCGCGCACGCGGGTCTCGTGCTCGCCGTACTGCGCCTTGTAGGCTTCGTCGATCTTCGGCGTGTCCAGCACGGCCAGGTCGAACTGCGCGTGGCGGCCGGTGATGCCGCGTTCGGGGATCTGGAACAGGTCCTCGGTGGCCTCGATGGTCAGGACCTCGTTGCGCACCGATGTTTCCAGGCGCCAGGTGGTGCCGCGCGGGATGTTGATGTAGTCGCCCTCGCGGTAGCTCATGTGGCCGTAGTCGCAGAAGAACTCGCCCTCGCCGCGGTGGAAGAACAGGATCATGTCGCCGTCGCCGTTGCGCGCCAGATCCGGCATGGACACGTCGAATTTCCAGAAACAGACCTGCGTCTGGCCGTTGTGCATGAAGCGCCGCGCCTTCCAGGGGCAGGGCGCGCTGTCGTCCAGGCGGTTCAGGTCCAGCAGGGTGAGCTCCAGCGGGCCTTCCCATTTCGTCCATCCGGTGGGCTTGTGCGTGTGCAGGATGTGGCTGGCCGGGCCGAAGAAGCCGTTGCGGCCGTGCTCGCGTTCGTACAGGCCTTCGGGGATGTCGCAGTGGGCCTGGCGGGTGTGGATGCCTTCGGCCTTGGGGAAGGTGATCGGGTTCTTCATGAGGGTCTCCGATGTTATGAAATGATTAACAGTGTTATTATTCAAACAACACTGATAATCTAAAGCCTGAGGTATGGTGCGTCCAACAGTTTTTGGCGATGAGTGGATCGCCCGGGCTTCTGCTCACTGCCCCGGGGCGAAGGCACGCGATGACGCAGCCCGAGAATGAGATCCAGGGAATCCAGTCCCTGGAGCTGGGCCTGGAGCTGTTCGGCCTGCTGGCCCGCCAGGGGCGGCCGTGCGGCCTGTCCGACCTGGCCCGGCAGGCGGGGATGCACCGGGCCAAGGCCTACCGCTACCTGGTGAGCCTGGTGCGGGCCGGATGGGCGCGCCAGGATGCGGCCACCGGTCTGTACGACGTCGGCCCGGTCGTGCGCGACCTGGCGCTGGCGTGGCTGGCCCGCCAGGATCCGATCCGCCTGGCCGGCGCCGAAGCCCGCCTGCTGGCCCAGACGCTGGGGGATACCTGCTTCGTGGCGATCCTGGGGCAGGGCGGGGTCACGGCGATCCGGGTGTTCCAGCCAGCCCACACGGTGTCGGTCGGCGTCTCGGAAGGCGCCCTGCTGGACCCGGCCTCCTCGGCCACGGGGCGCCTGTTCGCGGCGTGGCTGCCGGTGGGCACGGAGCCGCTGTCCGAGGCCCTGCGCCGCGACATCCGCGCGCTGGGCCTGGCCGTGGTCGAGGGCGACCACGTGCCCGGCATCAATGCGCTGAGCGCGCCGGTGTTCGACGCCCAGGGGCAACTGCGGCTCAGCCTGACGCTGGTGGGGCCGGCTTCCTCGCTGCCGGCCGATGCGGGCGGCCCGGCGGCCAAGGCGCTGCTGGACGCCAGCCGCCGGGTCACGGCGGCGCTGGGCGGCCTCCCGTCCGCCTGAGTGCCGGCCGCGCGCCCCGGTGCCGGGGCCCGCGCCGCGGCGGTCAGAGCGAGATCGAGGCGAGCGGATCGTCCGAGGGAAAGCGCTGGCAGCCGTCGTCCAGCCGCTCGGGCACGGATCCGTCGGCCAGCTGCATGTGGCCGTCCAGGTGCTGTTCGGAAGGCTCGGCCAGGCGGCGGTACAGTTCGCGGCAGACCATGCGGGCCGACTGCCCCGGCCATTCCGGCGGCAGCAGGACTTCGGGCAGTTCGGGGTCGCGCAGCAGCAGGCGGCGGTAGTCGTGGATCATCAGCACCCGCAGCAGGAAGGCTTCCTCGGGCGCCGGCCTGACGGTGCGGTCGCGCCGCAGTTCGGCCAGCACGGGCAGGTAGTCGGAGACGAAGGCCGCGTAGGATTCGGCCAGGCGGTCGAGGTTCCAGGCGCGCGCGACCAGGTCGGCGTCCGAGGCCGTCAGGGTGATGCGGGCATCGGCCGCGAGCAGGGGCAGCAGGCAGTCCAGCATGTCGCCCAGGCCGTCGGCCACCAGCGTGTCGAAGGCGGCCTCCAGCTGGGTGGAGGGGTGCACGAAGCAGTCGCTGCCCAGGTTGCCGAAGCCCTGCCACTGCAGCGCCTGGCGCAGGCGCTCGCGCTGCCGGGTGTCGAGCTCGCCCACCACCAGGATCAGGCGCCAGCGGCGGTCCCAGATGGGCGCATGCGACGAATAGATGTGGCGCGAGGCTTCCTCGAAGCGCAGCCGGCCCGAGTCGGTGAGCACGTATTCCGCCCGGCGCCCGTGGGTGTCGGCCTGCAGCCACTGTTCCTTGCTGAGCCGGAAGACCGAGGTGCGCACCAGCCGCTCGTTCAGGCCCAGCGGTTCGAGCAGGCGGATCAGGCTGCCCAGCCAGATGCGTCCGCCGCGGGGCAGGACGGCGTCGCCGAAGACCGACATGATCAGCGAGCCCGCCCGCACCCGCTGCTGCTGGCGGAATCGGTCGATACGGTGCTGGATGGCTGGAATCAAGTGAGTCCTGAAGCGGGCCGCGGCGCTGCCCGGAATGGGTTAGGGGTACATGGGACGGTCAGCGGCCTTCCGCACGGGCGTTCTGGATGGTGAAGAAGCCTTCCTTGTGGATGAGCCGGTCCTGGGCGCCCAGGGCCTTGACGGCGGCCACGCAGTCGTCCACGAAGGCGGTGCCGCCGGCGATGAAGACGCTGTGCGCGGACAGATCGGGGTACAGGCCGGGCAGGATGCTGGTGATGCGCCCGTGCAGGTAGCCTTCCTTCCGTTCACGCGTGAGCGTGATTTTATAGTCAAAATTGCGATGCTTGGTCCGCCACCAGGCCATCATGCCCTGGCCGTAGACGTCGGCCTCGGTGCGGGCGGAGAAGATCATGTCCACCCGCTTGCGGTAGCCGCGCCCCAGGGCCGCCTCGGCCAGGTCCATGATGGGGGCCAGGCCGGTGCCGGCGGCCAGGCAGAGCACCGGCGTCTCGGCCGAGGGGTCGCCGGTGAAGGTGCCGTAGGCGCCGTTCAGCTTGACACTGTCGCCCACCTTGAGCGTGTCGTGGATCCAGCTGCTGGTGACGCCGTCGTCGGCGCGGGCCACCTGCAGGATGATCTCGCCGTCGGGCCGGGGGGCGTTGGCGATGGAATAGGCGCGGCGCGGGATGCCGCTGCGTTCGTCGCCCAGCGTGACGTACTGCCCCGGCCAGTAGCGGATGGGCTGGCCGACCGGGCGCAGGCGCAGTTCGAGCGTGCGCGAGGCCACCTCGCGGCGGTCGATGAGCACGAACAGCGCGTTTTCGCGCGGCGGGATCAGCTTGGGCAGGGCGTCGGCCGTGCCCCATTCGATGACCATTTCCTCCGAGAGCGGCTTGGCCATGCACATCAGGCCGTAGCCCTGGCGGCGTTCCTCGGCGGTGAGCGCCATGTCGAGCACCATGCCCTGGTCGTACTGGCCTTCCAGCACCTTGACCTTGCATTCGCCACAGGCCCCCGCCCGGCAGTTGTTGGGCAGTGCGTAGCCGGCCTTTTCCAGGGCCATCAGTACCGTGTCGCTGCCTTTGCATTCCACGGTTTTGCCGGAGGGTTGAATGACGATGCGTGCCATGAGCGTGTCCGTAATGGAGGTGTGTCAATTGAGACGGGCCCGGCCGCCCTGCGGGACGGTCGAGCCCGGGATGCTGCGCGGGGATCAGAACACCGGGATGATGTCGTCCATTTCGACGTCGGAGATTTCCTCGCCGGTGATGCCGACCTCGGGGATGGCCGGGAACGGAATGTTGTAGTGATCCAGGACCCCCTTCAGGTTGATGATGGCCTGGCGCCAGTTTTCACGCTTGGCCTCGACGGTGGGGATGCCGAAGCCGGCGTTGCGGGCGATTTCCTCGGCTTCGCGCTGGTTGGCGATGAAGTCGGAGGGCAGGTCCCAGAAGTCCGCGGGCGGCTCGTACAGCACGGCCGACAGGAACAGGTAGCCGGCGCGGATCTGCTTGGTGACGATGGCCTTGTGCTCTTCGCTGATGCCGGGGTAGTCGCGTTCCATCACGGCCATACAGATGGCCATGTGGCGGCCCTCGTCGCGGCCGATGTTCTTGAAGGCTTCCTTGAACACGGGTTCGCGGGAGTTCTCGTACATCTGCTTGAAGATGGTGGCGGCGGCGATCTCGCCCATCAGGAAGGAGCTGAACAGCACGGCCAGGTCGTACTTGGGCACGGCGGTCTTGTAGCCGTTCCAGTAGCGGGCGCCGTTGAAGTACAGCCACTTGGCGTTCTTCTGCAGGCGGCGGCCGATGTCGGTCTTGGGTTCGTAGGTGAGGGGATCGGGGTGGTCGAGCAGCTTGGTGATCGACAGGCCGCACATGATCTCGTGGTTCTGCTCGTCGCTGGTGACGGAGAAGAAGCACTTGCGGACGGGGTCTTCCTCATGGACCTCGTAGGTCTTGATCAGGGCCTCGGCGAACACCGGGGGCGCGGAGGCGTCGAACACCGACAGCAGCGTCCACCAGTAGGCGATGCATTCGCGCTCTTCCCAGGTGTAGCTGTCGAGGTCGAGGGTGTCCCAGGGCAGTTCCTCGGGCTTCCAGTACTCGCGCAGCGAGGCTTCCCAGACTTCCTGCAGCTTTTCGGTCTTGCGGTGCCAGGACAGGGGGTAGACGTTGGGCTGCTCGATTTCCGGCGGAAATTCCATCTTGTCGGCAAAGCGTTCCTTGCTGGACATAAAGGCTCCTTTGGGGATGATGTGTACGAAGGGTGGAGGTGAAGCTGAAATCCGTATCGCCCGGTTCCGATCAGGCGTGCCGTCATCATGTTACTTCCAAAGCCTGTTTGTCAATTTATTTGTATCGCTTGATACCTAGGGTTTTCCTTTACTCGTCATCAATTGAGTGCTGAAAATATATTCCTTCGCTCGGAAACCCTTATTTCATGCGGGTATCATAAAAAACGATGAGTTCATCGGCTGATCCGATAAATAAAATCAGGCCTAAAAGATTCATCTGAAAAGTGATACATTATTTTCAGGTTGAAAGTTCATTTTCGTATTCAGACGATCAAGACCGGCCCCAGGCCCGGTACCGGAGGACCCCATGTCACACCCCCTGCTGGAACGGCACCGCCCCCTGCTCGACCAGGCGCTCGCCACCATCGCCACCCGCGGCTACTGGTCCGCCTTCGCGGAATCGCCCAGCCCCAAGGCCTACGGCGAAGAGGCGCCCGAGGCCGGCCGCGCCGCCTTCGAGGCGCATCTGGGCAAGGCCTTCGAGCTGGACCAGCCCGGGCAGTGCGGCTGGCACACGGACGAGACCTCGCCCTACGGCGTGGCGCTGGACGTCCGCTACCCGGTCTGCGATCCGCAGGCGCTGGTGGCGGCGGCCCAGGCCGCCATGCCCGCGTGGCAGGCGCTGGGCGCCGAGGGCCGCGTGGGCATCTGCCTGGAAGTGCTGCAGCGCCTGAACCGCCAGAGCTTCGAGATCGCCCATGCGGTCATGATGACCAGCGGCCAGGGCTGGATGATGGCCTTCCAGGCCGGCGGCCCCCATGCGCAGGACCGCGGCCTCGAAGCGGTGGCCTACGCCTGGCGGGAAATGTCCTTCATCCCGGCGCAGGCCACCTGGGAGAAGCCGCAGGGCAAGCACCCGGCCCTGGTCATGCAGAAGCACTACGAGATCGTCGGCCGCGGCGTGGGCGTGGTCATCGGCTGCGCCACCTTCCCCACCTGGAACACCTACCCGGGCCTGTTCGCCGCCCTGGCCACGGGCAATCCGGTCCTCCTCAAGCCGCACAGCAACGTCGTGCTGCCCGCGGCCATCACCGTGCGGACGATCCGCGCCGTGCTGGCCGAAAACGGCCTCGATCCGAACCTGGTCGCGCTCTGCCTGCCGCCCGACCGCAAGGCGGCCCAGGCGCTCTACACGCATCCCGAGGTGCGCTCCATCGACTACACCGGCAGCAACACGTTCGGCCAGTGGCTCATCGACCACTGCCGCCAGGCCCAGGTGTACGCCGAGCTGGCGGGGGTCAACAGCATCGTCATCGACTCCACCGACGACTACCAGGGCATGCTGCGCAACCTGGCCTTCACCCTGTCCCTGTATTCGGGCCAGATGTGCACCACCTCGCAGGCGCTGGTGGTGCCGGCGGGCGGCATCGAGACCGACGAGGGCCACAAGAGCTTCGAGCAGCTGGGCGAGGACCTGGCCGGCGCCATCGACAAGTTCCTCTCCAAGCCCGAGGTGGCCCAGGCGGTGCTGGGCGCCATCCAGTCGGACGACACGCTGGCGCGCATCGATGCGGCCGGCAGCGGCGCCATGGGGCGGGTCGTCCTGGCCCCCCGCAGCCTCGAATACGCCGAGTTCCCGCGGGCGCGGGTCCGCACCCCGGCGCTGCTGGCCTGCGAGGCCGACGAGGCCGGGCACTACGCGCAGGAGCAGTTCGGCCCCATCAGCTTCCTGGTGCGCGCGCGCGACACCGATGCCGCGCTGGCGCTGGTCGAAGACCTCACGCGCCGCCACGGCGCCCTGACCCTGGCCGTCTACAGCAGCCGGGAAGCGGTGATCGAGGCCGCCACCCGGGTGTCCTGGCGCGCGGCCGTGGCCCTGTCCATCAATCTGACGGGCGGCGTCTTCGTCAATCAGTCGGCCGCCTTCTCCGACTTCCACGGCACCGGCGGCAATCCGGCCGCCAACGCCTCGTATGCCGATTCCGCCTTCGTCGCCAACCGCTTCCGGGTCGTGCAGCGCCGCCGCCACCCCTGATCCGCCAAGGTTTCCCATGACATACCAGAACATCCGTTTCTCCATCGAGCAGGGCATCGCCCGCCTCACCCTGTCGCGCCCCGACAAGCTCAACAGCTTCACCGAAGCCATGCACCTCGAAGTGCGCGACGCCCTCGACCGGGTCCAGGCGGACGCGGCGGCCCGCGTCCTGGTGCTCGGCGGCGCCGGGCGCGGCTTCTGCGCCGGGCAGGACCTGGCCGACCGCGCCATGCAGATCGGCGCGGGCGAGGCCCCCGACCTGGGCGCCACCGTCGAGACCTTCTACAAGCCGCTGGTGCTGCGCCTGCAGAACCTGCGCGTGCCCACGCTGGCGGCCGTCAACGGCATCGCCGCGGGCGCCGGCGCCTCGCTCGCGCTGGCCTGCGACCTGGTCGTGGCCGCCGAATCGGCGTATTTTCTGCAGGCCTTCAGCAAGGTCGGCCTGATCCCCGACACCGGCGGCACCTGGGTCCTGCCGCAGCGCGTCGGCATGGCGCGCGCCATGGGCCTGGCGCTGCTGGCCGAGCGCCTGCCCGCGCGCCGGGCGGCCGAATGGGGCCTGATCTGGTCCTGCGTGGCCGACGACGCCTTCGCGGCGGAAATCGACCGGATCGCCGCGCAGCTGGCCCAGGCCCCCACCCTCGCGCTGGTGCGCACGCGCCAGGCGATGCAGGCCGCGCCGTCCCATACGCTGGAGCAGCAGCTCTCCATGGAGGCGGGCATCATGCGCGAGCTGGGCTGGCGCAAGGACTACGCCGAAGGCGTGGCGGCCTTCCTCGAAAAGCGGCCCGCCCGCTTCACCGGGGAATAAGCCCATGACCGCATTGTCCAGCCGCATCCCGGTCGCCGTCGTCGGCGCCGGCACCATGGGCGCCGGCATCGCCCAGGTGGCCGCCCTGGCGGGGCACCCCGTCCTGCTGCACGATACCCGCCCGGGGGCCGCGGCCCAGGCCATCGCCGGCATCGGCCGGGGCCTGGAGGCCCTGGTGGGCAAGGGGCGCCTCGACGCCGCGCTGGCCGGACGCGCCCAGGCGGCCCTGCGTCCGGCCGACACGCTGGAAGCCCTGGCGGGCTGCGGCCTGGTGATCGAGGCCATCGTCGAGCGGCTCGATGCCAAGACCGGCCTGTTCCAGGCGCTCGAAACCCTGGTGGCGCCCGACTGCCTGCTGGCGACCAACACTTCGTCGATTCCCGTCACCGCCATCGGCGCGGCGCTGCGGCGCCCCGAACGCCTGGGCGGGCTGCATTTCTTCAACCCGGCCCCGCGCATGCCGCTGGTGGAAATCGTCTCCGGGCTGGACACCGGCCCCGCCGTCGCCCGCACGCTGGCCGACACGGCGGCCGCCTGGGGCAAGACGCCGGTCATGACCCGCTCCACGCCGGGCTTCATCGTCAATCGCGTGGCCCGTCCCTTCTACGGCGAGGGCCTGCGCCTGCTGCAGGAGCAGGCCCTCGACCCCGCCACGCTCGACCACGTGATGCGCGCCTGCGGCGGGTTCCGCATGGGGCCGTGCGAGCTCACCGACCTGATCGGGCAGGACGTCAACGCCGCCGTCAGCCACACGGTCTGGACGGCCTTCCACCACGCCCCGCGGTTCGAGCCCTCGATGCTGCAGCAGGAACTGGTGGCCGCCGGCCGCCTGGGCCGCAAATCCGGCCGGGGCTTTCACGATTACCGCGAAGGCGCCTCCGCCCCGGCGCCCCGCCTGGCGGCGCCGCAGCCCTGTCCGCGCAGCATCACCCTGTACGGCGACGGCCCGCTGGCCGCCGCGCTGGGACGCCGCCTGCAGGCGGCCGGGCATGCCTTCGAGCAGGCCGCGCCGCGCGACGACGGGCGCTGCGCGCAGGCCGACGGCGCCTTCCTCTACCAGACCGACGGCCGCACCGCCACCCAGCGGGCGCACGAGCTGAACCAGCCCGCCACGCTGCTGCTCGACCTGGCACTCGATCCCGATACGGCCGCCTGCATGCCGCTGGCGGCCGCCCTGCAGTGCCCGGACGCGGCCCGCGCCGCCGCCACGGGCCTGCTGCAGGCCGCCGGCTTCGAGGTGGCGCCCATCGGCGACGCCCCGGGCATGGTCGTCATGCGGACCGTGGCCATGCTCGTCAACGAGGCCGCCGACACCGTCGCCCAGGGCGTCTGCAGCGCGGCCGACGTCGATCAGGCCATGCTGCTGGGGGTCAATTACCCCATCGGCCCGCTGGCCTGGTGCCGCCGCATCGGCGCCGGCACGGTCGGCACGGTGCTGACCCACCTGCAGCGCAGCTGCGGCGAACGCTATCGCCCCTGCGTTGCCCTGCAATCCGCCATCCACTCAGGAAGACCTCTCCATGACGCATGAAGCACTCGCCCCTCAGACTCTGGCCGAAACCGTGGCGGCCGCCATGTGGTCGCGCGATCACACCGCCCAGGCGCTGGACATGCACCTGGACTCCATCGCGCCCGGCAGCGCCCGGCTGTCCATGACCGTGCGGGGCGACATGCTCAACGGCCATGCCATCTGCCATGGCGGCATGATCTTCACGCTGGCCGACACGGCCTTCGCCTATGCGTGCAACAGCGACAACCACAACACCGTGGCCTCGGCCTGCCACATCGACTTCCTCGCGCCGGCCCACGAGGGCGACCGCCTGATCGCGCACGCCCAGGCGCGCACCCAGGGCGGGCGCACCGGGGTCTACGACATCACGGTGCACAACCTGACGACGGGCCGCGACATCGCGCTCTTTCGCGGCAAGTCGCACCGCATCCAGGGCATGGTCACCGACACGCTGTCGCCCGACAAGCCCTGAGCCGGGACAAGATTCAGACAAGACCAGGAGACTCACCCCATGACCGCAAAAACCCCGCAGCCCGGGGATCTTTCCCCCATCGAAACGGCCAGCCGCGACGAGATCGCCGCCCTGCAGCTCGAACGGCTGCGCAAGACGCTGCGCCACGCCTACGACAACGTGCCGCACTACCGCAAGGCCTTCGACGCCAAGGGCGTGCATCCCGACGACCTCAAGCGCCTGGAAGACCTGCGGAACTTCCCCTTCACCACCAAGGAAGACCTGCGCCAGAACTATCCCTTCGGCATGTTCGCCGTGCCGCGCGAGCGCCTGGCGCGGCTGCACGCCTCCTCGGGCACGACGGGCAAGCCCACCGTGGTGGGCTACACGCTGAACGACATCAGCACCTGGGCCGACCTGGTCGCGCGCTCGATCCGCGCGGCCGGCGGCCGGCCGGGCGACACCTGTCACGTCGCCTACGGCTACGGCCTGTTCACCGGCGGCCTGGGCGCGCACTACGGCGCCGAGCGGGCCGGCTGCACGGTCATCCCCATGTCGGGCGGCCAGACGGAAAAGCAGGTGCAGCTCATCATGGACCTGAAGCCCGACATCATCATGGTGACGCCGTCCTACTCCCTGGTGATCGCCGAGGAATTCGACCGGCTGGGCATCGCGCCGGAAGACATCTCGCTGCGCGTCGGCATCTTCGGCGCCGAGCCCTGGGGCGAGGGCATGCGCCACGAGATCGAGCGCAAGCTGGGGCTCGACGCCGTGGACATCTACGGCCTGTCGGAAGTCATGGGGCCGGGCGTGGCGCAGGAATGCATCGAGACCAAGGACGGCCCGGTCATCTGGGAAGACCATTTCTATCCCGAGATCATCGATCCCGACACCGGCGAAGTCGTGCCCGACGGCGAGGAAGGCGAGCTCGTCTTCACCTCGCTCACCAAGGAAGCCCTGCCCATCGTCCGCTACCGCACGCGCGACCTGACCCGCCTGCTGCCGCCCACGGCGCGCAGCTTCCGCCGCATGGGCCGCATCACCGGCCGCTCCGACGACATGCTCATCATCCGGGGGGTGAACGTGTTCCCCACCCAGATCGAGGAACAGATCCTGCGCGACCCCCTGCTCAACGGCAACTACCAGATCATCGTCTCGCGCGAGAATCTGCTCGACAATGTCGAGATCCGCTGCGAACTGCAGCACGAGCAGGACCATGCCTCCGCGGAGGCCATGGCGCGCTCGGCCAAGCAGCTCCAGCACCACATCAAGACCAACATCGGGATCAGCACGCTGGTCACCGTCATGCACTACGGCGAACTGCCGCGCACGCAGACCGGCAAGGCCAGGCGCGTGTTCGACAAGCGTCCGAAACAGGATTGAACCCATGGATGCCTTTCTCTGCGATGCGGTCCGCACCCCCATCGGCCGCTACGGCGGTGCCCTGGCGGGCGTGCGGGCCGACGATCTGGCCGCCCTGCCGCTGCAGGCCCTCGTGCAGCGCCACCCGGAACTCGACTGGGGCGCGGTCGACGACGTGATCCTGGGCTGCGCCAACCAGGCGGGCGAGGACAACCGCAACGTGGCCCGCATGGCGGCGCTGCTGGCCGGGCTGCCCGAGACGGTGCCGGGCACCACCCTGAACCGCCTGTGCGGTTCGGGCATGGACGCCATCGGCACCGCGGCGCGCGCCATCCGCGCCGGCGAAGCCCATCTCATGCTGGCGGGCGGCGTCGAATCCATGTCGCGCGCGCCCTTCGTCATGCCCAAGGCCGAGCAGGCCTGGTCGCGCACCGCGGCGGTGTACGACACCACCATCGGCTGGCGCTTCGTCAATCCGCGCATGGCCAAGGCGTATGGCACGCATTCCATGCCCGAGACGGCCGACAACGTGGCGCTGGACTTCGGCGTGTCGCGCGCCGACCAGGATGCCTTCGCCCTGCGCAGCCAGCAGCGCTGGGCGCGGGCGCAGGCGGCGGGCCGCTTCGCCGACGAGATCGTCCCGGTGCGCATCCCGCGGCGCAAGGGCGAGGACCTGGTCGTCGATACCGACGAGCATCCGCGTCCCGACAGCACGCCCGAAGGCCTGGCGAAGCTGCGCGGCATCAACGGCCCCGACCTGAGCGTCACCGCCGGCAATGCCTCGGGCGTGAACGACGGGGCCTGCGCGGCGCTGCTGGCCTCGGCGCAGGCCGTGCGGCAGTACGGCCTCAGGCCGCGGGCCCGCATCCTGGGCATGGCGGCCGCGGGCGTGGCCCCCCGCATCATGGGGGTCGGCCCGGTCCCCGCGGTCCGCAAGGTGCTGGCCCGGACCGGCCTGCGCCTGGAACAGATGGACGTCATCGAGCTCAACGAAGCCTTCGCCGCGCAATCCCTGGCGGTGCTGCGCGAGCTGGGGCTGCCCGATGACGCTCCGCACGTGAATCCGAATGGCGGCGCGATCGCCATCGGCCATCCGCTGGGCATGAGCGGCGCCCGGCTCGTCACCACCGCCGCGGCCGAGCTGGTCCGGTCCGGCGGCCGTTATGCCCTGTGCACCATGTGCATCGGCGTGGGCCAGGGCATTGCCATGATCATCGAAAACCCCACCCCTCAAGGAGACAAACCATGAAATCCTCCACCTGGCGCTGGATGGCCGGCTTCGCCCTGGCCACCTTCGGGCTTACCGCCCAGGCGGCCGATCCGATCAAGATCGGTTCGGTCCTCTCGACCACCGGCCCGGCCGCCTTCCTGGGCGACCCGGAAGCCAAGACGCTCGAAATGTACGTCGAGTCCATCAACAAGGACGGCGGCGTGCTCGGCCGCCAGCTCCAGCTCGTGCACTACGACGACGGCAGCGACGCCAACAAGGCCAACGGCTTCACCAAGCGCCTGATCTTCGACGACAAGGTGGACGTGATCATCGGCGGCACCACCACCGGCGCCACCATGTCCATGGTGCCGCTGGTCGAGAAGGCCGAGATCCCCTTCATCTCCCTGGCCGGCGCCGTGGTCGTCATCGATCCGGTCAAGAAGTGGGTCTTCAAGATGCCGCACACCGACCGCATGGCCGCGGAAAAGGTCTTCGAGGACATGAAGAAGCGCGGCATCTCGAAGATCGCCCTGGTCAGCGAAACCAGCGGCTTCGGCCAGTCGGGCAAGAAGGAATCCGAGACGGTCGCGTCCAAGTACGGCATCGACATCGTGGCCCAGGAAGTCTACGGCCCGAAGGATACCGACATGAGTCCGCAGCTCACCAAGATCAAGAACAACCCCGCCGTCCAGGCCGTGTTCATCTTCGGCCTGGGCCAGGGACCCGCGCTGGTGCAGCGCAACTACAAGCAGCTGGACATCAAGCTGCCGGTGTACGAGTCGCACGGCGTGTGCTCGGAAGAGTTCATCAAGCTCGCCCGCGATGCGGCCGAAGGCACCCGCCTGCCGTGCGCGGCCCTGGTGGTGGCCCAGGACCTGCCCGACAGCGATCCGCAGAAGCCGGTGGTCACGGGCTATGCCAAGGCCTTCCAGGAACGCTGGAAGCAGGACGTGTCCACCTTCGGCGGCCACGCCTATGACGGCCTGATGGTCTACCTCGACGCCGTCAAGCGCGCCGGCTCCACCGACAAGGCCAAGGTGCGCGACGCCATCGAGAGCACCAAGGGCCTGATGGGCACGGGCGGCGAATTCAACATGTCGGCCACCGACCACATGGGCCTGGACCTGAGCGCCTTCCGCATGCTCGAAATCAAGGGCGGCCACTGGACCCTGACCCAGTAAGCCGGTCCGCGCCAGGCCGCCGGGCTTCCGGCCTGGCGGCCGTTGCCCCGGATGCCCGCACCCGCCTGCCGCGCCCGTGCGGGCATTTCATTCGGGAACGTGCGAAGGCCTGCGGAGGCATTCGGGGATAGCCCTAATATTTACGAATATCTTAGTGAATTAGAATTCTCTCGACGATCCATGGAGCAGGGCGCACGGGCGCACCGGCCGGATCCGCCCGATCCGCCTGATCGCCGGCACCGAGCCCCCTGCTTTTTCATCGAAATCGGACATCCCGGCGATCCGGCGATGTTCGCAATACAGACAGCCTGCGCGGGTCCCGCCTCCGATCCGCCGGTGCTCGTGGGAGACAATCCGTGCAAGCCGAGTTTCTGCAGTTCCTGTTTTCCGGCCTGACCGTCGGGGCGACGTACGCCCTGGCGGCCCTGGGCTTCAACCTCATCTACAACGCCAGCAACGTGATCAACTTCGCCCAGGGCGAATTCATCATGCTGGGCGGCATGCTGGCGGTGTTCTTCACGCAGGCGGGACTGCACTGGGCGCCGGCCTTCGCGCTGGCCGTGCTGGTGCCCGCGCTGGTGGGCGTGCTGATGGAAAAGCTCACGATCGAGCCCGTCAAGAACGCCGACACCGTCACGCTGATCATCATCACCATCGGCGCCTCGCTGGTGCTGCGCGGCCTCATCCAGGTCTGGCTGGGCAAGGGCGCCCACAGCCTGCCGCCCTTCTCCGACCACGCGCCCCTGTCGATCCTGGGCGCCACGCTGCTGCCCCAGAGCCTCTGGGTCTTCGGCGTGACGGCGCTGGTGGTCGCGCTGCTCTGGTACTTCTTCAGCCGCACCCTCATGGGCAAGGCCATGCTGGCCACGGCCTTCAATGCCGTCGCCGCGCAGCTCGTGGGCATCAGCACCGGCTGGGTGCTGCTCATGAGCTTCGCGCTGGCCGCCGCGCTGGGGGCGCTGGGCGGCATCCTCATCACGCCCATCACGCTCACCTCGTTCGACGTGGGCATCATGCTGGGCCTCAAGGGCTTCGTCGCCGCCGTGGTCGGCGGCCTGGGCAACGGCCTGGGGGCCGTGGTCGGCGGGCTGCTGGTCGGCGTGCTGGAGGCCATGGGCGCCGGCTACATTTCCTCGGCGTACAAGGACGCCATTCCGTTCGTCCTGATCCTGCTGATCCTGTTCTTCATGCCGCGCGGCCTGTTCGGCGGTCTTTCCACCGATCGGGTGTAATCATGAGTCGTCGCTCCCTCCTGGGCCTGATCGTGCTGGCCGCGGTGCTGGCGGTCACGCCGTTCCTGGTGCCCAACAGCTACTACCTGGACATCGTCATCCGCATGGCGATCAATGCCGTCATCGTGCTCAGCCTGAACCTGCTGGTCGGCTATGCCGGCCAGATCAGCCTGGGCCATGCGGGCTTCGTGGGCATCGGCGCCTACGCCTCGGCCGTGCTGCCCACCCACTTCGGCTGGCATCCCCTGCCGGCCCTGGCGGCCGGGGCGCTGGCCGCCGGCGTGCTGGCCCTGCTGGTGGCGCGTCCCATCCTGCGCCTCAAGGGCCACTACCTGGCCATGGCCACGCTGGGGCTGGGCATCATCATCAACATCGTCATCCGCAACGAAGCCGCCTGGACGGGCGGCCCCGACGGCATGCCGGTGCCCTCCATGGGCCTGTTCGGCTTCGATCTCATGAGCGACCGCCAGTGGTACTGGGTCGTGGCCGCCGTGCTGCTGCTCGGCGTCTGGGGCGCCCTGAACCTGATCGATTCCCCCTTCGGGCGCGCCCTGCGCGGCCTGCACGGCTCGGAGATCGCCTCGCAGGTGGTGGGCATCGACGTGCCCCGCTTCAAGACGACCATCTTCGTGCTGTCGGCCGTGGTGGCCAGCATCATGGGCAGCATCCTGGCCCATTACGTCGGCTTCGTGACGCCCGACGTGGCCAACTTCTTCCACTCGATCGAACTCGTCACCATGGTGGTGGTGGGCGGCATGGCCTCGGTGTTCGGGTCGGTGCTGGGGGCCGTGCTGCTGACGGCGCTGCCCCAGGCGCTGGCCACCTTCGAGGGCTGGGAAATCGTCGTCTTCGGCGCCATCCTGATGCTGTGCATGATCTTCCTGCCGCGGGGCCTGGTGCCCACCCTGGCGGCCCGCCTGCGCCTGGAGAACTGAGCCATGGCACTGCTCGAAGTCAAAGACCTTTCCATCCGGTTCGGCAACGTGCGCGCCGTCCAGGACGTCAGCTTCTCGGTGGACGAGGGCGTCGTGTATTCGGTCATCGGCCCCAACGGCGCCGGCAAGACCACGCTGTTCAACCTGATCACCGGCATCTACCGGCCCACCGCCGGCAGCATCCGGCTCGACGGCAAGGACATCCAGGGCCACAACCCCTGTGAACTGGCCGCCCTGGGCGTGGCCCGCACCTTCCAGAACCTGCAGGTCTGGATGAACATGAGCGCGCTGGAAAACGTCATGGTCGGGGCCCACCTGCACCTGGACAGCAGCGTCTTCAAGGCCCTGCTGCGCCTGCCTTCGCTGCGCCGCCGCGATCTGGCGCTGCGCGAGGAGGCGGCCGAGCTCATGGCCTTCGTCGGGCTGGAATCCTACGTCCACGCGCGCGCCGACAGCATGCCCTACGGCGCCCTCAAGCGCCTGGAAATCGCCCGTGCGCTGGCCATGAAGCCGCGCCTGCTGTTCCTCGACGAGCCGGCGGCGGGCCTCAATCCCAAGGAAACCCAGGAAGTCGACGCGCTGGTGCGCCGCGTGGCCGCCACGGGGGTCACGATCGTGCTGGTCGAGCACGACATGAAAATGGTCATGAACCTGTCGGACCGCATCCTCGTGCTGGACTACGGCAAGCGCCTGGCCGAAGGCACGGGGCCGGAAGTCCGCCGCAATCCGGACGTCATCGCGGCCTATCTGGGCGGCCACGCCTGAGCGGGGAAACCATGCACGCACTCGACATCATCCAGGAAGAACACCGCAACCTCTGGCGCATCGCCACCACCATGGACTGGGTGGCCAACGAGCTGGAGGCGGGCCAGCCGGTCGAAGAAGGCTTTTTCACGGCCTTGTTCGACTACATCCAGGAATTCATGGACGGCTGCCATCACGCCAAGGAAGAGCAGTACCTGTTCAGCGCCATGCACCGGCGCGCGCCCGAGGCCGTGGCCGCGGTGCTCGATCCGCTGGAAAAAGAGCACCGCGACGGCCCGCAGAGCCTGGCCGCGCTGCGCGGCTTCCTGGGGCAGGGCAGCCTGGCCGCCCAGCCCGCCTTCATCGCCGGCCTGCGCGAATACGCCCGCCAGCTCAAGCAGCACATCCGCACCGAGGAAAAGGACGCCTTCCCCCTGGCGCGCGAGATCCTGCTGGACGAGGACTGGGAAGGCATCACGGCGGCGTTCTCCGACCACCGCGACCCGCTCTTCGGCGAGCAGGCGCGCGCCGAATACCGCGAGCTCTACCACCGCATCGTCGCCCTGGCGCCCGAGGCCATCGGCCTGGGCGGCCGCCAGGCCGGCGGCTTCCAGCACCTGTCGCGCGGCCGCGAGCCGCTGCTGCAGGTGCAGGACCTCGAATCCTGTTACGGCCGCATCCAGGCGTTGAAGGGCATCAGCCTGGAAGTCCACAAGGGCGAGCTGGTGGCCCTGGTGGGCGCCAACGGCGCGGGCAAGACGACCTTCCTGCGGGCGCTCTCGGGCATCCAGCCGATCAGCGCGGGGCGGATCCGCTTCGCCGGCCAGGACATCTCCCGCCAGCGCGCCGACCGGCGCGTGCGCGCCGGCATCTGCCACAGTCCCGAAGGGCGCCAGGTCTTCGGGCCTCTCAGCATCGAGGACAATCTGCGCCTGGGGGCCTACCTGCGCCCCCCGGCCGGCGTCGCGGCCGACCTCGAACGGGTCTACACGATGTTCCCGGTGCTGCACGAAAAGCGCCACCTGCCGGCGGGCACCCTGTCGGGCGGGCAGCAGCAGATGCTGGCCATCAGCCGGGCGCTCATGGGGCATCCGCGCCTGCTGCTGCTCGACGAGCCCTCCATGGGCCTGGCGCCGCTGCTGGTCGAGGAAGTCTTCAACGTCATCCGCACCCTGAAGGCGCAGGGCATCACGATCCTGCTGGTGGAGCAGAACGCCTTTGCCGCCCTGGGCATCGCCGACCGGGCCTACGTCCTGGAAACCGGCCACATCGTGCTCTCGGGAACGGGCCAGGAAATGATCAGCAACGAGCAGGTGCGGGCGGCCTATCTGGGCATGTAGCGCGCCGCCGCAATTTCTTCCCATCGTCATGAACCCATGAACCATACCTACCAGCACCAGAACCAGCCCTATCGGCCGCCGCCGGAGCTGCGCTCCGGCCAGCCCGGCCACCACCCGGTGGTGGTCGTGGGGGCGGGGCCGGTGGGCCTGGCCGTCGCCATCGACCTGGCCCAGCAGGGCCAGGCCGTGCTGCTGCTCGACGAGGACAGGACCGTGGCGGTCGGCTCCTGCGGGGTCTGCCACGCCAAGCGCACCCTCGAAATCCTCGACCGCCTCGGGGTGGGCGACGCCTGCGTCGAGAAAGGGGTCGGCTGGAACGTGGGCCGCACCTTCTTCCGCGACGAGGAAATCTACAGCTTCAACCTGCTGCCGCAGCCCGATCACCAGCGCCCCGGCATGATCAACCTGCAGCAGTACTACCTGGAAGATTTCCTGCTGCAGCGCGCCCGCGCCCTGCCCGCGCTCGAACTGCGCTTCTGCAACAAGGTGACGGCGGCGCGGCCCCACGAGCGGGGCGTCTCCCTGCAGGTCGAAACCCCCGATGGCGCCTATGCCGTCGAGGCCGGCTGGCTGATCGCGGCCGACGGCGCGCGCAGCGCCGTGCGCCGCATGCTGGGCCTGGAGGCCGAAGGCAAGTACTTCATGGACCGGTTCCTCGTGGCCGACGTCCTCATGAAGGCCGATTTCCCCGCCGAGCGCTGGTTCTGGTTCGACCCGCCCTTCCATCCGGGGCAGTCGGTGCTGCTGCATCATCAGGCCGACAACGTCTGGCGCATCGATTTCCAGCTGGGCTGGGACGTGGACCCGGAAGTCGAAAAACGCCCCGAGAACGTGATTCCGCGCATCCGGGCCATGCTGGGCGAAGAGCACGACTTCGAGCTCGACTGGGTGGGGGTCTATACCTTCCAGTGCCGGCGCATGGCGAAGTTCCGCCACGGGCGGGTGCTGTTCGCCGGCGATGCGGCGCACCAGGTCTCGCCCTTCGGCGCGCGCGGCAGCAATTCCGGCATCCAGGACGCCGACAACCTGGGCTGGAAACTGCGCTTCGTGCTGCAGGGGCTGGCGCCGGAACGCCTGCTCGATTCCTATTCCGACGAGCGCATCGTCGCCGCCGACGAGAACCTGCAGCATTCGTCGCGCTCGATGGACTTCATTTCCCCCCGCACCAGGACGGCGCTGGCATTCCGCAATGCGGTGCTGGGCCTGGCGCGGCACTATCCCTTTGCCCGGGCGCTGGTGAACTCCGGGCGCCTGTCCGTTCCCACCCTGCTAGAGGAGTCCGCTTTGAATACACCCGATACCGCGCCGTTCTCCAGTGACATGATCCCCGGCGCCCCCTGCGACGACTGCCCCATGCGGGCGCAGGTCGCCCATTTCTGGCTGCTCAGCCGCCTGGGCAACGACTTCAAGCTGCTGGTCTACCTCCAGAACCCGGCCGACGTGACCGAGGCGGATGCCCTGCAGGGCCTCATCGCCGGGCCGATGCCCGTGGACGTCATCCTGGTCACCCCGGCCGGCGGACGCTCGCCGCACGGCTTCAAGGTCATGGAGGACTACACCGGCCGCTTCGCCGAGCGCTACGATGCGCAGCCCGGCTCGGCCTGGCTGATCCGGCCCGATCAGCACATCGCGGCCCGCTGGCGCCGGCTCGACGTGGCCCAGGTCCGCCAGGCCCTCGACCAGGCGACCTGCCAGCAGGGCTGACCGGCATGGGGCTCAATCTGAACCTGAACCTGGGCGAGCCCGGCAAGCACTACGTGCGCGCCTACACGCCGGGCGACGACTTCTACGCCGAACTGATCGAGCTGCACCGGGACCTCAGCGACGAGCAGAGCGTGCAGGTCAACGCGCGCCTGATCCTGCTGCTGGCCAACCACATCGGCGACCTGTCGATCCTGCGCGAGGCCATGGCGATCGCGCGCCGGGACCTCTGAGTCCGGGCGCGCGGCATCGGCGGGCGGCATCGGGCGGGCGCGCCGGGATGCCGGAAGGCTCCGCAGGCGCGGGCCTGCGGGCGGCGCCGCGCCCGCCCTCCGGGCGCGGCTTCAGGCGCGGAACGGCAGCATGCGGCGCAGGGTGTCGTCGCGGCTGAGGTAATGATGCTTCAGCGCGGCCAGGGCATGCAGGCCGATCAGCGCGTAGCCGACGTTGGCGATCAGCTTGTGGACGCCGATCACGGCCTTGCCCAGGGCCTTGTCCTCCGCCGTCAGGGAGGGCAGGGGGATGCCCCAGACGTGCGCCGTGCCGCCCATGGCGCTGATGGCGAACCAGGCCAGCAGGGGCAGGGCGATCAGCAGGGCGTACAGCGCCGCGTGCATGATGCCGGCCGAGATCCGCTCCCATTGCGCGGGCGGCGGAACGATGGCGGGCGGGCGGCTGAACAGCCGCACGGCCAGGCGCGCCACCGTCAGCGCCAGGATCGTCATGCCGCAGGACGAGTGCAGCATCCGCATGACGGCGCGTTCCGGGCTGTCCTTGGGAAACAGGCCCTTGAATTCCATCGCGGCGTAGACCACCACGATCAGGAGCAGGGTGATCCAGTGCAGGGCGATGGCGGAGCGGCTGTAGCGGGCGGGGGCGGACATGGAGCGGATTCCGGAAGGGCGGTTGGCGGAGGCGCCATGATCGCCCGCGCCGCATGAACCGAAGATGAACGGACGGGATTGCGCGGCGGGGCCGTGCGGGCGGACCGTGTCCATGCTCGCCGGACAGCGTGCCTGCGTCCGTGCGGGACGGCGCGGCTCAGGCGCGCGCCCAGCCGCGGCGGATCGGCCAGGCGAAGACGAAGCGGTAGGCCGGCTCGATGCGGCGCCGCAGGGCGGGGATCAGCGTGTGCCGCAGCGGCAGCCCGATGGCCGCGGCCGCCACGCCCGTCACCAGGCCACCGGCCATGTCCAGCGGGAAATGGATGCCCATGTAGATGCGCGCCCAGGCGATCGGCAGCGCGGCCAGGGCCAGGATCAAGGCGGCCTTGCGCCGCGCCGGATGCAGCGCCAGGCCGGCGCAGACCGCCCAGGCGAAGCTCAGGTGGTTGCTGGGAAACGAGGCGTTCGGCTTGTGGTCCAGGTACTGGTGGCCCAGGCCGATGACGAAGGGGCGCGGGTGGAACCAGGCCTTGGAGATCGCCCAGGACAGCAGCATGGCGATGGACGCGCTCACGACCGCCTGCAGCACGGCGTCGCGTCCGGCGGCGTCCGCCCGCAGCCAGCTCAGCGCCAGGTACAGGGGGAACAGGTAGATCAGGCCTTTGGCGAGGATCCCGCCCAGCAGCAGGGCGGCGGCCGAGGGATGGCTGGCGTTGATCCACAGGAACAGGGTGTCGTTCAGGGTTTCCATGCAGGGGACGGGCGGCGTGTCGGGGAGGGCAGCATAGCATCGGCCCGGCCCGGATGGCGTATCCGGATGAAAAAGGGGCCCCCCACGCTGCGCAGCCTGCGGCTGCTTGCTGCCCCCACGCCGCGCAGGCTGGTGCTCGTGGTCAGTGATCGCCGGGCACGTGGCCGGTGCCGGCGACGAACACGGACTGGCGGTCGGAGTTGCCGAGGGTCAGGTGGTTGAACAGCAGGTTCAGGGTGATGGCCATGATCGCGGCCGAGCTGATGCCCGAGTGGAAGATCGTGGCGACCCAGGCGGGGAAATGGGCGTAGAACTCGGGCGCCGCGATGGGGATCATGCCGAAGCCCACGGAAGTCGCCACGATGATCAGGTTCATGTTGTTTTCGTAGTTCACCCGGGCCAGGGTGCGGATGCCGCTGGCCGCCACGGTGCCGAACAGCACCAGGCCGGCGCCGCCCAGCACCGCCGTGGGCACGGCGGCGATGAAGCGGCCGATCACCGGCAGCAGGCCCAGGACCAGCAGGATGAGGCCGCTGGTGGCGACCACGTAGCGGCTTTTGACGCCGGTGACGGCGACCAGGCCCACGTTCTGGGCGAAGGCGCTTTGCGTGAAGGAGCCGAAGACCGGCGCCATCACGCTGGAGATCATGTCGGCGCGCAGCCCGTCGCCCAGGCGGTGCGAATCGATCCGGGTGTCGATGATGTCGCCCACCGCCAGGATGTCGGCCGAGGTCTCCACCAGCACCACCAGGATGACGATGAACATGGACACGATCGCGGCGGGGTGGAATTCGGGCCAGCCGAAATGGAACAGGGTCGGCAGGGCGAAGGCCGGGCCGTCGGTCGCCCGGGAGAAGTCGGTCATGCCGGCGCCCCAGGCGATGACCGTGCCCAGCGCCATGGCCAGCAGGATCGACAGGCGCGAGATCGCCGCGTTGCCCAGCTTGCTGAGCAGCAGCACGATGAGCAGGGTGACGGCGGCCAGGCCGATGTTGGCCGTGCTGCCGAAGTCGGCTGCGCGGGGATTGCCGCCCATGGACCAGTGCGCCGCCACCGGCATCAGCGACAGGCCGATGGTGGTGATGACCGAGCCCGTCACCAGCGGCGGGAAGAAGCGGATGATGCGGGAGAAGACCGGCGTGATCAGCAGGCCGAGCAGGGCCGCCGCCATGACGGCGCCGAAGACCGAGGGCAGGCCGCCGCCGGCCGTCAGGATGGCGACGATGGTGGCCACGCTGGCGAAGGACACGCCCTGGACCAGCGGCAGCTGGCAGCCGAAGAACGGGATGCCCAGCGTCTGCAGCAGCGTGGCCAGGCCGCCCATGAACAGGCAGGAAGCGATCAGCACGCCGATTTCCGCGCCGCCCAGGCCGGCCGCCTGGCCGACGATCAGCGGCACGGCGATGATGCCGCCGTACATGGTCAGCACGTGCTGGAACCCATACATGAGGTTGGCCGTCAGCCCCAGGGTTTCGTCTTCGGGGCGCGGCGGCGCGGTGCGGGCGGGTGTGTTCAAGGCGGTCTCCATCCTCGTCGTTCGTCGTGGACCGGATGCGGCGCGCGCCAAGGCGGCGGGCCGGTCCGGTGGCGCCGCCTCCGGCGGCGCCGGGACGGTCGGTCGTGCATGAGGTCGACGGGCTTATTGTGAACCGCGGGCCTGGATTCCGGATCGCGGCCCCTTCATATTGCCCATCTTCAAGTCTTTATTCGGGCCGCTGTCCATTGGTGTTTTCTCTAGGGGGCGGCGGGCGGAGCCTCGCGCGGAGGTCCAGCCGCACGGCGCTGGGCTTTCCAGCCGTCGCCGCGGGGTTTCCACAGGGTTTTCATTTAGAATGCCAGCTTTCCCTGTGTGAGCGGAACCAGGATGAACGAAGAGCGATCGGCGCCGGCCGGAGGGCGGTTCCCGGATGCCGGCATGCCGGACTTCTTCGAGGCCACGCCCATGGCCTTGTGGCTCGAGGACTACAGCGCCCTGCATGCGCAGTTCGAGCGCTGGCGCGCCGAAGGCGTCACGGACCTGCGGTCCTGGCTGCTCCTGGATCCCGATCGGCTGCGGCACTGCGCCGGCCTGATCCGCATCCGGCGCGTCAACCGCCAGGCGCTGACCCTGTTCGGCGCCGCCAGCCAGACCGAGCTGATGGACCGGCTGGGGGACGTCCTGCGCGACGACACCTTCGAGGGCCTGGCCGGCGAGCTCGACCAGCTCTGGCGCGGCCAGGGCGGCTTCCACAGCCAGACGGTGAACTACACGCTGGACGGCCGGCGCCTGGATCTTTCGCTCAAGGCCGTGGCGCTGGCCGACGAGAGCCGGCCCTGGGACCGGATCCTGGTGGCCATGGAAGACGTCACGCCGCTGCAGGAGGCCCGCCGCCAGGCCCAGGCGAGCGCGCGCGACGCCCGCGAATTCTTCCAGCAGGCGCCCGTGTCGCTCTGGGTCGAGGATTTCAGCGCCATCAAGCGCCTGTTCGACGAACTGCGCGAGCAGGACATCAGCGACTTCCGCACCTTCCTGGACGTGCATCCCGATTTCATCGACCGCTGCCTCCAGGAAATCCGCGTCATCGACGTCAACGACTACACGCTGGAGCTGTTCAAGGCCGATTCACGGGAACAGCTGATCGAGCGCGTGGGCGACATCTTCCGCGAGGAATCCCGCCTCTCCTTCGCCGAGCAGCTGGTCGAGCTGTGGCACGGCCGGCTGTTCCACCAGAAAGAGGTCCAGAACTGCACCCTGGCCGGCGACGTGCTGTACATCCACCTGCAGCTGTCGGTGTTCCAGGGGCACGAGGAGGACTGGAGCCTGGTGCTGGTCTCGCTGACCGACATCACCGCCCGCAAGAAGGCCGAGGCCTACCTGGAATATCTGGGCAAGCACGACGTGCTGACGCAGCTGAAGAACCGTTCGTTCTTCGTCGACGAACTGGGCCGCCTGCAGCGCAAGCGCGCGCCGCTGGTGTCCTTCATCGCCCTGGACCTGAACAACCTCAAGCAGGCCAACGACGAGGGCGGCCATGCGGTGGGCGACGACCTGCTGCGCCGCTTCGGCGAAGTCCTGAACAAGGCCGTGGACCGTCCCGGCCAGGCCGCCCGCATCGGCGGCGACGAGTTCGTGGTGCTGCTGCCCGGCTGCGACGAGGCGGCGACCCGCAAGGTGCGGGACAACATCCATTCCCTGATCGAGCTGAACAACCAGTATTACGGCGGCATCCCGCTCAGCGTCTCGGCCGGCGAGATCACCTGCCGCGATCCCGCCGCGCTGGAGCAGGCCTTGAGGGAAGCCGACCGGGCGCTGTACGAGGACAAGCGCCGCTATTACACCACCCACGAGCGGCGCCACTGACCGGCCCGGTATCCGGCCGGATCATGCCGCCGGTGCGCCTCGCCGTGCAACGGCATCGTCCCCGGCTTCCCGTCCCGTGCTCCGGCCGAATGAGCGGCCGCGGATCACGCCGCCGGTGCGCCTACGGCCATCAGGCGGCGCGCGGCAGCGGGCTGACCGAGATCAGGCCGGGCTGGTCCACGGCTTCCAGGATGCGGCGCACGCGGTCCTGCCAGAGGTGCGCGAAATCCTGCTTTTCCGTGTCGGTGGCGATGCCGGACAGGATCTTCTGCAGCATCGGCATGGCGGCCGGCGAGCCCGGCACGCCCTGGGCGCTGAAGGACACCGCCACGCGGTCGCCCGTGTCGCGGCGGGTGAAGACGATCTCGCCCGGGACGTCGCCCTGGAAATGCAGCAGGTTGCGCCGGTCGTGCTGGCCGGCCAGGCCCTTGAAGCCCGTGTCCGCGGTGGCGCCCGTGACCAGGCTGACCACGTTGGCGATGACGCCGGTGACGCCGTTGGTGGCGCCGTCGGCGAAGGTGACGTCGATGTCGCCGCGCTGCGGGATCGAGCCGGGGTACAGGGCGCGCAGCGCGCGCACCGTCATCAGCCAGGCGCCGGCGACGGTGGGGCAGGAATGGCCGGCCAGGCGGACGGCGTCTTCGTAGCCGTATTCGATCAGGCCGTCGTCGGATGCGCCCAGCAGCTGGGCGAGCGGGTCGTGCAGCGCGATGCGGGGGGCCTGGGCGAAGAATGCGGGAAATGCCATGGAAAGGGCTCCGGAAAAACGTGTATCGGACCAGTGTAGACCGGTGCCGGAAGGAAAGCCGGCTTAACCCTGGGCGGCATCCGGTCGTTGGGTCGTTGAGTCGTTGAGTCGTTGGTCGCGGGGCCGTCGGGCCGCCGGGTCGCCGGGCGCGCGGGCCGGATGCCGGGACTGGCTGCGAGGATTGGTCGCGGGGCCGCCGGCAAGGGATCGGACGCAAAGTCACCGCCGCCGGCAGGGCCGGGTAGCGGACGGGGGCGGGATGCGGTGTAAGATGAACCGGATCAAGAGCGGCCTGTGGCCTACGCCCGGAGACGGTCCGGCGGGTCCGGGCTGGAACCGACAAGGAGGACATGCCATGGCACACCCCAACAGTTTCGGCGCGCGCGCAACCCTGGATGTGGGAGGCAAGTCCTACCGCATCTGGCGGCTGGATGCCCTGAAGGACCACGGGCTCGATCCCGGACGCCTGCCCTACGGCCTGAAGATCCTGCTGGAAAACCTGCTGCGCACCGAGGACGGCGTGGCCGTGCGGCCCGACGAGATCCGCGCCCTGGCCGGCTGGGATCCCGCCGCCGAGCCCAGCCGCGAGATCGCCTTCACGCCGGCGCGGGTCGTGCTGCAGGACTTCACCGGCGTGCCCGCCCTGGTGGACCTGGCCGCCATGCGCGACGCCATGCGGGCCCTGGGCGGACAGCCCGACCGCATCAATCCCCTGGCGCCGGTGGAGCTGGTCATCGACCACTCGGTGATCGTCGACGACTTCGGCAACAACCAGTCCTTCCGCCGCAACCAGGAAATCGAATACCGGCGCAACGTCGAGCGCTACAAGTTCCTGCGCTGGGGCCAGACGGCCTTCGACAATTTCCGCGTCGTGCCGCCGGACACCGGCATCGTCCACCAGGTCAACCTGGAACACCTCGCGCGCGGCGTGTTCACGCGCGAGATCGACGGCGTGACCGAAGCCTATCCCGACACCTGTGTGGGCACGGACTCGCACACGCCCATGGTCAACGGCCTGGGCGTGGTCGCCTGGGGGGTCGGCGGGATCGAGGCCGAGGCCGCCATGCTGGGCCAGCCCATCTCGATGCTGATCCCGCGCGTGGTCGGCTTCAAGCTGTCCGGCGCCCTGCCGGAAGGCACCACCGCCACCGACCTGGTGCTGACCATCACCGACATGCTGCGCAAGCACGGCGTGGTGGGCAAGTTCGTCGAATTCTACGGCCCGGGCGTGGCCGCCGTGCCGCTGGCCAACCGCGCCACCATCGGCAACATGAGCCCGGAATACGGTTCCACCATCTCCATCTTCCCGATCGACGAGGAAACCCTGGCCTACCTGCGCTTCACCGGCCGTCCGGCCGAGCAGGTCGCCCTGGTCGAAGCCTACGCCAAGGCCCAGGGCCTGTGGCACGATCCCGCGCACGAGCCGCAGTATTCCGAGCGCCTGGAACTCGATCTGGGCACCGTGGTGCCCTCCATCGCCGGCCCCAAGCGGCCGCAGGACCGGATCGCGCTGACCGACGCCAAGCCCGCGCTCGCCAAGTCCCTGGCCGCGCTGCCCGGCGCGCCGAAGTCCAACCCCGCCGTCGTGCGCCTGCCGGACGCGGGCGAATTCCCGCTCGACCACGGCGCCGTCGTCATCGCGGCCATCACCTCGTGTACCAATACCAGCAACCCGGCCGTCATGATGGCGGCCGGCCTGCTGGCGAAGAAGGCCGTGGCGCGCGGGCTGCGCCGCAAGCCCTGGGTCAAGACCAGCCTCGCGCCGGGATCCCGCGTGGTCACGGACTACTACGAAAAGGCCGGCCTGACGGCCTACCTGGACCAGCTGGGCTTCAACCTGGTCGGCTACGGCTGCACCACCTGCATCGGCAATTCGGGCCCCCTGATCCCCGAAGTTTCCGAGGCCGTGCGCGCCAACGACCTGGCGGTCGTCTCGGTGCTGTCGGGCAACCGCAACTTTGAAGGCCGCATCCACTCCGAGGTCAAGCTCAACTACCTGATGTCCCCCCCGCTGGTGGTGGCCTACGCGCTGGCCGGCACCATGGACATCGACCTGCTCAACGACCCGCTCGGCCAGGACGCCGAAGGCCGGGACGTCCGCCTGCGCGACATCTGGCCGTCGTCCGAGGAAGTCCAGGAGGCGATCCGTTCGTGCATCTCGTCCGACATGTACACGCGCGGCTATGCCGGCGTGTTCGACGGCGGCGCGCTCTGGCGCGACCTGGACACCCCCGAGGGCAGCCTGTTCCATTGGGAGGAAGACTCCACCTACGTGCGCAATCCGCCCTACTTCGAGGGCATGCCGCGCCAGCCGCAGCCGGTGGCCGACATCCGCGGCGCGCGGGTGCTGGCGATGCTGGGCGATTCGGTCACCACCGACCACATCAGCCCGGCCGGCTCCATCGGCAAGGACACGCCCGCCGGCCAGTACCTGCGCGCGCACGGAGTCGAGCCGCAGGACTTCAATTCGCTGGGGTCGCGGCGCGGCAACCACGAAGTCATGATCCGCGGCACCTTCGCCAACGTGCGCCTGCGCAACCAGATCGCCCCGGGCACCGAGGGCGGCTGGACGCGCGACTTCACCCGCGACGGCGCACCCGTCTGCACGATCTTCGAGGCCTCGCAGAACTACCTGGCGGCGGGGACGCCGCTGGTGATCCTGGCCGGCAAGGAATACGGCTCCGGCTCCTCGCGCGACTGGGCGGCCAAGGGCACGGTGCTGCTGGGCGTGCGCGCGGTGATCGCCGAATCCTACGAGCGCATCCACCGCTCCAACCTGATCGGCATGGGCGTGCTGCCGCTGCAGTTCCCCGCGGGCCAGAACGCGGCCTCGCTGGGGATCCGCGGCAAGGAGACCTTCGAGATCACCGGGGTGGAGGCCTTCAACGGCGGCGTCACGCCCAAGACCGTGCACGTGCGGGCGGGCGACGTCGAATTCGACGCCGTGGTGCGCATCGACACCCCGACCGAGGCCGCCTACTACCGCCACGGCGGCATCCTGCAGTACGCCCTGCGGCAGCTGCTGGAATAACGCTCGGGGACGGGACCGCGCGGGCCGCGCGGCGGCGGCCCGATGCCGCCCGGGGCTCCCGGCGGGTCCCGGGCGTCTCGGGCGTCCCGGTGCGCCCGGCGCCTCCCATGGCGTTCCAGGGCGCCGGGCCGGCCGGGCTTGCCGGCCGCCTTGTCTACAATGCGGGCTTCGGCCCGCATTTTTCCGCCCTCTTTTCCGCCATCGGGCCGGCTTTTCCGGTCGACGCATGAATCCATCCCCTTCCGCTTCCTGGGGCGCCCTGCTGCGAGGCCGCAACGGCCTGCGCTCCCTCGCCCTGGCCGGCGGCGTGGCGGTGCACGCGGTCAACGTGTTCATCGCCACCACCATCCTGCCCTCGGTCGTCCGGGACATCGGCGGCCTGCCCTGGTACGCCTGGAACACCACCCTGTTCGTGGCGGCCTCGATCATGGGCTCCTCCTGCGCTCCGCTGGGCATCCGCTGGTACGGCCTGCGGCGCTCCTTCCTGCTGGCCCTGGCCGTGTTCATGGGCGGGACCGTGGTCTGCGGGCTGGCGCCCGGCATGCCCTGGCTGCTGCTCGGCCGGGTGGGGCAGGGCCTGGGCGGCGGCATGCTGCTCAGCCTGAGCTACGCCACCGTGCCCCTGGTCTTCGACCAGGACCTGTGGCCGCGGGCCATGGCGCTGATTTCCGGCATGTGGGGCGTGGCCACCCTCGCGGGGCCGGCCATCGGCGGGCTGTTCGCCGAGGCCGGACACTGGCGCTGGGCCTTCTGGGCGGTGCTGCCGGTGTGCGGGCTGCTGGGCGCGCTGCTGGTGACGCAGCTCGGGCCCGCGGGCCGGGACCGCGGCGCGCGGCTGGAGGCGCCGCTGCTGCGTATGGGGCTGCTGGTCGCCTCCGTGCTGGTGGTGTCGGCGGCCAGCCTGTCGCCGTCCTGGATCGCCCAGCTCGCCGGGGTGGCGGGCGGCGTGCTGCTGATCCTCTGGCTGGCGCGCATCGACGGGCGGGCGCGCCAGCGCTTCCTGCCCGGGGGCGCCTGGGTGCTGGGCCATCCCCTGGGCCGCCGCTACGCCATGATCGGCCTGATGAGCCTGGGCGTGACGACGGAAGTCTTCGTGCCCTATTTCCTCCAGGTCCTGCACGGGCAGTCGCCGCTGCACGCGGGCTACCTGTCGGCGCTGATGTCGGCCGGCTGGACCTCGGGCACCCTGGCGAGCTCGGGGCGCGGCCCGGCCTGCGTCGGCCGCCTGCTGGTGCTGGGGCCGATCCTCTCGGCGGCGTCCCTGGCGGGGCTGTACGTCTTCATGCCCGATCCGGCTGCGCCGACGGCGCTGCTGGCCGCGCTGCTGCTGGGAGTGGGCATGGGCATCGGGCTGTGCTGGCCGCATCTGCTGACCGGCGTGTTCCGGGCCGCGCCGCCGGACCAGCAGAGCATCGCCTCGGCGGCGATCACGACCCTGCAGCTGTACGCGATGGCGCTGGGCGCCAGCGTGGCGGGCATGGCCGCCAACGCCGCCGGCTTTACCGACCCGGGCGGCTGGCAGGGCGCGCGCCAGGCCGCCTGGGCGGTCTACGGCGTGTTCGTGTTCGCGCCGGCCCTGGCGATCCGCCTGGGATGGCGCGCGCGCCGCGACGGCATCTAGCGCGCCGGCGGCGCGAGCCGGCCGAGGCCGGCCCCGGCCGGGGCTTGGCTTGCCGTGGCAATCACTTCAGCAGGTGGAACGTTTCGGGATCGGGGCCGATGCGGCCGTCGGCGCGGTCCAGGGTGGCGATCCGCTCCATCGCGGCCTCGTCCAGGTGCAGGTTCCAGAGATTGAAGTTTTCCTGCAGCCGTTCGGGGCTGGAGGATTTCGGGATCACCATGTGGCCCATCTGGATGTGCCAGCGCAGGATCACCTGGGCCGGGCTGGCCTGCAGCCGATGGGCCAGTTCCAGGAACACGGGGTCGCGCAGCGCCTGGCCCTGGCCGAGCGGGCTCCAGGCCTCGGTGCGGATGTCGTGGTCGGCGTGGTAGGCGCGCAGTTCGGCCTGCTGGAAGCGGGGGTGCAGCTCGATCTGGTTGAGCACCGGCAGCACGCCGGTGGCGTCCAGCAGCCGCTGCAGGTGCTCCTGCTGGAAATTGCAGACGCCGATGGACCGCGCGCGGCCTTCGTCGCGCAGCTGGATCAGGGCCTCCCAGGTTTCCACGTAGCGCTTCTGCTTGGGTACCGGCCAGTGGATCAGGTAGAGATCGACGTAGTCCAGCCCCAGGCGGTCGAGGCTTTCCTGGAATGCCGCCTTGGTACTATCGTGGCCATGGCGGTCGTTCCAGACCTTGGTGGCCACGAACAGATCCTCGCGCGGCACGCCGCAGCCGGCGATGCCGCGGCCGACTTCGGACTCGTTGCCGTAGATGGCGGCGGTATCGATGGAGCGGTAGCCGGCTTCGACGGCGGCATGGATCGCCGGGACGACGGCATCGCCGGTCAGTCTCCAGGTGCCCATGCCCAGCTGGGGCGCGCGGCGGCCGTCGTGAAACGTGATATACGGTTGATTGGTGGACATGCAGGTCTCCTGTGAAGGCAGCCCCTTGGCTGCGGCAGGCCTGGTTGGCCAATGAGGGCCAACCGATGATGAACGAATCTTTGGAGTCAGTCGAATGAGTGTACATAGCCAGGCGCAGCGCGTCACCGTGCCCCAGCTCGTCTCTTTCAAGGGCGAGCGCAAGATCGCGGCGCTGACCGCCTACATCGCGCCCATCGCGCGCCTGCTGGACGAGGCCGTGGACATGCTGCTGGTGGGCGATTCCACGGCCATGGTCGGCTACGCGCTGCCCGACACGCTGTCGATCACGGTGGAGACGATGGCCGCGCACACCGCCGCCGTGGTCCGGGCCACCCATCACGCCTGCGTGATCGCCGACATGCCCTTCGGCAGCTACCAGCAGTCCCCGGCCCAGGCCTTCGCCAACGCCGCGACCCTGCTGGCGAACGGCGGCGCCGCGGGCGTCAAGCTCGAAGGCGGGCAGGCCCTGGCCGACACCACCCGCTTCCTGGTCGAGCGCGGCATCCCGGTGCTGGCCCACGTGGGGCTGATGCCCCAGTACGTCCACACCATGGGCGGCTTCAAGGCCCAGGGCATGAGCGAGGCCGCCGCCCGCCGCATCCTGGACGATGCCCGGGCGCATGCCCAGGCGGGGGCCTTCGGCGTGGTGCTGGAAGGCATCAGCGAGCCGCTGGGGCGCGAGATCACGGCGGCGCTGCAGATTCCCACCATCGGCATCGGCGCCTCGCCCGCGTGCGACGGCCAGATCCTGGTGACCGAGGACATCCTCGGCCTGAGCGGGGACCGGATTCCGAAATTCGCCCGGCGTTTCGCCGATGCGGGGCAGGTGATACGGCAGGCGGCGCAGGATTACGCCCAATCCGTGCGGGAGGAGACCTTTCCCACGCTAGATCATTGCTTTGGCGTACGAACCGGGAGGTAATATTCGGTATAACAGTCATTGCCAGATATTTCGCCTGGGCCGTCACCGGCTGATCCGGGCGGTTTCTGGCCGCCAGGCCGCCCAAGGCGGAACGCGCCCTTCGCGGACGCGAGCCGAAGGCGCGCCCGGTGAATTTTTTGGATGGGGGCAGGGACGGCCCGCATCGGGTGCCATGGAAATACGCCAACTCGAGGCTCTGAACGCCATCGTGACCAGCGGCAGCGTCACGGCGGCGGGCCGTATGCTGGGCCGTTCGCAGCCCGTCGTCAGCCGCCAGGTCAGCGATCTGGAAGCCGAACTGGGCTTCACGCTGTTCACGCGCACCCGGCCCGCCATCACCCTGACCGAGCAGGGGGCCGAGTTCTACCAGGAAGTGCGCGGCATCCTGGCCGACCTGCACCAGCTGGAATCGCGGGTCCAGGGCATGCGCAACGGCCAGGTCCGCCCCTTGCGCATCCTGGTGTCGGTCGATCTCGCGCGCAGCCTGCTGCCCGAGGCCCTGGCGCGGATGGACCGCTTCAGCCCCGTCTTCCGCCAGAAGCTCATCATCGAGGAAGTCGTCCACGAGGCGCCCGCCGGCGCCCTGGCCGAGGGCCGGGCGGACTTCGCGCTCATCAACCTGCCCATCGACGCCGAGGGCCTGCGCGCGCACTGGTGCGGCCAGGCGCCCTGCCTGCTGGCGCTGCCGGCCGCGCATCCGCTGGCGTCCCGGGACATGGTCCAGCTCGAGGAAATCCGCAACACCGACGTCATCACGCTGCTCAGCCGCTACCGCATGCGCTACCACCTGACCAGCAGCCTGGCGCAGGCCACGGCGGGCGAGGCGCGGCGCCACATCGAGGTCGGCAGCCAGCAGACGGCGCTGTCGCTGGTGCGGCTGGGGCTGGGCGTGGCGCTGATCGACCCGTTCTCGATCCGCGGCGCGCAGCTCGACGGCATCGTGCTGCGGCCCCTCCAGACCGACATCAGCTACATGATCGGCGCCGTTTCCCAGGCGACGCACGAACTGCCGGAAGGCGCCCTGCGCCTGATCCAGGGACTGCACCTGCATGTCCAGAGCAGCATCCCCCACTACGTCGATACCGATCCCAGCGGGCTGCGCCAGGGGATCTCCAGCAAGGCCGAGATCCTGCGCTCGGCCTGAGCGCCCCGCCGCTCTTCGGCCCGATTCCAGAGGCGTGCCGGCTTGTGCGATGATGTCGGGTCTTCTTCATGCGGCATAGGACGGCATCGTGATCCCGTTGTCCCCGGAAATCCTGGCGGCGCTGGCGCTGGCCCTGCTGGTCGGCGCGGCGGCCGGCGCCTGGCCCGCGCGGCGGCGCCTGCTGGCCCGCACGGCGGAGGCCGCCCGCCAGGCCGAGCGCGCCGACCATCTGCAGGAGCGGGTCGGGCAGCTCGAACGGGACCTGGCCGGCCAGGCCGGCGCGCTGGAGGACTGGCGCACCCGGGCGCAGGACGGCCGGCTGGAACTGGCCCGGCTGCAGGCCGCCCACCAGGAAAAGCTCGCCGCCCTGGCGGACCTGCGCCAGGCCTTCGAGCAGTCGCGGGCGGCCCTGAAGACCGAATTCCAGCAGCTCGCCAGCCAGGTGCTGGAGGAAAAGAGCCGCGGCTTTTCCCAATCCAGCCAGGACACGCTCGACGGCCTGCTGCGGCCGTTCCGCGAGCAGATCGACGGCTTCCAGCGGCGCGTCAACGAAATCCACGACGCCTCGGTGCGCGGCCAGGCCCGGCTGGACGCGGAAATCCGCCGCGTCCTGGACGTGGGCCTGAAGATGAGCGGCGAGGCCCAGTCCCTGGCCACGGCCCTGAAGGGCGACAAGAAGACCACCGGCAACTGGGGCGAAGTCGTGCTGGAACGCAGCCTGCAGCTGGCGGGGCTGATCGCGGGCGACCACTACCAGGCCCAGGCGCCCTTCCGCGACGAGGCCGGCAATCGGCGCCAGCCGGATTTCGTCGTGCACCTGCCCGACGGCAAGCACCTCATCATCGACAGCAAGGTCTCGCTGGTGGACTACGACCGCGCCGTGGCGGCCGACACGCCCGAGGCGCGCGAGGCCGCGCTGGCCGCGCATGCGCGCGCCGTGCGCCATCACATCGACGACCTGGGCCGCAAGGACTACAGCGGCCTGATCGGCATGAAAAGCCCCGGCTTCGTGCTGATGTACATGCCGATCGAGCCGGCCTACATCGAAGCCATGCGGCACGACCGCGAGCTGTTCGACTACGGCTACCGCCGCAATGTCGTCCTGGTGTCGCACACCACCCTGATGCCCATCCTGCGCACGGTGGCCACCCTGTGGATGCTGGCGCGCGGCAACGAGCAGGCCCGTGCGCTGAGCGAGCAGGCCGGCGGGCTGTACCGGCAGGTGGAGGTGGTGGCCGACCGCCTGCAGAAGCTCGGCCATGCCCTGGGGGCGGCGGCCACGCACTACAACAGCACGGTCACGGCGGTGACGGGGCAGCGCGGCCTGTATGGCAAGGTCGGCCGCTTCGCCGAGCTGTCGGCCAAGGCCGGCCGGTCGCTGCCGCCGCTCGAACCCCTGCATGCGGACTTCGAGGTCCAGCGGCTGGACGGCGTGGCGTCCGGCCCGGAATGCGTGCCTGGAGCGGGAAACCCGTCCGAACCCCTTCTTTCCCCCTCGGAGCCGAACCCATGATGTGTCATTCCGCCCCGTGCCCGGCACCGGAATCCGGCCGGCGCCCTCGTCCCGTTTCCCGGCTGCGGCCGGCGCCGCGCGCCGCCGCGTGCCGGGCCGCCGCCCTCCTGCTCTGGGCCTGTGCGTGGCTGGGCGCGGCGGCGCCGGCTGCCACGGCCGCCGCGCCCGCCGGGTCCGGTCCGGCGGCGGCCGTCCAGGCCGCCGGGCGGCTGGACGAAGCCCCGCGCATGGCGATCCTGTCCGCCTTCGCGCCGGAGCTGGAGCTGCTGCGCGCCCGTCTGCAGGACCCGCGCGTCCACGCCGTCCAGGGCGTCGAGTTCATCACCGGCCGCCTCGAAGGCAAGCCCGTCGTGCTGTCGCTCAGCGGCATCAGCATGGTCAATGCCGCCATGAACACCCAGCTGCTGTTCGACCGCTTCCACGTCACGCACCTGATCTTCAGCGGCATCGCGGGCGGCGTGAATCCGGATCTGCGCATCGGCGACGTCAGCGTCCCGGAGCGCTGGGGGCAGTACCTGGAAGTGGTCATGATGCGGGAAACCGCGCCGGGGCAGTATCGTGCGCCAGCGTCCAAGGGGACCTTCCAGTTCGCCCCCTACGGCATGATGCAGCCGCGCGCCGTGCGCGTGCGGCCGGGCGGGGATGCGGACGGCGTGGCGGGCGGTGTGGCGGACGCGCGTTCGGCGGGCGGCGGGACGGGCATCCAGGAAAAATTCTGGTTCGAGGCCGATCCGGGCATGCTGGCCGTGGCGCGCGGCATCCAGTCCGTGCCCCTGCGCGCCTGCGACCGCGAGGACCGCTGCCTGGACGAGCGCCCGCGCCTGGTGGTCGGCGGCAACGGCGTGTCCGGCCAGGCCTTCGTGGACAACGCGGATTTCCGCCGCTACGCCTTCCGCACCTTCCAGGCCAACGTGCTGGACATGGAAAGCGCCGCCTGCGCCCAGGTCGCCTGGCGCGCGGGCGTGCCCTTCATCGCCTTTCGCTCGCTCAGCGACCTGGCCGGCGGCGGGCCGGGCGAAAATGAAATGGACGCCTTCCTGCACATCGCCGCGGACAACGCCGCGCAGGTGCTGCTGGCATTCCTGCGCGCCTGGCCGGGCTAGAAGCCGCCCGCCGCCGGGCATGAGGCATGCGCCCGCGGCCGGGAAGCATTCCAGGAGCATTCCAGGAGTACGCAAGGAGCATCCCGGGAGTACGCGGGATGCATGCGCGGACCCTTCCAGGAGCATTCGAGGAGAGCACGATGAATCCGCCGACACCCGCCGATGAGGCGGCGGCCCGGCCGCCATCCGACGCCGGCGCCGCTGCCGCGGATGCTGCCGATACCGCCGGCGCCCGCCTGGAAGCGGCCTTCCGGCACGCCGCCGTGGCCTCCACCCTGTACCTGCCCGGGCAGCCGGACCGCGACGTCGGCCTGGCCGAACTGGGGACGGCCGCGGCCGGATCCGGCCTGCTGTGGGTCGGCCTGAAGGAGCCCGACGAGGCCCTGGTGCGTGACGTGGGCCGGCGCCTGGGTCTGCCCGGCCGCGCCATCGAGGAAATCATCTCCCCGCACCGGCGCCCGAAGATCATCGAATACGACCAGCTGACGCTGGTGGTCGTGGTGACGGTCGAGATCGTCCAGGACCGGCCCGGCTTCGGCGACACCCAGCTGCTGATCGGGCCGGGCTACCTGCTGACGATCCGCCGCCACGCGGAAGGATCGTACCGGGAACTGCGCAACCAGCTGGCCGAGTCGCCCGAATTCCTCAGCCGGGGCAGCGATTACGTCGCCTCCACGCTGCTGGACCTGCTGGCGGACCGTTATGTCGAGGCGCTTGACCACATGGAGGGCCGGGTCGAGAATGTCGAGCACCAGTTCCTGCTGCGCGGCTTCCGCGAAATGGACATCCGCCGCCTCTACCGCCTGCGGCGCGACCTGCTGCGCATGCAGACGGCGATCGCGCCGCTGGTGGAGATCTGCCGCCGCCTGGCCCGCGTGGACATGCGCAACATCGGCTCCGACAGCCGGGCGTATTTCAACGAGGTCGCCGACCGCATCCAGCGCATCGTCGAATCCATCGCCGGCCTGCGCGAGGCGCTCGCCTTCGCCTTCGAGGCCAGCATGATGATCAGCCAGATGCAGCAGACCGACATCACCCGCAAGCTGGCCGCCTGGGCCGCCATCCTGGCCGTGCCCACGGCGGTGGCGGGCATCTACGGCATGAATTTCAATCACATGCCGGAACTCGGCTGGACCTACGGCTATCCGGCGATGCTGGCCGGGACGGGCGCGGTCTGCGGGCTGCTGTACTGGAAGTTCCGCCGGATCAAGTGGCTGTAGGGTCCCGGGCTGCGGCCGCCAGGGCCGTCCACCGGCGAGGAGGGAACCGCCCGGCGGTGCGGCGCGCCGCCGGGCGAGGGTCGCGGGGCCCGGCGCCGCCGCGGAGGCCGGCGCCGGGCGTCCTCCCGGTCCGCGACTAGTGGAACAGGGCGCTCGCCTTGAGCAGGGTTTCCCAGATGCCCAGCGCCAGCGGGATGCCGACGTAGAGCCAGAACAGCGCGATCAGGGCGGGCGAAGGGGTGCGTGTCGTCGTGGCGGTCATGGAAGTCTCCTATTTCTGGTGGGCCATCTGATGGGCCAGGCCGGCGCCCAGCGGTGCGGCGTCGGCCTCGGCGGCCATGTGGTGGTGCGAGGCGACCGGACGGACCAGCAGGTTGCAGATGAAGCCGACGACCAGCAGGCCCGCCATCAGGTACATCGTGACCGTGTAGGACTGGCCCGGCGGGACGCCGTGGTCCACCTGGTACTGGCGGATGTAGTTCACCAGCACGGGGCCCAGCACGCCGGCGGCGGCCCAGGCGGTCAGGAGGCGGCCGTGGATGCCGCCCACGTAGCGGGTGCCGAACAGGTCGGCCAGGTAGGCTGGGATGGTGGAGAAGCCGCCGCCGTACATCGAGATGATGATGGCGTAGAACAGCACGAACAGGGCGACGTTGCCCGAGGCGCCCATGCCCGGCACCAGGAAGTACAGCACCGCGCCCAGCACGAAGAAGATCCCGTAGGTGACCTTGCGTCCCAGGTAGTCCGAGGTGCTGGACCAGAAGAAGCGGCCCAGCATGTTGGCCAGCGACAGCAGGCCCACGAAGCCGGCCGCCGCGGCCGGCGTGATGGCGCCGCGGAAGCTCTCCTGGATCATCACCGAGGCCTGGCCCAGCACGCCGATGCCGGCCGTCACGTTCAGGGTCAGCGCCCACCACAGCAGCCAGAACTGCGGGGTCTTCAGGGCCTGGTCGATGTGGACGTGGTTGCGCGAGATCATGGCCTTCTGCGTGGCCGGCGGCGTCCAGCCCTCGGGCTTCCAGTCCGGCGCGGGGATGCGGATGGCGCAGGCGCCGATCATCATGGAGGCGAAGTACAGCACGCCCATCACCAGGAAGGTCTGGGCCACGCCCAGCGAATCCGGCGTGCGGAAGTGCTCCATCAGCGCCACCGACATCGGCGAGGCGATGAAGGCGCCGCCGCCGAAGCCCATGATGGCCATGCCGGTGGCCATGCCGCGCTTGTCCGGGAACCACTTGATCAGGGTCGAGACCGGCGAGACGTAGCCGATGCCCAGGCCGATCCCGCCCAGGACGCCGTAGCCCAGGTACAGCAGCCAGAGCTGGTGGGTCGAGATCCCGACCGAGGACACGATGAAGCCGCCGCCGAAGCAGCAGGCCGCCACGAACATGGCCTTGCGCGGCCCGACGTCCTCCAACCACTTGCCGGCGAAGGCGGCCGACAGGCCCAGGAACAGGATGGCGAGGCTGAAGATCCAGCCCAGGGCGGGCAGGCCCCAGTCCTCCGGCGCGGGCTGCTGGATGCCGATGAGCCGGGTCATCGGGCCGTTGAACACCGAGAAGGCGTAGGCCTGGCCGATGCACAGGTGGACCGCCAGGGCGGCGGGCGGGATCATCCAGCGGTTGAAGCCGGGCGGGGCGGTGATGCGTTCCTTGCTGAAGAATCCGCTTTGGTTTGTTTCCGTACTCATGAAGTCTCCTCCTGGGTCGAATGCCCGGTATGTCTGCGTGGGTGCTGCTGAGGTCGGAAAGGGAGATCGGTGGCCGGCGGCGGACCGGAGGCCTGCGCGGTGGGGCCGGGCGGGGCGGGCGGCGGGGCGGGCGCCCTGCCCGGATGGAGGCGTTCGCGGTGCAGCGCGATGGCTTCCCGGCACAGGGGCGACAGCGCGGTGTCGCCCCATTGCCCGTCCGGGTGCGTGCCGAGATAGTCCAGCAGGGCGCGCCGCATGCGCGGGTCCCAGAATCGCCGGATGTGGTCGGCGATGCTGTCGATGCCGGCGGCCCGGTCGGGCATGGCCTCGAAGAACAGGCCGATGCGGTTGGCCAGGCGGATCAGGTGCTCGATGTTGGTCACGGGCGGCTCTCCTCCGGGTCCAGGTCCAGGTAATCGGGCCGGCTGTAGACCGTGCAGCGGCCATCGCGCGCGAAGCCGGCCAGCATCATGGGGGCCTCGCGGGCCAGCCGCACGGCCAGGGTGGTGGGGGCCGAGACGGCGACCAGCGCCCGGATGCCGGCGGCGTGCGCCTTCTGCACCATCTCGAAGCTGGCCCGGCTGGAGATCACCACGAACCCCAGGCCGGGGTCCACCGGCTCGCGCAGCAGGCGGCCGATGAGCTTGTCGAGCGCGTTGTGCCGCCCCACGTCCTCGTAGGTCCAGGCCAGGCGCCCGTCGGGTTCGGCCCAGGCGGCCGCGTGGGTGGCGCCGGTCAGGTTGTGCAGCGGCTGGCGCCGGCGCAACTGGTCGAGCGCGGATTGGACCGCCCCGATCGCCCAGGGCCGCCGCGGCGCGGCCAGGGGAGGCAGGTCGCGGCGGATCTGCGCCAGGCTCTGCACGCCGCACAGGCCGCAACTGGTGCTGCCCGCCAGGGTGCGCCGGCGCAGCTTCAGGGCGTGCAGCCGGGCGTTGACGATGCGCAGCCGCACCACCAGGCCGTCGGGCGCGGATTCGACGTCGATGTCCAGCACGTCGGCCGGCGAGCGGACGATGCCTTCGGTGTAGGAAAAGCCCAGCGCCAGTTCGTGGAGATGCAGCGGCGAGGCGAGCAGCGCGGCGTGCGCGATGCCGTTGTATTCCAGGGCGACCGCCTGTTCGCAGGCGATGGCGTCCTGCGCGGCCGTCGCCCGGCTGCCGCCGACGCGCAGGATGTCGTCCATCGCCAGGCCGGCGGACGGGTCGGGGAAGTCGGACAGGGGATCGAAGTCTGCGGGGTGCATGCGGATCTCCTCAGGCGCCGGCGGGCGCGGCCTGGGGCTGGCGGGCCTCCAGGAGCTCGTCCTGGCGCCGGTCGTGCGCCGCCCAGTCCCGCTGCCAGGCCGACGGCGCGGTGACCTTGCGCACCTGGACGGCGGTGACCTTGTATTCCGGGCAGTCGGTCGCCCAGTCGGTGTTGTCGGTGGTGAGGACGTTCGAGCCGCATTCCGGGAAGTGGAAGGTGGTGTACACCACGCCCGGCTGGATCCGGTCGGTGACGGTGGCGCGCAGCACGGTCTCCCCGGCGCGGCTCTCGATGGCGACGCGGTCGCCCTCGACGATGCCCCGGTCCTCGGCGTCGTGGGGATGGATCTCCAGCACGTCCTCGCTGTGCCAGGCGTTGTTGGCGGTGCGGCGGGTCTGCACCCCGGCGTTGTACTGCGACAGGATCCGGCCCGTGGTCATCAGCAGCGGGAAGCGGCGCGTGGAGCGCTCCTCGGTCGGGACGTACTGCGTGATCATGAAGCGGCCCTTGCCGCGCACGAACTCGTCCACGTGCATGATGGGCGTGCCTTCCGGGGCCTCGTCGTTGCAGGGCCACTGGACGCTGCCGCCCAGGGCGGCGATGCGGCCGAAGGACACCCCGGCGAAGGTCGGCGTCAGGCGGGCGATCTCGTCCAGGATCTCGCCCGGATGGGCGTAGTGCATGGGATAGCCCATGGCGTTGGACAGGGCGCAGGTGACTTCCCAGTCGGCCAGGCCGGCCTTGGGCGCCATCACCTGGCGCACCCGCGAGATGCGGCGCTCGGCGTTGGTGAAGGTGCCGTCCTTTTCCAGGAAGGACGAGCCGGGCAGGAAGACGTGCGCGTACTTGGCGGTCTCGTTCAGGAACATGTCCTGGACGATCACGCATTCCATGGCCTGCAGGGCCGCCACCACGTGGCGGGTGTTGGGATCGGACTGGGCGATGTCCTCGCCCTGGCAGTACAGGCCCTTGAACGAGCCGCCGTGGGCCGCGTCGAACATGTTGGGCAGCCGCAGGCCCGGCTCGGACTGCAGCGGGACGCCCCAGGCGCGCTCGAATTCGGCGCGCACGGCGTCGTCGGACACGTGGCGGTAGCCGGGGAACTCGTGCGGGAACGAGCCCATGTCGCAGGAGCCCTGGACGTTGTTCTGGCCGCGCAGGGGGTTGATGCCCACGCCCTCGCGGCCGATGTTGCCGGTGACCATGGCGAGGTTGGCGATGCACATGATGGCCGTGGAGCCCTGGCTGTGCTCGGTGACGCCCAGGCCGTAGTAGATCGCGGCGTTGCCGCCGGTGGCGTACAGGCGGGCGGCGCCGCGCAGGTCGGCCGCGGGCACGCCGGTGATGGATTCGGTGGCCTCGGGGGCGTGTTCCGGGCGGCGGATGAACTGCATCCATTCGTCGAAGGCCCGGTCCTCGCAGCGGGCGCGCACGAATTCGTGGTTCACCAGGTCTTCGGTGACGATGACGTGCGCCATGGCGTTGAGCACCGCGACGTTGGTGCCCGGGCGCACCGGCAGGTGGTAGTCGGCCTTCACGTGCGGCGCGTCGACCAGTTCGATGCGGCGCGGGTCGATCACGATCAGCCGCGCGCCCTGGCGCAGGCGGCGCTTCAGGCGCGAGGCGAAGACCGGGTGGGCGGCGCTGGGGTTGGCGCCCAGCACCACCGCCACGTCCACGTGCATCACCGAGTCGAAGGTCTGGGTGCCGGCCGATTCGCCGATGGTGGCCTTCAGGCCGTAGCCGGTGGGGGAATGGCAGACGCGGCCGCAGGTGTCGACGTTGTTGTTGCCCATGGCGGCGCGCACCAGCTTCTGGACGAGGTAGGTTTCCTCGTTGGTGCAGCGCGACGAGGTGATGCCGCCGACCGAGTCCACGCCGTACCGGGCCTGGATGCGCCGCAGTTCCGAGGCGGCGTGGCCGATGGCTTCGTCCCAGGAAACCTCGCGCCAGGGGTCGGTGATCTTGGCGCGGATCATGGGCTTGGTCAGGCGGTCGGCGTGGGTGGCGTAGCCCCAGGCGAAGCGGCCCTTGACGCAGGAGTGGCCGCGGTTGGCCTTGCCGTCCTTCCAGGGCGTCATGCGGATCACCCGGTCGCCCTTCATCTCGGCCTTGAAGCCGCAGCCCACGCCGCAGTAGGCGCAGGTGGTGATGACCGCGTGGTCGGCCTGGCCCTGCTCGATGACGGTGTTCTCGGTGAGCGCCGAGGTCGGACAGGCCTGGACGCAGGCGCCGCAGGACACGCAGTCGCTTTCCAGGAAGCCGTCGTCCTGGCCGGCGACGATGCGCGAATCGAAGCCGCGCGCCTGCACGGTCAGGGCGTAGGTGCCCTGGACGTCGTCGCAGGCCCGCACGCAGCGGCTGCAGACGATGCACTTGGACGGGTCGTAGGTGAAATAGGGGTTGGAAGCGTCGGCGGCGTCGTCCAGGTGGTTGGCGCCGTCGAAGCCGTAGCGCACGTTGCGCAGCCCCACCACGCCGGCCATGTCCTGCAGCTCGCAGTCGCCGTTGGCCGGACAGGTCAGGCAGTCCAGCGGGTGGTCGGAGATGTAGAGCTCCATCACGTTGCGCCGCAGTTCGTGCAGCTTGCCGGTCTCGGTGCGCACCACCATGCCGTCCTCAACGGGCGTGGTGCAGGACGCCGGATGGCCGCGGCGGCCTTCGATTTCGACCAGGCACAGGCGGCAGGAGCCGAAGGCCTCCAGGTTGTCCGAGGCGCAGAGCTTGGGGATCTGGATGCCGGTCTCGGCGGCGGCGCGCATGATCGAGGTGCCGGCCGGGACGGTGACGGTCTGGCCGTCGATGGTCAGGGTGACGGTTTCGGTGGACAGGGACTCGGGCGTGCCCATGTCGCGGTCGCGTTTCAGGACGGTTTCCAGCATGGCGGGCTCCTAGGCGGGCTGCGAGGCGGTCTGGGGAACGGAGGCGGGGGACAGGCCGAAGTCCTCGGGGAAATGGCGCAGGGCGGACAGCACGGGGTAGGGCGTCATCCCGCCCAGCGCGCACAGCGATCCGGCCATCATGGTGTCGCACAGGTCGCGCAGGAGTTCGGCCCGGGTCTCGCGGTCCCGGCCGTCGCGGATCGCGCGGATGACCTCGGTGCCGCGCACCGAGCCGATGCGGCAGGGCGTGCATTTGCCGCAGGATTCGATGGCGCAGAATTCCATGGCGTATTCGGCCAGGGCGGCCATGTCGGCCGTGTCGTCGAAGGCCACCACGCCGCCGTGGCCCAGCATGGCGGAAATCGCCAGGAAGGCCTCGTAGTCCAGCGGCGTGTCCCACTGGGATTCGGGCAGATAGGCGCCCAGCGGGCCGCCCACCTGGACCGCGCGCAGGGGACGCCCCGAGGCGCTGCCGCCGCCGAAGCCGTACAGCAGCTCGCGCAGCGTCAGGCCGAAGGCCTTTTCGACCAGGCCGCCCTGGCGGATGTTGCCCGCCAGCTGGAAGGGCAGGGTGCCCCGCGAGCGGCCCATGCCGAAGTCGCGGTAGGCCTGCGCGCCGCGCGCCAGGATGAAGGGCACCGTGGCCAGCGAGATCACGTTGTTGATCACGGTGGGGCAGCCGAACAGGCCGCGCACGGCGGGCAGCGGCGGCTTGGCGCGCACCAGGCCCCGGCGGCCTTCCAGGCTTTCGAGCAGCGAGGTTTCCTCGCCGCAGATGTAGGCGCCCGCGCCGCGCCGCAGCTCGATGTCGAAGGCGCGGCCCGAGCCCCGGATGTCGTCGCCTAGCCAGCCGGCCTCGCGCGCGGCGCGCAGGGCGCCGGCCAGGACCCGTTCGGCCTGGGGATATTCGGAGCGGACGTAGATGTAGCCCCGCGTGGCGCCCACGGCCAGGCCGGCGATCGCCATGCCCTCGATGAGCGCGCAGGGGTCGCCCTCCATCAGCAGGCGGTCGGAGAACGTGCCCGAGTCGCCTTCGTCGGCGTTGCAGACGATGTATTTCTGCGCCGCCGGGGTCTGCAGCACGGTGCGCCACTTGATGCCGGTGGGAAAGGCCGCGCCGCCGCGGCCGCGCAGGCCGGATTCGGTGACCGCGTCGACGATGGCCTCGGGCGCCATGTCCAGCGCCCGCCGCAGCCCGGCGAAGCCGCCGTGGGCCTCGTAGTCGGGGATGCTCAGCGGGTCGATCAGGCCGACCCGGGCGAAGGTCAGGCGCTCCTGGTTCTTCAGGTAGGGGATGTCTTCGGTCGGGCCGTGGCACAGGGGATGGGCGCCGCCCGCCGCGGCCGCGCCGCCTCGGGTGGCACCGCCCGGGGCGCCGTCCGTACAGGGAGTACAGGCCGCGTCCAGGATGGACGGGACGTCTTCCGGTGCGACGGAGCCGTAGGCGATCCGTCCGGCGGGCGTCTCGACCTCGACCAGGGGTTCGAGCCAGAGCAGGCCGCGCGAGCCGTTGCGCACGATGCGCAGGTCCAGGCCGCGGCGGGCGGCTTCCGCGCGGAAGGCGTCGGCCACCGCGTCAGCCCCCATGGCCAGGGCGGCGGTGTCCTGCGGGACGTAGAGGATGCGTTCCATGGTTCGGATGTGTTCCATGGCTCAGGCCTCCCGCGCCGCCGCCAGCAGGGCGTCCAGTTTCTCGGGGGTGACGCGCGCGTGGGGGCGGCCATCGATCATGACGGCGGGCGACTGGGCGCACAGGCCCAGGCAGTACACCGGGGCCAGCGAGACTTCGCCGGGATCCCCGGCGGCGACGCGCGCCCGGGCGTGCTCGTACAGGGCGTTGCCGCCACAGGCCTGACAGGATTCGGCGCGGCAGACTTCGAGCTGCGTGCGCGCCGGCGGCGTGGTGCGGAAGTGGCCGTAGAAGCTGATCACGCCGTGGACCTCGGCGCGGGACCGCTGCAGGGCGGCGGCGATCTGCGGCACGGCCGGCTCGGGAATCCAGCCCAGGGCGTCCTGCACGTCGTGCAGGATCGGCAGCAGGGCGCCGGGCCGGCCGGCGTGCCGGGCGAGGATGTCCCGCACCAGCGGGTGGGCGTCGTGCGGGGCTGCGTCGGCATCGGACCGGATGGTGTCCATGGCTTCGTCTCCGGCGCATGATCGGCGGGCATGCGCTTTAATAGGTTTATTCGTGCATATATAATTCAGTGCCGTTGATTTACTCTACTCTTGAAAATAATTTGATTTCAATAAGATAATAAAAACATATTTGGATCATGGTTGCTTTTTTATAGGCAATCGAATTCATATTAATAAGACTTTCAGGAGGAGACATGGCGGTTTACCGGTTCAAACCCCGGCTGCATTCCGAATGGGTGCTGGAAAAGCAATCCGGGGAAATACTGCCCATGGGCGAGGTGCTGCGGCTGCTGGCCGCCGTCGACGAGCACGGCCACATCGCGGGGGCCTGTCAGGCGCGCGGGATGTCCTACCGGCATGCCTGGGGCATCCTGCGCAAGGCCGAAGCGGAATTCCAGGCGCCGCTGATCGAAACCTCGCGGCGGCGCGGTTCGCGTCTGACCAGCTTCGCGCAGCACCTGCTGTGGGCCAACCGGCGCATCGACGCGCGCCTGGCGCCCACCTTCGAGAGCCTGGCGTCCGAGCTGCAGGAAGAGCTGCAGCGCCTGTATTCCGAGGAAATGTCCGTGCTGCGCCTGCATGCCAGCCACGGCTTCGCCGTCGAGGGCCTGATGCGCCTGGCCAACGACCACGACATGCTGCCGCTGGAACTGCGCTACCGCACCGGGATCGAGGCGCTGGCCTCGCTGGACCGCGGGGAATGCGACCTGGCCGGATTCCAGGTGCCGCTCGCGGAATACGAAAAGCCGATCCTGCAGCACTACAGGCGCTGGCTCGATCCGGACCGCATGCTGCTGCTGCACCTGGCGGAGCGCAACACCGGGCTGTTCGTGCAGCCCGGCAATCCCAAGCGCATCCGCTCGGTCAGCGACCTGGTGCGCCCGGACGTGCGCTTCGTGAACCGGCAGATCGGCTCCAGCACGCGCTTCCTGGTGCATCTGATGCTGGATCGCCTGGGCATCGACTCGAAGGACGTCACCGGTTTCGACAGCGGGGAATTCACGCACATGGCCATCGCCGCCCACATCGCCAGCGGCATGGCCGACGTCGGCATCGGGGTCGAGACCGCCGCCTGGCGCTGCGGGCTGGAATTCATCCCCCTGGCGCGGGAGCGCTATTTCTTCGGCATCAACAAGGAACTGGTCGGCACCCAGTCGCTGCAGCGGCTGCTGGACCTGATGAACGGCGACGCCTACCAGGCCTACGTGCGGGATCTGGTGGGCTACGACTGCAGCCTGCTGGGGCAGGTGCAGACCCTGGAACAGGCCTTCGGGCCGGATTTCCGCATCGCCGTGAGCGTGAAGCGGCCATTGTAAAATGCCCCACCCGGCGCTGCGCCCTCCGGCGATTCCTTCCCTCCATGCTGAACATCCTTGCCATCATCGGGCCGCTTTTTGCGGCCATCGCCATCGGCTTCGCGGCCATCCGGCTCGGCTTCTTCAGCAAGGACGACGTCCGGGTGCTGGGCCGCTTCGTCATCCAGCTCGCCCTGCCGGCCTTGCTGTTCAAGGCGCTGGCCGAACGCTCCCTGGACGAGATCTTCAACCTCGGCTACCTGGGCGCCTACGCGCTCGGTTCCGTGGCCTGCCTGGCGCTGTGCACGGCCGGCGCCCGGCTGTTCCTCGGTCCCCTCTCCCGGCCCGCGCTGGGCATGATCGCCGTCGGCAGCTCGCTGTCGAACAGCGGCTTCATCGGCTTTCCCCTGGTGCTGCAGTTCCTCGGCCACGATGCCGCCGTCGCCCTGGCGCTGTGCATGCTGGTGGAAAACCTCGTGGTGCTGCCCATCGCCCTCATCATCGCCGAGCCGGCGGGCGATGGCGGCGGCGGGCGCCTGCGCGTGCTGCTCGGCCTGCTCCGCGGGCTGCTGCGCAATCCGCTGATCCTGGCCATCCTGGGCGGCTTCGCCTGCTCGCTGCTGCAGCTGCGGCTGCCGCTGCCCGTGGCGCGGGTCGTCGATCTATTCGCCGGCGCGTCCGGCCCGGTGGCGCTCTTCGTCATCGGCGGCACGCTGGTCGGCCTGCGGCCGGGCGGCGACCTGCCGCGCATCCTGTGGGTCAGCGCCGGCAAGCTGATCCTGCATCCGCTGGCCGTCGCGCTGGCCCTCTGGGCGTTCCTGCCCGGCGACCCCCTGCTGCAGGCGGCCGGCGTCATCATTGCCGCCCTGCCCATGTTCAGCATCTTTCCCATCATCGCGCAGAAATACGACGAGCAGTCCTGGTGCGCCTCGACCCTGCTGGTTGCGACGCTCGGCTCGTTCGTGACCCTGAGCGTCGTGCTGTGGCTGGTGGGCGCGTCCCTGCGCGGGTGAGGGCCGGCGGAAGTCCTGGCGGGGACCTGTGCGTCCATGGGCTCGTGCGGCCGTTCGTTGCGGGGCGTCCGTCTATTCGATCAGGAACTGGCCGCGCATGCCGGCTTCGTAGTGACCCGGGATCGTGCACGCGAAATCGAGCGTGCCCGGCTGGCCGAACGTCCAGACCAGTTCCCCGCTGCGGCCTGGCTCCAGCGTGAGCGCGTTGGCCTCGTGATGCGCCGGCATGCCGGGGTGGGCGCGCATCTCCTGGGCGTGCGCCAGGATCTCATCGAGTTTTCCCAGGACGAATTCATGGGACAGCCTGCCGGCGTTGTGCAGCCGCAGCCGCACGGTCTCGCCCGGCCGCACCGGGATCCGGTCGGGGTGGAAGCGCATGGCGTCGTCCATGGCGATCTCGATGACGCGCTCGGGCTGGGCGTGTTCCTGCGCGTGCGCAGGCGTGTGGGCGGGCGCGTGCGCGGGCATGTGTGCCGCCGCCGGCGGGGGTGCCGGTGCCGCGTGCATGTCGTGCGGGGCGCCCTCCTGCGCGCGGGCGGCGCCCGTGGCGAGAAGGAGCGCGGCGAGGAGGACGAGTGGCTGGGTGCGCATGGGGAGCTCCTGGTGCGGGCCCGGCGAGCAGGCGGTTTCGACGCGCATGCGGGCTTGCCACGCGTGCGGGTTCGATGAGCGGGCGGCTGCGTCGAGCATGCGGTTCCGACGAGCATAAACCCTGTCGCCGCCGTGGGCGCGGGAATCCCCCGCGGACGAGTCGGGAACCGGGGCGGCGCGCCTCCGTTCCCCGGTCAGCCGCCGCGCACCATCTGCAGGATCCGGGTGGTCGTCAGGCCGCGCGACATGTCCTGCATCTGCGGCAGGTACCGGTCCTGCATCCGGCGGCCGTCCGCCATCACGTGCTGGTAGGCGTCGCGCAGCATCTGCGTGCTCAGCGTCCGGCCGCCGGCGTAGTACTGGTGCGCGACGTGGCCCAGCGCGTAGGTGGAGGCGAAGCTCATGCCGCTGCTGACCGCCTGGCGGCCCAGGCCGCCGAGCAGGCCCCCGCCCACCTTGCCCAGCAGGCCGCCGAGCAGCTTGCGGCCCGCCTGTTCCAGGTACTGCGAGGTCAGGCCCACGCCCAGGGTGGCCAGCAGGTCCTTGATGTGGCCGCGGTCCAGCTCGTAGCCGTGGCTCTGGCCGATCTGGTAGACCAGCCGCATCTGCAGCGGGATGATGGCCAGCGTGGACAGGTTCTCGGGCAGCAGTTCGATGGCGCCGTTGAGGATCGCCGCATTGAGGATCTTGCCGTCCATCTCCGCCGCCGACAGCGCGCCGGGGCGGCGTTGCGCGGCGGTGCCGGACGGCGCATCGGGCATATCGGTCGCATCGGGCGCGGTGGTCGCATCGGACGCAGCGGGATGCGGCGCTTCTCCCCCCGCCACGGTTGCCGGCGCCGCCTCGGCCATCACGGACGCCGCGTCCAGCGGCGCGGCCGCCAGCGCGTCGGCCTGCGCGTCGAATTCCGCCGGCGCCTGGCCCAGCGCCTCGCGCAGGCGGGCGAGGAAAGCCTGTTCCGGCGCGCTGGTCCGGCCGTCGGCCTCGCATACGCAGACGGCCATTTCATAGGCCAGCTGGCGCGCCTCGCCGCTCGCCAGGCTGGGCAGCACGTCGGCGAGCTGCACCCGGCGCATCAGCACCTCCTGGTACAGGCCGGGCAGGTTGATCCGCTGGTCCTGCGCCAGGCCTTGCGCCACCTGGCGGATCTGTTCGCGTTCGCGATCGTGCTTGTCGCCGTCGGCGTACGAGGCCAGCAGGCAGATGGTGAGTATGGCGCGGATTTCTTCGGTGTTCATCGGGTTCCTTCATCGATCCGGAGGGGGGCCGCGGGGGGCCTGGAGGCAAAAGGACGGGCGCGCGCCCGTCCGTATCGGTCGTGTCGCTCGCCGGGTTCAGGGCAGCAGGATGACGCGCTCCACCTCGAACTCGTCCTTGCGCAGGCCCTTGTCGAACTCGCCCACCAGTTCCACGCGCTGTTCGGCGCTCACGGTCTGCCCGGCCGGGAAATCCTCGGCGTCGATCTCCACGATCATGCGGCCCGTCGCGTCCTCGAAGGTGTAGCGCTCGTCGCCCTCGAAGGACACGAGGCGGCCCTGCAGCCGGGCGGGCTGGTCGTCGCGGCCGGTGTCGAGCAGCTGCTTGACCGTCGTCAGCGGGATGGAGCTGGGCCCGGAGTAGCCGCCCGGGGCGGCGGCCTTGGGGGCGTTGCTGGGGCCGGTGTAGCCCGTGGGCTGGGCGATGGCGGTGGCGGCGCCCAGGGCCAGGGCCGCGGCGGCAAGAAGGGACAGGGAGGGATGGCGCATGGTTTCGATTCCTTTCTTTCGGCGCACGTGCAGGTGCATGTACATATGTGCGTCTGCGTCTGCGTGTGCATGAGAAGCCGCGATTCGCGGGACGACTCCATTGGACAGGACGAAGCTGAAGGCAATCTGATGCGGCCTGGTGCGGGCGGGCCCTAGTCCGGCGGGAAATCCAGCACCGCGCCCAGGCCACGGCCCTCCAGCCCGTCCTCGAAGCGCAGGGACGCGCCGTGCAGCGCCGCGATGCGTGCCACGATGGACAGGCCCAGGCCGTTGCCCGCCTGTCCGGTGCCCAGCACCCGGAAGAACCGCTCGCCCAGGCGCGCGCGCTGCTCGGGCGGCACGCCCGCGCCGTCGTCGCGCACGGCCAGGCGCGTGCCGCCTTGCGGCAGCCGCGAGGATTCGATGCGGATGCGGCCGCCCGCGCGGCCGTAGCGCGCGGCGTTGTCGATCAGGTTGCGCAGCGCGCTGGCCAGCAGCGCGGGCGCCGCGCGCAGCCGCGGCGCCGCCAGGGCGCGCTCGATCCGCATGTCCGGCGCCATCGCTTCCAGCTGCAGGCCGTCGAGCAGCGCCTCCAGGTCCACGGATTCGAGCGCCGCGGGCTCGGCCCGCGGCTCCAGGCGGGCCAGCGCCAGCAGGCTTTCCACCAGCGCGGTGCAGCGGTCCAGGTCGGCGCGCAACTGCCGCAGGTGGGCGTCGGGCAGGCGCAGTTCGCGTTCGATGAGCTGCACGCGCATGCGCAGCGCGGCCAGCGGCGTGCGCAGTTCGTGCGCCGCGTCGGCCGTGAAGCGCCGCTCGCTGTCCAGGGCCGTGGACAGGCGTGCCAGCAGCGCGTTGAGCGCGTCCAGGATCGGCAGCAGTTCGCGCGGCGGGTTCGGCGCCCGCACCGGCGTCAGGTCGTGCGGCGACTTGGCGTCGATGAGCATGGCCGTCTCCTCCAGCGGCCGCAGCAGGCGCCGGATCAGGAGCCAGCTCAGCAGGCCCAGCATCGCCAGCAGCCCCAGGGCCGGCCAGGCCAGGTTCTCGGCCATGTCCTCCAGCAGCTCCAGGCGCTCCTCCATCGGCTGGGCCACCTGGGCGGTGACGCCGCCCGGGCCGGGGCGCACGTGCACGCGCCAGAACTCGTCCTCGACCCGCACCGTGGCCATCGTCTTGCCCCGTGCATCGGGCAGGAAGGCGGTGTGCGGCGTGTCCTCGCCGCGCAGGAGCACGCGGCCGTCGGACGCCACGAGCTGGTAGTACATGCGCAGCTTCAGGGTGTCGCCGCGCTCCGTGCGCGGCCCCCGGATGCCGTCGGCGGCTTCTCCCGGCAGGCCGATCCGCAGGACCAGGCGCGAGCCTTCTTCCAGCGCGTCGTCGAAGACCTCGCTGGTGGCGAACCAGGCCACGCCGACCACGATGGCGAGGCTGGTCAGCCACAGGCCGATGCTGGTCCCCATCACCGCCAGCAGCAGGCGCCGCCGCAGCGACCAGCCGCCGCGCGCCGGCGGGGCGTCCCCAGGCCCGCCGGGCCGGCGCCGGGTCCAGGGCCATCGAAGGGATCTCATGCGGGGCACAGTCCGTAGCCCTGGTTGCGCACCGTCACGATGAACCGGTTGCCCAGCTTCTTGCGCAGGTTGTAGACGTGGACCTCGATGGCGTTGCTCTCCACTTCCTCGCCCCAGCCGTACAGGGCTTCCTCCAGCTGGGCGCGGCTCAGGATGTGGGCGGGGCGGCGCATCAGGGCGTGCAGCACGGCGAATTCGCGCGCGGTGAGCGTGACCGGCGCGCCGTCCAGCGTCACACGCTTGGCGGCGGGGTCGAGCGCGACGGCGCCATGGCGCAATTCGGGGGTGTCCTGCGCCGCGCCGCGGCGCAGGGCCGCGCGCACCCGGGCCGACAGCTCTTCGAGGTCGAAGGGCTTGACCAGGTAGTCGTCCGCGCCCAGGTCCAGGCCCTGCACGCGGTCGGCCAGCGTGTCGCGCGCGGTGATCACGATCACCGGCAGGCGGGCGCGCGGCGATCCGGCGCCGCGCAGGGCCTGCAGCACGGCGTCGCCGTCCAGGCCGGGCAGGCCCCGGTCCAGCAGGACGCACTGGTACTCGTGCGCCGCCAGCGCGGCGGCGGCCTGGTCGCCGCGCTGCAGCCAGTCCACCGTGTAGCCGTCCATCCGCAGCCACGACTGCAGGGAATCGCCCAGCGAGGGGTCGTCTTCGATCAGGAGGATGCGCATCCGGGCATCTTACGATGGAAAGATGAAGCGAAGCTGATGCGCGTGCGCGGGCCTTCGGGCCGCGGCATGGCCGATGCCTGCCGGGGTTTTCCGGACCATGGGCCGGGGAGGCGATTTCCCTATAATTTCCCGATGAACGGCAACAATCAGTGGAGCCGCCAGATCCGGGCCTGGGCACGGGAGCTGGGGTTTTCCGACATCGGGGTTTCGGGGGTGGACCTGTCCTCGGCCGAGCCGCACCTGCTGCAATGGCTCGCCCGGGGCTATCACGGCGACCTGCACTACATGGAGCGGCACGGCCTCAAGCGCGCGCGTCCGGCCGAACTCGTGCCCGGCACGGTGAGCGTGATCACCGCGCGCATGCCTTATCTGCCGCGCGACACCGCGCCCGACTGGCAGGCCCGCGAATGCGCGCGGCTGGCCGATCCCGGCGAGGGCGTGGTGTCGCTCTATGCCCGGGGGCGCGACTACCACAAGGTCGTGCGCGCGCGCCTGCAGAAGCTGTGCGACCGCATCGAGGCGCTGGTCGGTCCGTTCGGCTACCGCGTCTTTTCCGATTCGGCGCCCGTGCTGGAAAAGGAACTGGCCAGCCGCAGCGGCCTGGGCTGGCGCGGCAAGCATTCCATGGTGCTCTCGCGCGATGCGGGCTCGATGTTCTTCCTGGGCGAGATCTTCGTGGACTTCGCGCTGGAGCCCACCGATCCGGTGAGCGCGCATTGCGGCACCTGTACCGCCTGCATCGACGTCTGCCCCACGGGCGCCATCGTGGCGCCCGGCGTGGTGGACGCGCGCCGCTGCATTTCCTATCTCACCATCGAGAACCACGGTCCCATCCCGGAGGAACTGCGCCCGCTGATGGGCAACCACATCTACGGCTGCGACGACTGCCAGACGATCTGTCCCTGGAACAAGTACGCGCAGACCTCGACGCTGCCCGATTTCGACGAGCGCGCGCCGCTGGTCGGCCGCCGGCTCGTCGAGCTGTTCGCCTGGGACGAGGAGACGTTCCTCAAGCGGACCGAGGGCGGGCCGATCCGGCGCATCGATCACGAGCGCTGGCTGCGCAACATCGCCGTGGCGCTGGGCAATGCGCTGCGCGAAGCCGATGCGGCCCAGGCCCGCGAACTGCGCGCCGCCCTGCTCGGCCGCGCCGACCATGAAAGCGCCCTGGTGCGCGAGCACGTGGCCTGGGCGCTGGCGCAGCGCGCCTGAACACGGTCAGTCCGTCGCCACCTTGGCGCGCAACTGCTTGAGGGCGCTGCGTTCGGTCTTTGCCTGTTGACGTCGGCGCCTGGCCCCCTGCGTGGGTCGCGTGGGGCGCCGGGCCTCGGGGATGTCGCCGGCACGGTCGATCATCTCCTGCAGGCGCGCCAGCGCCTCCTGCCGGTTCTGCGCCTGGTTGCGGCTGGATTGCGCCTTGATCACGATGATGCCCGCCGCCGTGATGCGATGATCGCGCAGGCCCAGCAGCCGCTCGCGGACGGATTCGGGCAGCGTGGAAGCATGAATGTCGAAGCGCAGATGGACGGCGCTGGAAACCTTGTTGACGTTCTGGCCTCCCGCGCCTTGAGCGCGGATGGCGGTGAATTCGACGTCGTGCGCCTGGATCGGATATCGGTGTCGTGTCATGGGCGGGGCTTGCGCGACATCGCTTTGGCCCGGTACATGTCGGCGTCGGCTCGCAGCAGGGCGCTGGTGCCGGGTGGCGGATCGACCTCGCGCCACATGCCGGGCCGCAGGTCTTCGAGGCGCCAGGGCCCGATGCGCGTGCGCACCAGGCGCAAGGTCGGCAATCCCACAGCCGCGGTCATGCGCCGCACCTGGCGGTTGCGGCCTTCGCGGAGGGTGATCTCCAGCCAGGCGGTCGGGATGCTTTTGCGGAAACGCACCGGCGGATCGCGCGGCCAGAGCCGCGGTTCCCCCAGCAGGCGGGCCTGGGCGGGCAGGGTGGGGCCGTCGTTCAGCTCCACGCCGGTCCGCAGGCGTTGCAATTGAGCCTCGGCCGGCTCGCCTTCGACCTGCACCCAGTAGGTTTTTTCCATCTTGTGCCGGGGATCGGCGATGCGCGCCTGCAGGCGGCCGTCGTCGGTCAGCAGGAGCAGGCCTTCGCTGTCGCGGTCCAGCCGCCCGGCCGGGTAGACGCCGGGCACGTCGACGAAGTCCTTCAGCGTGGCGCGTCCCTGGTCGTCGCTGAACTGGGTCAGCACGCCGAAAGGCTTGTTGAACAGCAGCAGGCGGGGCTGGGCGGGCGGCGCCTTGGCGGCCGGCCTGCCGGCCGCCGCCTGCGATGGACGCTTGCGCTTCATGGCGCCGTCTCCGGTGGATGGGTCGTGGCGGCTGCGCCGTGGGGCGCCGCCGTCCGGTCATGATACTGCCCGAGGCCGTTCAGCGGCGCCGGAAGCCGCGGCCGGGCTCGTTTCGACTGGGATAGACTACGCTGAAGCACAGGACTCGAAGGCGGATCTCCGGCACGGCCATGTTGACGTTCAAACAGATAGAAGCGCTTTATTGGGTGGTGGAACTGGGTGGGTTCGCCAAGGCGGCGGACAAGCTCAATACCACCCAGTCGGCGATCACGAAACGGATCAAGGAGCTGGAAGCCGACTTCGATGTCCAGATCTTCGACCGCTCATCGAAAAAAGCGGTCATTACGCAGAAGGGCCGCGAGATCTTCGAGATGGCCGACGACCTGCTGTCGCTGCGCGACGTGATGCTGATCAGGCTCAAGGGGCATCACACGTTTTCCGGCACGCTCCGGCTGGGGATCACCGAAATCACCGCCATGACATGGCTGCCCGATCTGATGCGCCAGATGAAGATATTCTTCCCGCAATTGAAGGTGGTCCCGATCATCGGCATGGCTGCGGAATTGCACAAGAACCTGCTCGAGGCGCGTCTGGACATGGCCTTCCTGCATGGCGACCTGCGCGGCCCGCTGCTGCAGGCGGAGCCGCTCGGGGTCCTGAAGTTCGCCTGGATGGGCAGCCCCGAGCTGATTTCCAGCGACAAGGTATACACGCCGGAGGAAATTTCGCGGATGTTCCTGATTCGCCAGGATCAGGAGTCCGGGTTGAACGCCGTCTATGACGAATGGCTGAAACCCCATAGGGCGGAACAGAATCTTTTCACGATCAACAGCCTGCTGGCCATGGCGGGCCTGACGGTGGCCGGTTTTGGCGTGTCGTGCCTGCCACTGGACTATTTCTATGGCCTGGTGCAGCAGAGAAAACTGATCGTTGCCCAGACCACCAAGCCCATGCCCCAGTCCCAGTATTGCTCGATGTACATGAAGAACATGAACAGCGTGCTGTACCAGGAGGTCGCGGACCTGGCCAGGGAGCACTGCAATTTTGCCGTGCCTTACGGCTCGGCCGTCATGAACTGATTTGACCCGATATGAGCTGATGTGCACGCCTGATGTGCACTACTGATGTGCACCGGTCAGTGCCTGATGTCGGACAGGAACTTGAGCGCCCGGTCGGACGCCGGCCGCGTGAAGAACTGGTCGGGAGGCGCCATTTCGACGATCCTGCCGGCATCCATGAACCATACGACGTCGGCGACGTCCCGGGCGAAGTTCATTTCGTGGGTGACGCACACCATGGTCATTCCGTCTTTCGCCAGCGACTTCATCACCAGCAGCACTTCGTTGACCATCTCCGGATCCAGCGCGCTGGTGGGCTCGTCGAAAAGCATGATCCGGGGCTGCATGGCCAGGGCGCGGGCGATGGCGACGCGCTGCTGCTGGCCCCCGGAAAGCTGCCCGGGGAATGCTCCCGCCTTGTGGGACAGCCCCACACGCTCCAGCAGCGCCATGGCCGTCTCCTTGGCCTGTTTCCGGTTCAGCCTTCCGAGCATGACGGGCGCCATCGTCAGGTTGTCCAGCACGCTCATGTGGGGGAAGAGATTGAATTGCTGAAACACGAAGCCGATATGGCTGCGCAGTTCGTCGATCGAACGGCAGCTGTGGACGGGCGTCTTGTCGACGTAAATCGCTCCTTGCTGAATGGATTCGAGGCGATTGATGGTGCGGATCAGGGTGGATTTGCCCGATCCCGACGGCCCGCATATGACGACGACCTCGCCCTGCTTGACTTCCGCATTGATGTCGTCGAGGGCGTGGTAGTCCCCGTACCATTTGCCCACGTTTTCAAATTGAATCATTCAGGCCACCTGGATTGCTGATGTGCGTTTGATCTGGATGCGGTTTTCGATCAGCTTCACGAAACCGCCGAGAATCAGATTGAGGGTGAAGTACGTGAGCGCCAGCAGGGAAAAGACCTCGAATGGCTTGGTCAACAGGATGTTGTTGATCTGCGCCGCCGCGAACGTCAGTTCGTGCACGCTGATGACGAATCCCAGCGAGGTTTCCTTCACCGTCGAAATGAACTGGCTGAGCATGCTGGGCAGCGTGTTGTACAGCGCTTGCGGCAGGATGACGCGCCGCATGGTCCGGGTGTAGCTCAGGCCCAGCGAACGGCCTGCTTCGAGCTGGCCCGCGGGCAGGGCCTGGATGCCGCTGCGGATGATCTCGGCCAGGTAGGCGCTTTCGTAGATCACCAGGGCGGTGACCATGGTGGCCGCGCCTCCCACCGGCCGGCCGATCAGGATGGGCACGAAGAAATATGCCCAGAAAATGAACATGATCAGCGGCAGGCCCCTGACGATGTAGACGACGGCGGTGCTGGGCCAGTAGAAAATCCGTATGGAACTGATCCGGCCCAGCGCAAGCGCGATGCCTAGCGGGAAGGCCAGCGCCAGGCTCATCAAGGCCAGGCCGACGGTCGCCGCCAGGCCGCCTATCGCGCCATTGGGATACTGACCCACCAGCAGGAGCAGCCAGTTGTCGAAAATGATATCCAGCATGTTTGCCTTGTCAGCTTCTGGCCGCGGCAGAGCGGTGTTTTGAGATGCAGGCGCCCCCCAGCATCAGGACGAGAGACACGGCCAGGTACAGGGCCGTGACGACGAGATAGACCTCGAAGGTCTTGAAGGTGGCGGATTCGATTTCGCGTCCGGCGCCGGTCAGTTCGATCAGGCCGATCGCCATGGCGAGGCTCGTATTCTTGAACAGCAGCAGCGTCTGGTTCATCAGCGACGGGATGGCGATGGCGAACGCCTGCGGAAGCACGATCTTGCGCATCGAGCGCAGGTAGCTCAGGCCCAATGAGCGCGAGGCTTCCATCTGGCCGTCCGGGATGGCGCGGATGGCGCTGCGCAAGTCTTCGGCGACATAGGCGGCCGTCACCAGTCCGATGGCGATCGTGGAAAACAGGAATTCTCCGCCCCATTGGTTGATGGCGTCGTTCAGCCCCGCCGGCAGGACGGCCGCGACCCCGAAATACCACAGCAGAATGTGGACCAGCATGGGCACGTTGCGGTGAAACGCCACATACAGCGCAATGGCGTAGTTGAGGGGGCGGATGTCGAGCATGCGCAGCGTGGCCAGCACGCTGCCCAGCCCGAACGCCAATAGCCAGGCGAGGGCGGTCATTTCGAGCGTCGTCAGCAGCCCCCCGAGAATGAGGGCGGGGTAGCCGTTGCCGAGCAACGCCGCAAAATCCAGTGTGTAGTTCATGAAGCGACCGCCCTTCCTTTATTCGACTAGCCCTTGATTTCCTCGAACTTGAATGTGCGCTTCGTGTAGAACTTGGTGTCCTTGCCGAACCATTTGTCGAAGATCGCCTGGGCTTTTTGGGAGGCTTCCAGCTGGGCCAGTGTGTCGTTGACTTCCGCCAGCAGTTCCTTTTCGCCCTTGCGCACGCCGATGCCCCACGGCTCGGTGAACAGCGGCTTGTCGATCATCTGGGTCTTGCTGCCCGTTTTCCGTGATTCCTGCTCGAATTTCAGCAGCATGAGCTCGGATCCGACGAAGCCGGAAACCTTGTTTTGCTGCAGCGCCAGGTACGAGGTCGGCGGATCCTTGAACGTCACGGTCGTGACGTTCGGGATCAGGCGCTTGGCGCCGGCTTCCGAAGACGAACCGCTGACCGCGCTGACCCGTTTTCCCGACAGGTCCGCAGGCGTCTTCAGCGTATCGGCATCGGAACTGCGGATCAGGATTTTCTGCGGGCTGACGTAGTCGGCGTAGCTGTAATCGATCTGCTGGGCCCGGTCGGGAGACCAGCCGAGATTGGCCGCCACGACGTCCACCCGGCCGGCGACCAGTTCGGGGATGCGCGCCGCCACGGCGATCATCTTGATTTCCAGCTTGACGCCCAGATGGTCTGCGATTTCCTGGCAGAGATCGACTTCGTAGCCGACGACCTGGCGTGTCTTGGGATCCTGGAAGCTGAAGGGTTCCGACGTCCCCAGCGTGCCGCAGACGAGCGTGCCGCGGCTCTTGACGTCATCCAGCGCGTTGGCCGATGCGGCGCAGCTGGCGCCCAGGGCCAAAGCGATGGCGGTGGCTTTCAATGCGATTTTGAATTTCATGCGTCTCTCCGGTGCTTGATGATTATGATCGATCGATCCGCCTGCGGGGCCGAACCGGCTTTCCGCGTTCCCGGCGGATCGCTTCGATGAAGGCGCCGTGCAAAAGAATATCTCGCATGGCCATTGGATCCCATCAAATCGATCCAGCGTGCATCATGCAAAAAAATGCGGAAGCGCAAAAGGGAATTAATTTGAGGTTTTCCCATTCCTAAAAAGAATGTTTGTTCTTGCGCGGATCCGTGGGCCTGTTCATGGGGAATAATTTCCATATGAATCATGATGTTATATGGAATCTATATTCAAATTGAAGAGGGGGTGGGCACTCTTTTCAGGGGCTGCATTGGCCGCTGCTGGATATGAATTCTAGGGTATTCCCTAGGAGTGCGGAGGGCCGTGATGGCCATGCCCATGAACCTCCCGAACCGGTCGTCCGGCGGGTTCGGCCCGGCGGATGAGCCGGTGGTTCCACATATCGCTTTATTTCATCTATTTGGATATAAAAATCTCCCTTTCATCGAACTTGGATCGGTTTCATAATCGCCGACATTCCGTGAAACCATTTCAAGAGCGTCTTATGTCCCTTTCTCAAGGCCAATTCCTTCCTGAAGACCTCATGTCCGAGATCAAAAGCAGATTCCATCAGGTGGATCACGACCATGCGGGCCAGAAGCGCCTGTATTTCGACAATGCCGGCGGAGCGTTTCGATTGAAATCCGTGCTGGAGCGCCTGGCCGAACTGGATGCGATTCCGGACAACATCGAGCGCGTCCACACGGTGGCGCGCCGCCTGCAGGATGTCCAGGCCAGGGGCGAGGCGGACTTCCGCTGCTTGCTGAACGCGAAAGGGGGCAGCATCCATGCGGCCCAGACGGCTTCTTCGGTCATGTTCGACATGGTGCGCGCCGTCGCGGAAAACGTGGCCGGGACCAATATGGTGACCACCGTGCTGGAACATCCTTCGGCGTTCGATGCGATGTCCCTTTATGCGCAACGGTCGGGCAGGGAACTGCGGGTCGCGCAGAGCAATCCGCGTACCGGCGGCATCGACGTCGACGCGATCGTGCAATTGATCGACCAGGACACCTGCCTGCTCAACGTGATCTGTGCATCCAACATTTCGGGCGCGAAGCTGGACCTTGAGGAAATCGTCCGGCGGACGCGCGCCATCAAGCCGGATCTCTACATTCTCGTCGATGCCGTGCAACACGCGCCTCATGGTCTGATCGATCTCCAGCGCACGCCGGTGGACGGCATCAATATTGCGCCGTACAAGATTTTCGGCGTGCGCGGCTCGGGGATGGCCTGGCTGTCGGATCGGGCCGCCGTGCTGCCGCACCACAAGCTCCAGGGGAAGAACGCCGATGCCTGGGGCCTGGGCAGCGGCACGCCTTGGCAGTTCGCGGCCATGACGGAGATCGTCTCGTATGTCTGCTGGCTGGGCGGGAAGTTCACCGACAGCCGCGATCGCCGCGACTTGTTCGCAAGCGGAATGACCCGCATCGAACTGCACGAGCGCGCATTGTTGTCACGGTTGCTGGAAGGCAGCGGATCGGTCGAGGGGCTGCGGCATATTCCGAAGGTGAAGGTGCATCTCGATCATCCCGACCTGAGCAAGCGTGATCTCATCGTCATGATCGACCTGGGCGGTCTCGATTGCTCGGAAGCCGTCCTGGAATACGAGCGGCGCGGCGTGGTGGTCTATCAGCGGACCGCCGCCAGCATCTATTCAAAACGGATGCTGGATTCATTCGGGCTCGGCGGAGGCGTACGCATATCCCCCCTGCACGTGCATACGCCCGAGGACATAGACGTGTTTCTCCGGGTCACCGCCGAAATGGCGGACGCGCTGGCCTAAATGCCGCGGCGCCTGGGGCCGCTGCCGATCCTGCAAGGGCTTCCGGCGTCCAGACGACCCTCATGCGTGGCCGGCCATCTGGGCGCAGCCGGCTCCCGGCGCATCACGCGGGGTTCCGCCAAAACAAAACGCCCGACTGAGAACAGTCAGGCGCCAATTCTGGTGGCCCGGGGCACGATCGAAAAATGATCGTAAGCCAGCATGGATAAAGGACCTTTTCAAAAGTGGTTGATACCGAGGGAACATTCTAGGGAATAGGGGTCTCCGTTCGCAAGTAGGCTAATGCTACGGCTTGCAAAACATCAGGGCGGGAGGTGATTTTGTCTGCCATCAAGTCCTGGCGGATGGCATCGCCTTGTGTATCGGCAAGCAGTTGAGTCAATCGCTTGACGATACGGGGTTTGTCCGCAGGCAGGGTGTCCTTGAGCCAGTGCAGTGCTTGCACGACGCGCATGGCGGGCCGATCGGCCCAATGCAGGCGGTTCGGAGCGGTGAGCTTGAAGTGATGGTCAGATTATCGAGCTGGATGGTGCGCCGGCGTGCGTCGGTATGGATGGTGACATGTGCGGGCACCGCGTCCGCCAGGCCCTGGTCGTTGGCAGCGGTCATGCCATCAACCAGCAGGCGCAGTTGGTCGCGGCGTGCGATCGAATCCACCACGGCACGGTAGTCCGGGGCCGCTGTCTTCTTGGTCTGGTTGTTCTCCCTGGGCCGGTCGTACAGGTCACGGTCAATGCGACGAAGCTGGCCAGCCGCGGACCAAGCGTTGGAGCGCCTTATCCACGGCATCACGACCGTCAAAGTGAGAAAAATCGGCCGGCACCCACACTCGACCGGGAGCGGCCGCGTCGATGTCGGTCTGAGTTGGGCTTTGATATCGTTCATAGGGCACCCTGGTCCGATATTTGTATATGTTTTTCGGACAGAGGAGTTAGGGCGTACGAGGGCCAGAGCAACGCTTGCACAGCAAGATGGACAAGTTGGGAAAGTGATGCACACGACTGTGCAGATTGGATGAGCTTGTACAGAGTCGTCCCTGAAAAATTCATTTGTCCTGTTTCAGGCCGAATTTCCGGCGATCCGAGGCCACGGATTTCGATAGGGCAGGCAGCCCACCGGATCAACCCAATCGCCTCTTGAGCCCATCATGGGCATCAGGCGTTGAATCTGACGACCAATCCACGCAATAAATCGGCACAAAAATAAAGGGCCGATGCCCTTGCGGGCAATCATGCGCAGCAGCCACTTGATATTGAAGCCTGCCGCGCACAACACCGCATGGATCGCATCACCCGTTTGGCCTTTCAAATGACAGCGATTCATTCCATGATCGCTTTTCAGATGCCCAATGACCGGCTCCACCGCCTGGCGCCGTTTAAGCATTCGGCGCTCCTGGTCGGTGAGACGTTTGAATTTGCCTCGGTGTTTAAGGCTATATTCCGGGATCTCGGCATCAACGCCTCGATAGCCCAGATCCGTGTAGACGGTCTGCGGAGCCACGTCCACCGCCTCCATCAGGATGCGGGACTGCTCCAACTGCTCGGCCAGTGTGTGGCCATCGTACGGATTGCCAGGGAAGCTGCGTGCTCCCACGATCAGATTCCCCTTCAAGGTGGTGACAATGCCCACCTTCACTCCAAACTCATAGGGCGTACGGGCCTTGCCCTTGCTGATGCACTCCACCTCATCGGCGTGCCAGCTGTAGACCTTGTCTTTTCCCTTCACCTTCGCGCCCCGACGGCTCTGAGCCGCGATCTTATGTGCGCGAGCCAATAACGGGTCCAAGGCGTCCTGGATGCTCTGCGCCAGCACTGTCTTGTTGCGCTCAATGTCACGCGCCAGACGGCCCAGAATCGTGCGCTGGCGCTTGATCGTCTTATGCATGCGCCGATACTGCTTGGCATGCGCATAGCGGCCCGCTTTCCTGGCCAGCTCCCGGCCTTCCTTGGCGTAGCTCTGCTTTAACGCAATGCCGTGCGCCTTGGCCGCGCAGGCGATCTTCTGGCGCGCCACCTCCAGCAAACGGCTGTCGGTGGGATGCGCCACCGCCTTGGCTTGCACGGTGCTGTCCACTATCACCGACTGCATCGCCGTGCGCTCGATCAGCCCCAGCTTGATGGCCACCACCAAAGTCTGCACCAGCAGCTCTTCGACGCCTTCCTCACCCAACAGCCCCCGGAATCGGCTGATGGCGCTGGGATCGCACGGCAGGCGATTCTCGAAATACTCCTGCCCCGAAAAATACTGCCAGGTGGGTGCATCGCTCCAGCGTTCGCAGACGCCTTCATCGCTCTCGTTGAAGGTGTGCTTCAGATACAGCAGCGAAATCATCAGCCGCATCGGCAGCCGGGGACGCCCCGCGTTTGAATGGCCGGCCCCTACCACGGCCATCGTCGGGCCAAACAGATCAATATCCTCAACCTGCCGGCCGGTGCGCACCTGACGCGCAAAACGGTGTGCGACAGCCGCCTCCAGTTCCTGCCAAGGAATATGCGTGGCAAGCACCGCCAGGGGTTTACGCAGATCAATCATCTGGTCCAGGCGGCTGCGGAAAAAATCGTCAATCTGGCTCATGCGGTTTCGGGGCAATCTCCCAGAAAATGAGCCCCAGCGGGCTGTTTTTGGGGGATTTGATAGTCTGGAGTGGCTTTATTTTACAATAAAATCAATGAGTTATTTATAATTCAGGGCCGATTACAGATTTCCTTGATGATGTAATGCAATTGAATTACAATCATGATGGCTCAAGCCTATCCCACAGGAGGCTCGCTATGTCCGCCAGTGCATTGGTTCAAACTCGCATCGACCCCGTTCTGAAAGAACGGGCCACGGAAGTGCTCAACAACATGGGCCTCACCGTGTCGGATGCTGTGCGTATTCTATTGACCCGTGTGGCCAATGAAGGGACGCTGCCGTTCAACTTTGCCGTTGATCCGGCGGCGCACGACGCCTGGTTCCGCGCCAAGGTTCAAGAGGCCTTGAGCGACCCGCGTCCTGCCGTGTCCAACGAAGAGGCCTCTGCCCATTTCGCCAAACGCCGCGCCGCCGCCATGCGCAAAGCCGAGGGCAAGGCGTGAAGGTCGAGTGGTCGGAGTTTGCGATGGAAGACCGCGACAGGATTTTCGATTACATCGAGTCGGAAAGCCCCAAAGCAGCGGTATTGGTTGACAGTCGTATCGAAGAACAGGTCAATCGGCTTGCACAGTACCCGGAGTTCGGCCGGCTTGGCCGCGTTGAGGACACCCGAGAACTGGTCATCGGTCAGACGCCCTATATCGCGCCTTATCGCATCTATGGGGATGTCGTGCGCATCCTGCGCGTGCTGCATGGGGCGCAACAATGGCCGGATGATTTTGGTGATTGAATAGCACCCCCAAAGTTGGGCCGCGCGCATCGCATCATTGGCGGGATGGTACACCTGGGCCGGGCCTGCCCCACGAGCGCAAAGGCCACGTGCGCTTTTATGTCAGGGCCGCCAAGGGTAAGCACCCGGTGAATCCATCTTGAGCCCTCCGGGTCGCTTCCGATAGTGTCCACCATTTTTAGGTGGACACCATGAGCAAGGCAGAATTGGCTCCGCTGCGCCAGCGGCGCTCTTATCCGAAGGACTTGAAGGCTCAGATTGTGGCCCAGTGCAGTCAACCCGGCGTGTCAGTGGCCGGCGTAGCACTCTCGCACGGCATCAACGCAAATGTGGTTCACAAATGGATTCGACAGGCCGAACGACAGCCCGCAACGGCGTTTGTGCCGATCATGCCCGCGGGTGTACCTGGTGTAGGTCATCATATCGAGATTCATCTGGCGCGTGGTGCTGTGCAGGCGACGGTGCGCTGGCCGGTCAGCGACGCCGGGGCGTGCGTGTCCTGGCTGCGCGAGTGGCTGCGATGATTCGCATTGAAGCCATCTGGCTGGCCACCGAGCCGCTGGACATGCGCGCAGGTGCGGGCACAGCGCTGGCGCGCGTGGTGACGGCGTTTGGCGCGGCTCACCCGCATCATGCGTATTGCTTCGCCAACCGGCGGGCCAATCGCATGAAGGTGCTGGTGCACGACGGCATTGGCGTGTGGCTGGCGGCCCGACGCCTGAACCGGGGCAAGTTCGTCTGGGCCGATGCAACGCACGGATCCCGTGTCGGACTGGACACCGAGCAGTGGCATGCCCTGGTGCTGGGCCTGCCGTGGCAGCATGTGGGATCAGCGGGCACGATCTCGGTGCTGTAAATCAGGCAAGATGCCGATACTGTCACCGAGCCAACTGCGGCATACTGCGGCCCATGGATTCGGCAACATCCCTCGATCACCTCGATGAGCAACAGCTACGCACCTTGGTCCAGCAACTGATGGGCGACGTGGCCGTGCGTGACGGGCAGCTTGCCACACAGGATCAACTGATCCACACCAAGCAGACGCATATCGATCAGCTCACCCACGAACTGGCGATGTACAAGCGCTGGCGCTATGGCAAGCGCAGCGAGCAGCTCAATGCCGCCCAGCTCAGTGTGCTGCAAGAGACGATGGACGAGGATCTGGCGGCCATCGAGGAAGAACTGGCCGCCTTGCGCGATGAGCCTGCGGCTACGCCCCAGAAACCGCAAGCACCGCGCCGTCTGCGGTTGCCTGTCGAGTTGCCGCGCACCGACATCCACCATGCCTGGTCGATGCGCTCAAGGCCGAGATGCTGGGCCGTACGGTGCTGCATGCCGACGAGACACCGGTGCAGATGCTCACGCCCGGCGCGGGCAAGACCCAGCGGGCGTATCTGTGGGCGTACACGTCCACATCCTACGACAGCCTGCGTGCGGTCATTTATGACTTCGCACCCAGCCGTGCCGGGGCGCACTGCCGCACCTTCTTGCAAGACTGGCGCGGCAAACTGGTCACGGACGATTACTCCGGCTACAAGGCCGGGTTCGCCACCGGCATCACGGAACTGGGCTGTCTGGCCCATGCCCGGCGTAAGTTCCATGATCTGCACGTCAATCATCAGAGCCAGATCGCCGCCCAGGCACTGGAGCTGTTCGGTGGGCTGTACGGGGTTGAACGTGAGGTGACAGAACTGCCCGCCGATGAGCGCAAGCGGATACGGCAGCAAACAGCCGTACCCATTGCCAATACCTTACATCAGTGGCGATCGCCCAGCGCCAGCGTGTACCTGACGGATCGGGGACGGCGCGGGCAATGGCTTACAGCTTAAAACGCTGGGAGGCGCTCACGCGCTACCTGGATGATGGCGATGCACCGATCGACAACAATTGGGTGGAATGGCGCGCAGGTAGCGATTGATGATCCGTGAGTCGAGGAGTGCGCCTTTGAGGTATGGGAGGCGCTTCTTGGCGTAGGTGGTGAAGGCGCCGGCTACTGACGTGCGAAATGGTCCGCTGCCAACTGCCGAGCCTTGTTGCCGGATTTCGGTGCGTAGCTCGGCCTGAGCGTTGTTCGCAGCCGCCTCCGAAGGGAAGCCACTGCGGTATTCGTCCTGGCCCTTGATGCGTAGTCGAAACGACCAGCCGTTGCCTTCGCGAAAAGGTTTAGCCATGCCGCACCTCCACATGGGAGGTGGTGCGGAGGGGGGAGGTTTGGTTCATCACAATTCCTGTGGGAGTGGAATTGCGTATAGGCAAACTCGCGAGATGACGGCCGGAAAATGGCACAACACCGCACCGAAGCGCACCCGTCCACCAATGGAATTGACAGAAAAGTGACAGACCAAACAAAAAGCCCAGCGCATCGGCTGGGCTAAGTGTTTGATTCTACTGTAAATTCTATGGTGGTGGGGTCGGGGCCTAGATCACAACGGGTTCTCCATGCAAAATAGGCATGGTTTGAACGGGTGAGTAGTCGGGATGGTTTCTAGAAAACGTTGCGTGTTGCGCAACGTACGGTTAGGATGGGAATGATCAAGTCATTTCGCCACAAAGGCCTGCGTCATTTTTTCGAGCGGGTAGTGCCGCAGGCATCCAGGCAGGCCATGCCAAGCGTTTGCGCATGCAGCTGACTGCTTTGGATACGGCGACCACAATTGACGACATGGATTTACCTGGTTTTCGCCTCCATCCGCTCAAGGGTGACCAGAAGGGCCGCTGGGCCGTGACTGTCAACGGGAACTGGCGTGTGACGTTTGAGTTTGCCGATGGTGATGCGTATGTCATCGATTATGAGGATTATCACTGTTGAACATGTACAACCCCCCGCATCCTGGCGAGTTTATTACCGAGGTTTATCTCGCGCCTTACGGGGTCAGCACGCGGGCGCTGGCGTTGCGTCTGGATGTTGCACCATCAACGGTCAGCCGGATGCTCAAGGGCACCAGTCGCGTGACTCCTGATATGGCCCTGCGCCTGTCCAAGGCGCTGGGTCGCAGTGCCCAAAGCTGGCTGGCGATGCAGGATGCGCATGACCTCTGGGTTGCCGGGCAGCACTCAGATCTGTCCGGCGTCAGCAAGTTGGAATTGGTTGAAGCCTGATTTGGTGCCTACCGTGCAAATGCACAATCCACCTCACCCAGGCAGGCTGCTGAAAGAGGACATGCTGCCTGCGGTGGATCTCACCGTGACCGAGGCTGCCACGCGGTTGGGTGTGTCGCGCGTACAGTTTTCCAGGTTCATCAACGGACGATCTGGCGTGACGCCAGAGCTTGCGCTGCGGCTGGCCAAGTGGATTCCAGCCCCTACGGCCATCATGTGGCTACAGATGCAGGCCGATTATGATTTATGGCAGGCCGAGAATTCCGGGCGCGTGCTGGATGTGACGGCAGCGCAGCATACTCATGCATAGATAAAGATGATCAAATTATTTAATAACATCCAATCGAGATTTCTATGAGCGTAAACGTCTACTTGCGGGAAAATCTTGGGTCAATTTCCCGTAAAAATATTACTATCGCACCCGGCATTGATGAAAAAAAACTCAACAATGCGGTCAAGGCCTTCGGCTATTCCGGCAGCCCGAGCAACGTAGTAGCACTGTTCGACAATACGTTATTCGGCAGTGGTAAAGATGGCCTATTGTTCACGGGCGAACAATTAATCTATCGAGCGAGCTTTGCCGATCCTATACACATCAGCTATAGCTCTATAGCTTCCATTGAACATGTGCAAACCAAAGTTGGCAGCAAACAGGATAAGGTGGAAGATTCGATTCTGGTAACCCGTAATGACGCTACCAGCGTGGTCATCAAGAGTTTGCTTGAGTGTGATTATGCAGCTTTGGCCTCTGTATTGCAGGGTCTGCACAGCAACTTCCAAGAGTTCAAGGAAGAGAGGCAGCTGATCCCCATTGATGAAATGCAAGAGTCGGTCAAGGTGGCTTACGTAAAAGCCATCGTGAATATGGCGTATGACAACGACGCGGTCATTGATGCCAAGGAGTTCGCGGAAATCCTGCTGCTAATGACTCGTCTGAACCTCAGCACAGAATCCCGCTTTGACCTACGTGTTTATATGGCGGACGCCGAGCAAAGCATAGCCTTCGACGTACTACTGGCCCAGATAGAAAGCGAATGCCCGGACGGGCAGATCAAATCGTTACATATTTCTTTGGTCAAGGATCTGATCAATCTTTTCTTCTGCACAGGCGGTACATCCACCGCTGATTTTGCCTTTCTGCAGAAAAATCGCGCTTTGCTAAAGGTAACCGATGAGGAGATCGAACTTACCGTTATGGCGATCTGCAATGATCACGACATGCTCAAAGAAGACGTGACGGATGATCAGGTTGTCAGCGCTTTAAAGTCGCTCTCTGCGAAGGCTGCAGCAGTGGGTACTCCTCTTGCCGCGGTGTACCTGTCTGGCTCGGTCGTAGGTATGTCAGCTGCTGGGCTAACGTCTGGGCTGGCCACCTTAGGTATGGGAGGCATGCTGGGATTGTCGAGCATGGCAACGGGTATCGGGGTAGCGGTATTGATCGGCGTGGGTGCCTACGCGGGCGTGCGCAAGTTGACTGGTGCCAACGAGCTCACCCGCTCCAAGCGCCGAGAATTGATGCTCAATGAGGTGATTAAGCAAACCCAAACTACTATTTCCCTGTTGATTCAAGACATTAACCACATCACAGTGCGGCTGAATCAGGCCATACTCGAGCACGGTTCTCAGGAGCAGCAGATCAGAAAGCTTATGGCTCTGATGAGCCAAATGACAAGTGCTGGCAAGGTGCTCACCGGCAAGTCCGATATCGCCCAGAATAGCGCTACTAAACTCCGTTGTGCGAAGTTCTTGGATGAGGGCAAACTAAGGATGCTGACCAAAGAGCCAACCAAGGCTGAGCTGTGCGACTTTATCCGAGGCTTCTATGAAGAACGTTCCTTTACCCAGGAAAAGGATGGTCAAAAAATTGAGGTTATGCGGCTAGTGGTTAAACCGGATGTTGCCACCAAGGATTTAGAGAACCTGGCAAAGGCCTTTGAGGCCATTGGTTACTTCAACGTGAACGATGTAATCAAGGGTGCTGCCGCAGATGTTGCTGGCAAGGCTAAGGACAAGTTCGCCGGCATCTTTTCATGAATAAAAAGACCCCCTTAATCGATCAAGCCCAAGCCCAATTGGTGCAGAAGCATCAGCTGGATACAGCCCAGCGCCAGGTGGGGCACCTCGGAGGGGCGCTAGATGAGATATTGGGCGGGCAAGCTGAGAATTCGCAAGAACTTGAATTGATGCTGGCTCAAGCGGAAGCCATCATCACTGAAAGCCATGTGGTTTTCGAGGTAGATGCGCAGGATGCAAATCTAGTGGATAGCAGTCTGTATGTGCAGAGCTACGAAATGTTGGCTCGGCCAACTATCGAAACTCTGGATTATATCGAGTTCACCGACGGAGTGGATTGGCAAGGCTACTTGGATCAGGTTGATGCCTACGCGAATCGCAACCAAATTGATTTCAGGCAGGATCCGTTTCGGGATTTGATGAGCGTCAGCCAGCGTATTGCCTTGGAGAAGCGGATTAAGGACGAGTTTTCGTTCAAGGGAGCGAGTTGCGATAAGTATGATTACATGCTCGCAGGTGCTTGTGGCTTGATCGGCGGATTGATTGATGTACTGTTCGTTGGTCTGCCTGGACAGGGAGTTCTTCCCAAGTTCACAGATGACATGACGGACAAAGCGGTACAGAAATTCGCCTCATGGAATGGCTGGACAGGCCCGAGAGAAGGTAAAGATCCAGCGGCTAGCGCTATAGGCTTTCTTGAACGACGGTACAAGGTTAATTACGATCATCGTCATGGTGGTGATGTGGGCGGCTCGTTCAACATGAGCACTCGCAATCATCATCTCAAGAGCCTAGCTCACTCACCGGATTTAGTAGGGTTGTTCTTTTCTATTCTGGCTCAGTTCACCAGCACGGCCCATTTCGTTGACAATGGTAAGCTTATCAGCATTGATACCAAGACCTTTGAGCTGAAGGGATCTAACCTGGTCTCCAAGCTATTTTCCGGGTTTGTGAACTGGCTTGGGCATCTGTTCTCCGATGTGGCCGGATCATCTGGCGCTCAAGAGCGTGGATCGGGGATTCCCATCCCGTTCTATTCCCTACTGCAGTTCATAAATGTGGGGGAATTCGGACAACACAGGCAGACCTTTGCCAAAGTTGCTGTGCAGGTATTCGAACAAGGATACGACTTCCGTCATGGGTTGGCTTTAGCGATACCTGTACTGGTTTCCGAACTACTGACACGCGTTACTTGGATGGCCAAACGGCGGTTTTATCACAAGAGGTCCTGGGCCGAGTGTATGCCTATTGCTAACGACCCGGAGCTTCGACGAATGCTGTTGATCGCTCATGGAGTGCTGTGCCTGATGGATGGGGCTGATGCGGCGATCCGATCTGGAGGTAACATGATCCAGTTTTTGCTCCGCAGTAATCTGGTGGCGTGGATTCGGTTTGGAACCCTGGCCTTGAAGGAGCTGAAAGCCTGGTGCCAAAATGGCAGGATGGATGTAGAAGCAGTTGACGCATACCTCGAAAGTGAGTACAGGCGTCTCCTGCTGGGCTAGTGCCCTATTCGCTGCGATGGCAAGCTCCTTGCTGGTTCGACAGGTGAAACCGCGCAAGTGCCCAGAGTGATAGCTGACCAGATGGCCAAGATGGAACGCGAGATGGGGTACATCCAGGAACAGTTCAATCTAGCCGAGCAGACCTATGGGCAGGATGTGCTCAACCTGGTGCTGGCCAAGGGGTATCTGGCAAAGCTCATGGCCAACGAAGCGGTGCTGCGCCATCTGACGAAGAAACACCCTGACATGCTGAGTGAATTCGACAGCATTGTGCGGTTGGTGATGCTGGAGAAGTGAAGCAGTGGACCGTCGGGCGCTACAACCGTACCGTGCGTTATGATTGGTTGGCTAAGGACCTGTTTAGCAGCCTGGAGGAAGTACAGCAAGGGACCACCGAATGGGTCTGGACCTACAACAACAAGCGCACCCACAAGTCATTGGGCAGATTGATTATTATCCGGAAACAAAATCTCCATCCGTTAGCATATTCTGCGAAAGCCTGCTGCTGGAGATGGGAAATTACCATGCGGGACTGGGTGGTCACGGTCAACCAGGATGTCCAATGATATTAACGTTATCGAAAATAAAGTTTCTTTCATTTATGATTTTCCGCTTGGAATGCAAGTGATTTGCCGACGGTAGAGGGTCGATGGTATACGAATGAGTATTTTAAGAACACTAGATTCCGATGAGTTCGCGAAGCTAATCCGTATTGATCAAGTTGTACCAAAAACTCGATATTGCAACTATTTACTGAAACAGCTTCAATATCGACTCACTGATAGTAAACCAGAGTTAAATCCAGGTGCGGTGCTGGCGGCAATCCGTGAACTTGAAGGTGGTATTTCTTGCGGTACAAAAGAAGCTAAAGAGTACAAGCGTAAGCCTCTGGCAGGACTGTGGCACAAGCATTACATTGAGCCGGGGATTGGGTCGGCACTGAAAAACATAAAAAATGCCTTACAACGAAGTTCTCCGATGTTCTCCAGCGACGAGGTGGATCCGTGGGCGGCATCTGGAGAGATGACTCAAGAAATCTTGAATATGGGGATAGTGGAACGGAAAAGGCGCCACCAATACACTGGAGAGTGGTTAATCTTCGCAAAATATAAAGATGAAAATTACTACCTATGTATCGCCAACCATGACACAGGCGACCACTATATTCGATCCAAAATCGATCAGTACTGCATGTCCGAATTTTCTTGGCTCTCTCGCGTTTTGTGTGGAAAGTCCTGTGCCTGAAGGCGACTTTGATAAGGCAATTACTACGGTGCAAAACGGGAGCGCGTCATAGACGCCTATTAGGCGTTGGCATCTATAGGGCGATTCAGTGCGGATGCGAGCAAATGGCGCTGCCCGGGCATACTAAATGTACCGATCCTATGTATGCCTGAAGGCACAGAGATCATTCTTTTGCTGCAGACGCAGATTGACACGACGTACTTGGGGATGTCTTGGTCTTGCTGCTACTAGCTTTTGGACTGGTGCGGACGACTTGATGATTCGTGTACTTGATGGCAACTTATGGCAAACAGGGATGACCAGGCCTCTTGCAGGGGCATGGACTACAATCCGGCTTGCCTCGTCTAGGGTAGGCAGTACATGCCTTTTATGCTGGTGACCTGCACATAGGAGATTCGTAATTGGCAGATTTGAAGGCATTAGCACTCGACTATCAACATCGCACATTTCGTCACACCGGCATAGTTCATGCAGATTGCTTTGAGTGGCTGGGAAGGCTGCCTGAAGACTCGTTGCATGCAGTCGTCACTGACCCGCCCTATGGTGTGAAGGAGTACGATTTTGACCAACTGGAGAAGAAGGAAAATGGCAACGGGGGTATCTGGCGCATCCCTCCTTCGTTTGACGGGCATGTGCGTTCACCCCTGCCACGTTTTACTGCACTAGATAGGAAGGAGCGCGCATCGGTTGACCGTTTTTTCTATGAGTGGGGTACGCAAGTCATGCATGCATTGCGTCCTGGCGGCCATGTGCTACTTGCCAGCAACTCCTTTCTTTCGCAACTTGTATTTGGCGCATTGGTTCGCAGCGGCTTAGAGTTCCGGGGCGAGTTCATCCGGCTTGTGCGTACCTTACGCGGCGGCGACCGCCCCAAGAACGCAGAGGGTGAATTTCCTGATGTGTGCTCTATGCCCCGAGGGTGCTATGAGCCATGGGGTATTTTCCGCAAACCGATTCCTGCCAAGATGACAGTTGCTGAATGCTTGCGCACCTATCAAACAGGCGGATTACGACGACTGGCCGATGGCAACCCGTTCACGGATGTTGTGGTCAGCGAACGAACTCCGAAGCGAGAGCGTGAAATTGCCAACCATCCTAGCATCAAACCGCAGTCGCTGATGCGCCAATTAGTACGTGCTGCGCTTCCGCTGGGGGAGGGGGTAATCGCTGATCCCTTCTTGGGCTCCGGCTCAACGGTTGCGGCAGCTGAAGCGTTAGGGCTGCATTGTGTCGGCATCGAGCGATATCAAGATTATTTTGATATGGCTGGTGAAGCCATTCCGCTGCTTGCAATGTCTGATGTACACGCCTTCGTCACGAAGGAGGTGGGGCTGGAATCTCAGCTCCATCTCATTTGACTACATCGGTTGGTCCGGCGCGTTGTAGATCCAGTTCGCCATCATTTTCTGATATCCGGAGGTGGTGACGCTTGCTGTGATCGTACGGCGGCTGGTTGCTGATCTTCCCGAGAAACTCCAATCGGCTTTGGTGAGCTGCGCACCGACAACACGCAGAAAACGGAATGGTAGGGCAGGACGGCCCTTCGTGCCAGCATCTACAGGACGATTACTGTCGTACATGAACACCATTAACCAGGTATCTTCTGCGTTATGCCCCTGCCAGCCTCGGAGATAGCGTGATCCTTTGACCTCGATGCCTTCCGTGCCATGCTGTAATGAATCTCCGGGATAGCGCCCAGCGGGTAGCATGTCGGGGTGACCGTTGTGATAAGTATTCTTCACGATACCTGGGGAGTGTTTTGGCAGGTTGGCGCTCATGAACTCGCCGACCATGCTACTGAAGTTCGCTGGCATGAGCATCGCTTCCAGTCGCTGCGTATTGTTTTCATACAATCGCACATTCACCATCTGGATGAAGCCAAGAAAATCATTCATTGCAGCGCAGAGGTGCTCAATCGTTACGCCGCATGGGATGCTTGCGCGAGAGTTGAAGTGTTCAATTCGCACAGGCTCAGGATTACAGGCATCGTATTGAAGTTGTTCTTGTGGCGTCAATGTCATCAGGTGGTAGCCTCAATCTATCAAATTGATAGAATCGTATCCTGAAATAACGTTGTGCGATACCCCCCCCTTTTTTTTGGCTGACTCGTTAGGCCTGTTGATCGCAGTAGATGGAGGGGAACGAAATGCTTGTTGCGGGAACATCAGCATCTTTCGCAGGCCGGGGTATTTTATCGACTACATATAGCTATCCAGGTTTCGTTGTGCGCGATGATCTGCCTGGTAACTCCTACAGGGCTGGCCTCCATCTCCTGGGTGCTATTCCACCAGATCGGCTTGGCAATGTCGCAGTAGTCACCGCTCTTGGCCGCGCACCCAACGACGAGCATGACGACGGACAGCACCATCGTCCAGTGCATCAATTTCCTGAGCCACATGGTCGGCCCTCCTTTTCATGCCTAGGTTTCTTCGGGCAGTATCCAGATCTGCTGACCGTTTGGCAGACCGACCCCCGGCGGCATATGCACCGACAAGGACAAGCAGAGCGGCTCCGGCCATCAGCAGCCACCCCTGGAGACGAGCCCAAATCGACGTCCACATCACAGCGTCCCCGCCTGGTGGCGACGGATCTGCGCCCAGGCAATGAAGATGGCGATGGCCACAAGCGTGACGCCGATGCCCATACGCACGGCCGAGCCACTGGTGAGGTGGCCGTTCGCCTGGCTGATGGCGTCAGACACCTGTGGCAAGACGTCTGCGATCTGGGCGATGCCCATTCCACCGGTGGCGGTCGCACCGATGGTCTCGCGAGTGACAGGGACGGGGCCCGCTGCCTTTTTGGGTGGTTCGATGCCAGACAGGGCCAGCCCTTTGTCGACGGTTTGGATGTCGTACCATGTGTTGGGTGTGGCTTGGCCTCCGTGACCGTTCTCGTGCCGGATAATCGCCTCAGTCACCGCCTTGATATCCCGATAGGACTGCATATCCAGCCGATCATCGGCGCTCCGACCGATCTGGCTGGCGACAGCCTGGACGTAGGCCTGCGTGTCATTTTCGGACGAGGGGGCCCAGCGGCTGATGATTTGGCGCACGGTGTGAAGTCCGTGCTTGTCCTGGTAGGTAATCAGTGTCCTTGCCAGGGCCCGGATACCGTAGGCAGCGGACACGAACTGGCAAAACGCCTTATCGGTGCGCTGTTTGACTGGCACCAGTCCCTGCCAGGGATCGCCCCAGCGCAGGTTCCCAGGATTGTGATTGCGGATACCGCGTGGCTTTTTCATTTGATGACTCCGTGTTTGATGGAAGCCCAGGCTGCGACCACTGCCGTGACGGCAGCGGCAATCCAGCCGATGGGGCGGGCGAGTTTGCCAATGCAGTGCAGTACCTTGAAAGCACCGTTCAGGCTCTGGAATACGTCCACGATGCCTGCGGTGTCGGCTTCAATGCGCCTGACCACCTCGCAGAGTTCCTGGATCTGCTCGGTGTGCAGGCGCTGCTGCGCGAGGATCGAGTCGATCTCGTCCTTGCAGGGATTGGTCATGGGGGTCCTCTATAGAAAACAGACAACAGCAAAGAAGTGGCAGGTGGCCGCTGGCCCTTGATTGGCTGCGCCTACCTGCGCACCTGCAGCACATACAGCACCGGCACGTCATAGGGCTGGATGGCCTGGACGTTTAGGATGGAGAAAACACTGCTGCCAATAACCACCTTGTCGGTTGTGGTTGGGGCTTCCAGGCCGTCTGCACCCAGGTAAATTTCCCGGTCCTGGGACTGAATTCGGGTGCCGTCGATGACGTCCTGCTCATAGTTCAGCACCACCCCTACGGCCAGCTTGTCGATGATGGTTTCCTCCGTCATCTGATTGGTGGCCGGGTTGTATTCACCGGGGATGACTTGGCGCAGGGTGATAGGCCCGCCAAACTTCTCCAGCAGCTTGGCGGCGGACTTGGCCTTGGCGGCGTAGTCGATTGTGGGCATGACAGCCTCCTTGGCCTCAGGCCCGTTCCAGGCGCGTGGTGATGCCGCCTGCGATCAGGCCGCGCAGCAGGTCGTCGACCACGGCATAGCGGATCTGGCCGTCACCACTTCCTTCGGAGTAGACGGTGGTCAGCGGCCCAATGGTTTCCTGGCGCACTCCCAGTGGGGCCACGTCGCTCAATAGCGGATTGCTCAATGCCCGCAGTGCCAGTTCGCAGGTGGCTGCAGCGACTCGGCGTTCAGGCCAAGGGTGGCCCCGTCTGGGCCAGGCCAGAGGCTGCTGGGGCTGATCGGGTTCGCCCTTGAAGGTGTAGCGGGCGTCCAGATACTGGGTGGCTCGGCGCAACGCCGCTTCCTTTTCAGTAGTGTTGGCCTGGGCCCAGTCCGCGTGCCCAAAGGCCGTGTGGTATTGGTCGGCGTCATCCACCGAGACGTAGCTTTCCATCGAAGGCGAGCTGATATCGGTGTCAAGCGCCATCGCCGTGATCCTCCAAAGCTGTCTGCGTGGCTGACGAATCACCCTTGGCAGAACGGTGGGCCGCATCAGCCGCCTTATTGCCTGCCTGGATGGATTCTTGTCGCCACCCCTTGAGCAGCCAGGGTTCAGTGTCACCGCCTGGAACTTCGGCTCGGATAGGTCCCCCTGGCCGTGCGGGGGCGTCGCGCACCAGTACGACCAGGCCAGTGGATGTGGGCTGCCCAGAGGCAGCCTTGGATTTATTGGCTGCCATGGCATTACCCCAGAAGAATGGCGATGTGCTCAGGCTTGACCGCCTTCACGCCCCAGGCCAGGCCCACCTCGTAGCGCACTTGGCGGTACTGGCGGTAGACAGCCACCTGAAACGACAAGCCGGAGATGGGGTCGGTAACTTCCAGCACGTCGTCTGCCGCATCACCGCCTTCGGGCATAGCCGGGGCTCGGGTGACCAGGTGAATGGCCGAGCGATGAAAGCCCAGATTGGCCGCGTAGCTCGCCTGCACGGCGATGGGGGCGTCATCGGCTACCGGCACCAGAAGCCCCGGGGCATTGATGACGAAATCCCCGGCATCCAGGGCGCTGGCCACCACATACAGGCGTGTAGTATCGGAGTCGAATTTGAGTACGTCGCCCGCGAGGATGGTGCCCGTGCCGGTATCGGCCCCGATGGTGGTGGCCCCAAGGGCTGCGCCAGAGGCCTCGTTGACCAGGTGTCCTGCGCTTGTACCCTTAGTGTGGCTGCGGGTGCCTGCGGAGTTGTGGATGTCCAAGCCTTCGACGCGCCCGACGATGCCCCGGCGCAGTAGTTCATCGGTGCCCGCTTCGTTGGCTTTGAACAGCACCGACTGCTTGCCTCGGATATTGGCAATGGCAGCAGAGCCCAGCACGAGTTGGCGGTCAGTTGCGGGGGCCCCGTTTTCGTCCAGGATGCGCAGCAGCCCAGCAAAGTCAGTAAAGTCGTTGGCTGTGCCAAAGGGTGTGGTGCCAGCCACGCCAATGGCCCGTGAGGCGTGGACGTAGAGCGCGCCCAGGTCTTGCTCGACCTCGTTGACCAAAGATCGCATGGCTTGCGTGAACTGGTCGCGCAGCACCTGGTTGTACTGGCCGGAATGGCCAACGGCCAGCTGCTCCTCGCCGTTCCAGCGCACGGAGGCGCTGCGCGACTTCTGGATCGTGAGCGTGCCCACGCCGATGGTTTGATCGCCATCGTTGGGGGCGGTCACGCCCGGGGCGATGTCGGCGGGTGTCACGGGCGGGGCAACCGGGTAGCTGACAGCCTGGCCCAGCGCTGCGCGGGCGGCGCTCGAGTTGCGAGTGACCGCCGGAATAAAGCCCACCATTTCACGCGAGACGATGTCGAGCGCCTCGTAGAGGGTGGGGATCAGATCGTTCAGGGTATTGGCCATGATGGCTCCTTGCAGGAAGATTCAGAGGAAAAAAAGGGGGCTGGCCAACGGGTGATGGCCGGTGATAAGTGCACAGGAGGGGGAGGTGCTGATGAAGGTGCTGCTGACTACGCGGTGACGGTGCCGCCATCGCGCACAAAGCCCGCCCGATCCTTCGGAGTCAGAGCATCAAAGGCGCTGCGAGACAGGGTCTTGGCCCCCGGCTTTCCAGCCTGTGCCAAGGTGGTGTTCAGGCCCGATGCGCCAGAGCCCTTTAAAATGTCGTCGCGCCGGGGGTAGCGCTCGACCAGCACTTCCATGGCTTCATCGAAGTCGGCCAGATCGCCAGGTCGCACCCGGCTGTAGATCTTCTCGCCCGAGGCGTCATAGGCCACCGTGCGACCGTCCTCAAGACGGAACGCCGCCCCAAAGAACGCCCGGGCAATATCGGGCGGGATGGCGAGCTTTTTGGCGATGAAGGGCGAGCGCTCAAAGCTGCCGCCAATCTTTTCGTCCACGAGCTGCTGCTCGAGTGTCTTGGCGCGAGCCTCGGCCTCGGTGAGCTTGCCTTCGAAGACTTTGCTGATTTCGGCTTTGACGGCATCGAGTTCGCCTGCGTCGACGAGCTTTTTCTGACGCAGGCTCTCGACGGTGGCCAAGGCTTCCCGGGCTTTGTCGGGGTCCTCGATGCCATCGAAGTTTTTTAGGCGGGTGGCATTGGCCTCGACCTGGGTCTTGGCGTCCTTCAGTTCTCGGGTGAGCCGTGCGATAGAGGCCAGACTTGCCTGGGCATCAAAGGCGATCTCCTTGCCATCGTCATGGATGTAGACGGGGTGGCCGTCTTGCAAGGCCACATGGCCTGCATCATCAAGCTTTAATTTCATGATGTGAAATTCCAATAAAAAAGCCACCAGGCGGTGTGTGTGGTGGCGGTGTGGGGGAAAACCATTGGCGTGGTGCGGCCTGGTCCAGGCGACAGATGCGCCAGCAGACCTGCAGTGGGTAACTTCAAGGCGGTTTTAGGTCGGGCCTAAAGGGCATCATGCGTAGTCCCATAACGTGCTTTATGTCTAATTCGCCTGTTAGGCTAGGCCTAAAATGCGGTAATTTTTCATTAATCAGTGGGTAACTCGCAAAATGACGGCCAAGCTGCCCACTGACTTACCCACTGGTGCTTGCGCTGGTCGATAAATGTCCTGATAACGCGGAAATGGTCGATTTCGCACCGAAAAGTTATCCACTGGCCACCTTCTCTTTCAGTGCATCAATCGTCAATGGCCGACCGCGCATATCCAGCAATTCAGCCAGCGTCAGATGGCCGTTGCGCCACAGATCGGCTCGTCCTGGGCCAAAGTACTCATCCTGAAACGCTTTGGATTTGCCCTGCAGCCAGTGCTCGAATGTGAGCTTGGCATCAACCTGGCCGTCCATGCTTGCCCTGGTTGATCCAGTGAAATCATCCACGTCCAATCCCAATTCCTGTAAAGGCACCAGCACGGCAGTGGCCACGCAGCGACAGCCAAAGTGGCTTGCCCCCGGTCCCCCTTCCCAGGGCAGATCGTGGTCGAGTGGTCGGTGATCCAAGCCGTAGCGTTGGCCGTCACGGGCTGCACAAAACAAGCACGTTCTGCCATCGAGCGTGGCGAGCCACCGCAGACCCCGCACCACGTCCTGGTTGGCTTGGTAGGTCGCTTCGCGCACCTGGTTGGCCAGCGCCATGATGCTGGTGTGCACCAGTTGCCTGGCTTGCCTGCGGCTTACGTCCAAGATCCCTGGCGTGGCCCGGGCTCCGATGATGCGGGCGGCGATCTCATCGGTGCTCTGACCGCTCACAAACCCCAGCCGCAGCTCCCTGGCAAATGCCTGCTGTGTGCTGCGGGCCTGGGCTTGCCACCAGTCTTTGGCGGGGCTGCCCAGAATCAGCAAGTCAGCGATTTTCGGTATCACCGGTGCGGCAATGCCTATGGCCTGCGGCATGATTTGCCGCAATGCCGTGGTATTGTCCGCTGCCAGCACCGGCGCGTAATCTTGCAATGCCTGGGTTTGTAGGGCTTGCAGCTGGCGGTAGGCCTGCTCAATCTGCTTTTGGGCTTGCTGGATTTGTTTTTCCAGGGTGCTGCGACGGCGAGGGCGCGTAGCCAGGGTTTGACGCAATGCGATAGCCAGGGCGTCCAGGATGGCCTGGGCGTCGTTGGACAGGCCCGCGGCAAGACGCAAGGCGTCCACCTGCTGGTCGATCATGCGCCTGGTAATCGCTTCGTGCAACCCAGTTTCAACCTTTCCCATCGATCTTTCCTTATCCCACTTCGCCATCAGGCTGGGCCCCGATGCGGGCCTGTTCGATCTCCCAGGTCAGATCGTCGGACACCAGCCCTCGGCGTTGTGCCTCGGCAAAAAGCGTGGCATCCGACAATTTGCCACCGAGAGACATTTGCAGCAGTACCTGCATGGACTCCGTGGGCGCGAAGTCCGGGTCCAGGTTGGCGTGAATACTCAGATTTCCACCTTCCTCGCCCAGATTCATCCAGCGGGCAAACCAGTCCAGCACGATGTCCAAGGCGTCCTCCAGGCTTTGGGCCATGACACCTAGGCGGCTGATCTCGCGCGCCGCTTCCTCGCGGGCCTGAGCGGCTGTCATCGTGGCGTCGGACCGCTGCAAGAGCTTGGCCCCCGCCTGGCGAATGGTGTCCTCCAGGTCTTTGAGTGCCTGGCGACCGGCGGCAATGGCGGCACCCGAGTGCTCCACATAGCGCGCATCACCGCCTGGCGGTAGATTGATGGCAGAGTTGGCCCCGATCACCACATCGCCATCAGTGACGCCCACTAGGGCGAGGATTGGCACGCAGGCCGTGTCGATCAGACGATCCATGGAGGACTGCAGCCACCAGTGCTTGGCGTTCAGTTGGGCCAGCTCCAGCAAGGGCGGCTCGGCCGTCATAAACCCGGTGCGTTTGGTGTAGAGCGCAACCAGTGGAATGTCGGCCAGAGGCTTGCCCGCAGACATGAGCGTACGGGACGCTCTTTGCCAGCGCCCCTGGGCGTCCTTGCGCCAGGTGTGCGCCGCCCCGGGCTCAAGCACCAGGATCTGCTCGGTCCACTGCATGGCGTATTCGCTCGCGGCCTCGTGGACAAATTCCCTGATCCGCACTTGGGTCAGGCGCTCAGTCCCGCCCACCAGTTCGCTTTGCCAGCCAATCACCTGGTCGTGGCGCACGAGCTTCACGTAGGGGCGAAGGCCAGCAGCGCGTTCCTGGCTGCGGGTGGCTACGCCCGCCAGGTTGGCATCCATCTCGGGGGCCAGCACCAGCGCAAAGGAGATGCCAAAGGCGAGCGCATCTTCAAACCACAGGCGGGCAAACTCCTGCAGGCTGCGCCGCTCCATGTCCACATCCGGAATGATGTCGGCGAGGATGGCCTGCGGGATGTTGTCCCCGTACTGAAAGGGCTTCGTGAAGACGCGCCCCACCATCGTGCCCACGGTTTCGGAAAACGCCGGGTAGAGGGTGGCCGTTTGCAGGCGCACGGCATAGTCCTCGTCGGCTTCCAGGCGGCGCTTGGGCAAGTAGCGACGGCCAGCCGCTCGCATCCCGGCGGTGCCTGCCAGGAGGGCATCGATCAGCGGCCAGTGCGTGGCCATTGCCTGGACCTCGGGTGCGGTACGGGCAACGGCAGGGGTGTCTGTGTCGGTGGTCATAATCAGTACAAGGACATCGAAGATTGACTGGCGCTGCGGCGCACCAGTGGCCAGCGATGAGACAGGAAGTAGCCTGCCGCATCGACGGCGTGATCGAACCCGGTGCGTTTATCCGGTTCGCCGTCCTCGGTGTAGGCCTGCTGCTCCAAGGCGGTGCACAGCGTCGGGCAGCGGTCGGTGTTGATCAACCAGCGTCGCTCGCCCGTATCGTTCAGGATCAAGGCGTTTACGGCATTCACCCGATCTCGCACGGCGGGGTTGCTCGCGTTTGCACGGACCGTCAGCCCTGCCGTGCGCAGGATGGAAATATCGGATTCGGCTGCGTTGACCGTCCGCCTGGCTGCGCCCGAGGCATCGGGGTAGATGGTGACGGGGTGCCCGCGCTTGGTAAAGCGAGCGACCAGGATTTGGGCCATGGCTGGGGTGTCGCGCACGCCCACGATTTCGTCTACCGTAATGGGCTGGTTCTCCCGAATGACCGATACGGCGGCCGTCATGTTGAGCACGTTAAAGTCCATGCCGATGTGCACGGGTTCGTCTGGGCGCAGCTGTGCGGGCGTGTGGTTCAGTTTCCGGCTGAAGTCCGGATACACCGAACCCGAGGCCATATTTACAAAGCGCCCGTCCAGATAGGCCTCGATTAGCTGGGGCGGATAGCGCATGCGCAGCGACTCGATGTAGCCCTCGGGCAGATTGGCGGCATTGCTGTGGGTGCTGGCGGTCACCAGTTCGTAGCCGGGGCGCGTCTCTAACGCAAAGAGCTGATAGGTCGCCCGAAACCCTTCCGGAGTGGTCGCCACCAGGATGCGATTTTCGCTGCCGTCGGGAAACTTCTGCCGGATGCGGGCCATGATCTTGCGCCAGACGTCCAGCGCGGCCTGCGTTTTGAGCGTATCGAACTCGTCGATGAAGGCGTGGCCGATCTCAAAGCCGATGATGCGCTCGGGCACATCCATCGTGCGGCAGATGATCCGGCCAAAGCCTGCGATGTAGATGACGTGCTCGGTGCGGTGGATACGAAAGCGCAAGCCCGCCTCGCCCAGGATGTCGCTGATACGCGGATACAGGATGTCGCGCACCAGCGGATAGGTCGGCGCAAAGTAGCCCATGTCTACCTTGGGGTACTTGAACTTTTGCTCCAGCATCTTCAAGACCAGGGTATTGGTCTTGCCCGCCCCAAAGCCCGAGACCATGGCGACAAAGCGTGCGTCAGACGAAAAAAAACGACCCTGCGGAGTCGTCAGTCGGATTTGCATGGAATGCCGTGGCCCTTAATCGGACCCGCCTGTCTGACTACCGGCCTGGATCTGGATCACGATGGGCTCGGTCTGTTCGGTGGCTTCTGAGTCGGTTTTCATGAGTTCCATCCGGGTTTTCTCCAGGCTCTCGATCCTGCCGCCAATGCGGTCGATGAGCGCCGCGTAGTCGCGCCGCTTGTAGCGTTTTTCAGCGGTGGGCTGGTTTTCGCCGCCGATCTTGCGGGCCACGATTTCTTCCAGCTCGGGCTTGTCGCGGGCGGCCTGCTCGGCAGCGAGCGCCCGCACCAGGCGCGTGCGCCAGAGCCGGATCTCATCGTCCACCTTGCCCAGCTGGATTTCTTTCCAGCGGGCTTTTTCCTCATCGGTCAGCACCGTGCCGTAGATGCCGTGCTTGGCGGCGTTCTGGTTGCCTTTGGCAGGCCCCGTGCTGGCTCCTCCGTGAAATTTGCAGCGCCGTTTGCCCTCCAGGGGCCATTGCTGGCAGGGGGTTCCTGCGCGGGTTTTTGCCCCGCATCGTTCTCGGGTCATGGACGACTCCTTGTATCAATCTTTATCAATCAAAATCGCTGAAAGCCCGCATGGATGCTTGGCTTTGATGGTGTGAAGCGCGAATCTACAGGTGTCGCAACGAACACCACCAAGTAGGAGCTCCACCATGAAAAACCAAGCCATCAACGCCCAAGCCCAAAACGAATTTGTCGCCCTGGTGGGCGAAATCCAGGCGCGCATCACACGCCTGCAAGGGGCCCTCGACAACCACTTCGACCTGAACCCCGAGGACATCAACTGGGGCCACGTTGGCGACTTGACGCAGCACCTGGAAGTCCTCACCAACTTGACCGACCGGGTTTTTAACGAAGGCAAATAAGCCAAGCACGAATGCACAGGAGTACGACCATGGCCACAGTCACCATCGAGCGCAAGACAAGCACCGAGGAGAACGTCTCCCTGCGCCACGTCTGGTACGACATCCTCGTTGATGGCCAGTACGTGGCCAGCCGCGACGATGTTTGCGACGCCCTGGACTTGAAAGAGCAGCTCGAAAAATCCCAAACCAACTGATCCCCCCCTGGGCCAGCCAGACTGGCCTAACAAGGAAAACAACCATGACCAAACTGACCACAACCCAACTCGCGATCCTGCACCGTGCAGCCCAAGCCCAGGGCGATGGACGCATTTACTGGTATCCCGACAATCTGAAGGGCGGCGCACGACAAAAGGTCATCAGCGCCCTGGCCAAGCAAGAGTTGATTACCGACGTCGATGGTGCCTGGCATGTCTCGGATGCGGGCTACCAGGCACTGGATGAGCAAGGAGGCGGCGATGTGGCTACAAAAACGCACCACGCCCCCGTTGAAGCAGACCCAGAATTGGATCAAGCCGTCCAGGCGGCGCAAAGGCAGTGGGCAGCGGGCGATGCGCCCCAGCCCGCTAGAGGCCCCGCCGCCGCAGCGCCACAGCGCCCGACGTTGGCCCGGGCAGGCAGTAAGCAGGCGCTGGTGCTGGAGTTGCTACAACGCCCCGAAGGGGCCAGCATTGCGCAGATCATGGACGCCACGGGCTGGCAAGCGCACACGGTGCGCGGCACCTTCGCTGGGGCCTTCAAGAAGAAGCTGGGCCTGGCCATCACTTCGGACAAGGCGCAGGGCGAGGAGCGGGTCTATCGGATTGGTGAATAGCGGACAGTGCGATGTTCGGGGGCGCTCAATCGGAGGCGCCCCATACTTGTTGCCCGATAGATTTAAATTTCTTGATGGTCAGCGTGCCTCGTTCATTTCTTGCTTTGCTGCCTGGGCGTTGCAAGGCCTCGGTGATGGCTTGCCGATCTGCTTCATAGATTGCGTGCGTGGTGTACGCCTGATCCATCAAAACGAGTACGACTGCGTCCCAGGGTTTATCAAGATCCAGTGATCCGAGCCGTTGCCCAGATAGATTCTGGGGATCTGGCAGACAACGGGACTTGACCTGGATTTGGCGTCCGTGAGGATCAATCGCATCGAAGCCCGCTTCCCGGGCGGCCGCCAAGTCGAGTCTCAAGAGCCGAGATGCCTCAAATTCTCCAATTTCTCCGGTGATGCCCAGCGGTTTGCCCGTCAAACGGTAATACTCAATGGCAATCGCCTTGGCCTGCTTTAATAAAGCGGTGATGCGGTTCTGATCGGTTGTGGGGGTCATTGCAATCGGTCCGAATGTTATGCCTGACTATTATGCCAATACGTTTGCCGCCAGATTATCGAATACCACCCCATCGGCCTCGCGAGAGGCCGTTTGCCCTGTGAACTCTTGCCAGCGGCGCACGATCACATCTACGTACTTTGGATCGAGCTCAATGAGCCGTGCCGCACGGTCAGTTTTCTCGCAGGCAATGACTGTGGTGCCAGAGCCGCCGAAGGGATCGAGCACAACGTCACGGGTTTTGCTGCTGTTGCGCACCGCCCGCTCGACCAACTCCACCGGCTTCATGGTGGGATGCAGGTCGTTTTTGGCGGGCTTTTTGATCTGCCAGACATCTCCCTGGTCGCGTGCCCCACACCAGTAGTGGTCGGTGCCGTCCTTCCAGCCGTAGAGAATCGGCTCGTACTGGCGCTGGTAATCGGCACGGCCCAGCGTGAAGGTGTTTTTCGCCCAGATGATGAAGGTCGACCATTTGCCACCAGCCGCCCGAAACGCGGCTTGCAGCGTATCCAGTTCCGATGAGGACATCGCGATATAGACAGCACCCTTGGTAACGGAGAGCAGGTTCGTGGAGGCTGCGATCAAAAATCCCTGAAAATCCTCGCCCAGGTTGTCGTTCAGGATCGGGCGGTTCGTGCCGCGCATCTTATCCTTGGCGGAGTTGGCGTAGTTCACGTTGTAGGGAGGATCGGTAAAGGCCATGTCGGCCAAGCCGCCATCGAGTAGCCGCGCGTAGTCCTCAGCCTTGGTGGCGTCCCCGCATAGCACGCGATGTGGGCCGCAGATCCAGAGGTCACCGGGTTGCGTAATCGGGTTTTCCTGAACCTCGGGAACAGCATCCTCGTCAGTCAGACCCTCGTTGCCCTCTGCGCCATCGGCCAGCAAGTTTTCGAGCTCCTCGTCATCGAAGCCCAGGAGATTCAGGTCAAAGTCGAGCCCCTGCAAGTCTCCCAGCTCCAGGCGTAGCAGTTCCTCATCCCAGCCTGCATTCATCGCCAGTCGGTTATCGGCCAGGATGTAGGCGCGCTTCTGGGCGTCAGTCAGGTGCGAGAGTTCGATGACCGGGACAGTTTCTAGGCCCAGCTTGCGAGCCGCCAGCAGCCTGCCGTGCCCTGCGATGACGCCATTGTCCCCATCGACCAGGATCGGGTTTGTCCAGCCGAACTCCTGAATGGACGCTGCGATCTGGGCGACTTGGGCATCATTGTGCGTCCTCGCATTGCGGATGTAAGGAATCAAGGCGGCGACAGGGCGCAAATTGATGGACAAAAGGTCAATTGTCATGAACTTGTTTCACAATATGAAATTCGGATCACACAGACGACTGCATAGCAAAATCGCGCCTCAACCCAGCAACTTCTTCGAAAGGCTGCTCGGTTTGGGCCAAGGTGATGGGGACATCTGGATAAAGTCGGCGGAATCGCTCGATGGCCACATCCACGTATTCGGGGGCAAGCTCCACGGCCCGCATCTGGCGGCATGTGCGTTCTGCCGCAATGAGGCTCGTGCCAGAGCCACCAAAGGGCTCAAAGCAAATATCCCCAGGGCTGCTGTACGCCTGCAAGATGAATTCGGGCAGCGCTACCGGAAATACTGCAGGGTGGTCGATGCCTTCACCGATCTTGCCCTTCTGGCGCATCACGCGGATCACGCTGTCGGGGATGCGGGTGTCTTGCGTGGGCATACCTTTGTGCGTCCAGCCGCCGACTTCGCCATCGGGTTTGCGCATCGCGGTGGACGACCCATCAGCGCGCAGGTGCGTCTCCTGGCCCGCCCACTTGCAGGGCACGATCTTGTTGGGGCGACGCGCCTGGCGATTAAAGTGGAAGATGAACTCGAACGACGGTGCCAGCCGCCCGTTCCAGTCTCCCGGCATCCCAGGGCCCTGGTCCCAGACGTACCAGGCAAAGCGTCGCCAGCCTTGTTGGCGCATCCAGGCCAGCCACTGATCCCAATACGGGATGAATTCATTGTCTTGGTGCACGAGCCCGAGATTCACCAGCACCTGGCCGTCGGGGGCCATGGGCAGTGCCGTACAGACTGATTGCATCAGGGCGTCCCAGTCGGCAATGCCACCCGTGGTGTAGTTGCGTTGGTTGGCGTAGGGTGGTGAGGTAAAGCACAAGGCGGCATCGCTGCCATCCATGACTTGCGCAACGAGGTCCAGATCGCCCGCATCACCACAACCCAGCCGATGGTGGCCGATTTGCCAAATATCGCCCGTGCGACTGACTGCTTCTGTGGGGGTTGCGGGGATTTCATCGTTCTCGACGTCTCCATTCTCTCCGATGGTCTTGTCCTCATTGGCCACCCCCAGTAGTTGTGCGACCTCGGCATCCGAAAAGCCGGTCAGGTCCAGATCGACGCCCTCAAGGCTCAAGTCAGCCAGTTCGATGCCCAGCAGCTCCTCGTCCCATCCGGCGTTCAAGGCCAGTTTGTTGTCGGCAAGGATAAAGGCACGCTTTTGCGACTCGGTGAGGTGCGCGAGTTCAATCACCGGCACCGTATCCAGGTCGAGTTTGCGGGCAGCAAGCACCCGCCCGTGGCCTGCGATGATGCCGTGCCGACCGTCGACCAGGACCGGGTTGTTGAACCCGAACTCGCGGATCGAGGCAGCAATCTGCGCCACCTGCGCATCGCTGTGCGTTCTGGCATTGCGGGCATACGGAATCAGGGATTCGGTTCGGCGGTATTCGATGTGCAGATCAGGCATGGTGTGCAGGCATGAAAAAACCCACCGAGGCAACGCCAGGGTGGGCAGGTAATGAAATGAGTGGTTGCGGCTATCCGGATTTATCTGCAAGTCGTGCAATGCAGCCGGTGAGTATCTGGTGCAGTTCCTTGGCCTGATTGTGCAGGGCCGTCATCTGCGCGTGCATCGCCACGGTATCGAGAGCATTTTCAATCTGGTCAGTCGGGATGACGGCGTAGGTCTCCAGGCTCTGGATCATGCGCAGGGTTCTTGCACTTGCTGCTGAGAGCAGCACGACAGGTGGTGCCTCCGAGCTAAGCATCAAGGCGGGGACATGCTCGGCTCCGGCCGGGATATCGGCGGTGTCATCTGGGCATTGGATGTAGGTGGGCTGATTCACTGCTTGGCCTTGCTGACTTGATGTCACCAGTATGGCGATATCAGCGGGGAAGCCAAGGTCAGTGATGATTCTGGTCATGAAGGTGGGAGGCTTCTGGGTGCGGTGGCGCGGTTTCCTTGCCGCCCGCACTTCTGTCCAGAAGATAGCTGAAATTCTACGGGAAATTGCCGAAAGTGTTTCACGCTCGCCGGGGCTGAAAGTGGACAATCAAGGCAAAGTGAGGACAAACGGGGCAAGCGTTACCCCGCGTGGCTCAGGGCCTTCGAGAGATGTTGCTCCGTGTCCATCTGATTAAAAGGTCATTGTGATGATTTTCCGTAGCGCTTCAGCAGTTGATCAAGACGTTCTTCATCTCGTTCGCTGAAGCTGTCCGTCGAGAACAGCGCCTTTTCGTCGGCACCATCAAGGCGAGTGACGGTGACGGTCAGAACGGCATCAGCAGGCGACTTTACCTTACCCCATTCGCCGAACTGGTTGGGCGCAAGTGACCACGTCGCTTCTTCACCAGGCTCCAGACCACCGGAAATTTTGTAGTTGAAGGTTTCCTGTAGCCATGGCACAGCCCTATCCGGGCTTGCGAGTATGCCCCGGAAATAGGCGCGAGAGATCGGGTGAGACGTATCATTCCGAACAGTCATTTCGATGATGGGTTGGTCACTGCTGTAACGTTTGGGTTCCTTGTAAAACCGTGATCGAAGAACAATGAAGTTGGCGAGATCCTTCTTGGCTTCCTCAGCGGTACGCCGCTTCGCTTGCAGTTCATCAATCTCTTCAAGAGCCTGCGTTTTTGCTTGTGCTTCCCGCTTGAGACGAACCTCGTCAGCATAGGCAATGACTTCTGGACCGGTCTTGCCACTGATTTCGCTTTTCATCCTTTGTTGAAAGTCATCTATGGCCAAATCTTGGGCGGTTTCACCTGCCAGTGCGCTGGCAAAAATGTGCTTCACATCTATGCTGTTTGCTACCAAGGTTTTAATGGCGTCGTCGAAGGCAGTGCGTTGATCACTTGGTAAAGCGTCACGGACTTTTGCAACAGAAGTTTTCATGTTTTCGTCTGAAGACGTGTCTATGCGATGTTCGGTGCAGCTTGCTACAAGCGGCAAGATCAGGAACAAGACGGCTAGCCAGGAATTTTTCATGGGTTTGCTCCGTAGGATACATTTTGGAACCATTATATCGGTGCGTAGTACCGGTTATGAGTATTGCGTAGTGTGAACGTAAGTTAACGGGTGATGGGGGAGGGGTGCATCAGATTGAGAGCGATACATTCCAATGCCCGCTGCCAACGCCGCCACGCAGTGCTGCGGTCGCATCCAAAGCGTTTGGCGATGGCCTGCCAGGGGTAACCCTTGGCTCGCATCCAGACAAGGTGGCGCTGTTCGATTTCCAGCCACACCATCCAGCGCGAGGCCTCCAGCATCCGGTCAATCGCCTGCGGGCTGGGGGGAAAGTGGCGCTCTGGGGGATCGTCAGCGGCCATCGTCTCCCAGGCTTCTCGGATGATCATTGGCCACGCGTTGAAGTGGCCCTGCACTTGCATGGCAGGCAGCCGCCGGGAGGTGTCGATGGCTTCTTCCAGACGAAGTGCCACCTGCTCAGTGGTCCATGGCTTGCTCACATCCCCCCTCCCTGAGTAGCCAACGCCCAGTGCAGGATGGCCAGCGCATCGGCCTCGTTGTCGTCTGCGGGATCAAAGCCCCAGGTGTGGGCTGCCGCAATAACTGCCTCCTTGCCTGCGTTGCCTTTGCCGGTGGCGTGCTTTTTGATGGTGCCCACCGGTACCCCCTGGTACGGGATCTGGTGGTGTTCGCACCAGGCGGTCAGATGCGCCAGGAATCCGCCGTACGCGTGGGCGGCATCCACGCCCGCGTGACGCCTGACTTCCTCAAAGTAGACTGCGTGGATGACATCGGCTGTCTGCTTCACTTCGGTCAGCCACCGGCGAAAGCGTAGGTAGCGCATCCCGCCGCCCTCAAAACGCTGGGGCCGAAAGGATTCGCTGCCGCTCGTGGTGGTGCCGTCGACCAGACGCAGTGCCCAGCCGGTTGTCGTGCCCAGGTCCAGGGCGAGGATTGTGGTGATCATTTCCATGTCCTTTTTCTGCCGGGTGACGGATGTGACGGGTTCACCGGTTAAACCTCCTTACGCGCGCACGTGTAGCGTGTAAAGCAGTAGACCTGTCACATCCGTCACCCTGGCTGGATTCAGTCATCGCGATACGGGGTGTATCCCCGGTCTGGTTTTGGTTGCAATGCAATACCAGCGAGTGCCCGAATACCTCCGTGTAGACGGCATTTGTCGAATTTGCGAACAGCCATTTCTTCCGAGAATCGCTTCACGGACCCGACATACTCGCCAGCGCGTTCGGCCCACTCGCGCCAGTCGGCAAAGAGGTCGGATACGGCCTCACGGTGCGTTTTGCCGGTGAAGCATCGTTCATCCATCCACTGACCAAGGGCGTCCTCAGCCTCGAAGTATTCATCCGTGGCCTCGACCACAACTGCCGGGGGCTCCAAGCCGCCTCGCTGCCAGTCCAGGCACCCTTGGACGGCCCAGGCGAGAATTTCGTCGCGCTCGGCCAGGAGCTTCTCGGTCAACCGCCCATCGCGCCTGTCAGGTGGCACGGTGACGGTGAACGGAATCAGGTGCAGACGGCGGCGCATGGCCTCGTCGACGTTTCGGATGGACGGCTTGTGGTTGCCCGCGATGATGAGCTTGAACTGTGGCGTGTACTCGAAGAAGTCCTGGCGCATGAAGCGGGCGGAAATCTTGTCGCCGCCCGTGATGGCTTTGACCTTGGACTCGTTCCAGCGCCGTCCCTGTTCGGTCTCAATCGAGGACACCATCCTGGCACCGCGAAGCCCCGCGAGATCGGTGGGATGCCGGTCGCCTCGGACATCCATGAAGGTGTCCATGGCTGCGTTGGCTGCGTAGTCCCCAAGGATCGTCGTCACTACGTTCACGAACACCGACTTGCCGTTGGCCCCGGTGCCGTAGAGGAAGAACAAGGCGTGGGCAGCGGTGGAGCCCGTCAAGCAGTAGCCCACGACCCGTTGTAAGTACGCCTGCAGGTCTTGGTCGCCGCCTGTGACATCGTCCAGAAACGAGAGCCACAGTGTGGGCTTGCCTTTTGGTGTGGCGGTGGTGATCTTGGTCATGCGATCCTGCCTGTCGTGCGCCCGAAGGTGGCCCGTGCGCAGGTCCACCACGCCGCCTGGGGTGTTTAGCAGCCACACGTCGGCATCCCACTCATCGGTGGTGGCGGCGTGCCTGCGGTCGGTGCGTGCCAGGTGCTCGACGCCCCCGACGGTGCTGCTGGCTGCGAGCTTTGCAGCCAACCGGTGGGTGCTCGCTGACGTGGCGGCGTCACGGCAGATGGAGCGGATGAGGTGGCGCACGAGCAGCGTGTCGTCAGCCTGCCAGCGGCGGGAATCCCACACGAGCCATTTGCCCCATCCGGCCACATAGCACCAGTCCTCGGCGTAGGTTTCCGTGAAGGCCAGAGCCAGTGCATCGTCGGTCGCCCAGACGCTTGCCTGCTGGGTGGGGGCCGACGTGGTGGGCTTCATGTTCATGCGTGGGCCGTGGGCGATGAAGTCAGCTACATCGAACCCTTCCGCCAAGGCGTCCGCAGCATCCCACCCTTCGGGTTTGTCGTCGGGTGGCAGCAGTACGTCGCAGGACACGGCACCCGCTGCCAGGGCAGCCTGGGCTGCGGCGGTGGCGTACTCCCAGCCCGGTTTGTCGCGGTCGGGCCAGAGGATGACGGTTTTGCCTGCAAGCGGTGCCCAGTCGGTTTTCTCGACTGGTGCTTTGGCTCCGTTCATTGCCGTGGTCGCCACAAAGCCCACGTCGATGAGCGCCTGCGCACATTTTTCGCCTTCGACGAGGATGACCTCCTCTGCTGCCAGCATCCCCGGCTGGTTGTACAGGGGGCGGGGCTCGGGCGGTGCCATCTTGCGCCGTGTGGCATCCCAGGGACGAAACTCCTTCCTGCGCCCCGGTGGGTCGTAGCGGTAGACGACGGCCAGCAGGCGACTGTCAGCGTCGTGGTAGTCCCACTTGGCTGTCACTGGCCCCAGGTTGTCCGTGGGCGGTTCACGCCTGGCAGGCTGCGCAGGTGCCGCCGTGGCGTGGCCAGCCAGATCGGCTGCGTGGTTCAGGACCGCCGCAAAATCTATGCTGGCGTTGATCCCGGCGTACAGAGCGATCAGATCAAAGATGTCGCCGCCGTCGCCTGTGGCGCGATCTGTCCAGAGGCCTGCCTTCTCGCCTGCGAGCACGACCTCGAGGCTGTCTCCCTCGGAGCCGAACGTGTCGCCCACACGAAACTTGCCGTGGCGGATTTTGCCAGCAGGGAACATCGTGGTGAGCACCGATTCAAGACGGCTGAGCAAGGCCTGGTGAATCGCATCGCGATCCATGGCTTTTACTGTCTCAGGCATTACTGCGTCATTGAAGTCCAGCATCGCCGCCCTCCGTGCTGTCAGCTTGCTGATTGACGTTGTTGCGTTTGGCCCAGGCGAGCAGTTCGCTCAAGCGATAGCGCACGAGGCCCCCCATCAGGTAGTGCGGGATGCGAAAACGCGTGCGCATGGCGCGGTCGTTGAACCAGTAAAAGGGCAGGCAAAGCGCTGTGGAAGCCTCGCGTCCGTCGATCATGGGTTCGGCATTGATCCGATCAGTCGTCACATCGGGCTGAGTTTCATCTGCGATATTGCGTGTCATCGTTCTGTGCTCCAGCACCGGTCCTGCCAAGGGCACATCCGGCACTCAAAATGGGTTGCATCGTGGAAGGCGCGCGGCAACTGTTCACCGGCCTCAGTGGCTGTGATGACCTTCACTGCACGATCCGACATGCGCTGGGCAAGGGCCGCATCAAAGGGCACCAACTCGGTGTGGATCGCCATCGTGTCGGCGTTCACGGCTGTGAAAATGGCGGGGTTTTCGTGCAGGCCCAGATAGGCCTGGTAGACGGCGACCTGCGCGGCGTACACGGGCTTTGAGGTGACTAACCCTTTCTTGACGAGGTCCGTCCAGGATTTATTGCCCAGCGCCTTGTTCTCCCACAGCGCTGGGTAGGCAAAGCCTTCGGGCCCGCCCACGAATACGCCGTCGCAGTGGCCACGCATCTTGCCGCCCGCCACCGCGAAGCCGAACTGCTGGCCGTCCTGGCCTTCGGTGCGAAGGATGAAGCCTGCAGCACGCAGCCAGCGGATCATCATGTCCTCCATGACGTGGCCGCGCTCGAAGATGCGCATGATCCGCCCGGAGAACCCCCGGCCGTGATCGACGGGGGCCTTGGCGTATTCGTACTGCAGGGCGCGCTCGCAGGGCACCCCCAGGCGCGAGGCTCCAAGGTACTGGCGCGGTGTGGCGGCATCGCGCTCGGCCACCAGGGCATCATCGATCAATGCCTGCAGCCGTTCCGAGAGCGTGGCAGATGAATTGAAATCCATCATTTGGCAGCCTCCTTCCAGGGCAGATCGTCGGTCATGCCCGAAAAGGGGTTCTCATCCAGGGGGTCGGCTGCAGGGGCCACGCCCCGCACCGGCGGGTACTTGGCACTGTCGTGGTGGGCAGCCATGGCTGCCGCCCACCCGCCCACGATGGCTTCGATCACCTGCAGCGCCTCAGCTTCGCTGTACTCGCCCAGGGGCTTTGTGAAGCCGATGGCCTCTGCAGCTTGGCCGAAGGCCTTCAGGCACAGGCGCATCGCACCACGTTCGATGTCAGTGATGTTTTCCATCGCCGCCTCCCTGAGATTTGCCGAGCCGTCCTGCACTCTCAGCCAGTTGCCGTAAAGCCCATGAAAAATGTCTTGGCAGCGTTTTGAGCAGAAGACCCAATCGGTGGGATAGCGCCTGGGCTCGCCTGGCGCAAACCTGCCATCCGTGTGACCGAAGCCACGTGTAGACCGTGAACAAATCCAGCATTTCACGCGACCTCCTTACAGAGCCCAGGCAGGCTTGCCCGTTGCTGCCGGGGCGATGGCCTGTGTAGTGGCTGGGACGGTCGCTGCGGTGGGCTTGGCGACGGGCGCTGTGGTTGTGGGGTTACCAGCTGGGGCGGCCTTCGCGGGCACGCCCATGAGCTTGGCGTACTGTGGGTGGTCGGGTTCGATGGCCACGTGGATGACGTTCCTGTCGTCTCCACGGCCATCTTTTTCGATGTCGATGCGAGCCAGGAACTCGATGCCGTCCAGATCAGCAAAGCCCTGGATGCGTCGCGCGGCTGCGGCCTGCGGGCTTTCGTCCTTGGGGTGGACATTGCGTGCCGAGTTCAGCACGGCGCGAATGAATGTGCGCCCCATCTGGCCCCAGGTCGGGCCTTTGCGCGAGTGCAAGCCGATCAAAGACCAGACCTTGCGTTTGGCATACTCACCGGAAAGGACAACATATTCGCAAGACAGGTATACCGATCCGGTCTCGAAGGTCTCGGTCGCGTAGCCCCCGGTCCAGCCCTGGGCAGGATCGTCGTAACCGCCGGGGCGGATCGTCATGCGCACCGGCAAGATGGTGCCCTTGGGGATCAGGTCGAACCCAGATTGCTGCGATTCGGCGTCATTGAAGTCGTTCCAGGACGTGGCGCTATTGTTGGTCGTCATGGTGGATTACTCCTTGGATTCGGTAGATTGGGCGGGCAGGGTGGTGCCGGTGCATTTGGCGATCAAGGCACCGAGGTCAGGCGGTTCAAGTAGATCCAGGCGACCAGAGCGGTCTTTGGCAGGAAGCCCGTAGGGATTGACCGTGTGGCAGACAAAAGCGCGGTAGGACGAGCCATCTTCGGCCTTGATTTCGGCCAAGGTGATGACTTCATCGACGATGCCGGGAAGCTCAGAGGCGGTTTTGCTGCCCTCGATTTGCGGCACGAAGATGCGCCGGTTGAAGTCGTCTGTGCGTTCTTCCAGGATCGCCACGAAGACCACGTTTTTGCCCCGGGCGTGTTGCAGGTGGGTCAGCGCCGTCACCATTTCCTGACCCAGGAGGCCATAGGCACCTCGGCTATCGGGCTTGCCGGTGCGTTCCGAAAACGCCTGTGGCTGGGTCTTGGCCCAGACCATGGCAAGGCGCGACAAGACGGTGAGGCTATCGACAAAGTACGTGGTGTACTTATCCAGCTGCGTGGGGTCGCCGTAGCGTTCGCACACTGCTTGGTAATGCGCTTCGGAAAAGGCCGAGTCGGGCGGTAGTGCCCGATTGGGCCCAGCCAAGAACACCACAAGGTCGCGGAATTCCGGCCAGGTGGCAGGGCGCACGCAGTCGCCCCGCCAGTCCTTGACAGCCAGATCGCCCGCCTCGAGATCGACGAATAAAGTGCTGGTCTCAGGTAAGGTTTTGAGCAGCGTAGTCTTGCCGATGCCAGCCTTCCCGAACAAGGCGATCTTGGCACCGCTGTGTTCGGCCATGCGTTCGTCGGCGCTGATGATGGGGAGTGTCATTACGCCACCTCCGCCAGCAGATCAGCCACAGCAGGGTTCCAGAGGATCTGGTAGCCCGAGTGGCCGTTCCTCGAGTAGGGCATAGCCTCGGCCCATTGCTGGCCGTCGTCAGTTAGCTCCCACTCATCACGGTCGTTGCGCAGTTGCATACCGTGCTGGGCAAGCAGCTGGTTGGTCGCCTTGGGCGATTTGCCGATGAGTTTGCCCAGTTGCGTCGCATTCAGTGCGCAGATCGGTTCGTCGTTGGCGGGCAGCGCACGGCGCAGGGTTTCGACAGCAAGCCCCGTGTTTTCCGAGATGCATGTCAAGGTGGCTGCCATGGCAATGCCGTGCTTGACGCCGGGGACCTTGGCCACGGCCTCACCCATCAAGAGCAGCGCCTGGACCTGATCCTGGGTGGGCGATGGCAGCGCGGCCAGCGATCCGGGTGCGGCGTAGTGACCAGTCTGACGGATAGTGGGCAGCACATCGTGCGTGACCCAACGTTTGAATTTTCTGGCCTTCTTCATCTTGCTGCCGAAAACAAGGCAGTACACGCCAGATTCATTGATATGGTTTGTCATCTGGTTGCGGCCAAGGGTGTCGATGACCTCACGTTTCGTTAGGTCATCTTCTTCAACGTGATCAGTGATCGCTTTTGACGGATTGCTGTAACCCAAGATTGCGCAGACATCGCTGGCGACAAACCAGGGGGCGCCGGACTCATCGAGCTGAATGCGAACGTGCTGGTTTTCAAAGGCAAAGGGCATGGTCGCGGACATGGTCAGTCCTCCATGACGGTCAGGGTGAAGGTGGGCTTGCCAGCCTCGACGGTGCGGGCGGGGGCAAACTGCTCGCGCAAGGCCGGTGGCCAGGCGGTGTACTTGGATTCAGGCACTGAGAGCTTCACATCAATGAAGTCCTCGACGCGGTCGCCAGAGGCGGTGATGCGCCGTGCGATTTCGGCGAGCTTCGCCTGATCCCAGCGGACTTTCTTGGGCAATTCCGCCTTGATGGCCACGGCACCGTCAGCGATGTGGGCGGTGCCGAAGTCTCGCCCAGTGGCTGCCAGAGCGGCCTGGGCTTGCATGGCATAGCGTTTGATAAGAGCCGTATCGACCTGGGCCTTGGCCTTTTTGATCAACGCCGCCTGGTAGTCCAGACCCAGCACCAGCTCTTGCAGGCGGGTCGCGTCCAGGCGGGTGAGATCGGTTTGCAGGAGCCGAACCAGATCGGCGGGGAGAATGGTGATGTCGTTCATCGCTGCCCCCATTACTGGTACGCCCGAGCCGAGGTCGAGCAGCGCGAGACGCGCAGCTCGTAGGCCTCGACTTCGCAGAGCAAGTACGTAACCCGAGAACCTAACTTGCAGAAGATGGGACCCAGGGACTGCTGACGCCAGCGCTGCAGGGTTTTGACGGACAGTCCCCAGCGAGTGGCCAGTTCGTATTCGTCAAGGGCAAGGCGGTGGGTTTTGCTCGGGTGTGCGGAGGGAGTAAGGCTTTTCATGGAACTGCTCCTGTTTGAAAGGAGCTTCCATTGAGCCTTTTTGGGCCTCGTGAATTGACGCGATATTCACGCGATTAACACGCGATTAACACGCGGCTTTGATTTATATAGAAATTGTCAGAACTGATCTTCGAGTATGACCTAGTCGTCCTCAGTTGCCTCTGGCGTGTAGTAGGAAGGCAACCCAATGTTCAATTCCCATGTGTGTGCGCGATTTTCTCGATCAGCGCCACGGATGTAAGTCTTCCATTCTGGTGCAGTCTTGAAAAAGTCTGAAAAATATCGAAACTCGATATTTGCCTGCCCTTGAATGACCCTTAGGCCAAGTTTCTGACGGCCGTTATTCCATGCATCCACGAGTACGCGAACAACCGCAATCCAGTCTGGCTTGTTTAGGGTCCAAGGTTTCTCCCACGGGCCAACTAGCTGAGCGGTACGGCGGTCGATCTCGATAAGCCGCGGCGCGTCCACGCTCTCGCCCAGGCGTTGTCCGCGTTGGATGTCGCCGTGCGCCAGAGAAAAATCAATGTGTCCTCCACCGTCTGTCTGGCGGAATAGTTTTTCCAATGGGATGACCAATCCAGGCCCCAGGTAGCTACATATTGGCTGGGAGGTGGATGTCAGAATGATGCTGTAGCCATAGTTGCCCCTGCGCATTTCTGCATCCATCTTGTTAGCGTGCTTTGCATCGCACAGACGGGTTACTAGAAATACGGGCAGATGAAGCCCGCAGAACGGATAGTCGCCAAGAATCCGAGGCTCATCGGCTTCATTTGAGGCGACAAGTGGACGGTCGCTCAATGAGCTCTCGAGCAGGGTCAACAGCCTCTCGCGCAGGAATCCTTTGTTGATGCCGTATCGGGTGACGTCGCTGTCCGTCAGGTCGAATCGCTCTTCAGTGAATTCATCCTCAGCCCAGATGGATGTACTGTTGCTGCGTACAGGAAGCGTTTGAACACGCTCGTCTTCCCCATCGGTCGAGATGCGCAGCGTGACTTCCCGGCCAGGCTTTTTACGGCTGAGCATGCCCGTCTTCAGTAGCTCTGACGGAATCAGGTTCAGAGATCGTAGAAAATATCCGTCGACGACATCGTTTTTGATATCGAGGAGCCGCATTTCCGCTTCGAACTGCGTCAGGTCGGACCCGGGAGCCGGTGGGTCGATCAAGGACAGGATGCCCACTGATTGCAAAAGGTCTTCGGCAACCCGGCGTAGACGCGGGTCTGGATGGGTAAAAATTGAACATTTGCCATCGGCATTGACGGTGATATCCAGTGACCGAAGGCTATTCTCGCCGTGCAGCGTTACCTCGAATGACAGTACAGCCTCGCGCACTTCTGCTGTCGACGCGATTGGGTTGTTGTCCCCGAAGTGATCGTGGACAACGTCCCACAGATTTTCATCGCTCGATAGGTCGATTGTCATGTTGTGCCGTGACCGGCCTAGTGCAATGGTCAGGCTGACGAGCCACGCCTTGTCGACTCTCGCGCCTGGAGAGCTTGCCTGAGTAAGGTCGACGCGTTGCTTCAAAATATTCAGGTCGTAGTAAGCCGTATTCACCGGGCTATCCGATAGCGCCATCCCGAGCCCCTGGTCTGCCACCTCGTCGGCCAGTTGCTTGGCTAAACTTTGACGTGCACAGAGCACATGGATTTGTTTCTTGCTTGGGTCGTAGACGACCGTGGCTTCCAGGGCAGGGATGTACTCGTGGATGCTGCGCTTACGCTGTCGGATTTCCCGAAGGATGCGCATCTGGCCAGGGTGGTACAGCACCAGGTAGTGCAGCTGCTTGGATACCCCATCCTGGTTGTCCTCGACCTCAAAGTGGATCATTTCGCATTCATCGGCTGCGCTGGCGTCGAGTTGTAGCGCCTGGATGACGGCGCTTTGCAGGCTCTCAGTTGCTTGATCGTCCCAGGAGAAATCTGTGCTGCAGTCACCCAGAACATTGAAACTGCTATACCGTTTATGCCTGTAGAAGTGACGGGTCATGCAAATCGCTTCCATCTGGTCAAAGACCGTGGGAGCGTGAACGCGAAGCCAGACCAGTTGGGCGTATCTGTCTGCCGATCTATCAAAAGCCGGTGTGCTGCTGGTTGCGTCGGGGGGCGGCAGATGATGGTGGGCGTGTCGTAGCAGTGAGTCGATATAGACTCCGAGCATCTGAATGAAACGACTGGCGTCGTCGTTTGTGCCTGCGAGGTCTGCCGGGGTGAGCGTGGCCAGCTCATCGAGGATTCCATGGCGGATTGCGTCGCCGTCCTGCACTCCCGATGCGGTTACGGCTGTCATGGCCTTCTTGAGGCACGCGTATTCGCTCAGGGTGGATAGTGTTTTCATGGTGGCCACGTTCAGCCAACTGAGCAGCTCGACCAGGCTTTTTGCGTTTCCGAGCTTCTTCTTTTTTGCCATTTGTCTATCTTCTCCTCTTGGTCGATCGTTACACCCTGCAGTATATCGACGCAATCGTATGCTTACCCCGCATTGCGATTCTGATTGGAGGTTTTCCGGGATCATGGAAGCAATTTCGATGACTTGAAACTGCCAGCCAATGAACCCCGTAGAACTCCCCTATCCACAGAAGATGTCGCCTGCTGACCGTGCACGCGAGCTTGTCCAGATTCTGGCCGTGGCTATCACCCGCATCAGTGGCGTTGATCGCACAGAGAGCGAAGTTGGGCTTGGCTTCTCGCCCGAGCGAAGCGTTCATACAACCTCCTATCAAGATGAGGAGTTGTCGTGAACGATAACGATTCCGTCGCCGCCCGCGTGGCCGAACTGCCGTCCTTGCCGATGGCCAGTCTCTGGGCCCTGTGGGACAAGTATTTCGATGCCCGCCCCCAGTACCCCAACCGCAGTCACATCCAGTCGCGCCTGGCCTACAAGATCCAGGAGGAGGCCTACGGGGGACTGAATCCGGCCACGCGCAAGCGCCTGGAAGCCATCGGGGCGAGGCATTCCAAGATCAAGGTGCGAGCACCGGCCAAGACCCGAGCATTTGCCCCAGGCACGGTGTTGGTGCGCGAATGGGGCGAGGCAGAGCATCGTGTGACCGTCACCGCTGACGGTCGATTTGACTACGACGGCCAGACCTTCAAGAGCCTGACAGCAGTGGCCCGCCACATCACAGGTGCCCACTGGTCTGGGCCCCTGTTTTTCGGGTTGACCGGGGGTGGGCGATGAATACGGTTGCCCAGAAGGCCACACGCAAACGCTGTGCGGTGTACTGCCGGGTGTCGACGGACGAGCGCCTGGATCAGGAGTTCAACTCCATTGATGCCCAGAAGGAGGCGGGCCACGCCTACATCGCCAGCCAGCGCTCGGATGGCTGGATCCCGGTGGCAGACGACTATGACGATCCCGGTTACTCGGGTGGCAACACCGAACGCCCAGGCTTGAAGCGCCTGTTGGCGGACATTGAAGCCGGGGCCATCGACATCGTGGTGGTCTACAAGATCGACCGATTAACGCGTAGCCTCGCAGACTTCTCCAAGATGGTCGAAGTGTTCGAGCGCCAGCAGGTGTCCTTCGTATCCGTTACGCAGCAGTTCAACACCACGACCAGCATGGGACGGTTGATGCTCAACGTCCTGCTGTCCTTTGCGCAATTCGAGCGTGAGGTGACTGGCGAGCGCATCCGCGACAAGATTGCTGCGGCCAAGAAGAAGGGCCTGTGGATGGGCGGGGTGCCACCATTGGGCTACGACGTAGTGGATCGCCAGCTGGTCGTGAACCAGGCTGAGGCCAGCGTGGTGCGCCGCATCTTTGCCGAGATGCTGACCATCGGCTCCCCGACGGTTATTGCCCAACGGCTGGCTGGTGAAGGAGTGACGACCAAGGCCTGGACGACCAAGGCAGGCGTTCATCGTGCAGGCACGAGGATGGAGAAAAAGTACCTGCACAAGTTGCTGAGAAACCGCATCTATCTGGGCGAACTGTCGCACAAAGGCTCCTGGTATCCAGCAGCCCACCCGGCCATCATCGACCAGGGCCTGTGGGATCAGGTGCATGCGGTGCTGGCTACAGATGGTCACGAGCGTGGCATCGAAACCATGACCCGTAGGCGCATTGACGCGCTGCTGCGCGGCATCCTGTACGACGCATCCGGAGATCGGATGTACCCGACCTATACGCGCAAGGCCGGTCGTCAGTACCTGTATTACATCAGCCAGCGCATCTCGCGCTACGGGGCGGCAGGCCGGAAGACACTGCGCCTGCCTGCCGCAGAGATTGAAGCCGCTGTGCTGGGTCAGATCCGGTCGGTGCTGGCAAGCCCAGAGGCCATCGCGGCAGTCGTCCAGGAGGTTCGACACCAGGACCTGCCGGTCGATGAGGCCATTGTGGTGATGGCGATGGGTAATCTCAGCCAAGTGTGGGATCAGCTTTTCCCCGTCGAGCGCCACCGGATCACGAACCTGATGATCGAGCGCGTGGATCTGGTCGATGGTGACGAAGGGCAGGGCATTCGCATTGCCTGGCGGGAACTGGGCTGGCGTGCTTTGATTGCCGAGTTCGCCGGAGGCACCATTGGGGCTGAAATGGTGGAGGCAGAGTGATGGAGGCGCTGCAGACATTCACCTCGGTGACCTTTACCCGCACGAAGGGCAGGCTGCAGGCCGATGGCGGGAGCCCCCGACATGATGCCCGGATTGTCGAGGCAATTGCCCGGGCGCACTTCTGGCAAGGGCTCCTGGACGAGGGGATGTTTGCCAGCATCAGCGATCTGGCTCGCGCAGAAGGTCTGCAGCCCACGACAGTGGCCAGACTCCTGCGTCTGACGCGTCTGGCCCCCGATGTGATCGAGTCAGTCATGGTAGGTGAGCAGCCGCGCAGGCTCTCACTCTACTGGTTGCAGCGCCACGACATCCCGATGGCGTGGGGGCAGCAGCAGGCCGTGTTGAATGCATTGAACTGAGGGGCGGATATGAACAAGGACCAGGGCAAACAGATGGGGCAGCCCAAGACCCGAAACCTGCCTGCCCCAGCGGGTGGTGTGCGGATGGAAACCTTCATCCCCTGGACGCTGGTCAAGCGGGGAGCCAAGAAGGAGGTCATCACGCCACTGGATGCCCCGCAGGCGTTTCAGATGCAGGCAAAGCAGGCGCAGAGCGAGGCGGGGGCTGACGGAGAGACCCCGCTGCTGCGGTCGCTGGGCCTGGCACATCACTGGCAGCGGCTGCTCGACGAGCGAAAGGTGGCGTCGGTGGCCGAGATCGCCCAGGTTGAAGAGGTTGACGTCACGCAGGTACGCCGCTTGCTGCGCCTGAATCTCCTGTCCCCCCAAGTCATCGAGTTGCTGATGCAATCCAGCAACGCCCGTCTGGATGAAGTCATTCGGACACGCTGGCCAGCAGGCTGGGTGCAACAAGTGGAGGCAGCTGCGTAGTCCACAGGCCTGATTCCAGGGTCGTAACTGCCCTGGAATTTGCGACAATAGTCTGATGTGCAATCGATACGTCACGCCCAGCCAGGCTGAGATCGAACGGGACTGGCATGTCGGCCGTCAGAATCCGCCTCAGTGGTGGGAACCTGAAATTCATCCGCGTTCCCCCGGGCTCTTTATTCGAGCATCGGGCGGCGGCAGTGAACTGGTGTTGGGGCAGTGGGCGCTGATCCCGCATTTTGCCAAGACGGCCAGGCTGCCGTACCAGACCAACAACGCCCGCGCTGAGGAACTGGCCAGCAAGGCGAGTTTCCGCCAGCCCTGGCTACGTGGCCAGCGATGCATCATTCCGGCGGCGTCATTCGATGAGCCGTGCTGGGAAACGGGCAAAAATGTCTGGTGGCGCTTCCGGCGGGCAGATGGTGCGCCGTGGGGGTTGGCAGGCTTATTTAATGCATGGACTGATCCGACGACCGGCGAAGTGATCGAGAGCTACACGATGTTGACGCTCAATGCCGACCACCATCCGTTGATGCGCCGGATGCACAAGCGCAAAGCAGATTGGCCCGCTGATGCGCAGGACAAGCGCTCAGTCATCCCGATTGAGATGGCCGACACTGATCAGTGGTTGTCTGGGTCGATGGAAGATGCGAAGCAGCTTTTGCGGCTGGCGCCTGTGGATGTGTTTGATGCGGCACCGATAACTGCACCAACCAGCGGTGGAGGGCTGGTTCAGGATACCTTGCTATAGTGGATTCTGTCAGTGAGCTATCTCTTCCCGCCGAACAGCATCTTCAGCAGATCCCAGATGCTGAACGTGGTGCGTGAATACACGCGGTTGTAGGCTGCCCGTTTAGGATTGGTCAACCAGCCCCAGCCGCGAGGAGCCTTCAGGCCCAGGTTATGGCGGACAAACCGCTTGGGCGATGTTCGCGCCGAGACCATCCGCTTGAGTGACGGTTTGCGTAGGCCAAATTTCATAGTCGCTATCTCCTGATATCCGGATTGCTTTGGCCGTTCCTATTGCGCGGAGAACTCTGTAAAAAAATCACTATCGACTTCGTAGGTGGTCACTGGCTTCAACCCCAGTTCCAGATTCTCCAGCATGTCGATCAGCTTCTCGCTGTCGACCAGCTCAATGGGGGGAGCGCCATCACGACTGGCTTCGCGGCGAGCTTCGGCTGTGAAAGTTCCCGTGGTAATGATGATGCCCTTGTCGGCGCGGCCCGACATGGCACCTCTAAAGTCTCGCACGATGGACGGCGTGACAGAATTGGCGTAACGCTTGCATTGAAATAGCACTTTGAAGGACACCAGCGGGTTGACCTGCAGGATGCCATGGCCGTCGATGCCGCCATCGTTGCTTTGGCCGGTGACCTCGACATGGATGAATCCGGCCTCGCGCAGCAGGCGCTGTGACAGGCGCTCGAATCCGGCGGGCGGTAGATTGCGCATGATGTCCAGAATGGCCGCTCGGTAGTCCCCCGTCGGGGTTTCGGCTTCTTCGACGGTCTGTTCTTCCATCGAGACGGTATCGGCCGTCTTTGTGCGGCGTTGCTCCTGGAAGATTGCAACCCAGCGACGGAAGATGTCGTGGGCCTGTTCATAGGTCAGTGTGGTGGCGCGTCCGCGCTCGGTCAGGCTCCAAATCCCGCGTCTGGATGAGCCCAGCAGCCCTTCCTTCGTTAAATAGAACCGCGCCCAGGCGACCTGGTTCTTGAAGCGTGGTTGGCCAGAGGATGTCAGCTCGTTTTGGGCATCGTCGGATACCGCGTGGTCGGCCGCGATTTGGTCGACCACCTCGTCGGGCGATCCCGAGCCACCCAGCTTGCGCAGTGCGTCCAGTAGCGGTCCGAACCAGTTGACGAACTGCGCACCTTCGTTGTGGCCTCCCATGCCTCGATCCTTGTTCTATTCTTGGACCGAGATATCGTATCACCAGAGTTGAATACGGGTCGCCCCCGCCCACCAATCTCCAGCACCAACCCGAAGCCCCGAAACCCGCATAAACCCTAGATGTGACCTCGCGCGCGCTCGCGAGGCAAACAGATAAAAACCGAGAACAGAGAGGCCAGACGGGCCTAAAATCGGGTCGTGCAGCACCCTCACGCTCGCGAGCCCAACCCGCGAACCCCCGCCAACACTGCCCCTCCAGCCAACAAAAAACCCAACGGAGAACCGTTGGGTTGATTGCAACTGGTGGCCCGGGGCGGAATCGAACCACCGACACAAGGATTTTCAATCCTCTGCTCTACCGACTGAGCTACCGGGCCAAGACGCAGAATCATACATGAAAATTTGATCCTGTGCAGGCAAGCGATGTCCGGAAGCGACGGTCGGCGTTCCAAGTCGGGCGGCAACGCCCTATAATACAAGCCATCTTCTCGTGCAACTTTTTCCTGCGGGCATGTCCGTCGACGTCCTGACCTTTGGCCTGAACCACGTTTCCGCACCGGTCTCGGTGCGGGAGCGCGTGTCGTTTCCGCTCGAACTGGTCAAGCCCGCCCTGGCGGCCCTGCGGTCCGCCTTCGGCAGCGGCGTGCGCGAGGCCGCCATCCTGTCCACCTGCAACCGCACGGAAATCTACTGTGCGGCCGATCCGGGCGTCGCGCCGGAACTGCCCGCCTGGCTGGCGGAATTCAACCGCCTGGAAACCGGCCTGCTGGCGCCGCACCTCTACCAGTACCAGAAGAACGACGCCGTGCGCCATGCCTTCCGCGTGGCCAGCGGCCTGGATTCCATGGTGCTGGGCGAGCCGCAGATCCTCGGCCAGATGAAGGACGCCGTGCGCACGGCCGAGCAGGCCGGCACGCTGGGCACGCTGCTGCACCAGCTGTTCCAGCGCACCTTCTCCGTCGCCAAGGAAGTCCGCTCGCAGACGGCCATCGGCGCGCATTCGGTGTCCATGGCCGCCGCCGCCGTGCGCCTGACCGAACGCGTGCTGGGCGACCTGTCCTGTAGCAACGTGCTGTTCATCGGCGCGGGCGAGATGATCGAACTCTGCGCCACCCATTTCGCCGCGGTGCGGCCGCGCCAGATCGCGGTGGCCAACCGCACGCTGGAGCGCGCCGAGACCCTGGCGGCCCAGTTCGACGCCCGCACGCTGAAGCTGTCGGCGCTGCCGGACCACCTGGCCGAATTCGACGTGGTCGTCTCCTGTACGGCCTCGTCCCTGCCCATCCTCGGCCTGGGGATGGTGGAAAGGGCCGCGCGCGCGCGGCGCCACCGTCCCATGGTGATGGTGGACCTGGCCGTGCCGCGCGACATCGAGCCCGAGGCCGGCCGCCTGGCCGACGTCTACCTGTACACCGTCGATGATCTGGGCCGCATGGTGCAGTCGGGCACCGACGCGCGCCGCGCCGCCGTGGTCCAGGCCGAAGCCATCATCGAAGCGCGGGTGCGGCATTTCATGCACTGGCTCAGCAACCGCGAAATCGTGCCGGCGATCATCGACTACCAGCAAAGCGCCGACGCCCTGCGCCTGGCCGAACTGGACCGCGCCCGGCGGCTGCTGGCGCGCGGCGACGATCCCGAGGCCGTGCTCGAACTGCTCGCGCACAGCCTGACGCACAAGTACATGCACGGCCCGCTGGCCGCCCTGAACCGCAGCGAAGGCGCCGAGCGCGACCAGCTGCTGGCGCTGCTGCCCCGCCTGCTGCCCGAATCCGGCGCCCGCCGCCGGTAGCGCCGATCTCCCCCTCTTCGTGCCGATCCGGTCCCGCGCGGGCCGGGTCCTGGCTTCCTTGTGATTTCCCGGAACCTCCCTCCATGAAAAGTTCGATGCGCAGCCGTCTGGAACAGCTCAGCCACCGCCTGGCCGAGATCGACGCCCTGCTGGCCGAGCCGGATAGCGCCGACGACATGGACCGCTTCCGCAAATGGACGCGCGAGCGCGCCGAGCTGGAGCCCGTGGTGCGGGTGTTCGAGTCCTGGCAGCGGGCGTGCGACGACCGGGACGCGGCGCGCGAGATGCTTTCCGACCCCGACATGAAGGCGCTGGCCGAGGAAGAGCTGTCGGGCGCCGACGCGCGCATCGAGGCGCTGGAAGCCGAATTGCAGATCCTGCTGCTGCCGAAGAATCCGGACGACGACCGCAGCGTCTTCCTGGAAATCCGCGCCGGCACGGGCGGAGACGAAAGCGCCCTGTTCGCGGGCGACCTGCTGCGCATGTACACCCGCTACGCGGAAATGCGCGGCTGGCGGGTGGAACTGATGTCCGAGAGCGCGTCCGAGCTGGGCGGCTACAAGGAAGTCATCGCCCACGTCGAGGGCGACGGCGTCTACGGCCGCCTGAAGTTCGAGTCCGGCGCCCACCGCGTCCAGCGCGTGCCCGAGACCGAGTCCCAGGGCCGCGTGCACACGTCCGCCTGCACGGTGGCGGTGATGCCCGAGGCCGATCCCCAGGCCGACATCCGCATCGATCCCAACGACCTGCGCATCGACACCTTCCGCGCCAGTGGGGCGGGGGGGCAGCACATCAACAAGACCGATTCGGCGGTGCGCATCACCCACCTGCCGACCGGCCTGGTGGTGGAATGCCAGGACGACCGTTCGCAGCACCGCAACAAGGACAAGGCCATGCAGGTGCTGGCCGCCCGGCTGAAGGACCGCCAGCAGCAGGAAATCCACGCCCGCGAAGCCGCCCAGCGCAAGAGCCTGGTGGGCTCGGGCGACCGCTCGGAGCGCATCCGCACCTACAACTTCCCGCAGGGCCGCGTCACCGACCACCGCATCAACCTGACGCTGTACAAGCTGGCGCAGGTGATGGACGGCGATCTGGGCGAGCTGACCGACGCGCTGCTCGCCGAGCACCAGGCCGAGCAGCTCGCGGCGCTGGCGCTGGATTGAAGCGATGGGAAGCGCGATGGGAATCCGGCCGGACCCCCGGGGCGGGCGCATCGCCGCGATGCGCGCGGGACGCCGGACATGATCCGGACTCTGCGCGAATCCCTGGCGGCCAGCCCGCTGCCGCGCCTGGAAGCCCAACTGCTGTGGCAGCGGGTGCTGGACGTGCCGCGCGCCTGGCTGATCGCGCACGATGCCGATCCCCTGCAGCCGGCGCAGCTCGACGCCTACCGGGCGCTGGAGGCGCGCCGGATCGCGGGCGAGCCCATCGCCTACATCCTGGGCCGGCGGGAATTCTTCGGCCGCGACTTCCTCGTCACCCCGGCGGTGCTGATCCCCCGGCCGGACACCGAGCTGCTGGTCGAGTGCGGTCTGCGGGCGATCCGGGACGTGCGCGCGCCTTGCGTGCTGGATCTGGGCACGGGCAGCGGCATCGTGGCGGTGACCCTGGCGCTGGAGCGGCCCGATGCCCGGGTGCGGGCCACCGACCGCAGCGCCGAGGCCCTGGCCGTGGCGCGAAAGAACGCATGCGCCCTGGGGGCAAAACTATTGTTTTCACACGGGAATTGGTACGATACCGAGTTGGGTTCGGTGCGTTTCGATCTGATCGTCTCGAATCCTCCGTACATCGACGCGCGGGATGCGCACCTGGGGCAAGGCGACCTGCGCTTCGAGCCTCCGGACGCCCTGACCGACGGAGCCGATGGCCTGCGGGCCCTGCGCGAAATCGTGCGGGGCGCGCCGGACCATCTGGGCCCGGGCGGGATCCTGTGCGTGGAACACGGCTGGGACCAGGCGGCGGCCGTCCGGTCCCTGTTTTTGCGCCACGGGTTCGCCGACGTCGCCAGCGAGCGGGATCTGTCCGGCATCGAACGCGTCACCCGAGGCTGTTTGCAGGCCTGATTTTTTTACCGCCAGGCCGTCCTGGGGCACAGCTCAGGAGCGCGGCGTGGAGGTTCATTTTTGCCGCCAGGCCGCCCCGAGGCACAACCGGGGGCGCGGCGTGGGGGTTCATTTTCTGCCGCCAGGCCGTCCCGAAGCTGGCGTGGGGGCATTTTCAAGCGAGACCACCATGAGCGAAGCAGTCCAATCCGAAGTCCAGAATTTCATCCGTGAAACGGTCACCGGCCACCCGGTCGTCCTGTTCATGAAGGGCACGGCCCAGTTCCCGCAATGCGGCTTTTCCGGCCGCGCCATCCAGATCCTGAAGGAGACCGGCGTCACCAAGCTGGTCACCGTCAACGTGCTGGAAGACCCCGAAGTCCGCCAGGGCATCAAGGACTACGCCAACTGGCCGACGATTCCCCAGCTCTACGTCAAGGGCGAATTCATCGGCGGCACCGACATCATGAACGAAATGCACCAGAACGGCGAACTGGCCCAACTGCTGAAGGACGCCGGGGCCATCGAGTGAATCCCCCCCGGCGGCTGGTCGTCGGCATCAGCGGGGCGACCGGCGTCCGGTACGCCACCCGCCTGCTGGAAATCGCGCGGGCGCACGGCGGGGTGGAAACCCATCTCGTCATGTCGCCCTCCGGGGTGCTGAACGTGCGCCATGAACTCGGCCTGGATCGCCAGGCCGTGCATGCGCTGGCCGATCACGTCCACAGCCATCGGGACGTGGGCGCGGTGCTGGCCAGCGGCAGTTTCCGCACGGCCGGCATGGTGGTGGTGCCCTGTTCGATGCGCACGCTGGCGGCCGTGGCGCATGGCCTGTCGGACAACCTCATCACCCGGGCGGCGGACGTGACCCTCAAGGAACGCCGCCGGCTGGTGCTGATGGTGCGGGAAACCCCCTTCAATCTCGCGCATCTGCGCAACATGACGGCAGTGACCGAAATGGGCGGCGTGATCTTCCCGCCGCTGCCGGCATTCTATCTGCGCCCGGTTACACTGGATGAACTGATCGACCATACCGTGTGCCGCGTGCTGGAGCTCTTCGACATCCATGTGCCCGGGCCGCGCTGGGAAGGCCTCGACGACCCGGGCGTCCCCCCGCGGAGCGGCGGGGCCGTCTGATGCGCCGCCGCCACCCGTTTCCTGGAACTCGCCCATGATCAAGAAAGTCCCCGTGTCCCAATTGTGCATCGGCATGTACGTGCATGACCTGGGCGGCTCTTTCCTGGACCACGCCTTCTGGCGCTCGCGTTTCCTGATCCAGAACGAGCGCAAGCTGCGCCGCCTGCAGGAATCGAGGCTGGAATGGGTGCTGATCGACACCAACCGGGGGGTGGACATCCCCACCGCCGAGCTGGCCACCGCCACCGCCGCCGCCGCGCCCGTGCCGCAGAGCGGCTCCCAGGGCGCGCCGGCCGCCCAGGGCGCGGCGCAGCCCGCCGCGAAGGCGGCCGAGGCCGCGCCGCCGTCCGCCACGCCGGAGCAGCAGGCCTTCGACGACGCCCGCGACATCCTCGACGGCTCGCGCGAACAGGTGCAGCAGCTGTTCGCCGACGCGGAGCTGGAAGGCAAGATCGACCTGCGGCAGATCGAGGGCCTGGTGCAGGACATGGCCGACTCCATCGAGGGGCATCCGGACGCGCTCACCAGCCTGGCGCGCATCAAGCGCGCCGACCAGTACCTGTACGCGCACTCCGTGGCCGTGGCGGCGCTGATGACCTCGCTGGCGCGGACCCTGGGGCTGTCCGACGAACAGGTGCGCCTGGCCGGCATGGCCGGCCTGCTGCACGACATCGGCAAGGTGCGCGACCCGGACGAGACGCCGGGCAAGCTCGGCCGTCCGATCCAGCCGCCCCAGGAACTGATGCGCAAGCATCCGCAAAGCGGCGCCGAGGTGCTGCGCCGGGATCCGGGCGTGCCGCCCGAGGTCATCGACGTCTGCCTGCACCACCACGAGCGCATCGACGGCAAGGGCTTCCCCGACGGCCTGGCCGGCGGCGACCTCAGCCTGCTCGCCCGCATGGCGGCCGTCTGCAATTACTACGACGAGGTCACCTCGACGCGGCCCTTCAAGAAAGGCTGGGACCCGGCCTTCGCGCTGTACAAGATGCTGAAGTCCGAAGGGCAGTTCGACATGGACGTGCTGGGCGCCTTCGTGCGCACGGTGGGGCGCTATCCGCTGGGCTCCATCATCAGCCTGACGCAGAGCGAACTGGGCCTGGTGGTGGCGCAGAACCCCCATGCGCCCGAGCTGCCCGTGGTCAAGATCTTCTATTCGATCCGCTGGAGCCACGCCATCCCGGAGCGGCGGGTGGACCTGTCCGATCCGGACTGCCCCAGCCGTGTCCTGCCCGTGGTCGCGCCGGTGGACTGGGCCCAGTCGGGCCTGCCCGTGCCGCCTATCGTGTAGCGTCCCGGGGTGTAGCGTTCCGGGGCCGCGTGCGCAGGCCGATCAGGACCGACAGGACGATGCCGGCCGCCGCGAAGGCGGCGGTGGCGGTCCAGGTCCACTGCCAGTCGCCGCCGGCCCGGTTGACCACCCAGGCCACGAAGGGCGGCCCGGCGAACTGCCCCAGGGACGAGCATTGCTGCATCCAGCCGATGGTCGCCGAGGCGGTCCGCGGGGTGGGCGTCAGCGTCAGGCCCAGCACGAACAGGGTCGTGGGCACCAGGCCGCCCATCATGGAAAACACCAGCACGGCCACGAACTGGCCCGAGGCGGGCAGGCCGGCGCCGAAGGCGGCCCAGGCGCACAGGATCATGGTCGCCAGCCCCGTGACCAGCAATTGCCAGGCTGCCACGCCGTGGTGCAGCAGCCGGCCGGCCGACAGGTTGCCGATGGCGTTGGCGCCCGCCACGATGGCCGTCAGCAGCCCGGCCGTCGTGCCGCCGACGCCCTGGGCGGCGTAGATGGTGGGCAGGAAGCCGATCACCGCCATCCACTGGCCCGCGTACAGGCCGAAGATCAGGGCGACCAGCCAGACGTTCACCGACCCCAGGGTGGCGCGCACCAGCTGCGCCACGGAATCGTGGGGACGGCCGGGATCGGCGGCGGGGTCCGGCGGCACCAGGCGCAGGGTGAGCAGCAGGCAGCCCAGGGTCAGCGCCGCCAGCAGCCACCACAGCAGCTGCCAGCTGCCCAGGCTCAGGATCCAGGATCCCGCCAGCAGGATGACCACGGTGCCCAGCGGCATGTAGCTGCCCCACAGGCCCATGATGCGGCTCAGCCGGTCCGGCGGCACCAGGCGGCGGATCAGCGCCGGGATCGGCATGGCGATCATCAGGACGCCGCAGCCCTCCGCGGCGCGGAACAGCAGCACCAGCAGGCTGGAATCCAGCCAGGCGCCCAGCATCGAGGACACCGCCAGGATGGCCAGGCCGGCCACGATGCAGCGGCGCAGGCCGATGCGTTCGGCCGCCAGCGCCACCGGCAGGCCCAGGATGAGCCCGCCCAGCTGCACCGCCGACAGCAGGAAGCCCGATTCCACCAGGCTGAGCCGCAGTTCGGCCTGCAGCTGGGGCAGGGCCGGCGGGACCTTCCAGATGTGCAGCGCGGCGCACATGCCCACCAGGACCAGGAACAGGGCGGCGCGCACGGCGGCATGGGTCTCGGAGGGGCGAGGTTCGGGGACGGTCTGCGGCATGGGTCGGAGCCTGTTCGTGTGCGTCCTAGGGAGAGGCGGTCCTGCGGGGCAGCCAGCGCCAGAACATCCAGGCGGCGACGAAGCCCAGGGCGCCGATGGCGGTGATGCCGCTGGCGAGCGACAGCGCGGCGGTGAGGGCGGACAGCAGCAGGGGGCCGCCTCCGCCGCCGAGATCGGTGATCAGCCGCCAGATGCCCAGGAAGCGGGTGCGGTCGGCGGGGGGCGAGGCGTCGGCGCCGATGGTCATGATGATGCCCGAGCCGATGCCGTTGCCCACGCCCAGCACCATGCTGACCGCCAGCAGACCGGCGAACCCGGTGGTCCAGGGGATGGCGATCAGGCTGACGCCCATGATCAGCATGCAGGGCAGGGCCACCCACAGGCGCCCGCGCAGGTCCATGATGCGGCCGGCCGGATAGAACAGCAGCATGTCCACGCCGCCCATGATGCCGTAGATCAGGGCGGTCGCCGTGGCGTCCAGGCCGATCTGGTCGGCCCACAGCGGGATGACGATCTGGCGGCAGGAGCGGATCGCCGAGACCAGCGCCGTGGCCACGCCCAGCGTCAGGAAGACGCCCGCGTGCACGCGGGCCAGGCTTGCGAGGGACAGGGGCGGGGCGCTGCGGTTCACGGCGCGGTCGCGCGGTTCGAGGTCGGGGATGGTGAAGGCCAGGATGCCGGTGCCCACGAAGGCCAGGATGGCGGCCCAGTAGGCGCCCGGCAGGTCCATCAGGTGGATGAAGCCGGCGGCCATGAAGGGGCCCGCGAACAGCCCCACCCGCATGGTGCCCCCGAGGGTGGACATGGCGCGCGCGCGCATGGTGGCCGGCACGGCCTCGATCAGATAGGTCTGGCGCGCCAGCAGGAAGACGGAGCTGGCCAGGCCGATCATCAGGACGCCCAGGCCCAGCACCCAGGGGGAATGGGCGACCAGGCACAGGGCCAGTGCCGCCAGGCTGAAGACGGCCGCGCCGATCATGGCGTGGCGTTCGCCGTAGCGGTTGGTCAGCATGGCGGCCGGCAGGTTGGCCATCATCGAGCCGATGCCGATCAGGGCCACGATCAGCCCGGCCTGCGCCGAACTGGCGCCCAGGTCGCGGGCGCTCAGCGCGAGGACGGGGTAGATGGCGCCTTCGCCCAGGCCAAAGAGCAGGGAGGGGCCGAACGCCGGGATGGCGATCCGGGCCAGGCTGAAGGAATCGGAAGAGGGTGGCACGCCGACGGGTCGTGATGACCAAATCGGCATTGTCGCATACGGGGCGCGGAAATGCCCGGAAAGGGCCTGCGTAGGTGGGTTTCCCTATTGCTCTCGTGGAAATTGGCAGATTCAATCGGGAAAAACACTAGGCGTTATTACTGATTGCGGGATCCTTGAGGTTTCGTGCATCATGCACGCGCTCTCGTCCGTTTACAAAACGGCACATCTCAACGGTTTACCAACCAACTTAGGGGCTCTCTCTCATGCAACGTCGTTCCTTCCTCAAGAAGGCTGCCCTCGGCGCGGCCGCTGGCGGCGCCACCCTGGCCGCTCCCGCTTTCGCTCAGGAATCACCCGCCATTTCCTGGCGCCTGGCATCCAGTTTCCCCCGCAGCGCCGACGCCATCTATTCCGGCGGCGAAAACGTCGCCAAATACGTCTCCGAGGCGACCGGCGGCAAGTTCCAGATCCGCGCCTTTCCCGGCGGCGAGATCCTCCCCGCCCTGGGTGTGCTCGACGGCGTGCAGAACGGCACGGTCGAATGCGGCCATACCGCGTCCTACTACTACTTCGGCAAGGACCCGGCCCTGTGCTTCGACGGCGCCGTGCCCTTCGGCCTGAACACCCGCCAGTACAACGCCTGGGTGCGCCATGCGGGCGGCCTGCAGGTGCTGCGCGAACTGTTCGCCAAGTTCAACATCGTGAACTTCCCGTGCGGCTACACCGGCACCCAGATGGGCGGCTGGTTCCGCAAGGAAGTCAAGACGGTCGACGACCTCAAGGGCCTGAAATTCCGCACGGCGGCCTTCGCCGGCGCAGTCCTGATGAAGCTCGGCGTGGTGCCGCAGCAGATCGCCGGCGGCGACATCTATCCGTCCCTGGAAAAGGGCACCATCGACGCGGCCGAATGGATCGGCCCCTACGACGACGAAAAGCTCGGCTTCCACCGCGTGGCGCCGTTCTACTACTTCCCGGGCTGGTGGGAAGGCACGCTGCAGGTGTCCCTGTACGTCAACAAGGACAAGTACGAAGCCCTGCCCAAGCACTACCAGGCCGTGCTGGACCAGGCCTCCGCCCTGGCGACCAACACCATGATCGCCACCTACGACGCCGAGAACCCCAACGCCCTCAAGCGCCTGATCGCCGAAGGCGCCAAACTGCGCGCCTTCCCGAAGCCCGTCATGGACGCCTGCTACAAGGCCGCCCAGGAAACCTACGCGGAACTGTCCGCCAAGGATGCGGGCTTCAAGAAGATCCACGACGCCTACATGGGCTTCCGCGACCACGAAATCCCGTGGTTCCGGATCGCCGAAGGCAGCTTCGACCAGTACATGGCCTCGGCGGCCAAGTAATCGACGCCTCGTGCCGGCCTGCTTTTCTTGAAGGCCGCTCATGACCGGATCACGCGCCAGCCCCCCACGAGGGGGCTGGCGCGTGTCCGGACGCAACCCTTTTTTCATCGGCTCTCACCATGAATGCACTTCTCGCCCTGTCGCGAGCGATCGACGCCGTCAATCGCCGCGTGGGCCGGGCCGTGACCTGGCTGATCCTGCTCGCGGTACTCGTCAGCGCCACCAACGCGACGGTCCGCAAGCTGTTCAACGTCAGTTCCAACGCCTGGCTCGAACTGCAGTGGTATCTGTTCGGCGCCATCTTCCTGCTGGCGTCCGGCTATACCCTGCTCAAGAACGAACACGTCCGCGTCGACGTCCTGGCCTCGCACTTGTCCCGGCGCACCCAGCTCTGGATCGAAGTGGCCGGCGTGCTGCTCTTCCTGCTGCCCGCCTGCGGGCTCATCATGTGGCTGTCCTGGCCGTTCTTCATGGACGCCTACGTCAACCACGAACAGTCCTCCAACGCGGGCGGCCTGATCCGCTGGCCGGCCAAGCTGCTGATTCCCATCGGCTTCGCCCTGCTGGTGGGCGCGGGCGTCTCGCACCTGATCAAGTGCATCGGCTGCCTGCTCGGCCGCTGCCCCGATCCCCGCGACGTGCACACGGGCAAGTCCGCCGAGGAACTGCTCGCCGAAGAAATCGCCCGCGAGGCGCAACAGCGCGAGGCCGCCTCGCATGAGAGGCACTGACCATGGAAGCATTGTTTCTGGCTTATATGGCGCCGATCATGTTCGGCATGCTGGTGATCCTGCTGCTGCTGGGTTTCCCGGTGGCCTTCTCGCTGGCGGCCAACGGCATCCTGTTCGGCCTGATCGGGATCGACCTGGGCCTGCTGTCCCCGGCCCTGTTCCAGGCCCTGCCGCAGCGCGTGTTCGGCGTGATGGGCAACGAGTCCCTGCTGGCGGTGCCGTTCTTCACCTTCATGGGGCTGATCCTGGAGCGCTCCGGCATGGCCGAGGATCTGCTGGAGACCGTCGGCCAGCTGTTCGGCCCGCTGCGCGGCGGCCTGGCGATCGCGGTCATCCTGGTGGGCGCGATGCTGGCGGCGACCACCGGCGTAGTGTCCGCCTCGGTGATCTCGATGGGCCTGATCTCGCTGCCCATCATGCTGCGCTATGGCTATGACCGCCGCCTGGCCACGGGGGTGATCGCGGCCTCCGGCACCTTGTCGCAGATCATCCCGCCGTCGCTGGTGCTGATCGTGCTGGCCGACCAGCTGGGCCGCTCCATCGGCGACATGTACAAGGGCGCGTTCCTGCCGGGCTTCGCCCTGACGGGGCTGTACATCCTGTACGTCGTCCTGATGGCGCTGTTCCGGCCCAAGCTGGCGCCGGCCATTCCGCCCGAGGCGCGCACCTTCGTCGAGCCCAACGGCGGCCACGGCATTCCCTCGCTGCTGGTGCTGATGGCGCTGGCCGTGGCGATTTCCGTCGGCGGCGTGGAGCTCCTGCTGGACGACGGCGCGCACGTGGACGAGCTGATCGTCACCAGCATCCTGATCTGGGGCGTGGCGGCCTTCGTCATGGCCGGGCTCAACAAGATCCTGCGCCTGGGCCTGCTGTCGCAGATCGCCGAGCGCGTGACCTTCGTCATGATCCCGCCGCTGGCGCTGATCTTCCTGGTGCTGGGCACGATCTTCATCGGCGTGGCCACGCCGACCGAAGGCGGTGCCATGGGCGCGGTCGGCGCGCTGGTGATGGCCATGATCAAGCGGCGGCTGAACTTCAAGCTGCTGCGCCAGGCCATGGACACCACCACCACGCTGACCTGCTTCGTGGTGTTCATCCTGATCGGCTCCTCGGTGTTCAGCCTGACCTTCCGCGGGGTCAACGGCGACCTGTGGGTCGAGCACCTGCTCACCGGCCTGCCGGGCGGCGAGATGGGCTTCCTGATCGTGGTCAGCATCCTGACCTTCTGCCTGGCCTTCTTCCTCGACTTCTTCGAGCTGGCCTTCATCATCGTGCCGCTGATCGGGCCGGTGGCGGACAAGATGGGCATCGACCTGATCTGGCTGGGCATCCTGCTGGCGGTGAACATGCAGACGTCCTTCATGCACCCGCCGTTCGGCTTCGCGCTGTTCTACCTGCGGTCGGTGGCGCCCAAGGAAGACTACCAGGACCGGGTCACCGGCAAGACCATCGCCAAGGTCACCACCGGCCAGATCTACTGGGGCTCGATTCCCTTCATCGTGATCCAGATCGCCATGGTCGTCCTGGTGCTGCTGTACCCGGGCATGGTCACCCACTACAAGGCCGACCGGCCCCAGGTCAACATCGAGGACGTCAAGCTCGACATGGGCAACTTCGGCGGCTATGGCGCCGGGGCCGAGGGCGAGACGCCGGCGACCTCGGACCAGGACTACAACAACATGTTCAAGTAGGGCGCTTCGCGCCCGTCCGGCCCCGCTGCGGCGGGGCGGGCGCCCGTTCCTCAGGCCCGGCAATCGAACCGCCGGGCCTTTTGTTTTGCCCGTTCCCCGAGGCCCTCAGGCCGGGCCGCCGGCCTCGTGCCGGCGCCGCGTGCGCACCACGTCCAGCCAGGCTTCCAGCGGCATGGGGCGGGCCAGCAGGTAGCCCTGCAGGGCGTGGCAGTCGTGCTCGAACAGGAAGCGGGACTGCGCCTCGGTTTCCACGCCCTCGGCGACCACGCGCAGATTGAGCTGGTCGGCCATGGCCAGGATCAGCTGGACGATGGCGATGCTGTCGCTGTCGTTCGGGATGTCCTGGACGAGGCTCTTGTCGATCTTCAGTTCGTACAGCGGCAGGCGCTTCAGGTAGGCCAGGTTGGAATAGCCGGTGCCGAAGTCGTCGATGGAAAAGCGGATGCCCAGCAGGGACAGCGCCTGCATGCGCCGGGCGACGGCCTGCATGTCCTGGATCAGCACGCCCTCGGTGATCTCGAAGATCAGCCGGTTGCCGGGCACGCCCTTGCTTTCCAGGGTGTCGCGGACGTATTCGGTGAACTGCGCCTCCATCAGCTGCCGCGGGCTGACGTTCAGCGACAGCGGGTAGGTTTCGCCCAGTTCCCGCAAGGCGAGCAGGGCGTCGCAGGCGAACTGCAGGGACCAGGCGCCCAGCAGGCTGATGAGGCCGGTTTCCTCGGCGATGGGGATGAACAGGGCGGGCGAGACCGGTCCGCGGGTCGGGTGGGTCCAGCGGGCCAGCAGTTCGCCGCCGGTGACGCGCCCGTCGTGGCCGAACTGCGGCTGCACGTGCAGGGTGAGGACGGGCGTGCCGATGGCCTGCAGCAGGTCCTGCTCCAGCCAGAGCCGCTGCTCGACCTCGGATTGCAGGCCTTCCTCGTAGAACGTGACCTGGTTGCCGCCGTGCTGCTTGGCGCGGTGGGTGGCCATGTCGGCCTCGCGCATCACGGTGTCGGTGGTCTGGCTGTCGGCCTGGATCAGGGTCAGGCCGATGCTGGCGGTGACGTAGGCGGGCCTGCTCTGGATGGAGAACGCGCTGTTGCAGATGGCGAGCCGCACCTTCTCGCCCACGTGCATGGCGTTGCGCGCCGCGTCGTTGACGTTGCCGCCCAGGCCGTCGAGCAGCACGACGAATTCGTCGGCGCTGACGCGCGACACCAGGTCGCGGTCGCGCACGCTGGTGCGCAGGCGGTCGGCGATGCCGCACAGCACCTCGTCGCCGGTGGCGTGCCCTTGCATGTCGTTGATCCGCTTGAAGCCGTCCAGGTCGATCAGCAGCAGGGCGCCGATGGAGCGGCCCTGCCGGGCGGACTCGATCATCTGCGCCAGGTGCGCCAGCGCCGTGCGCCGGTTGGGCAGGCCGGTCAGCGTGTCGTAGACGGCCAGGTGGTGGGCGGTCTCCTCGGCGCGCAGGCGTTCGGTGATGTCGGTGGAGACCGTGCAGATGGCTTCCAGCGCGCCGTCCGGGCCGCGCATGGGCGCCTTGATCGCCAGGAAGGTGCGGGGCTCGCCGTGCGGCGGCCGGATGGTCATCTGGCTCACGCTGCGTTCCCGGGTGTCCACCACGGCCTGGTCGTTGCGGTGGATGCTGGCCAGGGAATCGGCGTCCTTCAGGGTGTCGTCGTCGCGCAGGCCGATCAGCCTGCCCTCGGCCACGCCGAGGAATTCCTCGTGCTTGCGGTTGGCGAAGGTGTAGCGGAAGTCCAGGTCCTTGATGCTGACCGAGGCGTCGATGGCGTCCAGGATCGCGTCCAGGCGGCGTTCGGTGCGCCGCAGGCGCTGCCGCTGGCGGCTCATCTGGATGCGCAGCAGCAGCGTGATGGCCAGGGTCAGCGCCAGCAGCGCGCTCAGGCCGGTGATGATCCAGACGCCGTGGCGGCCCAGCAGGGACAGGGACTGCGGCAGGCGCCAGCCGTCCAGGGTGCGGTAGTAGAACGATTCGGGGTCGGCCTGCCAGGCGCTGAGATGGCGGTCGATGGCCGCCAGGACCTCGGGGTGCCGGCCCTTCGGCATGGCGTAGTAGGCCTGGGTGGGCTGGAAGACGATGGGGGTGGCGACGAGCTGGTAGGTGTGCGCCAGCATCCCGCCGATGTAGAAGTCGGCCGCCACGGCGTCGCTCAGGCCGGACTGCACCCGCTGGAAGCCGGACTCCAGGTTCTGGACGGCGTCGGCGCGGGCGTCGATGTCCAGGCCCGAGAAGGTCGTCTTCAGGTAGTCCTGCTGCGTCGAGCCGGCCAGGACCGCGATCGACCGGCCTCCCAGGTCCTGGATCGAGCGCAGGGCTTGGCCCGGCCGCGCGTAGACCTGGGACCAGCTGTGCAGCGCGGGAACGTGATGCAGGCCGAAGGTCTCGGCGCGTTCCAGGGTGTAGTAGACGTCGGGCAGCAGGTCGATCCTGCCCTCGGCGAGCAGGCGCATGCATTCCTCCCAGGCGCAGGCCTGAGTGCGGATCTTCCAGCCTTCCTGGCGGGCGATCTCGTTCAGCAGCTCGCCCAGGATGCCGGCCGGACGGCCGTCGCGGGCGATGTAGACGTCGGGCTTCTGGTCGTAGATGCCGACTTCCAGCGTCAGGGCGCGCGCGGCCGGCACATGCATGCCCAGGCACAGCGCCAGGGCTGGCAGGAGGATGCCGCGGTGCGTGCGGTCGCGAGAAGCCATAGGATTCGGTCCGATGTCCGGATGGGCCGCGCACGGCCATCCCCATGGCGGGAGGAGATCCGGCGCGCCCCGGCATGAGGCCAAAAGAGGACATCATAGTGCCGCGCGGACGAGGGCAAAGTGTTGCACAGCCCGCAGGATTGTCATCAGTTGTCGAGATTGTGAACAATTCCGAAATGCCGGCGGCCCCGCGCGCGCGGGTCGTGTGCGGGACGTGTATGGGACGTGTATGGGGCGTGTACGGGGCCGCCGGTTGCGTCGATGCGCGGCCGGCGGCGTACAATGCCGGCACGCTTTCCCATTCCGATATATTCCCCCAAAAGGTGGATCATGTCCCAGCGATTCCTTGCGGATGCGCGCGCCCGGATCGGGCAGCTGCGCGAAGACGGCTTCTACAAGTCCGAGCGCGTCATCGCCGGCCAGCAGTCCGCGCGCGTGCGGCTGGCGGGCGGCGCCGAGGTGCTGAACTTCTGCGCCAACAACTACCTGGGCCTGGCCAACGATCCGCGCCTGATCCGGGCGGCCGCCGAGGGCCTGGCCGCCGACGGTTTCGGCCTGGCGTCGGTGCGCTTCATCTGCGGCACCCAGACGGGCCACAAGGCCCTGGAAGCCGAACTCGCCCGCTGGCTGGGGATGGGCGACGCCATCCTGTATTCCAGCTGTTTCGACGCCAACGGCGGCCTGTTCGAGGCCCTGCTGGACGAGCAGGACGCCATCGTCAGCGACGCGCTGAACCACGCCAGCATCATCGACGGCATCCGCCTGTGCAAGGCGCACCGCTACCGCTATGCCAACAACGACATGGCCGACCTGCGCGCGCAGCTGCAGGCGGCGCGCGACGGCGGGGCGCGGCACGTCATGATCGCCACCGACGGCGTGTTCTCCATGGACGGCATCGTCGCCGACCTGGCGGCGATCTGCGATCTGGCCGACGAATTCGACGCGCTGGTGATGGTGGACGATTCCCACGCCGTGGGCTTCATGGGCGCCGGCGGGCGCGGCACGCCGGAGCATTGCGGCGTCGCGGGCCGGGTCCACATCCTGACCGGGACGCTGGGCAAGGCGCTGGGCGGGGCCTCGGGCGGCTACGTCGCGGCCGACCCCGTGGTCGTCGAGCTGCTGCGCCAGCGTTCGCGCCCCTACCTGTTTTCCAACACGCTCGCACCGGCCATCGTGGCGGCGTCCCGGCGGGTGATCGAGCTGCTCCAGGACGACGAAGGCGCGGAACTGCGCGCCCGCGTGCACCGCAACGGCGCGCACTTCCGCCGCGAGATGCAGGCGCTGGGCTTCGACCTGGTGCCCGGCGAGCACCCCATCATCCCGGTGATGCTGGGCGACGCCGCCCTGGCCGGCCGCATGGCCGACGCCCTGCTGGAGCAGGGCATCTACGTGATCGGCTTTTCCTATCCGGTGGTGCCCAAGGGCCGCGCCCGCATCCGCACCCAGATGAGCGCGGCCCACGCGCCCGAGGACATCGACCGGGCCGTCCAGGCCTTCGCCCGCGTCGGGCGCGACCTGGGCGTCATCGGCTGATCGAACGTTTGTTGCCGCCGGGCCGCCCCAAGGCGCAAGCGCCCCCCTCGGGGGGCAGCAAGCCGAAGGCGCGGCGCGGCGTATTTTATGGAGTCTCCATGAGAGCCTTGGCCAAAACGCAGCCCGCCGCCGGGCTGGAAATGGTGGATGTCCCGAAACCCGTCATCGGGCACAACGACCTGCTGATCCGCATCCGCAAGACCGCCATCTGCGGCACCGACATCCACATCTGGAAATGGGACGACTGGGCCGCGCGCACCATCCCCGTGCCCATGCACGTCGGCCACGAATACGTGGGCGAGGTCGTGGAGATCGGCCAGGAAGTGCAGGGCTTCCGCATCGGCGACCGCGTCTCGGGCGAAGGCCACATCACCTGCGGCCACTGCCGCAACTGCCGCGCCGGCCGCCGGCACCTGTGCCGCAACACCCAGGGCGTGGGCGTCAACCGCCCCGGCGCCTTCGCCGACTACCTGGCGATCCCGGCCTTCAACGCCTTCCGCATCCCGGACGACGTGTCCGACGACCTGGCCGCCATCTTCGACCCCTACGGCAACGCCACCCACACGGCGCTGGCCTTCGACCTGGTGGGCGAGGACGTGCTGATCACCGGCGCCGGCCCGATCGGCGCCATGGCGGCGGCGATCGCGCGCCACGTGGGCGCGCGCAACGTCGTCATCACCGACGTCAACGACTACCGCCTGGACCTGGCCGCCCGCATGGGCGCCAGCCGCACGGTGAACGTGGCCCGCGAGGACCTGCGCGACGTGATGCGCGAGCTGGGCATGACCGAGGGCTTCGACGTGGGCCTGGAAATGTCCGGCGTGGCCAGCGCCTTTTCCTCGATGCTGGACCAGATGAACCACGGCGGCAAGATCGCCATGCTGGGCATCCTGCCCGACGGCGTGGGCATCGACTGGAGCCAGGTGATCTTCAAGGGCCTGGAGATCAAGGGCATCTACGGCCGCCAGATGTTCGAGACCTGGTACAAGATGGTCGCCATGCTGCAAAGCGGCCTGGACCTCTCGCCCATCCTGACGCACCGCTATCCGGTGGCGGACTTCCGCCAGGGCTTCGAGGCGATGCTGTCGGGGCAAAGCGGCAAGGTCGTCCTGAGCTGGGACTGATTACAACCGCCGCAGCAGGTCGCCGATCCCGGCGCGGTCCATCCCGCGCGCCAGCGCCAGGCGCAGCGCGATGCGCGCCTGCAGGGGATTGAGCGCATGGGCCGCCAGCGGGCCGCTGGCGCCGGAATCCGTGACCAGGCCGTCCGGCACCCGGCTGGCGCGCACGCAGACCAGCCCGCGGCGGGCCGCCAGGGCGCAGCCCTGCGCGGCGGCCGGGCTCAGGCTGCCGTTGCCCATGGCCGCCACCACGATGCCGCGCGAGCCGGCCCGGATCGCGGCGGCGTAGGGATGGGCGGGCGCGTCCTGGTAGTCCAGGACGATGTCCACCGGCGGCAGGGCACGCAGGCCGGCCAGGGAAAATTCCGCCGTATCGGGCAGGTCGGGGCGCAGGACGTAGCGCACCTGGCCGTCGGTGACCGCGCCCAGGACGCCCGCGCCGTCCGCGCCGAAGGCATCCACCCGGGTGGTGTGGCGCTTGGCCGCATGCCGCGCGGCGACGATGCGGTCGTTCATGGCCACCAGCACGCCCCGGCCGCGGCTGGCCGGATCGGCCGCCGCCAGCAGGGCGTTGACCAGGTTCAGCGGCCCGTCGGCGCTCAGGGCCGAGGCCGGGCGCATGGCGCCGACCAGCACCACGGGCTTGGGGCTGCGCACCGTCAGGTGCAGGAAGAAGGCGGTTTCCTCCAGGCTGTCGGTCCCGTGGGTGACGACCACGCCGTCCACGTCCGCGGCGCGCGCGTGGCGTTCCACGGCGCGCGCCAGGCGCAGGACCCGGGCGGTGGTCAGTTCCCGGCTGTCCACGTTGAACGGCTGCTCGCAGCGGATGTCGGCCACCTCGGCCGCGCCGGGGATCGCCGCCAGCATGGCCTCGATCCCCTGGGTGACCCGGTAGCCGGTCAGCGTGCGGGCGTCGCCGGCCGTGGCGGCGATGGTGCCGCCCGTGCCGATCAGGACCAGGCGCGGCCGCGCCGGACGCGGCCGCATCGGGGCGCGTGGCTGCATCAGGGATACAGGCCGCGCACCTGGCGGGCTTCGAGGATGCGGGTGCAGGCCACGATGAAGGCCGCCGTGCGCAGCGACACCCCGTGCTGGCGCGCGACGCCGGACATGGCGGCGTAGGCGGCGCGCATCATGGCTTCCAGGCGGTGGTTGATTTCCTGCTCCGTCCAGAAGAAGCTGGAGAAGTCCTGCACCCATTCAAAGTAGCTGACCGTGACGCCGCCCGCGTTGGCGACCACGTCCGGGACGATGACCGTGCCCTTGGAGGAAATGATGTCGTCGGCCTCGGGGGTGGTCGGGCCGTTGGCGCCTTCGACCAGGATGCGGGTGTGGATCAGGTCGGCGTTGTCGCGGGTGATCTGGCCTTCCAGGGCGGCCGGGATCAGGATCTCGGTCTCCAGCGACCAGAATTCCTTGGGGCTGAGCGTCTGGGTGTCGGGCGCGCCCGCCACGCCGCCGTGTTCGCGCACGTAGTCGAACAGGGCCAGGACGTTCAGGCCGTTGGCGTTGTGGACGATGCCGGTGTGGTCGTAGACCGCGACGACCTTGGCGCCGGCTTCCTGGAACAGGCGCGCGGCGGTGCCGCCCACGTTGCCGAAGCCCTGGATGGCGATGCGCGCGCCCTTGATGTCGATGCCCGATTCGCGCGCGGCCTCGCAGGCCGTCACGTACACGCCGCGGCCCGTGGCCTCGACGCGGCCCAGGCTGCCGCCCAGCGAGATCGGCTTGCCCGTCACCACGCCGGTGGTGGTGGCGCCTTCGTTCATGGAGTAGGTGTCCATCATCCAGGCCATGATCTGGCCGTTGGTGTTGACGTCCGGCGCGGGGATGTCCTTGTTGGGACCGATGATGTCGTGGATTTCGCTGGTGTAGCGGCGCGTGATGCGTTCGAGTTCGCCCTGCGAGTGCTTGCGCGGGTCGATGCGGATGCCGCCCTTGGCGCCGCCGAAGGGCAGGTTGACGGCGGCGGACTTGACCGACATCCAGGCCGACAGGGCCATGACTTCGGACAGGGTCACGTCCTGGTGATAGCGCACGCCGCCCTTGCCGGGACCGCGCGAGGTGTTGTGCTGCACCCGGTAGCCCTCGAAGTGGGCGACCGAGCCGTCGTCCAGTTCGACCGGCACGTCCACGATCAGGATGCGCTTGGGACGCTTCAGGGTTTCGACCCAGCGCGCCAGGGAGCCCAGGTAGGGCGTGACGCGATCGACCTGTTCCAGATAGATGCCCCAGGGGCCGGGGTGGGCCGGATCCAGGTAGGAAGGCAGGACTTGGGAAATAGGTTCGGGCATGGTATGCGACCTTTTTGGTATGAGGTATGAGTGCAGAACGGACAGGGACATACTACCGGCCCCATTTTAGTGCCGCCGCGGCGTTCTGTGTCCGGAGCCGGGCGCCGCCGCGCCGACCGGTTATATCGAATCAACGTTTTTTTCGTTCCGCCGGCCGCGGCCGCGGAGCACACTGGATGCTTCCGCCGGCGGGAAGCCGGCTTCGTCCATTGGAGAAGAACCGTGCCGCCGACACCGCCGCTCCCGCCGACGCCGCTCGCGCCGTTGTCTCCGTCGTTGCCTGCGCCGCTGGCGGCGCGCTGGCAGGCCCTGCTGGCCGACCTGGCGCGCATCGCGGACGCGCATCCGGATGCGCTGCTGGCCTCGTCCATGGGGGTCGAGGATACCCTGCTGATCCACGCCGTGGCGCAGCTGCCCCGGCCGCTGGAAGTCTTCATGCTCGACACCGGCCGCCTGCACGCCGAGACCCTGGCCATGGTGGACGTCGTGCGCGCGCGCTACGGCATCGAGGTGCGCGTGATGCATCCCGATCCCGAGGCCGTGCGGGCCCACGTGGCCGCGCACGGCGAGTTCGCCTTCTACGAAAGCGTGGAATTGCGCAAGGCCTGCTGCGGCATCCGCAAGGTCGAGCCGCTGCGCCGCGCGCTGGCGGGCCATGCGGCCTGGATCACCGGCCAGCGGCGCGAGCAGTCCCTGACGCGCGCCGAACTGTCCGAGACCGAATGGGACGACACCTTCGGCCTGCGCAAATTCAATCCCCTGGCCTCCTGGACGGCCGACGAGGTCTGGGGCGTGGTGCGCGCGCTGGACGTGCCCTACAACCCGCTGCACGACCGCGGCTATCCCTCGATCGGCTGCGAGCCCTGTACGCGCGCCGTGCGCCCCGGCGAGGACCCGCGCGCCGGCCGCTGGTGGTGGGAGCAGCGCGACAGCCGCGAATGCGGCCTGCACGCCGGCAACCTGCGCGCGGCCGGACGGCCGGGGGTGCGCCCGCGCGACCCCCTCCCGGCGGACGCCGCGGGCCCCACGGCTACCGCGGACACCACGGCTACCGCGGACACCACGGCCGCCAGGGCCATCACGGACCCCCTGGATCCCCCGCGCTCCACGGACACCCCGAACACCCCGGACACCCCGAACACCACGGACACGGACATCACGGAAGCATCGACATCATGAGCACCGCCCTTCTCGCCCGCACCCACCTCGACTGGCTGGAATCCGAGGCCATCCACATCCTGCGCGAGGTCGCCGCCGAGTGCGCGCGGCCCGTGCTGCTGTTCTCCGGCGGCAAGGACTCCTGCGTGCTGCTGCGCCTGGCGGAAAAGGCCTTCCGTCCGGGCCGCTTCCCCTTTCCCCTGATGCACATCGACACCGGCCACAACTTCCCCGAGGTGATCGCCTTCCGCGACCGCCGCGCGGCCGAACTGGGCGAGGAGCTGATCGTGCGCGGCGTCGAGGACTCGATCGCGCGCGGCACGGTGGTGCTGCGCCACGCCAACGATTCGCGCAACGCCGCCCAGGCCACGACGCTGCTGGAGGCGATCGCCGAATTCGGCTTCGACGCCTGCATCGGCGGCGCCCGCCGGGACGAGGAAAAGGCCCGCGCCAAGGAACGCATCTGCTCGTTCCGCGACGAGTTCGGCCAGTGGGACCCCAAGGCCCAGCGGCCGGAGCTCTGGAACCTCTACAACACCCGCGTGCATCCGGGCGAGAACATCCGCGTCTTCCCGATCTCGAACTGGACCGAGCTGGACGTCTGGCAGTACATCGAGCGCGAAGGCCTGGACCTGCCCTCGATCTACTACGCCCATGAACGCGAGGTCGTGCGCCGCAGCGGCCTGCTGGTGCCCGTCACGCCGCTCACCCCGCCGCGCGAGGACGAGCCGGTCGAGCGCCTGAGCGTGCGCTTCCGCACGGTGGGCGACGTGTCCTGCACCTGCCCGGTGGCGTCCACGGCGGCCACGCCGGCCGCCATCATCGCCGAGACGGCGGTCACCACCATCACCGAGCGCGGCGCCACGCGCATGGACGACCAGACCTCCGAAGCGTCGATGGAACGGCGCAAGAAACAGGGCTACTTCTGACCGGCCGGCCCCAGACCAAGGAATCCCCACCATGAACGCAATCAACGAACAATGGCAGGCGGCGCCGGAAACCAGCGTGCTGCGCCTGATCACCGCCGGGTCCGTGGACGACGGCAAATCCACCCTGATCGGCCGCCTGCTCTACGACAGCAAGGGCGTGTTCGCCGACCAGCTCCAGGCCATCGCGGGCTCGAAGTACACCCGCGCGCCCGACAGCGAATTCGATCTGGCGCTGCTCACCGACGGGCTGGAGGCCGAGCGCGAGCAGGGCATCACCATCGACGTGGCCTACCGCTATTTCGCCACGCCGGCGCGCAAGTTCATCGTCGCCGACGCCCCCGGGCACGAGCAGTACACGCGCAACATGGTGACGGGCGCCTCCACGGCCGACGCCGCCGTGATCCTGATCGACGCCAGCCGGGCGAGCGACGGCCGGCTGCTGCCGCAGACCAAGCGCCACAGCACCCTGGCCCGCCTGCTGGGGCTGCGCCACATCGTGGTGGCGGTCAACAAGATGGACCTGATCGGCTGGGACCGCGCCGTGTTCGAGCGGATCCACGCCGCCTACCGGGACCTGGCCGAGCGCCTGGACATCCCGGCTTTCCACATCGTGCCGCTGTCGGCCCTGACGGGCGACAACGTGGTGCGGCCCAGCGAGCGCACGCCCTGGTATCAGGGGCCGCCGCTGCTGTCGCTGCTGGAGTCGCTGCCGGTGGATTCGCTGGACACCGAAGACCAGGCGCGCTTCTTCGTCCAGTGGGTGATCCGCCACAACGGCAGCGGCCCCGACGCCTTCCGCGGCTACGCCGGCCAGCTGCGGGGCGGCGCCTGGCGCGTCGGCGACGCCGTCCAGGTGCTGCCGAGCCGCGAATCCGCCCGCATCGCCGCCCTGCTGCGCGGCGCGCAGCCGGTGGACCAGGCCCTGCCGGGCGACAGCATCACGGTGGTGCTGGACCGCGACATCGACCTGTCCCGGGGCGACGTGCTGGTCGACGCCCAGGCGCAGCCGGCGCTGGAACGGGACTTCGAGGCGGACCTGTGCTGGCTGGACCAGCAGGCGCTGAATCCGGCGCGGCTGTACTGGCTGAAGCAGGGCACCCGCCTGACGCAGGTCCGCGTCCAGGCCGTGCGCACCCGGCGCGACATCCACGAACTGCGCTCGGTGGACTGGAACGGCACCCTGGCCATGAACGACATCGGCCGCGTGCAGCTGCGGGCCCGCGATCCCCTGGTGCTGGACGACTACGACGCGCAGCGCGCCACGGGCGCCTTCATCCTGATCGACACCGCCACCAACCAGACGGCGGCGGCGGGACTGGTGCGGCGCTGAACGGGGGCGCGGCGGGCTGGGGCGAATCCCGATGGGCGCGCCCGGCCGCTTCATGTCAGAATGGCGCGAGGTGGCCGGCGTCCGGCCCGTCGCCGTGAAGCCGCATGCTCCGATTCGCCCATCAGAACCTCCGCCTGCCCTCCCTGGCCACCATCCAGGCCTTTGAATCGGCCGCCCGGCTGGGCTCGTTCGGCCGCGCGGCCGAAGAACTCTGCGTCACGGCCAGCGCCATCGGCAAGCGCATCGGCCAGCTCGAAGCCGCGCTCGGCCAGCCCCTGTTCGACCGCGGCAGCCGCGGCGTCGTGCTGACCGCGGCGGGGCACGAATACCTGGACCAGATCGAGACCGCGCTGCACCTGCTGTCGGACATCTCCCTGCACCGCCGCTCGCGGCCGCGCGAGCGCATCCGGCTGGTCACCACGCCCACCTTCGGGCACTACATCCTCGGGCCGCACCTGCACGAATTCACCACGGCCCACCCCAACGTGGACATGAGCGTGGTGCTGTCCATTCCCTACCTGGACATCGGCCCCACCCAGGCGGACTTCTGGGTGCGTTTCGGCCTGGGCCGGTATCCGGGCACGATCTCGGAGCGCCTGACGGACGACACCGTGTTCCCGGCCTGCTCTCCCGGCTATCTCGAACGCCATGGCGCCCTGCGCCGGCCCGCCGACCTGGCCGAGGCGAACCTGCTGCGCTGCCCGCTGGACCCCTGGAAGCCCTGGTTCGACGCCGCCGGGCTGGACTGGCCCGAGCCCGAGGGCGGCGTGAGCTTCTTCGACGTGGGGCTGGCGATGGCCGCCGCGCGGGCGGGCCAGGGCGTCATCATCGCGCGCCGCAGCCTGGCGGGCGCCTGGCTGGACGACGGCACCCTGGTGGCGCCGTTCGGCATCCGCGCGGCGCCCGATTCCCACTACTACCTGTGCCGCGAGGCCTCCACGCCCATGACCGGCGCCCACCTAGCGTTTTCCCTATGGGTCAAGGCGCTCTGCGCCCGGATCTCCCAGTCTTTCTAGGCCTCGCGCCGGGGTGCGGAATTTCTTTCCACCCTGGCCCGATGCAATTTCCGACAGCGCCGCGGGGCGACCGATAGACTTTCGGCCGTGCATGCAAACACCGGCCGGCGCCTCCGTCGGCCGTATCCAGAACGGGAGACGACATGACATTCCACAAGACCTGCCTGGCCCTGGCCATCACCCTGTCCCTGGCGGCGACCGCCCAGGCGGCCGACACCATCAAGATCGGCGTATCCGGACCCTTCACGGGGGGCTCTTCCTCCATGGGCGTGAGCATGCGCGACGGCGTGCGCCTGGCCGCCAGGGACGTCAACGCCCAGGGCGGCGTGCTGGGGCGCCAGCTGGAGCTGATTGAGCGCGACGACGAGGCCAAGAACGAGCGCGGCGTGCAGATCGCCCAGGAGCTGATCAACCGCGAGCAGGTCGTCGCGACCGTGGGCTTCATCAACACCGGCGTGGCCCTGGCCTCGACCCGCTTCTACCAGAACGCCGCCATCCCGGCCATCGCCAACGTGGCCACGGGCTCGGTGGTCACGCAGCAGTTCCTGCCGCCCAAGTACGAGCACAACTACGTGTTCCGCATGTCCGCCGCCGACAACATCCAGGCGCCCATGATCGCCGCCGAGGCCGTCACCAAGCGCGGCTTCAAGAAGGTCGCCATCATGGCCGACTCCACCAACTACGGCCAGCTGGGCCGCGAGGACATGGAAAAGGCGCTGGACAAGCTGGGCGTCAAGCCGGTGGTGGTGGAGAAGTTCAACATCGGCGACGTGGACATGACCGCGCAGCTGCTGCGCGCCAAGGAAGCCGGCGCCGAGGCCCTGCTGACCTACGGCATCGGCCCCGAACTTGCCCAGCTGGCCAACGGCATGGCCAAGCTCGGCTGGAAGGTGCCGCTGATCGGCAGCTGGACGCTGGCCATGGCCAACTTCATCGACACCGCGCGCGCCAACGGCGACGGCGCCCTGATGCCCCAGACCTTCATCCAGAATCCCAACACGCCCAAGCGCAAGGCCTTCATCGACGCCTACGTGCAGACCTTCAAGCCCAAGCACGACCGGATCGAATCGGCCGTGTCCGCCGCCCAGGGCTACGACTCGGTGCTGCTGCTGGCGGCCGCCATCGAGCAGGCCGGCAACACCAAGGGCGCCGACATCCGCGCCGCCCTCGAAAGCCTGCAGAAGCCTGTCGAAGGCGTGATCATGACCTACAAGACGCCCTACTCGACGAGCGACCACGAGACCATCGACGGCCCCGAACTGGTCTACATGGGCGAAGTGTCCAAGGGCCGCGTGGTCTTCGCCCACCCCGAGGACGAGCAGCGCAGCGTCGCCAACGCCGGCCAGTCCGCGCAGTAACTCCGCCGCACCGGCGCATCCCGCCGCCCGGCGGGGTGCGCGCTCCGATGCGCGGTCCCGGGGCGCAGCCGCCCCGGACGGCGCGTTCCCGCTGGAAAGAACATGACGATTTTTCTGCAACTGGCCTATAGCGGCGTGGCCCTGGGCATGATCTACGCGGTCATCGCCTTCGGCTATCAACTCACCTACGCCACCTCCGAGACCCTGAACTTCGGCCAGGGCGACGCCCTGATGCTGGGGGGCCTGGTCGGCCTGACCCTGGTCGGGATGGGCGTGAGCTACTGGCTGATGATCCCCCTGGTGTGCATCTTCGGCATGGCGCAGGGCGCCGTGGTCGAGCGCGTGGCCGTGCGCCCCGCCATCCAGGCGCGCTCCGAGTTCGGCTGGATCATGGCGACCATCGCCCTGGGCATCATCTTCCGCAACACGGCCGAGAACATCTGGGGCCGCGACGCGCTGCATTTTCCCTCGCCCGTGTCCGAGACCCCCTTCAGCGTGCTGGGCGCCAACATCCTGCCGATGGAGCTGCTGGTGGTCGCGGGCGCGCTGCTGATCATGGGCGCCATCGAACTGTTCAACCGCACGTCGATCTACGGCAAGGCGGTGGTGGCGACCTCCGGCGACCGCGACGCGGCCGGCCTGATGGGCATCAACACCAAGCTGGTCATCACGTTCTCCTATGCGCTGTCCTCCCTGACGGCCGCCTTCGCGGGCGTGCTGGTCGCCCCGCTGACGCTCACTGGCGCCTCCATGGGCGCGGTGCTGGGCCTGAAGGCCTTCGCCGTGGCCATCGTGGGCGGCCTGAACAGCGGCCTGGGCGCCATCGTCGGCGGCCTGCTGCTGGGCGTCATCGAGACCACCACCGGCTTCTATCTCTCCACCGGCTACAAGGACGTCCCCGGCCTGATCCTGCTGCTGCTCGTCCTGACGGTGCGGCCCGCCGGGCTGTTCGGCAAGACCGCCATCAAGAAGGTCTGATCCCATCATGAACAAGAAGCATCTGCTGTCTTTCGCCGCGCTGGCCGCCGTGCTGGCGATGGTGCCGCTCGGCGTCGACAACCCCTATTACCTGCACCTGATCGAGACCATCCTGATCTACGCGGTCCTGCTGCTCGGGCTGGACATCGTGGTGGGCTACACCGGCCAGGTGTCGCTCGGCCATGCGGGCCTGTTCGGCATCGGCGCCTACACCGTCGGGACCCTGGTCCTGCACCTGGACATGCCGTTCTGGATCACGCTGCCCGCCGCCGTCGTGGTGACGGCGGGCTTCGGCGCGATCCTGGCCCTGCCGGCGCTGCGGGTCACGGGGCCCTACCTGGCCATGGTGACCCTGGCCTTCGGCACCATCATCCAGATCCTCATCAACGAGATGGACTTCCTCACGGCGGGGCCCCTGGGCATCAGCCTGGAAAAGCCCGTCGTCGCCGGCCACATGCTGAGCGGCCCGCAGTTCTTCTGGCTGGTGCTGGCGCTGCTGTCGCTGGCGGTGCTGTTCACCGAACGCGTCGCGCGCTCGCACTACGGGCGCGCCTTCGAGGCCCTGCGCGACAGCCCCATCGCCTGCGACTGCATGGGCGTGTCGGTCTACCGCTACAAGGTCGTGGCCTTCGTCATCAGCGCCGGCCTGGCCGGCCTGTCGGGCGCGCTGCACGCCTATTCGGAGCAGTACATCTCGCCCAACACCTACACCTTCGAGCTGATGGTGCTGTTCCTGCTGGCGCTCATCATGGGCGGGCGCAAGACCCGCTCCGGCGCGCTGCTGGGGGCGGCCATCATCGTGCTGCTGCCCAAGATGCTCGACGACGTGTCCACCTTCCGGCCGCTGGCCGTGGGCCTGGCGGTGCTGGTCACGGCCGGCGCCGTGATGGCGGTGCGGCGCGGCCGCGCCACGCCCGCGCGCATGGCGGCGCCGGTGATCGGCGCCCTGGTCCTGGCCGGCGGCTCGCTGGCGCTGGACCAGATGACCGACTGGCGGCTGTCGATCTTCGGCCTGATGATCCTGTTCGTCGTCTACTACCTGCCCGACGGCATCGTCGGCTTCGTGATGCATGCGCTGGGCCGGTCCCAGCCGGCGCCGGCCGCGGCCGAGCCGCCGCAGGCCGCGCCCGCGCCCGAGGGCGGCGGGCTGCCGGACGCCTCGCACGGCGTGCTGCTCTCGGTGGGCCAGGCGGTGATGCAGTTCGGCGGCCTCAAGGCGCTCAACGGCGTCGATCTGGAAGTCCGGCGCGGCACCATCCACGGGCTGATCGGTCCCAACGGCTCGGGCAAGAGCACCATGATGAACGTGCTCACGGGCATCTACGTGCCCACGTCCGGCTCCGTGGTCTTCGCCGGCCGCGACCTGGCCGGCCTGACCTCCGCGCAGATCGCCGCGCGCGGCGTGGCGCGCACCTTCCAGAACGTGCAGCTGTTCGGCGAGATGAGCGCGCTGGAGAACGTGCTGGTCGGGCTGCACCATTCCTTCGGCAGCGGACTGGCGGGCGTGGCGCTGCGCACGCCCGGCTGGCGGCGGGAAGAACGCCAGGCGCGCGCCCGCGCGCTCGGCCTGCTGGAATTCGTCGGCCTGGCGCCGCTCGCCCACGAAGAGGCGCGCAACCTGCCCTACGGCAAGCAGCGCCTGCTGGAGATCGCCCGCGCCCTGGCGCTCGATCCCCAGCTGCTGCTGCTCGACGAGCCGGCGGCCGGCCTGACGGCTCCGGACATCGAGGAGCTGCTGGGCATCATGCGCAAGCTCAAGGCGCGCGGCCTTACCGTGATCCTGATCGAGCACCACATGGACGTGGTGATGGGGGTCTGCGACGCGGTGTCGGTGCTGGATTTCGGACAGAAGATCGCCGAGGGGCTGCCCGCCGACGTGCAGGCCGACCCCCGGGTCGTGGAGGCCTATCTGGGCGGTGAACAGGCGGGAGCGCAGGCATGCTGAAGATCGAAAACCTGGAAGCCGGCTACGGCAAGGTCAAGGTGCTGCACGGCATCAGCCTGGACGTGCCCGCCGGCAAGGTCGTGACCCTGATCGGCTCGAACGGGGCGGGCAAGACCACCACCATGCGGGCCGTGTCCGGCATGCTGCGCCCCTCGGCGGGCACCATCGTCCTGGGCGGCCGGGCGATCCAGGGGCTGGAGTCCCACCGCATCGCCCGCCTGGGCCTGGCGCATTCCCCCGAGGGCCGGCGCGTCTTCCCCACGCTGAGCGTCACCGACAACCTGCTGCTGGGCGCCTTCCCGCGCCTGACCGGCAGCCGCACGCGCGGCGACGTGGCGCGCGACCTGGACCGCGCGATGGACCTGTTCCCGCGCCTGAAGGAACGGCGCACGCAGCTGGCGGGCACCCTGTCGGGCGGCGAGCAGCAGATGCTCGCCATGGCGCGCGCGGTCATGCTCGACCCCGAGGTCGTGCTGCTGGACGAGCCGTCCATGGGGCTGGCGCCCATCCTGGTGGACGAGGTGTTCCGCATCATCTCGCGCCTGAAGTCCGAGGGCGTGACGATGCTGCTGGTGGAGCAGTTCGCCGCCGCGGCGCTGGCGGTGGCGGACTACGGCTACGTGCTGGAGAACGGCCGCATCGCCGTCGAAGGCCCCGCGCAGCGGCTGCGCAACGATCCCGCCGTGGCGGCGGCCTACCTGGGCGGGCACTGAGCGGACGGGCACTGGGCGTCTTCGGCGCCCGTGTAGTGCTTCAGGCCGTCCAGGTCCAGCACCTGGACGGCGCCGTATTCGACCTTGAGCAGCTGCGCGGCTTCCAGCGCGCGCAGGGCCTGGTTGGTGCGCTGGCGGGAAATGCGCGCCAGGAAGCCGATTTCCTCCTGGGTGATTTCCAGGCGCATCGAATTGCCCGGGTACAGCAGCGGGTTGAACAGTTCCGCCAGGCAGCGCGCCACGCGCGCATCGGGGGCCAGCAGGCGGTCGTATTCGGCCTTGCCGATGAACTGCGCCACGCGCTCGTTCAGCTGGTGCAGCAGGTAGCGGTTGAAGGGGATGCTGGCGTCCAGCAGCCAGTAGAAGGTGTCGCCGCGCAGGCGCGCGATGGTGCTGCGGCGCAGCGCGATGATGTCGTACTTGCGCGCTTCCCGCTTCAGCAGCGAACCTTCGCCGATCCAGCCGCCGGCCGGCACCCCGGTCAGCGACGCCAGCTTGCCGTCGGCATTGCCCACCGACACCTTCACCAAGCCTTCGAGCACCCCGATCCAGGCGCAGGCGACCGCGCCCTTGTGCTCGACGATGGTGCCGGCCTCGACGTGCGCCACGGCGGTGTCCTGCAGGACGCGCGCCTGCTGTTCGTCGTCGAGCAGGTCGAACCAGGCGGCGCGCGCCGGCAAAGCCTGAGTCAGGTTCATGGGGACTTACCCTAGATCGAGATCGAATGTCATATGTGCGACAGTCGGCGGCCGGCCGCTGCCTGTACCTTAGTCCGCGACACGCCCCACAGAGGCGCACTGAAGGCCCCGCGCAGCGCAGGTTCCGCGCCGGGCCGAGGAGACATCATGGTACAGGAAACCACCGCCGCGACGACGTTCCCCGCCCTACTGATGCACCATGCACGGGTGCGCGGCGCGCGCCCCGCGATCCGGGAAAAGGACCTGGGCATCTGGCAGACGCTGAGCTGGGCCCAGGTGGCGGCCGAGGTCCGGCGCGTGGCCTCGGGGCTGGCCGAACTGGGCGTCCGGCCGGGCGAGCACGTCGCCGTCGTCGGCGAGAACCGCCCCCGGCTGTACATGGCGATGATGGCGGCCCAGTGCCTGGGCGCCATCCCCGTGCCGCTCTACCAGGACGCGGTGGCCGAGGAAATGGCCTACGTGCTGCAGGACGCCGAGGTCGGCGTGGTGGTGGCCGAGGACCAGGAGCAGGTGGACAAGATGCTGGAGGTCTCGGGCCGCTGCCCGGCGCTGCGCCACGTCGTCTACGACGATCCGCGCGGCCTGCGCCACTACGACGATCCGCGCCTGCTGGACTGGGAAGCCCTGCTGTCGCGCGGCGACGAGCGCGCCCACCGGCTGCCCGACGAGATCGACGGCCGCATCGCCGCGATCCGCCCCGAGGACACGGCCGCGATGTTCTATACCTCCGGCACCACGGGCAAGCCCAAGGGCGTGGTGCTCAGCCATCACGCGCTCATCGACCGGGCGCGCGCCATCGAGCGCTTCGAGGGCCTGACCGACCGGGAAGACGTGCTGGCCTACCTGCCGCCCGCTTGGATCGGGCAGAACATGTTTTCCTACACCCAGTTCCTCACCACGGGCTTCACCGTGAATCATCCGGAATCGCCCGAGACCGTGTCGATCGACATGCGCGACATCGGCCCCACCTATTATTTCGCGCCGCCGCGCGTGCTCGAAGGCCTGCTCACCCACGTCACGATCCGCATGGAGGACGCCGGCCGCTTCAAGCGCTGGCTGTACCGCCGGGCGATGGGCCTGGCGCGGCGGGTGGGCGACAGGATCCTGGACGGCGGCGCGGGCGTCGGCCTACTCGACCGCCTGAAATACGCCCTGGGCGACCTGCTGATCTACGGCCCGCTGCGCAACACCCTGGGCATGAGCCGGGTGCGCGTGGCCTATACGGCGGGCGAGGCCATCGGCCCCGACCTGTTCGTCTTCTACCGCTCCATCGGCATCAACCTCAAGCAGCTCTACGGCTCCACCGAGACCTCGGTCTTCGTCTGCGTCCAGGCCAACGGCCAGGTGCGCGACGACACGGTCGGCCCGCCCTGCGAGGGCGTGGATATCCGCGTGGCCGACAACGGCGAGATCCAGCTGCGCAGCCCCGGCCTGTTCTCCGGCTACTACCGCAACCCCAAGGCGACGGCCGAATCCTATACCGAGGACGGCTGGTACCACACCGGCGACGCGGGCTACCTGGACACCGACGGCCAGCTGAAGATCATCGACCGCGCCAAGGACGTCGGCCACCTGTCCGACGGCAGCCTGTTCGCGCCCAAGTACATCGAGAACAAGCTCAAGTTCTTCTCCTTCATCAAGGAGGCCGTGGCCTTCGGCGCGGACCGCCCCGAGGTCTGCGCCTTCATCAACATCGACCTGGAGGCGGTCGGCAACTGGGCCGAGCGCCGCGGCCTGCCCTACGCCGGCTACACCGACCTGGCCGGCAAGGACGAGGTCTACGCCCTGATCCGGGACTGCGTCGAGCAGGTCAACGCCGACCTCGCGCAGGACCCGAAGCTGGCGGCCTCGCAGGTCAGCCGCTTCCTGATCCTGCACAAGGAACTGGACCCGGACGACGACGAGCTGACCCGCACCCGCAAGGTCCGCCGCGCCTTCATCGCGCAGAAATACGCCGTGCTGGTCGAGGCCCTGTTCGCGGGCCGCACGAGCCAGTTCATCGAGACCGAGGTCAAGTTCGAGGATGGCCGCACGGGCCGGATCTCCGCCGACCTGCGCATCGAACCCGCGGCCGTGACGCGGCCCGAACCGCTGAAGAAGGTGGCCTGAATGACCGGACTGGCGATGGAACAGGACCGCGACGCGGCGCAGGACGGCGCCGCCGGCCGGGCGGGGCGGATCGGCGAGGTCATCCTGGACCTGCAGAACATCTCGCTGTCCTTCGGCGGGGTCAAGGCGCTGACGGACATTTCCTTCGACGTGCGCGAACACGAGATCCGCGCCATCATCGGCCCCAACGGTGCGGGCAAGAGCTCGATGCTGAACGTCATCAACGGCGTCTACACGCCCCAGCAAGGCCGCATCCTGCTGCAGGGCCGGCAGTTCGCCCGGATGAATCCGCGCCGCGCCGCCGAAATGGGCATCGCCCGCACCTTCCAGAACCTCGCCCTGTTCAAGGGCATGAGCGTGCTGGACAACATCATGACGGGCCGCAACCTGCGCATGAAGGCCGGCGTGCTGGCCCAGGCGCTGCGGCTGGGGCCGGCCGAGCGCGAGGAAATCGCCCACCGCGAGGTGGTGGAGAACATCATCGACTTCCTGGAGATCCAGGCTTGGCGCAAGACCCCGGTGGGCCGCCTGCCCTACGGCCTGCAGAAGCGCGTGGACCTGGGCCGCGCGCTCGCCATGGAGCCGCGCATCCTGCTGCTCGACGAGCCCATGGCGGGCATGAACATCGAGGAAAAGCAGGACATGAGCCGCTACATCCTCGACGTGAACGACGAATACGGCACCACGATCGTGCTGATCGAGCACGACATGGGCGTGGTCATGGACATCTCCGACCGGGTCGTGGTGCTGGACTACGGCCGCAAGATCGGCGACGGCACGCCCGACGAGGTGCGCAGCAACCCCGAGGTCATCCGGGCCTACCTGGGCGCCAGCCACTAGGGCCCTTCACGCCCCTGCATGCTATTCGAGGAGTCGCAATGGGATTCTTTCTGGAAACGGTGATCGGCGGCCTGATGAGCGGCATGCTCTACGCCCTGGTGGCGCTGGGCTTCGTGCTGATCTTCAAGGCGTCGGGGGTGTTCAATTTCGCCCAGGGCGCCATGGTGCTGATCGCGGCGCTCGCCATGGCCCGCCTGTCGGGCTGGATCGACGCCTGGCTGGGCGGCGCCTCGCCCGTGCTGGCCAACCTGCTGGCCTTCGCGCTGGCCGCCCTGTTCATGTGGCTGGTGGCCGTGCTGGTCGAGCGCCTGGTGCTGCGCCACCTGGTCAACCAGGAGGCCACCACGCTGCTGATGGCCACCATCGGCATCAGCTATTTCCTCGACGGCATCGGCCAGATCCTGTTCGGCAGCTCGGTGTATTCCATCGACGTCGGCATGCCCAAGGACCCGGTCATCATCATGGATGCGATGTTCGACGGCGGCGTGATGGTCAACCTGGAGGACCTCACGGCCGCCGTCGTGGCCGCCGTGCTGGTGGCGGTGCTGGCCTTCTTCTTCCAGTACACCACGGTGGGCCGGGCGCTGCGCGCCGTGGCCGACGACCACCAGGCGGCGCAGTCGGTGGGCATTCCACTCAACCGCATCTGGGTGGTGGTCTGGACCGTGGCCGGCCTGGTGGCCCTGGTCACGGGCATCGTCTGGGGCTCGAAGTTCGGCGTGCAGTTCACCCTGTCCACGGCCGCGCTGCGCGCCCTGCCGGTGGTGATCCTGGGCGGCCTGACGTCCGTGCCCGGCGCCATCGTCGGCGGCCTCATCATCGGCGTGGGCGAGAAGCTCTCCGAGGTCTACCTGGGGCCCTACGTGGGCGGCGGCATCGAGATCTGGTTCGCCTACGTGCTGTCCCTGGTGTTCCTGCTGTTCCGGCCGCAGGGCCTGTTCGGCGAAAAAATCATCGACCGCGTCTGACCGTCTGACAGGAAGCCCCGCCCATGTTCTATCGTGAAAACGGCCAGTTCAAGAGCTCCTACCGCTCGGACCAGCAGATCTTCCCGATCCGCCAGGACCGCCGGTTCATCGCCGGCCTGCTGCTGGTGGCCTTCGTCGCCGTGCCGCTGGGCGCGTCGGACTACTTCCTGCAGGCGATCCTCATCCCCTTCCTGATCCTGTCGCTGGCGGCCATCGGCCTGAACGTCCTGGTCGGCTATTGCGGCCAGATCTCCATCGGCTCGGGGGCCTTCATGGCGGTGGGCGCCTATGCCGCCTGGAACTTCGGCGTGCGCCTGGACCTGCCGCTGGTGGTCCAGATCCTGCTGGGCGGCGTGTTCGCCACCCTGGCGGGCGTGGTGTTCGGCGTGCCCAGCCTGCGCATCCGCGGCCTGTACCTGGCGGTGACGACGCTGGCGGCGCAGTTCTTCATGGACTGGGCCTTCCTGCGCATTCCCTATTTCACCAACTACTCCACCTCGGGCAACGTGTCCGTGCCGGCGCTCGAAGCCTTCGGCCTGCCGGTGACCACGCCCGCGCAGAAATACCTGTTCGTGCTGTGCTTCGTGGCGGTCATCGGCCTGCTGGCCAAGAACCTGGTGCGCGGCGCCATCGGCCGGCAGTGGATGGCGATCCGCGACATGGACGTGGCCGCCGCCGTCATCGGCATCCGGCCGGTGTACGCCAAGCTCACCGCCTTCGCCGTCAGCTCCTTCATCATCGGCGTGGCGGGCGCGCTCTGGGCCTACATCCACCTGGGCTCCTGGGAGCCCCTGGCCTTCGACCTGAACCGCTCGCTGCAGCTGCTGTTCATCATCATCATCGGCGGCCTGGGCTCCATCATCGGCAGCTTCTTCGGCGCGGCCTTCATGGTGCTGGTGCCGGTGGCGCTCACCAACGTGCCGCACTGGCTGGGCCTGGACCTGCCGGTGGACGTGGCCTCGCACATCGAACACATGGTTTTCGGCTTCCTGATCGTCTTCTTCCTGATCGCGGAGCCGCACGGTCTGGCCAGGCTGTGGAGCATCGCCAAGGAAAAACTCAGGATCTGGCCGTTCCCCCACTGAAGGACCGCGGGGGGCTTTGGGGCGGCGTTCGATCGGACCCGTTCTTTGTTGACACGATAGGTGCCACACGCACCAGGAGGAGCTACAGATGAAGCATGCATTGACGAAGACCGCCGCCGCCGCCCTGCTGGCCGCCGTCGGGCTGGCGGGCGCCGCCGGCACGGCGCAGGCCGCCGAGGAGCAGTTCGTTCCGCTGCTGGTCTACCGGACCGGCTCGTTCGCCCCGCTCGGCATTCCCTGGGCCAACGGCAAGATCGACTACCTCAAGCTCGTCAACGAGCGCGACGGCGGCGTCAACGGCGTCAAGATTTCCTACGAGGAATGCGAGACGGCCTATTCCACCGACAAGGGCGTGGAATGCTACGAGCGCCTGAAGAACAAGAACGGCGGGGCTTCCGGCTTCGACACCCAGTCCACGGGCATCACCTTCGCCGTGACCGACAAGGCGATCGTCGACGGGCAGCCCGTGGTCACCGTGGGCTACGGCCTGTCGCAGTCGGCCGACGGCCGGGTCTTCAAGTGGAACTTCCCGCTGCTGGGCACGTACTGGACGGCGGCCGACGTCATGATCCAGGACATCGCCAAGAAGCTGGGCGGCGAGGACAAGCTCAAGGGCAAGAAGATCGCCCTGATCTACCACGACTCGCCCTTCGGCAAGGAGCCCATCCCGCTGCTGCAGGAACGCGCCAAGGACAACGGCTTCGACCTGCAGCTCTATCCGGTCGCCGCGCCCGGCGTCGAGCAGAAGTCCACCTGGCTGCAGATCCGCAAGAACCGCCCCGACTACGTGATCCTCTGGAGCGCCGGGATCATGACCCCGACCGCCATCCGCGAGGCCCAGAGCGTGGGCTACCCGCGCGACAAGATGTACGGCATCTGGTGGGCCAGCTCCGAGACCGACGTCAAGGACCTGGGCGACGTCGCCAAGGGCTACAACGGCATCACCATCCAGAACAGCGCCGAGCACGGCCGGGTGCACGAGGACGTGAAAAAGTACGTCTACGACAAGGGCGAGGGCGCCGACAAGGATGGCAGCACCTTCGGCTCGCTGGCCTACACGCGCGGCATGATGATCTCCATGCTGCAGGTCGAGGCCATCCGCACCGCGCAGGAAAAGTTCGGCAAGGGCAAGCACATGACGCCCGAGCAGGTGCGCTGGGGCTACGAAAACCTGAACCTGGACCAGGCCCGCCTGGAACAGCTGGGCTTCGCCAAGCTGATGCGTCCGGTGAAGACCTCGTGCGAGAACCACATGGGCGACGACTGGGCGCGCATCATCCAGTGGGACGGCAAGAAGTTCGACGTCGTGTCCGACTGGTACCAGTCCAACCCGAAGTACGTGCAGCCGCTGGTGAAATCCCTGGGCGACAAGTACGCCGCCGAGAAGAAACTGCCGACGCGCGACTGCGCCGCCGAGTAAGCCGCGCCGGGGCCGGGTCCGGCCCGGCCCCGGACGGCTCCTGGGAGAGGAAACCATGGATAGCGCACAGGCGTCCGAACCCGCGGTGCTGTTGAACGTCAACGGCATCGAGGTCATCTACAACCACGTCATCCTGGTGCTCAAGGGCGTGTCCCTGACCGTGCCGGAAGGCAGGATCGTGGCGCTGCTGGGCGCCAACGGCGCGGGTAAGACCACCACCCTGCGGGCGATCTCCAACCTGCTGCGCGGCGAGCGCGGCGAGGTCACCAAGGGCGGGATCGAATACCGCGGGGAACGCATCGAGTCCCTGTCGCCGGCCGACCTGGTGCAGCGCGGCGTGGTCCAGGTCATGGAAGGCCGCCACTGCTTCGCCCACCTGAGCATCGAGGAAAACCTGCTCACCGGCGCCTACACGCGGCGCCTGGGGCGCGCCGATCTGGACGCCGCCCTGGAGCGGGTCTACCGCTATTTCCCGCGCCTGAAGCAGCGCCGCAAGAGCCAGGCCGGCTATACGTCCGGCGGCGAGCAGCAGATGGCCGCCATCGGCCGGGCGCTGATGGCCGACCCGCGCATGATCCTGCTCGACGAGCCCTCGATGGGCCTGGCGCCGCAGATCGTCGAGGAAATCTTCGAGATCGTGCGCGACCTGAACCAGCGCGAGGGCGTGAGCTTCCTGCTGGCCGAGCAGAACACCAACGTGGCCCTGCGCTACGCGGACTACGGCTACATCCTGGAGAACGGCCGCGTGATGATGGACGGCGCCGCCCGCGCGCTGGCCGAAAACGAGGACGTGAAGGAATTCTATCTGGGCGTCTCGGGGGCGGGCCGCACCAGCTTCCGCGACACCAAGTTCTATCGCCGGCGCAAGCGCTGGCTGGCCTGACACGGGGGAATGGCATGCAGGCATACTACGATGCGCGCGAGACCCAGCCCGCCGACGAGCGCGAGCGGCTGCTGTTCCAGCGCCTGCCCGCCGCCCTGGAGCGGGCCCGCGCGCGGGCGCCGGCCATCGCCCGGCAGCTCCAGGGCATCGATCCCGCCGCGCTGGATTCGCGCCAGGCCCTGGCGCGCGTGCCGGTGCTGCGCAAGAGCGAACTGCTGCAGCTGCAGCACGCGGCCCGCATCGCGCCGCCGGGCGCCACCGCCGACGCGGAGCGCCTGCGCGTGTTCGGCGGCTTTTCCACGATCGGCTGGGGCGAGGCGCGGCGGGTGTACGCCTCGCCGGGCCCCATCTACGAACCCGAAGGCCCGCGGCCGGACTACTGGGGCTTCGCCCGCGCCCTGCACGCGGCGGGGGTGCGCTCCGGCATGCTGGTGCACAACTGCTTCTCCTACCATTTCACCCCGGCCGGCTCCATGATGGAGACCGCCGCCCACGCGCTGGGCTGCACGGTGTTCCCCGGCGGGGTCGGGCAGACCGAGCAGCAGGTGCGCGCCATGGCCGACCTGGCGCCGCACGCCTACACCGGCACGCCCAGCTTCCTGCGCATCATCCTGGAAAAGGCCGACGAGATGGGCGTGGCGCTGCCCTCGCTGCGCCTGGCGCTGTTCTCGGGCGAGGCCTACCCGCCGTCGCTGCAGGCCTGGTTCCGGCACCGCGGCATCCAGGGCTTCCAGGCCTACGGCAGCGCCGACCTGGGCATGGTGGCCTTCGAGACCCCGGCGCGCGAAGGCCTGGTCGCCAACGAGGACCTGATCCTGGAAATCGTGCGGCCCGGCACCGGCCAGCCCGTGCCCGAGGGCGAGGTCGGCGAGCTGGTGGTCACCACCCTGCATGCGGACTACCCGCTGCTGCGCTTCGGCACCGGCGACCTGTCGGCCCTGATGCCGGGGGCCTCGCCCTGCGGCCGCACCAACCTGCGCATCCGCGGCTGGCTGGGGCGCGCCGACCAGACGACCAAGGTGCGCGGCATGTTCGTGCATCCGGAGCAGATCGCCCGCGTGCTGGACCGGCACGCGGGAATCGGGCGGGCGCGCCTGGTGGTGTCGGGCGAGGCGGGGCACGACGTCATGACCCTGCGGGTCGAGGCCGACGCCGCGCTGGATGCCGGGGCCGTGGCCGCCACGGTGCGCGAGCAGACCAAGCTGCGCGCCGTCGTCGAGATCGTGGCGGCCGGCAGCCTGCCCAACGACGGCAAGGTGATCGAGGACGTCCGGCGCTACGATTGAGCGGCGGCGTGGCTCAGTAGCAGTGGTGTGGCCAGTATTGAATCCGGGCATATCGATTCCCGGGTTCCCTCAGTTACTATGTGCGAATCCGTGTAGCAGACCGAGGGAGACTCTTCCATGCGTGGATTCAAAATGATCGCCGGCCTGGCCGTCCTGCTGGGCGCCGGCATGCCCCTGGCCCAGGCCGACACCCTGGCCGTGGTCAAGACGCGCGGGGCCGTGCAGTGCGGCGTCACCACCGGCTTCGCCGGATTCTCCGCGCCCGACGCCAAGGGCGAATGGAAGGGCCTGGACGTGGACATGTGCCGCGCCGTCGCCGCCGCCGTGCTGGGCGACGCGTCCAAGGTCAAGATCGTGCCCCTGAACGCGCAGCAGCGCTTCACCGCCCTGCAGTCGGGCGAAATCGACCTGCTGGCGCGCAACACCACGGTGACGCAGTCGCGCGACACCTCGCTGGGGGCCGTCCATGCCGCCATCAACTTCTACGACGGCCAGGGCTTCATGGTGCCCAAGTCCCTGGGCATCACGTCCGCCCGCGACCTGAACGGCGCCACGGTCTGCATGCAGACCGGCACGTCCAACGAGCAGAATATGGCCGACTGGGCGCGTGCGCACGACGTGCAGTACAAGCCCGTGGTGATCGAGCAGTTCAACGAGGTCGTCAACGCCTTCGCGGCCGGCCGCTGCGACGTGTTCACCACCGACGCCTCGGGCCTGGCCTCGATCCGCATCGCCAAGCTGTCCAAGCCCGCCGACTACGTGATCCTGCCGGAAATCATCTCCAAGGAACCCCTCGGGCCCTTCGTGCGCCAGGGCGACGACGCCTGGCTGAACGTCGTCAAATGGAGCTTCCACGCCATGGCCGGCGCCGAGGAACTGGGCATCACCACGGCCAACGTCGATGCGCAGCTGAAAAGCGCCGACCCCAACGTCCAGCGCCTGCTGGGCGTGACCGGCAGCGCGGGCAAGAACCTGGGCCTGGACGAGCAGTGGGCCTACCGCATCGTCAAGCAGGTCGGCAACTACGGCGAATCGTTCGAGCGCAACGTGGGCATGGGCAGCCCGCTGCAGATCCAGCGCGGCCTGAACGCGCTCTGGAAGGACGGCGGCCTGATCTATCCGCTGCCGATCCGCTGATCCGCACGCCCCGCCGCGGGGACGTGCGGGGAGGCCGTGCGATCAATCGGCGAGGGCACTCATGTCCAGGCCGGTGACCGAGCCCACTCCGACCAGGATCACGATCTGGGTGAACTCGCCCGCGTCCATCACCCCATTGCCGTTGCCGCCGGACGCCGCGCGGTCGTCCCAGCCCAGCACCAGCGTGTTGGTGCCATTGGAGATCGCGAAGATGAAGGCGTCGTCGGCGGCCGTGTTCGTCACGGCGGCGGCGATCCTGGCACCGGCATCGCTGAAGTTGGCGGCGGCGGTGTCGGTGATCCTGACGAGGCCGCCAAAATCGGCGGTGTCGAGATCGAATGCTGCGCTGGCCGATCCCGTGCCGATGACGTTCTGGGCGCCCAGGCTGCCCTGGATGAAGACATCATGCCTGAATAATAGTGCGTCCTTTTGGCCGCTGGCGGTATCGAAGCCCAGGACGTAGCTGGGAGTGCCGATGCGCGCCTGGAAACTGAGGGTGTCGGTTGCCGGCGCGGTTTCGGTCAGGTCGATGAAATCGCTGCCGCTGGCGATGTACACGGTGTCCGCGCCCTCGCCTGGGCGGATGAAGTCGTTGCCTTCGTCCCCGTAGATGTGATCGTTTCCGTCGCCGCCATAGATGAAATCGTCGCCGCCGCCGCCATGGATCGTATCGGCGTTGGCGTCCCCGGCGATGAAATCGCGCGCCGCGCCGCCGGTGACGGTGTTGCTGATGCTGCCGTTGGTGGCTTCCTGCCCGACATAGATGAAGTTGGTCAGGTCGCCGCCGATCAGGGTGTCGCTGCCATCGCCGCCCGAGATGAAGTTCTGCACCCCGCTGCGCCCCTGGATCACGCCGGCGCCCGTCATTCCGGCCAGCATGTCGCACATGAGGGCATAGTCGCCTTCCACGGCCGGGGCCTGGGTGTAGGCGCCCAGGCCGACTGTCGTCAACGTGCCGTTCACCGTGGCGATGATGCCATTGACGGTGTCGATGATGGCGCCGATGTTGGCGCCGCCTGATGTCTTGAGCGTGGCGGCCTGCTGCGTGCCATCACTCTTGAGCACTTCGGCGCTGCCGAAGACATTCTTGCCGGTGAAATTCAGGACTGTGTCCACTGCCGCCTGGATCTTGGCGTTCTGGTACGACGAGACGGTGGCGATGGCGTTCAGATTGTCCTGGCTGATCTTGGCGGTGACGTTGTTGCCGACATCCAGCTGGCCGATATTGGCCAGCGTAATGCTGGACAGATCGATTGTGCTGTCCGAAGTGGCGGCCAGGCGCACCGTGCTGCCGCCGTCGCCGGTGATCTTGGTGATGCCGTCGAGCTGCCCGGGCGCAAAGGTCACGTCCGAGTGCACGACGATTTCCGTGATGTTGGCCAGGCTGATGCCCGCCATGTCCACCGTGCCGTAGACATGCAGGGTGTTGACGCCGCCGCCGCCGCCGCCATCGTAGGATTCGCCGCTGGCAGCTTCGCTGGCCGTGCGGCCGTTCAGGTCGGTGCCGTCGATCTTCAGGACGCCGGCCAGCCCGGCGGGAATGTCCCCCGCCACGTATTGGCCTTCCGCCGTGATGCCGACGAGCACGAATGTATCGTCTCCAGTGCCGCCGGTGACGGTGTCCTTGCCCTCGCCGCCACGGATCAGGTTGCCGCCGGTGGATGTGGCGCTAATGGTCTGGTCGCCAGCCGAGCCGGTGATGGCCACGCCGCCGGCGCCGCTGATGACCATGCCGCTGGCCTGGGCGGCTGACAGGATGCCGGTATCGGCGGTGATTTCCAGCGCGTCCACTCCTTTGGCGGACAGATCGGCAGCGTGGTGCGTGACCTGAGCGCCGTCACCCTTGGCCTGCACGGTGGCCCCGGTGCCCTTGACGATGGTGCCTACGTCCGCGACCTGGGACACGTCCATGCTGGCCGACTTGCCGGCGGCGATTTCGAGCCGGGTCACCTGGGTCCCGACCGAAAAATTGGTCGAGATGTCTGTGTTTTCTTCGATCCGGACGGTGACGCTGGCGGCGGCGATGGAACTCAGGTCGGCGGCGGGCGTGGCGTCCAGCGCGCCGATCACCACGCCGCCCGTGCCGTCGATGGTGCGGCCGCCGGCCTGGGCCGCCGAGAGCGCCAGCGTCTGGCCGGTGCCAACGGTGATTTTGGCCAGGGTATCGAGATCGGGCGTGGTCGTCGCCGTGACGCCGCCGCGCGAGAAGGTAGCCACGTTGCCGCCATCGGTGGTGACGGTGATGTCGCCAGTCGCGGTACCGCCGAAGGTGAGCACGCCGGCCGTGTCCGTGACCGTGAAGGTGGCGGCCGGGCCGCCGCCACCGCCACCGCCGCCGCCACCGCCGCCGCCACCGCCGCCGCCGCCACTCCCGCCGCCGGAGTCGTCCTCCACGGGCTTGAAGGTGTCGGGCAGCTCGGTGCCTTCGGGCACGGAGACCGAGGGCGGGACGACCAGCAGCAGGCCTTCGGGGGGCACGAAGTCGGTGGGGATGGGGGTGTCGGCCGGGGGCGTCCAGCCTTCTGGGGGCTGGAAGTCGGGCAGGAAGGGGGCGACTTCGGCGATGCGGGCCAGGGCCTCGAGGATGTGGTCGGGGTCGGCCAGGGCGGCGTTGAAGACCGGGTCGTTGGCGAACTGGCCCAGGGTGATGCCGTTGCCCAGGTCGCGGTTTTCGTGCAGGCCGTAGGTGACCAGGTGCTGGTAGAGGTTCAGGCCCTCGACGGCGGCGAGATCGGGGTTGGCATTGGCGTAGGCGGCCAGGTCGATGAAGGGGCTGATGGTGCGCGGCTCGCTCTGGCCGTAGAGCAGGAAATGCTCGTAGGCGGAGGCGAGGCCGGCCGCGACGGCGGCGGCGACGTCGGGGTTCTGGTCCAGGTAGAAGGCGGGATCGAAGAGCGCGCTGGGTGCGCGGCTTTCGTACTGGCCGTAGGCCATGAAGTGCTGGTAGGCGGTGGTCAGGCCGGCGGCCACGGCGGCGGCGACGTCCGGGTTCTGGTCCAGATACCACTGTTCATTGAAGAGATCGACGGCCATGAGGAGTCTCCTGGGGTGCGAGGACAGGTTTCAGATTGTTTCCTGTCTTGCATTGTCCTGAACAGGAGTGCGGTTGTCAGTTCTGCAGATGGATAGGTGCATGTGTATCTATTCGCCCCTGATCCGCCTGCGCCTTTCTGTGCTCGGGCGCCCGATGGGCATGGCCGAGCCACATGGGGGCCGCATGCTCTTCATGCTTCTTTCAGGGGGCGGAGCATGCCCCGGAATGCCCGCCGGACGCGGCGGTCTGCGCGCATCTGCAAGGCAATGTGGCAGCCGAGGTCAGGTTCTTTTCCGGTATACCAGGCTGATGCGGGCGAAGGCCGCCTGCAGTTCCGGCGTGCCGGCCTGGAAGATCACCGGCCGGCCCTTCTGCACGAAGCAGACCAGCTTCTTCGAGGCGAACAGCGGGATGAACTTGGTGGACTGGATCTCGGTCCAGGGCACTTCGCGGCGCGTGATCCAGGACTGGCGGATGCCCCAGTCGGAGATTTCCGTGACCGAGGTCCACATGTGGACGCTCATCCAGATCAGGGCGGCAAAGCACACCACGATGCTGGCGACGACCGCCATGGGCAGCGCCCGGTCGGGCGAGAGCTGTAGGACCATGGCCAGGCGCACGGCGATCAGGGCCATGATGATCCAGGCGATGACGGCGATCCAGCGCGGCCAGGCGCGCCCGCGCAGCGGCAGCGGGGCGATCTGCGCCAGCAGGGCGCGGTGTTCTTCTTCGGAGGGGCGGTACAGGGCGAGCATGGACGCTATTCTACCCAGGCTGGCGGGGCAGGCTGACCCTGGGATTGGGTGGTCGCCTCTTTGGTGACCTCAAGCACAGCATCGCGTAGTGTCGTTGTCATTACAGCGTGTCTGCGCGAGCATCCAGGCGCGGCACGCGCAGACAGTTGTGGTTCCCGCGACCACAGCGTTCAACATGATGGCTGGTGATTCGCCAGAGAACGCCGGTTCGGGTCGCGTCAGTCGCGGAACACGTCGTCCAGCGTTGCGGCGTCCAGGATGTTCAATGACCAGGTTTCCAGATCGTCCATGCCGGCCGAGCGGATGCGTTGCGTGACTTCTGCGTCTGCAGGGCCGAAGCGGCGTTCGATCTGACGCAGCAGCAGATCGGCCTGGCCCTTGACCCGGCCTTGCTCCAGACCCTGTTCCAGGCCTTGTTCCAGACCCTGCTCCAGGCCTCTTTGGGTATACAGCCGTTCGGCAATCGTCACATAGCTCATCTTGCGCTCCTGTTCCAGGCGTTCCACCGCCGCCAGGTACTCCGGCTCCTGCGCCGCAGGCAGCCGCAGCATCCATTCGATCAGCCGCAGCAGCGGCTGGATCTGGTCATGGCCATAGCCGTACCCGTACAGCATCCGCACCAGCGACACCGCAGGTCCTACCCGCCGCGCCCCGGCCCGATACCGCACGGCCTGCAGCTGCGCCATGACCACCACCGCAAACGGGTTCGTGCGCGCCAGCGATTCCAGCTCGTTCCAGCGGGCCAGCCACTGGGCCAAGTGTACGACGGGAAAGGAAAAACACACACCCTGGCCGAGGAATTCCCGCCGGCATTCCAGGCGGTCCGGGCCCGAGCGGCTGGCCACCAGGATGCACAGGCTGAACAGGGCCGGAGGCACACGCCCGGCCCGAGCGCTCAGGCCCTCGTGCCTGATCTCGATGCGCGTCCGGTAGCGGTACATGCGCTGCGCGATCCGGGCAAGCGCCCGGGGGCCCGTGCCCCCGCCCTGCACCTCGACGTGGACCAGGATCCAGGCATCGGCACCGGCCCGATGGCGCACCCGCACCAGCTTGTCGGCGTGCAGCCGCCCATGGCCGGGCGGACCATCCGGCACGCCCAGGGCCTGCAGTTCCTTGTCCAGGAACTGCGGCGCGACCGACCAGTCGACGGCCTGGTGCAGTCCGGGGGCCAGCAGTTCGAGGGCCTGCCGGAAGAAGATTTCCAGCGCCTCCTTCCAGGGACTGTCGTGGTCGTCGGCCGGGGTGGCCGCGGCAGCACCTGCACCGGTACCGGCAGCCGGGTCGGCGGCGGCAGAAGCAGCCGAGCCAGCAGCGGCGCCGGCGGCCACAGACGCAGGAGCGGCAGCGGCAGACGCAGGAGTGGCTGCGGCAACAGCAGGCGCAGCATCGTTCCGATCGGGCATGGCGGGCTTCCGGATGCGGGAAGTCTCATTCTGCGCATGCCCCCACCGCCTCGCCAGACTGGGAAGTACGAACGGATGAAAGCGTCACGGGGGCGCATCGAAAGGGTGAGACCACGATGCAGGTGTTGAAGGAGGCGGGCAAGTCCGCCGATTCCAAGTCGTACATGTGGGAGCAGACGGGCGGGCCGCCCGGGCAGTCGGTGGTGATCTACGACTACGTGGTGGAGACGGCCAAGGCCAATGGTCGCGAGCCGTATACATGGCTGCGCAAGGTGCTGCGTGAACTGCCCCGCGCCAGCGCGGCGGAAGCGGATGAAGCGCTGTTGCCCTGGAATCTGCATCCCGAGACTTTAGCGCTGGAGTCCGTCGGCGCGGAAGAATGAGGTCGTGGAGCGTTTACTTTTGCGCGGAAACTTATCGCAGAGGCATCGAAGGGCGGGAAGCGGGTGGAACGGGTGATGCCGGTTGGACGAGGGGCTGCTGGCACGAGCGCGGGGATGAACCTACCGAGCGGCTTCGTCCCGGCGCACTGAGCATCCTTTTGTTTCTTTGTTTCCACGACGGGACTTGCGTTTCAAGACGGTATCCGACCCCGGCAACTTTTCAATCAAGCTGTCCGCTGCAGCGGCTGAACCTTGGGTTTGGGCTTGCGGCTGCTCTGCCACAAGTCCCATTGCATCTGATTGGCCAGCCACGATTCGGGGCTGGTGCGCGTCAGCAGGCCGATGCGGATCGCCATATCCGCCGACATCGCGGAGCGTCCGTTGAGCACGCGGGACAGCATGACGCGAGAAACGCCGAGGCGTTGCGCGGTCTCGGTCACACTCATGCCCGGCGGCAGGAACTCGCGCAGCACTTCGCCGGGATGCGCTGGGTTGTGCATACGAGTCATCGCCATGTTCCTCAGTGATAGTCCTGATAATCGACCAGCTCGGCATCTTCGCCGTCGAACCGGAACGTCAGTCGCCAATTTCCATTCACCCATACCGACCAATGGCCATTCGAGAGCAGGTGTAGCTTCCAGCCTGGCGCATCCATGTCTTCCGGCCGTCTGGAAACGTCCAAACGCGTCAACATGATGCGCAGCCTGTTGGTGTGATGCGCCTGAATCCCGGCCTTCGAGCCCATCCTGAAAAAACGCTCAAGACCTTTGTGCCGGAAACTCTTGATCATGGCGTATTGTATAACGTGATTTTACAGTCTGCAACCGCACATCTACCCCGCCCCCTCTCCCGTGAGGGGAGAGGGGGCCGCGTCAGTCGCGGAACACGTCGTCCAGCGTCGCGGCGTCCAGGATGTTCAATGACCAGGTTTCCAGTTCATCCATGCCGGCCGAGCGGATGCGCCGAACCACGTCAGCATCCACCGCCCCGAAGCGACGCTGAAGCAGGCGCAGCAGCAGATCGGCCTGGCCCTTGACCCGGCCTTGCTCCAGACCCTGTTCCAGACCTTGCTCCAGTCCCTGCTCCAGGCCCTTGGCAATGCCGCGCCGTTCGGCGATCGTCACATAGCTCATCTTGCGCTCCCGTTCCAGGCGTTCCACCGCCGCCAGGTACTCCGGCTCCTGCGCCGCAGGCAGCCGCAGCATCCATTCGATCAGCCGCAGCAGCGGCTGGATCTGGTCATGGCCATAGCCGTACCCGTACAGCATCCGCACCAGCGACACCGCAGGTCCTACCCGCCGCGCCCCGGCCCGATACCGCACGGCCTGCAGCTGCGCCATGACCACCACCGCAAACGGGTTCGTGCGCGCCAGCGATTCCAGCTCGTTCCAGCGGGCCAGCCACTGGGCCAAGTGTACGACGGGAAAGGAAAAACACACACCCTGGCCGAGGAATTCCCGCCGGCATTCCAGGCGGTCCGGGCCCGAGCGGCTGGCCACCAGGATGCACAGGCTGAACAGGGCCGGAGGCACACGCCCGGCCCGAGCGCTCAGGCCCTCGTGCCTGATCTCGATGCGCGTCCGGTAGCGGTACATGCGCTGCGCGATCCGGGCAAGCGCCCGGGGGCCCGTGCCCCCGCCCTGCACCTCGACGTGGACCAGGATCCAGGCATCGGCACCGGCCCGATGGCGCACCCGCACCAGCTTGTCGGCGTGCAGCCGCCCATGGCCGGGCGGACCATCCGGCACGCCCAGGGCCTGCAGTTCCTTGTCCAGGAACTGCGGCGCGACCGACCAGTCGACGGCCTGGTGCAGTCCGGGGGCCAGCAGTTCGAGGGCCTGCCGGAAGAAGATTTCCAGCGCCTCCTTCCAGGGACTGTCGTGGTCGTCGGCCGGGGTGGCCGCGGCAGCACCTGCACCGGTACCGGCAGCCGGGTCGGCGGCGGCAGAAGCAGCCGAGCCAGCAGCGGCGCCGGCGGCCACAGACGCAGGATCGGCAGCAGCAGATGCAGCGGCAGACGCAGGAGCGGCAGCAGCAGCGGTAGCAGCAGACACAGGAGTGGCTGCGGCCACAGCAGGCGCAGCATCGTTCCGATCGGGCATGGCGGGCTTCCGGATGCGGGAAGCCTCATTCTGCGCATGCCCCCGCCACCCCGCCAGACTGGGAAGTACGAACGGATGAAAGCGTCATGGCTGTGCATCGGGTGCAAGACGACAGTAGATGGCTGTCAATGAAAAAAGCGGCCACGGTTCCGGGGACGGAAACCGTGGCATGGCACTTCCATGGAGGCTATTCAGCGTTCTGCGTTTGGAGGCCCAGGAGAGATGGTTCAGGCTGTCATGGCAATCCCGGTGATGTCCCCAGCGGTGATGGTCAGGCCATCATTGCTCAGATAGACGCCCGTCAATTTGATCAGCACATCCGTTGCGGTCAGTCCCGAATCCGCATCGGAGATGAACAGGTATGCATCACCACCGTTTTGCCAGATGGCGACCCCGCCTGCGGTGGGCGGACTGCTCCCTATGGCCGAAATGGCGGCCTCGACGGCGGTCAGTTGCTCGGCGAGCGTGTCATCATCGGCATGGAACGTTGCAACACCGGTGTTGGAAATGCTTGCCTTGCCGGCGACGGCCGACGAACCTCCGTGATGGATCACGAGCGTGGTGGCGCCGAAATCGATGATGTTGTTCGTTCCTGCGATCCAATGTTCGATGGTGTCGAAGTTCGTATCCGAGGGCGTTCCGGTCGATGTATTGGAGAATACGAAGGTGTTCTGCCCGGCGCCCCCGATCAGGGTGTCCATGCCTGTCTTGCCTACGATCGTGTCGTCGAAATCCGTGCCGGTAATGGTGGAGCCCGTGACGGTATGCGCCGTCGCGTTGCCTTGCAAGGCAATTTTCGCGCCGGCGGAGAAAGTCCAGGCGGACGCGTCATAGTTGTCCATGATGCCGTCGACGTTGAGCCCGGTGCCCCAGCCCGAGGCGGAATCGGTGAATGCCATATCCGTGATGCTCAAGTGATCGATGTTCTCGTAATTGAACACGGCCACGGCATTCTTGCTGAATCCGCCTTCGAGCGTGACGTTGTTGAGTGCGATGGCGCTATTTTCCGCGTTGTTCAGCTCGGGGCCGTTGACCCATACGCCGCCGCCCAGTTCGGAATTCTGCGCGCCTTGGATCTGGATGCCATACCACGGGGATGCGTTCGTGGTGCCTTTGTCCGCGAGTCCCTTGATGGTCACGTTGCTGATCGAGGCCTTGCCGCCATCGAAGCCGAACATCATGATCCCCGCGGCATGGGATGCGTCCGTGTTTTGCGACAATCCCGTTGCGGATTGATCGAAGATCACTTTATCGATGAAGAGGTTGCCCAGGCTGGAATCCTTGTGGTTCAGGCCGATCACCAGGCCGCCGTTCGTCTGGCTGATGAACGTGCTGTTCGTGACGACCAGAGAGCCCACATTGGCCTGCAGGGGCAGCGTCGAGCCGTCGATGGTCACGGCTTCGGAGCCGCCTGTCACCTGAATGCCGGTGATCGACACCGTGCCGGTCACCGTCCCGTTCACGACGAAGGCACGGACTCCGGCGGCGGTGTTGATGACGACGTCCTGCGCGGTATCGCTTGTATCGTCATCCGCCCCGACGATCGAGATTGCCTTGGTGATGGAGATTTCTTCGGGGATGTTGTGGGTGCCTTTGGCCAGGTAGATCGTATCTCCATCCGCGGCCGCGGCGATCGCGGCTTTGATGTCCCCGCCCGCGGCGACATGGATGTAGGTCGTACCGTTGGTCACGGCCGTTGCCGCCAGGGTGGCGGCGTCGTTGCCCGCCGCGTCCTGGATTGCATGGCTGTCATTTCCGGTCGAGGGGTCGTCGTAGGCGACCGTGACGGCCTGGCCCTTGCTGACGGGCGTGGTCAAGGTAAGCTGGACCGTGCTGCCGTCGATCGTCACCGCGGTCACTGCATTGTCGGCGTCATCGACTTTTACGGTGAAGGCGGTCGTCGCCGCCGTCGTGCCGCTGAGCGCGCCGTCGTAGGTCATGATGAGTTTGCTGCCGTCGGTATTGATTGCCGCCGACTGGAACACCGGCGCCACGGTGTCCCCGCCGCCGCCCCCGCCGCTTCCTCCCGTGCCCCCCGTGCCCCCGGAGCCGCTGTCGACGGGCTTGAAGGTGTCGGGCAGCTCGGTGCCTTCGGGCACGGTGACCGAGGGCGGGACGACCAGCAGCAGGCCTTCGGGGGGCACGAAGTCGGTGGGGATGGGGGTGTCGGCCGGGGGCGTCCAGCCTTCTGGGGGCTGGAAATCGGGCAGGAAGGGGGCGACTTCGGCGATGCGGGCCAGGGCCTCGAGGATGTGGTCGGGGTCGGCCAGGGCGGCGTTGAAGACCGGGTCGTTGGCGAACTGGCCCAGGGTGATGCCGTTGCCCAGGTCGCGGTTTTCGTGCAGGCCGTAGGTGACCAGGTGCTGATAGAGGTTCAGGCCCTCGACGGCGGCGAGATCGGGGTTGGCATTGGCGTAGGCGGCCAGGTCGATGAAGGGGCTGATGGTGCGCGGCTCGCTCTGGCCGTAGAGCAGGAAATGCTCGTAGGCGGAGGCGAGGCCGGCCGCGACGGCGGCGGCCACGTCGGGGTTCTGGTCCAGGTAGAAGGTGGGATCGAAGAGCGCGCTGGGTGCGCGGCTTTCGTACTGGCCGTAGGCCATGAAGTGCTGGTAGGCGGTGGTCAGGCCGGCGGCCACGGCGGCGGCGACGTCCGGGTTCTGGTCCAGATACCACTGTTCGTTGAAGAGATCGACGGCCATGAGGAGTCTCCTGGGGTGCGAGGACGGGTTTCAGATTGTTTCCTGTCTTGCATTGTCCTGAATCGACAGTCCCCTGCCATCTCTGCAAATGGACCTGTACGAATATACGTATCGTTTTGACGGGGCTGGCAAAGGGAGAGGCGGGCGCTATGATGCGCTGATCGGTGGTGCCACAGTGTGTGTGCGGAGGCTTGCCTTGACCCAACCCGATTCCATCCTGCTGGTCGACGACCACCCGGTGTTCCGCCTGGGCATGCGCCATGTGCTGGCCCACCGGTTCTCGCGGGCGGCGCTGGCCGAGGCCGGCACTTTCGACGAGGCGCTGCTCCAGGCGCAGGCCCTGCGCCCCGCACCCGCGCTCTTCGTGCTCGATCTGATGCTGCCGGGCTTCACGCCCGACACCGGTATCCCCCTGCTGCGCGGCCTGTATCCTCGCGCGGTGATCGTCGTCCTTTCCATGGCCGAGGCCGCCGCGCACATCGAACAGGTCATGCAGGCGGGCGCCGACGGTTTCGTGGGCAAATCGGTGCCGCCCGACGAGATCGCCGTTGCGATCGAATCCATCTGCGATGGCGAGATCCTGGTGCGCACGGCCCCTTCGCTCCTGGGCGGCGAGGCGCTGGCGCTGTCGCCGCGCCAGCGCGAGGTGCTGGCGCTGCTGGAACAGGGCAAGAGCAACAAGGAAATCGGCGCCCGGCTGGGCATTTCGCCGCTGACGGCGCGCATGCACGTCTCGGCGCTGATGCGGGTGCTGGGGGTCGACAGCCGCACGGCGGTCGTGGCGCGGGCCAGCCGCTGGCATCTGCCGCGCTGATGATCGCTTCCCCCGCCGTGGGGGGGCGTTCTTGCCGCCGTGCGTGGCCCGTGCCGGTGCTCAGTGACCGGGCAGCGGCTGGGGCGGGTGGCGCATCAGCCAGGCGCGCAGTTCGGCGGCCTGGACCGGTTTGGGCAGGCAGGCGATGCCGGCGGCAGCCAGGGCCTGTTCATGCACGGCATCCATCTGGCCCGAGACGATCAGGGCGGGAACGTCCCAGCCTTCGCGTGCCCGGATGGCGAGAATGGTCTGCAGTCCGTCGGACTGGCCGGGGCCCAGGTCGAAGTCGCTGATGATGGCCTGCATGCTCGGGGTGAAGTCGGGCGGCCGGGTGTACGCATGGACCGCGCAGCCCCAGCGTTGCAGCAGATCGGCGCAGGCGGCCAGCACTTCGGTGTCGTCGTCGATCAGGCACACGGACCGTCCCTTGAGCGGATGGGCCAGGCGGTCCCAGGGGCTCTGGACCGGGGCGCTGGCCTGTGGGTGGCAGGACTGCAGGCCCGTGATCCGGAAGGTCGTCCCCCGGCCGATGCGGGACTGTACCTGCACGCGCAGCGACAGCAGGCCTGCCAGCCGGCGCACGATCGTCAGCCCCAGCCCTACGCCGTCGATATGTGGGCTGTGCGGGGTCTGGATGCGGTAGAACTCGTCGAAGATGGCGTCGATCTGGTCGGGCGCGATGCCCGGTCCCTGGTCGCTGATCTGGATGCCCGGGCCGTCGGGACCGCGCCGGATGCCCAGCAGGATGTGGCCTCGCCCATACTTGATGGCGTTGGTGAGCAGGTTCTGGACGATGGCGCCCAGCAGGCCCGGGTCGCTGTGCACCCAGACCGGCGGGTCGAAAAGCCGGATGCGGGCGGCCGCGCGCCCCGGGATCTGCTGCTGGGATGCGTGCCACTGGGGCTGGGCCTGCTCCCAGGCCTGGTACAGCAGCTGGCCCAGGTCCAGAGACCGAGGCTGGGGCTGGATGCTGCCTACCTCCAGGCTCGAGATGTCGAGCAGCGACTGGAAGAGCCCCGAGACCGCGCCGACGGCGCGTTCGATGCCGCCGATCAATTCGCGCTGCTCGGTGTCCAGGCGGGTATCGTGCAAGGCGGCGGCCAGCAGGCCGATGGCATGGATCGGCTGGCGCAGGTCATGGCTGGCCTGGGCCAGGAAGCGGGATTTGGCCGTATTGGCGTCTTCGGCCTGCCGCCGGGCCTCGTCCAGCGCCTCGGAGGTGGTGGTGAGTTCGGCGAGGCGGGCGGCGAGCGAGGCGGACAGCTGCGCGTTGCGGGCCAGGAAGCCGCTCATGCGCCAGGATTGCAGGGAGAGCATGGCTGCATACAGCAGCACCATGGCGGCGTTGATGCCGCCGTACCACTGGTCCGGATCGTGGTAGTGATAGGCCAGGGCCAGCAGCGGCAGCGAGGTCCACAGGCTGAGCAGACAGGAGCGCGGCAGGGCGTGTTGCGACGAGACCGCCCCCAGGGCGGTGCCCCCCAGCGCCAGGGAATACACCAGCAGCAGGGCGAAATCGTTCCGTGCCACCCAAAGAGCGCCCAGCCCCCAGCCCAGGCCGACCAGGGAGGTGAGCAGCGAATGCAGCAGGCCGTATGTGCGGGCGGCTGCCTGGGCGTCATGGCCGGCCGCGTGTCCGTGGGGCCAGCGCAGGACGTAGGCCTGGGCCAGGATCAGCATGGCGGCAGACAGGATCAGCATCCCGGCCAGCCAGATCAGGGCTTCGTGGCGGCTGGCCGGGTTCACGCTGTGCCGCCAGGCCAGGCCCAGGAGGCAGACGACGCCCACATGGACCAGCCAGCTGTGGCGGGCCAGGCCGAAAAGATAGTCGAGCCGCCAGCCGGCCATGTGTCCAGGGCTTGTCAAGGCGGCCCCCCGGTGAGCGCGGGCAGGCCTAGGGCGCCTTCTTCAGCGCCAGGGCGCGGCCCGCGCGGCTGGACGTGGGGCGGCCGATGCGCTCGGAGATCCACTGGCCGATGTCCACGACGGCGTCCAGGTCGATCCCCGTGTCCAGCCCCTGGCCGCGCAGCAGGTACAGCACGTCTTCCGTGGCGACGTTGCCGGTGGCGCCCTTGGCGTAGGGGCAGCCGCCCAGCCCGGCCACCGAGCTGTGGAAGATGCGCACGCCGCAGTCCAGGGCGGCCAGGATGTTGGCCAGGGCCTGGCCGTAGGTGTCGTGGAAGTGCCCCGAGACGCGGGTGCCCAGGTCGGCGACCTGGCCGACGGCGCGCAGCACGCGCCCGACCTGGGCGGCCGTGCCCACGCCGATGGTGTCGGCCACGTCGATCTCGTCGCAGCCCAGGCGCAGCAGGCGTTCGGCCACGTCGACCACGGCGGCCACCGGGGTCTCGCCCTGGTAGGGGCAGCCCAGGGCGCAGCTGATGCTGCCGCGCAGGCGCAGCCCGGCTTCTTTCGCGGCGGCGGCCACGGGCTCGAAGCGGGCGATGGATTCGGCGATGGAACAGTTGATGTTGCGCTGGGAAAAGGCTTCGCTGGCGGCGCCGAAGATCACGATTTCGTCGGCGCGGGCGGCCAGGGCGCCCTCGAAGCCGCGCAGGTTGGGCACCAGGACGGAATAGATCGTGCCGGGGCGGCGGGCGATGCCGGCCATGACGTGCGCGCCGTCGGCCATCTGCGGCACCCATTTCGGCGAGACGAAGGACGCGGCCTCGATGTTGGCGAAGCCGGCGGCGGACAGGCGGTCGACGAGCTCGATCTTGACGGCGCTGTCGACGAACTGTTTTTCATTCTGCAGGCCGTCGCGCGGCCCGACTTCGACGATCTTGATGTGTTCGGTCATGGGATTCCATCTCGGTGGGGGTCCGCGCCGGGCGGGACGGGTTCATCATAGCGCAGCCGGCTCAGGCCTTGCGCCGGTAGCGGCCGTCGGCGGTGCGGTCGATGCGGCCGGCGATTTCCAGCAGGGTGAGCCGGCCCATGAGGCGGTCGATGGGCCAGTCCAGGTCCGCCTGCAGGGTATCGAGATCGACCGGATCCAGGCCGATCCGCCGCAGCAGGGCGTCGGCTTCGGGATCGGTGCCCGCGTCTGCGCCCGCGCCGGTCCCGGTGGCGGGCGGCGGGGCGGCCCGCAGGCCCGGCAGCGCGCCCTGGCGGAGTTCTTCGACGATGTCCTGGCCGGACTCGACCAGCTTGGCGCCCTGGCGGATCAGGGCATGGCAGCCGCGCGACAGGGGGGAATGGATGGAGCCGGGGATGGCGAAGACCTCTCGCCCCAGCTCGCCCGCCAGCCGGGCGGTGATCAGCGAGCCGCTGCGCGCGGCGGCCTCGACCACCAGCACGCCCTGGCTCAGGGCGGCGACGATGCGGTTGCGCCGCGGGAAATGGAAGGGCAGGCCCGGCGTGCCCAGGGGGAATTCCGACAGCAGCAGGCCGTGGGTGGCGATGCGGTGGGCCAGGGCGTGGTGGGCGGCCGGATAGACGCGGTCGATGCCGGTGCCCAGCACGGCCAGGGTGCCGCCGCCGGCTTCGCCGGCATCCAGGGCGCCGGCGTGGGCCGCGCCGTCGATGCCGCTGGCCAGGCCGCTGACCACGCACCAGCCCTGCAGGGCCAGGTGGCGCGCGAAGGCATGGGCGTTGCGCTCGCCGTCCGCGGTGGCGTGGCGCGCTCCGACGATGGCCAGCATGGGACGGTCCAGGAGGTCGGGCCGGCCGTGGGCATACAGGATCGGCGGCGGGTCGGTCAGCGCATACAGCGCGCGCGGGTAGTGGGGGTCGGCCAGGGTCAGCAGGTGATGGCCGTCGGCCCTCAGCCAGTCCAGCGCCTGGTCGACGGCGGCCTGGATGTCCGGTCCGGGCGGCTGGCGCAGGCGGGCCGCCAGCGCCGGGTCCAGGTGGCGCGCCAGGCTGCCGGTGGTGGCCGTGAGGATGTCCTGCGGCATGCCGAAGACCGACAGCAGCAGGCGCACCCGGTCCGCGCCCAGGTCCGGTTCGAGGCTCAGGCGGATCCAGGCGCGCAGTTCGGTTTCGGGGGCGTTCAGGGGCATCGCGTCGGGGCGGATTCGCTCGGGTCGGGGGGATCGCGCCAGTGTGCCATGAAAGCGGCCGGGCCTTGCGGCGGGCGGGATGCTCCTGTCCCGCGCCATGGTCCTGATTTATCATGGAGCTTTGGCATCATCGTCACGGTTTTCGACATGGCTCTGCTTCCCATTCTCAAATACCCGGACCCCCGGCTGCACAAGGTCGCCGCGCCGGTGCGGCAGGTGGACGACCGCATCCGCCAGTTGGTGCGCGACATGGCGGAAACCATGTACGCCGCGCCCGGCGTCGGCCTGGCCGCGACCCAGGTGGACGTGCACGAGCGGGTCGTGGTCATCGACGTCTCGGAAGACGGCAACGACCTGCACGTGCTGATCAACCCCGAAATCACCTGGAAGAGCGACGAGCTCCAGGTCTACGAAGAGGGCTGCCTGTCGGTGCCCGGCATCTACGACGAGGTCGAACGCAGCGCGCGCATCCACGTGCGCGCCCTGGACGAGCGCGGCGAGCCCTACGAGTTCGACGCCGAGGGCCTGCTGGCCGTGTGCGTGCAGCACGAACTGGACCACCTGCTGGGCAAGGTCTTCGTCGAGTACCTGTCCGTGCTCAAGCAGAACCGCATCCGCACGCGCCTGCGCAAGCAGCAGCGCGAGGCCCAGCGCGAAGCCGCCGGGGTCTGAATGCGGATCGCCTTCGCGGGAACCCCGGAATTCGCCCGGCAGGCCCTGGACGCCCTGATCGGGGCGGGGCATGGGGTCGTCTGCGTGCTGACCCAGCCGGACCGCCCCTCGGGGCGCGGCATGAAGCTCATGCCCAGCCCCGTCAAGCAGGCCGCGCAGGCCGCCGGCATTCCGGTGCTGCAGCCGCGCAGCCTGCGGCTGGACGGCAGGTATCCGGAGGACGCCGAGGCGGCCCGGACCGCGCTGCGGGACCTGGTGCCGGATGTCATGGTGGTGGCGGCCTATGGCCTGATCCTGCCGCAGTGGGTGCTCGACCTGCCGCGCCACGGCTGCCTGAACATCCACGCCAGCCTGCTGCCGCGCTGGCGCGGGGCGGCGCCCATCCAGCGCGCGATCGAGGCGGGCGACGCCGCCAGCGGCGTGACCATCATGCAGATGGACGCGGGTCTGGACACGGGCGCCATGCTGCACCGGGTGGAACGCCCGCTGGCGCCCGACGAGACCGGCGCGAGCCTGCACGACGGGCTGGCGGCCGACGGTGCGCGCGCCATCGTGGACGTGCTCGCGCGGCTGGCAGCCGGGGATGCGCCGGTGCCGGTGCCCCAGCCCGAGGCGGGCGTGTGCTATGCCGGCAAGCTGCTGAAGTCCGAATCGGCGCTGGATTTCTCCCGCCCCGCGGTGGAACTGGCGCGCCGGGTGCGGGCCTTCGATCCGTTTCCCGGCACGACGATGGCGCTGCCCGGATTCGATCAGCCGGTGAAGGTGTGGGGGGCGCGGGCCCTGCCGGCCGCCGCCGGCGCGGCGGGCGGGGATGCGCCGGCCCCCGGCGCGATCCTGGGCATGGGGCCCGAGGGCATCGACGTGGCGACGGCGGATGGCGTGCTGCGCGTGACGGCGCTGCAAAAGCCCGGCGGCCGGCGCCAGCCGGTGGCGGAATTCATGCGCTCGTATCGCGGGTAGCCGCGCGGCCTTGGCGCGTTCCGGATCCCGGGCGCGTGGCGGCCGGGCCGGAGGCCGCTCAGCCGCCGGACGATTTCTTGCGTGAAGTGTCGATGCCGAGCTGCTTGAGCTTGCGGTACAGGTGGGTGCGTTCCAGCCCGGTGCGCTCGGACACCCGCGTCATGCTGTGATTTTCGTGCAGCAGGTGGTATTCGAAGTAGATGCGCTCGAATTCGTCGCGCGCTTCGCGCAGGGGCTGGTTGAGCGAGATCCGGCCCAGGTGCGAGTCGTCGTGCGCGGGGGCGGCGGGCGCGGCGCCCGCGGGCTGCGCGGCGGCGGGCGCGCCGGCCAGGGCGGGCGGCTGCGTGAAGACCGGGTCGGCGGGCGCCGCCGGGCGTTCGGTGCGGCTGCGCATGGACGCCGGGATCACCGGGCGCGCCAGGCCCGCGGCGACGGTCTTGAGCAGCTTCTGCAGGGTGATGGGCTTTTCCAGGAAATCGACGGCGCCGATGCGGGTGGCCTCGACGGCGGTGTCCACGGTGGCGTGGCCGCTCATCATGATCACGGGCATGTTCAGCAGCCCCTGGCTGGACCATTCCTTGAGCAGGGTGACGCCGTCGATGTCGGGCATCCAGATGTCCAGCAATACCAGGTCGGGGCGCTGGCGGAGACGGGATTCGCGGGCCTGTGCCGCATTTTCCGCGAGTTCGACCGTGTGGCCTTCGTCGTAGAGAATTTCGGACAGCAGTTCGCGGATGCCTATTTCGTCGTCCACCACCAGAATTCTGGCCATATCACCTCACCTTGTGTTCTGCGTATTATCGTGTGCTTGACTGGGCGCGTCCAGCCGGGCGGGCGCTTCCGCCAGCCTGGAAAACAGGATGGAGATGCGCGCCCCGCCTTCGGTCCGGTTGGAAATGTCCACCTGGGCGGCGTGTTCCTCGACGATCTTCTTGACGATGGCCAGCCCCAGCCCGGTGCCGGTGGACTTGGTCGTCACGTAGGGCTCGAAGACGCGGTGCAGGACTTCGGGCGCGAAGCCCGGGCCGTTGTCCGAGACGGTCAGCCGCACGCGGGCGTGCCCGGCGGCGTCGTCGGGACGGATCAGGCGGGTCTGCACGCGGATCTCGGCCGTGCCGGGCGCGGCGTGCTGGCAGGCGGCGTCGCGGGCGTTGGCGAGCAGGTTGTGGATCACCTGGCGCAGCTGGGCCGGGTCCCCCAGGATGAGGGGCAGGTCGGGCGCCAGCAGGGCGTCGAAGCGGGCCGCGCCCGGGGCGGGCGGGGGCGCGGGTTCGGCGGGGTCCCAGCCGTACAGGGTCAGGACTTCGGTCAGCAGGGCGTTCAGGTCGATGTCCTGCATCTGCGCCGGCGGCGTGCGGGCGTATTCGCGGAAATCGTCCACCATGCGTTTCAGGGACGCGACCTGGTTGACGATGGTCTGGGTGGACCGCTGCAGCATGGCGGCGTCGTCGGGCGACAGCCGGTCGGCCAGCTTCATGGCCAGCCGCTCGGCCGAGAGCTGGATGGGGGTGAGCGGATTCTTGATCTCGTGGGCCAGGCGCCGCGCGACTTCGCCCCAGGCGACCGTGCGGTTGGCGGAGATCACCTCGCTGATGTCGTCGAACACCACCAGGTAGCCGTCCTCGTGGCCGTCCATGAGCAGCCGGGTGCCGCGCGCCAGCAGGGTGACGACGTGCTTCTTGCGCTCGTTGTCCGGCGCGTCCTGCAGCTCGACCTCGAACTGCTGCTGCCAGTAGGGGCGCGTGGATTCGACCGCGTCGTGGGCGGAGAACGCCTGGCGGATCAGGCTGGCGAGCGGTAGGGCGCCTTCGGCGGTTTCCAGCGGCCGGCCCTGGACGGTGCGCAGGTCGATGCGCAGGATGGTCTGGGCGCCCTGGTTGAACAGCGTCAGGCGGAAGGCGCGGTCGAACACCAGCACCCCGGAGGACAGGTTGCTCAGCACCGACTCCAGGTACAGGTTGCTCTGTTCCAGCTGGCGGCGGTGGCGGTCGACCATCTGGCGGGCTTCTTCCAGCTGGCGCGTCATGGCGTTGAAGGACCGCGTCAGCTGGCCGACTTCGTCGCGCGCCGGCGGCTCGGGCAGGGGTCGGTAGTCGCCCACGCCGACGGCCTGGGTGCCCGAGGCCAGGCTCAGCAGGGGCCGCACCAGGCGCCGCGAGACGGCCAGCGCCACCACCACGGCGGCGAAGACGGCCAGGATCAGCGCCAGGGTCAGGGTGATGCCGTAGAGCTTGCGCAGACCCAGGCGCGACAGGGCGAGCTCCTGGTAGTCGCGGAAGCCCTGCTGGACCTGGCTGGCGTTGTGGGCGATGCGCTCGGGCACGGCCTGGATCACCTGCAGCCAGCGCGAATCGCCGCCCAGGCTCATGGCGTTGCCCAGCCGGTCCGAGGCGGCGGAATCCAGCGGGATGACGACGCGCAGGTGCAGGCCGTCGGTGGTCGGCCCGCCGCCGGCGGCCACGTCGGCCTCGGCCGCGGCGTAGCCCTGGGCGACCCGCAGCTGGTTCATGACGCTGCTGGGGGGCAGGTCCGGCAGCAGCTGGCTGAAGGCCGACGAGGAAAAGGCGACCAGGCGGCCGTTGCCGGTGAAGACCATTGCCTCGTCGATCTCGTTGGCGGCGCGCAGCGAAGTGATCAGCAGGGCGGTCTCGGCGTCGCTGGCGCTGTTCAGCCGCAGGGCCATGTTGCGCGCCCGGCCGCTGAGCTCGGTGATCTGGGCGTCCAGGGCGGCGCGCCCGAGGTTCAGGCCGGCCTCCAGGGCGGTGTCCACCCGCACGTTGAACCAGGACTCGATCGAGCGCGACATGAACTGCACCGACAGCACGTAGATCAGCACGCCGGGCAGGATGCCGATCAGGGTGAAGTACAGCGTGAAGCGGGCGGTCAGCCGCGCGCCGAACTGGCGCCGCCGGATCTGGCGCAGCAGCCGGATGGCGAGCATGGCCACCCAGGACATCAGGGCGATCGCCAGCACGCCGTTGAGCAGCAGCAGCACGTCGTACTGCTGCGCGTAGCGCGAGGCGTTGCCGGTGGACCAGACCAGCAGGCCCAGCAGCGCCATCGCGCTGGCGGCGGCGACCGCCAGCGCGGAGCGCAGCGCCCAGCGGATCAGCCGCGGGGCGTTGCGGCGGAGATCGAGAAAGTGAAGTCTTTCCATGGGGTCGTCAGGGTCCAGGCCGCGCTGTTGAGGGCGTCGACCTGGAAGGGGCGGGCCAGGCGGGAGGTGTCCAGCCGCAGCCGCAGCCGTCCCTGGTAGGTCTGGTCCGGCGTGAAGCGGCTGGCGTCCCCGAGGGGCCAGTCGCGGATGTGGCGCACCAGGTCCAGGGCCTCGTCCAGGGACGTGGCCGGCAGGGACAGGTCGCTGGCGCCGACCCGCCATTGGCGCGTCAGGGCGTTGTACTGGATGCGCCAGGTCTGGCTGTCCGCCAGCACCGTCTCGTCGAACCACCACCAGCGCGGGTGCTCGATGACCAGGTCCACCGTGAAGTACAGCGGGACGCCCTTGCGGGCGGCGTCGTGCAGTTCGTCGCTCAGCGTGAAGTCGATGTCGGCGTCCAGCAGCAGCTGGCCCTGGCGCAGCATCGGTTCGATGCGCACCACCTGGCCGTCGTCGGCCCGGGCGGCCGCGGCGGCCAGGAACAGGAGGCCGGAGGCCAGGAGGATCAGGAAGCGGGGCATGCGCTGGCGGCGGTGGGGCGGAAAATCACGGACAGTCGCAGTATTGTTGAGCCCGCGCCAAAGCGCAAGCCAGCGCGTCCATGTGCTCCCTGGGCGCTGCGCGCCGTCCACCCCGGGGGCATTTGCGCTTGGGGCGGTCCGGTACGCTCATGCTGGCTTGCGCAGCAGGGCGTAGAAGAAGCCGTCGCCGCCGTCGGGGCCGCCGGGCAGGATGTGGCCGGGGGCCGGCAGGCGCCGCGCCTCGGGGTGCCGTTCCAGGAAGGCGCGGACCTGCGATTCGCCTTCCTGGGGGAAGATCGAGCAGGTGGCGTACAGCAGGTGGCCGCCCGCGGCCAGCAGCGGCCACAGCGCGTCCACGATGCGGGCCTGCAGCGCCGCCGTGCGCGCGAGGTCGTCGGCGCGGCGCAGCCAGCGGATGTCGGGGTGGCGGCGCACCACGCCCGAGGCGGTGCAGGGCACGTCGGCCAGGATGGCATCGTAGGGCCGTCCGTCCCACCAGCCGGCGGGCCGGGCGGCGTCGGCGCAGCGCAGGGACACGTCGGGGGATTCCAGGCCCAGCCGCCGCAGGTTGTCGCCCACGCGCTCCAGGCGCCGGGCGTCGCTGTCCAGCGCCGTCAGGCGCAGCGCGTGGCGCTCCAGCAGGTGGGCCGTCTTGCCGCCGGGCGCCGCGCAGGCGTCCAGCACGCGCTCGCCGTCGCGCAGCGGCAGCAGCCGCGCGGCCCGCTGGGCCGAAGGGTCCTGCACCGACCACCAGCCCTCGGCGTAGCCGGGGATGTCGCGCACGGGGCGGGGCGCGTCCAGGATCAGCCCGTCCTCGCCCACGGGCCGGGCGGCCAGGCCGGCCGCCTCCAGGCGGGCCCGCAGCGCATCGCGGCCGATGCGCCGCACGTTGGCGCGCAGGGCCATGGGCGGCGGCTGGTCGGCGGCCTCCAGGATCGCGTGCCAGTTGTCCGGCCAGGCGTCGCGCACGATGTCGATCCACCAGCCGGGGTGGTTCCAGACCGCCTCGGGCTGCGCATCCAGCGCGGCCCGCAGCGTCGCGCGCTCGCGCGCGTAGCGGCGCAGCACGGCGTTGATCAGGCCTTTGGCCGGCCGGGTGCGGCGGTCGGCGGCGGCCGCCTCGACCAGTTGGTGGACCAGGGTGTGCTCGTGGTAGACCGGCGTGCCGGGCGGCTGCGCGGCGCCCTCGGCCTGGCGCAGGCTGGCTTCCAGCAGGCTCAGGCCCAGCAGGATCAGGGCCTCGACCAGGCGTTCCGGCGGGCGGCGCGGCACCAGCCGTTCGCGCGCGGCCCGGGCGTGGCCCAGCCGGCGCATGGCATGGAAGGACAGGGCCTGGGCGGCGGGGCGCTGCGCGGCGGGGATCGATTCCAGCGCCTCCGACAGGGACTGGCCGCCCAGCACCGCCCGGATGGCGCGGGCGGCGGCCAGCAACTGGCCGGACAGGGCGGGGGATTGTGGCGATTCCGGCACGGAATGGATCCAGAATGAGGGGGTTGCGGAGCGGATTGCGGGGACTTTAGCACCGATTGGCTAAAATCGAGGGCTGTCCCGGCCACGCCCGCCCGCCGGCTTCGCATGGCCGGAGCGGCGCCGGGCCATTCCCGCCGCATCCCACCGAGTATTCCCATGAATCAATCCCCCCGCGTCGGCTTCGTCAGCCTGGGCTGTCCCAAGGCCCTGGTCGATTCCGAGCGCATCCTGACCCAGCTGCGCACCGACGGCTACACCATCAGCCCCGACTACGAAGGCGCCGACGTCGTCGTGGTGAACACCTGCGGCTTCATCGACAGCGCCAAGGCCGAATCCCTGGACGCCATCGGCGAGGCCATCGTGGAAAACGGCAAGGTCATCGTCACCGGCTGCCTGGGCGTGGAAGCCGACATGATCCGCAGCGTGCATCCGGCGGTGCTGGCCGTCACCGGCCCGCAGCAGTACGAGCAGGTGGTGCGCGCCGTGCACGAGGCCGCCCCGCACGAGCGCCCGCACGATCCCTACGTGGATCTGGTGCCGCCCCAGGGCATCCGCCTGACGCCGCGCCACTATGCCTATCTGAAAATTTCCGAGGGCTGCAACCACAACTGCAGCTTCTGCATCATCCCGTCCATGCGCGGGCGCCTGGTCAGCCGTCCGATCGGCGACGTGCTGGGCGAGGCCCGCCGCCTGGTGGACGCCGGCGTGAAGGAGTTGCTGGTGATCTCCCAGGACACCAGCGCCTACGGGGTGGACGTGAAGTACCGCACCGGCTTCTGGGACGGGCGCCCGGTCAGGACGCAGCTGACGGCGCTGGCGCGCGCCCTCGGGGAATTCGGCGTGTGGGTGCGCATGCACTACGTCTATCCCTATCCCCACGTGGACGAGCTGATCCCCCTGATGGCGGAAGGCCGCATCCTGCCCTACCTGGACATCCCCTTCCAGCACGCCAGCCCGCGCATCCTGAAGGCCATGAAGCGCCCCGCCTTGGAGGACCGCACCCTGGCCCGCATCCGCCAGTGGCGCGACGCCTGTCCGGACCTGACCCTGCGCTCCACCTTCATCGTCGGCTTCCCCGGCGAGACCGAGGAAGACTTCCAGTACCTGCTGGACTGGATGACCGAAGCCCAGCTCGACCGCGTCGGCTGCTTCCAGTATTCCCCGGTGGCTGGCGCGCGCGCCAACGAGCTGCCCGATCCCGTGCCCGACGAGGTCAAGGCCGAGCGCTGGGAGCGCTTCATGGCGCACCAGCAGGCGATCTCCACGCGGCGCCTGGCGGCCAAGGTCGGCCGCACCCTGACGGTGCTGGTGGACGAGGTCGACGAGGAAGGCGGCGCCACCGCGCGGTCCATGGCCGACGCCCCGGAAATCGACGGCAGCGTGCTGCTGCGCGACGCCGCCGGCCACGCGCCGGGCGACCTGGTCCGGGTGCGCATCGAGGACGCGGACGAATACGATCTGTACGGCGTGCCGGCCTGAGCCGGCCGTGCGGAGCCTGGGCCTGGCCGGCACGGGCTTTGTGTCGGACTGAATCCGGTCTATGTTCTTCCCCATGACGATATCGTGCATGAGGAAATCGTGTCCATGAAACTTGCCACTCACGTTCGACCGATCAGCTACCTGAAGTCTCATGCCGCCGAGATCGCGCGGGACGTGGCCGAGACCGGCGAGCCCATGCTGATCACCCAGAACGGAGAAGCCAGGCTGGTCCTGATGGACGTGGCGGCCTATGAGCAGAACGAGCAGGCCCTGGCGCTGTTGAAGCTGCTGGCCATGGGGCAGCGGGATATCGATGCGGGCCTCTGGCGGGATGCCGAAGACGTCTTCGCCGATCTGGATCGGGAAGACGGGGCGGGTGCGTGAAAGCGGCTTTTCTGCCGGGCGCCGAAGCCGATTTACGTGAATTGCGGCGGTATGTACTTCGGAAATTCGGGCCGCACACCTGGCGGGAATCTTTCGAGGGGATCAGGACGGCGGTGCATGCCGCCGAATCGTTCCCCCTGGCCGGCCGCCTGCCGGACGAACTTGCCGAATTGGGTCTGCCGCAATACCGGCAGATCGCCGCCGGCATGAACCGGATCATTTATGAAACCCGGGAGGACCGGCTCTACATCCATATCGTCTGCGATATCCGCCGGGATCTGCGGAGCTTGCTGCATCGGCGGTTGAGCAGGCCCTCCTGAAGCCCGCCCAGGTTCCCTAGTTTTCCCCGTCCGGCTTGCGCGGCACGACGCGCGGGGGCGGCTTGCCGGCCTCCAGCGGCTGGGCGCGCTTGAAGGTGGTGACGGGCAGGTCGCCGAACACGCCGCGCCGCGCGGCGACGCGCCAGGCGTGGCCGTAGGCGACTTCCAGGCTCAGGTGGATCGTGCCGTCGGCGTGGCGGCGGCGTTCCAGGGCGCGGACCAGGCGTTCACGCCAGGCGCGGCCCGGCAGGCCGCGGCGGCGTTCGGGGTGGGGATTGCCGCCCAGGGCGCGCACGTCTTCCAGCAGCTTGTCGGCGGTCTTGTAGGTCAGGGTGATGATTTCCTGGTCCATGACGGGATCGGCGAAGCCGACCTGCAGCATCAGGTCGCCGAAATCGTGCATGTCGACGAATTCCATGGGGCGCGTGTCCGGATCGACCTCGGCCAGGGCGTCGCGCAGTTCGCGGAAGGTGCCGGGCCCCAGGCTGGAATACATCGCCAGGGCGTCGTTGCGCAGGACGCGGCGCCATTCCTGCAGCACCAGGTGGGGCTCCGGGTGCCAGTGCAGGGCGAGGTTCGACCAGACGAGGTCCAGGCTTTCGTCCGGCAGACCGGTCTCGGCCAGGTCGGCCTGGCGGAATTCGGCGGCCGGCGTGGGCTTGTTGCGCAGCCGGTGCCAGAAGCCGGGCTTGGCCGCGTAGCGCTCACGCGCCGTGTCCAGCAGCGCGCCGCAGGCGTCCAGGCCGATGTAGCGCTGGTCGGGATAGCGCGCGCGCAGGGGGTCCAGCGCATGGGCGGCGCCGCAGCCCGCGTCCAGGATGTCGTGCGGAGCGATGCGGATGTAGCTCAGGCGGCGCAGCATGCGCTGGGCGATTTCCCCGTACAGGAACTGGGGCGCGTCCAGGGGCGCGCGCCGGGCGAACTGGCGCGTCACGGCCTGGGGGTCGATGGGTAGGCGGGGAAGCTGTGGCATAAACGATCAAGGCCCGGCCCGGGGCGGCCCGAAGCGTGCTGTGATGGGGTTTTCCTGCGGAAGGACACGCCATTATGCTGCATCTGCCGATCGATCGCTGGCGCGACTGGATCGCGGCCGACTGTCCGGGCTGCGGCCGGCGGGTGGGCGGCCAGGGGCTGTGTCCCGCGTGCCTGGCGCATCTGCGGCCGGATGGCGCGCGGCCGCGCTGTCCGCGCTGCGCGCATCCCCTGGACGAGGCAGGGCGCTGTCCCGATTGCGGCCCGCGGGCGCCGGCCTACGACCGCGTGGTGGCGGCCTTCGACTACGCCGGGCTGGGCCGCGACCTGATCCACGACTACAAGATCCGCCGCCGCCTGCCTCTGGCGCGCTTGCTGGCGGACCTGCTGGCGCGGGCGGTGGAGGCCGGCGACGTCCGGCTTCTCCGGCCGCACTGGATCGTGCCGGTGCCAGCCCGGCGCGAGGCGCTGCTGCGGCGCGGATTCAGTCCGCCGGCCGAGGTGGCCCGCCTGCTGGCCCGGCAACTGGGGCTGCGCTACCGATTGGACGGGGTGCGGCGGGTGCGCGAAGGGCCGCGGCAGGCGGGACTGGACCGCGCGCTGCGCCTGCGGGCGCAGACGGGAGTGTTCGCCGTCCCCGAAGCGGGGAGACGGGCGCCCCCGGCGCGGCCGGCGGGCGATGGGTTGCCGGGGGCCTCGGCGGACCCCGCCGGCCCGCTGGCCGGCCAGCGGATCGCGGTGGTGGACGACGTGCTGACCACGGGCGCGACGCTGCAGGCGGTGGCGGCGGTGCTGAAGGATGCCGGCGCCGCGCGGGTCGAGGGCTGGGTGCTGGCCCGCGCCGTGGTTCCCCACGCCGGCCATGCCGAAGCGCCCGATGGCCGGGCCGGTGAGTCCTCGGGGGGCGGCGCCTTGCGCGAGGCTTCCGGCGGCCGGGTCTTGCAGGCCGGGTCTTACAATAAGGGCCGCCGGGCCGGCCGCTGCGTGCGGGCGGGGCCGGCGATGCATCCCCGCGCGGCCCTCATCGATCCCGTTCCATGTTCCACATCGTCCTCGTCGAACCCGAAATCCCGCCCAACACCGGCAACGTGATCCGTCTCGCGGCCAACACCGGCGCCTGCCTGCACCTGGTGCGGCCGCTGGGCTTCGCCCTGGATGACGCGCGCATGCGGCGGGCAGGCCTGGATTATCACGAATGGGCGGACATGCGCGTGCACGACGGCCTGGACGAGGCGCTGGCCGCGATCGGCGGCGATCCGTCGCGGCGCTTCGCGCTGACCACGCGCGGGTCCGTGCCGATCGGCGAGCGCGCCTTCCGGGCGGGAGACGTGTTCGTGTTCGGACGGGAAACCGCCGGCCTGTCGGACGCGCAGCTGGCCGTCTTTCCCCCGGCGCAGCGCGTCCGCCTGCCGATGCGGCCGCAGCAGCGCAGCCTGAACCTGTCCAATGCCGTGGCGGTCACGGTCTTCGAGGCCTGGCGGCAGGCCGGCTACGCGGGCGGGGTCTGACCCGGACCCCCGTCCGGCCGGGACCGCGGCCGGAGCGCGGGACGGAAAGCCGCGGACGGCGCCGCAGCACGGCGCGGCGGACGCCCGGCGCGCTCCGGCCGCATCTGCAGCCACGGCGTCATTCGTCGCGCGGATCGCGCGCCAGCAGGGCGGCCACGGCCTGGGTGGGCGCGATGCCGTCGAACAGCACGCCGCAGACGGCATCGGTGATGGGCAGGTCCAGGCCGTGCTGCCGGCCCAGCGCCTGGGCGGCGCGCGCGCAGCGCACCCCTTCGGCGGTCATGCCGCCCGCCAGGATGTCGTCCAGCGAGCGGCCCTGGCCGATGGCGATGCCCACCTGGCGGTTGCGCGAGAGTTCACCGGTGGCGGTGAGGACCAGGTCGCCCAGCCCGGTCAGGCCGATGAAGGTGTCCGCCTGGCCGCCCAGCGCCACGCCCAGGCGCTGGATTTCCGCCAGGCCGCGCGTGATCAGGGCGGCGCGGGCGTTGGTGCCCAGCCGCAGGCCGTCGCTGATGCCGCAGGCGATGGCGATGACGTTCTTCAGGGCGCCGCCGACTTCCACCCCCATGACGTCGCGGGTGCCGTAGATGCGCGCCCGGGTGCCGTGGAAGGCCGCCTGGGCGGCGCGGCCGGTGCCCGGGTCGCGGCCGGCCACCGTGAGGGCGACCGGCAGGCCCTGGGCCACTTCGAGGGCGAAGGACGGGCCCGAAAGCACGCCCGTGCGCAGCCAGGCGATGCCCGACAGCGCCTGGTCCACGATCTGGTGCGGCCACTGGTGCGTGTCGGGGCTGATGCCCTTGCAGGTCCACAGGAGATGGACCGGCGGGGCGTCGGCGGGGCGCGCCGGCAGCGCCCGCGCGATGCGCCGGCAGACGTCGGCCAGGCCCGACATGGGCACGCCCAGCACGATCAGGCGGTCGGCCGGGCCGGGGCCGTCCAGCACGTGCGCCAGCGCGGCGTCGAAGTCGCTGGTCGCCCGCAGGGCGGGCGGCAGGGCGATGCCGGGCAGGTGGCGCGGGTTGACGTGCTGCTGGCCGATGGCCCGCGCCTGTTCCGGATCGCGGGCCCAGATCAGGGCGTCGGACCGGGCGCTGGCCAGGGCCGCCAGGGCGGTGCCCCAGCTGCCCGCGCCCAGGACGCAGAGCCGGACCGGTGCCATGGCGTGCGGGCCCGGCCGCTCAGTTGCGCGCGCCGGGAGGCAGGATCAGGCCCGAGTCCTCGCCCTGGGCCTGCGCGTCCGGCTGCTGCGCCAGGCGCTGTTCGTACAGGGCCTGGAAGTTCATTTCGCTCAGGTGCAGCGGCGGCAGCGAGGTGCGCGTGATCGCGTCGGCGACGTTGGCGCGCAGGTAGGGGTAGAGCATGGTCGGGCAGACGATGCCCAGCAGCGGATCGAGCTGTTCGGCCGGGATGTTGGCGGCCTCGAAGATGCCGGCCTGGCAGAGTTCGACCAGGTACAGGACCTTGTCGCCGATGCGCGTGGTCACCGTGGCGGTCACCGTGGATTCAAACACGGATTCCGCCAGCTGCCGGCCGCCGACCTGGATCGAGACCTCGACGGTCGGGCCTTCCTGTTCGAGGAAGATTTCCGGGGCGTTGGGCATTTCCAGCGACAGGTCTTTGACGTAGGTGCGCTGCAGGCCGAAGCTGGGGGCCTGGCCGTTCTGGGTGCTGTTTTCTTCAGACATGGGGATTCCGGTGTGAGGGGAGGAAAGGCGGGGCGGATGCGCGGGCGGTCAGGCCTGCAGCAGGGGCACCAGGCCGCCGGCGCGGTCCAGAGCGGAGAGATCGTCGAAGCCGCCGATATGGCGTTCGTCGATGTAGATCTGCGGCACGGTGCGCCGGCCGGTGCGTTCCATCATGACGGCGCGCTGGGCCGGGTCGCGGTCGATGAAGATCTTGTGGATCTCCTCCACGCCGCGCTGCTTGAGCAGCATTTCGGCGCGCGTGCAATAGGGGCACACGGAGGTGCAGTACATGGTGATCTGGGCCATGGGAGGATTCCGGTCAGGATTTTTTCAGGGGCAGGCCGCCTTCGGTCCAGGCATTCAACCCGCCATCGAGGCAGGATACCCGATCGAAGCCCTGCTTGCGCAGCTGGGCCACGGCCTTGGCGCCGTCGCGGCCGTGGGCGTCCACCAGCACGACGGGCTTGTCCTTGGGCAGGCTGTTGAGATGCGCTTCGAGCGTGTCCAGGGGGATGTTGCGGGCCTGGGGGATGGCGCCGGTCTTGAACTGGTCGGCCGGGCGCACGTCCACGAACTGGCCATGCTCCTGGTTGACTAGGCGGATGGCTTCGGCCAGGGGGACGCGCCCGGTCGAGCGGCCCTTGGACAGGCTGGGCCACAGCAGCAGGCCCCCGGAAGCCAGGGCGATGAGCAGAATCCAGAGGTTGTTCTGGCTGAGTAAGAAGTCCACGGCGGTTCCTGTAACGTGTGACGGGAGGCGTTTTGCCCTGGGGCGGCCCGGCGGCAAAAAAAGAAAGCCCGGGGGATTATAAAATGGTCGGCAGTTTTGGACTTTGCGGGCTTGGAATCATGCACAAACTGGTACTCATGCGCCATGGCGAAAGCCAATGGAACCTCGAAAACCGCTTCACCGGCTGGACCGACGTGGACCTCACCGAGACCGGCCGCGAGCAGGCGCGCCAGGCGGGAGAGCTGCTGCGCGCGCAGGGCTATGAATTCGACCTGGCCTACGCCTCGGTGCTCAAGCGCGCCATCCGCACCCTGTGGATCGCGCTGGACGCCATGGACGCCATGCACACGCCCATCGCCCTGCACTGGCGGCTGAACGAGCGCCACTACGGCGCGCTGCAGGGCCTGAACAAGGCCGAGACGGCCGCCCGCTACGGCGAGGCGCAGGTGCTGCAATGGCGCCGCGCCTACGCGATCGCGCCCGATCCCCTGTCCGAGGACGATCCGCGCCATCCGCGCTTCGACGCGCGCTACCGCCGGGTGCCGCCCGGCGAGCTGCCGGCCACCGAATGCCTGCGCGACACGGTGGCCCGCGTGGTGCCCTTCTGGAACGAATCCATCGCGCCCGCCATCCGCTCCGGGCGGCGGGTGCTGGTCTCGGCCCACGGCAACAGCCTGCGCGCCCTGATCAAGCACCTGGACGGGATCTCGGACGAGGACATCATCGGCCTGAACATCCCCACCGGCCAGCCGCTGGTCTACGAACTGGACGACGAGCTGCGTCCCCTGCGCCATTACTACCTGGGCGACGAGGAGCAGATCCGCGCCGCCATGCAGGCGGTCGCCAACCAGGGCAAGGCGCAGGCGGTCTAGCGCCGCGCCGATCCCGGGCCCGATCATGGACTCCATCGCCCCGGCGGGCGGGCGCCCGGACTCGCGCGGCCGGCCCGCGCCGCGCCTGGGCGGCTGGCGCGGGCTGGCGCCGCTGTGCCTGGCGGCCGTCCTGGCCTGCCAGACGGCCTGGGCGGATTCCGCCCTGGAAGCCCGCCAGGCGCGCGCCCGCGAAGACCGGGCCGCCCTGCGCGCGCAGATCGATGCGCTGCAAAAGCGCATCGAATCGTCGGAATCCTCGCGCGAGGACGCCAGCCGCGCGCTGCAGGCGTCCGAGCAGGCGATTTCCGACATCAGCCGCGAGCTGGCCGAACTGGACCGGCGCGAGGCCACGCTGCAGGACACGCTGAGCCGGCTGGACGCGGCCAGCGGCCAGCAGTCCGAAGAACTCGAACGCCAGCAGCAGGCCCTGGCGGCCCAGCTGCGCGCCCAGTACGCCAGCGGCCTGTCGCCCTGGACCGCCCTGCTCTCGGGACGCGATCCGCAGGAGATCGGCCGCGAACTGGCCTGGCTGGCCTACGTCACCCGCTCCCGCACCCAGGCGCTCGACGCGCTGCGCGCCACGCTGGACCGGCTGGCCGACCTGCGGCGGCAGACCGACGAGGGCCGCCGCGACCTCGAATCGGTGCGCGCCGACGTCCGGCAGCGCCGCGAGGAACTGCAGGCGCAGCAGGCGCAGCGCCGCGAAGTGCTGGACGAGATCCGCGCCCGGCTGGACGAGGAGCGCGGCCAGGCCAGGCAGCTGCAGGCGCGCGATGCGCGCCTGGGCAGCCTCATCCAGGACCTGGACGCCGAGATCGCCCGCGCCGAAGCGCGGCGCCAGGCGGCCCTGAAGGCCGAGGCCGAACGCCGCGCGCGCGAGCGGGCCGAACGCGCCCGGGCCGAAAAGGCCCGCCGCGAACAGGAACGCGCCCGCGCCGCCGAGCAGGCGCGCCAGGTGCGCGAGCAGGCCGAGCGCCATGTGCGGGAGGCCGAGGCGGACGGGACGCGGGCCGCCGGGGCGCCTGCCGACCAGTCTCCGGCGCGGGAAGATGCCCGGCGGGAGGAGACGCGGCGGGAGGACATCCAGCGGGAGGAGGCCCAGCGGGAAGACGCCCGGCAGGAGGACGCCCGTCGCGCCGAACCGGCGGGCGAAGAAGCCCCGGCGGACGCCGGCGAGGCGCCGCCCGAGCGCGAGGCGGCCGCGCGCACCGAGCCCGAGGGCGGCTTCGCCGGGCTGCGCAAGGGCCTGCCCCGTCCCGTGGCGGGCGAGATCCAGGGACGTTTCGGCACCCAGCGGCCCGACGGCGGGCTGTGGCGCGGCATCGTGCTGCGCGCGGCGGCGGGCACGCCGGTGCGCGCCGTGGCCCCTGGCCGCGTGGTGTACGCCCATTGGCTGAGCGGCTTCGGCAACCTGCTCATCATCGACCACGGCAAGCAGTACCTCAGCATCTACGCCTACAACCAGTCCCTGATGCGCCAGGTCGGCGACGTGGTGGCGCGCGGCGACGAGGTGGCGCGGGTCGGCGCCACCGGCGGCCAGGTCGAGCCCGGCCTGTATTTTGAATTGCGGCACCAGGGAGCCCCGATCAATCCGGAACTGTGGATGAGATAGGACACGTGACAGTCCCCTGCGGGCCGCGAGGTGGGGAGATGCCCCGGCTTGCGCGTCCCCCAGGACCATTTGATGCTTAATTTTTCTGTACTATGTGTCATTCGCCGTCCCAGGCGCGCCCAGCGCAGCCGCGGCGGCCCGAACATCGCTTAGGAACGTGCATGGGCACTCGAAACAATCGATCGTTGAGCTGGATTCTGGTGGGTTTCCTGGGGGGCATCCTGGTCAGCCTCGGCATCTCGGCGGCCGCCCAGAAGGGCGAGCCCCTGCCGCTCAAGGCGCTGCAGCAGTTCGCCAACGTCTACGGCGCGATCAAGTCCAGCTACGTCGAGCCCGTGTCCGACCAGTCGCTGATCGACGACGCGATCAAGGGCCTGTTCGCCGACCTGGACCCGCACTCGGTGTACCTGGACGAGGAAGCCTACAAGCAGATGCAGGACATCACCCGCGGCGGCTTCGGCGGGCTGGGCATCGAGATCGGCACCCAGGACGGCATGCCCAAGGTCATCGCCCCGATCGAGGACACGCCGGCGGCGCGCGCCGGCATCCTGACGGGCGACCTCATCACCCAGATCGACGGCGAGCCCACCAAGGGCATGAACCTGAACGACGCCGTGAAGAAGATGCGCGGCGAGCCCGGCACCCCGATCAACCTGACGATCCAGCGCGCCGGCAGCCCCAAGCCCCTGAAATTCCACATCGTGCGGGAAATGATCAAGACCCGCAGCGTGCGCGGCAAGATGCTCGACGGCGACATCGCCTACGTGCGCATCAGCCAGTTCCAGGACCGCACCACGTCCGACCTGGTGCGCATGCTGGCCAGCCTGTCGAAGAAGCAGGCGCCCAAGGGCCTGGTGCTGGACCTGCGCAACGATCCGGGCGGCCTGCTGGACGGCGCCATCGGCGTGGCCTCGGCCTTCCTGGAGCCCGGCAAGCTGGTCGTATCCACCAAGGGCCGCATCCCGTCCTCGAACGAGGAATTCTATGCCCGCCCCCTGAACGGCAGCCACGGCGTCGAGGACGGCGGGCAGCTGCCCGCCTGGACGCACACGGTGCCGATGGTGGTGCTGGTCAACATCGGCTCGGCCTCGGCCTCGGAGATCGTGGCCGGCGCCCTGCAGGACTACAAGCGCGCCCGCATCATCGGCAACCGCACGTTCGGCAAGGGCTCGGTGCAGTCCGTCCTGCAGCTGGACAAGGACACGGGCATCAAGCTCACCACCGCGCGCTACTACACGCCCAGCGGCCGCTCGATCCAGAACACGGGGGTCTCTCCCGACCACGTGGTGGACGACAGCGCCGCCGGCAACCTGTTCCGCATGCAGCGCGAGGTCGATCTGCAGCACCACCTGGAAACCCAGTCCGACGCCCAGGCGGGCGATGCGGAAGACGGCGATTTCGTGCAGGGCGAGATCAAGATGTTCGAGTTCGGCGGCGCCGACGACTGGCAGCTGCGCCAGGCCGTCAATGCGCTGCAGGGCCGGCCGATCCAGAAATCCGATCCCGCCCAGGTGCGCCAGGCGCGCGCCGAGGCCCAGGCCGAAAAGCCGGCCGACACGGCGAAAGCCCCGGCGGGTCCGGCGAACGAAGCGGCCAGGAAACCCGGTCCGGCAGAAAAAAAAACCCTGAATGATGGTGGCGACGGGGTCGAGCGCTACCGCATCACCCCGGAAGGCCTGATCAGGATCCCGTGATGGGCGCAGAATCCGCCCTGGACGATGCGCGGCTGACGCGCTATGCCCGGCACATCCTGCTCGACGAGCTGGGCATCGAGGGCCAGGAGCGCCTGCTGGCCGCCCGGGCGCTCATCGTCGGCGCGGGCGGCCTGGGGTCCCCGGCGGCGCTGTACCTGGCCGCCGCGGGCGTGGGGCGCATCACCCTGGTGGACGACGACGTCGTCGAACTCAGCAACCTGCAGCGCCAGATCCTGCATGCCATGGCCGGCCTGGGACGGCCCAAGGCCGAATCGGGCCGGGACGCCCTGCTGGCGCTGAATCCCGACGTCCAGGTGCGCGCGCTGGTGGAACGCCTGGACGACTCGCGCCTGCGCGAGCTGGTCCTGGAGGCCGACGTGGTCCTGGACTGCTGCGACAATTTCGCCACCCGGCACGCCATCAACCGCGCCTGCGTGGCGGCCCGCAAGCCCCTGGTCTCGGGGGCGGCGATCAAGTTCTCCGGCCAGATCAGCGTCTACGACCTGCGCGACGCCGACGCGCCCTGCTATCACTGTCTGTTTCCGGAGGCCGACGACGTCGAGGAACTGCGCTGCGCCACCACCGGGGTGCTGGGCCCCCTGGTGGGCATGGTGGGCAGCGTCCAGGCGGCCGAGGCCATCAAGGTGATCACGGGCATGGGCGAGCCCCTGGTCGGACGGCTGCTGTCGGTCGATGCCCTGCGCATGCAGTGGCACACGATCCGTTTCAGGCGCGATCCCGACTGCCCGGCATGCGCCCGGCGCGGGCCTGCAGCAGCAGGGTCCCCAGGCGGTTGATCCGCGCATCCACGTACAGGTCGCGGCCGTTGCGCTGGCGCGAGAACGGCGTGCCCGGGTGGTACAGCCAGACGGTGCGCATGCCGGCCTGGCGGGCCGATTTCAGGTTGCGCTCGGTGTCCTCGACCAGGATGATCCGGCGGGCGGGCACGCCCAGCCGGGCGGCCACCATGCGCATCAGGCCCGGCGAGGGCTTGGGCCGCGCCAGCCCCATGGGCATCATGTGGTCGATGGCCCACAGGCCGTCGAATTCCTGCAGGATCCCCAGCGCATCCAGCACCCGGCGGGCGTAGTGGGCGGGGGCGTTGGTCAGCACGATGCGCCTGCCCGGCAGGCCGCGCAGCCGGGCGGCCAGGCCGGTCTCGGCGTGCACCAGCGGGGCGATGTCGAAATCGTGGCAGGTGGCCAGGAACTGGCGCAGGTTCACCCCGTGGTGGCGCGCCAGGCCGATGGCGGTGGCGCCGTAGCGCTGCCAGTAGCGCAGGCGCAGGGCGTCGGCCTGGTCCTGGGGCAGGTCCAGCGTCCGTGCCACGGCGGCGCCCATGCGCCGGTCGATGGCGCGGAAGATGCCGCGCGAGGCGTCGTGCAGGGTGTTGTCCAGGTCGAACAGCCAGACCGGATCGTCGGGCCCGAGGGGCCGACGGCGCCGCAGGGGGCTGGGGGCGTGCATCGGGCCCCCTGGGCGCTTCGCGCCGTCCTCCCGGAAGGGATTTCTCGCCGGGGGCGGCGCCGCGCTCGCGGCGGGAGCGCCGGCGGCTCCCGCGGGCGATGCGCATTGCCGCATGGGGTGGCGCATCAGTGCGAGCTGATCATGGTGCCCACGCCGCGGTCCGTGAGGATTTCCAGCAGCAGGCAGTGGGGCACGCGGCCGTCGATGATGTGCACCGAATTCACGCCATGGCGGGCGGCGTCCAGCGCAGAGGAGATCTTGGGCAGCATGCCGCCCGACAGCGTGCCGTCCTGGAACAGGGCGTCGATGGTCTGGGCCGACAGGCTGCGCAGCAACTGGCCGTTCTTGTCCAGCACCCCCGGGGTGTTGGTCAGCATGACGAGCTTTTCGGCGCCCAGGACCTCGGCCATCTTGCCGGCGACGACGTCGGCGTTGATGTTGTAGGCCTGGCCGTCCTCGCCGTAGCCGATGGACGAGATGATGGGGATGAACTGGTCGTCCTGGAGCGCCTTGACCACGGCCGGCTCGACGCGTTCGATGTCGCCCACGAAGCCGATGTCCAGCGTCTGGCCGGGATGGTCGGGGTCGGGCATGAGCTTCTTGCGCGCCCGGATCAGGCAGCCGTCCTTGCCGGTCAGGCCCACGGCCTTGCCGCCGGCCTCGTTGACCATCATGACGATGTCCTGCTGGACCTGGCCGGCCAGCACCCATTCGACGACTTCCATGGTTTCGGCGTCGGTGACGCGCATGCCCTGGATGAAGGTGCCTTCCTTGCCGATGCGCTTGAGCGCGCTGTTGATCTGCGGGCCGCCGCCGTGCACCACCACCGGGTTCAGGCCGACGAGCTTGAGCAGCACCACGTCGTGGGCGAAGCTGCGCTGCAGCTGTTCGTCGGTCATGGCGTTGCCGCCGTACTTGATGACGACGGTCTTGCCGTGGAAGCGGCGGATGTAGGGCAGGGCTTCGGAGAGGACCTCGGCCTTGAGGGCGGCCGGCGTTTGGGGGGCGATGTCCGCGTCGGTGTTCGTCATGTCAGGATGCCAGCGCCTGTTCGACCGTGGCCATGAAGGCCTTTTCGTCGTAGTTGCCGAGATAGCGTTTGATGATGCGGCCCTGCTTGTCGATCAGGAAGGCCGTGGGCGTCAGGCGCACGTCGCCGAAGGCCCGGGCGATCTTGCCCTGGGCGTCGATGACCACCGGGAAGGGCAGCTGGCGCGTTTCGGTGAAGTTCTTGACGTAGTTGGGCGGGTCGTACTGCATGGCCACGCCGATGGTGTCGAAGCCGCGGGATTTCAGTTCCTGGTAGTGGCGGATGGTGTCGGGCATCTGCGCCACGCAGGTGGTGCAGCTGGTGGCCCAGAACTTGACCAGCACGACCTTGCCGCGCAGGTCCTGCGTGGTGACGGTGTGGCCGTTCAGGTCGGTGAAGGCGACGTCGGGCGCCGCCAGGGCCGAATCCATGGATTGCCAGGTGACGACGGCGCCGATCGCCACGACGGCCGCGATGGCGAGAAAGAGTTTTTTCATCGCAGGGCCGTCCCAAGATGAAAAGCCCCCTTGGGGGGCAGCACGCCCGAGGGGCGCAGCGTGGGGGTCATGTTTCTCATTGCACGGGCATGGTCTGCGCGCCTCCGTCGCCGCCCGCGGGCGCGGGCGTGGGGCCGGGGGCGCTGGATGAACTGGAATCGGTGACGGGCGCGGGGGACTGCTTGCCGGGATCGACGAGCAGGGTCTCGCGCGCCACGATCGTGAACAATTTTACGACTTTGTTGACCCCCGAGACGCCCGAGGCGGCGGAAGCGGCGCGGCGGCCTTCGTCCTCGGTGACCTTGCCCATCAGGTAGACGACGCCGCGCTCGGTGGTGACCTTGATGGTGCGGAAGGGCACGCCTTCGGCGGCCACGAGCTGGCTCTTGACCTTGGACGTGAGCCAGGTGTCGTTGGTGCGTACGCTGAGCGGGGTGAGGTCCCCGACCCGGATGTAGTCGTCCACCGAGCGGACCTTGGTGATGCCCCGGGCGATGGACTCGGCCCGCTGCCGGTCGGCTTCCGTGGGGACGTCGCCCAGCAGCAGCAGCCGGCCCGCGTAGGAGGTGCCCACGACGCGGGCCTTTTCGCCGAAGGTCTTGTTCATCTCGCTGGAGACGCGCAGTTCGATGGTCTGGTCGTCGACCTGCTCGCCGGCGGTGCGCCGGTCGGTGGCCACGGCGGCGGAGGTGGCGGCCGCGCCGCCGACGATGAACAGCCCGCAGCCCGACAGGGCGGACAGGCAGGACAGGCCGATCAGGAGCCGGGCGAGGGTGCGGGCGGGAACGGGCATCAGAGAGGGTCCCCCAGGAGCAGCGCGTCGATGCCGTCGCACAGGGCGTGCAGCAGCAGGATGTGGATTTCCTGGATGCGCATGGTGCGGTCGTGCGGGACGCAGAGGTGGATGTCGGTCTCGTAGAGCAGGGTGCCGATCTGGCCGCCGCCCTTGCCGGTGAGGGCGATGATCTGCATGTCGCGCTCGTGCGCGGCCTCGACGGCGCGCAGCACGTTGGGCGAATTGCCGCTGGTGGTGATGGCCACCAGGATGTCGCCGGGCTGGCCCAGGGCGGCCACCTGGCGCTCGAACACGGAATTGAAGCCGTAGTCGTTGCCCACGGCGGTCATGATGGAGGTGTCGGTGTTCAGGGCGATGCCGGCCAGCGGCAGGCGGTCGCGCTCGAAGCGGCCCACGAGTTCTGCCACGAAGTGCTGCGCGTCGGCGGCGGAGCCGCCGTTGCCGCAGGCGAGGATGCGGGCGTTGTTGGTCAGGGCGCCGAACAGCAGGTCGACCGCGGCCGCCAGGGCGGGCGCCAGTTCGCGGGCGCTGGAGCGGAACGCGTCGACGGCGTCGTCGAAATGCGACGTCATGCGGGAGGTCATGTCCATGGGACCGATTATCGCATGAGCGCGCGGCCCCGGCGCCCATGAACGTAACAGTTTGAGGGATGAGTCCGGACACGGGGCAGTCCCTGCGGACTGCTCCGTGCCTGACGAATCCGAACCGCTTGCAAGCGGTGAGGCGGACAGGCAACGCAGCATGGCGAGGCCAGGCGCCGAAGGTAAGGATCAGAATCAACCGGACAGGACCCGAGGTGTTTTACGCGCGGAAGGCGTCGCGGATCCAGCGGGGCCGGTCCGCCTCGAAGGCCACCACGTCGAAGCGGCAGGCCGGCGCCGCGCCGCCGAAATGCAGCCGCGCGAGCCGGGGCAGGAAGTGGTGCGCGGCGCGGATCAGCCGGGCCTGCTTGGAGCGGTTTACACTGGCGGCGGCGCCGCCGAAGGCCGGGTTGCGGCGTTCCCGCACCTCGATGAACAGCAGCACGGCGCCCTCGCGGGCCACCAGGTCGATTTCCCCGGCGCGGCAGCGCAGGTTGACCGCCAGGATGCGCACGCCGCGCGCTTCCAGGTGGCGCGCCGCCCGCGCTTCGGCCGCGCGGCCCTGGCGCTGGGTCGGGGACCCGGCCGGCAGCGGCCCGGTGACGGCGAGGCCGGTGGGCTTCGCAGGACCCGCAGGGTCGGCAAGGTGGGCGGGGCCCGCAGGATCGGCAGAGCCGGCGAGGCGGGCGGTGCCGGCGGTGGAGCCGGCGGCCGCCGTTCCGCTGCGCCGCAGCCGCCGCTTGCGGCGCGCCACCGCGCCGCGCTGGGCCTGCCGGGCGGCTTCGTAGGGGTCGGCGGGCATGGCAGGACATCAACTCCGCAGGAGGAAGGATCGAGTATGACGGACAGCGCAGACTGGGAAAAGGCCGGGCCGACGTGGAAACGTCACGCCGAGCTGGCGGCGGGCCAGTCCTGGCCGGCGGGCTGCCTGTACGTGGTCGCCACGCCGATCGGCAATCTGGAAGACCTGAGCCTGCGCGCCTGGGAGGCCCTGCGCCGCTGCGACGCGATCGCGGCCGAGGACACCCGCACCACCCGTGCGCTGCTGGATGCCTGGGGGATCGCCACGCCGCTGCTGGCGGCCCACCGCCACAACGAGCGCGAGGCGGCCGAGGCCGTGATCCGGCGGCTGGCCCAGGGCGAGCGCATCGCCCTGGTGTCCGACGCCGGCGCGCCCGCGGTGAGCGATCCCGGGGCGCGGGTGGTGCGCGAGGTCCAGGCGGCCGGCTACCGCGTCGTGCCCCTGCCGGGGCCCAGCGCCGTCATCGCCGCCCTCATGGCGAGCGGCGCCACCCGCGACGAGGAGCCCGGCTTCGCCTTCGCCGGCTTCATGCCGTCCAAGGCGCAGGCGCGCCGCAAATGGCTGGAACGGTGGCTCGCCTGGCCGGTGCCGGTGGTCATGTTCGAGACGCCGCACCGCCTGCGGGCGGCCCTCGCGGACCTGGCGGCGGCGGCCGGGCCGGGCCGGCGGCTGACCGTGGCGCGCGAGCTGAGCAAGCGCTTCGAGGAGATCCGCACCCTGTCGGCGGGCGAGGCCCTCGCCTGGCTGGACGGGGACGCCCACCGGGAGCAGGGCGAGTTCGTGCTGGTGGTGCACGCCGCCGAGGAAGCCGAGGCGGCGGACGAGGACCTGTCGGCCGAACAGCGCCGGCTCATGGAGGCGCTGCTGGAGGACCTGTCCGTGCGCGACGCGGCGCGCATCGGCGCCCGGGCCACGGGGCTGGCGCGCGACCGCCTGTACGCCTGGGCGCTGGCGCGGGGATGAGTCCGGATGGGGCCATTTTCAAATTGTGGCATCTCTCCACGTCGCGCCTTGCAAGGCGCTCCGATTCGTCAGGCACCGATCAGTCCGCAGGGACTGCTCGGTTCAAATTGTGGCATCTCTCCACGTCGCGCCTTGCAAGGCGCTCCGATTCGTCAGGCACCGATCAGTCCGCAGGGACTGCTCGGTTCAAATTGTGGCATCTCTCCACGTCGCGCCTTGCAAGGCGCTCCGATTCGTCAGGCACCGATCAGTCCGCAGGGACTGCTCGGTGTCCGGACTCATCCAGCGCGATCACGGGGTTCAGCCCGGCGGATTCCGCCAGCCGCGAGGCGGTGTGGGCGGCCTCGTCGCGCGACAGGTAGGGGCCCATGCGGACCTTGTAGAGCGGCGGCTGGTGGGTGACGGTGGCGGGGCCGGCCTGGCCGGCGGCCTCGATGTTGACGCGCCGGGCCAGCGCCTGGGCGTTCTGGGCCGAGGAGAAGGCGCCGAATTGCAGATAGACGCCGCCCGGCTGGCGCATGCCGGGGGACGCGGGGGCGGGCTCCAGCGGCGCCAGGGACTCCAGCGGCGCGGGCGGCGGCGCGGCGGGCAGGCTGACCGCCTGCGTCCGGACCGCGTCGGACGGCGGGGGCGCCGTGGCGGGGGCCGGCGTCGTGTCCGGCGCGGCGGCCGAGGCGGAGGCGGAAGTGGAGGCGGACGCCATCAGGGGCGCCGCCGGATAGCGCCCGGCGCGGATGTCGGCATTGGTGATGGCCTGCACCACCACCCGGCCACTGCCGGGGCCGATCAGGCCCAGCTTGGCGGCGGCCACGTAGGACAGGTCGATGATGCGCCCCGGGTGGAAGGGGCCCCGGTCGTTGATGCGCACGATCACCGAGCGGCCGGTGCCCACCCGGGTGACCCGCGCGTAGCTGGGGATCGGCAGGGTCGGATGCGCCGCCGTCATGGCGTACATGTCGTAGGTCTCGCCATTGGCGGTCCGTTCGCCGTGGAATTTGCGGCCGTACCAGGAGGCCAGGCCTTCCTGGCGGTAGGGCTGGTCCTCGCCGATGGGGATGTAGCGCACGCCGAAGACTTCGTAGGCGCGGAAATTGGCCGCGGCGTGCCGCTCGATGCGCGGCACGGCGTCGGGGATCGATTCGATGTCGGCCGGGATGTCGCGCCCCGGGCCGTCGTCCTTGTAGTAGCCGCCCGAGCGCGAGGCGCAGCCCGCCAGGACCACCAGCGCGGCGCCCAGCAGGCCCAGGGCGAGCCCGCGCGCCGCCCGCCTCGCGGCCCGCATGCCGCCCGGCGTACCGCTCATGGCCGCGGCTCCTGCAGCTTGGGGTTGCGGTGGCGCACCAGCAGGGGGGAGTGGTCGGCGAAGCGGCGGGCGAGCTGTTCGGTGACGTAGACCGAGCGGTGCTGGCCGCCGGTGCAGCCGATGGCCACCGTCAGGTAGTTGCGCGTGTCCTGCATGTACAGGGGCAGCCATTTGCGGATGAAGGCCGCGATGTCGTCGATCATGCTTTCGACGCTGCCGAACTGGGCCAGCCAGGCGGCGACCGGGGCGTCGCGCCCCGTCAGGGGGCGCAGCTGCGCGTCGTAGTGGGGGTTGGGCAGGCAGCGCACGTCGAAGACCAGGTCGGCGTCGTGCGGCACCCCGCGCTTGTAGGCGAAGGACTCGAAGGTCAGGATCACCGCGGGGCGGTCCGTCTGGACCAGGTCGCGCACCCAGGCGCGCAGCTGTCCGGGCGCCAGGTCGGACGTGTCGATGACGTGTTCCTGGTTGCGCAGGGGCGCCAGGAGTTCGCGTTCGCGGGTGATGCAGTCCTGCAGGGAAGGGTCCAGGCCCTCGTGGCGCAGGCGGTCGGTCAGGGGGTGGCGGCGCCGGGATTCGGAATAGCGCTGCATCAGGGTGTTGTCGTCGGCGTCCAGGAAGATCACGTGCAGCGCGGTGCCCATGGCGCGCAGGCCGGTCAGGATCCCGGGCAGGTCGTCCAGGTCGCCGGGCGTGCGCACGTCGATGGCGACCGCCACGCGCTCCAGGCCGCTGTCCTGGGTGCTGGCGATGAACTCGTGCAGGAAGCGCACCGGCAGGTTGTCGATGCAGGTGTAGCCGGTGTCTTCCAGCATGCGCAGGGCCACGGACTTGCCCGAGCCCGAGATGCCGGTGATGAGGACGATGTTCAGCATGGCGGGCGCGGCGAGGGAGCCACCGGCCGCGGTGGAACGAGGCCTCGGCCGGCTGCGCCTTGGGCGGCGAGGCAGGGGGCCGGGCGCGCGCTCACGTCCGCGCCTCCCGGGAGCTTTCCATGATGGCCAGCGCCTGGCGTTCGATGAAGTCGCCCATGGTGTCGATGCCGCGCAGGCTGAGGATGGTGTTGCGCACGGCGGCCTCGACCAGCACGGCCAGGTTGCGGCCCGCCGCGACCTGCAGCATCACGCGGCGGATCGGGATGCCCAGGATGTCCTGGTATTCGTCCTGGGTCGGCAGGCGCTCGAAGGTTTCCGGGGTCATGCGCACCAGATGCACGATGAGCTTGATCTTCATCTTGCGCCGCACCGAGGTCTCGCCGAAGATCGTGCGGATGTCCAGCAGGCCCAGGCCGCGGACTTCCAGCAGGTTCTGCAGCAGGGCCGGGCACTGGCCCTCGACGAAGTTGGGCGCGGTGCGCGAGAGTTCGACGGCGTCGTCGGCCACCAGCCCGTGGCCGCGGGAAATCAGCTCCAGGGCCAGCTCGCTCTTGCCCAGGCCCGATTCGCCGGTGATCAGCACGCCCAGGCCCAGCACGTCCATGAAGACGCCGTGGACCGTGGTCTTGGGCGCCATCCGCTTGCCCAGGTAGATGCGCAGGAGGTCGATCAGCAGGGCGGCGTCGATGGGCGTCGCCAGCAGCGGGATGTCGTGGTCCAGGCAGTAGGCCCGCAGGTCGTCGGGGGCCCGCGTGCCGGACGCCAGGACGATGGCCGGAACGCCGCCGGCCACCAGGTCGTCCAGGTGGTGCAGACGCCGGCGCGGTTCGAGCCGCGTGTAGTAGGACATTTCCTCGGCGCCGAAGACCTGGATGCGGCCCGGGTGGATCAGGTTCAGGTGGCCGATCAGATCGGCGGCGGCGCCGCCGGTGTCGGAAATCAGGCGGTGCGCGGCGGCTTCCTTGCCCGAGACCCAGGAGAAGGCGATCTTCTCGGTGTTGTCACGAATCAGCTCTTGGATGGTCAGCATGTTCAGGGGCCGGGGCGCTCGCGCCAGTCAGGATGAGTTGGTGGACTTCCCGAGGGTCCGTGGACTGCGTCAGGGTCTGGCGGATGCCGGCGTCGGACATCAGGCGGGCGATGCCGGCCAGCAGGTCCAGGTGGGCCTGGGTGGCGGTTTCCGGTATCAGCAGGAAGAACAGCAGGCGGGCGGTGCGGCCGTCGTTGGCGTCGAAGCGCACGGGTTCGGCGAGCCGGACGAAGGCGGCGTGGGGCTCGCGCAGGTCCTTGAGCCGCCCGTGGGGGATGGCGACCTCGTGGCCCAGGGCGGTCGAGCCGAGCCGTTCGCGTGCCAGCAGGCTGTGGAACACCGCCGTGCGGGCGACGCCCTGATGGTTTTCAAACAGCAGGCCGGCGTGCTCGAAGGCACGCTTCTTGCTGGTGGCAGCCAGGTCCAGGACGATGTTGTCGGGCGGCAGGATGCGGGCAGTGAGATTCATGGCGTCCATTATAGGTAAATGGGCCGCAAACAATATGGCCCCGGACGATCGTCTCGAGGCCATGTGCTCATCCGGGCCGGGAGAAGCGGCCCTGCCAGGTGCCGTCAGGCGGGGATTTCCTGGCGCTTCGGGGGTTCGTGGACGTGGTTCTGAGCCTTGGTCTTGTACTTGATGACCTGGCGGTCGGCCTTGTCGACCAGCAGATCGATGGCCGCGTACAGGTTGTCATCCGAGGCTTCGCAGTGCAGGTCCTTGCCACGCAGGCGCATGGTGATTTCGGCGGTGTGCTTGAGGGGCTCGATCGAGAGCATGACCTGGGTGTCGATGACCTGATCGAAGTGCCGCAGCACGCGTGCCGTCTTGGTTTGGACGTATTCGCGGATGGCCGGGGTGATTTCCAGATTGCGACCGGTGATTGTCAGGCTCATATGCAGACTCCTTGCGGAAAGACGGGGAGGGTTCCGGGGGAACCGGGTACGGACGGGATTGGCCTCCTTTTCTGACAGTTCGATGACAGGTCCAGTGTACCCATTGCCCCCGCCACATCAAGGGCCCTCTTACGGTGTAAGATGGCGGGATCGGCTGGTGCGCGGAACAGTCCGCCACGGGCCATGAGGCGGGGGATTGCGCAGGTCCGGCAAAATCCCCCCGCACGCTCACATGCGGAAATTCTTCCCCAGATACACCTGGCGCACGGCCTCGTTGTCCACGATCTCGCTGGGGTGGCCGCTGGTCAGGACGCGGCCTTCGCTGATGATGTAGGCGCGGTCGCAGATCCCCAGGGTTTCCCGCACGTTGTGGTCGGTGATCAGCACGCCGATGTTGCGGCCTTTCAGGAACTGCACGATGCGCTGGATTTCGATCACGGCGATCGGATCCACCCCGGCGAAGGGCTCGTCCAGCAGGATGAAGCGCGGGTGGGTGGCCAGGGCGCGGGCGATCTCCACCCGGCGGCGCTCGCCGCCCGACAGGGAAATCGCCATGTTGCGGCGGATGTGCTCGATCTGCAGTTCGTCGATCAGGGATTCCAGGCGTTCTTCCAGGGCGGCGGCCGACAGGGCGCGGCCCTGGGAATCGCGCTGCAGTTCCAGCACCGCGCGGATGTTCTGTTCCACCGTCAGGCGGCGGAAGACCGAGGCGTCCTGGGGCAGGTAGGACAGGCCCAGCCGGGCGCGCCGGTGCATGGGGATGCCGGTGACTTCGTGGTGGTCGATCAGGATGCGGCCGGTGTCGGCCGGGATCAGCCCCACGATCATGTAGAAGCTGGTGGTCTTGCCGGCGCCGTTGGGGCCGAGCAGGCCGACGACCTCGCCGCTGTCCACCGACAGGGAAACGTCCTGGACGACGGCCCGGCGGCCGAAGGTCTTGCCCAGGCCGATGGCCTGCAGGCTGCCGGAGGCGCGGGTGGCGTCGGCTGCGCTCGAATGGGAATCGTGTGCGGGCATGAGGATCAGCGGCGGCCCGCCTGCTTGGCCTTGCACCGGGCGATGGCCTGGTCGATGCGGGACTGGGGCTGCGCCAGGGAGCGGACGCGGCCGCCGGCGGCGGCCGAATTCGGCCCGCCGAACGCCTCGTAGGTGCCGGACTTCTGGTGGTAGACGATGCGCGCGCCGCGCACGTTGTCGAAAGTCTCGCCGCAGATCTGGCGCGTCACGGTCGCCTGGCCCGTGAGGGTGATGTCGCCCGACGTGCCGGCGTAGTCGGCCTGCAGGCCGGTGGCGATGAGCGTCTCGAATTTCTCGGGGTTTTCCTGGCGGATGGTGACGAACTGGCCCTTGGCGGCCGTGGCGGTGCCGAACTGGTTGCCCTGGGCGTCCTCGCGCGTGACGAGCTTGTCGCCGCGCAGGGTCATCGCGCCGCGGGTCAGGACCACGTTGCCGGTGAAGGTGCTGACCTTGTTGACGTCGTCGTAGTGCAGGGTGTCGGACAGGATCACCGTGTCGGGTTCTTCCGCGGCGGGCGCGGGCGTGTTCTGCGCGCCGGCGGCCTGGGCGGCCAGGAAAAGGGCGCAGGCGGCGACCGATGCGATCAGGGCGGGAGACGGGATTTTCATGGGTGTGCGTTCTTTTTGGGTGCGGCGTTGCGGGCAGCCTGGTCTTCGCCCGAAATCTTGACGTCGCTGGCCGCCGTGACGGTGAGCTGGCGGGTGCGATTATCGTAGCGCATGCCCGTGCCCCGCAACGTGGAATGGCCGTTGACGACCAGCGCCGGCCGGTCGGTGTGGACCAGGTCGCGGCTGGGTTCGATGATGAGCTGGGTGCTGCGCACGTCGAGCAGCTGGTGGTCGGCGTCGGGCAGGCGTTTCACGTGGGCGTTGCCGTTGAGCACGATGCGGTCGCCGTGCTCGTCGACCGTGCCGTGGTCGGCGGTGCCTTCGGTGATGGGCGTGTCGGGCTGGTGGCCGACCGCGCGCGGCGCGGTGATCTCGTAGGCGCCGGTGTCCGGGAAGTGCTCCATGGCCTTGCCTTCGAGGCGGTTGATGGCGCGCCCGGCCGCGTCGGTGCGCACCATCACGAACCGGTCCGACCAGGAATCGCGCTCGTGCGTCACGCGCCGGGGCGGGTCCACCTCGATCGAGCGCAGGGCGTAGTCGGACGCCCACCAGGTGCCCAGCACCAGCAGGCCGAGCAGCAGCACGGCCACGAGGCTGGGCAGGCGGTCCTTCACTGGATGGCTCCGCCCAGCGTGGACAGCGAGGCGGTGAAGCAGGCGCCCAGGCGGCCCTGGGCCGCCAGGATCAGGTCGCAGCATTCGCGCACGGCGCCCGCGCCGCCGCGCAGGGTGCTGGTCCAGTGGGCCGCCTGGCCGACGTAGAAGGGAGCGTTGGGCACGCTGGCGGCGAAGCCCACGCACTGCAGCACGGGCAGATCGATGATGTCGTCGCCCATGTAGCCCACGGCCTGCAGGGACAGGCCGGCCTCGCGCGCGAGTTCCTCGACCGTGGTGATCTTGTCGCGCACGCCCTGGAGCGCGGGGGAGATGCCCAGCTCGGCGGCGCGGCGGGCCGTGATGGCGCTCTTGCGGCCGCTGACCCAGGCGACGCGGATGCCCTGCTCGCGCAGCAGGCGCAGGCCGTGGCCGTCGAGCGCGTTGAAGGGCTTGACGGCCTCGCCGTGCTCGCCGTACCAGAGGCTGCCGTCGGTCAGGATGCCGTCCACGTCGAACACCATCAGGCGCACGGCGCGCGCGCGGTCGCGGACCGTTTCCGGGACGCGGGCCAGGATCTGGGCTTCGGCGGGGTGGGAGAAACCGGGCTGTTCGTTCATCAGATGACCTTTGCGGCGAGGAGGTCGTGCATGTGCAGAGCCCCCAATAATAGCCCGTCGTCGTCCAGCACCAGCATCTGGTTGAGCTTGTGCGCGTCCATGATGGAGGCGGCCTCGATGGCCGGCGCGTCGGCCGGGATCGAGCGCGGGTGGCGGCTCATGCCGGCCGAGACCGGCAGGGCGCGGATGTCGCCGTGCTGGGCGATCATGCGGCGCAGGTCGCCGTCGGTGAACAGGCCCACGGGGCGTTCGCCCTCCAGGACGATGGTCATGCCCATGCCCTTGGCGGACATTTCGGTCAGGGCGTCGGGGATCAGGGTGTCGGGGGCGACGCGCGGCAGGGCCGTGCCGCTGCGCATGACGTCGGCCACGGAGGTCAGCAGCCGCCGGCCCAGGGCGCCGCCGGGGTGCGAACGGGCGAAGTCCTCGCGGTTGAAGCCGCGCGCCTCCAGGCAGGCGACGGCGATGGCGTCGCCCAGCACCAGGGCGGCCGTGGTGCTGGCAGTGGGCGCCAGGTTCAGCGGGCAGGCTTCCTGGCCCACGGCGGCGTCCAGCGTCAGGTCGGCGCTGCGGGCGAGTTCGGAGCCGGCGTGGCCGGTCAGGGCGATGATGCGCGTGCCCATGCGCTTGGCCACGGAAATGATGGTGATCAGTTCCTGCGCCGAGCCGGAATACGAGATGGCCAGCAGGATGTCCTGGCCGGTGAGCATGCCCAGGTCGCCGTGGATGGCCTCGGCCGCGTGCATGAAGAAGGCGGGCGTGCCGGTGGACGCCAGCGTGGCGGCGATCTTGCGGGCGACGTGGCCGGACTTGCCGAGGCCGGTGACGACGACGCGGCCGGGGCAGTCCAGGATCAGGCCGACGGCCTGCGCGAAGCGCGCGTCGATGCGGCTGCGCAGGGCCTGCAGGGCCTGGATTTCGATGCCGAAGGTGCGGTCGGCGCTGGCGCGGATCGCCTCGGGACTGGGTTGGGGATGGGCATGCATCTTGCGATTTTAAGCGTAACGGGCTCCCCGGTGAGGGAGGCGGCTTGTTAAACTGTGCGCGCCTCCATGCCCCCCGCCCCCGCCCAGCCTCACAGGACGCCCGCCATGCAAACCGATCCGGCCCAGTACATCCGCGACACGATCCGCACCGTGCCCGATTGGCCGAAGCCCGGCGTGCAGTTCCGCGACATCACGCCGGTCCTGCAGGACCCGCGCTCGTTCCGCGTGCTGATCGACCTGTTCGTCTACCGCTACATGCGCCAGCGCCTGGACCTGGTGGCGGGCATCGATGCGCGCGGCTTCATCGTGGGCTCGGTGCTGGCCTACGAGCTGAACCTGGGTTTCGTGCCGGTGCGCAAGCAGGGCAAGTTGCCATTCCGCACGGTGGCCGAGGAATACGCCCTGGAATACGGCAACGCGACGGTGGAGATGCACACGGATTCGGTGCGGCCGGGCCAGCGCGTGCTGCTGATCGACGACCTGATCGCCACCGGCGGCACGATGATGGCGGCATCCCGCCTGCTGCAGCGCCTGGGGGCCAACGTGGCCGAGGCCGCCGCCATCATCGACCTGCCCGACCTGGGCGGCTCCAAGGCCGTCCGGGAATCGGGCCTGCCGGTGTATACGGTCTGTGCGTTTGAAACAGGGCCGGAGGCCTGAGCCTGACCGCCGGCTGGCCGGCCTGCGGCTCCAGGCATGCCGCCGCAGGCCCGGCGGGGCGCGCCGCCCGGGGCCGGTCCTCTACACCAGCACCCGCTCGATGCCCCCCGCGTTGGCGGCCTTCACGTAGTCCGGCATCCAGTTCTCGCCCAGCAGGTGCCGGGCCATCTCGACCACGATGTAGTCGGCCGACAGGCCGGTGTCCTGTTCGTAGCGCGCCAGGCCCTGCAGGCAGGACGGACAGGACGTCACCATCTTCACTTCGCCCTGGAAGCCGTCGGCGCGGATGGCGGCGGTGTTCTTCGCCAGTTCTTCCTGCTTGCGGAAGCGGATCTGGGTGGAGACGTCGGGCCGCGAGACCGCCAGCGTGCCGGATTCGCCGCAGCAGCGGTCGGTCTTGATGGCGTTGCCCGCGCCCAGCAGGGATTTCACCGTCTTCATCGGATCCTGCTGCTTCATGGGCGTGTGGCAGGGGTCGTGGTAGATGTAGCGCACGCCCTGCACGCCGGCGATGTCCACGCCCTTTTCCAGCAGGTACTCGTGGATGTCGATCAGCCGGCAGCCGGGGAATATCTTGTCGAACTGGTAGCTTTCGAGCTGGTCGTAGCAGGTGCCGCAGCTCACCACCACCGTCTTGATGTCCAGGTAGTTCAGCGTCGTGGCCATGCGGTGGAACAGCACGCGGTTGTCCGTGACCATCTGCTCGGCCTTGTCGGCCAGGCCGTTGCCGCGCTGCGGGTAGCCGCAGCACAGGTAGCCGGGCGGCAGCACGGTCTGCACGCCCACGTGCCACAGCATGGCCTGGGTCGCCAGGCCCACCTGCGAGAACAGGCGCTCGGAGCCGCAGCCCGGGAAATAGAATACGGCCTCGCTGTCCGGCGCCGTGGCGGCCGGGTTGCGGATGATCGGGATGATGTGCGGGTCCTCGATGTCCAGCAGCTTGCGGGCGGTCTGCTTGGGCAGGCCGCCGGGCATCTTCTTGTTGACGAAGTGGATCACCTGCTCGCGCACCGGGGCCTTGCCCACGGTGGCCGGGGGATGGGCCACCTGGCGCCTGGCCACCGGCGCCAGCAGGTCGTGGGCCAGGCGCTGGGCCTTGTAGCCCATGCCGATCATGGCGGCGCGGGTGGCCTTGATGACGCGCGGGTCCTTCGCGTTGAGGAAGAACATCGACGCGGCCGTGCCCGGATTGAAGGACTTCTTGCCCATGCGGCGCAGCAGGGCGCGCATGTCCATGGACACGTTGCCGAAGTCGATGTCCACCGGACAGGGGTTGAAGCACTTGTGGCACAGCGTGCAGTGGTCGCCGACGTCCTCGAATTCCTCCCAGTGGCGGATGCTGACGCCGCGCCGGGTCTGTTCCTCGTACAGGAAGGCCTCGATCAGCAGCGAGGTCGCCAGGATCTTGTTGCGCGGGGAATAGAGCAGGTTGGCGCGCGGCACGTGGGTGGCGCAGACGGGCTTGCACTTGCCGCAGCGCAGGCAGTCCTTGATGGCGTTGGAGATGGCGCCGATCTCGGTGCGCTGCATGATGAGCGACTCGTAGCCCAGCAGGTTGAAGCTGGGCGTCCAGGCGCGCGTCAGGTCGGCGCCGGGCATCAGCTTGCCGGCGTTGAAGCGGCCTTCCGGGTCGATGCGGCGCTTGTAGTCCTGGAAGGGCGCCAGTTCGGCCTCGCTGAGGAACTCGTATTTCGTCAGGCCGATGCCGTGCTCGCCCGAGATCACGCCGTCCAGGTCGCGGGCGATGCCCATGATGCGGGCGACGGCGTCGTTGGCCTCGCGCAGCATCTCGTAGTCGTCGGAGTTGACGGGGATGTTGGTGTGGACGTTGCCGTCGCCGGCGTGCATGTGCAGGGCGACGAAGACGCGGCTTTTCAGGATGCGGTCGTGGGTGGCCTGCAGGCCGGCCAGGATCGCGGCGCATTCGGCGCCGGCGAAATGGCGCTCCATGGCGGCGCGGATGTCGGTCTTCCAGGAAATGCGCAGGGTGTGGTCCTGCACCAGGTCGACGATGCGCGCGTCCGGCTGGGCGGCCAGGCGCTCTTCCAGTTCGGGCCGGCGCTCGCCCAGGCCGAGGCCGGCCAGGGTGTCCAGGCTGCCGGCCAGCGGGGCGTCCAGGTGATCCAGCAGCCAGGCCCAGCGGCGGCGCACGGCGGCCAGGGTGTCCAGGGCGTCGCGGCGGCGGGCGGACAGGATGGTGTCGCGCGTGTGCTCGGCGTCGTCGGGGTCCTCGGCCTTGCCGGTCGGCAGGTCGCCGTCCAGGTAGTCCTGCAGGGCGTCGGCCAGGCGCAGCTTGTTGCGCGTGGACAGCTCGATGTTGATGCGCTCGATGGCGTCGGTGTATTCGCCCATGCGCGCCAGCGGGATCACCACGTCCTCGTTGATCTTGAAGGCGTTGGTGTGGCGCGCGATGGCGGCGGTGCGGGCGCGGTCCAGCCAGAATTTCTTGCGCGCCTCGGGACTGGCGGCGATGAAGCCTTCGCCGTGGCGCGAGTTGGCGATGCGCACGACCTCGCTGGCGGCCAGGGCCACGGCGTGCTCGTCGTCGCCCACGATGTCGCCGATCAGGACCATCTTGGGCAGGGTGCCGCGCTTGCTCTTGGTGGCGTAGCCGACGGCGCGCAGGTAGCGCTCGTCCAGGTGCTCCAGGCCGGCCAGCAGCACGCCCTGGGCCCGGCCCCGGGTGTCCAGGTAGTCCTTGACCTCGACGATGGACGGCACGGCCTGGCGCGCCTGGCCGAAGAATTCCATGCAGACGGTGCGCGTGTGCGTCGGCATGCGGTGCAGGATCCAGCGCGCGGCCGTGATCAGGCCGTCGCAGCCTTCCTTCTGCACGCCGGGCAGGCCGGCGAGGAATTTGTCGGTGACGTCCTTGCCCAGCCCGGCCTTGCGGAAGCGCCGGCCTTCGATGACGAGGATCTCGGTCTTGAGCAGGGCCTGTCCGGGGCGCCTGGCGCCGTCGAACCATTTCAGCTCGAAGCGGGCCTCGTCCACCTCGTGGATCTTGCCCAGGTTGTGGTCCAGGCGGGTGACTTCCAGCCAGTGGCCCTGGGGGTCCACCATGCGCCACCAGGCGAGGTTGTCCAGCGCCGTGCCCCAGAGCACGGCCTTCTTGCCGCCGGCGTTCATGGCGACGTTGCCGCCCACACAGGAGGCGTCGGCCGAGGTCGGGTCCACGGCGAAGACGCGCCCGGCGGCCTCGGCGGCCTCCGCCACGCGGCGCGTCACCACGCCGGCGCCGGTCAGGACGGTGTGGACGGGGGCCTCGACCCCCGGCAGGGCGACGGCCTCGACCGGCCCGATGGCGTCGAGTTTTTCGGTGTTGATGACCACCGAGCGCCAGGTCAACGGGATGGCGCCGCCGGTGTAGCCGGTGCCGCCGCCGCGCGGGATGATGGTCAGGCCCAGGCGGATACAGGCGCGCACCAGAGCGGCGATCTCGTCCTCGGTGTCGGGCATCAGCACGACGAAGGGGTATTCCACGCGCCAGTCGGTGGCGTCGGTGACGTGCGAGACGCGCGACAGGCCATCGAAGCGGATGTTGTCGCGGCGGGTCAGGCGGGACAGTTTCTTCAGGGCCGCGTGGCGCAGTTCGGCCGTTTCGACGAAGCGGGCCTCGAAGTCGGCGACGGCGGTGCGGGCGGCCGCCAGCAGCTTCTGCACCTGGGCGTCGCGCGGGCCGTGGTCGTCGTCGCGCCGGTGGTCGATCTCGGCCAGGCGATGGTTCAGGGCCTCGATCAGCAGGTGGCGGCGCTTGGGGTCGTCCAGCAGGTCGTCCTGCAGGTAGGGGTTGCGCAGCACCACCCAGATGTCGCCCAGCACCTCGAACAGCATCCGGGCCGAGCGGCCGGTGCGCCGCTGCGAGCGCAGTTCGGACAGCAGCCGCCAGGATTCCTCGCCCAGCAGCCGGCAGACGATTTCGCGGTCCGACCAGGAAGTGTAGTTGTAGGGGATTTCACGCAGGCGCGGCGCCTGGGGGGATGCGAGCAGTTCGCGGGCGACAGGGGCGTTCATGAAGATGTCGAGGAGTCTGTGCCCCTGATGGCCGGAGGGGCAATCGCTTAGTGTAAAGGCAAAACGTCCTCGATTCGGGATGAGCTTATATCGGGAGGTGATGAGGGGGAGGGGGTGGGTGCTCAAAGCCACCCGCTCACCCGCGGCCAGGCGTGCAGCAGGGCGATCGTCATGACGGCGTAGCGCAGGAACTTGCCGATGGCCATGTAGGCGACGCAGGGCCAGAAGGGCAGGCGCAGCCAGCCGGCCACGGCGCACAGCGGGTCGCCGACGACGGGCAGCCAGGACAACAGCAGCGCGGGCGGGCCGAAGCGGTGGAACCAGCGGGTGGTCAGGGCGTGCCAGCGGCCGCCGGGCGAGGGGGGGCTGGCCGGGCGCGTCGCATCCGTGCGGGGCGGGATGCCGGAATTCGTCGCCGCGCCGGCCGGGGCGGTGGCTCCGGCCGGCGATGCCGGCGGGTCATCGTGGCTGGCGGCCTGCCGGGCGCGCCAGCGGTGCCAGGCGGCCTCCGCGCCCGCGCCCATGGCGTAGCTGATCGCGCCGCCCGTCGTGTTCCCGGCGGTGGCGACCAGGACGGCGGGCCAGAACATGGCGGGCGCGATCTGCACGTAGGCGAAGACGGCCGGTTCCGATCCCAGCGGCAGCAGCGTGGCCGACACCAGGCTGATGACGAAGATCGCGGGCAGCCCGATCCTGGGCAGCGCGAACAGGACCAGCAGGGTATGGATCGAGGATTGCAGCCAGGCTTCCATGGTGGGGGAAGTGTAGCCCGGTGTGGAAGGTCGGGAAGTGTGGACCGGCCAGGGAGCCGGGGAGTGTTGCCCGGCGCGGGGACTCGGGAAGGGCCATCTGATGCGGGCTGAAAGTGCCGCCCGGCGCGGACGGTCGGGATGTATCGCCCGGTGCGGGGGACCGGTTACGACCGGGGCGCCGCGGCGCCCCGCTGCACGGGCGCGTTGGGCAGGGGTTCCCAGCGGAACCGGTTCTTGCCGGAATGCTTGGCCGCGTACATGGCGGCGTCGGCGTGGGCCACCAGGGCGTCCGGGTCCTGGCCGTGCCGGGGGTAGATCGCCGCGCCGATGCTGGCCGAAATCCGCACCTGGACGTCGTCGGCGAGGTCGAAGGGGCGGGCCAGCGCCTCCAGGATCGTGCGGGCGACGCGTTCGCAGCCTTCCAGGTCGTCCAGGCCCGCCAGGACGATGCCGAACTCGTCGCCGCCGAAGCGGGACGCGGTGTCCTCGGAGCCGGCGCGCACGCAGTGTTCCAGGCGGCGGGCCACCTGCTGCAGCAGGATGTCGCCCATCGCGTGGCCGTGGCTGTCGTTGACCTCCTTGAAGCCGTCCAGGTCCAGATACAGCACGGCTGCCAGGCCGTTGTGGCGGTTGGCCGCCTCCAGGGCGCGGGCGCAGCGGTCCTGGAACATGACGCGGTTGGGCAGCCCAGTCAGCGCGTCGTGCAGGGCGTCGTGCGACAGGCGGGTCTCCAGGTTCTTGCGGGCCGTGATGTCCTGCACGACGGCCACCAGGAAATCGGGCAGGCCGGCCGCGTCGCGCACGACGCTGAGGGCCTCGCAGACCCAGAGCAGGCTGCCGTCGCGGCGCCGGTAGGGTTTCTCGACTTCGGGCGGGGGGCCCAGGAAATGCGCCGTCAGGCGGCCGTTCAGGAAGGCGCGGGCGCCGTCCCGGTCGCCCGGATCGACCAGGTCGAACAGGGTGCGCTTGAGCAGTTCGTCCGCCTCGTAGCCCAGCATGCGGCAGAACTTTTCGTTGACCTCCAGGAGGCGGCCGTCGGGCGCGACACGGGCGATGCCCATGGCCGCCTGGTGGAAGGTGGCGCGGAACAGCGCCTCGTTGGCCTCCAGGACCTCGGTGGCCGTGCGCTGGCGCAGCGACAGGAAGAGGAACAGGACGGCGAGTCCGGCCAGGGCGGCCGTCGCGCCGCCGGCGAGGAGCAGGTAGGTCTCGCGGCGCTGCCGGGCGGGGGCCAGGACCTCGGCATAGTCCGTGCCGACGGTGATCATCAGCGGGTAGCTGCTCATCGTGCGGTAGCTGATGATGCGGGTGACGCCGTCGATGGAATCGCCGTCGTCCACGAACGAGCCCTCGGGCTGGGTGGCCTGGCGCAGGTTCCAGGGGTGCCTGCCGGAATCCAGGCCGTACGTGGGGCGCGCGCCGATCAGGCGGCTGCGCAGGGCGCCGTCCAGGCCGGCGATCTCCAGCATGTCGGAGGGGCCCGGGCGGATTCCGCCGTAGAGCGTGGCGAAGTTGGCGGGGTCCACCGACAGTACGACCACGCCGCCGAAGCCGCCGTCCGGCCGCTGGATGCGCAGGGACATGGGGATGCGCCATTCGCCGGAGATCCGGCCCAGGACGGGCCGGTCCAGGTAGAGCGTGTCTTCGCGGTTGTCGCGCTGCCGCGTGAAGAAATCGCGGTCGGCGTAGTTGACGCGGCTGGCGCCCTGCGTGCTGGTGACGACGGCGCCGGTTTCGTCGACGATGCTGAGGATGGTGAAGGCCTTGTCCCGGATGGTGCGCTGCTCGGCCCAGCGCGCCAGATCCAGCCTGGGGCCGTCGCGCAGGTACGTCTGGCGGGCGAAGACGGCGATCTGCTCGGCTTCCTTCAGGGTGCGGGCCACCTGCTGCTCCAGGGCGATGGCCAGGTTGGCGTTGGAGCGCATGGCGGCGGCCACGGCCTGGGCGCGCTCGAAGGTGGTGCGCTGCAGGGTGGCGAGCCAGATCACGCCGATGGCCGCGGCGCAGAACAGCAGGACCAGCATCTGCAGGAGGGACAGGCCAGGCAGCCGGAATCCGGTCTTGCCGGAAGCCGGAGAGGTACGGCTGCTGCCCGGCCTGGCGGACAGTGTCATCGAAAGGCTCTCCCGTCTGTGTCCGGCGCGATCCGCGCCTGAATTCGGCCTGTCATGGGTGACAGAACTTTACGGCGCCCCATCCGGTTTGTCGAGCGCGGGCGGAGTACGGACATGATATTCTTTTCGATTCCGTATCCAATTGCTGCCATTCGCGCCATGTCCGTCGATTATCTGAAACGCATCCTGACGTCCAAAGTCTATGACGTCGCCCACGAAACCGCACTGGACCTGGCGCCCCGGATTTCCAAGCGGATCGGCAACACCGTGCTGCTCAAGCGCGAGGACACCCAGCCCGTGTTCAGCTTCAAGCTGCGCGGCGCCTACAACAAGATGGCGCACCTGAGCGAGGACGAGCTGCGGCGCGGCGTCATCGCCGCGTCGGCCGGCAACCACGCCCAGGGGGTGGCCCTGGCCGCTAGCCGCCTGAAGTGCCGGGCGGTGATCGTCATGCCCGTGACCACGCCCCAGGTCAAGATCGACGCCGTGCGCGCCCTGGGCGGCGAGGTCGTGCTGTTCGGCGACAGTTTCACCGATGCCGCCGAGCATGCCGCCGAACTGCAGGCGCGCGACGGGCTGACCTTCGTGCACCCCTTCGACGACCCCGACGTGATCGCGGGCCAGGGCACCGTGGGCATGGAGATCCTGCGCCAGCACCCCGGCCCCATCGACGCGATCTTCGTGGCCATCGGCGGCGGCGGCCTGATTTCCGGCGTGGCGGCCTACGTCAAGCAGCTGCGTCCGGAAATCAAGATCATCGGCGTGCAGATGGTGGATTCCGACGCCATGGTGCGCAGCATCCAGGCCGGGCGCCGGGTGCGGCTCGCCGACGTGGGGCTGTTCTCCGACGGCACGGCGGTCAAGCAGGTGGGCCAGGAGACCTTCCGCCTGGCCCGCGAATACGTCGATGATTACGTCACCGTCGATACCGACGCCGTCTGTGCCGGGATCAAGGACGTGTTCCAGGACACGCGCAGCGTGCTGGAGCCCGCCGGCGCGCTGGCGCTGGCCGGGGCCAAGCGCTACGCCGCGCAGCACAAATGGAAGGGCAAGACCCTGGTGGCCATCACCTGCGGCGCCAACATGAATTTCGACCGCCTGCGCTTCGTGGCCGAGCGCGCCGACGTCGGCGAGGCGCGCGAGGCCCTGTTCGCCATCACCCTGCCGGAAAAGCGCGGCAGCTTCCTGCGCCTGTGCGAGGCCGTGGGCGACCGCGCCGTGACGGAATTCAACTACCGGATTTCCGACGCCGAGCAGGCGCACGTCTACGTCGGCCTGCAGATCCGCTCCGAAGCCGAAATCGAGAAACTGGCGGCGCATTTCCGCAAGCGGGACTTTCCCACCCTGGACCTGACCAGCAACGAGATGGCCAAGACCCACCTGCGCTACATGGTGGGGGGGCGCTCGGCCCTGGCCGAAAACGAAGTGCTGTACCGCTTCGAGTTCCCCGAGCGGCCCGGCGCCCTGATGAAGTTCCTGGGGGCCATGAATCCGAACTGGAACATCAGCCTGTTCCATTACCGCAACCAGGGCGACGACTACGGCCGCATCCTGGTCGGCATCCAGGTGCCGCCTGCCGACAAGAAGGCCTTCAAGGAATTCCTGTCCTCGCTGGGCTATCCGTACTGGAACGAAACCGACAATCCGGCCTACCGCCTGTTCCTGTAGCCTGCGGCTGCGCCCCGCAGCCGGCAACCCGAAGCCCGCCACCCGCAGCCGGCCACCCGCAGCCGGCCACCCGCAGCCCGCCACCCGCAGCCCGCCACCCGAAGCCCGCCACCCGCAGCCGGCCGCGGCGCGCGGCCCGCCGCGGCCGCGGTCAGGCCGCCCGCGCCGCCGGGCCCGCCGCATCCCGCGCTGGCGCGGCGGGGCCCGCGGGCGGGCAGACGCGCGCCGCAGGAAAAAGGATGCTGAAGACGCTGCCTTCGCCCGGCGTGCTGCGGATGTCCAGCGTGGCGTCGTGGCGCATGACGACGTGCTTGGCGATGGCCAGGCCCAGGCCGGTGCCGCCGGTGGCGCGCGAGCGGCCCCGGTCGGCCCGGAAGAAGCGCTCCGTCAGGCGCGGGATGTCGGCGGGATCGATGCCGATGCCGGTGTCCCGCACGCGGCAGGCGGCGCCCCCATCGGGGGCCGGCTCCCACAGGACCGTGATGGACCCGCCCGGCGGGGTGTAGCGCACGGCGTTGGTCAGCAGATTGCCGATCGCCGAGGCCAGCTCGGTGTCCTGGCCGCGGATGCGCAGGGTCTCGTCCAGCCGCGCGTCGAAGGTGTGGCGCCCGCCGGACAGGGCCTGCGCCTGCGCCAGGGCGGTGCGCACCAGGGCCGCGACGGGCACGGGGCCGCCTTCCTGGTTGGGGGTCGATTCCAGCGAGGACAGGGTGAGCAGGTCGGACACCAGGGCCTGCATGTTGCGGGTCTGCTGCGCCATCAGGTCCAGGTAGTGGCGGCGCTGTTCGCCGGTCAGGGCATCGCCGGGCAGGTCCTGCAGGGTCTCGACGAAGCCCGACAGCACGGTGAGCGGCGTGCGCAGTTCGTGGGAGACGTTGGCGACGAAGTCCTTGCGGGTGTTCTCCAGCCGCTCGATCTGGGTGATGTCGCGCGTGACCATCAGGAACTGGCCGACGCCGTAGGGCGCCAGGTGCAGCGACAGGGTGCGGGCCGCGCCGCCGTGCCCCAGGTGCAGGATCAGCGGGCGGTCCCAGGTCTCCTGGCCGGCGTAGCGGGCGAATTCGGGCGCGCGCACGATGTTGAGGATGCTGTGCCCGCGGTCCCGTTCCAGGTCCAGCCCCAGGTGGCTGGCCGCGGTCTGGTTGCACCATTGCAGGGCCTTGTGGGGATCCAGCGTCAGGGCGCCGTCGGGCAGGGCCTCGGCGGCCAGCAGGGCGCGGTGGAAGCTGCGCGTGCGGTCCTGCAGGTCCAGGCGGTTCTGCTTCAGCTTGCGGTAGATGGGCGCCAGGATCTCGTCCCACGGGCCGACCGAGGGCGGCGGCGGCTCGTCGATGGCGCGCACCCAGCGGGCGATGCGCGACAGCTGCAGGCCGCTGACGAGGATCATCAGCAGCAGGCCCAGGGCGAAAAAGGCCCAGCCGGTGGCGGCGCCCAGCCAGGCGCCCAGCAGCCAGCCGCCCAGCGCCCAGAGCGCGATGGAAACGAGAGTCTTGCTCATTGAGGATGCGTGATGCTGAAACGGTAGCCCGCCCCGCGCGAGGTCTGGATGGCGCCTTCCAGGCCGGCGGGCGACAGGGCTTTGCGCAGGCGGCGGATGTGGACGTCCACCGTGCGTTCTTCGACGAAGACGTGGTCGCCCCAGACCTGATCCAGCAGCTGGCTCCGGCTGTACACGCGCTCCGCATGCGTCATGAGGAAGTGTAGCAGGCGGAATTCCGTGGGCCCCATGGGTAGCGGCAGGCCGTTGCCCGACACGCGCCGCGAATCCGGCTCCAGCCGCAGTCCGCCGGCCTCGATGGGGTCGGGGGTGTGCTGCGGCGCGCGGCGGCGTAGCAAGGACTTGATGCGCGCCAGCAGCTCGCGCGGGGAGAAGGGTTTGGTGATGTAGTCGTCGGCGCCGGCCTCCAGGCCGTCCACCTTGTCCTGTTCGGCGCCGCGCGCGGTCAGCATGATGAGCGGGATGTCGCGGGTGCGGGCGTCGCCGCGCAACTGGCGGGCCAGGCGGATGCCGGGCTGGTCGGGCAGCATCCAGTCCAGCAGGATCAGGTCGGGCAGGACCTGCTGGATCTGCTCCTGCGCCTGGCGCGCATCCAGCGCGCTGCGCACGCCGTAGCCGGCGTGTTGCAGGTTGACGGACAGCAGTTCCTGGATGGCGGGTTCGTCTTCGATGAGCAGGATGGTGGCGGGCATGGGGAAGTCTCGCATGGCGGCGGGACCGGAATGCGGGCCCCGCCGTTCCGGGCGCGGGCGGCGCATTCCGGCACGGGTGTCATCATACGGTCGCATTATTTCACTGATGTGACGTCGTCATATAGGTCGCAGCCTGCGCAGCGTGGGGGCCTTTTACGGTGGTACGAGTGGTACGATACGCGGATCATGAGCACACCCGCACCAGACGCCGGCCAGGGGCCGCAGACCCATTTCGGTTTCGAGACCGTCCAGGAATCGGAGAAGGCCCGCCGCGTGGCCGAGGTCTTCCATTCGGTGGCCTCGCGTTACGACGTGATGAACGACCTGATGTCGGCCGGGCTGCACCGCATCTGGAAGGCCTTCACCATCGGCCGCGCCCAGGTGCGCCCGGGCATGCGGGTGCTGGACATCGCCGGGGGCACCGGCGATCTGGCGCGCGCCTTCGCGCGCCGCGCCGGCCCCGAAGGCGAGGTCTGGCTGACCGACATCAACGACTCCATGCTGCGCGTGGGCCGCGACCGCCTGCTGGATCGCGGCGTGGTCGCGCCGGCGGCGGTCTGCGACGCCGAATGCCTGCCGTTCCCGGACCGGTATTTCGACCGCGTGTCGGTGGCGTTCGGCCTGCGCAACATGACGCACAAGGACCGCGCCCTGGCGGAAATGCGCCGCGTGCTGAAGCCGGGCGGCAAGCTGCTGGTGCTGGAATTTTCCCGCGTGGCGCCGGCGCTGGCGCCCGCGTACGACTGGTATTCCTTCAACATTCTGCCGAAAATGGGCCAGCTGGTGGCCGGCGACGAGGCCAGCTACCGCTACCTGGCCGAATCCATCCGCATGCATCCGGACCAGGAGACCCTGGCCGGCATGATGCGCGAGGCCGGCCTGGGCCGGGTGCAGTACTTCAACATGACGGCCGGCGTGGTCGCCCTGCACGAAGGCATCCGGCTCGACTGAGCGCGCGTCCCGGGCGCGGGCTGTCCGCGCCCTTCCTTCCGCACCCGTGCGCATTTTTCGCCGGGCCGCCCGCGGGCGGCCTGTGCAGGCCCGCGTGCGCCCGGCCTGCGTGCGCCCGGCCTGCGTTTGTCCGGCCTGCGTTCGCCCAGCCGCCTCCGTTCTGTTGCAAGCGGATGTTTCTCGGGATATTTCCCCGCTGCGGTCCGGCCTGATCTGTGTTAACTTTCATGTTCATTCAGCTTTCTGTCAGGTTGCCGGAATCCGCAGGATTCTCCGGCCCTGCCATCCCAGGAGACTCCATGAACCTTCGTCTACCCCGCTGGGCCGCCGCCACCCTGTTGCTGATGGCGGCCTTGTCCCTGCTGGCCGTGACCCAGGATGCGCATGCCCGCCGCATGGGCGGCGGCATGAGCTTCGGCCGCCAGTCCACCAACGTCGTCAAGCAGCGCCAGGCCGTGACGCCGCCGGCCGCCCAGACCACGCAGCGCGCCGCCGCGCCGGCCGCCGGGGCCGCTGCGGGCACGGCGGCCGCGGGCGCCGCCGCCAAGTCGGGCATGTCCCGCTGGCTGGGCCCCATCGCCGGCATCGCCGCCGGCCTGGGCATCGCCGCCCTGCTGTCCAGCCTGGGGCTGTCCGGCGCCTTCCTGGAATTCCTCTCCAGCGCCCTGCTGATCGGCCTGGTGGTCTTCGCGGTGATGTTCCTGGTGCGCCGCCTGCGCGGGGCCCAGCGTCCGCTGGCCGGTGCCGCCGCCGGCGCCGCGCAGGGGCCCAACAGCTACCGCCAGTCGGCGTCCTCCGGCCAGGGCTTCGGCATGCCCGGCCGCCCGGCGTCCGAGCCGGCCGCGGGGGCGTCCGCCGCGCCGGTGATCGAGGCCGCGCCGTCCGTCCAGGAGCAGGATCCGTCCTGGTTCATCCCGGCCGGGTTCGACGTGCCGGCCTTCCTGGACCAGGCCAAGCAGCAGTTCACGCGCGTCCAGTCCCTCTGGGATGCGGGCAACCGCGACAGCCTGCGCGAATTCCTCACCGACGACCTGCTGGCGGAGATCACCCCGCGCCTGCCCGGTCCCGAGGAAGGCAACCGCACCGAGGTCGTGCTGCTGAACGCCGAGCTGCTGGGCATCGAGGCGGTGGCCGGCGGCCACCTGGCCAGCGTGCGCTATTCCGGCATGCTGCGCGAATCGGCCGGGGCCGAGGCCTTCCACTTCGAGGAAGTCTGGAACCTGTACAAGGCCGATGGCGCCGGCTGGCTGCTCGCCGGCATCCAGCAGACCAACGCGCGCTGATTCCACGCGCCGGATCGGCCTTCGCGGCCGCCCGACCCCGGATGCCGGGCGGGCGGCCGTTTGCGTTCCGGCTCGCGTGAAAGGCCGTGGGCGAGGCCCGGACGACGGCCCGGAACGCGCGCTCCGGCCCGCGTGCGCGGCGCTCAAAACCGGTAAACTGGGGCCTGCGCCCGCTCCTGCCCGGCGCGCCCGGCCCCGTCGTTCATGATCATGCCTCTTCCCTTTCCCTTCCCGTCCCCCTCCGATGTCCTGCTCCGGGGGCTGAACGCGCTGCTGCGCCGCGAACCCTGGGCGCGCGAGCGGCTGGCGGTCCACGCCGGCAAGTCGCTGCGCCTGACGGCGGGCGAGCCCTGGACGCTGCAGTGCGCGATCGCCTCCGACGGCGCCCTGCAGCACTGCCCACGGGCCGTGGTGCCCAACGTGGTGCTGTCCATCCCGCCCGAGCGCCGCCGCGACCTGCCCGGCGCCTGGCGCGGCGAGGGTCTGGCGGGGATCACGGGCCTGGCCCGCATCCAGGGGGACGCCGGCCTGGCCCACCTGGTGTCCGACCTGGCGCGCGGCCTGCGCTGGGACGTGGAAGACGATCTGGCGCGCGTCGTGGGCGACGTGGCGGCGGTGCGCCTCACCCGGGGCGCGCGCGCGCTGGCCGGCGGCCTGCGCCAGGCCGCAAGCCGGGCGCAGGACAACGTGGCGGAATACCTGGGCGAGGAATCCGGCCTGGGCGTCCCGGCGGCGGACTTCCGCGTCTGGGCGGCGGAGCGCCAGGCGCTCGAATCCCGGCTCGAACGGCTCGATGTCCGCCTGCGCCGGCTGGAGGGCGGGGCATGCTGACCTTCCTGCGCCTGGCCTACATCCTGTGGATCGGCCTGCGCTACCGGCTCGACGAGCTGGTCCTGTCGGGCATCCAGCATCCCTGGGCGCACACGCTGCTGAAGATCGTCTGCCTGGGCCGCCGGCCGCGCCGCCCGCGCGGCGAGCGCTTGCGCCTGGCCCTGGAAACCCTGGGACCGATCTACGTCAAGTTCGGCCAGGTCCTGTCCACGCGCCGCGACCTGGTGCCCCAGGACATCGCCGACGAGCTGGCCCGGCTCCAGGACCGCGTGCCACCGTTCCCGTCCGACCAGGCGGCCGCCATCATCCGCGAATCCCTGGGCGACGCGCCGCAGAACCTGTTCGCCCGGTTCGAGCGCGATCCCGTGGCCTCGGCCTCGATCGCCCAGGTGCACTTCGCCGTGCTGCACGACGGCCGCGAGGTCGCGGTCAAGGTGCTGCGTCCCGGGATGCGCGAGGCCATCGAGCGCGACCTGACGCTGCTGCGCGCGCTGGCCGGGCTGGTCGAACGGCTGGCGCCCGACGGGCGGCGGCTCAAACCGCGCGAAGTCGTGGCCGAATTCGACAAATACCTGCACGACGAGCTGGACCTGATCCGCGAGGCCGCGAACTGCAGCCAGCTGCGGCGCAATTTCGGCCCCGACACCGGCCGCGCCCATCTGCTGCGGGTGCCCGAGGTCGTCTGGGAATACTGCGCCAGCCAGGTCTTCACCATGGAACGCATGCGCGGCGTGCCGGTCAGCCAGGTCGAACGCCTGCGCGCGCTGGGCGTGGACATCCCGCTGCTGGCCCGCCAGGGGGTCGAGATCTTCTTCATGCAGGTGTTCACGGACGGCTTCTTCCACGCCGACATGCACCCGGGCAACATCTACGTGTCCGACGATCCGGACACCCTGGGGCGCTACATCGCCCTGGATTTCGGCATCGTCGGTTCCCTGTCGGAATTCGACAAGAACTACCTGGCGCAGAATTTCCTCGCCTTCTTCCGGCGCGACTACCGCCGGGTGGCCCAGCTGCACATCGAGTCCGGCTGGGTGCCGCCCTCCACCCGCGAAGAAGAGCTGGAGGGCGCCGTGCGCGCCGTCTGCGAGCCCTATTTCGACCGGCCATTGGCGGAAATCTCCCTGGGGCAGGTGCTGCTGCGCCTGTTCCAGACCTCGCGCCGCTTCAACGTCGAGATCCAGCCCCAGCTGGTGCTACTGCAGAAGACGCTGCTCAACGTGGAAGGCATGGGGCGCGAGCTGGATCCGAACCTGGACCTCTGGCAGACCGCCAAGCCCTTCCTGGAAAAATGGATGCACCAGCGCGTCGGCCTGCGCGGCCTGCGCCAGCGCCTGGACCAGGAAGCCAGCCAGTGGGCGCAGATCCTGCCGCAGATTCCCCGCCTGGTCTACGCCCGCCTGAACCATCCCGATGCGGGGCCGGCGATGCGGGCCGAACTCGAACGGCTGCGCCAGGCCCAGGACCGCTCCAACCGCCTGCTGGCGGTGCTGTGCGGCATCCTGGCGGCCGGGCTGGGCGTGGCGATCTGGGCGCTGACGCGCGGCGGCGGCTTCTGATGGCGGCGCCTCCCGCCTTCGAGTCCAAGATCCTCGACCGCGCGGCCTGCGTGCGGGCGGTGCGCGAGGGACGCCTGGCGCGCCCGCTGATCTTCACCAACGGCGTGTTCGACATCCTGCACCGCGGGCACGTCACCTACCTGGACCGGGCCGCCCGCCTGGGCGCCTCGCTGATCGTGGGGGTGAACACGGACGAGTCCGTGCGCCGCCTGGGCAAGGGCGAGGACCGTCCCCTGAACGGCCAGGACGATCGCGCCGCGCTGCTGGCCGCGCTGGCCTGCGTGGACGGGGTGGTGCTGTTTCCCGAGGACACGCCGCTGGAACTGATCCAGGCCCTGCGGCCCGACGTGATCGTCAAGGGCGGCGACTACGACATGGACGCGCTACCCGAGACCGCCGTGGTGCGCGGCTGGGGCGGGCGGGCCGTGGCCATCCCGTTCGAGCACCAGCGCTCGACCACGGCGCTGCTGCGCAAGATCCGGACCTGAAACGCACGAGCCCCGCATGCGGGGCTCGCTGGAAACGGAACGCGGCGCGCGTCAGAATTTGAAGCGCGACCGCGCCGTGCCGCGCAGGGGCTTCACGTAGGTGTCGAAGATCGAGTCGGTCTCGAAGTTGGCGGCGCTGGTGCGCGTGATGCGGCACACCGTCATGATCGGGCTGTGGCCGACGATGGCCACCATGCGGCCGCCCACGGCCAGCTGGTATTTCAGCGCGTCGGGCACCGAGGGGACCGAGCCGGTGATCAGGATGGCGTCGTATTCGGCCGTGCCCCAGCCGGCATGCGCGTCGCCCGTTTCCACGGTGACGTTGGCGACCTGGCTGCGTGCGAGGTTCGCCTGCGCGAAGGCCGACAGGCGGCTTTCGAGCTCGATGCTGGTGACCTGCTGGCACAGCCGCGACAGCAGGGCGGCCTGGTAGCCCGAGCCCGTGCCGATTTCCAGCACGCAGTCCGTGGGCTGGAGCCGCAGTTCCTCGGCCAGCCTGGCCTCGACCTTGGGGGACAGCATGGTCTCGCGGGTGTCGACGCCGTCGATCACCAGCGGCAGTTCCGTGTCCGTGAAGGCCAGGGCGCGCATCTGCGGCGGGACGAAGCGTTCGCGGGGCATGTCGAAGACGGCCTGCAGCACCCGTTCGTCCTGGACGTTCCAGGGACGGATCTGCTGTTCGACCATGTTGAAGCGGGCACGATCGGCGTCGGCGATGTCGTTGACGTTCATGTCGCGGGAGTACCTGAGGTTGATTCGACTGAGGTTGATTCGAGTCCGATTATAGGCCAGCGACCCGGCCGATGGCTTTGAGGCGGGTCAGTCTTGCAGCTTGGGCCACAGGGCGTGGAAGTGATGCACCGGCCCGTGGCCCGAGCCGACCTGGAGCTGGCCGGAGGCGGCGATGGCGCGTTCCAGCCAGGCCTTGGCATGCCGCGCGGCCTCGGGCACGCCCGGGGCGCGCGGCAGCAGGGCGGCCATCGCCGCCGACAGCGTGCAGCCGGTGCCGTGGGTGTTGGGTGTGTCGATGCGCCGGCCCGGCAGCTCGATCAGCCGGTCGCCGTCGTGCAGCAGGTCGATGGTGTCGTCGCCCGGCAGGTGTCCGCCTTTCAGGAAGACCCAGCGCTCGCCGTCGTCGGCCAGCAGCCGGCGCAGGCGCTCGGCGACGCGGCGCATGTCCTTGAGGTTGTCGGCGGGGCTCTGGCCCAGCAGCACGCCGGCTTCGGGCAGGTTGGGGGTGATGACGGTGGCCAGCGGGATCAGGCCTTCGCGCAGGGCGTCCACGGCCTGGCGTTCCAGCAGGTGGTCGCCGCTCTTGGCGACCATCACCGGGTCCAGCACCAGGTGCGCCGGCTTCCAGTGCGCCAGCCGGTCGGCCACGACGCGGGTGACGCCGGCCTGGCCCAGCATGCCGATCTTCACGGCGTCCACGCGCACGTCGGCGAACAGCGTGTCGATCTGGGTTGCGACGAATTCCGGCGGCACCGGGAAAATGCCGGTGACCGCCTGCGTGTTCTGCGCGGTCAGCGCGGCGATCACGGCCATGCCGTAGGCGCCCAGGGCGCTCATGGTCTTGACGTCGGCCAGGACGCCGGCCCCGCCCGAGGGGTCCACGCCGGCAATCGACAGGGTATTGGGGATCATCGCAGGCTCCGTGCGGATGGGGCCGGGGCTGGCGCTGGCGCGCCCCGGCGTGCGCGGCCGAGGGCTCAGGCGGCCCGGGTCGAGGGCAGCAGGCCTTCGGTGGGCGAACTGGGATCGGCGTCGTAGTACTTGCGCTTGATGCGGCCTGCCAGGTAGGCCTCGCGTCCGGCCTCCACGCCCAGGCGCATGGCGCGCGCCATGCGGATCGGGTCGCGCGCGCCGGCGATGGCGGTGTTCATCAGGATCGCGTCGCAGCCCAGTTCCATGGCGATGGCGGCATCCGAGGCCGTGCCCACGCCGGCGTCCACCAGCACCGGGACGCGGGCCTGGTCGATGATCAGGCGCAGGTTCCAGGGGTTGACGATGCCCATGCCCGAGCCGATCAGCGAGGCCAGCGGCATCACCGCCGCCACGCCGATGTCTTCCAGCATGCGGCACTGGATCGGGTCGTCGCTGCAATACACCATGACCTGGAAGCCGTCGGCCACCAGCGTGCGCGCGGCGGCCAGGGTTTCGGGCATGTTGGGGAACAGGTTGCCGGAGTCGCCCAGGACTTCGAGCTTGACCAGGTTGTGGCCGTCCAGTAGCTCGCGCGCCAGGCGCAGCGTGCGCACGGCGTCCTCGGCGGTGTAGCAGCCAGCCGTGTTCGGCAGGATGGTGTAGCGGTCCGGCGACAGGAAATCCAGCAGGTTGGGCTCGCCCGGGTTCTGGCCGATGTTGGTGCGGCGGATGGCGACGGTGACGATCTCGGCGCCGCTGGCCTCGATGGCCTCGCGGGTCTGGCTGAAGTCGCGGTATTTGCCGGTGCCGACCAGCAGGCGGGAATGGAAGACGCGGTCGGCGATGGTGAGGGTGTCTGGGGAGGTCATGGGTGTGCGAAAACGGAAGCGCGGACTGCCGCCCAAGGTGGCGGTCTCGTACAAGGATAATCCATTTGCGGACCCCCTGTTTTGTAAAACCCGTCGCTGCGCAGGCCTATGTAAAAAAATATTCCCTTATCGTATAAACTGCGTCAAACGTAATAAAAAATATCTTACAGGAGGGGCATTCGATGATCCTTACGCTCTGGATGCGGCGGGCTTTGCTGGGCCTGTGCGCAACGGCCCTGGCGGGCTGCGCGGGCACGCGCACGGTCGGTCAGCAGGACGCGCCGGCCTTGCTGGCCGGATCTGATTACCGGGCCTACGCAGCCCTGTACCTGGATGACAGGGGACAGCCCAAATACGATCCCGAAAGCCTGCTCGACTCCCTGGAGGCTGGCAAGGCCTTCAATGACGCGGGCATGTGGGCGCTCAGCCGCGACGCCTTTGACGCGGCCGCGCGCAAGCTCAACTGGAAGGAAGACACGGTCGATACTCCCGAGGAAGTCGCCAACCTGCTCGGCACGACTCTCACCAGCGACGCTTTCGGCGCTTATCAGGGCAAGATCCACCAAGGGGCCCTGATCGATTATTACCAGGCCATCAACCATTTGATGCTGGGCAACGAGGCCAATGCGCGGGTCGACTTCAACCGCCTGCAGGTGCGCCAGGACAATTCGGTCACACAGTTGAAGGCCTTCGTCTCGACCGTGAACAAGTCGGTCAAGGAAGGCCTCGCCGACGAGAAAAGCGAGGGCGCGAAGCAGAGTCTGGGCGAAGTGGGCCCGAAGATCGCCGACGGGGTCAAGGACCTGCCCGGCGGGTTGGCCCAGTCCAAGATCCGGATGGCCGTCGGCGATGCGATGGGTGCCGTGTTCCGGGCGACTTCGTCGGTTGAGTCCGACAAGCGTCCGAACCTGTCGCGCGACATGCTCAAGCGTGCGGGTGCCGCCAGCGCGACGCGCGGGGGCGATGCCGTGATTGCCTACCTGGGCCGTGAAATTCGCCGTGGCAATGGAAGGCTCCGGAACAAGGCCATCATCCTGTACGAAGATGGCGTGGGGCCCAGCCTGAAGGAGTTCCGCATCGACCTGCCGCTGTTCATCGTCACGGGCAAGGTGACCTATGCCGGAATCGCTCTGCCGCAGTTCCAGCCGGGACAGGCCGCCTTTGGCGGGCTGAAGGTCGGTGCGGGCAAGACGCAGCAGGAAACCGCCGTCCTGACCGACGTCAACGAACTGGCGGCGCTGGAATTCGACGCCGCTTACAAGGGTGTCGTCGCCAAGGCCGTGATCTCGACCGTCATCAAGACCGCCGCCCAGGCCGTGATCAACCATCAGATCGATCAGCAGAAGCCCGATCCGCTGGTGGGCGCTTTGCTGAAGCTGGGCACGGGCGCGGCGCAGTACGCCCTGACCAAGGCCGACGTGCGAGCCTGGGCGAACCTGCCCAATACCATCCAGATGGTGGTGGTCGACCGCCCCGAGAGTGGCACGCTGGCCCTGGCCGGATCGCTCGGCCAGCCGATCGCGGAAGTTCCATTGCAGGAGGACGCGAATACCCTGGTCCTGGTCAAGGCATCCGGCACTTCGGGCAAGCCCGCCGTTTATGTCCAGGCGCTGCCCGCCGAAGCGCCGGTCGCGGCTTTGGGCGGGGCGGCATCCGGGCCCCCGGGCGAGTCCGCCGCTTCGGACGCGCCGCCCGCCGCGTCCACGAAGGCAGGCTGACATGAGCATCGGACGATGGCTCTTCGTTGCTCTCCTGCCGCTGGGCCTGGCAATGGCGGCGGTGTCCGCACAGACCGGGACGCCGCGGATCGTCACCTGCGACACCACGGTGGCGCCCCGGTCGGCTCTGCGCGTCCAGGACGAGGCCGGTGACAAGGGCGCCCGGGTCGAGGATGTGGCACTGATCACCTTGCCCAACGGCATGCGGTCGGTGCAGTTCTCCGTGCGCAACGTCCGGCAAGCCGCTCCTTTCGGCGCGATCCTGCGGATCCGCTATGCCGTCCAATGGACGGACGATTGCGGACGCCGCGTCGCCCTGGGGACCGAGGTTGTCGATGGCCTGGCGCTGGACCCGCAACGGCAGCAACTGGTCCAGTCGACCGCGATGGATCCGCACGCCACCCATGCCTTCCTGCGTATTTATGTCGAGAACTGATTCCTACGGAGATTCCATGAAGAAAATCGTTTTCGCCGCGACCGTGGCCCTGGCGCTGGCCGGTTGCCAGAACATGGCGGTCGTATCCAGCAACCCCAACGCCGAACTCAGCCGCACCGGCAAGCCGGGCCTGGTGTCTTTCGGCCTGCAAAGCACAGACTTTGAATATGCCGCCAAGAAGGCGGTGCAGGAATTCCTGGAGTCGCCGTATGCCAGGAAGCCGGGCGGTGGCCGCTGGGTGGTGCAGATGGGCGAAGTCGTCAACGACACGACGTTCCGGATCGATACGGCCAGCATGACTTCGCGCATGAAGATCGCCATGACCAAGACCGGGCAATTCATCTTCACCGGAGCAACGGGCGCCGAGCGCACCCGTTTCGTCCAGGATTCCCGCCAGCTGAGCAAGTCGAAGATGTTCGATCAGAAGACCGTCGCCCGCAATGGCACGGTGGTCGCCCCCGACCTGGAGATGTTGGGCGGGATCCGCCAGCGCACCGTGGTCGATGGCGCGCAGAAACAGCAGCAGCTGGAATACGAATTCGATTTCCGCGTGGTGGAGCGCGACACCGGCCTGGAAATCTTCCAGTCCTTCATCCCCATCGAGAAGCTGGGATCCAATCAGAACTTTGCGTGGTAGGGGGTGGGTGTCATGTTGAAACTCACCCCCATCGTGGCCGCTGTCGCCTTGCTGGCCGCGAGCGGCGCGTATGCGCAACAGGCCCCCGATCCGCAGGCGGCCCAGGCCGTGCAGGTGGCACAGGCTTCCGAAGCCCTTGTCGAGGCTGCCACGCCGGCCGATGCCATGCCGGCCGATTCCGTTCAGAGCTACGAGGACTGGCTCGCGGACTTCGAGCAGCGCTTCGGCCAGACCATCGGTTCGGCGGCTGATGGCCGCGTCTTTTATGCCGGCATGGCCGTGATTTCGGGTGACAATGCCGCCGATCCGCATTACGGCACCCAATTGGCGCTGGCCTACGAGCGCGCCATGTTCGATATGCAGGCCGACTTCATCCTGCAGAACTACGGCCGCCTGAAGGCCCGGACCGTGCGCAGCCTGTTTGACGACCTGTCCAGCGACAAGGACGCCTTTGATCCCGTCGAACTCCAGAAAGCGGCCGCCGACGGCGGCAGCCGCCTCGAGGCGCTGTTCGACAAGGCCTTGGTGCTGGTCGACAAGAAGCTCGACAGCGCGCTTGCCGAAGAAGGCGTGCCGCCCGACGAGATCCAGAAGATGTCGGTGGAACAGAAGAAGAATCTGTACAAGGACACTCTCAACAAGGAAATGATCAAGTCCGCGTACCAGAGCATGCAGGGCCTGGTGCCGGTGCAGACGCGCATTTTCCCGATCCAGGAAAACAACAAGTCCACGATGGCGGTGGCCGTCATCGCCGTGCAATCCGAAAAGACTCGTCAGTTCGCCAAGGACATCGCTCGCAAGCGCCCCTCGCTGGTCAAAGGCACGCCCAGAGCCATCCAGGACCTTCTGCCCGCCGACAAGAAAGGCTACCTGGACGAGATCGGCCTGCGTTTCGCCTATGACGCGGCAGGGCGGCCGATGCTGCTGGCCTACGGCCGCACCTCGGTGCCCATGGAGCCCGGCTGGAGCGCGTCGCGCGCCGTCCGGGCAAAGCAGAACGCCCAGAGCATCGCGCAGTCTCTGGCCGAAGCCAACATCGTCGAGTTCATGAACACCAATATCCAGGTGTCCGAAACGACGAACGTGGGCGACATCAATGAGGAGTGGGCCAAGCAGATCACCCAGATCGACAACGGCAAGCCTGGCGAGGTCCAGCAGATCAAGGAACGGATCAGCGAAACGACCCAGAAGATCGTCAAGTCGGGCAAGGCGCAGGCCGTGGGCGAATTGCGTGGATCTTCCGTCCTCAAGCGCTGGGATGTCAAGGATGGCAATGGCGTCACGCACGTGGGTGTGGTCGTTGGCTGGACCTACGACCAACTGGACAACGCCAATGCCATCGAGGCCCAGGCGCGCGGCAAGACCGGTGCGCAACTGTCCGGCGCCCAGGGCGCCGCCAGTGACCAATCGCGCGCGTCGAAGGTGATCAACAACAAGAACGACTTCTAGCGGCCGCGAGGCTCCGGATGCGTCGTGCCGAATTCGGCCGTGCCCGCCGGATGCCTCCCGCCCCGGGTCTGAATGACACAGGATCTTTCATGAAAGCGTTTCTTTCGTTTCTGGCCCTGGCCCTGGCGATCGGCCTGGGCCTGCCGTCCACCGCGGCTTCGCAGGTGGTCGAGGCCACCGTCACCGCCGATGGCAATGGTCTGAGTCGCGACGAGGCCATCCAGTCTGCATTGGTCAACGCGGCCGGCCAGGCGTTCGGCGTGCGGCTGTCGTCGCAGTCGATGGTGCAGGGAATGTCTGTCGATGCGTCGGTTGACAACGAGAATCACTCGGCGGTGTTGAGCATCCTGAACAAGAACATCCGGCAGATCCTCAATACTCCGCAGAATGCGCCCATTCTGGGATATGACGTCAACAATGTGTCCGAGGCGCCGGACAATGGCTGGGAAGCCACCGTCACCCTGCACTATGCCAAATTCGAGCGTCTCGGCGCCGACAGCAACCGCCGCAGCGTCGTGGTGGTGAGCAACAGCAAGCAATACCGTCCCCTGCTGATCCAGATGGTGGGCGAATCGCTGGTGGGTTCCCGGCGTTTCGACGTGCTCAATCGCGAAAACGACGCACTGTTCCAGGACGAGAAGGAATTCATCCTGGGCGGCGACGCGGCAAACGCTGAAATGGCCCGCCTGTCACAGGCGAGCGGCGCGGATTACCTGGTCGTGGCCCAGTTGCAAAGCCTGGGGGTCAGCAACAACCAGCGTGAAACGATCGCCATGACCGGCGAGGTCCTGGTCAAGAGCGCGGCCAGCGGTGCGCTGCAGTTGCAGGTGATCGAATTCGCGTCGCGCAAGATCAAATGGTCCGGATCGCAGAAATTCGGCGGCACCTATCCCGGCGCCACCAGCGTCGGCGCCGCAACCCTGGGCAAGCTGATCGGCGGCGCGGCCGACCGGCTGATCGAGCGCATGGTCGCGGCCATCTATCCGATCCAGGTCGTCAAGGTCGTGGGTGACACCGCCATCATCAACCGGGGCGAGGGCGGCGTTTTGACGGGCGAGACCTACGCCGTCTTCCAGGTGGGCGAGGAATTGACCGATCCGCAGAGCGGCGAATCCCTGGGTTCGATGGAGACCGAAGTCGGCTTGGGCACGGTGACAGAGGTCAAGCCCAAGTTCGCCTTCCTGAAGATGGCCTCCGGCACGCTCGCGGCGGGGACGGACTACATCGTGCGCAAGACCGACAAGAAGCCGGCCGGCAAGGCCGCGCCGAAGAAGGCGCGCACGGGTCCCGCCAAACCCAAGGCTCCGGACCGCGCGGATGTGTTCCTGGGGAATTGAGCGGGATGATCTCGGACACAGGATAGGTTTTGAGGCCCCTCAAGCCTTGGCGTTCCTTCTCGGATCAATTGCGCCTGTTGGCGCTGGATGCCTTGGAACGCATCGAGATGGCGGTGCGCGTGGATGTGGCGCATCTGCTCGGGCGGCTTGATGCGCGAGCGCACGAGAACGCCGGCTGCCTGCATGGCAACTTTGCCAAGAAGTTGATGATTCAGGGACCGGACAAGGGCAAGACGCGGCACCAGGTATGGCTTTCCAAGTATGAGTCCCTGTTGCACCGCGCCCGTAACGAACCATTTGTCGCCCACCACATGCGGCAATACGGCGCCTTGCCGATCTGGGTAGCCATCGAGGTATGGGATTTCGGTTTGTTGTCGCGACTCTTTGCCGGGATGCGGTATGCCGATCAACAAGTGATTGCAGCGTTATACGGCGCGCCGGATGGGCGGGCCTTCGCTCAGTGGCTGCGCAGCCTGAATTTCATCCGCAACGTGTCGGCCCATCACGGCCGCTTGTGGAACATCAATGTGCTGGAACTGTCGCCCATTCCTCGAGGTTGGCCGGCGGCGCTGAACGGGGCGAGGCCATTTTTCTACTTTTGCCTGATGCAGCAATTGCTGAGGGTGATCTGTCCGAACTCCAGTTGGGGACGGCGCTTCAAGGACTTGCTGGAGAACGAGTTTCCTGTAGCCTTTTCCTTGGCGGAATTCGGTAGCTTTCCCGAGTGGGAGGAGTGGGCGTTGTGGCCGCAGTGAACAGTGATGAGGGGCGAACAAATGAAAACCGACGCGTACACAGAGTGCAGAGGCGCCGGTCGTATTGCTTGATATTTTAAACTCGACGTTTGCCTAGAGCAAGTAACAAGGGAGATGAGCAAAACTGTGCGATTCCTGTTGATCTGGTCTGAGTTGCCGTGACATCTGCCAGAGAGGCTTTGCCCTGCAGCGATTTCTTCAAGGCCGGGTGCGGCTGTCCCGCAAATCCGCACAGATCGCCTCGGCCGCGTCCACCAGGCGCGGCCCCGGCCGGTGCAGCTGGTCGGGATCGACGGCGTAGATGCGGTCCGCGAGGGCGGCGGGCAGGCCGTGCTGGGCCCACCAGGCGCGCCGGGCCGCCAGGGTTTCGCGGCCGTAGGGCGAGACGATCAGCACCTGCGGGTTCAGGTGCAGCACCGACTCCACGCTGACCTGCGGCGCGGCGATCGCGTGCGTGGCGTAGGGGTTGACGCCGCCGCAGCGCGCCAGCAGGTCGTTGGTCAGGGGGTCGCGGCCCAGGGTGTATAGCGGGTCGGCGCTGATCTCGATGAAGACGGTCTGCGGCGGGGGCGGCGCCGGCCGCAGGGCGCGGATGCGGCGCTCCAGGCCGCGCGCGGCGGCGTCGGCGGCGGCGCGGGTGCCCAGACGGTCGCCCAGGTCGCGGATCAGGGCCGGGATGTCGTCCAGCGATTTCGGATTGGCGTAGACCAGGGGCACGCCCAGAGGCGCCAGGCGCCGTTCCAGAGACCGCGTGCCGTCGGACGGCAGCCAGCCGACCACCAGGGTCGGGCGCAAGGTCAGGATGGTTTCCTCGCTGAACTGGATGCCGTCGCCGATGCGCGGGATGGTGCGCGCCTCGGGCGGGTAGTCGCTGCGCAGGACGGTGCCGACGATATCGGCACCGGCGCCGGCGGCGTAGACCAGCTCGGTGGCGTTGGGCGCCAGGGTGACGATGCGGGGCGGCGTGCCGTGCCGGGCCGGACCGGTCGCAAGGGGCGCCGCGGCGGCAACGGGCACGGCAGCGGCCCCTGCGTAGGCGGCCCGGCATAGGCAACTCCGGCATCGGCAGCCCCGGCATCGGCGATCCCGGCATCGACGGTCCCGGCATCCGCGGCCCCGGCCCGCGCAAGGTCCGGGCCGGCAACGGCCGCCCAGGCGGCGCACAGGCCCAGGCAGGCGGCGGCCGCCAGGCGCGGCAGGCGCCGCCGCGCTCCGGCCAAGCCGCCCGCCGTCCGCCGCCGCATGGCTACATCCGCCAGGACAGGTTCACGAACACGTTGGAGCCCGGCGTGTTGTAGCCGTCCACCCGCACGTAGTCCTTGTCCAGCACGTTGTTCCAGCGCACCTGCACGCCCAGCGACTTGCTGAAGTCGTAGGCGGCGGTCAGGTTGACCAGGGCATAGCCGCCCAGGCGGGTGCGGTTGGCGATGTCGGCGTAGCGGTTGCCGGTGTACTGGTATTCCGCGCCCAGCCGCAGGGCCTGGATGCGGTGCTCGACGCCCAGGTGGAAGACCTGGCGGGCGCGGTAGGGCAGCGCCGAGCCTTCGGCGGGCGTGAAGCCCTGGGCGGGCCGCGGGTCGTCGTTGCGCGGATCGAGGAAGTCGGCGCTGGCGCGCAGGGTGGTATCGCCGAAGTCGTGCTCCCCGGCCAGAGTCAGGCCGCGCAGGGTGGCCTGGGCGACGTTCTGCGGGGTCGTCCACCAGGTCACGGGGTCGGAGACGTTGACGATCAGGTCGCGCACCTTGTTCTGGTAGGCGGTCAGCCGCAGCAGGGTGCCGCCGCCCTGGTACTGGACGTGCGCCTCGATGTTGCGGGATTTTTCCGGCTTCAGGTCGGGATTCCCCTTGTAGAAGGCCGCGGGGTAGTCCTGGTACAGGTCGGCGAAGGTCGGGACGCGAAAGCCGGTGCTGCCGGCGATGCCGACCTGCCACGCCTCGCTCAGGTCCAGGTCCAGGCCCAGGCTGCCCGTGGTCTGGTTGCCGTGATCCGTGTAGTTGTCGTTGCGCACGCTGGCCTGCGTGTGCAGCCGGTCGAAGCCGCCCTTGTAGATCAGCGCCGCGCTGTTGACGTTGCGGTCCGTCCGGTCGTAGGAGAAGTCGCTGTTGACGCGTTCTTCCAGGCGTTCGGCCAGGATCGAGACGCGCTGGCCGGGCAGGACCTGCAGGTTGTTCTGCCACGACAGGGTGCGCTTCAGGCTCGAATGCACGAACGAGCCGTCGGTGGGACGGCGGTAGTCCAGGGAATCCCGCGTCCAGCCGAATCGCAGCACGCTTTCCCACCGGTCGGTGATCCGGTCCGTGCTGGTGAGGCGGTAGGCCTGCTGGCGCACGAGGTTGCGCACGTTGTCCTCGGTGGCGTAGGGGTAGTCGTCCTGCGTGCCGTCGGAATCGGCATGCAGGGTGCTGTCGTAGGCGGCCAGGCCGATGTGGTGGCCCGCGGCCCACTGGTAGCCCAGGGTGCCGGCCCAGCCGCGGCTGGCATAGCCGTCCTCGTCGGCGTAGTGTCCCCAGCTGTCGGTGGAACTGTTGTTGGCGAAATGCCGGCGCATGACGTCGAAGCCCTTGCTGCCCGCGGCGCTGGCGGAAAGGCTGTAGTCCCAGCCCGCGCTGGCGCCCGACAGTCCGAGGCTGGACTTGACCGTCTCGTAGGTGCCGTATCCCAGGTTGGCCCAGGCCGACAGCGGACGGTCCTGCGCGCCCTTTTTCGTGATGATGTTGACCACGCCGCCGATGGCGTCCGAGCCGTACAGGCTGCTGGCGGCGCCGCGCAGGATCTCGACGCGTTCGACCAGGGCCGGGTCGATGGATTCCAGCCGGGTCCCGCCCGACAGCAGTTCCGTGGCCCGCATGCCGTCGATCAGCACGAGCGTCTGGCTGGGATTGGCGCCGCGCAGGTAGAGGCCGCTGACGGTCTGCGGCCCGCCGGTGGTCGTGAACTGCACGCCCGGGGCGCGGCCGATGATTTCGGCGAGGCCGTCGCCGCGTGCGCGGGCGAGCGTGTCCTGGCCGATGACGGTGACGTCGCCCACCGCGTCGGCCAGCGGCTCGGGGCTGCGGCTGGCGGTGACGACGATGTCCCGCAGCGTCGGCACGGCGGCGTCGGTGGCGGTGGCGGTGGATTGGGCCGTGGCGGCCAGGGGAAGCAGACAGCAGGCGGCCGCGAGGCGGCGCGGGATGGAAGCAGACATGACGAGGCCCTGTTTGGCGCGCGTCCCCGCACGCCGGCATTGAAAAACGCCCGTGGGCCGCGTTCCGCCATGGAGGGCGGGATGCCGGGGCCGCGCCGGGCGGGATCAGGTATCGAAGCAGGCCGGTATCGGGCTGGCATGGAGGCATGCGCACCGTTGCGGGGGCAGCACAGCTGGGCTCGCGGGCGAGCCGTCTGTTTCCCGTTTGAATACGCCGCGCGGGTGGCGCGGCGCATACCTGTTTCGCCGCGAACTATAGCATGCGGCTTCCGTAGGCAAGGGCGATGACCTTGCCGGGAACGCGGTCCGTCAGGCGCTCGTCGCCGCCGGGCGGCGCGCGCCGGACAGGATGTCCAGGACGCGGGCGATCAGGCTCTTGCGGGGCCGGCCCGCGCGGGCGGCGAGTTCCTGCGCCAGCATGCGCTCGAAGGTTTCGTTCACGGGGTAGTTGGAAAAGGGAACCAACATGCTGCGCTCCTTGCGTGTGTCTGCGTGCTTGCCTGTCTGCCTTTCGCAAGCCCGCAAGCAACTGGTGAAAACCCTTTATAGGGTTAACCCTAGTATAGCGAAAGAAGCGGGTCGGCGCCTGCTTTCTGGTTTATAACCTTGCGTTACACCATCATCATTCTGTTGCGCTCATGTCCCTCAAATCGCTCACCGGCCTGTTTTCCCTCATGTTGGCCGGTTTATCCTGCGCACAGGCGTACGAAGTCCACACGATCACCACACCCGCCGGGCAGCCGGCGTTCGAGCTGCGGTACTTCGATCCGGCCGACGGGCCCTTCGTGTCCGACAACGAGGGCACCCAGGTATCGACATGGGCCTGGTCGCCGCATCTGATCCAGCAGATCAATCAGGGGGTGCGCTACTGGGCCAGCCTGATCCAGCCCCAGGGTGCCTTGGCGCCGGCCGTCATCCATATCGGCACCTATGATGCATGGGCCAATGCCTTCGGCCTGTCTATCCTGGGCGATGGCGGGCGGAACCCGAAAACCGTGCTGCAGATGCGGCTGCAGGGCCTGCCGAGCAGCCCCGCCAGCATGGAGGACGGCTCGCACGCGGCCTTCGGCCTGGGGCCGTCCGTTTACCCCACCGTCACGCATTTCAGCCAGATCCCCTTGACGGGCAAGGACGATATCGTTTCGACCGCCATTCACGAACTGGGTCATGGCTTCGGCATCATCAGCTCGATCCGGAACACCGCGGGCACGCTGACGCCGGCCTTCGGCGACGTGCTGGGCGGGTGGGCGTCCCTGATGGTGGACGACAACGGCAACCCCGCGCGGCCGGGGCAGGTCATCCTGTGCCGGGGATGCCCCAACCCCGCAGCGTCCGATGTCTTCGACGTGCGCCAGGACAAGGGCATGCTGGTGGGCCCCCATATCGATGAAGTGCTGGCCGGCGGCCTGCCCGGCGTGCCGGTGGCCATGCTGAAGCACAAGGTCGACGGGACCGTCAGTGTGGATGACAACTACATGAGCCACATCGAGCTGAAGAACAGCATGATGAGCCACCAGAGCTACCGCAACTACACCGGCTTCATGGAAGCGGAGCTGGCGGTGCTGCAGGACCTGGGCTACACCATAGACCGGCGTAATTTCTTCGGGCGCTCGATCTACGGCAGCGGCCTGGATGTCGTCAACACGCAGGGCTATTCCGCCCGCAACGCCGAGGGCACCGCGTATCTGCCGGGCAGCTACAGCACGGCGCTGCTGGGCCTGGGCCTGCACGTCTATGGCAGCGGCAACCGGATCCGTCAGGCGGCCGACCTGCTGACGGCGGGAGAGGGCGGCGCCGGCATCCGGGTCGATGGCGAAGGCAATGCGCTGACGATCGATCAGGGCGTGCGCGTGCATGCCGACGGTTCGTCGGGGCAGGGGATTATGTTCGCCTACGGCAGGAACCATACCCTGGTCCAGCGCGGCGACGTCGAAGCCCTGGGCGAGCGCGGTGTCGGCCTGCGCTTCGATTTCGGTACCAACGTTTTTACCGCGGCGTTCGAGGACCGGGGCTCGTATATCCATGCCTCCGCCGAGGGCCCCTTGCCCCCGCTGCCGGAACTTGACGGCCCCCTGGTGACCCAGGCCGACATCTCCGGCCGGGTGGCGGGGCGAGAAGCCGCCATTTACATGTCGGCCAATGCTTACGTGGCACGCCTGAATCTGATGCAGGGCGCGCGCATCGAAGGCGATATCGTGTCTTTGTACGATCAGCAGGATGATCTGGGCGCCCAACGCCTGACGACCGTGTCCTTCGGCCAGCGCGCCGATGCGGCGGGCCGGGCCACGGGGCAGGCGGATGCGGATTTTCGCTTTGCCTATACGGGCAATATCCTGGGCGGGAAGAACCTGACGCTGACGTTTGACGGCGGCGATACCCGCCTGAACGGCCGCAACGAGGCATATGGTGCGGTGATCCGGCCGGGCGCCCGGCTCGGCGGCAATGCCACCTACACAATGACCGGGAGCGGCGCCTTGACCAATCAGGGGACGCTCGCGCCGGGCAACTCGCTGGGCCGGATCGACGTGATCGGCAATTATGCGCAGACGGCCAGCGGCACCTTGCAGGCCGAATTCGACGCCTCGGGCGCCTCGGACGTGCTGGCCGTCAGCGGGACGGCGACGCTGGGGGGCGGACTGGATCTGATGCCGATGGCCGGCTGGTATGCCGACGGCTGGTCCGCCACGGCGAGCCCCCTGCGGGCGGGCACCGTGGCCGGGGATTTCGACACGGTCGCGTTGTCGCCGGTTTCGCCCACCCTGCGGTTCGAGGCCGCCGGCCTGGGCGGCGGCCAGTATGACCTGAGCATGACGCGGCCGGCCGACGCCTATGGCCGCTACGGCGCCAGCGCCAACGATCTGCGCGCAGGGCGGGCCCTGTCGCAGCTGGCTGCGTTGGGGACGCCGGTGGTGCAGCCGCTGTTCCGCGGCCTGGATTTCTCCGCTCCGGATGGTCACGAAGTCGCGCAGGCGCTGGTGCAGGTGTCGCCCGCCCCCTACAGCGCGGGGCTGGCGGCGTCGCTGCGGCGTGATCGCGCGGCGGCGGATGCGGCCCTGCGCAGCCTGGCGCCGGACGGTGCTCCGGCCGGTTCGGGATGGGCCGGCCATGCCGCCCTGTTCGGCGGCACGGGCAGGCAGGATGCCCGGGGCACGCTGGTGGGCGGCCGCGAGACCCTGTACGGGGTGGTGGCGGGCAGCAGCCGGCGGCTGGAGGCGGCCCCCGACGTCACGGTGGGCTTCAGCCTGGACCTGTCCGAGCAGAAGGTCAGCCTGCGGACTCCGTATCGGGGCGAGGCCAAGGCCACGGCCGTGGGGCTGGGCGCGCAGTGGCGCTACCGGCCCGATGCCGGGCGGGGCTGGACCGCGCAGGGCGCCGCGCGCCTGGGGGTGGAGCGCGGAACCATGGATCGCCAGGTGGCCTTTGCGGATTATTCCGCCCGCCACAAGGCGGACTGGACGGGCTACGGGGTGTCGGCCCAGGCCGAGGGCGGCTATCGGTTTGCCTTGACGGAATCGCTGTCGGCGGGGCCTTTCGTGTCGCTGGACTATGCGCGTCTGATGCGCCCCGGGGTGGATGAGTCCGGCGCCCAGGCGACGCGGCTGATGCTGGATCGCCTGCACGCCGATGCCTTGCGCTCGCGCCTGGGGATCGACGCCCGTACGGCGTGGGATCTGGGCGGCGAGCGGGCGGTCTCGGCCCGGCTGCAGCTCAGCTGGGACCGGGAATGGCTGGACCGGGACGTCAGCCAGACGGCGCGCTTCGACGCGCAGCCGGCCGTGTCGTTTGCCAGCGTCAACACCTGGGTGCCGCGCGACACGCTGGGACTGCGCGCGGGCCTGGACTGGCGGCGTGGCGAGCGGGTCTCCGTGGGCCTGGAGCTGGGCGGCCAGACGGGAGGCGGCTACCGGGCCATCGACGGGCAGCTCAAGCTGCGCTGGGCGTTCCGCTAGCGCGCGTCGCCGCGCATCCGCGGCGAGGCCTGGTGTCGGCGATACAATGAAAGTTTGTCCATTGCCGCCCTGATCCCGCCGTGTCCTATCCCGCCTTGCCCTATCCCATCGAATCCTACACGCGCGGGGCCGAGTTCGTGCGCCTGCTGGGCCGGCGCATCGTGGTGCTGGACGGGGCCATGGGCACCATGATCCAGCGCTACAAGCTGACCGAGGCCGATTTCCGCGGCGAGCGCTTCGCCGGTCATGACCGCGACCTGAAGGGCGACAACGAACTCCTGTCGCTTGTGCGGCCCGACGTCATCCGGGAAATCCACCGGGCCTACCTGGACGCCGGGGCCGACGTGGTGGAAACCAACACCTTCGGCGCCACGCGGGTGGCCCAGGGCGACTACGGCCTGCCGGAGCTGGCCTACGAACTGAACGTGGCCTCGGCGCGGCTGGCGCGGGAAGCCTGCGACGCCGTGGCCACGCCCGACCATCCCCGCTTCGTGGCCGGCGCCGTCGGGCCGCAGCCCAAGACGGCGTCGCTGTCGCCGGACGTGAACGATCCGGGCGCGCGCAACGTCACCTTCGAGGAACTGCGCGCGGCCTACACCGAGCAGGTCAACGGCCTGATCGACGGCGGCGCGGACCTGCTGCTGATCGAGACCATCTTCGACACGCTGAACGCCAAGGCGGCCATCTTCGCCATCGAGACGATCTTCGAGGAACGCGGCATCCGCCTGCCGGTGATGATCTCGGGCACGGTGACCGACGCCTCCGGGCGCATCCTGTCGGGCCAGACGGTCGAGGCCTTCTGGAATTCCGTGCGCCATGCGCGCCCCGTCACCATCGGCCTGAACTGTGCGCTGGGCGCCGCGCTGATGCGCCCCTACGTGGCCGAGCTGTCCAAGCTCTGCGACACCTACGTCTGCGTCTATCCCAACGCCGGCCTGCCCAATCCGATGGCCGAAACCGGCTTCGACGAGACGCCTTCCGACACCTCCGGCCTGCTGGAGGAATTCGCCCGGGCGGGGCTGGTGAACGTGGTGGGCGGCTGTTGCGGCACCACGCCCGAGCACATCCGCGCCATCGCCGAAAAGGTCCGCAGGCTGCCGCACCGCCAGCCGCCCGTCATCCCGGTCAAGACCCGCCTGTCCGGCCTGGAGCCGCTGAACTTCGACCGCGACACGCTGTTCGTCAACGTGGGCGAACGCACCAACGTCACCGGCAGCAAGATGTTCCTGCGCCTGATCCGCGAGGAAAAGTTCGACGAGGCGCTGTCCGTGGCGCGCCAGCAGGTGGAGAACGGCGCCCAGATCATCGACGTCAACATGGACGAGGGCATGCTCGACGCCCTGGCCATCATGCCGCGCTTCCTCAACCTGCTGGCGTCCGAGCCGGACATCTCGCGCGTGCCGGTGATGATCGACAGTTCCAAGTGGCCGGTGATCGAGGCCGGCCTGCGCTGCGTGCAGGGCAAGTGCGTGGTCAATTCGATTTCCATGAAGGAAGGCGAGGGCCCCTTCATCGAGCAGGCGAAGCTGTGCCGCAAGTACGGCGCGGCGGTGGTGGTCATGGCCTTCGACACCGACGGCCAGGCCGACACCCTGCAGCGGCGCATCGACATCTGTTCCAGGGCCTACGACATCCTGGTGAACCAGGTGGGCTTCCCGCCCGAGGACATCATCTTCGATCCCAACGTCTTCGCCATCGCCACCGGCATCGACGAGCACAACCACTACGCCGTGGACTTCATCGAAGCCACCGGCTGGATCACGGAAAACCTGCCGCACGCGCGCGTGTCGGGCGGGATCTCCAACGTCAGCTTCTCCTTCCGCGGCAACGAGGCCATGCGCGAGGCCATCCACGCGGTCTTCCTGTATTACGCGGTGCAGCGCGGCCTGACCATGGGCATCGTCAACGCCGGCCAGCTGGGCGTGTATTCCGACCTGGACCCGCAGGTGCGCGACCTGGTCGAGGACGTGGTGCTCGACCGCCCCGACCCCGTCGGCAGGACCGACCCGGCCGACGAGCGCACGTCCACCGAGCGCCTGGTGGAACTGGCCGAGACCATCAAGGGCTCGGGCGCGAAGAAGGAAGAGGACCTGGCGTGGCGCGAAGGCCCGGTGCGCGAGCGCCTGACGCATTCGCTGGTGCACGGCATCACCACCTTCATCGTCGAGGACACCGAGGAAGTCCGCCAGGAAATCATGGCGGCGGGCGGGCGGCCCATCGAAGTCATCGAGGGTCCGCTGATGGACGGCATGAACGTGGTGGGCGACCTGTTCGGCTCGGGCAAGATGTTCCTGCCCCAGGTGGTGAAGTCCGCGCGCGTGATGAAGCAGGCCGTGGCGCACCTGCTGCCCTTCATCGAAGAGGAAAAGCGCCAGCTGGCCGATGCCGGCGGCGACGTGCGCTCCAAGGGCAAGCTGGTCATCGCCACGGTCAAGGGCGACGTGCACGACATCGGCAAGAACATCGTCACCGTCGTCCTGCAATGCAACAACTTCGAGGTCGAGAACATGGGCGTGATGGTGCCCTGCGCCAAGATCCTCGAAAAGGCCAAGGAAATCGGCGCCGACATGGTGGGCCTGTCGGGCCTGATCACGCCCAGCCTGGAGGAAATGGCCTACGTCGCCGCGGAAATGCAGCGCGACCCGTACTTCCGCGAGCGCAACGTCCCGCTGCTGGTGGGCGGAGCCACCACCAGCAAGGTCCACACGGCCGTGAAGATCGCGCCCAACTACGAAGGCCCGGTGATCTACGTGCCCGACGCCAGCCGTTCCGTGGGGGTGGCCACCAGCCTGATGTCCGACCAGGCCGGGACCTATCTCCAGAGCGTGGCCGACGAATACGAGCTGGTGCGCACGCGCCATGCCAACCGCCAGGCCGCGCCGATGCTGACGATCGAAGAAGCGCGCGCGCACAAGCCGGCGATCGACTGGTCGGACTACACGCCGCCCCGGCCCAAGTTCATCGGCCGGCGCACCTTCAAGCACTACGACCTGCACGAGATCCTGAACTTCCTGGACTGGACGCCGTTCTTCCAGTCCTGGGGCCTGATGGCGCAGTTCCCGGCCATCCTGACCGACGCGGTCGTGGGCGAGGAGGCCCGCAAGCTCTACGAGGACGGCCAGGCCATGATGAAGCGCATCGTCGAGGGCCGCTGGCTGACGGCCAACGGCATCGTCGCCTTCTACCCGGCCAACAGCGTCAACGACGACGACATCGAGATCTACCGCGACGAGACCCGCAGCGAGGTCCTGCTGACCTGGCGCGGCGTGCGCCAGCAGACGGCCAAGCGCGACGGGGTGGACAACAAGTGCCTGGCCGACTTCATCGCGCCCAGGGACTCGGGCGTGACCGACTACATCGGCCTGTTCGCGGTCACGGGGGGCATCGGCATCGAAAAATACGAAAAGCAGTTCCAGGACGCCGGCGACGACTATTCGGTGATCATGCTCAAGGCCCTGGCCGACCGCCTGGCCGAGGGCTTCGCCGAGACCCTGCACGCGCGGGTGCGCCGCGACCTGTGGGGCTACGTGCCCGACGAATCCCTGTCCAACGAGGCCATCATCGCCGAAAAGTACCAGGGCATCCGCCCGGCGCCCGGCTATCCGGCCTGTCCGGAACACATCGTCAAGCGCGAGATGTTCGACCTGCTGGACTGCGGCGAGATCGGCATGCAACTGACGGAGGGCTTCGCCATGATGCCGGCCTCCAGCGTCTGCGGCTTCTATCTCAGCCATCCGCGGTCGCAGTATTTCAACGTGGGCAACATCGGCGCCGACCAGGTGGCCGATTACGTGCGCCGCACCGGCCGCGACGAGGAAGACGTGCGCCGTACCCTGGCCAGCACGCTGCGCTGATGCGGACCGGGGCGTTTGCGGGCGAGTCCCCGCGCCGGGCGCATCCGGGGATCCGGACGGCCCGCGGCCTTGCCCGCCGTGCGGGCCGCGCCGCGCCGGCGGGCCGCCCGCTCGCCGCCGATCCGGAGCAAGGCCGTGCCGCGCGATGACGCGGCCCGGCGCCGGGAACTGGGCGCCTTCCTGCGCAGCGCCCGGGCGCGCGTCGCCCCGGCCGACCACGGTCTGCCGCCTGGTGTCCGGCGCCGCACGCCGGGCCTGCGGCGCGAGGAGATCGCCCAGCTGTGCGGCATCAGCACCACCTGGTACACCTGGATCGAGCAGGGGCGCGAGGTGTCCGTGTCCGTGGACGTCTGGTGCCGCCTGGCCGAGGCCCTGCGGCTGGCGCGTGCCGAGCGGCACTACCTGTTCAGCCTGGCCGAATGCGCCGACCCCGAGGCCGGCCGCCTGGATGCGATCGCCCTGCCCGAGGGCCTGCAGGATTGCGTCGACAGCATCCGCTGCCCGGCCTATGTGCTGGACCGGTGCTGGAACGTGCTGGCCTGCAACGCCGCCCTGCTGCGGCTGTTCGACGGCTGGCCGGCGCGCGGCCAGCCCAATCTGCTGCGCTACATCTTCCTCGACCCGGCGGCGCGCACGCTGGTGGTGGACTGGGAGGAGCGCGCCAGCCGGGTGGTGGCCGAGTTCCGCGCCGACGTGGCGGCGCTGGCGGGCGAATCCGACATCGCGGCGCTGGTGGCCGAGCTGCAGGCCGGCAGCCCGCTGTTCGCCCGGGCCTGGACGCGCCAGGTGGTGGTGGACCGGGAAGGCGGCCTGCGCGAATTCCAGCATCCGGCCGACGGCCGGATGCGCCTGCGGCAGTTCACCTTCCGGCTGGCGATCCGGCCCGACTGCAAGCTGGTGATGCTGCTTGATGAGCCCGGACATTGAACAGTCCCTGCGGACTGTTCAATGCCTGGCGAATCCGAGCCGCTTGCAAGCGGCGAGGTGGAGAGAAGCCCCGGCTTGAGAACAGTCCCCGCGGGCCGCTCCGTGCCGGACGGACTAGCTGCGTGCCCGCAGCTGGCTGCCCGCGCGCGCCGGCAGGCGCCGGAAGGACAGGGCGGAGGCCGCCACGATCAGGGCGATGACCGCGAAGCCCCACATCACGTCGATGCGGTCGGCCTCGACGCCGCCGCGCAGCGTCATGCTGAGGTTCAGCGTCATCGCCGCGCAGGCCACTCCCAGGCTGATGCCCAGCTGCTGGGCCGTGGCGGCGAAGCTGCTGGCGCGGCTCATCTGCGCGGAATCCAGGTCGGCGTAGGTCAGGGCGTTGATGGCGGTGAACTGCAGCGAACGGAAGAAGCCCCCGACCAGCAGCACCGCCACCATGGCCCAGATCGGCGTGTCGGCCTGGAACAGGGCGCAGGCGGCGATGAAGGCCGCCGCGATCAGGGCGTTGGCGACCAGCACGCGGCGGAAGCCGAAGCGGCGCACGATGGGCGTGGCCACCAGCTTCATGAGCATCGCGCCGGCGGCCGAGGTGAAGGTGATCATGCCGGCCGAGAAGGCCGACAGGCCGAAGCCCACCTGCAGCAGGATGGCCAGCAGGAAGGGCGAGGCGCCGACGGAGAAGCGGCACAGATTGCCGCCCAGCACCGACACGGCGAAGGTCTGGATGCGCAGCAGGCTCAGGTCGATGATGGGGTAGGTGACGTGGCGGGCGTGGCGGATGTACAGGATCCCGCAGACCAGGCCCAGGCCCAGCAGCCCCAGGGTCGGCCAGAGGCCCAGGCTGCCGTGGCCGGCGGCCTCCAGGCAGCTCATGAGGGCCGCCATGGCGGCGCTGCTGAGCAGGAAGCCCACCGTGTCCAGCCGCGGACGGCTGTCGGGCACGTCGGCGGCGATCCAGCGCCGCACCATATAGATGCCCAGGATGCCCACCGGGATGTTGATCAGGAAGATCCAGTGCCAGGAGGCGTAGGTGACCAGAAAGCCGCCGACCGGCGGGCCGATGACCGGCCCCAGCAGGGCGGGGATGGTCAGGAAGGCCATGGCCTTGAGCAGCTCGGCCTTGGGGATGCGGCGCAGCAGGATGATGCGCCCCACCGGCACCATCATGGCGCCCGCGGCGCCCTGCACGAGCCGGGCGGCGACCAGCTGGGCCAGCGTGACGCTGGCCGCGCAGGCGACCGAGCTCAGGGTGAACAGCGCAATGGCCGCCAGGAACACGGCGCGCGCGCCGAACCGGTCCGCCGCCCAGCCGCTGATGGGCACGAACACCGCCGTGGCCAGCAGGTAGGAGGTGATGGTGACGTTCATGTGCACCACCCTGGTGCCGAAATTCAACGCCATGGCGGGCAGCGCGGTGGCGACCACGGTGGCGTCCAGCATCTGCATGAACAGCGCGCAGCCCACGATGAAGGGAATCATCCGGATTTCCCGGGACGAGGCGGCGGACGGGGCGGAGGCGCGGCGGGGCGGGGATTCGGACATGAAAGGGGCCCGACGGGGCCGAGTGCAGTAAACTTGGGGCCCATCGGTCATGGAGATCGGCTACGGCACTATTATGGCAAACAACTACACCTCTGAACTGACCCAGTTCCTGAACCAATACAAATCGGATCATCCCGATACCGAAGCGCGCCAGTTCGCCGGCCGCGCCCGCCTGTGGGACAAGGAACTGGATCCGGAGCTGCAGGAAGGCTTCCGGGCCGCCCGCGTGCCCCAGGACCCCTACGTCTACTACCAGAAGGCCTGACCGGGCCCCATGCCGCCCCGGCCGCCCGATCCCGGGCTGGACGCCCTGATGGCGCCCCTGGAGGACAGCACGCCCGACGTGGTGGACCACGTCGCCCTGGCGCGCCTGTACGGCGAGCCGCTGTTCGCCATCCCCCAGGATCTCTACATCCCGCCCGACGCGCTCGAAGTCTTCCTGGAGGCATTCGAGGGGCCGCTGGATCTGCTGCTCTACCTGATCCGGAAACAGAACTTCAACGTGCTCGACATCCCCATGGCCGAGGTCACCGCCCAGTACCTCGCCTATGTGGAGCAGGTGCGGCAGTCGAACCTGGAGCTGGCGGGCGAATACCTGCTGATGGCGGCGATGCTCATCGAGATCAAGTCGCGCATGCTGCTGCCGGTGCGCCGCTCCGACAGCGGCGAGGAGCCCGAGGATCCGCGCGCCGAGCTGGTGCGCCGCCTGCTGGAATACGAACGCATGAAGCTGGCGGCCCGGCGGCTGGACGAGATGCCGCGCGTGGGCCGCGACTTCCTAGTGGCCCATGCCGTGGCCGACTTCGAGGTCGCGCGGCCGCTGCCCGAGGTCTCGCCGGACGACCTGCGCGAGGCCTGGGCCGCGATCATGCACCGGGCGCGCCTGAACGCCAGCCACCGCATCACCCGCGAGCAGCTGTCCGTGCGCGACCACATGAGCCACATCCTGCGCCGCCTGTCGGACGTGCGCTTCATGGAATTCACCGAGCTGTTCCTGGAGCGCGTGCGCATGGGAGAGCCGGCCGCCGTCATCGTGGTCCATTTCCTTGCGCTGCTGGAACTGGCCCGCGAATCCCTGCTGGAAATCACCCAGGCGGCGCCCTACGCGCCGCTGTACGTCAGACTGTCCTATACGCGTTCGGCCTGAGCCGCGCACCGGAGAATCCCCTGTGAAAGTCGTCCATACCATCGAGGCGTTGCGCGATCAGCTGCGCGGGCAGCTGCGCGTGGCCTTCGTGCCCACCATGGGCAATCTGCATGCCGCGCACCTGTCGCTGATGCGGCTGGCGCGCCAGCACGGCGATCCCGTGGTGGCCAGCATCTTCGTCAACCGGCTGCAGTTCGGCCCCAACGAGGATTTCGACCGCTATCCCCGCACCCTGGCCGAGGACATCGAGAAGCTGGAGGCTGAGCGCGACGTCTACGTGCTGTTCGCGCCCGACGAGCGCGAACTGTACCCCGAGCCGCAGAATTTCCGCATCCAGCCGGGCGAGGCCCTGGGCAAGATCCTGGAGGGCGAGTTCCGGCCCGGCTTCTTCATGGGCGTGAGCACCGTGGTGCTGAAGCTGTTTTCCTGTGTGCAGCCGCGCGTGGCCGTGTTCGGCAAGAAGGACTACCAGCAGCTGATGGTGGTGCGCGCCATGTGCCGCCAGTTCCAGCTGCCGGTGGAAATCCTCGCCCACGAGACCGTGCGCGACGCCGACGGCCTGGCGCTGTCCTCGCGCAACCGCTTCCTCAGCGCGCAGGAGCGGGCCGAGGCCCCCAACCTGTATGGCCTGCTGCAGCGGGTGCGCGACCAGATCCGGAGCGGCCGGGTGGACGCCGCCACGGCGGAAGGCCAGGCGATGCAGACCCTGCGCGAGCGCGGCTGGGATCCCGACTACGTCGCCGTGCGCCGCCAGCGCGACCTGCTGCCTCCCACCGCCCAGGAAATCCACGGCGGCGAACCCCTGGTCGTGCTGACGGCCGCCCGCCTGGGCACGACGCGGCTGATCGACAATCTGGAGTTCTAGCCCGAAGATTTCTTCAGCAAACCTGCTGAAGCGATTTTTGGGTGCGCAGGCTGCCCCGGCGATGAAGCAGTAGGGATCAGCGGTGTGTGGAGCAATTTTTCAGTGCCGCGGACGCAATTCCCCCTACCCCCGTTGCGTTATAACGTGCCGGGGACAGCACTTTTTCAGCGTTACGGAGCCATGGCGCGGGCGGCGTGCGCGTAGACATGGCGCAGCGGATGATGCGAGGCCAGCAGGATGCGAACGCGCCGGGTATTGCGCACGATGGCCGCACCGATTTTCAGTAGACGTACCCGGATCGTCGCGGCGCTGGCGCGCTCCAGTTCAGTGCCTCGTAGCGCCGTCTCGCGCAGGCGCTGCATGAGCGTATAGGCCAGGGCAGCCAGCAGCAGTCGGAACTGGTTGGCGGCGAAGCGATGGCAGCTGGCTCGTGTGCCGAACAGATCGAGCTGGGCTTCCTTGATGCGGTTCTGCGCTTCGCCCCGGGCGCAGTACAAGCGTTCGTACAGTTGCATGGCATCCGAATCAGCAAGGTTGGTGACCACGAAGCGCGGGTTGACGCCCTGGGCGCCATATTCCAGGCGGGTCAGCACCCGCCGGGGGCGGTTCCACGAGCCGGCCGCGTAGGAGAACTCACTGACCATGCGCTGCTTGCGCCCGGTGCGCTCGTAGTCGCGCCTGAGGACTTCCTCAGCCTGCGCAACGCGCGCCTGAAGGCGCTTGTTGCGAGCCAAGCCGATGATGTATTGCACATCACTGCGTTCACACCAGCGTATCAATCGCTGACGGCAGAATCCCGAGTCCCCGCGAATGATGATCCTGACTTTTGGCCATGCCTGGCGCAGCCGGTTCACCAGCAGGCGCAGCACCGCCGCCGCATGCCTGGCCCCGTCAATACGACTGGGCCGCAGCAGGCAGGCCAGCATCGACTGGCCGCAGAACACGTACAGCGGTAGATAACAGTGGTGGTCGTAGTAAGCGTGGAACTGCTTGTGCTCCTGCTCGCCGTGCAGCGGGATATCCGAGGCATCCGCGTCCAGAATCAGTTCCTTGGGGGCCGTGGCGAAGCTGGCGATGAAGTGTTCAACCAGCACCCCATGCAGTGCCCACGCATCGGCGCGGGTCGCACCCGTTTCCAGACGACTGAGCGTGGGCGAGCTGGCCAGGGGACGATCCCGCCCGATCGCCGTTTGCATCAGAGAATCGGCGCGCAGGGTATCGTGATCGTTCAGGTCTTCGTAGCCGCAACACAGGCCGTACAGGCGCTGGGCCAGCAAATCGCGCAGGCGGTGGTGGATGCGACCAGCGGCTCGGCGCTCGGTCAGCGCCTTGGCCGCCATGCGCGACAGGCCGGTACGCGCATCAATTCTTCGCAGCAGCATCAGCCCGCCGTCGGAACTGAGATCGCCACCCTGGAAATTCGCTTGCAAATGGCGCCGTCCAAGCCGCCCAAAGTCCAGTTGTTCGGTGGTACGATCTGGTATCGGCACATCTTTCCCCAAAATCTTGTTCGCACCTTGATTTTATGCGGGTTTCAGGGATGTGCCGATTCCTTTTGGTGAAAAATCCAGGCTAGCCCCGGGATTCCGGCCTTCTTGCCCCCTGGAACGCCCGGGGGAGCGGCAAGCTGTCAGAATTGACAGGTGCGCCACCCCTGCCCGTCATGCAGAATCCCCCGCATACGACAATGAAGGGGGAGACTCCATGCTGGAAAGCGATTCGATACGAAAATGCCCCGACGGCCCGGAGGCGTCGTTCGGCCGCCTGACGATGCGCGAGCGCGAAGTCACGGACTACCTCACGCGGGGTAGGTCCAACAAGTATATCGCGGTCGAACTCGGGGTCACGCAGCGCACGATCGAAGCCCATCGCGCGCGGATATTCCAGAAACTGCGCGTGCGCAACGTGGTCGAGCTGACCCGGTATTGCCTGTCCCGGCGCGCGGGCGCGCCGGATGCCGGCACGGGCGATCCCGGGTCGTCGGCCGGCGGGGGCGCCGCCGCGGCGCCGGGGATCAGCGCGCGGCGCAGGCTTCGGCCGGTTTCGCGGCCAGTTCCTGGATGGGGTCGATATCCGCCTGGCGGGTCAGCCGCGATTCCAGCAAGGGGGCCTGGCCGTCCAGGCGGGTCAGGCGCAAGACGTTCGGCTGGATGAATTCCAGCGTGGCATGGGGCTGGTCGCCGGCTTGCAGCACGATGCGGACCGGCTCGGTGGACACCAGGTGCCAGCAGCCCATCGCGGCGGTGGCGGCCGTGCCGTCCAGCGGCGCGCTGCGGGCGCGCCATTGGCCGTCGGGCGCCAGGGTGAGCGTCATGCGGCGCGCCGGGCAGGCCTGCTGTCCGGCGGGGCAGGCGATGGTGCCCAGGTAGGATCGGGTCTCGGCCAGTTCGCGGGGCATGTGGCCGGGGCCGGCCGGCCGGGCGGCGGCCTGCCCGGCGGCGGGAGCCGTATCGGTCCCGGCGGGCTGGGCGGCCGCGGCGCCGCTTTCCGGCGCCGGCTTTTTCTGGCTGTCGGCACCGAAGCCGAATTGCAGCTGCGCGGGGGCGACCGTGTCCGCGTCGCCCTGGGCGCGGTGGCGCGCGTCGGAAACCGTGCCGCCGCGCGAAACGTCATAGAAGCCGGGTTCGCGCTGCTGGGCGCAGGCGGCCAGCAGGGCCAGCAGCCCCAGGCTGAGCAGGCGGGGGATCGTGGGGGAAAGGGCGCGCGGCATGATCATGACGGACTGGATCGAGAAGCCGCCATTCTACGCATTTGCGGGAGGCTTGGCGATGGGATGCGGGGCGATGGCCGGATGGGCGGGGGGCCTGCTCCAGGGGCTGGCGCCCTGGGCCGACGCGGCATGGGACGCGGTGGGCGGGGAGGCTTGGCGATGGGATGCCGCGGGTTGGGGCGCGGCCGGCCCAGGCGTGCCGGGCCTGGCCGCGGCGGCGGGCGCGTGCGTGGGCGTCCTGCTGGGGCGCTGGGCCCGGGCCTATGCGGATCGCCTGGATGCCGATGCGCCGGCCACGGCGGGCACGCTGTGGGCCGCGGCGGCGGATGCCCCCTCGCGCCCCTGGCGGCCGCTGCGCGACGGCCCGATGGCGGCGCTGCTGGGCCTTGCGGCCGGGCTGCTGGCGGCCGGCGGCGGCCTGGCGCTCGTGCCGCTGCTCCTGGTCCTGGCCGCGCTCGCCTGGATCGATGCGCGCAGCGGCCTCCTGCCCGATGCGCTCACCTTGCCGCTGATGGCGGCCGGCTGGCTGCTGGGCCCCCAGGGCTTCGGAACCGCGGCCGGCGCGTCCGCCCTGGTCTGGGCGGGCCTGGCCGGCATGGCGGGGCTGTACCGCCGCCTGCGCGGGCGCGACGGCTTCGGCGGCGGCGACGTCAAATGCCTGGCGGCGCTGGCGGGCTGGTTCGGGCCGCAGGCCGCCCTCGGCATCCTCTGGCTGGCCTGCGTGCTCGGGCTGGCCGCCTGCCTGGCCCGGCGCGGCGGCTGGCGCCGGCCGTATGCCTTCGGCCCCTGCATCGCCGCGGCGGCGGGCGCATGGATGCTGGCGCCGCTCGGCGCGGTCCTCCTGGCGCCGCCCTGGGTCTCCCCGCCGGCGCCGCCCTGCGCACTTCCGCCGGCCGCCTTTCTTGCGCCCCTCGGCGCACCCCTCGCGGCACCCGGCACGGCCCTTGCGGTACATTCATGTCTTTGAATCGACATGCGGGGATGCCATGTTTTCCATCGGCCTGACCGGGGGCATCGGCTCGGGCAAGTCCATGGTGGCCGACTGGCTGGCCGAATGGGGCGCGGCGGTCATCGACACCGACCGGATCGCCCATGAGCTGACGGCTCCGGGCGGCGCCGCGATCGGCCCCTTGCGGGAGGCGTTCGGCGCGGCGGCGATCGGCCCGGACGGCGCCCTGGACCGGGGCTGGATGCGCACGCACGCCTTCGCCGACCCGACGGTGCGGCGGCGGCTCGAAGCCGTGCTCCATCCCCTGATCGACCAGGCCGTGCGCGATCAGGCACAACGGGCCCGGGGGCCCTACCGGGTGTTCGTCGTGCCGCTGCTGGTCGAGTCCGGCCGCTGGCGCGACCGGGTGGACCGCATCTGCGTGGTGGACTGCGACCCCGAGACCCAGGTGCGCCGGGTGCAGGCGCGCAGCGGGCTGACGCGCGACACCATTGAGCGTATCATGTCCGCTCAGGCATCCAGGACGGAGCGCCTCGCTGCGGCCGACGACGTCATCTCCAACGACGACTCGACCGATCTGGACGTGCTGCGCCGGCGCGCATTCCAGCTTCACCAGGCCTGGTGCGACCGCGCCTCGCGGTCGGCGGATGGGCGCACCACTCATGGATAGGGTCTTTTGCGCGTGATTTTGTACGAGTATCCCTGCAATGAACGTGTCCGCACCCTGCTGAGGGTCGAATACCTGTTCGACCGCCTGTTCTTCTTCGCCCGGGGCGAAGACGCCCACTGCCACCAGATCGCAATGACCACGCTGTTCGATCTGCTGGACATCTGCGAGCGCGCCGACGTCCGCACGGCGATCCTCCAGGACATGGACCGCCACCGGTCCGCCCTGTCCGCCCTGCGCGAGCATCCGGGCGTGGACGGCGTCACGCTGGATCGGCTGCTGGCGGAAATGCAGTCGGTGTCCGCGGCGCTCGCCGGCCAGGGCCGCATCGGCCAGTGCCTGCGCGACAACGAGTGGCTCGCCAGCCTGCGCGGGCGGATCACGGTGCCGGGCGGCTCCTCGCCCGTGGACATGCCTTCCTATTATTCCTGGCAGCTCAAGCCGGCCGAGGCGCGCGCGGCCGACCTGCGCGGCTGGATCGAGCCGATGATGCCGCTGCACCGCGCGATGGCGCTGATCCTGCAATTGCTGCGCGACGCCGGCGACGCCCGCGACCAGCTGGCCACCCAGGGCGCCTACCAGGAGATGCTGGGCGGCAAGTCCTTCCAGCTGCTGCGCGTCTGGGTCGATCCGGCCCTGGGCGTCTTCCCGGAAGTCAGTGCCAACAAATACGTCATCTGGGTGCGGTTTTCCACCCAGGACAATGAACTCAAGCCCCAGCCGGTCAGCCGCGACGTGGCTTTCCGCCTGGCGCGCTGCAATCTGTAGGACCCCATCATGACCTCTATCACGACGCGGCCCCGCGGGACGCGCCGCAGGATCCTGGCGTGGGCGGCAGCCTGCGGGCTGGCGGCGTTCGCCCTGTGGCATTTCTGGCCGGGCGGCGCCGGCGGACCGGGCGGCCCCGGAGGCCCGGGCGGCCCCGGCGGGCGCGGCTTCCGCATGGGCGCGCAGGCCACGCCGGTGGCCGTCGCGCGGGCCGAGCCGGGCCGCATCGACCGCACCCTGCGGGCGCTGGGCACCGTCACGCCGCTGGCGACCGTCGTCATCCGCGCGCGCGTGGACGGCCCGCTGCAATCGGTGAATTTCGACGACGGCCAGGCCGTGCGGGCCGGCGAGGTGCTGGCGGTGATCGATCCCCAGCCCTTCCGCGTCCAGCTGGACCAGGCCCTGGGCCAGCAGATGCAGCATGCCGCCCAGTTCGAACAGGCGCGCCGCGACCTGGCCCGCTACGAGCAGCTGTACAAGCAGGATTCGGTGGCGCGTCAGCAGCTGGATTCCGCCCGCGCCCAGGTGCGCGAGCTCCAGGGGCAGGCGAAATCGGACCAGGCGGCGGTGGACGACGCCCGCCTGCAGCTCGGCTACACGGAAATCCGCGCTCCCGTGGACGGCCGCCTGGGCCTGCGCAAGGTCGATGCGGGCAACATGATCCGCACCTCCGACGCCGACGGCCTGGTGGTGCTGACGCAGAGCCGGCCGATCGATGTGGTGTTCTCCATTCCCCAGACCCGCCTGCCGGCCCTGCTGGAGGCGCGCCGCGCCGAGCCGGCCCTGCAGACGCGCCTGTTCAGCGATGCCGCCGGGACGGCGCTGGCCACCGGGACCCTGGTGGCGGTGGACAACCAGATCGATGTGGCCACCGGCACCGTCCAGCTCAAGGCCCGCTTCGACAACGCCGACGAGTCCCTCTTTCCCAACCAGTTCGTCCAGGTCCGCTTGCGCCTGGGGACGCAGGACGGCGTGACGCTGCCCCTGCGCGCGGTGCAGCGCGGCTCGCAGGGCGAGTACGTCTATCGGCTCGACGCCGAGCGCAAGGCCCGGGTCGTGCCGGTCACCACGGGGGTGGACGACGGCGAGCGGGTGGTGATCGAATCCGGCCTGCAGGCGGGCGACACGGTGGTGGTCGAGGGCACGGACCGGCTGCGCGACGGCAGCGAGGTGGAGATCGTCGCGCCGGAGGCCACGGGTGCCGCGGCCGGAGCCGGGACCGGCGCCGCGGCCCAGGCGGAAGCCGGCCCCATCAAGGCCGAAGGCGCCGCCCGCCCGGAAGGGGCGGGGTCCGCTGAGGGCGCCCGCCAGGCGCCGCCCGGAACGGCGGGCGGGCGCCGCGGCGCCGGCCGGGGTCCGGCCTCGTGAACCTGTCGCGCCTGTTCATCCTGCGGCCGGTCGCCACGACCCTGGCGATGGTCGCGCTGGCGCTGGCGGGCCTGCTGGCCTACCGCGAACTGCCGGTGTCGGCGCTGCCCCAGGTCGATTTCCCCACCATCCAGGTCACCACCCTGTACCCGGGCGCCGGCCCGGACGTCATGACCGCGCTGGTGACTTCGCCGCTGGAGCGCCAGTTCGGCCAGATGCCGGGCCTGTCGCAGATGCTGTCCACCAGTTCGGGAGGCTCGTCGCGCATCACGCTGCGCTTCGACCTGGGCCTGCCGCTGGACGTGGCCGAACAGGAAGTGCAGGCGGCCATCAACGCGGCCTCGAACCTGCTGCCCGCGGACATGCCCTCGCCGCCGATCTACAGCAAGATCAACCCGGCCGACGCCCCGGTGATGACCCTGGCGGTGACGTCCCCCACGCTGCCGCTGCCCCAGGTGCGCGACCTGATCGAGGTGCGCGTGGCGCAGAAGCTGTCCCAGATCAGCGGCGTCGGGCTGGTCAGCGTGGCCGGCGGCCAGCGGCCGGCCGTGCGCATCCAGGTCGATCCGCAGGCGCTGGCCGCGCACAAGCTGACGCTGGCCGACGTGCGCAAGGCCGTGACCCAGTCCAACGTCAACCAGCCCAAGGGCAATCTGGACGGGCCGCAGCGCTCGATCACGATCAGCGTCAACGACCAGCTCAAGGACCCGGCCGAATACGAGCGCCTGATCCTGGCCTACGAGAACGGCGCGCCGCTGCGCCTGGGCGACGTGGCGCAGGTGCGCCGCGCGGCGGAAAACCTCGACCAGGCCGCCTGGTTCGGCCGCACGCCCGCCATCCTGCTGAACATCCAGCGCCAGCCGGGCGCCAACGTGATCGAGGTGGTGGACCGCGTCCAGGCCCTGCTGCCCGGCCTGCGCGCCACCCTGCCCACCGGCGTGGACCTGCAGGTGGCCTCCGACCGCACGCACACGATCCGCGATTCGGTGGCCCACGTGCAGATCGAGATGCTGCTGGCCATCGCCCTGGTGGTGGCGGTGACCTTCGTGTTCCTGCGCACCTGGCGGGCCACCCTGATCCCGGGCGTGGTCGTGCCGCTGTCCCTGGTCGGCACCTTCGCCCTGATGGCGCTGCTGGGCTTCAGCATCAACAACCTGACCCTGATGGCCCTGACCATCGCCACCGGCTTCGTGGTGGACGACGCCATCGTCATGATCGAGAACATCGCCCGCCACATCGAGGAAGGCGAGACCGCGATGGCGGCCGCGCTGCGCGGGGCCAAGCAGATCGGCTTCACCCTGGTGTCGCTGACCCTGTCGCTGATCGCGGTGCTGATCCCGCTGCTGTTCATGGCCGACGTGGTCGGGCGGCTGTTCCGCGAGTTCGCCGTCACCCTGGCCGTGGCCATCCTGCTGTCGCTGCTGATCTCCCTGACGCTCACGCCCATGATGTGCGCGCGCATGCTGCGGCCGGAATCGGAAGAAAAGCACGGGCGCTTCCTGCAAGGGGCCGGGGCGCTGATGGATCGGCTGATCGCCGCCTACGACCGCGGGCTGCAATGGGTCCTGGCGCACCAACGCGCCACGCTGTGGGCCGCGGCGGCGACGCTGCTCGTCACCGCGGGGCTGTATGTCGCCATCCCCAAGGGTTTCTTCCCGCAGCAGGACACGGGGGCGCTGCAGGCCGTCACCCAGGGGCCGCAGTCGGCCTCGTTCCAGGTCATGAGCCGCCTGCAGCAGCAGGCCGTCGAGCGGCTGCTGGACGACCCGGCGGTGGCCTCGGTGGCGTCCTTCATCGGCATCGACGGCGACAACGCCACGCTGAACACCGGGCGCCTGCAGATCACGCTCAAGCCGCTGGCCGAGCGCAGCGACCGGGCGGACGCCGTGATCGAACGCCTGCAGGCGGCCCTGCAGCCGGTGGTGGGCCTGGAGGCCTGGCTGCAGCCGGTGCAGGAGCTGTCCGTCGAGGACCAGGTCAGCCGCGCCCAGTTCCAGATGACGCTGTCCAGCCCCGACGAGGCCGCGCTGGCGGACTGGACTCCCCGGCTGGTGGACGCCCTGCGCGCGCTGCCGGAACTGCGCGACGTGGCCGGGGACCTGCAGGACCGGGGCCTGGCGCTGGCCGTGTCGGTGGACCGCGACGCGGCGGCGCGGCTGGGCGTCACCCAGGCCTCGATCGACGACGCGCTCTACGACGCCTTCGGCCAGCGGCTGATCTCCACGATCTACACGCAGTCGGCCCAGTACCGGGTGGTGCTGGAGGCCGACGCCGACCTGCTCGACGGCGGTCCCGCGGCGCTGGAGCACCTGCACGTGCCGACGGCCTCGGGCGGGGTCACGCCGCTGTCCAGCGTGGCGCGCTTCGAGCCCGGGCTGGCGCGCCTGGCCGTGCAGCGCCTGGACCAGTTCCCGGCGGCCACCGTGTCGTTCAGCCTGGCGCCGGGCACCGCCCTGTCCGACGCCGTGGACGCCATCGAGTCGGCGCGCGTCGCGCTGGGCGTGCCCGATTCCGTCGATGTCCGCTTCCAGGGCGCGGCCCAGGCCTTCCAGGCCTCGCTCTCCAGCACGCTGTGGCTGCTGCTGGCGGCGGTGGTGACCATGTACATCGTGCTCGGGGTGCTGTACGAGAGCCTGATCCATCCGGTCACCATCCTGTCCACGCTGCCCTCGGCGGCCATCGGCGCGCTGCTGGCGCTGTGGCTGGGCGGGGCGGAACTGGACATGATCGGCGTGATCGGCATCATCCTGCTGATCGGGATCGTCAAGAAGAACGCCATCCTGATGATCGATTTCGCGCTCGATGCGCAGCGCGAGCGCGGCCTGGGGCCGCAGGCGGCGATCCACGAGGCCGCCCTGCTGCGCTTCCGGCCCATCCTGATGACGACCCTGGCGGCCTTCTTCAGCGCCATCCCGCTGATGCTGGCCTCCGGGTCGGGGGCGGAACTGCGCCAGCCGCTGGGCCTGGCGATGGTGGGCGGGCTGCTGTGCAGCCAGGTGCTGACGCTGTTCACCACGCCCGTGATCTACCTGCTGTTCGAGCGCCTGGGCCACCGGCGGGCGGCGGGCGGCTGACATGCGGTTCTTCGCCCTGTTCCTGCGCCGGCCGGTGGGCACGTCCCTGCTGTGCCTGGCGCTGGTCCTGGCCGGGGCGCTGGCGCTGCGCTTCCTGCCGGTGGCGCCGCTGCCGCAGGTGGATTTCCCCATGATCTCGGTCTCGGCCTCGCTGCCGGGGGCCAGCCCCGAGACCATGGCCTCCAGCGTGGCCATGCCGCTGGAGCAGTCGCTGGGCGCGATCGCCGGGGTGGAAAGCATGAGCTCGCGCAGCAGCGAGGGCCAGACCGAGATCTCCCTGATGTTCGAGCTGGACCGCGACATCAACAGCGCCGCGCGCGACGTCCAGGCCGCCATCAACGCCGCGCGGCCCATGCTGCCCTCGGGCATGCGCAACAATCCCGTCTACCGCAAGGTGAATTCCTCGTCCTCGCCCATCATGACGCTGGCGCTGACTTCGGACACCGCCACGCGCGGCGAGCTCTACGACCTGGCGTCCACCGTGCTGGCGCAGAAACTGGCGCAGGTCAAGGGCGTGGGGCAGGTGACGCTGGGAGGCAGCTCGCTGCCGGCGGTGCGCGTGCTGGTGAATCCGCGCGCGCTGGAATCCATGGAGATCCCGCTGGACCGCGTGCGCGAGGTGCTGCAGGACGTGAATTCGCTGCGTCCCGGCGGGCTGGCGCGGCGCGGCGAAACCCAATGGCAGATCCACTCCAGCGGGCAGCTGCGCAAGGCCGCCGACTACGCCCCGCTGGTGGTGGAATGGCGCGACGGCCGCCCGGTGCGGCTGAGCGACGTGGCGCGCGTCGAGGACTCGGTCGAGGACACCAACCAGGTGGGCTATTTCAACGACCGCCCCGCCGTGCTGCTCATCATCCGCCGCCAGGCCGACGCCAACATCATCGAGACCGTGGACGCCATCCGCACGCTGCTGCCCGAGTTCCAGTCGCTGCTGCCCGAGCGGGTGCGCCTGACCGTGGCGCAGGACCGCACGCCCAGCATCCGGGCCTCGTTGTTCGAGGCCGAGCTGACCCTGGTGCTGTCGGTCGTGCTGGTGGTGGCCGTGGTGCTGGCCTTCCTCGGCAACTGGCGCGCCGCCCTGATCCCGGCGATCGCCGTGCCGGCCTCGCTGATCAGCACCTTCAGCCTGATGTGGTGGTTCGGCTTCACCCTGAACACGATTTCCCTGATGGCCCTGATCGTGGCCACCGGCTTCGTCGTGGACGATGCCATCGTGGTGCTGGAGAACATCATGCGCCACGTCGAGCGCGGCATGCGCCCGGCGCGCGCCGCCCTGCGCGGCGTGACCGAGGTCGGCTTCACCGTGCTGGCCATGAGCCTGTCGCTGATCGCCGTGTTCATCCCCCTGTGGCTGGTGGGCGGCCTGGTGGGGCGGCTGTTCAAGGAATTCGCGGTCACGCTGTCGGTGGCCATCGGCGTGTCGCTGCTGGTGTCGGTGACGCTGACGCCGGTCATGGCGGCGCGCCTGCTGCGCGCGCCGGCCGCGCACGAACCGCCGTCCGGGGGCCTGCTGCGGCGCTGGCTGCGGCGCTGGGGCCAGGCGGGCGATGCCGCCTACCGGCGCTCCCTGCGCTGGTCGCTGGACCACGGGCGCGTCGTGCTGCTGCTGCTCCTGGCCACGGTGGGCCTGAACGTATACCTGTACGCCAGCATCCCCAAGGGCTTCTTCCCGCAGCAGGACACGGGCCAGCTGATGGGCTTCTTCCGGGTGGACACCGGGACCTCCTTCGCCGAGACCCAGGTCCGGCTGGACGCGTTCCGCCGCGTGCTGCTGGCCGACCCGGCGGTGGACACCGTCACCGCCTTCGCCGGCGGGCGCGGCGGCAGCAATTCCAGCTTCATCCAGGTGCAGCTCAAGCCCCTGGGCGAGCGCACGGCCAGCGCCACCGACGTCGTCAACCGCCTGCGGCCCCGCTTCGAGCACACGCCGGGGGCGCGCATGTTCCTGGTGCCGCAGCAGGACATCTTCGTGGGCCATTCCTCGCGCTCGGGCTCCTATTCCTACGTGCTGATGGGCAGCGACCTGGGCCTGCTGGCCCAGTGGCTGCCGCGCGTGCGCAACGTCCTGGCCGGACTGCCCGAGCTGGTGGACGTGGACGACGACGTCGAGGACAAGGGCCGGCGGGTGGAGCTGGTCGTCGACCGGGACGCCGCGCGGCGCCTGGGCGTACAGATGGCGGACCTTGCGGGCGTGCTGAACAATGCCTTCAGCCAGCGGCAGGCGGCCGTGCTGTACGGCGCGCTGAACCAGTACCACGTCGTCATGGCGGTGCAGCCGCAGTACGCCCAGGACCTGCATTCGCTGCAGGCCCTGCAGGTGCTCAACGCCGCCGGCGAGCGCGTCCCCCTGACCGCCTTCACCCGCATCACCGAGGGCACCGCGCCGCGCGCGGTCAACCACGAGGGTCTGCTGGCGGCCGATTCGGTGTCCTTCGGCCTGGCGCCGGGCGTGTCCCTGGACCAGGCGCTGACGGCCATCGACCAGGCCGTGGCGCGCATCGGCCTGCCGACGCAGGAGCTGCAGGCGGGGCTGGACCAGAGCGCCGGCATGATGCGCGACGCGGTGGCGCAGCAGCCCTGGATGCTGGCGGCCGCGCTGGTGGCCATGTACCTGGTGCTGGGCATGCTCTACGAGAGCACCATCCATCCGATCACCATCCTGTCCACGCTGCCCTCGGCCGGCGTGGGCGCTCTGCTGGCCCTGCGGCTGGTGGGCATGGAATTCACCCTGATCGCGCTGATCGGCGTGTTCCTGCTGATCGGCATCGTCAAGAAGAACGCCATCATGATGGTGGACTTCGCCCTGCAGGCGCAGCGGCGCGAGGGCCTGGACCCGCGCGAGGCCATCTACCGCGCCTGCCTGGCGCGCCTGCGCCCGATCCTGATGACCACCCTGTCGGCCATGCTGGGCGCGCTGCCGCTGCTGCTGGCCACGGGCGCCGGGGTGGAGATGCGCCGCCCCCTGGGGCTGACGATCTTCGGCGGCCTGTTGGTCAGCCAGGTGCTGACGCTCTACACTACGCCCGTCGTCTACCTCAGCCTGGATCGCCTGCGTGGATCCCGCCGCCGCATCCCCCCATCGCCGCAACAGGAGCCTGCCCCCCATGGCTGATCGCGTGTCCCCGCCTTCCGCCGCGGACTCCGCCGCGCGGCCCGCGAGCCCGCGCCGCCCGCCGCGCCGCGCCGCGCGGGCGCTGCTGATCGCCGCGGCGGCGCTGGCCCTGTCGGCCTGCGCCGTCGGCCCCGACTACCGGCGCCCCGCCCAGGATCTCGGCGCGGCCTATGCCCACGCGCCCGAGGGCCGCTGGATCCGGGCCGACGCGGCGCCGCGCGAGCTGCCCGCCGACTGGTGGACCCTGTTCGGCGACGCGGTGCTGGACGATCTGATGGACCGCATGCCGCGGGGGAACCTGGACCTGGCCAAGGCCGAGGCCGAGTTCCGCGAGGCCCGCGCCGCGCTGGATTCGGCGCGCGCCGGCCTGTTCCCGACGCTGGACGCGTCGGGCGCCATGAGCCGGGCGGGGCAGGGCGCGGCCGGGTCGGGCAGTGCCGGCAACACCTACAACCTGTCGGCCACCGCCAGCTGGGAAGTCGATCTGTGGGGCCGCGTGCGGCGCGGGGTCGAGGCCGCCCGCGCCGGCGAGCAGGCCAGCGCCGCGGACCTGGATGCCATGCGCCTGAGCCTGCGGTTCGCCCTGGCGCAGGCCTATTTCGGCGTGCGCGCCAGCCAGCTGCAGGATGCCCTGCTGGCCCGCACGCTGGACGAATACGCCCGTGCGCTGGAGATGACGCGCAACCGCCTGGCGGCGGGCGTGGTGTCGCCGGCCGACGTGGCGGCGGCCTCCGCGCAGCTGGACCAGGCCCGCGCCCAGCGCATCCGCCTGGGCTGGCAGCGCGAGCAGCAGATCCACGCCATCGCGGTGCTGCTGGGCCAGGCGCCGGCGAGCTTCCGCCTGGCCGGGGGCGCCGTGCTGCCGACGGTGCCCGAGGTGCCGGTGGGCGTGCCTTCGGCCCTGCTGCTGCGCCGCCCCGACGTGGCCGGCGCCGAGCGGCGCGTGGCGCAGGCCAATGCGCGCATCGGCGTGGCGCAGGCCGCCTGGTTTCCCGACCTGACCCTGAGCGCCCAGGGCGGCTACCGGGCGGCGGAGTTCGCCTCGTGGATCACGGCGCCCGCCCGTTTCTGGACCCTGGGACCCAGCCTGGCGCTGAGCCTGTTCGACGGCGGCGCGCGCGCCGCCGCCGTGGAGTCCGCCCGCGCGGCCTACGACATCCAGGCGGCCACCTATCGCAAGACCGTGCTGGACGCCCTGCGCGAGGTCGAGGACCTCCTGGTGCAGTCGCAGGCGCTGGCCGAGGAGCAGGCCGCGCGGGACCGCGCGCTGGCCGCGGCGCGCGAGACCCTGCGCCAGGTCACCAACCAGTACCAGGCCGGCCTGGTGGACTACCTGAGCGTGGTCCAGGCGCAGGCCAGCGCGCTGAGCGCCGAGCAGACCGCGCTGGATGTGCGCTCCGAGCGCCTGACGGCCTCGGCGCAGCTGATCGCCGCCCTGGGCGGGGGGTATTCGGTGGATGCGGCGGCCGGTCCGGCCGCTGCGGCGGGCCCGGCCGCTCCGATCGATCCGGCGCCTTCGGCCACGCCGGCGGGCCCGGCGGATTCGGCGGATTCGGCGGTTTCGCGCGGTCCGGCGGGCCCGGCCGCCGCGGTCAACTGACCAGCCGGCCGCGGATCGCCGCGATCCCGTGCGCGCCGTGCAGGCGCGCCGTCTCCAGCGTGTCCAGCGACTGGCCGCCGATGGCGAAGACCGGCCGGCCGGCGGCGTCCGCCAGGGCGCGGAAGCGGTCCCAGCCCAGCGCCGGCAGGTCCGGGTGGCTGTCCGTGTCCAGCGCGTGTCCCAGCACCACGAAATCGGCCTGCAGCTGGCGCGCGCATTCGATGTCCTCCGCCGTGTGGGCGGACACCCCCAGCCAGCCCGGCGGGCGCGTGTCGTCCTGCAGGATGCGGGCCGCGTCGGCCGCCCGCAGCTGCACGCCGTCGGCCTCGGACCACCAGGCGGCCGGATGGACGCTGTTGACCAGGCAGCGGGCGCCGTGCTGGCGGCACAGGGCCAGGGCGGCCAGGAAGGCCTCGCGCAGCGAGTCCGGGTCGGCCTGCCAGTCCGGTTCGCGGAACTGCACCAGCCGCAGCCCGCGCAGCAGTTCCTGGCGCAGGTCGGCCAGCCAGCCGGAAAGCCGGTCGGGATGGCCGATCCGGCTGATGCGGTAGCGCGTGGGCAGGCGCAGCCAGCGCAGCGGCGGCGCGGCGGCCGGCAGCAGCGAGCCGCCGCCCGGGCCGATGGGGTGTTCGGATTCGTCCAGGCGGATCTCCCAGGGGTCCACCCAGTCCAGCGCCTGGTTCTCGCGGCCGTGGGGCTCGCCCTCCCAGGCGGTCACCTGGCAGAAGGCCAGCTCGACGATGGTCTTGGGGTATTCGTGCACGTGCACGACCCAGGGATAGACGCGCGTGGCGCGGATGCCCAGCTCCTCGTCCAGCTCGCGCACCAGCGCCTGCTCGACGGTTTCGCCGGCCTCGATCTTGCCGCCGGGGAATTCCCACCAGCCGGGCCAGGCCTTGCCTTCCGGGCGCTGGCCCAGCAGCAGCCGGCCCCGGGCATCGATGATCAGGCCGGCGGCCACGCGGATGTAGGGTTTGGAGTCAGTCATGGCGGATCGGGAACGATGCGGAGCGGGGGGGAAACGGGGCATCAGGCATGGCGGGCCGCCCAGTCGCGCGCGAACTGGCGCGCCACCCGCCCGGACCGCGAGCCGCGTTCCAGCGCCCATTGCAGGGCCTCGGTGCGCGCTTCGCGGACCTGGGCCTCGCCGCAGCCGTGGACCCGCAGCCAGTGGCCGACGATGTCCAGGTAGTCGTCCTGGGCGAAGGGATAGAACGACAGCCACAGGCCGAAGCGTTCCGACAGGGAGATCTTTTCCTCGACGGTTTCCCCGGGGTGGATCTCGCCGTCGGGCTGGTGCTGGGCTTCCAGGTTCTCGTGCATGTATTCCGGCATCAGGTGGCGCCGGTTCGAGGTGGCGTAGATCAGCAGATTGTCGCCCGGCGAGGCGACCGAGCCGTCCAGCGCCGATTTCAGCGCCTTGTAGCCGGCTTCGCCTTCCTCGAAGGACAGGTCGTCGCAGAACACGATGTAGCGTTCCGGGCGGCCGTGGATGAGCTCGATGATCTCGCCCAGGTCTCCCAGGTCGGACTTGTCGATCTCGATCAGGCGCAGGCCCCGGTCCGCGTGCGCGTCGAGCAGCGCCCGCACCAGCGAGCTCTTGCCCGTGCCGCGCGCGCCGGTCATCAGGACGTTGTTGGCCGGCCTGCCGTCCAGGAAGGCCAGCGTGTTGCGTTCGAGGACGGCCTTCTGCCGGTCGACGTGGCGCAGGTCGTCCAGGTGGATGGGAGCGATGCGGCGCACGGCTTCGAGCCAGCCGCGCGCGCCCCGGCGCTGCCAGCGGTAGGCGCGGGCCGTCCAGTCGATGGCGGGCGGCGCGGGCGGCAGCCAGGCTTCCAGCTGGGCCAGCACGCCCATCGCCCGGTCCATCAGCGCCTGCAATCGATCGTCTGCCACGGAATCTGCCACGGAATTCTCCTCGATGTGATGCGGAAAGTATAATCTGGCTCTTTGCGGCCGCTTCCGGCGGGCGCCCCTCAGCATCCGGGTCCGTCTTGAACTTCTCAGAACTGTTCGCTCCCATCGTGTCCGACATGCGGGCGGTCGACGCCGTCATCCGCGCCCGCCTGGATTCCGAAGTCGTCCTGATCCGCACCATCGGCGATTACATCGTCGGCGCCGGCGGCAAGCGCATGCGCCCGGCCATGGTGCTGCTGGTGGCGGGGGCGCTGGGCTACCAGGGCGACAACCACCACCGCCTCGCCGCCGTGGTGGAATTCATCCACACCGCCACCCTGCTGCACGACGACGTGGTGGACGAGTCCGACATGCGCCGCGGCCGCCAGACGGCCAACGCCGTGTTCGGCAACGCCGCCAGCGTGCTGGTGGGCGACTACCTGTATTCGCGCTCCTTCGAGATGATGGTCGAATCCGACTCCATGGCCGCCATGGCGGTGCTGTCGGCGGCCACCACCATCATCGCCGAGGGCGAGGTCCTGCAACTGCTGAACGTGCACGATCCGGACGTGTCCCTGGACCGCTACCTGCAGGTCGTGCGCTACAAGACCGCCAAGCTGTTCGAGGCCGCCGCCCAGGTGGGGGCCATCATTTCGCGCGCCACGCCGGAGCAGGAAGCCGCCGCCGCCGCCTACGGCCGGCACGTCGGCACGGCCTTCCAGCTGATCGACGACGTGCTGGACTACAGCGGCGACGTCCAGGCCCTGGGCAAGAACGTGGGCGACGACCTGCGCGAAGGCAAGCCCACCCTGCCGCTGATCCGGGTCCTGGAAACCGGCACGCCCGAGCAGCGCGCCCTGATCCGCGGCGCCATCGAGACCGGCGACGCCGACTTCGAGGCCGTGGCGCGCGCCATCCACGCCACCGACGCGCTCGACTACACCCGCCAGGCGGCCCGCGCCGAGGCCGATCTGGCCCGCGAGGCGCTGTCGGCCTTCCCGGATTCCGTTTATCGGGAAACTCTGCTAAAATTCTGTGCTTTCGCGGTCGAGCGTGATCGCTGAAAAATTTCCCGCTGGCGGGGCTTGCCGGTTGATCTTCATCCGGCCGGGGCCTGAAATATGGTCTTCCATGAACTTCATGGGCCCGCCTGGCAGCACCGTCGGGGTGTAGCTCAGCCTGGTAGAGTACTACGTTCGGGACGTAGGAGTCGCATGTTCGAATCATGTCACCCCGACCACCATTTCCTCAGAAACGCACGGCCGAAAGCCGTGCGTTTTTGTTTTTGCGGCGGGCGGGATGCGTCTGCATGATGTGGTCGAAATGCTCCCAGGGAGCCTATGCACGTCCTCGATCATGGCTTAAAACGATCTGAAGCGGTTTCTCTGAAGAAGGCTGAGGGATGAAAAACGAACTGATCACCAGCTTGACCGTGACCTTCGAGGGCCATGCACAGCGTACGGAAAGCGGTGTGGAGTACTGGCTGGCCCGCGACCTGCAGCATCTTTTAGGCTATGGCAAGTGGGATAACTTCCAGAGCGTGATCTCCAAGGCCAGAACGGCTTGCGAGGTGTCCGGCCATCTCATCGGAGACCATTTTGCCGACGTCGGGAAAATGGTCGACCTGGGGTCGGGTAGCCGGCGTGAGATCGATGACGTAATGCTCACGCGCTACGCCTGCTACCTCATCGCCCAGAATGGCGACCCTCGCAAACAGGAAGTCGCCTTTGCCCAGACCTACTTCGCCATGCAAACCCGCAAGGCCGAATTGATCGAGCAGCGGCTGCTGGAGGCTGAGCGGGTGCAAGCGCGCCGTAAGCTGTCCGGCACCGAAAAGGAGCTCTCCCAGGTCATTTATGAGCAGGCCGGTGGCAACCAGAGCTTCGCCCTGATCCGCAGCAAGGGTGATCATGCTTTGTTCGGCAAGAGCACGCAGGCCATGAAAGCGCAGTGGCAGGTGCCGGACGGTCGGCCGCTGGCCGATTTTGCGCCGACCATCGTCCTGAAAGCCAAGGATTTCGCTGCCGAAATCACCATCCATAACGCCCGCACCCATCAGATGGGCACCGAGTCCGCCATTTCCCATGAGCATGTCGTCAACAACGAGGCCGTGCGCCAGACCTTGCTCCTGCGGGGCATACGTCCAGAAAGTCTGCCGCCCGCCGAGGATGTGAAGAAAGTGGAGCGGCGTTTGGCATTGGCAGAGAAGAAGACCCGGGAAAAGCCGGACAAACTGCCCGGTGACGAATGAGCGGAAGCAGCGAAAGGAATCCGCCCTGCTGCCGTCATGGTGCTGTGCGGTTCGGAGGGCTTCAGATCTCCCGCCGCAGCAGATCGCAGAAATAATCGGCGGCCAGCGTCAGCGGCAGTTCGCTACGGCGGATGAGCGAGATGTCGGGCGCGACCAGCAGTTCTTCCAGCCTGAGCTGCTCCAGGCAGCCGCGCAGGGGAGAAAACGCGGTCCATTGCACGGGCAGGAGCGCCAGCAGGTCGGTGCTGGCCAGCGCCACCATCATGGACAGCGCCGTGCACGCCTCCAGGGCGACCCGGGGCGCGGGCAGGCCCCGCTCCAGGAAGATATGGGTCAGGTCCTGCTCGTTGTTGAAATCGGCCGCCGGCAGCGCCCATTCGGCCTGGACGAGATCGGCGAGCGTCCTGGCCCCGATCAGCGGATGGTCGTGGCGCGCCATGACCGCCCTGGTGTTGCCCGAGAGGCGTTCGTGGATGAAGCCGGGCGGCACCTGCCTGGGCGTCACGCCGACGTAGAAATCGATCTCGCCTTTCCAGAGGCCTTCCTGCAGGTCCGGAAACAGGCCCTCGATCAGGCGGATGCGGACGGCGGGGTAGCGTCTCCTGAATGCCGGCAATGCCCGGGGCAGCATGCCCATGTGCGGCATGATCGAGAGCCCCGCGGTCACCGTGCCGGTGGCGTTCCCCTGCGCCTGCTGCAGTTCTTCCTGCGCCCGCCGCAATTCGTTCGTCACCAGCCTGGCCCGCTCGTAGAAGCGCTGGCCCAGCGGCGTCAGGACCATCCCCGTGGGCTGCCGGTCGAACAGCGGCGTCCCTAATTCCTTTTCCAGGCTTTTGACGCTGCGGGTCAGCAGCGGCTGGGCGACACCCAGCCTGCGCGCCGCCGCGCGCAGGCTGCCGCTTTCGACGATGCAGGTCAGGTCGCGGAGCTGGTTGAGTTTCATGTCGGCGCGGAAAAGGAAGCGGGAATCAGAAGCGGGAATCAGAAGCGGGATTTGGAAGCGGGATTTGGAAGCGGGAATCGGGACGGCGCGGCGCCTGCGTCCGAGGCATTGCATCAATCTACCCAGCCCTTCGATAACAATCATTAAGGGTTTTCTCTTAGTAGATATCAAAATCGAATCAGCGGCCCGGTTTTGCGATCTTCTGGCAAGGCGACGGCGTCATTACAGTGGTTTCGACTGCTCCGCCCGATCTCCGACGTTCGTACAGGCGTGAAAGCAGGTCTTTTCCAACAATCGAGAGGAAGACATGAACCAACGACTCAAGGCGCTCGTCACGGGCGGGGCGACGGGCATCGGCCGCAGCGCGGTCCTCGCATTGGCCGGGGCCGGCTACGACGTGGCGATCGTCTATGGATCGAGCGCCGCGGCTGCCGCCACGGTGGCGGGCGAGGCGCAGGCGCTGGGGGCGCGGACGCTGGTGCTGCAATGCGACGTCAGCGACGATGCCGCCGTGCGCCGCGTCATGGGCACGGTGGACGAGGCTTTCGGGCATCTCGATGCCCTGGTCAACAATGCCGGGACCACCGCCACCTGGAAGGTCAAGGACCTGGAGAGCCTGGACATGGCCGAGTGGGACCGCACCTTCGCCGTCAATGTGCGCGGCACCTTCCAGGTCACCCGCGCCGCGGTGCCGCTGCTGCGGAAAGGCACGCGGCCGGCGATCGTCAACACGGCCAGCATCGTGGGCCTGCGCCCGGGGCCGCAGCCCCTGCCGTATGCGGCCAGCAAGGCCGCCGTGGTCAATCTGACCAGGACCCTGGCCTGGAACCTGGGGCCCGACATCCGCGTGAACGCGGTGGCGCCCGGCTGGATGGAAGGCGAGTGGATGGAGCGGATGCTGGGCGACAAGTACGAGGATCTGATGGGCAAGCGTGCCCGGCTGACGCCGTTGCGCCGCTGCGTGACGGCCGACGACGTCGCCGAGGTGATGCTCAACCTGCTGACCGCCAACCGTTTCGTCACCGGCGAGGTGGTGGTGATCGACGGCGGCTTCTCGGCTTCGACCTGACTGTGGGGGTATGCATCATGCTTGAAGGATTCGTCCCATTCCCCGAGGATTTCGCCAGGCGCTACCGCGAGCGCGGCTATTGGCGCGATCGGTCGCTGGCGCAGGAATTCTCGGCCGTGTTCGCGCGTCATGCGCCGCGCATCGCCCTGATCGATGGCGAGCGCCGCTACACGTATGCGCAGCTCGATGCCCTGAGCGACAACCTGGCGCTCAATCTGCTGGCGCTGGGCCTGCGGCCGCTGGACCGGGTCGTGCCCACGCTGCCCAACGTGGCGGAGTTCGTGATCCTGTACTTCGCGCTGCAGAAGCTGGGCTGCATCCCCATCGCGGCCCTGGTCACCCATCGCCATGCCGAGATCAGCCAGTTCGTGCGCCTGGCGCAGGCGCGCTGCTGCGTCTATCCCGCATCCGTGCGCGAGCAGGGGGGAGAGTTCCGCTTCGCTCCCGTCATCGAGCGGATCCAGGCCGAGCAGCCCTGCCTGCAGCTGCGCCTGGTGCTGGGCGAGGCCGGTCCCGGCGAGCATTCGCTGCGGGCATTGATCGAACGGCCCGCCGCGCAGCCGGCCGCCCGGCTGCGCGAGATCCGCATCGATCCGGCCGATCCCTGCATCTTCCAGCTCTCGGGCGGCACCACGGGCATCCCCAAGCTGATCCCGCGCACCAACAACGACTATGCCTACAACTCCAGGGTGGCCGCGGAGGTGGCCGGCGTGACCGGCGATTCGGTGCTGCTGCTGGTCCTGCCGATCGCCCACAATCTGCCGCTGGCCTGCCCGGGCATCCAGGGCTTCCTGTTCCAGGGGGCCACTGTCGTGCTGCACGCCAATACGCGGCCGGCGGAGATGTTCGCCCTGATCGAGCGGCACGGCGTCACGCACCTGAAGGTGGTGCCGGCCTTGCTGATCCGCCTGATCAACGATCCGGCCGCCGCCGGTGCCCGGCTGGATTCCGTGCGCCAGATCCAGAGCGGCGGCCAGCGCATGCAGCCGGAGGTGCGCCTGCGCACGCGCCAGCTCTTTCGCAACGCCTTCGTGCAGGAAAACTTCGGCATGAGCGAGGGCCTGCTGATGTTCGTGCGCCCGGACGACGACGAGGAGGTGCAGCTGCAGACCTGCGGCCGCCCGGTCTGCCCCGACGACGAGGTGCTGCTGATCGACGACGAGGGGCGCGAGGTGCCCGATGGCGAGGTGGGCGAGCTTGCCTGCCGCGGTCCCTACACCCTGCGGGGATACTTCGGCGTGCCCGAGTACAACGCGCGCCAGTTCACCCCCGACGGCTTCTACCGCTCGGGGGACCTGATGCGCAGGCATCCCTCGGGCAACTACATCGTCGAGGGCCGCAAGAAGGACCTGATCAACCGAGGCGGCGAGAAGATCAGCGCGGAAGAGGTCGAGAACCTGATCCTCATGCACCCGGCCGTGCAGAACGTCGCCTGCGTTCCCATGCCGGACGCCGCCATGGGGGAAAAGATGTGCGCCTATGTGGTGCTCAAGCAGGGCGCGGCGCTGGATCTGCCGGCGCTGACGGCTTTCCTGAAGGCGCACGAGATCGCCCGGTTCAAGCTGCCCGAACGCCTGGAGGTGCTGCCGGACTTTCCGGTGTCCACCTTCGGCAAGGTGTCCAAGAAGACGCTGGGCGAATGGATCGCCGCCCGGCTGGCCGACGAGGCCCGCGCCGCCGCGGCGGGCTGAGCCGCTCCGCGATTCCTCATTCCCCCCTTTCAGAAAGAGACTTGCACATGCGCATCATCGACCTGCATTGCTACCCCGGCACACCCGCCTGGATCGACGCCCAGGGCCCCTATCCCGAAGCGCTGGCCACCTACTGGAAACGCGACTGGGTGGGCAAACCGGAAGAGGACGTGATCCAGGAGTTCGCGGCGGCCGGCGTCGAGGCCTGCCTGGTGGCCCTGGACCTGGAGACCACCGTGGCCAGTCCGCCCTGCACCAACGAGTACGTGCACGACATCTGGAAACGCCATCCCGGGCGCATCCTGCAGTGCTGGGGCGCGGTGGAGCCGGCCAAGGGCGAGATCGCCATCCGCCAGGCGAGGAAGGCCGTGACCGAACTGGGCTTCATCGGCTTCCACTTCCACCCCATCATGCAGCACTTCGCGGTGAACGACCGGCGCTACTACCCCTTGTTCGAGGAAATCGATGCGCTGGGAGCGGCGGTGATGATCGACGTCGGCACCACCGGCATGGGCGCCGGCATGCCCGGCGGCCATGGCGCCCGCATCCGCCATGCCCACCCGGGCGCCATCGACGATCTGGCGGCGGATTTCCCGAACCTGCGGATCATCATGGCCCACCCCGGCTGGCCCTGGGTGGACGAGGCCACCGCCGTGGCGCTGCACAAGGGCAATGTGTACTGGGAGATGTCGGGCTGGGCGCCCAAGCATTTCCCGGGCAACCTCAAGGTGGACATACGCGGCCGGCTGCAGGACAAGATCATGTTCGGCAGCGATTATCCCAGCCTGCCCTACGAGCGCATCCTGCGCGAATGGGACGAACTGGGCTACGGCGACGCCGTGATGGAGAAGGTGATGCACGGCAATGCCGAACGGGTGCTGGGACTATGAGCCGCGCCGCCTATCTCTGCGACGGCGTGCGCACCCCCATCGGCCGCTACGGCGGCGCGCTCGCGGGCGTGCGCACCGACGATCTCGGCGCCGTCCCGCTGCAGGCCCTGATGGCGCGTCATCCGCGCCTGGACTGGGAGCGGCTGGAGGAGGTCTGCTTCGGCTGCGTCAACCAGGCGGGCGAGGACAATCGCAATGTGGCCCGCATGAGCGCGCTGCTGGCCGGCCTGCCCGTCACGGTGGCCGCGGCCACCGTGAACCGGCTGTGCGGCTCGGGCCTGGAAGCCATTGCCGGCGCGGCGCGCGGCATCGGCATGGGCCAGCTCGATCTGGCGATTGCCGGGGGCGTGGAAAGCATGAGCCGCGCCCCGCTGGTCATGCCCAAGGCCGTTGCCGCCTTCAGCCGCCATGCCGAGATCCACGATTCCACCATCGGCTGGCGTTTCGTCAACCCGCGCATGAGGGAACTGTACGGCATCGACGCCATGGGCGAGACGGCCGAGAACGTCGCCGAAGAGCAGGGCGTTTCGCGGGCGGACCAGGACGCGTTCGCGCTGCGCAGCCAGCAGCGCGCCGCCAGGGCCGTGGCGGCGGGTCTTTTCGAGGGCGAGATCATCCCGGTCCGGTGTCCCGCCGGGCGGGGCGAGACCGTCCTCTTCGGCCGGGACGAGCATCCGCGGCCCGACACCACGCCCGACACCCTGGCCCGGCTCAAGCCGGCCTTCCGCCGCGATGGCACGGTCACGGCCGGCAACTCCTCCGGCGTCAACGACGGCGCTGCCGCGCTGCTGGTGGCCAGCGAGATTGGAGCCGCGCAGGCCGGCCTCGAACCGCTGGCCCGCGTGACCGGCATCGCCACGGCCGGCGTGGCCCCGCGCGTGATGGGCCTGGGCCCCGTGCCGGCGGTGCGCAAGCTGCTGCGGCAGACGGGCCTGCGCATCGCCGATTTCGACGTGATCGAGCTCAACGAGGCCTTCGCCGCGCAGGGCCTGGCCGTCCTGCGCCAGCTGGGCCTGCCCGACGACGCCGAGCATGTGAACCCCAATGGCGGTGCCATCGCCTTCGGCCATCCCCTGGGCATGTCGGGCGTGCGCCTGGCGCTGACGGCGCTGCGCCAGCTGCAGAGGACCGGCGGGCGGCGGGCGCTGTGCACCATGTGCATCGGCGTGGGGCAGGGCATCGCGCTGGCCTTCGAGCGTGTCTGAACAGGAGAGCCCCGGCATGACGCAAGAAATGCTGCTTTAGGAACGCCTTCTTCCCGGCGTGGCCGTGCCGCGCCGGGCCTGCCGCATCCGATCGCATCCGATAACGACATCATCCCAATCACGAGGAGACAACCATGCATTCATATCGAGACGGCGCGCACGCGCCCTGGCAGATCGCCATTGGCGCCTGCCTGGCCCTGATCGTGGGCAACGGTCCCGTCATGCAGTTCACCTTCGGGGTCCTGATCATTCCCCTGAGCGAGGCGCTGGGGACCGATCGCGGCAGCATCTCCACCGCGCTGCTGGTCGGTTTGGTGACGACCGGCGTGGCGACGCCGTGGATCGGGCGCCTGATGGACCGCCATGGCGTGCGGCGAGTGGGCTCCTTCTGCATCCTGGCATTCGCGCTGCTGATGGCGGCCTGCGGATGGCTCGCCCACTCGGTGGCCACCCTGATCCTGCTCTATTTCCTGGCGGGGGTATTCGCCGCCGGGCAGACGCCGCTGGCCTACAGCAAGGCGATTACCGCCGCGTTCGACCGGCAGCGCGGCCTGGCGCTGGGCGTGGCGGCGGCCGGGGTCGGCCTCGGGACGATGCTCATGCCCATGGTGGCCCAGTGGCTGCTCAATCAGTTTGGCTGGCGGGGCGCCTATGTGGGATTGGGGGCGATCACCGCCCTGATCGCCCTGCCGGCGTTCCGGCTGATGGTCGTGCCGCGGGCGGGAAGCGGCGCGGCCTGCGTGTCGGCGGTGTCGGCGCAGGCGGATGCGGCCGAAGCGGCGGCCCTGCCCGGCTGGTCCGCCCGGCAGGCGCGTTCGAGCGGCATCTTCTGGACGATGGCGGGCGCCTTCTTCCTGGTGGCCCTGGCGGTGTCCGGCACCATCGCCCATATCGTGCCCCTGCTGGTGGACCGCGGCGTGTCGCCGCAGGCCGCCGCGACGGCGATCAGCACGGCGGGCCTGTCCCTGCTCGTCGGCCGGATATTCGCCGGATGGATGCTGGACCGCTGCCCGGCGCCCCATGTGGCGATCCTGTTCTTTTGCCTGCCCCTGGCCGGCCAGGCGCTCCTGCTGCTGGACCATGGCGCGTCTGCCGGCCTGATGGCGGCCGTCTTGATCGGGCTGGGGCTGGGGGCCGAAATCGACCTGATCGCCTTCATGCAGTCGCGCTACTTCGGCCGGCGGGCGTTCGGTGAGATCTACGGCTATTTCTTCGCGATCTTCATGTTCGCTTCCGGGTTCGGCCCCTTTCTCATGGGACAGGCCTTCCGCGTCAGCGGCAGCTACGAGCCCTTTTTGCTGGTCTCGATGGCGGGGCTCGCGGTCGCGTGCCTGCTGATGGTGATGCTGAGCCGGCGGCCGGAGCGAGTGGCGTCCGTGGACATGGCCTGAACCACCGGCCCCGCGCGCGCCGCCCCGGATCCGCGCGGATCCGGCGGCGTCCGGGGCGGCGCCCGTTCATTTCGCCGTGAGCCGCAGCAAGCCCGCGCCGGAGCCGTCCTCGATCAGCCAGACCGCGCCGTCGGCGGCCACCGCCACGTCGCGGATGCGCCGGTCCAGCGACCAGCGGTCCGCCTGGCGGGGGACGCCGTCCTTGCCGAACGCCACCCGCACCAGGCCTTCGGCGCGCAGGCCGCCGATCAGGGCCGAGCCCTGCCAGGCGGGGAATGCCGTCCCCCGGTAGAACGCCAGGCCGGCCGGGGCGATCACCGGGGTCCAGTAGAGGCTGGGCGCGTCGAATTCGGGGCGGGTGGCGTGCCGGGGGATGGGCCAGCCGCTGTACTGGTCGCCGTTCGAGACTTCCGGCCAGCCGTAGTTGCCGCCGGGCCGGATGCGGTTCAGCTCGTCGCCGCCGCGCGGTCCCATTTCGTGTTCCCAGAGCGTGCCGTCGGGCGCGAAGGCCAGGCCGTAGGCGTTGCGGTGGCCCGTGCTCCAGGTCAGGGCGCGGATGCCGGCCTGCCCCGCCATGGGGTTGTCCGGCGGCGCGGAGCCGTCCGGGTTCAGGCGCAGGATCTTGCCCCGCGCGGCCTCGGGGTCCTGGGCGGTGTCGGGCTCCATCCGGTCGCCGACGGTCAGGAAGAGATGGCGGCCGTCGGGCGAGAAGGCGATGATGCCGCCGGGCTGGCCGCCCCGGCTGGCGGGCCGCTGGCGCCACAGGGTCGTCAGCTCGCTCAGCCGCGCGCGGCCGCCGGATTCGTCCAGCCGGGCGCGGGCCAGGATCAGCGCGCCGCCGCCCTTTTCGGGCGCCACGCGGGTGAAATAGAGCAGGCGGTCGCGGGCGAAGTCCGGCGAGGGGGCCACGTCCAGCATGCCGTTCTGGCCCCGGTCGTAGGCCGCCGGCACGCCGTCGATGGCGGTTTTGGCGCCGGCCTGCGTGACGAGGAACATGCGGCCGGCCTTTTCGGTGAGGACCAGGCGCCCGTCGGGCAGGAAGGCGATCGCCCAGGGGCGGTCGAAGGCGGCGATCCGCCGGACCGCGAACGGGGCGTCGGCCTGCGCCGGCAGGGGGCCGGCGTTTTGTGCGGCGGCGTTTTCCGGGGCGGCGTTTTCCGGGGCGGCGCTTTTGGAGGCGGCCTGGTCCGGGGATGCTCTTTCCGGAGCCGCGCCGCGGGGGCCGGCGCCCTGCGGCGCGGCGCAGCGTGCGGCGGGCGCCGCCGCGGCCAGCAGCGCGGCCAGCGCGAGCGCGGCGGGGAGGGCGGAAAAACGTGTCATGTGCATGCCTTTCGGAGGGCGTCCGGCCGGGTGTCCATTCCAGTTTTATAGTCGGCGCGCGGGCCGGCATCAAGAGGCCGCGCCGGGGGCCGTCGGGGGGCTATACTCGATTGAACGGACGGCATCCCGTCCCCTTCCCCCTTCAATCCACCGGTTCCGAACGATGACGACTTCCGCGATGACGACCCCTGCCTATCCCGATACCCGGCTCCTGATCGACAACCAATGGGTCGATGCGGCCGACGGCCGGACGCTCGACGTGCTCAACCCGGCCAACGGCCAGGTAATCGGCCGGGTGGCCCACGCCGGCGTCCCCGACCTGGACCGCGCGCTGGCCGCCGCCCAGCGGGGCTTCGAGACCTGGCGCGACACCTCGGCGCACGACCGCGCCGCCGTGATGCGCCGCGCGGCCGGCCTGCTGCGCGAGCGCGCGGAGGACGTCGCCCGCCTGCTGACCCTGGAGCAGGGCAAGCCGCTCGCCGAGGCGCGGGCCGAGACCCTGGCCGGCGCCACGATCATCGAATGGTTCGCCGACGAGGCGCTGCGGGTGTACGGCCGCATCGTGCCGTCGCGCAATCTCTCGGCCCTGCAGCTGGTCATCAAGGAGCCCGTGGGGCCGGTGGCCGCCTTCACGCCCTGGAATTTCCCCATCAATCAGGTGGTGCGCAAGCTGGCCGCCGCGCTGGCGACCGGCTGCTCCTTCCTGTGCAAGGCGCCGGAGGAAACCCCGGCCTCGCCGGCCGCGCTGCTGCAGGCCTTCGTGGACGCCGGCCTGCCGCCCGGCGTGGCGGGCCTGGTGTACGGCAACCCGGCGGAAATCTCCGGCTACCTGATCCCGCACCCGGTCATCCGCAAGGTCACCTTCACCGGCTCCACGCCGGTCGGCAAGCAGCTGGCCGCGCTGGCGGGCGCCCACATGAAGCGGGTTTCCATGGAACTGGGCGGCCATGCGCCGGTGATCGTCGCCGAGGACGCCGACGTCGAGCTGGCGGTCAAGATCTCCGCCGCCAGCAAGTTCCGCAACGCCGGGCAGGTCTGCATCTCGCCCACGCGCTTCCTGGTGCACAGCAGCCTGGTCGACGAATTCACCCGCGCCTTCGTGCGCCGCGCCGAGTCCCTCAAGCTGGGCGACGGCCTGGCCGAAGGCACCACCCTCGGGCCGCTGGCCAATGCGCGCCGCATCGCCGCCATGGACAAGGTGGTCGAGGACGCCCGCCGGCGCGGCGCCGAGGTCCTGACGGGCGGCGCGCGCGTCGGCGAGGCGGGCAATTTCTTCGCCCCGACCATCATCGCCGGGCTCACCACCGAGGCCGACCTGTTCAACAACGAGCCCTTCGGCCCGGTGGCGGGCATCCGCGCCTTCGACCGCCTGGACGAGGCCATCGCCGAGGCCAACCGCCTGTCCTACGGCCTGGCCGCCTATGCCTTCACCCGTTCGCTGCGCAACGCGCAGCAGCTGATGAGCCGGGTCGAGGCCGGCATGCTGTGGATCAACCAGCCGGCCACGCCCTCGGCCGAGCTGCCCTTCGGCGGGGTCAAGGATTCGGGCTACGGCACGGAAGGCGGCCCCGAGGCGCTGGAGGCCTACCTGAACACCAAGGCGGTGTCGGCGGTGGGGGTCTGAGGCCTTGCCCGGCGCGGGCCGGGCGCGCTTCGGCCGCCGGGCCGCGCGCACGACGGGCCGTGCGGACAGCGGACCGCGCGGTCGTCGCCCGGGTCGCCCGATCCAGGGATTCAGCGCTTTTCGAGGGTCTTGAGCACGGGGGACTGTTCGAGCTGCTGCGTCAGGGCGTGTCCCCAGGCCGCGTAGCCGGCCCGGTTGAAGTGCACGCCGTCCACCGTGGTCCAGGCGCCGGGCTTGGACAGCTTCAGCGAGTCGATGTAGCCGCAGGGGGCCACGTTGCCGGCGAGGAACGCCGAGACGAGCTTCACGCGGGCGTCGGTCTTGCCATACTTGCCGCCGTCCTGGCCCCAGGCCGGACCGATCCACAGACAGGCGGTGCCGGTGGCCGACACGGCCTTGGTCAGGGCGTTGACCTGCTGCCAGGCCCAGGCCTTGGGAAAGCTGGGCTTCGGGTACGAGGCCAGGGTGTCGCCCATGACGATGAGCAGCAGCCGCGGCTTTTCGCGGGCCAGCAGGGTCTGGATGGAAGGGATCTCGGCACCGGCCGCGAGGATTTTCACCGGCCCCTTGCCGACGCGCTCGGCCGCCCCGCAGGTGCTCTTGACGGGCGCCAGCCAGTCGCTCGGCTCGGTGCCGCAGGCCCCCACGGTGTGGACCCTGGCGCCCTTGCCTTCCAGCCCCATGTGCAGCGAGTCGATGAGATTGCCCGCGCTGATCAGATGGCTGTCGCCGATGACGAGGATGGACAGGCCGGCGAGTAGGGTGGTCACCATGTCGGGATTTCCTTCGGAGTGAGTCTGCCCGCCCGGGGAGGCGCGTCTGCGCGGACGAGCGGGCGAGGAGGGCCGCCTGCGGCCGGCCTTGCGGAACCGCTGGCTCGCATTATGGCGCCGATCCCCGCCGGCCGCCAGACCACCGGCCGCCAGACCACCGGCCGCCAGATCACCAGCCGCCAGATCATCGGCCGTCAGATCACCGGCCGCCAGAACGCGGACCGCCAGAACGCGGACCGCCAGAACGCGGACCGCCGGACCACCAGAACGCCGGGCGTGCGCGCAGCGGGCCGCTCAGGCGTCTTCGTCGGCCCCCAGCCGCCGCGACAGGCGCGCGCAGATGTCGGCCTGGATGCGCTTGACCTCTTCGATGGATGGCGTGGCGGCCGCGTCGATGCGCGCGATGTACGGCACGTTGATGGCGGCCACCACCTTGTGGTTCAGGCCGTGCACGGGGAAGGCGATGTTGGTGACGCCCTGGATCTGCTTGCTGGGCATCACCGAGCAGCCCGCGCGCCGCACGTCGGCGAGCAGGGACAGCAGGTGGCCGGGGTCCATGTCGAGCTCGCCATCGACCTTGATATGGTTGCGCAGCATGCGGGCGCGGCCGATCTCGTCCTGGTAGGCCAGCAGGATGTGCCCCGAGGAGGTGTCCGTCAGCCCCATGAACGCGCCGGTCTTCAGCCCGAAGGACCAGCGCTCGGGGCTGTCGACCTGGGCGACGACCACGCTGCAGCCGCGTTCGTACACGGCCAGGTGGCAGGACTGGCGCGCCCGTTGCGCCAGTTCGTCGAGCAGCGGCAGCGCCGTCTGGATCATGCGCTTGAGGGGCGGCTGGCGGTGCGCCAGGCAGAACATCTTCAGCGTGAGCGTGTAGCGGTCGTTGGCGTCGGACTGGATGTAGCCGCGCCGGTGCAGGGCCACCACCATGCGGAAGATCTGGCTGACGTTGCGGTTCAGGGCGTCGGCCAGTTCCTTCAGCGTGCAGCCTTCGGCCGTCCTGCTGAGGACTTCCAGGATGTCCAGCCCCTTGTCCAGGGCGGGGGCACTGTAGCGCACGGTTTCCCCGGCGGGGGCCGGATCGTCCGGCGGGTCGGTCATGTCCATTGGAGGCGTCGTTCCCGGTTGAACAGGGGGCCGCCGCATGGCCTTCATGCGGCGTTCCTGGCGGCAGCCGTATCGGTCATCGGCAAGCAGTCATCGGCAAGCAGTCATCTTGTTTTACCAGAAAAATTATAAGTTCATATAGAAAACAAGAAACCTCATTTAACGTCATTTTTCCTGAAAATTTACGTTTTATAGGGTAAACACCGAACGGAAAACAGACTGATCTCGTTGTCAACAAACGGCCCATCGATGAACATAGAGTCTGATTCAAATAAGAAATCCATTTTCATAAGAGGAAATGGGTTCCGCCTCTCACCACTCACCGAGCCGGCCGCCCGATCCAGGGACGTGCCTGGGGCCGTCCGGCTCGCACGACAAGGAGCATGAACAATGGCAGGTCGTCTTTCCGGGAAAACCGCGCTCGTCACCGCAGCGGGCAATGGCATCGGCAAGGCCACGGCGCAGCGCTTCCTGGGCGAGGGCGCCCGTGTCATCGCCACCGACATCGACGAAGATGCGCTGCGCGCGCTGGCCGGCTGCGAGACGCGCAGGCTCGACGTCACGGATGCGGCGGCCATCGCCGCGCTGGTGGCCGAAGTCGGCCCGGTCGACGTGCTCTTCAACTGCGCCGGCTACGTGGACAGCGGCTCCATCCTCGAATGCAGCCGCGCGGCCTGGGATTTCTCGTTCGGGCTGAACGTCACGTCCATGTATGAAATGTGCCGCGCCGTGCTGCCGGGCATGCTCGACAAGGGCGCGGGCTCCATCGTCAATGTCTCGTCGGTCGCCTCCAGCGTCAAGGGGGTGCCCAACCGCTTCGTGTACGGCACGACCAAGGCGGCGGTCATCGGCCTGAGCAAGGCCATCGCCGCCGACTTCGTGGGCCGGGGCATCCGCTGCAACGCCATCTGCCCGGGCACGGTCGAATCGCCGTCGCTGCGCGACCGCATGCGGGAGCAGGCGCAGGCGCAGACCGCCTCCCTCGACCAGGTGCGCGACGCCTTCGTGGCGCGCCAGCCGATCGGCCGCCTGGGCACCCCCGAGGAAATCGCCGCGCTGGCCGTCTACCTGGCCGGCGACGAGTCCGGCTATACGACCGGCGCCATCCACATCATCGACGGCGGCTGGGTCAACTGACGTTCCCCGCCACCGCCATTCCAGGAGGATTCGAATGAAACTGTTGCGCCACGGCCCGGTGGGCCAGGAAAAACCGGCTCTGGTCGATGCCCAGGGCCGCATCCGCGATCTGTCTCCCGTCATCGACGACATCACGGCCGAGACCCTGCGGCCCGCCGCGCTGGCCGCCCTGCGGGCGGTCGATCCGGCATCGCTGCCGCTGGTCGAGGCCCCGGGCCGGATCGGCGTGCCGTTCCGCGGCCCGGGCAAGTTCCTCTGCGTGGGCCTGAACTACAGCGACCACGCCGCCGAGACCGGCGCCGAGGTGCCCGCGGAGCCTGTGCTGTTCAACAAGTGGTCGCGCCCCTCGGGGGCCAACGATCCCATCGTCCTGCCCCAGGGCTCGGTCAAGACCGACTGGGAAGTCGAGCTGGGCGTGGTGATCGGCAGCAAGGCGCGCTACGTGTCCAAGGGGGATGCGCTGTCGCACGTGGCCGGCTACTGCGTCATCAACGACGTGTCCGAGCGCGAATACCAGCTGGAGCGCGGCGGCACCTGGGACAAGGGCAAGGGCTGCGACACCTTCGGGCCCGTGGGCCCCTGGCTGGTGACCGCCGATGAAATCGCCGATCCGCAGAACCTGGCCATGTGGCTGGAAGTCAACGGCAAGCGCTACCAGGACGGCAGCAGCCGGACCATGATCTTCGACGTGGCCACGCTGGTGCATTACATCAGCCGCTTCACGACCCTGTACCCGGGGGACATCATCTCCACGGGCACGCCTCCGGGCGTCGGGCTCGGGCAGAAGCCGCCGGTCTATCTCAAGCCGGGCGACACGGTCCGGCTCGGCATCGAGGGCCTGGGCGAACAATGCCAGCGGGTGCTGGCCTGGGATGCGGCGCAGCTCGACTGAGCGGCCCGCCGGCGATCGCGGGGCCGGTCCCGCCGATCCCGCCGGGGCCGGGCGGGCCGGCGGCGCCAGTGCGGCTCACGGCCCGGCTCACGGGGCGGGACGGAAGCGGTAGCGCTCCAGGGAGTCCCGCTTCATCTCGATCGAATAGCCGGGCCGGGTGGGCGGCATGTAGGCGGCCCGCCGGATCCGGCAGGGATCGACGAAGTGCTCGTGCAGGTGGTCCACGTATTCGATGACGCGGCCTTCCTTGGTGGCGGCGAAGCACAGGTAGTCGATCATCGACAGGTGCTGGACGTATTCGCACAGGCCCACGCCGCCGGCATGGGGGCAGACCTTCAGGCCATGCCGGGCGGCCATCAGCATGACGGCCAGCACTTCGTTGACGCCGCCGAGCCGGCAGGCGTCGATCTGCACCACGTCCACCGCCGATTCCATGATGAACTGCTTGAACATCACGCGGTTCTGGCACATCTCGCCGGTGGCGACCTGCATGCGGCCCCGCAGGGCCTGGCGGATGCGCCGGTGCCCCGCGACGTCGTCCGGGCTGGTGGGCTCCTCGATGAACCAGGGCTTGGCGAAGGCCAGGCGCTCCAGCCAGGGGATGGCCTGATCGACCTCCCAGACCTGGTTGGCGTCGATCATCAGGTGGCGCTCGTCGCCCAGGACCTCGCGGGCGATCCGCACGCGGCGGATGTCGTCCTCCAGGTCGCGCCCCACCTTGAGCTTGATGTGCGAGAAGCCGGCCTGCACGGCCTGCGTGGCCAGGCGGCGCAGCTTGTCGTCGTCGTAGCCCAGCCAGCCGGCCGAGGTCGTGTAGCAGGGATAGCCGTCGCGCTCCAGCTCCGCCAGACGCCCGGCCTTGCCGGCGGCCCGCTGCGTCAGCAGTTCGAGCGCCTCGTCCGGCGTGACGCAGTCGGTGATGTAGCGGAAGTCGATCAGCCGGACGAGCTGCTCGGGCGTCATGTCGGCCACCAGCCGCCAGACCGGCTTGCCCTCGGCCTTGGCCCAGAGATCCCAGACGGCGTTGACCAGCGCGGCGGTGGCCAGGTGGATGGCGCCCTTGTCGGGGCCGATCCAGCGCAGCTGGCTGTCCGAGGTCATGTGGCGCCAGAAGCGGCCCATGTCCTCGGTGATCCAGTCCAGGTCCAGGCCGATCAGCCGGGGCTTGAGGGCTTCGATCGCGGCGCAGCAGATTTCCGTGCCGCGCCCGATGGTGAAGGTCAGGCCATGGCCCTCCAGTCCCTCGACGTCCGTGTGCAGGATGGCGTAGGCGGCCGAGTAGTCCGGGTCCGGGTTCATGGCATCCGAGCCGTCCAGATGCGCGGACGTCGGGAAGCGGACGTCCAGTACTTCGATGGATTGGATGAGGGTCATGGTCCGGTCCGCCTCATTTGCCTTCGGCCACGATCTCGGCCGGCAGATCGGCGCCGTGGTATTTCCTGTAGATGGCGTTCAGCTCGCCGCTCTTCAGGGTCTTGCGGATCAGCTCGTTCATTTTTTCCAGGAGCTGCGGGTTGTTCTTCGCCACGCCGATGCCCAGCATGGAAGTCGCCATGACGACCTTGGTGACCAGCGGCGGCTTGCCGTTTTCGGCCAGCTGCTTGTTCAGCGAGGCGATGATGGCCGGCGCCCCGGAATAGATGTTGCCCCGGCCGCTGGTGACGGCGGTCATGGCGGTGGCGTCGTTCTCGAAGCGCACGATGTTCGTGCCGGCGGGCGCGAGCCTGGTGACGTTGGCGTCGTTGGTCGTGCCGCGCGCGGTCATCACGGTCTTGCCGGCCAGGTCCTTCATCGACGAGATGGCTTCGCTTTCCGGCGCGGCGATGACGGACTGGATGGCCGCGTAGGGAATGGTGAAATCGACGACCTCCTGGCGCTGCGGCGTGATCGTCAGGCTGGAGATCACCACGTCGGCCTTGTTGGTGAGCAGGAACGGGATGCGGTTGGCCTGGGTGGTGGGCACGATCTCGAGCCGCACGCCCAGGTCCTTGGCCAGCAGCTGCGCGGTCTCGACGTCCGAGCCGGTTTCCTTGAGGCTGGCGTCCTTCATGCCGTAGGGCGGCGCGTTGAGGTCGATGGCGACGCGCAGGGTCTTCTGCTGCTGGACCTGTTCCAGCGTGTTGGCGTGCGCCGGCGCGGCGGCCGCGAGCAGCGCGGCGGCGCCCAGGGCCAGGGCGGCCATGCCGCGGTTCGGGGGGAATGAGGTGATCATGATGTGTCTCCTGTGGGAATGGTCGGCGCCATCCTGGCGCCTGGGCCGGTCAGAGCCCGTTGCTGACGAACTGCCGCAATTCGGCGGTCTGGGGGTTGCGCAGGATGTCCGCGCCGCCCTGTTCGTGGATCCTGCCCTCGTGCATGAAGATCACCCGGTGGGCGAGCTTCATGGCGAAGGCCATTTCGTGGGTGACCAGCACCATGGTCATCCCGCCCGCGGCGAGCTTCTCGATGACCCGCAGCACCTCGCCGGTGAGCTGCGGGTCCAGCGCCGAGGTCACTTCGTCGAACAGCATGAGCTGCGGGTCCATGGCGAGCGAGCGGGCGATGGCCACGCGCTGCTGCTGCCCGCCGGACAGCTGCTCGGGGTAGCAGCCGGCCTTGTCGCTCAGCCCGACCTGGGCGAGCACGTCGGCGGCGATCTTCCGCGCCTGCTCGGCCGGCAGCTTGCGCACCGAGCGGGGCGCGAGCGTGATGTTCCGCTCGACCGTCAGGTGGGGAAACAGGTTGTAGCTCTGGAACACGATCCCCACGTCCTGGCGCAGCTGTTTCAGGTCGGTGCTGGAGATGCCCTTGCCGAAGGTATGGCCGCAGACCGTGATTTCGCCTTCGTCGATGATTTCCAGGTGGTCCATGCAGCGCAGGGCGGTGCTTTTTCCCGAACCGCTCTGGCCGATGATGGCCACGATCTCGCCCTTGCGGATGCTGAGGTCGATGCCTTTGAGGACGTGGTTGTCGCCGAACCGCTTGTGGACGTTGCTGAGGCGTACGACTTCCGTCATGAAGAAACTCCTAGGCCGGGAATCCGGACTCTCAGTTGCGCGCGATGGTCAGCCTGCGTTCGAGGCGCATGCTGTACCAGGACAGGGGGTAGCAGATGAAGAAGTACAGGACCGCCGCCGCGCCGAAGTAGAGGAAGGGCTTGAAGGTCGAGTTGTTGAGGATCTTGGCGTTGTAGGACAGTTCGGCGAAGCCGATGACCAGGGAGGCGAACGAGGTGTTCTTGACGATCTGGACCATGAAGCCCACGGTGGGCGGCACGGCGATCTTGAAGGCCTGCGGCAGGATGACCTTGAACATGCGCTGGATGCGGTTCAGGCCCAGGCATTCGGCGGCTTCCCATTGGTTGCGCGGCACGGATTCGATGCAGCCGCGCCAGATTTCCCCGAGGAACGCGGCCGCGTGGACCGTCAGGGCCAGGACGGCGGCGAACAGCGGCGAGGTCTCCGCGGCGCCGAGGATCGAGGGGCCGTAGAAGCAGATGCCCATGATCACCAGCAGCGGCGTGCCCTGGATGACGTTGATGTAGCCGAAGGCGGCGCCCTTGACGGCCCGGCTGCCGGACACGCGCATCAGGGCGACGGCCAGGCCCAGCAGGGCCGAGCAGGCGAAGGTCAGGACCGACAGCAGCACGGTGCCCCAGGCGCCGGCGAGCAGATACAGGACTTGTTCGTGGTTCATGGCGGGGCCTTCAGAGCAGGGTGCCGAGCTTGCGCTTGCGCACGAACAGGAACTTGCCGGCCAGCGCGAAGGCGCCGCGCACCAGCGCCGACATGGCCAGGTACACCGCCCACAGCACGATGAAGACCTCGAAGTTGCGGAAGGTGAGCGCCTGGACGTTGCCCGAGATGCCGAACAGGTCTTCCGTGCCCACGGCCGAGAGCAGGCTGGTCACCAGCATCAGCAGCACGAACTGGCTGGTCAGGGCGGGGTAGACGCGCTCCAGCGCCGGCACGAGGATGATGTGCCAGTAGACCTGGAAGGGGGACAGGCCCAGGCACTCGCCGGCCTCGCGCTGGCTGCGCGGGACGGATTCGATCCCGGCGCGCACGATCTCGCAGGTGTAGGCGGTGATGTTGATCACCAGGGCCAGGATGGCGCCGGTCAGGATCGACAGGGTGAAGCCGACGCTGGACAGGCCGAAGATCAGGAAGTAGCTCTGGATGATGAGGGGCGTGTTGCGGATGACTTCGACGTAGGCGCCCACGGCCCGCCGCAGCAGCGGCCCGCCGGAGCTGCGGGCGACGGCGCAGCCCACGCCCATGACGAAGCCGGCCACGGTGGACCAGAACGACATCAGGAGCGTGGTTTCCACCCCCTGGAGGAACAGGGGCCAGTACTGCAGCACCGCGCCGAAATCGAATTGATAGGTCATGCTCGGGCCTCGCTGGCCGGCGGGCGGCCGGGGAAGGGTTTCGATGGCTGTTTCTAGTCTAAAAGGACTGACCGGTAAAACCAGTTATGGATTTCCCTGATTTTTGTATTACCGGTCAGACCAGATAAAATGGGGCCGCCGGCGGAGTGCGCCGGGGCAGCGGAGATCCCTCATGGAAAAAGCAGCGGACGTTTCGATCCACGTGGTGGACCGCACGCGGGGTTACATGCAGGTGGCCGATGCGCTGCGCCGGGAAATCCGCCGGATGGACCTTCCGGCGGGCGCGCGCCTGCCGTCGGAGCGCGAACTCGCGCAGCATCTCCGGATCTCCCGGCCCAGCCTGCGCGAGGCCCTGATCGTGCTGGAACTGCGGGGCGAGATCGAGATCCGGGTGGGCTCGGGCATCTACCTGAAGCGCGACGTGCCGGCGGAGGAGGCCGAGGCGGGGGCGCGGGTGCCGGGCATCGACCACGACGTCGCGCCGATGGGCCACAGTCCGCAGGACGTGAGCCAGACCCGGTATTTCCTCGAAGGCGGGGTGGCCGCGCACGCGGCGCGCTTCATCACCCGGGAGCAGATCAAGACGCTGGGCGCCAGCGTCGAGGCCATGCGCCGGGCGGTCGGCACGCGCGACCGCACCGGGGACAAGCCCCTGGCCGACGCCGACCGCCTGTTCCACGTCACCCTGTCCTCCACGACCCGCAACCGCCTGCTGATCCAGACGCTCGAAGAGCTGTTCGACCAGCGCTACACCCCGATCGGCGGCTCCATGCACCGCCTGTTCGACACCGAATCGGTCTGGCTGGACGCCGTGCAGGAGCACCAGGAAATCTACGATGCCGTGGCGGCCCGCGACCCGCTGCAGGCCCAGGCCGCCATGTACCGGCACCTGACGCGGGCCCATGCGCGCCTGATGGCCGTGATCGGCTAGCGCCCCGGCCGGGCCCGCCGCGCCCGGCCCATCGATCCAGCCCGCTGATCGGCCTGGACTGCGAGACGGGCCAGATCACCGGCCGCCCGCATCGAGGGGCGGCGGGGCTTCAGGCCGACAGCAGGCCGCGCCGCGCCAGGTTGCGCATCAGCCAGGCGATGCCGCCCGTCCAGGGCGGCGCCTCTTCGCTGTAGGTGACGCGGTTGATCAGCGTTCCCAGCCGGGGCGAACCGATGCGCACGACGTCGCCCGGCTTGTGGGTGAAGCCCTGGCCGGGCGCGTCGCGGTCCTCGGTGGGGGCGAACAGGGTGCCGGTGAACAGCATGAAGCCGTCCGGATACTGGTGATGCCGGCCGCAGGTCTGGGCCACCAGGTCCGTCAGGTCGCGGCTGATCCGGCGGATGGAGCTGTGGCCGTCCAGGACGAAGCCGTCCTCGCCGGTCACGTTCAGGCGGATTTCGAGCCGGCGGGCGTCGTCCAGGGTGAAGCGCGCGTCGAACAGCCGGATGAAGGGGCCGATGGCGCACGAGGCGTTGTTGTCCTTGGCCTTGCCCAGCAGCAGGGCGCTGCGGCCTTCGATGTCCCGCAGGTTCACGTCGTTGCCCAGCGTGGCGCCGCGGATCCGGCCCGCGGCGTCCACCGCCAGGACCAGTTCGGGTTCCGGATTGTTCCACTGCGAGGCCTTCAGGATGCCGATCGCCTCGCCGCTGCCCACGGCCGACAGCACCGGGGCCTTGGTGAAGACTTCGGCGTCCGGGCCGATGCCGACTTCCAGGTATTGCGACCACAGGCCTTCCCGGACCAGGTACCGGCGCGCTTCCTCGGCTTCCCGGGAACCGGGACGGATGCTGGAGATGGCCGCGCCGATCGCCTGGCCGATCCCGTCGCGGATGCGGGCGGCGTCCTGGGGATTGCCGCCCGCCTTTTCCTCGATGACGCGTTCGAGCATGCTGTCGGCGAACGTGACGCCGCAGGCCTTGATGACCTGGAGATCGCAGGGCGCCACGAAGCGCGGCGCGTCCCGGTCGCCGGCGAGGGTGGCGCGCGCCACCGCGTCGAACGACCAGCGGGCGGGGGCCGCCCGCGCCACGGCCGCGGCCGGGTCGTCCTGGTTCAGCAGTTCGGAGACCGTGGGGAACCGATGGGTCAGATCGACCAGGACGCCGTTCCGGAGGGCGACCACGCTGGGGCCCTGGTCGCGCGGGTCATGGATGCGTCCGATCAGCAGGGCCTGTCCGGCATCGGACGGAAGCAGCGCGGAAGTGCCGTGCGTGTCGTGCATGGGATCAGGCGTACGAGACCAGCCCCTTGATCTTTTCCTGGTCGTAGCCCGACCAGGTCTCGCGGTCGGTCTCGATCACGGGCGCGCCGCGGTGGCCCAGTCCGATCAGGCGTTCGAGCTGGTCCTGGCGCTGGGTCAGGTCCACGGTTTCGTACTCGATGCCCAGGATGTCCATGTCGCGCTTGGTGAGTTCGCATTGCGGGCAGTTGGGCTTTGAATAGACGGTGATGGCCATGTCGGATCCTTTTTTGTCGGTCGGGGTTTGATCGGGAGGTATGGCAGGAGGCGCGGATTCAGAAATCCACGTCGAACACTTCGTTCTCGTCGTCGCGCTTCATCACGCCGACCTTGTACTGGGCGGTGTCCTCTTCCTGGTTGGAGGCCTGGACCTTGCTCATGTTGAGCCAGCTTTCCATGTATTTCAGCGGGTTCTCGGTGACGATCGGGAAGGACACCCGGTCCTGGACGTTGAAGAAGCGGGCCACGTCGGTGGCGCTGAAATGGACCCAGTCCTTCATCATCTGGCAGGTCACGCCGGTGAGCTCGCGGCCTTCGGAGAAGGCGTAGTCGGTCCATTCGACCTCGCTGGCGGTGACCTCGTCGATCATCTGGACGATCTTGTCGCGGCATTGCTCGAAGGCGGTGCGGCCGCGCTCGGTCTTGACCATGGCGCGCAGGACTTCCTTGCCGTACTGGACGTGGACCTCGAATTCGTCCTGGGCGATCTTCTGGACCGCCTTGCCGATGGGCTGGAACAGGCCCGTGCCGTCGCAGATGCCGAAGGTGACGGCGAACGAGGCAAGGAACTGGATGCGCTCCATGCACAGCACGGCGACGATGAACAGGTAGATGGCGTTGTAGGTTTCCTGGTCGTTCTCGCGCTGGCCGCGGGCGTAGTCGTAGCTGACCTCGAAGGCGCGGTTGAAGACCTCGCTGACGACGCGCAGGCGGCTGATGGCCTCCTTGACCGAGAGGATCTCGTTGAGGATGTCGTCGGGATTGTCGAAGCTGTTGCGGACGATCTCGGAATACGTGGCGGCGTGGACGATCTCGTTCTTGGTGATCTCCACCCAGCCGGACCAGGCCTCGCTGCTGGTGCAGACCGGGGCCAGCACGGCGGCGATGGAGCGCGAGGCGACGCTGTCGGCCTCCCATTGCCACGCCAGGGTCTTGACCATCATGTCGTAGGTGTGGCGGTCGCAGGTCTTGAACTGCACGTTGCAGGTGGAATAGTCGAACTCGTTCTCGTCCCAGTCCTGGTTCTTCAGCGTCTTGTAGAGCTTCCAGATCTCGGGATAGAACTTGTTGATCGTGTCGAACAGGCCCAGGTCCTGGCCCAGGATGATTTCCGGGAAGGCGTAGTCGGACTTGTCGGTGTTGAAGATCTTGGTGGGCAGGGCTTCTTGGGTCATTTTCGGGTCGTGCCAGGGGTAGGGGGCGGTCGGAGGCCCCGGAACGGTCGTCCGGGGCCGGGGTCGTGCGGGCCGTGCGGCGCGGGCGGCCCTGATGTCGGGGAAGGGCCTACATCGTGCAGCTTTCGCAGACGACTTTTTCTTCCACGCCGTCGTGGATGCTGCCGGCGTTGTCCAGCGTCTTGTCCGAGGCCACGTTGGAGTTGTAGTAGTAGCGGGTCTTCATGCCGTACTTCACCATGGCGAAGTAGTGGGTGAGCAGTTCGCGGCTGGAGACCTTGTCGTCGTCCTTGATCCGGCGCCACAGGTCGGCGGAGATCCCCTGGTCGGTGAATTTCTGGAACACCGCGTAGGCCTTGATCATGTCCACTTCGGAGATGTCCCAGGCCGACTGGTAGAAATAGGCCGGGTTGTCGCTCTCGGGCGCGGCCCAGCGGATCGTGACCGAGCCGTCGGTCTTGTTCAGCGTGACGTCGCGCACGGGATAGAGCGAGTTGGGCTTGCCCAGCGCCTTGGAGGACGATTCCCCCGGCATGTACGCCACCAGGCAGGAATGGGCGATGCCGCCGTTCTGCATGATCTCGGTGCGCAGGGCTTCCCAGTCGTAGCGGTTATGGAAGTCGCCCAGCTCGTCGACGTTGCGGTTGTAGGTGTCGATCGGCAGCCAGCCGTCAGGCCAGCGGGTCTTGTGCATCCAGGGCGCGACGCCGCGTTCCTTGCTGATGCGCAGCGAGGCCCGGATGGCGTGGTACATGTGGCGTTCGGCGATGCGGTGCAGTTCCTCGCGGCCCTCGTCGGTGTCGTAGCGCAGGCCCTTGCGCGCCATGTGGGTGGCCACGCCCATCAGGCCCACGCCGGCGTTCATGCGGGCCTTGGCGGTCACGGCCACGTGGGGCAGCACGTAGTGCGAGTTGAGGATGCAGTAGTCGATCATCTTCAACGTCAGGTACATCGCCTCCTGGTAGGTCTCGTCGTCGTCCTCGCCGATGGCGTCGTAGGCGATGGCGCCCAGGGAGCACAGGGCGATCTCGGGTTCCTCGTGGATCTCGACCACGCGGGCGACCCGGCCGCCCTTGCCCGGCTCGTCGGACAGGATGTCGTCGCCCGCCTTCAGTTCGCCGGCGAAGATGACGCGCGGCAGGGTGGAGTCGGCGACCGCGACGGTCAGCGGCGCGTTGAAGTCGAAGGTCTGCGTCGTTCCGTCGGCGAGCTCGACGGTGATGTGGCCCACTTCCCGGTCGGAATACAGGTCGCGCATGTCCTGGTAGGGACGGTTGGGCTCGCAGATCTCCAGGCACAGGTTGCTGGAATGGATGGGTTCCTTGAAGGGCGTGTGGCGGTTCATCTCGTCGATGTTGGCCAGGTAGGCCACGCCGGTCTCCAGCGCCTCGTTCAGCGAGGTCAGGATCAGGTCGCGCGGCTTGAAGGTTTCCTTCTTGAAGGAGGGGTCGCGCTCCAGGCGCTCGTATTCGCGCTTGAAGGCGGCCGAGTCGGGGCCGAAGAACAGCCGGGTGAGCTCGGGCGCGGTGCGCACGTTGAACGAGAAGGCTTCCTCGTTGCGGGCGACCTTTTCGGCGAAGAGCTTGTTGGTGACCAGTGCGTAGTGCAGGTCGCGGTTCTTGCGGTCCTCGGTGCTGCGCGGGTTGCGCAGGTAGGCGATGACCTCGGCCTCGGGGTCGAAGCCGGAATAGTAGGTGGTGCAGGCGCCGCCGCGCCCGGCCTGCATGTTGGCGTGCACCGCCTTGCCCAGCGAGGCCAGGTAGGGCAGCTTGCCCTGGTGCTGGATCAGGCCGCCGCGCACCGGGTCGCCCTTGCTGCGGGTGATCAGGTGGCTGCCGATCCCGGCCGAGGCCGCGGTCATGCGGTAGGCGATGTGGTCGCCGATGGCCAGGGACGCCTCGTTGTCGTCCACCACGTACAGGCAGCACGAGGCGAAGCCGCGCAGTTTGGTGCCCAGGTTGACGTAGTTGGGCGTGGGGGCGGAGATCCGCTTGGCGGAGAATTCGGTGTAGAAGCGCCGCACCAGGTCGATCCGGCGCTCGGCGGGCTCGTTTTCCGACAGCGCCATGGCCATGCGCATGTAGACGAACTGCTGCGTTTCGTATTCCTGCCGGGTGACGCGGTTCTGCAGGCTGTACTTCTTGCGGATGTAGTGCAGCGAGAAGTGCGGCGTGTCGTAGTCCTGCTCGTGGTCGATGAAGGACTCGATCTCGGCGTATTCGGCGTCGGTGTAGTCCAGGCGCACCATCACCCCGTCGGCCACCATGCGGTCGTGCAGGGCCTTGACGGTGGGGATGGCGGGGCCGTGGATGATCTTGTGCAGGTGGGACGCGTACAGCCGGCCCGCCATCAGGTAGTAGGACCAGGTGCCCTTGTCCAGGCAGTTCTGGATCAGTTTTTCCTGCAGATCGGCGGTGGAGACCGTCTCGGGCATGGTGCTGACGGCCTGCAGCACGATGCTGCTCCAGTCGACCTTGTTGCCCAGGTTGGCGGCGGCCCAGCGGCCCCAGCCGTTGAGCTTGCTGGGGATGTAGGGTTCGATGCGTCCATCACGCTTGACGATGTTCTTGATCACGGCCGGCAGTCCTTGGTGGCATGGGGTCTTCCTGCAGAAGACCTCTTTGATTTTCTACATGTAGTGCGGCTGGAAATGATAAACACAATATATGGTGTAGGCAAGCGCGGTTTCAAATTCGTCCGTTGAAACATTTTGAGGGTTTCGGCGGCCCCCCGCGTCGTGATACCCTGGAGCGCTTTGGGGGATTTCGCGGCGGTTTTCGCGCCGCGCGATCCCTGGATTTCATCGCCCGGGCCCGCGCGGCCCGGCGATCCTGCGTGTCATCCCATGAATGGAATCGTCCGGCTGCTGGCCGTGTCGGCCCTGCTGGGCGGCGCCAGCCTCGCGCCGGCCCGGGCCTGGCAGGCGGCCGACCCGGATGCGGCGCTCATCGACCTGGCCCCCCAGCGCTATGCCGTCCCCGACGTGCCCCGCGACGTCCCGTCCGACGTCCCCTCCGACGCGGCCGAGGCCGGCGATGCCGCCGACGTGCCGGATGCGTCCGGGGCGGTCGCCGTCCCCGGGCTGCGCTACGACCTGCTGTTCCTGGATGAGCCCGGACACGGGACAGTCCTTGCGGACTGTGACGTGCCTGGCGGATCCGGGCCGCTTGCAAGCGGCGAGGTGGAGGGATGCTTCCGCCTGCGCTGGTTCGGCTCGGCCGCCGATCCGGCGGCCGGCGCGGGGCCGTCCGGCGGATTCGGGCCGCTCGCCTCCGGCGGCCTGGACGCCTGGACCCTGGGCGCGCGGAACTGGCGCTATCGCAGTTCCGCCGGCTACGGCGTGACGCTGGGCAGCACGGCCGCGGGCGCGCCGGACTGGGGGCGGCCCGTGCGCCTCGCGGGGGTGGGCGTGGCCCGCTCCGTCTCCCAGGGGCGCCTGCCGGCCGGGTCGTGGGACTACGCGGTGGCGGTCGGCGCCGTGGACACCGGCCGCACGCCCGCCGAGGGCGATCTGGCCTACGGACCGGTCGCGCTCGATGCGACCACGCGCTATGCGCCGGACCGCGACCTGATCCTGGCCTCGCGGCTGCAGAGCGCCCAGGGCCTGACGGCGCTGGGGCTGGGGGGCGACTATTCCATGGGCGGCGCGGGCGCCTGGCGGTTCGGCGTGTCCGGCTCGCGCCAGCCGCTGGCCGAGGGCTGGCGCCGGCAGCTGGGCTATACCCTGGGCCTGCTGCCGGGCTGGGACCTGTCCTGGGTGAATGCGCGGCAGGGCGGGGGCTATGCGGACCTGGCCGCGTACGGCGGCGACCCCGGCTGCGACTGCGTCAGCAACCAGTGGCAGCTGGACCTGGCGGCGGGCCGCTGGGGTTCGTTCAGCGGCTCGTTCGAGCGGCGGCTGGACGCGGCGGGCGGCGGGCTGGACGAGCGGGTCGGGCTGGCGCACGGCTTCCGCTATGGTCCGTACCTGCGGGTGCGCCTCGAAACCAACCGCAACCTGACGTCCGGGGACTACGGCCTGGGCGCGCGGTTCTCGCTGCCGCTGGACTGGTAGGGCGGCGGCGGTTCCGGGCCGGGATCAGTCCCGGCCGTTCAGGTGGTTCATGAAGACGCGGCACAGGGCTTCCATCCCACGCCGGTCGTCCTCGTCGAAGCGGTCCGTGACGGGGCTGTCCACGTCCCAGACGCCCAGCAGCGATCCGTCCGCGCGCACCAGCGGCACGACGATTTCCGATTGCGAGGCGGAATCGCAGGGGATGTGTCCGGAGAACCGGCTGACGTCGCGGACGACCTGGGTCCTCCGGGTGCTCGCGGCCGTGCCGCAGACGCCCGAGCCCAGGGCGATGCGGATGCAGGCGGGCTTGCCCTGGAAAGGACCGACGACGAGTTCCGTGCCGTCGTACAGGTAGAAGCCCGCCCAGTTCAGCTGCGGCAGGCTGTCGAACACCAGCGCGCTGAAATTGGCCGCGTTGGCGATCAGGTCGGGTTCCCCCGCGATCAGGCCGCGCGCCTGGGCGGCGAGGTCGGCGTAGTGTTCCGCCTTGCTGGCGTAGGCGCGGGGAGCGAATGTGAACATCGGGCATTCCAGGAGACGGTCTGAGGAAATCCCATTGTAGGGCGGCCGTTGCGGGCCGGCCGCCGGCCGGACCGCGGCATGATGATCGTTATAATCTTGTATATATAGCGAATGTGTGCCCGACTGGCTTATGCTGGGCCGGGGGACGTTTGCGCGGCATCAAGGCCGCGTGTCCGATCTCCGCATGACAATGTCGGCGGCGCGGCATGGCGCCTGTCGCCGCCGGATCCGACGCCAGGAGAACCGCCCATGATCACGCTGCCGATCGCCGCCATCGTCCATGACCACGAGGACGGGGCCGATGCGTTGATGCGCGCCTTCGCCGAGCGCCAGTCCCGCGCGGGGCTGGACGTGCGCGGCCTCGTGACGGAGCCGGGCGGCGAGGAGGCGGGCCGGTCCCGGCGGCGCCTGCGCGACGTCCGGACCGGCGAGTCCTTCGAGATTTTCCAGGACCTGGGCGCGGGATCCCGGGCGTGCTGCCTGGACGTCTTCCGGCTGGCGGCGGCCAGCGCCGCGCTGCGCGTGGCCGGGAATGACCGCCCGGACCTGGTGGTCGTGAGCCGATATGGCCGCCAGGAAGCGGGCGGCGGCGGTTTCGCCGCGGAGTTCCTCGCCCTGATGGCCGAGAGCATTCCGGTGCTGACCATCGTCGCCGGGGAATTCCTGGAGGACTGGCGGCACTTCACCGGCGGCCTGGGCGTGGAGCTGCCCGTGGATGCCGATCTGTTGAACGAATGGGGCGCGCGGGTGTGCGCGATGCCCGCGCGGAACCGATGGATGATGGCATGAATGACGACGCCTTGACGATCGAGGACCTGGATTTCGCCCGGCTGTACCGCAACCACATGGCCCGCAGCGGCCGTCCGCCGAAGCAGGCGGGCGAGTGGGACGCCCGGGTCAGGAAGAACGGCATGCCCCTGGCCGGTACGAGCGGCTATGCCGGCGAATTCCTCTCGCGCATGGACCTGGGCGGCGCGCGCACGCTGCTGGACGTGGGCTGCGGCCCCGGCACCATCTGCCTGCCGCTGGCCGGGCGCCTGGAGCGCGTCTACGGCCTGGACTACAGCACGGCCATGCTCGACGCCCTGCGCGAGCAGGCCGCGCGGCAGGGCGCCGGCAACGTCGCGGCGATCCATCGCGCCTGGGAGGACGACTGGTCCGACGTGCCGGTCTGCGACATCGCCGTGGCCTCGCGCGCCTCCAACGTGGCCGACCTGGATGCCGCGCTGGACAAGCTGTCGGCCCATGCCCGCCTGCGCGTCTACATGACGCATCTGGTGGGCGGGCATTTCATGGACCCCGCCGTCGCGGACATCGTGGGGCGCGGCCACCAGGGGTTTCCGGACTACATCTACGTCCTCAACCTGCTGCACCGCAAGGGCATCCATCCCCGCGTGGACTATATCGAAGTGCCCAGCCGCCTGGCGGGGACGGCCTCGTTCGAGGCCTTCGCCGCGCGGGTGTCCTGGACCTATCCGGACCTGGGCGAGCGGGAGCTGGCCCGCCTGCGCGCCTGGCATGATGCCGACCCCGCGCGCGCGGCCCGGGGCGGGGCGCCGATGCGGTGGGCCTTCATCCATTGGGAGAAAACGGCATGAAAAAAAGCGCGCGCAACCTGGGCCTGGCCGTGGGCGAATCCGTGCGGGCGATCTTCAAGGCCTCCAGCGTCATCGTCGGCGTGCCGGGCTGATTTTCGGCGGGTCGATTCCCGCCGGTTCCGTGTATATTTCCTCCTTTCGGCACTATTCCTGGCGCCGGACATGACACGCAGGGAGGCACGGATTGTCCGAATCTCGCGGCACGGGTCCCCACGCAGGATTGCTCGACAGCCTCCGGGCGCGCCTGTTCCTGGCGGTGCTGGCGGTCATCGTGCCGCTCCTCTGCGGCCTGGGCTACTACGTCTGGCACCAGTACCGGAGCCTGGTGGCCAACAGCGAGCGCGCGGCCGAAAGCCTGGTCAGCGTCACGGCGGCCTACGACCGGGCGCTGATCAACGACGCCAGCGACGTGCTCCACACGCTGGCGAATTCCCCCATCCTGCGCCATGAGCGCTGGGCCGAATGTCGCGGCTACCTGGCGTCGCTGCTGGCGCGCCTGCCGCGCTACCTGAACCTGGGCGTGACCGACGCGCGCGGCTACCAGGTCTGCTCGGGCCTGCCCGACCCCGATCCCAACGGCGTCTACCTGGGCGACCGGCCCTATTTCCGCAAGGCCATCGAGCAGGCCGAGGTCACGCTGGGCGGCTTCATCATCGGACGCATGTCCAACCTGCCCACGCTGGTCCTGGCGGTGCGCGTGCCGGGCGATTCCGGCGTCAACGGCGGGGTGGTCTTCGGCGGCATGAACCTCGGCTACCTGCGGGCCGGCGCGGCCATTCCCGACCTGCTGCCGGGCGGGCGCCTGTGGATCCTGGACCGCGAGGGGCACGTGCTGCAGCGCGTGCCGGGCGACACCAGCCACCTGGGCGAGCGGCTCGATCCGCATCCGCCCCACGAGGACGGGCTGGTGCGCGGCACCCACCTGGACGCCGACGGCCGCCGCTGGGTCACGATGTCCATGACGGCCGGCCCGCGGGGCGATCCGCACGGCCTGTCGGTGCGCTACGAGGTGCCGGAATCGGTGCTCTACGGCGAGGCCCGCCGCGCCCTGTGGGTCGGGATGTTCATCGTCGCGCTGCTGCTGTGCGTGGCGGTGCTGGCGGCCTGGAACCTGATGCAGCTGGCGGCCGGGCGCAGCCTGGAGCACCTGCGCGAGGCCGTGCGGCGGCTGGCGTCGCAGGACTTCTCCGGACGCGTGGCCGACCGGCTGCAGGGGCGCGACCTGCGCGAAATCGGCCAGCAGTTCGACGACATGGCCGATGCCCTGCAGTCCTACCAGCGCTCCCTGGCCCAGTCCGAACAGAGCTACCGGCTGCTGTTCGAGGGCAGCCCCAATCCGATGATGGTGCTGAGCCTGGACAGCGGCCGCTTCCTGGCCGTCAACGACGAGGCGATGCGCCGCTACGGCTACGGCCGGGACCACTTCCTGCGCCTGGGCCTCGACGACCTGCGCATCGAGGTGCTCGAACACCAGCCGGACACCGCCTTTTCCTACGAGCGCCACCGCCGCCGCGACGGGCAGCCGCTGTTCGTCGAGGTCCGCAGCCTGTCGCTGATGTTCACCGGCCAGCTGGCCCACGTGCTGGTCATCCGCGACCTGACCGAGCGCGAGACGCTGAGCCGCGGGCTGAAGGAACGCGAGCGCCTCATCAGCCAGCTGATGGACGTCACGGCGGAAGCCATCTACGGGCTGGATGCGAGCGGCTGCTGCATCTTCGCCAACCAGGCCTGTTCGCACCTGCTGGGGTACGACCACCCCGACCAGCTGGTGGGCCAGCACTTCCACAGCCTGATCCATGACCGGCACGAGGACGGCAGCCCCTATCCGCTGGAGGAATGCCGCATGCACCTGGCCCTGCGGGAGGGCAAGGGGATCCACGTGGACGACGAGGTCCTGTGGCGCCGCGACGGCACCTGCTTCCCGGCGGAATACTGGTCCTATCCGATCCTGCAGGACGGCCGGCTGGAGTTCTGCCTGGTGACGTTCCTGGACATCAGCGAACGCCGGGCGCAGCAGCGGGCGCTGGCCTACCAGGCCACCCACGATCCCCTGACGGGGCTGCTCAACCGCGGCGACATCCTGCGGCGCCTGCAGGCGCGCTCGGAACAGTCCCCCGAGGCGCCCTGGACCCTGGTCATGTCCAATCTGGACGGCTTCAAGGAGGTCAACGAGGCGCTCGGGCACGACGCGGGCGACCGGCTGCTCCAGGCGGTCGCGCAGCGGCTGCAGGGGCTGCTGGGCCCGGCGTGCATGCTGGCCCGGCTGGGCAGCGACGAATTCGCCTTCCTGCTCGACACGGGCGACGAACACCTGGCGCAGGAGCAGGTCCACGTGCTGCTCGCCGCGCTGCGCGATCCGTTCGCGCTGAACGACCTGCAGATCCGCATCAGCTGCAGCTTCGGCCTGGCCGTGCATCCCGGCCATGCGCGCGATCCGGACGAGCTGGTCCGCTGCGCCGACACCGCGATGCGCCGCGCCAAGCGCGACGGCCTGGGGATCGCCGTGTTCAATCCCCAGGACCGCGCCAGCGTGCACGACCACCTGCTGCTGCGCGGGGAACTGCGCACGGCGCTGGCGCAGGGCCAGTTCCTGCTGCATCTGCAGCCCAAGGTCTTCCTGAACGACGGCCTGCGGGCCTCGGGCTCGCCGATGGGCTTCGAGGCCCTGACCCGCTGGATGCACCCGGAACGGGGCCTGATCCCGCCGGGCCGGTTCATCCCCATCATCGAGGTCAGCGACCTGATCCATCCCTTCACCCTCTGGGTCGTGGACCAGGCGGTGGCCTGCTGTTCCCGGCTGCAGGCCGTCCATCCCGGCGTCGGCATGGCCGTGAACGTGTCCGCCCGCAACCTGCTCGACGGCCATTTCCCCAGCCAGATCAGGGACGCCCTGCTGCGCCACGGGCTGGACCCCGCGCTGCTGGAGCTCGAAGTCACCGAAAGCGCCATCATGGCCGACCCCACCCGGGCGCTGGACACCCTGCACGCCCTGCACGCCCTGGGCGTGCGGCTGTCGATCGACGATTTCGGCACCGGCTATTCCTCGTTCGCCTACCTGAACCGGCTGCCCGTCGACGCGCTGAAGATCGACCAGTCCTTCGTGGCCGGCATGGCCGCCGATGCCGACATGCGCGCCATCGTGCGCTCCATCATCGAGATGAGCCACACCCTGGGCCTGATGGTGATCGCCGAGGGCATCGAGACGCAGGAAACGCTGGACCTGCTGTGGAACATGGGCTGCGACGTCGGCCAGGGCTACTTCATCGGCCATCCGGCGCCCGAGTCCAGCGCCGAGGCCTGGCTGCGCGGCCGCTGACCGCGCGGCCGCCGGCGCCGCGCGCGGCGGCCGCGGCGGGGCCCGTCCATGTCCCGGCGGGACCCGCCCATGTCTTGATGCGGGTCGACTGGCGCTCCCGGGAAACGTGGTATGAATGAAATATCGAAGACGGGCGCGGGAGCGTTTCCATGTCAGTTTCCATGTCAGACAGAGCGGATGCGGCCGACCGGGATGCCGTGAACCAGAACGTGCAGGGACTGATGCGGTTCCTGCGGGAATATCCGCCCTTCGACCAGATGGAGCCGGGGCACGTGCGCCGGCTGGTCGAGCGGATGCGGCTGCGGTTCTTCGAGGCGGGGCAGGAGATCGCGTCCCCGGACGACGGGCCCGCCGATGCGTGGTACCTGATCCGCCAGGGCGCGGTCGAAGGCCGCCGGCCCGGCCCGGACGGCGCTGCCGGTGCGACTGCGGGTGCCGGTACAGATACAGGTGCGGGTACGGGCGCCGGTGCCGGTACAGAGACGGGTCCGGATGCCGGGGCCGGCGCGGCGGGGAAGTCCGCCGCGGGCGCCGATCCGGGCGGCGGCTTCGTCCTGGGGCCGGCCGACGCCTTTCCGGTGGCCGCCCTGCTGGAGCATCGCCCCACCCGCACGCGCTACCGCGCCCTGCAGGACACCTTCTGCCTGCAGGTGGACCGGCCCGATTTCGTCGAGGCCCTGGAATGGTCCGAGCCCTTCCGCGCCTACGCCCTGCGCGGCGCGGGCAGCCTGCTCGGGCGGCTGCACCAGCGCACGCGGCAGGAGGCCGCGGCGGTCCAGGGCGAGGGCTACGTCTTCGACCAGGCGCTGGGCTCGCTCATGGCGCGCGACCCGGTGGCCTGTACGCCGGATCTGCCGCTGTCCCGGGCGGTGCAGCGGATGCACGAGCGGCGGGTGGGCAGCATCGTCGTCACGGACGAACAGCGCCGTCCCGTGGGCATCTTCACTCTGCGCGACCTGCGCCGCGAGGTCGCGGCCGGCGCGATCCGGCTGGACGCCCCCATCGGGGAATTCATGACCCGCCATCCGGTCTGCCTGCCGCCCGACGCCATGGCCTTCGAGGCCATCCTGCTGATGACGCGCCATCGCATCGGCCACCTGTGCATCGCGCAGGCCGGCGTCCTGGCCGGCGTGGTGTCCGAGCGCGACCTGTTCGCCCTGCAGCGGATCGGCATCGTGCACCTGGCGCGGGCCATGCGCCAGGCCGAGGACGCCGAGACCCTGGCCGGGCTGCGCACGGACCTGGCCCGGGCGATCTCGGGCATGCTGGCGCACGGCGTCGATGCGCTGCAGGTGATGCGCCTGATCGCCCAGATGAACGACCACACCACGCATCGCGTGATCGAGCTGGCGCTGCGCGACGTCGGCGATCCGGGCGTGCCGTTCGCCTGGCTGGCCTTCGGCAGCGAGGGCCGGCGCGAGCAGACGCTGCTGACGGACCAGGACAACGGCATGCTGTTCCAGGCGGCGAGCGACGCCGAGGCGCAGGAACGGCGCGAAGCGCTGCGGCCGCTGGCCGAGACGATCAACCAGGACCTGGACCGCTGCGGCCTGCCGCTGTGCCGCGGCAGGGTCATGGCCAGCAATCCGGCCCTGCGCCTGGCGGCGCGCGAATGGGAACGCTGGTTCGCCGACATCATCCGGCAGCCCACGCCCGAGCACCTGCTCCAGGCGGTGATCTGCTTCGACCTGCGGCTGCTGTGGGGCGAGGACAACGGCTTCGCGGCGCTGAGCCGGTTCCTGCTGGAGCAGGTGGCCGATTCTCCCCAGTTCCAGCGGATGCTGGCCGAGACGGCCCTGCGCAACCAGCCGCCGTCGGGCGGCCTGTTCGAGATCGCGGGCGGCGCCTGGAAGGCGGGCGCCTCGGGCTTCGACCTGAAGACGCAGGCGCTCACGCCCTTCGTGGATGCCGCCCGGGTCTTCGCCCTGGCCGCCGGCATCGCCGAGACTTCCACGGTGGGGCGCCTGCAGGCGCTGGCCGAGCGCGGCGTGCTGAGCGGGCGCGACGTGGGCGCCTACGTCGAATCCTACCGCTACCTGCAGCTGCTGCGGCTGCGGCAGCACCAGGCGCGCATCCATGCCGGCGAGGCCCCGTCCAACCACGTCCTGCCGGGTTCGCTCAACGCCCTGGACCGGCGCATCCTGCGCGAGGCCCTGCGCCAGGCCGCCGACCTGCAGAAGCTGCTGCGCTACAGCTACCGCCTGTGAAGGAGGACGGCGTGGTGAGCGGGAGCAGCGTGGTGAATGGAGGCCGCATGGCGAATGAGGACAGCGTGGAGGACGGGGGCCGCATGGCGAACCAGGACGGCGTGGCGAACGGAGACGGCGTGCTCCGGCTTCGGGCAGACCGCGCGGCCGTGCGCCGGAGGCGGCGATGTGGATGAGGCGCGAGGCCTGGCGCGCGCGCGACTTCCGCAGCCAGCCGGCCGTCGTCTTCGACCTGGAGGCCAGCGGCCTGGATCCCCGGCGGGACCGCATCCTGTCCATCGGCGCGGTCCGCATCGAGGACCTGGCGATCCCGCTGGGCCGCCAGTACGCCCGCGTCGTGCGCGCGACGGGTCCGCTGGGGCTCGCGGGGCGGCTGTTCCATGGCCTGACGCGCGCCGACCTGGAGCGCGGCGTGGCGCCGCGGGACGCGCTGTCCGGCCTGCTGGATTTCGCCGGCGACGCGGTGTGGCTGGCCTTCCATGCCGGCTTCGACCGCGCGCTGCTGGCGCGCGCCCTGAAGGCGCACCTGGGACTGCGCTGGGACGGCGAGGTGCTGGACCTGGCGGTGCTGGCGCCGATGCTGTTCCCCGACCGGGCCGGTCCGCATGCGGGGCTGGACGAGTGGGCGGCGGCGTTCGGGCTGGCCGCGCCGGCCCGGCACGCGGCGGTGGCCGATGCCATGCTGACGGCGGAACTCGCCCTGGTGGCGCTGCGCCGCGCGCAGCGGCAGGGCCTGCGCACCTGGGGCGAGCTGGCCGCGGCGGCGCGGGACTGGCGGGCCGGCCGGATGGGGCCGGGCGGGCCGGTCTTCTGAGCCGCCGCGCGTCCGCGCCGCGCCGCATGACGCCGTATGATGAAAGATGCGGGCCCGTTCCAGGACGGCACACCTTCGGACGGCCCGCCGTGATCCGCCGTTCCGGCCCGTGCCGGCCTTGGCCGGCTGGCGCCCGATGATCGACCTTCCCGATACGACCCTTCCTTCCGATACGACCCTTCCTTCCGATACGACCCGCCTTTCCGACATGACCGACGATTCCGATACGAACCTGACCGAGACCCTGATCCGCAGCGAGCCCCTGTGCGAGGGCAATTTCCTGAAGGCGCGCCGCGACACGGTGCGCATGCCCGATGGCAGCGTCTCGACGCGCGAATACATCGTGCATCCCGGGGCGGTGGTGGTGATTCCCCTGCTGGACGAGCGCCACGTCCTGGTCGAGCGCCAGTTCCGCTACCCCGTGGGCCGCATCATGACGGAGTTCCCGGCCGGCAAGCTCGATCCGGGCGAGGACCCCTGGGTCTGCGCCCGGCGCGAACTGCGCGAGGAAACCGGCTACGCCGCGGAGGAATGGGCGCTTGCCGGGCGGATACACCTGGCCATCGCCTATTCCACCGAAGTCATCCACGTGTTCTTCGCCCGCGGCCTGAAGGCCGGCGAGCGGGACCTGGACGTGGACGAGTTCCTGGACGTCGGCACCCTGTCCGACGAGGCCCTGCTCGACGCCTGCCGCGATGGCGCGGCCACCGACGCCAAGACCCTGACCTGCCTGCTGTGGCTGCAGAACGTGCGCAGCGGCCGCTGGACGCTGGACTGGCACCGGGCTCCGAATGCCGGGGCGGGAGATCAGGATTCGGCGTAGGGCTCGAAGCGGCCGGTCTCCGGGTTGCGGATGAACAAGACGCCCGTGGCGACGCCGAAATACGCGCCGTGGATGGCGAGCGTGCCGGCCTCGACGCGTTCGCGCACGGCGGGGAAGGTCATCAGGTTGCGCATGCTGTATTCGACCACGCCCCATTCCATCCGGCGGATCCAGTCGGCGTAGTCGTCCGTGCGGGGGCCGACCGCCTCGGCCACGGGCCTGATCTGGGACATCCACTTGCCGATGAAGTCGCGCTTGGACAGGGGCGCGGCCTGGTTGGCGTAGGCGGACACGCCGCCGCAGCTGGCGTGGCCCATGATCACGATGTGGCCGACCTCCAGGGCGTTGACGCCGAACTCGACACAGGCGCTGGTGCCGTGGAAGGCGGTTTCCGGATCCTCCTCGCAGGGCGGGACGATGCCGGCGATGTTGCGCACCACGAACATCTCGCCCGGGCCCGCGTCGAAGATGGTTTCCGGCGCCACGCGCGAATCGCCGCAGCTGATCACCATGATGTCGGGGTGCTGGCCCTTTTCGGCCAGTTCGAGGTAGCGCGCGCGTTCGGTGGCGAGCCGGCCGTGCAGGAAGGAGCGGTAGCCGTCGGTCAGTCGTCGAGGGAGCACGATGGGGTCCTTGTGGATTGAATGGGGTCGGATGCGTCGGTGAAGATGTCCCCGGCCGCCTCGCGCGACAGCAGCCGGCTGAGCGGGCCCGCCAGGTGGCCGTGGCGCACCGTGATGGCGTAGAAGTGTTCGGTCAGCTGCGAGGACTGGCCGACGTGCACCAGCTCGCCCGAGTGCAGTTCGTCCTGCACGACCACTTCCGGCAGCACCGTGATCCAGCCGCTGTCGCGCGCGATCAGGCGCAGCATCGTCATGTCGTCGATCTCGGCGCGCAGCCGCGGCTGCACCCCGGCCGAAAAGCACAGGGCGTCGAACTGCAGGCGCACGCCGTGGCGCACGCTGGGCATGGCCATCTCGACCCCGTCCAGGTCCTCCGGAACGCGCAGCGCGGTGCCCGACCAGCGGTCGGCCCGGCCGACCAGCGAGATGACCTGGCTGCCGAGGAAGCGCGAGGACGTGGGGCGGGTGGGGTCGGACGACACCGGCTCGTTGGCCAGCACCACGTCCAGCTGGTGGCGCAGCAGGCGTTCCACCAGCGTCTCCAGCGAACCCGAATCCACCGACAGCACGATCGTCGGGTCCCGCAGCAGGGGGCGCAGCCAGTTGACCTGGAAGTTGCGCGACATGGTCGAGACGCTGCCCACGCGCACGCGGGTCGCGCCCTCGTCGCGGCCTTCGAGCCAGCCGAGCATCTGTTCGCCCAGCCCGAAGATGCTTTCGGCGTAGGCGAAGACCTGCTGACCCGTCGCGGTGAGCTCCAGGTGGCGGCCCTGGCGGTCGAACAGGGGCGTGCCCAGGCGGTTTTCCAGCTGCCGTATCTGGGTGGAGAGGGCCGACTGGGACGTATGGATCTGCTCGGCCGCGTGCGTGAGGGAGCCCTGCTTGGCCACGCGCCAGAAGTAGAACAGGTGCTTGAAGTTGAGCTGGTTGATGTCCATCGTTCTGTTTTAGAGAACCGTTCAATATTATAAATGTAATTTACAGAACATACGAAAACTTCAAGAATACGCAGGTCGTTTTTGCCGCCGGGCCGCCGCGACGCAGAAGCCTCCTCCGGCGGGGGAGGCGGGTGGCCGCGGGCCGGGCGGCGGGGGCCTTTTCCTGGAGTACGTGTTGGATTCGTCATTCTCATCCGAGTTGAATTTCATGCTGGCGCTGGCGCCGGCGTTGCTGATGTCGGCGGCGGCGCTGGAGGCGTGGCGCAGCCGGGAACCGGTCGAACGCCTGTGGCGCCGGTTCAACGCGCTGACCTTCGCCGCCCTGGCCTTGGCCCTGGCCGGGCTCGTCGCGCAGCTTGCGCTCGCGCCGGCGGACGGCGCGGCGGACGCCGGCATGGACGGCTGGCTGGCCGCGAACGCGTTCGGCGCCTGGGTCAGCCTGCTGGTGCAGCTGCTGGGCGCGGCGATCGGCGTCTATTCCTCCAAGCACCTGCGCGGCGAGCCGCGCCAGCCCGTCTACGCGACCGCCCTGGCCGCCGTGCTGGCGGCCGTGCACCTGCTGCTGCTGGCCAACCACTGGGTCGTCCTGATCGCCGCGTGGGCGGCCATCGGCGGCGCGATGCATCCCCTGCTGTGCTTCTACGGGGACCGGCCCTTCGCGCTGCTGGCCGCGCACAAGAAGCGCGTGACCGACCGCGCCGCCGACCTGCTGCTGATCGCCGCCGCCGCGCTGGCCTGGTCCGAGACGGGCAGCGGGTCCTTCCCCGTCCTGTGGGCGCACATCGCGGCCGGCCAGGCCTCCGCGGCCCTGGCCTGGAGCGGCGTCTGCCTGGCGCTGGCGGTCATCGCGCGCACCGCGCTGATGCCGGTGCACGGCTGGCTGGTCCAGGTGATGGAAGCGCCGACGCCGGTCTCGGCGCTGCTGCATGCGGGGGTGGTCAACCTGGGCGGGTACGTGCTGGTGCTGTTCGCACCCCTGCTGGGCGTGTCGCTCGCCGCGCGCTGGCTGCTGGTGGCCTTCGGGCTGGTGTCGGCGATGGTGGCGGGGCTGGTGCTGCTGACGCGGGTCAGCCAGAAAGTGCATCTGGCCTGGTCCACGATCGCGCAGATGGGCTTCATGCTGCTGGAATGCGGCCTGGGCCTGTACCTCTTCGCGGCGCTGCACCTGCTCGGGCATTCGCTCTACAAGGCGCACAATTTCCTGAACGCGTCGAGCACCGTCGGGGAGTGCGGGCGCACGCTCGTCACGGGCGAGGCGCGCAATTCGGGCCTCAGCATGGCGCTCGCCGTGCCGGTGGCGCTGGCGGTCGTGTTCGCCGTGCGGGCGGCCCTGGGCGGGGGCGCCTGGCCGTGGTGGTGGAGCGCGGTGCTGGCGCTCGCCTGGGCGCCGATCCTGTGGGTGCCGGCCGCGCCGCAGGGACGCGCCGCCGTGCCCGTGCGCCTGGCGGCGGCGCTGGCCATGACGGTCTTGCTGACGCTCGCGGCCGGCCTCGTCGATCATGCGCCCCTCGGGGTGGCCAACGATCCGCTGGCGCCCGCCGGTCTCGTCGCCCTGGCCGGCATGGCGGCGATGTACCTCGGCATGGCGGCGTTCCAGCTGCGGCCGCGGGCGGTCACGGCCATCCGCCGCTGGGTGTATGCCGGTTTCTACATGGACGAGGGCTATACCCATTGGGTGCTGCGGCTGTGGCCTGTGCGCTGGGCCGGCGCCGGGCGCGCGGCCGCGCCGGCGGCCTGGGGCCTGCGCGGCTCGGCCTGGGGGAGGTCCGGATCGTGAGCGCCGTCCTTTCAGCCACGGTCTCCGCGGACGCGGCCCCCGCGCCGGCCGCGCCCTGCGACGGCGCGGCCCTGCGCGACGCCGTCGCGCACGCCTGCTCGGGCATCATGCCGGCCTGGCCGCTGGACCAGGCGGTGGCGGTCAATCCCCACTGGCGGCGCATCGGCATGCCGATCCGCCACGTGGCGGCGCGCCTGGCGGTGCTGGGCGACTTCCGGGTGTTCCCCGCGCGGGACTACATCCGGCGCGAGTGGGCCGCGGGCCGCATCCTCCCCGCCGACCTGGAGGCCGCGCTGCGCGTCCACGCGGGCCGCGAGGGCGGCGCCGCGGCGGCCGAGCGCTGCATCGCCGAGCTGGCGGCGGCGCCCCGGGTGCGCCGCGCGCCGCTGCTGGTGGACCTGCTCGACGACGCGGTGCAGAAGAACCGGCGCTGGCCGTGGCGCGAGGCCATCGTCTTCCAGATGAGCCAGGCCTGCGCGACCTACTTCGACCGCCACCAGGCCGACTGGCGCGCGTCGGGCAGCCCGGACCTGTACGGCTTCTGGCGCGAGAGCATGGTCGGCGACCATGGCCTGGGCGCGCGGCTGGGCCTGCCCGGGCTCATGCGGCACCTGCGCGGGCTGCCCCTGCGCGCGCAGGACGCGATGGCCTGGGCGCTCGCCGAGCTGGAACTGGAATCCGCGGCCTGGAAGGATTATTTCGAGGCCCTGCTGCTGTCGATCAATGGCTGGGCCGCGTGGTGCGCGTACGTCGGCTGGCAGAAGGCCGCCGCCGGGCAGGACGACGCCCGCCTGAGCGACCTGCTGGCCTGCCGGATCGCCTGGGAGGCGGTGCTGGCGCGCGCCGTGCCGCCCGCCGCGCGGAGCCCGGCGGTGGCCGCGCTGGGGGCGGCCTGGCTGGACGTCCCGCAGCGGATCGCGCGGGCCGAGGCGGAGCTGGCGATCGACGAACTCTGGCAGGAGGCGCTGGAGGCGAGCTTCCAGCGCGAATTCGCCCGCACCCTGCGCACGCCGGCGCCCCCGCCGGCCGCGGCCTCCGCCGCGCCTGAAGTCCAGGCCGTCTTCTGCATCGATACGCGCAGCGAACGCATGCGGCGCGCGCTGGAGGCCCTGTGGCCGGGCGTGGAGACGCGCGCCTGTGCGGGCTTCTTCGGGCTGCCCGCGCACTACAGCCCGCTGGGCACCGAGGCCCGCCGGCCGCAGCTGCCGGGGCCGGCCTATCCGAGCATCGCCCTGCGCGACGTGGCGACGGCGCCCGGGCAGGCGTGCGCGGACGAAGCGCGCACGGCCCGCCTCGGTGCGGCCCGCCGGCGGCGGCTGGCGCGGCTGGACCAGTGGCTGGGCGCCGTGCGCTGGCCGAACGCCACCTTTTCCTTCGTCGAGACCCTGGGCGTGGCCTACCTGGGCAGGATCGCGCACTGGATCCGGCCGCCGGCCGCGCCGCGCGCGCCGGCGGACCGCCTGGGCATGCCGGCCGGCGGGCGCGAACCGTGCCGCCCCATGGTCGTGGGGCTGGACGCCGGGGCACGCGCCGAACTCGCCGCCGGCATCCTGCGCACGATGGGGCTGGGCGACCGGCTGGCGCCGCTGGTGATCCTGTGTGGCCACGCCGGGCACAGCACCAACAACGCGCACGCCTCGACGCTGGACTGCGGCGCCTGCCACGGGCGCTCCGGCGAGGCCAACGCGCGCGCCCTGGCGCATCTGCTGAACGACCCGCAGGTGCGCGCCGGCCTGAGCGCGCGCGGGCTCGACATCCCGTCCGGCACGGTCTTCATGGGGGCCCTGCACAACACGACCACCGACGAGGTGACCGGTTTCGACCTCGACCTCCTGCCGCCGGCGGCGCGGGCGCGCTGGGACCGGATGGAGCGGGTCTTCGCGCAGGCCGGCGACCGCGTCCGCCGCGAACGCGCGCCGGCGCTGTGGATGGACGCCGGCCTGGCGCCCGGGGCGCTGCTGAAGGCGTTCCGCCGCCGGGCCAACGACGGCGCGCAGACCCGCCCGGAATGGGGGCTCACCCGCAACGCCGCGTTCATCATCGGCCCGCGCGAGCGCAGCCGGGGCCGGGTGCTCGACCGCGTCTACCTGCACGACTACGATGCGCGCGCCGACCCGGATGGCACGGTGCTGGAGGCGCTGATGACGGGGCCGATGGTGGTCACCCACTGGCTCTCCTGGCAGTACCACGCCTCCACCTGCGACCCGCTGCACTACGGCGCGGGCAACAAGGTGCTGCACAACGTCGTGGACGGCCATGTCGGGGTGTTCGAGGGCAACGGCGGCGACCTGCGCATCGGCCTGCCCAGGCAGTCGCTGCACGACGGCGACGGCTGGTATCACCAGCCCGTGCGCCTGACCGTCGTGATCGACGCGCCGGCGGCCTCGATCGAAGGCGTCATCGCGCGCCATGCCGAACTGGGCCGGCTGTGCGACAACGGCTGGCTGCTGCTGTGGCGCTACGAGGGCGACGAACTGCGGCGCTACGAGCGCGGCCGCTGGCTGCCGCTGGCGGTCTGAACCCGCCAGGACGCGCGCGGCGGGGCGGTGGCGCGCCGGTGCGCCGGGCCCCGGCGCGGCTTCCCCGATGCCGCGGGGGCGAACGCTCCTAGCGCTCGGCGCGGGGAATGCCCCAGGGATTGTCCTGGCGCAGCGCCGGCGGCAGCAGGCCGTCGGGAATGTCCTGGTAGCACACGGGGCGCAGGAAGCGCGCGATCGCCAGCGTGCCCACCGAGGTCGAGCGCGGGTCGGAGGTGGCGGGGAACGGCCCGCCGTGGACTATGGCGTCGCACACCTCGACGCCGGTCGGATAGCCGTTGGCCAGGATGCGGCCCGCCTTCAGTTCCAGGATCGGCAGCAGGCCGGCCGCCAGGGCGTCGTCGGCGCCGGCTTCCAGGTGCAGGGTGGCCGTCAGCTGGCCTTCCAGCGCCCGGGCGACGGCCGCCAGTTCCTCGGGGGATGCGCAGCGCACGACCAGGGCGCTGGCGCCGAACACCTCGGCGCCCAGGCCGGCCGGGTCCGCCAGGAAGGCCTCGGCCGTGGTCGCCGCCAGGCCGGCCTGGCAGGGCGCGGGGCCCTGGCCCGCCGCGCCGCGCGCCAGGGGCTCGACGCCCGCGTGGCCATGCAGGCGCTCGACGCCTTCGCGGTAGGACCGGGCGATGCCGGCCGTCAGCATGGTGGCGGCCGGCGCGGCGCCCACGCCCTCGGCGGCCAGACGCACGAAACGGTCCAGGTCCGGCCCGTCCAGGCCGATGATCAGGCCCGGGTTGGTGCAGAGCTGGCCCGCGCTGCCCGTCAGCGAGGCGACGAAGCCCCGGGCGATGGCCTCGGCGCGCGCGGCCAGGGCGCCGGGCAGCAGGAACACCGGGTTGGTGCTGCTCATCTCGGCGTAGACGGGGATGGGCACGGGGCGCGCGGCGGCCGCCCGCATCAGCGCCAGGCCGCCCTGGCGCGAGCCGGTGAAGCCCACCGCCCGGATCGCGGGATGGCCGACCAGCGCCAGGCTCAGCTCGTGGCCCGGCCCCGCCAGCAGGGAAAAGACGCCTTCGTGCAGGCCGCAGCGCTGGACGGCCCGGCGGATGGCGCGGCCCACCAGTTCCGAGGTGCCGGGGTGCGCGGGATGCGCCTTGACCACGACCGGCGCGCCGGCGGCCAGGGCCGAGGCGGTGTCGCCGCCCGCCACCGAGAAGGCCAGGGGGAAGTTGCTGGCGCCGAAGACGGCCACCGGCCCCACCGGGATGTGGCGCAGGCGGATGTCGCCGCGCGGCAGCGGCGTGCGCCCGGGCAGGGCGCGGTCGATGCGGGCGCCGACCCAGTCGCCGTCGCGCACCACGCGGGCGAACAGGCGCAGCTGGTTCACGGTGCGGCCGCGCTCGCCTTCCAGGCGGGGCCGCGGCAGGCCGGTCTCGCGCATGGCGCGCTCGATCAGCGCGTCGCCCAGATCCAGGATGGCTTGGGCGACGGCTTCCAGGAAGTCGGCGCGGGCTTCCAGGCCGGTCTCGCGGTAGGACGCGAACGCGGCCTCGGCCAGCCGCGCCGCCCGGTCCACCAGGCCGGCGTCCGCGCCCTGCCAGGCGGGCGGCAGCGCCTCGCCCGTGGCGGGGTCGATGGCGTGGAATGCGGCGCCGGTGCCGGGGATGTCCTGGCTGCCGATCAATTGGGTGCCGGTGATCTGCATGATGGGGTCCTTCGTGTCAGGGGTCTGTCGGGGCCGCGCCGTCCGCGCGGCGGGCCGGGTTCGGGCGGACGTCGAGCCGCAGGCCGACGTCCAGGGATGCGTCGAGCGCCAGGACGCGCAGCCCGGTGTCGGCCTGTCCGTCCGCGCTCAGGTTGACGGCGTCGCAGACGTGGGTGGCGGGCTCGACGCACAGGTAGCGTCCGGCGTTGGCGTGCAGCACCAGGTGTTCCAGCGGGCCTTCGGCGCGCAGGTCCAGGCCCGGTCCCCGCTCCCAGTCCAGCCGGGCCAGGCCGTCCCAGCCGCCCAGGAACGCGGTCCAGGTGCGCGTGCCGCGCGGCCAGTCCGCGCGCTGGTTGGCCCGGGGAAAGCGCGCCAGCTCGTCCTCGTGGGTCCATTCGACGGCGGCGTTCAGGCGCACGCCGGCCGCGGTGAAGTAGGGGTGCAGCCCCAGGCCGGCGGGCATGGGAGTGTCCGACCGGTTGCGTAGCGACAGGCGGACGCGCAGGCCGGCGGGCTCCAGCCGGACCGTCTGGCGCAGCCGCCAGGCCCAGGGCCAGCCGCCGACGCCGGCCGGATGGTCCAGCGCCAGTTCGGCGTGGGCGGCGCCGGCGTCCAGGACCGTCCAGGGCATCGCCTGGGCCTGGCCGTGCAGGGCGTGGGGATGGCCGGGCAGGGCTTCCAGGGCCAGCGTACCCGATCCCCAGCGCAGCCGGGCGTCGCGCACGCGGTTGGAAAACGGCGCCAGCGGAAAGAGGCCGCCCTTGGGCCAGGCGTGGGCGGGCCAGCCCTCGGCCTCGACCGGCGCCAGCCAGTCGCGCGGCCCTTCCTCGGGCAGGTCCGTGGTCCAGCGCAGGATGCGCCCGCCGGCCGCCGGCGCGAGCACGGCCCGGTGGGGGCCGCAGCTCAGGGCCAGACGGGCCGGCCCGGCCGCGTCCATCCAGGCGGCGTACATCCCGGCAGGCCCCTGCGGCGCGCCCAGGGGGCCTTCTTGGCGCTGCGCGTTCATGCCTCGCGGGGTGCTTCCTTGACGCGGCTGACGAGCTGCGTCGGGCTGACGAAGCGCAGGGCGATCAGGACCCACAGCAGGGTGATGGCCATGTAGATCATCGCCATCGCGTCGATCGCCTGCGGCGCGCGCACGCCGGTGGAGAACACCGCGTAGTACAGCGCCACCACCAGGGTCTGGGAATCCGGCCCCGCCGTGAAGAAGGTCAGCTCGAACATGCCGATGGTGCGCACCAGCACCAGCAGGCCCGCCGCCAGCATGCCCGGCACCAGCAGGGGCAGCAGCACGTGGCGGAAATACTGGTAGGTGTTGGCGCCGAAGATGCGCGCGGCCGATTCCAGGCCGGGGTCGATCTGCTCGATGAAGGGCGTCATCACCAAGATCACGAAGGGCAGGGCGGGCACCAGGTTGGACAGGATGACGCCCGTCAGCGTGCCGCCGACGCCGAGCTGGTACATCGCCGTGGCCATGGGGATGCCGTAGGTGACCGGCGGCACCATCATGGGCAGCAGGATCAGCAGCATGGCCAGGCGCTTGCCGCGGAACTGGGCGCGGGCCAGCGCGTAGGCGGCGGGCACGCCCAGCAGGATCGACAGCAGGACCGTGGCGGCGACGACTTCCAGCGTCACCACCAGGACGTGCGCGAGCTGGAAGTCGTCCCAGGCGCGGCCGTACCAGGACAGCGTGAAGCCTTCGGGCAGGGGCGTGCCGAACCAGCGCGTCGCCACCGAGTTGACCACCACGGTGGCGATCATGAAGACGACGTTGAGCAGGAAGAAGCCCATGACGGTCCAGATCGTGGCGCGCCACAGCCAGCCCCAGCGCCGCGAGGGCGCGGCGGAGGCGGGCAGGCCGGTCCGGGAAGTCGGGAGTGTGTTGGCGGTATCCATGATCATCAACCCTTGCCGCTGGTGGCTGGCCCGCTGTAGAAGGCGCGCCGGAATGCGAAGATCGCGCAGACGATGAGCAGCTGCACGAATCCCATGACGATGGCGATGGCCGAGGCCATGCCGTAGTCGTACTGCTCGAAGGCCGCCTCGTAGGCGGCGATGGAGATCACCCGCGTCGGACCCGCCGGGGCGCCCAGCAGGATGGCCGAGGGGAACACGGCGAAGGCCTGGACGAAGGACAGCGCGGCGGCCATCGACAGCCCCGGCACCAGCAGGGGCAGGTAGATCAGCCGGAACTGGTTCCAGGGGCCGGCGCCCAGCGTGCCCGCCGCCTTGGCCAGCGTCGGGTCGATGCCCGAGATGTAGGACAGGGTCAGCAGGAAGGCGAAGGGAAAGCCCGAGATCACCAGGGAGATCAGCACGCCCCAGAAATTGTGGGTCAGGCGGACCTCGTCCATGTACAGGTGCAGGCCCTGCAGGAATTGCGGGAACCAGCCCGCCGGGCCGTAGAAGGTCAGCATGCCGTCGGCGACCAGCACGGTGCCCAGGGTGATCGGGATCACCAGCAGCGTCGTGACGATGCGCTGGGCGCGGCTGTCGCGGCGCAGGGCGAAGGCGACCGGCACGGACAGGCCGACGTTGATCAGGGTGGCGGGCACGGCCAGCTTCAGCGTCACCCACAGCGTGCTCCATTGCGAGGGCGTGGTGAAGAAGTGCGTGTAGTTGGCCCACAGGCCGCCGCCTTCCAGCGGCTGCGTCGAGATGACGACGCCGTAGACGAAGGGGTAGACGAACAGGGCGAGCAGCACCAGGACGGCGGGCGCCACCAGCCAGCCGCGCCGGTCCCCCGTGGGCGCGACGCTCAGGGCGGTCGAGCTCATGCGGCCTCCGCGTAGGCCAGGACCCGGTCGGCCGGGATGTGCAGCCGGATGCGGTCGCCCGGCGCGAAGGCGCCCGGCAGGCGCACGTACAGGTCGCCCAGGCCGGTGGCGACGGACAGCAGGGAGTCGCGTCCGCCGAATTCCAGGGTCCGGATGGTGGCGTCGAAGGCGTTGGTCTGGCCCTGCGCGGCGATCTCGAAATCGTCGGGCCGCATGGCGACGGCGACTTCCCGGCGGCCGGCCAGCTCGCCGATGGCGGTGCCGGCGAGCTGGATCTGGCTGCGTTCGAGCGTCAGGCTGTCGCCGGCCTGGCGCACGGTGCGGAAGTCGAGCACGTTGCGGTAGCCCATGAAGCGCGCCACGTGCAGGTTGCGCGGGCGGCCGTAGACTTCGCGGGGCGCGCCGATCTGCTGCACCGAGCCGGCGCGCATCACCACGATCCGGTCGGCCATCGAGAGGGCCTCGTCCTGGTCGTGGGTGACGTAGATGGTGGCGCGTTCGAGCTGGCGGTGGATGCGGCGGATTTCCGCGCGCATCTCGATGCGCAGCTTGGCGTCCAGGTTCGACAGGGGCTCGTCCATCAGGATCACGGGCGGTTCGATGACGATGGCCCGGGCGATGGCGACGCGCTGCTGCTGGCCGCCGGAGAGCTGGCCCGGCAGCTTGTGTTCGTGGCCTTCCAGCTGGACCAGGCTCATGGCCGACTGCACGCGGCGGGCGATCTCGTCCCTGCGCACACCGCGCATCCGCAGGCCGAAGCCCACGTTGTCGCGCACCGACATGTGGGGAAACAGCGCGTAGTTCTGGAACACCATGCCGAAGCCGCGCCGCTCCGGCGGCAGCACGTCGATACGGGTATCGTCCAGCCAGATGCTGCCCTCGCTGAGCGAGGTCAGGCCGGCCAGGCAGTTCAGCGCGGTCGATTTGCCGCAGCCCGACGGCCCGAGCAGGGCGATGAACTCGCCGCGCCGGATGTCGAGACTCAGACCGCTCAGGGCGGCGACGGCCGAGCCGGAGGCCGTGTCGAATTTCCGGCCCACGCCATCCAGACGCAGCTGTTGAAAAGAATGATTCATGATCCTTGATCCAGGAGGGTCGGGCCGCCCGCGCGCCCGGGGCGGGCAGGCGGGCGGCCGTTCACGGGAATGCGACTGCGTTACTTCTTCAGGGCGCCGACTTCGGCGTCCCACTTGCGGAAGGCCTCGACCATCGCCTTGGCGTCCAGCGGCACGGCGTTCGGGCGGCGGGCGATCATCTCGTCGTATTCCGGCCGGCCGAACTTCTTGATGACCTCCTGGCTTTCGGCCGGCGCGGCCGACAGCGGCACGTCGCGGATGGCCGGACCCGGGTAGAAGTAGCCGGAGTCATAGGTCATGGCCTGCTGCTTGGGTTCGAGCATGAACTTCAGCAGCTGGAACAGGACTTTCTGCTTTTCCGCCGAGACGCCCTTGGGGATCACCATGTAGTGCGCGTCGTTCACCCAGGTGAAGTTGTCGAAGGCCTGGATCTTGAACTCGGCGGGCACCACGCCCAGCGCGCGCGGGTTGATGTCCCAGCCCGTGACGGTCACCGTCATGTCGCGGCTGCCTTCGCCCAGCTCCTTCATCACGGCCGAGGTGCCGCCGGGGTAGTAGGGCACGCAGTCGTTCAGCTCCTTCAGGAACTGCCAGGTCTTGTCCCAGCCGTTGATCGGGTCGTAGGGATCCTTGTCGCCCAGCAGGTAGGGCAGGCCCATCAGGAAGGTGCGGCCCGGGCCCGAATTCGCCGGCCGCGCGTAGATCAGCTTGTTGGGATTGGCCTTGCACCAGGCCAGCAGCTCGGCCGGCGTCTTGGGCGGGTTCTGCACCTTGGCCGGGTTGTATTCCAGCAGCGGGCCGGCCGGCATGAAGGTGACTTCCAGGCCGTAGCCCTGGGCCAGTTCCTGCATGCGGGCGGGGCCGCGCGCGTACCGGGTGAGGATGTCCTTGAACTCGGCCTCGTGGTCGGGCAGCAGCTTCAGCCACAGGCCCTGCTCGATGCCGGCGGCCAGGGCGTCGGTGCCGGTCAGGACCAGGTCGATGTCGGAGCGGCCGGCATTCTGCATGGCCTTGATCTTGCCGGGCAGCTGCGGCGAGGGCGCGTTGGTGAAGGTGATGTTCGAGACCAGGTCCGGGTGCTGGTCGCGGAAGGCTTCCAGGGCCTTCTGCGTCAGGGCCAGGTTGCCGGCCACGTCGACGACGTTCAGCGTGACGGGGGCGGCGTGGGCCGACAGGGCAGCGCCGGCCAGGGCCAGGGCGCCCGCCAGCGCGTGGAATCGTCCCAGTCGCGGGGACTGCTTGATGCCTTTCATGAGTTGTCTCCTAGGGTGTTCGCCAGTGCGCGGAAGAAGCCGGCAAACGGAATGTCCAGTTCGATCGCGGCCCAGATGTCCAGCCGTTCTTCTCGTAAGTCATCATATAAGTTCATGGGTCCGGAGGACAACATTTTTTTGCATCTCGCGGGCCCGTGGACGCGGTTCCATAAAATGAATAATAGTCCTAGTATTATGATTTACATGGACTAAATTCGGAAATTCCGCTTCTTGTCAGTATATTCCCTAGTAGTCCGGGATTTCCCGCTGAATCTACAGTCTGCATGTCATACGACAACATGCAATCTCACTGTCCCCGCAAGGCCTCCCATGAAACTCAAGACTGTCAAGATCACGCCCATCGCATTCAAGGATCCCCCGCTGCTGAACGCCGCGGGCATCCACGAGCCCTACGCGCTGCGCACCATCATCGAACTGGAAAGCGACACCGGCCGGATCGGCCTGGGCGAAACCTACGGCGACGCGCCCATCATCGAACTGCTGCGGGCCCTGCAGCCGAGCCTGATCGGGCTGGACCCCTTCGACCTGAACGGCCTGCGCCGGCGCGTCCAGGACACCGTGGCGCGCACCCAGGTCAGCGCCAACACGGCCTACAAGCTCGCGCCCGGCACCGATCCGGCCAAGAACGTCCAGAAGCTCTATTCCGCGCTGGAAGTCGCCCTGATGGACATGCAGGCGCGCCACCTGGGCGCGCCGCTGGTGGACCTGCTGGGCGGGCGCGCGCGCGACGCGGTGCCCTTCAGCGCCTACCTGTTCTTCAAGTATGCCCGCCACGTCGATCCCTCCTATCCCGACGACGCCTGGGGCGAGACCCTGACGCCCGCGCAGCTGGTGGCCCAGGCCGAGACCATGATCGGCCGGTACGGCTTCCAGAGCATCAAGCTCAAGGGCGGGGTGCTGGAGCCCGAACAGGAAGTCGAATGCGTCAAGGCGCTGGCGGCCCGTTTCCCCGGCATGCCGCTGCGCATCGATCCCAACGGCAACTGGTCGCTCGCCACCGCGATCGAGATGGGCAAGCGGCTCGACGGCCTGCTGGAATACTACGAGGACCCCTGCCCGACGCTGGCCGACATGGCCGCGCTGCACCGGGCGACCGGCCTGCCGCTGGCGACCAACATGGTGGTCACGGACATGGCCCAGTTCCGCGAGAACGTCTCGGCCAACGGCTGCCAGATCATCCTGTCGGACCACCACTACTGGGGCGGGCTGCGCGATACGCAGCTGCTGGCGCGCATGTGCGAGGTGTTCGGCATGGGGCTGTCCATGCATTCCAACTCGCACCTGGGCATCAGCCTGATGGCCATGGCGCACGTGGCCGCCAGCGTGCCGACCCTGAGCTACGCCTGCGACACGCATTACCCCTGGCTGGATCCCGACGAGGAAGTCGTCGCCGGCGGGCACCTGCGCTTCCATGATGGCGCCATCGTGCTGGGCGACGCCCCGGGCCTGGGCCTGGAGATCGACCAGGACGCCCTGGCGCGGCTGCACGAGCAGTACCTGAGCTGCGGCATCCGTTCGCGCGACGACGCCGCGCAGATGCGCAAGTACCGGTCCGACTGGAGCGGCAAGGCGCCGCGCTTCTGAGCACAGCCGGGACGGCCTGGGCGGGAAGCCGAAGACGGTGCAGATTGCACGGCGGGGCGAACCAACAACGCGATCCGCCCCCAGGCCGTTCCGGTCAAGTCACGGGGCCGGGGTTGAACAGCACCAGATCGTTGACGATGCCCCAGTGCTCGGCCCAGGTCTTGCGGCCGCTGGCGACTTCCAGGATGCGCTCGAACAGTTCCTGGCCCAGTGCCTCGATGCTGGCCTCGCCGCTGGCGATCCGGCCGGCGTCGATGTCCATCAGGTCGTGCCAGCGGCGCGCCAGGTCCGAGCGCGTGGCGACCTTGATGACCGGGACCTCGGCCAGGCCGTAGGGGGTGCCCCGGCCGGTGGTGAAGATGTGCACGTTCATGCCCGCCGCCAGCTGCAGGGTGCCGCAGACGAAGTCGCCGGCCGGGGTGGCGGCGTACAGCAGCCCCTTGTCCCGTGCGCGCTCGCCCGGGGGGACCACGCCGCGGATCGGCATCGTGCCGGACTTGACGATGGAACCCATGGCCTTCTCGACGATGTTCGACAGGCCGCCGCGCTTGTTGCCCGGCGTGGTGTTGGCGCTGCGGTCGGCCTGGCCGCGCCGCAGGTAATCGTCGTACCAGGCCATCTCGCGGATCAGGTCGCGGGCGACCTCGGGCGTGGCCGCGCGCGCCGTCAGCTGGTCGATGCCGTCGCGCACCTCGGTGACCTCGGAGAACATCACGGTGGCGCCCGCGCGCACCAGCAGGTCGGCGGCGTGGCCCACCGCCGGATTCGCGGTGGCGCCGGAAAAGGCGTCGCTGCCGCCGCATTGCACGCCCACCACCAGGTCGGAGGCGGGACAGGTTTCCCGGCGCCGCCGGTTCAGGCGCTCCAGGTGGGTTTCCGCCATCGCCAGGATGTCGTCGATCATGCTGCCGAAGCCCACGTGCCGCTCGTCCTGCAGGCGCACCAGGTCCGGGTGCGTCTCGCCGCGGTCCTTGAAGCGCTCGGGCATGAGGCGCTCGGGCTGCAGCTTTTCGCAGCCCAGGCTGACCAGCATGACCTCGCCGCCGAAATTCGGATTCTGCGCGATGTGGCGCAGGGTCTTCACCGGGATGGAGGCGCCGGGGGCGTCGATGGCCACGCCACAGCCGTAGCCGTGGTGCAGCGCCACGGCGCCGTCCACGTTCGGATAGCGCGGCAGCAGTTCGCGGCGGATGCGCTCCAGGGCGATGTCCGCCACCCCGGCCACGCACTGCACCGTCATGGTGATGGCGAGGATGTTGCGCGTGCCCACGGAGCCGTCGGCGTTGCGGTAGCCCTGGAAGGTGTAGCCGGCCAGGGGTTCGGGATCGGGCACGGGGGCGGTGCAGATGGGCAGCTCGTCCAGGGACGGCGCCGGCGGCATGCGCATCACGGCCTCGTAGACCCAGCTGCCGGCGGGCAGCGGGCGGGTCGCGTGGCCGATGACGACGCCGTAGCGCACGATGGCGCCGCCCTCGGGAATGTCGCACAGGGCGACCTTGTGGCCCTGCGGGATGGCTTCGAGCAGGGTCGGGCCGTCGGGGATGCGGGCGCCCGCGGGCAGCCCCCGGTCGTTGGCGACGATGGCGACGTTGTCGCCCGCGCGCATGCGGATCATGCGGGGGACCTGGACGGTCGGTCTGGGGGAATGCACGGGGAGTCTCCTTGTGATCATCTCATCATACAACTAGAGATTTGCACTGACAATCGGCCGTGTGCGGCCGGATCGAGATCATTGCCCTATGCAGTTCGCTGCCGGGTCCGGCGGGAACAGGGTAATCGATAATGTGTCATCGTATGAGTTATCTCTTCGGGAATGCAGTATCATGAATCGGTCCGAACCCACAGACCCCGCCCATGGCCTCCGTTCCCGCCCGCCGTTCGCGCAATCTCACCCAGAATGTCGTGGCCGCGCTCTCCGAGCGCATCCGCCACGGCGAATTCCACGTCGGCGAAAAGCTGCCGACCGAGTCCGCGCTGATGGAGTCCTTCGGCGTCAGCCGGACCGTCATCCGCGAGGCGATCTCGCGCCTGCAGGCCGCCGGCCTGGTCGAGACGCGGCACGGCATCGGCACCTTCCTGCTCGAACCGCGCAACGAACAGCAGCTGCGCATCCGCACGGAAAACATCCTCACCATGCTGGACGTGCTGGCGATCCTGGAACTGCGGATCAGCCTGGAGACCGAGGCGGCGGGGCTGGCCGCGCTGCGCCGCACGGACGCCCAGCTGCAGCAGCTGCGCGTCATCCTGGACGAGTTCGCCGAACACGTGCGCAAGAAGACCGGCAACGCGGTGGTCTCGGACATCGCCTTCCACCTGATGGTGGCCACGGCCACGGGCAACCGCTATTTCCACGACATCCTCAAGCAGCTGGGCAAGGCCATCATTCCCCGCACGCGCGTCGATTCGGCGGCGCTGGCGGAAAACGACCGCACCGGCTATCTCGGCCGCGTCCACGTCGAGCACGAGGACATCTACAACGCCATCGTCCGCAAGGACCCGGACGCGGCGCGCGCCGCGATGCGCACGCACCTCACCAACAGCCGGGAACGCCTGCGCCGCGCCCAGGAAGCCGCCGCGCAGGACGCCTGAGGGCGTTCGCGCGCCCGCCGCCGCCCGGCCTCCCGACCCGTTGACCCGTTGACCCGTTGACCCGTTGACCCGGCACCGGCGCCGTCCATTTCCAACGCGCCGCAGCGCCTCGGCCTCTTATAGGTATGTCATCGTATAAGATGATGGGGTCCGGCTTCCCGCACGGATTCCTGGCGAAATCGCCACACAAACCATCCAGATGTAAGGGTATACGCTAATCCGGCAGGATTCCGCTTGTTGCCCATCGCCCTATGTCATATGATAACGTACGACATGAATGGACGAGAGGGCGTGACGCGCGCCTTCCAGAATCAGAGGACACCACGCATATGACGACTTGCCAGGAATTGAAGGACATCCTGAGGGACGGACTCCTGTCGTTTCCCGTCACGGATTTCGACGCCCAGGGGGATTTCGACCCCAAGGGCTATCAGGCCCGCCTGGAATGGCTGATGCCCTACGGCGCCCGCGCGCTGTTCGCGGCCGGCGGCACGGGCGAATATTTCTCCCTCACGCTGGACGAGTTCTCCCGGGTGGTGCGCACGGCGGTCAAGACCTGCCAGGGCCATACGCCCATCCTGGCCGGCGCGGGCGGGCCGACCCGCACGGCGATCGCCTTCGCCCAGGAGGCCCAGCGCCAGGGTGCGGCCGGCCTGCTGCTGATGCCGCACTACCTGACCGAAGCCCCGCAGGACGGCATCGCCGCGCACGTCAAGGAAGTCTGCCGCTCCGTCGAGATCGGCGTGGTGCTCTACAACCGTGGCCAGTGCCGCCTGTCGGCCTCGATCCTGGAGCAGCTGGCCGACGAATGCCCGAACCTGATCGGCTTCAAGGACGGCGTGGGCGACATCGAGAACATGGTGCGGGTGCGCCGCCGGCTGGGCGACCGCTTCGCCTACCTGGGCGGCCTGCCCACGGCCGAGGTCTACGCCGAGGCTTACCGCGCCCTGGGCGTGCCGGTGTATTCTTCCGCCGTGTTCAATTTCATCCCCGCCACGGCCATGAAATTCTACGAAGCGGTCAGGGCCGGGGATCACGAAACCACCGGCCGTCTGCTGGACACCTTCTTCCTGCCGATGCTGGAGATCCGCAACCGCAAGCAGGGCTATGCGGTCAGCATCGTCAAGGCCGGCGCGCGCATCGTCGGCCATGCGGCCGGCCCGGTGCGCGCGCCGCTGGTGGACCTGCAGCCGCAGGAAGAAGCCGCGCTGCGCGAGCTGATCGAGGCGCTCTGATCGACGGAGGCGAGCATGGCGACTGAAGAGTCCGGCATTTCCCGGCCATACGGCCGCATCCTCCTCACCGGCGCCGCCGGCGGCCTGGGCAAGGTGCTGCGCGAGACGCTGCGGCCCCATGCGCGGGTCCTGCGGCTGTCCGACATCGCCCCGATGGCGCCGTCCGAGGGGCCCCATGAAGAGGTCGTGGTCTGCGATCTGTCGGACAAGGACGCGGTCGACGCCCTCATGGAAGGCGTCGACGCGGTCGTGCACCTGGGCGGGATCTCGGTGGAGCGGCCCTTCGAGGAGATCATCGAGGCGAACATACGGGGCACGTACCACATCTACGAGGCCGCGCGCCGGCACGGGGCGCGCCGCATCGTGTTCGCCAGTTCCAACCACGTGATCGGCTTCCACCGGCAGGGCGTGCGCCTGGACAGCCGGTCGCCGCGCCGTCCCGATGGCTACTACGGTCTGTCCAAGTCCTTCGGCGAGGACCTGGCGTCCTTCTATCACGACCGCTACGGGATCGAGACCGTCAGCGTGCGCATCGGCTCGTCCTTTCCGGCGCCGCGCAATCGCCGGATGATGCACACCTGGCTCAGCTACCGCGACCTGACGGATCTCGTGCGGCGCGGCCTGTTCACTCCGGGCGTGGGCCACACCGTGGTCTACGGCGCCTCGGACAACCGCGACGGTTGGTGGGACAACTCCGGCGCCGCCATCCTGGGCTATGTCCCGCAGGACAGTTCCGAGCCCTTCCGCGCCGAGATCGAGCGCCAGCCGGCACCGCCGGCCGACGATCCCGACCAGGTCTACCAGGGCGGCGCGTTCACCGCCGCCGGACCCTACGAGAACATGCCGCCCGTGCGCCGGGCCACCCGCTCGGCGGGAGACGCCGAACTGGTCCTGCACCTGCGCAATCAGACGGGCGAGAGCCCGGTCTGGCATGCGGGCGAGCAGGCCCTGTACTGGGTCGACATCCAGGCGGGCGCGCTGCACCGCTGGCGTGTCGGCGACCAGCAGCACGCCAGCTGGCGCGCCGATCAGCAGCTCGGCTGCATCGCCCGCCTGCCCGAAGGCGGCTGGATCGGCGCCATGGAGGACGGCATCCATCGCCTGACGCCGGGCGCGGGCCAGATCCTGACGACGGAGCGCTGGACGGGCGTCGATCATGCGCGGCCCGGCATGCGCTTAAACGATGGCCGCTGCGACCGCCAGGGACGCTTCTGGGTCGGCACCATGCTGATGGACATGTCGCGGGCCGCCGCGGTCGGCGTGCTGTACCGCATGACCGGCCGCGGCGACGGGCTGCGCCTGGAGCGGATGGCCGGGGACCTGATCGTGCCCAACGGCATGGCGTTCAGCCCCGACGGGCGCACCATGTACCTGTCGGATTCCCATCCGTCGCGGCAGTGCGTGTGGGCCTACGACTATGACGCCGACGAAGGCGTGCCGGGCCGGCGCCGCGTGTTCATCGAAGCGCTGGCCGGCGGCCGGCCCGACGGCGCCGCCATCGATGCCGAGGGATGCTACTGGATCTGCGGCAACGACGCGGGGCTGGTGCATCGCTACACCCCGGACGGCCGGCTGGACCGCAGCCTGCGCGTGCCCGTGGCCAAGCCCGCCATGTGCGCCTTCGGCGGCGCCGGGCTGGATACCCTGTTCGTGACCTCGATCCGCCTGCCGGATGCGGCTCCGCATGCGCTGGACGGCGCGGTGTTCGCCCTGCGGCCGGGGGTGAGCGGAATCGAGGAATCCCCCTACGCGCCCTGATTCACCCTGGCGGCCCGTCTTGACGGGCCGCCTTGATTTTGCGGCACCCGCGGTACCCCCTGAAGTTCCAAACACAAAACCATCCTTCGACAGGAGAGAGGAAGACATGTCCTATTCAACTCTGAAGCGCGTCTCGCTGGCCATCGCCGCCGGCATGCTGCTGTCCACCGGCCCGGGGCTGTCCCAGGCCCTGGAGCTGCGCTCCGCCGACATCCACCCGGAAGGCTATCCCACGGTGCTCGCCGTCCAGAAGATGGGCGAGCTGATCAAGGAGCGCAGCGGCGGGCGCATCACCGTCAAGGTGTTCTCCGGCAGCGCGCTGGGCAGCGAAGGCGATTCGATCGAGCAGGTCAAGCTGGGCGCGCTGTCCATGGCCCGCGTCAGCAGCGCGGCCATGCACAACATCTGCGAAGTCACCCGCGTGCCGTCCCTGCCGTTCCTGTTCACTTCCAAGGAGCACCTGCACAAGGTGCTCGACAGCGACATCGGCGAACAGATCCTGAAGTCGTGCGAGCAGGCCGGCTTCGTCGGCCTGGCCTGGTACGACAGCGGCGCCCGGTCCATGTATTCCCGGGGCAAGCCGGTCCGCAGCGTGGCCGATGCCAAGGGCATGAAGATCCGGGTGCAGCAGTCCGACCTGTCGGTGGCGATGATCGAGGCGATCGGCGCCAACGCGACGCCCATGCCCATGGGCGAGGTCTATACCTCGCTGAAGACCGGCCTGATCGATGCCGCCGAGAACAACTACCCCAGCTACGAGAGCGGGCACCACTACGAGGTGGCGAAGTTCTTCTCCAAGACCGAGCACACCATGACGCCCGAGATCCTGCTGTTTTCCAAGCGCCAGTGGGACAAGCTGCCCGAGGCCGACCGCAAGATCATCCAGGACGCGGCCCGCGAGTCTGTGCCCTACATGCGCAAGCTGTGGGCCGAGCGCGAAGACAAGTCCCTGGCGATCGTCCAGCAGGCGGGGGCCCAGGTGGTCGAGGCCGACAAGGCGTCGTTCCAGGCCGTGATGAAGCCGGTCTACGACCGGTTCGTGACGACCGACGAGATGCGCGATCTGGTCAAGCGCATCCAGGCGGTGAAATAAAGTGCGGCGCGCCTCCGGAACCAGCCTGGCCGCAATGGCGGCGGGCGGCGGCGCGGCCGCCGCCCCGGCGGGCTGGTGGATCCGCCTGTCGGACGGCTACACCCGGGCCTGCGCCCGCCTGGCGCGGCTGTGCATGATGCTCAGCGTCGCGGGCATGATCGCCTTGCTGGCGGCGGTCGCGTTCCAGGTCTTCGGCCGCCACGTGCTCAACGACACGCCGACCTGGGCCGAGAGCCTCTCGCTGCTGCTGGTCCTGTACGTGACCATGATGGGCGCGGCCGTCGGCGTGCGCGATGGGACGCACATCGGCTTCGAGTCCCTGCTGCTGCTCGTGCCCGCCGCCCGCCGCCGCTTCCTGCTGCTGCTGGTCCATGCCCTGGTGCTGGCCTTCGGCCTGCTGATGGCCTGGAACTGCGCCGTGCTGGCCGAGTCCGTGCACGCCTACAAGATTCCCAATCTGGGCGTGTCCGAGGGCTGGAAATACATGCCCGCCACGATCGCGGGCGGGTTGATCATGATCTTTTCCGTCGAACACATCGTCGCAGTCCTGCGCGACAGGAAGGTGGAACCCTCATGGCGCTGACCATTCTTTCCCTGGCCTTCACGGCCTTCCTGGTGATCGGCGTGCCGGTCGCCTTTTCGATCGGGCTGGCGTCGGTCACGGCCATCGTCTACGAGGACCTGCCGATCGCCGTGGCGTTCCAGCAGATGACCTCGGGCATGAACGCCTTTTCGTTCCTGGCGATCCCGTTCTTCATCTTCACCGGCGAGCTGATGCTGTACGGCGGCGTGGCCGACCGCATCGTCGCCTTCGCCAAGGCGGTGGTGGGCCACGTGCGCGGCGGCCTGGGCATGTCCAACGTGCTGGCCTGCACGCTGTTCGGCGGCGTGTCGGGCTCGCCCGTGGCCGACGTGTCGGCCATGGGTTCGGTGATGATCCCGATGATGAAGCGCGAAGGCTACCACGCGGACTACGCCGTCAACGTCACCACGCACGCCGCGCTGGTCGGCGCGCTGATGCCGACCAGCCACAACATCATCATCTACACGCTGGCGGCCGGCGGCAAGGTCTCCATCGCCGCGCTGATCGCCGCCGGCGTGGTGCCCGCGATCCTGCTGACGGCATGCAATCTGGCCGCCGCCTACCTGGTCGCGCGGCGGCGCGGCTATCCGGCCGGCATCTTTCCGGGCTGGCCGGCGGTGCTGCATTCGCTGGCGGCGGCCGTGCCCGGCATGCTGGTGATCGTGCTGATCATTTCCGGCATCCTCAGCGGCGTGTTCACCGCGACGGAATCGGCGGCGGTCGCGGCCCTGTACGCCCTGCTGTTGACCGCGCTGGTCTACCGTTCGCTGAGCTGGCGGCAGTTCGTCGCCGCGGCGGCCAAGGCCGTCCAGACGACCGGCGTGGTGCTGCTTCTGATCGGGATCTCCGCGACCTTCGGCTATCTGATCGGCTTCTACGGCGTCGCCGAAAAGACCGGCGCGCTGATGGCCGCGGTCTCGGACAGCCCCTGGGCCATCTTCCTGATGGTGAACGTCGCGCTGTTCGTGCTGGGCACGTTCCTGGACATGGCCGCCACGATTCTGATCTGCACGCCGATCTTCCTGCCGATCTGCATGCAGTACGGCATGGGACCGGTCCAGTTCGGGATCGTGATGCTGCTGAACTGCGCGCTGGGCCTGAACACGCCGCCGGTGGGGACCACCCAGTTCATCGGCTGCGCGATCGGGCAGGTGTCGGTGGGCACGGTGATGCGCACGATCTGGCCGTTCTACGGCGCCCTGCTGGTGGCCCTGGCGCTGGTCACCTACGTGCCGGCCTTTTCCCTGTGGCTGCCCGGGCACCTGCTATCCTGATCCCCGTCCGGAGTCCGACCCATGACATCTTCCGCCGTCCTGCCGCGCCGTTCCGCCGTGGCGATCCTGCTCTGCGTGGGTGCGCTGTTCGCGGCGAACCATGTGGCGGCCCGCCTCGCCTTCGACGACCGGGCGGGCCTGCTGCTGGCCATCGTCTGCCGTTCCGGCCTGACCCTGCTGGTCCTGGCGGGCTTCGTGCTGTGGCAGCAGCCGCGCCTGCGCCTGGCGCGCGGCCAGGCCAGGTGGCAGCTCGTCCTCGGCGTGCTGATCGCGCTGCAGAGCCTGTGCCTGTATTCCGCCGTGGCCCGCATCCCGGTCGCCCTGGCGCTGCTGATCGGCAACACCTTTCCGATCCTGCTGGCCCTGCTGACCTGGGCGCTCGGCGGCTCGCCGCCCACGCGGCGCGCCAGCCTGCTGATGGGGCTGATCCTGTGCGGCCTGATCCTGGTGCTGGATCTGCCGGCCTGGCTGTCGGCTGCGGGGCCCGCGGCGCCGGGCTGGCAGGCGGGCATCGGCTTCGCGTTCATGGCGGCTTGCGCGTTCGCCTGCGGACTGTGGATCACCGAGCACCGGCTGTCGTCCCTGCCGGGCGCCGTGCGCAGCCTCTACACCATCCTGATCGTGTTCTGCGGCATGCTGGCGGCCGGGGCGGCCGGCGTGGTGCCCGGGGGCATGAGCCCGCCGTCCGGCGGGCAGGGCTGGGCCGCCCTGGCCACGCTGTCGGTCCTGTACGCCACGGCGTTCACGGTCCTGTTCGTGTTCGTGCCGCGCCTGGACATGGCGCGCAATGCGCCGGTGATGAACATCGAGCCCGTGGCCAGCCTGCTGTTCGGCTGGCTGCTGCTGGATCAGGTCTTCGGCGGCCTGCAGCTGCTGGGCGGCGCGGTGGTGCTGGGCGGGATCGTGCTGCTGGCGTATTCGAGGCGGCACTGAAGCGGTTCCCACCTCGCGGCCTGCAGGCCGCTCCGATTCGGCAGGCACGGATCGTCGAGGATTGGGACATCCCCCCACGTCGCGGCCTGCAGGCCGCTCCGATTCGGCAGGCACGAAATAGTCCGCAGGGACTATTTCGTGTCCGGCCTCATCCCGAATTCCTCAGCCCGGCGGCGATGCCGTTGATGGTCATGTGGATCGCGCGCTGGTCGCGCGATTCCTGCTCGTCGGCGCGGCGCGCGGAGGCGTGGCCGGAGCGCACGCGGCGCAGCAGCTCGACCTGCAGGTGGTTGAGCGGGTCGATGTAGGCGAAGCGCTCGGCCAGGGCGCTGCGCAGGGGCTCGTCGTGCGCCAGCAGGTCGTGGCCGGTGACGGTGCGGAAGGCGTCCAGCGTGGCCTGGTATTCGGCGGCGATGCGCTCGAAGATGCGCTTGCGCAGGGCCTTGTCGGGCACCAGTTCGGCGTAGGCGCGGCCGATGGCGAGGTCGGTCTTGGCCAGCACCTGCTCCATGTTGGACAGCAGGGTGCGGAAGAACGGCCAGTCGCGCGCCATGGCCTGCAGGCGCCGCAGGCGTTCTTCTTGCGGCAGGGCCTGGTCGGGGCCGCCCTCGGCCAGGTAGCGCCGCAGCGCCGTGCCCATGCCGTACCAGCCGGGCAGGGGCAGGCGGCACTGGGCCCAGGAGAACGACCAGGGGATCGCGCGCAGGTCCTCGATGCGCTGCAGGGCCTTGCGCGAGGACGGGCGCGAGCCGATGTTCAGGCCGGCGATCTCGCGGATCGGCGTCGAGGCGAAGAAATAGTCCGTGAAGCCTTCCGTGCCGTAGACCAGGTCGCGGTAGGCGTGCCGGGCGGTCTCCGACATCCAGGCCATGGCCTCGCCGTAGCGGGCGGCGTGGTCGTCCTCGGCGCGGCTGGCCGGCGATCCGGACGCCAGGCTGGCCTCCAGCGTGGCGGCGACGAAGAGCTCCAGGTGCGAGCGCCCGACCTCGGCGTCCTTGTAGCGGCCCTGGATGATCTCGCCCTGTTCGGTGAGGCGGATCTGGTTGTTCACGGTGCCCGGGGGCTGCGACAGGATGGAGTCGTAGCTGGGGCCGCCGCCCCGGCCCACGGAGCCGCCGCGCCCGTGGAACAGGCGCAGGCGGGTGCGGTGCCTGCGGAAGACTTCGACCAGGCGCCGCTCGGCCTGGTAGAGCGACCAGTTCGAGGTCAGGTAGCCGCCGTCCTTGTTGCTGTCGGAATAGCCCAGCATGACTTCCTGGATGCCGTGCTGGGCGTGGCGCACGCGCGCGGCGACCTCGGGCAGCGACAGCCAGGCGTCCATGATGTCCGGCCCGCGCTCCAGGTCGGGGATGGTCTCGAACAGCGGCACCACCATCAGCCCGCTGTCGGGCTCGGCGTCGTTCGCCGCGGTCGGCGCGATCAGGCCGGTTTCCTGCTGCAGCACCAGGACTTCCAGCAGGTCGCTGAGAGTCTCGGTATGGGACACGATGGTCTGGCGCAGGGCGGCCTTGCCGAAGCGGCGGCGGCAGTCGGCGGCCATGCGCAGGATGGCCAGTTCCTTGGTGGTCTCGGCCGAATATTCGATCCAGGGCGACACCAGGGGACGCGGCTCGCGCAGTTCCTGGCGCAGCACGCGGACGCGGTCGGCCTCGGGCAGCCGGGCGTAGCGCACCGGCTTGCCGTCCAGGGTCACGCGGGCGTGGCGCATCAGCTCGTCGAGCACGCGCTCGTGCACGTCGGAGCTCTGCCGCAGGTCCACCGTGGCCAGGTGCAGGCCGAAGATCTCGACCGCCTGGCGCAGGTGCGTCAGGCGCAGCCGCGCGACCAGGGCGCCGTGGTGCGCGTCCAGCGACTCGGCCACGATGCGCAGGTCCGCGGCGAGTTCGGCGGCCGAGCCGTAGGCCGGGGCGTCGTAGATGGTGCGCCGGGCCAGGCGCCGGCCGGTCAGGGCCTGCGCGGTGGCGGCGAGCCGGGCATAGATGTGGATGCAGGCGCGCCGGTAGGGCTCGTCCTGGCGGTGGGGCGAAGGGTCGCGGCTGGCGGCGGCCAGCTCGGCCAGGGCCGGGGTGACGTGCATCAGGGACTGCGAGACGGACAGCTCGGCGCCCAGGGCGTGGACTTCGGTCAGGTAGTGGCGCAGCACGTGCGCGCACTGGCGCAGCAGCGCCTGCTCCAGCGTGCCGGCGTCCACGTTCGGGTTGCCGTCGCGGTCGCCGCCGATCCAGCTGCCCATGTGGACGAAGGGCGGCAGCGGCGTGTTGTCCACGTCGAACACGGTGCGCGCCGGCTTGCGCAGCAGCGTGCCCATGTCCAGGTGGAGCTGGGGCAGGGTGCTGAAGAAGGTGCTGGTGTAGTAGGACAGGGCGTTGTCGATCTCGTCGAGCACGGTGAGCTTGCTCTGGCGCAGCATGCGGGTCTGCCACAGGGCGGCGATCAGGCCGGCCAGGCGTTCCTGCAGCCGGGCGGCTTCCAGCGGCGCGTGCGGCGTGTCCAGCTGGCGCAGGTGCCCGGCGATGGCCTGGTGCAGGTCCAGCGTGCTCTTGCGCTGGACTTCGGTGGGGTGCGCCGTCAGCACGGGCACGATGCAGGCCGAGGCCAGGTGCTGGCGGATGCGGGCGCCGGACAGGCCGGCGGCCTGCAGCAGATCGACGGCGTGCCGCAGGCTGCCCGGGACGGCGGGGCCTTCGGCCTGCCACTGCCGGCGCTGGCGGCGGGTCTGGTCGCGGTCCTCGGCGATGTTGGACAGGTGCAGGAAGTAGCTGAAGGCGCGCGCCACGGAATTGGCCTCGCCGTCGGCCAGGCGGCGGATCTGGCGCTCCAGCATGCGGCCGTCGCGGTCCAGGCCCTCGCGGCGGAACTTCACCGCCGCGCGGCGCAGTTTTTCGATCACGTCGTAGACGGCGCGCCCCTCGCAGTCCCGGATGACCTCCCCCAGCGTCCGGCCCAGCATCCGGATGTCCTGTCGCAGGGGGGAAATGGCGTCGTTCGGGGTTGCGGGCTTCACGGGGTCTCCATCGTCGGAATCAGGGCGTGCGCGGCCTGCCCGCCCCATCGTGCCAGGCGGGAGGAACCGTTTATCATAAGCGCTTTTGCCCCTTCCGTTTCCAGGACAGCCGCCATGCCGCACTATCGTTCCCGCACTTCTACCCACGGCCGCAACATGGCCGGCGCCCGCGCCCTCTGGCGCGCCACCGGCATGAAGGATGCGGACTTCAGCAAGCCCATCATCGCCGTGGTGAATTCCTTCACGCAGTTCGTGCCGGGCCACGTGCACCTGAAGGACATGGGCCAGCTGGTTGCGCGCCAGATCGAGGCGGCCGGCGGCGTGGCCAAGGAATTCAACACCATCGCGGTGGATGACGGCATCGCCATGGGGCACGGCGGCATGCTGTATTCGCTGCCCTCGCGCGAGCTGATCGCCGATTCGGTGGAATACATGGTCAACGCGCACTGCGCCGACGCCATGGTCTGCATCTCCAACTGCGACAAGATCACCCCGGGCATGCTGATGGCCGCCATGCGCCTGAACATCCCCGCCGTGTTCGTGTCCGGCGGCCCGATGGAGGCCGGCAAGGTCATCGCCAAGGACGGCAAGACCGTGGTGCGCAAGCTGGACCTGGTCGACGCCATGATCGAGGCCGCCGACCCCAATATCACCGACGAGCAGGCCGAGACCGTGGAACGCAGCGCCTGCCCGACCTGCGGATCCTGTTCCGGCATGTTCACGGCCAATTCCATGAACTGCCTGACCGAGGCGCTGGGCTTGTCGCTGCCGGGCAACGGCACGGTGGTGGCCACGCACGCCCGGCGCAAGGGGCTGTTCGAGCTGGCGGGCAGCCTGATCGTGCAGCTGTGCAAGCGCTGGTACGAGCAGGACGACGCCTCCGTCCTGCCGCGCAGCATCGCGACGTTCGAGGCCTTCAGCAACGCCATGACGCTGGACGTGGCGATGGGCGGCTCCACCAACACCGTGCTGCACCTGCTGGCCGCCGCCCAGGAGGCCGGCGTGGCCTTCACCATGGCCGACATCGACCGGATCTCGCGCCGCGTGCCCTGCCTGTGCAAGGTCGCCCCGGCCACGCCGGACTACCACATCGAGGACGTGCACCGCGCGGGCGGCATCATGGGCATCCTGGCGGAACTCGCCCGCGCGGACCTGCTGGACCTGAACGTGGGCAACGTGCACGCCGGCACCCTGGGCGAGGCCATCCGCCGCTGGGACGTGTGCGGCGAGCACGGCGCCGGCGTGGCCGACTTCTACCGCGCGGCGCCCGGCGGCGTGCCGTCCCAGACCGCGTTCAGCCAGGACCGCTACTACGAGACCCTGGACCTGGACCGCGAATCCGGCTGCATCCGCGACCGCGCGCACGCCTATTCGCAGGACGGCGGCCTGGCCGTGCTGTACGGCAACCTGGCGCCCAACGGCTGCATCGTCAAGACGGCCGGGGTGGACGAAAGCATCCTCACCTTCACCGGCCGCGCGCGCGTCTACGAAAGCCAGGAAACCTCGGTCGCGGGCATCCTGGGCGGCGAGGTCGGCGCCGGCGACGTGGTCGTCATCCGCTACGAAGGCCCCAAGGGCGGCCCCGGCATGCAGGAAATGCTCTACCCCACGTCCTACCTGAAGTCCATGGGCCTGGGCAAGTGCGCGGCCCTGCTGACGGACGGCCGCTTTTCCGGCGGCTCGTCGGGCCTGGTGATCGGCCACGCCTCGCCCGAGGCCGCCGAGGGCGGCAACATCGCCCTGGTCGAGGACGGCGACACCATCGAGATCGACATCCCCAACCGTCGCATCCACCTGGCGATTGGCGAGGAAGCCCTGGCGGCGCGCCGCGCGGCCATGGAGGCGCGCGGCGCGCAGGCGTGGAAGCCGGTGGACCGCCAGCGGGAAGTGTCCCAGGCGCTGCGGGCCTACGCGGCGCTGGCGACCTCGGCCGACCGGGGCGCCGTGCGCGACGTCGGGCAGCTGATGTGATGCGCCCTGGCGGCGGTCTCCGGGCCCCGGACGGGGATCAGAACCTGTAGTTCACGCCCGCCGTCACGCTGCGGCCGTTGCCGGGCAGGAAGGTGGGCATCGCGGTCGTGCCGGTGTTGCGGATGACGAAGGCGCTGGCGTAGGTCTTGTCGGTCAGGTTGTCGCCCTGTACGTAGGCCTGCCAGTGCTTGTCGATCTGGTAGTCCACCTTGAAGCCGAGCAGGGCGTAGCTGTCCTGCTGGGTGTCGGGCGTGTTGGCGTGGTTGGTTTCCGTGGCGGCCGGCATCCAGCGCACGTTCGGGCCGAAGCGCAGGCCGCCCACGCGGTACAGGACCTCGGCGCTGACCAGGTGGCGCGGCACGCCGGCGATGCGGTTGCCGGCGTATTCGCCGCCCTTGAAGCGGAAGTCGCTGAAGGTGTAGGCGACGCGGTAGTCGAAGGCCGCGCCCTCGCCGAAGGCGGGCAGGCTGCCGTTCAGGCCCAGCTCGATCCCCTGGTGGCGGGTGCCGCCGCGGTAGTTGTAGGTGCCCGCCGCGGTGCCGTTGGCGGTGCTCACCGACATCAGCTCGTCCTTCACGTCGCTGTGGTAGAGCGTCAGCGCCCAGTGCGGCGCGTAGGCGCCGGCGCCCAGCAGGCCCTCGCCGCCGATCTCGACGGTGTCGGCGCGCTGCAGCTTCAGCTCGCTGAGGCTGGAGGTGCCGACCGCGTCGTTCAGGGGATTGGGCAGGCTGCCGCCGCCGATGATTTCCCAGTACGTCGGCGCTTCGTTGCTGCGGCTCACGTTCACGAAGAAGCGCTGCGACTCGACCGGCTGCCAGACCAGGCCCAGCTTCGGGCTGACGTAGTTCCGGTCCTGGTCCAGCGATTTGCCGGTGAACCGGTCGCGCGCGTCGCGGATCGCCTGGGTGAACTTGGCATCGCCCACGACCGTCCACTGCGGCGCGACGTGCCAGGCGAAGCCCAGCAGGGCGTTGCGGTTTTCCGCCTGCAGGTCGTAGTTGCCGTAATGGGTCTTGCGGCTGCCGGTTTCCTTGTTGACGGTGTACAGGTCGCGGTCCATGTCGCTGCGCGACCAGTCCAGGGCGACGCGGTAGTCGATGGCGCGGAACTTGCCCGCGAGCTGCCATTGCGCGCCGTAGGTCATGCCCTTGGTCGCGGTGGTCGTCAGCGGATCCTGGAAGACGTCGTCGATGTTCTGCGCGTAGACGCCGACGGTGTTGTTCAGGGTCTCCGTGCCCCAGTAGGTGCGGTTGGCGGCGCGGAACTGGCGCGACGTGCGGTGCGGCTGGCGCTTGCCGATGTCGATCTGGTTGAAGGGCGGGTTCACCTTGACCCCCTCGCCGTTGGTCTGGCGCGGATCGTGTTCCATCTGCTCGCGCGTCACGACGAATGGGATGTCCACGTCCAGGTCGGTGTACGACAGGTAGGTGCGGTTCTCGAAGCCGTCGCCCTGGATGCCGAAATTGCCCTGCACGCTGGTGCGCTCGGAGCCGGAGTAGTGGCGGTAGCCGTCGTATTTGTCGTGGGTGACGCTCAGGCGGCCGTCCAGGTTGTCGCTGCGCAATCCCTTGGCGGCCTGGGCGCCGAAGCGGCCGAAGCTGCCGCCTTCCACGCGCAGCACGTCGCCTTCCGTGCCGGTCAGGGACTGGAAGTCCAGCTCGCCGCCCAGGGTGGTGGCGGCCGGCGACAGGGCGTTGGCGCCCCGGCGCGCGCTGATCAGGCGGGCGTTGCGCGGCTCCAGGAAGCCGATCACGAAGGAGCCGTCGGCCTCGTTCAGCGGCAGGCCGTCCTGCAGCAGCATCACGCCCCGGTTCACCGGATTGCTCTGGATGCCCGAGCCGCGGATGTTCAGGCGCGGCTGGTCCAGGCCGCCGAAGAATTCCTGCACCACCAGGCCGGGCTGGTAGTCCAGGGCGTCCTTCAGCGTGACCAGGCGGGTTTCCTTCTGCGGTTCGATCAGGTTGGTGCCGCCGGCCACGCCGTCCAGGCGGGCGCGTTCGGCCTTGACGCCGGGGTTCAGGGGAGTGGCCTGGGCGTCGCCGCTGACGGTGATGGGGTTGAGGCTCTTGACTTCCTGTGCGTGGGCCGGCGTCAGGCCGGCGGCCGCCAGGGCCAGGGCCAGCGCCAGGGGGGTGGGGGCGTAGGGTGCGCTCATCGGGGGTCCTCGGTCGAAGGGGATGTGGAAAAAAGGGTCGTGAAATCGGGCTATGGGCCGGCGGGCGGACTCGGCGGGGCGCCGGCGGCGGGCTCGTCGGGACGGCCGAAGGGGGCGGCCTGTTCCCGGACCCGGCCGTCGGCCACGAGCAGGATGCGGTCCACCAGGCCGGCGAGCTCCCAGGGCTGGTGGCTGATGCAGACCAGGGCGGCGCCGGTGGCGCGGGCCTGTTCGGCGCACAGCCGCCCCAGGTCGGCGCGCAGCGCCGGGTCCAGCGCGCTGAAGGGCTCGTCGAGCAGCAGCAGGTCCGGCTCCAGCGCCAGGGCGCGGGCCAGGGCGGCGCGCTGGGCCATGCCGCCGGACAGTTCGCCCGGCCAGGCGCGCGCCGCGTCGGCCAGGCCCACGCGGGCGAGCCAGCGCTCGCGCCGCGCGGCGATTTCGCCGGCGGGGACGCCGCCCGCGCGCAGGGCGATGTCCAGGTTGTCGGCCACGCTGCGCCAGGGCAGCAGGCGGGGCTCCTGGAACACCAGGCGGGTGCGCTGGAAGGTGTTGTGGCAGGTGCCTTCGTCCGGCCGCAGCAGGCCGGCCGCCAGGCGCAGCAGGGTGCTTTTGCCCGCGCCGCTCGGGCCGATAACGCCGATGCGCTCGCCGGGGCGCACGTCCAGGCCGATGCCGTCGAGCACGGTGTGCGGCCCGAAGGCCAGGCGCAGGTCGCGCATCTCAAGCATGGCTGGGCTCCTGCCAGCGGGTCAGGCGGCGCTGGATGGGCTGCAGCAGCAGGAATTCCAGCAGGGCCACCAGGCCCAGGATCAGCAGCACCCAGGCGTACAGCCGGCCGCTGTCGAAGGTGCTGCGCGCGTTGGCCAGCGCGTAGCCCACGCCGCTTTCGGCGCCCAGCACCTCGGCCATGACCACCAGCCGCACGCCGCCGCAGGCGGCGATCAGCAGCGCCGCCGTCAGGGGCGCGGCCAGCGCGGGCAGGTAGATGTGGCGCAGCCGCGTCCAGGCGCCGAAGCGGTAGACCTGGCCCATTTCCAGCAGGCCGGCGTCGATCATGCGCATGCCCTTGACCGTGTTGACGTACATGCCGGGCGCCATCATCAGGATGGTGATGAAGATCACCATGCCCGAGCCCAGGCCGAACCAGAGCATGGCCAGCACCACCACGACCACGGGCGGGATGGCCATCAGCAGCCAGCGCAGCGGCTCCAGCAGGCCGCGCAGGCGCGCGTCGTGGCCGGCGAGCACGCCCAGCGCGAAGCCGATGCCGCAGCCCGTGCCCACGCCCACGGCGATGCGCGTCAGGCTGTCGCGGCTGTGCGCCCAGAAGCCGGGGTCGCCCGCCAGCACGCCGATCGAGCGCAGCGCCTCCAGGGGCGTGGCCATCAGCATGGGCCCCATCAGGCGGGCGGCGAGCTCCCAGCCGGCGAAGATCAGGACGACGCCCAGCGCGGACCAGAGCCGGGAGGTGCGCTTGGGGCGGCCCGGCGCGGTCATGGCCCGTAGAACCCCGCGTCGGGCAGGCGGCCGCCGACGGCTTCGGGGTTGTGCTGCAGGATGAGGCCGTAGAGGGCTTCGAGGGCGGGCCGCACGGCCCGCGCGTCGCGGCTTTCCAGGCGGGTGACGCGGATCGAGGCTTCGATGGCCTCGACCGGCAGGAAGTCCAGGTGCTTGTGCACCAGGCGGGCGCATTCGGCCGGCTCGGCCTTGCACCAGCGCGTCGACCGGTCGTAGGCGCGCGTGAAGGCCTCGCCCAGGGCGCGGTCGCCGGCCAGGCCGGCATTGGCCATGATGCCGGCCTGGGGCAGGTCGGGATGGGCCGGGAAGGTGCCGCGCCAGGCCTCCTCCAGGCTCTGCACGCGGTGCAGCGCCGCGCCGCCCCGGCGGGCGTTCTGCGCCAGCAGCAGCGAGACCGAGGGCTCGGGCAGCAGGGCGCTGCGGGCCTCGCCGGTGAGCAGCAGGGCGATGGCGTCCTGGGCGTCGCGCGCGTAGCGGATGGCCGGCGCGCGTTCGCCGGTCAGGCCCTGCGCGTCCAGCAGGCGTTCCAGCAGCAGGGCGGGCAGGTCGCGCTGGAAGGTCGTCAGCAGCGGCTTGCCGGCCAGGTCGGCGACCGTGCGCACGTCCGGGTCGGCGCTGACGAACCACAGCAGCCCCCAGACCGAGACGTTGAGCAGGCGCACGGGCATGCCGCGGTTGGCCATGATGGCGGGCAGGTTCACGGGCGTGGCGCTGAAGTCCACTTCCTGCTTGGCGAGCAGCACGCGCAACTGGTCGGGGCTTTTCCAGTGGCGGAATTCCACGGTGCCGGCCCAGTCCGCCAGGGCGCCGGTCTCGACCATGTGGATGAGCGGGAAGCTGACGGCCGCCGTGGGGCCGGCCAGGACCAGGCGCTCGCGCGGCGCGGCCGAAACCGACAGGCCCATGCCCAGCAGGACGGCCAGCAGGCCCAGCCGCGCCAGGCGGTATGATGCTCGAAGGGATTCCCACATAACTGAATGCGAATTATTATCAATCTCGCATCGTCGCATTCCGAATCGCTCAACGCAAATGACAAAAGTCAATCCGACCGAGGATTCTCCCGCCCGGGTGCTGGGGCACCCGCTGTTCCGGGACGCGCCGCCGGAGGTGGCGCGCCTGCTGCTGCGCGACGCCGCGATCCTGCACGTCGAGGACGGCGACCTGCTGTTCCGGGAAGGCGAGGACGCCGTCGAATACCTGTACGTCGTGAGCGGCGGCATCGAGGTGCTGCGCCACACCCAGGACGGCCAGGAGCGCGTGTTCCACATCTTCCGCGTCGGCCAGCTGCTGGCGGAGACGGCCATGTTCATGACCCACGGCCGCTACCCGATGCATGCCCGGGCGCATGGCGACGCGATCGCCCTGTGCCTGAAGCGGGCCGGCCTGCAGGCGGCCTGCCGCGCCTGGCCCGACCTGGCCATGCGGCTGCTGGCGCGCCTGAGCGACCGGGTCTACCAGCGGGTCAACGAGGTGGAATGGTTCAGCGACAGCACGGCCGCGCAGCGCCTGGCCGACTACCTGCTGCGCCTGCGGCCGGGCGAGGGATCGTCCGTGCGCCTGCCCCTGACGCAGCGCCAGCTCGCGGCGCACCTGGGGGTGCGCGCCGAGACCCTGAGCCGGCTGCTGGCCGACTGGGTGGCGCAGGGCCGCATCGCCGGCGCGCGCCGGGAATGGGTCCTGCTCGATCCGGCCTTCCTCGACGATCTGGCGCAGCCCGCCCGGCGCAGCTTTTGACCGCGCGGGCCGATCCGCGCCCGGCGCGCCCCAATACCCGCATTCGACGTGCGCGTGTCCGGCCCGCCGGCGCGGAGTAGTTTTAAACTGGAAGATTCCCCACCGACTTCCCGAAAGGATTCCGCCATGGCCAAACCGCTGCGTTCCTCGAACATCACCCAGGGCGTCGCCCGGGCGCCGAACCGATCGATGTATTACGCGCTCGGCTACACGGAGGCCGATTTCGACAAGCCCATGATCGGCATCGCCAACGGCCAGAGCACCATCACGCCGTGCAACAGCGGCCTGCAGCCGCTGGCCGACGCGGCCGCCGCCGCCATCAAGGAATCGGGCGGCAATCCCCAGATGTTCGGCACGCCGACGATCTCCGACGGCATGGCCATGGGCACGGAAGGCATGAAATATTCCCTGGTGTCGCGCGAAGTCATCGCCGACTGCGTGGAAACCTGCGTCCAGGGCCAGTGGATGGACGGCGTGCTGGTGATCGGCGGCTGCGACAAGAACATGCCCGGCGGCATGATGGGCATGCTGCGCGCCAACGTGCCGTCCATCTACGTCTATGGCGGCACCATCCTGCCGGGCAGCTACTGCGGCCAGGACCTGAACATCGTCAGCGTCTTCGAGGCCGTGGGCGAACACGCGGCCGGGCGCATGTCCGAAGTCGAGCTGCACAACATCGAGACCCACGCCATCCCCTGCAGCGGCTCCTGTGGCGGCATGTACACGGCCAACACCATGAGCTCGGCCTTCGAGGTCCTGGGCATGAGCCTGCCGTATTCCTCCACCATGGCCAACGTGCACCAGGAAAAGATCGATTCCGCCGCCGAATCGGCCCGCGTGCTGCTCAAGGCCGTCGAGCTCGACCTGAAACCGCGCGACATCGTCACGCGCGAGTCCATCGAGAACGCCGTGGCCGTCATCATGGCCACCGGCGGCTCGACCAATGCGGTGCTGCACATCCTGGCGATCGCGCACGCCGCCGGGGTCGAATGGACCATCGACGACTTCGAGCGCGTGCGCCGCCGCGTGCCGGTCATCTGCGACCTGAAGCCCAGCGGCAAGTACCTGGTGGTGGATTTCCACCAGGCGGGCGGCGTCCCGCAGGTCATGAAGCTGCTGCTGAACGCCGGCCTGCTGCACGGCGACTGCATCACCATCACCGGCAAGACCATCGCCGAGACCCTGGCCGGCGTGCCCGACGCGCCGCGCGCCGACCAGGACGTGATCCGACCGCTGGACCAGGCCCTGTACCCCGAAGGCCACCTGGCCATCCTCAAGGGTAATCTGGCGGAACTCGGCGCCGTGGCCAAGATCACCGGCCTGAAGAATCCGGCGATCACCGGCCCGGCGCGGGTGTTCGACGACGAGCCCTCCGCCATGGACGCCATCCTGGCCGGCACGATTCATGCGGGCGACGTGATGGTGCTGCGCTACCTGGGGCCCAAGGGCGGCCCGGGCATGCCGGAAATGCTCGCGCCGACCAGCGCCCTGGTGGGCGAAGGCCTGGGCGATTCGGTGGGCCTGATCACCGACGGCCGCTTTTCGGGCGGCACCTGGGGCATGGTCGTGGGCCACGTCGCGCCCGAGGCCGCCGTGGGCGGCACCATCGCGCTGGTCGAGGAAGGCGATTCCATCACCATCGACGCCCACCGCCAGCTGCTGCAGCTGAACGTGCCCGACGACGTCCTGGCCGCCCGGCGCGCCGCGTGGACGCCGCCCGCGCCGCGCTACACGCGCGGGGTGCAGGCCAAGTTCGCCTTCAACTGTTCCGACGCCAGCACCGGCGCGGTGCTGGACCGCTTCGAGGATCGCTGAAACGAGGACCGCCGGAGAGAACCGCCGAGGATGCGCTGAATGGAAGACCGTTGGATCCGGAACCGCCGGATCGAGGATCGCCAAGAACCGCCGGATCGAAGACCGTTGAATTTCAAGGACCGCCGCATGAATGACGAGCAACGCGCCCTGCAACTGCACATCCGCCTCGCCCTGGGCGTGGTGGACGCCTTCGACGCCCAGGCCGAGGTCGAGCGGCGGGTGGAATTCCTGGCCGAACTGCTGCGCACCACCGGCGCCCGCGCCCTGGTGCTGGGCATCAGCGGCGGGGTCGATTCCCTGACGGCGGGCTGCCTGGCGCAGCGGGCCGTGGAACGGGTGCGCGCGCAGGGCGGGGACGCCCGCTTCGTGGCCATGCGGCTGCCCTATGGCGTCCAGCTCGACGAGGCCGACGCCCAGGCGGGCCTGGCGGTGATCCGGCCCGACGAGACCCTGGCCGTGGACGTGCGCCCGGCCTCGGACGCGATGCTGGATTCGGTGCGGGCTTCCGGCCTGGCCTTCCGCGACGCCGCCCAGCAGGATTTCCTGCACGGCAACATCAAGGCCCGCCAGCGCATGATCGCGCAGTACGCCGTGGCCGGGGCGCGCGGCGGGCTGGTGGTGGGCACCGACCACGCCGCCGAGGCCCTGATGGGCTTCTTCACCAAGTTCGGCGACGGCGCGGCCGATGTCACGCCGCTGGCGGGGCTGAACAAGCGCCGCGTGCGGGCGCTGGCCGCCGCCATGGGCGCTCCCCATGCGCTGGTGTTCAAGGTCCCCACGGCCGACCTGGAACTGCTCAAGCCGCTCAAGCCCGACGAAGAGGCCTTCGGCGTCAGCTACGAGCAGATCGACGATTTCCTGGAAGGCCGGGACGTCGCGCCGGAAGCCTTCGACATCATCGTGTCCACCTGGCGGCGCAGCGCCCACAAGCGCGCCCTGCCCATCGCCCCCTGAGATCCCGGCCCCGGGATCCCGCTCGGGCGTCCCGCGGGGCGGCCGGCGAAGCGGGGCGGCCGGCCTGAGGCTGGACGCGGCCGGCCCGGCGGCCGCTCAGGCGGACGTTCAGGCGGCCGCGGCCATCGCCCCGGCCGCGATCTCGTAGGACCGCAGGCGGGCCGCGTGGTCGTGCATGTTGCAGGTGATCATCAGCTCGTCGGCCCCGGTGCGCGCCACGAAGGCGCCGATCTGCGCGGCGACGGTGTCCGGCGAACCGATGGCGGCGCAGGCCAGGATCTGGTCCAGCAGCGCCCGGGCGGGCGGCGGCAGGGATTCCAGGTAGCCCTCGACGGGGCGCGGCAGCAGCCCCGGCCGGCCGGTGCGCAGGTTGACGAAGGACTGCTGCCAGGAGGTCGCCAGGAAGCGCGCCTGATCGTCCGTGTCGGCGGCGAACACATTGAAGCCCAGCATCACGTAGGGCCGGTCCAGGTGGCGCGAGGGCCGGAAATGGCGCCGGTACAGGGCGATGGCGTCCATCATCTGCGCCGGCGCGAAATGCGAGGCGAAGGCGTAGGGCAGGCCCATCAGGGCGGCCAGCTGCGCGCCGAACAGGCTGGACCCCAGGATCCAGACCGGCACCCTGCAGCCCGCGCCGGGCACGGCGCGCACCGGTCCGCGGCCCTCGAAATAGTCCATCAGCTCGGCCACGTCGCGCGGGAAGGCGTCGGGATCCGAATCCAGCGTGCGGCGCAGCGCCCGCGCGGTGGCCTGGTCCGACCCGGGCGCCCGCCCCAGGCCCAGGTCGATGCGGCCGGGATACAGGGTTTCCAGCGTGCCGAACTGCTCGGCGATCACCAGCGGCGAATGGTTGGGCAGCATGATGCCGCCCGCGCCCACGCGGATGCGCGCGGTGGCCGCCGCGACGTGGCCGATCAGCACGGCGGTGGCCGCGCTGGCGATGCCGGGCATGCCGTGGTGTTCCGCCATCCAGTAGCGCCGGTAGCCCAGGGATTCGGCGTGGCGGGCGAGGTCGGCGGTGTGGGCGTAGGATTCGGCCGCGCCGCCGCCTTCGGCGATGGGGGCCAGGTCCAGGACGGAGAACGGGATCGAAGTGCGCGTCATGCGGGTTCCGGCAGATTGATGAGGGTTTGCTGCATCAGCGCCACCGGCGTCTTCTCGCCCGCGCTCAGGGCGTAGACGTCGATCTGGGCGATGGTCAGCGTGCGGCCCGCGCGGACGACCCGGCCGACGGCCTCCAGGGATTCGCCCTGCGCGGGGGCCAGCAGGTTGATCTTGAATTCGACCGACAGCACCGTGTGGCCCAGCGGCGCGCGCGTCATGGCGGCGAAGCCGCCGGCGGCGTCGGCGATCGCGGCCGTCGCGCCGGCGTGGAAATAGCCCAGGTGCTGGGTCAGGTCGGGGCCGTAGGGCAGGTGGACGTGGACCCGGCCCGGGGCGACGTCGCCCAGGCGCGCGCCCAGCTGGCGCATCAGGCCGGAGCGGTCGAAGCTGTCCCGGATGCGGGCGTGCAAGGCGGCGGAGTCCGGCGTGTCGGGCGCGGCGTTCTGTGGCGTCATGAGCGGTCCTGTATAGTCGTCAATCGCAAGAATCCAGAGATCGGAAGCAATCCCCGCAGTGTCCTACGATAAGCCATTTTCTCCCATGTCCCAACACGACCCGGCCCGCGCGCGCGGCCGCGCGTCCGGGCGGCCCGGGCCGGGCATCGGCCTGGCGGTCGGCCTGGCCGTGGCCGCCATGGTCAGCGTGCAGACCGGCGTGTCGCTGGCCGTGCCGGTGATCCACGACTACGGCGCGCTGTCCACCTCCGGCCTGCGCCTGTGCTGGGCCGCGCTGGCGCTGCTGCTGTTCGTGCGCCCGCCGCTGCACCGCTACGGTGCCGCCCAGTGGCGGGCGGCCCTGGTGCTGGGGACGGCCATGGCCGTCATGTCCCTGGCCTTCTTCCTGGCGATCGAGCGCCTGCCCCAGCACTTGACGGTGGCGCTGGAGTTCTGCGGGCCGCTGGCGGTGGCGGCGCTGGGCGCGCGCGGCTGGCGCGCCCTGGCCTGGCCGCTGCTGGCGGCCGTCGGGATCGGGCTGCTGGTGTCGGGCGACGCCCACGCGGCCGGCGGCGCCGATCCGGCCGGCATCGCCTACGCCCTGCTGGCGGCGGCCGGCTGGGGCGTCTACATCGTCATGATGAAGAAGATCGGCCCCGCGTTTCCCGGCCTGCAGGGCCTGACCGTCTCGCTGGCGGTCGCGGCGCTGCTGTCCCTGCCCTTCGCGGCGGCCGAGGCCGGCACGATCCTGTTCCCCTGGCGGCAGCTGGCTTTCACGGCAGGGCTCGCGGTGCTGGTGCCCCTGGTGCCCTACATCTTTGAAATCACGGCCCTGCGGCGCATGCCGGCCGCCATGTTCGGCGTGCTGATGAGCCTGGAGCCGGCCGTCGGCGCCGCGTCCGGCTGGATCTTCCTGGGCCAGGGCATGGGCATCGGGCAGATGCTGGGCACCGGCCTGGTGGTCGCCGCCAGCGTGGGCGTCGTGCGGGCAGGGCGCTAGGAGATCGCATTTCGTTCCTGGTCCGGAGGGCCCGAGCCGCTTCAGTGCTGTCGGCCGGACCTTCGCCGTGTCCCCCGCGCGAAGCATGGAACTTTCGGGGCGTTTTCGTTACTCAGCCCCGATCATGTCCCCCGGAGCTCGGGGGGTCTCACAGAGGCCCGACCTTTTTCATGCGATTCCCGCTGGTTCCAGCTTTTCTGTTCAGCCTGCTGATTGCGGTCTGCCTGTCCGCAGGCGCCTGGATGACCGAGGGTTCGCTGCTCAAGGCGTATCGCGGCATCCTCGAGTCCCGCTTCGCCATTGCATTGGACCGGACCGCGGAAGGCGCCATGCATGCCGCTTCGCTGGGGGTGAGCCTCGAGAGCCAGGAAGGCACACTGGGCGCCGCCCTGCGACGCGAACGCGCCCTGGATGCCGATATCCTGGGCATGTCCGTCCAGGATGCGCGTGGCCGGAGCCTGTATGGGGACGGCCTTTTGCCGGAGCCCGCATCGCCCGGCACGCTCGGACGGGACCTGATCGACGATCTCGGGTTGCCGGCCGGGCGGATCCTGTTGCGCTACGACACCCGCGCCCTGGAGATCCCTTCGGTGGAAATCCGCCAGGCAATGCGCGGACATGCCGTGCCCATTGTGGCCGGCGGCGCCTTGCTGGGCTTCCTGGCAGCCTGGGCGCTGCGGGTCGGCCGCGACGGGCGAGGCAGGCTGCGGCTGCCCCTGATGCTGGCGTTCATCCTCGGGGGCGGCCTGTTCCTGATGGATCATCAGGCCCTGCGCATCATCGACCGTACCTTGAATCCGTTGATCGAGACCAAGGTCGAGTCGATCGGCAATGGCGCCCGTTCCCTGATCGACAAGGCGTTGGACCTGGGGATCCCGTTCGACCAGCTGCAAGGGGTGCCCGAATATTTCGAGTCGCTGCGACGGCATTATCCGGAACTAGAGCGGGTCGAGCTCAAGGTGGTGCCACCCGGCGGAATCGACGCGGCGGCGGTGGGAAAAAGCCTGTGGCTGCCGATCTCTGCGCGGGGAAACGCTGTGGCCGTCCTGGAAGTGGTGCCCGACAACCGCCATGCGGCCGCCCAGATCCATGGCCTGCTGCTGGATACGGCCTTCCTGGGCCTGGTTGCACTGCTGATCGGTTTCGAACTGCTGTCGCTGCTGACGCAGACGAGCGCCTTCCGGAATGCGCCCGAGGCGGCCGGCACGGGTGCCGTCCGGACCCTTCCGGCAGGGCAGGTTCGGGGTGTCCTGTTCATCTTCATGATGGCCGAGGAGCTGAACCGCCCCTTCCTGCCCAGCCTGACCCATGCACTGCTGCCTGGAGGCGCCGGTCATGCGCCGTTGCTCGTCAGCCTGCCGATCGTCATCTTCATGGCGATCGTGGCCCTGGGGCAGATTCCGATGGCGCTCTGGTCCGAGTCGCTGGGCCGGCGCCGGGGGTTGATGCTGGGCGCCGGCGTGGCGGGCATCGGCTACGGACTCTGCGCCTTCGCCGATTCCTATTCGGGCTTGCTGCTGGCTCGTGCTTTCAGCGCGCTGGGCTTCACGCTGGTTTTCACGTCGGCGCAGGGATACATCGTCGACCAGGCCGACCCCGGCGCCCGCACGGCGGGGCTGGCCATCTTCATTCGTGCCATTCTTGCCGCGGCCCTGTGCGCCCCGCCCATCGGTGGTTTCCTGGCCGAATATTTCGGCAGCGGTCCTGCATTCCTGGCTGCGGCCGGCTTGTGCCTGATCGCCTTGTGCCTGGCGCGAGTCATGATGTCCGCAACACGGCCACATGACCGGCTGCACCGTGCCCGCCTGGCGCCCGGGGCGCTCGGGGAAACCTGGCGCATGCCCGGCCTGCGGTCCCTGTTGCTGGGATGCGCCGTGCCGGCCAAGCTGATCCTGTCGGCCCTGTGTTTCTTTCTGGTGCCGCTCATCCTGGAGGCAGATGGCTATTCGCTGTCCAGCATCGGCCGTGTCCAGATGATCTATCCGCTGATGATGGTCCTGTGCGTCCCGCTCTTCGCCCGCTGGGGCGAGGCGCCCCGGCAGGACGCCCGGCCTCGCAAGATCGTCCTGGGCGGGCTCATCGCCGGCCTGGGTGTGCTGCCGGTCTTGTTCTGGCCCGGTCTGGGCGCCATCGTGGCCTTCCTGTTCCTGCTGGGGCTGGGGCAGGCCCTGTCGATCACACCCCAGTCGTCCATGATGGCCAGCTACGCCCACCATGGGCATGGCCGTCATTCCGCCCAGGTTCTCGGGCTGTTCCGCCTGGTCGAGCGCAGCGGATCGGCCGCAGGCCCGGCCCTGGCAGGTGCGGCGATGGGCCTGCTCGGCCCGCCCGCCACACTCATCTTGTTCGGTTTGTTGACCACTGGCGGCGCCCTGCTCTACGGTTATGGGCAGTGGCGCTCCGCTTCCGATGCCTACGGCAGTCTCCCATGAATGTTCCTGCTCCTTTTTCACGCATCCGCCGGCGCCTGTTGCGCGCGGCCTTGTCCACCGGCCTGCTCGGGGGAGCTGCGCCCTGGGTGGCGCGGGCGGCAGACCGGCGCCGCATCCTGATGATCACCTACCGGGGCCGCACCGAAGTCGAAGACGGTTTCCTGGAATACCTGCGCGCGCAGGGCAGGACGCCGGAGATCATCCAGCGCGACGTCGGGCAGGACGTCCGTCGGCTGCCCGCCATCCTGGATGAGATTCCCCGCCTGGCGCCCGACCTGATCTATACCTGGGGCACGCCCGTGACCCTGGGCGTGGCCGGCACCTGGCAGGATCCCGATCCGTCCGGCCGCGTCGGCAGCATTCCCGTGGTCTTCGCCCTGGTAAGCGCGCCGGTGGCCGCCGGCATCGTGCCATCCCGCACGCAGCAGGGCCGCAACGTCACCGGGGCCGTGCACGTGGTGCCCACCGAAACCCAGGTCAGGGCCATGGCGGCATACAGGGAATTCAGCAAGGTCGGCCTGCTGTATTCGACCACCGAACCCAACTCGCGCGCGGTCGCGGCCGAAATGGACGCCCTGTGCGCCGCCACGCACCGCACGGCCATTCACCGTCATTTCGGGCTGGATGCGGCAGGCCGTCCCACGGCCGGTGGGCTCGAACGGCTGATCGCCGAATTGCGGGAAGAGGGCGCCGAATGGTTCTACCTGGTGCCCGATACCTTCCTGGGCACGGTCTATGACCGGGTCATTCCCGCCAGCATCGAACAGCGCTTGCCGACGTTCGGGGTGACGGAGCTTGCCGTCCGGCAGTTCTCGGCCCTGACCGGACTGATCAGCCGCTATCGCTCCGTCGGACGGCTGGCTGCGGTGCAGGCCGAGGCCATCCTGTATCAGGGCGTGTCCGCCGACCAGATTCCCATCGAGGCCCTGAAGCGCTTCGCGCTGCTGATCAACCTGCACACGGCCAAGGCACTGGGGGGCTTCTACCCGCCCATAGAAATGCTGAACTACGCCGACGTGATCACCCGGGCCCCTGCGTCGCTGACGGGGAATATCGGATGAACTGCAGCACGTCCCTGCAATTGGATTGGCGCATCCTCGGTCCGGCGGATCTCGACCGGATCGTCGATCTGCATGGGCGGGCGATCCGGGGCATGGGTCCCGACCAGGTCCGGCCCGAACGCCCGGAGTTCTTCGCCGCGCAGCTGGATGGGGGTGGGAAGATCATCGGCGCCTGCGGTATGGATGGATCCCTGGTAGCCTATGGCGTGCTGCAGAATGGCCCCGATCCGGGGACACGGCCGGATCTCTGGCTGGGCTGGCCCGATGATGCGCGGGTCCAGAAACTGGCCGGGGCTTCGGTTGCCGAAACCCACAGGGGGCGGCGGCTGCAGTGTGAGCTGATTCGCCGCCGTATCGAATTGGCCCATCCCGACGCCTATCTGTATGCCACGGCGGCGCCGTCGAATCCGGCCAGCTGGCGCAGCCTGATGCTCGAAGGTTTTGAGATCCGTCTGGTGCGCCGGGTCTATCAGGACTCGTTGCGCTACATCCTGGCCCGCCGTGCGCGTACGGTGGTTCCGTTCGCCGAGGGGGCGGATGGAACCGTCACCCGCCCCTTCGACGACCTGCCGCTGCACGAACAGGAACGATTGCTGTCGCAGGGGTGGCGCGGCCGGCTCCTGGGGCGGTCCGGTTGCGTGCTCGTGTCCCCGGAGGCCGTGGCGCCATGACGACCGTACCGTATGCCGATATGCCCGTGATGGAGATCGACCTGGGTCGTCTGGTCCGCAACTGGCAGGCCGTTCGCGAGCACTACACGGGGACCGATCTCGGCGCCGTGGTCAAGTGCGATGCCTACGGACTGGGGCTGGAGCCCGTCGTTGCGACGCTGTCGGCCCAGGGTTGCAGGCAATACTGGGTGTTGGGCTACGACGAAGCCTGCCGCGTGCGTGCATTGGCACCGGATGCCGAGGTCTTCATTCTCAGCGGCTTGCGCGGCGCTTCCGCGCAGGACTGCCTGGCGCGGCGCCTGATTCCCGTGCTCAACGACCTGGAAGAAATCGCACAAGCGCGACGGGCAGGCGCCCTGACGGTGGCCGTTGCGTTGGATACCGGGTTGGGGCGTCTCGGCCTGAAGCCCGATGCGGTGGAGCGCCTGAAGGCGCAGGAATGGGCCCCGCTCCGGGTACGGGCCTGGATCACCCAGCCGGCCAGCTTCAGCACTCCGGAAGACTCGGCCCGCCAGAGCCTGCACGATCGCTTCCTTGAACTGATCGCTCCCTTGCCGCCCGCAGCCCGCTGCCTGGCGATCTCGGCGAGTGTCTTTGCCTGCCCGGGGCATCATCTCGACATGGCCCGCGTGGGCAGTGCGCTGTACGGCGTGGACACGACGCCTGCCCGGACCCTGCCCCTGCTGCCCGTGGCCAGGGTGCGGGCGCCTGTCCTGCAGGTCGCCGACCTGCCCGCCGGGGCCGAGATCGGCTACGACCGTCAATACCGCTGCCCGACCCCCATGCGGGTCGCCACCCTGTGCATCGGCTATGCCCACGGCCTGCCCTATGCCTTGATGAACCGGGGCGCCGTGTATTTCGGTCCGCATCGGGCGCCCATCGTGGGCGGCATTTCCATGGGCCTGACCAGCGTGGACGTCAGCGGGCTGCCTGACGGCCTTGCGGCGCCCGGGCAGTGGGCCGAGATCTTCGGCGAACACCAGCGGCTCGAAACCCTGGCGGCGTTGGCCGGCCTGCCCGCCAACGCCTTGTTGAGCGCGGCCGCCGCCGGCTGCGGCAGGCGCTATCATGCCGCTCGTCCTGACCGGACTCCCGTATCCCGCCTGTCGGAAAGCCTGCCATGAGAACGCCTCTGCTCCTGATCCTCGCCCTGGCCAGCTGTGCTCTGGCTGCCGTGTTCGGCGCGACCGTGCTGACCGTGCGCATCGAGCAGCAAGCCATCGACCAGACGCTCAGGGCGCACGAGGAATACGTGCTTGGAAGCCTGCGCAGCACCATCGAGACCAACCTGACCCTGGGGCTGGCGCTCGAACAAAACTCGGGTCTGCAACGGCTGATCGAGCGGGAGAAGTCCGGCATGCCGGATATCCGGGACATCAGCATCTACGGCGCCCGCGGCCAGGTGCTCTACAGCACGGACCTGGGCAAGCGGGGCGGCGCCATTCCGGCCGGCTGGATCCAGGAATCCAGAGACAATGGAACCTGGTGCGTCAATGATCCGCACGTGCGCCGCTGCGGCGCAGTGCTCCAGGACGAGCTGGGGCGTACGGTCGGTGGCCTGATCCTGGTGGTGCCGCATACGGCTCAGGCCTACAGCCTGCAGGCCTGGCTGGCGCGCGGGCTGCCCACGCTGGCGCTGGCGGTGCTGGCGGTGCTGGTCGCGGGCCTGGGGGCGATCTGGCTGGCGCGCCGCCGCCTGCGGCCGTTCCTGTGGGCCGGCATGATCCTGAAGGGCGAGGCGCCTGCCCTCGATGACCGGGATCCGCTGGTCGCTGCCGCCCGGCGGGCCAGCGAGCGCCATCTGGCCAATCTGCAGGCCCTGGGCCGGCAGCGGCAGCAGATGAAGGAGTTGGATCATGCCGATTGACCAAGGCATCCGTGCTTGGCTGCGCGATGCAGCCGGCGGTTTCCTGATCGTCGCGGTCGCGGCCGGGTTGGCAAGCGGCATTCTTCTCGGACGCCTGCAGGATACGGTGGCATCGGCCGTACAGGAGCAGGCCAGTGACCTGGCCTCTTCGGTCGGGCGTTCCCTGGGTCGGCAGTTCGTCCGAGCCGGCCAGCTGGGCATCCCGCTCGACGCCATCCCGGTGATCAGCCGCAGCCTGCAGGGTACGCTCGATCACGTGTCCCAGCTGACACACATCGAGCTGACCAACCCCGACGGCAAGGTGCTGGGATCCGCCCGGCGTTCCGGCGCAAGCTCATCGGCGGCCGTGCGCACGGAACTGAATGTCGGTTCGCAGCGGATCGGCACCCTGAAGATCGAGGCAGCGCCTCCCGCGTTGGGGGGGGCATACACGGCCTTGCTGACGTGCATGCTCTGGCTGTTCCTTCCCCTGGCCCTGCTGGGCGGGTTGTGCAGCGCACTCTACGGCGCCCATCTCAGGCGGCATCGGCGCGCCTTGCTTGCCCTGCTCGAGACGGATCCCGATGACCTCATGCCGCCGCCCCCGGGGCCCCGTCCCGAGCCGCGGGACATTCTCGGTCAGGCCTGGGACGGCCTGCAGACGATGGCGGCCCGCGCGGCGCAGCAACGGGCCGACCTGGCGCATGAAGCCGAGTCCTTGCTGGCAGTCGATTTCGACGGACGGGTGCGGCCCCGTCTCGAGGCCCTGGGCGTCCTGCCCCCGAAGCCCGCGCCGCGCGTGCAGATTGTGCCGCCCCGGCGCGGCTGGCGCCTGTCGCTGCGCTTGCGCCTGACGTTCATCATCGCCCTGGGCTTCGCCCTGCTGATCGGTTCGCTCTCGGGTCTGCAGGCCCTGAGAGAACACCTGCTGCGGCAGCAGGCCGCCAATCTCGGGCAGGAAGATCAGACCGCCCTCTGGACTCAGTTCATGATGTCCCAGACGCTGGACATTGCCGGCAGATTGCATTCCCTGACCCCCAGGCTGAGCACGGCCGGCGATCCCGTGAAGGCGCTGCGCGAACAAGTGCCTTCGCTGGACTACCTGGCCCTCGTCGACCCCAATCGCCAGGTGTATGTCCTGCAAGGTGCCACCACCGATGTGGCGCCGCTGGACGCCGGAACGCTGGACGATGTCCTGGCCGGGGGGAAAGCCAGGGGGTTGAGCAATCTGGATGGCGGCACGACCTTGCTGCTCGCGGCTCAGACCATCCATCTGCGGGGCGACGACTGGGCGCTGATCGGAGGACGCACACTGGATCGAGCCGTGCAGCAGATCGATCCGCTCAGGGACGACGACCGCTACAGCATTCATTTCCTGGATCCCAGGGGGCGCCTGGTAGCCAGTACCGGGCGCAGCCAGTGGCTGCGCGTCGATCCGGCCTTGTCCGGGCAGGATGCGCAATACCGGTTCCTGGAAGACCAGGGAAAAATCCTGCTGCTGACGTCGACGCCGGTCGCCAGCATTTCGGGCAGTGCGGGCGGTGTGCTCCTGTCGCTCAAGGACGTCACATCCCTGATGAAACCCAGCCTGACCCTGGGCCGGCTGACATTGTGGCTGGCGGTGGGTCTGGCCATCCTGGGGCTGGTGCTGATCCATCGGATCATCTGGCGCAGCTTCCGGCCATTGCAGGATTCCCTCGAGATCCTGGACGAACTCAGCGGGCCGCGGGATGATGCAGGCGGCCGCCCGGCGGCGGGACGGCAGGACGAGATCGAACGCCTGGGCCACAGCATCGTTGCTTTCCGCCACAAGACGCTGCAGTTGGCACGCGATCAGGCCCAGCAGGCACGTATCCGCCGCCTGCACGAAGCCGTCATGGCCGGAGAGTTGCGTGCGCTGGCCGATTCGATGGACTCGATCAGTCGCCAGGAGGTCCAGGCGCTGATTGGTCGCCAGGGCGACGCGGCCGATGAGGGCGGCGGCCTGAGACGCCTGGCCGAGGTGATGGGCGATCTGCGCCACCGGCTGGTCGAGCAGCACCAGCGGCTGTCCCACATGGTGATCGAACTGCGCGATGCCCTGATCTCGAAGACCAAGCTCGCGGGGCTGCAGCAGGAGCTTCAGATCGCCAGCGCCGTGCAGCTCAGCATCCTGCCGCGTACCATGCCGGACGATCCTCGCATGGAGATCGATTGCCGGATATTCCCGGCGCGCGACGTGGGCGGAGATTTCTACGATTTCTACATGCTCGACGAACATCATCTGGGATTCGTCATCGCCGACGTGTCCGGCAAGGGCATCCCCGCGGCACTGTTCATGGCCATCTCGCGCACCTTGCTGAAATCCACGACACGCTTCGTGCGGCGGCCGGCGGAGTGCGTCCAGCGCGTCAATGCGCTGCTGGCGGCGGAAAACGAGCAGATGCTGTTCGTGACATTGTTCTACGCGACCCTGGACCTGCGTACCGGACGGCTGGATTACGTCAATGCCGGCCACCATGTGCCGTGGCTGCTCGATGCGCATGGAGAATTGTCGGCCGTGGCGCCGACACACGGCATCGCCGTGGGGATCGAGGAGGACATCGCCTATACCCAGAAGACCCTGTATCTGAAGCCGGGCGACCTGCTGTACCTGTATACGGATGGCATCACCGAAGCCTTCAATCCCGACGGCCAGGTTTTCGGCGAGGAGAGGTTGGCCAGCCTGCTGCGCGCGCAGCCACGGGATGTGCCGCTGAATGTCCTGACCGATGCGGTGATCGCCGACGTGCGCGCGTTCGAGGACGGTACCGATCCGACCGACGACGTCACCAGCCTGTGCCTGCGATATCGGGGTTGATTCCGAAGCGGGCGCCGATGCGGCGTCAGGGTTTTTTCATGACCAGGGTCAGGCAGTTCCAGCCATCCTGGCGCCGGTAGTCGAGTCCATCCAGGTAATGCCGCATCAGCCGCATGCCGTGCCCGCCGACGCGGGCTTCGTCCAGGCAGGTCACCAGCGGGGGCGGCTCGTCCGCCGTGGGATCGTAGGGCCGGCCGTTATCGCGCAGTTCGACCCTGACGCAGGTATCGTCCGCCTGGCATGAAACGGTGATGGCCGGCGTGCCTGGCCCGGGCGGGGTGAAGGCATAGGACACCACATTGGTCAGCGCTTCGTCCAGCGACAGGGCCAGTCCGAAGGCGATGCGGGCGGGCCAGTCCAGCCGCCCAGCCAGGCCCTCGATCCATTGCAATGCGAGCGGCACTGCACTCATGTCGGCTGGCAGGTCAAGCATGTCGCGGCTGTCGGTCATGGGATATCCGGTGCGGACCGACAGGTTACTGAGGCACGTCGCCCCGGATGCGTGCGGCAATATCGGTGGCCGCTTCGGCCGACGGCACCTCGAAGGCCAGGATGCCGCGGTCCAGCACGCTGGAAATGCGAGGAGCGGCGACTAGCTCGCGGCCGATGACCAGGGCCAGCAGATTGCCGATGTTCTGACGGCTGACGGCGCTGAGCCGTTCGGCGCCTGCAGGCGTCAGTCTCAGGCCGACGAAATGTCCGCCCTGACGGTCGGAGAGAGCAGCCGCCTCGGTCAGGTCCTCGCGGGCGAGGATGGGGCGGGCATGCAGGTAGACCGTGCCGTCCGGTACCGGGACGGCAACCAACCGGTCGCCGGGAGCCGATTGCGCGAGATAGATGGCGACCGGCTGCACGACGCGGGTGGCATCGGTGCCCGTGCTTGCGGCGGCGTGGGTGGCGGTCGATGCGGATCGGGAGGCTGATGGAATGTTCTGGCATCCCGCGAGGGCCAGCAGGACGGCCAGCAGGACGGGCGTTGAGTAGCGGGTGTTCAAGTGCATGGTGGTGGCTTGGATGGCCTGGCAGGTGGAAACCGTCAGCCGCATGAGTGCCGCCCTGATGGAATGATCGTCGGGAGGCGTCGCTCGGTAGCCGGCCGGCGTGCAAAATGGCGCCGCCACCAGGAACTATACACACGGTCCGCTTTCAAGCCAATGGCCCTGTTGATCGGCGGGATAATCGTCGCGATGTGTGGAACCCGGCGCTGGATCGCGTTACTCATTCGTTCGTGATGAGTCTTGATCGATGAACGGAGAGACGCGATGGCAATCGGCCTCAACAATTTCAGGCAGTTGAGCGGCGGAACATTCGAGCGGGAAATCCGCCAGGATCCCCAGGGGCAGGATGGCCCGCGCCAGAGCAGCCTGTCCCGGCTGGCCGGCCGCATCCAGGGGTGGTTCCGCACGCCCCAGGAGCAACAGATGCGCGTCCAGGAACGCACCCAGGTCAAGCAGTCCTTCCTGACCCTGCTCGAAAAGACCGAGGGCCGCGTGGGCGCGCAACGAGCCCTGCGTGCTTGCGGCCTGCCGGCCAACTGGGCGACCAACGACCGCCCCTTGACCAATCACCTGGTCGGTAAGATCCTGAACAAGGCACAGGAATTCCGGCTGCAGGTGGTGCGGCACAACGAAGCCCTGCTGGGCGACGCGCTGCAGGGCCTGGACGGCCCCGAACTGCGCGATGTGCGGGCGGCCGTCATCCGCGCCGTGCGCAACGATTCCCGTTACGGCAATACGCCGCTGAGCCGGGTGGATGTCCAATCCCTGCGTGCCGGTGCCGAGGCCGAACTGCGCGAACTGCGCGCCCGACAGTGCGAGGAGCGCTTCCCGGAACTCGCCAGGCTGGTCCAGGAAGCGCCCAGGGGCAGCGTCCTGTCGCGGGTAGAGCTCGATCCTGCCCGTTTCACGCAGGGCCTGCGGCAGATCCATGGCGGCGGCCCGTGGCATGATCCGAATGTGGCGGGAGCCCTGGCCCGGCTCGACCAGACTACGGAACTGCTGGGGCGGCAGGCCTGGACCCAGGACTCCCTGCAAGGCCTGTCGGACCAGCTGACGCAGCAGCGCGACGACCTGGTCGACAGCCAGGGCAGCCTGTGGAACGGCATACAGACGATCAATGACGAGCTGGCGGCGCTGACGGACGATCTGGGCGAGACCGACCGCAGCCTTCATGCAGCGCCCCCGGGCTCCGATCAGGCAAAGACGCTCCAGGCACGGAAAGAAACCCTCGAGGGGCAGATCCGGGTCAAGAACGAGAAGCTGGCCATGCATCAGGCGCTGTACCTGGATCTCGACCACCAGATCGGGCTGCTGGATGCCAAGAGCGCCTATGTCGACGAAATGCGCCTGACCGACCCCCTGACCGACCGTTCCATCAAGCATAGCAACCTGGTCTGGGCCGAGGCGGGCAGGCACCTGCTGGATCAATTGAACGTCGATGCCCGCAACGGCGATCCGGCGCTCACGGTCGATCAGCTGGGCCAGCTGGCGCAGGTACGCACCGACTGGGCGCTGCTGTGCGATGACCGCAGCCAGCAATACCAGGACAGCGAGAACGTCGACACCCTGCAGGCCATCGAGGCGCCCAGCAAGTCGAACCGGGACACGCATCCCATCGTCCAGGGCAAGCGGGGTACGCTGCAGGACTTGCGTACCCGCCTGGAGGGCATCGGCATCCCCCGCGGCACGCTCGATGCGATGTTCTCCAAGCCCAGCCTGGCGCGCAGCGAGCGGCAGGCCCTGTCCGGGCTCGAGACATGGCAGCCTGTGATTCGCGACATGCCCGTGATGCGCGATGGTGTGATGCGCACCTACAAGAGCGAAATCGTGCCGGCCCAGTTCATCAGCCATCAGCTGGGGGTCGACCTGGGCCATGGCCGCGTCGGCGGTGTGGCCGCCGGAGTCAAGGACAGCGAGGATCATGCGCGCAACCTCAAGGTCAGCCGCCTGCTCGATCCCGACGGCCGGACGATGACCACGGTGGTGGGCCATGGCGTGCTGGACATGTGGGATGTCGACGGCCAGGACGAACGGCAGACTGCGAACGAACGCGGCGCGCGCGAGGTGCTCGAAGTCGCCCTGACCAGCAACCAGCGGCTGCGGGGGGTGCTGACCGATCCCGACAGGCCGCAGGATGCCCCCCCGCCGCGGCTGGTGCATGTCAGCGTCAACTTGATCTCGCCCGACACGATGCGCGACGTCTTTGGTGTCCGGGACTACCAGGAACGCGCCTATACGCAGAGCCAGTTTCAGGCCTTCGATGCCAATTCGGGGCCGGGCCGGGATCTGCGGCTGTTCGACCCACAGCGCCCCGACCATCATGACGACGTGCAGGTGGACGTGGATACCATCACGTTCTCGTTCGGCATCAACGCCATCGCCACCGGCGGATTCCAGAACCTCATGCGGGTCTGGAACAATGTGCACGAACACAATACCCGCAACATGGTCAAGCTGGTGGGCGATCTGGGCGAAGGAACCTTCGGCGCCCGCGGTACCCGGCCGGGCGGTTTCGTGGGCGAGGTCTACGATCGCCTGGAAGCCGCGGTCAACGACCCGGCCACGCAGCCCGGGCAGCGGGCAAAGGCCGAAGGCCTCATGGCCCAGCTGCGCGGCCAGACCGACCTGGTGCGTGGCATGTTCACCGAAGAGGCCTTTCGCACGGGCAACGGCGACACCGCCAAGATGGGCCGCGAGGTCCTGGTCCTGCAGGGGCTGGCCGAACAGGGCCTGGATCTGCTGGGCGCCACCGATCTGGCCGGCACCATGTCCAAGGGCTGCAAGAGCGACAAGGACCGCGGCGGCGTCACCGACGTCGAACTCAAGTCCAAGCTGATCCTGCGCGACCTGGGCGGTGAAATGAACCCCGACGAACGGCTGGTGGGCGATGACCAGGGCGTCTACTATACGGTCAGTTCCAGTTCCGGCCAGCTCGAGAATCAGCGGTGGAACACGGGGCTGTCCGGCAGCAAGGAAGCGGGCCACCTGAAAGACAGGCTGCCCGATCCGGAAGTCCGCCAGTTCCTTTGCGGGCTGGGCAAGTTCGCCAAAGCCTGATCATGACCCACGACGCAACCCATTGAATCACAGGAGCATCACATGTCTCTTTCTTCATACCAGGCCTTGATCGCCGAACTGGGCCGGACGCTGGGCATGGCCGACATGGCGGCGGGCGAGGACGGCTACGTCGGGCTCATGATCGACGATCACGAGATCCACATCCAGCACGAACCCGAGGACGACGAGGTGATCCTCTTCGCCCGCCTGCCCGAAGCCGATCCCGATCGCCGGGACGCGATCTATGCCATGCTGCTGGCGGCCAATGTGTTCTGGCAGGGAACGGGGGGGGCCACCCTGAGCGCAGATTTCGACACCGGACACGTTTTCCTGGCGGATCGGCGTGGGCGGGCAAGCCTGGATGTGGAATTGCTGTCGACCTGGATCGAGCAGTTCGCCAACGTGGCGGCCCATTGGCGCGAGCGCATCGAGGCCGCGAACGACGGGGGCCCCCTGCGCACCGGCGGGGCGCCGGATGTGGCGCCGGGCGGCCTGTCAGGGATGTCGCCCGGCGGCAGCCTGGCCTGAGCCGCCGTTCTCCACGTTCTCAACCGGGGGCGCGTATGCGCCCGCTGGTTTTTGCCCCTGTTCAATTGCGCCTGTCTGGCGTATTTTTAATGGCTCTTCCACCTATGATGCCCGTTTGCACCGGGTGAACAGACAATGTCTGCCGACTCTCCGTATGCCAGTCTGATCGCCGAACTGGGCCGGACGCTGGGTATTGCCGGTCTGGCGCCTTCGGCCGATGGCATCTGCCAGTTGGTGTTCGATGGCCGGCAGGTGGTGCAGGTGATCCACGTGGGCGCACATGGGCTGGTGCTGATCTCGTGCCGGTTGGCCGATCACGGTATCGACGCCCGGCAGGCCGAACGCATGGCGCGCGCCAATTTCATGCAGGCTGGCCGTGGCACGGTGCTGTGCGCCGCCCCCGACGGCAGGCCGTGCATGCAGCTGGCCCTGAGGCTGGCCGAATGCACCCCGGCCATGCTTTGCTCGGCGCTGGAATCCCTGCTAGACCAGGCCGATGCCTGGTCGCATGCCCAGGTGCGCGCCAACGATGCGCCCGGCAGGCACGATCCTTCCATCTTCCTGCAGTCAGTCTGAACGCCCGGGCGATCGCTTCCCGGCGGCATCGTCGGCGCCGCCGGTGTGCCGGATTCAGGAAGACTTCTGGATGATGCCCTTGAGCGAATCGGAGATCTGCTTGGTGATCGTGCTCTGCAGTTCGATCATCATCGTCCACTGCTGTGTCTGCTGCTGCAGCATCAGCAGGTCGGCCTGCGAGATATTGCCGTCGGCATCGGCCTGCAGCGTGGAAAGCGTATCGCGCAGCTTGTTTTCCTGGGCGCGGATACCGCTGTAGATCGTATTGTTGACGGCGTTGAAGTTCAGGCCGGCCGAGCCGGAAAGTCCGTTGAGTGCCATGATGGGCTCCTGGCTTGGTTGAGGATCAGAATGGTTGTTCGGGCCCTGCTGGGTCCGCGGAAGGTGCATCGTTGGCTGGCCATGCAGCCAGGATCGCCTGCGCGGCAGCCGCGGCTTCGGCGATGTCGTGCCAGGCCGGGAAATCCCGGCGCGGCAGGCCTGCAGCCATGCGGGCGCGCAGGGCGGCTTCCATGCCGGCGGCACGGGCGACCAGCGCGTCCCGCAGCGCGGCGCCACCAGGGGCGGCCAGGCGGGCTTCGAGATCGGTCAGGGCAGTGGTCATGGCGAAGTCCGTAATCAGCGCAATATGATCGCGGGGCGCGGGCCGTCGAAGATCAGGCGCCGTTCCTCGATGCCGATCAGGCGGTAATGCCGGTAGGTGCCGCCTACGAGCAATTTACTCCCATCTTCCAGCACGATAAAGGGTGTCTTCCCGCTGACCACGCTGAGGATGCCGAAGGGCACGGTGTCAGCGGCGGGGCGGTCGGCGTCGGGCAACGCGGCGACGTCGAAGTGGCGGCGGTTGAATTCCGCCAGGATGTCCTCGAATCTGGCCAGCTGGGCGTCGTCCAGGTCGGATGAATCGGTGCGCAGGTGGTGGCGGTCCCAGGTCAGCGTGACGCCGCTCAGCCCAGCCGCCGCCAGCTCCCGGGTCAGGGCGTCGGCCACGGCCGCCGCCGGCTGGATGTCGTTGCCCATGATGGTCATGCCCGGCAGTTGCGCGCGCACTGCCTCGACGGCCGCTGTGCGCTCTGCTTCGTCGGATGCGATGCCCAGGACGCTGAGGCGGCCATCGCCATCGTAGCGGGGCTCGTATTTCACCGCGTAGCCTTGCAGCACGGTCCGGGCCATCCGGACCGCGTCCGCCTCGACGCTGACCTGCATGCCCGGCATGGGCCAGATCTGCGCCAGCGCGGCGGCCAGTGCATCGCGTTCGGCGGCATCGCGCACCCAGCCCGACACTTGTGCCGTGGCGCTGCCGGCTGCCAGGGACGCCCGCAGGCGCGAAGCCAGGCCCAGGCGTTCCAGCGCAGCCTGGATGCGGGGCAGCGACTGTTCCGCGGCGATGCGCGGATCGGGCCGCTGGGGAGCGGATGGTGCGGCCGGCAGCAGCCAGGCCAGGAGCAGTGCCACGACGATAGCCAGGCCGGCGGCGGTCAGCCCCAGGATCATGGGCCAGGATCTGCCCCGCGGGGATGGCGCGGCGATGCCGTCGGTACGCTCCGCACGGGCGCCGGGCCCGGCCTGCCCGGCATCGTCGCCCGGATCGGCCAGGGATGTATGGTCTTCGTCCGGGCCGGGTTGCTGCATGCCGATGGGTGCGGGGTCGGCTTCGCCTGCGGCTTCATCCGCGGTCTCGGGCAGCATCCAGGGATCCCCGGGGCGGGCCACCGTGAGCCAGACGGGACCCAGCGGCAGCGGCTGGCTGTAGGGCGTGCCGGCCGGCGCATCCGGTCCGGGCTCGTTTTCGCCAGGCATCAGGTTCCAGCCTTCGGCACCCAGGACCAGGCGGGCGGCACGCGCCGGCAGGCCGGCATCGGCCAGGACGATGTCGCATTCCGGATCCGCGCCCACCAGGTTGCCGTGGGCGGCCGGGCAGCGCGCTTCGCGGTGCAGGCCCGAAAGCACGCGCAGTTCGAACGTCGCGCTCATCCGGGCCTCTTGTCGAAGGGCCGGTTCGCTGAAGGCCGGCATGCGCGGGGGGGGACGCGGGGCTGCATCATAGTTCCACACGGGCCAGGGGCTGCACGTTGATTTCCTGGGTGAGTTCCTGGTAGGACAGCACGGGCAGCTCGTACAGGTCCTGCTCGATCATCTTGCGCAGGTAGCGGCGGATGTCCATGGATGTGAGCAGCACCGGCTTGCGGGTACTGGCCGCGATGTCGCCCACGGTATTGCGGATGTTTTCCACCAGTTTCTTCGTGGCGCCGGGATCGAGCGCCAGGTAGCTGCCGGCCGAGGTCTGGCGGATCGCCCCGCGGATGGTCTCCTCGACGTTGGGTGCCAGCAGGTAGGCAGGCAGGATGTTCTGGCCGCTGGAATACTTGTAGCTGATGTGCCGCTTGAGCGACACGCGCACATATTCGGTCAGCAGGACGGAATCCTTTTCCTTCTGGCCCCACTCGATCAGCGCTTCCAGCACGGCGCGCAGGTTGCGCACGGAAATGTCCTCGGACACCAGCCGCTGCATGATCTCGGCGATCTTCTGCACCGGCATCACGCGCAGGGCTTCCTTGACCAGATCGGGGAAGCGGTCTTCCATGGCGGTCAACAGGAATCGCGTTTCCTGGATGCCGATGAAATCCGAGGAATATTTCTTCAGGACGAAGGCCAGGTGCCAGGTGAGGATCTGGTGGGCGTCCAGGCAGGGGATGCCCGCGGCGGCCAGCATGGGAACGTGCGAAGCCTCGGTCCACAGCGCGGGGATGCCCGGCAGGAAGGGCTTGTCGATGTCATAGGGCACCTGGAGCGCCTGGAGGTTCTGCTCGGTGTCGCGCACCAGCACGTGGCCGGGGCGCAGCTGGCCCTGGGATACCGGCACCTCGGAAAGCAGGATGAGGTAGGTGTTTGCCGGCAGGGCATCGTTGAAGCGCAGCTGGATCCCGGGAAAGGGCACTCCCAGGTCGAAATACAGCGCGCGGCGGATCTTGATCAGCTCTTCGTTCAGCTCGTCGGCATCGAAATGCCGCTGCAGGCCGGCGGCCACGTCCATCATCAGGGGCAGGGTGGGCGCGAACTCGGCGCCGCCTTCGGTCCGCGGCTTGGGCACGGGCTGGCCGTCGGCCGCCAGTGCGGGAATCTCGGTGATTTCGCCGGTCTTCTCGTCCACGACCTTGCGGGTGCCGCGCAGCAGCACGAAACCGATCGTCCCCACGACGGCCGCCAGCGCGAGGAAGGTGAGGGTGGGCATGCCGGGGATCAGGCCCATGCCCAGGGCCACCGCCGATGCGATCAGCAGGGCGCGGGGTTGGGCCAGCACCTGGGCGCCGATGTCCTTGCCGACGTTCGACGGTCCGCCTTCGCCGGTCTGCACGCGGGTCACGATGATGCCCGCGCAGATGGCGATGAACAGGGCCGGGATCTGGGCGATCAGGCCGTCGCCGATGGTCAGGATGGAATACACCTGTACCGCCTCGCCGGCGGTGAGCCCGCGCTGCATCGTGCCGATGAGCATGCCGCCCAGCAGGTTGACCGCGACGATGATCAGGCCCGCGATGGCGTCGCCCTTGACGAACTTCATGGCGCCGTCCATGGCGCCGTAGAGCTGGCTTTCCTTTTCGACCACGCTGCGGCGCTTGCGTGCCTCGTCCATGTCGATCGTGCCGGCGCGCAGGTCGGCGTCGATGGACATCTGCTTGCCCGGCATGGCGTCCAGCGAGAAGCGGGCCGCGACTTCGGCCACGCGCTCGGCCCCCTTGGTGATGACCACGAATTGCACGATGGTCAGGATGAGAAAGACGACCAGGCCGACGATCAGGTTCCCGCCGACCACGAAGTTGCCGAATGTCTCGATGATGTGGCCCGCATCGCCCTGCAGCAGGATCAGCCGCGTGGTGGCGATGGAAATGCCCAGCCGGAACAGGGTGGTGACCAGCAGCACTGAAGGAAAGGACGAGAAGGACAGCGGCGAGGGCAGGTACATGGCCACCATCAGCAGGATGGCCGACAGCGTCATGTTGGTGCCGATCAGCACGTCCACCAGCGAGGTGGGCAGCGGCAGGATCATCATGAAGATGATCGAGACGATCAGGACCGCCAGGACGATGTCGTTGCGGCTGGTGAGGATACTGACGGCGCGGTTGAGTGTTTGTTGCATGGAGGCGGGCTCAGCGGGAATCGGCGGGTGGGGCCTGGCGGGCACGCAAGTCCATGTAGGCCCGCATCGCGGCTTCGGCCTCGGCCTCGCGCCCCAGGGCAACCAGCGTTTGGGCGCGGACCAGGTGGAATGCGCTGGTCAGCCCCCCCTGGAGCGCCACGCGGTCCAGAGTGCCCAGGGCGGTCTCGGGCTTGCCGGAGCGCAGTTGCGCCAGGGCCAGCGAGATGTGCTGGCGCGTGCCCGCCAGCCCCAGTTCGTCGAGCGCGGCCAGCAGCACGGCGGCTTTTTCGGGCCGGTCGTTTTCCAGGTAGATGTAGGACAGCAGATCCAGCAGCGCGGGGCCGTTTGCGCCCAGCGGGTGGGCGGTTTCAGGAGCGGCCTGGGGGGTGGCTGGTGCGTTCATGCCTTCATCCCTGGTACAAGGCGCTGCGGTACATGGCGACCAGATCCCGCAGGTTGGTTTCTTCCTTCAGCAGGCGCACGGCCCGGTTCAACACGCGGCTGTCACCTCCCCCGCTTTCGGCCAGGCCGGCGAGTGCCTTCAGGGCTTCGCGCAGAGCCTCGGCGAATTGAGAGGGCATGAGCAGGTCGCGGTTGCCGATCTCCGGGCGCAGGGCTTCTTCGAGGAAGCTGCCGATGTTCGGTTTCTCGAGCAGTTGCGTCAGCTGGGCCCGGACGGGGTCGTCCGACGGCGTCAGGTTGCGCCGTTCGGGCAGGGCCTGTGCGGCTTGTTCGCCTTTGCTGGCATAGACGATGGTGTCGATGCCGTGATCGAAGCTCATGAGCCGGTTGGGGCCGATATCGGGCATGGTGCGCTCCGGTTCAGGGTTCCGAGTCCAGGGCGTCGAGCCACTGTGACAGATATTCGAGTGTCTGGCGCAGGCGCGTTTCGGTGAAATCGCGTTCGTCCAGGCGGACCAGCGCCAGCAGGTGCGGGATGCCGTCGTATTCGCGCAGCGCCGGCTGCACCGGCCAGTCGCCCAGGCGGCTATGGTGGGCGCGTTTGCAGGCGCGCAGCAGCCAGTCGCTGCTGTCGTAGCGCACCGGCAGGGCGGCATAGACGAGCATTTCGCGGTCAGCCTGCTCCACCCCCAGCAGCCGGCCGGGCATGGTGCGGAAGACGGCCTGCCCGCGAGCGTCGAAGCGCAGGCCGGCGATGCCTGCGGCTTCGCCGAATTGCTGCAGGATGGCTGCGGGGCTGCTCATCAGAGATCTTCCTCGTCGATGGCCACGTCCAGGGCGTCCTGGATGGCGCTCAGGGTGGACTGCCGGGCTTCGGGGTCAGGGAAGACCTGCAGGGGAAGGTCGCGCATCAGGGTCTTGATGCCGGCAAGAAATACCACTTGTCCCTCGGGCGATGCAACGCCGTGCTGCTGCGCCATGGTCGTGAAGCGCGATCCGTTGAGCCATTTGTCCGCCGTGAGCGCCACCAGATCCCGCATCAGGCGTTCGCCGTCCGGCGTGCCCAGGCGCTTGGCCTTCAGGTCGCCGGACAGCGCCTCGCAGCGTTCGAGCACGGTCACGGCGACTTGCAGGTGATACAGGTCGCTGGCAAGAGCCTGCAGCCGTTGCGGCGAGGCCGAAGGCCGCATGGACGCCAGATCCCGCCCCAGCGCCTGGACCAGCTGCTTCAGGCCCCGGCCCGCATCCTTGCCGCCGAACCGATCCAGGGCCAGGCCGAGAGTTCCTCCCAGGGTGTTCTCGCCCAGGACGATGTCGCGGTAAGTGTCCTGGAAGGCCTGGACTCCCCGGGCATCTGCGGCGAATTCCGCGGCGCTGCCCAGGGTGTTGATTCCGGCCCGGATCTGGGGGCCGCTCTCGATTTCCAGGTCGGCCAGCGCGTCGCGCAGGGATTCCAGCAGCTCGGGGCGGGCGCCTTCCTGTTCGCCCTTGCGCAGGGTGTATTGCAGGGCCAGGTACTGCTGCGACACATCGCCGAAGGCCTGGGCGGCCTGCTGTCTGGGCGACCCCTGGCCCGAAAGCAGTCTGGCCACCAGCTCTTCGAGCTTGGCCTGGGCGTGCGGATTCTGGGTCTGCTGCAGCATCTCGAGGATTTCCTCGAGGCGCATCAATTCCATGGGGCGTTCGGGCTTGATCTTGCGCTGAGCGTGATGCTTGCTTTCGACCTTTTCAGCCATGTGCAGGCTGATTTCCTCGGCCGCGTCTCCCAGGGACGAGATCTCCCCGTCGATCAGCACCGCCTGCTCGCCCAGCAGGGTGCCGGTCCGGGATTGCCCGGCATCGAACCCGGCTTGCTGGCCAAGTGAGCCGAAGCCGGGGGGCGTGGTGGGTCCTCCGGTGTCGATGCGATTCATGTTGGGCGGGGCTCCGCGTTGATGCTGTGACCGAATAGTAACCGTGCCGTGCGAAAGGTTCCCTTGGAAAGGGAGAGGGAAGCCCCCCCGGGCATGCATGCAGGGTTTTTACGGATATGAAAAAGGAATGCGGCGGGGATGGAACTGGCGGCAAGTGGATGCCACTAATGCTCTCGAAGGCGGTGATGTCTGGTCGGTTTTCCCGACCGGAACTCCCGGACGGGATCGGTTACTGACCTGATGGTCGGGTTTCAAATGAAGTTTCAACGATAGGATGATCCAGTTATGAGCTCCCCCGTAACGAACAACGGCGGCATCAATTTCCAGGCCGCGCTGGCCAGCGGCGACATCCAGACCATCATCCAGATGGTGCAGAGCGAGCGCGTCCGGCTGCTGGACACGCAGCTGGTGGACCAGGTCAAGGCCGTGCAGGCCCGCAACGACCAGATCGCCAAGCTCAACAACGTGCTTTCGGGGCTCAATGCCGTGCTGGGCCGGGCCAACAGTACCGACGCGAACAAGAAAATCAACGACGGCAACAGCAACTGGAATGAAGATGCGATCAAAAACATCGAATTGCCGCTGAATGACCAGATCCGCGAGCTGGGTCTCTCGAATCTCACGGGCAATTCCAATGTCGGCGGGCAGTGCACGGCCGGACCGGGCCTGCCGAAGGACGGTGGCCAAGGGCATTCCATCAAGGGCGACAGTGTCATTTCCGGCAATTCGACCCGCGGCGAAATCGAAGCCGCCATCACCAAGGTCAAAGGCCTGATCGATGCCGAGAGCAACAACCAGCAGATGGACATGCTGCGTCTGCAGAGCCTGAACAACAAGAAGAACGAGTCGATCGAGATCCTGACCAACACGCAGAAGAAGCACACCGACGCCAATTCCAACATCATCCGCAACATCTGATTGGAATAGGCAGGTTCCGTCAATCGGACCCGTCCTCGCGGCGGGTCAGCATGCAAGGAGTTCATCATGCAGGTCAACAACAACGGCGGCATCAATTTCCAGGCCGCGCTGGCCAGCGGCGACATCCAGACCATCATCCAGATGGTGCAGAGCGAGCGCGTCCGGCTGCTGGACACGCAGCTGGTGGACCAGGTCAAGGCCGTGCAGGCCCGCAACGACCAGATCGCCAAGCTCAACAACGTGCTGTCCGCATTGACGAAGTTCCAGGGCGCTATCAGCGGCACCGACCCCGACAGCAAGGTCAAGGACTGGGGCTGGGACAAGGTCGATCAATATGAAATCCCGCTGAATGACGCCATCAAGGAGGCCGGCATTACCGATATCGGCTTCACCGGGGCTGGTCGGGTGACCCCGGGTCCGGGGGAAAGCCTGGACGACGGGCACGGCCATGTGATCAGGGACCAGACCAACACGTGCAACGGCGGCACGACCAAGGGGCAGATCGACGCGGCGATCACCAAGATCAAGGGCCTGATCGATGCCGAGAGCAACAACCAGCAGATGGACATGCTGCGTCTGCAGAGCCTGAACAACAAGAAGAACGAGTCGATCGAGATCCTGACCAACACGCAGAAGAAGCACACCGACGCCAATTCCAACATCATCCGCAACATCTGACGAGAGGCAATCGAATCATGGCCACGAAGACGCCCGAAGAAATCATGCAAGAAGCCGAGGCGCTGATCCAGCAGGTCCAGCAGAGCCTGGACGAGACTCCCGAGATCTACCAGGCCCAGGGACTCGATGCGCGCAAGCTGAATGAATCCATGGGCCCGAAGGAACGGGCCGAAGCCGAGGCTTTGTTCCGCAAGGACATGGAAGACATCGAGCGCGAGGTGGCCGAAGAGGCCGCCCGCCTGAGTTTCGCCAACGCCGTCCCCCGCACGGGGGGCATGCGCAAACTGCGCAATATGATCTGACAACGGCCCGCCGCGATGCGGCGGCAGGCACAACAAAGGAATGCCCATGAACGCGCAAACGGATACCGGGATCACAGATCAGGAAGCCGACAGTATTTCCGAGAACCTGCTGGGCCTCTGGAAGGCGGGCGGCACGCTGGCCCAGGCCATGGGCCTGACGGCCCGCGAATGCGAGGCCATGTATGCCTACGGTCATGCGCTTTATGCGCAGGGCAAGTACAACGACGCCTTCAAGATCTTCGCCCAGCTGGTGGCCTACGACCACATGGAATCGCGCTATCAGCTGGCCCTGGCTTCCGCGCTGCAGATGACCAGGCGCTATGAAGAGGCCCTGCAGCACTACATGATCGTGACTGTGATGCGTCTGGACGATCCCGTGCCGGTCTACCATTGCGCCGAATGCCTGCTTGCGCTGGGCAGGCCTGCGGAAGCGGCCGAATCCCTGGAACTGGCGATCGGCACCTTGTGCAAGCCGGGCGAGCACGATGTGATCAAGGCGCGCGCCGAGGTGCTGCTCAAGGCCGTCCGGGCCAGGATCGCCGCCAAATAATGGCGCCGGGCATGGAACGACTTCGCCCCTGACGTCCACATAGTGTGTGTATAGGCGCCGATGACGGTGCAGAACGAAAACCGAGCCAGCATTCCGGAGCACATCATGACGATTTCCCTGCAATCCACTTTCCCGCCTGGTTATGTTCCTCCGGGCGTCGACCCCAAGTCGCTCGATCCCGCCACCAAAAAGATGGTGGAGACCACGGGCATCACGCTGGACGTCGCACTCAAGCTCATCGGGGTGGACGTCAACGAGGCCAATGTGGGGCGTCTCGATGCCCTGCTGAAGTCCATGCTGCCCGAGCCGTCCGGCGGCAAGAGCACGGGGGATCCCTTCGGCAAGATCGGTGCCGAAACGGTGGCCATCGACATCTACTCGGTCATGGCCCTGTTCCAGAAATGCGCCCAGGAAATGCGCAACCAGGCCCGCGAGGTGCGCAGTTCCGAAATGCAGGCACAGGTTGCCAGCCTGAAGGACGCCGCCAAGGAAATTCGCAAGGCGGCCGAGGATCGCCTGCAGCAGGCCATCATCCAGGGGGCGTTCCAGATCACGGGCGGCGCCGTGTCGATCGGCATGAGCGTCGCCGGCGGCGTCTTGAACGCCAAGAGCATCAGGAAAGGCGGCGAGGTCGATCCGGACTCCGGTGTTCGGGTCAATCCCGCCGACAACAAGCCGATCGACCTTCAGGTGGTCCAGGACAGCAAGCTGCAGGGCAACTGGGGCAGCGGGCTGAGCGGCACTGCGCAAAGCACGGGTGGCATGTTCTCCAGCCTCGGCGGCATGATCGCCGCCGGCAAGGAGCAAGAGGCTGCGGAGCGCGACGCGAAGAAATCCGAGCTCGAGTCCGACGCCCGGGTGCACGAACAGAGCGTCCAGCAGGCCAACGACCTGATGCAGCAGATGATGGATGTGATCCGCGACGTGCGCGAAAAGCTGGGTGCCATCGACCAGGCGCGCAACGAGACCAACCGCGGCATTGCGCGCAACGTCTGATCCGCGCGCCCGCAATAGCCAGGAGCGAACATGAGCACGACGATTACGAACGGACCCGGGTATGTGCCGCCGACGGGCGGGGCCCCGACGGACGGGACCAAAGGCGCGGAGAGCACGACCGGCGCTGGCGGGACCAACCAGGTCGACCTGGAAAAGTTCTATGACGAAGTCCTGAGCCTTGTCCGGCAGCAGGACGGGTCCGGGACGCCCGGCGGGGACAATCCGCTGGTCGACAGGAACGGAGCGCCGCGCATCGATACGCCGACCGAGGTCTTCAGCGCCAGCGACATGGTCGATCTGCTGCGCAGCCTGCGCAGCAAGTCCGACGATGCGCAGCTCGCCACCGCGCAGAAAAGCCTGGAATCCGCGCGCATCAAGGCCGAGAAGAACACCGAGCACCAGCTCGAGAAGATCAAGGAATGGATCGAGAAGAGCAAGGAAGCCGAATCCAAGGGCGCCCTGGGCAAGATCTTCGGCTGGATCGGCAAGATCTTCGCCTTCGTGGCCGCGATCGCGGCGGTGGTCGCGGCGGCGGCGGCAACGGTTGCCACGGGCGGCGCCGCCGCGCCTTTGCTGGCCCTGGCGATCGTGGGGGCGATCAGCGCCACGATGACGCTGGCCAGCGCCATTTCGCAGGAATGCGGCGGTCCGGAAATCAGCATCAACAGCCTGATCCAGCATACGGTCGGCAAGTTCCTGACCGACGTGTGCGGCGTGGATCCCAAGCAGGCCGAGAACATCTGCAAGATCGTGGGCGGTGCGCTAGCGATCGCCTGCCCCGTGATGCTGGCGATCGAGCCTTCGCTCCTGGGCAACATGGCCCAGAGCATTGCCCTGATGGCGGGCGCGGACGAGAAGACAGCCGGTTACATCGGCATGGCGCTGACGATCGCGGCCGCTATCGGCATCGGCATCGCCATGGCGGTGATGACGGGCGGGGCGTCCGCGGCGTCGACGGCGGCGCAGGTCAGCAACAAGGTGCTACTCTCCTCCATCAAAACCTTCAATACGGTCCTGGCCAGCACGAACGTGGCCGTTTCTGGCAGCACCCAGATCGCGCAGGGCGGGTTGAACATCTCCAAGGCCCAGTCGGAAGAAAAGGCCCAGAAGGCCATGGCCGACAAGAAAGATCTCGAGGCGATGATGCTCAAGCTGCAGAAGCAGATGGAAGAAGGCCGGGAGGAAATGAAGAAGATCATCCAGCAGATCGAGGAAAGCACCCAGCTCGTCAGCAAGATGATTGCCGGCACGACGGACAACATGAACCAGATCGCCATGAACATGGGCAGCCGGTCGACGGTCTGACCGGCAGGTTGCACACAGGAGAATCGCATGTCCCAGCAAGCTACAGCATCCCGCGGCGAGTTCGGCCGGCAGCTCTATGAGGGCCTGCAGGCGCTGCCGTCCAGTTCCCGTCTCAGCAATGCGCAGCTCGAGGTCATCTATGCCCTGGCCTACGCCCATGTCACCCAGGGGCAGTATGCCCAGGCACTGCCGGTGTTCTCGATCCTGGCCACTTACGGCCCCACGCGGCGGCACTACATCGCCGGACTGGCCCTGTGCCTGGAGCAATGCGGGCGCTACGAAGAAGCCATCAGCATGTATTCGCTGCTGATCACGCTGTTTCCGGGCAGCCCGGAGCCGGCCCTGCAGGTTGCCGAATGCCTGCTGATGCTGGGCCGCACGGCCGAAGCGGTCGAAGAACTGGACCGCGTACTGCTTTGCATCGCGGAATCGGGGGGCGAGCATGACGCCCTTCGGCCACGGGCCCAGGTATTGCGCGAGCTGGCCAGTCGAAAGGCCTCTTGATGAGGGCAGGCCGAACACCGCCGTCAGGGCCTTCCGGGTCCGGATCCCGAGCCGTCTCCAAGGAGACGGCTTTTGTGCTTGAGGCGGACGATGCGCGTTTCCTGACCGAGGTCGGTATGCTGGCTGCCGGACGTGGAGATGTGTCTCGTGCGGATACAATTTTCAACGCACTGCGGCGTGTGCGGCCGGGCCGCGCCTATCCCCTGGTGGGATTGGCCGTGGCGCGCCTGAACGCGGGACGCGCTGCCGAGGCCGCCCGCCTGCTCGAGGACGCGGGATTTTCCGATCCCGAAGAACAGGCGGTGGTGCGGGCCTGGTGCGGCCTGGCAATGCAGCTGGCCGGCCGTGGCGCCGAAAGCCGCCGGGCGTTGGCCGACGCCGCCGCGCTGCCCGGAGAAGGCGGTGCGCTGGCCCGGCGGATGCTGGGACTGGCCGTGGAAACGCCAAACGATGCTTGATCGAGGAGTCACACCATGGAAATCGCTGCCCTGACCGCCGCCCTGGGTGCCCAGGCGCTTCCCGCCGCCACTCCAGCGGCACGCGCCGAGCCGGCCAGCCTGGCGACCGAACGTTTCAATGCCTTGATGAATGCGCCGCTGGAGCCCCAGCTCGGCAGCGTGCCCGCGGCCCTGCAATCGGCCTTTGCCGCGCCATTGCCGGATGCCGTGCCCACCCTGGGAGGACAGATCCTTTCGGGCCTGCGCAGCATGGCGACCGATTTCTCGGGCAAGTGGCAGGATATTGCCCACAGCATGGATGGACTGGGGACGCGGCCCGCGGTCAGCGACATGCTGCGGCTGCAAACCGAACTGCTGCAGGTCTCGGTGCAGTACGAACTGGTGGGCAAGGCGGTGGCGCGGTCCACTCAGAATATCGATACGATGGTCAGGATGTCTTGATGGCTCTTTCACTTCCGCCTTCCTCTCATTCCCCTTTCCGTGTCCTGCGGCTGGCCCTGGCCGCCCTGGCACTGTCGTTCCTGGCGGCCTGCGGATCCAGCGTCACCCTGTATTCTTCAGCCAGCGAAGGCGAGGCCAACGAATTGCTGTCGGTCCTGCTGGATGCCGGCATCCATGCCGAGAAAGTCTCCAGCAAGGCAGGCGTCGCCGTGTCGGTCGACGGCGCCCAGGTGGCCCGCGCACTGGACATCCTGCGCTCCCAGGGGCTGCCGCGCGAGCGCTTCGACGGCATGGGGCAGATCTTTCGCAAAGAAGGCCTGGTGTCCTCGCCCCTGGAAGAGCGCGCCCGGTACATCTATGCCTTGTCCCAGGAACTCACCAACACCCTGTCACAGATGGACGGCGTGCTGGCTGCCCGCGTGCATGTGGTGCTGCCCGAGCGGGGCGAGATCGGCGAAGCCGCCACGCCCTCGACGGCGGCCGTCTTCATCAAGCACCGGATCGGCTATTCCTTCGACGCGCTCAAGCCGCAGATCCGCCAGCTGGTCACGCACGCCATCCCAGGCCTGACCGAGGATCGGGTTTCGATCGTCCTGGTGTCCGCCCAGCCCGGCACGGCTGGGCACGAGGCGCCGGTCCTGGCTTCGGTCCTGGGATTCCAGGTCTCGCAGGCTTCGGCCGGCGGGCTCGGCCTGCTCCTGGCCGTGCTGGCCGTGCTGGTCCTGGTCCTGGCGGGCGGCCTGGGCTATCTGTTGTGGCGCGGAGGCTGGACGCTGCCGGGCATCGCATCCCGGCAACCCGCCGGCCAGGCGAGGCGTGAGCCGGCGCCCGAGGGCTCCGAATGAGCACCGCCCTGTTCGGCGCGCGGCTGCTGGAATTCAATCTCCTGCCCAGCCTCTCGCTCCATCCCAGCCGGCACGCGGCTTTCGGCGCGCCTTCCCGGCCTGTGCCGGCGGCCTGCGCAGCCGCCTGGCACAGGCATTGGTCGAGCGCGATTTTGCGCCGGCTGGACTTGCATCATCGCCCGGTGCTCGATGCGGACCGCCCCGAACTCGCCCTGGCGCTGCTGCCTCCGGACCGGCTGGCTCGCCTCGCGCGGCATGTGGGCGCCGCCCGCTGTGCGCAGAGACTGCGCCGGATCGTGGCGGGCAGCCAGGTGCGCGAGCTGGCGGCCGCCCTGGGATCCGATGTGCTGGACTTCGCCCGGCATGCCGAGACCGGGCCCTGGACCCGGCCGGCGGATCGGGACGACGGCCCCATCGCGGCGCTGGCCGGTCAGGTGGATCGGATCGGACGAGCGGCGCTGCGCGCCGTTTTCCAGGCGGCGGGGCCGGAACTCGGCCTGCGCGCCGAACTCAGGCTGGCAGACGAGCCGGCCGGCGATGCGCCGGATGACTGCCCGGCACCGCTGGCCCTGTCCCTGGCAGTCCTTGAACGGATCGAACCGACATGGCATTCCTCGTTTCCCGCGGCGCATTGAATCCGCGCACCCTGACGGTGGAGCTCGACCCGGCGGCCCGTGTGCTGCGCGCGGCCGAGCATGCCGCCCTGGTCCAGGCGCAGACGCTCCTGGACGAGGCCCGCGCGCAGGCCGACGCCATCCTGGCCGGCGCCCAGGAAGCGTTCGAGGCCGAGCGCCGCCGTGGCTACGAGGACGGCAAGCAGGAAGCCCTGCTCGACCAGGCCGAAAAGATGATCGAAACCGTCGGGCGCACCATCGATTATTTCGCGGGCGTGGAAAACGAGATGGTCGACCTGGTCATGTCGGCCGTGCGCAAGGTCGTCGACGGCTTCGACGACCGCGAGAAAGTCATGATCGTCGTGCGCAACGTGCTGGCCGTGGTGCGCAACCAGAAGCAGATGACCCTGCGGCTGCACCCCGACGACGTTGAAACCGTGCGGGCGCGGATCAACGACATCCTGGCCGCATATCCCGGTGTCGGCTACCTGGACCTGCTGGCCGACGCCCGGCTGGCGCAGGGCGCCTGCATCCTGGAAAGCGAGATCGGCATGGTCGAGGCCAGCCTGGAAGGGCAGGTCGCGGCCCTGCAGAACGCGTTCCAGCGCACGCTGGGCAGCCGGGTCTAGGGCGGAGACGAAGCCGTGCGTCAGTTCGACTACATCACCGAAATGATGGAAATGGCACTGCACGACACGCCGACCCTGCGCATCAAGGGCCGCGTGACCCAGGTCATCGGCACCATCATCAAGGCCGTCGTGCCCACGGTCAAGGTCGGCGAAGTCTGCATCCTGCGCAACCCGGGTGAGGATTTCGAGATGAAAGGCGAAGTCGTGGGCTTTGCCCGGGATGCGGCCTTGCTGACCCCGCTGGGCGACATGTATGGCATTTCTTCCGCGACGGAAGTCATTCCCACCGGCCGGGCGCACATGGTGCCCGTGGGTCCGGGGCTGCTGGGCCGGGTGCTCGACGGCCTGGGCCGGCCGCTGGACGAGGCCGAACGCGGCCCGCTGGAGGCCAGCAAGTTCTACCCGGTGTTTGCCGAGGCGCCCGATCCGCTCAAGCGCCGCATCATCGACAGGCCGCTGGAGCTCGGCGTGCGGGCGCTGGACGGCGTGCTGACCTGCGGCGAGGGCCAGCGCATGGGGATCTTCGCGGCGGCCGGCGGCGGCAAGTCCACGCTGATGGGCATGCTGGTCAAGGGCGCCGACGTGGACGTGACCGTGGTGGCGCTGATCGGCGAGCGGGGCCGGGAAGTGCGCGAATTCCTGGAACACGAGCTTGGCCCGGAAGGACGGCGCAAGAGCGTCATCGTGTGCGCCACCAGCGACAAGTCCTCGATGGAACGCGCCAAGGCGTCCTACGTTGCCACGGCGATCGCGGAATATTTCCGCGACCAGGGCAAGCGAGTGCTTTTCCTGATGGATTCGGTCACGCGGTTCGCCCGCGCGCAGCGCGAGATCGGCCTGGCGGCGGGGGAGCCGCCGACGCGCCGGGGCTACCCGCCATCCGTGTTCGCGACCCTGCCCAAGCTCATGGAACGGGTCGGCATGAACGAGCACGGCTCGATCACGGCACTCTATACCGTGCTCGTCGAGGGCGACGACATGACCGAGCCCATCGCCGACGAGACGCGTTCCATCCTGGACGGACACATCGTGCTGTCGCGCAAGCTGGGCGCGGCCAACCATTATCCGGCGATCGACGTGCTGGCCTCGGCCAGCCGGGTCATGAACGCGGTGGTGAGCGACGAGCACAAGCGGCTCGCCGGTCGCATGCGCGAATTGATGGCCAAGTACCAGGAAGTCGAGCTGCTGGTGAAGATCGGCGAATACAAGCGCGGCGGAGACCCCGTCACGGACGAGGCCATCGACAAGATCGACGCCATCAATCGGTTCCTGCGTCAGAAGACCGATGAGCATTCGACCCTGCCGGAAGCGATCGAAGCCATGGCCTCGATCGTCGGGGAGAGCGCGGGATGAACGTATTTCGCGAACTGATCGCCATCAAGCGCTTCCGCGAGGGCCAGGCGGAGCTGGCCATGATGCGGCAGCGCCAGGTGCTGGCCGAGGCCGAACGCCTGCGGCTCCAGGCGGTTGAACATCTGGATGAATACCGTCGCTGGTCCGAGCAAAGGGAACTGGACATGTACCGGGACCTCTGCAGCCGCCTGGTGAGGGCGAGCGAGATCGAGGACGTGCTGGAGAACGTGGCCGGCCTGCGCGAGGGTGAGCAGGACCGCGAGACCCGTGTCGAGGAGGCCGAAAATCAGGCACATCGCGAGGCCGAGACCCTGACCCAGTGCCGCGAAGCCCACCGCGAAGCCTCGCGCATGGTCGAGAAATTCGTCCAGCTGGCCAGCCTGCACGCAGCCGAGGAACTGCGCGAACTGGAGCGCAAGGAAGACCTGGAAATGGAAGAAGCCGCATCCGTCGCGCGCGACCGCGAAGACTGGCTGCAGCATGATGACTATGAGCCCGCATGACCATGACTGAACGACGCATCGATCTGGACATCGGCATGGCCCGGAGCATGCCGGACCTGGGACAGCAGGGCGCCGGCGCATCGCGCCGCGAGGCGTCCGACGCGGATCGCCAGGCGTTCGAGCAGGCCCTGGCCCGGGATGGCGGGCCGCCGGCAGAGAGTCCGGAACCTTCGGCCGATACCCCCAAGCCGTTCGTCCTGCTTTCCGGCGCCCTGGCGCCCGCCGAAACCCAAGCGCCGGTTGCGGCCCCGGATGGCCTGGCGCAGGCGCTGAGCGAGGCGGCCGACCGCATGCTGGTGGGCGATGGCAGCAGCGGTCGACGCGAAGTGCGCCTGGACCTGAAGGCCGAAGTCTTGCCAGGCGTGACCGTGTCCGTTTATGAAGAAGATGGCCGCCTGGTGGCCGCGTTCGCCTGCGCCAGCGAGGCCTCGCGCGAAACCCTCAATCGCTGTGCGCCGGTGCTGGCCCAGGAACTCGCCCATTCCCTGGCGCGTGCCGTCCTGGTGCGGGTGAGCACCGACGATCCCGAAGATCCCTGCCTGTTCGAAGCGGCTGCGGCCGCATGACCAAGACCGTTTCATGGATGCAATGAATCCCTTGACCGCCCGGACCGCCGCCCTGCCGCGCCTGACCACCAACCAGGCCCAGGCGCTGACGCTGGTCGCGACCCGCGGCGCCGACCTGCGGGTGGATATGCCGGCGCCCGAAGGCGCCGAGGCTGTGTCCGTTGCCTGGCGCGTGGGCCTGACGCCGGGCGTGCCGCAGGCCCTGCGTCAGGCCGCCAGCCACCGGGCCGACCTGGAATGGGCGGGGGCCGCGTTGCGGCTGAGTCTGCCGCCGGCTGCCCTGGCGGCCTGGGCCGATGCGCGGTTGCCTGGCCTTGGCGTGGGCGAACTGCCCGCAGCATTGCAGGCGGCGGCCCTGGAAACCCTGCTGGCCGAGGCGGTGGCCGCGCTGTCGCCGGCCCTGGCCGGCGGGGCAGTGCGTGTCCTGGCCGAGCCCCGGCAGGCGGAGCTGCCGCACGCCTGGACTCTGGCCGCCCGCGCCGAAGCACGCGGCGAGACCGTGCTGGCGGTGCTGGAGTCCGACGACCTGGGGCTGATGCTGCTGGCCGGCCTGCTGGACCGGCTGCCGCCCGGCGCCGTCGGCGCCGTCGACGAATCGGCCCTGCCGGTCGGCCTGCGCGCCGAGATCGGGCGCGCCTCGCTGCCGGCCGCCGAACTGCGCACCCTGGGCAGCGGCGACGTCATCCTGCTGGACGAATACCTGGTCGGGCCCGAAGGCGAGCTGTGGCTGGGGATTCCGCAGGGCCAGGGCCTGCGCGTGCGCGCCGAACATTCCTCCTATCTCGTGACCCAAGGCTGGACTTCCCTCATGAATCAGACCGTTCCTTCCGCCGAAGAAGCCCCATCCGCCGAGCCGCTGGACCTCGACGCCATTCCGGTGCGGCTGACCTTCGACCTGGGCGACCGCGCCATGACGCTGGCTGAACTGCGCCAGCTGCAGCCCGGTGCGGTGTTCGACCTGCAGCGGCCGCTGTCGGACGGCCCGGTCATGATCCGCGCCAATGGCGCGCTGGTCGGCACCGGCGAGCTGGTCGAGGTCGATGGCCGCATCGGCGTGCGTGTCGGCACCCTGGGCAAGGGCGGGGCATGAGCGGCAATTTCGATCCCATCAGCCTGGCCATCGCGCTGGCGCTGCTGGCGCTGCTGCCGCTGGCCGCCGTGATGACCACGTCCTTCCTGAAACTGGCCGTGGTGTTCGCACTGGTACGCAATGCCCTGGGAGTGCAACAGGTGCCCCCCAACATGGCGCTCTACGGCCTGGCCGTGATCCTGTCGGCCTACGTCATGGGGCCGGTCGTGATGCAGGTCGGGCACGAATTGCGCGCCGTGGGCGAGCCGGCCAGCCTGTCGGCCACCGCTGAACCGCGCGCCGACCCGGTCGGGGCCATGCTGAATGCCGTGGCGCGCGGCACCGAGCCCCTGCGCGCCTTCATGCTGAAGAACAGCCGGCCCGAGCAGCGGGATTTCTTCGTGCGCACCGCCCGGCATCTCTGGGGCGAGGCTCAGGCGCGCGAACTGCGCCAGGACGACATGATCGTGCTGATCCCGGCTTTCCTGGTGTCGGAGCTCACGGCGGCGTTCCAGATCGGTTTCCTGCTGTACCTGCCGTTCGTCATCATCGACCTGATCGTGTCCAACATCCTGCTGGCGATGGGCATGATGATGGTGTCACCGGTCACGATCTCCATGCCGCTCAAGCTGTTCCTGTTCGTCATGATCGACGGCTGGACGCGGCTGATCCAGGGCCTGGTCCTGTCCTATTCCTGAGGCGCGCATGGGTACCGTCGACATTGTCTCCTACATGACCCAGGCGCTCTACCTGACCCTGTGGCTGTCGCTGCCGCCGATCGCCGTGGCGGCCATCGTGGGGACGCTGTTCTCGCTGTTCCAGGCGCTGACGCAGATCCAGGAACAGACCCTGTCCTTCGCGATCAAGCTGATCGCCGTGTTCGCCACCCTGCTGCTCACGGCGCGCTGGCTCAGCGGCGAGCTCTACAACTACGCCGTGTCGGTGTTCGACCTGTTCCACAAAATACACTGAGGACGGGCACGACATGTTCAACGGCGCAGCCACTGCAGAAATCCACATGTTCCTGGGAGCCTGGGCGCTGACGCAACCCCGGCTGCTCGCCATGTGCAGCATGCTGCCCCTGTTCAACCGGCAATTACTGCCGGGCCTGCTGCGCTACGCCATCTGCGCCGCTCTGGGCCTGGTGCTGGTGCCCATGCTGATGCCGCGCTACGCGGAACTGGACCTCGGCACGATCGGCCTGCTGCTGCTGATGACCAAGGAAGTCTTCGTCGGCCTGGTCCTGGGGTTCATGGTGGCGCTGCCCTTCTGGATCTTCGAGGCGGTGGGATTCGTCATCGACAACCAGCGCGGGGCCAGCCTGGGCGCCGTCATCAATCCGGCCACGGGCAACGATTCCTCGCCCCTGGGCATCCTCTTCAACCAGGCGTTCCTGGTGTTCTTCCTGGTCGGCGGCGGTTTCACGCTGATGCTGACGCTGCTGTACGACAGCTTCCGCCTGTGGGACCTGTGGTCCTGGTCGCCGGTTCTGCGGGCCGACAGCATCCCGCTCATGCTCGACCAGCTCAGCCGCTTCATGCGCCTGGTGCTGCTGTTCGCCGCGCCGGCCGTCGTGGCCATGTTCCTGGCCGAGCTGGGCCTGGCCCTGGTCAGCCGCTTCACGCCGCAACTGCAGGTGTTCTTCCTGGCCATGCCCATCAAGAGCGCCCTGGCGCTGCTGGTGCTCGTGCTGTACATGAGCACGCTGTTCGAATATGCCGGCGATACCGTGCGCGGCATTCCGGGCATCCTGCCTTTCCTCGACGAGCAATGGAGGCTTCCATGAGCGGAGAGAAGACCGAACAGCCGACCGCCAAGCGGCTGCGCGAGTCCCGCGAGAAGGGCGATGTCGCGCACAGCAAGGATTTCACCCAGACCCTGCTGATCCTGGCCCTGTTCGGCTACATGCTGGGCAATGCATCGAACCTGATCGAGTCGCTGGGGCGAATCCTGCTGGTGCCCTCGACCCTGACGGGCATGCCCTTCGAGCTTGCGCTCAAGACCGCCCTGGAAGCGACCCTGAACGAGGCCCTGGCGCTGGTCCTGCCCTTCGTGCTGATCGTGCTGGGCATCGGCATGTTCGGCGAGTTCCTGCAGGTCGGTATCGTGCTGGCCTTCAAGAAACTCATCCCTTCCGGACAGAAGCTCAACCCCGCCAGCAACATCAAGAACATCTTTTCCAAGAAGAACCTGGTCGAATTCCTCAAGTCGGCGTTCAAGATCGCCTTCCTGTCGATCCTGGTGACGCTGGTGGTGCGCGATGCGCTGCCGCAGCTGATGTCCGTGCCGCACAGCGGCCTGGCGGGCCTGCAGATGGGGGTGGGCGGCATGCTGCGCACGCTGATCGTCCATGTGGCGATCGCCTACGTCATCATTTCCCTGGCCGATTTCGTCTGGCAGCGCATGCAGCATCGCAAGCAGCTGATGATGAGCAAGGAAGAGGTCAAGCAGGAATACAAGGAAATGGAAGGCGACCCCCACATCAAGGGCAAGCGCAAGCACCTGCACCAGGAAATGGTCATGCAGGGCGCCGTCCACAGCGCGCGCAAGGCCACCGTGGTGGTGACCAATCCGACGCACCTGGCGATCGCCCTGTACTACGATCCGGACGAGACGCCGCTGCCCGTGGTGCTCGCCAAGGGCGAAGGCACCCTGGCGGCGGAAATGATGCGTGCCGCGCGCGAGGCGGGCGTGCCCGTCATGCAGAACATTCCCCTGGCGCGGGCGCTGATGGCCGATGCCCAGCCGGATCAGTACATCCCCAGCGAACTCATCGAACCCGTCGCCGAAGTGCTGCGCCTGGTGCGCAAGCTGGCGGCGGAATCACCGGAGTAGAACGATGAACATCCCATCCCATCCATTGATCGCGGACTATGCGGCCCGCCTGGGCGTCTCCGACGGCGTGCGCGCCGACGGCCGCCTCACGGTCCTGGTCGACGACAAGTACCGCGTGCACCTGCAGGGCGCCCGCAACGGCTGGCTGGCGATCAGCGCGCGGCTGTGCACCCTGCCGCCCGACGGCCTGGCGCGCGAACGGTTCCTGTCCGAGATCGGCCGGCAGGCCGCCGGCATGCTCAGTCGCCACGCTTCGGCCTGCGTGGTCGATCCGGACGAGGATGCCCTGTGGCTGCAGCAGATGGTGCGGCCCGATGCGGACACGGGCGACGTGGAAGAGGCCGTGGGCCGCTTCGCCAACGCCCTGTCGTTCTGGACCGGCACGGCCCGGCGGGCGGCATGAGGGGGCTGGCGCGCGGCGTCCGGGAGGGCGCATGGGGCGACCCGGTGAAAGGGAGAGGACGCGGGATGCGACACGGGGAGGATACGCTGTGTTGAAACGTTGGATTCCTGCCTGCGCGCTGGCCCTGTGCCTGGCCGGGACGGCCGCCCGGGCCGCGCCCGGCTGGCCTCTGGCGGCCTACAGCTATTACGCCGAGAACGAAAGCCTGCAGAGCGTCCTGCGGCAGTTCGCGGGCGGTTTCAGCCTGGCCCTGGAACTGGCGCCCGGCGTGACCGGCACGGTCAACGGCAGGTTCAACACGGCCACGCCCACCGAATTCATGGACCGCCTGGGCGGGGTCTACGGCTTCAACTGGTTCGTCTATTCGGGCACGCTGTTCGTCAGCCCCGCCAGCGCCATGGTGACGCGCTCGATCAGCGCCATGGGCAGCTCGATCACGGCGCTGCGCGACGCCCTGCTGGAACTGGGCGTGCTCGATCCGCGTTTCGGCTGGGGCGAACTGGCCGACCAGGGGATCGCCCTGGTCTCGGGGCCGCCCGCCTACGTCAGGCTGGTGCAGAAGATGGTGGCCGCCCTGCCCCTCGGGGCGGGCGGACAGCAGGTGGCGGTGTTCCGCCTCAAGCACGCCTCGGTCAACGACCGCACCGTCAGCTACCGCACGCAAAGCGTGGTCACGCCCGGCCTGGCGACGGTGCTGCGCAGCCTCATCCTGGGCTCGGGCTCGGGCGCCAACAACGAAACGCTGTCCGCGGTGGCCGCTCCGCTGCGCGAAAATCCGCCGGTGTTCGCAGGCCCGGCCGGGGATGCCGGCGGCGCGCCGGCCGCGGGGGCGAACGGTCCGGCCGGCGCGGCGGCGCCGGACGCCAGGCGGCGTGCTTCCGGCCAGGGACTGCGGTTCCGCGAGCCGACGGTGCAGGCCGATCCCCGCCTGAACGCCATCATCGTGCAGGACATCCCCGACCGCATTCCCATCTACCGCCAGCTCATCGAACAGCTCGACGTGCCCAGCACCCTGATCGAGATCGAGGCGATGATCGTCGACGTCAATTCCGACAACGTCAGCGAACTGGGCGTGACCTGGGGCGCGAAGGCCGGGAACGCGACCTTCGGCTACAGCGATTTCGGCCTCAGCCCCAGCAACGGCCTGCCGGTGGACAGCGCGGCCTCGCTGTCGCCGGGGACGCTGGGGCTGTCCATCAGCAATGTGCTGGCGGCCCGTCTGCACGCGCTGGAAACCAAGGGGGCGGCCAACATCCTGTCGCAGCCCTCCATCCTGACGGCCGACAACATGGGCGCCCTGATCGATCTGTCGGACACGTTCTACATCCAGACCACGGGTGAGCGCGTGGCCACCGTCACGCCGGTCACGGTGGGCACCTCGCTGCGCGTCACGCCGCGCTACATCGAGGGCAGCGGTGATCTGCGCCGGGTCGAACTCACGGTGGACATCGAGGACGGCCGCATCCAGGACGAACGCCAGATCGGCGCGCTGCCGACGGTGCGCAAGAGCAGCATCAGCACCCTGGCCATCGTCGGCGACGGCCAGACCCTGCTGGTCGGCGGCTACAACAGCAGCCAGGACAGCCAGCAGGTCGACAAGGTGCCCGGCCTGGGCGACATTCCCCTGCTGGGCGCGCTGTTCTCGAACAAGAGCAAGACCATGCAGCGCCGCGAGCGCCTGTTCCTGTTGCGCCCGCGCGTGGTGTCGATCCAGGGCAATCCCGTGGCCCCGCCGCGCCTGCAGTCGGGCGACACCGGTCCGGCCCTGAGCGCCACCTGGCCGGACGACGGCAAGCCCATGAGCGCGGGCGAATACCTCGATCTGATCCAGGGGCAGCAGACGCGGGTGCGGTTCGACGCCGTGCGCGAGGCCGCGGTGACTGGCCCGGTGCGGGTCGGGCCGTCCTACGTCGAATCGAAGGCGCTGGGCGAGGCCGACGTGCCGCGCGGCGGGGATGCCGCCGTGGCCGCGGGCCCGGCCGTGCATGTGGAGCTGCGTCCCGTCGAGCCCTGACGCGGCGGCGTGAGGGAACGCCGGGCGCCGCGGCGTTACTGAGCCGGTGCAGGGCGTGGCCATTCCGCCACGCCCGCAAACCGCGAGGAAACCCATGGACGCATCCAGCCTGATTGCGCTCTTCGGCCAGGAAACCGGCGTCGCCCTGACGCTGAACGAAGCGGGGACGGCGTCCCTCGCTTTCGAGTCGGGGCTGGCGCTGCACCTGGAACATGACCCGCAAGCCGATCTCCTGCATTGCTACGTGGTGCTCGGCCAGGCGCCCGCCGATCCCATGTGCCGCCACGACGTGTTCCGGCGGATGCTGGCCGCGAACGCCTTCGGCCGCGACACCGAGGGCGCGACCCTGGGCCTGGACGAGATCACGGGCGAGTTCCTGCTGTCGCGCCGCCTGGAACTGCCGCGCACCGATACGGCCTGGCTGCGCGCGACCGTCGAATCCATGGCGGCGGTGGCGGCGGACTGGCTGCGGCGCCTGGACGGGACTGCACGGGATGTGGCGCCGGCCCCGGCCCCCGGCGACCTGCCGCCGGATTTCGGCCTGCGCGTCTGATCCCCGGGAGACCTCCATGAATGGCGTCCGCAATCCCGTCCAGTCCCCCCTCCAGAACCTGCAGCGGCGGCATCTCGATGCCGGTCCCCTGGGCCAGGTCGGCAATCTGCGCTTCAAGGCCGGGCCCGGCGCCACGCCGCGCGCATCCGGCCCCAATGCCCTGCAGCGCTTCGGCCGGTTCCTGTCCAAGGTCGCCTTTTATGTCGGCGCCGGCCCCGCGCAGCGGGCGCAGCGCCACGTGCTGGACCAGGCGCGCGACAACAGCCGCCGCATCGGCAACCTGCTGGGCAGCCTGACCGGGGCGCCCGGCGATCCGAAGTCCTGCTCGCGGATCGCCGAGGGCCTGGCCCGGCTGGGCGACCTGTCCGGCGGAGACCTGTCCAGGCTGCCGGGCGGCAAGGAATCCCTCGAGACCTACCTGGGCGAGCTGGGCGTGATGGACTTGAACGCCCTGCGCAGCGGCGTGCTGGGCGATCCCGAGGCCCGCCAGGCGGTGCTCGACCGGGTGGACCCGCCTCGCCTGCGCGCCCAGGCGGCCCTGCTGCTGGACCAGATCGCCGTCGCCCTGGAGCAGGCGGTCGCCGGCCAGGCGGTGCAGGAGCCCCTGGCGCAGATCCGCACCCTGCTGGCCGGCCGGCCGGTCGACGGCCAGGCCCTGGAGGGCCGGCTCGCCCGCCTGTCGGAAAACCTGGCCATGCTGGGCGGCGACAAGCTCGGCATCCATCTGCAGGCCCTGTCCGACCAGGAACTGGGGGTCTTGCAGTCGGTGTTGCACACGGACCGGCTGGCCGGCGCCCGGCAGGCGCTGGCGCAGATCCGTGAGCCGGATGACGAATCCCCGCGCATCGAGGACGCGCCCGGCCGGCAGCACGAGACGCCCGATCCGCAGCGCGTCCGGCCCGGCCGGGATTCCCCGGGCGAAACCATGCTGGACCGCCTGAGCCAGGCGCTGGATGCGGAAATCCAGGCGCGGGTCGATCGGGCGCTGCCGGATCCGACCCGCGAACTGGAGACCGCCCTCGCGGGCGGCGAAACCGCCGCCATCGCCAGGGCGCTGTCCAATCTGAGCCGGCACGTCGGCGAACTGGGCCGGACCTACGGCGCCCTGCCGGCGCGGACCGCGCGCATCGTGCGCGAACAGGTCACCCGGGCCATGGAGGCGCTGCGTGATCCGGACACCAATCCCGAAGGACCGCTGACGCGGGATTCGCTCGCGCGGCTGGACGACCATGCCCTGGGCCGGCTGCGCCGCAGCGGCGCGCTGGCGGAATTCGGCCTGCGGCTGGACCTGGACGGTGCCCGCTCCGAAAGCCTGTCGCGTGTCGAGGCGCTCGACCAGCGGGTGGCCGAAGGCATGAGCGGCCTGCTGCGGGCCTTGTCGGTGGATCAGCCCGACATGCCGGCGCTGATGCGGCAGCTGCGGGATTTGACCGAGCTGGAATTGCAGCGCAATCAGCAGCTGGACCGGATGGGCCATTTCGGCGATCAGGCCGGCGTGGAGGATCAGCACGCGCTGGTCCGGCAGGCCGTCCGGCAGGCGTTCGGCACACTGGACGAGTCCGGCGGCGGCCCGACCGGCGAGCGGACGCGCCAGTTCCTGGGCCTCCTGCTGGGACTGGAAAAGCAGTTCCGCGGGGCGGCCTCCGGGCTGGCCGTGCTGATGCGCGGGGGGGATTCCGTGCAGGGCGGGCAGGAAACCCTCAAGCGGATCGGCACCACCCAGCACATCCTCGGCGGCCTCATCGACGTCCTGCATGAGCGTATCGCCGGCCAGCTCGATCCGGGCGAGAAGATCCCGCCCGAGGTGCCGCCCGGCCCGTTCCACACTTCGCTGGTCGAGCAGTACGGCGTACGCTACGATCCGGACACCGGCGTCTCGACCCTGACGCTGAACGACGCGATGCGGGCCCGGATGGCGTCCAGCCTGGAAGCGCCCATCGATCCCGGGATCCACCCCACGCGCACGGTCACCCTGCCGGTGCGCGGCGTGGATACGGAATTCTCCATCGGCTCGTCCTTCCTGGTGGACGGCATCGAGCGGTCCAGCCTCTCGCTGTCGGTGCGGGGCGCGGGCATCGACGGCAGCCCGGTGCGCTCCACCTGGCCCGACGGCGTGTCGGGCGAGGACCTGGGGCCGGCCATGGGCGAGGCGCTGGATGCCCTGTTCAGGGTTGCCGGCCCCGGCGCCGAACCCCTGACGCGCCTGATGAACCAGCAGCTGGGCGGGTGCATCCTGGAAGGCCTGCAGGCCATGGGCCAGGATTCGCCGTTCAGGCTGGACGACGGCTCCGTGATCCTGCCGGTGGGCGCGGGGAGCCTCCATTTCGACGTCGAGAAGAACGAGGACGGCAGCTTCCGCGTCGGCGGGACCATGTCCATCCCCATCAAGAACGCCGTCGGGTCCGACGGGCACGGCCACGATTTCCCGGTAGCCATGAAGCCTTCGGTCAGCTGGGCGCAGGTGCAGGTGACGCTGACCGTGTCCCCCGATGGCCTGCAGGTCCGCATGAGCGAGCCGCCGCAGTTCCGGCATCATTTCGTCCTGGCGCCGGAAAACAGCGTCTGAGGGCGCCGCGTGCCAGGTCCGGGACCTGGCCGGCGCCCGCTGGATCCAGGTGTCCGTTGAGTCCAGGCGTGCGCTAGAAATTCAGCGTCAGGCCTTTTTGCTCGAGCCGGTCGCGCAGGGCGGCGCGCGCGCGCGACAGGCGGCTGCGGACCGTGCCGATCGGCACCGACAGCAGGGCGGCCGCTTCTTCGTAGGACAGGTTGTCCAGCCCCACCAGCAGCAGGATGCTGCGCATGCTTTCGGGGAGTTCGTCCAGGGATTCCTGCAGCAGGCGCATGGACTGGGTCTGCTCGGCGGCTTCCTCGGGGGTGACGGATTCGGCGGCCAGGTCGTCGAGGCCGCTGTCGCCGACGAAATCGTAGCGGCGCTCGGGCGCCCGGGACAGGTGGTTGCGGATCAGGTTCAGCGCGATGCCGTACAGCCAGGTGGACAGCTGCGACTCGCCGCGAAAGGTCCGGTACGAGCGGGCAGCCTCGGTGAAGGCCTGCTGGGCGATGTCCTCGGCTTCGCTGATGTTGCCGATGTGCCGGACGATGAAACGCTGCAGGCGGCTGCTGTGTTCCTGGACCAGGTCGCGGAACAGGCGTTCGTCGGCGGGACTGGGAGATTCGGAAGATTCGGAAGATTCGGGGAGGATTGTCTGCCGCGCGGTTTCCGGCGCAATGCCGTCAGGGTCGGAGGGAAGGTTCATGGGACGGGACGGAGAGCAAGAGGCGGCGCTGATCCAGGGGATTCTAACCCGGACATTTCGTCAGCAAGCCTGTTTAAGTGATTTCCCGGTAGTCCGGCTGCCTCGGCGACGCGGCGGAGGGGATCGGCGGCGCGGGAAGCTGTTTTTCAGTACCGCAGGCGCAATGGTCCCTACCCCCGTTGCTTTATCGCGTGCCGGGGACAGCACTTTCTCGGCGCTACGGGGCCATGGCGCGCGCGGCGTGCGCGTAGACGTGGCGCAGCGGATGATGCGAGGCCAGCAGGATGCGGACCCGCCGGGTATTGCGCACGATGGCCGCACCGACCTTCAGCAGGCGCACCCGGATGGTGGCGGCGCTGGCGCGCTCCAGTTCGGTGCCTCGTAGCGCCGTCTCGCGCAGCCGCTGCATCAGCGTATAGGCCAGGGCCGCCAGCAGCAGCCGGAACTGGTTGGCGGCGAACCGGTGGCAACTGGCGCGCGTACCGAACAGATCGAGTTGCGCTTCCTTGATGCGGTTCTCGGCTTCGCCCCGGGCGCAGTACAGCTGATCGTACAGTTGCATGGCATCGCAGTCCCGGATGTTGGTGACCACGAAGCGCGGGTTCACGCCCTGGGCACCGTACTCCAGGCGGGTGAGCACGCGCCGGGGCCGATCCCACGACCCGGCCGCGTAGGTGAACTCACTGACCAGGCGCTGCTTGCGCCCGGTGCGCTCGTAGCCGTCCTTGAGGATTTCCTCGGCCTGCGCAACGCGCGCCTGAAGCCGTTTATTGCGTGCCAGGCCGATGATGTATTGCACGCCGCTGCGTTCGCACCAGCGGATCAGCGGCTGACGGCAGAACCCCGAGTCCCCACGGATGATGATCCTGACCTCGGGCCATGCCTGACGCAGCCGGTTCACCAGCAGGCGCAGCACCGCCGCCGCGTGCCTGGCCCCGTCAATGCGGCTGGGGCGCAGCAGGCAGGCCAGCATCGACTGGCCGCAGAACACGTACAGCGGCAGATAGCAGTGGTGGTCGTAGTAGGCGTGGAACTGCTTGAGCTCCTGCTCGCCGTGCAGCGGGATATCCGAGGCATCCACATCCAGAATCAGTTGCCTGGGCGCGGTGGCGAAGCTGGCGATGAAGTGTTCAACCAGCACCCCATGCAGCGCCCACGCATCGGCGCGGGTCGCCCCCGTCTCCAGGCGGCTGAGCGTGGGTGAACTGGCCAGGGCACGATCTCGCCCAACAGCCGTTTGCATCAGCAGATCCCCGCGCAGCGTATCGTGGTCGTTCAGGTCTTCGTAGCCGCAGCACAGGCCGTACAGGCGCTGGGCCAGCAGATCGCGCAGGCGGTGATGAATGCGGCCAGCGGCCCGGCGCTCGGTCAAGGCCTTGGCCGCCATGCGCGACAGGCCCGTGCGCGCATCAATTCTTCGCAGCAGCATCAGCCCGCCGTCGGAGCTGAGATCGCCGCCTTGGAAATTGGCCTGTAAATGGCGCCGTCCAAGGCGTCCAAAGTCCAGTTCTTCAGTGGTACGATTTGGCATAGGCGGTTCTTTTTGGTTGTATGGCGTGAGACCCAATAACCATAAGCCCTCGGGCAGGAATCGCCTATTCCTTTTTACCCGCCTGACGAAATTTCCGGGCTAGACCAGGACACGAGGCCTTACAAGAAATTACCTTAGGTTTATAAGAACCTGCTTCCCGGGGCCCGGCCGGGCCGGCGGATCGCTGCGAATGGGCAGGGGATCAGGCGCGTAGCAGCTCGCGCAGCCAGGCCTGGGCGGTTTCGGGCGCCACGGGACTGCGGCCCTGGGCGGCCGCCTGCTCGAACCTGAGCTGCATGGCCCGGTCGATGTCCTGGCGCCGCTGCGGATCCAGGCCGGATGGATCCAGGCCCAGCGCCTGGCAGGCGGCCTTGAAGCCGGTCCCCTGGGCGCTGGCCGAGCAATCCAGGCGCGTGACGAAGTCCACGCCCGAGAGCGCCTGGCTGGCCGTCCGCGCCATGTCCAGTGCCTGCATGACCGTGCGCGAGGACAGCGGCTTGCCCGGGCTGGGCTCCAGCCCCAGTTCGCGCGCCACGCTGCGGGCGATGCCGGCGCCGTAGCTGTGTTCCAGGGCTGCGGTGAACAGGCGCGTGGTGTCCACGTCGGGGGCGACCCAGGCCACGCTGCGCCCGCCCGGCGTCGTGCCGGTGCCCAGCACCTGCATCGACTGGCCCGACACGGAGATGTAGACCGATTCGGCGCCGCGCGTGGCGGCGGCGAACCGGTCCAGGTTCGGCAGCTCGTGCGAAGGAAACGAGACGGGCGGAAGGGTATTCATAGGGAAGTCGGTTCGAGCAACTGCGATGGCGGGGCCGCCGGGCGAAGAGAGGCCTTTGCACGCTGAGTAACACAGGGTAGCGCAAAGGTTCCGGCCCGGTGTATCCGGAATCTTGCCGGAATTGACTTTTGATCCGCCGCCCGATCCGACGCCCGCGTGCGCGGGCGGCGTCTGCTTGCCTGTGCCATGGGGCCGCCGTTTCGCGTATGATGAGGTCCGATCGTACGCCGTTTCCCATCTCCCTCCAAGCCTGCCATGCCCTTTGCCATCGACAAGTCCGGATCCGCGCTCATCTTCCAGCCCGAAGGCCAGGTCAACAGCGCCAACGCCGCCGCCTTCGAGGCCGATCTCATGGCGCAGGTCGACCGGGGCGAACACCGCATCGTGCTCGACCTGGCGCGCCTGGACTACATTTCCAGCGCCGGCCTGCGGGTCGTGCTGCTGCTGGCGAAAAAGCTCAAGCAGGCGGGCGGCGCGCTGATCCTGTGCGACATCCAGCCCAACGTGCGCGAGGTCTTCGAGATCAGCGGCTTTCTCGCCATCCTGAAGGTCTGCGCGACCCGCACCGACGCCGTCGCCGCCCTGGGATGAGTCAGGACACCGGGCAGTCCCTGCGGACTGCCCGGTGCCTGACGAATCGGCGCGGCCTGCGAGCCGCGCCGTGGGGGAATCGGCGCGGCCTGCGAGCCGCGCCGTGGATCAGCATTCCACCACGTTCACGGCCAGGCCGCCGCGCGAAGTCTCCTTGTATTTCGACTTCATGTCGGCGCCGGTCTGGCGCATGGTCTCGATCACCGTGTCGAGCGAGACGTGGTGCTTGCCGTTGCCGTGCAGCGCCAGGCGCGAGGCGTTGATGGCCTTGTTGCCGCCCATCGCGTTGCGCTCGATGCAGGGAATCTGCACCAGCCCGCCCACGGGATCGCAGGTCAGGCCCAGATTGTGCTCCATGCCGATTTCCGCCGCGTTCTCGACCTGGGCGACCGTGCCGCCCTGGACCGCCGTCAGCCCCGCCGCCGCCATCGAACAGGCCACGCCCACCTCGCCCTGGCAGCCGACCTCGGCGCCCGAGATCGAGGCGTTTTCCTTGTACAGGAAGCCGATGGCCGCCGCCGTCAGCAGGAAGTCCACCACGCCGTCCTCCGACCAGCCGGGCACGAAGGTGCGGTAATAGCGCAGCACGGCGGGCAGCAGGCCCGAGGCGCCGTTGGTCGGCGCCGTCACCACCCGGCCGCTGGCGGCGTTTTCCTCGTTCACGGCCATGGCGTAGAGGTTCACCCAGTCCATGGCGAACATCACGTCGTCCTCTTTCTTCGGCCCCGCCTTCAGCTGCGCGTAGAGCGCCGGCGCGCGCCGCCGGACCTTCAGGCCGCCGGGCAGGATCTCGTCGGTGACGGGGCCGTGCAGGCCGCAGCCCCGGTCGATGGCCTCGTCCATGACCTGGGCGATGCGCAGCACGCCGGCGCGGACCTCCGCGGGCGGGCGCAGGGTGGATTCGTTGGCCATCATCAGCTGGGCGATGGTCAGGCCGTGGCGCTGACAGGCCGCCATGAGCTCGGCGCCGGTGGAGAAGGGATAGGGCATGGGCGCGTGCTCGGGCACGGTCTCGTCCGTCTCGATGCTGTCGAGCGCGCGGATGAAGCCGCCGCCGATCGATACGTAGCGCTCGTCGAGCAGCGTGTCGCCGTCGGCGTCCAGGGCGACGAAGCGCATGCCGTTGGGGTGTTCCGGCATCGGCTTGACCCGCCCCGAGAACGCGCGCCGGGGATCGAAGTCGATCGTGCGGCTGCGCCACAGCGTCAGGCGGTGGTCGCGCGCCACGGCATCGACCAGCGCGCCGATGGCGGCCGGATCGACCGTGTCCGGCGCCTCGCCCATCAGGCCCAGCATGATGCCCATGTCGGTGCGGTGGCCGGCGCCGGTTTCGGCCAGGGAGCCGTAGAGATGGATGTTCAGGCTGGCCACCCAGGGCAGCAGCCCGCGGGCGTCGAGATTGCGGGCGAAATTGCGCGCGGCGCGCATCGGCCCCACCGTATGCGAGCTGGAAGGCCCGATGCCGATTTTGAAAATGTCGAAGACCGACAGCGCCATGATCGTCCTCCTTGTGCGCGTGATGGTGCGTGTGGCTGCCTCGCGTCCCCGGCGCGCGGCCGGGGAGCGTTTCCTCGGATTCTAGTGATTTGGCGGATTCTTGATTGAATGAAAACGACATCCATCAGGAATAGGATGTCCATTGGCTCATTACCGTGCTGTTTCGGGTAGAGTTCAGGTTGGACAACATGAGCAAGAATAGAATGTATGCGTCATAAAATTCCTCGATCATGAACAAAAACGACATCCGCCTGCGCATCGGCTTCGTCCTGCTGCCGCAGTTCGCCATGGGGACCTTCGCCGCGTTCGCCGATCTGCTGGGCCTGCTGGACGCCCAGACCGGCACGGCGGGCCCCTGCGCCTGGGAAGTCGTGGCCGGCACCCTGATTCCCGTGCGCTCGGCCAGCGGCATCCAGGTCGTGCCCACCGACCTGCTGGGCGATCCCCTGCGCTTCGACTACGTGGTGGTCGTGGGTGGTCCGCTGCCGCCCGCGGCCGAGGCCGGCCCGGCGCTGCTTGCCTGGCTGCGCCAGGCGGCGCGCGGCGGGCGCCATCTGGTCGGTTTGGGCAATGGCGTCCATGTCCTGGCCCGGGCCGGCGTGCTCGCCGGCCATCGGCTGTGCGTCGGCGGCGACCAGTACCGCGACTTCGCCGACCGTTTCCCCGCCATCCCGCCCGAGCGGATCGTCACCGACCGGCCCGCGGTGTTCGACCGGCGCCGCATCACCTGCGCCGGCGGCACCGCCGTCACCGACGTCGCCGTGCGCATCCTGCGCCGCCATCTGCCGCAGGCCGACATCCGGCGCGCCCTGCGCGGCCTGCAGATCGACGCGGAAGGAGGGCGGGGCGGGCAGATCCAGCCCCCGCCGCAGGGCGTTCCGGCCGACAGCCCGCCCGCCCTGCGCCGCGCCGCCCTGGTCATCGAGCAGTACGCGGGCCAGATTCCCAGCCTGGGCGAGCTGGCCGACCGCCTGGGCCTGTCCCCGCGCCAGCTGCAGCGGCTGTTCCGCCAGCACCTGGACACCACGCCCCAGGCCTATGCCCGCGGCGTGCGCCTGCGCCAGGCGGTCTGGATGCTGCGCCACACCGGCAAGAGCATCGCCGCCATCGCCTCCGACTGCGGCTTTTCCGACGCGGCCCACATGGGCCGGGTCTTCCGCGCCGAGCACGGCATGGCGCCCGGCGCCTGGCGCCGGGCGGGCAGGGGCGGGCGGGGCGGAGCGGGCCCGAAGGTCCGGAAGATCCGGGCGCCGGGCCGGGTGCGCGGGGCCCGGGCGGGCAGGGTCCGGGCCGCCGGGACCCCCAGGAAAACACCGTATAATGATGGTCCTTTCGCGGCGCGAGTCTCTCTCGCGCCGACCCCGCCCGGGTGGTGAAATTGGTAGACGCAGGGGACTCAAAATCCCCCGCCGCAAGGCGTGCCGGTTCGATTCCGGCCCCGGGCACCATTTGGAAAAGCCGTTTCCATGCTCGTGGAAACGGCTTTTTGCCGCTCACGGCCGCGCCGTGCCTCACTCGCCGCTCATGCCTGCGGCCCGCCCCGCACCACCGCGTAGGCGGAATGGTTGTGGATGGACTCGAAATTCTCCACGGCCACCTCGAACGCCGTCACGCCGGACAGCCGCCGCAGCCCGATGGCCACGTCGCGCACCAGATCCTCGACGAACTTCGGGTTTTCGTAGGCCTGCTCGGTGACGAACTTCTCGTCGGCGCGCTTGAGCAGCCCCCAGAGCTGGGACGAGCCGCACGCCTCGATGTCACCGATGAGGCGGTCCAGGTCGAGCGCCGGCGCGGCGGCGTAGTCGAGCCGGACCGTCACCTGGGAGCGCTGGTTGTGGGCGCCATATCTGGAAATGGCCTTCGAGCAGGGGCACAGGCTGGTCACCGGGACCACGACCCGCAGGCTGAAATCCGTGCGCCGGCCCTGCCGGGCGTGCGCTTCCCAGCCCACCTGGTAGTCCATCAGGCTGCGCGCGCCGGTCATCGGCGCCGCCTTGTCGATGAAGTAGGGGAAATCCACCGTGATGTCGCCGGCGCCGGCCTGCAGCAGGTCCAGCATGGATTCGGCCATGGCGCACAGGCGCGCCGGCTTCATCGCCTCGTGGCGGTGGGCCGCCAGCAGTTCCATGAAGCGCGACATGTGCGTGGCCTTTTTTTCCGCGGGCAGGGCGACCGTCAGCGTCCACCGGGCCACGGTCTCCTGCGCAGCGCCGGCATCCGCCGCCACGCGCACCGGATGCCGCACGCCGCGCACGCCCACCTGCTGGATGGCGACCTGGCGGGGATCCGCCTGGCTTTGCACGTCCACCAGCGACGCGATGGAAGAATCGGGCAGTGCGTTCATGAGACGGTTCCCCTGGAGTCCTGAGCACATTGTATACAAGGTGGCCGGACACCGGCAGGCTCAGATGTCCACGACCGTCCTGATCAGCGCGCCGCCGTGGATCCGCTTGATGGCCTTGGCGTCGGCGAGCGCATAGCGCAGGTTGCGCAGCGCCAGGCGCGCGTGCTCGCGCATCAGCGCCTCGGCGCGCTGCCCCTGGCGCAGTTCGATGGCCTCGATGACGGCCCGGTGGCCTTCCTGCGCGAGGGTCAGGATCAGATGGGCGTGCGGCGCGCGGACCTGCGCCTTGACGAAACCGCTGGGCGAGGCGAACGGCAGCCGCGTCATGCGGTTGAATTCGCGCGCCAGCAGCTCGCTGTCCGACATGACGATCAGGAGTTTGTGGAACTGCTCGTTGATCTGGATGTAGCGCTCGAAGTCCTCTTCCGAGACCTCCTCCTGGCGCAGGATCTCGTCGACCGCGTCGATCAGTTCGTGCGCCTTGGCCAGCAGCATCGGCGAGGCGCCGCGTTCGGCCGCGAAGCGCGCCGTCATCCCCTCGATCGTGCCGCGCAGCTCGATGGCGTCCTGCACGTCGCGTTCCGTGAAGGTCTTGACCGCGTAGCCGCCGCCGACGATCTCCTCGAGCAGGCCTTCCTCGGCCAGGCGCTGCAGGGCGGCGCGCACCGGCGTGCGCGACACGTTCAGGCGCGCGGCCACGGTGAGTTCGGAGAGCCGCTCCTCGGATGCGAGCTCGCCGTTGAGGATCAGGTTGCGCAGCTCCAGCAGGGCGCGCGTCGTCTGGCTGGGGAGTGTCTGTGTGGAATCAGTCATGACCATGAAATGAAATTCCGGCCTGGACCGGATGCTGGCCGGGGCGGCGGCCGGGCGTCCGGCGCCGCCGGCCGCGGGGGCGAAGGGGATCCAATCGCAGAAGATTATAGGTTGCATGGCGCTCCGGAGTGGCCCGCGCCGGGCCCGGCGCGGGCCGGAAGCCGGCTGCGGCCGCCCCGGGATCGGGAGCATTTACAGGGGGAAAATTTACTTGTATGCTACCTGTATACAAGAACGAGGAGACCTCATTATGGAGCTGCAAGCCGCCCCTTCGCAAGTCCTGGAGGAAGCCGCCTCCGGGCTGTCCGACTATTCGCTGGAAGTCACGGCGGGCGGCGTGGACCAGGCGCAGGCGGCCGTCCGTGCGCTGCGTCCGGGCACGGCCTTCTCGATCACGTTCCTGCCCGGCGAGGACTACCCCGCGCGGCTGCGGGCGGCCCAGGTCCTGCGGAGCCTGGGCTTCGTGCCCGTGCCCCACCTGTCGGCGCGCCGCATGGCCGGCGTCCGGGAGGCCGAGTCCTTCATCGAAGCCCTCGCGGTTTCCGCCGCGGTCGATCGCGTGTTCGTCGTGGGCGGCGATCCCGATCGTCCGCTCGGGCCTTTCCGCGACGCGCTGGACCTGATCGAAACCGGCCTGCTGGAACGCCACGGCATCCGCGAGGTCGGCATCGGCGGGTATCCGGAAGGCCATCCGGCCATTCCGTCCGACCGGCTCTGGGCCGCGCTGCAGGCCAAGTGCGAAGCCATCGAGGCGCGCGGCATGCGGCCTTTCATCGTCACCCAGTTCGGCTTCGAGCCGGGCGTGATCGTCGAATGGCTGACAGAAGTGCGCCGGCGCGGCATCCGCTGCCCGGTCCGGGTGGGTGTGGCCGGCCCGGCGAAGATCGCCACCCTGATGCGCTATGCCGCCCGCTGCGGCGTCAGCGCCTCGGCGCGCGCCATGAGCCGCTACGGCCTGTCGCTCACCCGCATGATCCGCTCCGCCGGCCCCGGCGGACTGATCGCCGATCTGGCGGCCGGGCTGCACGCCGCCGGCATCCGCGATGTCGGCCTGCATTACTACACCTTCGGCGGTTTCCAGCAGACCATCGACTGGATCCGCTCCTTTCATGAGGCCCAGCATGGATAGTTCGCTCGATGCACCGATCCGGCCCGTACCGGAACCCGCCGTCCCGGTGGCGTACGGCGGTCCTTCATCCCCGACGGCAAGCGCCTTCGCGCGCGAACCGTACCCGGCGCGCACGCGCCACGCCTACGCCCTGACGCTTTCCTGCGACGACGAGCCGGGGCTGGTGGCCGCCGTGACCGGCACCCTGGCCCGCCACGGGGGCAACATCCTCGAAGCGCAGCAGTTCGACGACCTGGACTCGGGACGGTTCTTCATGCGCGTCCTGTTCGAGCTGGGCCAGGGCGCCGGCGTGCAGGACCTGATCCGCGATTTTCCCCAGACCGTTGCGGCGCGGCACATGCACTGGCGCATCCGGGCGCGCAGCGAACGGCGGCGCGTCATGATCCTGGCGTCGGCCCAGAACCACTGCCTAGCGGATCTCCTCTACCGCTACCGGGTCGGCGAGATGAACATGGAGGTGGTGGGCGTGCTGTCGAACCACCCCAGGGATGCCCTGGACATCCCGCTGATCGGCGACATTCCCTTCCATCACCTGCCCATCGAGCCGGGGCAGCGGGACCGGCAGGAAGCGCGGATGATGCGCCTCATCGAGGATGCCGGGACGGAGCTGGTGGTGCTGGCGCGCTATATGCAGATCCTGTCGGACGGCTTCGCCGCGCAGCTGGAAGGCCGCTGCATCAACATCCACCACAGCTTCCTGCCGGGATTCAAGGGCGCGCGTCCCTATCACCAGGCCTACGACCGCGGCGTCAAGATGATCGGCGCCACCGCGCACTACGTGACGGCGGACCTGGACGAGGGGCCCATCATCATCCAGGAAGTGGAGCCCATCAGCCACGCGGACACCCCCGACGAACTGGTGCGCAAGGGGCGCGACATCGAACGCCGGGTGCTCGCGCGCGCCGTGCGCCACCACCTCGACGACCGGATCCTGCTCAACGGCAGAAAAACCGTCGTGTTCTGAAAGCCCGGCCGCCGGCTTTCCCCATCTTCGCCTGTCCTCAGGCTTCACACCAAAGGTAAGAGACCATGACCGCACACAACCTCGAAGAAATTCTGCAGCAGCAGAAGAACATCGTGCAGATGCTGCGCAACTCGCGCGTCGGCGCCTACGTCTATCCGGTGGTCGCGCCGGAATTCTCCAACTGGCGCGACGAGCAGGCGGCCTGGCGCAAGACGGCCGTGCTGTACGACCAGAGCCACCACATGGACAACGTCTTCATCCGGGGCCGGGACGCGCACAAGCTGATTTCCCACGCCACGATCAATTCCTTCAAGAACTTCAACCCGAACCGGGCCAAGCAGTTCATTGCGACCACGCCGTACGGCCACGTGATCGGCGACGGCATCCTGTTCTGGGAACCGGACGACACGCTGATCTACGTGGGCCGCGCGCCCGTGTCGAGCTGGCTGATGTACCTTGGCCAGACCGGCGAGTACGACGTCCAGATCGAACGCGACGCCCGCTCTCCGTCCCGTCCCATGGGCAAGCCCGTCCAGCGCCGCCTCTACCGCTATCAGGTCCAGGGCCCCAAGGCCTGGCCCGTGCTGGAAAAGCTCAACGGCGGCCCGCTCGAGCAGGTCAAGTTCTTCCATATCGGCAGCATGAAGATCAACGGCAGGCCGGTGCGCGCCCTGCGCCACGGCATGGCCGGCGAGCCCGGGCTGGAGGTCTGGGGGCCGTACGAAGAGGCCGACGAGGTCCGGGCGGCGATCCTGGAGGCGGGCGCGGAATTCGGCCTGGTCCCGGTGGGCGCGCGCGCCTATTCCACCAATACCCTGGAATCCGGCTGGATTCCTTCCCCGCTGCCCGCCATCTACACCGGCGACAAGCTGGCGGACTACCGTCGCTGGCTCGGGGCGGACAGCTACGAGGCCACCGGCAGCATCGGCGGCAGCTTCGTCTCGGACAGGATCGAGGACTACTACCTCAACCCGTACGAGCTGGGCTACGGCCACATCATCAATTTCGACCACGAGTTCTACGGCCGCGAGGCACTCCAGGCGCTGGACCCCGCGACACAGCGCAAGAAGGTCACCCTGGCCTGGAACCGCGAGGACCTCACCCGGGTGCTGGCGTCGATGTTCGAGCCGGAGGGCCAGAACTTCAAGTATTTCGACCTGCCTCAGGCCAACTACGCGTTCTCCAGTTACGACCGCGTCATCGACGCGAGCGGGCGCACCGTGGGCCTGTCCATGTTCACGGGCTACAGCTACAACGAACGCAGCGGGCTGTCGCTGGCGGTGGTGGACCATGAAATCCCCATCGGGGCGGAACTGCGGGTCGTCTGGGGCGAGGAGGACGGCGGCACCCGGAAAGCCACCGTGGAGCGCCACCGGCAGACCGAGATCCGGGTGGTGGTCAGCGCCGTCCCCTATTCGCAGGTGGCGCGCGAGCACTATGCCGAAGGCTGGCGCACCAGCCGCGTCGGCTGACGCGCCGCTCGCCGGGGCGTTGCTCATTCTCATTCCAGAACGACGGTCGCAGACCGATACCATGCGAAGGACGCGGGCGGGTGCGGGCGGCCCGTCCGTTCCTTCAGCGAGGAGACATGACATGATTCAGCATCTGAAACACGGGCTGGCCGCGCTGTTGCTGGCGGTCGCGGCACCCGGCCTGTGCCGGGCCGCGGACTTGAAGGTCGGGCTGGTGGTTCCCCTGTCGGGGCCGTTCGCCACCACGGGCCAGCAAATGATGAACGGCGTGAAGCTCTACATGCAGCTCCATGGCGACACCGTGGCGGGGCGCAGGATCGTGCCGATCGTCAAGGACGACACCGGCGTCAACCCCACCCTCACCAAGCGCGAAGCCCAGACGCTGCTCATCAACGACGGGGCCGAAATCCTGGCCGGCTTCGGCCTGACGCCGGGCGCCTTCGCCACGGCGCCGCTCGCCCAGCAGACGCAAACGCCCATGATCGTCATGAACGCGGCGACTTCCTCCATCACGACGAAATCGGATTTCATCGTGCGCACCTCCGTGGCGCTGCCCCAGGCCGCGGCACCCATGGCCACCTGGGCCTGGGAAAACAAGCTGAAGAAGGTGTACGTCAGCGTCGCGGACTACGGGCCCGGGCACGATGCCGCCGCCTCGTTCAAGAAGGCCTTCACGGCGCTGGGCGGCGAGATCGCCGGCGAGCTCCACACACCGCTCACCAGCCCGGACTTCGCGCCCTTCCTGCAGAAGATCAAGGACGCCAGGCCGGACGCGATCTTCACCTTCATTCCCAACGGCGACCAGAGCATCGGCTTCACCAAGGCCTACAAGGAACGGGACCTGGCCGGGGCCGGGATCAGGCTGCTCGCCACCGGGGACATCACCACGGAAGACATGCTCGACGCCATCGGCGACAACGGACTGGGCATCATCACCTCCTACTACTACTCGGAAGCCCACGCCTCGCCCGAGAACAGGGCCTTCGTGGCGGCCTACCGGAAGGCCTATCCGGGCGTGCGGCCCAACATGGTCGCCGTGGCCGGCTACGACGGCATGCACCTGATCTACGAGGCCCTGAAGAAGACGGGCGGCAATGCCAAGGGCCCGGCCATGATGGAGGCCATCCGGGGCATGCGCTGGACCAGCCCCCGCGGCCCGGTCGAAATCGATCCGGCCACGCGCGACATCGTGCAGAACATGTACATCCGCAAGGTCGAGCGCGTCGACGGCGTGCTGCAGAACGTCGAGTTCCACACCTACGAGGCGGTCAAGGATCCCGAAAAGCGGTCCTGACCTCCGAAAAACGGCCGGATTCCTCCCTGACCTGGGTTGCCCAGAGGGATGTGGCACGGATCGAGGACCACAACTTCATCTGCGCCGGGCATCAGGAGGATGCCGGCGCCCCTGCGCAGCCGCTGGGCTCAGTTGTCGGCCGATCTGGGCCGATCCATCGCCAGGTTGCGGCGTACCCGGAAGAGTTCGAGCCCGAAGCGGGCGTGAAGGCTGCCCCAGAGCCCTTTCGGGCTCCAGAGCATCACGGCGACGGTCAGCAGGCCCACGATGATCAGATACCAGCTGCCGTAGCCGCTGAGCTGCTCGCGCAGGATGAAATACAGAAGGGTGCCCACCAGGGGCCCTTCGATCGTGCCGATCCCGCCGATCACCACGATGAAGATCATGGCCACCATCCAGTCGATGGAAAAGGCGGCATCGGGCGAAATCCGCAGCTTGGTGATGAAAATCAGGGCGCCCGCCATGCCGCAGCCCATGGCGCAGACTACGTGGACGAACCATTGGATGCGGCGGGTGGACACCCCCAGGCTGGCTGCCGCCCGGACACTGTCGCGCACCGCGGTCAAGGCCAGGCCATGGCGGGATCGAAGCAGGAGGAAGACCAGCCCCGTGGCGCCCAGGCCCAGGGCCAGGGCGGACCAGAGCGTCAGGGCCTCGCGCCATGCGGCCGGCATGCCGCGCAGCGTGGCCGTGACCGAAATCCCCGATCCGCCGCCAAAGGCGCTGACATTGGCCAGCAGCAGGCGGCAGACCTCGGCCACGACCCAGGTGCCGACGGCAAAATAGGCCCCGCGCAAGCGGAACATCAGCAGGCCGATGGGCCAGGCCAGCAAGCCGCAGACCAGGCCCGCCAGCGGGATGGTCAGGAAAGGATTCAAGCCCAGCTTGAGCCCGAACAGCACCAGGACATAGCCGCCCAGGCCCACATAGGCCTGCTGCCCGATCGACAACAGACCCCCGTATCCGGCCAGCAGGTTCCACATCTGCGCCAGAGCCAGCATGTAAAAGAATTCGCTGAGCAGGCGCAGGCTGGCGCGGTCCGCCCACCAGGGGCCCAGTGCCAGCAGGACCACGCCCGCGGTCAGCAGGATCGCCGGCAGGCGCCGGGCGGCGGATCCGCCGGCGGGAAGAAGGTTTTTCAGCGAGGGCATGGGAGTCCTTCAAGCATGCTTGACGACGGGAAACAGGCCTTGAGGCCGGAAGGCCAGGACGAGCAGGAAAGCCAGGTGTCCGCCCAGAATGCCCCAGCCCGGGTTCAGTTGCAGGGCGATGGATTGCGCCACTCCCAGGACCAGGGCGCCCAGCAGGGTGCCCCAGAGCGAGCCCAGGCCGCCGATGATGACCGCCTCGAAAGCGTAGATCAGGCGCAGGCCGCCCTCGGCCGGCCCCACGTTGCCGCCGAGCACGAAGAAGAATCCTCCGAGTGCCGTGACGGCCATCGCTAGGCCCATGGCCAGCGCATAGACATGGCGGTTGTCGACTCCCATCAGCCTGATCGTGTGCGGATCGTCGGCCGCCGCCCTGAACGCGCGTCCCAGCCGCGTGCAGCGGAACAGGCCCTGCAGCAGCACGAACACGAGAACGGCCACACCCAGCACCAGCAGGGGCAGCACCCCGACCTGGAGTCCCCCGCCCAGGGAGAAGCTTTCGGTCGTCAGCGTGCCCGAAGGCAGGCTGCGGGTATCGGCCGAATACACCTGCAGCAAGCCGCTCTGTATCATGATGGACAGGCCGAAGGTCATGAGGAGCGGAGGCAGCAGATCGGAACCGAGCACCCGGTTCAGCAGGCTGCGTTGCAGCAGATACCCCAGCAGCCCCATGAGAGGCGCCAGCAGGATCAGCACCACCCAGTTGCCCACCCCCAGCCAGGTGGCCAGCGACAGGGCGATGAAGGCCGCGAGCACCGTCAGATCGCCATGGGCGATATTCACCAGACGCATGATCCCGAACGCCAGGGAAAGCCCCAGGGCCATCAGGGCGTACAGACCGCCCGCCAGCACACCCTGGATCACCGCATTTGCCCAGACCATCATCGATCCACTCCAAAATAGGCCCGCGAGATTTCTTCCTGGCCAAAGGCCTGGGCCTTTCCCTGCAGAACGACCCGGCCCTCGCACAGGCACATCATGCGATCGGCGCTGGACAGGGCCTGACGGATGTCCTGTTCGACCAGGATGATGGAAACGCCCTGGCGGCGGATCTCGGGGAAGGCCTGATACACACGGCGTACGATCACGGGGGCCAGGCCCAGCGACACCTCGTCGCACAGGAGGATTTCCGGGTTGGACATCAGCGCCCGGCCAATGGCCACCATCTGCTGCTGTCCGCCCGAGAGCTGGGTGGCCGGCGTTTTCCGGAAGGCCATCAGATCGGGAAACAGCCGGTACACGGACCGCAGCGACCAGGGACCGGGCCGCCCGACATATGCGCCCATGAGCAGGTTTTCTTCCACGTCCAGGCTCGGAAACAGCCGGCGGCCTTCGGGAATCATGGCGATGCCCAGTGCCACGATCTCATGCGCCGGCAGATGCCCGATGGGGCGTCCGTGCAGGGTGATGTCCCGCCCCTGCGCGGGAAGCGTGCCGCTGAGCGCCCGCAGCAGGCTGGTCTTGCCGGCGCCGTTGGCGCCGATGATGGCCAGCATCTCGCCCTGGTTCAGGACCAGGTCGATGCCGTAGAGCGCCTGGAAATCTCCGTAGCTGGCCTTCAGGTCGCAGGCTTGAAGTTGCGTCATTCGAGCGCCATCCCCAGATAGACTTCCTTCACCCTGGGATCGGCCATGACGGCCTGCGGCCGTCCCTGGGTCAGCACCAGGCCCGCGTCCAGCACCAGCAGATGATCGGCCACGGCCATCAGGGCATGCACGATGTGTTCGATCCAGATCATCGAAATTCCTGTGCGCCGGATCGTGTCGATCATCCGCAGCAGCTCGGTCACTTCGGGATCGCTCAGGCCCCCGGCAATCTCATCGAGCAGCAGGACCTTGGGATCGGTGGCCAGGGCGCGCGCCAACTCGAGCCGTTTGCGGTCCAGCAGCGGCAGGCTGCCCGCCAGACGGTTCGCCTTGCCCAGCAGGCCCGTTCGCTCGAGCGCATCCCGGGCGGGCGCCCGGGCCTCGCGCTCGCTGCGCCCGGCCCCGAAGCTGGCCCCCACCAGCACGTTCTCGTAGACCGTCATGCCGGCAAAGGGGTGGGGGATCTGATAGGTGCGTCCGATGCCCCGCAGGCAGCGCCGGGCCGCCGAGAGACGGGTGATGTCCTCGCCCTCGAACAGGATCTGGCCGTTGTCCGGCGCCAGATCGCCCGCGATGAGATTGAACAGGGTCGTCTTGCCGGCGCCGTTGGGGCCGATGATGCCCAGCACCTCGCCGGCCGGCAGGGAGAAGGAAATGTCTTCCAGCACCTGCAGGCGGCCGAAGGAGCGCGCCAGCCGCCTGAGTTCGAGCTGTGCGTTCATGCGTAGCGGATGGGCTCGAGGCGACCCTGGACGGCGATATTGCCGGCCTGGCTGTTTTCGACGATCCGCAGGTCCAGGCCCTGGGTGCCGCGCTGCCACTGGCCTCCCACCAGCGGGGTCTTGCAGACGTTGGGGACGGGCCCCGAGGCGAAGTCGATGGGCCCCACGACGGTATCCAGCCGCGTCGTCCTGATGGCGTCGCGGATCGCTTCGGGACTGCGCTCGGCCGCCCGCTTGAAGACGTCCACCGCCACCTCGAACAGCGAGTGCTTGAAGCCCAGCGGCATCGTCCAGGGGCGGCCCGAATAGGCCGTGAACGCCTGGGCCAGCTCGGCCGACGACTGGCCGGTCAGGCTGGAAGCGAAGGGGTGGGCCGGCGACCACCAGACTTCGACCGACAGCCCTTCGGCCCTTGCGCCGAAGGATTCGATGGCCGCCGGGAACTCGCACGCCTTGGCCACGGTGACGATCCGGGGACGGAAATCCTGCTGTCCCGATTGCGCCCAGAAATTGGCGAAATCGGGAGGCGGCACCACCCCGGTCACGATATCGACCTGCGCCGATTTGAAGGCGTTGATGTAGGCCGAGAAGTTGTCGGAAGGCGTCTGGTACCGGCCTTGATCGACCAGCTCGAAACCTTTCTGCGCCAGCACGGGCGGGAACCCCATCTTGGCGTCTCCCCAGGCATTGCCGTCGGAATCGTTGGGCCACAGCGAGCCCACCGTTTTGCGGGTCGGAATCTGCTCCCAGAGGCTGGTGAATACGCCGATGATGTCCTCCAGGCCCCAGAAATAATGCCAGGTCCACTCGAACCCCTGCTTCGGATCGCCGCCGCGGCCAAAGAAATGAGGTTGCCAGGGCGTGTCGGTCGTCACGCACGGCACGCCGTTGAGCTCGCACTGGTCGGCCACGGGGTTGGTGGTGGCCGGGGTGCTGGCGGCCACCACCAGATCGACCTTGTCCTCGAGGATGAGCGCCGAGGTGACGTCGGCCGCCCGGTTCGAGCTGGACTGGGAGTCCTTGTAGAGGATTTCGACGGCGTATGGCTTGCCGGCCAGCTTGATGCCCGAGGCCAGCGCCCCGCGAACCTGATCCAGCGTGAAGGGATCGGGTTCGGCAAAGACGGCCAGGGGCCCCGTCTGCGGACTGACGTAGCCGATCTTCAGGCTCTGGGCGGCTCGGGCGGACGGCATGGGCAGCATCGAGGCGGCGGCCAGTCCGCCCAGCTTCTTCAGTGCGCTGCGTCGAGGTGCGGAAAACGCGTGGGACGAGCCTTGATGGGATGATTTCATTTTGTCTCCTGATCTTGTCTTGTTATGGGGTGGGAACGGCCTGCCGGAACAGGCTTTTGAACCGGCCGCCGGCCGGCTGCGGCCGATGCGATCCGTTCAGATGGGACAAGGCCGACTTGACGTGGTCGTAGGCGGGACGGACTTCGGCGGGGACCTTGATGCGAACTTCGGCAAAGCGTTCCTGCCGGGCCAGTTGCAGGACCTCGTGACGAATGGCCCGATAGGATGCCAGGGCCGTCTCGAAGGCGGACAGTGCAGCTTCGAGGCTCCGGTGGCGGCGATCCCGCCGGAAATGCTGCCAGTGGGCGTCGATGATCTGGTCGAGCTCGACGATGCGCTCGAGCACGCCGGTCAGTTCCGCGCAGGCCTCGGCATTCATGATGAGGATGTTGCAGGCCCGCATTTCTTCGATGCCGTCCATCAGGATGTCGAGGTCGTCGCGGGCAGGGATCAGCGCCGAGGTCGAGCGCTTCAGCAGGCCGATCTGCCCCTGCACCACGCGCAGCTGGGCATTGCTCTTGCCCACCCATTCCACGGACTGCTGCGCGGCATTGGCCAGGGTATCGACGTCGCGGGCGATTTTTTCTCCCAGGCCGCTTTGCGTCCGTGCGGCGGCGGCCAGATCGCGGGCGGCATCCAGGGTGCGCCGGGAGCGCTCGCCGATGTCGGCGAGGGCCTGCGCGGTTTCCCGGGTGCGTTCGACGCCGGCCTGGATGTCGGCGAGCACGGTCTTGAGGAAGCCGTCGGCCGCCTGGGCGCTGGAGGAAATGCCCGAGATCATGGACCGGATCTGCACCGTGGCTTCGCCCGTACGGGCAGCCAGGCTGCGGACTTCCCCCGCCACGACGGCGAATCCGCGCCCCTGTTCGCCCGCCCGGGCCGCTTCGACGGCGGCATTGAGGGACAGCAGATTCGTTTGCATGGCCACGTTCTGAATCACGCCCAGGAAATTCTCGATTTCCCCCGCATGGCGCAGCACCTCGCGGAACCGCTCGTCCAGGCCGGCGGCCGATTCGGCCAGCGAACCGATCCGCCCGGTGGTTTCATGCAGCAGGGCATCGCCGCGCGAGGCCAGTTCATGCATCGAATCCACTTCGTCCCGCGTGATCCCGGCCGAGTCCGCCACGGTATGTACGCTGTGTGCCAGCGTTTCCATGCTTTCCCGTACGCCGGCGAGCACTTCGGATTGCTGTCGGGAAAAGGCCACGACGCGCGTGAACGACGACATCATGCTGGCATTGTTGACTGTCACGTCCAGGGCATGGCGATCGAGCTGGTTCAGGGTTCGGGCCACCGGCCCGGATCGCTGCAAGAGCCGGGGAAGCAGAATGACCGCCAGGAACCCCGCCAGGCTCAGGAGCAGCAGTCCGGCCAGGGCCGGGGCCCGCCAGGCCTGCAGAGCGGGCATGGCCTCATGAGGCCACGCCAGAAACGTCAGCAGCGCGGCCAGCAGGCAGCCCATCATGCTGAACCAGTGAACACCACGCGGCATGGCGCATCTCCTCGACTCGTTGAACGGACTGCGCCCGGGGTCAGAGCGGCATGATGAACTTGAGCCAGAACTTGTCGCCGCCGAAGCGGTTCCTGACCAGGGTCTCGTGCTGCCACTGGGCGATGAACTGCATGCCGTTCTTGGCGGCGTAGTTCACGCTGGGGCCGAAGGCGAGCACCCGGCCCTTGCGTCCGTCGGACCACGGCCCCAAGGCCGAGGACACGGTCTCGCCGTCGAGCGTGTCGTCGGTGGTCTGCTGCACGTAGTAGCCCGAGACGCCCACGCCCCAGGGCCCGAAGTGCTTGCCCAGCAGGAAGTCCATGTGGAACTCGTCGCCCGAGCGGTAGTCCATCTTGGGCCCGCCCTGGAACGGGCTGAACGAGGTGTTGGTGGTCTTGAAGTTGTACATGAACTTGGCCGAGGCCTCCCAGCCCTGTTCATCGAGGTACGTGACCGCGAACAGCGGCTCGAAGCTCCAGTAGTTCGCGCCGATGCTGCGCCGCGGCTCGCCCGAATGGTATTCGCCCAGCGGCACGTAGATGTCGAGCGCCGCGGCCCAGTGCCAGTTGCCGCGGTGCCAGGACAGGATGAAGGGGCTGACGGTGACATCGCCCAGGCTGGCCTCGGTGTCCGAGCCCCCGCCCATGCGGATGCGCTGGTGCACCAGGGGCGCGATGACGTGCCAGCCCCAGTTGCCGCCCAGGATCTGGTGGGGGGTGACGTGGACGTAGCGCAGGGCGTCGAACCAGGCGTCCACGCTGGCGCCTGGGACCTTGTCGCCGTTGCCGTCGCGCAGCTTGCCGGAGTAGTAGCCGGCGTAGTTGATGAAGTAGCCGCCCGGCGGGGGCACGGCGCCCGCCATCCAGTTCTCGGCGCCGTTGGGATATTGGTCGCCGCCTTCCTTGGCCTGGGCCAGGCCGCACAGGCCCAGCGCCAGCGTCAGCGCCAGGACCAGCTTCTTGGTCTTCATGGGGTTGTCTCCTGAGGATATCGTGTTGTCGTGAAATGCAGATGCGGCTTGCCGCTAACGCCCGAGGTCCTTGGCCGAGACGCCGGCGATGGACCAGTTCTCCTTGGGCATATCGTGGACCCAGATGCGGACGTTCTGCTGAGGGACTCCCAGCGTTTCGACCAGCACCTGGGTCATCTTTTCGTACATGGCCTTCTTCTGTGCTTCCGTACGGCCTTCGAGCATGTAAACCTGAACAAAGGGCATGAAAATGGCTCCTATGAGAAATGGACGGACACCGAACCCATCTCGTGCACTCGCAGGCGGATCGAATCGCCGCGGGCCACGGACACGGCTTCGGTGATGCCCCCCGAGAGCACCAGGGTGCCTGCGGGAATCTCGGCGCCGCGCCGGCCCAGGTGGTTGGCCAGCTCGGCCACTGCCGTGGCCGGATGCCCCAGCACCGCCGCACCCGCCCCCAGCGCGACGACCCGGCCGTTCTTTTCGAGCACCACTCCCGTGGTGCGCAGATCCAGATCGCGCGCGTTGCGCATCATGCCTCCCACCACGAAACGGGCCGACGAGCAGTTGTCCGCCACCACGCTCTTCAGGTCGAACTTGAAGTCGCGGTAGCGGCTGTCGATCACTTCGATGGCCGGCACGACGAAATCGGTGGCTGCGAGCACCTGGCCGACATGGCAGCCCGGGCCGCGCAGCGGCGTGCGGATCATGAAGGCAATCTCGGGCTCGACCTTGGGATGGATCAGTTCGCCGGTCGCCACCGCACCGCCGTCGAGCACGCTGAAGCCATCGCTCAGAAACCCGAACACCGGGGTCTCCACACCCATCTGGCGCATCTTCGCGTACGAGGTCAGCCCCGCCTTCAGGCCCACGATCCGCGCGCCCCGGGAGCGCTTGCGCCGCATGATTTCGTCCTGGATGGCATAGGCGTCGTCCCAGTCCATCTCGGGGTGGTCCAGAGTGATCTTGGGCGTGTCGCGCGCCTGCAGCTCGCAGTTCTCGAGGTGTTCGGCGAGCGCCACAATCGTTGCTTCTGTCAGCTTCATGCCGCACCTCGTGGCCGCACCTGTGCCCCTGGCTGCGGAGGATGGATCTTTCTCATGTCGTTTTCCTTGAAATGCTCGTGCCGTTTCTTTGGCGATCGTGATGAAGGCGAAAAATAGCGTGCTATGCGTGGAAGCGCACCTCGCAACTGCCCAGCCCGCCGATCGACAGGCGCAGATCGCAGGCGGACCGGATGGGCACCATGGCGGCCAGCGCGCCTGAAAGGACGATCTCGCCCGCCTTCAGCGGGGTGCCCAGCCGGCCCAGCTGGTTCGCCAGCCATGCCACGGCGGCGGCCGGCGCCCCCAGGGCGGCAGCCCCCGCGCCGGTGACGGCCACCTCGCCATTCTGTTCGAGCACCATGCCGCAGGTGCTCAGGTCGAGGTGGCGCGGATCGACCAGCCGATCTCCCAGCACGAACACGCCGCACGACGCGTTGTCGGCCACCGTATCCTGGATCTTGATTTGCCAGTCGCGGATGCGTGAGTCGACGATCTCGAAGCAGGCCAGCACCCCTTCGGTGGCGGCATAGACCTCGGCCACCGAGATGCCGGGCCCCTGCAGGTCTTTCTTGAGCAGGAATGCGATCTCGCCCTCGGCTTTGGGCTGGATGAGGGTGTCGAGCGCGATGTCAGCCCCGGAAGCCAGCATCATGTCGTCGAGCAGGTAGCCGAAATCGGGCTGATGGACGCCCAGCATGTCCATGACGGCCTGGCTCGTGACGCCGATTTTCTTGCCGACGACGCGGCTGCCCGTCGCCAGGCGCCGGCCCACCATGTGCTCCTGGATGCGATAGGCCTGCTCGATCGTGAGCCCGGGGTGGCTTTCCGTGAGCGGCGCAATCGGCCGACGATCGAGCAGGGCCTGGTAGAGCAGGTCGCCCTGCTGCGTGATCAGTTGTTCAGCCATGCGGAGACCCCTCAGAGTTTGATGCAGATGTTGCGCAACTCGGTATAGAACTCGAGCGAGTGCAGGCCGCCTTCGCGGCCGATACCGGATTGTTTGGAGCCGCCGAAGGGGGCGCGCAATTCGCGCAAGAACCAGGAATTGACCCAGACCAGTCCGGCTTCGATCTGGCCGGCCACCCGGTGTGCGCGGGAGAGGTCGCGGGTCCAGATGGAGCAGGCCAGGCCGTAGTCCGTGTCGTTGGCGCGGCGGATGGCCTCGTCTTCGGCATCGAAGGGCTGCACCAGCGTGCAGGGCCCGAAGATTTCTTCGCGCGCGATGGGGGAATCATCATCCAGGCCGGTCCAGATGGTGGGCTGCACCCATGCGCCTTCGGCCAGAGGCGCCGGCATCGGCGGAACGCCGCCGCCGGTGACGACCGTAGCGCCCAGTTCCTGCGCCCTGCGGTAGTAGGACAGCACCTTTTGCTGGTGCTCACGCGAAACCAGCGGTCCCAGCGCGACGCCTTCTTCATCGGGGCAGCCGATCTTCAGGGCTTCGGCTCCTTGCTTGAGCCGCTGCACGAATGCTTCAAACAGGGGACGCTCGACGTAGATCCGCTCGGTTCCCAGACAGACCTGGCCGCTGTTCGAGAACGAGGAACGGACGCAGCCCTCGATCGCCGCATCGAGATCGCAGTCGGCGAACACGATGGCCGGATTCTTGCCTCCCAGCTCGAAGGAGACCGGTCTGGCGCCCTTGGCGGCCGCCTGCATGATGGCGGTTCCGGTTCGGGTCTCACCCGTGAAGGTGATCGCGTCGACCGCGGGGTGTTCGGTGAGAAAGGCCCCCGCGGAATTGGGGCCGAAACCATGGACGACGTTGTAGACGCCGGCCGGGATGCCCACTTCGTTCATGACTTCGCCCAGCAGCGTCGCGGTCTGCGGCGTTTCTTCGGAAGGCTTGACGACCACCGTATTGCCGCAAGCCAGTGCCGGGGCGACTTTCCAGGTCATGAGCAGCAGGGGCAGATTCCAGGGACAGATGACGCCGATCACCCCCACGGGCCGGCGAACCGCGTAGTTCAAGGCGCCCAGGCCATCGGGCGTGTGGGACTCGAAGAATTCGGACGGGGCATTCTGGATCAGGTTCGCGAAGACCTTGAAATTGGCGGCTCCCCGCGGGATGTCGAGATGGGAGGCCAGGCTCAGAGGCTTGCCGGTATCGGCGCACTCGGCCTGCAGGAAGTCGTCGAAGCGCCGATTGATGGCGGCGACGAGACCGTTCAGGAGATCGGCCCGCTCTTCGATCCGGATGCTGCCCCACGGCCCTTTCAGCGCCCTGCGTGCCGCCTGCACCGCACGGTTCACTTCGGGCAGCCCCGCCTCATGCACGCGGGCGATCGCCGAGTGATCCATGGGCGAATGCTTGATGAATTGCGAAGCCGTTCCAACGAACTGGCCATCGATAAAGTTGAGGATGTCCTTCATGGTTTCACTCGAAAGGTCGTTGTTTCGGGGGTTGCTGTTCTTGCGTTGAAGCCGCTTCGAGTGCCTGGAGACCGATCCGGGCACATTGTTCGTCCTGTGTTTCACTGGCGCCGGAGACACCGATGCCGCCGATGACCTGGCCGCCATCGACGAGAGGCAGGCCGCCGCCGAATACGATCAGCCCGGGCTGATTGGAAAAACCCAGCTTCATGCCTTCGTTGTCGGCGCAGGCCGCCATCCACTGCGAAGTGGGAAAGCCGAAGCCTGCTGCCGTCCTGGCCTTTTCGATGGCGATCTGCGCCGATTGCGGGAAGGACCGCGGCATCCGCAGGAAACCGACGAGCGTGCCGGACCGGTCGGTGACCGCCACGTTCACCTGCCAGCCCTGGCCGGCGGCGTGATCGACCGCGGCCCGGCAGGCCAGCAGTGCGGCCTGCCACGTCACCGTGCGAAGCGTTTCGGAAACCATCATCGGATGCTCTCTTTTCTATTTCTCGAGATTATATATCAATTTCGTGATTTAAGCGAAATAGCTATATTTCGTATAATGGCATGACAGACGTTCTTCTCATGTCTCATGGAGACCCGCATCGTGAACGAGCCCAAGATCAATGCCCTGCTGGACAAGCCCAGCCCGAAGACCTTGGTGGAAGGCGCATATCGCCAACTGCATGACGACATCATCAACGGCGTCCATCCTCCGGGCATGAAGCTGCGCGTCGAGCATCTGAAGGACCAGTACGAGGTGGGTGCCGGCACCTTGCGCGAGGCCCTGCTGCTGCTGGTGACCGATGCCCTGGTCGTCACCCAGGGGCAGCGCGGCTTTCGCGTCGCGCCCATTTCCATGAACGATCTCGAAGACATCACACGCTCCCGGCTGCTGATCGAGTGCACCGCCCTCGAGATGTCGATCGAGCACGGAGATGACGAATGGGAATCGAATGTCATTTCCGCCTTCCATCATTTGTCCAAGGTCGAGCAGAAGATCACTGCGGAAAGCATCAGCCTCACCGATGAATGGGAACGGCGGAACCATGCCTTCCACGACGCGCTGATCAGCGCCTGCCCTTCGCGCTGGATTCAATATTTCCAAAGCCTGCTCTACAAGCAGTCCGAGCGGTACCGCCGGCTCAGCATCCTCAAGCAGCCGATCGCCAGAGACGTGCATTCCGAGCATGTGATCCTTTTCGAGTCGTCCATTGCGCGCGACATCACCCGCGCCAGATCGGCGCTCTCGGAACACATCCTGAGAACGCTCGATGGCATCAAGAAAATGCCCAGTGATTTCTTCAACGGACATTCAGGCCGGAATGTCCAGGACAGCCACGACGCCTGAGGCATCGGCCTGCCGCGCGCTGCGGCGGCAGGCCCGCACCGATCAGGAAACGACTGACAGGAAGCGCTCGTTCAAGACGCGATCGTGATAGAAGATGCCGGTTCCGACTTCTTCCCAGGTCCACTTGATCGGCTGCCAGTCAGGGTAGCTCTGGTATCCGCCGCAGAAGGTTTCAAAGCGATTGCCGCTGGGGTCGAAGGCATAGATCGTGGTGCCCCGCGTGATGCCGTGCCGTGTGGGTCCGATGTCGATGGAGACCTTGTTCATGGACATGATGTCGGCGGCGCGCAGCACCTTTTCCCAGCTTTCGAGCAGGAACGAGGTGTGATGCAGCTTGCCGGGCTCGGGGTGGCGCACGAACGCGATATCGTGCGCCTTCATCGAGCACGACAGCCAGACGGCCAGATCGGTCTGCCCGTCTTCCATGACCACGTGTTCGACCAGATAAAATCCGAGGACATCGACGAAGATGTCCTTGACCTTCTCGATATCGGGGCCGTACAGCAGGCAGTGATCGAGACGAATGGGGGCGATGCCGTTTTCGCTCTGGTCGGTCCAGGGCTCGGGATTGACATAGGGCTGGCCATTGCCGACGTCGGTCTTTTCCCAGTACAGCTCGATCTGGTGCCCGGAAGGGATGCCGAAGCGCACGCGCTCGCCCGTCTCCAGCAGATCTCCGGCGGGAATGCGGCTGGTCTGCACGCCGTATGCCTGCAGGTCCTTTTCCAGCCTGTCCAGCGTTGCGGCATCGAGCACCTTGAAGCCGAAGAAATCGATGCCGGCCTCGTCGGCCTGCCGCAGGACGACGCTGTGATGATCGCGTTCGTCCCAGGCCTTCAGATAGACGCGTCCCGACGCATCGCGGCCTGTTTCGACCAGGCCCAGAACGTCGCGATAATGATGAACCCCTTCTTCGAGGTCGAGCACACGAAGCTGAACGTGTCCGGGACGCAGGACTCCAGTGATTGCCATGATAATGCCTCCTGTTAAAGCCTCTTGAATAATGGGCTGTGTAATTGCTGCGCGTCGGCAGCCGAAATGAATTTTTCCGTATAGATGTCTTTCTCGTAGAGACGTCCCTGGATCAGCATGCTGATGCAGGCTTCGATCATGAGCGGCGGTCCGCACAGGTAGGCCTTCCAGCCGCGGAAGTCGTTCTGGAAGTGCGCGCGCGCCGCATCGTGCACGAAGCCGCGGCAGCCCGTCCACGTCGAGGTCTCCGGCTCGTGGGACAGGACGGGAACGTAGGTCAGGCCAGGATGCCGGGCTGCCAGAGCCAGGAAATCCTCGTGGTAATACAGCTCTTCCCGGGTGCGCTGGCCGTAGACCAGGGTGATGCGGGCGTCCGGGTCTTCGGCGAGCAGGTCGAGAATCATGGACCGTGGGCTGGCCAGCCCGGACCCTCCGGCGATGAACAGCGAAGGGGCCTGCGCCTTTTTGCGAACGAAGAATTGGCCATAAGGTCCCGAGAAATTCACACGCATGCCGGGCCGCAGCCGCTCGTGGATCCAGGTCGTGCCTTCGCCCCCGGGAACGAGCCGTACATTGAGCTCGACCTGGCGCGATTGGGCGGGCGGCTGCGCCAGGGAGAAGGCGCGGCAGAACTGGCCCTGGTCGATCCGCAGATTGATGTACTGGCCCGCCATGAAATCGATTGGATCGTCCAGTTCGATATGGATGGCCTTGATGGTGGGCGTGAGGCTGACGACCTGGCTGACGACGCCGCTGTGATCGCGCACGGGGATCAGACGCGCATCGGGGTCCGGGTCGATATCGACCTCGATGGTGGTGTCGCTTTCCAGGCGGGCGCAGCATGCCAGGGTCTTGCCTTCCTCCCGCTCGAAATCCATCAGTGCATAACTGGAGGATTCTCCATGGTCGATATCGCCTTCCACCACCTGGATCTTGCAGGTGGCGCACAGACCATGACAGCAGGCGTGAGGCAGCCAGACGCCTGCGCGCAGGGCGGCATCGAGAATCGTCTGTTCTTCCTCGACCTCGACGATGGCGCCCAGGGGTTCGATCTTTAACTCGTACGACATGCTGCACCCACTTTTCGATGACGACTACATGCGGGAACCATGGATGCCCGTCAGGCCAGGCGTGCGGAACCTCAGGACATCCTTGTGGCGCAAGCCGTTTTCCGCCAGCGATTTATCGTGCTGCGGGGTCCAGGGGCGGCCCGACTTGAACCATTCGACCTTGGACCAGTCGATCCGGGCGAAGTCGGGGTGATAGCCGAAGGCTCCCGGCAGCACCTGGTCGATGATGAGGCCGAACGGCATGTCGGGCGGAAAGGGAAAGCAGAAGGGGGCGCAGAACAGCAGGTGGTCTTCCCAGCCGATATACGTCAACTGATTTCCATGGAAGTTTTCCAGGCGATCCTTGGGTGGAAAATCATACGGTCCCAGTGACTTGACTGCCATGTCGGTCTCCTTAGTTGCTGTTTGCCTGCCCGTTCCAGGCAGCAAAGTTCTTCTGGTCTTCCGAGCCGTTGAAATCCAGGTTGTCACGGTCGATCTTGTAGTACTGCAGCACGGCGGCCAGCGGGTCGAAACCTTCCTGAGTGGGATCCGTGCCTTCGGGGAAGCAATTTCCCTGATAGATCTGATGGACCGGCAGCCAGGCCTGGGAATATTTCTCCGGTTCGTGCTGGAAAATGTCCTTGCAGTGGTCGGAGCAGAAGTGATACTTGTCGCCCTTGTAGTCGGCCTCGCGGTAGCAGATCTTCGTCGGGTCGCCGGGTTCGGTGAACATCATGGGAATCTGGCAGACCTGGCACAGCATGGGCAGGGTCTTGTTGTAGAAACGGTTGCCCTTGGCTTCCTGCTCGGCCTGGAATTCGAGGCGGGGGCGATAGAGCTTGTCGAAGGAATCGGGATATTTCGAGGACAGCCAGTCCATTTCGGACGCCGTGGGCGACCAGGTGTGGAAGGCGGCCGCGGCGCCGTAGTTGTAGAGCGTGTTCCAGGCCTGGTGCGACAGGTGGTCTTTTTCGAGGGCAATGGTTTCGACGCACTTGGGCACCTTGATGCCGTAGCGTGCCAGGTCCTTGAACAGGGCGCCCCCGTTTTCCTCGAAATAGATTTCCCAAGCCTCCTTCCAGCTCATGGTGCGCTTGGGCAGCATGTAGTCCATCATCATGGCCACCAGCGTCAGCACGCGATAGCCGCGCCAGGTCCATTTGTCGACCCAGGCCTGGATGATGGGCAGATTGTCGGGATCCTGTTCGAGGATGAACTTGATGACCTCGAGGCCCAGCGTCATGTGGCGCGCTTCGTCGGACTGCGCCGAGAACCCGTAGGCCATCGTGTTCATGTCGCCGTTGTAAGCGGCTCCCGATACGAACGGGACGAACAGCAGGTTGGTGAGCACGTATTCAAAGGAAAACGAGATCGCCAGCAGGAACTCGAAGGGACCGGCACTGAACGCATCGTCGAAGAAGCTCTTCGGCACGGAGAGATACCAGACACGATCATGCATGTGCCGGAATTCATGGAAGCCGTTGTAGTGCTTGTTGTAATTGGAGATGGCGTGGATCTGGGTCTGCGCGTGCCGTACTTCGTCGACCGACTGCATCAGGCAGGCGACCCGTGCGCCGCCTCCGGGAATCTGGCGGCCGACGTGGGCGAAGCCGCGGTGCGCCATGTATTCGAGCGGCGTCACCCCAGTGAGGAACAGCTTGACCGTATTCAGGTAGCGGGCATCGGTCACCTTCAGGTGGCCGTTATTCTGGGTGAAGGCGTCGATGATGGCGTAGAGCTTGCGCTCTTTTTCGGCCTGGTACTTCCAGTAGGCGTCCATCGTCATGCGGAATGGATCTTCCCAGTTGTCCCAGTTGTGGATCTTGAGACCCTCGTAGCGGGCAAAGGGAAAGATGTCCTCGAACCGCTGGTACGTCGGGTTCCAGTCGAGACCGCGGGTCATGTGCTGATACTTTTCCTTCAGGCTCAGCTTGGCCTTCTTCGTGGGCATATCCATGATCAGTTCCTCAAGTGTTCCAGCTCAGCGTGACGGATTCATCGGTTTCTTCGATGTTCCCGGCCAGGGTGATGGTGTGCACGTTCAACTCCTGCAGGTCGAAATCGCGGCCGATACGTTCTTCGATGGACTGCCGCTTGACCACCAGCGTGTCTTGCGCGTCGATCTTGACCATGGCGGGTTGCTCGTTCAGCACGGCGTGCGGGTTGTCGGCCAGGATGGCCTCGATGATGGGGCGCGTTTCGTCCGTGGTCTGCAGCGCAATGAAAACAGTGGGCATCGTGTTTCTCCTAGAGCCCCGACTTCGCCAGGCGGGCCTGCAATTGTTCCTGGGCGGCATCGAGCATGGCTTGCGCCTTGTCGTCGAATGCCATGCCGGCCACCGGCCGGAGCGCCTCGACAGCCTGCGGCAGCAGGCGCGCCAGCCAGCCTTGCAGCACTTCGCGGTTCGCGTCCGATTCGGCCGCCATGGCCTTGATCGTGGCATCGACCCATTTGCGGGTTTCTTCGGACCATGACGACATGAACCGCGTCAGGGAGGCCACCGTGGCCCCGCCTTTGGTCGGGATGACGTGCGTGGCAAACTGGTCGAAGAGCAGCGCGTACATCAGGCCGTCGAGCACCAGGTTCTGGGCCACGTGCAGTTCCACCGGATCCTTGATGACCAGGGAATCCTCGACATAGCGGCGCAGCCCCTGCCAGTGCGGGGCATCCTGCCAGGCCGCCTTGGCCTGGTCGAGGATGACCGGGTCGTCGTGCAGCACTAGGCCGATCCGCGTGAGGTACTGCGCAATGGCCAGGTGATCCATGGCGTGGAAGACCGCCGCCTGGGCCAGCGCGGCGCCGTAGCCATAGGCTCCGATGGCGGCGTTGTTCATGTTGGCGGCCCAGGCCACGTGGCGCAGGGGCACCAGCACGGACAGCACCCGATGCCGCAGCGTTTCGTCGATTTCTCCCACAAGGTCGTGGTCTTCAACGAATTTGAAGCTGTCTTCGGCAATTTCCTGGCTGCGTGCCCGGGCGATGGTATAGGCGCCATAGTAGAACTGGCGCGGGTCCTTCAGTGCGTACCAGTCGGCCATGCGGATGGCGCTGCGGCTCGCATCGAACAACTCGTACTGCGGTTCCCAGGTGGGACGGTAGTGGAAGTTGGCCGTTGCCTGAAGGTCGTAGGTGCCTTCCTGGTAACGGGATGCGGGCTTGTCGCCAAACCGTCTCGCGATATGGCCATAGGTATGGCGCAAGGGCTTGAGCGATACGGTACGCAGATCAATGTTCATTGATTTGCCTCCTTTGAGGATGGATGAGAAGGACTACGCAGACGTTCAACCGCCTGGCTCAGCGACAGGCCCAGGCCGGATTCATCGTGTCCGGTTCGAGGGGGGAGTTCTTCTGGAGCATTGATGGCACAGAAAGACGCATAGGCTGGCGCTGGCAAGATCATTTCGACATAGAGATCGGGCTCGCCAAGGGCGAACTCGAACTCGACGAAACCGTCTGGCCGGCGCCGCAGCAGCCGTACATACTTTCGAGTCACATCAATCGACACGGGGGTCGTTTGCATGGACTTGTCTCCAAGGGGCTGTTCATTCCCTCCGTTTCCGGATGGATGACGCCTTCGTTTTCATCTGAGGATGACCCTGATGATCTCAGGGCATGGTTATTATATCGAAATTTTAAATTTTATCGAGATTTTTCTTGGTTGGGGTCAAGTTTTCCGGCTTCGCCCCAGCACTTGAAGGTTCAGGTCCGATCGGGGATAGAGCTGGCAGGCCAGGACGATCCCCTGCGCCTGATCGTGCTCGGAGACGCAGGCGCGGCTCATGCGCCGAACCTCGAAGGTTCCCGACAGAATTCGGACCCTGCATGCGCCGCATCCCCCGCCGCGGCACCCTACCGGAATGGCCCGCCGGCCCTGTGTCTCCATGGAGCTCAGTACGCTGCGATCTTCGTTGCATGGAAAGGTTTCGCCGCTGACTTCGATGCGGACCTGGTGTTGCGCTGCCATGATGTCTCCAAGTATCCACCAATAATCACGGATATATGGTTTTTTCTCGATATTATTGTCTGGGCCATTTCCTGTAAAGAAATTTCGCTGTGCTGGCGGGGGAAAAGGCGCTTTTCGCCGCGATGGAGGCGCCGGACCCCGATCCGGCTCCGCCGGCGGGACTAACATGCTTCCTGCGGCCCGATGCCCGATCGATGCGCATCGGGCCGCGCCCATGGATCAATGGCACAAGGAGGCTCCCGCATGTCGCAACCCGTCACCCTGTACACCGACGCGAACTTCATCAGCCCGTACGCGATGTCGGCCTTCGTCGCCCTGGAGGAAAAGGGCGTGTCCTTCGAGCTGTCGCCGGTCGATCTCGATGCGGGGGCGCAGCGCGAGTCCGGCTACGTCTCCCTGTCCGTGACGGGCAAGGTTCCCGCGCTGGCGCATGGATCGTTCGCGCTGGCCGAGTCGTCCGCCATCGCGGAATACTTGGACGAGGTCTTTCCGGGCCCCGCGCTCTATCCTTCGGATGCCCAGGGCCGCGCGCGGGCGCGCCAGATCCAGGCATGGCTGCGTTCCGACCTGATGCCGATCCGCGAGGAACGCTCGGCGGAAAACCTGTTTCGCCGGCCGCCGCCGCCCGCGCCCCTGTCCGATGCGGCGCGGCAGGCGGCGGACAGGCTGTTCGCGGTGGCCGATCGCCTGTTGCCCCAGGGTGCCAGCGACCTGTTCGGCGCATGGAGCATCGCCGATTTCGATCTGGCGCTCATGATCAGCCGGCTGACGCTGTGCGGCGACGCCGTGCCCCAGCGGCTGGCGGATTACGCGGACCGCCAATGGCACCGGCCCTCGGCGCAGCGCTGGGTGGTGCTGCCGCGCCCCGGACTCTGACGCCTCGCATCCCGCGTCGATGCATGGCGTCCCGCGGCGCGTTCCGTCTGCGCGTGGGTCGGGTCAGCGGAGATTCCGATTGCCCAGCGCGCTTACCGCGCGTTCCTCCCGCGCGCGGGACGGGCGGGCCATGCCGCCGCGCCCCGCGCCGGGCCGTCCCGATCGCCGGACGGGGGCGCCGGACGGGGGGCGAACCGGCATCGAAACCCTGTTAAAATTGCCGAGGCGGGCCCCTTCGCATGGTTCGGCGGTGAACCTGGTCAGGTCGGGAACGAAGCAGCCACAGCCGCGCGGAACCAGTGCCGAAGTCAGGCTCGCCTTTCCTTTTCCCCCTCCAGGGCGGCCCATGAGTTATCTCGTCTTGGCGCGCAAATGGCGCCCCCGTTCATTCGATACGCTGATCGGCCAGGATCACGTGGTGCGTGCCCTGACCCATGCGCTGTCGTCCGGCCGGCTGCACCACGCCTGGCTGTTCACCGGCACGCGCGGCGTGGGCAAGACCACCCTGTCGCGCATCCTCGCCAAATCCCTGAACTGCGTCCAGGGCGTCACCGCGACGCCCTGCGGCCATTGCCAGGCCTGCACGGAGATCGACGCGGGCCGCTACGTGGACTACATCGAGCTCGACGCCGCCTCGAACCGGGGCGTCGACGAAATGACCCAGCTGCTGGAACAGGCGGTCTACGCGCCGTCGTCCGGCCGCTTCAAGGTCTACATGATCGACGAAGTCCACATGCTGACCGGGCATGCGTTCAACGCCATGCTCAAGACGCTCGAAGAGCCGCCCGAGCATGTCAAGTTCATCCTGGCGACCACCGATCCGCAGAAGATCCCGGTGACGGTGCTGTCGCGCTGCCTGCAGTTCAACCTGAAGCAGATGACGGTGCCCGCCATCGTCGACCACCTGCAGGACATCCTGGCGCAGGAATCCGTGCCGGCCGACCCCCAGGGGCTGCGCCTGATCGCCCAGGCGGCGTCCGGCTCGATGCGCGACGCCCTGTCGCTCACGGACCAGGCCATCTCGTTCTCGGCGGGCAACCTCACCGCCGCCGCCGTGGGCGAGATGCTCGGCACCCTGGACCAGCGCCATCTGCTGGACCTGCTGCGGGCGCTGGCCGCGGCCGACGCGCCCGGCATCCTGGCCGTGGCCGACGACCTGGCCGCGCGCGGCCTGTCGTTCCAGGCGGCCCTGGGCGACCTGGCCGTCCTGCTGTCGCGGGTGGCCATCGCCCAGCGCCTGGGCCATGCCCAGGCCGACGATCCCCTGGCCGAAGACGTCACCGCCCTCGCCGGCGTCCTGACGCCGGACGACGTGCAACTGTTCTACGCCGTGGCGGTGCACAGCCGCCAGGAACTCGCCCTGGCGCCCGACGAGCAGGCGGGCTTCATCATGGCCTGCCTGCGCATGCTGGCCCTGCTGCCGGAAGGCCGCGTGCCGCCCGTGGTGATGAGCTCGCCGCCGACGGCCGGCGCGGAGGCCCGTCCGGCCGCCGCGCCCGACGCGGCGGCGCCCGTCCCCGTCGAAGCCGCCGTGCCTGCGCCTGCAGCGCCCGCGTCCGCTGAAGCCGCCGTGTCCGTGCCCGCAGCGTCCGCGCCCGCCGGAACCGCCGCGCCCAGGTATTCGCCCGAGCCCGCGCCGGTCGCAGCCCGGGCCGCCCATGCCGCCCCCGCCGCCGCGCCGTCCGCGTGGGCGCCTGCACCGGCCCCCGTTCCCGCCGCACCCGTGCCGCCGGTCCCGGCCCAGGCCGCTTCCGCCGCCGCACTCGCCGAGACTCCCGCCTGGGAGGCCGCGCCCCCCGGCAGCCGATCCCGTCGCCCGATCCCGATCCGGCGCCCGACCGCGACCCGATCCCGGACCCCGATCCGGCGCCGCCCGCGCCGCCGGACGAGGCCGCATCCGCCTCGGACGACTGGACGGACGCCGTCCCCGACGACCTGACCGAACCCTTCGACGCCGCCGCCACGCTGGACGACCTGGGCATGGATCCCGGCGTGCCCGGGGCCATCGCCGGACTGTCGGCCGAGCCGCCCGCGTCGCGGCCCGAAACCCCCGATCCCGGCGGGATCACGCCCCAGGACTGGCCCGCGGTGGCGGCCGGCCTGCCGGTCGGCGGCGCCGCCCGGGCGCTGGCGCTGAACAGCGAATGGCTGTCCGGCGACGACCGCCAGATCCGCCTGCGGGTCGCCATCCACACCTATGCCGACGGCGGCGGCCACGACCGGCTGCGCACGGTGCTGTCGGAATATTTCGGCCGCGTCCTGCGTCTGGAAGTCGAATACGGCGCGACGGGCGACGACACCGCCCATGCCGTCGACCAGGCCGAGCGCGCCCGGCGCCAGCAGGCCGCCGAGCAGGCGGTCGAGCGCGACGCGCTGGTGCGCGCGCTGGCGCAGCGCTTTTCCGCCCGGGTGGTGCCGGGTTCGGTGCGTCCGCCCGGCGGCGCCCCGTCCGCGCATCGATAGGGCGTCGCCAGGGCATCGCCCGGGCGACGCAAGGACATCCGCCCGCGCATCACCGGGGATCACTAGGGTATAGTCCCACTCTTCGTTTGAATCCGTTTGAACTCTCGGAATTCCAGGACACCGCCATGATGAAAGGTCAGATCGCCGGGCTGATGCGCCAGGCCCAGCAGATGCAGGAAAACATGAAGAAGGCCCAGGACGCCCTGGCCGACCTGATCGTCGAGGGCGCTGCGGGCGGCGGCCTGGTCAAGGTCTCCATGAGCTGCAAGTACGACGTCAAGCGCGTCACCATCGATCCGTCGCTGTACGACGACGACCGCGACATGATCGAGGACCTGGTCGCCGCGGCCTTCAACGACGCCCAGCGCAAGGCCGAAGCCACCGCCCAGGAAAAGATGTCCGCGGTGACGGCAGGCCTGTCCCTGCCGCCGGGCATGAAGCTGCCATTCTGACCGGCCGTCCCGCCAGGTCACAGGAACAGGCTCCGATGGCTGCCGGCCTGCCCGAACCGGAACCCCTGCGCGCCCTGATCGACGCCTTGCGCGGGTTGCCCGGCGTGGGCGTGCGCACCGCGCGGCGCATGGCCTACCACCTGCTGCAGCACGATCCGCAGGGCGCACTGCGCCTGGGCGATGCGCTGCGCGACGCGGTCGGCGGGCTGCGCCACTGCGAACGCTGCAATTCCTTTTCCCAGACGCCGGTGTGCGCCACCTGCGAGAATCCGGAGCGGGACGCCTCCGTGCTGTGCGTCGTCGAGACGCCGGCCGACCAGAACATGATCGAGGCCAGCCACGGCTACCAGGGCCTGTACTACGTGCTGATGGGCCGGCTGGCGCCGCTCGAAGGCGTGGGGCCGGACCAGGTCCGTTTCGCCCCTCTGCGCGAGCGCGTGCGGGACGGCCGGGTCCGCGAGGTCATCCTGGCCACCAATTTCACCGCCGAAGGCGAGACCACGGCCTACTACCTGGCCGAGATGCTGCGCGAATGCGGCGTCAAGGTGACGCGCCTGGCGCGCGGCGTGCCCAGCGGCAGCGAGCTGGAATACGTCGATGCCGGCACGATCGCCTGGGCCCTGATGGAACGCCGGCCCAATTAGGGGCCGCTCCTGCCGACCCCGATGGAACGCCGGCCCGACGGGGCCTGCGCCCGCCGTGGCAGGGCCGCCGCGCGCCGGCCGCCGCGCACATCCTCGCCGCACATCTTCGTCGCACATCCTCGCCGCACATCTTCGCCGCGAACCGCGCCGCAAACCCTTTTTCGGCGTACGGTCCGGTGGGCCCGGCCGCTCCGCTGCGCTATCATCGAAACTTCAAACGCAGCTTCAAACGCAGCATGACCACCAGGGAGACAAGCCATCATGTCGATTTCACGTCGTGAACTGCTCAAGACCGCCGGCGCCGCAGGGCTGCTGGGCACGCTGCCCGGACTGTCCTTCGCCCAGGACGCGGCCGCCGCGCCCGAAAAGAAGGCGCTGACCATCGCGGTCGGCGGCCAGCCGCTGATCTACTACCTGCCGCTGTCGGTGGCGCACCTGAAGGGCTACTTCAAGGACGAGGGCCTGGACGTCACCATTGCCGATTTCGCGGGCGGCTCCAAGGCCCTGCAGGCCGTGGTGGGCGGCAGCGCCGACGTGGTGTCCGGCGCCTTCGAGCACACCATCAACCTGCAGGCCAAGGGCCAGTTCTACCGCTGCTTCGTCCTGCAGGGCCGGGCGCCCATGATCGTGCTGGGCGTCTCGAAGAAATCCATGGCCGGCTACCAGTCGCCCGCCGACCTGAAGGGCAAGAAGATCGGCGTCACGGCGCCGGGCTCCTCGACCAACATGATGGTGAGCTTCTTCCTGGCGCAGCATGGGCTCAAGCCCACCGACGTGTCCTTCATCGGCGTGGGGGCGGGCGCCGGCGCGGTCACGGCCCTGCGCTCCGGCCAGATCGACGCCATCGCCAACCTGGACCCGGTGATCAGCACCCTGGTCAAGGAAGACGCCATCCGCATCATCGCCGACACCCGCGCCCTGGACGATGCGCAGAAGATCTTCGGCGGCAACATGCCCTCGGGCTGCCTGTACACGGCCCAGGCCTTCATCGACGCCCATCCGAACACCACCCAGGCGCTGGCCAACGCCATGGTGCGGGCCGACAAATGGATCCAGGCCTCGTCGGTCGACGACATCGCCAAGCTGGTGCCCGAATCCTATCTGCTGGGCGACCCGGACCTGTACAAGCTCGCGCTCAAGGGCAACCGCGAAGGCCTGTCGCCCGACGGCCTGGTGCCGGAGGACGGCCCGCAGACGGCCCTCAACGCCCTGGCCGAGTTCGTGCCGAACTTCGACCGCACGGCGATCGACATCTCGCGCATCTGGACCAACCAGTTCGCCACCCGGGCCAACCAGAAATATCCCCATGCCTGAGCGGCACGCGCGCGCGCCCGGCGGCGGGGCGGACCGTCCCGCCCTGCTGCTGGAGCAGGTCACCTGCACCTTCGCTTCGCCCGGCGGCACGCCGTACACGGCCATGCGCGATGCCACCCTGGCGGTGGCGCCCGGCGAGTTCGTCTCGGTCGTGGGGCCCACGGGCTGCGGCAAGTCCACCCTGCTGAACATGGCGGCGGGCCTGCTGCGCCCCACGTCCGGCCGGGTCGAGGTGTTCGGCCAGCCGCTGCAGGGCGTCAACGCGCGGGCGGGCTACATGTTCCAGGGCGAGGCCCTGATGCCCTGGCGCAACGCCCAGGCCAACGTCGCCGCGGGGCTGGAATTCGCCGGGGTGGCCGCCGCCGAAACCGCCGAACGCAGCCGCGAATGGCTGCGCCGCGTGGGGCTGGGCGGCTTCGAGAACCGCTATCCGCACCAGATGTCGGGCGGCATGCGCAAGCGCGTCATGCTGGCCCAGACGCTGATCCGCGATCCCGACATCATCCTGATGGACGAGCCGTTCTCGGCGCTCGACGTGCAGACCCGCCAGCTGATGGAAAACGAGGTCCTGGACCTGTGGATGGCGCGGCGCAAGGCGGTGCTGTTCATCACCCACGACCTGGACGAGGCCATCGCCATGAGCGACCGCGTGGTGGTGCTGTCGGCCGGCCCCGAGACCCATCCCATCGGGGAGTTCGCCATCGACATCCCGCGCCCGCGCGACGTGGCCGAGGTGCGCATGCAGCCGCGCTTCGTCGAACTGCACCAGGCCATCTGGGCGGTGCTGCGCGACGAGGTCCTGAAAGGCTACGAACGCCAGCGGCGCGCCTGACCCCATGATCGCCGCCGGCCCGCGGGCCTTCCCGTCCTCCGACCCGAATCTCCCTCCGGAACGCTTGCCACGATGAAATCCGACCTGTCCAAACCCGTGCTGCGCGTGCTGCAACTGGCCTTGCTCGCCGCCATCCTGCTGGTCTGGCACTGGGCCTCGCTGAACCGCAACGTGGCGTTCTTCTTCGGCCGGCCGCTGGAAGTCGCCCAGGTCGTCTGGGCCTGGTTCGTCACCGACGCCGGGATCTACCGCCATCTGTGGATCACCCTGTCCGAGACCGTGCTGGCCTTCGTCATCGGCACCATCGGCGGCCTGGGTTTCGGCCTGTGGCTGGGCCTGTCGCGCGGCGCCAGCGCCCTGCTGGAGCCCTACGTCACGGCGGCCAACTCCATGCCGCGCGTCATCCTGGCGCCGATCTTCGGCATGTGGTTCGGCCTGGGCATCTGGTCCAAGGTCGCCCTGGCCGTGACGCTGGTGTTCTTCATCGTCTTCTTCAACGTCTACCGCGGCGTGCGCGAGGTCAGCCCGACGCTGCTGGACAACGCCCGCATGCTGGGCGCCAGCCATCGCCAGCTGCTGCGCCACGTCTACATCCCCTCGGCCACCAGCTGGGTGTTCTCCAGCCTGCACACTTCCGTGGGCCTGGCCTTCGTCGGCGCGGTGGTGGGCGAATACCTGGGCTCGGCGGCCGGGGTCGGCTATCTGATCCTGCAGGCCGAGGGCACGCTGGACGTCAACACCGTGTTCGCCGGCATCGTGGTGCTGACGGTGTTCGCCCTGCTGCTGGACGGGATCGTGTCGCTGGTGGAACGCCGCCTGCTGGTCTGGCAGCCCGGGCCCGGGGAGTCGGGCAAGACCTGAATGCCGCCGCGCGGGCGGCTGGCGAGGCCGCCCGGATGTCTCAGGTCCCGGCCTGGCTGACCAGCGCGTCCAGCTTGATCGCGTCGGCGGTGAAGATCCGGATGCCCTCGGCGAGCTTTTCCGTCGCCATGGCGTCCTCGTTCAGGCGCGTGCGGAAGGCGACTTCGTTGCTGGCGATCCATTCCGGCGCGTCCGCCTTGGCGGCGGCCGCCGTCAGGCCCGGTTCCAGGGGCTCGTCCGAGGCCGCCAGCTCGCCCAGCAGGGCGGGGCTGATCGTCAGCAGATCGCAGCCCGCCAGCGCGCGAATCTGGCCGATGTTGCGGAAGCTGGCCCCCATCACCTGGGTGGGAAGGTCGTAGGCCTTGAAATAGCGGTAGATGCGCGCCACGGACTGCACGCCCGGGTCGGCGGACCCGGCGTTCCGCGCCTCGTCCCAGCCGGCGCCGGCCGCCTTCTTGTGCCAGTCGTAGATGCGGCCCACGAAGGGCGAGATCAGCGTCACCCGGGCCTGGGCGCAGGCGATCGCCTGCGCCAGGGAGAACAGCAGCGTCAGGTTGCAGCGGATGCCTTCGGCCTCCAGCGCACGGGCGGCCTGGATGCCTTCCCAGGTCGAGGCGAGCTTGATCAGCACGCGCTCGCGCGGGATGCCGGCGGCCTCGTACAGCGCGACGATCTGCCGGGCGCGCTCGATGCTGGCCTGGGTGTCGAAGGACAGGCGGGCATCGACCTCGGTGGAGACGCGGCCGGGCACGATGGACAGGATCTCGCGGCCGAAGGCCACCAGCAGGCGGTCGACCTGCTCGGCCAGCGGCGCGCCGGGATGGTCGCGCAGCACCCGGTCCAGCAGGGGACGGTAGGCCGGCTGCTCGACGGCCTTGAGGATCAGCGAAGGGTTGGTGGTCGCATCGGTCGGCCGGTAGGCCCGCATGGTTTCAAAGTCCCCCGTGTCGGCGACGACGGTCGTCAGCGTGCGCAGGGCGTCCAGTTGATTGCTCATGGAGGTGGGATTCCGGTGAATGCAGGGTTGCGAAAACCCTACTGTAGACCATTTCCCGCCAAGGGTCGGGCGCGGCGGGGATCGGGGGCGGCGAGGATCAGGCGCGAGGACCGGGCGCGAGGACCGGGCGCGAGGACCAGGCGCGGCGCCGGGCCGCACTCCCGCCGGCACCCCCGCGGGCGCCCGGATGCGGCGCATGGGAGCGGAGCCGCTGCGGCTGTATAATAGGAAGGTTTGAATATCGACTTTATAACCGGGGTTCCATTTTGCTGCCGTCAATCTTTCCCGAGGGGTCCGCAGGACTCGCACCAGCAATTCTCGCCTTGGCTGACGGTACCGTGTTCAAGGGCGTCTCGATCGGCGCCGACGGGACCAGCGTGGCCGAAATCGTCTTCAACACGGCCATGACCGGCTACCAGGAGATCCTCACCGATCCCAGCTACAGCGGCCAGATCGTCACCCTGACCTATCCCCACATTGGCAACACCGGCGTCAACGCCGAGGACGTCGAATCCAGCCGGGTGCACGCCGCCGGCCTGGTGGTGCGCGACTGTCCGGCGCTGCTGTCGAACTTCCGCGCCAGCCAGTCGCTGCCCGACTACCTGAAGACCCAGGGCATCGTGGCGATCTCGGGCGTGGACACCCGCAAGCTCACCCGCATCCTGCGCGAGCGCGGTGCCCAGGGCGCCTGCATCCTGGTGGGCGAGGACGCCGACCGCGCCGTCGAACTGGCGCGCGGCTTCGGCGGCATGGAAGGCCAGGACCTGGCCGTCGCCGTCTCCACCAAGCAGCCCGGCGCCTGGGTGCAGGGCACCTGGCAGCTGGGGCGCGGCTACACCCGCCGGGACCAGGGGCGGTACCACGTCGTCGCCTACGACTACGGCATCAAGTCCAACATCCTGCGCCTGCTGGCCGACCGCGACTGCCGCATCACGCTGGTGCCGGCCCTCACGCCTGTGGCCGACGTCCTGGCGCTGGCGCCCGACGGCGTCTTCCTGTCCAACGGCCCCGGCGACCCGGCGGCCTGCGGCTATGCCGCCGACACCTGCCGCGCCGTGCTGGACCGCGGCATCCCCCTGTTCGGCATCTGCCTGGGCCAGCAGGTCCTGGGCCTCACCCTGGGCGGGCGCACGGTCAAGATGAAGACCGGGCACCACGGCGCCAACCACCCGGTCCAGGACCTGGACACCGGCCGCGTGTTCATCACCAGCCAGAACCACGGCTTCACCGTGGACGGCGACAGCCTGCCGGCCAACGCCCGCATCACGCACGTGTCGCTGTTCGACGGCACCCTGCAGGGCTTCGAGCTCACCGACCGTCCGGCCTTCTGCTTCCAGGGCCACCCGGAAGCCAGCCCCGGCCCGCACGACATCCTGGTGCTGTTCGACAAATTCATCGACCTGATGGCGCAGCACAAAGCCCAGTCGCCCAAGTAAAAAGATCCCGCCTCCCATGCCCAAGCGTTCAGACATCAAAAGCATCCTCATCATCGGGGCCGGTCCGATCATCATCGGCCAGGCCTGCGAATTCGACTATTCCGGCGCCCAGGCCTGCAAGGCCCTGAAGGCCGACGGGTTCCGCACCATCCTGGTCAACAGCAATCCGGCCACCATCATGACGGACCCGGAAACGGCCGACGTCACCTACATCGAGCCCATCACCTGGCAGGCCCTGGAAAAGATCATCGAAGTCGAGCGGCCCGACGCCGTCCTGCCCACCATGGGCGGCCAGACGGCGCTGAACTGCGCGCTCGACCTCGATCGCCACGGCGTGCTGGAAAAGTACGGCGTGGAGCTGATCGGCGCCAACGCCCACGCCATCGAGAAGGCCGAGGACCGCCTGAAGTTCAAGGACGCGATGACCGCCATCGGCCTGGAGTCGGCCAAGTCCGGCATCGCCCACAGCATGGACGAGGCCTGGGCCGTGCAGAAGCGCATCGCGGCCGAGCTGGGCACGTCCGGCTTTCCCGCGGTGATCCGCCCCAGCTTCACGCTGGGCGGCACGGGCGGGGGCATCGCCTACAACGCCGAGGAATTCGAGACCATCTGCCGCCGCGGCCTGGAGGCCTCGCCGACCAACGAGCTGCTGATCGAGGAATCCCTGCTGGGCTGGAAGGAATTCGAGATGGAAGTCGTGCGCGACAGCGCCGACAACTGCATCATCGTGTGCGCCATCGAAAACCTCGATCCCATGGGCGTGCACACCGGCGATTCGATCACCGTCGCGCCCGCGCAGACGCTGACCGACAAGGAATACCAGATCATGCGCGACGCCTCGATCGCGGTGCTGCGCGAGATCGGCGTGGACACCGGCGGCTCGAACGTCCAGTTCGCCGTCAATCCGGCCAACGGCCGCATGATCGTCATCGAGATGAACCCGCGCGTGTCGCGTTCGTCCGCGCTGGCGTCCAAGGCCACGGGCTTTCCCATCGCCAAGGTCGCGGCCCGCCTGGCCGTGGGCTACACCCTGGACGAACTGCGCAACGAGATCACCGGCGGCGCCACGCCGGCCTCGTTCGAGCCCACGCTGGACTACGTCGTCACCAAGGTGCCGCGCTTCGCCTTCGAGAAATTCCCCCAGGCCGATTCGCGCCTGACGACCCAGATGAAGGCCGTGGGCGAGGTCATGGCCATCGGCCGCACCTTCCAGGAATCCTTCCAGAAGGCCCTGCGCGGCCTGGAAGTCGGCGTCGACGGCCTGAACCAGAAGACCACCGACCGCGAACGCCTGCAGGTCGAGCTCGGCGAGCCCGGCCCGGAGCGCATCTGGTACGTGGGCGACGCCTTCGCCCAGGGCTTCTCCCTGGAAGAAGTCCACAACCTGACCAAGATCGACCCCTGGTTCCTCGCGCAGATCAAGGAAATCGTCGACATCGAACTCGCGCTCGAACAGCGCACCCTGTCCGAGCTGGACGACGGCACCATGCGCGAACTCAAGCGGCGCGGCTTCTCCGACCGCCGCCTGGCGTTCCTGCTCGACACCACCGAGGCCGAGGTGCGCAAGCTGCGTCACCAGATGAACGTGCGCCCGGTGTACAAGCGCGTCGACACCTGCGCGGCCGAATTCGCCACCACGACGGCCTACATGTATTCGACCTACGAGGACGAGGACGAGGCCGCGCCGACCGACCGCAAGAAGATCATCGTGCTGGGCGGCGGGCCCAACCGCATCGGCCAGGGCATCGAATTCGACTACTGCTGCGTGCACGCGGCCCTGGCCCTGCGCGAGGACGGCTTCGAGACCATCATGGTCAACTGCAACCCGGAGACCGTGTCCACCGACTACGACACTTCCGACCGCCTCTACTTCGAGCCGCTGACGCTCGAAGACGTGCTGGAGATCGTCCACAAGGAAAACCCGGCCGGCGTCATCGTCCAGTACGGCGGCCAGACGCCGCTGAAGCTGGCCCGCGCCCTGGAGGCCAACGGCGTGCCCATCATCGGCACCAGCCCCGACTCCATCGACGTGGCCGAGGACCGCGAGCGCTTCCAGAAGCTGCTGACCAAGCTGGGCCTGCGCCAGCCGGCCAACCGCACCGCCCGCACCGAAAGCGAGGCCCTGGCCCTGGCGGGCGAGATCGGCTATCCCCTGGTGGTGCGCCCCAGCTACGTGCTGGGCGGGCGCGCCATGGAAATCGTGCACGAGCCCCAGGACCTGGAACGCTACATGCGCGAGGCCGTCAAGGTCAGCAACGATTCCCCGGTGCTGCTGGACCACTTCCTGAACAACGCCACCGAAGTCGATGTGGACTGCCTGGCCGACGGCGAGCAGGTCATCATCGGCGGCGTGATGGAGCACATCGAGCAGGCCGGCGTGCACTCGGGCGATTCCGCCTGCAGCCTGCCGCCGTACTCTCTCTCGCCCGAGATCGTGGCCGAGATCGAGCGCCAGACGGCCCTGATGGCCCGCGCCCTGAACGTCAAGGGCCTGATGAACGTGCAGTTCGCCATCCAGGACGGCGACGTCTACGTGCTGGAAGTCAATCCGCGCGCCTCGCGCACCGTGCCCTACGTATCCAAGGCCACCGGCCGCCAACTGGCCAAGATCGCCGCGCGCATCATGGCCGGCCGCAGCCTGGCCGCCCAGGGGGTCTCATCGATCCCGGCGCCGGCGCGCTATTGCGTCAAGGAAGCCGTGTTCCCCTTCGTCAAGTTCCCCGGCGTGGACACCATCCTGGGGCCCGAAATGAAGTCCACCGGCGAAGTCATGGGCGTGGGCGACACCTTCGGCGAGGCCTTCGTCAAGTCCCAGATCGCCGCCGGCGCCTGGCTGCCCGAGTCCGGCCGCGTGTTCATCAGCGTGCGCGACCAGGACAAGGCGCGCGCCGTGGAAGTCGCCCGCGGCCTGGCCGCGCTGGGCTTCCAGCTGATCGCCACGCGCGGCACGGCCGCCGTGATCGAGGCCGCCGGCCTGGCCGTCCAGGTCGTCAACAAGGTCACCGAGGGCCGGCCGAACATCGTGGACATGATCAAGAACGGCGAGATCGCCATGGTCATCAACACGGTCGAGGAACGCCGCAACGCCATCGCCGATTCGCGCGCGATCCGCACGCAGTCGCTGGCCAACCGGGTGACCTTCTTCACCACCATCGCGGGCGCGCGCGCCGCCGTCGAAGGCCTGCAGTACCTGCGCCACGGCGGCGGGCTGAAGGTCTACTCGCTGCAGTCCATGCACGCCGCGACCGCGGCCTGAGGCCTTCGTGGCGGGGACGAGTCCGGACACCGGGGCCGCAGACCGCCCGGCCCCCGGGGCGGCGCCCCCCGCCGGACACCCCGAACGCGTGTTCATCACGGGCGCCAGCAGCGGCATCGGCGCCGCCCTGGCGCGCCGCTACGCGGCGCGCGGCGCCGCGCTGGGGCTGGTCGGCCGCCGCCGCGACGCCTTGCAGGCGCTGTGCGACTGCCTGCCGGGGCAGGGGCACCGGATCTATGCGCTGGACGTGCGCGACCGCGCGGCGCTGCACGCGGCGGCGCGGGATTTCCTGGCGCACGGCCCGGTGGACGCGGTGATCGCCAGCGCCGGGATCAGCGCCGGCACCCTGACCGAGGCGCCCGAGGACCATGCGGTCTTCGAGGCCATCCTCGACACCAACGTCCTGGCCATGGCGGCCACCTTCGCGCCTTTCGTCGCGCCGCTGCGCGCGCGGGGGCGGGGCACGCTGGTGGGCATCGGCAGCGTGGCGGGGGTGCGCGGCCTGCCGGGCGCGGGCGCCTACAGCGCCTCGAAGGCCGCCGTGCGCGCGTACTGCGAAAGCCTGCGGGTCGAACTGCGCGGCAGCGGCGTGCGCGTGGTGACGATCGCCCCCGGCTTCATCGCCACGCCCATGACGGCGCGCAACCCCTATCGCATGCCCTTCCTGATGCCCGTCGAGCGCTTCGCCGAACGGGCCGTGCGGGCGATCGACGCCGGCGTCTCCTACCGCGTCATCCCCTGGCCCATGGCCTGGGTGGCGCGGCTGCTGCGCCTGGTGCCCGACGCGCTCTACGACCGGGCCGCCGCCCGGCGCAAGCGCAAGCCGCGCATGGGCGAGCGCCCGTAAGCGATCCGGCATCCGGGATCACGCCATCTTGCGGGGGCGTGGACCGCCGCCTTACACTTGCGGCGCAATTTCGTTCAGCCTTCCAACATCCTCTTCCGGACGGCCTCCCGGCCGCGATTCCTCCATGACGACATCCTATTTCCCGCAGTGGCGCCGCGTGTCCGGCACCGCCGACGGCGCCGTTGTCCAGCCCGACGAAACCATGCCCTGGCCCCAGACCGTGGCGATGGGCGCGCAGCACGTCGTGGCCATGTTCGGCTCCACCATCCTGGCGCCGCTCATCATGGGCTTCGATCCCAACACGGCCATCCTGATGTCGGGCGTGGGCACGCTGATCTTCTTCCTGTTCGTCGGCGGCCGGGTGCCCAGCTACCTGGGCTCCAGCTTCGCCTTCATCGGCGGCGTGATCGCCGTCAGCGGCTATTCGGGCAGCGGGCCGAACCCGAACATGGGCGTGGCGCTGGGCGCCATCGTGGTCTGCGGCCTGATCTACACCGGCATCGGCCTGCTGACCGCGCTGATCAACGCCCGCCAGGGCGGGGCGGCCGACTGGATCGACCGCTGGATGCCGCCGGTCGTCACCGGCGCCGTCGTGGCCGTGATCGGCCTGAACCTGGCGCCGATCGCGGCCAAGGGCGCCATGGGCGGCTCCCTGTTCGATGCCGTGATGGCGCTGGTGACCGTGCTGTGCGTCGGCGGCGTGGCCGTCTACACCCGCGGCCTGGTGCAGCGCCTGCTGATCCTGGTGGGGCTGTTCGCCGCCTGCGTGCTCTACCTGATCCTGGCCAACGGCCTGGGCCTGGGCAAGCCGATCGACTTCGCCGCCATCGCCGCCGCGCCCTGGCTGGGGCTGCCGCGGCTGACGGCGCCGGTGTTCGAGGCCCACGCCATCAGCGTGATCGCCCCTGTAGCCATCATCCTGGTGGCCGAGAACCTCGGCCACATCAAGGCGGTCGGCGCCATGACCGGCCAGAACCTGGACCGCTACCTGGGCCGCGCCTTCATGGGCGACGGGGTGGCGACGATGATTTCCGGGTCCCTGGGCGGCACGGGCGTGACCACCTACGCGGAGAACATCGGCGTGATGACCGCGACGAAGATCTATTCCACCCTGGTGTTCGTGGTGGCCGCCCTGGTGGCCCTGGTGCTGGGCTTCTCGCCCAAGTTCGGCGCGGTGATCCAGGCCATCCCGGCGCCGGTGCTGGGCGGCATGTCGGTGGTGGTGTTCGGCCTGATCGCCATCGCGGGCGCCCGCATCTGGGTGGTCAACCAGGTCGATTTCAGCGACAACCGCAACCTGATCGTGGCGGCCGTCACGCTGATCCTGGGCGCGGGCAATTTCTCCATCGCCATCGGCGGCTTCAAGCTCGACGGCATCGGCACGGCGACCTTCGGCGCCATCCTGCTGCACGCGCTGCTGCGCGGCAAGCGGCAGCCGGCCGTGATCTGATGGGCTGTGATCATCCGATGGGCCGCGATCATCCGATGCGCCGCGGTCTGATGTGATCCGATCCGCTCTCCGGGTCCGCGGATCCGCGCCCTGACCCCGGGGGCCGCGTGCGCGGCGCGGGGCTTGCTTTTTCTTTCCGGATTGCCCACAATACCCCTCAAGCACCCCGGTTTCGGCCGGGGTTTTTCACGGGCGAGCCGGCAGGCCACCTGGTCGGGATGCGGATGGCGCCATGCCACGACCGCCTCCCATAGGCCCATACGCGGGCGCGCATGGCCAGGCAGCCCCCAACGGGCCGGAACCACCACTTTTCGCCCCCCTTCTTTCGTTGTCAGGCGCCCCGCGCATGGGGCGTCTTTTACTTTTGAGTCAGGAACTATGGCTGCGATCCCTTTGACCGCTCGCGGGGCGGAGCGCTTACAAGCTGAATTGCATCGTCTGAAGACAGTCGAGCGCCCCGAAGTCATCAACGCCATCGCCGAAGCGCGGGCCCAGGGTGATTTGTCCGAAAACGCCGAATACGATGCCGCGCGCGAGCGCCAGGGCTTCATCGAGGGCCGCATCCAGGAACTGGAAAGCACCCTCTCCAACGCCCAGATCATCAATCCGGCCGAACTGGACGTGTCCGGCCAGGCCGTGTTCGGCGCGACCGTCGAGATCGAGGACCTGGAATCGGGCGAACGCCTCACCTACCAGATCGTCGGCGACCTGGAAGCCGACATCCGCGCCAACATGATCTCCGTGTCCAGCCCCGTGGCGCGGGCGCTGATCGGCAAGAGCGAGGGCGACGTGGTCGAAGTGCGCGCGCCGGCCGGCGTGCGCGAATACGAGGTCTGTTCCGTCAGCTACGAATAGTCAGCTGCGGATAATCAGCCCCGGCCCGTGCGGCCGCCGCGGCGCGCGCCCGCACGCAGCGAAAGCGCGCTGCCGCTGCCGGTGCGGCGTGGGATGCCGTGGCCCGCGTCCGCGCGGCCGCCCGCGCCGGCTTGCCGGCGCCCCGGGCGTCGGCCGGGCGGGCCGGCCGGCCCGTGTCGGCGGCGGATCGCCCGCCGGGGCGGTGTTCTCCGCGCGCGGGCGCGTCGTCCCTGTCCGCGCCGGCGGCGCGCCTGGATGCGGCGGGGCGGGCGGCGCGCGGCTGCGCCGCCTGTTTCTTGGGCACGTAGGGTTCGGATTTCCGGCGCACGGCCCGGGTGGCGTTTTCGGCCGCCTGGGCGGCTTGTTGCGCGAGCGGATCGGGCCGATAGATAATCAGCGTTTTGCCGAGATGATGCACTGTGGCGCAAGACAGCGTTTCGCAGATTTCCGCCAGCATCGCGTCGCGTGCGTCGCGCTCGGCGCCGGCGACGCGGATCTTGATCAGTTCATGGGCCGCCAGGGTGCGGTCGATTTCTTCCAGCACGGCGGCGGTCAGGCCGCGGTCGCCGATCAGGACGACGGGATGCAGGGGATGAGCGGCGGCGCGCAGGGCGCTGCGCTGCTGAGAGGTCAGTTCGAGTTTCGGCATAGTGGAATTGTACGAGAATGGCCAAGAAAAAATTCTCCAAAGCCTGGGTCCAGCGGCATATTCAAGACCCTTACGTCAAAATGGCGCAACAGAAGGGCTACCGCGCCCGCGCCGCCTTCAAGCTGACCGAGATCCTGGACACGGAAAAGCTGCTGCGGCGCGGCGACGTGGTCGTGGACCTGGGCTCGGCCCCGGGCAGCTGGTCGCAGGTGGTGCGCGAGCGCCTGCTGGCCGCGGGCGGCGCGATCGACGGCCGCGTGCTGGCGCTCGACCTGCTGCCCATGGAGCCCGTCGCCGGGGTCGAGTTCATCCAGGGCGACTTCCGCGAGGACGCCATCCTGGCGCAATTGCACGCGCGTCTGGCAGGCCGGCCCGTGGACCTTGTGATTTCCGACATGGCCCCCAATCTATCGGGTGTGGCCTCGGCGGATTCCGCCCGCATCGCCCACGTCTGCGAACTGGCGCTGGAATTCGCCTGCGCCCACCTCAAGCCGGACGGCGCCCTGATCGTCAAGGCCTTCCACGGCAGCGGGTTTTCCCAGATCGTGCAGATGTTCAAGCAGCATTTCGTCCGCGTGGTCGAGCGCAAGCCCAAGGCGTCGCGGGACGAATCCTCCGAGACCTTCCTCATCGGCCGCGGCTTGAAGGAAACCGCCGCGTCGCGGCTTGCGGGCCGCCCCGATGCGCCGGACGCGGACCGGTCCCCGCGGACCGATCCCTGAGCGGGCCCGTCCACTGCGTCCGCGCGGCGGATTCAGGTAGAATGAAGCATTGACGTATTTGTCAGCTTGTTGTAATTGCGCGCCGCCGGACGCGGCGCGCGGGCGATGGGCGGGCAGCGGTACATACCCAGGAGGTTGGCTTTGAACAACTCGTTTTCCAAGGTTGCGGTCTGGCTGGTGATCGCGCTCGTGCTCTTCACGGTGTTCAAGCAGTTCGACGGACATCCGGTCACGAGCGGGGATTCGGTCAGCTACACGCAATTCATGAACGATGCCCGCGCCGGCCGCATCAACAAGGTCGACATCCAGGGCGACACGATCTACGTGTCGCCGGAATCCGGCCGTTCCTACAGCCTGACCTCGCCGGGCGACCTCTGGATGGTCCCCGAACTGGTGAAGAATGGCGTGCAGGTCTCCGGCAAGGCCCGCGAAGAGCCTTCCTTCCTCACCAGCCTGTTCATCTCCTGGTTCCCGATGCTGCTGCTGATCGGGGTCTGGATCTTCTTCATGCGCCAGATGCAGGGCGGCGGCAAGGGCGGGGCCTTCAGCTTCGGCAAGTCGCGCGCGCGCATGCTGGACGAAAACAACAACAACATCACCTTCGCCGACGTCGCCGGCTGCGACGAGGCCAAGGAAGACGTCCAGGAACTGGTCGATTTCCTGCGCGATCCCACCAAGTTCCAGCGCCTGGGCGGCCGCATTCCGCGCGGCGTGCTGATGGTCGGCCCTCCGGGCACCGGCAAGACCCTGCTCGCCAAGGCCATCGCCGGCGAGGCCAAGGTGCCGTTCTTCAGCATCTCGGGCTCGGATTTCGTCGAGATGTTCGTCGGCGTGGGCGCGGCTCGCGTGCGCGACATGTTCGAGAACGCGAAAAAGCAGTCCCCCTGCATCATCTTCATCGATGAAATCGACGCCGTGGGCCGCCAGCGCGGCGCCGGCCTGGGCGGGGGCAACGACGAACGCGAGCAGACCCTGAACCAGCTGCTGGTCGAAATGGACGGCTTCGAGACCGGCCAGGGCGTGCTGGTGATCGCCGCCACCAACCGGCCCGACGTGCTGGACCCGGCGCTGCTGCGCCCGGGCCGCTTCGACCGCCAGGTGGTCGTGTCGCTGCCCGACATCCGCGGCCGCGAGCAGATCCTGAAGGTGCACATGCGCAAGGTCCCCATCGCCCAGAACGTCGATCCGAACGTGCTGGCGCGCGGCACCCCGGGCTTTTCCGGCGCCGACCTGGCCAACCTGATCAACGAGGCCGCGCTGTTCGCCGCGCGCCGCAACGGCCGCACCGTGGACATGTCCGACCTGGAAAAGGCCAAGGACAAGATCATCATGGGCGCGGAGCGCCGCTCCCTGATCATGCCGGAAGAAGAACGCCGCAACACGGCCTACCACGAATCCGGCCACGCGCTGGTGGCGCGCCTGCTGCCCAAGACCGATCCGGTGCACAAGGTCACCATCATCCCGCGCGGCCGCGCGCTGGGGGTGACGATGCAGCTGCCCGAGGGCGACCGCTACAGCATGGACAAGGAACGCCTGCTGAACACCATCGCGGTGCTGTTCGGCGGCCGCATCGCGGAAGAAGTCTTCATGGGCCAGATGACCACCGGCGCCTCCAACGACTTCGAGCGCGCCACCGCCATCGCGCGCGACATCGTCACGCGCTACGGCATGACCGACTCCCTGGGGCCCGTGGTGTACGCCGAGAACGAGGGCGAGGTCTTCCTGGGCCGCAGCGTGACCAAGACCACGCACGTGTCCGAAGCCACCATGCAGAAGGTCGATTCCGAGATCCGCCGCATCATCGACGAGCAGTACAGCGTGGCGCGCACCCTGATCGAGTCCAACCAGGACAAGATGCACGCCATGGCCAAGGCCCTGCTCGAATGGGAAACCATCGACGCCGAGCAGATCGACGACATCATGGCCGGCCGTCCGCCGCGCGCGCCGCAGCCGCCGTCCTCGGGGGGCGACACGCCGCCGCAGGCCCCGTCGGCCGGCCTGCCGGCCGCCAGCAACGACAAGGGCGCCGCCGCGACGCCGGTCTGATCCGACCGCCGGCCTCCTATGCATGACCACCTTCAGTGCGGGCGTTTCCGCTTGTCCCTGGAACGCCCGCTGGTCATGGGGATCGTCAACGTCACGCCGGATTCGTTTTCCGACGGCAATGCCCACTTCCGGGCCGACGAGGCCATCGCCCATGGGCGCCTCCTGGTCGAGGAAGGCGCCGACCTGCTCGACATCGGCGGCGAGTCCACCCGGCCCGGCGCCCAGGCGGTTCCCGCCGACGAGGAACTGCGCCGCATTCTGCCCGTGATCGAGGCCCTGCGCGACTGCGGCGTGCCGCTGTCCGTGGACACCTGCAAGCCCTCCGTGATGCGGGCCGCCCTGGAGGCGGGGGCCGACATGATCAACGACATCGGCGGCTTTGCGGCGCCCGGGGCGGTCGAGGCCGTGGCCGGTGCCGATTGCGCGCTGTGCCTGATGCACATGCGCGGCGAGCCGCGCACCATGCAGGATGCGCCGTCCTACCAGGACGTGGTCACGGAAGTCCGCGCCTACCTGGACCAGGGCGCGCGGCGCCTGCGCCAGGCCGGCATCGCGGCCGACCGCATCGTGCTCGATCCCGGCTTCGGCTTCGGCAAGACCGCGGCGCACAATTACACCCTGCTGCGGCAGCTGCCGCAGGCCGTGGGGCAGGATTACCCCAGCCTGCTGGGCCTGTCGCGCAAGTCCATGATCGGCGCCGTCACGGGGCGTCCCGCGTCCCGGCGCCTGGGCGGCAGCGTGGCGGCGGCCCTGGCCGGCGCAGTGCGGGGCGCGCACATCCTGCGCGTCCATGATGTGGCCGACACCGTGGATGCCCTGCGGGTATGGTCGGCCGTCGAACGAGGAGTCCGTGCATGAGCGCACGCAAGTATTTCGGGACCGACGGGGTGCGCGGCATCGTCGGCGGCGATCGGATCAACGCCGAATTCGCCCTGCGGCTGGGCTATGCGGCCGGCCGCGTGCTGGCGCGCGGGGCCGTGTCGGCCGGGCGGCCGACCGTGGTCATCGGCAAGGACACCCGCATCTCCGGCTACATGCTGGAATCCGCGCTGGAGGCCGGCCTGTCGGCCGCCGGGGTGGACGTGATGCTGGCCGGCCCGATCCCCACGCCGGCGGTGGCCTACCTGACCCGCGCCTGGCGCCTGGCGGCCGGCATCGTCATCAGCGCGTCCCACAATCCGCACTACGACAATGGCATCAAGTTCTTCTCCGCGGCCGGCACCAAGCTGCCCGACGAGACCGAGGCCGCCATCGAGGCCCTGCTGGACGAGCCGCTGGGCTGCGCCGATTCGGCCGGCCTGGGGCGCGCGCGGCGCATCAGCGACGCGGCCGGGCGCTACATCGAATTCTGCAAGAGCACCTTCCCCAGCGAACTGGACCTGCAGGGCCTGAAGATCGTGGTGGACGCGGCCAACGGCGCCGCCTACCACATCGCGCCGCACGTGTTCCGCGAGCTGGGGGCCGAGGTCTCCGTGATCGGCTGCGAGCCCGACGGCTTCAACATCAATGAAAAGGTCGGCGCCACTCATCCAGAGACCTTGGTCGCCGCCGTGGCGGCCCAGGGGGCGGACCTGGGCGTCGCCCTGGACGGCGACGCCGACCGCCTGCAGATGGTGGACGCCACCGGGCGCCTGTTCAACGGCGACGAGCTGCTCTACGCCATCGTGCGCGACCGCGCCCGCACGCAGCCCATCCAGGGGGTGGTCGGCACGCTGATGACCAACTTCGGCTTCGAGCGCCGCATGCGCGAGCTCGGCATCCCGTTCGAGCGCGCCAAGGTCGGCGACCGCTACGTGCTGGAAGTCCTGCGCCAGCGCGGCTGGCTGTACGGCGGCGAAAGCTCCGGCCACCTGCTGTGCCTGGACCGCCACACCACGGGCGACGGCATCGTGGCCGCCCTGCAGGTGCTGGCGGCCATGCGGCACGCCGGCGCCTCGCTGGCGGACCTGGTGGCCGACCTGTCCATGTACGCCCAGAAGATGGTCAACGTGCCGCTCGCGCCGGGGCTGGACTGGCAGACGCACGCGGGCCTGAAGGAAGCCTCGGACGCGGTGCGCGCGTCGCTCGGCGAGCGCGGCCGGGTGCTGATCCGCGCCTCGGGCACCGAACCCAAGCTGCGCCTCATGGTCGAGGCCGACGACGAGGCCCTGGCCGAGGAAGGCGTGCGCCGGCTCGTGGCGGTCAAGCTGGCCTGAACGCCGCTGTCACATGATTCACACAGAGCATCGGCAGAATATCCCCGATATCGTGACTTCCGGGAATCCGCCATGCTCGCCCTCGCTTCTTCCCTGCACGCGGGATCGATGAAACGCATAGACTGGCCCGGGGCCGAGGCCGGCGGACTGGCCCTGACCGTCGCGCGCACGCAGGCGGACCTGGAAGCCCTGCAGCGCCTGCGCTTCCGGGTGTTCACGGAGGACATGGGCGCGGTGTTCCCCCAGGCCGTGGGCGACCGCGACGTGGACCGCTTCGATCCCTGGTGCGTGCATTTCATGGTGCGCGAACTGGGCACCGGCCGGGTGGTGGGCACCTACCGGCTGCTCACGCCCGAAGCCGCGCGCCAGGCGGGCGGCTATTACTCCGAGTCCGAATTCGACCTGGAGCCGCTGGCGGCGCTGCGTCCGTGGCTGGTCGAGGTCGGCCGCTCCTGCATCGATGCCGGATTCCGGCACGGCACGGCCATCATGCTGCTGTGGTCGGGACTGGCCCAGGTGATGAAGCGGGGGGGCTACCGCTACATGCTGGGCTGCGCCAGCGTCAGCCTGCGCGACGGCGGCGCCACGGCCTCGGAGGTCTGGCGCCGGGCGCGCGCCCTGATGGCGCGCAATCCCGACGTGCCGCGCATCCGCCCGCTGCATCCCTATCCGGTGGACCGGCTGGACAGCGCCCTGCCGGCGCGGGTGCCGCCGCTCATCAAGGGCTATCTGGCCCTGGGCGCGACGATCTGCGGCGCGCCCGCCTGGGATCCGGATTTCCACACCGCCGATTTCCCGATCCTGCTGGATCTGGAACGGCTGGACGCCCGCTACCGGCGGCATTTCGGGATCGATTAGGCATTTCGGGACCGATCGGGCGAGACCGGCGCGCCGTCTTCCCGCCCGGCCAGTGCGACCGGCCCGGCTTTCCGGCGCCCGGCGCGTTCAGCTTTCGATGATGTCCAGGGCGAAACCGGCCTTGCGCCAGATCGCCGCTTCCTTCTTCAACTGGAAGCCGCTCAGGGGGCGGGCGGCCAGCCAGCCCGCCGGGATGCGCAGGGCGATGCGCAGGTCCTGGGCCTGCAGGCGCAGCGCCAGGGGACCCAGGGCCTCGCGGCGGCGCAGCAGCAGGACCGCCAGGCGCAGGCAGCACAGGGCCAGCCAGCGCGCGCGGTCGGGCGCGTAGCGGCGGACCTTGGCCAGGCGCCCCTGGTGGCCCAGCGCGAGAAAGGCCAGCAGCCGCTGGTCGTCGTGCGAAAAGCCCGGCATGTCGGCGTGTTCCAGGATGTAGGCGCTGTGCTTGTGATAATCGTTGCGGGCGATCGCCAGGCCGATTTCGTGCAGTTCGGCCGTCCAGCCCAGCGCGCGCCGCAGCTCGGCCGTGTCGGGCTCGTCGCCCAGCCCGAGCTGGTCGAACAGCTGCAGCGCCAGGCTGCGCACGAAGCCGGCCTGGGCCGTGTCGAGCTGGTAGCGGCCGCGCATCTGGCGCACGGTCTCGTCGCGCCGGTCCTGGTGCGAGTCGCGGCCCAGCAGGTCGTGCAGCACGCCGATGCGCAGGGCGCCGTCGCCCGCCCGCATCCGCTCGATGCCCAGTTCCCGGAACGCGGCGATCATGATGGCCAGGCCGCCGGGCAGCACCGGCACGCGCTCGGGCTTCAGGCCGGCCCAGTCCTGCAGGCGGACCTCGCCGGCGCGCGCCAGGGCGGCGCTCAGCCGTTCCATGCCGTCCAGGGTGATGTCGCGCGGGCTGAGGCCGTTTTCGACCAGGACGGCCAGCAGGCCCTTGGCGGTGCCCGAGGAGCCGTAGGCTTCCTGCCAGCCCGTGCCGCGGTAGCGGCTGGCGATGGTTTCGATGGCGCCGCGCGCCGCCAGCACCGCCTGGCTCATGCGGGCTTCGGTGACGCGGCCCTGGGGGAAGAACTGCCGCGTCCAGGTGGTACAGCCCAGCTCCAGCGAGGCCAGCTCCAGGGGCTGGTCGCGCCGCCCGATGATGAATTCGGTGGAGCCGCCGCCGATGTCGATCACCAGCCTGCGGTGGTCCGAGGGCGGCAGGTCCTGGATCACGCCCAGGTAGATCAGGCGGGCTTCTTCCTGGCCGGAGATGATTTCGATCGGAAAGCCCAGGGCGCGCTCCGCCGCGGGCAGGATCTCGGCCGCGTTGCGCGCCACCCGGAAGGTGTTGGTGGCCACGGCGCGGACGTTGGCGGGGGAGAACCCGCGCAGCCGCTCGCCGAAGCGCCGCAGCGCCGCCAGGGCCTGCTCCACCGTGGCGGCGTCGATGCGCTTGTGCTCGTCCAGGCCGTTGGCCAGGGCGACCAGTTCGCGCAGCTTGTCCTCGGCGTAGATCTGGGCGCCGCCGCCGTGGCGCACGACGCGGCCGATGGATAGCCGGAAGGTGTTCGAGCCCAGGTCGATCGAAGCGAGCCGGTTGTCCATGGCCTTACCAGGAAATGTCACACTGTGCGATTATAGTGGCCGGTTCATGACAGGATTGTGAGGCGCGCATGCGGGCCGTCGAGGAAATGCCGGTTCTCCTGAACCGGGAATTGTCGGTGCTGAAATTCAACGAGCGGGTGCTCTCCATGGCCGAGCGCACGGACGTGCCGCCGCTGGAGCGCCTGCGCTACCTGTGCATCGTCGGCTCGAACCTGGACGAGTTCTTCGAGATCCGCATGGCCAGCCTCAAGGAACAGCAGCGCCAGACGCCGGAGCTGCGCGGCGTGGACGGCATGACGCCCGACGAGGCCTTCGACCGCGTGCAGCGCGCCGCGCACGCCCTGGTGGACCGCCAGAACCGCCTGCTGACCGGCGAGGTCATGCCCAAGCTCATGGAACACGGGGTGGGCCTGATCTATTCGACGGGCTGGACCGACCTGCAGCGTGAATGGGCCTACGGCCTCTTCCGCCGCGACGTGATGCCGCTGCTCACCCCCATCGGCCTGGATCCGGCGCATCCCTTTCCGCGCGTCTACAACAAGAGCCTGAACTTCATCGTCTCGCTCAGCGGCGAGGACGCCTTCGGCCGCGAGGGCCACATCGCCATCGTGCAGGCGCCGCGCGCGCTGCCGCGCATGATCAAGGTGCCCGCCGAGATCGCCGGCATCCCGGACGGCTTCATGCTGCTCACCACCCTGATCAACGCCTTCGTCGGCGACCTGTTCCCGGGCATGAACGTCCAGGGCTGCTACCAGTGGCGGGTGACGCGCAACAGCGACCTGTTCGTGGACGAGGAAGAAATCACCAACCTGCGCCAGGCCCTGCAGGGCGAACTTTCCCAGCGCAATTTCGGCGCCTCGGTGCGCCTGGAAATCGCGCACGCCATGCCGCCCGACCTGGAGCTGTTCCTGCAGCGCGAATTCAGCCTGGGGGCGGCCGACACCTACCGCGTCAACGGTCCGGTCAACCTGGCCCGGCTGATGCAGCTGTGCAACCGGGTCAACCGCCCCGACCTGGAATATCCGGTCTTCCGGCCACGTATGCCGGCGCCCTTCGACGGCGGCCTGGAGCGGCCCGAGGAACTGTTCGCGGCCATCGCGGCGCGCGACCACCTGCTGCACCATCCCTACCAGTCCTTCCAGCCCGTGCTGATGTTCCTGCGCAGCGCGGCGCTGGACCCGCAGGTCGTGGCCATCAAGCAGACCATCTACCGCACCGGCGAGGACTCCGAGCTGATGGGGCTGCTGCTGTCGGCGGCCCGGGCGGGCAAGGAAGTCACGGTGGTGGTCGAGCTGATGGCGCGCTTCGACGAGCAGACCAACATCAACTGGGCCGCGCGCCTGGAAGAGGTCGGCGCCCACGTCAGCTACGGCGTGGTGGGCCACAAGACCCACGCCAAGATGGCCCTGGTGCTGCGCCGCGAGGACGGCCGCATCCGCCGCTACGGGCACCTGGGCACGGGCAACTACCACCCGCGCACGGCGCGGCTGTACACCGATTTCGGCCTGCTGACGGCCAACCAGCAGATGTGCGAGGACATGGACCAAGTGTTCTCCCTGCTGACCGGCCTGGGCGCGCGCCGCGAGCTCAAGCTGCTGCTGCAGTCGCCCTTCACCCTGCACGAGACGGTGCTGCGCCTGATCCGCTCGGAAACCGAGTTCGCCCGCGCGGGCAAGCGCGCGCGCATCCGCGCCAAGATGAATTCCCTGCTGGAGCCCGAGGTGATCCGGGCGCTGTACGAGGCCAGCCAGGCGGGGGTGCGCATCGACCTGATCGTGCGCGGTGCCTGCGCGCTGCAGGCCGGCGTGCCGGGGCTGTCCGAGCACATCCGGGTGCGCTCCATCATCGGCCGCTTCCTGGAGCATTCGCGGGTGTTCTATTTCTACCAGGACGGCGCCGAGCCCCTGTACCTGTCCTCCGCCGACTGGATGGACCGCAATTTCCTGCGGCGGGTCGAGCTCGCCTTCCCGGTGCTGGACAAGACCCTGCGCCGCCGCGTCATCGACGAGGCCTTCACCTTCGCCTGGCGGGACAACCAGCTCGCCTGGGCGGCCCAGCCCGACGGCCGCTACCTGCGCGTGCGCAACCGCCGCGCCGCCTTCAACCTGCACCAGCACCTGATGGCGAGGTTGGGATGAGACAGGACACGAAATAGTCCCTGCGGACTATTTCGTGCCTGTCGAATCCGAGCGGCGTGCAAGCCGCGAGGTGGGGGAGAGACGCCCAGACCGAGCGGCGTGCAAGCCGCGAGGTGGGGGAGAGACGCCCAGACCGAGCGGCGTGCAAGCCGCGAGGTGGGGGAGAGACGCCCAGACCGAGCGGCGTGCAAGCCGCGAGGTGGGGGAGAGACGCCCAGACCGAGCGGCGTGCAAGCCGCGAGGTGGGATGAGATCGGACATGAAAGGGTCCCTGCGGACCCTTTCATGCCGATCGAATCGGAGCGCCTTGCAAGGCGCGAGGTGGGGAGATCCGTTGTCATTAAACTGTCACTTCAACCCTCTACCATGTCGTCCTGACGGTCCAGTGAATTCTTCCGGGCCGCCGAATAGTGCAAACCACAAAGGGTTTACGACATGCTCAAACGGATTCTGACGCAATGCGCCGCCGGTCTGGCGATGATGGCCGCCGCGGGCGTCGCGGCGCACGCCGCCGACCTGACGGGGGCGGGCGCCTCCTTCCCCTATCCGATCTACGCCAAGTGGGCGGCCAAGTACCAGGAAGTCACCGGCAACCGCGTCAACTACCAGTCCATCGGCTCGGGCGGCGGCCAGCAGCAGATCATCGCCAGGACGGTCGATTTCGGCGCCTCGGACGACCCGATGAAGCCGGAGGACCTGGCCAAGCACGGCCTGGTCCAGTTTCCCGCCGTCATCGGCGGCACCGTGCCGGTCGTCAACGTCGAAGGCATCAAGGAAGGCCAGCTCAAGCTCACCGGTCCGGTGCTGGCGGACATCTTCCTCGGCAAGATCAAGAAGTGGAACGACCCGGCGATCGCCGACCTGAACAAGGACCTGAAGCTGCCCGCCAAGGGCATCGTGGTGGTGCACCGTTCGGACGGCTCGGGCACGACCTTCGGCTGGACCAACTACCTGTCCCAGGTATCGCCCGCCTGGAAGGAGCAGGTCGGCCAGGGCAAGGCGGTCAAGTGGCCCACCGGGCAGGGCGGCAAGGGCAACGAAGGCGTGGCCGCCTACGTGCGCCAGCTGGCCAATTCCATCGGCTACGTGGAATACGCCTACGCGCACCAGAACGGCCTGGCCTGGGCGCAGCTGCAGAACCGCGAGGGCCGGTTCGTGCAGCCCTCGCAGCAGGCGTTCGCCGCGGCGGCTTCGCACGCCGACTGGAACTCGGCGCCGGGCATGGGCCTGGTCCTGAACAACGAGCCGGGCGCGGATTCGTGGCCGGTCACGGCGGCGACCTTCATCCTGGTGCACGGCAAGCAGGCCGACCCCAAGCGCGCCCGCGAAGTCCTGGCCTTCTTCGACTGGGCCTGGCGCGAAGGCGGCGCCATGGCCAGCGAACTGGACTACGTGCCGCTGCCCGACGACGTGACCGCCCGGATCCGCGGCGTCTGGGCCGAGCAGGTGCGCGGCGAGGACGGCTCGGCGGTCTGGAAGTAAGCCCGGCCGCCGCTTCCCCGGCAGGGCGGCGCCGCCGCGCGCCGCCTGTGGGAAAATGGCGGTTTCCGAATCCCACATTCCGATGCGGATCCCCGGCGCGGCCGGGGGTCCCGTCGCCACGGACGAGTCCCTCATGGCCCCTACGCAGCGCAGCCTCCTGGCGGATGCCGGCTTCCGGTATCTGACCCGTCTGTTTGCGTTCTTCGTCTTCATCCTGCTGGCCGCGATCATGGTCTCCCTGATCTACGGCAGCCGGGAATCCCTGGCCCGGTACGGCCTGCCGTTCCTCTGGACCAACGACTGGGATCCCGTGCGCCACAGCTACGGCGCGCTGGTGCCGATGCTGGGCACGGTGATCAGCGCCTTTCTCGCGCTGCTGATCGCGGTGCCGGTGTCCTTCGGCATCGCCATGTTCCTGACCGAACTCGCGCCCGTCTGGCTGCGCCGCCCGCTGGGCGTGGCGATCGAGATGCTGGCCGCGATCCCGTCCATCATCTACGGCATGTGGGGCCTGTTCGTGTTCGTGCCGCTGTTCCAGGAGTACGTCCAGCCGTACGTGGTCGACTTCTTCGAGGGCGTGCCGGTGCTGGAGCACCTGTTCGGCGGGCCGCCCATGGGCATCGGCCTGTTCACGGCGGGCCTGATCCTGTCCATCATGATCATCCCCTTCATCGCGGCGGTGATGCGCGACGTGTTCGAGCAGGTGCCGCCCATGCTGAAGGAATCCGCCTACGGCCTGGGCAGCACCACCTGGGAAGTCGTCTGGAAGATCATGCTGCCCTACACCAAGCACGGCGTCATCGGCGGCATCATGCTGGGCCTGGGCCGGGCGCTGGGCGAGACCATGGCGGTCACCTTCGTGATCGGCAACGCCTTCAACCTGCCTTCCTCGATCTTCTCGCCGTCCAATTCCATCGCCTCCGCCCTGGCCAATGAATTCAACGAGGCCGGCGGCCTGCAGAAATCGGCCCTGCTGGAGCTGGGCCTGATCCTGTTCCTGATCACCACCGTGGTGCTGGCCCTGTCGAAGTTCATGCTGCTGCAACTGTCGCGCAAGGAAGGCGCCAAACACTGATGTCCGCCCCCGACTCCCCCATCGCCCTCGACAATCCGGTCTACCGGCGCCGGCGCCTGTTCAACCGCCTGATGCTGGGGCTCTCGGGCCTGACGCTGGGCTCGGGCCTGTTCTGGCTCGCCTGGATCATCCTCACGCTGCTGCTCAAGGGCGGCTCCGCCCTGTCGCCGGCGCTGCTGTGGGAAAGCACCCCGCCGCCCGGGGCCGACGGCGGCCTGCTGAACGCCATCGTCGGCAGCGTGCTGATGTCGGCCGTGGGCACGCTGATCGGCACGCCCATCGGCGTGCTGGCGGGCACCTACCTGGCCGAGTACGGCCGCCGCGGCTGGCTGGCCCCGGCCACGCGCTTCCTGAACGACGTGCTGCTGTCGGCGCCGTCCATCATCATCGGGCTGTTCATCTACGCCGTCTACGTGGCCCAGGTCGGCCATTATTCCGGCTGGGCGGGCGCCTTCGCCCTGGCGATCCTGGTCATCCCGGTGGTGGTCCGGTCCACGGACAACATGCTCGGCCTGGTGCCCAACAGCCTGCGCGAGGCCGCCGCCGCCCTGGGCTGCCCGCAGTGGCGCGTCGTCGTCTTCATCTGCTACCGGGCGGCGCGCTCGGGCATCGTCACCGGCATCCTGCTGGCCGTGGCCCGCATCGCCGGGGAAACCGCGCCGCTGCTCTTCACCGCCCTGAACAACCAGTTCATGTCGCTGAACATGAACGCCCCCATCGCCAACCTGCCGGTGGTGATCTTCCAGTACGCCGCCAGTCCCTTCGAGGACTGGAACCGGCTCGCCTGGGCGGGCGCCGCGCTGATCACCCTGCTGGTGCTGGGGATCAACATCGCCGCGCGCAGCCTGTTCCGCAAATAAACGATTTCGACCATGATCCTGAATCCGTCTTCGTCCGCCGCCCGGGAGCGCACCAAGCTGGCCGTGCGCAACCTGAACTTCTACTACGGCGGCTTCCACGCCCTGCGCGACATCAACATGGACATCGCGGAAAACAAGGTCACGGCCTTCATCGGCCCGTCGGGCTGCGGGAAGTCCACGCTGCTGCGCACCTTCAACCGCATGTTCGAGCTCTACCCCGGCCAGCGCGCCGAAGGCGCCATCGAGCTGGATGGCGAGGACCTGCTCCATTCCCGGCTGGACATCTCCCTGATCCGCGCCAAGGTCGGCATGGTGTTCCAGAAGCCCACGCCGTTTCCCATGAGCATCTACGACAACATCGCCTTCGGCGTGCGGCTGTTCGAGCGCCTGAGCAAGGGCGAGATGGACGAGCGCGTGGAATGGGCCCTGACCAAGGCGGCCCTGTGGAACGAGGTCAAGGACAAGCTCGGGCAGAGCGGCAACAGCCTGTCCGGCGGCCAGCAGCAGCGCCTGTGCATCGCGCGCGGCGTGGCGATCAAGCCCGAGGTCCTGCTGCTGGACGAGCCGTGCTCCGCCCTGGACCCGATCTCCACGGCCAAGATCGAGGAACTGATCGCGGAACTGAAGTCCGACTACACCGTGGTCATCGTCACCCACAACATGCAGCAGGCGGCGCGCTGCTCGGACTACACCGCCTACATGTACCTGGGCGAGCTGATGGAATTCGGCCCCACCGACCAGGTCTTCATCAAGCCCGCCCGCAAGGAAACCGAGGACTACATCACAGGACGGTTTGGATGAGATCGGACTCAGGATGGTCCCTGCGGACCATCCTGAGCCGATCGAATCCGAGCGGCTTGCAAGCCGCGAGGTGGACAGTCCGAGTCGCTGCAAGCGACGAGGGGGCTGCTACGGCCTGAGAGGTCCCTGCGGACCATCCTGAGCCGATCGAATCCGAGCGGCTTGCAAGCCGCGAGGTGGACAGTCCGAGTCGCTGCAAGCGACGAGGGGGCTGCTACGGCTTGAAATCATCATGCTGCGCCCGCAATACCCCGCGCTGCACCTTGCCCGTGGTCGTCATGGGCAGGCTGTCCATGAACTCGATCAGCCGCGGGTATTCGTGCGCGGCGACCTTGCGGCGCACGTAGTCCTGGATCTCCGCGACCAGCGCGGCGTCGCCCGTGTAGCCTTCGTTCAGCACGATGCAGGCCTTGACGATTTCCGTGCGCTGCGGATCGGGCACGCCGATCACCGCCGCCAGGCGCACGGCCGGGTGGCCCAGCAGGCAGTCCTCGATCGGCCCCGGGCCGATGCGGTAGCCGGCGCTGGTGATCACGTCGTCGCCCCGGCCCTTGAACCAGAGATAGCCGTCCTCGTCGCACAGGCCGCGGTCGCCCGTCACCAGCCAGTCGCCGATGAAGGCGCCGGCGGTGGCCTCGGGGTTCTGCCAGTATTGCAGGAACATCACCGGATCGGGCCGGCGCACGGCGATGTGGCCTTCGGTCCCGGGCGGCTGGACCCGGCCGGCCTCGTCGATGATGCGCACTTCGTGGCCCGGCACTGGCCGGCCCATGGCGCCGATGCGCGGCTCGAACAGGGCGGCGCAGGACGAGACGATCATGTTGCATTCGGTCTGGCCGTAGAACTCGTTGATGGTCACGCCCAGCGCCCGGCGGCCCCATTCGATCAGCTGCGGCCCCAGGGATTCGCCGCCGCTGGCCACCGAGGCCAGGCCCAGGCGGCCAGGGCGTTCGGGATCCTGCAGCGTGCGCAGCATCTTCAGCGCCGTGGGCGGCAGGAAGGTGTGGCTGACCTTGTGCCTGGACATCAGCTGCCAGGCGACGGCGGGATCGAACTTCGTGAAGCGGCAGGCCAGCACGGGCACGCCGTGGTGCCAGGATGGCATCAGGACGTCCAGCAGCCCGCCGATCCAGGCCCAGTCGGCCGGGGTCCACATCAGGGTGGCCCGCTCGGGAAAGAAATTGTGCGACATCTCCACCCCCGGCAGGTGGCCGAGCAGCACGCGGTGGGCGTGCAGCGCGCCCTTGGGCTTGCCGGTGGTGCCCGAAGTGTAGATGATGATCGCCGGATCGTCGGCGGCGGTGTCCACGGGCGTGAAGCCCAGGCCGTCCTGCGATTCGATCGCCGCCCAGAACGAGGCCTCGCCCGCGTCCGCGTCCACGTCCAGCACGCAGCCGAGCTGGGGCAGATCCTGGCGGATCGCGGCGATCTTGCCCAGGCCCTCGGTGTGGGTGACGAGCGCGCGGGCGCCCGAATTCCCCAGGCGGTACTGCAGGGCGTCGGTGCCGAACAGCGTGAACAGGGGCACGGCGATGGCGCCGAGCTTGTACGCGGCGAGATGCGCCAGCGCCGTTTCCAGCGACTGCGGCAGCAGGATGCCCACCCGGTCGCCCCGCGACACGCCCCGGGCGCGCAGGGCCCGCGCCAGCCGGTCGGACCAGTGCTTGAGCTGGTCGAAGGTGTAGTGCCGCGCCGGAGCGTCGCCGCGGTCCACGATCAGGGCCAGGCGGCCGCTGCCGTCGGCCCAGCGGTCGCAGACGTCCACCCCGATGTTGTAGCGCTCCGGCACGGCCCAGGTGAATGCGTCCCGGGTCTGCCGATAGTCGCCTTGCGCGTGCAGCATGATGTCTCCTCGTCTTCCGTCTTTTCGTTGCGCGCCCCGCGCCGCCGGCGGGGGCCTGGGAATCCATGGTACAGCGGCGCCCTCCCGCGTGCCATTCATTCACGGTTCATGCGCTTCCTGATATCGTAGGCCCGTGGATCGAACGAGGAGTCTGCCGATATGCAGTCTGCCGATACGCGCCGCCGCTGGGTGCTGGCGGGCGCGCTGGCCCTGGGGCTCTGGACCGCGGGCGCCGGGGCGCACAATCACGACCGGGACATGGCCGAGCGGCTGCAGGCCCTGGGCGAAGTGCTGCCGCTGCAGGACGTCCTGCAGCGGGCGGCGCGCGACTATCCCGGCCAGGTCCTGAAGGTCGAGTTCGAGCAGGAGGACGAGCGCTGCGAATGCGATGGCGGCGCCCCCGGCCGCGGCAAAACCGAAAGCGGCAAGTCCGAAAAGGGCGGGTCCGAGGGCCGCTGGATCTACGAACTCAAGATCCTGCAGGACCAGGGCCGGCTGACCAAGCTGAAGATCGACGCCCGCACGGGCGAAACGCTGTGGGTGGGCACGCGCCCGCTGCACCGCGACGGGAGACACCCATGAGGCTGCTGGTGGCCGAGGACGAGCCGGTGCTGGCCGCGCAGCTGAAGGCGGCGCTGGAAAAATCCGGCTACGTGATCGACGTGGCGGCCGATGGCCTGGACGCCGAGCACCAGGGCCTGAGCGAGCCCTACGATCTGGCCGTGCTGGACCTGGGCCTGCCGGGGCGCGACGGCCTGTCGGTGCTGCGGGCCTGGCGCGAGGCGGGGCGGAGGATGCCCGTGCTGATCCTGACGGCGCGCGACAACTGGCACGACAAGGTGGCCGGCATCGACGCCGGCGCCGACGACTACCTGACCAAGCCCTTCCACCAGGAAGAACTCGAGGCCCGCGTGCGCGCGCTGCTGCGCCGCGCCGGCGGACACGCCACGGCCGACATCCGCTGCGGGCCGCTGCTGCTGGACACGCGCCAGTCCCGCGTGCTGCTGGACGACGCGCCGCTGGACCTGACCAGCCACGAATACCGGGTGCTGGCCTACCTGCTGATGCACCAGGACGAAGTCGTGTCCCGCAGCCAGCTGGTGGAGCACATCTACGCGCAGGATTTCGACCGCGACTCGAACACCATCGAGGTCTTCGTCGCCCGCCTGCGGCGCAAGATCCCCCCGGGCCTGATCCAGACGGTGCGCGGCCTGGGCTACCGCCTGTCCGCCGACGCCCGATGACGGCGCCGCATCCGTCGCTGCGCCTGCGCCTGCTGGCCGTCACCCTGGTCTGGACGCTGCTGAGCGTGGCGCTGGCCGGCTGGGGCATCCAGCGCCTGTTCCGCCAGCACATCCAGGCGCAGCTGCAGTCCGAGCTGAACATCCACCTGAACCACCTGACCGCCTCGCTGCAGGTCGACGAGCAGGGCCAGGTGTCGCTGTCCGCCCTGCCGACCGACCCGCGCTTCGGCCATCCCTTCTCCGGCCTGTACTGGCAGATTTCCGTGCCTTCGGACGGCACGCGGTTCGCCCAGCTGCTGCGTTCGCGTTCGCTGTGGGACGCCCACCTGCCGGCCGCGGCCGGCGACGTGGAACCGGGGCAGGACGCGGTGGCGCAGGTGTCCGGCCCGGGCGGCAAGCCGCTGCAGATGCGGCTGCGCGAGGTCCATCCCGCCGAAGGCCCGATCGACACGCTGATCCTTTCGGTGGGGGCCGACGAGGCCCTGTGGGCCGAGCCGGTCAGCCGTTTCGACCGCATGCTGGCCGTGGCGCTGGGCATCCTGGCGCTGGGCATGGTGGCGGCCGCCTGGATGCAGGTGGGCTTCGGCCTGCGGCCCCTGGGGCGGCTGCGCGAGCGCCTGGCGGCCCTGCGCGAGGGCCGGGCAGACCGCATCGAGGGCGAGTTCCCGATGGAAGTCCAGCCGCTGGTCGAGGATTTCAACCTGGTGCTGAGCCGCAACGCGCAAGGCCTGGAGCGGGCGCGCATGCAGGCCGGCAACCTGGCGCACGCCCTGAAGACGCCGCTGGCGGTCATGGCCAACGCCGCCCAGGCGGGCGATCCGGCGCTGCCGCGCCTGGTCGCCGAGCAGGTCGAGGCCGCCCGGCGCCAGGTGGACTATCACCTGGCCCGCGCCCGGGCCGCGGCGGCGGTGCGCGTGACCGGCCTGCGCAGTCCGATCCTGCCCCTGCTGCAGGGCCTGGTGCGGGTGATGGACCGCGTGCACGCCGAGCGCGGGCTGGCCTACGACCTGAGCGGCGTGCCCGCCGAGCTGGCGTTTCGCGGCGAGGCGCAGGATTTCCAGGAAATGCTGGGCAACGTGCTGGACAATGCCGGGAAATGGGCGCGCCGGCGGGTGCGCGTCACGGCCCGACGCACGGACGGGGAATTGTCGATCCGGGTGGAGGACGACGGCCCGGGCCTGAGCCCCGAGCGCGCCGAGATGGTCTTCGAGCGCGGCCGGCGGGCGGACGAGCGCACGCCCGGTTCGGGCCTGGGGCTGGGGATCGTGCGCGACCTGGCCGACCTGTACGGCGGCTGGGCGCGGATCGAGGCCGGCGACCTGGGCGGCGCGAGGGTGGTGATCACCCTGCCGGCCGCCTGAGGCGGGGATGGGAGGTTGGTTGCAGTGATCCGGGGGCCGGCGGGCCGCCCGGGCGCCGGCGGGAATCAGTTCCAGCGGCCGTTGCGTCCGCCCAGGCTGTAGGCGCCCGCGCCGAACAGGGCGATGGCGATGGCGGCAACCATGAACATGCCCTGCAGTTCCAGTGCCCAGCCGCCGCTCTTGCCCAGCTCGAAGAGCTGGTGCATGTGGACCAGGCCGAAGACGAACAGCATGTTGATCACGACGATCAGGCCGCCGAGGCGGGTGAACACGCCCAGGATGATCAGGACCGGGGCGAGGACTTCGCCGATGTAGACGCCATAGGCCACGAAACCGGGCAGGCCGCGCTGGCCCAGCATGTCCACGAGCCAGCCCACGCCGCCGTCCAGCTTGGACAGACCGTGCAGCAACAGCAGGATGCCCAGGCCCAGGCGCAGGATCAGTTTGCCCAGGTCGTCGTACGTGGAAGAAGACATGGCGGTTTCCTTGATCGTGGTTGGTCGGGGCGACATGATTTGAACATGCGACCCTCTGCTCCCAAAGCAGATGCGCTACCAGGCTGCGCTACGCCCCGACTGGACCGCAAATTCTACCATGGGGCCTAGGGGCAAATCCCTAGCCGGGCAGCCGCAGTTCCGGCAGCGTGTGGGCGCGGTGGCGGTAGGCCCAGGTGGGCCAGAGCGCATGGGCCAGGGCGATGCGGCCGAGTTCCGCGTCCGGATCCAGCGGCGTGTAGGTGTCCGGCGCGGCATAGCGGTAGAAGTGCGCGGACTGGTGCGGCTCCAGCACCGCCAGGGTGTCGCCGCGCAGGTAGCCGTAGTGTTCCTCGTACTGCATCATGGCGCGTCCGCCCGCGTCCGCGCGCGTCAGGTCGTGGCCGATCATGGGATGGGCGTCGTCGATGCCGATCAGCGACAGCAGGGTCGTCGGCAGGTCGATCTGGCTGACGATGCGCTCGTCGCGGCGCGCCTGGACGCCCGCGCCCAGGATCAGGGCCGGGATGTGGAAATGGCGCAGCGGGATGCGCTGGGCGCCGCCGACGCGCGCGTCGTGGTCGGCGACGATCAGGAAGACCGTGTCGTCCCAGTAGGCGCTGGCGCGCGCCTGCTCGAAGAAGCGGCCGATGGCCCAGTCCGCGTAGCGCACGGTGTTCTGCACCGTGGCGGGGTCGCCGTCCACCGGGATGCGGCCGGCCGGATATTCCCAGGGCGTGTGGTTGCTGACGGAGAAGGCCAGGTGCAGGGTGGGCTGCCCGCCGCCCTGCGACAGCAGCGCGTGCAGCTTGTCGAACATGTCCTCGTCGCTGGCGCCCCAGGTGCCGACGAAGGCCGGCGACTCGAAGGTCGGCAGGTCGTGCAGTTCGTCGAAGCCGTTGCCCAGGAAGAAGCTCTTCATGTTGTCGAAGTGGGCCTCGCCGCCGTAGATGAAGCGCGAGCGGTAGCCGTGCCGCTTCAGCAGCTGGGCCAGGGTGAAGAACCGGCTCTGGGCGTCGCCCAGGCGCAGGGCGGCGTCCGACAGGGTGGGGGGAAAGCCCGCCGTGACGGCCTCCAGGCCGCGCACCGAGCGGGTGCCGGTGGCATAGGCGCGGGCGAAGTTCCAGCCCTCGGCGGCCAGGGCGTCCAGGCAGGGCGTCAGGCCCGCGCCGCCCAGGTTGCCGACGTACTGGGCGCCCAGGCTTTCCTCGACGATCAGCACCAGGTTGCGCGGCCGCGCGGGCCGCTGGCTGGCGGGCTGGCGGTGCAGCGTGGGGATCTCGGGCGGGCCGGGCGGGATGCCGGCCTGCTCGCGGATGATCGCGTGCAGCTCCGGATCGGGCAGGTCGCCGTAGACGTCGGCCGCCGAGCGCTCGTTCTTGATGGCGTACAGGGCGAACAGCACGCTGTACAGGGACGTCAGGGGCAGGGTGTTGAGCAGGCTGTCGCCGCACCAGGCCACCGAGGCCGGGTTGATCGGGCGATGGCCCAGCGTGCCGCGGATGGCCAGCGCGATGGCGGCGGCGAAGACCAGCGTGGCCAGGACGCGCCAGGGCCAGGCGGGCAGGGCGTCGGGCTGCGCCCGGGCGAACAGCGCATGGCCGAGCCAGGCGGCCAGGCCCAGGCCCAGGGCGGCGCCCAGCAGCACGGGCTTGTAGCCCTTCCACAGCATGCCGAAGACTTCCTTGGGATATTTCAGGTATTCGATGTAGAGGCGGTTGGGGCGGCTGTCGTATTCCGCGATGAACTGGGGCGTGGACACCTCCAGCAGCACGAACAGCAGCCAGACGGCCTGCAGCCACAGCCCCGTCAGGAAGATGGCGGCGGGGCGGTCGCCCAGCCAGGGCGCCAGCAGCAGCGGGATGCCGGCCCACATGGCGATCTGGTTGAGGTCGATGCGCAGGCCCCAGCGCAGGATCGGCCAGGGCCCGCCGGCCGCCCGCACCCGCGGCCACAGCCAGGCGGTCAGCAGCAGGCGGCTGAGCGTCAGCAGCGCCAGGGACGCGAGGACGAAAACCCCGATCTGGGTGAGCATGCAATGGATTCCTCAGGGCACGAACGCGATGCCGATGCGCAGTTGCGGGTCGGCTTTCTTGTTGTAGTCCAGCAGCGTTTCGCCGTAGCCCCGGAAATACTGCACGTACAGATGGCCGTTCATGTGCAGGAAGGTGCGCTTGAGCGGCCAGGCGGCTTCGAGCTGGGTGGAGTGGCGCCCGGCCGTGCCCTGGCGGTATTGGCCCGACAGGATCAGGCCGTCGTCCTGCGCCCAGCGCAGTTTCCAGTCGACGTAGCCCAGGGAATCCGGATAGCCCATGTCGTGGTCGGTCCAGACGTAATACTTGAAGCGCGGCCGGAAGCTGAGCGTGCTGCCGCCGTCGAAGCGGTAGTTGACTTCCGGCTGCACGTAGAGGTCGTTCAGCGAGCGCGACGCCTCGTCCTCCTTGCCGTTGGATTGATGGTCGAAGCCCGTGTTCAGCCCCAGGGACCAGCGCTTGTCGCCGGTGGCCCAGATCGAGTCGCGCGCCCAGAACAGGCTGGGGTTGTAAGTGGTGTCCACGAAGGGAATGGAATCCGAATGCAGGTCCCACAGGGCGGTCTGGGTGTAACCGAAATACCAGTTGTCCATGAAGCCCGGCCGGGCCGGGTCGTCCGGGCTGAACAGGCGGTATTTGAAGCTCACCTGGAAGCGGGCGCTGGCGCCGTCGCGGTTGCCCACCGCGAAATAGATCGGCTCGTAGGACGAGATCGCGTTGCGGAAGGTGTCGAAGGGCGACAGGCCGGCGGGCGCCGCCGTCGCCGGCGCGGCCGCGGGTTCGGTCGCCGCCCCCGCCGTGGCCGCGCCCGCGGGTGCCGCGGACGCCATGGCGGGCAGGTCGGTCGCGCCCACCTGCAGCGCCAGCAGGGTATCGGCCGCCCCGTCCAGGCGCAGGGTCAGCAGGCCGTGCGCGCCGGCCGGCACCCGGCCGCTCCAGGCCATGCGGGTGAAGGTGTTGGCGGGCAGGTCGATGGCGTCGGGCGAGGTCCGCAGCTGGAAATGCGCAGGCGTGGCCCGCCCCCGCGCGTCCACCCACTGCCCGGTCAGCTCGCGGGCGACCGGGGTGGAGAGCGCCGTGCCGGTGTCGTTCGTCAGCAGGCCTTCCAGTTCGATCGTGGCGCCGGGATTGGCCTGCGGGCTGGTCAGGCGATAGGACAGGCCCGCCTGGGCGCCGCCGGCCGCCAGGCAGAGGCAGCCGATGGCGAGGGAAATGGCATGGCGCAAGCCCGTGTGTTGGAGACGAGGCATGATGTTGGAACCAAAAGCGAGTTCGTGCCCGGAACTTTAGCATCTGCGATCCGCGGACACGTTTCGCGGTGTATCCGCGCCGCCGGGGGATGCGGCGGCCCGGCGTGCCCGTCCCCGGCGTGTCCTCCGTTCCGCCCCCGGTCCGGCCGGACAGCGCGGCGGCCCGCCAGGCCGCGGGTCACGGGTGCGAATCCGGCAGGGCGGGCCAGTCCCGCCCGCCTTCCTCCTGGAATTTCCACAGCAGCTTGTCCAGCAGCAGGTCCAGCTGCGCGTGCTCTTCCGGCGTCAGCGCGGCCAGCAGCACGTTTTCCATCGCGTGGCCCAGGGTGTCGCTGGCCGCGCGGATCTTCCGGCCTTGGGCGGTGGCCTGCAGCCGGTACTGGCGCGCGTCTTCCGGGCTGATCGAGCGCCGCACCAGGCGCCGTTCGATCAAGGTCTTCAGGTCCTTCGACAGCAGGGTCTTTTCCACCAGCGTCAGTTCGTGCAGCCGCGTCGCGGTCACGCCGGGGATGTCGCAGATGGCCCGCAACAGCCGCAGGGCGCGCACGTCCAGCCCGAATTCCCGGCGGTAGGCCTCGTTGGCCGGCCGCAGCATGGCGGATTTCACCAGATCCAGCTTGAAGGTCAGGTAGTGGCTGAAGGGCGCCCGTGCCTGCGGGTCCGGGCCGGCCGGGGAGGCCGCCGGCCCGGGCGCCGGGGCTGGGGGGCTGCCGGCTGGCGGGCGGGGGGCGGGGCGTCGTCGGCTGCGGTCGTTCATGGCGGGATTTTAATCCGGGGCCGGCCGGCGCGAAGCCGGACCCGGACTCAGGGTAATCCTTAGGCGAATTTAATTGAAAATTTCAACTATTGAATTTATCTTTTTATTTGTCCGGGAAGCCCGCCCGTCAGCGGCCAGGTGCGGCGCCGCCGCCGGCCCGGAGCGAGAAACGATTCGAGGAGCACGATGTGTCGACGATGGAAATGTCCGCCCTGGCGGAGGAGATGACCGCCTGGCGGCGGGACATCCACCAGCATCCGGAACTGGGTTTCGAGGAGCACCGCACGGCGGACAAGGTCGCCGGGCTGCTGCGGTCCTGGGGCATCGAGGTGCACGCCGGCTTCGGCGGCACGACGGCGGTGATCGGCGTGCTGCGGGGCGCGCGCGGTCCCGGCCGCGTCCTGGGGCTGCGGGCGGACATGGATGCCCTGCCCATGGACGAGCAGGCCGATGTCGCCCACCGCTCGGTCAACGAGCACGTGTTCCATGGCTGCGGGCACGACGGCCACACGGCCATCCTGCTGGGCGTGGCCAGGCACCTGTCCGCGCAGCGCGACTTCGCCGGGACCGTGCATTTCATCTTCCAGCCGGCGGAGGAAACGCTGCGCGGGGGCTCGACCCTGATCGGGGCGGGGCTGTTCGACCGGTTTCCCTGCGACGAGATCTACGCCCTGCACAACCACAACGGCGTGCCGCCGGGCAAGGTCGGGGTGCGCGCGGGTGCCATCCTGTCGGCCTGCGACTGGTTCCGCATCCGGATCGCCGGCACCGGCACGCACGCGGCCATGCCCCATCAGGGGGTGGATCCCATCGTGGCCGGCGCGGCGCTGGTGCAGGCGCTGCAGGGCGTGGTCAGCCGCGGCGTGGATCCGCTGGATGCGGCGGTGCTGAGCATCTGCCAGTTTCACGCCGGGACGACGATCAACGTCATTCCCGGCACGGCATGGCTGGAAGGCACGGTGCGCACGCTGTCCAGGGATGCGCAGAAGGTGGTGCTGGACGGCCTGCGCCGCATGTGCGACGGCATCGCCGCCAGCCATGGCTGCGAGATCCGTTTCGAGCACCTGCAGTCCTCGCCGCCGACCGTGAACGCGGCCGAACAGGCGCAGGCCGTGCGCCTGGCCGCCGCCGCGGTGCTGGGCGAGGACGGGGTGGTCGAGTGCCGGCCGCTCATGGCCTCGGAGGATTTCGCCTTCATGCTGGAACGACGCCCGGGGGCGTATTTTTTCCTCGGGCATGCGGGCCGGACCTGCCACCACCCCGAATTCGACTTCGACGATGGCACGCTGGCCACCGGGGCGGCGGTTTTCGTGGAAATCGTGCGTCGGCGCCTGAGCTGAACACCCAAGGAGGAAGTGATGGAGACAGACAAGAAAGTATCGCCCGCCATGCTGCGGCGCGTCGTGATCGCATCGGTGCTGGGCAATGCCCTGGAGTGGTTCGACTTCGCCATCTTCGGCCTGTTCGCCGTGATCATTGCACGGCTGTTTTTCCCCGCCGACAGTGAATTCGCGTCCATGCTGCTGACCCTGGCGACGTTCGGCGTGGGTTTCGCGGTGCGTCCGCTCGGCGGCGTGGTGCTGGGCCTCTACGGGGACAGGGTGGGCCGCAAGAAGGCCCTGTCCCTGACGATCCTGCTCATGGCGGTGGGCACGGGCCTCATGGGGGTGCTGCCGACGTACGCGGCCATCGGCATCGCGGCGCCGATCCTGATGGTGCTGGCGCGCCTGATCCAGGGCTTTTCCACGGGCGGGGAATTCAGCGGCGCGACCACCATGCTGATCGAGTTCGCGCCCCGGCGCCTGCGCGGCCTGTTCGGCAGCTTCCAGATGTGTTCCCAGGCCCTGGCCTTCTCGTGCGGCGCGCTGGCGGCCTACCTGCTCACGAGCCGCCTGACGCCGGAGTCCCTGGACGCCTGGGGCTGGCGCATTCCCTTCCTGTTCGGCATCGTCATCGGCCCGGTCGGCTGGGTCATCCGTACCCACCTGGACGAATCGCCCGAGTTCCAGGCCTATGCGCGCAACCGGCCCCGGGGCGCGCGGCCGGGCATCCGGTCCTCGCTCGCGGACCTGTTCGGCAATCACCCGCGCGAGATCCTGTCCTCGATGGGGGTGTGCATCGTCGGCACGGTGTCGGCCTACGTCTTCGTGTTTTTCATGCCGATCTTCGCCAAGAAGCAGATGGGCCTGCCGATCGCGGACGTCAACTTGGCCACGTTCTTCGCCACGGCGGTGCTGCTGGTGTGCTGCCCGCTCAGCGGCTACCTGTCGGACCGCTATGGCCGCCGGGCCGTGCTCCTGTCGGGCATCGTCGCCTACGGCATCGCCGCCTATGTGCTGTTCGCCCATTTCGTCCAGGCGCCTTCGTACGAGTCCTTCCTGCTGGCCCAGGTCGTGATCGCCTTGTGCATGAGCTTTTTCTGGGGCCCCACGCCGATCATCATGACGGAGGTCTTCCCGGTCGGCCTGCGCTCGACCGGGGCCTCGATCACCTACAACGTCGCCGTGCTGCTGTTCGGCGGGCTCGCGCCGCTGTACAACACCTGGCTGGTGGAGGCCACCGGCAGCGACATGGCGCCGATCTACTACGTGATGGTGTCGGTGGCCTTCGGCCTGGCCGGCGCCCTGGCCCTGCCGGCCGCCTGCGTCCGGCCCGCGGGCCGCATCGCGGCCGCATGACGAGGCCGCATGACGAGGCCGCATGACGAGGCCGCGCCGGCGGCACGCCGCCGGCGCGGCGGATCTGGTCCGGTCCCGGTGGTGTGGTTCACACCATTGAAGCGGGCATTTCTACTTTGCGCAGACCGGACATTCTCACGTTGCGCCAACCCTGGATAGGGCGTTGGATATACAAATGATAATTATTATCAATATAATCCAGTGTTTGGACTCGACCGCCGCCGCCCTCCCATGTCCCGCCATCCCGCCGCCGACAAAGGCTGGCTCGCCTACTACCGCGAGCTGGCCGGCGCCTGGGTGCGGCGCAACAGCCATCCCGACGACGCGGCCGACGCCATGCAGGATACGGCCTTGCGCCTGCTGGAGAACGGCGTGGGCATGGTGGACGATCCCCGCGCGTATTTCGCGCGCAGCACCCGCAATGGCGTGGTGGACCGCCTGCGGCACCGGGCGGTGCTGGGGGCGCTGCCGCTGCACGACCTCGGAGAGGACGAGCATCCGGCGGTCGAAGGGCCCGAGGCCGAAGTCTATTCGGGCCAGCTGCTGCGGGAACTGAAGGCGGCGCTCGGGGAATTGCCGCCGGCCTGCCGCCAGGTCTATGTCCACCGCCGCCTGGAAGGCTGGACCCATGCGGAGATCGCGCGTGCGCTGGGGATTTCCCGCGCGATGGTCGAAAAGCACATGACGCGGGCCTTGCGGCATCTGAGCGAACGGCTGCAGCATCATGAATAGGGAACTCTCGCACCGCGATGCGCGCGACCAGGCGGCCTTCTGGTTCGCCAGGCTGAATTCCGGGCATGCGACGCGGGCGGATCGCCTGGCTTGCGACCGGTGGCGGGCCGCCAGCCCCGAGCACGAGCGGCAATACCGCCAGGTGGAACGGGCCTGGCGCGCCTCGGCGCGGATTCCGCAGCAGGAATTGCGCGCCCTGCTGGCCCGGCCGTCCGCCGGGGACCGGCCGATGCGGCCGGATCGGCGCCGGTTCGGACTCGGGCTGGCCGGGGCCTGCGGGATTGCACTGACGGCGGGGGTGGCGGGGTGGCATGCGCTCGATGCGCCGCGGCAGGTCGTCGAGCTCGCGTCGGCGCGCGGCGAGCGCCGCCGGGTGGCTTTGCCCGATGGGTCCGTGCTGGACCTGAATACCGGGACACGGGCGCGGGCGCGATTCCAGGAGGGCCGGCGCGTGGTCGAACTGCGGGAAGGCGAAATCTTCTTCGCCGTCCGGCCGGATGCCGGACGGCCGTTCGTCGTGGAGGCGGGTCCTGCGCGGGTGGAGGTCACGGGCACGCGCTTCGACGTCCGCCACGATGCCGACTGGACCCGGGTCAGCGTGGAATCGGGCTCGGTGGAGGTGTCGAGCGGACCCTGGTGGCGGCGCCGCCGGCAGGCCCTGGCGCAGGGCCAGGAAGTCCTCCGGGCGTCCGGCGACGAGACGTTCGACGCCGTCCGCGCGGCCGATCTGGAGACCGTGCTGGCCTGGCAGCAGGGCCGGATCGTGTTCGAAAACACGCCGCTGGCACAGGCCATCGCCGAAATCAACCGCTACCTGGATACGCCGGTCCGGCTGGATGCGCCGGCCTTGCGCGACTTCCGGGTGGCGGCCGTGCTGAGCGTGGACGAACCCGAAGCCCTGATCGACATGCTGCCCGCGATCGCCCCGGTCCGTGTCTACCGCCTGCCGGACGGGCCCCTGCGGATCGTGCCGCGTTAGGCCGGAGCGGACTCGCATGCGGCCGATCCCACGCGCCAGGGTCGATGATACATCCGGTATCATAATAATTCTCATTTCCATTCTGATCATGGAGGCTCTCATCCGTCTTCTTCTTGAGAGGGGCGGTGCGCCCGGCGGGGCTGCGCCCCGGTGTGGCCGCGCACCGCGATCGGATCACAAGATGCCCGTGCGCCCCGCCGGGCCGCCATCCATAGGAAGAAGCAGGACCGTGAATACGACGAAATCAAGGACCGCGCCGCGTGGGCGCAACCGGGCCGCGCGCCTGGGCGCCGTGGCGCTGCTTTTGGCGGCCCTGGCCGCGACGCAGGCGCTGACCGCGCCCGCGTTCGCCCAGGAAGCGCCTGTCGCCATCGACATTCCCGCCCAGCCGCTGAGCAAGGCCCTGCTGCAGCTGGGCGGGCAGACCGGGCTGCAGATCTTCTTTTCGCAGGCGATCGTCGAGGGCCATCGGGCACCCGCCTTGAACGGCACCCTGGCGCCCGACGAGGCCCTGCGCCGGCTGCTGGCGGGCACGGGGATCGAATTCCGCCGGACCGGCAGGAACGTGTCCCTGTCGCGTCCCGGAGCGGACGGCGCGGCGCAGCTCGCCCCCATCACGGTCGCGGGGACGCGCGCGGGCGATCCGCCGCCGGCCTACGGCGGCGGGCAGGTGGCCGCCGGCGGCCGCCTGGGCCTGCTGGGCGACCGGGATTTCATGGAAACCCCGTTCAGCACGATCAGCTACACGAGCGAGTACATCCAGGACCGCCAGGCCCAGGAACTGTCGCGGGTGATCGCGGTCACGGATCCGGCGGTCTTCAATCATGGCGCCACCGGGATGATTCAGGACCACTTCGCCTTGCGCGGCTTCGGCGTCGAGAACAGCGACGTGGCCTTGAACGGACTGTACGGCATGGTGCCGTACTGGCGGATCACGCCGGAATTCATCGAGCGCATCGAGGTCCTGAAAGGCCCGGCCGCCATGCTGAACGGCATGCCGCCCGGCGGCTCGGTGGGCGGCAGCATCAACCTGGTCACCAAGCGGGCCGGCGAGACGCCGCTGGCGCGGGTCACGGGCACCTATGCCTCGGATGCCCAGTACGGCACCCACGTGGACCTGGGCCGCCGCTTCGGCGACGACCAGCAGTTCGGCATCCGCTTCAACGGCGTGTACCGGGACGGCGACGCGGCGGTGGATCATCAATCCAGGCGAGCCAGGCTGGCGGCGCTGGCCCTGGACTGGCGTTCGGACCGGATCCGGCTGTCGGCGGACCTGTATACCAACGAAGACCACGTCGGCGGCCTGAATCGCGGGGTTTCCCTGGTCAACGGCCTGGACGTCCCGTCGCCGCCGGATCCCCGGACCCTGCTGGCGCCGGACTGGACGTTTTCCACCACCCAGGCCGACGCCGCCATCCTGCGCGGCGAGGTGGACATCACGAAGGCCGTGACCGCGTATGCGAGCTATGGCCACAGCAAGACGGACTTCGATGCGCTGGCGAGTTCGACCTACCAGGTCTTCAACGCCCGGGGCGATTTCCGGAACGACTTCTCGCATCAGCGCACCCAGTACGACAAGGACACGGCCGAGGCCGGCGTCCGGATGCGGTTCAGGACGGCGGGGATCGGCCACGAACTGGCGCTGGCGGCCAGCTACTACCACCATGACTACCGCTTCGGCTTCCTGCGCAACATGCTGGGCGCGGGCAGGGAGTGGGTCACCAACATCTACGATCCTTCGTGGGGACCGTCGGTGAGCAAGCGCTTCAGCGACGAGACCCTGCCCAAGACGGGCGAGGTCCGCACGGTCGGCTTCGGCGTGGCCGATACGCTGTCATTCGCCGGCGACCGCGTCCTGCTGACGCTGGGCGCCCGGCGCCAGAACGTGGTCAGCGACACCTTCGACGCGACCACCGGCGCGCTCACGGCGCGCTACGACGCCGGGGCCACGACGCCCATGGCGGCCCTGCTGTGGAAAGTGACCGATACCGTGTCCGTGTACGGCAACTACATCGAGGGCCTCAGCCAGGGCGCCACGGCGCCGGCGACCGCCGTCAATGCGGGCGAGGTGTTTCCGCCCTACAAGACCAAGCAGCGCGAGGCCGGGCTGAAGATGGACTGGGGGGGCTTCGCCACGACCCTGAGCGCGTTCCAGATCGAGCGGCCCAGCAGCTACACCGATCCGGTGACCCGGGTGTTTTCCTTCGGCGGTGAGCAGCGCAACCGGGGGCTGGAACTGGGCTTCTTCGGCGAGCCGGTGCAGGGGCTGCGCCTGATGGGCGGCATCTCCTACACGCAGGCCAAGCTGACCAGGACCGCCGGGGGCGTCAACGAGGGCCGCTACGCCACCGCCGTGCCGCAGTGGCAGGGCAAGCTGGGCGTCGAGTGGGACGTGCCGGGCGTGCCCGGCCTGGCGCTGAACGGCAACATGGTGTCGGTGTCCGAACAGTACGTCAATGCGGACAACTCGCTCTCGGTGCCGGGCCGCACGGTGTTCGACGTGGGCGCGCGCTATGCCACGTCCATCGCCGGCCGCCCCCTGACCCTGCGGGCCATGGTGCTCAACGTGACCGACAAGGCGTACTGGGCCGGCTCGCTGAGCTCGGGCCTGGGCGCGCCGCGGACGTACATGCTGTCGGCCTCGATGGACTTCTGATGGGACTTCTGATGCGGACCGGCAGGCGATGACGCGCATTCCCCTTCCCGTGATCTCCCGAGTCGTGGCGGCCGTGTGCGGCGGCTATGCGCTGGCGGCGCTGCTCTCGGTCGCGGCGCTGGCCGCGCCGCTGGCTGGATCCGAGGCGGCCTTCCTGGGCATGATGCTGAGCTTCCTCTGCCATGCCGGCGCCGTCGTCTGGGTCTTCGCCGTGCGCTCGGCACGGCGGGCCTGGGCCGGCCTGCTGGTGGCGGCCTGCGTCCTGCTGCCCCTGGCCTGGCCCGCCTGGCCCGTGGGGGGCGCGTCATGAGCGGCCCGGTCCGGGACGGGCGCGCATCGCCCGGGCGCATGCCGGCGCCGACCGCCCCGCCCCTGGCCAGGCCCGCGGCCCGGCCCGCCGCCAGGCCGCGCGGCATCCGCCAGACCATGTCCGACCTGCACATCTGGGCGGGACTGCTGGCGGGCTGGATCCTGTACGCCATGTTCCTGACCGGGACCGTCTCGTTCTTCCGCGACGAGATCAGCCGCTACATGCGGCCGGAACTGAATGCGGCCGCGGTCCCGCCGCCGGCCGGCGCGGCGGCGGCCCGCATCGTCGAGGGCATCCTGGCCCGGACGCCCGACACGCCGCAACTGAGCGTGACGCTGCCCTCGCCGCGCGATCCGGCGGCGTCCGCCTTCTGGCGCGATCCGCATGCGGCCGGCCGCGGATTCCGAACGGAGACGTTCGACGCCGAAACGGGGGAGCGCCTGTCGGCCCGCGACACCCGGGGCGGCGATTTCTTCTACGCCTTCCATTTCAACCTGCACTACATGTCGCCCCTGTGGGGGCGGTGGATCGCCGGCCTGTGCGCCATGTTCATGCTGGTGGCCATCGTCAGCGGGGTGATCACGCACAAGAAGATCTTCGCGGATTTCTTCACCTTCCGCCGGGGCAAGGGCCAGCGCAGCTGGCTGGACGCGCACGCCGCGCTGTCGGTGCTGGGCCTGCCGTTCCACTTCATGATCACCTGGAGCGGCCTGATCACCCTGATGGTGCTGTACATGCCCTGGCCGATGCAGGCCCTGCCCACGCCGGCGGACCGGGCGGCGATGACCAGCGAAATGCGCTTCTTCCTGCCGCCGGGCAAGCCCGCTCGGGAGCTGGCGGCCCTGGCGTCGATCGAATCCCTGGTGGCGCAGGCCGAGCGGCGCTGGGGCGCCGGCAGCGTCGGCGGGGTGCAGGTCGCCCATCCGGGCGATGCGCAGGCGCGGGTGGCCGTCGTGCGCCGGCAATCCGGACAGATCGCCACCACGCCGCGCTATCTGCTGTTCGACGGGGTGTCGGGCGAACTGCTGCGGGCCAAGGACGCGTCCGGGCCGATGGCGACGGCGCAGGGCGTGCTGTACGGCCTGCACCTGGGCCGCTACGCCGACCCCGCGCTGCGCTGGCTGTATTTCCTCGTCAGCCTGGCGGGGACCGCCATGGTCGGGTCGGGGCTGGTGCTGTGGACGGTGAAGCGCCGGGCGGGCCTGCCGGATCCGCAGAAGCCTCATTTCGGCTTCCGGCTGGTCGAGCGCCTGAACATCGCGGCCATCGCGGGCCTGTCGGTGGCGATGGCGGCGTTCTTCTGGTTCAACCGCCTGCTGCCGGTGGACCTGGCGGGGCGCGCCGACTGGGAGATCCATGGCTTCTTCATCGTCTGGGCACTGGCGCTGGCAGCGGCCTGCCTGAGGCCGGCCCGGCGCGCCTGGATCGAATTGCTGGCCGCGGCCGCCGCGCTGCTGGCCCTGCTGCCCGTCCTGAACGCCTGCGTGACGGACCGGCCGCTGTGGCACAGCCTGCGCAACGGCGACGGGCTGTTCGCCGGCTTCGACCTGGCGCTGCTGGCCCTGGCGGCGCTGCACGCCCACATGGCGCTCCGGACCGCGCGGCATCGTCCGGCGGTCCGCCCGGCCCGCCGCGTCCGGGGCGCCGGGGCGGCTGCGGCCGCGGCTACGGCCGCGGCGGGCGCCCCGGCGGCCGGGGGAGGCGCATGAACGCGATCGTCTCGCCGCTGTGGGCGCATGGCCTGCTGCTCGGCCTCTCGTGGGCGGGTTTCGCCTGCCTGGCGCTGGCCATGGAGCGGCATCAGCGGGACGTCTTCGGCCGCCTCCTGCGGACCGCCGCCCGCCGCCGCCTGCGGTTCGCGGGCTGGTGCCTGCTGGGCGCGGCCCTGTGGCGGGCCGTGGCCGGGATGGGCTGGGGATTCGGACTGGCGGCCTACAGCGGCCACACCAGCCTGGCCGCCGGGCTGGTCTGCCTGGGACTGGCGGCATGGAACCGGCGCGGCGGGCAGCGGCCGGAAGGCGGGGAGCGTTGAGCGCCGGGCCGCCCCGAGGCAAAAAGCGCCCCCTCGGGAAGGCGGCAAGCCGAAGGCGCGGCGTGGGGGCAATTTTTTTCACCGCGGTTTTCGCGTGCCGCGGGTTTTTCTTCTTTCGTCTGTTTTTGGTTTCTTCATAGGGATGGACTTCGTATGCGACGTTTCAAATCAGCTTCTTTCCTGGCCCTCGTCCTGACGGCGGCGCTGGCCGGGTGCGCACAGACGGGCGACCGCACCGCGTCGGCACCGGCCGCCTGTACGTCGGCAACACGAACGACGCCTCCATCACCGTCATCGACACGGCCGCCGGCAAGGTCGTCGGCCTGGTGCAGCTGACGTCGAAGAAGGTCAAGGCGCCGGACGGCAAGGAACGCTATCCGCACAATCTGCGGGAACTGGTCCTGGATCCGGCCCGTCACCGGCTGTACGCCCCCGGCCTCGCTTTCCGCGACAGCGTCCTGTACGTCGTGGACACGCGGTCGCTGAAGGTCGAGAAGGTCGTGCCGGGCTTCGGTTTCGTGGCCACCGGCGCGACGCTCGATGCGGCGGGCGGCAAGCTCTACGTGTCCAACCTGCAGGGGCAGCTGTTCACCGTGGACACCGCGTCGCTGCGCCTGGAGAAGGTCTCCGAGGCGGGCGGCGACCAGCTGCTGAACCTGGCGTTCGATGCGCGGACCGGCCATGTGCTGGCGACCGACGAGGGCATGGAACGCCTGGACGGCATGCGCGAGAAGCTGGGCGGACTGAAGGATTACCGCAAGCGGGGCGAGGGCAACCGCGTCGTCGCGCTCGATCCGGCCGACGGCAAGCGGCTGGCCGACATCCCGACCGGCCAGGGTCCCGTGGCCCTGCTGCTGGATGCGCCGCGCCAGCGCCTGTTCGTCACCAACCGCGAGTCGGGGACGGTGACGGTGTTCGACAGCGGCACGCATGCCCTGCTGCGGACGATCGAGCTGCCGGCCCATCCGAACAGCCTGGCGCTGGATCCGCGCACCGGCGCCGTGTTCGTGACCGTCAAGAACGGCCGCGACGCGCCCAAGGACAGCGCCGAAAGCGTGGCGCGCATCGACTTCTGATCGTGCTCCGGGGCTTCGCGGCTCCGGGGGTTCCGATGGCGGCGGGCGGGCTGTGCCTGCCCGGCGTGCGCAGGCTCGCCGATGCAGGCGCTCAGGGCGCGCCGGGCCAGGTCGTTCAGCGTCATGCCATGCGTCGACCGCCGCCAAACCGCGGCAGGGTGGTTTTTTCAGGGCCGGCCTCAGCGGGTCGCCACGAGAAACAGCCGGGGCACCGGCAACAGCACCGAACCGTCCGCCTGCGTGGGGTAGGCCCGGGCCAGTTCGTCGCGGTACTGCGCCAGGAAGAGCGCCTGCTCGGCCTCGTCCAGCGGCGCCAGAAAGGGGCGCAGGGCGCTGCCCTTGAACCAGGCCACGATGCCGTCCACGCCGTCGGGCAGCACGTGCCAGTACCGGGTGCGCCAGATGTCCACGCGCGCGCAATGCGGCGCGAGCAGGTCGTAGTACCAGGGGACCGGGTGGCTGGGGAAGCGGGTGCTGCGCTCGTCGCCGATGCGGTCCGACCAGCGGGGGTCGGCGGCCGTCTCACGCATCAGGATCTTGACCGGATCGTCCTGGTTGTCGGGCATCTGGACGGCCAGGCTGCCGCCGGGCGCGAGGAAGCCGGCCAGCCTCGGGAACAGGGCGGCGTGATCCGGGATCCATTGCAGCGAGGCGTTGGCCAGGATGAGGTCGAGGGGCGCGCTGGGCGTCCAGGCGGCGATGTCGGCCTGCAGGAAGTCGATGTCCGGCAGCCGCTTGCGGGCGGCCGCCAGCATGTCGGCGGAACTGTCCAGGGCGGTGATGCGGGCGCCCGGGTAGCGCGCTCGCAGGACTTCGGTCGAATTGCCCGGGCCGCAGCCCAGGTCGGCCAGCCGGGCTGGGTCGCGCGTCGGGACCGCCGCCAGCAGATCCCTGACCGGGCGGGTGCGCTCGGCCTCGAACATCGTGTATTGGCTTGCCGACCAGGCCATGCTTTGTTCTCCCTTCTGGAAGGCTGAACGACCGGCGCGCCGCTGCCTCGCCTGGATTTGCGCCATCCCTTGCGCCATCAATGTTTTGGCCCGCCCTACTGGATTTGAACCAGTGACCTACGGCTTAGAAGGCCGTTGCTCTATCCAGCTGAGCTAAGGGCGGTCGGGTGGCGCGCCCGCGGACCTGGGCGTAGCCCCAGTCCGGGCCGGGGCGGCTCGCCTGCGCTGCGTGCGGGCCTGCGTTGCGTGCTCGAACCCTGGATTCTAACGTGCATTCCGCGCCTCGGTGTTTTCCCTGAGGGCAGGATCGAACGGGGCGCCTGTAAGGCCCTCGTAAGGTCGGGTTTCTATCTTGCACTGCATCATACGACCCATCAGGAGACCGACATGGGAGACAAGCGGACACAAACCATCGTGTCGAACCCGAAATACCAGCATCTGCGGCGGACGCGACTGCGTTACGGCTGGACGCTGGCCGTGATCATGCTGCTGGTGTACTACAGCTTCATCGGCGTGATCGCGTTCGACAAGGAATTGTTCGCGCTGAAACTGGGCGAAGGCGTCATGACCTGGGGCATCCCGGTCGGTTTCGGCGTCATCGTGTTCAGCGTGCTGATCACCGGCCTGTACGTGCGCCGGGCCAACAACGAATTCGACCGCCTGACCCGCGAGATCGTCCAGGAGGCCGGACAATGAACCGCATGACACTACGCGCGCTGGGCGCGCTGACCCTCGCGGCGGGCCTGGCCTCGGCCGCGCAGGCCGCGGGCGGCGATCTGGGCGAGCTGCAGCGGCAGCCCACCAACTGGACCGCCATCACGATGTTCGGCCTGTTCGTGCTCCTGACCCTGTGGATCACGAAATGGGCCGCCGGCCGGACCCGTTCCGCCGCCGACTTCTACACCGCCGGCGGGGGCATCACCGGCTTCCAGAACGGCCTGGCGATCGCGGGGGACTACATGTCCGCCGCTTCGTTCCTGGGGATTTCCGCCGCCGTGATGATCAACGGCTACGACGGCCTGATCTATTCCATCGGCTTCCTGGTGGGCTGGCCCATCCTGACCTTCCTGATGGCCGAGCGCCTGCGCAACCTGGGCAAGTTCACCTTCGCCGACGTGGCGGCCTACCGCTTCAAGCAGGGGCCGATCCGCGCCTTCGCGGCCTCGGGCACGCTGGTGGTGGTGGCGTTCTACCTGATCGCGCAGATGGTCGGCGCCGGCCAGCTCATCAAGCTGCTGTTCGGCCTGGAATACTGGATCGCCGTGGTCGTGGTCGGCGTGCTGATGATGGTCTACGTGCTGTTCGGCGGCATGACGGCCACCACCTGGGTGCAGATCATCAAGGCGGCCCTGCTGCTGGGCGGGGCGACCTTCATGGCCCTGATGGTGCTGGCGCATTACGGCTTCTCGCCCGAGCGCCTGTTCGCCGCCGCGGTGGAGGTCAAGACGCTGGCCGCCCTGAACGCGGGCAAGGACGCCGTCCAGTCCGGCGCGCTGGGGCAGTCCATCATGGGGCCGGGCAATTTCATCAAGGACCCGATCAGCGCGATTTCCTTCGGCATGGCGCTGATGTTCGGCACGGCCGGCCTGCCGCACATCCTGATGCGCTTCTTCACCGTGCCCGACGCGCGCGAGGCCCGCAAGTCCGTGTTCTGGGCCACGTCCTGGATCGGCTATTTCTACATCCTGACCTTCATCATCGGCTTCGGCGCGATCGTGCTGGTGTCCACCAACCCGCAGTTTCTGGACACGGCCGGCGCCCTGATCGGCGGCGGCAACATGGCGGCGGTGCACCTGGCCGACGCCGTGGGCGGCAACGTGTTCCTGGGCTTCATGTCGGCCGTGGCCTTCGCCACGATCCTGGCGGTGGTGGCCGGCCTGACGCTGTCTGGCACCTCGGCGGTGTCGCACGACATCTATGCGACCCTGGTCAAGGACGGCCATGCCACCCGCGAGCAGGAAATGAAGGTCGCCAAGATCACCACGGTGGTCCTCGGGATCGTCGCCGTGGTGCTGGGCATCGCCTTCGAGAAGCAGAACATCGCCTTCATGGTGTCGCTGGCCTTCGCGGTGGCGGCGTCGGCGAACTTCCCGGTGCTGTTCATGTCGGTGCTGTGGAAGGGCTGCACCACGCGCGGCGCGATGATCGGCGGCTTCGCCGGCCTGATCAGCGCCGTGGGCCTGACGGTGGTGTCGCCGTCGGTCTGGGAGGCCACGCTGGGCAACCCGGCGGGCTCGGCCCTGTTCCCCTACGCGTCCCCGGCGCTGTTCTCCATGACGATCGGTTTCGTGTCGATCTGGCTGTTCTCGGTCACCGACCACAGCGAACGCGCCCGCATCGACCGGGCCGGCTTCGAGGCCCAGACCGTGCGCAGCGAAACCGGGATCGGCGCGGCGGCGGCCAGCGCGCACTGATCCCGCGATGGACGGCGGTCCGATCCGGCCGCCGCCATCGCAACCCGACCCGAGGCCGACAGGCGCAGCCTGCGGCGATTTCCGGGTGCTCTCGCACCCCGGCGACCGTGATCCGGCGCCGGGGTGTTCTTTTTTGGCGCCAGGTTTTGTGCCAGGAAGCGCCGCGCCGCGCCGGAGGCGGGCTGGAGACCAGACCGTGGCTCGCCGACCGTGGTTCGCCTGACAATCAGTACCAAAACGGTGCACAATGGAAAGCGCTCCTTTTTTGCCGCCGGGCCGCCCCAAGGCAAAAAGCGCCCGCTCATTACGTTTTTCCTGGATCTCATTCACCATGACACAACGCTTGAACTACTACCAAGCCTCGCCCGAGGCCGCCCGCAAATACGGCGAATTCAGCCAGCTGCTGCATGCCAATCCCTTCCTCGCGGAAATCGGCTACCTGGTGACGCTGCGGGCCTCGCAGCTCAACGGCTGCACCTTCTGCGTGGACATGCACGTCAAGGAAGCCAAGATCGCGGGCGAGCGCGAACTGCGCCTGCATCACGTCGCGGTGTGGCGCGAATCGCCGCTGTTCACGGCCAAGGAAAAGGCCATTCTGGAATGGACCGAGGCCCTGACGCGGCTGCCGCCCGAGGGCGTGTCCGACGAGCTGTTCCGGCGCGTGCGCGAGCAGCTGTCGGAAAAGGAGCTGGCCGACCTGAGCTTCCTGATCGTGGGGATCAACGGCTGGAACCGCCTGGGAGTGGCCTTCCAGCCGGTGCCGGGTTCGTCCGACGCCCTGTTCGGGCTGGACAAGGCGGGCCTGAGCTGATCGCATCCCCCCGGTCGGCCGCGTCTTCCTGGCTGACCGTCTCTTGCCGGCCGATTCCCTGCCCTGGGCCCGCCGCGTCTTCCGGACTCGCCGCGCCTTCCGGGCTCGCCGCCTTTCCGGCCAGCCCGCCCGCGAACGCGGCGGGCCGCCTGCCCGCCTGCACCAGGATGGCCTCCAGCTCGCGCACCGTCGCCAGCAGGCGCCGCAGGGTCTGGTAGTTGAACGCGCGCATCCGCTCGTCGATGCGTCCGGGAATCAGCACCCAGCCGCGTCCACGCTGTTCGAGGTAGCCGGCGTCCCGCAGTCCGAGCAGCTTGCGGCGGATGGTTTCCCGGGGCAGCCGCGAGACCACCGTCAGGTCGCGCAGGCGGACGGGCTGCGGTTCCCCGCGGACGGGGGCGGCATCCGTGCCCGCATCAGCGCCCGCGCCCGCGCCGCCCGGCGCCATCAGGCGCACCAGGCCCAGGTGGGACACCAGTCCGAGAAGGATCAGGGATTCGGCGTCCATGTCGAGTTCGCGCATGGCCCGCAGCAGGTGATCGATGAAGTGCCGGTTCATGACGAAGCTGAGGGCGGCGAAGGCCCGCTCGTAGCGGGGATCGCGCGCCGTCCGCCCATTTTGGGCGGAATCGCCGCCGTCCGGCGTCGCGGCGGGCGGACTTTCGGATAAGGTAGGCGGGAGTCTTTCACGAGAGGATGTCATGACGGCACACATTTCTGTATCTGACTGGAAGCTGGCCGGGTTCTCCGGGGCCTTCGTGGCGACGACCGCCTGGCTGGAGTGGCGGCACCTGGAGTCCATGCCGATGACCCACGATAGCATCTCGATGCCCGTCGAGTCGGCCATGGGGCTGGCGGTGGTGGCCGCCGTGGTGATCGCCCTGATCCTGAGCCTGTCGCGGTTCCTGACGCATTTCCACCGCTACCGGGGCTGGACGGCGGCGACGCCGGGCGCCGCGCTGCGCGCCGGCCTGCGGCTGGGCGGGCGCAACGCGCTCGCGGCGCTGTGCGTGCTGGTGTCGGCGGGGGTCTTCTGGCAGCGCTGGGCGGGTTCCACGGAGCTGTCCCCCGAACTGGCCGCCCTGGTCGTCGCGGCGGTGGGCGGCCTGGCGGCCCTGGCCGCGGCGGCCTCCGCCCGGCGCGCGCACGAGCGGTTCATCCAGCGGGCGGTGCCCCACCGTCCCCCGATGCCGGCGTAAGCCGCGCTCAGGCGGGTTCCCGGACCGCCTGCGACCGTTCCAGCGCCTGGGCCAGGTCGGCCTTCAGGTCGTCCACGTGCTCCACGCCGACCGACATGCGGACGAAATTGGGCTCGATGCCGGCGGCCTGCATGTCGGCCTCGGTCATGGAGCTGGCCCACATGGACGCGGTGTGCACGGCCAGGGTCTCGACCCCGCCCAGGCTGACCGCCTGGGTGGCCAGCTTGAGCCCGGTCACGAAGCGCTGCGTGGCGGCGTAGCCGCCCTTGATCGAATACGCCACCACCGCGCCGAAGCCGCGCATCTGGCGCGCCGCCAGGGCGTGCTGCGGGTGGCTTTCCAGGCCGGGGTAGAAGACCCGCTCGACTTCCGGGCGGGCCTCCAGCCACCGCGCCAGCGCCAGGGCGTTGGCATTGATGCGTTCCATGCGCAGCGACAGTGTGCGCAGGCCGCGCAGCAGCAGCCAGGCGTCCATGGGCGAGAGCACCGCGCCCAGGGTGACGTGCATCTTCCAGATGGTCTCGGCCAGCGCGTCGCTGCAGCAGATGGCGCCCGCCATCAGGTCGTGGTGGCCGCCCAGGTATTTGGTGGCGCTGTGCACCACGATGTCGATGCCCAGGTCGTGCGGGCGCTGGTTCAGCGGCGAGGCGAAGGTGTTGTCGGCCACCGTCAGGATGCCGCGCGCCCGGGCGATATCGGCCACCGCCGCCAGGTCCGTGATGGACAGGCTGGGGTTCACCGGCGTTTCCACCATGATCAGCTTCGTGTCCGGACGCAGCGCGGCGCGCAGGCTGTCCAGGTCCGTCTGGTCGAAGAAGCTGACCTGCACGCCGTAGCGGGGGAGGACTTCCGCGAACAGCTTGGAGGTGCTCATGTAGTGGCGCTGCTGGGCCACGACGTGGTCGCCGGCCTTGAGCAGCGCCAGGATGGTGGTGCAGATGGCGCCCATGCCCGAGCCCGTCAGCAGCGCGCTTTCGGTGCCTTCCAGGCCGGCCAGGATGGCCTCGACGCGCTTGTTCACGGGATTGCCGTGGCGCGTGTAGAAGGCCGCCGGGCGCACGGTGGTGGCCATTTCCGAGAACTGCTCGGCGGTTTCGGCGCGGAAGGTGGCGCTGTAGTGGATCGGCGAGACCACGTCGGCCCCGTGGCCGCAGACGGCGTCGCCGTGCAGCAGCAGGGTCTGTTCGCGCCAGGGCGCGTCGGGGGCGGCTTCGGGGGCTTCGGGCTGGGAGGGATTCATGGAGCGGGCTCCTGCGCAGGAATGAGGACAGGCGCCCATGATACGCCCGGGGCGCGGGGTCCCGGGGCCCTTGGGGATTCAGAGGTACGGGCTGGCCAGCCAGATGATCCGGTTGCGCAGCTGCTTCAGGTAGGGCATGGCGTTCAGGGAGTCCAGGGTCACGCGCTCGGACTGCTCGATGGCCGCGTCGATGCGCCGTCCGATCTGGCTGGCCAGGCCGCGGTCGTAGACCTCCATGTCCAGCTCGAAATTCAGCCGCAGGCTGCGCGGATCCAGGTTCGACGAGCCGACGTAGGACCAGGCGTCGTCGACGGTGAACAGCTTGGAGTGGTCGAAATTCCTGCGGTAGCGCCAGACGCGGCAGCCGCCTTCCAGCACCTGGCTCAGCTGGGCGGTCATGGCGTAGTTCACCAGGCGCAGGTTGTTGCGCCCGGGGATCACGATGTCCACCTGGATGCCGCGCCGCGCCGCCGTGTTCAGCGCGCCGATCAGGATCTGGTCGGGCAGGAAATAGGGCGACTGGATGCGCACGTGATGCTGCGCCACGGCCAGGGCGCCCAGCAGCACGCGGTGCGTGGCCGCCATGAAGCGGTCCGGGCCGGTCCGGATGCAGCGCGCCGGCACCCGGGGCGGCGGCGGCAGGGGCGAGACGCGCACCCAGTCCTCGATGCGCAGGCGCTCGCTGGTGGCGAATTCCCAGTCGTTGGCGAAGACGGCGAACAGCTGGGTCGCCAGCGGACCCTCGATGCGGAAGTGCGTGTCGCTGTCCGCGCGCCGTCCCGCCAGGGACGCCATGAAGCTCTCGCGGATGTTCATGCCGCCCATGAAGCCCAGGTGGCCGTCGACGAACAGGATCTTGCGGTGGCTGCGCAGGTTGGCGTAGGCCGAGCGCAGGCCCAGCGGATTGGTCATGTAGCGGTCGGCGCGGATGCCGTTGCGCTGCAGCAGGCGCAGGATGGGCGGGTGGGAATAGCGCGCGCCCACGGCGTCGATCAGCACCCGGATCTCGACGCCGCGCTCGCGGGCGCGCCGCAGGGCGTCGGCGAAGCGCAGGCCGGCGCGGTCGTGGTCGAAGATGTAGCTTTGCAGCGCGATGCAGTGGTGGGCCTCGTCGATGGCCCGCAGCATGGCCGGATAGGCCTCGTCGCCGCTGTCGAGCAGGGTGATGTGGTTGCCGCCTTGCAGCGGGAACCGGCCGACCTGGTCGCACAGCACGCGCAGCGAGGCGAACTGCGGGCCGGACACCGCGGCGACGTCGCCGAAGGCGGGGTACGCGCTGTTGACGTAGTCCTTGATCAGGCGGCTGCGGTGGGTGGACATCTGGTCGTGGCGGATGCGGTTGATGCCCGCGACCAGGTACAGGAAGGCGCCCAGGAACGGCGACATCAGGATGACGCCGACCCAGGCGATGGCCGCGCGCACGTCGTTCTTCTGCATGGCCGCCTGGGCCGCGACGGCCAGGCTGAAGACCAGCGTCAGCAGGGCCGCCAGGTGCGGCCAGTATTCGCGCAGGAACTCGGTGAGGACGCTCATGGGCTCAGGGCCGGGGCGGCGTGTCCGGACCGGCGGGGGGCGGCGGCCCGCCGGGGCCGGGTGCTTGCGCCGCGCTGGGCCGGCGGCGCAGGGATTCGAGCCAGTCCGGGTTGGGCCGGCCGGCGGCGGCGAATTGCTGGTTGCGGGAATTCGAGCGCCAGATGCCGCCGCCGATGCCGGGCACGGGCTCGGTGCGGTACCAGTACCAGCGCCCGTCCGCGTCCTGCGCGGACCAGTCCCAGCCGTCGGGGGCCTGGGACCACTCGGGGGCCTGGGGCGCCGGGGTCGTGTCGGAAGGGGTGTCCATGCTGCGTTCCGGGGGGAGGGCCCGGACGCGCTGCCGGGCCTGTCAGTCGGCTGTGATCAGATTCTGCCGAATCTTGTCATACCCCAGGTTGAAAAGAAAGCCGTAGGGCAGGTAGAACAGGACGAAGCCGATGTCCAGCACCAGGGCGTGCCAGACGGAGATGTCCAGCCACCAGGCGACGAAGGGAATGGCGATCACGATCAGGCCGCCCTCGAAGCCGATGGCATGCGCCACCCGCACGCCATAGGTGCGGTCGAAGCCGACGCGCGCCTGCAGGCGGTCGAACAGCCAGTTGTAGAGCATGTTCCAGAGCACCGCGATCGTGGCGACGACGGCGGTGAGCACGCCCATGTCGAAGATGCTGCGCCCGGTGATCCAGGCGGCCAGGGGGGCGGAAATGCCGATGGCGAGGATTTCAAACGTCAGTGCGTGAAAGACGCGTTCGCCCAGCGGGCGGTCGTGGATCTGCATGGAAAGCGGTTCGCTGCGGCGGTGCCGTCACCGCGTGGATGCGATCGGACGGGGCCGTCCCCGCCAGCCCGGGAACCCGGGACAAAGCCTCCCCAGGTCCGGAAGTCCGTTCCGGCTTTCGCGCGGTGAAAACCCGCGCATGGCGCGGCTTTTCACAGGGAAAGGGGGGTGGGGTGACCGATGGGGCTCGAACCCACGACAACCGGAATCACAATCCGGGACTCTACCAACTGAGCTACGGTCACCACTCAAAGAACGGGAATTCTAGCATGACTGGAATCCTTTTGCAGGCGGCGCTCCGGCCCTTGATCGCCACTGCGTTTTAGGTCATGTTATCGGCTACGGATTCGATTTCAGCGGTTCACCGGGGCCGTCCGGGATCGGGCTCCCCGGCGGGGCCGGATCCGGGATGGCCGGACCCCTCCCATAAGGAATGCTCATGGCACAGATCTTCGTCGTCCATCCCGAAAACCCGCAATCCAGGCTGCTCCAGCAAGCCGGCGAGCTCCTCGCCGAGGGAGGGCTGGTCGCCGTCCCCACCGATTCCAGCTACGCCGTCGTGGCGCGCCTGGACGACAAGGACGCCGCCGGGCGCCTGCGCCGGCTGCGCGGCCTGGACGAACGCCACCACCTGACGGTGCTGTGCCGCGACCTGGCGGAAATCAGCCACTTCGCCAAGGTCGACAATCCCCAGTACCGGTTGCTGAAGCTGGCCACGCCGGGCCCCTGGACCTTCATCCTCGAAGCCACGAAAGAAGTCCCCCGGCGCGTCTCGCACCCCTCGCGCAAGACCATCGGCATCCGCGTGCCCGACCACCGGGTGGCGCTCGCCCTGATCGAAGCCGCCGGCTCGCCGCTGCTTTCCACCACATTGATTCCCCAGGACGAGACCCTGCCGTTGAACGACGCGCAGGACATCGTCGGCCGCTATGCGCACGATCTGGCCGCCATCGTCGATGGCGGCTCCTGCCCCTTCGAGCCCACCACGGTCATCGACCTCACCGAAGACCCGCCCAAGGTCGTGCGGGCGGGCCGCGGCGACCCGGCCACCCTCGGCATCGCCTGAGCGGGGGCGCCGGCCGATGGCGCGGCGCGGACGATCCGGGCGAGCGGTTATGCTTACGGAATCTGCCGGCCGCCGGCCGGCGCTTCGTTCGCCCGAGTTCCCGTGGACAATCTGATCCAGACCATCGCGGTCTACGCTCTGCCGGTCCTGTTCGCCATCACCCTGCACGAGGCGGCGCACGGGTACGTGGCGCGCCATTTCGGCGATCCCACGGCCGAGCAGGCCGGCCGCATCAGCCTCAATCCCCTGCGGCACATCGACCCGATGGGCACCATCGTCGTGCCGCTGGTGCTGCTGTTCGCCACCAAGCTCATGGGCGGCGGGCTGCTGTTCGGCTGGGCCAAGCCCGTGCCGGTGAACTGGAGCCGCCTGCGCCGGCCCAAGCGCGACATGCTGTGGGTGGCGCTCGCCGGGCCGGCCTCCAACCTGCTGATGGCCATCGGCTGGGTGCTGTTCCTGCGCGCCATGCTGATGCTGGGCCTGATCGGCGGCCCGGGCGATTTCTGGGCGCTGATGGCCCAGGCCGGGGTCCAGGTCAACCTGATCCTGATGGCGCTGAACCTGCTGCCGCTGCCGCCGCTGGACGGCGGGCGGATCGTCTTCAGCCTGCTGCCCGCGCGGCTGGCCTGGCGCTACGGCCGCATCGAGCCCTATGGCCTGGTGATCCTGATCGTGCTGATGATGCTCGGCTGGCTCTGGCCCCTGATGCTGCCGCTGCTGAAGCTGGGGCAGTGGGTCGTCAGCGGATTTTTGTAGATCGGCGGTCCGAATCCGGTAAACTTGGCTTTTTGTTTCGCCCGGGCCTATCCCGGGCGTCTTGCGGAGGCATTCCTCATCATGGCCGGCTCGGATTCATCGACCCCAGTCTTTCAGGGCAGCATGGTCGCCCTGGTCACGCCCATGCATCCCGACGGGCAACTGGACCTGGAGGCCTTCCGGAAACTGATCGACTGGCACGTCGCGCAGGGCACCGACGCCCTGGTGGTCGTCGGCACCTCGGGCGAATCGCCCACCGTCACCGTCCAGGAGCAGGCCGAGCTCATCGAGCTCGCCGTGCGCCACGCCGACGGCCGCATCCCCGTGATCGCGGGCACCGGCGGCAATTCCACCGCCGAGGCCATCGAGCTGCAGCGCCACGCCTATGCCGCCGGCGCGGCCGCCGGCCTGACGGTCGTGCCCTACTACAACAAGCCCACCCAGGAAGGCCTCTACCAGCACTTCCGCGCCATCGCCGAGTCCGGCGACCTGCCCAGCATCCTGTACAACGTGCCGGGCCGCACGGTGGCGGACCTGTCCAACGAGACCATCCTGCGCCTGGCCCAGGTGCCCGGCATCATCGGCGTCAAGGACGCCACCGGCAACATCGCCCGCGGCGCCCAGCTGATCGCGGCCGCGCCGGAAGGCTTCCAGGTCTTCAGCGGCGACGACGCCACCGCCGCCGCGCTGATCCTGCTGGGCGGACGCGGCAACATCTCCGTCACCGCCAACGTCGCGCCGCGCCTGATGCACGAGTTGTGCGCCGCCGCGCTGCGCGGCGACGTGCCCGAAACCCGCCGCCTGAACAACCGGCTGGCGGCCCTGAACCAGGTGCTGTTCCTGGAAGCCAACCCCATCCCCGTCAAGTGGGCCGTCGCCGAAATGGGCCTGACCCAGCTCGGCTACCGCCTGCCCCTGACACCCTTGTCCGACTCGTTGCGCACCGCCGTGCGCCAAGCCCTGATTGAGGCAGGTTCCCTGTGATGATGAAACGCATGCCGCTCGCCCGGACCAGCCTGGTGCTGGCGGGTCTGCTGTCCCTGTCCGCCTGCTCGACCCTCGGCCAGCTGACCGGCCAGACCGAGTCCGTCGAATACAAGAGCACCGTCACGGGCGAACCCCTGTCGATTCCGCCCGACCTGACCCAGGCCAACAAGAACACGCACTACGTGGCCCCCGAAGGCGTCGCCCGCCTGAGCGACTACCGCGCCAGCCAGGGCGTGCAGAGCGTCAACCCGGCCGACCGCGTGCTGCCCCGGGCGCCCGGCATCGAAGTCATGCGCGACGGCACGCTGCGCTGGCTGGTCGTCAACGAGACCGCCGAAAACCTGTACCCGAAGATCATCGAATTCTGGGGCGAGCAGGGCTTCACCATCCATTCGCAGAACGCGCAGGCCGGCCTGATCGAGACCGACTGGGCGGAAAACCGCGCCAAGATCCCCGAGGGCTGGCTGCGCAGCGCCCTGGGCAGCGTGCTCGACCAGGTCTTCGACAGCGGCGAGCGCGACCGCTTCACGACCCGCCTGGAGCGCGTCAACGGCAAGACCGAGGTCTACATCAGCCACCAGCACATGGAAGAAACCCCCACGGGCGACGGCACCGCGTTCAAGTGGGTCTTCGGCAAGGAAGATCCGGGCCTGAACGCCGCCATGCTGGCCCGCCTGATGGTCTACCTGGGCACCGACCAGCAGCAGGCCGCGCAGAAGGTCAAGGCCGCCGAGACCGGCGCCGGCACGGTCGCCGCCGCCCAGCTCGCTCAGGACCAGACCTCGCTGACCGTGGCCGAACCCTTCGACCGGGCGTGGCGCCGCGTGGGCGTGGCCATCGATGCGGCGCGCTTCACGGTCGAGGACCGCAATCGAGAGCAGGGCGATTATTACATCCGCTACCTGGACACCGACACGGGCGAGCAGATCGAGCAGCAGACCTTCTTCGGCCGCGTCTTCGGCACGCGCAACACCGCCGAGCCGCAGAAACTGCGCATCCACCTGGCCCAGCAGGGCGGCGGCACCGAGGTCAGCGTGCGCGACGCCGCCGGCCAGCCCAAGACCGACGCCACGGCGCGCCGCATCCTCTCGGTGCTGGCGAAAAACCTGAAGGAAACCGAGTAGGCCGGACCCTCGCGGGCTCCGCCCGCCCGTCCGCCACGCGACGCGAGCCTCGCCGGAACACCGACCGGCGAGGCTTTTTTACTTGTTGCCATCCGTCTCTCAAGCTAATATGTTAGTAAAACACAGGAGACGAAGATGAGCATGCGGATACGCTGGATGAGCGGGCGCGTCGCCCAGGACATCCAGAGCCTGGACCGGCAGGCGCTGGACATCACCGTCAACAACGCCAGCATGATGTCCTCCTTCACCAACGTGGTCACCCTGTCGCGCGAGCAGACGGGCATCCTGGCCGGCCTGAGGGCAAGCATGGACGCGCTGGCGCGCAGCGTCGAGACCGTCGTGCAGTCGGCGGAGGTCACGCGCGACGGCGTGGACAGCATGCACGCGCTGGCGCGCCGGGGCGACGAACTGCTGGGCCAGACCACGGCGCGGCTCGCCGCGCTGGCGCGTTCGGCCGACAGCCTCAGCGACCGCTTCCGCGAGGTCGTGCGCCGGACCCAGGAGATCGAGGGCATCCTCGGGCTGATCCAGCACGTCGCCATGCAGACCAACCTGCTGTCGCTGAACGCGGCCGTCGAGGCGGCCCGGGCGGGCGAGCAGGGGCGCGGCTTCGGCGTCGTGGCCGACGAGGTCCGCAAGCTGGCGGCCCGCACCGACGAGGCCACCGTGCAGATCCGCGAGATGATCTCGGCGATTTCGGCCAGCACGGCCGAGGCCGGCGGATTCCTCGACACCGTGCTGACCGACATCCAGGCGGGGGTGGATCACGCCCAGGAGGCCGGCCAGGCCCTGACCGACATCAGCCAGCATTCCAGCCGCACGCTGGAAGCCTCCGGCCAGATGACCGAAGCGGCGCGCACGCAAAGCGGGCTGAGCCACCGCATCGGCCAGGACATCGAGTCCCTCTCGGCCTCGGCGCGCCAGTCCGTCGAATGGGTGGGCAAGAGCAACGTCGACCTGCGCCTGGTCCAGGGGCAGATCGGCCAGCTCAAGCGCGGCACCGCGCAACTGCTGCCCGGGCGCAGGGAGCTCGACGTGCTGACGACCTGCGCCGAGGAAATGCGGGCCTGCAACATCCTTATCAAGAACGCCGACAGCCACGAGGAAATCAAGCCCGTGATCGAGCGCATCGGCGAGATCGACCAGCTCATGGACGAGACCTGGGCGCGCTACCTGCGCCGTTCGAGGGACCCGGCGGCGCGGGAGCGGTTCGCCGAGGCCCTGCGGAACTACCGCGTGGTGCGCGGCGAGATCCTCGACCTGGCGCGGCGCGGCCGCTTCGAGGCGGTGCGGGAAAAGATCACCGCGCAGGGGCGCCCCGCCTACGGCGCGATCAAGCAGGCCCTGACGGGCCTGGAAGAGGCCGAGCGCGGCGGCCGGAAAACCCGGGGTCGGCGGCCCGCGGCCGGGGTGCACGCCTTGAAGTAGCCGGAGGTCGCCATGCAATGCCTCAGCCTCGATACCCGGAAGACGCCGCCGCGCCTGCGCCGTTCCCGAATAGGCATTCGTAGCTACAAAAATAGCTTGCCCGTCATATTTTTCGTAACTACAACAACAATAATATGGAAATCGCCTTCGATCCGGCCAAGGACAAGAGCAACCAGCGCAAGCATGGCATCTCGCTGTCGCTGGCCCAGGGAATCGACTGGCCGGAGGTGATGGCCAAGCCCGACACGCGCCAGGATGACGGCGAGGTTCGGGAAATCGGCTATGCGGTCATCGACGACCGCTTGTACTGCGTGGTGTTCACGCAGCGCGAAGACAAGATGCACGTCATCAGTCTGCGCAAGGCCGATTCACGAGAGGTACGGAACTATGTCGAGCAAACGTAAGCTGATCCTGCCGACGTCCGTGGAGGACGCGGCGATCGACCGCGGCATTGCCGCGGATCCGGATACCTACGAACCGGGAACCGATCCGCTACGACAAGGCGGTGATCGATGCCTTCAAGGCGGGCGGCCCAGGCTGGCAGACCAGGATGAATGAGGCTCTCAAGAAGGCCGTGACTGGCGAAGGACGGGCGTAGGCGGCGGTCGGTGGAAAAAAGCCCGAACTTTCCGGATTTGACGGATCGCTTTACGAAGATCCAGCCCGCGTCGTACGGCTGACACGGCCCTCTACGGGCCGTGCCACAAGAAGAATGCTCAGGCGGCGGCCTGCTGCCGCGCGGCGGAATCGCCGGCCGAGGCCGTCTCCGCCTGCACGGTTTCGCCGAACCACGCCAGGTCCGGGCCCAGCGCGGCGACTGCGCCGACGATGACCAGGGCGGGGGACCGGATGGCGTGGCGCTGCGCGGCGTGCGCGAGCGAACCCAGGGTGGCGTGCAGGGTGCGCTGTTCCGGGCGCGAGCCGTTTTCCACCAGGGCGCAGGGCAGGCCGGGGGCGTGGCCTTCGGCCAGCAGCCGGGCGCTGAGCTCGGGCAGGCGTTCCACGCCCATGTAGTACACCCGGGTCCGGCCGTCGCCGCCGTCCCCGGAAGCGGCGGGCCGGTCCCGCCCGGATGCGCCCGCCTGCCGGTGCGCCGTGGCCAGGGTCAGGGACTGGGCGTGGCCGCGGTGCGTCAGCGGGATGCCGGCGTAGGCGCCGCAGGCCAGGGCGGCGGTGATGCCGGGCACGACTTCGTAGGCGATGCCGTGGCGCTTCAGGTGCTGCAGCTCTTCGCCGCCGCGCCCGAAGACCATCGGGTCGCCGCCCTTCAGGCGCACCACGCAGCGCCCCTGGCGGGCGTGCGACACCATCAGGGCGTGGATGCGCGCCTGGGTGGATTCGTGCGGGCCGCCGGGCGCCTTGCCCACGTCGATCACCTGCGCGTCGCGCCGCGCCAGCGCCAGGACGGCGGGACTCACCAGCCGGTCGGCCAGGATCACGTCGGCCTCGTTCAGGGCGCGCAGGCCGCGCAGGGTCAGCAGGCCCGGGTCGCCGGGGCCGGCGCCGACCAGCAGCACCTTGCCCGCCGGGGGCGGATTGCGCGCGGCCAGGGCCTGGTCCAGCAGGGCTTCCGCTTCGCCGGCGCGGCCGCGCCGCAGAGCGCCCAGGACGGGACCGTCCAGCAGCCAGTCGTAGAAATCCCGGCGCGGCCGCAACTGCGGCCGGGCCTGGCGGATGGCCGGCCGCTTGCGCTGGGCCAGCGCGGCCAGCGCGCCCAGGGCCGGGTCGAACAGCGATTCGATGCGTTCGCGCAGGCGCCGGGCGATCACCGGCGCCGCGCCCCCCGAGGAAATGGCGATGGTGATGGGGGACCGGTCCACGATGGCCGGCACCTGGACGCTGGACAGCTCCGGATCGTCCACGACGTTGCAGAACAGCCGCCGCGCCGCGGCGGCGTCGGCCACCCGCCGGTTCTGCGCGCGGTCGCTGGTGGCCGCGACGGCCAGCCAGGCCTCGTCGAGCAGGGCGGGATCGAATTCCCCCAGGCGCAGCTCGATCTCGCCCGCGCGGGCGCGCGCCAGCACCTGGGGATGGGCCGCGCGGGCGCTGACGATCACCCGGGCGCCGGCCGCGCGCAGCAGGGCGATCTTGCGCTCGGCCACCAGGCCCGCGCCGACGACGACGGCGGTGCGCTCCTTCAGGTCGGCGAACAGCGGGAAGTGGTTCATGCGGCGCTCGCCTTGCGGTCGGGAACCGCGGCATGCGGGCCGCGCGGATCCGCCTGGATGACGCCGACGCGCACCAGGAAGTCGCCGAAGCCTTCGTCCGCGACGCGCTCGCGGGCGTACTGGCCGAACAGGGCGTCCAGGCTGGACAGGATCTCCGCCTCGGCGACGTTTTCGCGGTACAGGACGTTCAGGCGCTCGCCGATGAAATCGGCGCCCAGGCGCAGGTCGTAGCGCCCCAGGGCGCGGCCCACCAGGGCGATTTCGCCCAGGTAGGGGCGCGAACAGCCGTTCGGGCAGCCCGACAGGCGCAGCAGGATGGGCGCGTCGCGCAGGCCGTGCGCATCCAGCAGGGCCTCCAGCTTGGGCAGCAGGACGGGGGCGTAGCGCTCGCTCTCGGCCATGGCCAGGCCGCAGGTGGGCAGGGCGACGCAGGCGATGTGGTGGCGGCGGATGCCGCTCTGTTCCTTGTAGCCGTCCAGCCCGTATTCTTCGACCAGGGCGTCGATGGCGGCGCGGTCGGCCTCGTCCACGTTGGCGATCACGAGGTTCTGGTTGCAGGTCAGGCGGAATTCGCCCTGGAGCACCCGGGCGATCTCGCGCATGCCGGTCTGCAGGCGCAGGCCGTCCTGGTCCCACAGGCGGCCGGAGGCGATGTACAGCCCCAGGTGCCAGCGGCCGTCCTCGCCGCGCGACCAGCCGTAACGGTCGCCGTTGTGTGCGAAGCGATAGGGGCGCAGGGGCTCCAGGGGGACGCCCGCGCGCAGGCCGACCTGTTCGCGGAACCAGTCCACGCCCAGGCGGTCGATGGTGTATTTCAGGCGCGCGTGCTGGCGCTCCTTGCGGTCGCCGTGGTCGCGCTGCAGGGTGACCACGGCCTCGGCCACGGCGACCACGTGTTCCGGCCGGGTGAAGCCGATCAGCGTGCCCAGGCGCGGGTAGGTGGTCGGGTCGCCCGCCGTGGCGCCCATGCCGCCGCCCACGGCGACGTTGAAGCCCTGCAGTTCGCCGTTCTCGATGATGGCGACCAGCCCCAGGTCGTTGGCGAAGACGTCGCAGTCGTTGGTCGGCGGGATGGCGATGCCGATCTTGAACTTGCGCGGCAGGTAGGCCGAATCGTTGCCGTAGATGGGCTCCTCGTCGACCGCTTCGCCGACCTGCTCGCCGCCCAGCCAGATCTCGGCGTAGGCGCTGGTGCGCGGCAGGAAGTGGTCGGACAGGCGCTGCACCCAGGCTTGCGTCAGCGCGTGCTGGCTGGACAGGTGCGGGTTGACCGAGCTGATCACCTGACGGTTGACGTCGCCGCAGGCGGCGATGGTGGTGGCGCGGGCGTCGTGGATGCCCTGCATGAAGGCGCGCAGGTTGCGCTTCAGGATGCCATGCCACTGGAAGGTCTGGCGCGTGGTGATGCGCAGGCCGCGCGTGGCGTATTTCTGCGCCAGTTCGTCCAGCGCCAGCCACTGGTCGGGGCTGATCACGCCGCCCGGCAGACGCGCGCGCACCATGAAGGCGTAGGCCGGCTCCAGCTTCTGCTTGCGCCGCTCGTCGCGGATGTCGCGGTCGTCCTGCATGTAGCTGCCGTGGAACTTCAGCAGCTTGGTGTCGGCTTCGGGGATGGCGCCGGTGACCGGGTTTTCCAGTTCCTTGGCGATGGTGCCGCGCAGGAACCGGCTGCGGGTCTTGATGTCTTCCAGGGGGGACAGGGGGGAAATGCTCATGTCGTGGTGTCGGAGTCGAATAGGAAACTGGCCGGGGCGCGAACCCCGGCCAGGGAATGGGACGGGAGCGGGACGTTCAGTACACGTCGCGCGCGTAGCGGCCTTGCGCGGCGAGGTCGTCCAGCCACTGGCGGGCGCCTTCCTCGTCCAGGCCGCCGTGGTCGCGGGCGATCTCCAGCAGGGCGGCGTGCACGTCGCGGGCCATGCGGTCGGCGTCGCCGCAGACGTAGACGTGGGCGCCCGCCTGGATCCAGTCGTACACGTCGGCGCCCTGGGCCAGCAGCTTGTGCTGGACGTAGATCTTTTCCTCCTGGTCGCGCGAGAACGCCAGGTCGATGCGATCCAGGTGGCCGTCCTTCAGCGCCTGCTGCCATTCGACCTGGTAGAGGAAATCGCTGGTGAAGTGCGGGTTGCCGAAGAACAGCCAGTTGCGGCCCGGGGCGTCCGCCTCGGCGCGGGCCTGGACGAAGGCGCGAAACGGCGCCACCCCGGTCCCGGCGCCGATCATGATGATGTCGCGCGAGGCGTCGGCCGGCAGGCGGAAGCGCGTGTTTTCCTCGATGAAGACCGGGATCGTGTCGCCCTCGGCCCGTTCGGCCAGGAAGTGCGAGGCCACGCCCCAGCGGGATTCGCCTTCCAGCTCGAAGGCGACGTGCCCGAGCGTCAGGTGGACCTCGTCCTCGGCCACCGCCGCGCAGGAGGCGATGGAATACAGGCGCGGGGTCAGCGGGCGCAGGGCCGCCACCAGGGCCTGCCCGGTCCAGCGCGCCGGCCACTGGCGCAGCGCGTCGATCAACTGGTGCGTGCCCAGGTAGGCGGCCAGGCGCTCGCGGGCGTCCGGCGCCAGCAGCGCCGCCAGCTCGCCGCTCTGCGCGCGTTCCGCCAGGGCGGCCAGGAAGGGACGGGTCAGCACCGTCAGTTCGCGGTAGCGGCCCAGCCATTCGCCCAGCGGGCGCTGGACGCCCTGGTGCTCGACGGGGTCGATCGCGTTCAGGCCGGTGGCTTCCAGCACGCGGGCGACCAGGGTGTCGTCCTGCACGGGCCAGACGCCCAGGGCGTCGCCGGGCTCGTACTGCAGCTTGCTGCCGTCCAGGGACAGCTCCAGGTGGCGGATGTCCTTGTCGCTGTCGCGCCCGGTGATGGGCTGGTTCAGCAGGACTTCCGCCTGGAACGGATGGTCGCGGGTGAACTTCTCGGCCTGGGGGCGCAGCGGCGTCACGGTGGCCTGGGAGGCGGCCGGCGCGGCGGATTTCAGGACCTCGCGCGCCTGTTCCAGGGCGCGGGCCTGCCAGGGCGCGGCGACCGTCTCGATGTCCAGGTCGGCCGCGCCCGCGTCCTGCAGGCGCTGCGCGCCCAGTTCGGCCAGGCGCGCGTCGATCTTCTGCGAGATGCCGCAGAACGAGGGATAGCTGGAATCGCCCAGGCCCAGCACGGCGTATTTCAGCCGCGGCAGCTTCGGCGCGCGCTTGCCCAGCAGGAATTCGACCCAGGCGATGGAATCGTCCGGCGGATCGCCGTCGCCCTGGGTGCTCATGACCACGTAGAGCAGCTGCTCGTCCTTCAGTTCCTTGGTCTTGTACTGGTCGGCCCGCACCAGGCGCGCCTCCAGCCCCTGGGCGCGCACCTGCTCGTGCAGCGCGGTGGCGATGCGCCTGGCATTGCCCGTCTGGCTGCCGTAGAGGATGGTCAGGCGCTGCGCCGCGTCGGGCGCGGCGGCGGCCACCGCCAGCGGGGGCGCGGTTTCCCGCGCGGGCTGGCGCGCCTGGGCGACGCCCGCGAAATAGCCCGAGAGCCAGTGCAGGCTGGAAGATTCCAGGGTGTCGGCCAGTTCGGCGATCAGGGAATGATGGGCTTCGGGCAGGTAGTTCGGCGCGAGCATGGCACGGTCTTGTGAAAATGAAGGAAGCGTCCATTCTGGGACGCTTCCTTCATATCGTGAACGAACCGATGCTTATGTTTTTATGCGGGCATAAGCAAATTGCCTGACGAATAGGAGCGCCTTGCAAGGCGCGGCGTGGACCGGGTTCACGCTTCCCAGTGGAGCCAGCCTTCCGCCAGCCATTCGTCGAGCAGGGCCAGGGTCCCGGGGGCCAGGCGGCGCACCGCGTCGGCCTCCAGCGCGCGCTGGTCGGCGAGCGCCTCCAGGCCGGGTGCGGCCGCCAGGGGCGCGACCTCGCCGTTGATGAAGAGCTGCCGGTCGCAGTACATCAGCCGCGTGCAGCGGTCCAGGACCAGCCGGCCCGCCGCGGGCACCCCGGCGCTCAGCGAAAGGGGTTCGTCGGCCGGATCGAACAGGGCGCTGTCGGGCAGCGAGGTGAGCCATTGGCCCAGGAACCGGGCCGCCACCGCGTGGTCCAGGCGGATCCTGGACAGGGTGTCCAGCGTGGCCCGCACCAGCGAGTCGGGCAGGGCCGCCGGAGTGCGCGTGGCGGGCGCGCCGGCGTCGGTGTAGAGCGCGGCCAGGTCCGGGCCGGGCAGGCAGGGGTGCCCGTACAGCCCCGGGTCGCCCAGGTGCTGGGCCGAAATCTGGTCGGCGGCCGCTTCCAGCAGGCCGCGGGCCAGGGTGGCCTGGCTGGGGACGCGGAAGCCGATGGACAGCGTCATGCAGTCGTTGCCGATGGCCACGCCGTCGTGGCAGACGTGCGGGGGCAGGTACAGCATGTCGCCCGGCTCTAGGACGTCGTCCGCGTCCGGCTGGAAATCGGCCAGGATCTTCAGCGGCAGCCCCGGCACCAGGGCGCGGTCGGCCTGCCGGCTGGTGCGCCAGCGGCGCCGGCCGTGGCCCTGCAGCAGGAACACGTCGTAGCTGTCGTAATGGGGCCCGACCCCGCCGCCGTCGGTGGCGATGCTGATCATCAGGTCGTCCAGCCGGGCGTCGGAAATGAAGCGGAATTGCCGCATCAGCGCGGCCGAGGCGTCGTCGTGCAGGTCCACGCTCTGCACCAGCAGCGTCCAGTTCGGCTGCGTGGCGGGCGGCAGCCGGCGAAACGGCCCATGCTTCAGCGACCAGCCGCGCTCGCCGTGGGTGATCAGGCGGGACTCGACCTCTTCCCGGCGGGCCAGCGTCTGCACGTCGCGGATCGTGACCGGGGGCCGGAAGCCGGGGATGGCCTGGCGCACCAGCAGGGGCTTCTTCTGCCAGTAGTCGCGCATGAATTCCTGCGGCGTCAGGCCGCCCAGCAGCGGCGTGGGCCGGTCGATGTCGGGGATCGCGGGAGCGGGGGTCGGGGTGTGCATGGCGGGGTGTCCTGGAGTGTCCTCGGGGGGCGGGCGGGCCGGCGGACCGGGCACCGCGCATGCGCGGCGGACTGGATTCCGGTCCGGGCCGCGCGCGTATCCATCAGAGAAAGTCGCGGCGCAGCTGGTAGATCAGCTCCAGCGCCTCGCGCGGGCTGAGGCTGTCGGGCTCCAGCGCCTGCAAGGCGGCGCGCAGCGGTGCGTCCGGGTCGCCGCCGGACTCGTCCTCGGCCTGCTGCACGAACAGCGCCAGCTGGGAACCCGCCCGGTTGCGGGCCTCCAGTTCGGCCAGTTCCTTGCGCGCGTGGCGGATCACCACCGGCGGGATGCCCGCGCGCTGGGCCACGTGCAGGCCGTAGCTCTGGCTGGCCGGCCCCGGGCGCACCTCGTGCAGGAAGACCACGCCGTCGGGCGCGTCGGCCGCCGCCAGGTGGACGTTGACCACCCCGTGGGCCGTCTCCGGCAGCCGGGTCATCTCGAAATAGTGCGTGGCGAACAGCGTCAGGGCGCGGTTGTGCGTCAGCAGCCGGTGGGCGATCGCCCAGGCCAGCGCCAGGCCGTCGTAGGTGGACGTGCCCCGGCCGATCTCGTCCATCAGCACCAGGCTGCGCGGCGTGGCCGCCCCCAGGATCACGCCCGCCTCCATCATCTCCATCATGAAGGTCGAGCGCCCGCCCGCCAGGTCGTCGGCCGCGCCGATGCGCGTGAAGATGCGGTCCACCGGACCGATGCGCGCCCGCGCGGCGGGCACGTAGCTGCCGGCGCGCGCCAGCAGCGCGATCAGCGCCACCTGGCGCATGTAGGTGGACTTGCCGCCCATGTTCGGCCCCGTGATGAGCAGCATGCGGCGCTCTTCGTCCATGCGGCAGTCGTTCGGGGTGAAGGACTCGATGCTGTGTTCCACCACCGGATGGCGGCCCGCCTGGATGTCCAGGCAGACGTCGTCGGACAGCTCCGGCGCCACCCAGCCGTGGGCGCGCGCGTGGTGGGCCAGCCCGGCCAGCGCGTCGATCCGCGCCAGGGCGGCGGCACTGCGCGCCAGGGCCGAGGCGTGCTCCGCCGCCTGCGCCAGGATCCGCTCGTACAGCAGTTTCTCGCGCGCCAGGCCGCGGTCCCGGGCCGACAGCACCTTGTCCTCCCAGGCCTTCAGTTCGGGCGTGATGTAGCGCTCGGCGTTCTTCAGCGTCTGGCGGCGGCGGTAGTCGTCGGGCACCTTGTCGGCCTGGCCGCGCGTGACCTCGATGAAGAAGCCGTGAACGCGGTTGTATTCCACCCGCAGGTTGGCGATGCCGGTGCGCTCCCGCTCGCGGGCCTCGACTTCCAGCAGGAAGGCGCCGTTGTCGCCCGCCAGCTGGCGCAGTTCATCCAGTTCGGCATCGTAGCCCGGGGCGATCACCCCGCCGTCGCGCACCATCGGGGCGGGTTCGGCGGCGATGCCCCGCGCCAGCAGCGCGTGCAGCGCCGGGTCCACGGGCACGTCGCGCAGGCAGTCGGCCAGCAGCCCCCGGGCGTCGAAGGCGGATGCGGTGGCCTGCGCCAGCGCGTCCAGCCCCGCCAGCGCCTCGCGCAGGCTGGCGAGTTCGCGCGGGCGGATCGTGCCCAGCGCCAGGCGGGTCGCCATGCGCTCCAGGTCGGGCAGCGGCCGCAGCGCGTCGCGCAGGGCGCGCAGCGCGCCATCGGCGTCCGGCGCCCGCAGGAACTGCGTGATCACGTCCTGTCGGGCGCGCGCCTGCGGGTTGTCGCGCAGCGGCGCCTGCAGCCAGCGGCGCAGCTGACGGCTGCCCATGGGCGTGCGGGCGTGGTCCAGTGTGCTGAACAGCGTCGGACCGTCGCCGCCGTTCAGCGTGTCCGTGATTTCCAGGTTGCGCCGCGTGGCCGGGTCCAGCACCACGTAGTCGCCGCCCGCGTCCACCGCCAGGCTGTGCACATGGTTGAGCGCCTGGGCCTGCGTCGCCCCGACGTAGCGCAGCAGCGCGCCCGCCGCCCGCGTCGCCAGCGGCAGGTGGTCCAGTCCGAAGGCGCCCACGTCGTTCACGCCGAAATGGCGCAGCAGCGTGTCGCGCGCGCCGTCGGCCTCGAAGTGCCAGTCCGGCACCCGGCTGATCGCCGCGTCCAGGCCGCAGGCCTCCAGCGCCCCGGTGTCCGCCTGTTCCGCGCAGACCAGCTCGGCGGGCGCGATGCGGCCCAGTTCCGCGTCCAGCAGTTCCGATGTCGATTCGCAGGCCTTGAAGTCGCCGTTGGCCAGGTTCATCCAGGCCAGGCCCACGGTCTCGCGCCCGTGGCCGCGCCCCGTGATCAGGGCCGCGATCCGGCGGTCGTCGTCGGCCGGCAGCAGCGCGTCGTCGGTCAGCGTGCCGGGCGTCACCACCCGCACGATCCGGCGTTCGACCGGCCCCTTGCTGGCGCCCGGGTCGCCGATCTGCTCGCAGATGGCGATGGATTCACCCATCGCCACCAGCCGCGCCAGGTAGCTTTCCATGGCATGGTGCGGCACGCCCGCCATCGGGATCGGCGCGCCGTTGGACGTGCCGCGCTTGGTCAGCGTCAGGTTCAGCAGCCGCGCCCCGCGTTCCGCGTCGTCGTAGAACATCTCGTAGAAGTCGCCCATGCGATAGAACAGCAGATGCGACCCGGCCTGGGCCTTGAGCTGGAGGTACTGCTGCATCATGGGGGTGTGGCCGGAGAGATCGGGGGTGGACATGGACGGAATGCTGACAGGGGGTGGAACGGGGAGGTACGTATTATCGTTCAATGGGGCGGGGGTGTCAGGGGGAGGGGTGTGTCAGTGAGCGATGGTTCTGGCACGGGGACCCTTTGTTTGCTGCCGCGCAGGCAGCTTAGAAATGCGCCAGGCCGTCCGCAATCTGGATGATGCCGTTTGCTGCCGCGCAGGCAGCTGAGAAAACAGGGGGCGCGACAGCGCTGGTTGTGGCGGTAATGTGCGTTGTTGCGCAAGCAGCGAAGGAGTGCCGGACTCGGGCCCTCACTTCAAGTTTCCGCCATTTCTCGCTCGGCTGCTTTTGCCAGGAAGGCGGAGCGCGATAAGTGCTGGGCCTTGGCCATGGCATCGATGCGATGCACCAGGTTTTCCGGCAGGCTGATGTTCAGGCGAACGGCCTTGGTGTTGACCTTGGACAGGTCGATATCCACCATCATCCAAAAGCCGCCCTCGAAGTCCTCGTGACCTTTCCAGGCTTCGGGTGCGCTGGGCCCGGGGATCGCTTCGGTTTCGCCATGGAAGTGCGCCTCGACGGCTTCCTGGGCGGCGCGGGGCAGATCCTGCAATTCGTCGGCGCCGGCAAAGCAGCCGGGGAAGTCGGGGAAGGACGCGCCGTAGGCACTGTCGCGGTCCTTGTGCACGTGGATCGGATAGAGCATGGGGGTTTCTCCTGGCCGGGTCGTTTATCGGAGACCGGCCTGTTTGAGGATGCTGCGTTGTGTCGGTAGGGGCAGTTCCTTCTTAGGGTGGGGCACCGTGACCTTGCCGGGCTTGGTCGGATGCTTGAACTGGTGATGCGACCCAACGGTATGCACCAGATACCAGCCGTCGGCCTTCAGTTGCTTGATAAGGTCTGTGCTGTTCATTTGTGTAATTATACACAACACACAAGAATACACAATGATGATAGGCACTGGAGAAAGCCGGTATTCAACAAAGATCGGGTGGCGGTTTGAAAGGGCTGTTTCACAGCGGGTCGCTGCGGGTGGATACAATGCGCGGATGACTGTTTTCCCCCGAGGATCGCACACCATCATGCCCAAGTCGCACGCATCGCTGAAGGAACTCACCCTGCGGGGCGTGATCCTGGGCGCCTTGATCACCCTGGTGTTCACCGCCTCCAACGTCTACCTGGGCCTGAAAGTGGGCCTGACCTTCGCGTCCTCGATCCCGGCGGCGGTGATTTCCATGGCGGTCCTGCGGGCGTTCCGGGACTCCAATATCCTGGAGAACAACATCGTCCAGACGCAGGCGTCCGCGGCGGGCACCTTGTCCGCCGTCATTTTCGTGCTGCCGGCGCTGCTGATGATGGGATACTGGACGGGGTTCCCCCTGCTGCAGACCGCCATGATCTGCGCCTGCGGCGGGATTCTGGGCGTGGTGTTCACCGTGCCGCTGCGGCGCGCGCTGGTGGTCAACAGCGAACTGCCGTATCCGGAAGGCGTGGCCGCGGCCGAGATCCTGAAAGTCGGGCAGAAGCCGGGCGGTGAGGATGGCGGCGAGACCCGGCCGGCCGGCGGCTTGCGCGAGATCATGCTGGGCGGAGTGCTGGCGGGCGGCTTCAGCCTGCTGACGAGCGGCCTGCGCGTGGCTGGCGACAGCGTGAGCCATTGGTTCAGCATCGGGCGCGCCGTGTTCCAGTTGCCTCTGGGCCTGTCCTTCGCGCTGGTCGGGGCGGGCTATCTCGTCGGCATCGTCGGCGGCGTGGCGATGCTGCTGGGCGTGGTGCTGGCCTGGGGCGTGGCCGTTCCCTGGCTGACGTGGCTTTCGCCCATGCCCGAGGGCGCCAGCCTGGCCAGTTTTGCCACCGGCGTCTGGGTCTCCAAGGTGCGCCTGATCGGTGCAGGCATGATCGCCGTGGCGGCCGTCTGGACGCTGTTGACGCTGATCCGGCCGATGGTCGAGGGCATGCGGATTTCCCTGTCGGTGTTCAAGCAAGGGCCGGGCGAGTCGGGGCTGGACCGCACCGACGCCGACCTGCCGCCCAGGCTGCTGCTGAAGCTGACGCTGCTCATGATCCTGCTGCTGGGCGCGACCTTCCAGTCCTTCGTGGCGGACTCGGGCCTGCCCACGCTGGCCGCCTGGACCCTGGTCGTGGCCGGTGTCGTGCTCGCCTTCGTCTTCGGCTTCCTGGTGGCGGCCGCCTGCGGCTACATGGCAGGCCTCGTCGGGTCGTCGGCCAGCCCGATCTCCGGCATCGCCGTGATCGCCATCCTGGCCTCGTCCATGATCTTCATCGGCATCGGCCAGGCGCAGGACCTGCTGGGCAGGCCGGAATCCGTACGGTTCATGACGGCGCTCGCGCTGTTCTGCACCTCGGTCGTCGTGGCCGTGGCGGCGATTTCCAACGACAACCTGCAGGACCTGAAGACGGGCTGGCTGGTGCACGCGACTCCGTGGCGCCAGCAGGCGGCGCTGATCATCGGCTGCGTGATCGGCGCGGTGACGATCCCGCCGGTGCTGGGGCTGCTTTACGAGGCGTACGGCTTCATCGGCAGCCTGCCGCGCGCGGGCATGGATCCCGCGCAGGCCCTGGCCGCGCCGCAGGCATCGCTCATGATCACCATTGCGCAGGGCCTGTTCAGCCATACGCTCGACTGGACGTACATCCGCATCGGCGTGCTGGTGGGGGCCGCGCTGATCGTCTTCGACTGGATTCTCGGCCGGTTCAGCCGGTTTCGCGTACCGCCGCTGGCGGTGGCCATGGGCGTCTACCTGCCGCCCACGGTGGCCACGGCGCTGTTCGTCGGCGCCCTGATCTCGTGGTTCGTGCGGGGCCGCGTCCGCGCCCAGGCGCTGCAGGCCGGTGCGGACCGCGCCCGCTGCGAGCAGGCAAGCGAACGCACGGGGACGTTGTTCGCCTCGGGGCTGATCGTGGGCGAGAGCCTGGTGGGCGTGGTGCTGGCCATCGTGATCGTCGGTTCCATGGCCTCCGGCGGCGGCGATGCGCCACTGGCCGTGGCGGGTCCCGGGTTCGCGCCGATCGCCACCCTCATCGGGCTGCTGGCTTTCGTCCTCATGTGTGTCGTGTTCGTGCGGCGCGTGCTGGGGGCGGCGGGGGCGGTTGGGAGGGGGTGAGGCGTCGGAGGGAGGGACGCCGCGTTGGCCTGCAGGCTGCGCGGACGCTTGCAGGATGGCCTGGCCCTCAGAGTTTTCTACGCGGCCCTCGTCCTTTGTGTTACAAAAGGATTCATGGATGATATCGCGGCTTCCGACCTCAAGACGATCCTGCACTCCAAGCGGGCCAATATCTACTGCCTGGAGCATTGCCGGGTGCTGGTCAACGGAGGCCGCGTCGAGTATGTGACGGACGCGGGCAAGCGTTCCCTGTACTGGAACATACCGATCGCCAACACCACCAGCATTTTGCTGGGAACAGGGACTTCCATCACCCAGGCCGCGATGCGGGAACTGGCCAAGGCCGGCGTGCTGGTGGGCTTCTGCGGAGGCGGCGGGACGCCTTTGTTCTCCGCCAACGAAGTCGACGTCGAGGTCGCCTGGCTCAGTCCGCAAAGTGAATACCGGCCGACGGAATACCTGCAGGCATGGGTGGAATTCTGGTTCGATGATGCCCGTCGGCTGGTCGCCGCCAAGGCTCTGCAGCAGGCCCGCATCCGACGTCTGGGCGCAGAGTGGCGCCAGGCGGGTTTGCGGGAGTCCGGCTTCAATGTGAATGTCGAGCGGCTGGACGGCTTGCTGGCGCAGAGCGCGCGGCGTGTGGATCAGGCCGGTGAAACAGTCGATCTGCTGACCGAGGAAGCCAGACTGACCAAGGCGCTATTCAAGCTGGCCGTCGACGCGGTTGGCTATGGCGAAGACTTCACCCGGGCCAAGCGCGGGTCCGGCGTCGATCCCGCCAACCGTTTCCTGGATCATGGCAATTATCTTGCCTATGGGCTGGGTGCCACGGCATGCTGGGTGCTGGGCTTGCCGCATGGTCTGGCGGTCCTGCACGGCAAGACACGGCGCGGTGGGCTGGTGTTCGACGTGGCGGATCTGGTGAAGGACGCCTGCATCCTGCCACAGGCTTTCCTGTCCGCCATGCGGGGCGATGATGAGCAGCAGTTCCGCCGCAACTGCATCGAGGCGCTGACGCGCGGCGAGTCCCTGGATTTCATGATCGATGCGGTCAAGGACATCGCCATGACGGCCGCCCGCCAGGCTGCTCCAGTCGCTTCGGGCCGTGAAGGCAAGGCATGAATGTCCTGCTGGTTTCCCAATGCAGCAAGCGGGCTTTGACGGAAACACGCCGGATCCTGGATCAATTTGCCGAGCGGCGGGGCGATCGGACCTGGCAGACCGCGATGACCCGGGCAGGTCTGGATACCCTGAGGAAGCTGCTGCGCCAGACGGCGCGCAAGAACACGGCCGTGACCTGTCACTGGATCCGGGGCCGGGATCATAGCGAACTGCTGTGGATCGTCGGCGATGCCCGGCAGTTCAACGCCGAAGGCGCCGTGCCGACGAACACGACCGCAAGCGACGTCCTGCGGCGCGACGACGAGAATGATTGGCACAGCCTGCGGACGATCCGCAGAATTGCCGCCCTGGCCGCGCTATTGCATGACCTGGGCAAGGCGACCCAGTCCTTTCAAGAGCGTTTGCAGCACAAAGCACCCCAGGAAAGGAACCGCTATCGCCATGAGTGGGTCTCCGTGCGCCTGTTCCAGGCATTTGTCGGCCAGGATGATGACGCAGGGTGGCTGCGGCGCTTGATCGATGGGGGCGGGGAAAACGTCGACGGAGAGCGTTTCGAGGCTCCCTGGCTGGATCATAGGAAAGGCCGCCTGTTGCGTGACGGCCTGGATGCGGCTGCGCGCGACAACAAGCCGTTCGCTTCATCGGACAAGGGTCTGCCTCCCCTGGCTCGGGCGGTGGCCTGGCTGGTGCTGACGCACCACCGCCTGCCCGCCCTGCCGTACAGCGCAAGCGAGTCCCTCGAGTCGACCCGTTTATGGCATGGCCGATCACCTCGAGGGGTGAATGGCCGGACCCTGGATGCCGTCTTGAGCCAGATCGACGCGGACTGGAACGAGCCTTGGGGCGAGCAGCCGGCAATATCCAAAAGGAAGATCGAACCCTATTGGAAATTTCTCCACGGCTTGCCGGTGCGAACCTTGAAATGGCGCAAGCGGGCCGCGCGCATCGCCCGGGATCTGCTGGGGGATTTGCCGGGGATCGAGGACTGCCTGGGCGATCCCTACATCATGCATGTATCGCGCCTGGCCTTGATGCTGGGGGATCATCACTATTCCAGCCTGGAAGCGGAAGAGGATCGAACCACGGGAGAGAAGGATTTTCCCTTGTTCGCCAATACCCGGCGCAAGACCGGCGCATTGTTGCAGCCGCTGGACGAGCATCTGCTGGGCGTCGAGTTGCATGCGGGCCGGATCGTGCATTCACTGCCGGTCCTGACGCGGGATCTGCGCCATTTGGCCGGGCACCGGGGGCTGAAAAAACGCAGCCTGAATCCTGCGTTCCGCTGGCAGGACAAGGCGGCTGATCTCGCCGCCGGAGTGCGCTCGCGCGCGGCGGATCAGGGTGCCTTCATCGTCAACATGGCATCGACCGGCTGCGGCAAGACATTGGGAAACGCCCGGATCATGAATGCGCTGGCCGACCCCGTGCTGGGCCTGCGCTGCGCATTCGCCGTCGGCCTGCGCACCCTGACCTTGCAGACGGGCCGGGTATTTCAGAAAGACCTGGGCCTGCCGGATGACGAACTGGCCATCCGGGTCGGGGCGCGGCCAGCCGCGAGCTGTTCGAGTATTACGCGCAGCTTGCCGAAGACAGCGGTTCCGCCTCCCGGCAATCCTTGCTGGACGAGACCACCCATGTCGTCTACGACGGCGATGACCGCCATCCGGTGCTGGATCATCTGGGAAAGGATGCCGGGGTCCGGCGCTTTCTGGCGGCGCCCCTGCTGGTTTGCACCGTCGATCATCTGACACCGGCCACGGAGGGTTTGCGGGGTGGCCGCCAGATCGTGCCCATGCTGCGTTTGATGACGGGAGACCTGGTGCTGGATGAGCCGGACGACTTCGATCTGTCCGACCTGCCGGCGCTGGCTCGTCTCGTGCACTGGGCGGGCTTGCTGGGTGCGCGTGTCCTGGTGTCCTCGGCGACCTTGCCGCCCGCACTGATCCAGGGCTTGTTTATGGCTTACCTGGAGGGCCGCCGCTGGTTCCAGCGCAATCGCGGTGCCCGGCCGTCGGAAGCGCCCTCCGTGTGTTGCCTCTGGATCGATGAATTCGCGCAGACCCACGCGGACTGTCCGGATACGGAACGATTCGGTCAGGCGCACCAGACTTTTGCTGCGGACCGTGCCCGGCGGCTGGGAGAGCAGGCGGTACGTCGCATGGTCCGCCTGCTGCCGTTACCTGGGGAATTGGGCAAGCTGGATCAGGCGAGCCGTCGGGGCGCCTTTGCCGGCCTCCTGCGGGATGCCGCTTTGGATTTGCATGCCGTGCATTGCACCGAAGACCCGCATAGTGGCAAGCGGATCAGCTTCGGCCTGATCCGCATGGCGAATATCGACCCGTTGTTCGAGGTGGCCCTGGCTTTGTTCCGCCTCGGGGCGCCTCCAGGAGTGCACGTCCATCTGTGCGTCTACCACGCCCGGTTTCCGTTGTTCCTGAGATCCCGGATCGAACATTTGTTGGATACCGCCTTGGATCGGCGTCAGGAGGCCGCCGTGTTCGACCTGCCCGACGTGCGCCGGCGCATCGACGCGGTGGAGGCCCGGGATCAGTTGTTCGTGGTGCTGGGATCCCCCGTGACCGAAGTCGGGCGCGATCATGACTATGACTGGGCCGTGGTCGAGCCCTCTTCGATGCGGTCGCTGATTCAGCTCGCGGGCCGGGTGTGGCGTCATCGCCGTGACAAGGCCGTGTCACAGCCCAATCTGCTGGTGTGCGACAGCAATCTGAAGCATTTCGACAGGCCGGGCCAGCCTGCTTTCTGCCGACCGGGTTTCGAGAGTCCGGACTATCCCCTGCGGCCGCACCGTCTGACGGCGCTGCTGGCGCCCTGGCTGGATGGCGATCAGCGCATGCCCATCGACGCGCGGCCGCGAATCGTTGCGCGCGCCGGATCGGATCGCCTGCCCGCCGGTAATCTGGTCGATCTCGAACATGTCCGGATGGAGCATCAGATGCTGCCGCCGGAGCGGGTGCATGCATTGAACGCCACCAGCTTCTGGTTGCGGGACCATGCGCGGCTGACCGCTTTCCTGCAGCAGGCGCAGCCGTTCCGTGATCAGCCCCAGCCCGATGTGGAGGTGGTCTGGTTGCCCGATGAGGACGATGTGCTCCGCCTGTACCGAGTCGAGGAGGGCGAGCGGAGGTTTCTGGAACTTCATGTTTGCATCGATGCCAGCCAGCGCTGGGATGTGCCGGACGCTGCGGTTCGGGGCGAGGGGATCGGTTGCTGGAGTGTGGAAGAGGATTTCGCGCGCTGCATGGCGGATCAGGCCGAGGCCCTGGGCCTGTCCCTGGACGCATTCGCCCAGCGCTATGCGCGCGCTACGCTGCCCGCCAGTGAGCAAGGCTGGTTCTGGCATCCGGCGCTGGGGTTTGCGGTGAAGGGGTGACGGGACTGGAAGCTGGATCGGCAGGTCGCCGCTTATGCTGGAACGGATTCCATGGGGCGGAGCGTTGCCAGCGCCGTCTGCAACTCTGGGTTCAGTTCCGCGGTTCGCAGATCGAAAGAGGCCTGGAGATTCAGCCAGGATTGCGCGTCACCGCCGAAATAACGGGCCAGGCGCAGCGCGGTATCTGCCGTGATGCCGCGCCGTTCGAGCAGGATGTCGTTGATGCGGGAGGCGGGGACGAGCAGGTGGCGAGCCAGCGCATTGGCGCTCATTCCCAGGGGGATCAGATAGTCCTCGCGCAGGACCTCGCCGGGATGTACGGGGCGCATGCCGTTTTTGATCATGTCGGAGTCCTCCTGTTCCTGTCGACGTGTCATTTGCCATCGAGGTATTCCGTCAGTGATAGTCCACGATCTCGACCTCTGCCGGGCCTTCGTCTGTCCAGATGAAGCAGATGCGCCACTGGGCATTGATCCGGATGCTGTAGCGCCCCAATCGATCTCCCGCCAACCTTTCCAGGCGGTTGCCGGGCGGGCTGCGCAAAAAAGTCCAATGTGGCCGCGGCGTCCAACTGTGCCAGCTTGCGTTCAGCCGCCCGTTGGATGTTGGCGAAGCGGCGGGTGCTGCCAGTCATGAACAGACTCCGGCTTTCCTCGCAGAGGAAGGATTGGATGGTCATGTGTGCACCATTTTATACCGTTTACCGGGATTCGGGATGCTGCCTGTGCGGCAGAAAGGATGACTGTTACGAGAAAGTCTCACGAACAGTTTTCTCAGCTACTTGCTCAGTAGATTACCTATTCAAAAGTTTCACAAACAGTGGTATTGTACCTAAAACAGTTCTATGTTGGGGGATTCATGTCGAAAGCACAAGACCTCGCAAGACAAATTCATCACATCCGTGAAGTGATCGCGGCTTTTCTGCAAGACCGCCTGGAAGCCAAACTGTCGAAGTTGCCAACGGACGATCCCAAGCGGGAGGACCTGATCGCCCAATACCAGCCCGCCGCCTGGCTGGAAGATGCCGCCCGGCGTGTCCGCCAGATCCAGGCGGTAACGCATGCTCTGAAGGCGGTGCATCCCGACGCGCGAGGCACCAACCTGTTCGTGGAGCCATCCGGGATGACGCCTCACGCGGTGGTGGGCAGTCATGTGCTGGGAGCCGGGTTTGCCAGTGACGTGGTCGGCAATGCGGCGGCGCTGGATGTCTATAAATTCCTGAAGCTGGAGGTCGATGGCCGTGCGCTCCTGGATTGGCTGTCGGAGGATGACCCGGCCGCGGTACAGGCGCTGAGTGATGATGAGACCAAGGCGCGGGAGTGGCAATCGGCGTTTGTGGGGTTGGTGCAAGCCCGCGATGAAGATGTGGCAAGCCATGCCCTGGCCAAGCAGATCTATTGGCTGGCGGGTGAAGACGCCGCCGATGATGCGCAATATCACCTGCTGGCCCCGTTGTATGCGACATCCCTGGCTCAGTCCGTCCATGAGGTGCTCCAGGAAGGCCGGTTTGGCGAAGCCAACAAGGCTGCTCGGGCCGCACGAAGGGAGGGCAGGGAGCACGAGGGCGTCTTCCGTGACTACCCCGCGTTGGCTGTGCGCAAGCTGGGCGGCACGAAGCCACAGAATATTTCTCAGCTCAACTCGGAGCGTGGCGGGGTCAGCTATCTGCTGGGTTCATTGCCTCCGCAATGGGACCTGAGCGTGTACCGCCAGTTCTGGGGCGTGACCTCTGTGTTCGGGCCTGTATTGATGCGGTATGGCGATGTGAGGGCGACTCTCCGAGCCTTGCTGCGTTTCCTGCGAAAAGACCCGCCATCCAACATGGAAACCCGAAATCGGGTGGATGCCTATGTGGATCGTCTGATCGATGAACTGGTCGCCATGGCCAGCGAAATCCGGCGCAGCTTGCCCACGGGCTGGACGGCAGATCCTCGGTGCGTGCTGGTCCGTGAGGAGCGGTTCTGGCTCGACCCATGGCGCGCCGAAGAAGACAGCGAGTTTCGCAGTGGCTGGCTGTTCATGGACTGGCCGGCGCAGATCGGCCACCGCTTCGGTAATTGGCTGAACGGACGGCTCAGAGAGCATTTCAAGTACGTCGGTGAAATCGAGCACCGTCAGTGGAAAAAAGAGCTGCTGCTCGATGAGGATGAAGCAGGCTGGGCGCGTGCCTTGCATGAACTGCGGACAGACCTGGATGCGCCGCACTACATCCCGACGCGGGAGGGCACCGTATGAATCTGAAAGACCGGGAACCCGACGGCTTGCTGGTTCTGCCGCATGTGCGTGTCCAGAATGCCAATGCGATTTCCAGCCCGTTGACGCATGGCTTCCCATCCATGACGGCCTTTCTGGGTTTCATGTGGGCGCTGGGGCGCAAACTGGCGCAGGCGGATATCCCCCTGAAGCTGGAAAAGATCGGGGTGATCTGCCACTGGCATCAGGAGCAGACCCAGGAGGGTTACGTACGGACTTTCCACCTGACCCGTAATCCGGTGGACAAGGATGGCAGCACGGCCGCCATCGTTGAAGAAGGCCGTATCCATCTGGACCTGACCTTGGTATTCCAGCTGGGCGTGGTCGAGCAAGAGGGCGAGACGCATTCCCTGTTTCGCAGCGATGGAGCATTGCGCCAGAAAATCGCCTGGGATATTCGGGATCTGGTGGGGGCCATGCGGATTGCCGGCGGGTCTGTGTTGCCGCCAAAACCTGGTCCCGGTATTCGAGTCACGCCGTCGCTGATCGGTTGGCCCGACCAGGAAGCGGAGCGGCAGGCACTGTTCCGGCGCTTGCGTCGCCAGTGGCTGCCGGGATTCGCTCTGGTGGGGCGGGATGACTTGCTGCAGCGGCGTCTCGAGCAACTGCGCCTGCAGGATCGGGGGGCCACCGTGCTGGACGCCTGGCTGGATCTGTCCCGTTTCAATTACCGCAGTGGCCGGGACGAGAAAGATCGTGTCATCTGGACCCATGATCGGCCCGAGGGTTCGGGCTGGATCGTGCCCATCCCTGTCGGCTATGCCGCTTTGTCGGATTTGTACGCGGGTGGGCAGGTCGCCAATGCGCGCGATCAGACCACACCGTTCCGGTTCGTGGAGGGCGTGTATTCCATCGGCCAGTGGATCGGCCCGCATCGTTTGCAACGCGTCCAGGACCTGCTCTGGTGGGGCGAAGCGCATGACGACGGACTCTACCGCTGCTGCAACGGCTATGAGCCCTTGCTGGAGGAAGATGACGCCGAGTATCCATCCTATCCGCCGATGAGCGCGGAAACCCTTTGATTGCAATCCACTATTCATCAGGAAAGGAAATCTGCCATGTCCTTGAAAACCGCTTCCGTCCTTGCGTTTGAGCGCAAGCTGGACCCGTCCGATGCCTTGTTCGCCGCGGGGCAGTGGGATGATCAGTCCGAAGCCGACCAGTGGCCTGCCGTCGGCATCAAGGAAAAGTCCGTGCGCGGCACGATTTCCAATCGCCTGAAGGCCTCCGAGCAGGATCCCGCCAAGCTGGATGCCGCGATTGAGAACCCGAATCTGCAGACGGTGGATGTGGCCGCTCTGCCGGCCGATGCGGATACGCTGAAGGTGAGCTTCACGCTGCGCGTGCTGCCCGGAACCGGGAAACCTTCCGCTTGCAATAGCGCGGAGTATGAAGCCAAGCTGCTGCAGGTGGTGGGTGGTTATGTCGAGGCCAATGGCTACACCGAACTGGCGCGCCGGTATGCCCATAACCTCGCCAATGGCCGTTTCCTGTGGCGCAACCGGGTCGGTGCCGAAGAAGTGAGCGTGATCGTCTCCCTGCTGGAGCGGGGGAGGGTCACGCAAAGCTGGACTTTCGATGCCTTGTCCTTGGGACTGAGGAATTTCGAGGCGGGTGGCGCGCAGGCGGACCGGGATGCCGTGGCGGCCTTGATCGCGGACGGTCTGGCGGGCAAGCGCCATGTCCTGCTGCAGGTTACGGCTTTCGCCCGGATCGGGGCGGGTCAGGAGGTCTTTCCTTCTCAGGAACTGGTGCTGGAGCGGGGCCGGGGTGACAAGAGCAAGACGCTCTACGATGTGGGTGGCGTAGCCGCCATCCATTCCCAGAAACTGGGCAATGCCATCCGGACCATCGATGATTGGTACAGCGGGGCGGACGGTCTGGGACCCATCGCGGTGGAGCCGTATGGCTCCGTCACGACGCAAGGCAAGGCCTATCGCCAGCCCAAGGTCAAGCCGAGCCTCGACTTCTACAATCTGTTCGATGACTGGGTGCTCAAGGATAAGGTCCCCGATATCGAGCAGCAGCATTTCGTCATGGCGGTGCTGGTGCGGGGCGGCGTGTTCGGCGATGCCGGGAAGTGATGCCCATGATCACCCACTACATCGACGTCAGGTTGCTGCCTGATCCCGAATTCAGCCAGGCCCACCTGCTGGGGGCCTTGTATGCCAAGTTTCACCGCGCCTTGGTGGGCTTGGGTGCAGATGCAATCGGAGTCAGTTTCCCTCAGTACAGCATGCAGCCGCGCACCCTGGGGCGGATCATGCGGGTGCATGGCAGCGACAGTGCCTTGAATACCTTGCTGTCCACCGACTGGCTGCGAGGGATGCGTGACCATGTGGAGTTGGGGGCTTTGTCTGCCGTGCCACAGGATGTCCAGCATCGCCGTCTGCTGCGCCGCCAGTTCAAGACCAGTGCGGAGCGTCTCCGTCATCGACGAATGCGCAGAAAGGGGGAAACCTACGAGCAGGCGGTGCAGGCCATCCCCGACAGCGTGGAACGGCAGCCGGACCTGCCCTATGTGCAGTTGCGCAGCGCCAGCACGGGGCAGCGGTTTTGCCTGTTCCTGGCCTTGGGGGACGCGGAACCGCAGCCCGTGGCCGGTGTGTTCAATACCTATGGCTTGAGCAGCACGGCCACACTGCCCTGGTTCTGACCCTTTTCTGAGGGGTTCTTGCGATCCCCTTATCAATCAGTAGGTTACGAAACACTCAAGAAATTGGGTGTTTCGTGCTTTCCTGCTGGAGATCTTTAACAAATCAATAGGTTAGGAGTTTTTGTTTCTAGTTCGCTGCCGCGCAGGCAGCTGAGAAACTAGCAATTCACGGAAATAAAATCTTTATTTAGCCCGGACATTTCGTCAGCAAGCCTGTTTAAGTGATTTCCCGGTAGTCCGGCTGCCTCGGCGACGCGGCGGAGGGGATCGGCGGCGCGGGAAGCTGTTTTTCAGTACCGCAGGCGCAATGGTCCCTACCCCCGTTGCTTTATCGCGTGCCGGGGACAGCACTTTCTCGGCGCTACGGGGCCATGGCGCGCGCGGCGTGCGCGTAGACGTGGCGCAGCGGATGATGCGAGGCCAGCAGGATGCGGACCCGCCGGGTATTGCGCACGATGGCCGCACCGACCTTCAGCAGGCGCACCCGGATGGTGGCGGCGCTGGCGCGCTCCAGTTCGGTGCCTCGTAGCGCCGTCTCGCGCAGCCGCTGCATCAGCGTATAGGCCAGGGCCGCCAGCAGCAGCCGGAACTGGTTGGCGGCGAACCGGTGGCAACTGGCGCGCGTACCGAACAGATCGAGTTGCGCTTCCTTGATGCGGTTCTCGGCTTCGCCCCGGGCGCAGTACAGCTGATCGTACAGTTGCATGGCATCGCAGTCCCGGATGTTGGTGACCACGAAGCGCGGGTTCACGCCCTGGGCACCGTACTCCAGGCGGGTGAGCACGCGCCGGGGCCGATCCCACGACCCGGCCGCGTAGGTGAACTCACTGACCAGGCGCTGCTTGCGCCCGGTGCGCTCGTAGCCGTCCTTGAGGATTTCCTCGGCCTGCGCAACGCGCGCCTGAAGCCGTTTATTGCGTGCCAGGCCGATGATGTATTGCACGCCGCTGCGTTCGCACCAGCGGATCAGCGGCTGACGGCAGAACCCCGAGTCCCCACGGATGATGATCCTGACCTCGGGCCATGCCTGACGCAGCCGGTTCACCAGCAGGCGCAGCACCGCCGCCGCGTGCCTGGCCCCGTCAATGCGGCTGGGGCGCAGCAGGCAGGCCAGCATCGACTGGCCGCAGAACACGTACAGCGGCAGATAGCAGTGGTGGTCGTAGTAGGCGTGGAACTGCTTGAGCTCCTGCTCGCCGTGCAGCGGGATATCCGAGGCATCCACATCCAGAATCAGTTGCCTGGGCGCGGTGGCGAAGCTGGCGATGAAGTGTTCGACCAGCACCCCATGCAGCGCCCACGCATCGGCGCGGGTCGCCCCCGTCTCCAGGCGGCTGAGCGTGGGTGAACTGGCCAGGGCACGATCTCGCCCAACAGCCGTTTGCATCAGCAGATCCCCGCGCAGCGTATCGTGGTCGTTCAGGTCTTCGTAGCCGCAGCACAGGCCGTACAGGCGCTGGGCCAGCAGATCGCGCAGGCGGTGATGAATGCGGCCAGCGGCCCGGCGCTCGGTCAAGGCCTTGGCCGCCATGCGCGACAGGCCCGTGCGCGCATCAATTCTTCGCAGCAGCATCAGCCCGCCGTCGGAGCTGAGATCGCCGCCTTGGAAATTGGCCTGTAAATGGCGCCGTCCAAGGCGTCCAAAGTCCAGTTCTTCAGTGGTACGATTTGGCATAGGCGGTTCTTTTTGGTTGTATGGCGTGAGACCCAATAACCATAAGCCCTCGGGCAGGAATCGCCTATTCCTTTTTACCCGCCTGACGAAATTTCCGGGTTAGTTCGCTGCCGCGCAGGCAGCTGAGAAATCGATGTACGCCATGAAGCCATCAAATGAATCGTTCGCTGCCGCGCAGGCAGCTGAGAAATGCTGGCCCTGGCGTCCGACCGCATCGCGGCCGTTCGCTGCCGCGCAGGCAGCTGAGAAATGCCCAATCATGCTGCCCCTGCGCATCGATGCGTTCGCTGCCGCGCAGGCAGCTGAGAAAAGAGCCGGTATGTTCCGCCTGTTGGCCTGATCGTTCGCTGCCGCGCAGGCAGCTGAGAAAGTGGGGTCGGGCCTGTGCGCCTACAGGCTGGCGTTCGCTGCCGCGCAGGCAGCTGAGAAAAATCCGCCGTCCGCCACCTGCGCCTGACGGTGGTTCGCTGCCGCGCAGGCAGCTGAGAAATGGCTGACTACGACATATTCCAGTTCGAGAACGTTCGCTGCCGCGCAGGCAGCTGAGAAAACTGAACGACAGGCGCTGAAGGTGCCCGTTTAGTTCGCTGCCGCGCAGGCAGCTGAGAAACGGCGTATGCGCGTCCATGTCATCCAGATATCGTTCGCTGCCGCGCAGGCAGCTGAGAAAGAACTGAGCGCAGCTTGCCGGTCCTGGGAACAGTTCGCTGCCGCGCAGGCAGCTGAGAAATATGAGGCGGTCTTGAATGCGCTGGACAACCTGTTCGCTGCCGCGCAGGCAGCTGAGAAATGGCACCTGGACGACTCCATCCGCCCCATCCGGTTCGCTGCCGCGCAGGCAGCTGAGAAAAAGCTGCGCGGCGTGAACGGCGATGAGATCAGGTTCGCTGCCGCGCAGGCAGCTGAGAAACACAGGGTCAGCTCGTCAAAGCCGATGTAATTCATCGGCCCTGAATTATAAATAACTCATTGATTTTATTGTAAAATAAAGCCACTCCAGACTATCAAATCCCCCAAAAACAGCCCGCTGGGGCTCATTTTCTGGGAGATTGCCCCGAAACCGCATGAGTCAGATTGACGATTTTTTCCGCAGCCGCCTGGACCAGATGATTGATCTGCGTAAACCCCTGGCGGTGCTTGCCACGCATATTCCTTGGCAGGAACTGGAGGCGGCTGTCGCACACCGTTTTGCGCGTCAGGTGCGCACCGGCCGGCAGGTTGAGGATATTGATCTGTTTGGCCCGACGATGGCCGTGGTAGGGGCCGGCCATTCAAACGCGGGGCGTCCCCGGCTGCCGATGCGGCTGATGATTTCGCTGCTGTATCTGAAGCACACCTTCAACGAGAGCGATGAAGGCGTCTGCGAACGCTGGAGCGATGCACCCACCTGGCAGTATTTTTCGGGGCAGGAGTATTTCGAGAATCGCCTGCCGTGCGATCCCAGCGCCATCAGCCGATTCCGGGGGCTGTTGGGTGAGGAAGGCGTCGAAGAGCTGCTGGTGCAGACTTTGGTGGTGGCCATCAAGCTGGGGCTGATCGAGCGCACGGCGATGCAGTCGGTGATAGTGGACAGCACCGTGCAAGCCAAGGCGGTGGCGCATCCCACCGACAGCCGTTTGCTGGAGGTGGCGCGCCAGAAGATCGCCTGCGCGGCCAAGGCGCACGGCATTGCGTTAAAGCAGAGCTACGCCAAGGAAGGCCGGGAGCTGGCCAGGAAAGCGGGCCGCTATGCGCATGCCAAGCAGTATCGGCGCATGCATAAGACGATCAAGCGCCAGCGCACGATTCTGGGCCGTCTGGCGCGTGACATTGAGCGCAACAAGACAGTGCTGGCGCAGAGCATCCAGGACGCCTTGGACCCGTTATTGGCTCGCGCACATAAGATCGCGGCTCAGAGCCGTCGGGGCGCGAAGGTGAAGGGAAAAGACAAGGTCTACAGCTGGCACGCCGATGAGGTGGAGTGCATCAGCAAGGGCAAGGCCCGTACGCCCTATGAGTTTGGAGTGAAGGTGGGCATTGTCACCACCTTGAAGGGGAATCTGATCGTGGGAGCACGCAGCTTCCCTGGCAATCCGTACGATGGCCACACACTGGCCGAGCAGTTGGAGCAGTCCCGCATCCTGATGGAGGCGGTGGACGTGGCTCCGCAGACCGTCTACACGGATCTGGGCTATCGAGGCGTTGATGCCGAGATCCCGGAATATAGCCTTAAACACCGAGGCAAATTCAAACGTCTCACCGACCAGGAGCGCCGAATGCTTAAACGGCGCCAGGCGGTGGAGCCGGTCATTGGGCATCTGAAAAGCGATCATGGAATGAATCGCTGTCATTTGAAAGGCCAAACGGGTGATGCGATCCATGCGGTGTTGTGCGCGGCAGGCTTCAATATCAAGTGGCTGCTGCGCATGATTGCCCGCAAGGGCATCGGCCCTTTATTTTTGTGCCGATTTATTGCGTGGATTGGTCGTCAGATTCAACGCCTGATGCCCATGATGGGCTCAAGAGGCGATTGGGTTGATCCGGTGGGCTGCCTGCCCTATCGAAATCCGTGGCCTCGGATCGCCGGAAATTCGGCCTGAAACAGGACAAATGAATTTTTCAGGGACGACAAATTACATGCCGGGATCAGCTCCGGCCACCATCAGTTCGCTGCCGCGCAGGTAGCTGAGAAATCGATCGCGTGCGCGGGCTGGGGCTGGATGCTGTTCGCTGCCGCGCAGGCAGCTGAGAAAAATGCCCCTGTCGCCCAGGACCCCAGCGTTGCGTTCGCTGCCGCGCAGGCAGCTGAGAAATGTTCGAAGATGAGCTGGTCGAACTCCAGCGCGTTCGCTGCCGCGCAGGCAGCTGAGAAAAGGGTGCGCGAGGCGCTGGAAGAGGCCATCAAGTTCGCTGCCGCGCAGGCAGCTGAGAAAACCAGTACCGCCGGCACCAATGACCACTGTCAGTTCGCTGCCGCGCAGGCAGCTGAGAAACGAAACGTATGCGCCAGATGCGGGCGCGGGCGGTTCGCTGCCGCGCAGGCAGCTGAGAAAATGTCGAGGGTGATGGCGTATTCCTTGGATGGGTTCGCTGCCGCGCAGGCAGCTGAGAAATTCGCCATTGCGCTGGCCTCGCGCTTGCTGCCGTTCGCTGCCGCGCAGGCAGCTGAGAAAGATGCGTCGGCCTCCAGTTGATCGATGCGGGCGTTCGCTGCCGCGCAGGCAGCTGAGAAATGGACGCTGAACATGCGCCAGCACCGGCGCCAGTTCGCTGCCGCGCAGGCAGCTGAGAAATGCTGCAACTGTTGGCACCTGAATCCCATCGCGTTCGCTGCCGCGCAGGCAGCTGAGAAAAAACACGAACACATGACGCTGATCGGCCGCACGTTCGCTGCCGCGCAGGCAGCTGAGAAAACCGAAATCCGCGCCGTGACGCGCCAAGACATGTTCGCTGCCGCGCAGGCAGCTGAGAAAATACGGTCAAGCATGAGGGCAACCAGCGGATCGTTCGCTGCCGCGCAGGCAGCTGAGAAAGATGGCTGCCCGGTGCATGTAGTGCAATTCATGTTCGCTGCCGCGCAGGCAGCTGAGAAAACTCGACGCCATCGGTTGTTTCGCGCAGATGGGTTCGCTGCCGCGCAGGCAGCTGAGAAATTGCATGCCGCCGCGATGTCTTCGTCGCTCGGCGTTCGCTGCCGCGCAGGCAGCTGAGAAATGTGCCCGTGCCGCTGGCCGCGCGCGTCCGAAGTTCGCTGCCGCGCAGGCAGCTGAGAAATGATGCGCTGGCGTATGCCGCGATTGCGGCGAGTTCGCTGCCGCGCAGGCAGCTGAGAAAAAGGCCGCTGCGGATAACTCCGCGCCCGGCAAGTTCGCTGCCGCGCAGGCAGCTGAGAAATGTCCAAGTGCCCGCCGCACGCCGAGGACATCGTTCGCTGCCGCGCAGGCAGCTGAGAAATGCAGCCTTGGCCGGAAGGGATCGGGAGGGTGGTTCGCTGCCGCGCAGGCAGCTGAGAAATGGTCTCATGCTGTCCTCCAGGCATGAATTCCGTTCGCTGCCGCGCAGGCAGCTGAGAAATGCCACTCCGGCGGAATTGCTACCCAAGCCGCGTTCGCTGCCGCGCAGGCAGCTGAGAAATGGATCGTCAGCGATATCGGCGCGGTCGAGCCGTTCGCTGCCGCGCAGGCAGCTGAGAAACCCAACGCCCGTGCGATCCTGCCGGCAGTGTCGTTCGCTGCCGCGCAGGCAGCTGAGAAATGTCCAAGTGCCCGCCGCACGCCGAGGACATCGTTCGCTGCCGCGCAGGCAGCTGAGAAATGCAGCCTTGGCCGGAAGGGATCGGGAGGGTGGTTCGCTGCCGCGCAGGCAGCTGAGAAAATCTGTGCGGTCTGCATCGACACCTTCTCTTCGTTCGCTGCCGCGCAGGCAGCTGAGAAATTTGGAGGGCAGCCCTGGGAAATCCCGAGCTGATGTTCGCTGCCGCGCAGGCAGCTGAGAAATGGTACACGTCGCAAAAATCACCGGCGACGGTGTTCGCTGCCGCGCAGGCAGCTGAGAAATGGATCGCATCAGCCGAGAAATGGGCGGTGACGTTCGCTGCCGCGCAGGCAGCTGAGAAAGATTGGCCCGGACAATAAGCCGCTGCCAGCGGGTTCGCTGCCGCGCAGGCAGCTGAGAAAGATTGGCCCGGACAATAAGCCGCTGCCAGCGGGTTCGCTGCCGCGCAGGCAGCTGAGAAAACTTTCCTCGAGAGGCCGCGTTCGACGACGAAGTTCGCTGCCGCGCAGGCAGCTGAGAAAATCCCCGCCGATGCCGAGATCCTGCTGTCTGTGTTCGCTGCCGCGCAGGCAGCTGAGAAATCGACCAGCGGCCTGGCGGTGCCGGCGATGCCGTTCGCTGCCGCGCAGGCAGCTGAGAAATTCCCGACATGGGCGCAGGCCCAGGTGCGTCCGTTCGCTGCCGCGCAGGCAGCTGAGAAACACGGCGGGCACCTGGTCCTGGGGCGCGTCTTGTTCGCTGCCGCGCAGGCAGCTGAGAAATTCGATGCGCAAACTAACAATCGCAATTGCGGGTTCGCTGCCGCGCAGGCAGCTGAGAAATTCATGCCGCAGGTGTCCCATTCGAGAGCAAAGTTCGCTGCCGCGCAGGCAGCTGAGAAAGCCATGGCATTCTCGCCAGCGGCCCAGGCAATGTTCGCTGCCGCGCAGGCAGCTGAGAAATCGCGCAGCTGGCGCACTTCCACGATCAGCTCGTTCGCTGCCGCGCAGGCAGCTGAGAAATTACTGACACGAGCTTTGGGGTCCAGCGACTTGTTCGCTGCCGCGCAGGCAGCTGAGAAAGTTTCTGAATGCCGCAGCGGGGGCGCTGGGGCGTTCGCTGCCGCGCAGGCAGCTGAGAAATCCTGACCCACCGCTGCCGCCGATTGCCTCAAGTTCGCTGCCGCGCAGGCAGCTGAGAAAAAATGTTGACCTACCCCATCACCCTCACACGGGTTCGCTGCCGCGCAGGCAGCTGAGAAACAGGCGCGACGGCATCTGTTGCAGTCTCGCCAGTTCGCTGCCGCGCAGGCAGCTGAGAAAATCACCGTCCGCCTGTCTGTCGCATGGTGGGCGTTCGCTGCCGCGCAGGCAGCTGAGAAATGAGCCGGTGGCGACGGTGGTCGATCACACGGGTTCGCTGCCGCGCAGGCAGCTGAGAAAAGTTCGCATTTCGTGATGCTCAATGCCTGCAAGTTCGCTGCCGCGCAGGCAGTTGAGAAATAATGGCGTCATCTTATGAGCGCGAACGCGCCGTTCGCTGCCGCGCAGGCAGCTGAGAAATTCGACACAATGCACTCCTTTTCTTGAATTTAGTTCGCTGCCGCGCAGGCAGCTGAGAAATGGTGGCGGCCGCAGGCGTGCTCGAACAGATCGTTCGCTGCCGCGCAGGCAGTTGAGAAACAGACGCCCATCTGCTGAAACCCCTTGGGCGTGGTTCGCTGCCGCGCAGGCAGCCGAGGAGCCTGGCCCGAAGCGGAACCCCTGCTGCCATCAGCTCATCGCCCGCATAAGCAATCACAGAACAGCGGGAACACCCTCCTCCTTGGCTGGACGCCCGCCCATCGTGGTCCCAGGCCTCCCAAGAAAAACCTGGACGATGACGGTAATATCTCGCAGAAGCACGCTGCCGCGCAGGCAGCTGAGAAACATGGAGATCCACCCAATGCACATCGGCATGGTAGGTTTGGGACGCATGGGCGCCGGGATGGCGCGGCGGCTCATGGACAAGGGGCTGAGTTGCGTCGTCTACGACCCCCAGGAAGACGCCGTCGCCCGGCTGGTGGCGGACGGCGCCGTCGGGGCGGCCTCGCTGGCCGAACTGGTCGAACGGCTGCCGCGACCCCGGGCGGTGTGGCTGATGGTGCCGGCGAGCCTGGTGGACGGGGTGCTGGACCAGCTGGCGCCGCAGCTCGATGCGGACGACGTCGTGATCGACGGCGGCAATTCCTGCTATCACGACGACATCCGGCGGGCGAAGGCGCTGGCGGACCGGGGTGTTCATTATCTGGACGTCGGCACCAGCGGCGGCGTGCATGGCCAGGCCCGGGGCTATTGCCTGATGATCGGCGGCGACGCCGCCGCGGTCGGGCGGCTGGATCCGGTGTTCGCGGCGCTGGCGCCGGGCCGGGACGCCGCCCCGCCCACGCCGGGCCGCGGCAACGGCAACGGCAACAGCAACGGCGCGGGTACGGACACGAGTACGGGCACGGGCACGGCAGAGCATGGCTATCTGCATTGCGGCCCGGCCGGAGCGGGGCATTTCGTGAAGATGGTGCACAACGGCATCGAGTACGGGATCATGCAGGCCTACGCCGAGGGCTTCAATCTGCTGCGCCACGCGAACGTGGGCAAGGGCAGCCATGCCGCCGACGCGGAGACGGCGCCGATGCGCGATCCGCAGCTCTATCAGTACGACATGGACCTGCCGGAGATCGCGGAGCTCTGGCGCCGCGGCAGCGTGATCGGTTCGTGGCTGCTGGATTTGACGGCGCGGGCCTTCCAGGCCGATCCGGGGCTGGACGGCTACGCGGGCCGGGTGTCCGATTCCGGCGAGGGGCGCTGGACGCTGCACGCGGCCATCGACGAAGGCGTGCCGGTGCCGGTGCTCAGCGCCGCGCTGTTCGAGCGTTTCCAGTCGCGCGGCAATGCGGAATTCGCGAACAAGGTCCTGTCGGCGATGCGCAAGGGCTTTGGCGGCCACGAGGAACCGAGGACGGAAATCAACCATCCATCGTAAGCCTTTGTCACGCCGCTGGAATCGGGGAAAGCCCTGGGCTTGTCCATGGGCTTATCCACAGACGGGGTGGATAATTTCGCGCGGCCGCCCTTCGTCATGGAACGGTCATTTTTCTGCCCGAGAACCTATCCCATTGATCTGAAAAGAGGAAAACGACTCTCCCAGGACTTGTCCATGGGATTGTCCACAATCCGCGTGGATAAAACAGTCATTTCCGGCCCGGGCGCCCGCGGCATCCGGAACCGCCCTCAGGCCGTCGCCGGCAGGGCGGGGTAGCCCGTCCCCCGTTCCACCACCGGTTCGCCCAGCCGGAACACGGCCAGGGAATCCTTCACTTCGTCGGCCATGCGCTCCTGCAGGCCGGTGGCGCGGGCGGACTGCTGCACGAGCCGGGCGTTGTGCCGCGTGACGGCATCGATCTGCGACATGGCCTGGTGGATCTGCTCGATGCCGGCGGACTGCTCCACGGTGGCGGCGCTGATCTCGCCCATGATGCCGGATACCTTCCGGACCGCCGTGACGATTTCCTGCATGGTTTGGCCCGCCTGCTGCATGCGGGCCGAGCCTTCGTCGATGCGCAGGGCGGATTGCTCGATCAAGGTCTTGATTTCCCGCGCGGCGGCGGCGCTGCGCTGGGCCAGCGCCCGCACTTCGGCGGCCACGACGGCGAAGCCGCGGCCTTCCTCGCCGGCGCGGGCGGCCTCCACCGCGGCGTTCAGGGCCAGGATGTTGGTCTGGAAGGCGATGCCGTCGATCACGCCGACGATCTCGCCGATCCGCCGCGAACTGTCGGAGATGCCGTCCATGGTCTGGACCAGCTCGTCCACGGTGTGCCCGCCATCCGTGGCCACGCCCGAGGCCTCTTCGGCCAGCTGGTTGGCCTGGCGGGCGTTATCCGCGTTCTGCCGGGTGGTGCAGGCCAGTTCCTCGATGCTGGCGGCGGTCTGCTGCAAGGCGGCCGCCTGCTGCTCCGTGCGCGCGCTCAGGTCCTGGTTGCCGGCCGCGATCTCGCGCGCGCCCTCGATCATGTGGCCGGTGCGCTCCAGCACCATGGCGATCATGGTCCGCAGGCTGTCCTGCGTGTCCTTCAGGCTCTGGAACAGCTGTCCGATTTCGTCCCGGGTCCAGACTTCGATGGTGGACGTCAGGTCCCCGGCGGCGATCCGGTGCAGCAGCTGGCCGCCGTCCAGCAGGGGATTGAGGATCATGCGCAGCAGGATGCGATAGACCATCCCCGCGAGCAGGATGGCCGCCAGCCCCAGCCCGATCAGGCCGCCGCGCAGCGGGGCCGGCATCGGCGGCGCCAGCCACAGGGTGCCGCCGACGGCCAGCAGGGCGGGCAGCAGCAGCGTCAGCGTGGACAGCGTCAGGCGGACGCGCAGGGAGCGCGTCAGAAAGAAGTGCTTCATGTCGTGTCTCCGGCACGCGGCCCGCGGGCCGGCGCTGTCTTTATCGATTTATGGGCTTGCCCGGACGGGGGCCGGCGAGCCGGACGCCGGGGGCGATGCGCGCAGCCACTATATCGGTCCGCCGGACCGCCGGACATTCCCGCGCGTCAATACTCATCATCACGCGGCGGGAAGGGGGGGGCGACCGCAAGGCCGGAGGCTGCGGCGCGTCTGGACGATTTGCGACCGCCGCCGCTAAGCGCTTGAGGCGCAGGGAAAACCCCGAGATGCTCCGGGTTTGTCCATGGAATTGTCCACAGGCCGGGTGGATAAATCCGCGCGTTCAGCGGCGGTCGCGGAACGGTCATTTTCCCGCCATGGCATCCATCCATTTGATTTGAAATGAATAAATTGGATCTTCCGGGACTTTTCCATGGAATTGTCCACAATCGGCGTGGATAAAACGTTCATGCCGGAGGCCGATCCGGCCCGCGGCCGGGTCCGCCGTCGGCGGCGGATGCGGGCCGACGTAAAATCGCCGTTCCATTCGCTTCATTCTGGGAGATTTCCGCCATGGAACAGCTTCAGGCTTTCTGGTCCAGCATGCCCGATCCGGGCGGCATCGTGATCCATCTCGGCGTCACGCTGGCGATCCTGGTGGTCGGCTGGACCGTGTCCAACCTGCTGGGCCGCTGGATGCGCCACATCGCGGACCGTTCGCCCCGGATCGATCCAACCATCGTGCCCATGGTGCGCAGCGTCACCGTCTGGTCGGTGCGCATCGTGGTGCTGCTGGCCGTGCTGGCCCGCCTGGGCGTGCAGACCGCCAGCTTGGTCGCGATGCTGGGCGCCTCCGCCCTGGCCATCGGCCTGGCCCTGCAGGGCACGCTGCAGAATTTCGCCGCCGGCATCATGCTGCTGGTGCTGCGGCCGGTGCGCGCGGGGGAATTCGTCTCGATCGGCGGCCAGGGCTCGGGCACGGTGGACGAGATCGGCCTGTTCATGACGCGCTTCGTGCAGGCCGACGGCATCCAGATTCTGCTGCCCAACACGCTGGTCTGGGGCAGCCCGATCACCAATTACAGCCGCAACAAGACCCGCCGCCTGGACATGATGCTGGGGGTGCGCTACGACGACGACCTGGATGCGGCGCTGGCCACGCTGCAGGCGCTGGTGGACCGCCACGAGGACATCCTGGCCGATCCGGCGCCGCAGGTCATGGTGATGGAATACCGGGACAGCACCATCATGGTGAACATCCGCGTGTGGGCGCTGGCCGCCAAGTACTGGGACGTGTATTTCGACCTGCACCGCCGGGCGCCCCAGGCCCTGCGCCAGGCGGGCCTGCGCTCGCCCATCCCCCTGCGCGAGGTCCGGTCGATCCCGGCCGCGGCGGCGGGGGCCAAGGCGGCCGGCGCCTGAGCCTGGTCGCGGGCCGGCTCCTGCCGGGCTGGCCCGATCAGTCCCCCATCAGACCGTCATCAGTCCGCCGCCACACCCCCGCCAGACCCCCGCCAGACCGCCATCATTCCACCATCCGGTTCAGCCGCTCCGCATCCAGCGGATGCTGGCCGTTCTCGATGCGCTGGCCCAGGTCTTCCAGGGCCGAGCACAGGCGCTGGATGCGCGCGTCCTGCTGGGCCGTGTGGTTGATCAGTTCGTGCAGCACCTTGACCAGCGGGTCGTCGTCCGTGCGGCCCACGCCGTAGGGCGCGAAGTCCTCCTGCGGAACCGCGCCGTCGGCGGGCGCGGAGTCGGCGCGGCCGCGCTGCAGCAGCTCCTGCAGGGGCCGGGCGGCCCATTCGGCTTGCGAAGGCGGGGTTTCCTCCTGGCAGGGCGACCCGGCGGCGCGTCCGGCGGCGGAAGCCGGGGCGGAACCCGCGGCGCCCGTCCCGGCCTGAGACCCAGCGGCGGCCGGCGCGGCCGGACCTGAAGCCGAACCTGAAGCCGGACCTGAAGCCGGACTTGAAACCGAAGCCGCAGACGAAGCCGCCGCCTCGCCGGCCGCCGTGGGCGCCGCATGGTCCTCGGGCAGGATCACCCGCGCCGGGTTGCCCACGGCGGTCGCGCCGGCGGGCACGGGCTTGATCACCACGGCGTTGGAGCCGATCCGGGCATGGGCGCCCACGGTGAAGCCGCCCAGGATCTGGGCGCCCGCGCCCACGACCACGCCTTCCTCCAGCGTGGGGTGGCGCTTCTCGCCCTTGTACAGCCGGGTGCCGCCCAGGGTGACGCCCTGGTAGATGGTGCAGTCGTCGCCGATCTCGGCGGTCTCGCCGATCACCACGCCGAAGCCGTGGTCGATGAAGACCCGCCGGCCGATGCGCGCGCCGGGGTGGATCTCGATGCCGGTGAGCAGGCGCCCCAGGTGCGACACGAAGCGGCCCGCCCAGTACCAGCCGCGCCGCCACAGGCCGTGCGCCAGGCGGTGGACCAGGATGGCGTGCAGCCCGGGATAGCAGGTCAGGATCTCGATGCGGCTGCGGGCCGCCGGATCGCGTTCGTGGATGCAGGCGATGTCTTCGCGAAGCTGGTCAAACATGTCGGTCGGGGCTGAGGGCCTGTTCGTATTCATCGGGGAAATCGCGCCCGGCTGGCGCGCTTTCGGACGCCGCGCCGCCGGCGCTGCGGATCATGGCGGTGCACAGGCCGCGCACCATGTCCACTTCGTCGGCGCTCAGCCGGCTGCGCGTCCACATCTGCCGCATGCGCGGCACGAGCTTCTTCGGATGCCGGGGATCGAGGAAGCCCACGGCCAGCATGGCGCGCTCGAAATGGTCCAGCATGGCCTGGACGCGCGCGCTGCTGGCCGGATCCGTTCCCGGATCGTGCCGGGCGTGGGTGTCGGGCAGGCGCGCCGCGCCGGCCAGCGGCAGCAGGGCGTAGCGCATTTCCCAGGCGGCCAGCTGCAGCGCCTGGGACACGTTCAGCGAACTGTACGCCGGATTGGCCGGGATGTGGCAGACGCGCTGGCACAGGGTGATGTCCTCGTTGGACAGGCCGGTGCGCTCCGTGCCCAGGACGAGGGCGATGCGCGCCTGCGGCCGGGCCAGCTCGGCGGCCGACTGCAGGGCGGCCTCGCGGATGTCGCAGGGCGGGGGGCCGAGGGCCCGCGCCCGCGCCGTCAGGGCGAAGGCCAGGGTCGCGGACCCCAGCGCGTCGGCCAGGCCGGCGTGCATGCGGGCCCGCTCCAGAATGTCGCCGGCCCCGCTCGCCAGGGCGAGGGCGTCGGGATGGCGCAGGATGTCCGGGTCGGCGGGGGCCACCAGGCGCAGGTCGCGAAAGCCCATGGTCTTGATCGCCCGGGCCGCCGAGCCGACGTTGCCGGGGTGGCTGGGGCTGACCATGACGAAGCGCACCCGGGCGAAGAGATCCGCGGGGTCGGAAGGCGTGTCGGAGGAAATTGGCGGAGTCATTTAAAATGGGGGGTCTGCTACCCGTGATCTTTGGAAACCTATGCACCCGATGCTCAACACCGCCATCAAGGCGGCACGCCGTGCCGGCGCCATCATCAACCGCGCCAGCCTCGACCTGGAACGCCTGAACGTGGCGCGCAAGGGGCCGAAGGACTACGTCACGGAAATCGACCGGGCCGCCGAGGAATCCATCATCGACATTTTACGCACAGCCTATCCCGACCACGGCATCCTGGCCGAGGAATCGGGCCGCCACCAGGCGGCGGGCGGCCAGGCCGGCGCGGAATTCCAGTGGGTGATCGATCCGCTGGACGGCACCACCAACTTCATCCACGGCTTCGCCCACTATGCCGTGTCCATCGCGCTGATGCATCGCGGCCAGGCCGCGCACGCCGTGGTCTACGACCCCACGCGCAATGAAATGTTCACCGCCAGCCGGGGCAGCGGCGCCTTCCTGAACGACCGCCGGGTGCGGGTGTCCAGCTGCGTGCGTTATCACGACACGCTGCTCGCCTCGCACATTCCCCAGTCCACGGCGCTGCCGGCGACTTCGCCCTTCGTGCCCCTGCTGGCCGAATGCGCGGCGGCGCGGCGCACGGGCTCCACGGTCCTGGACCTGGCCTGGGTGGCCAGCGGCCGCCTGGACGGCTTCTGCGGCGTCGGCCTCAAGCCCTGGGACATGGCCGCCGGCGGCCTGCTGGTGCTGGAAGCCGGCGGCCTGCTGGCCGATTTCCAGGGCGAGCAGGGCTGGATGGAATCGGGCAACGTGCTGGCCGCGCCGCCCAAGATATTCGCGCAGATGATGGCCCATCTGCGCGCCTGACGGGATACGACTATGGAATGGTTGCTGGATCCGGCAGCCTGGGTGGGCCTGTTCACCCTGATCGTCCTGGAAATCGTCCTGGGCATCGACAACCTGGTGTTCATCGCCATCCTGGTCGACAAGCTGCCGCCCAAGCAGCGCGACCGCGCCCGCGTCCTGGGCCTGAGCCTGGCGCTCGTCATGCGCCTGTTCCTGCTGACGCTGATGTCCTGGCTGGTGAAGCTCACCGAGCCGCTGGTGCACCTGGGCGACCTGTCCTTCTCGGGCCGTGACCTGATCCTCATCACGGGCGGCTTCTTCCTGCTGTTCAAGGGCACGTTCGAGCTGCACGACCGCATCGAGGGCCGCACCCAGCACGCCTCCGGCTCGCGCCTGCACGCCGGCTTCTGGGTGATCGTCACGCAGATCGTCATTCTGGACGCGGTGTTTTCCGTCGACTCGGTGATCACGGCCGTGGGCATGGTCGATCACCTGGCGATCATGATGGCGGCGGTGGTGATCGCCATGGCGATCATGCTGGTGGCGTCCAAGCCGCTGACCGCCTTCGTCAACGCCCACCAGACGGTGGTGATCCTGTGCCTGGGCTTCCTGCTGACGATCGGCTTCTCGCTGGTGGCCGACGGCTTCAGCTTCCACGTGCCCAAGGGCTATCTGTACGCCGCCATCGTGTTCTCGGTGCTGATCGAGACCCTGAACCAGTGGGCGCGGCGCAACGTGCGCCGGGCCGAGATGCGCCGGCCGCTGCGCGAGCGCACCGCCGAGGCCGTGCTGCTGATGCTGGGCCGCAAGCCCCTGGACGGCCCCGAGCCCGAGGACGGACAGGACGTGCCGGCGCCCGTGGAGGCCTTCGGCGACGAGGAACGCAACATGGTCAGCGGCGTGCTGACGCTCAGCGACCGCAACGTGCACTCCGTGATGACGCCGCGCACCGACGTGTCCTGGATCAACCTGGACGCGCCCGTGGAAGACCTGCGCGCCCAGCTCATCCGGGAGCCGCACAGCTTCTTCCCGGTGTGCCGCGGCACGCTGGACGAGGTCGTGGGGGTGGGCCGCGCCAAGGACCTGCTGCTGGATCTGCTGGAGCACGGCGGCATCCGCGAGACCCGGCTGCGCGAGCCCATCATCGTGCACGAGACCATCCCCATCCTGCAGCTCATGGAAACGCTCAAGCGTTCGCACGGACTGCTGGTCCTGGTGGCCGACGAGTTCGGCTCCATCGTCGGGGTGGTGACGCCGATCGACATCTTCGAGGCCATCGCCGGCGAATTCCCCGACGAGGACGAGGCCCCCGACATCATCGACCAGGGCAACGGCCGCTGGCGCGTGGACGGCGCCGCCGACCTGCACCACCTGGAGCAGATCCTGCACACCGACGGCCTGGTGGACGAGCACGAGGAATACTCCACGCTCGCGGGCTATCTGCTGAGCCGTTTCGGGCGCCTGCCGCAGGTCGGCGACCACTGCGAACTGGTGCGCGGCTATGGCGGCTTCCGTTTCACCGTCGCCGCCCTGGAAGGCCGGCGCATCGCCGCCGTGCAGATCGACAGCCTCGACCCGTTCGACCCCGAGGCCGAGACGCGGGAAGACTGACGGGGCGCGGCCCGCCCCCCGGGGCCGGCGCCGCGTCCGCCACCGGGTCGGAACGCCCGCGGCCGGCGTTCTCCTACAGCTGTTCCAGCCGGATTCCAGCCGCGTCGATCTCGATCCAGCCGCCCCGGGGGGGCGCATCGTGGTCGAATTCCCAGTCGGGCAGCACGTAGCGCCGCGCCGCGCGGCCGTCCAGCTCCAGCGCGTGGACGGCGGGCCGGTGCGTGTGGCCGTGGATCAGGGTGTCGCAGCCGGCGGCGCGCAGGGCCTGGGCCACGGCCGCCGGATTCACGTCCATGATCGCCATCGGCTTGCTGCGCCGGGCCTGCCGGCTGCGGGCGCGCGCGCGCGCCGCGATCGCGCGCCGCGCGCCCAGCGGCAGGGCGAGGAAGATCCGCTGGATCCAGGGCGTATGGACGATGCGGCGGAAGCGCTGATAGGCGAGGTCGTCGGTGCAGAATTCGTCGCCGTGGGCCAGCAGGATGGGGCCGGCGTCGGTGTCCAGGACGGCGGGGGCCTCCAGCAGCCGGGCGCCCAGCGCATCGGCCAGGGCGCGGCCCATCAGGAAATCGCGGTTGCCGCGCGCCAGCCACAGGGGGAGGGCGCCGGCGGTGGCGCGCAGCTCGTCCAGGGCCGTCGCCAGCCAGCGGGGCGGCCGGCGCAGGGCGTGGTCGTCGCCGATCCAGGCGTCGAAGAGGTCGCCGCACAGGATCAGGGTGCCGGCCTCGCGCCGGGCCCGGCCCAGGAAATCGTAGAAGGCGCGGGCCGTCTGCGGGACGGCCTCGCCCAGGTGGATGTCGGAGGCGACCCAGACGGTGCCCCGCAATGCCAGTCTATTCAACCAGCGTGGCGCTTTCGATGACGACGTCCTCGGCGGGCACGTCCTGGTGGAAGCCCTTGCTGCCGGTCTTGACCTTCTTGATCTCGTCGACGACCTCGGTGCCCTCGATGACGCGGCCGAACACGGCGTAGCCCCAGCCGTTGGAGGTGGGTGCGGTGAAGTTCAGGAAATCGTTGTCGGCCACGTTGATGAAGAACTGGGCCGTCGCCGAATGCGGATCGGCGGTGCGCGCCATGGCGAGCGTGTAGCGGTCGTTCTTCAGGCCGTTGTTGGCCTCGTTCTCGACGGGGGCGTGGGTCTGCTTCTGCTTCATGCCGGGCTCGAAGCCGCCGCCCTGGATCATGAAGTTGTTGATGACGCGGTGAAAGACGGTGCCGTCGTAGAAGCCTTCCTTCACGTAGCGGAGGAAGTTTTCGACGGTCTTGGGGGCTTTCTCGGCGTCCAGTTCGATCAGCAGGTCGCCCTTGCTGGTGTGCATTCTGACGTGCGGATGAGTGCTCATGGCTGTGCTTTGGGTGGAAGGGTTGGAATCGGCCTGCGCGGCGGCGGCGCCGCCCGCCAGGACCAGGGCGCAGCCCAGGCTGCAGGCCCGCGTCCAGGGCAGGACGCGGGAAAGGAACGAGGAATGGGACATGGAAGCGTCCAGGGCAAAAGCCCTATTGTGCCTGACGGGCGGAGGTTTTGTCGTGCGTCGGTGTGGCGGGCGCCGCGGCCGGAGCGGCCTGGCCGGCGGGCGCTGCGGCCGGAGCGGGAGAAGCGCCCGCCGCCCGGGCGCGGTCGAAGGATTCCTGGGCCATGCGCATCTGCACGTGCCCCAGGTTTTCCAGCGCCGGCGCGAAGGACGGGTCGGACACCAGGGCCATGTCGAGCGCGTCGCGGGCGAGCTGCAGCTGGCCCCGGCGGGCGTATTCGATCGCCAGCGCGTTCCAGGGCTCGGGCAGTTCGGGATAGTCGGTGGTCATCTGGCGCCAGACGGCCATGGCCTCGTCGTGCCGGCCCAGCGCCGCCAGGGCGCGGCCCTGCTGGTAGCGCAGCTGCACGTCGGCGCCCGGCACGGCGGCCGCGTCGCGCGCGGCCTGCTGCTTGCCGATGATGTCCAGCGCTTCCGCGGCGCGGCCCGCGTCGATCAGCGCCGCCACGTGGCCGGCGACCTGGGCGGGCGTCAGCGGGATGGCCGTGTCCACCGAGGGCGCGGCTTTTTTCAGCAGCTCGGCGAAGGCCTGCCAGCCGCGCTCGGGCGGGAGGGGCTCGGTGAACGCCCCGGTTTCGGGGTTGTAGTTCAGGCTCGAAGGGCCCGCGCCGGCGCCCGAAGATGCCGCGATGGACGGACCCGCCGCCAGGCAGGCGCACAGGGCCAAAACAGGAAGGAAGGGGCGGGTCACGTCTCGGGGCGCCTATGGATGGGGTTCTGGGACTGGTCCAGGGAACCGACGTGTTCAGAGGTTCCCTAGGGACGGTATACTTGTCAGTCCATTTTACATCCCCGCGCGCTGCCCGCCTGGTCCGGTGCGGCGGGTTTGCTCGTCTCCTGCGGCCCGACATGCTCCATATCCACGACACCCTGACACGCCAGAAAATTCCGTTGCGGACGGTGGAGCCGGGGGTGGTGCGCATGTACGTCTGCGGCATGACGGTCTACGACTTCTGCCACCTGGGCCATGCACGGATGCTGGTCGGCTTCGACGTGGTGCAGCGCTGGCTGCGGGCCTCGGGCTACCGGGTGCGCTACGTGCGCAACATCACCGACATCGACGACAAGATCATCCGCCGCGCCGTCGAGCGCGGCGTGACGATCCGCGCGCTCACGGCATTCTTCATCGACGCCATGCGCGCCGACGAGCGCGCCCTGGGCGTCCAGCCCCCCGACGACGAGCCGCGCGCCACCGAGCACGTGGCCGGCATGCTCGACATCATCCGCACGCTCGAATCCAAGGGCCTGGCCTACCAGGGCGCGGACGGCGACGTCAACTTTCCGGTGCGCAAGTTTCCCGGCTACGGCAAGCTCTCGGGCAAGTCGCTCGACGACCTGCGCGCGGGCGAGCGCGTCGCCGTGTCGGCCGGCAAGCAGGACCCGCTCGATTTCGTGCTGTGGAAATCCGCCAAGCCCGACGAGCCCGCCGACACCCGCTGGGATTCCCCCTACGGGCCGGGGCGCCCCGGCTGGCACATCGAATGCTCGGCCATGAGCCACGCTCTGCTGGGCATGCCGCTGGACATCCACGGCGGCGGTCCGGACCTGAAATTCCCCCACCACGAAAACGAGATCGCCCAGAGCGAGGGCGCCTTCGGCGGCACCCTGGCCACGACCTGGATGCACTGCGGCCCGATGATGGTGGACGCCGAAAAGATGTCCAAGTCCCTGGGCAATTTCCGGCGCATCCGCGACACGGTCGCGCTGGACGCGGCCGACGACCGCGCGGACTACGCCGTCAACCCGCGCGAAGCCGAGATGCTGCGCTTCTTCCTGGTGCGCAGCCACTACCGCAGCGCGCAGAACTACGCGCCGGACAACCTGCTGGATGCCCAGAACGCCCTGGACCGGCTCTACCAGACCCTGGCCAGCGTGCCGCCGGCCGACGTGGCCGTCGATTGGGACGATCCGGCCGCGCAGGCCTTCCGCGCCGCCATGGACGACGATTTCAACACGGCCGGCGCCGTGGCCGTGCTGTTCGATCTGGCCGGCCAGGCCAACCGCGAATCCAGCGCCCGGGCCAGCGGCCTGCTGCGCGCGCTGGGGAGCATCCTCGGCCTGCTGCAGACCGATCCGGCCACCTACCTGAAATCCCCCACCCGTTTCCTGGCGGGCGGCGCCCGCGCGGACACGCTGTCGGCCGACGCCATCGAGGCCCTGGTCGCCGAACGCGCCCAGGCCAAGGCCGCGCGCGATTTCGCCCGGGCCGATGCCATCCGCGCCCGGCTGCGCGAGCAGGGCGTGGAGCTGGCCGACGCGGCCGGCGGCGCCACCCGGTGGCGGCGGGTGTGACCATGGACATGCAGCACCACAGTTCCGCCGCGCTGCGGCCCGTCTACTGGACGCAGGCCTGCGAGCACCTGATGCAGCGCGACCGCATCCTGCGCAAGCTGATCCCGGTCTACGGCCACGAATCCATCCAGGCGCGCCACAGCCCGTTCCAGACCCTGATCCGCATCATCGTCGGCCAGCAGATTTCCCTCGCGCTGGGGCGCAAGCTCTGGGCACGGCTGGTGCAGGCCTGCGGCAGCGACGTGCAGCCCGCCTGCATCGCCGGCTGCACCGAAGCCGAACTGCGCGCGCTCGGGCTGTCCCTGCGCAAGGCCCAGTACCTGCGCGACGCGGCCGAATTCTTCGCGCTGCCCGACCGGCTGGACCCGGCCTGGTGGGAATCGCGCGACGACGCGGCCGTGATGGCGCTGCTGTGCGACATCCGCGGCGTGGGCCGCTGGACGGCGGAAATGTTCCTGATCTTCTTCCTCGGGCGTCCCGACGTCCTGCCGCTGGACGACACGGCGCTGCTCAAGGCCATCTCCCACCACTACTTCAGCGGCGAGCCGGTCTCGCGCTTCGAGGCGCGCGAGGTCTCCCAGGCCTGGGCGCCGTGGCGCACGGTCGCCAGCTGGTACCTGTGGCGCAGCATGGATGCCGCCGCCGTCGAGTACTGAAGCCCCGACCGAGTCCCGAAATTCCGTCCTAGGACCCCTGCTCCCATGCGAAATACATTTCTTGAATTTGAACAGCCTCTGGCCGAGCTCGACCAAAAGATCGAAGAACTGCGCTACGTGCAGACCGATTCGGCCGTCGACATCTCCGAGGAAGTCAACCGCCTGCAGCAGAAGAGCCAGTCCCTGGCCAAGAGCATCTACGCCAAGCTCACCCCCTGGCAGACCGCGCTGGTGGCCCGCCATCCCCAGCGGCCCTACACCATGGACTACGTCCAGGCGCTGTTCACGGATTTCCACGAACTGCACGGCGACCGCATGTACGCCGACGACCAGTCCATCGTGGGCGGGCTGGCGCGCTTCAACGGCACGCCCTGCATGGTGATCGGCCACCAGAAGGGCCGCGACACCAAGGAACGCGCCCTGCGCAACTTCGGCATGCCGCTGCCCGAGGGCTACCGCAAGGCCCTGCGCCTGATGAAGCTGGCCGAGAAATTCCGCCTGCCGGTGTTCACCTTCGTCGACACCCCGGGCGCCTATCCCGGCGTCGGCGCGGAAGAACGCGGCCAGTCCGAAGCCATCGGCCACAACCTGTACGCCATGGCCGGCCTGAAAGTCCCCATCATCGTCACCATCATCGGCGAAGGCGGCTCGGGCGGCGCGCTGGCGATCGCCGTGGGCGACACGGTCATGATGCTGCAATACGCCACCTATGCCGTCATCTCGCCGGAAGGCTGCGCCTCCATCCTGTGGCGCAGCGCCGACAAGGCTTCCGTCGCCGCCGAGGCCCTGGCCATCACCGCGCCGCGCCTGAAGGACCTGGGCCTGATCGACCGCGTGGTCAACGAGCCCGTGGGCGGCGCCCACCGCGATCCGGCCACCATGGCCCGCCAGCTCCAGCGCGCCCTGGCCGACGCCCTGCGCGAGCTCTCCGGCATGGACGTGGACGAACTGCTGCGCCGCCGCCTCGAACGCATCTCCGCCTATGGGCGCTTCCAGGAAGCCCGCTAGGAAGCCCGCTCCCCGCACGACGCCCCCCGGCGGGACGCGGCCGTCCGGCGAGCCCGTCCCGCGTGCTCCGCGGCGGCCCGCCGCCGCGTCCTTCTCACGTTCTTCGCAGCGGCCCGCCGGCGAGTCCGTTCCGCCTTCCCTGAAGCGGCCCGCCACCGCGTCCGGCGACGATGCCGGCCCCTGGCGGGCGGCGCTCGATCCGGCGCTGCTGCGGGCGGTCGATACCGCCCTGATGGCGGGGCCGGCCGGCTCCGCCGTCGGCGTGGCGCTGAGCGCCGGTGCCGATTCCGCCATGCTGGCGCTGCACGCCGCCCATGCGGCCCGGCGGCGCGGGCTGCGCCTGCATTGCTTCCACGTCCACCATGGCCTGCAGCCCGAGGCCGACGACTGGCTGATCCGCGCGCACCGGCTGGCGGGGCTGCTGGAGGCGGACTGCCACAGCCGCCGGGTGACCGTCGAGATCGACGGGCGGGGCCTGGAGGCCGCCGCGCGCGACGCCCGCTACGCCGCCCTGGCCGGGCTGGCCGCCCATGCCGGCGTCGGCCACCTGCTGCTGGCCCATCACCAGGACGATCAGGCCGAGACCGTGCTGCTGCGCCTGCTGCGCGGGACCGGTCCGCTGGGCCTGGCGGCCATGCGCCCCGTGATGGAGCGCGACGGCCTGGTCTGGAGCCGGCCCTGGCTGGATCAGCCCCGGTCGGTGATCCTGGCCTGCGCCCGGCGCTTCGGGGACCTGAGCGGCTGGCAGCCGGCGCGCGATCCCAGCAATGCCGACGCCCGCTACGCCCGCGCCGCCCTGCGCACCGGGCTGGCGCCGGTGCTGGACGCGCATTGGCCCGCCTGGCGCCGGACCCTGGCCCGCCACGCCGGCCAGGCGCAGGCGCTGTCGGACTGGGTGGAGGAGGCCGCCCAGGCCGACTGGCAGGGGCTGGATCCCTCGCCCGACGGGCGGGAATTCTCGCTTGCCGCCTGGCGCGCGCTGCCGGCCCACCGCCAGGCCCAGGCGCTGCGCCATTGGCTGCGCGCCCTGGGCCTGCGCATGCCCACCGAAGCCCGCCTGCGCGCCTGGCTGCGCACGCTGCGCGGCGTCCATGCCCTGGGGCACGACCGCGACGTGCGGCTGCTGCACGAGGGCGTCTGGATCGCGGTGCGGCGCGGCCGCGTCCTCTGCCTGCCGAAAACCCAGGTAGAATAATCCGTTTTGCTGGTTCACCGGGCTTCAACCTTCGTCAAGGCATCATGCTAATCGTCCAGAAATACGGCGGCACCTCGATGGGCTCCGTCGAACGCATTCAGAACGTCGCGCGGCGGGTCGCCAAATGGCACGCCGCCGGCCACCAGGTCGTCGTCGTGCCCTCGGCCATGTCGGGCGAAACCAACCGCCTGCTGGGCTTGGCCAAGGAAATCTCTCCCCAGCCCGACCTGCGCGAGCTCGACATGCTGGCCGCCACCGGCGAGCAGGCCAGCAGCGCGCTGCTGGCCATCGCCCTGATGCGCCAGGGCGTGGCCGCCCGCAGCTACGCCGGCTGGCAGGTTCCGGTGCGCACCGACAGCGCCTACACCAAGGCGCGCATCCGCTCCATCGACGACACCCGCATCCGCGCCGACCTGGACGCGGGCCGCGTGGTGATCGTCACCGGCTTCCAGGGCGTCGACGACGAAGGCCACATCACCACCCTGGGGCGGGGCGGCTCGGACACCTCGGCCGTGGCGGTCGCCGCGGCCATGGGCGCCGACGAATGCCTCATCTTCACCGACGTGGACGGCGTCTACACCACCGACCCGCGCGTGGTGCCCGAAGCCCGCCGCATGAACGTCATTTCCTTCGAGGAAATGCTGGAAATGGCTTCGCTCGGCTCCAAGGTCCTGCAGATCCGCTCCGTGGAATTCGCCGGCAAATACCAGGTGCCGCTGCGGGTCCTGTCCTCGCTGACCGATCCCATGATCCCGGTCGACGAGGAAATGCACTCGGGCACGCTCATCACTTTCGAGGAAGACCAGAAAATGGAAACCGCCGTTGTCTCCGGCATCGCCTTCAGCCGCGACGAAGCCAAAGTCACCCTGCGCAACGTCCCCGACACCCCGGGCGTGGCCTATTCGATCCTGGGCCCCGTGGCCGCGGCCAACATCGACGTGGACATGATCCTGCAGAACATCTCGCAGCAGGGCATGACCGACTTCTCCTTCACGGTCAACCGCAACGACTTCGCGCGCACCCTGGACCTGCTGAAGAACCAGATCGGTCCGGCCGTGGGCGCCGGCGAGATCGTCTCCGACGACAAGGTCGCCAAGGTCTCCATCGTGGGCATCGGCATGCGCAGCCACGTCGGCGTCGCCAGCCTGATGTTCCGCACCCTGGCCGAAGAGGGCATCAACATCCAGATGATCAGCACCTCGGAAATCAAGACCTCCGTGCTGATCAACGACAAGTACATGGAACTGGCCGTGCGCGCCCTGCACAAGGCCTTCGAGCTGGACCAGGAAGTCGTCCAGGCCGAAGCCTGAGCGGCCGCCCCGGACGCGGCGCCGGTCTTGCCGGCGTGCGCCGCGTCCTGTGCTAGAATGCCCGCTTTGCTGGAGACGTGGCCGAGTGGTTGAAGGTACTCCCCTGCTAAGGGAGCATGCGGCTTATACCCGCATCGAGGGTTCGAATCCCTCCGTCTCCGCCAGTTTGGCTGGCCTGAAGCCCTGTTGACTCAGGGCTTTTCCTTTTCTGGCGGCCGCGTGAGCTGAGGAGATGCTGCCGGGTCAATACGGCCGGGCACTGCGGATGGGCCGCGGAAACCACGCGGCCGATGGCGTCGGTTTCGGCGGACATCCGGCTTCCGGCGGACATCTGGCTTCCGGCGGGCATCCGGCTTCCGGCCGGCGTCCGCGCCGGGAATCCGCTTCGCGCAGGCCTCCCTCATCAAGGCCAGGCTGTGCCCGTATTGCCCGGCTCCCCGCTCCGCATGATGCGCGTGTCTGGTATCGTCGTATCCGGTATCCGTATGATGTGCGTGATGAACCCTACACCTCCCCGATCCCGGAGTCCCCGCCTTGATGCGTCCCCGCGGAGCCGCGCATGAGGCCGGCCGCCTCGGCGTGGGCGCTGTCCGGCGGCTCGGCGGTCGCGGTGGGCTTCGCGCGCTTCGGCTACGCGCTGATCCTGCCGGCGATGCGCACCGACCTGGCGCTGAACTATGCGCAGGCGGGCTGGCTCAATACCGTGAACGCGCTCGGATACCTGCTGGGCGCCGTGCTCGCCATCTACTTCGTCGCCCGGCTGGGCAACCGGCGCCTGTTCATGTGGGGCATGGCGCTGACGACGCTGTCGGTGCTGGCCAGCGGGCTGACGCGCGACTTCTTCTGGCTGAGCGTGTTCCGCTTCGTGGCCGGATTCGGCGGCGCGGGGGCGTTCGTCTGCGGCGGCGTGCTGGCGGGGGTGCTCGGCACGCGCGCCATCGTGATCTTCTTCAGCGGGGGCGGCCTGGGCACGCTGCTGACGGGCGCGGCCTTGCCGTGGCTGTTCGAGCTGCGGGGGCCGGCCGCGTGGCCGGCGGCGTGGATTGCGATGGGGGCCGTCTGCCTCCCGTGTTCCATCGCCGCGATCCGCGCCGCGGCCGCCATCGCGGAGCCCTCGTCCATGCGGTCCGACGCCCGCTGGCCGTGGCGGCCTTGCCTGCCGGTGCTGGCGGCGTATTTCATTTTCGGCCTGGGCTACATCGCCTACATGACCTTCATCGTGGCCTGGGTCCGGCAGCACGCCGCCGACCCGGCGCGCCTGGCCGTCACCACGTCCGTCATGTGGGCGCTGCTGGGCGTGATGACCCTGCTCGCTCCGCTGCTCTGGGCGCGGCTGTTCGACGGCCGCCGGGACGGCTGGCCCATGGGCGCCGCGCTGTTCGTATTGGCGGCGGGCGCGGCCCTGCCCCTGGTCCTGCCCAACCTGGCGGGCGTCTGGCTCTCCGCGATGCTGGTGGGCGGCAGCGTCTTCATGGTGCCGTCCGCGGTGACCGGCTTCGTCAAGGGCAATCTGGCCCGGCCGGCCTGGGGCAACGCCATGGCGGTGGCCACCAGCCTGTTCGCCATCGGCCAGACGATCGGCCCGGCCGCCTGCGGCTGGATCAGCGACCGGGCCGGCTCCCTGTCCTTCGGGCTGGCCGTGTCGGCCCTGATGCTGCTGCTGTCCGGCGCGCTGGCGCTGCGCCAGAGGCCGCTGGCCTGAGCCGGCGCGGGCTCAGAGTCTCGCGCGGGCTCAGAGCCTCGGGTACGCATCCTCGCGGTCGTACATGGGATCGGGCCCCGGATGAAAGCGCGTGACCCGCGTCCCGTCGGGCCCCATGAACACGTACATCAGCGAATTCCAGACGTGGTCCTGCTTGTAGCGGTAGCTCCAGACGATCTGGCGCACGCTGGGCAGGCCGGCCGTGTCGACGATGGCGGGCGGGCCGAACTCGCAGCGCACCTGGTCGGCCGTCCATTCGCCCTGCTTCAGCACCTGGAAATGCTCGTCGGTCAGGATGGGCTCGATGCCCTGGACGAGGCCGCCGGCGTCCACCGTGGCGCCCCAGGCATACTGCCCCAGCGGCTGCTGCGACCAGACGACGCGGTTTCTGCCCTGGCGGTCGGTGCATTGCAGCGTGGGCGCGCCGAACTGTGCGCTCACCTGGGCCAGCGGCGTGCCCGGCGGGGTGGCGGCGATGCTGGCGCAGCCCGCCAGCCAGAGGCCCGCCCCCGTGGCGAGGGCGCTTCGGATCAGGGTCCGCATGCGTGGGCAGGAAAACATGAAACGTCTCCATGTGCGGTTTTCATCCCCTGAACGGGCATCTTTGGCGGCGATCTCCTACAATCGGGAAAAATCGCCGGCGCCCTGCGGAATCCGCCGATGCGGCCGGCGGGACGACAAGCGCCCATGCAGGGGGAGGAACATGCATTCTAACTTCATGGATGCCGTACGCGCGCGCAGCAGCCAGGCCATCGCCTCGGGCGAGCTGCAGCCCATCGTGGCCGAGGAAGTCCTGATCCAGGACCAGGGCCTGCCCTTCACCATCCGCTGGGTGGCCGCCCTGGCCGCCAAGGATGCGGCCGCCAGGGAGATCGCCAAGGATGCGGCCGCCAGGGACGCCGCCGCCCGGGGCGAGGCCGCCGGGGGGCCTGCCGTCCCGGATGCGGCCGGAGATCCTGCCGCGCGGAGCGCGGCGGCGGGCGCCCCCGCGCCCTCGGCCCGGCAGGCCGTCGTGCTGCCCGGCGGGCCGCGCGATCCGGACTTCAATCCCTTCCTGAAACCCGATCCCGCCCTGCTCGTCGGCCCGGTGGGGGAGCATCACGCGGCCATCCTCAACAAGTTCCCGGTGTGCCTGCACCACCTGGTGCTGGCCCGGCGCGCGTTCGCGGAACAGCTCTCGCCGCTGGAGGAGATCGACTTCCGGGCCCTGGCCTCCATCCTGTCGGCGGAGGGCGGCCTGGGCTTCTACAACGGCGGCGCCGCCGCGGGCGCGAGCCAGCGGCACAAGCACGTCCAGTGGATCCCCGATGCGCCGGGCAACGCCTCGCTGCGCGCCCTGGCGGCCGGCCTGCCGGCCGACCAGGCGCAGGGCGCCATCGTGCGCCATCCCGCGCTGGATCTGGCGCACTGCTTCGTGCGCGTGGACGCCGGCCTGGGCGCCGATGCCGGGTCCAGCGCCCGTGCCATGCTGATCGCCTTCGGCCAGGCCTGCGCCGCGCTCGACCTGCGCCCGGGCGCCGACGGCCTGCTGCCGCCCTGCAACATGCTGGTGGGCGACGGCTGGATGCTGGTGCTGCCCCGCAGCCGGGAACACTTCCAGGGCGTGTCCCTGAACGCCCTGTCCTTCGGCGGCGTACTGTACGTGCGCGATCCGGTCCAGGTCGACGCCATCCGCGCCGCCGGCCCCTTGCGGGCGCTGGCCAGCGTCGGAGTGCCGGGCTAGGGCTGGGGCATCGTCAGCCGAAAAACCAGTAGCACACCCCGATCGAGGCCAGCACGCCCGCCACGTCCGCCAGCAGCGCGCAGCCCACGGCGTGGCGCGCGCGCTGGATGCCGACCGCGCCGAAATACACGGCCAGCACGTAGAAAGTCGTCTCGGTGCTGCCTTGGACGGTGGCGGCCAGCAGGGCGGCAAAGCTGTCCGGCCCCGAGTGTTGCATGGTTTCGATCATCAGGGCGCGTGCCGCGCTGCCGGAGAACGGCTTGACCAGGGCGGTCGGCAGGGCGTCGACGAAACGGGCGTCCAGACCGCCCGCGTGCGCCAGCCAGCGGATGCCGTCCAGCAGCACGTCCAGCGCCCCGGAGGCGCGCAGCACCCCCACCGCGCACAGCATGGCCACCAGATAGGGCAGCAGACCCTTGCAGACGTCGAAGCCGTCCCTGGCGCCCTCGATGAAGCTTTCGTAGACCGGGATGCGTTTCCAGGCGCCGGCGGCCAGAAAGGCGATCAGGATGCCGAACAGTGCCAGATTGCCCATCAACGAAGACAGGGCGGCCACGGCGGCGGCGCTCATGGACGCCAGCAGCGCCATGAAACCGCCCAGCAGCAGCGCGCCGCCGCCCAGCCAGGCCAGGACGACGGGATCGTGCAGCCGCAGCCGCTGCATGAAGGCCACCGACAGCAGCCCCGCCAGCGTCGAGGCCGAGGTCGCCAGCAGGATCGGCAGGAACACCAGCGTCGGATCGGCCGCGCCTTGCTGCGCCCGGTACATGAAGATCGTCACCGGCAGCAGCGTCAGCGACGAGGAATTGAGCACCAGGAACAGGATCTGCGCGTTGCTGGCGGATCGGGGTTCTGGATTGAGCGTCTGCAGCGCGTGCATGGCCCGCAGGCCGATGGGTGTGGCGGCGTTGTCCAGTCCCAGCGCGTTGGCGGCAAAGTTCAGCGTGATCAGGCCCAGGGCCGGGTGCCCTGCCGGCACTTCCGGCATCAGGCGCCGGAACAGCGGACCCAGCAGCCGGGCCAGGCCGGCCACCAGCCCCGCCGATTCGGCGATCTTCAGGAAGCCCATCCACAGCGTCAGCGTGCCGAACAACATCAGCATCAGCTTGACCGACAGGTCCGCCATGTCGAACAGGCTGGTGATCAGGCGGGCGAACACGGCCGGATCGCCCAGGACCAGCCATTGGAACAGCGCGGCGGCCGCCGCGACGAGGAAGAACCCGAGCCAGAGGATGTTCAGCATGCGGCTTCCGGATTCACCAGCACGCGCCGGTCCACGTCCTGGATGCGCGTGCGGCCGCAGAAGGCCATGGTCACGTCCAGTTCGTTGGCCAGGATTTCCAGGCAGCGCAGCACGCCGGCCTCGCCGCGCGCGGCCAGTGCGTACAGGAACGCCCGGCCGATCAGCACCCCGCGCGCGCCCAGCGCCAGGGCGCGCAGCGTGTCCTGGCCGCTGCGCACGCCGCCGTCCATCCAGACCTCGATGCGCCCGCCCACGGCCTGCGCGATGGCGGGCAGGGCGGCGATCGACGAGGGCGCGCCATCCAGCTGGCGTCCGCCGTGGTTCGACACCACCAGCGCGTCCGCCCCTGCGTCCACCGCGCGGCGCGCGTCCTGCGCGTCCATGATGCCCTTGACGATCAGCTTGCCGCCCCAGCGCTCCTTGATCCAGGCCAGGTCGCTCCAGTTCAGCGTGGCGTCGAACTGCTCCGCCGTCCAGGACGCCAGGGAACGCATGTCCGCCACGCCTTTGGCGTGGCCCACGATGTTGCCGAACGCGCGCCGGGGCGTGCGCAGCATCTCCAGGCACCACTGCGGCTTGAGCGCCAGGTTCGCCAGGTTGGCCAGCGTCGGGCGCGGCGGCGTGGACAGGCCGTTCCGGATGTCCTTGTGCCGCTGCCCCATCACCTGCAGGTCCAGCGTCACCATCAGGGCCGAGCAGCGCGCCGCGCGGGCACGGTCGATCAGCCGGCCGATGAACTCGCGGTCGCGCATCACGTACAGCTGGAACCAGAACGGCCGGCTGGTGCGGGCCGCCACGTCCTCGATCGAGCAGATGCTCATCGTCGACAGCGTGAACGGCACGCCGAAGCGCTCCGCCGCCCGCGCGGCCAGGATCTCGCCGTCGGCGCGCTGCATGCCCGTCAGCCCCGTGGGCGCCAGCGCCAGCGGCATCGCCACGTCCTCGCCCAGCAGGCGCGCCCGCAGGCTGCGCCGGGCGATGTCCACCGCCACCCGCTGGCGGAACTTCAGCGCCTGCAGGTCGGCTTCGTTGGCCCGGTAGGTGGATTCGGTCCAGGATCCGGAATCCATGTAGTCGTAGAACATGCGCGGCACGCGGCGCCGCGCGAGGCGGCGAAAGTCCTCGACGCAGGTGATCTGGTTCAGGGCGGGCAAGGGAAGGCTCCGGAAGGCGGGGGTGATGGGATTTCCCCCAATGGCAAATTCGGTCAGAACGGTCTGTGTCGGCAGAAGGATAAACCGCTTGTCATGGATACTGCGTGGAGTTCTGATCGTTCTTCATGTTTATAGCACTCAGTGCTACAATTTAACACGACAGGTGGCGTTGATGAGCAAAGGCAACCCCCGTTTTTTCAAGACCAAGGCATTCGCCAAACTGGCGGCCAAGGCGCGGATTTCCGACTTGGAACTGTTTCAGGCGGGCTTCGATCTGACACAGGGGAAAGGCGCCAATCTGGGCGGTGGCGTCTGGAAGAAGCGGCTCAACAAGAACATGCACCGCAGCATCGTGGTTGAGCAAGTGGCGGATTGGTGGTTTTTCGTCTACCTGTACGCAAAGAGCGATCGTGAAAATATTGACCAGGCGGAAGAGGCCGCTTTCAAGCTGCTGGCCGCCCAGTATGCTGCCATGCGTGACGAGCAGCTTGATGATCTACTGGTTCTGAAGGAAATCCTGGAGGTTTTCAGCCATGACGACTAAGCCCCACTTCAAGAGCGATGCGTTCGAAGCGATTCATAGCGCAGCCACGGGCCTTCACCGGGCCGGCGTGGTGACCAAACGGACCCTGCGGGATTTCGATGCGATGTGTCTTGCGGCGGCGCCCCGGCTCGATGCCAAGGCCGTCGTCCAGATTCGCAAAGACGCACAGGTCAGCCAGTCCGTATTTGCCAAGTACCTGAACACGAGCACGTCGACCGTACAAAAGTGGGAAAGCGGTGCCAAACAACCCAGCGGCATGGCTGCCCGCCTGCTGCAGGTCGTCAAGAAGCATGGGCTCGATGTGCTGGCGTGAGGGTGGGCCGGATCGCCGCCCGCAGGGTTTGATCCAGACTTTCACGATTGGATACCGGTTCAGGGTAATCCCCGATCCTCCCGGGAGGCGTCCGGACCGATGTTGTGAACAAGCAACGCCTTCCCGGGAAACTGGCGGTTTTGGCCCGGTCAACGTGGCGTTCGCTCCGGATTTTTGATGCAATACCTACAACTTCCCATCGCGGAGTTGGAAGAGCAGCAGCAAGGGATGTTGTTGGCCTGCTCTGATTCACACAAATCTACGGAGATTTCTTACATGAAAAAGACTCTGCTCGCTGCTGCTCTGCTGGCCGGCTTTGCCACCGCTGGCGTTGCTCAAGCGGAAACGTCCGTGACGCTGTACGGCATTCTGGACACCGGCTACGGCTACCAGAACTACAAGTACGACCACGCTGGCGCTGACATCACCTCCAAGTCCTCGGGCCTGCGTGACGGCACCTTCAACGGCAACCGTTTCGGTCTGAAGGGCTCCGAAGATCTGGGCGACGGCCTGCGCGCCATCTTCCAACTGGAACAAGGTTTCAACCTGGGTGACGGCACCGCCGCCAACAGCACCCGCGCCTTCCACCGCCAAGCCTTCGTGGGTCTGTCCAGCGACAACTGGGGTACCTTCACGATGGGCCGCCAGTACTCCGCCGGCGTGGACACCTTCCTGGTCCCCAACGGCGTGAACCTGGGTGATGCCGACAAGATCTTCGGCTCCACCGGTCTGGGCGAAGGCACCCGCGTCGACAACTCCTTCAAGTACGTGACGCCTGACCTGTCCGGCTTCAAGTTCATCGCCCTGTACGGCACCGACAACGACGGCGGCACCACCGTGGGCCGTCGTACGGATGGTTCCTCCTTCGCCAACCGTGGCACCCGCGTGTCCGTCGGCGCCCTGTACGCCAACGGCCCGATCGGTGTCGGCGCCAGCTACGATCGCCAAAGCCAGACTTCCTCCGTCGGCGGCGTGGAACGCAGCGCTGCGACCTCCTGGCAGATCAACGGCTCCTACGACTTTGAAGTCGTGAAGCTGGGTCTGGCCTACGGTCAGGACCGCCATGGCAAGATGGGCTGGAACGGTGCCCCGGGCGCCATCGTGGGTGGCAACGTCGTCGCCCCCGGCGTTGGCTTCCCCAACACCGCCGCCCTGTTCGACGACTTCAAGTCGAACAACTACCACGTCGGCCTGAGCGCTCCTCTGGCTGGTGGCACCCTGTACGCCGGCTGGAACTACTCCACGTCCAACCTGGACAACGGCGACAAGCTGGGCGACGACGCCGGCAGCATCAGCACGTACCAGCTGAACTACGTGTACCCGCTGTCCAAGCGCACCAGCCTGTACACCTACGCGTCCTATGCCAAGAACATTGGCTACGTGAAGGACCTGAAGGGTACGGAAGCCGGTGTCGGCCTGAACCACAAGTTCTAATCGTCTCGCGTGGCTCGTCCACGCTGGCGATGCGGTCCGGTTCGCCGGGCCGTCACGAACGACGGGAACTTCGGTTCCCGATGCAAAAAGCCACCTCTCGGGGTGGTTTTTTGCGTCTGTTCTCGATTTTTTTCCGGTGGAGCCTGTATAATACGAGAATGATTCTCATTAATGTTTGAGATGTCATGTATTTTCGGCCGGCGAGCGGGAGAACGCCGTGCCGATGGTCGTTGCGCCCTGTCGACAAGCACCCGCGCGCCGCTCATGCATGTCGCCAGGCCTGGATGGAGTATCGAATGCTGAAGAAAACCTTATTGGCGGCGGCGTTGCTGGCCGGTTTCGCAGCCGCCGGCGCGGCCCGGGCGGAAACGTCCATCACGCTGTACGGCATCGTGGATGCCGGCTACGGCTACCAGAACTACAAGTACGATCGCGGCGGCGCCGACGCCACCGCGAAATCCTCGGGCCTGCGCGACGGGACCCTCAACGGCAGCCGCTTCGGCCTGAAGGGCTCCGAAGACCTGGGCGACGGCCTGCGCGCCATCTTCCAGCTGGAGCAGGGCTTCGACATCGGCACCGGCCAGAGCTCCAGCGATCGCCAGTTCCACCGCCAGGCGTTCGCCGGCCTGTCCAGCGACGCCTGGGGCTCCCTCACCATGGGCCGCCAGTATTCCGCCGGCGTGGACACCTTCCTGGTGGACAACGGCTTCAACATGGGCGATGCCGACAAGGTCTTCGGTTCCATGGGCATGAACGAAGGCAACCGCGTCGACAATTCCTTCAAGTACACGACGCCCAGCCTGTCGGGCTTCCAGGCCATCGTGATGTACGGGACGGGCGACAGCGGCCGGCTGACGGCCGACGGCTACGCGGCTTCGGCCACGGTGGGCCGCGCCAACGGCGTCTCGTTCGACGACCGCGGCTCCCGCGTCTCGCTGGGCCTGCTCTATGCCGGCGGCTCGATCAGCGCGGGCGCCAGCTATGACCGCCAGAGCGTGTACGGCGACGACATCGGCGGGGGCGACGCCTCCGCGGCCACGAACTGGCAGATCAACGGCTCCTACGACTTCGAGGTCGTGAAGCTGTCCCTGGCCTACGGCCAGGACCGCCACGGCAAGATCGGCTGGGGCGGCAGCGTCGAGGACTTCGCCGATTTCGAGGGCCTGGGCCTGGGGAACTTCTTCGGCACGGACTTCAAGTCGAACAACTACCACGTCGGCCTGAGCGCGCCCGTGGCGGGCGGGACGCTGTACGCGGGCTGGGGCTATTCCACCTCGAACGCCGACGACCTGGCGCCGGGCGGGGCCGCCGGCGATCTCTCCGGCAGCATCAGCACGTATCACCTGAACTACATGTACCCGCTGTCCAAGCGCACCAGCGTCTATGCCTACGGCACGTACGGCAGGAACCTGGCCTACGTGAGGGACCTGAAGGGCACCGAAGCCGGCGTCGGCCTGAGCCACAGCTTCTGATCGTCCCGTGGGGCGCGTCATGCGCCCGATGCGGCCCGGCTTGCCGGGCTGCCGCGAAGGGCCGGGGGCTTCGGCTCCCGATGCAAGAACCACCCTCCGGGGTGGTTTTTTGCGTGTGCGTCAGCGCGTCAAGGTCATCTGTGCGATGTAGCCGGATCGGGTTTCGCCCGCAGACTTGGCCCGCTGGTCCAGCAGGGCAAGAATGCGACGGGGCAGGGTGATGTTCACGCGTTCGATCGTGTCGTCGATCAGGGCCGGGTCGACCTCGGCGATTGCCCATATCCATCCGTCGTATTCACCAGACTGCTGCAGATCGGTGATGCTGGAGGGCCTGGGGATGGCCTCTTTGTGGGCGATGGCGTCTTCTATCCACAAGCTGATCGCCTCTTTGGCGTTCTCGATGGCTTCGTCGATACCGTTGTCGGCGGCGGAGAAGCAGCCGGGCAAGTCAGGCACCACGACCCCCCAGGCGGAGGTGTCGTTGCCGGGCTCGATGGCAATGGGGTATTTCATGAAGGCCTCCTTATTTCATGCCAGCGTGACGAAGCAGCTTGGTGACGAGTCCGATGCCTAAAGCCTTTTTGGGATGTGGCACGCTGATATGGCCAGGCAGTTCTGGATGTCTGTACACGTGATGTGAGCCTTTGACGTTCTGCAATCGCCATCCGGCCTGTTCAAGTTGTTTGATGAGGTCTTTGCTGTTCATCGTGTGTGCTATACACATTATAGCGAATGAAATCGGAAGGAGCATGATGCGGCTCCACGCGCCGCACCGAAAGGCGATCCGGCCGGTCTTGATCGTGTTTGCCACTGCGGGGAAATACGGGCTGCGGAGGCGGGGCGTTTTCATCTCATCGTAGTTTTGCGATCTGGCCGCCCGCCTGCGATCCGGCCATCATGACGCTTCTGACCCCATGCGGGTTTGTTTTGCTTTTGTCTACACAAAGGCGTAAGCTGAAACGGGTTCGTGCTGCGAACGGTGGGCGGGCAGCTGAAAATACGTCCGATCAGTGCTCGGTACATGCACGAAAAAGAGATCAAGCACTATGAGCGCCAGATTGAAATCGATCCCCTCTTTCCCCAGCGATGAGGCGGCGGAAGACTTCGTCGCCAATGCCGATCTGTCGGAGTACGACCTGTCGCAGTTCGAGCCCATGCGCTTCGAACTCGAACCCAAATCTGCGTCGCTGAACATGCGTCTGCCTGCCGCGCTGCTCGACGCGGTCAAGGCCCGCGCGAAGGCTCGGGGCATCCCCTACACCCGCTACGTGCGCATGCTGCTGGAATCGGACGTCGCGCGCCACCGGCGTTCGTAGGCCGCCTCGGGCGTGTCGTCCGCCCGACGCATGTCTTGCAACCCTGGCCCGCCTCCGGCCGCGCCGCGCCCCGGCGATGCGCCGCCCGCGCCCGCGGCCCGGGCCCGGCCGTCCCTCCGCGCTCCTTGGCACGGTCCTTGCGCCGCCGGCGGGAGACGCGCTTTCAGGCGCTTGAAAGGCGCCCCGTGATCTTCTGAAATTCTTGATCTCGAATATGTTTCCACTCCGGGTTTTCCCGGCGGTCGGGCTTGTCGAAATGCTACAATCCCGTGGTTTGATCATCTGGAACAGGGGCTGCTCATGAATCTGGCACAGTACTTTCCCGTGCTGCTTTTCATCATCGTCGCCACGCTGATCGGTGCGGCCCTGCTGGGTGCCGGCCGCCTGCTGGGCAGGAACGTGCCGGACGCCGAAAAGCTCTCGGCCTACGAATGCGGCTTCGAGACCTTCGGCGACTCGCGCATGAAGTTCGACGTGCGCTACTACCTGGTGGCCATCCTGTTCATCATGTTCGATCTGGAAATCGCCTTCCTGTTTCCCTGGGCCATGGCCAATGGCACGGTGGGCATGGTGGGCTTCTGGACGGTCGCCATCTTCCTGGGCGTGCTGACGGTCGGCTTCATCTACGAATGGCGGCGCGGCGCGCTCGACTGGGAATAAACGGGGGTACATCATGGCTATCGAAGGTGTCATGGACAAAGGCTTCATCACCACCAGCGCGGACAAGTTCCTCAACTGGGCAAAGACGGGCTCGCTGTGGCCCATGACGTTCGGCCTGGCCTGTTGCGCGGTCGAGATGATGCACGCCGGCGCGGCGCGCTACGACCTGGACCAGTTCGGCATCATCTTCCGTCCCAGCCCGCGCCAGTCCGACCTGATGATCGTGGCCGGCACGCTGTGCAACAAGATGGCGCCGGCCCTGCGCAAGGTCTACGACCAGATGCCCGAGCCGCGCTGGGTGGTGTCCATGGGTTCCTGCGCCAATGGCGGCGGCTACTACCACTACTCGTATTCCGTGGTGCGCGGCTGCGACCGCATCGTGCCCGTGGACGTCTACGTGCCGGGCTGTCCGCCCACGGCCGAGGCCCTGGTCTACGGCCTGCTGCAGATGCAGAACAAGATCCGCCTGACCAACACCATCGCCCGCTAGGCACCGCCCGGCGCCATCCAACACCGCTGACACAACCGCTATGACACGGCTACAGACTTTAGACACGAATCTGCGCGCGGTCCTGGGGGCCTCGGCCGATCTGACCGAGGACCGCGGCGAACTCACGCTGCAGGTGGCCGCAGACGCCTGGGTGGACACCTGCCGCGTGCTGCGCGACCACGCCAGCCTGCGCTTCGAGACCTGCATCGACCTCTGCGGGGTCGATTATTCCGCCTGGAAGGCGCCCACCTACGACGCCTCCCACGCCCCGCATCCGCAGCGCTTCGCCGTGGTGATCCACCTGCTGTCGGTGACGCACAACTGGCGCCTGCGGGTGCGCGCGTACACGCCGGACGACGCCTTTCCGGTGATCGCCTCGCTGGTGGACATCTGGCCCTCGGTCAACTGGTACGAGCGCGAGGCCTTCGACCTGTACGGCATCGTCTTCGAGGGCCACCCCGACCTGCGCCGCATCCTGACGGACTACGGCTTCATCGGCCACCCGTTCCGCAAGGACTTCCCGATTTCCGGCCACGTCGAAATGCGCTACGACGCCGAGCAGAAGCGCGTCGTCTACCAGCCCGTCACGATCGAGCCGCGCGAGATCACCCCGCGCGTCGTGCGCGAAGACCACTACGGCATTGAACGGTACTGACATGGCAGAGATCCAGAACTACAACCTGAACTTCGGCCCGCAGCATCCGGCCGCGCACGGGGTGTTGCGCCTGGTGCTCGAACTGGACGGCGAAGTCGTCCAGCGCGCCGACCCGCACATCGGCCTGCTGCACCGCGCCACCGAAAAGCTGGCGGAAACCCGCACCTACCTGCAGACGCTGCCCTACATGGACCGGCTGGACTACGTGTCCATGATGTGCAACGAGCACGCCTACTGCATGGCCGTCGAACGCCTGCTGGGCATCGAAGTCCCGCTGCGCGCGCAGTACATCCGCGTCATGTTCGACGAGATCACGCGCATCCTGAACCACCTGATGTCGCTGGGCTCGCACGCGCTGGACGTGGGCGCCATGGCGGTGTTCCTGTACGCCTTCCGCGAGCGCGAGGACCTGATGGACTGCTACGAGGCGGTCTCGGGGGCGCGCATGCACGCGGCCTACTACCGCCCGGGCGGGGTGTACCGCGACCTGCCCGACACCATGCCGCAGTACAAGGGTTCCAAGTACCGCTCCGACAAGGAACTGCGCGCCATGAACGAATCGCGTTCGGGCTCGCTGCTGGACTTCATCGAGGACTTCACCAACCGCTTCCCGTCCTGTGTGGACGAATACGAGGTCCTGCTGACGGACAACCGCATCTGGAAGCAGCGCCTGGTGGACGTCGGCGTGGTCTCGCCCGAACGCGCGCTGGCGCTGGGCTTCACCGGCCCCATGCTGCGCGGCTCCGGCGTCGAATGGGACCTGCGCAAGCACCAGCCCTACGACGTCTACGACCGCCTGGAATTCGACATCCCCGTGGGCAAGAACGGCGACTGCTACGACCGCTACCTGTGCCGCATCGCGGAAATGCGCGAATCCAACCGCATCATCCGCCAGTGCGTCGAATGGCTGCGCAACAATCCCGGCCCCGTCATCACCGGCAACCACAAGGTCGCCCCGCCCAAGCGCGCGCGCATGAAGTCGGGCATGGAAGACATGATCCACCATTTCAAGCTCTTCACCGAGGGCATGCACGTCCCCGAAGGCGAGACCTACGCCGCCGTGGAGCACCCCAAGGGCGAGTTCGGCATCTACCTGGTGTCCGACGGGGCCAACAAGCCCTATCGCATGAAGATCCGCGCGCCGGGCTTCGCCCATCTGCACTCGCTGGAAGAAATGTCCAAGGGCCACATGATCGCCGACGTGGTCACCATCATCGGGACCCAGGACATCGTGTTCGGCGAGATCGATCGCTAGCCGCGCGGACATCACAGGGAATCTGATTATGCTGCTTTCCGAACAAGCCTACCGGGACATCGACCGGGAAATCACCAAGTACCCGGCGGACCAGAAGCAGTCCGCCGTGATGGCGGCGCTGACGATCGCCCAGGGGGAAAAAGGCTGGGTGTCGCCGGACATGATCCGCGAGGTGGCCGCCTACCTGGGCATGCCGCCGGTCGCCGTCCAGGAGGTCGCGACCTTCTACAACATGTACAACACCAAGCCGGTGGGCCGCTACACGCTGACCATCTGCACCAATCTGCCCTGTGCGCTCCAGGGCGGCACGCAGGCGGCCGAACACCTCAAGCGCACGCTGGGCATCGATTTCCACGAAACCACGCCCGACGGCCTGTTCACCCTGATCGAGGGCGAATGCATGGGGGCCTGCGGCGACGCGCCGGTGATGCTGGCCAACGGCACGCACATGTGCTGCCGCATGCAGCCGGAAAAAATCGACGCCCTGATCGGTGAACTGAAGGAATCCGCATGAGCGCTCTGGACGTACTGCAGAAATTCTCCACGGACGCGCTGTCGCCCGACCTGGGCGGAGACCCCGCCCGCAGCATGATCTTCCACGACCGCCACATCCAGCCGCAGATCCTCGCCGGCCTGGACGGGCACAACTGGGGCATCCGCGACTACATGGCGCGCGGCGGCTACGAGGCCCTGAAAAAGGTCCTGTCGGGCATGACGGCCGACGACGTGATCGCCGAACTGAAGGCCTCCAACCTGCGCGGCCGCGGCGGCGCGGGCTTCCCGACGGGCCTGAAATGGTCCTTCATGCCGCGCAACATCCCCGGCCAGAAATACGTCGTCTGCAACTCGGACGAAGGCGAGCCCGGCACCTTCAAGGACCGCGACATCCTGCGCTACAACCCGCACGCCGTGATCGAAGGCATGATCATCGGCGGCTACGCGATGGGCGCCTCGGTGGGCTACAACTACATCCACGGCGAGATCTTCCAGATCCACCGGCGCTTCGAGCAGGCCCTGGAAGAAGCCCGCGAGGCCGGCTTCCTGGGCGATGACATCCTCGGCTCGGGCTTCAGCTTCCAGCTGCACTCGCACCACGGCTTCGGCGCCTACATCTGCGGCGAGGAAACCGCGCTGCTGGAATCCATCGAAGGCAAGAAGGGCCAGCCGCGCTTCAAGCCGCCGTTCCCGGCCAGCTTCGGCCTGTACGGCAAGCCCACCACGATCAACAACACCGAAACCTTCGCCGCCGTGCCCTGGGTGATCCGCCTGGGCGCGCAGGCCTACGCCGAACTCGGCGTCGAGAAGGCGGGCGGCACCAAGATCTTCTCGGTCTCGGGCGACGTCGAACGCCCCGGCAACTACGAAATCCCGCTGGGCACGCCGTTTCCCAAGCTGCTGGAGCTGGCCGGCGGGATGCGCGGCGGGCGCCGGCTCAAGGCCGTGATCCCCGGGGGCTCCTCGGCTCCGGTGCTGCCGGCCGACATCATGATGCAGACCAACATGGACTACGACTCCATCGCCAAGGCCGGCTCGATGCTGGGCTCGGGCGCGGTCATCGTCATGGACGAGACCCGCTGCATGGTGAAGTCGCTCATGCGCCTGTCGTATTTCTACTTCGAGGAGTCCTGCGGCCAGTGCACGCCCTGCCGCGAGGGCACCGGCTGGCTGTACCGCATGATGAACCGCATGGAACACGGCCAGGGCACGATGGAGGACATCGAGACCCTGGATTCCGTGGCGCACAACATGATGGGGCGCACGATCTGCGCCCTGGCCGATGCGGCCGCCATGCCCGTGCGCAGCTTCATCAAGCACTTCCGCGACGAATTCGTGCACCACGTGGACCACAAGGACTGCGTGGTCGCCAAGTATCTGTAGGGTCAGGACACGCCATGGTAGAACTCACCATCGACGGGCTTAAGGTCGAAGCCGCAGAAGGCAGCATGGTCATCCAGGCTGCCCACGCGGTAGGCCTGTACATCCCCCATTTCTGCTATCACAAGAAGCTCAGCATCGCCGCCAACTGCCGGATGTGCCTGGTCGAGGTCGAAAAGGCGCCCAAGGCCCTGCCGGCCTGTGCCACGCCGGTCACCAACGGCATGGTGGTGCACACCCGCTCGCCCAAGGCCATCGACGCCCAGCGCGCGGTCATGGAATTCCTGCTGATCAACCACCCGCTGGACTGCCCGGTCTGCGACCAGGGCGGCGAATGCCAGCTGCAGGACCTGGCCGTGGGCTACGGCGAATCGGCCTCGCGCTACAAGGAACCCAAGCGCGTGGTCTTCCACAAGCCCATGGGCCCGCTGATCTCGGCCGAACAGATGCAGCGCTGCATCCACTGCACCCGCTGCATCCGCGTGGGCCAGGAAATCGGCGGCTACATGGAAATCGGCATGCTGAACCGGGGCGAGTTCTCCGAGATCACCACCTTCGTGGGCGAGGCCGTCGAATCCGAGCTCTCGGGCAACATGATCGACGTCTGCCCGGTGGGCGCGCTGCTGTCCAAGCCCTTCATGATGGGCGCGCGCACCTGGGAACTGGCCCGGCGCCGCTCGGTCAGCCCGCACGACAGCGTGGGCGCCAACCTGGTCGTGCAGACCAAGATGGACCGCGTGCTGCGCGTGGTGCCCTTCGAGAACGAGCCGGTCAACGAATGCTGGATCAGCGACCGCGACCGCTTCTCCTACGCCGGCCTGTACGTCGAGGACCGCCTGCAGCACCCGATGGTGCGCGGCTGTGACGGCCAGTGGCACGAGGCCTCCTGGTCCGACGCCCTGCAGTCCGTGGTCACCGGCCTGAAGCAGGTGCGCGAGGACGGCGGCGGTGCCCAGATCGGCGCGCTGGCCACCGAGACCGCCACGCTCGAAGAACTCGCCCTGCTGGCGCGCCTGACGCGCGCCCTGGGCTCGGACAACATCGACTTCCGCCTGCGCGGCGACGGCGCGGCCTTCGACGCCGTGCGCACCGGCGCGCCCTGGCTGGGCATGCCGATCGCCGACCTGAACACCCTGGACCGCGCCCTGGTGGTGGGCTCCTTCCTGCGCAAGGATCATCCGCTGCTGGCGCAGCGCCTGCGCCAGGCGGCCAAGCGCGGCATGCAGCTCTCCCTGGTGGACAGCGTCGCCGCCGATCCGCTGGTGCCGGTGGCCGGCCGCCTGACGGTCAAGCCCTCGGCCCTGGTCCAGTCCCTGGCCGAGATCGCCGCCGCGCTGGCCGGGCTCAAGTCCCAGCCCGTGCCCGCCGGCCTGGCCGGCGTGCAGCCGGGCGAGTCCGCGCGCGCCATCGCCGCCAGCCTCGCCTCCGGCGAGCGGGTGGCGGTGCTGATGGGCAACCTGGCCCTGGCCGACGACCAGGCCGCGCAGCTGGCGGCCAACGCCCAGGCCATCGCGCAGCTGGCGGGCGGGCGCTTCGGCTTCCTGACCCCGGGCGGCAACACCGTGGGCGGCTACCTGGCGGGCGCCGTGCCGGCCGACGGCGGCCTGGACGCGCGCCGCATGCTGGGCGGCGAGCCCCTCAAGGCCTACCTGGTGCTGCACGCCGAGCCGCGCCTGGACAGCGACCTGGGCGAGCGCGCCGTGCGCACGCTGCAGGGCTCGGCCATGGCGGTGGCCTTCACGGCCTTCCGCTCGGCGGCCGAGGACTGGGCCGACGTGATGCTGCCGATCGCGCCCTTCACCGAGACGTCCGGCACCTTCGTCAACGCCGAGGGCCGCGTGCAGAGCTTCAAGGGCGTGGCCGCCCCGGTGGGTGACACCCGCCCGGCCTGGAAGGTCCTGCGCGTGCTGGGCAATCTGATGGACCTGCAGGGCTTCGACGACGAGACCTCCGAATCGGTGCGCGACACCGTGATGGTGGGCGGCCTGGACGGCCGCCTGTCCAACGAGATCCGCCTGGCGCCGGCCGCCGCGGCCCCGGCCGCCGGCCTGGAGCGCGTGGCCGAGCTGCCCATCTACCGCACCGACGCGCTGGTGCGCCGTTCGCAGCCGCTGCAGGAGCACGTCAATTCCGCGCCGCCGCGCGCGGCGATGAACGCCGCCACGCTGCGGGCGCAGGGCCTGGCGGCCGGGGACGCGGTGCGCGTGTCCACGGCCCACGGCTCGGCCGAACTCGAAGCCGCCCTGGACGACACCGTGGCCGACGGGGCCGTGCGCATCGCCGGGGCCTTTGAACAGACCGCCGCCTTGGGCATGGGCTCGGGCGCAATCCAGGTGGAGCGTCGCTAATGGACTGGTTGAACACCCTCAACGCCTTCGGCACGGGCCTGATCGGCGAGACCCCCTGGCTGGTGGTCTGGACGCTGGTGAAGATCGTCGTCATCGCCGTGCCCATCATCCTGTGCGTGGCCTACCTGACGTACTGGGAGCGCAAGATGATCGGCGCCATGCACGTGCGCCTGGGGCCCACCCGGGTGGGCTACCGCGGCCTGCTGCAGCCCTTCGCCGACGTGTTCAAGCTGCTGACCAAGGAACTGATCGTCCCGTCCAAGGCCAACCGCGTGCTGTACATCCTGGCCCCGGTGGTCACGCTGATGCCGGCGCTGGCGGCCTGGGCCGTGATCCCCTTCCAGCCGGAAGTGGTCCTGGCCGACGTCAACGCGGGCCTGCTGTTCATCCTGGCCATCACCTCGATCGAAGTCTACGGCGTCATCATGGCCGGCTGGGCGTCGAACTCCAAGTACGCCCTGCTGGGCGCGCTGCGCGCCTCGGCGCAGATGGTGTCCTACGAGCTGGGCATCGGCTTCGTCATGGTGACGGTGCTGCTGGTGTCGGGCACGCTGAACCTGTCGGGCATCGTCGAGGGCCAGACCGTCGGCCACTTCGCCGGCATGGGCCTGAATTTCCTGTCCTGGAACTGGCTGCCGCTGCTGCCGCTGTTCGTGATCTACGTCGTGTCCTCGGTGGCCGAGACCAACCGCCACCCCTTCGACGTGGTGGAAGGCGAATCGGAAATCGTGGCGGGCCACATGGTGGAATATTCCGGCATGGGCTTCGCGCTGTTCTTCCTGGGCGAATACGCCAACATGATCCTGCTGTCGGCGATGGCCTCGATCATGTTCCTGGGCGGCTGGGCCGCGCCGCTGGACTTCGCGCCCTTCACCTGGGTGCCGGGCTGGCTGTGGCTGGGCCTGAAGACCTTCGTGGTGGTGTCCATGTTCATCTGGTTCCGCGCGACCTTCCCGCGCTACCGCTACGACCAGATCATGCGGCTGGGCTGGAAGGTCTTCATTCCCCTGACGGGGATCTGGCTGGTGGTGGTGGCGATCTGGATGCAGACGCCCTGGAACATCTGGCAGTAAGGGGTACGAGATGGAAGCGATCAAGGATTTCTTCGGCAGCCTGATGCTGAAGGAAATGCTCGAAGGCATGCGCCTGACGGGCAAATACTTCTTCAAGCGCAAGATCACGCTGCGCTACCCGATGGAAAAGACGCCGGCCTCGCCGCGGTTCCGCGGCCTGCACGCGCAGCGCCGCTACGCCAACGGCGAGGAACGCTGCATCGCCTGCAAGCTGTGCGAGGCGGTCTGCCCGGCCCTGGCCATCACGATCGAATCGTACGAGCGCGAGGACGGCACGCGCCGCACCACGCGCTACGACATCGACCTGGCCAAGTGCATCTTCTGCGGCTTCTGCGAGGAAGCCTGTCCCACCGACGCCATCGTGGAGACGCACCTGCACGAATACCATGGCGAAAAACGCGGCGACCTGTACTACACCAAGGACATGCTGCTGGCCGTGGGCGACCGCTACGAGTCGGAAATCGCGGCCCGCCGCGCCGCCGACGCGCCCTACCGTTGATGCCGGGAACCCGACCATGAGTTTCGATACCGTTCTGTTCTACCTGCTGGCCATCGTGCTGGTCGTGGCGGCGTTCCGCGTCATCACGGCCTCCAGCCCCGTGACCGGGGTGCTGCACCTGATCCTGACCTTCTTCACCGCGTCCATGATGTGGATGCTGATCCAGGCGGAATTCCTGGCGCTGGTGCTGGTGATCGTCTACGTCGGCGCCGTGATGGTGCTGTTCCTGTTCGTCGTCATGATGCTCGACATGCGCACCGAGGGCCTCAAGCAGGGCCTGCGGGTCTACCTGCCGCTGGGCCTGACCATCGGCGGGATCATGGTGCTGGAGATGGCCTTCGTGCTGCTGCGCTCCTGGGGCGAGGCCCCGGCGCTGCCGGTCCCGGCCGACGACTTCGACAACACCCTGGCCCTGGGCACGGCGATGTACACCCAGTACGCCTACGCCGTCGAGATCGGCGGGGTGGTGCTGCTGGTCGGCATGATCTGCGCCATCGCCCTGACCATGCGCAAGCGCGCCGACTACAAGCGCACCCATCCCGGCAAGCAGGTGCGCGTGCGCGCCGCCGACCGCGTGCGCCTGGTGAGCATGCCCGCGCAGGTCGAGACGGCCGACGCGCAATCCGAAGGAGCCCAAAAATGACCATAGGCCTGAGCCATTACCTGATCGTCGGGGCGATCCTGTTCGCCATGGGCGTGTTCGGCTTCTTCCTGAACCGCCGCAACCTGATCGTGCTGCTGATGTCGATCGAGCTGATCCTGCTGGCGGCCAACATGAACTTCGTCGCCTTCTCCATCGGGTCGGGCGACCCGGCCGGGCAGATCTTCGTGTTCTTCGTGCTGACCGTGGCCGCCGCCGAGGCCGCCATCGGGCTGGCGATCCTGGTGCTGCTGTTCCGCAATCTCAGCACCATCAACGTCGACAAGCTCGACTCGCTGAAGGGGTAGTCACGCCATGTCCGCACAGAATCTGTATCTCCTGATCGCGCTGGCGCCGCTGGCCACCGCGGTGATCGCCGGCTTCTTCGGCACGGGCTTCCTCGGCTCGTGGCTGGGGCGCCGCGGCTCGCACCTGCTGACCATCCTGGGGGTGGCGGTGTCCTTCGCGGGCTCGCTGCTGGTGCTGCAGCAGGTGCTGGACGGCCAGACCTTCGAGGGCACGGTCTACACCTGGTCCATGATCGGCTCGGTCAAGTTCGAGATCGGCTTCCTGATCGATCCGCTGACGGCGCTGATGATGGTGGTGGTGACCTCGGTGTCGCTGATGGTGCACATCTACACCATCGGCTACATGTCCGACGATCCGGGCTACCAGCGCTTCTTCTCCTACATCTCGCTGTTCACCTTCTCCATGCTGATGCTGGTGATGTCGAACAACATGCTGCAGCTGTTCTTCGGCTGGGAAGCCGTGGGCCTGGTGTCCTACCTGCTGATCGGCTTCTACTACGGCCGTCCGTCGGCGGTGTTCGCCAACCTCAAGGCCTTCATGGTGAACCGCGTGGGCGACTTCGGCTTCGTGCTGGGGATCGGCCTGCTGTACGCCTACACCGGCAGCCTGAACTACGCGGAAGTCTTCGCCCAGGTCGACCGGCTCTCGGGCCTGCTGTTCCCGGGCACCGAATGGCACCTGCTGACCGTGGCCTGCCTGGCGCTGTTCGTGGGCGCCATGGGCAAGTCGGCCCAGGCCCCGCTGCACGTCTGGCTGCCCGACTCCATGGAAGGCCCGACGCCGATTTCCGCCCTGATCCACGCCGCCACCATGGTGACGGCCGGGATCTTCATGGTGGCGCGCTTCTCGCCCGTGTTCGAGATGTCGCCCACGGCGCTGTCGGTCATCCTCGTGATCGGTGCCTTCGGCGCGCTGTTCCTGGGCATCCTCGGGGTGGTGCAGAACGACATCAAGCGCGTGGTGGCCTATTCCACGCTGTCGCAGCTGGGCTACATGACGGTGGCGCTGGGCGCCTCGGCCTACCCGGTGGCGATCTTCCACCTGATGACGCACGCCTTCTTCAAGGCGCTGCTGTTCCTGGGCGCGGGCTCGGTGATCCTGGGCATGCACCACGACCAGGACATGCGCCACATGGGCGGCCTGCGCAAGTACATGCCGATCACCTGGATCACCATGCTGATCGGCACGCTCGCCCTGGTGGGCACGCCGTTCTTCTCCGGCTTCTATTCCAAGGAACACATCATCGAGGCCGCCGGCGCGGCCAACGTCTGGGGGGCGAACTTCGCCTACTACGCGACGCTGTGCGGCGTGTTCGTGACCTCGCTGTATTCCTTCCGCCTGTACTTCCTGGTCTTCCACGGCAAGGAGCGCTTCGACACCGTGCACGGCCCGGCCCACGTCCATCATGACGAAGGCCGCACCCTGGCGGGCCACGGCCACGATGCGCATGCGCATGGCCACGATCACGGTCATGGTCATGGCCATGACGACCATCACGGCGGCGGCCTGCCCAAGGAATCGCCCTGGGTGGTGACGCTGCCGCTGGCGCTGCTGGCGGTGATGTCGGTGGTGGCCGGGGTCTGGTTCATCGACCCGCTGCTGTTCGACGGCTATTTCGGCAAGGCCATCACGGTGGCGTCCCACCATCCGGCCATGGCCGAGCTGGCCCACGAATGGCACGGCTGGGTGGCCTTCGCGCTGCACGGCTTCACCTCGGTGCCGTTCCTGCTGCTGCTGGCCGGCTTCGTGGTCGCCTGGTACTGCTGGCTGGTGAACCCGTCGGTGCCCGCCGCGCTGGCGCGCAGCCTGGCGCCGGTCTACCGCCTGCTGGACAACAAGTACTACTTCGACTGGTTCAACGAGAACGTCATCGCCCGCTTCGCCCGCGCCCTGGGACGCGGCCTGTGGCAGGGCGGCGACCGCGGCCTGATCGACGGCCTGATCATCAACGGCAGCGCGCGGCTGGTGGGGGCCGCGGCCGCCACGGCCCGCCTGCTGCAGTCCGGCTACATCTATCACTACGCCTTCGCCATGATCATCGGCATCATGGTGTTTCTCACTTTCTTCGTCTTGATGGTTCACTGATGGCTAGCGAAATGGCGTCCTCTACACTCCCCTGGCTGACCCTCTCGATCTTCGTCCCGATCTTCTTCGGGCTGCTGGTGCTGCTGGTCGGCCGGGACGACAATCCGGGGCCGGCCCGGGTGCTGTCGCTGGTCGGCTCCATCGCCGGGCTGCTGGTGACCATCCCCCTGTACACCGGCTTCAACCCGGACACGGCCGACATGCAGTTCGTCGAGAAGACGCCGTGGATCGAGGCCTTCAACCTCAACTACCACCTGGGGATCGACGGCATCTCGGTGTGGTTCGTGCTGCTGACGGCCTTCATCACCATCATCGTGGTGCTGGCCGGCTGGGAAGTCATCAAGTCGCGCGTGGCGCAGTACATGGCCGCGTTCCTGATCCTGTCGGGCCTGATGGTCGGCGTGTTCTGCGCCCTGGACGGCATGCTGTTCTACGTGTTCTTCGAGGCCACCCTGATCCCGATGTACATCATCATCGGCGCCTGGGGCGGTCCGAACCGCGTGTACGCGGCTTTCAAGTTCTTCCTCTACACGCTGATGGGCTCGCTGCTGACCCTGATCGCCTTCATCTACCTGTGGCACGCCTCGGGTGGGTCCTTCGACGTGGCGACCTGGCACAAGCTGCCCCTGAGCTACACCGAGCAGGTCTTCATCTTCGTGGCGCTGCTGGCGGCCTTCGCGGTCAAGGTGCCGATGTGGCCGGTGCACACCTGGCTGCCCGACGCCCACGTGGAAGCCCCCACGGGCGGCTCCATCGTGCTGGCGGCGATCATGCTGAAGCTCGGCGCCTACGGTTTCCTGCGCTTCTCGCTGCCGATCGCGCCGGATGCCTCGCACAGCCTGGCCGGCCTGATGATCGCGCTGTCGCTGATCGCGGTGATCTACATCGGCCTGGTCGCCATCGTCCAGGACGACATGAAGAAGCTCGTGGCGTATTCGTCCGTGGCGCACATGGGCTTCGTCACCCTGGGCTTCTTCCTGTTCAACGTCACCGGCCTGGAAGGCGCCATCGTGCAGATGATCTCGCACGGCTTCGTCTCGGGCGCCATGTTCATGTGCATCGGCGTCATGTACGACCGCCTGCACACGCGCCGCATCGACGCCTACGGCGGGGTGGTGCACCGCATGCCGCGCTTCGTCACGTACTTCGTGCTGTTCTCCATGGCCAACGCGGGCCTGCCGGGCACCAGCGGCTTCATCGGCGAATTCACGGTGATCCTGGGCGCGGTGCAGTACAACTTCTGGATCGGCCTGCTGGCCGCCTCGGCGCTGATCTGGGGCGCGGGCTATTCGCTGTGGATGGTCAAGCGCGTGGCCTTCGGCCCCGTGGCCAACGAGCAGGTGGACGGCATGTCCGACCTGTGCGGCCGCGAGTTCCTGATCCTGGGCCTGCTGGCCATCCTGACCCTGTTCATGGGCATCTATCCCAAGCCCTTCACGGACCTGATGCATCCCTCGGTGCAAGCCTTGCTGCAGCACGTGTCCATCTCGAAACTGTAGGCCGGAACCACTATGCAAAATCTTTTCGACTTCGCGCTGGCGACTCCCGAGATCGTGCTGCTGGTGCTGACCGGAGCCGTGCTGCTGATCGACGCCTTCGGCAACGAGCCCAGCCGGCGCATGACCTTCATGCTGACCATGGGCACGCTGCTGGTCGTCATCCTGGTGTCCTGGGGGCAGTGGGGCGAAGCCACGCAGGGCCGCACCTTCAGCAGCCTGTACGTGGCCGATTCGCTGGGCCATTTCCTGAAGATCCTGTCGGCCATCGCCGTGGGCGTGACGCTGATCTACGGCCGCGCCTATGCCGAGAAGCGCGACATGGTGGCGCGCGGCGGCGAGATGTATTCCCTGGCGCTGCTCACCCTGCTGGGCGAGTTCGTCATGATCTCGGCCGGCAGCATGCTGACGGTGTACCTGGGCGTGGAGCTGATGTCCTTCGCCCTGTACGGCCTGGTGGCCCTGCGCCGCGATCACCTGGCCTCGGTCGAGGCCGCGATGAAGTACTACGTGCTGGGCTGCCTGGCTTCCGGCATCCTGCTCTACGGCATGTCCATGATCTACGGCGCCACCGGCCAGCTTGGCCTGGTCGAGATCGCCCAGGTGATCCGCGACGGCGGCGCCGACCGCATGCCGCTGGTGTTCGGCGTGGTGTTCATCGTCTCGGGCCTGGCCTTCAAGCTGACGGCCGCGCCCTTCCACATGTGGACGCCCGACGTCTACCAGGGCGCGCCGACCACCGTCACGCTGCTGGTGGGCACGGCGCCCAAGTTCGCCGCCTTCGTCATCACGCTGCGCCTGCTGATCGAGGCGCTGCACGGCATCGCGGTGGACTGGCAGCCGATGCTGCTGATCCTGGCCGTGCTGTCGCTGGCCATCGGCAACATCGTCGCCATCGCCCAGACCAACTTCAAGCGCATGCTGGCCTACTCGACCATCGGCCAGATGGGCTTCGTGTTCCTGGGCCTGCTGTCGGGCGTGTACGAGGGCCAGGCCGGCGCCAGCGCCGCGGCCTACGGCTCCTCGCTGTTCTACGTGGTCATCTACGTGCTGACCACGCTGTCCACCTTCGGCCTGATCCTGCTGCTGTCGCGCCAGGGCTTCGAGTGCGAGGAGATCTCGGACCTCAAGGGCCTGAACCGCCGCAATCCGCTGCTGGCCGGCGTGCTGCTGCTGTCCATGTTCTCGCTGGCGGGCATCCCGCCGCTGTCGGGCTTCTACGCCAAGCTGGTGGTGCTGCAGGCCGTGGTCGGCGCCGGCCACGTCTGGCTGGCGGTGTTCGCGGTGATGTGCTCGCTGATCGGCGCCTTCTACTACCTGCGCGTGGTGAAGATGGCCTATTTCGACGAGCCCGAGGACAGCGTCACGCTGGGTTCGGGCACGCTGGCCACGCGCGGCGTGATGTCCGTCAACGGCCTGCTGGTGATCGGCCTGGGGATCCTGCCGGGCGGCCTGATGTCGCTGTGCGTGGACGTCATCCGCCAGTCGCTCAACTTCTGACCGGGCCGGGCGTTTCATGTCCCTGACGGCGGCGGCCTGGATCGTCATTCTCTGCGCCCTGGTCATGGCCAACCTGCCGTTCCTGCTGGAACGGCGGCTGGCGCCCTGGCCCTGGGCACCGGACGGCGCGCTGTCCGGCCTGGCGCGCTGGGGCCTGGGCCTGGCCTTCCTGGCGGGGATGGCGCTGTGGTCATGGGGCACGCTCAAGCTGGTGGGCGGGACCTTCGCCGGCGGCGGCGCGACGGCGGGGCTGTTCTTCCTGAAACTGCTGGCGAGCCTGCTGGCGGCCGGCCTGCTGCTGGCCCTGCCGGGCTGGCGCCGGCCGGCGGCGGGCGCGTCCGCGGACGCGGCGGCTGGCGCCGCCGCGGCGCGCCATCCGGGCAGCCGGCTTTCCGGCGCGGGCGCCAAGTCCTTCTTCGACCGCCTGCTGGAAGTCCTGGTGGGCTACGTGCTGGTCGGCACGCTGGGCTTCGCCCTGGAACTGAACCTGGGCAACGCCTTTCCCCAGCGCTGGGAGTTCTATGCCGTGACCCTGGCCCTGTTCCTGGTGCTGGGCTACCCCGGTTTCGTCTGGCGCTACATGCTGCGCCGCCGGCACGCCTGAATCCGCCCGAGAGCTTGGACTTCGCGGGGCGCAGCGCCTTGCGCCGCCCTGGCGCTCCGGTCCTCGCGGAGCGGGAGAACTGGGCGGGACGGCCGCTGGGTCCACTGACTCATTTCTGGCTCATTGCCGGCTCAATGCCTGGGCGCGCTGCAGCAGCTGGCGCTCGATCCGGTCGATGTACTGCTGGATGGCGACCAGCTGGGGCGGGGCGAGATCCTGCAACTGCGCCGCCGCCGTGTTGACCGTGTGGCGGCCGTCGCGCAGCGCTTCCCGGGCCCGCAGGAGCAGGCAGTCCACCTGGACGGAGGGGCCGTCGGGGAAGTCGAGCCGCCCGTGCACGGTGTGGCCGAGTAGCTCGCCCAGGCGGTCGTCCTTATCCACCAGGCGCAGCCCGCCGGTGCCGAGGTCGTACAGCGGCAGGCAGACGTTGAACACCGGGATGGTGGGGTCGAGAATCGTGAACGTGGCCGGATGCCGCCGGGGGACCCGCACCCGGAAGGACGCCCGCCGCTGCTCGCAGACTTCCGCTTCGGCTGCGACAGGCGATCGGACGGCCCTTCCGGCGGACCGGCGCCCTGGCCCCGTTCGAGGGCGCGGATGCCGCGCCAGGTGATGCCGGCGGTCAGGGCGAGTGCGATCAGGCTGTTGACGATGAGGCCGCACAGGCTGATCTGGCCGATGTCCGCCGCCTGGATGCCCAGTTCGGACGCCAGGCGTTGATGGTAGGCGGCGAGCGCCGCGGCGCTGTCCTGGTAGGTTTTTTCCCGTTCGCTCGTGTGTTCGCTGGCGATCAGCCGGCTGGCCTGCGCGGGGTGGCGGGGCAGGAGTTCGAGGGCGGCTTCCACATCGGCGACGTAGGGCTGGCGGGCCTGCAGCAGGGCCTGGAACAGGGGGTGCGCTTCGCCTTGCGGCAGCAGCGAAGCCAGCTGCGTCTGCAGGGCGGCATTGCTCTGCGCGATGCCCTGCAGATTGGACTGGTAGAAGGTGCGGGCGGCGGGCTCGGCGACCTGGACGTAGGCCCTGGCCTGGCTGTGGCCGAATTCGATCTGCTGCGCCAGGGTGTCGGCCAGCGAGGCGGCCAGGGCGTGCTGCCGGGCCTGCGCCTCCAGGGGCCGGCTGGCGCGCATGTGCCACAGGCTGACGCCGCCCAGGGTGACAATGAGCAGGAGGAGGCAGAAACACGCGGCCAGCTGCAGCGCGGGCCGGCAAGTGCACAGACCGGGAGGCATGGACAACCCCTCGAGTGTCTTACTAATAGATTAGTAACAACGGATGGGTAACGAGGATCCTGGCCAGCAAAGCGTGAAAAGTTACTACGAATGTGATGATTTGTACAGAGGCCTTCCATGGAGGCCTTTCCGCGTACCGGGTCTTGCTTTCATCGGGGCGGCGGCGCGGCGAGCACCGAAGGCCCGATGTCGGCCAGCGTGCGGCAGCCCGTCAGGGCCATCGCCACTTCCAGTTCCCCGCGCAGCACCTGGATCAGGTGCGCCAGGGCGGGCGCGCCGCCCGCCGCCAGGGCATGCAGCGCGGGCCGGCCGATCAGCACGCCCCGGGCACCCAGCGCCAGCGCCTTGAGGATGTCCGTGCCGCGCCGGATGCCGCCGTCGGCCAGGAGGGGGATGCGGCCCGCCACGGCCCGCGCCACGGCCGGCAGGGCCTCGCAGGTGGACGGCAGGGTGTCCAGGCAGCGGCCTCCGTGGTTGGACACGATCAGGCCGTCGATGCCGTGCGCCAGGGCCAGGCGCGCGTCCTCGGGGTCCAGCACGCCCTTGAGCCACAGCGGCGTGCCGGCGGGCAGGTGTTCGCGCAGCCAGGTCACGTCGTCCCAGGTAGGGGCAGATTCCAGCAGGCCGCTGCCGAACAGCGGGCTGCCGCCGGCGGGCGCCGGCCGGGCGGCGGGCGGCGAAAGGCCTTCCAGGTGCACGCTGCGGATGTGCGCCGGCGGCCGGAAGCCGCTGCGCTGCTCGGCGTTGCGCACGCCGTTGACGGGCGCGTCCACGGTCAGCACCAGGGCGCGGGCGCCGGCCCGCAGGGCGCGCGCCGCCAGGGCCAGGGTGTCCTCGCGGCGGACCTGGGCATAGAACTGGAACCACAGCAGGGGCGGCTCGGGCAGCGTGGCCAGGGCTTCGATGGCGGTGCCGGACTGCGCGCTCAGGACGTAGGGCGTGCCGGTGGCCGCGGCGGCCAGGGCGGTGGCGGTCTCGCCGTCCGCATGGACCAGGCCGTGCCAGGCGGTGGGGGCGATCAGGATCGGATGCGCCAGGGCCTGGCCGCCCAGTTCCAGGCGGGTATGGGCGCCGGCCAGCGGCCGCAGCACGCGGCCGCGCAGCCGCAGGGCCGGCCAGGCGTCGAGATTGGCCCGGGTCGTGCATTCGTCCGCGCCGCCGGATTCCAGCCAGGCCCAGGTCGCCGGGTCCAGGCGCGCGCGGGCGAGTTCGGCATAGTCCTGGGCGCAGAGGGGAGCGGTCATGGGCGAGGCACCGGTGTCGTGACGTGAAGCCTGAAGAATGCCACAGAGTCGCCGGGGGCGGGGTGGGAGGGCATGTCCTGACCCGCAGCCCGTATTTCCCCGCAGTGGCAAACACGATCAAAACCGGTCCGATTGCCTTTCGACTCGGCGTCGGAGTCCGCATCATGGTTTCCGGACTGTTGCAGTCATGGACATCGTGAATGAATAATGCCACTGAGTGGTATGCTATGGGGAAGCGATGCGCATCTTCAAAACCCGCCACTTCCAGCGCTGGGTGCGCAAGACGGCATTGAGCGATGCCGCTTTGCGCAAGGCTGTCCAGGAAATGACAGCCGGATTGATCGACACCGATCTTGGCGGTGGCGTGGTGAAGAAACGCATCGGACTGGCCGGGCGCGGCAAGCGAGGTGGGGCGAGAACGCTGGTCGCCACCAACAAGGGCAACCGCTGGTTCTTCCTGTTCGGCTTCGAGAAGAGCGAGCGGGACAACATCGGTGGCGATGAATTGCAGGCCCTGCAGGCCTACGCTGCTGACTTGTTGCTGCTCTCCGCCGCGCATCTGGATGCAGCCGTAGCCGACGGCGCCTTGCTGGAGATCACCGATGACTGAAAAAGCCCGATCCAGGAGCCGCATGATGGATGCGGTGCATGAAGGCGCCAGTGATCTGCATCGCCTGGGGTTCATCGACAAGCGCAAGATGCGGAAATACGACGTGCTGTGCCTGGAACCGGTGCGGAACTACGATGCCGCCAGAATCAAGGCGCTGCGCGAGCGTTTGCAACTGAGTCAGGCCGTTCTGGCCTCGGTTCTCAATACCAGCGCATCTACCGTCCGAAAATGGGAGGTGGGTGACAAGCGCCCCAGCGGCCCATCGCGAAAATTGCTCGATCTCATCGAGCGCAAGGGACTGGAAGCCGTGCTCTGAATCCGAGGCGGGCTACGGCGCGAGGCAGGTCGTGTGCAGACGGTAAAATGGCCGCGCTGATTTCCAAGGACCTCCATATGGCACACATCATCCTGCAGGCGCCGCGCCTGTCGGCGGCGGATATCGAACGGCTCGCGGCCGTGGCCTGCGCGAGCGGGGTCCAGGAGCTGGGACCCACCGCCGTGCGCCTGCTGGACGTGGATCCGGACTGCCGGGACGAGGCCCTGGCGCAGGCCGCGGCCGCGCGCATGGACGCGGCCTGGCTGGACACGGTGCATCGCCTGGCGGACTGCCGGGTACTGGCCATGGACATGGATTCCACCCTGGTCAACATCGAGTGCATCGACGAGATCGCCGACGCCGTGGGCCGCAAGGCCGAGGTCGCCGCCATCACCGAGGCGGCCATGCGCGGCGAGATCAAGGATTTCGCCGAAAGCCTGCGCCGCCGCGTGGCGCTGCTGCGCGGCGTGCCGGAAACCGCGCTGGAGCAGGTCTTCACCCAGCGCCTGCGGCTGAACCCGGGGGCCGAGCGCCTGATCGAGGTCGCCCGCGCCCATGGCCTGAAGACCCTCCTGGTGTCCGGCGGATTCACTTTCTTCACCGAGCGCCTGCGCCGCGGGCTGGCGCTGGACGAGGCCCATGCGAACACCCTGGAGGTCGCGGACGGCGTGCTGACGGGCCGGGTGCTGGGCGACATCGTCGACGGCGCCGCCAAGGCGGCCCACGTGCGCGCGCTGGCGCAGTCCACGGGCGCGGCGCCCGAGCAGATCATCGTGCTGGGGGATGGCTCCAACGACCTGCCGATGATGGCGCAGGCGTTCTATTCAGTGGCCTACCGGGCCAAGCCCGTGGTGCGCGCCCAGGCGCGCTTCGCCCTGGATCACAGCCCGCTGGACGCGGTGCTGAACTGGTTCCGGCTGCGGCATTAGGCCGGGGCGTGGGCGTGCTCCAGCGCTTCCTGGAGTATGCCGGACACCCATTGGTTCAGGCTTTCTCCCCGGGCGGCGGCGGCCAGGGCGGCGGCCTCGTGGAGGCCGGGGGCGACGCGCAGCACGAACCGGCCGGAGTAGTGCTTGCGCGGCTCGATCCCGCGCCGCCTGCATTCGTCCAGGAAGACCTGGAGCGACTGCTCGCCCTCCTGGCGCAGTCCGGCGATGTCGGCCGCATAGAAATCGGCTCCGCCGTTGAGCCCGACGAATTCGCCGCGGAACATTTCCAGGTCCGGATCGTAGATGATGGCGGCCTGGTGGCCGCCGATCGTCATGACGTTTTTCATGGCCGTACTCCGTGTGCTGCGGGCCACCGGCGCAGGGAGGCGATGGCGCCCTTGTCCATGTCCGGCGAGGGATGGGGCCGGTGCATGACCCTCACCTGCCCGAACAGGAAGATCGAGACGCGGGAACCTTCGCACTCGGTGATCTCCGTGCCCAGTTCGATCAGCAGCGCCTTGGCGTCGGCCCATTTCACCCCTGCAGGGATGGGTTTGGAGAAGATGGGCGCCAGGGTCTTGCGATGCCGGATTTTCATTTTGGATGATACTGAAAAACAGTATTCCTAGAAAGCGGATCCCCGCGGCCGTGCCGCATCGGCCGCGGCGGCATGGAAGGCGGGGGCGGGGTCGGCGCCTTACGGCTCCGACCACATGCGCAGCAGGTTGTGATAGACGCCGGTGAGCTGGGCGACGGTTTCGGGGTCGGCGCCGGCCTGGATCAGGCGCTGGATGGCGACGTCCTGCTGCAGCAGCAGGGCGCGGCGGCCGTCGTCGCGCACCAGGCTTTGGGTCCAGAAGAACGAACCGTAGCGCACGCCCCGGGTGACGGGGGTGACGCGGTGCAGGCTGGTGCCGGGGTAGACCACGGCATGGCCGGCGGGCAGCTTGACGCGCTGTTCGCCGTAGGTGTCCTGGATGACCAGCTCGCCGCCCTCGTATTCGTCGGGGTCGCTGAAGAACACCGTGGTGGACACGTCGGTGCGGATGCGCTCCGGCGTCCCGGGCACCTGGAAGATCGCGTTGTCGATGTGGAAGCCGTAGTGCTCGCCGCCTTCGTAGCGGTTGAAGCGCGGCGGCAGGATGCGGGCGGGCAGGGCGGCGGACTGGAAGACGGGGTGCCGGCTCAGCGCCTGGACGATGTGCTCGCCGATCCGCCGGCCCGTGGGGTCGTCCAGGGCCAGCTGGCGGTTGGCCTTGATGTGGGCCGCGACATGGCCCGCCGTCCGGCGGCCGTCCGTCCACGGCGCGGCCTCCAGGGCGGCGCGGCATTGCCGCACTTCGTCGGGGGACAGCAGGTCGGGGATGGAGATCAGCATGGCGGCGTTCGGGTCGGGTGTTGGGCGCGGGCGGCAAAAGTCAGGCCCGCGGGCCGGCGATCCCCGCGCCGGGCGGAGGCGTGCCCGGATGCCGCTCGTAGAGCCCGATCAGGCGCCGGATCGAATCGGCGGTTTCGGCGGCGAGCGCTGGCGCGGCCCGGTCTTCGGGGTCGATCCAGTCCCGCAGCCAGGCGGCCGCCTTGCGCAGAAAGGCCGGGGTGGCGGTGTCCGGGACCCGCTCCAGCCAGGGCAGGGCCTGGTCCGGCCGGCCGCGCGCGACGAGCAGGCGGGCGGCGTTGAAGCGGCCGCGGAAGTCGCCGCCCTGCGCCGCCCGCAGATAGTGCGCCAGGGCGGCGTCCTCGTCGCGGTCCACGACCCAGCCGTCCTCGTGGAAGCTGCCGATCATGTTGCTGGATTTGGCGTGGCCCAGCGCGGCCGCCTTGCGGAACCAGTCCAGCGCGGCGGCGCGGTCCGCGGGGATGCCCTGGCCCAGGGCCAGGGCGGTGGCGTAGTTGTACATGCCCCAGTCCAGGCCGCCCAGGGCCGCCAGGCGGAACCAGTAGGCGGCCAGCAGGGGATTGGCCGGGACGCCCCAGCCGTGGGCGTGGCACTGGCCCAGCATGTTCAGGGCCATGGGTTCGCCCTTGCGGCTGGCGTGCTCGAACCACTGCACGGCCTGGGCCGGGTCGCGGGCGACGCCCCGGCCGTCCAGCAGCCATTGGCCGTACACCAGCTGCGCCTGGACGACGCCGCCCTCGGCGGCCGCGCGCAGCGTCGCGGCCGCCTGTTCGGGCGGGCCGGCCAGGATGCGTTGCAGGTCGGCCGCCAGGGCCTCCGGAGAGGCCTGGTTGATGGCGCGGCTGTCCAGCGCGGCGCTGTCCACGGTCAGAAGTGCAGGTTCACCGTGGCGACGGCCGAGCGTCCCGGAGCGATGGAGGCGTAGTGCGACGGGTAGGCCTTGTCGTAGTAGGTCTTGTTGAACAGGTTGTTCACGTTGACCTGCAGGTCCACCGTCTTGCTGAACCGGTAGCTGGCCATGGCGTCGAAGCGCCAGTAGGACGGGATGCTGACGGTATTGGCCTCGTTGCCGTATTGCTTGTCCACGAAGTAGGCGCCGACGCCGGCCGTGAACTGCGGCGTGAAGTCGTAGGTGTTCCACAGGCTGAAGCTGCTTTCCGGCGTATTGGGGAAGACGTTGCCCTCGTATGCGCTGTTCTTGCCGCTGTCGCCGATGCGGCTCTTCAGGTAGGTGTAGCCCGCATAGACCTGCCATTCCGGCGTGATGTTGCCGGATGCGCCCAGCTCGAAGCCGTCCACGCGCTTGTCGCCCGCCATGGCGTAGGTGTTGTCGGGCAGGGTGATGCGCGCATTGGTCGTCTCGACGCGGAACACGGCGGCGGTCAGGCCCAGGCGCCCATCCAGGACGTCCCACTTGGTGCCCAGTTCCATGGTGCGGTTCTTTTCCGGCGCCAGATCGGCGGCATTCAGGCCCACGCCGCCACGTCCCGGGGTCAGGCCCTGCGTTTCGCTGCCTTCGCCCATGGTGGCGCCCGCCGGGGTGGACGAGGTGCCGTAGGACACGTAGATGCTGCCGTTGGGGGCCGGCTTGTAGACCAGGCCGAGCTGGTAGTTGAACAGGGTGTCGTGGCGGTCGACGCGGTCTCCGCCCGTGGGGTCCCGATGCGTGGCGTAGTCATCCACGCGCAGCCCCAGCGTCGTCTGCCAATGTTCGTTGAATTCGATGGTATCGAAGCCGTAGATCGACTTGGTCAGGGTGCGGGTGTAGGTGGGGGCGCCCTTGGGGCCGCCGTTCAGCGGATTGACCCAGGGATCGCCCGGGTTCGGGTCGTAGAGGCTGGTGCAGGTGTAGTTGCCGGCCGCGCCGATGCCGGCGGGGCACTTGCTGTTGCCGCGGTCCACGTTCAGGCTGTCCGAACGCGCGTCTTCCACCGACAGTTCGAGCCCCGTCAGGAAACGGTGCTTCAGCTGGCCGGTCTGGAATTCGCCCTGCAGTTCCGTCTGGTTGGCCCAGGTGCTGACGCGGCTGTCGCGCGTATTGGTGCGGCGCCAGACCATGCCCTTGTTCACATTGCCCTGGCTGTCGTCCGGCTGCGTCCAGACGTACCGCTGCGTGCCGCGCGTATAGCGGGTCCGGTTGCGCAGGGTCAGGCGGTCGCTGAAGTCGTGCTCGGCCAGCAGCGTGCCCATGTCGTTGCGCGTGCGGCGGTAGTCGCTGTCCAGGCCGTAGAAGTTGTCGCGGTCCACGCTGGTGATCGGGCTGCGATGGAAATCCGGATCGCTGGAGCCCTTGGGGGAGATCGTGTACGGAATCCCGCCGTCGGGCGTATCGTCCGATTCCATGTGGTAGTAGCTCAGCGACACGCGCGTGGGCGTGCCCAGGCCGAAGGAGATCGTCGGCGCCACGCCCCAGCGCTTGTAGTCCACGGCATCCCGGCCATCGACGTCCTGGCTGTGGTTCATGGCGTTCAGGCGGAAGGCGGTGGATTCGCCCAGCTGCCAGTTGCTGTCCACGGTCTGGCGGAAATACTTGGCGGTGCCGAATCCGGCCGACACGTCGGTGAAGTCGCGCAGCTTGGCGGTCTTGCTGATCAGGTCGATGCTGCCGCCCGCGCCGCCGCGGCCCGCGTAGGCGCCGTCCGCGCCCTTGATGACCTCGACCTGTTCCAGGTTGAAGACCTCGCGGGAAGCGGCTCCGATGTCGCGCATGCCGTCGACGAAGGTGCTGGACTGGGCGTCATAGCCGCGGATGAAGGGGCGGTCGCCCAGGGGGTTGCCGCCTTCGCCGGCGCCGAAGGTGATGCCCGGGGAATTGCGCAGCACGTCGGTCAGCGTGGTGGCGGCCTGGCTCTGGATCAGTTCCTTGGGGATGATTTGCAGGGATTTGGCCGTGTCCAGCACGGGCGCGGTGAACTTCTCGGAGGCGGATTCCTTCACCAGGAAGGGTTCCGGCCTTTCGCCCTGGACCTTGATGGGGCTGAGCTGGGCCGGGTCCGTGTTCTGGGCCTGGGCGGCCTGCGGCAGCAGGAACAGGCCGGGGGTGGCCAGCGCCGTGGCCAGGCCGCCGGCCAGCTTGCCCGTCCGGGACTCTAGAGTGTCTTCCACACAAAATCTCCCTGAAATGGTAAATACCATGAAAATAATTCTCAATTAGGGATGGAATTCTAAACAAGAATTGTTCGTAGTTCAAATTGTGTGGGAATTATGAAAGAATGATACGTTTGAAGTAGGCGGGCCGCTCCAGCCGGGGTGCGGACCGCCGCCTCGCCGGGCCGCCCGGCGGGATTCCGCCTCCCGATCATGTCCTCCGCCGCATCGTTCCGTCCCGCCGCCTGGCCCGCGACCGCTCCTCCCGTCGCGCCCCGCGAACCCCATGAAATCCGCCAGCTCGGGCGCGTGCGCACCGACGCCTATGCCTGGATGCGGTTCGTTCCCGCCGCCGGCACGCGCACGCTGGACACCCTGCCGCCGCGATTGCGCGCGCACCTGGCAGCCGAGATGCGATATGCGCGGGACGTCCTCGGTCCCCTGGAGCCCGCCGTCCGGTGGTTTTACGAGCGCCTGGCGGGCGGCGCGCCGGAGGTCCGCGAGCCGCTGTCCGACTCGCCCGCGGGCTGGCGCTACCACGCCGCGGTGCCCGAGGGCGGCGCGCATCGCGTCTTTGCGCGCACCGGCGTGGACGGGCGGACGCAGCGCCTGCTCGACGAGGCCGCGCGCGCCGGCGGCCATGCCTACTACCGCGCGACCGACCATCAGCCCAGCCCGGACGACCGCTATTTCGCCTGGGCGGAGGACGTGGTCGGCGACGACCGCCACCGGATCTGCGTGCTCGACACGGAGAGCGGCGCCCTCCGCACCCTGGTGGCGTCCGACGCGTTCGGCTACGGCGGCTTCGCCTTTTCGCCCTCGTCCCGCTACCTGTTCTGGATCTGGCGCGACGCGCACAGCCGCCCCGCGCGCCTGTACCGGTCCCCTGTCGAGGGCGGCGAGCCGGTGCTGGTCCACGAGGAGCGCGATCCCGCGATCTTCATGCGCGTGGCGCGCACGGCCGCCGGCCGCTTCGTGGCGCTGACGCTGGCCGGCCCGGACACCGGCGAGGTGCGCCTGATCGCCGCCGACGCCGAGACGGAGCCGCCCCGGCCGGTGCGGCCGCGCCGGCGGGGCGTGCGCTACGAGGTGGACGAGTGGAACGGCGCCCTGCTGATGCTGACCGATGCGGACGGCGCGTTCGACCGCAAGCTGCTGCGTCTCGATCCCGCCACGCTGGCCGTGCGCGACGAACTGGTGCCCCACCGCCCCGGCGTGCCTGTCGTCGCGGTCCGGCCCTTCGCCGAGGCGCTGGCGCGGCTGGAACGCGTGGACGGCCTGCTCCGCCTCGTGCTGATGCATCCCGACGGGCGCGAAACCCCCATCGGCTTCGACGAGCCCGCCTGCAGCCTCGAACTCGCCGCTTCCCAGCCATATGGCGCGAAGCGGGTGCGGATCACGCACCAGACGCCGGCCAGCCCGCCGCGCTGGCTGGACGTGGACCTGGCGAGCGGACGGTGCGAGGAGGCGGGGCGGGCCGATCCGCGCGGCTTCGATCCGGCAGCGTACCGCGTCGAGCGCCTGGAGGCGCGGGCGCCCGACGGAGAGATGGTTCCCGTCACCGTGCTGTCCCGCCGGGATGCGCGGGGGCCGCAGCCCCTGCTGCTGACGGGCTACGGCGCCTACGGCATCGCCCGGGAACCCGATTTCTCCTGGCCGGCGGCCGTGCTGGTCGATGCGGGATTCCGCCATGCCATCGCGCACGTGCGCGGCGGCTCGGAGAAGGGCGCGCGCTGGTACCAGGGCGGATGCCGCGAGCGCAAGCGCAATTCCATGACCGATTTCATCGCCTGCGCGCGCCACCTGGTGGAGATCGGCTACGCCGCGCCCGGCCGGATCGTGGCCCACGGCGTGTCGGCCGGCGGGCTGCTGGTCTGCGGCGCCATGAACGAGGCGCCGGAGCTGTGGGCGGGCGTGATCGCCCAGGTGCCTTTCGTGGACATGCTCAACACCATGAGCGACGCCGGCCACCCGCTGGTGCCGCTGCTGCGGCCGGACTGGGGCGATCCGCTGGCCGATCCCGCGGCCTACGACTGGATCGCCGCGATCTCGCCCTGCGAGAACGTCGGCCGGGCCGCCTATCCGCCCCTGCTGTGCACGGCCGGGCTGAAGGACGACCGCGTGCCCTACTGGGAGCCGGCCAAGCTGGTGGCGAACGTGCGCCATCGGGGGACGGGCGGCAATCCGGCGATCCTGGTGTTGGATCCGGACAGCGGCCACCAGGGCAGCGACGACCGGGACCGCGCGTTCGCGCAGGCGGCGCTGTTCTGGGCCTATGCCTGCCGGTGCGCGGGGGTGCCGCTGCCGCCCGGCGGCGCGGACCGGGCCTAGGCGGGGCGGCCGGCGGCCAGCCCCCGTTCCCGCCGCGCGCGCAGGACGGTGCGCAGGGCGCAGCCGGCCGACACGGCCAGCGCGGGCAGGGCGACCGCGGCGGCGGCGTCCAGCATGCGCCGCTCGAACAGCCAGTCCGAAAGCGTGCCCGCGAGCAGCGGGCCGGCGGCGCCGAACAGCGAGACGACGAAGCTCCAGATGGCGAAGCAGCGCGCCCTCAGCGGCGCGGGGGCCAGGTCCTGCAGCATGGTGGGCACCAGGGCGTTGGCCGTGCAGGTCAGGAACAGGAACAGCCCGGCGGCGACGAAGGCGTGGTCGAGCGTGCGCACCGAACCCAGCAGCAGGAGCACCGGCATGGCCGCGATCACCGACAGTCCCATGATGAGGGGGCGCGCCGCCTGTCCGATGCGCCGGGCCAGAGCGCGGTCCAGCAGCCCGGCCGCCGGCAGGCAGCCCACGCTCGTGGCCAGGATGATCAGGCCCATGGCGTGGCCGATGTCGCCGGGCGCCGCGCCGAACCGGCGCTCCAGCGCCAGCGCGATCAGCTGGTTGAGCGCCTGCACCGCGGTGATGAGGCAGCCGGCCGTGCCGACGAACAGGCCGACGGCCCGCCAGCGCAGCCGCAGGAACAGGCGCAGCGACGAGGCCGCCGCGAGATCCGCCGCCGCGGTGCGCCGGGCGGGATCGGCGGTGAGCGTGCCGAGCAGCAGCAGCGGCAGGCCGGCCAGGCCGAGCAGCAGGAAGGCCTTGCGCCAGGGTTCCGCGTCCCGGGCGAACAGCGCGTCCGCCGCGGACAGGAGGGCGCCGCTGAAATAGAAGCCGCCGCTCGCCCCGGCCGCCACCAGGGCCGCGAAGCCGAGGTTGGCCGCCACCCGGTGCCGTTCCGGCGCGAGGTCGGGAATCATGGAATAGACCAGCGGGACCATGGCGAATTCGGTGATGCCCGCCGCCGAGCGGCCGATGAAAAAGAGCGGGAAGTCGCGTGCGAGCCCGCTCAGCGCCATCATGGCCGACGAGGCGGCGATCAGCCACAGCAGCACCCGCTTGCGCGAGAACCGGTCCGAGAAGCGCGCCAGCGGGATCGCCAGCGCGCTGCCGATCAGGACGCCGGCCAGGCCCTGCAGCGCGCCCAGGGCGGCGTCTCCGACGCCGAAACTGCGCTGGATGGCGGACAGCGACACGGCCTGCAGCCCCATGTCGCCCAGCTGCAGGCCGGCGGCGATGCCGAGGAAGGCGACCGTGAAAACGCCCCGCGAAGCCCAGGCGGCGGGCTCGGTGGGGCGATGCGGCGCGGTCTCCGGGCTCAGCGCCATTGATACTGGAGCTGCATGTCGATGGTGCGTTCGCCGCCGTAGTAGCAGTAGAAGTCGCAGCCGCTGACGTAGGTCTTGTCGGCCAGGTTGCGCGCGTTCAGTTGCACGGCCCAGTTGCGGTCGATCTGGTAGCGCGCCATCAGGTCGAACAGGGTGTAGCCGGGAATGGTCTCGCCGGGGTAGTACTGCTGGTCCTCGGTCGGGCCGTTGTAGCGCGCGCCGGCCGCGAGCGTGAGCGCGCCGCCGTTGGGCAGGCCCAGGCGGTGGCTCAGCCAGAGGCTGGCCTGGTGCCGGGGAATCAGCGGCGTGCGGACCGTCTGGCCGCCGTTGACGTCCTGGCGCGAATGGTTGTAGGTATAGGACACCCTGAGGCGGGTGGCGGGCGTGAGATCGAAATCGCCCTGCAGTTCCACGCCGCGGTTGGTGCGCTTGCCGCTTTGCGACTGGATGTTGGACGCGTCCGAGATCAGGGCGTTGCGCTCCTCGACGTCGAAGTAGGCGAGCGTCAGGGTGCCGCCCAGCCAGTCGGGGTCCAGCTTGATCCCGGCTTCCTTCTGTTTCCCCACGTAGGGCTGGTAGGTGTTGCCGTAGCCGTCGACGCCGGCGATGGGCTTGAACGATTCGGAATAGCTGACGTAGGGCGAGACGCCGTAGTCGCTGACGTACATGGCGCCGACGTTCACGCTGTTGCGGCTGACGTCGTAGCCGGAGTCGACGCCGGCGATCATGCCGTCGCTGCGGGCGCGGTCGTGGCGGATGCCGGCGTTGAAGTTCCAGTGCGAGCCGACGCGCGCCTGGGCGGCGGCGTACAGGCCGAGCTGGTTGGTGCGCAGTTCGTAGGGCGGCGCGGAGAGCGGGAAGGGCTGGCCGTAGACCGGATCGAACATGTCCAGGTTCGGCACCCAGCCGAAGCCGTTGTTGCTGCCCGAGGTGTCGGACTTCAGGTAGTCGATGCCGACGACGGGCAGGATCTCCACCGACTCGCCCAGGCGCACGCGGCCCTTGATGCGGTTGTCGATGTAGTGGTTGCGGGTGCTGCCGTCGGTGAGCGAATAGCCGCGCAGCAGTTCGCGGTTGCCGTCGGAGCCCCAGGCGAACACGTTGCGCTGGTCGATGTCCAGGTGCGAGAACCTGTAGTTCTGCATGAAGGTCCAGTCCGGGGCGAACGTGTGGCTGAACAGCCAGCCGGCGCTGGCCTGCGTGCGCTTCAGGTGGTCGAAGCCGGGTTCGCCCGCGTTCAGGCGCCGGTCGATCTTGCCGTAGGGGGTGCCGATGACGGTGCCGTAGGCGGGCAGGAAGCCGTTGGTCGGGCGGCCGTCCTCGCGCTGGATGCTGGCGAGCAGCGTCAGAGAAGTGCGCTCGCTGAAGTCGATGGTCAGGCTGGGCGCGAGGTAGTAGCTCTTCATGTCCGTCTGCCGCTGCATGCCGTCGGCGCGGCGCGCCTGGGCGACGATGCGGTAGTAGACGCTGCCCGCCTCGTTGGCGAGCCCGTTGTAGTCGATGCCCAGGCCCAGGCGGCCGCGGTGGCCGGCCTCGGCGTTCATCCGCAGGGATTCTTCCTTGTGGGGCCGCTTGGTCACCAGATTGACCACGCCGCCCGGCTCGGAGGCCCCGAATTCCAGGGAGTTCGGCCCCTTGAGCACTTCGACCGACTCGATGCCGAAGATCTCGGGCTTCCAGACGAAGAAGCCGTTCGGGGTCGTGGGCGTGCCGTCGAGCGAGACGGAGGCGTCGAAGCCGCGGATCTTGAACCACTCGACCTTGTTGTCCGCGCCGAAGGGTTCGCTGAGGATGCCCGCCTGGTATTGCAGGGCCTCGTCGAGCTTGCGGGCGCCTTGGGCCTCGATGTCCTTGGCGCTGATCACGGCGCTGGAATTGGGGGCGTAGAAGTCCAGGCCCTGCAGGTCGTCGACGGTGCCGACGACGGTGACCGCGTCGAGTTCGCCGACGGCGCGGCCGCCTGCGCCGGCGGCCTCCGGCCGGGCCGCCGGCGCCGCGCTTCCGGACCGGATCGCCGGGGCGTCGGCGTTGGCCGCATCCGTCGCGGCGTTCTGCGCATGGCCGGGGGCCGATGCCAGCGCCAGGCACCCGGTCGCAGCGAGCGCCGCCCAGGCCTGGAGTCTATGGATCGATTTCCGCATGTCTTTCCTGCTTGATGGTCGGTGGAGGAACGGAAAGGGAGGGGAAGGCCCGGGCGGATCTTCTGGACCCGGCGGCGGCTTCGACGCGAATTTCCTCTCGGAGGCGGGAGCGGCGCGCAGGCGATTGGCGTTGGCGTGCGGATCCTGCCAGGATGAGGGTGAAATTCTAAACAATAATAATTATCAGTTCAAATAATGCGGGTCGGCGGGAAGGCGGGTCGGCGGGAAGGCGGGTCGGCGGGAAGGCGGGCCGGTAGAGCGGCGCGCGGGTTCAGCCGCCGGCCGGCCGCAAGGGCGGCCGGCCGCCCTTGCGGCCGTTGGCGCGCGGCTACGCCGCCGCGCCCGCCAGCCTTTGCAGCAGGCCGCGCAGCCTCTGCACGCGGCCGGGCACGTCCACCGTGCCGCCGAAGGCGATCTTCAGGCGGTCGGGGCCGTTCAGGCGGACCTGGCGGTCCTGCTGCACCAGCTCGATGATGCGGATCGGGTCCACGTTGGGCTGGGCGGCGAACTGGATCGAGGCCTGGGTTTCGCCGGCGTCGATCTTGATCACGCCCAGCGGCTCGGCCAGCAGCCGCAGGCGGTGCAGCGACAGCAGGGTCTGGCCGGCCTCGGGCAGCTTGCCGTAGCGGTCGATCAGCTCTTCCTGCAGCAGGGCGAGCGCGTCGGCGTCGGCGGCGTGCGCCAGGCGCTTGTACAGGCCCAGCCGGGCCTGGACGTCGGCGCAGTAGTCCGAGGGCAGCAGCGCCGGGGCGTGCAGGTTGACCTCGCACTGGCTGCCGAAGGGCGATTCCAGGTCGGGCTCCTCGCCGGACTTCAGGGCGCGCACGGCGGCGGCCAGCATGTCGTTGTACAGGCTGTAGCCGATCTCCTGGATGTTGCCGGACTGCGATTCGCCCAGCACTTCGCCGCTGCCGCGGATCTCCAGGTCGTGCATGGCGAGGAAGAAGCCCGCACCCAGTTCCTCCATGGACTGGATGGCCTCCAGGCGCTTCTTGGCGTTGGCGGTCATGGCGTCCTCGCCCGGGGTCAGCAGGTAGGCGTAGGCCTGGTGGTGGGACCGGCCCACCCGCCCGCGCAGCTGGTGCAGCTGCGCCAGGCCGAGCTTGTCGGCGCGGTGGATGAGGATGGTGTTGGCCGTGGGCACGTCGATGCCGGTCTCGATGATGGTGGTGCACAGCAGCACGTTGAAGCGCTGCTGGTAGAAGCCCTTCATGACTTCTTCCAGCTCGCGCTCGGCCATCTGGCCGTGGGCGACGGCGATGCGGGCCTCGGGGACGAGTTCCTCCAGCCGCGCGCGGCGGTTGTGGATGGTCTCGACCTCGTTGTGCAGGAAGTAGACCTGGCCGCCGCGCTTGAGCTCGCGCAGAATGGCCTCGCGGATGGTGCTGCCGTCCTCGCGGCGCACGAAGGTCTTGATCGCCAGCCGCTTCTGCGGCGCGGTGGCGATCACGGAGAAGTCGCGGATGCCTTCCAGCGACATGCCCAGGGTGCGCGGGATGGGCGTGGCCGTCAGGGTCAGCACGTCCACCTCGGCGCGCAGGGCCTTCAGGGCCTCCTTCTGGCGCACGCCGAAGCGGTGCTCCTCGTCGATGATGACCAGGCCCAGCTGCTTGTAGCGCACCTCCTTGGAGAGGATCTTGTGCGTGCCGATGACGATGTCCACCGAGCCCTCGGCCAGGCCGGCGATGGCCTTGGCGGTTTCCTTGCCGGTGCGGAAGCGGGACAGCTCGGCGATGCGCACCGGCCAGTCGGCGAAGCGCGTGGCGAAGTTCTGCGCGTGCTGCTCGGCCAGCAGGGTGGTGGGGCACAGCAGCGCCACCTGGCGGCCGTTCATGACGGCCAGGAAGGCGGCGCGCAGGGCGACCTCGGTCTTGCCGAAGCCCACGTCGCCGCAGACCAGGCGGTCCATGGGACGCCCGGAGGTCATGTCCTGGATCACCGCCGCGATGGCGGCGGCCTGGTCGGGGGTTTCCTCGAAGCCGAAGCCCTCGGCGAAGGCCTGGTAGTCGCGGGTGGGGAACTTGAAGCGCAGGCCTTCGCGGGCGGCCCGCTTGGCGTACAGGGCCAGCAGTTCGGCGGCCGTGTCGCGCGCCTGGCGCGCGGCCTTGCGGCGGGCCTTCTCCCACTGGCCCGAGCCCAGCGGATGCAGCGGCGCCTGGTCCGGATCGGCGCCGCTGTAGCGGGCGATCAGGTGCAGCTGCGAGACCGGCACGTACAGGGTGGCGTCGCGCGCGTATTCCAGGTGCAGCAGCTCGATGGGGCCTTCGCCCAGGTCCATGCTGACCAGGCCGCGGTAGCGGCCGATGCCGTGCTGCACGTGCACCACCGGGTCGCCCACGTGCAGCTCGGCCAGGTCGCGCACCATGGCGTCGACGTCGCTGCTGCGCTCGTGGCGGCGCGTGCGCGGCGGGCGGCCGGCCTGGGCGGGGTAGAGGTCGTTTTCCGTCAGCACCGCCAGGCCGGCGGGCGGCGCCTGGAAGCCGCCCGACAGCGGGGCCACCACCAGGGAAAAATGGCCCCCGCGCTGCGCCTCCGGCTTGCCGCCGCCCGAGGGGGCGCCTTCCGTCCCGGGGCGGTCCGGCGAGGGAAGGCGCGCTTCGCTCTGCAGCCAGTCTTGCCAGGTATCGAAGATGGCGTCGGGCTTCAGATGGTAGTCGGCCAGCAGTTCGGCGATGGTCTCGCGCCGGCCGGCGGAGTCCACGCACAGCGCCGTGCGTAGCGGGGTCGCGTCCAGGTGGCGGCGCAGGTCGGCCAGGGGGTCGTCGGCGCGGCGGTTGACGGCCGCGGGCGGGCAGGGGGCGAAGTCCGGATGCGTGCCTTCGCCGGTGAACGCCAGGCGGGCCAGGCCGCGCAGGCGGGCGTGAAAGGCCTCGTCGTCCAGGAACAGGGCGTCGGGCGGCAGCACCGGGCGTTCCGGGTCGGACTTCAGGAACTGCCAGCGGTTGCGCGCGTCCTGCGTGAAGCGGTCGATGGCCGCCGGGGCGTCGCCCAGCGTGACGGCGAGCGTGTCGGGCGGCAGGTAGTCGAACAGCGTGGCCGTCTGCTCGAAGAACAGCGGCAGGTAGTACTCGATGCCGGCGAAGGCGATGCCGCTGCCGATGTCCCTGTAGGGCAGGGCGCGCGACGGGTCGCCCTCGAAGACTTCGCGGAAGCGCGCGCGGAAGCGGTTGCGTGCGGCCTCGTCCATGGGGAATTCGCGGCCGGGCAGCAGCTCGATCTCGCGCACCGGGTACAGGCTGCGCTGGGTGTCGCCGTCGAAGCTGCGGATGGATTCGATCTCGCGGTCGAACAGGTCGATGCGGTAGGGCAGGGCCGATCCCATGGGGAACAGGTCGATCAGGCCGCCGCGGATGCAGAATTCGCCGGGCGCGCCGACCTGGGTGACGTGGCTGTAGTTGGCCAGGGTCAGCTGGGTGCGCAGGCGGTCCTCGTCCAGGGCGTCGCCCTGGCGGAAATGGAAGGTGTAGGCCGCCAGGAAGGCGGGCGGGGCCAGCCGGACCAGCGCGGTGGTGACCGGCACCACCAGGATGTCCACGGCGCCCTGGCTCAGGGCGTGCAGGGTGCGCAGGCGTTCGGAAATCAGGTCCTGGTGCGGCGAGAAGCTGTCGTAGGGCAGGGTTTCCCAGTCGGGCAGGAAGCGCACGCGCAGGTCCGGGTCGAACAGGGCGGTCTCGTCGGCCAGGCGCCGGGCGGCCAGCGGGTCGGCGCAGAAGGCGGCCAGGGGATGCCGGGCCTCGCGCGCCAGGGCGGCCAGCAGCAGGGCGTCGCCCGAGCCCGGCGGGCGCGGCTGGGCGTAGCGCTGGCCGGGCCGCAGGGCGGCCAGGGTGGGGCCGACCGAGGGCAGGGAAGGAATGGAAATCGGGTGGTCCATGAGGGTCCGGTGGGAGTGGCGGCGGGGGTTACGGCCGGCGCTTGCCGAGCAGGCTTTTCTTGGTCTTTTCCAGCACCCGGCTGGCCTGGTCGCCGCGCCGCAGGGCCACGCCCAGGGCCAGCACGTCGATGATCGCCAGGTGCGCCAGCCGCGAGATCATGGGGCTGTAGAGCGCGGTGTCCTCCTGGGTGTCGGCGCGCAGGTGCAGCGTCGCCAGTTCGGCCAGGGGCGTGCCCGAGGCGGTGATGGCGACGAGGGGGCAGCCGTTGGCCCGCGCCAGGCCGGCGGCTTCGAGCAGTTCGCGCGAGCGGCCCGAGTGCGAGATGGCTACCAGCGCGTCGGCCGGACCCAGCAGCGAGGCCGCCATGGCCTGGATGTGGCTGTCGGCATAGGCGGCGACCGCCAGGTCGTAGCGGAAGAACTTGTGCTGCGCGTCGGCGGCGACGATGCCGGAATTGCCCACGCCGTAGAACTCGATGCGGCGCGCCCGCGCCAGCAGGTCGATGGCCGCTTCGAGCGCGGCGGGGTCGAGCGCGTCGCGCACGCGCAGCAGCGCCGAGACGGCGTTGTCGAAGACCTTGCCGGTCAGGCCGGCCACGCTTTCGTCGGGCCGCAGCGAGGAATGCACGTAGGGCACCCCGGCCATCAGGCTGGCGGCCAGCCTGACCTTGAAATCCGGCCATCCCGCATGGCCCAGCGCGCGGCAGAAGCGGATGACCGTGGGCTCGCTGACTTCGGCCGCCCGGGCGATCTCGCCGATGGTCATGCGCGCGACCTCGCCGGGCTGGGCGAGCGCCAGGCGCGCGACGCGGGCGGCGGCGCGGCTCAGCCTGGGCAGGCGGGCGCGCAGCTCGGGCAGGATGGATGTGTTCATGAGGGCATCAGTATAAAGGCGGGATGAGATCGGACACGGAATGGTCCCTGCGGACCATTCCGTGCCTATCGAATCCGACCGGCCTGCAGGCCGGGAGGTGGGGGGGATCGGACACGGAATGGTCCCTGCGGACCATTCCGTGCCTATCGAATCCGACCGGCCTGCAGGCCGGGAGGTGGGGGGGATCGGACACGAAAGTAGCAAAACTACGTTAAATAAGAAAAATTCGTTTTTAACGAAGAAAAATGTAGTTCGACTATAAAAAGACCTATACTGAAACTCCCTCGTCCCATTCCATCCCGCCCTCCGGAGGCTGCCGTGACCCTTCATCCCGTCGTCCAGTCCGTCACCGAACGCATCGCCGCCCGCAGCCGCGCCACGCGCGAGCGCTACCTGGCGCGCAGCCGCGCCGCCTATGGGAAAAAGACCCAGCGCGCCGGGCTGGCGTGCGCCAACCTGGCCCATGCCCTGGCGGCCGAGCCCGCGCACGCCAAGGCGCGCCTGGCGGGCTCCGAACGGCCCAACCTGGCCATCGTCTCGGCCTACAACGACATGCTCTCGGCGCACCAGCCGCTGGGGCGCTATCCGGCCTGGATCCGGCAGGCCGCCTTCGCCGCCGGCGGCAGCGCCCAGTTCGCGGGCGGCGTGCCCGCCATGTGCGACGGCATCACCCAGGGCCAGGCGGGCATGGAACTGAGCCTGTTTTCCCGCGACGTGATCGCCATGGCCACGGCGATCGCGCTCAGCCACCAGATGTTCGACGCGGCCGTCTGCCTGGGGGTGTGCGACAAGATCGTGCCGGGCATGCTGATCGGCGCGCTCGGCTTCGGCCACCTGCCGGTGGTCTTCGTGCCGGCCGGGCCGATGCCCTCGGGCCTCTCCAACGAGGAAAAGTCCCGCGTGCGGCAGCGGCATGCGCAGGGCGAGGTGGGCCGCGACGCGCTGCTGGCCTCGGAAATGGCGGCCTATCACGCGCCCGGCACCTGTACCTTCTACGGCACGGCCAATTCCAACCAGATGCTGATGGAGATCATGGGCCTGCACCTGCCGGGGGCGTCCTTCGTGCCGCCGGGCACCGCGCTGCGCGAGGCCCTGACGCGCGAGGCCGCGCGCCACGCGCTGGGCCTGGCCGCCGGGGGCGGGCGCTTCACGCCGGTGGCCGAAGTCATCGATGAGCGCGCGCTGGTCAACGGCATCGTCGGCCTGCTGGCCACCGGCGGCTCCACCAACCACACCCTGCACCTGGTGGCGGTCGCCCGCGCGGCGGGCATCGCCATCGACTGGGACGATTTTTCCGAGCTGTCGGCGGTGGTGCCGCTGCTGGCGCGCGTCTATCCGAACGGCCCGGCCGACGTGAACCAGTTCCAGGCGGCGGGCGGCATGGCGGTCCTGATCCGCAGCCTGCGCGCGGCCGGGCTGCTGCACGAGGACGTGACCACCATCATGGGCCGGGGGCTGGAGGCCTACACGCGCCGCCCGGCGTTGCGCGACGGCGCGCTGGTCTGGGAGGACGGCCCGCGCGCCTCGGCGGACGCGGCGGTGCTGCGCGCGGCGGACGCGCCCTTCAGCCCCGACGGCGGGCTGAAGCTGCTGCGCGGCAACCTGGGGCGCGCGGTGATCAAGGTGTCCGCCGTCGCGCCCGAGCACCGCGTGGTCGAGGCCCCCGCGCGGATCTTCGAGACCCAGGCGGCGCTGCTCGAAGCCTTCGGGCGCGGCGAACTGGAGCGCGACCTGGTGGCGGTGCTGCGCTTCCAGGGGCCGCGCGCCAACGGCATGCCCGAACTGCACCAGCTCACGCCCGCGCTGTCCGTGCTGCAGGCCCGCGGCCACCGGGTGGCCCTGGTCACCGATGGCCGCATGTCGGGCGCCTCGGGCAAGGTGCCGGCCGCCATCCACGTCACGCCCGAGGCCCGCGCGGGCGGGCCGCTGGCGCGGCTGCGCGACGGCGACCTCGTGCGGCTGGACGCCGTCGCCGGCACGCTGGAGGTGCCGGGGGACGCGGCCTGGCTGGCGCGCGCGCCGGCCGCCTTCGATCCGGAGGCATCCGCGCAGGGGATCGGCCGCGACCTGTTCGGCGTGGCCCGCGCCCACGCGGACGGGGCCGAGCAGGGCGCCTGCTTTTTCCAGTGGCCGCAGTGGGCGGGCCGCTGAGCGGATGCCGCTAGGGGCACCAGTGGATTTCCGGCGCGGCGGCCCCGGCCAGGACCGCGCCGATCGGCGGGCCGGCGCGGCCCGCGCGCAGCGCCCGTTCCAGCACGGCGCGCTTGTCCTCGCCCGAAAGGGCGACGAACAGCCGGTCCGCGCCCAGGATCGCCGCCAGGTTCAGGGTGACGCGGCGCCAGGGCGCGGCCGGCGGGGTGACGAAGACGTAGGCGGGCGGGCGGCCCGGATCCAGGGCGTCGGCCAGTTCCGGCGCATCGGGAAACAGGGAGGCGGTGTGGCCGTCGGCGCCCATGCCCAGCACCAGCGCGTCGATGCGCGCGGGCGCGCGGATCGGCCGCCCGGCGGCGTCCAGGGGCGGCGTGAAGCGCGCGGCGGCGGCCGGCCCGCGCAGCAGGCGCCGGCGCACCAGCCCTTCATTGCGCTCGTCCGAATCCTCCGGGGCGAGGCGCTCGTCGACCAGGACGACGCGGATGCGCGCCCAGGGCAGGGCCGCGTCGTGCAGGACGTCGAACAGCGGGCCGGGCGAGCGGCCGCCCGAGACCGCCAGGCAGGCCTCGCCGTGGCGGCCGGCGGCCTCCGCCAGCACGGCGGCCAGCGCCGCCGCGAGCGCGCGGGCCTGGGCCGCCGGATCGGCGGCGATGCGCCAGACGGGCGGATTCATGCGGCGGGCTCCCCGGATCGGGCCAGTTGGGCGAGGACGCGGGCCGCGCCCAGCAGGGCGGGGTGCTGCGCCTGGATGACCCGCGTCGGGATGCGGGCCAGGTAGCCGCGGAACCGCCCCTGGTCCTCGAAGCGGGCGCGGAAGGGAGAGCGGTCGAAGAACGCGCCCAGCCGCGGCACGATGCCCCCGCCGATGCAGATGCCGCCGTGCGCGCCCAGGATCAGGGCCAGGTCGGCGGCGGCCGTGCCGAGGAAGGCGCACAGGCTGTCGAGGGCCTGCACGCACAGCGGATCCGTGCCGGCGAGCGCCCGCGCGCCGATTTCCGCCGCGTCCAGCGCGGCCACGGCCACGCCCTGGCGCGCGGCGTGGGCCAGGTACAGGTTTTCCAGCCCGGGGCCGGACACCAGGCGTTCGGCCGAAACGTGGCCGCGGCGCTCGCCGATCCATTCGATCAGCTCGGCCTCCTCGCGTCCGCGCGCGGCCAGCGTGGCGTGGCCGCCTTCCCCGGCCACGGGGACATAGTCCGCGCCGCAGGGGACGAGCCCGGAGACGCCCAGGCCCGTGCCGGGGCCGATCAGGCCGATCGCCGCGCCGGCCCGGGGCGCGCCGCCGCCGACCTGGCGCAGGTCGGCGGGGCGCAGCGCCGGGATCGCCATGGCCAGCACGGCGAAATCGTTCATCACCCGCAGCACGTCCAGCCCCAGGGCGGCCCGCAGCGCCGAGATCGAGAAGCGCCAGTGGAGGTTGGTCATGCGCACCTGGTCTTCCCAGACCGGGCTGGCGATGCCGAAGGCGCACCAGCGCGGCGCGGGCGCGCGGACCGCTTCCAGGTAGGCGGCGATGGCCTGCGCCGGGCCGCCGAAGGCCGGGCTGGGCAGGACGCGGGTGTGGACCAGGGGCTCGCCCTCGGCCAGGATCAGGGCGAAGCGGGCGTGGGTGCCGCCGATGTCGCCGACCAGCCGGGGGAAGGTATCCCCGGCGGCCGTGGGAAGCGCCGCGCGCGTCATGGGTCCTGCCCTTCGAGATCCAGCCCGGTGTGCCAGTACAGGCCGTGGCGGGCCAGCATGGCCTCGGCCGCGGCGGGGCCCCAGGAGCCGGCGGCGTAGGGTTCGGCGGCCTGGCCCACCTCCGTCCAGGCCCGCAGGATGGGCTCGATCCAGCGCCAGGCGGCCTCCTGCTCGTCGCGGCGCACGAACAGGGTCAGGTTGCCCTTGAGGATGTCGCCCAGCAGCCACTCGTAGGCCGCCAGCCGGCGGGACTGCGAGGCCTTGGAAAAATCGAGGTTCAGCGACACCGGCTGCAGGCGCATGCCGTCGCCGGGCCGCTTGGCCATCAGGTGCAGCGACAGGGTTTCCTGCGGCTGCATGCGGATGACGATGCGGTTGGCCTGGAGGCCGGCCAGGGGCGTGTCGAAGATCGACGTGGGCACGTCGCGGAACGAAATCACGATTTCCGCCAGGCGCCGGTGCATGCGCTTGCCGGTGCGCAGGAAGAACGGCACGCCGGCCCAGCGCCAGTTGTTGATGCGCGCCGTCAGGGCGACGAAGGTCTCGACCTGGCTGTCGGCCTGGACGCCGGCTTCCTCGCGGTAGGCGGGCCCGGCCGCCGAGGCCAGATATTGGCCGCGCACCGTGTGCGTCAGCACGGCCGCGCCGCCCAGCGGCTCCAGCGCGGCGAGCACCTTCAGCTTTTCGTCGCGCACGGCGTCGGCATGGGTGCTGGGCGGGGACTCCATGGCGATGATGCACAGCATCTGCAGCAGGTGGCTCTGCACCATGTCCCGCAGCGCGCCGGTGTGGTCGTAGAACTCGCCGCGCGAGCCGATGCCTTCCTGTTCGGCGACCGTGATCTGGACGTCGCGCACCCATTCGCGGCGCCAGAGCGGTTCGAGCAGGGTGTTGCCGAAGCGCAGGGCCAGCAGGTTCTGGACCGCTTCCTTGCCCAGGTAGTGATCGACGCGGTAGGTCTGGGATTCCAGGAAATAGCGGCCGATGTCGTCGTTGATGGCCTGCGAGGAGGCCAGGTCCTGGCCGAGGGGCTTTTCCACGGCGATCCGGCTGTCGGGCAGGATCAGGTCGTGGGCGTGGAGCCCGCGGCAGATGGGGGAGAACAGCGACGGCGCGGTGGACAGGTAGAACACGCGCGTGCGGTCCGGCCGCAGGCGCGCGGCCAGCGCGGCGAAGCCTTCCTGCTGGTGGACGTTCAGCGGCTGGTAGTGCAGCCGCTGCTCGAAGCCGGCCCAGTCGCGCAGCAGCAGGCCGCGCGCCTCCAGCGCGGCGCGCAGCCATGCCCGGTAGGCGTCGTCGTCGTGGGGCGTGCGCCCGCTGGCGACGATCCGCATCGGGTCGGGCAGCAGGCCCTGGCAGTGCAGGCGGTACAGGGCGGGCAGCAGCTTGCGCACGGCGAGATCCCCGGTGCCGCCGAAGAGGATGAAGTCGGTGTCTGGAAGCGCGCTCATGGTTTCGGTGCGGGGGGCGGGTCGGCAGTGTGGGGTGGTATGGAATAGGGCTCCGCATCCATTATGTAGTAAAAGTACAGTCCCGCTCCGCTCCCCGCGCATCCTTCCGGACTTTCCGCCCATGAGCAATCATCCGCCGCGCAGCACGATCGCCGACGTGGCCCGCCACGCGGGGGTTTCCAAGGCCACGGTATCGCGGTTCCTGAACCACCGCGACACCCTGCTGTCGCCGGAAATCGCCCGCCGGGTCGAGGCCGCGATCGAGGCCCTGTCCTATACGCCCAGCCCGATGGCCCGGGCGCTCAAGCGCGGCCGCTCGCGGCTGATCGGCCTGGTGGTGGCCGACATCACCAATCCCTATTCCGTCGCCGTGCTGAGCGGGGCCGAGCAGGCCTGCCGCCAGGCGGGCTACCTGATGATGCTGTTCAACCTGGGCAACGAGCGCGAGCGCGAGAGCGTGGGCCTGCAGGTGCTGTCCACCTACCAGGTCGAGGGCTTCATCCTGAACACCATGGGCCTGGAGCAGGGCGCGGTGCTGACGCCGGCCCTGCGCGGCCGGCCGGTGGTGCTGGTCGATCGCCTGCACCAGGGCCTGGACGTCGATTTCGTCTCGCTGGACAACCGCCAGGCCGTCGATGCCTGCCTGGACCACCTGATGGCCGCGGGCTACCGCGATTTCCTGTTCGTCAGCGAGCCGCTGGGCGCGGTCAGTTCCCGCATCGAGCGCATCCGCGCCTACGAGACGCGGCTGGCGGCCCTGGGCGCGCCGGCCACCGGCTGGTGGATCGAGGCGGGCGCCGGCGATCCGGCCGGCCTGGCACGGGCCTTGCGGGACCTGCGCGCCGGCGCGCGCCGCCCGCCCGCGGTGATCGCGGGCAACGGGGTCGTGACCATGCGCATCGTGGCCGCCGTGGCGGAACTGGGCTGGCGCCTGGGGCCGGACATCGGCCTGATCGGCATCGACGACACGCCCTGGGCGCCATACGTCGGGCCGGGCATCAGCGCGGTGGCGCAGCCCACCGACGCCCTGGGCAGCCTGGCGGCGCAATGCCTGATCGAGCGCATCGGCGGGCTGGCCGTGCCCGCCCGCACGATCCGCCTGCCCGGGACGCTGATGGCGCGGGGTTCGACGCGGCTGGAGCCGTAGGCGGGCCGCCGGCGGCCGCCCGGATCGGCGCGCTCCGCCGGGCGCGGCGTGGAAAGATGTGCCATCGGACGGGTGGCGACGCGATCCGATGCGCCCAGGGTTAGCCCCGATTTTCAAAGGCGGTGCGCTTCAGTACAATGAAACCGGTTTCATCGATGCGGATTCCCCGGCGATCCCCATGAATTACACCTTCCAGTTCGGTCCGGTATTCCAGGCATGGCCGCTGCTGCTGCACGGCACGTGGATGACGATCCAGCTCTCCGGCCTGGCGATGTTGCTCGGCCTGGCGGTGGCGGTGCTGTGCGCCTGGGGCAAGACGTCGGGGCCGGCGCCGCTGCGGGCGCTGATCCAGGTCTACATCGAACTCATCCGCAACACGCCGTTCCTGGTCCAGCTGTTCTTTTTCTTCTTCGCGCTGCCGGCCGTCGGCGTGCGCTGGTCGCCCTACACGGCGGCGCTGGTGGCCATGACGGTCAATCTGGGCGCCTACGCCACGGAAATCGTGCGCGCCGGGATCGAGGCCATCCCGCGCGGCCAGATCGAGGCCGGCCTGGCGCTGAATCTCACGCGGGTCGAGATCTTCCGCTTCGTGGTGCTGAAACCCGCGCTGCGCGCCATCTATCCGGCGCTCACCAGCCAGTTCATCCTGCTGATGCTGGCCTCCAGCGTGGTGTCGGTGATCTCGGCCGACGACCTGACCTCGGTGGCCGCCACCCTGCAGTCCGAGACCTTCCGCAGCTTCGAGATCTACATCGTCATCACCCTGATCTACCTGGCGCTGACGCTGTGCTTCTCCTACGTCTTCCGCCGGATCCACGACCGGTATCTCAGCTATCCGGACGGCCGCTCATGAGAACCTTCGGCTCCTCCGACTTCTGGTACATCCTGCAGGCCGCCCAGTGGACGGTGCTGCTGTCGATCATCGCCTTCATCGGCGGCGGCCTGGTCGGGCTGGCGGTGGCCCTGGCGCGCACCGGCGCGAACCGCGCCGTCCGGGCGCTGGCCACGGGATTCATCAAGGTGTTCCAGGGCACGCCGCTGCTGCTGCAGCTGTTCCTGGTGTTCTTCGGCGCGCCGGTGGTCGGCTTCGAGGTCGATCCCTGGACGGCCGCGGCCGTGGCGCTGACGCTGAACGCGGGCTCGTTCCTGGGCGAGATCTGGCGCGGCTGCATCGAAGCCGTGCCGCGCGGCCAGTGGGAAGCCGCCGCCGCCCTGGGGCTGAACTACCGCGACCGCCTGCGCGACGTGATCCTGCCGCAGGCGCTCAAGATCGCCGTGCCGCCCACGGTCGGCTATCTGGTCCAGGTCATCAAGGGCACGTCGCTTGCCGCCATCATCGGCTTCACCGAACTGACCCGCGCCGGCCAGATCGTGAACAACGCCACGTTCGAGCCCATGGTGGTGTTCTCCATCGTGGCGGCCCTGTATTTCCTGCTGTGCTGGCCGCTGTCGCTGCTGGCCGGGCGGATGGAGCGGCGCCTGGCGCTTTCCCAGGCGCGCGAATGAGCGCCTGATTTCCGGGGCGAGTCCCGCCCCTTTTCAGTGTCAACAGGCCCCAGGCCGACAACCTCACGGAGACGTACTATGTTCAAGAGTCACACCTTGCGCGGCATATTGGGGGGCACCCTGCTGGCCGCCTGCGCCACCCTGGCCGTCGGCCTGGCGCCCGCGGCTTCGGCCGAGACCATCGACCAGGTCAGGCAGAAGGGCGAGCTGACGGTCGGCATGCTGGTCGATTTCCCGCCCTACGGCATCATGAACGCCGAGAACCAGCCCGACGGCTACGACGCCGACGTGGCCAAGCTCCTCGCCAAGGACCTGGGCGTGAAGCTCAAGATCGTGCCGGTCACCGGCCCCAACCGCATCCCCTACCTGCTGACCGACAAGGTCGACGTGCTGGTGGCCTCGCTGGCGATCACGCCGGAGCGGGCCAAGCAGGTGCAGTTCTCGCACCCGTACTCGGCCGCGCAGATCGTGGTGTTCGGCGGCAAGGACCTGAAGATCTCCGGTCCGGAAGGCCTGTCGGGCAAGAAGATCGGCGTGGCGCGCGCCAGCACCCAGGACATCGCGGTCAGCAAGATCGCCCCGAAGGACGCCGACATCCGCCGCTTCGACGACGACGCCTCGGCCATGCAGGCCCTGCTGTCGGGCCAGGTCGATGCGATCGGCTGCTCCACCACGGTGGCCGCCGGCATCGCCAAGCGCGCCCCGGACCGCTTCGACAACAAGTTCGTGCTGCTGCAGCAGGAAATGGCGGTCGCCATGCGCCCGGGCCAGCCGGAAACGCTCAAGGCCGTCAACGAGCTGATCGACCGCAACGTCCAGAACGGCGAATTCAGCAAGCTCTACCAGAAGTGGCTGGGCACGCCGCTGCCCCAGCTGAAGCAATCCTGATCGACTCCCGACCCGCCGCCATGACCGCGACCCCGACCCGCAACGCGCCTCCGGGCGCTCCGATCATCCAGATCGAGAAGCTCAACAAATGGTATGGGCAGTTCCATGCCCTGACCGACATCGACCTGACGGTGGCGGCGGGCGAGCGCATCGTGATCTGCGGGCCTTCGGGTTCGGGCAAGTCCACCCTGATCCGCTGCATCAACGGCCTGGAGTCCATCCGGGACGGGCGCATCGTGGTGGACGGCATCGTCCTGGGCGCCGACGGGCGCGGGGTCGATGCCGTGCGGCAGGAAGTCGGCATGGTGTTCCAGCAGTTCAACCTGTTTCCGCACATGACGGTGCTGCGCAACTGCATGCTGGCGCCGATGCGCTCGCGCGGGCTGAAGGCCGACCAGGCCGAGGCCCTGGCGATGGAATATCTGTCGCGCGTGCGGATCGCCGAGCAGGCGCACAAATACCCCAGCCAGCTCTCGGGCGGGCAGCAGCAGCGCGTGGCCATCGCCCGCGCGCTGTGCATGACCCCCAAGGTCATGCTGTTCGACGAGCCCACCTCCGCGCTGGACCCGGAAATGGTCAAGGAGGTCCTGGACACCATGATCGGCCTGGCGCGCGACGGCATGACCATGCTGTGCGTGACCCACGAGATGGGCTTCGCCCGCAGCGTGGCCGACCGGGTGATCTTCATGGCCGACGGCCGGATCGTCGAGCAGGCGCCGCCGGACCAGTTCTTCGAGAACCCGAGCCACGAGAAGACGCGCAGCTTCCTCGGCCAGATCCTGAATCACTGAGGGCCGGCCATGCACATGCAGATTCCGGCGCGCGGCGCGCTGGTGTCCCTGACGGCGTTCGGCGCCGACGAAGTCCGGCGCCATGGCCAGGCCTGGTTCGCGCGCCTGGCGCGCACGGCCGGCGCCGACGGCATCGAGGTGCGCGGCGAGCTGCTGCGCGAGGATGCCGCGGGCGAGCTCGACGCGCTGGCGGCGCTGGCCGCCGAGGCCGGCCTGGCGCGCGTCTATTCCAGTCCGCGCGGGATCTGGGACGCCTCCGGCCGCCTCGACGAGGCCGCGGTGCGCGAAGGCCTGGAGCGCGCGGCCCGGCTGGGGGCGGCCTGGCTGAAAATGTCGATCGGCGGCTTCGCACCGCACGCCCCGGCGGGCCTGGACAGCCTGCGGATCCTGCTGGCCGGCGCGCCGGTCGAGCTGCTGGTGGAGAACGACCAGACGGAATCGGCGGGCACGGTCCCGGCCCTGCGGGCCTTCTTCCGCGCGGCCGACGATGCCGGGCTGCCGCTGGGCATGACCTTCGACATGGGCAACTGGCACTGGGTGGGCGAATGCCCCCTGCGGGCGGCCGGCGTCTTCGGGTCGCGCGTGCGCTACGTGCATTGCAAAGGGGCGCTGCGGCGTCCCGACCGCTGGGTGGCCGTGCCGCTGGAGTCGTCCGCCGCGCCCTGGCGCGCGGTGCTGCGGGCGCTGCCCGCCGCCGCCCCCCGGGCCATCGAATATCCGCTGACGGGCGCGGATCTCGCCCGGATCACCGGCCAGGCGCTGGACGCGCTGCGCCGACTGGAGCAATCTTCCCATGACAACGACTGAACCGCTCGACGTCGTCACGCTGGGCGAGGCGATGGTGATGCTGGTGGCCGGGCAGCCCGGGCCGCTGGAACAGGTGGAGATCTTCCACAAGCGCACCGCCGGCGCCGAGACCAACGTGGCCATCGGCCTGGCCCGCCTGGGCCTGCACGTGGGCTGGGGCAGCCGCCTGGGACAGGATTCCCTGGGCCGCTACCTGCTCGACAGCCTGCGTGGCGAGGGCGTGGACTGTTCGCGCGTGGCCCTGGCGCCGGGCGAGCGCACCGGCCTGCTGTTCAAGGGCCGGGTCCTGGACGGCAGCGACCCCAAGGTCGAATACCACCGGGCGGGCTCGGCCGCCAGCCGCATGCGCCTGGACGACGTGGACCTGGACTGGCTGCTGTCGGCCCGCCACCTGCACGCCACCGGGGTGTTCGCGGCGGTGTCGGCGGACAGCTTCGAGGTGTCGCGCCAGACCATGCGCCTGATGCGCGAGGCCGGCCGGACCGTGTCCTTCGATACCAACCTGCGTCCCACGTTGTGGGCCTCGACCGAGGCCATGCGCGCCGGCATCAACGAACTGGCCGCCCTGGCGGACTGGGTGCTGCCCGGCATCGAGGAAGGACGCCTCCTGACCGGCGAGCACGAGCCCGAAGCCGTCGCGCGCTTCTACCTCGGCCTGGGCGCGCGCCTGGTGGTCGTCAAGCTCGGCCCCGACGGGGCGTATTACGATGACGGCACGCGCAGCGGCCACGTGCCGGCCAGCCCGGTGGAGCGCGTCGTCGATACCGTCGGCGCGGGCGACGGCTTCGCCGTGGGGGTGATCAGCGGCCTGCTCGAAGGCCTGCCGCTGGAACGCGCCGTGGCGCGCGGGGCCTGGATCGGCGCGCGCGCGGTGCAGGTGCGCGGCGACACCGAAGGCCTGCCCACCCGGGCCGTGCTGGGGCTGGCCGGGCTGTAGCCGGCCGGTTCGTCGGCCGGCTTGCCGGCCTGCCGCCCGCGGGGCGGCGCGGCGACCGGTCCATCTTGGCCAATCCATCTTTTCAGGGAGTCCGTCTCATGCCACGCCAGACCGTCCTCGTCTACCGCGAACTGCCCCAGCCGCAGCTGGCGCGGATCCAGGCGGAGCACGAGGTCATCCAGGCCGATCCCCGGCGCGAGGACCAGCGCGAGGCGTTCTTCCAGGCGCTGGGCCGGGTCCAGGGCATGATCGGCTCCAGCGTCCGCCTGGACGCGGCGATGCTCGACCGGGCGCCCGCCCTGCGGGTGGTGTCCAGCATCTCGGTGGGCGTGGACGCCTATCCGCTGGCCGCGCTGCGCGAGCGCGGCATCGTGCTGTGCCACACGCCCGGGGTGCTGACCGAATCGGTGGCGGACCTGCTGTTCGGCATGGTGCTGGCCACCAGCCGCCGGCTGTGCGACATGGCGAGCCTGGTGCGCGAAGGGCGGTGGGTGCGCAACGTCGGCCCCGAGGAATACGGCTGGGACGTGCACGGCAAGACCCTGGGCATCGTCGGCTACGGCCGCATCGGCCAGGCGCTGGCGCGCCGGGCGGCGCTGGGCTTCGGCATGCCGGTCGTCTATCACGCCCGGCGCCCGGTCGGCAGCGGCCTGCCGCCCGGCAAGGCGCGCGCCGCCGGACTGGACGAGCTGCTGGAGGCGGCCGATTTCGTGGTGCTGGTCCTGCCGCTGACCGACTCCACGCGCGGCCTGATCGGGCCGCAGGCCTTCGCCCGCATGAAGCCCGGCGCGATCCTGATCAATGGCGCGCGCGGCCCCATCGTGCAGGAGCGCGCCCTGCTGGACGCGCTGGAGAGCGGGCGCCTGCGCGCGGCCGGGCTGGACGTGTTCGACGTCGAGCCGCTGCCGCCGGATTCGCCGCTGCGCGGCCATCCGCGCATCCTGGCGCTGCCGCACATCGGCTCGGCCACGCACGAGACGCGCACGGCCATGGCGGCCATGGCGGTCGACAATCTGTTGCGGGTGCTGCGGGGCGAGGCTCCGGCGGCCGCCTATCCGCTCGGTTGATGGCAGGTTGAAGTCAGGCTGACGCCTGGTTGATGTCCGGTTGATGTCCGGTCGGGCGCGCGGCGCCGGCATGATGCGGCGAGCCGTGCCGGGCTCCGCCGGCCGGGGCGCGGCCGGCGGCTGCGCCGGCCCGCCGCCGCAACGGATTCAGGGGTTGCCCAGCGCGTGGGCCTCGCGGGCGAGGGCCGTGATGGCGTCCCATTGGCGGGCCTCGACGGCGGCCGCCGGAGTCAGCCAGGAGCCGCCCACGCAGCCGACGTTGGGCAGGGCCAGGTACTGGGCGGCGTTGCCCGCGTGAATGCCCCCCGTGGGGCAGAAGATCAGGTCGGGCAGGGGGCCGTGCCAGGCCTTCAGCAGCGCCGCGCCCCCCACGGCCTCGGCCGGGAACAGCTTCTGCACCAGGAAACCCAGCTCGGCCGCGCGCATGGCCTCCGACGCCGTGGAGACCCCCGGCAGGAAGGGTATGCCCGAGGCGTGCGCGGCGCGCGCCAGGTCTTCGGTGAGGCCGGGACTGATGCCGAAGCGGGCGCCGGCGCGCACGGCGGCGTCCAGCTGCTGCGGCGTGCGCACGGTGCCCACGCCGACCACCGCCTCGGGCACCTGGGCCCCGATGGCGGCGATGGCGTCCAGCGCCGCCGCCGAACGCAGCGTGATTTCCAGCGTGCGCACCCCGCCCGCGACCAGCGCGCGGGCCAGATCCACGGCCGTGTCCGGGTCGCGGACCACGATGACCGGCATGACGGGGCTGAGTTCGATCAGTTCGAGGGCGTTCATGGGCAGGAGGGCGCGGGCGCCGAAGCGGTGAATGTAGCCATTCTACATGCGAAAGAGGATGGCATCGATGTTTTCACGATCGTGATATTCCGGCTACTTTTCCGGGGAACCTTTCCGGGGAACCTTTCCGGATGATCCTTCACGGATGATCCTTCACGGATGATCCTTGCCGGATGATCCCTCACGGATGATCCTTCACGGATGAGCTGTGCCGGATGGATTTTTCTGGATGAGCCTCCCCCGCCGGCCTTTCCCGGCCGGATCTTCCGCAGCCGGCCCTTTCGGGAGAGCCTTGCCGGGAACTTCTTTGGCGAACACCTTCCGCGCGGCCCCTGCGGGGCGCGCCGGATTCCAGGATCGCCGTGGGCTAAAATCGCTCCCCATGAACGCACCCTTGCGCCCGCCCGGCGCGGCACGGCCCGCGCGCCCGCCCGGCCTGGACGGGAAGGCTTCCCGATGACCGCGTCCCTGATCGCCCTGGTGCCCGCCGCCGGCATCGGCGCGCGCGCCGGCGCCGCCGACGGCCGGCCGAAGCAGTACCGCGCCCTGGGCGGCGAGCCCATGCTGCGCCATGCCGTGCGCGCGCTGCTGGCCGATCCCCGCATCGCGCAGGTCCGGGTGGCCGTGGCGCCCGGCGATCCCTGGGCGGACGAGGCGCTCGCGGGCCTGCCGCGCACGGTCTGGCGGCCCTGCGGCGGCCCCACGCGCGCCGAGACGGTGCGCGCCGCCCTGCGGGACGCGGCCGCCGACGCGGCCCTGGCCGACGACACCTGGGTGCTGGTGCACGACGCCGCCCGGCCGGGCCTGCCGGCCGACGCCCTGGCGCGCCTGATCGACGCCTGCCTGTCGCGGGACCGGGGCGGGCTGCTGGCCCTGCCGGTGGCCGACACGGTCAAGCAGGCCGCGGATGCGCCCGCCGATCACGCCCGCGTGGCGCGGACCCTGCCGCGCGAGGGCCTGTGGCTGGCGCAGACGCCGCAGATGTTCCGCGCCGGCGAGCTGCGGGCGGCGCTGGACGCGTGCGCCGGCGACCCGCGCGTGACCGACGAGGCCTCGGCGGTGGAGCTGGCCGGCGCGCCGGACCGCGCGCCGCTGCTGGTGCGCGGCGCGCGGGCCAACGACAAGCTGACCTGGCCGGAAGATTTCGCCTGGTTCGAGGACCGGCTGGCGGCGCGTGGTGCGCCGCGCGTCCGCTGAACGGCACCCCACTGGAGCACGCCCCCCATCATGACGTCCCCCTTTCCTTTCCGCATCGGCCAGGGCCACGACCTGCACGTCCTGGCCGAAGGCCGGCCGCTCATCATCGGCGGCGTGCGCATCCCCCACGACCGGGGCCTGGTCGGCCATTCGGACGCCGACGTGCTGCTGCACGCGATCACCGACGCGGTGCTGGGCGCCGCCGGGCTGGGGGACATCGGCCGCCATTTCTCCGACCGCGATCCGCGCTGGGCCGGCGCCGACAGCCGCCTGTTCCTGCGCGAGGCCGCGCGCCTGGCCCGCGCGGCGGGCTGGACCGTGGTCAACGTGGACGCCACGGTGCACGCGCAGGCGCCGAAGATCGCGCCGCACGCGCCGGCCATGGCCGCCTGCATCGCCGGTGAATTGGGCATCGAGGCGGCGAGGGTGAACGTCAAGGCCAAGACCAACGAGGGCCTGGGCTACCTGGGCCGGGGCGAGGGCATCGCGGCCAGCGCCGTGGCGCTGCTGGCCCAGGTTTAAGGGGCTACAGCTACAGCGTACCGCCCCCGATGGGGCGGTTGCAGGCGCACAGCTCGTCGGTGAGCAGCGCGTCGAGGACGCGCAGGGTTTCCTCGGGGTTGCGGCCGACGTTGAAGTTGTTGACCGACACGTGCTGGATGATGTTGTCCGGATCGACGATGAAGGTGGCCCGCAGGGCGACGCCCTCGGATTTTTCGCGGATGCCCAGCGGATCGACCAGCGCGCCCGCCGTGTCGCTGAACTGGTAGTGATTGAGCTTGTCGAATTCGGGGCTGGCGCGCCGCCAGGCGAGCTTGACGTATTCGTTGTCGGTCGAGCCGCCCATGAGCACGGCGCCGCGCGCCTCGAATTCCTCGGCCAGGGCGTTGAAGCCGAGGATTTCCGTCGGGCAGACCTGGGTGAAGTCCTTGGGGTAGAAGTAGATCACCTTCCATTTGCCGGGGAAGGACGATTCCGTGATGTCCTCGAAGGCCGAGACGCCGTTTTCCTCGTGCTGATTGAATCCCGGCTTGACGCCGGTGACGCGGAAGGCCTCGAGCTTGTCGCCTATGGTTTTCATCGGGGCTCCTGAGATGAGTACGGCCATGGGGGCCGCCGCCTCATTCTACGCCATGGCTCCGTCCGCGCGGGCCGGTGCGCATCGGCGCCGCGCTACCCCTTGGCCTTGGGGATCTCGATGCGCGCCAGCAGCCCATGCGGGATGTTGGGCGCCAGGGTGAACTTGCCGCCCACCTGGCCCAGCAGCCGCTCGACGATGGACAGGCCCAGGCCGGCGCCGCTCACCCCGGTGCGGGCGGATTCGCCGCGCGCGAAGGGCCGCAGCAGCCGCTGGATGTCGGTCTGGGGGATGCCCACGCCCTGGTCGCGGACCTCGATGGTGAGCTGGTTGCCGGCCTGGTAGGCGACCAGCCGGATGTGGGCGCGCCCGTCGCTGGCGCTGCGGCCGTAGCGCCGCGCGTTCTCGATCAGGTTGCTGACGATGCGCTTGAGGTCGTTGGCGCTGATCCGCGCCTGCAGGCCGGGCTGGATGGAGGCTTCCAGCTCGCCGCCCAGGGATTCGGTGTGGCTGCGCTCGCGCTCGAACAGGTCCCGCAGCACGGAGGACACGTCGACGCCGGTTTCGGGCACCTGGCCGGCCGGCCGCGCGTATTCCATCAGCTGGCCGATGCTGTGGTTGATCTGGGCCAGGTCCTCGTCGATGGCCTGGCGGGCCTCGTCGGTCATGTGGCTCATCTCGATTTCCAGGCGGATGCGCGCCAGCGGGGTGCGCAGGTCGTGGGAGATCCCCGCCAGCATGATTTCCCGGTCGGCCTCGTTCTGCCGCAGGTCGCGCGCCATGCGGTTGAAGGCGATGTTCATGTCGCGGATCTCGACCGGCCCCTTTTCCGGCAGCGGGGTGGGGGTCTCGCCGCGCGCGAGCTGCTGGGCGACCTTGGCCAGCTGGGCCAGGGGCTGGTTGATGAAGCGCACGCTGATGGCCGCGCCCAGCAGCGCCAGCATCAGGGACGCCGCCACCCAGCCCAGCCATTCGCGGCCGGTGGTCAGGCGCAGCTGGTCGCGGTCGAAGACCAGCCAGTACAGGTCCTCGTTGATGTTGAAGCTGATCCAGATGCCGGGCACCTGGTTCACGGACCACATGATGGCCGTCTGGCTGCCCAGGCGGTTGCGGATCTCGCCGGACACGTTGGTCCAGTAGTCGGAGTGGGGCAGGGGCTCGAGCACGTCGGAACGCTCGCGCGGCTGGACGCGCAGGCTTTCCTGGGTGGCCAGGTCCAGCAGCAGGGAGGGCCGCACGGGCGGCGGCGCGTACACCAGGGCCGAGCGCGTGATGCTGACCGTGGTGGCGATGCGCTGCGCCAGCTGCGCGGCGCGCGGGCCTTCCTCGATGTTGAAGACGATCTGCAGCCACGCCCCCAGGCTGACCAGCATCAGCGAGGCGATCAGCAGGAAGGACCGGCTGAACAGCCCCAGCCGCAGCCGGAGCCGGATGCCGTGCCGGAGCCGCCTCGAAAAAGTCATGGATGCCTGCACCTGGATGCTGGACGCGGGTGCGCGGCCCGCGGGAGGGAAGAGGGCCTACTGGCCGCCGTCGGGCACGAACACGTAGCCCAGCCCCCAGACCGTCTGGATGAAGACCGGCTTGGAGGGGTTGGGCTCGATCAGCTTGCGCAGGCGCGAGATCTGCACGTCCAGGCTGCGGTCGAAGGCTTCGTATTCGCGGCCCCGGGCCAGTTCCATGAGCTTGTCGCGCGACAGCGGGACCTTGGGGTGGCGGGCGAAGACCTTGAGCACGGAGAATTCGCCGGTGGTGATGGGCACGGCTTCGCCGTTGCGCGTCAGGGTGCGGGTGGAGAGGTTCAGCACGTAGGGGCCGAATTCCACGGATTCGTTTTCCTGGCTGGGGGCGCCGGGGTGTTCTTCGGTGCCGCGGCGGCGCAGGATTGCGTTGACCCGGGCGAGCAGCTCGCGCGGGTTGAAAGGCTTGGTGAGGTAGTCGTCGGCGCCCATTTCCAGCCCGACGATGCGGTCGATTTCCTCGGCCTTGGCGGTCAGCATGATGATGGGCGTGTTGTCGTGGCTGCCGCGCAGGCGGCGGCAGATGGACAGGCCGTCCTCGCCGGGCAGCATCAGGTCCAGCACCAGGAGATCGAAGTGTTCGCGTTGCCAGAGCTTGGCCATTTCCTTGGCGTCCTCGGCGACGTAGACATTGAAACCCTGCTCGGACAGGTAACGGCGCAGCAGATCGCGCAGCCTGGGATCGTCGTCGACGATGAGGATCTTGCGGGTGAGGGTCTGGGTTTGCGTGTTCATGCGGAAAATGTAACAGGGTCGGGAAATGGGCACCAGCGCTTATCACAACAAATTACACAATAAGCGTTTGGTCGTCGTTTGGGAAACAGGAATAAGCGCCACCCTTGGCCTCTCCTTTAAAATGGCCGGGCCATGGACGATTTTCACATTCTCGCGTTTGAAACATCAAGCACTTTGTGCGGCGTCGCGCTGCTGTCCCGGACGGCCGGCCGCACCCGGCTGCGCACGGCCCAGCACGAGGGCCGCGGCGCGCACGCCGAGCGCATCCTGCCCATGGCGCAGGGGCTGCTGGACCAGGCCGGCCTGGCGCGGCGCGACCTGTCGGCGATCGCCTTCGGCCAGGGGCCGGGGGGCTTCACGGGGCTGCGCGTGGCCTGCGGCGTCGCCCAGGGCCTGGCCGTGGCGCTCGACGTCCCCGTGCTGCCGGTGGATTCCCTGTGCGCGGTGGCGCTGCAGGGGGCCGGCGAGGACCCGGCGGGGGTGCACGTGGTGCTGCAGGACGCGCGCATGAACGAGGTCTACGCCGCCGCCTACCGCGCGGGCGGCGCGGACTGGGTCACGCTGCAGGCGCCGGCCCTGCTGGCGCGCGCCGACGTGGCGGACTGGGCCGCGCGCGAATCGGCCGGCTGGGGCATGCGGGCGGGGGCGGCTGGACGGCGCATGGCGATGCGCTCGACGTCTTTCCCGGCCTGGCGCGCGAGCTCGAAGCCCTGGGCGCGCGGCGCGCGGCCGCGGCGCCGGAGGGCGCGCACGCCCAGGCCGGCACCATCGCCCGGCTGGCGGAGCAGGCCTGGCGGGAAGGGCGGGCGGTGGACGCCGCCCTGGCCTCGCCCGCCTACGTGCGCGACAAGGTCGCCTACACCACGGTCGAGCGCGCCGGCGGGCTGGGGGGCAATCCCCAGGTGGATGCGGCGGCCCTCACCCTGCACGACATGACGGCCGCCGACGTCGACGAGGTCGCCGCCATCGAGAGCCGGGTGCAGTCCTTTCCCTGGACGCGCAAGAATTTCGCCGACGGCCTGGCCGCCGGCTATCGCGGCTGGGTGGTGCGCCGCATGGGGGCGATGCTCGGCTTCGCCCTGGTGATGGATGCCCCGGACATGGCGCACCTGCTGGTCATCGGCGTGCGCCCCGACGCGCAGCGCCAGGGCGTGGGCGAGCGCCTGCTGCGCCGCTGCATCGACCATTGCCGCCAGGCCGGCCTGCCGGCCCTGACGCTGGAAGTCCGCCCCAGCAACGAACGCGCCATCGCCTTCTATCGCCGCCACGGCTTCGCCCAGGTGGGACTGCGGCGTGGCTATTACCCGGCCACCCAGGGACGCGAGGATGCCTGGATCATGACCCTGGCCCTGGCGGCGGACGCCGCATGACGCCGCGCGTCCCGCTGCGCCCGGGCCAGCTCGCCTGGCTCGCCGAGATCGGCCTGGACACCCACTGGCTGGCGGAGCGGCCGGCGCCGGCGCCCGCCGGGACCGGTGCCGTCGATGCCGATGCGGTCGATGCCGATGCGGTCGATGCCGATGCGGTCGATGCCGGTACCGTCAATGCCGATGCCGCCGTCGAAACCGCAGCGCGCACCGGAGCTGGATTCCGCGCTCCCTCGCCCCCCGTGCCGGCTCCCGGCCCGACGCGCGTGCGCGCTCCGGCCGGGCTCGCCGTGCCGCCCGCGCCGGCCGCCGACGCCGCCGCGCCGGCGGATTGCCCCGACCTGGCCGCGCTGGACGCGGCGGTGTCGGCCTGCCGCCGGTGCGAGCGCCATGGCCAGCGCGTGCGGGCGGTGCCCGGGGCGGGCGAGGCGGTCCGGCCGTACTACCTGATCGTCGGCGAGCAGCCCGGCATCGAGGACGACGCCAGCGGCCGGCCCTTCCAGGGCGACCAGGGCCGCCTGCTGGCGGCCATGCTGGCGGCCGCGCGCCTGCCGCAGGGGGAATCGGCCTACCTGACCCATGTCGTGAAATGCCGCGCCGTGGGCGGACGCGAGCCGTCGGCGCAGGACATCGCGGCCTGCCTGCCGTGGCTGCGCCGGCAGATCGCCCTGCTGCGGCCGCGCTGGATCCTGGCGCTGGGCCGGGTGGCCGCGCAGGCGGTGATCGGGACGGATGCGGACCTGGACGCCTTGCGCGGCGGCCCTCACCGGCACGTGCCCGGGCAGGGCGAGCCGATCCCGGTGTGGGTCACCCACCCGCCTTCTTCGCTGCTGGTGCGCTCCGCCTGGAAGGCCGAGGCCTGGCGCGACCTGGCCGGCCTGGCCGCCGCCGTCCGCGAGGCGGAAGCGGCCGCCCCCGGAACGGGGGCTGATCGGGTTTCGTCGGGACGGCGGCCGGGGTCCATGCCAAGGCCGATGGTTCGAGGCCGCTGGCCGTGAATCAGTTCAGCGCCGTGCCGTGGCCCGGCTGCCCGATCATCTGGCTCAGTTCGGGGTGGGCGCGGTGGTTGAGCCGGTTCCACTGGATGAAGACCAGCATCAGGCAGGCCACCAGGATGCCGAACAGGGCGATGATCAGGTTGATCGACAGGCCCAGCCACAGCATGAGGCTGTACATGGCCAGCATCAGCAGGATGTTCAGCTGCTCGTTGAAGTTCTGCACGGCGATCGAATGGCCGGCCGACAGCAGGACGTGGCCGCGGTGCTGCAGCAGGGCGTTCATGGGGACCACGAAGAAGCCCGACAGGCCGCCGATCAGCAGCAGCAGGCAGTACACCGCCCAGGGCGCGTAGACGGCCGGCATCAGCAGCACCACCAGGCCCATCACCACGCCCACCGGCAGCACCGCCAGCGCGCCGCGCAGCGGCACCCGGCCGGCGCAGATCGCGCCGATCACGGTGCCGAAGGCGGCCACCCCCATCAGCACCGAGGCCTGGTCCAGGCGGTAGCCCAGGTGCTGGGCGCCCCACTCGATGACGATGAACTGCAGGGTCGCGCCCGCGCCCCAGAACAGGGTGGTGACCGCCAGCGAGATCTGGCCGAGCTTGTCGGTCCACAGGATGCGGACGTAGCGGGTGAAATTGCGGATCAGGGCCGCCGGATGGGTTTCCTGGCGGGGATAGAAGGCGTGCGTGTCGGGAATCAGCAGGTTGCAGAGAGCGGCGGCGACGTAGACCAGGCCGATCATCAGGATGGCGCTCTGGGCGGCGTTGTCGGCCAGGCGGTCCACCCACTCGAAGGACATCAGCCAGGCCGAGACCGCCGGGCTGATGAGCACCCCCCCCAGCACGGTGCCGACGATGACCGACAGCACGGTCAGGCCCTCGATCCAGCTGTTGCCCTTGACCAGCAGCTCGGGCGGCAGCATCTCGGTGACGATGCCGTACTTGGCCGGGGAATAGGCGGCCGCGCCGATGCCGACGACGGTGTAGGCCACGAAGATCAGCACCAGTTGGTGGCCATGGGCGAGCCCGAACGCGCCGTAGCTGAACATCAGCAGACAGCCGCAGGTCTTGAGCGCGTTGGTGGCGAACATGACGCGGCCCTTGGGGAAGGCGTCGGCGAAGGCGCCGACGAAGGCCGCGAGCACCACGTAGGCCAGGGCGAACCACCACTTCATCATGGGGGCCATCCAGTCCGGGCCGCTGAGGTCGGCGATCAGCCCGATGGCGGCGATGAGCAGGGCGTTGTCCGCGACGGACGAAAGCGCCTGCGCGGCCATGACCATGTAAAAGCCCTTGTTCAATCGCGGACCCCGAAGTGGTTGACGAAGGGGGCGGCCGCCGCGAGGCGCGCCCGTAAAAAAGAGTTGCAGTATAGCGGGTCGCCGCGCGGGCGGCGGCGCGCGCGGGCCGTCGCCCGGACCCGGTGCGTTATCATACGCTGTCATTCACGCGCCACGATTTTCCGTCCGCCTCAGCACCGTGCGCCTCACGCAGATCAAACTTGCCGGATTCAAGTCCTTCGTGGATCCGACCGTGATTCCCACGCCCAGCGAGCTGGTCGGCGTGGTGGGTCCCAACGGCTGCGGCAAGTCCAACATCATCGACGCCGTGCGCTGGGTGCTGGGCGAGACCAAGGCGTCCGAACTGCGCGGCGCCTCGATGCAGGACGTGATCTTCAACGGCTCGGGCCAGCGCAAGCCGGCCGCGCGCGCCTCGGTCGAGCTGGTGTTCGACAACAGCCAGGGCCGGGCGGCGGGCCAGTGGTCCACCTTCGCGGAGATCGCCGTGCGCCGGGTGCTCACGCGCGACGGCGCCAGCAGCTACTTCGTCAACAACCAGCCGGTGCGCCGCCGCGACATCCACGACATCTTCCTCGGGACGGGGCTGGGCACGCGCGGCTACGCCATCATCGGCCAGGGCATGATCAACCGCCTGATCGAGGCCCGCCCCGAGGAGCTGCGCGTCTACCTCGAAGAAGCCGCCGGCGTGTCGCGCTACAAGGAACGCCGCCGCGAAACCGAGAACCGCCTGAGCGACACGCGCGAAAACCTCACCCGGCTGGAAGACATCCTGCGCGAACTCGCCGGCCAGCTCGAAAAGCTCGAATCCCAGGCCCGGGTGGCGGCCGACTACCGCGCGCTGCAGGCCGAAGGCGAACTCAAGCAGCACGCCCTGTGGCTGCTGCGCGAGCAGGCCGCGCGCGAAAGCCGCCAGACCCTGGCCGTGGAAACCGAACGCGCCCAGGCCGAGCTGGAATCGGCCGTGGCCGGGCTGCGCGCCCTGGAGTCCGACCTGGAAACCCGCCGCGCCGCGCATTTCGAGGCCAGCGAGCGGGCCCACCAGGCGCAGGGCCGGCTGTTCGAGGCCGGCGCCCAGGTCAGCCGCCTCGAAGCCGAAATCCGCCACGTGGTCGATTCGCGCAACCGCCTGCAGGTCCGGCGCGCGCAATTGCAGGCCCAGCAGCAGGAATGGGGCGACCAGCGCGCCCACAGCCAGGCCTCGATCGAGGACACCCAGGTGCAGATCGAGGAAGCCGAGGCCCGCGCCGAACAGCTCGCCGAGCAGGCGCAAAGCGCCCAGGACGGCCTGCCGGAACTCGACGCCCGCCTGCGCGGCCTGGCGGCCCAAAGAGACGAATGGCGGCGCGCCCTGGCGCGCACCGAACAGGACCTGGCGCTCGCCGCGCAGTCCCAGCGCGACGCCGACGGCCAGTGGCGCGCCCTGGAAGACCGCCGCGCGCGCCTCGAAGCCGAGCGCGCCGCCCTGGGCGCGCCGGACCCGGCCGAACTGCAGCGCTGGGCGGGGGAATGCGCCGTCGCCCAGGAACGCCTGGAGGAAGCCCAGGCGCGGCTGCTCGAACTCGAATCCCGCCTGCCGGACCTGGAGGCCGCCCGGGCCGAGGCCCTGCAGGCCAGCCAGGCGGCCCGGCTGGACCTCGAAAGGCTCGACGCGCGCCGCCAGGCCCTGATCGCGCTCCAGGAAAAGATCCAGTCCGAGGACGCGCTGGAGCCCTGGCTGCAGCGCCAGGGGCTGGGCGGCCTGACCCGCCTGTGGCAGCAGCTGCGGGTCGAGGCGGGCTGGGAAACCGCCCTGGAAGCCGTGCTGCACGAACGCATGAACGCCCTGGGCCTGCGCACGCTGGACCACGTGCGCGCCTTCGCCCAGGACGCGCCGCCCGCGCGCCTGGCCTTCTACCAGGTCCCCGAGGCGGCCGCGGCGCCCGCGCCGGCGGGGCCGGACGCGCCGCGCCTGCTGGATTTCGTCCAGGCGCGCGATGCCGCCCTGCAGGCCCTGCTGGCCGTGTGGCTGCGCGACGTGCGCGTGGCCGACGACCTGGGCGCCGCCATCGCCCGGCGCGGCGAGCTGCCGCCGGGCGGCGTCTGGGTGCTGCGCGACGGCCACCGGGTCGATGCCTGCAGCGTGCGCTTCTACGCCACCGATTCGGAGCAGGCCGGCCAGCTGGCGCGCCGCCAGCAGATCGACAACCTGGCGCTGGAGATCCGCGCCGCCCGGCTGATCGCCGACCAGGCCCTGGACGCCCATGCCCAGGCCGACGCCGCCTGCCGCAACCTCGCTCAGGCGCTGCAGCCCGCGCGCCAGCAGATCGCCGAGCGCATGCGGGCGCAGCACGACGCGCAGATCCGCCACCAGCAGCTCAGCCAGCAGGCGGCGCAGTCCGACGAGCAGTCCCGCCGCCTGGCGCGCGACCTGGACGAGCTGGCCGGGCAGCAGGCCGCGCTCGACGCGCGGCGGGCCGAGGCCGAGGCCCGCTTCGAGTCCCTGGACCAGGTCCTGGCCGAACAGCAGGAACGCCTGGCGGAGCTGGACCTGCAGGCCGAGGACCTGTCGCGCCAGGCCGAGCAGGCCCGCCAGCGGGGCCGCGACCAGGAGCGCGCCGCCCAGGAAGCCGAATACGCCGTGCGCACCCTGCGCCACCGGCTCGACGAACTGCGCCGCACCCTGCAGCTGGCCGAGGAACAGGCCCGCCGTTCGGGGGCCGAGCTCGAATCCCTGCAGGGCGAGCTGTTCGAGCTGGACGAATCCATGGCCCAGGCCGGCCTGCAGGACGCCCTGGAAACCCGGGCCGCCTGCGAGGACGCCCTGCGCGAGGCGCGGCTGGAGCAGGAGCGGGCGGCCGCCGCCCTGCGCGAGGCCGACGAGGGCCGGCTGACGCTGGAGCGCGGCCTGGACCCCCTGCGCGCGCGCATCACCGAGCTGCAGCTCAAGGAACAGGCCTCGCGCCTGTCGGTCGAGCAGTTCGCCGAGCAGCTCGACGCCCGCCAGGTGGACCGCGACGCCCTGCGCCGCCACCTGGACGAGCAGCCGCCCCCGTGGCGGCGCCTGGACTGGCTGCAGTCCGAAGTCCAGCGCATCACGCGCGGCATCGAAGCGCTGGGCGCCGTGAACCTCGCGGCGCTCGACGAGCTGACGGCGGCGCGCGAGCGCAAGGGCTTTCTCGACGCCCAGCAGGCCGACCTGCTGGCCGCCATCGACACTCTGGAGAACGCCATCCGCCGCATCGACCGCGAGACCCGCGAGCTGCTGTCGCAGACCTTCGAGACGGTCAACGGCCATTTCGGCGAGCTCTTTCCCCAGCTGTTCGGCGGCGGCGAGGCCCGCCTGACCATGACCGGCGAGGAAATCCTGGACGCCGGCGTTCAGGTCATGGCCCAGCCGCCGGGCAAGCGCAACAGCACCATCCACCTGCTGTCGGGCGGCGAAAAGGCCCTGACGGCGACGGCCCTGGTGTTCGCCTTGTTCAAGCTCAATCCGGCGCCGTTCTGCCTGCTCGACGAGGTCGATGCGCCGCTGGACGACGCCAATACCGAACGGTACGCGAACCTGGTGCGCGGCATGAGCGGCCAGACGCAGTTCCTGTTCATTTCACACAACAAAATCGCCATGCAGATGGCACGGCAGCTGGTCGGGGTGACCATGCAGGAGCAGGGCGTGTCGCGGATCGTGGCCGTGGACATGGACTCGGCCCTGCAATGGGCGGCCGAGGCGGCCTGATCCGGACGAAGAGGGTTCTATGAGCGACTTGCAGATCTTGCTGATTTCGATCGGGGTGGCGCTGATCGTCGTCGTCCTGCTGTACAACGCGTGGCAGGACTGGCGGGCGCGGCGCAGCATGCGCCAGTCGCTGCCCGACACCGGCCACGACGTGCTGATGCGCGATGCGGCGCCCCGGCGCGAACCGGTGTGGCAGGCCGGCCGCCCGGCGGCCGACGAGAGCGCCGAGGCCGACCCCGCCTGCGAGGCGGTGATCGACATCGCCCTGGCCCATCCCGTGGCGGGCGAGTCCCTGGCCGAGGCCCTGCGCTCCATCACCCGCGTCGGCAAGAAGCCGGTGCGCGTGTTCGCCGAGCGCGAGGGCGGCGGCCACCGCGCCGAGGCGCTGCCGGGCGAATCCTACGTGTCGCTGCAGCTGGCGGTGGTGCTGGCCAATCGCAGCGGCCCGCTCACGGCCATCGAATGGTCCAACCTCTGGACCCTGGCGCAGAACCTGGCCGAGCGCTTCGAGGGCCTGATCGAGGCTCCGGACCAGGATGCGGTGCTGCGCCAGGCGGCGGAGCTGGACGCGCGCTGTGCCGCCATGGACGCCCAGGTCGGGCTGATCCTGCAGCTGGCGCAGCCGCGTCCGGTGGCGGCGATCCTCCAGGCGGCCGCCGAGGCGGGCTTCGTCCAGGCGCGCGGCCAGTGGGCCTGGATGGCGGAAAACGGCCTGCCGCGCTTCGCCCTGCAGATCGATGCCGCGGAAGGCGGGTCCGCGCACCGCGTGGACCTGGTGCTGGACGTGCCCAACAGCCTGCCCGACGACCAGGCCTTCAGCCGCATGGTGGCCGTGGGACGCGACCTGGCCACGCGCCTGGACGCCCACGTGCTGGACGACCAGGGCCGCACCTTCCAGGACGGTTCCGCGCCCGCCATCGACCGGCAGATCAGCGCGCTGTACGACCAGCTCGACCAGGCCGGCTTCCTGGCCGGCACGGACCGCGCGGCACGGGTGTTCTCGTGACCGCACGCGCCGACGCGCACGCCGCCGGCCAGGGAGGCTCGCGGCCGGACCCGGCGGCGCCGGACGCCGCGGCCGACACGGCCGCCGTGGCCCGGGCGGCCGCCGACCGGCAGCGCCTGGAGGCCCTGCGCGCCGAGATCGAGAGCCACAACCGCCGCTACTACGTCGAGGACGCGCCCTCCGTCTCGGACGCGCAGTACGACCGCCTGATGGCCGAGCTGCAGGCCCTCGAACGCGAGCATCCGGACTGGGTGACGCCCGATTCCCCCACGCAGCGGGTCGGCGCGGCGCCGCTGGCGCATTTCGCCACCGTGCGGCACGCCGTGCGCATGCTGTCGCTGGGCAACGCCTTCGACGCCGAGGACATCGTCGCCTTCGACGAGCGCATCGTCTCCACCCTGATCGGATCCGGCCTGCTGGCCGGCGCGGCGCCCGAAGCCGGCGTCGCCTACGTCGCGGAATACAAGTTCGACGGCCTGGCCGTCAGCCTGCGCTACGAGGGCGGGCGCCTGGTGCAGGCGGCGACCCGGGGCGACGGCGCCCGGGGCGAGGACATCACCGCCAACATCCGCACGCTGCGCTCGGTGCCCCTGCGCCTGCGGGGCGAGGCGCCCGCCGTGCTCGAAGTGCGCGGCGAGGTCCTGATGACGCGGGCGGACTTCGCGCGCCTGAACGAGGCCCAGGTCGCCCGGGGCGACAAGCCCTTCGTCAATCCGCGCAACGCCGCGGCCGGCAGCCTGCGCCAGCTCGATCCGCGTGTGACGGCCACCCGGCCGCTGCGCTTCTACGCCTACGGCTGGGGGCAGATCCAGGACGATCGCGGCGCCGACCTGCGGCCGCGCCCCACCCATTCCGCGATGCTGGACTGGCTGGCCGGCTTCGGCTTCGCCGTCAGCCCCGGCCGCACGGCGTGCCGGGGCGCGGCCGGATTGCTGCGCTTCTACGAGACCGTGGGGGCGTCGCGTGCGGAGCTGCCCTACGAGATCGACGGGGTGGTCTACAAGGTGGACGACCTGCGCGCCCAGGACGTGCTGGGTTTCGTCGCGCGCGCGCCGCGCTTCGCCATCGCGCACAAATTCCCCGCCCAGGAGGAAACCACCCGGCTGATCGGCATCGAAGTCCAGGTGGGGCGCACCGGCGCGCTGACGCCGGTGGCCCGGCTGCAGCCGGTCTTCGTCGGCGGCGTGACCGTCACCAACGCCACGCTGCACAACGAGGACGAGATCCGCCGCAAGGACGTGCGCATCGGCGACACCGTGGTGGTGCGCCGCGCCGGCGACGTGATCCCCGAGGTGGTCGGGCCGGTGCTGTCGCTGCGCCCGGCAGACGCCCAGGTTTTCGACCTGCTGGCCGCCTGTCCGGTGTGCCCCGTCTGCGGCTCGGCGGTCGAGCGCCCGGGGGGCGAGGCCATCACGCGCTGCACCGGCGGGCTGTTCTGCCCCGCGCAGCGCAAGCAGACCCTGTGGCATGCCGCCAGCCGCAAGGCCCTGGACATCGACGGCCTGGGCGACAAGCTGATCGAGCAGCTGGTGGACAGCGGCAGGGTCCACACCCTGGCCGACCTGTACAAGCTGGCGGACCCGGCGGGCGGGGGGGAACTGGTGCTGGCCAGCTATCCCCGCATGGGGGCGAAATCGGCGCGCAACCTGGTGGAGGCGATCAATCAGCGCCGCCGCCCGCCGCTGTCGCGCCTGCTGTACGCCCTGGGCATCCGCCACGTGGGCGAGACCACCGCGCGCGACGTGGCGCGGCATTTCGGCTCCATCGAGGCCATCATGGACGCCTCCGAGGAAGAACTGCTGCAGGTGCCGGACGTCGGCCCGGTGGTGGCGGCCTCGATCCGGCGCTTCTTCGCCGAGGCGCACAACCGCGAGGTCATCGCCGCGCTGCGCGCCGAGGGAGTCGAGCCCCAGGCCGACGCGGCGCCCGCCGGCGAAAAGCCCCTGGCGGGCAAGACCCTGGTGCTGACGGGCACCCTGCCCACCCTGAGCCGCGACGAGGCCACGCGCCTGATCCTGGCCGCCGGCGGCAAGGTCAGCGGCTCGGTATCGCGCAAGACCGCCTGGGTGGTGGCCGGCGAGGACGCCGGCAGCAAGCTCGCCAAGGCCGCCGAACTGGGCGTGGCCGTGATCGACGAAGCCGGACTGCAGGCGCTGCTGGGGCAGGGCTGAATCCCTGATCGAATGAAAACGGCCTCCCGGACGGGAGGCCGTTGAAGGCAAGCAAGCGGCCGAAAGCTGCCAGATCCTTATTTATCCTCGATCTTGGCGTCCTTCATCAGGCTCTTCTGGTAGTCGGCCAGGGCCTGCTGGCGCATCATTTCCTCCAGCTGCGGCTTGGCTTCCTCGAAGGAGGGGAAGGCGATCGGGCGCACGTCCTCGACCTGGATCACGTGCCAGCCGAACTGCGTCTGCACGGGCTGGGCGCTGAGGTCGCCCTTCTTCATGCTTTCCACGGCCTGGGCGAATTCCGGCACGTAGTTGGTGGCCGGGCCCCAGCCCAGTTCGCCGCCGTTCTTGCCGCTGCCGGTGTCGATGGAGTCCTTTTTCGCGGCGGCCTCGAACGAGGTCTTCTTCGCCTTGATCGACTTGATCAGGTCCTTGGCCTTGGCCTCGTCCTTGACCAGGATGTGGCGCAGCTTGTATTCCTGGCGCGAGGCCTGCTGGGCCTTGATGGTGTCGTATTCCTTCTTCAGGTCGGCTTCGCTGACGGGGTGGTCCTTCAGGTACTTGGCCATCAGGGCGCGCACCAGGATGCTCTGCGAGGCCAGCTCGGTTTCCTGCTGGACGGCGGGGTCCTTCTGCAGCCCGGCCTTCTCGGCGGCCTGGACGGCCACCAGGCGGTTGATCATTTCCTGCTTGACCTGGTCGCGCAGCTGCGGCGTATCCTGGGCGCCCTGGGAGACCAGCATGCTGACGAACTGGTCGAATTTGGCCTGGGAGATGCCCTGGCCGTTGACGGTGGCGATGTCCTTGGCCCAGACCGGCAGCGTCAGGGAGCAGGCCAGGGCGACAGCAGCGATACGTTTCATGAAAATCCTTCGATGGGAGGGGTGCCGGCCTCGATGGCCAGCGCGTGGATCGGATGGGGCATCAGATCCCGCACGCAATCATACACAAGACGATGGCGGGCGAGGGTGCCGAGCCCCTGGAATTGCTTGGACACGATGCGGACGCGAAAGTGCCGCGCGCCGCCCCGGGCGCCGGCGTGGCCGGCGTGCAGGTGGGATTCGTCGATCAGTTCCAGCCGCGCGGGTTCGAGCGCGGCCAGGCGTTCGGCCAGCACGGCCTGCAGGTCGGGGCCGGCGGAAGTCATGGGCGGTCTGCGGTGGCGGGGCAGGGGGCGCGGCGCGGCTTCATCCGCGCGGCTCGCTGTCGGAGGCCCCGGCCGGGGGCGCGGCGGCCTCGGTCTGGATGTGGCGGCCCAGCCACAGGGACTGCCCCACCACGAACAGCAGCAGCAGGATCATCAGGCCGAAGACCTTGAAATTCACCCATTGCGCCTCGGTGAAGCGGCCGGAGAAGGCCACGTACAGGTTCAGCGCGCCCGAGGCGACGAAGAACCCGGCCCAGCTGTCGTTCAGGCGGTTCCAGGCGCGCTCGGGCAGGGCGATCTTCTCGCCCATCAGGCGGCGCATCAGGTTGCGGCCGGCGAACAGGCGCGCGCCCATCAGGATGGCGGCGAACAGCCAGTACAGGACCGTGGGCTTCCACTTGATGAAGGTGTCGTCGTGGAACAGCAGCGTCGCCCCGCCGAACACGACGATCACCGTCAGGTTGATCCAGTGCGTGGGCTCGATCGCGCGCCCGGTCAGGCGCAGCCAGAGGATCTGCAGCACGGCCGCCGCCATGGCCGTTCCGGTGGCGACGTAGATGTCGGCGAAGCGGAACGCCAGGAAGAACAGGATCAGCGGGAAGAGGTCGAAGAGGAACTTTTTCACGGGTGATCTTACGCGGGGCCCGGATTCATTCGGCCGGGACGAATTTCAGGGAAAGCGAATTGATGCAGTAGCGCAGCCCGGTGGGGGGCGGGCCGTCGGGGAACACGTGGCCCAGGTGGGCGTCGCAGACGGCGCACAGGATCTCGGTGCGGATCATGCCGTGGCTGGTGTCGCGCAACTCGCGCACGCGGTCGGGGGCCACCGGCTGGAAATAGCTGGGCCAGCCGCAGCCCGCGTCGAATTTCGTGTCGGAGGCGAACAGCGGGGTGCCGCAGCAGACGCAGACGTAGGTGCCCGCCTGGGTGGCGTCCCAGTAGCGCCCCGTGAAGGGCCGCTCGGTGTGCTTGAGCCGCGTGACCGCGAATTCGTCGGGGGAAAGCTGCGCGCGCCATTCGGCGTCCGTGCGCGTGATCTTGTCCACGAGGAACCTGTCCAGAATTTCGCTTCAATCCTCCATCTTAATCGACTTTCGCCCGGATGGCGGACCGGCCGGCGCGGGGCGATCGGCCGAGGCGGCGCGGCCGCGGCGCGCCGGGCAGCAACAAATTGCGCCGTGCTGCGATAATATGACGCCCGTTCATGTGTTTATGCCGTGGCCCGCAGGGTTCGCGGTCATGAATTGCACGGTCCGTCAAAAACATTCGGAGACAAACATGACATTCCCGCTTTCCATGCGGCTCACCCTGGGCGCCGCCGCGCTGCTGGCCGCGCTGCCCCTGGCCGCCACGGCCCAGATCAAGGTCGGCGTGACGGTGTCGTCCACCGGCCCGGCCGCCTCGCTGGGGATTCCCGAGCGCGACACCGTGGCCCTGCTGCCCACGGAGATCGGCGGCCAGGCCGTGCAGTACATCGTGCTGGACGACGCCACCGACACCACCCAGGCGGTGAAGAACATCCGCAAGCTCACGGCCGACGACCACGTGGACGTGGTGCTGGGCACCTCCGTGACGCCGGCCTCGCTGGCCATGTCGGACGTGGCCGCCGAGACCGGCACGCCGATGATCAGCGTGGCGGCCAACGCCAAGCTCGTCGAGCCGGTGGACGGCCCGCGCAAGTGGGTCTACAAGACGCCGCAGAACGACGCGCTGATGGCCGCCGCCCTGGCGCAGGCGATGGTCAAGCAGAACGTCAAGACGCTGGGCTTCATCGGCTTCAGCGACGCCTACGGCGACGGCTGGCTGCAGGAAATGAAGGCCGCCGCCGAGGCCAAGGGCATCAAGCTCGTGGCGGAGGAACGCTTCGCCCGGCCCGACACCAGCGTCACCGGCCAGGTCCTGAAGCTGCTGTCGGCCAAGCCCGACGGCATCCTGATCGCCGCTTCCGGCACGCCGGTGGCCCTGCCGCAGCGCGAGCTGGTCGAACGCGGCTACAAGGGCCATATCTACCAGACCCACGGCGCGGCCAACAACGACGTGCTGCGCGTCTGCGGCAAGGCCTGCGAAGGCATGATCCTGCCCGCCGGCCCGCTGCTGGTGGCGGCCCAGCTGCCCGACAGCAACCCGGTCAAGGCCAGCGCCCTGGTGTACGTCAAGGCCTACGAGGCCAAGTACGGCGCGGGCACGACCAACACCTTCGGCGGCCACATGTGGGACGCCGGCCAGCTCATCAACGACGCCATCCCCCGCGCCCTGAAGACCGGCGCCAAGCCGGGCACGGCGGAATTCCGCGCGGCCCTGCGCGACGCGCTGGAGCAGGTCAAGGAACTGCCCGCCTCGCAGGGCGTCTTCACGCTCAGCCCGACCGACCACGCCGGCCTGGACGAGCGCGGCCGCGTCATGGTGCAGGTCGTGGACGGCAAGTGGACCTACCAGCCGGACCTGTGATGCGGCGCGGCGCCTCCCTTCCCGTGTCGCGGCCCGGCCGCCGGCATGCCCTGGATGCCGGCGCGCGCGCCGGCGGGCGGGCGCCGTGGATCTGACCATCGCCCTGATCCTGCTGCAGGACGGCATCCTGAACGGCGCCATCTACGGCCTGCTGGGCCTGGCGCTGGTGCTGGTGTTCGTGGTGACGCGGGTGATCCTGATCCCCCAGGGGGAATTCGTCACCTTCGGCGCGCTGTCGCTCGCCTTCCTCGCCAACGGCCGGGTGCCCGGGACAGCGCACCTGCTGGTGCTGATGGGCGTGCTGGTGTGCCTGGTCGAGGCGGTCTCGTGCTGGCGTGCGCGCCAGTGGCGCGGCTACGGCCGCACCCTGGGCTGGGCCCTGGCCCTGCCGCTGGCGCTGGAGGCCCTGGCGCCGCTGGCGGCCGGGCCGGACGTGCCGCTGGCCCTGCGCGTGCTGTTCGCGCTGGCGCTGGTGGTGCCCCTGGGCCCGATGATCTACCGCCTGGTGTACCAGCCGGTGGAGCAGGCCAGCGTGCTGGTGCTGCTGATCGTCTCGGTCGCCGTGCACTTCGCCCTGACCGGCCTGGGGCTGCTGTTCTTCGGCGCGGAAGGCTGGCGCACCCCGGCCCTGGTCGAGGGCACGGTGCAGATCGGGCCGGTGGCCTGGACGGCCCAGACCTTCGCGGTGCTGGCCACCTGCGCCGCGCTGATCGGCGGGCTGTGGCTGTTCTTCAGCCGCACCCTGTACGGCAGCGCCCTGCGGGCCACCGCCGTCAACCGGCGCGGCGCGCGGCTGGTGGGCATCAGCACGCGGGTGGCCGGCAGCCTGACCTTCACCCTGGCGGCGGCCATCGGCGCGCTCTCGGGCATGCTGATCGCCGCCATCACCACCATCTACTACGACACGGGCTTCCTGATCGGCCTGAAGGGCTTCGTGGCGGCCATCTTCGGCGGCCTGGTCAGCTATCCGGCGGCCGCGGCGGGCGCCCTGTTCGTCGGCATCCTGGAGGCCTTTTCCTCCTTCTGGGCCAGCCCCTTCAAGGAAGCCATCGTCTTCACGCTGATCATCCCGGTGCTGCTGTGGCGCTCCTTCGGCAGCGTCCACCTGGACGAGGAGGACTGATGCGCCCGCGCCATGCCCTGATGGTCCTGGTCCCGCTCCTGGCGCTGCTGCCCTGGCTGCCGGGCGTGCCCGCCTTCTGGATCACCCAGATGAACTACATCGGGCTCTACAGCCTGGTGGTGCTGGGGCTGGTCCTGCTGACCGGCGTGGGCGGGCTGACGTCCTTCGGCCAGTCGGCCTTCGTCGGCCTGGGGGCCTACACCACCGCCTGGCTGACCACGGCGGGCGGCGTCTCCCCCTGGCTGGGCCTGGCGGCGGGCCTGCTGCTGACCTGCCTGGTGGCCTACGCGCTGGGCGCCATCACGCTGCGCCTGTCCGGCCACTACCTGCCGCTGTGCACCCTGGCCTGGTGCCTGGCGCTGTACTACCTGTACGGCAACCTGGATTTCCTGGGGCGCTACGACGGCATCGCCGGCATTCCGCCGCTGTCCATCGGCGGCTGGTCCCTGGGCTCGGGGCCGCGCATGTACCTGCTGATCTGGCTGATCCTGCTGCTGGCCCTGTGGGCCACGCACAACCTGCTGGACTCGCGCGCGGGGCGGGCCATCCGCGCCCTGCGCAGCGGCTCCATGGCCGAATCCTTCGGCGTGGACCTGGCGCACTACAAGGTCGTGATCTTCGTCTACGCCGCCCTGCTGGGCTGCGTGTCGGGCTGGCTGTACGCGCACATGCAGCGCGCCGTCAGCCCCAGCCCCTTCGGCCTGGGCTACGGCATCGAATACCTGTTCATGGCCGTGGTGGGCGGCTCGGGCAGCGTCTGGGGCGCGGTGGCGGGCGCCGCCGCCATCCTGATCGTCAAGGACCAGCTGCAGAACGTCCTGCCCGGCCTGGTGGGCACCACCGCCAACCTGGAACTGCTCGCCTTCGGCGTGCTGATGATCCTGGTGCTGCAGTTCGCCCGCGACGGCCTGTGGCCCGTGCTGGCCCGGCTGTGGCGGCGGCTGGGCGGGCGCGCCGAGCCCGGCGGCCACGATCCGGCGCGCCTGGCCGCCGCGCCCGAACTGCCGCGCCGGCCGGCGCCCGCGGCCGGCGACGTGGTGCTGGAAGTCGACCGGGTGCGCAAGCAATTCGGCGGCCTGGTGGCGGTCAACGACATCAGCTTCCGCCTGCGCGCGGGCGAGATCATGGGGCTGATCGGCCCCAACGGGGCGGGCAAGAGCACCACCTTCAACCTCATCAGCGGCGTGGCGCCGCTGTCCGGCGGCGCGGTGCGCTTCATGGGGGACCGCATCGACGGCCTGCCGGCGCGCGAGATCGCCCGCCGGGGCATGGCGCGCAGCTTCCAGCACGTGCAGCTCCTGCCGGACATGAGCGTGCTGGAAAACGTCGCCCTGGGCGCCCACCTGCGCAGCCGCGCCGGCGTGGTGCCGGCCGCGCTGCGCCTGGACCGCACGGCGGAGGCCTCGCTGCTGCGCGAGGCCGCGCGCCAGATCGAGCGGGTGGGCCTGGGCGACGTGATCGACCAGCCCGCCGGCAGCCTGCCGCTGGGCCGCCAGCGCATCGTGGAGATCGCCCGGGCGCTGTGCTGCGACCCCATCGCGCTGCTGCTCGACGAGCCGGCGGCCGGCCTGCGCTACCAGGAAAAGCAGGCGCTGGCGGCGGTGCTGGACCAGCTGCGCCGCGAGGGCATGAGCCTGCTGCTGGTCGAGCACGACATGGATTTCGTGATGAACCTCACCGATCACCTGCTGGTCATGGATTTCGGCACGATGCTGGCCGAGGGCGTCCCGGCGGATATCCAGCGCAATCCGGCCGTGCTGGAGGCCTACCTGGGCGGCCTCGACGAGACCTGGAGCGTGCCCGAGGCCGCGCCGCAGCCCGTCGCCGCCCGCGCCACGCCGCAGGAGAGCGCCCCATGAGCACCGGAAACCCCGCCGCCGCCGGGACGGCCGCGGCCGCGCCTGTCGCCGTGCCTGTCCTGTCGGTCCGGGGCCTGTCGGCGCACTACGGCAAGGTGGCCGCCCTGGATCCCATCGACCTGACGGTGGGGCGCGGCGAGATCGTCACCGTCATCGGCGCCAACGGCGCCGGCAAATCGACCCTGCTGGGCGCCATCATGGGCGCGCTGCCGCTGCGGGGGCACAGCCGGGGCTCGGTCGTGTTCCTGGGCGCCGAGGTGCAGGGCTGGGACATCGAGCGCCGCGTCGGTCAGGGCCTGTCGCTGGTGCCGGAACGCCGGGAACTGTTCGCCAGCATGTCCGTGCGCGAGAACCTGCTGCTGGGGGGCTTCCGCCTGTACCGCGCCGGCGTGCGCGGCTGGCGCGACACCCTGGACGAGGTCTACGCGCTGTTTCCGCGCCTGCGGGAGCGCGCCGGCCAGGCGGCGGGGACGCTGTCGGGCGGCGAGCGCCAGATGCTGGCGCTGGGCCGCGCCCTGATGGCGCGCCCGGCGCTGCTGATGCTCGACGAGCCCAGCCTGGGCCTGGCGCCCCGGGTGGTGCGCGAGATATTCCAGACCATCGCCCAGCTGCGCAGCACCGGCGTGTCCATCCTGCTGGTGGAGCAGAACGCCCGCGCCGCCCTGCACGTGGCCGACCGCGGCTACGTCCTGGAGACCGGCGCCGTCGTCCTGGAAGGCGAATCGCGCATGCTGGCCGGCCACCCCCGCGTCATCGAAAGCTATTTGGGACTTGCCGGGACGCAGAAGAGTCCTTGAGGACTGTTCTGCGCCAGGCGAGTCCGAGCGGCATGCAGGCCGCGAGGTGGGGGGGCGAGCCGGGACTGATCACAGTCCCCTGCGGACTGTGATCAGCCAGGCGAGCCGGAGCCGCTTGCAAGCGGCGACGTGGGGGTGTCGGACGAGTCCTTGAGGACTGTTCTGCGCCAGGCGAGTCCGAGCGGCATGCAGGCCGCGACGTGGGGAGCTGCTTCGGCTTGAGAGCGCATCCCCCAACAAAAATGGCCCCGACGGGCCATTTTTGCGACTGCGTCAACCGGATACCGGATCAGCCGGTCTTCTGCCGCCAGGCCAGCCATTCGCCGACGATGCCGCGGCGGAAGGCCAGCACGCAGACGATGAAGATGAGGCCGATGACGATCGTGACCGATTCGCCCAGCACGCGGAACCATTCGATGCCGGTCTGCTGCATCAGGAAGCGGCCGAACTCGCCGACCTTGTTTTCCAGCGCCACCACGATGACCGCGCCCAGCACCGGGCCGGTGAGCGTGCCCATGCCGCCGATCAGCGTCATCAGGATCACCATGCCCGACATCTGCCAGGTGGCGTCCGACAGCGTGGCCGAGACGAACACCAGCGACTTGGTGGCTCCGGCCAGCCCGGCCAGGGTGGCCGAGAGCACGAAGGCCAGCAGCTTGAAGCGGTCCACGTCGTAGCCCAGCGAGATCATGCGCGGCTCGTTCTCGCGGATGGCCTTCAGGACCTGGCCGAAGGGCGAGTGCACGGTGCGCCAGATCAGGGCGTAGCCCAGCACGAAGATCGCCAGCACCACGTAGTACAGGTTGATGTCGCGGCTCAGGTCCAGCCCCAGGATGGAGCCGCGCGGAATGCCCTGCAGGCCGTCCTCGCCGCCGGTGAACGGCGCCTGGAGGAAGTAGAAGAACAGCATCTGGGCGAGCGCCAGGGTGATCATGGCGAAGTAGATGCCGCTGCGCCGGATCGAGAGGATGCCGAAGACCAGCCCCAGGACCCCGGCGGCGGCGGTGCCGAAGAGCAGGCCGCCGGCTGTGGGCCAGCCCCAGATGGCGAGCGACTGGCCGCAGGCGTAGGCGGCCAGCCCCAGGAAGGCGGCGTGGCCGAAGGACAGCAGCCCGGTGTAGCCCAGCAGCAGGTTGAAGGCGCAGGCGAACAGGGCGTAGCACATGACCTTCATGATGAAGATCGGATAGCCGCCCAGCGCGGGCAGCGCCGCCAGCAGGACGATGGCGGCCAGATAGGCGATCAGTTGTCGATTCATGATTCTTTCCCGAACAGCCCGGCCGGGCGGGTGAGCAGCACGATCACCATGATGATGAACACCACGGTGCTGGAGGCCTCGGGCCAGAAGACCTTGGTGAAGCCCTCGATGACCCCCAGCCCCAGGCCGGTGACGATCGAGCCCAGGATCGAGCCCATGCCGCCGATGACCACCACGGCGAAGACGACGATGATCAGGTTCGAGCCCATCAGCGGCGAGACCTGCAGGATGGGGGCGGCGAGCACCCCGGCGAAGCCCGCCAGCCCGACGCCGAAGCCGAAGGTGAGCGAGATCATCAGCGGCACGTTCACGCCGAAGGCCTCGACCAGCTTGGGGTTTTCGGTGCCGGCGCGCAGCAGCGCGCCCAGGCGGGTCTTCTCGATGACGAACCAGGTCAGCAGGCAGGCCAGGACCGAGGCCACGACGACCCAGGCGCGGTAGATGGGCAGGAACATGAAGCCGAGGTTCACGCCGCCCTGCAGCAGGGCCGGCGTGCTGTAGGGCTGGCCGGAGACGCCGTAGAAGCTGCGGAACAGCCCTTCGATGAGCAGCGTCAGGCCGAAGGTGAGCAGCAGTCCGTAGAGCGGGTCGAGCTTGTAGAGGCGGCGCAGCAGCAGGCGTTCGAGGACGATGCCGAACAGGCCCACGATCACCGGGGCCGCGGCCAGCATGATCCAGTAGTTCAGTCCCAGGTACTGCAGGCCCATCCAGGCGACGAAGGCGCCCAGCATGTAGAGCGCGCCGTGGGCGAAGTTGATGATGTTGAGCAGGCCGAAGATGACGGCCAGCCCCAGCGAGAGCACGGCGTAGAACGAGCCGTTGACCAGGCCGAGCAGGAGCTGGCCGAGCAGGGCCTGGAGGGGAACACCGAAAAGTTGTGTCATAGGGCTGCGGCGGAATCGGGCGGAAGGGGTGAAACGGATCGCGGATTCCCGCCCGGCGGCGGGAATCCGGCGTTCATGCGCCGCGCGCTACTTGAGGGCGCAGGTGGAGGTCGATTCCGCGCCGAAGACCGATTCGGCCGGCAGGGTGCGCACGATGTTGTAGTAGTCCCAGGGCGCCTTGGACTGGTCGGGCTTCTTCACCTGGGCCAGGTACATGTCGTGCATCGTCAGGCCGTCCTTGCGGATGTGGCCGTTCTTGATGAACATGTCGTTGATCTTGACGCTCTTGAGCTGCTTCATGACGGCGTCGCCGTCGTCGGTGCCGATGGCCTTGACGGCTTCCAGGTAGGTCTTGGCGGCGGAGTAGTCGCCCGCCTGCAGGAAGGACGGCGCGCGGTTGTGCTTGTCGAAGAAGCGCTTGGACCAGGCGCGCGAGGCGTCGTCCTGGTTCCAGTACCAGGCGGTGGTCAGGTACAGCCCGGCGGTGTTGTCCAGGCCCAGGGCGTGGACGTCGTTGATGAACACCAGCAGGCCGGCCAGCTTCATGGTCTGGGTGACGCCGAATTCCTTGGCGGCCTTGACGGAATTGATGAAGTCGCCGCCCGCGTTGGCCAGGCCCAGGACCTGGGCGCCGGAACTCTGCGCCTGCAGCAGGAAGGAGGAGAAGTCCGTCGTGGCCAGCGGCGCGCGCACGGCGCCGAGGTTCTTGCCGCCGGATTTTTCCACGACCTTCATCGTGTCCTGTTCCAGGGAGTGGCCGAAGGCGTAGTCGGCCGTCAGGTAGAACCAGGACTTGCCGCCTTCGCGCACCACGGCCGAACCCGTGCCGTTGGCCAGGGCGACGGTGTTGTAGGCATAGTGGACGGTGTAGGGCGTGCATTGCGCGTTGGTCAGCGCCGAGGAGCCGGCTCCCACCACCAGGAAGGGCTTCTTCTTTTCGGCCGCGACGGCGGCCATGGCCAGCGCGGTGGCGGAATTGGTGCCGCCCACCAGCATGTCCAGGTGCTGCTGGTCGAACCACTCGCGGGCGCGGGCCGAGGCGATGTCGGCCTTGTTCTGGTGGTCGGCGGTCAGCAGCTCGATCTTCTTCCCGTTGATCTCGCCCCCCATGTCGGCGATCGCCATGCGGATGGCGTCGGCGCCGGCATTGCCGTCGATGTCCGCATACACGCCGGACATGTCGGCGATGAAGCCGATGCGGATCACGTCGTCGGAAATCCCCGCGGCCTGGGCCGAAAGGCCGAAGCCCAGGCCGGCAACGGCCAGCGCGGCGGATAGGGTACGCAGTTTCATGGGAAGTCTCCTGTATGTGCCGGTTGTGCCGGCGGATCGGTGAAAAAGAGGCGCGGGCGTCGGTCAGACGCCCAGCAGGCTGTCGAGGGTGGACTGTTTTTCCTGGAGCTGGCTGGCGGGGAACTGTTCCACGATCTGGCCGTGTTCCATGACGTAGAAGTGGTCGGCCAGGGGCGCGGCGAAGCGGAAGTTCTGTTCGACCATGACGATGGTGTAGCCCTTGGTCTTGAGGGTGCGGATCATGCGGTCGAGCGCCTGCACGATCACCGGCGCCAGGCCTTCGGAGATTTCGTCGAGCAGCAGGAGGTTGGCCCCGGTGCGCAGGATGCGGGCGACGGCCAGCATCTGCTGTTCGCCGCCGGACAGGCGGGTGCCCGGCGAATGACGCCGTTCGAGCAGGTTGGGGAACATGTCGTAGATCTCGGCCAGCGACATGCCCCCGCCCAGGGTGTCGCCCACGGTGGGCGGCAGCAGCAGGTTTTCCTCGCAGGAGAGCGAGGCGAAGATGCCGCGTTCCTCCGGGCAGTAGCCGATGCCCAGGTGCGCGATGCGGTAGGTGGGCAGGTGGATCGATTCGGTGCCCTGGATGCGGATCGAGCCGGTGCGCCGGCTGGTCAGGCCCAGCAGCGCGCGCAGCGTGGTGGTGCGCCCGGCGCCGTTGCGCCCCAGCAGGGTGACGACCTGGCCGGGCTCGACACGCATGTCCACGCCGTGCAGCACGTGCGATTCGCCGTACCAGGCGTGCAGATCGGAGATTTCGAGTGCCAGGCTCATGCATGGATCCCTTCGAGTTCGCCCTGGGTGGTGCCCATGTAGGCTTCCATCACGGCGGGGTTGTTCGAGACGGCGGCGTAGTCGCCTTCGGCCAGCACGGCGCCGCGCGCCAGCACGGTGATGCGGTCGGCGATGGAGGAGACGACCTTCATGTTGTGCTCGACCATCAGGATGGTGCGTCCGGCGCTGACCTGCTTGATCAGCCGGGTGACGCGGTCGACGTCCTCGTGGCCCATGCCCTGGGTGGGCTCGTCGAGCAGCATCAGGCTGGGCTCCATGGCCAGGGTGGTGGCGATTTCCAGGGCGCGCTTGCGGCCGTAGGGCAGGTTCACCGTCATCTGCGAGGCGAAATCGGCCAGGTCCACCTCGGCGAGCAGTTCCATGGCGCGGCCGTCCAGGTGGCGCAGGCTGGCTTCGCTGCGCCAGAAGTGGAAGGACAGGCCGGTGGCGCGCTGCAAGGCGATGCGTACGTTGTCGAGCACCGTGAGCTGGGGGAAGACGGCGGAGATCTGGAACGAGCGGATGATGCCCTTGCGGGCGATTTCCGCCGGCTTGTCGCGGGTGATTTCCCGGCCGTCGAAGAAGATCTGGCCCTGGCTGGGTTCGAGGAATTTGGTGAGCAGGTTGAAGCAGGTGGTCTTGCCTGCGCCGTTGGGCCCGATCAGCGCGTGGATGTGGCCGCGCTGGATTTTCAGGTCCACGGAATCGACGGCGGTGAAGCCGAGGAAGGTTTTCGAGAGCTGGCGGGTTTCGAGGATGATGTCGGGTTCTGTGCCCATGATGCCCTGTGTCCAATGTCGCACTGCGGCGCCCGATGGCGGATTGCTTCAAGTATGGAACTGTCCGGCTCTCGGCTCCATAGGGGTTTTACAGGGTTGCCGCCGCGCCGGCCGGATATTGCAGCGCAATAGCGAAGCGACGCCCGGGCGGCCCACGGGGGACGGGCGACAGGCGGCCGGGGGCTGGCCGGTCCGGGTTCAGCCCAGGGCCAGTCCGGAGCCGGTCCGGGTCCAGTCCAGGCCTAGTCCGGGCTCAGTCCGGCCGGGTCTTGTCCGGATATTCGCACAGGTCGGCGATCGGACACTGGGGGCATTTGGGCTTGCGCGCCACGCAGACGTAGCGGCCGTGCAGGATCAGCCAGTGGTGGGCGTCCAGCAGGTATTCCCTGGGCACTCGGCGCAGCAGCGCCTGCTCCACGGCCAGCACGGTCTTGCCCGGCGCGATGCCGGTCCGGTTGGCCACGCGGAAGATGTGCGTGTCCACGGCCATGGTGGGCTGGCGGAAAGCCGTGTTCAGCACCACGTTGGCGGTCTTGCGGCCGACGCCGGGCAGGGCTTCCAGGTCTTCGCGGCGGTCGGGGACCTGGCCGCCGTGCCGCTCCAGCAGCAGCTCGCAGGTGCGGATGACGTTGCGCGCCTTGGTCTTGTACAGGCCGATGGTGCGGATCGCCTCGGCCAGTCCCGCCTCGCCCAGCGCCAGCAGCCCTTCGGGCGTGCCGTGCCCGGGGAAGAAGCCGCGGGTGGCGAGGTTCACGGAGCGGTCGGTCGCCTGGGCCGAGAGCATGACGGCCACCAGCAGCTGGAAGACGCTGCCGTATTCGAGCTCGGTGCGGGGCTGGGGGTTGGCTTCGCGCAGGCGGCGGAAGCATTCTTCGATGGCGGCGCGGTTCATGGGCGTCGGGCGCGCGCCCGGGCCAGGGCCTGGGCGATGCGGTCCTGCTTGTCGTGGGGATCGGGGGCGGCCAGGACGGGCTTGTTGGCCAGGGTGCGCGCGGCGGGGCCGGCGGCCTCGTCGTGGCGCGCCCGCAGGCGGGCGTTGCGCGCCTGGTAGCGTGCGCGGGCCGCGCCGGCGTCCTCCGCCGTCCAGTCGTGGCCGGCGGGAACCATGGCGATGCAGTCCACCGGGCAGGGCGCCACGCAGCGTTCGCAGCCGGTGCAGTCGGCCTCGATGACGGTGTGCATGCACTGGTTGGCCCCGAGGATGGCGTCCACCGGGCAGGCCTGGATGCACAGGGTGCAGCCGATGCAGTGCGCCTCGTCGATGAGCGCCACCCGGAAGGGCTGGTGCGTGCCGCAGGCGGGATCCAGGGGCCGCGCCGGGCGGCCCAGGACGCGCGCCAGGGCCTCGATCGTGCGCGCGCCGCCGGGCGGGCAGCGGTTGACGTCGGCCCGGCCCTCGGCCATGGCCTGGGCGTAGGGACGGCAGCCGTCGTAGCCGCATTGCGTGCATTGGGTCTGCGGCAGCAGGGCGTCGAGGGTGTCGGTGAGTGTGGGCACGGCGGCGGAAACGCACAGGGGACGGCGCGAGCCGTCCCCCGGAAACGGGCTTGCATTCAAATCACGGATCACGTCGTGGGTTCGCCTCGCCGTGCACACGCACCGCCTTCGGCGTCCCGTCCGGTGCTCCGCCTGAATGCGGGCCCGTCAGGCATGCGACCGGATGAATGCGGATATTTTAGGACAGATCTGCTGGCGCCAGCGGCGTCCGGAGAAGATGCCGTAGTGGCCGCAGTCGGTGGCGGTGTGGATTTCCCGCATGGACGGGGACAGGTTGGCGCACAGGTGGTGGGCGGCGTGCGTCTGGCCCTGGCCGGAGATGTCGTCCAGTTCGCCCTCGATGGTCAGCAGGGCGGTCTTGCGGATGGCGGAGGGATCGACGCGTTCGCCGTCGATCGTCCAGGTGCCGCGCGGCAGGCGGAATTCCTGGAAGACGATGCGGATGGTGTCCAGGTAGAAGCGGGCCGGCATGTCGAGCACGGCGTTGTATTCGTCGTAGAAGCGGCGGTGGGCTTCCGCGTCGCTGTCGTCGCCGCGCAGCAGGTGCAGGTAGAAGTCGTAGTGGGACTTCAGGTGCCGGTCCGGGTTCATGGCGACGAAGCCGGCGTGCTGCAGGAAGCCGGGGTAGACCAGCCGGCCGGCGCCCGGGTAGCGGGCCGGCACACGGTGGATCAGGTTGTCCTCGAACCATTCGTAGGGCTTGGTCGTGGCCAGGCGGTTGACCTGGGTGGGCGATTTGCGCGTGTCGATGGGGCCGCCCATCATGGTCATGCTGCGCGGCTGACAGGGGTCGTCGGCGGCGGCCAGCAGCGAGATCGCGGCCAGGACCGGCACCGTGGGCTGACAGACCGAGATCACGTGGGTGTCGGGCCCCAGGTGGCGCAGAAAGGCCTGGACGTAGTGGACGTAGTCGTCCAGGCTGAAGGTGCCGTCGGCCGCCGGCACCATGCGCGCGTCGATCCAGTCGGTGACGTAGACCTCGTGGTTGGGCAGCAGGGCGCGCACGGTGTCGCGCAGCAGGGTGGCGTGGTGCCCGGACAGGGGCGCCACCACCAGCACGCGCGGATCGTGGCGCCGGGTGTCGCGGCGGAAATGCACCAGGCGACAGAAGGGCAGGGCCAGGGCGATGTCCTCGTGCAGGGCGACTTCGCGTCCGCCGATCTGGGTGGAGGCCAGGTTCCAGGCGGGCTTTTCGTAGTCCTTGCCCACGCGGTGGGCCAGCTCGTAGGCGGCGGCGAACTGTCGCGACAACGGGGTGTAGGCCAAGGGGCTGTAGGGATTGGAAAACAGGTGTGAACCGGTTTCAGTGAAAGCCGTGAAGGGGGCGAGGATCGAGCGTTGGAGCTCGTGCAGGTCATACAGCATGAGTAGGCGTTCCCGTCGGTCTGGTCCTGCGCGGATCACACGCAGGAGTATCGGTCATCCGAACCTAAAGTACCGGTAAACGTGACAGAGCGCTACCGGAATTTCCCGTATACGGATCATATATGACCCGAATGTGGGGTTTTGCAGACGGATCGGGCGGGCGGCCGGCGGCAGGCGCCGGCGGGCTGCTAGGGGCGTTCCAGGTACTTGAGCTTGTCGGCGACGCCGTTCCAGTCGTCGGCGCCCGGGAGCGGATTGACGGAGCGGTTGATGGGCCGGAAGGTGGGCGACAGTTCGGCGTTCAGCGGGATGTAGTCGAGCTGGTCCTGGGGGACGTCTTCCTCGGCGAAGATGGCGTTGGCCGGGCATTCGGGCACGCAGACGGCGCAGTCGATGCATTCCTCGGGGTCGATGACCAGGAAATTCGGCCCCTCGCGGAAACAGTCCACGGGACAGACATCGACACAGTCGGTGTACTTGCACTTGATACAGTTTTCGGTGACGACGTGGGTCATGAGGGTGCTCCGGGCTTGCAGACGGGTGCCTTGAAACGGGCCTGTCGGGATTTTACCGAATTTATCAGGGAGAACCCGAAGATCCCGCGCGCCGGGTAGTGCGAATGGTCAGAGCAGCAGGGCGGCCAGGGTGCCGCCCAGTTCGGCGCCGCGCGCCAGCCATGCGCCGGGCACGGTCTTGGGCGCCAGGATGGCCTCGGGCGTCTGGGCGCGCATGGGCACGATCAGAGTGGGTGCGACCGGTTTCAGGCGCCAGCCGGTGCAGATGCGCTCCAGCTGCCGGCGGGCGCCGTCGCCGTCGGAGCCGGCGGTGATCACGGCGCCGTAGGGCCGGCCGTTGAGCCGGTCCAGCACGTGATAGTAGGTGCGGTCCAGGCATTCCTTCATCGCGCCGCTGAGCGCCGCCAGGTTTTCCGGGGCGGCGAACAGATAGCCGTCGGCGGCGAGCAGGTTTTCGGTGCGCACGGTGTCGGCGGGGCGCACCTGCAGGTCGAAGCGCCCGCCCGCGTCCAGTTCGTCGGCCACCGCCTGCGCGCCGGCCGCCGCCGCCCGGGCCATCTGCAGGGCGGCGCCGGTGCGGGAATGCCAGATGATGAGCAGCTGGGTCGTCATGGGGGTCGTTCCTGCGGGGCCGGACTCACTCAAGTAGTATAGAGGCTCAGAGTCCGGAGGCCTGGTTGGAAGGCTCCGTTGTCCCTTGGTCCGGCGTCATGAGTGTCTCCCCGCAATCCGTTTCCGCAGATCCTTTCGGCCCCGAGTGGTTCCAGGCCGCCCGCGGCGGGCTGGACGACGCGGACGCGGCGGTGCTGCGCCAGGCGGCCGACTGGGTGCGCGAGCCCCTGCGCGGCGCGCAGGCCAGCACGGGCGAGGCCCTGGACGCGCACGCCGCCGCCGTGGTCCTGATCCTGCGCGACCTGGATTCGGATGCGGCCACCCGCGCGGCCGCCCTGCTGGCGGTGCAGCCGGTGCCGGCGGGCGAACTGTCGCGCGCCGATCCGCTGCGCAAGGCCTTCGGCCCCGAGATCACCTCCCTGGTCCAGGGCGTGCGCGCCCTGCTGCGCCTGGGCGCCGTCGCGGGCCGGGCCGGCGACGTGTCCGGCACCGACCAGAAGGAAATGCAGCGCAAGATGCTGCTGGCCATGGCGGCGGACCTGCGCATCGTGCTGATGCGGCTCGCCTCGCGCCTGCAGTCGCTGCGCTGGCATGCCGCCAGCCGCACGCCCTGCCCGGCGGAATTCGCGCGCGAGACCATGGCGCTGTACACGCCGCTGGCCAACCGCCTGGGGATCTGGCAGCTGAAATGGGAAATGGAGGACCTGTCCTTCCGCTTCCTGCAGCCGGACACCTACAAGGCCATCGCCCGCCAGCTGGAGGAAAAACGCGCCGAGCGCGAGGCCTTCATCGAGGACGTGATGGCGCGCCTGCGGGCGGCGCTGGCCGAAGCCGGCATCCGGGCCGAACTCAGCGGCCGGCCCAAGCACATCTACAGCATCTGGAACAAGATGCGCATCAAGCACCTGGAATTCCGCCAGCTCTTCGACCTGCGCGCCTTGCGCGTCATCGTCGAGGACGAGCGCGCCTGCTACGCCGCGCTGGCCCTGGTGCATGCGCTGTGGACGCCGGTGCCCGAGGAATTCGACGACTACATCGCCCGCCCCAAGCCCAACGGCTACCGCTCCCTGCACACCGTGGTGGCCGACGCCGAGGGCCGGGCCTTCGAGATCCAGATCCGCACGCGCGACATGCATCATTTCGCCGAATACGGGATGGCGGCCCACTGGCGCTACAAGGAAGCCGGCGCCCGGGGCGGCCAGGTGTCGGCCGCGGGGGAATACGACCAGAAGATCGCCTGGATGCGCCAGCTGCTGGCCTGGCGCGAAGAGGGCGGCGCGGCGCCCGCGCCCGGCGCGCGGCCCGACGAGCGCATCTATGTCATGACGCCCCAGGCGCGCGTGCTGGAGCTGCCCGCCGGCTCCACGCCGGTGGACTTCGCCTATCTGCTGCACACCGACCTGGGCCACCGCTGCCGGGGCGCCCGGGTCGACGGCCAGATCGTGCCGCTGTCCACGCCCCTGCGCACGGGCCAGACGGTGGAAATCATCGCCGCCAAGTCCGGCGGCCCCTCGCGCGACTGGCTCAATCCGCAGCTGGGCTACCTGGCCAGCCCGCGCGCGCGCGCCAAGGTCCGGGCCTGGTTCAACGCGGTCGAGCTGCAGCAGCGCATCGCCCAGGGCCAGGCCCTGGTTGAAAAGGAACTGCAGCGCCTGGGCCGCACCGCCGTCAACCAGGAACACCTGGCCCAGCAGCTGGGCTTCGCCCGCGCCGACGACCTGTACGTCGCGGCGGCCAAGGAAGAATTCAGTCTGCGGCAGATCGACCACGTGCTGCGCGAGCCCGAGCCGGCCCGCGAGCAGCCCGACGAGGCGCGCGTCTACGCCAGCGACGCCGGCAGCGTCGCCCGCACGGGCAAGAGCGGGGTGCTGGTGGTGGGGGTCGATTCCCTGATGACCCAGCTGGCGCGCTGCTGCCGGCCCGTGCCGCCCGACGCCATCGAAGGCTTCGTCACGCGCGGCCGGGGGTGTCGATCCACCGCCGCGACTGCCCCTCCTGGGCGGTCCTGGCGCAGCGCCACCCGGAACGCTGCATCGAGGTCGCCTGGGGCCAGACCGGCCAGGCCATGTATCCCGTGGATCTCGGCATCCACGCCCAGGACCGGCCCAACCTGCTGCGCGACCTGTCCGAGGTCTTCGCGCGCCTGCGGCTGCGGGTGGTGCGCGTCACGACCCACAGCCGCCGTTCGCTGGCGCACATGGTGTTCACCGTCGAAGTCCGCGACGGCGAGCAGATCCGCCAGGCGCTGGCCGCCGTCAACGAACTGCCCGGGGTCCAGGCCGCGCGGCAGTGAGCGGGCCGCCCGGCGGGTGGCGCGGACTCCCCCGGGCCGGGGCGGGCGGCCGGAGGCACCGGGCCGGACGGGGCTGCTAAAATGGCCGTTTGGCCCGTGCCCGCCCGGAGATCCCCGGCGGCGCCTTTGATGCGAGACTGGACTTGAAACCCTATCATCTGCCGGATGCCCAGGGGCATTTCGGGAAGTTCGGCGGTTCGTTCGTCGCCGAAACGCTGGTGCACGCCCTGGACGCGCTGCGCGAGGCGTATGCGCGCTACCGCGACGACCCCGAATTCCAGCGCGAATTCGCCTACGAGCTGGAACACTTCGTCGGCCGGCCCAGCCCGGTCTACCACGCCCGGCGCTGGTCCGAGCAGCTCGGCGGCGCGCAGATCTGGTTCAAGCGCGAAGACCTGAACCACACCGGCGCCCACAAGGTCAACAACTGCATCGGCCAGGCCCTGCTCGCCAGGCGCATGGGCAAGCCGCGCGTGATCGCCGAGACCGGGGCGGGCCAGCACGGGGTGGCCACGGCCACCGTGGCGGCGCGCTACGGCATGGAATGCGTGGTCTACATGGGCAGCGAGGACGTCCGCCGCCAGGCGTCGAACGTCTACCGCATGAAGCTGCTGGGCGCCCGCGTGGTGCCCGTGGAATCCGGCTCGCGCACCCTGAAGGACGCCCTGAACGAGGCCATGCGCGACTGGGTCACCAACGTGGAGGACACCTTCTACATCATCGGCACCGTGGCCGGCCCCGATCCCTATCCCCGGATGGTGCGCGACTTCCAGACCATCATCGGCCGCGAGTGCCGCGAGCAGATGCCGCGCGACGCGGGCCGCCAGCCCGACTACGTGATCGCCGCCGTGGGCGGCGGATCCAACGCCATCGGCATCTTCCACCCCTACATCGAGGACGAATCCGTCCGGCTGATCGGCGTCGAGGCCGCCGGCGAGGGCCTGGATTCGGGCCGCCACGCGGCCTCGCTGAACCGCGGCGTGGTCGGCGTGCTGCACGGCAACCGCACCTACCTGCTGCAGGACGAGCACGGCCAGATCACCGAGACCCATTCCGTGTCCGCCGGCCTGGACTACCCCGGCGTCGGGCCGGAACACGCCTGGCTGCACGACAGCGGACGTGCGCAGTACGTCGGCGTCACCGACCAGGAAGCCCTGGCCGCCTTCCACGACTGCTGCCGCATCGAAGGCATCATGCCGGCCCTGGAATCCTCGCACGCCATCGCCCAGGCGGTGAAGCTCGCCCCCACCCTGTCGCGCGACCGGATCATCCTGGTCAATCTGTCCGGCCGGGGCGACAAGGACATGCACACCGTGGCCGAATACAGCGGCATCACGCTTTGAAGGCTCCGCGGGCCTTGAAGGCTCCAAAGGGCTCCAAAGGTTTGGGAACCAAGGTTTAGGAACCGCTTTAGGAACATCCATGACTTCTTCAAATGCCCGTCTGGCGACCCGTTTCGCCTCCCTGGCGGGGCGGGCGGCCCTGATCCCGTACGTCACGGCGGGCGATCCCCTGGTGGCGTCCACGCCGGCGCTGATGCACGCGCTGGCGGCGGCCGGCGCCGACGTGATCGAGCTGGGCGTGCCGTTTTCCGATCCCATGGCCGACGGCCCGGTGATCCAGCAGGCCGGCGAACGCGCCATCGCCGCGGGCGTCAGCCTGGGCGCGGTGCTGGACATCGTCGCCGAATTCCGCCGCCAGGACGCTGAAACGCCGGTCGTGCTGATGGGCTATGCCAACCCGATCGAATGCATGGGCCAGGAGGCCTTCGTGCGGCGCGCCGCCGAGGCGGGCGTGGATGGCGTACTGACGGTGGACTACACGCCCGAGGAATCCGCCGGATTCGCCGCCCTGCTGGGGCGGGCCGGCCTGGATCCCATCTACCTGCTGGCGCCGACCTCGGCCGAGTCGCGCATCCGCGAAGTCGCCCGGCTGGCGCGCGGCTATGTCTATTACGTCTCGCTCAAGGGCGTGACCGGCGCCGGCCACCTGGACACCAACGACGTGGCGCGCCATCTGGCGGAAATCCGCCGCCACGTGAGCATCCCCGTGGGCGTGGGCTTCGGCATCCGCGACGCCGACAGCGCCGCGCGCGTGGCGCGGCACGCCGACGCCGTGGTGATCGGCAGCAAGCTCATACAGATCATCGAGGAAGCGTCCCTGCGCGACGGCCCGCAGGCCGCCATCGGCGCGGCGGCCCAGTGGCTGGCCCAGGTGCGCCAGGCCATCGAACCCATCCGGAAAGAAGGTTGACCGACCATGAGCTGGTTTGAAAAGATTCTCCCTCCGCGCATCAACCGCAGCGGCGATTCGGCCTCCAAGCGCGTGCCCGAGGGCCTGTGGGTCAAATGTCCCTCCTGCGAATCCGTCCTCTACAAGGAAGACCTGCAGGCCACCCTGAACGTCTGCCCCAAGTGCAGCCACCACATGCGCATCGGCGCCCGGGCGCGCATCGACGCGCTGCTGGACCCGGAAGGCCGCGTGGAGATCGGCGCCCAGACCCGCCCCATGGACCCGCTGAAGTTCAAGGACTCGCGCAAGTACCCCGAGCGCCTGGCCGAGGCCGTCAAGCAGACCGGCGAGACCGAGGCGATGGTGGTGGTGAGCGGCACGGTGCTCTCGGTGCCCACGGTGCTGGCGTGCTTCGAGTTCGCCTTCATGGGCGGTTCGATGGGCTCGGTGGTGGGCGAGCGCTTCGCCCGCGGCGTCCAGGCGTCCATCGAGCGGCGGATGCCCTTCGTCTGCGTGTCGTCCTCGGGCGGCGCGCGCATGCAGGAATCCCTGTTCTCGCTGATGCAGATGGCCAAGACCACCGCCATGCTGCACCAGCTGTCCGAGGCCGGCCTGCCCTTCATCAGCGTCCTCACCGACCCGACGATGGGCGGGGTGTCGGCCTCCTTCGCCTTCATGGGCGACGTGGTGCTGGCCGAGCCCAATGCCCTGATCGGCTTCGCCGGTCCGCGCGTGATCGAGCAGACCGTGCGCGAAAAACTGCCCGAAGGCTTCCAGCGCGCCGAATTCCTGCTGGGCAAGGGCGCCATCGACCGCGTGGTCGACCGCCGCGAGATGCGCGCCGAGCTGGCCCACCTGCTGGCGCTGTTCACGCGCCAGCCCATCGAGGTCGTGAAGGCCGCCTGAGGCGGCGGGCGGCCGCCCCGGCGGCGCCCCTGACGGCCCCTGGCGGCGCGGCGCGCGCGCCGGGATCCCGCCGTCCGGCCCCGGCGCGGGTCCCTACCGGGGCCGCGCCACGAAGTGGTCGCCGGCACCCTTGGGCAGCCGCACCGTGTCGAGCAGCCCGGCTAGGGCGATCCCGGCCGCGATCATGAACGCGACCCGATAGGGAAATGCCTGTCCGGCGATGTCCAGCGCGCCGGCCAGCGCCTCGCCCAGGCGTACCGCCAGGGCGCCCAGGGTGATGCCCGCGGCCATGCCGAGCTGCGAGACGACGTTGAACAGCCCGTTGGCATCGGCCATGCGCGCCTCGGGCACGTCGGCGAAGGCAAGCGTCCCCAGGCAGGTGAACTGCATCGAGCGGGCCATGCCGTGGACGAACAGGATGGGCAGCAGCAGCGGCAGCGGCATGGACGGCGTCAGCAGCGCGCAGGCGGCCAGGCTGGCCGCCGCCAGCAGCCCGTTCCACAGCATCACCGGGCGGTAGCCGAAACGGCGCAGGATGGGCGTGGTCACCGCCTTCATCCCCAGGTTGCCGGCGAAGACCACCAGCAGCAACAGGCCCGCCTCGAAGGCGTTCATGCCGAAGCCGAGCTGGAACATGAGCGGCAGCAGGAAGGGCAGGCTGCCGATCGCCATCCGCGTGACCGAGCCGCCGATCGCCACCACCCGGAACGTGGCGATGCGCAGGGGGGCCAGGCTCAGCATCGGCGCGGCCGCGCGGCGCAGGTGCCGCAGCGCGGCCGCCGCCAGGACGGCGCCGCCGGCCAGCAGGGCGAGGCCGGCCGGGTCGATCGTGGCCGCCAGCCGTTCCAGCGCGCCGAGCAGTGCGAAGATGCCCAGGCCGCACAGGGCGAAGCCGGTCCAGTCGAAGGGCCGGCGCGGCGCCGGTTCCAGCGGCGGGATCAGCCAGAGCGCCAGGACGAAGCCCAGGATGCCCAGCGGCACGTTGAGGAAGAAGATCCAGTGCCAGTCGAGATGGCTGGCGATGAAGCCGCCCAGCGGCGGCGCGATCACCGGCGCCACCAGCGCCGGCCAGACCAGGTTGGACATCGCCGCCATGCGGCGCTCCTGCGGCGTATGGCGCAGCACCAGCAGCCGGCCCACGGGCACCATCAGCGCGCCGCTGGCGCCCTGCAGCACGCGCAGGACGACGAAAGCGTGCAGGTTTTCGACCAGGCCGCAGCCCAGCGAGGTCAGCGTGAAGCCCGCGATGGCGCAGGCGAACACCCGGCGCGGCCCGTAGCGGTCGGTCATCCAGCCGCTCACCGGAATGAAGGCGCCCAGCGCCAGCAGGTAGGCGCTGATGGCAACGTTCAGCCGGACCGCGTCGATGCCGAAGGAGCGGCTCATGTCCGGCAGGGCGGTGGCGATGATGTTGCCGTCCAGCACCTCCATGAACATGGCGCCGGTGACGAGGAACATCGCCAGCCGCAGGCGCGCGTCCTGGAGTGCGCTCATGATGCGTGTCCCGTGGTCCCGTGAATGAAAAATGCCCGAAGCCGGGGCTTCGGGCATGGTGTGCCGCCGGGCCGCTCCAAGGCAGGCGGCGCCCTCCTTTCGGGGGAGGGGCGCCTTCCCGGGGTGGCCTCAGTGCGAGGTTTCCACCTGTTGCAGCGGTTCGTCCTGCGTCCGCGCGGCCGGCTTGCGGGCGCGGCCCAGGGGCTTGGGCGGCGCGGGCGGCACGTAGGGCGCGGTGGAGCGGGTCTCGACCATCTGCATGCCGGCGGCCTGCAGGGACTCGTCCAGCGAGGGCAGGGCGATCGGGTGGGACGCGTCCGGCGCGGCGGCCACCGAAGCCGGGGCCGGGGCCGGAGCCGCAGGCGCGGCTGCCGGCGCGGCCTGAACGGCGGCGGGCGCTTCCTGGGCCGCGGCTTCGTCCGCCTCGGCCTGGGCCGCGTCTTGCGCGGCCGGCTCGGCCGCCGGAGCGGCTTCGACGACGGGCGCGGCCTGGGTGGCGGGCTCGGCTTCGGCGACAGGCTTGGCCTGGGCGACCGGCTTGGCGGCAGGCGCGGCCTCGGCCACGCGGGCGGGTTCCGCCGCCGGTGCAGTTTCCACGGGAGACTGGACGGGCGCCACGGGGGTCCGGGCGGGTGCTTCGCCGGCGGCTTCGGCCTGGGCCTGGGCCGGCTCGACCGGCGTGCGGGCGGGCTCGGTGGGCGCGGGCCGGGCAAGCGGGGCATCGGCCGTGGTTTCGGCCGACGCCGGCGCGGCGGAGGCTTCGGCTGTCAGCGCTTCGGGGTCGAAGCGCGGCGTCTCGTGTGTTTCGATGGTCGGCGCATCGCCATCGGCCGAGGCGTCCTCGGTGGCGGCCAGGTCGGCGGCATCGCCGTTGCGGCGGCCGCGGCGGCCGCGGCGGCGGCGGCGCTTGCGTTCCGGGTCCGGGCTGTCCAGGTCGCCGTCGGCATCGGCGTCCACGGCCGGGCCGGCGACCGGCGCATCCTCGTCCTCGGCTTCAGGCAGGCTGCGCGGCGCATCCGGCAGGCCGTAGGCGTTTTCAGAGGGGGCCTGGACGGCGGCCGGCGCGTCGGCCGCCGGGGCGGTCAGCTCGTCGGCCTGGAGGTCGGCCGTTTCGCCCGCCTGCACGGCCATTTCGTCCGTGCGGCCGCGGCCCCGGCCACGCCGGCTGCGGCTGCGGCGCGGTTCGGCGGTCTCGTCCTGGACTTCGGCGACGACGGCGGTGTCGGCCTGGGCCGGCACGGCGGCGTCCGCGGCCGGGCGTTCGCGGCGGGAGGCCGGCCGGCCTTCCGGACGTTCCGCGCGCTCGGCGCGTTCCGGCCGTTCGGCGCGTTCCGGCCGTTCGGCGCGTTCCGTGCGATCGCCGCGTTCCGTGCGTTCACCGCGTTCGGCACGCTCGCCGCGGCCGGTGCGTTCGCCGCGGGGCGCGTCGGTGCGGCGTTCGCCGCGGCGGCCGCCATTGCGGCCGGTGGTGCCGCGCCGGCGGCCGTCGCCGGATTCACGCGACGGAGCGGGCGCGGCCGGCTCGGCGGCGGGGGCTTCGGCTTCGGCGGCCGAGCCCGTGAACCAGCCGAACAGGCGCTTGAGCAGTCCGCCCTGCGGCGCGGCGGGCGCCGCGGCGGCGGGCGCGGGAAGGGGGGCGGGGATTTCGGCGGCGCGCGGCGCGCGTTCCACGTGGGCCGGCGCCGGCTCGGCGGGCTGGATGCCCTTGACCAGGGCCTCGGGCCGGGCCTTGGCTTCCTGGGCCTTGTTCGGCTGCCAGACGAGCTTGTCCTCGGGTTCCTGGGCGAGCTCGAAGCTGGTCTTGTTCTCGTCCAGGCGCGGATCGTCGTGGCGCAGGCGCTCGATGTGGTGGTGCGGGGTTTCCAGGGACTTGTTCGGGATCAGGACCAGATTGACCTTCAGGCGGGACTCGATCTGGCCGATGTCGCGGCGCTTTTCGTTGAGCAGGAAGGTGGCGACGTCGACCGGCACCTGGGCGTGCAGGGCGGCCGTGCCTTCCTTCATGGCTTCTTCCTGGAGCAGGCGCAGCACGTGCAGGGCGCTGGATTCGGCGTCGCGGATCACGCCGGTGCCGGTACAGCGCGGGCAGGTGACGTGCGAGCCTTCGTTCAGGGCCGGGCGCAGGCGCTGGCGGGACAGTTCCATCAGGCCGAAGCGCGAGATCTTGCCCATCTGCACGCGGGCGCGGTCGAAATGCAGGGCGTCGCGCAGGCGCTGTTCGACGGAGCGCTGGTTCTTGCTGTCCTCCATGTCGATGAAGTCGATCACGATCAGGCCGCCCAGGTCGCGCAGGCGCAGCTGGCGGGCGACTTCGTCGGCGGCCTCCAGGTTGGTGCGCAGGGCGGTTTCCTCGATGTCGGCGCCGCGCGTGGAGCGCGCGGAGTTGACGTCCACCGCCACCAGGGCCTCGGTGTGGTCGATCACGATGGCGCCGCCCGAGGGCAGGGTGACCGTGCGCGAGTAGGCGGTCTCGATCTGGTGTTCGATCTGGAAGCGGGAGAACAGGGGCACGTCGTCGCGGTAGCGTTTCACGCGGTTGACGTTGTCGGGCATGACCACGCTCATGAAGGCGGTCGCCTGATCGTGAATGTCGTCCGTATCGATCAGGATTTCGCCGATTTCAGGCGAGAAGTAGTCGCGGATGGCGCGGATGACCAAGCTGGATTCCAGGTAGATCAGGATCGGCGCCTTGTTTTCGCGGGCGGCGGCGTCGATGGCGGTCCAGAGCTGCAGCAGGTAGTTCAGGTCCCACTGCAGTTCCTCGACGCCGCGGCCGATGCCGGCGGTGCGGGCGATCATGCTCATGCCGGCCGGGATTTCCAGCTGGTCCATGGTGTCGCGCAGTTCCTGGCGGTCTTCGCCCTCGACCCGGCGCGACACGCCGCCGCCGCGCGGATTGTTGGGCATCAGCACCAGGTAGCGGCCGGCCAGGGAGATGAAGGTGGTGAGGGCCGCGCCCTTGTTGCCGCGCTCTTCCTTTTCGACCTGGATGATGAGTTCCTGGCCTTCGGCCAGGGCGTCCTGGATGCGGGCGCTGCGCACGTCCACGCCTTCCTTGAAGTAGCTGCGCGCGACTTCCTTGAAGGGCAGGAAGCCGTGGCGGTCTTCCCCGTAGTTGACGAAGCAGGCTTCCAGTCCCGGCTCGATGCGGGTGATGACGCCCTTGTAGATGTTGCCCTTGCGCTGCTCGCGCCCGGCGGTCTCGATGTCCAGGTCGATCAGTTTCTGGCCATCGACAATCGCGACGCGTAATTCTTCTTGGTGCGTCGCATTGAACAGCATGCGTTTCATGAGTGTGTTTCTCCGTAGTCAGGGCGCGCCGGATTCGGCGCACGGCCACGGGTCACTCGGTGTGCGATGCGGCAGTCTGCGAGGGGATCGGTGCGCTGACGAGGTCAGGCCGCGCCGGTCTCCTGGGGAGGGGGCACGGTGCGCCGGGGGGCGCGGGGTTCTGTCAGCAGGGAGGTCAAGGGCACGATACGTGGTTGACGAAATTGATTGCTGGGAACGGCGGACGCCGGCCATGGGGCCGCATCCGGTGCGGAAGAGCGAGCAGAATCTGCGGCGTCGCACGCGGCCTGACGTCGATTCCAGCGCCCGGCGGCAGCGCGCGGGGGAGGGAACCGGGACGGAGCCGGCGACCAAGGACCTGGAGGCTGGAAGTGAGGCAGTACAATGGGGTCCCTGCTGCCCGACGGAGATGCATCCATTGCGTCTCTACGCCCGGCGGTTTCCAGCCTCTATGGGCTGTTGCGATTATATGCCGCTTTTCCCTATGCGCAAAATAGTTGATCCGCCCGCCCCGCCGCCGGCCGTCCGCCTCGTGGTGGTCGGAACCGAGCACGAGGGGCAGCGGCTGGACAATTTCCTGCTGCGGGTCTGCAAGGGCGTGCCCAAGAGCCACGTCTACAAGGCCATCCGCGACGGCCAGGTCCGGGTCAATAAGGGCCGCAGCCGGGCCGACGTCCGCCTGGCCAGCGGCGATTCGGTGCGCATCCCGCCGCTGCGCCTGCCCGCGCCGGGCGCCGCCGCGCCGGTGCCGCCGGCCGACTTCCCGGTGCTGTACGAGGACGCCCACCTGCTGGTGATCGACAAGCCCGCCGGGGTGGCCGTGCACGGCGGCAGCGGCGTGTCCTTCGGGGTGATCGAGCAGCTGCGCGCCGCGCGCCCCGCCGAGCGCCTGCTGGAACTGGCGCACCGCCTGGACCGGGAAACCTCCGGTGTGCTGATGGTGGCGCGCAGCCGCAAGGCCCTGGTGGCCCTGCACGACATGATGCGCGAGAGCCGGGGGCGCAAGCACTACCTGGCGCTGGTCGTGGGCGACTGGGTCAACGACCGCCAGCACATCCGCCTGCCGCTGCTCAAATACCTGACGCCGGACGGCGAGCGCCGGGTGCGCGTCGACGCCCTGGGCAAGCCCGCCCACACCATCGTCACCCTGCAGCGCCGCTACGCCGGGCGCTATTCCCTGGTGGGGGCCGAACTGCGCACCGGGCGCACCCACCAGATCCGGGTGCACCTGGCCGCGCAGGGGCACCCGATCGCCGGCGACGAGAAATACGGCCCGGACGCCGTGCGCGCCGCCCTGGCCGCCCAGGGCTTCCGGCGCATGTTCCTGCATGCGCACCGGCTGGAGATCCCCCATCCGGTCTCCGGCGAACCCCTCGTCTTTGAATCCCCGCTGCCGCCCGCCTGCCGGGCGCTGCTGGACCAACTGGAGCATGCCCGCCCATGAACGCCCCCGACCCGACGGCGATTCCCCCGGCACCGGTTCCGGGCCTCGACGCGCCGGTCAAGCAGTATCGCGCCGTGATCTTCGACTGGGACGGCACGCTGCTGGACTCCACCCATCACATCGTCGGCGCGCTGCTGGGCGCCTGCCGCGACCTGGGGCTGCGCGAGCCGTCCCGCGAGGAAGCCGGCTGGGTCATCGGGCTGTCGCTGCAGGCGGCCCTGTACCGCCTGGTGCCGGAACTGGGCGCCGACCGCGTGGACGCCTTCGTCGGCCGCTACCGCGCGCACTTCATGGCGCTGCAGCACGAAATGCGGCTGTTCGAGGGCCAGGCGCGGCTGCTGCGCGAACTGAGCGCGGGCGGGGCGGTGCTGGGCGTGGCCACGGGCAAGAGCCGCCGCGGCCTGGACGAGTCGATCGAGCGCCTGGGGCTGCACGATCTGTTCCACGCCACGCGCACCGTCGACGAGGCGCGCGGCAAGCCGGATCCGGACATGCTGCTGCAGCTGCTGGCCGAGCTGGACCTGGCGCCGGAGACGGTGCTGATGGTGGGCGACACCACCCACGACGTGCTGATGGCGCAGGCGGCCGGGGTGGACAGCCTGGCGGTCGCCTACGGCGCGCATGCGCCGTCCCTGCTGGAGTCCGCCCGGCCGACGGCGCTGGCCGCCACGGTGCCCGACATGCAGGCCTGGATCCGGGCGCGCGCGGGCTGATTTTCGGCGCATGGCAAGCCCATGCATCCGAAACGGGGCGTTCAGGCTGGAAGGCAATCCGCCGGCGGGCGGGGAACCTTTCCGCACGATTGAGGCCTAAACTGGATTGTCTTCCGACCGGTGGATCATCATGCGTGCACCCTGGGAAATCGGCATCCGGCCCTCCGAAATCACGCCCGAGCCCGTCTGGCGGTCGCGGCGGCGATGGCTGCGGCAGGCGGCCCTGGGCACGCTGGCGCTGGGCGCGGGCGGTGGCCTGGCCCGGGCGGCCGGCCCCGCCGACGGGGCGGAGGGCCCCGCGCTGCCGGCCCCGCGCGCGGCCCGCTGGTCCACCGACGAGCCGCCCAACGTCTGGCGCGACATCACCACCTACAACAATTTCTACGAATTCGGCACCGGCAAGGGCGATCCGGCCGAATACGCGGGGCGGATGCGGCTGGAGCCCTGGACGGTGCGGATCGACGGCGCCGTGCGCAAGCCCCTGACCCTGGACCTGGACGCGCTGCGCCGGCTGGCGCCCCTGGAAGAGCGCGTCTACCGGCTGCGCTGCGTCGAGGCCTGGTCCATGGTGATCCCCTGGACCGGCTATTCGCTGTTCCATCTGCTGCGCCACGTGGAGCCGACGGCCGACGCCCGCTACGTGGTGTTCACCACGGCCCTGCAGCCCGAGGCCATGCCGGGCGTGTCGGCCGGCATCCTGGACTGGCCCTACGTCGAAGGCCTGCGCATGGACGAGGCCATGCATCCGCTGGCGCTGCTCGCCTTCGGCGTCTACGGCCGCGCCCTGCCGCCGCAGAACGGCGCGCCCCTGCGGCTGGTCGTGCCCTGGAAATACGGCTTCAAGTCGGCCAAGTCGCTGGTCGGCATCCGCCTGCAGGCGCAGCCGCCGGTCACCAGCTGGATGCGCGCCGCGCCCCGGGAATACGGCTTCTACGCCAACGTGAACCCGGCGGTGCCGCATCCCCGCTGGAGCCAGGCGACCGAACGCCGCATCGGCGCCGGCTTCTTCGCGCCGCGCCTGCCCACCCAGCCCTTCAACGGCTATGCCGAGGCGGTGGCCGGGCTGTACGCGGGCATGGACCTGGCGCGCAACTTCTGATGGGCGCGCGCGCGGATGGGGCCCGTCCCGCGGCTTCGGCCTCGGCCCCGGCTGCCGCCGCGCGCCGGCCGCGGCCGGGCGGCGGCCGGGTGCTGGGCGCCTGCGTCCATGCCTGCGGCCTGTTTCCCCTGCTGCGCTGGATCGCGCTGGGTCTGGCCGGGGGCCTGGGCGCCAATCCGCAGGAATTCCTCACCCGTTCCTCCGGCCTCTGGGCGCTGGCGCTGCTGTGGGCCACCCTGGCCGTGACGCCGGCGCGCCGCCTGGGCTGGTCCGGCCTGCTGCGCCACCGGCGCAAGCTGGGCCTGTACGCCTTCTTCTATACCGCGCTGCACGTCCTCGCCTGGGCGGTCTGGGACCGGGGCGGAGCGCCGGCCTCGATGTGGACGGACCTCTGGGCGCGCGACTTCATCGGCGTGGGCGCGCTGGCCGTACTGTGCCTGATCCCGCTGGCGGCGACCTCCACGCAGGGCTGGATGCGGCGCCTGGGGCGCGGCTGGAAGCGCCTGCACATGCTGGTCTACCCGGCCGCGATCCTCTCGGCGCTGCATTTTGACTGGATGCGGGCGGGCAAGAACGATTTCCTGGAACCGCGCCTGTACGCGGCGGTCCTGGCGCTGCTGCTGGCCGCGCGCCTGCCGGGGTGGTGGCGCGGCCGGCGCGCGGCGCGGTAATCGGCCTGTTTTGCCGCCGGGCCGCCCCAAGGCAAAACGCGCCCCCTCGGGGGGATGAGCCCGGTCATCGGTCAGTCCCTGCGGACTGACCGATGCCTGGCGAATCCAAGCGGCTTGCAAGCCGCGCGGTGGATAGCAAGCAGCCAAAGGCTGCGCAGCGTGGGGGCCCTTTACTCCGCCAGGTACAGGAACAGCGTCGGCTTGCGCTCGAAGTCCGGCGGCCCGGCCTTGCGCCACTGGGCGATGGTGCGCGTGGCGATGGCCTCGTCGTCGCAGGTCAGCGCGCTGGCGACGCACAGCCGCGTCGTGTCGCGCAGGGTGCGCAGCAGCGCCTCGAACAGCGCGGCGTTGCGGTAGGGGGTCTCGATCAGGATCTGGGTCTGCCGCTGCTTGTGGGACGCCGATTCCCAGGCGCGCAGCTGGGCGTCGCGCTCGTGCGCCTTGACCGGCGCGTAGCCGTGGAAGGCGAAGCGCTGGCCCTGCAGGCCGCTGGCCATCAGGCCCAGCATGATGGACGAGGGCCCGGTCCAGGGCACGACGCGGATGCCGGCGGCATGCGCCTGGGCGACCACCAGCGCACCGGGGTCCGCGACGGCCGGGCAGCCGGCCTCCGAGACCAGGCCGAGGTCCTGGCCGGCGGGCACGGCGGCCAGCCAGGCGCGGATTTCCTCCGCCCGCGTGTCCGGCTTCAGGGTGTGGATGGTGATGTCCTGCAGCGGGACGGCGGTCTCGATCTGCTTGAGGAAGGCGCGCGCCGATTTCGCGTTCTCGGCGATGAAGCAGCGCAGCGTGGCGGCGATCTCGCGGGCGGCGCGGGGCAGCCAGCGTTCCGGGTCCGCCTGGCCCAGGCCGACGGGGATCAGGTGCAGGGTGGTCATGATCGGGGTGAATAAGGCTGGGTCTCAGGATGGGAGGCGAGGGGTTCCAGGCCGAAGGCCCGCAGCATGCGGCACAGCGCGATCAGGGGCAGGCCGATCAGGGCGGTGGGGTCGTCGCTGCGCATCCGCTCCATCAGCGCGACGCCCAATTGCTCGGCCTTGGCGCTGCCGGCCGTGTCGAAGGGCTGCTCGACGCGCAGGTAGTGTTCGATCCGGGCGTCGTCCAGGGCCAGGAAGCGGCATTCGGTCGGCACCTGCTCCAGCAGGTGGCGCCGCCCGTCAGTGACGCACAGGGCGGTATGGAACAGGACGTCGCGGCCGCCGAAGCGGCGCAGCTGGTCGCGGGCGGCCTCGAAGGAGCCCGGCTTGCCGATGGGTTCGCCCTGGAACACGGCGACCTGGTCCGAGCCGATCACCAGGGCGCCGGGGTGGCGCGCGGCGATCGCGGCGGCCTTTTCGCGCGCCAGGCGCAGCGACAGGTCGAGCGGCGATTCGCCCGGGCGCGGGCTTTCGTCGATGTCCGGCGACCGGACGGAAAAAGGCAGGTTCAGCCGCCGCAGCAGGGCGCGGCGGTAGGGCGAGCTGGAAGCCAGTATGAGCGGCATGGGGAAATCCTGGTGAAGTCCGTCAGTTTAGCGTGCACAGGATTGAGCGCGTACGGAAGCAGCATGCACAGGAACACACAGAAACATTGACCCTGCCCCCCATGATCAGGTATCATCTAGAGTTTTCCCGAGTACCAATTTCCATGGTCATCGATGCGAGCGGTGATATGGCCGGTTTTGCGCGGGCCGGACGGAGCCTGGAGGGTGTGACGCGAACGGGCCAGTTCGCGCGCCTGTGCCAGGACCTGCCCGGGCAGCAGGACGGCGACATCCGCTGGCGCGTGCGCGGGCGGTTCGATGCGCCGACCGGACGGTCCTGGCTGGATGTCGAGGCCGAAGGGCCGGTGCGGGTCGTCTGCCAGCGTTGCCTGGAAGCCTTCAGCCTGACGCTGCGGGTGTCCAGCACGCTGGGCCTGGTGGAAACCCAGGCGCAGCTGGATGCCATGGATGCGCTCGAAGCCGAAGGCCAGGGCCCCGAGATCGAATATCTCGTCGCCGGGCAGCGCCTGGATGTCCCGGGCCTGGTCGAAGACGAACTGATCCTGGCGCTGCCCTACGCCCCCCGCCACGACGTGTGTCCGGGGGACGGGGACGCGGCGGAGCCGCCCCGCCGGCCTTCGCCGTTCGCGGTCCTGGAACGGCTCGGGAAAGACTGAATTTTCGTTCAACACACGGGCTCGTGCTTACCTTAAAATGAGCGGCCCCGATCACAGGAGTCATCATGGCTGTCCAGCAAAACAAAAAGAGCCCGTCCAAGCGCGGCATGCACCGCTCGCACGATTTTCTCACGGCTCCCGCCACGGCCATCGAGCCGACCACCGGTGAACTGCACCTGCGTCACCACATCAGCCCGAACGGCATCTATCGCGGCCGCAAGGTCCTGAAGACCAAGAACGACGAATAAGTCATCCGCGCACCGGTCTTTCCCCGCGCCGATGTCCCATTCCCATCCGATCATCGCCATCGATTGCATGGGCGGTGACCATGGCCTGCCGGTCACCGTGCCGGCGGCGATGGCCTTCGCCCAGTTGCATCCCGATACCCGGTGCCTGCTGGTCGGCGACGAGGCCCTGATCCGTCAGGTCCTGCAGCAGAACGCGGCGTCCGCCGGCCAGTTCGAGATCCTGCACGCCTCCGAAGTCGTCACCATGCACGATTCGGTGGAAGTCGCCCTGCGCCGCAAGAAGGATTCCTCGATGCGGGTGGCGGCCCAGGCCGTGAAGGACGGCCGCGCCGACGCCGCCGTGTCGGCCGGCAACACCGGCGCCTGGATGGCGATCTCCCGCTACGTGCTCAAGACGCTGGACGGCATCGACCGTCCGGCCATCGCCACCGCGCTGCCCAACCAGCAGGGCGGCTCCACCACGGTGCTGGACCTGGGGGCCAACGTGGACTGCACGGCCGAGCACCTGCTGCAGTTCGGCCTCATGGGGGCCGCGCTGGTGTCCGCCGTGGACCGCCGCGCGCAGCCCTCCGTCGGCCTGCTGAACATCGGCGAAGAACTCATCAAGGGCAACGAGGTCGTCAAGCAGGCGGCCGACCTGCTGCGCGGCAGCGGCCTGAACTTCTACGGCAACGTCGAGGGCGACGACATCTTCAAGGGCACGGTGGACGTGGTCGTCTGCGACGGCTTCGTCGGCAACGTGGTCCTGAAGTCCATCGAGGGCCTGGCGCGCATGATCGGCGCCATGATGCGCGAGGAATTCCGCCGCAACCCCTTCACCATGGCGGCGGGCCTGGTCGCCACCCCCGTCCTGCAGCGCTTCCGCGCCCGCGTGGACAATCGCCGCTACAATGGGGCGGCCCTGCTGGGCCTGCGCGGCATCGTCATCAAGAGCCACGGCTCGGCCGACGCCTATGCCTACGGCCAGGCGCTGCAGCGCGCCCGCGAGGCCGTGCTCAACGGCCTCCTCGAAGGCACCATCCAGCGCCTCGACGCCCTGCGCGGCCGCACGCCGTCCTCCGCGGCCGGCGAATCGGCCCCGACGGCCTAGTCCTCTTTTTCCGGAATCGATATGCCTTACGCCAGGATCACAGGAACGGGCGGCTATCTGCCCCCACGCGTCGTCAGCAACGATGATCTGGCCGCCGACCTGGCCACGCGCGGCATCGAGACTTCCGATGCCTGGATCACCGAGCGCACCGGCATCCGCCAGCGCCACATCGCCGATCCGGGCACCAAGACCAGCACCCTGGCCACGGCGGCCGCGCGCGCGGCGCTGGACAACGCCGGCCTGACGGCCGAGCAGCTCGACCTGATCATCGTCGCCACCTCCACGCCGGACTTCATCTTTCCCAGCACCGCCTGCCTGGTGCAGGCCAATCTGGGCGTGGGCGGCGCCGCCGCCTTCGACGTCCAGGCCGTGTGCAGCGGCTTCGTCTACGCCCTGGCCACCGCGGACGCCTTCGTGCGGGCCGGCCGCGCGCGCCACGCCCTGGTGATCGGCGCCGAGGTCTTCTCCGGCATCCTCGACTGGAACGACCGCCGCACCTGCGTGCTGTTCGGCGACGGGGCCGGGGCCGTGGTGCTCAGCGCCGCCGACGAGCCCGGCATCCTGGCCGCGCGGCTGAACGCCGACGGGCGCCAGCAGCACATCCTGTGCGCCGCCGGCAGCGTCGCGGGCGGGCAGGTCACGGGCGATCCCTTCCTGCGCATGGACGGCCAGGCGGTGTTCAAGCTGGCCGTCAATTCCCTGACGCGCTCGGCGCGCGAGGTCTGCGACGACGCCGGCATCGACGTCTCCGAACTCGACTGGATGGTGCCGCACCAGGCCAACATCCGCATCCTGAATTTCATCGGCCGCAAGCTCGGCCTGCCCGAAGAAAAGCTCATCGTCACCCTGGACCGCCATGCCAACACCTCGGCGGCCAGCGTGCCGCTGGCGCTGGACGTCGCCTGGCGCGACGGCCGCATCCGTCCCGGCCAGACCGTGCTGCTGCAAGGGGTGGGCGGCGGCTTCACCTGGGGCTCCGTCCTCGTGAAAATCTGAAGACCACATCCTGAAGACCGCATGATGAAGATCGCATTCGTATTTCCCGGCCAGGGCTCGCAGGCCGTCGGCATGATGGACGCCTGGGCCGGGGACGCCGGCGTCCAGGCCACGCTGCGGGCCGGCGACGAAGCGCTGGGCGAGGACCTCTCCGGCCTGATCGCCCACGGTCCCGCCGAGACCCTGAACCTCACCGTCCACACCCAGCCCGCCATGCTGCTGTGCTCCGTCGCGATGTACCGCGCCTGGCGCCAGGCGGGCGGCGCCGCCCCCGCCCTGGTGGCCGGCCACAGCCTGGGCGAGTATTCCGCCCTGGTGGCGGCCGGCGCGCTGGACCTGGCCGACGCGGTGCGCACCGTGCGCGTGCGCGCCGAGGCCATGCAGTCCGCCGTGCCGGTGGGCGAGGGCGCCATGGCCGCCATCCTGGGGCTGGACGACGAGGCCGTGCGCCAGGCCTGCGCCCAGGCCGCGGAAGGCCAGGTCGTCGAGGCCGTCAACTACAACGCCCCGGCCCAGGTCGTGATCGCCGGCCACACGGCGGCGGTCGAGCGCGCCTGCGAGCGCGCGCGCGCCGCCGGCGCCAAGCGCGCCGTGGCCCTGCCGGTGTCAGCGCCCTTCCATTCGCGCCTGCTGGAGCCGGCCGCCGCCGTGCTCGGCCGGACGCTGGCCGGCGTGGCCCTGGCGTCCCCGGCCATCCCCCTGATCAACAACGTCGATGTCGCCCGCCCGGCCGAGCCGGACGCCATCCGCGACGCGCTGGTGCGCCAGGCCTGGCACCCGGTCCGCTGGGTCGAGACCATCCAGGCCATGAAGTGCGACGGCGTCACCCACGTCGTCGAATGCGGGCCGGGCAAGGTCCTGGCGGGCCTGGTCAAGCGCATCGACCGCGAAATCAACACGTTCAACATCACCGATCCGGCGTCCCTGCAACAGACGCTGGAAGCTCTGGGAGGCTGACATGTCGGAACCTGTACTGACGGGCAAGATCGCCCTCGTGACGGGCGCATCGCGCGGCATCGGCCGCGCCATCGCCCTGGAACTGGCGGCCGCGGGCGCCACGGTCGTGGGGACGGCGACGTCCGAGGCCGGCGCCCAGGCCATCACCGAAGCCCTGGCGCCCCAGGGCGGGCGCGGCGCGGTGCTCGAAGTCAACGACGCGGCGGCCTGCGACGCGCTGCTGGCCGAACTGGCCGCCGAAGGCGGGCCGCACATCCTGGTCAACAACGCCGGGATCACCCGCGACGGCCTCATCCTGCGCATGAAGGACGAGGACTGGGCCGCCGTGCTGAACACCAACCTGTCGGCCGTGTTCCGCCTGTCGCGCGGCGTGGCCAAGACCATGATGAAGGCCCGCTGGGGCCGCATCGTCAACATCACCTCGGTGGTGGGCTACAGCGGCAACCCGGGCCAGGTCAACTACGCCGCCGCCAAGGCCGGCGTGGCGGGCCTGTCGCGTTCCCTGGCGATGGAGCTCGGCAGCCGCGGCATCACGGTCAACTGCGTGGCCCCGGGCTTCATCGACACCGACATGACGCGCGCGCTGAACGAAACCCAGACCGCCGCGATCCTGGGCCAGATCCCCCTGGGCCGGCTCGGTTCGGCGGCGGAAGTCGCCCACGCGGTCGCCTACCTGGCCAGTCCCCAGGCGGGCTACGTAACAGGGACGACGCTCCACGTCAATGGTGGTATGTACATGTAGGCATTCGGAACGGAGCCGGCCCGTCTAAGGTAAAATCCGTTCAACCTCAGCAGGCAGGCCCCGGCGCGACCGCGCTTCCGGAATGGAAGCCGTCCGGCGGCGGGGGCTGTTTTTTTGACACAAACCCGCAGCCCCGTCGGTCTCATTTGGCTATAATTCGCGGGATTTTTCTCAACTGGAGATATGCATGGAAAGCATCGAACAGCGCGTCAAGAAGATCGTCGCTGAGCAACTCGGCGTCAACGAAGCCGAGATCAAGAACGAATCTTCCTTCCTTGACGACCTCGGTGCCGATTCGCTCGATATGGTCGAGCTCGTGATGGCCCTCGAAGACGAATTTGAAACCGAGATTCCCGACGAGGAAGCCGAGAAGATCACGACGGTCCAGCAGGCGGTCGACTACATCACCTCGCACAGCAAGCAATAATCATCACCACCCTGCTGCGGCTTGCCGCGCCAGGGCTCGACGGCCTGACGCACCGAGCCGGACAGGCTGCCGGGGCGGTTCGCGGCGGGCGCCATCGGCGGGCTGAAACAGCCCGTCCCATCCGGCCCGCCGCGGACCGCCTTTTTCGTCCCGCGGCCATGCCGGGACGAAAACGCCCCCCGGCGGGGCGGCGGGCCGATCCGGTCCGCGGAGTCCTTTTTCATTTTCATTCTTCGTTCTAGCATCAGGAGCCGAGTCAGTGAAACGACGTGTCGTCATAACCGGATTGGGCATCGTCTCGCCCGTGGGCAACGATGTCCAGACCGCATGGGACAACCTCATCCACGGGCGTTCGGGCATCGGCCGGGTGACGCGTTTCGACGCCTCGGTGCTCAACAGCCAGATCGCGGGCGAGGTCAAGGGCTTCAACGTCACCGACTACATGGGCGCCAAGGAAGCCAAGCAGATGGATACCTTCATCCATTACGGCGTGGCGGCCGGCATCCAGGCCTGGCGCGATTCGGGGATGGACATCGCCACGGAAGACGCCGACCGCGCCGGCACCATCATCGGCTCGGGCATCGGCGGGCTGCCGCGCATCGAGGAAACCCAGATCGAATACCTGCAGCGCGGCGCGCGGCGCATCTCGCCGTTCTTCGTGCCGGCCTCGCTGATCAACCTGATCTCGGGCCAGCTCTCCATCATGCTGGGCCTGAAGGGCCCCAGCTACGCCGTGGTCTCGGCCTGCACCACCGGCCTGCACTGCATCGGCGATGCCGCGCGCCTGATCGAATACGGCGACGCCGACGTCATGGTGGCGGGCGGCGCCGAAAGCTCGGTGTCCCCCCTGGGCATGGGCGGCTTCGCCGCCATGCGCGCGCTGTCCACCCGCAACGACGATCCCGAGACGGCTTCGCGGCCCTGGGACCGCGACCGCGACGGCTTCGTCCTGGGCGAAGGCGCCGGCGCGCTGGTGCTGGAAGAATACGAGCACGCGCGCCGCCGCGGCGCCCGCATCTACGCCGAATTCCTCGGCTTCGGCATGAGTTCCGACGCGCACCACATCACCAGCCCGGACCAGGACGGTCCGCGCCGGGGCATCCTGCACGCGCTGCGCAACAGCGGCGTCAGCCCCGAGCAGATCAGCTACGTGAACGCCCACGGCACCTCCACCCCGCTGGGCGACAAGAACGAAACGGCGGCGCTCAAGCTCGCGTTCGGCGACCATGCGTACAAGCTGGTGGTGAATTCCACCAAGTCCATGACCGGGCACCTGCTGGGCGCGGCGGGCGGCATCGAGGCCGTCTTCACGACCCTGGCGGTGCACCACCAGATCTCGCCCCCGACCATCAATCTGTTCAACCAGGATCCCGAATGCGACCTGGACTATTGCGCCAACGAGGCGCGCGACATGAAGATCGACGTGGCGCTGTCCAATTCCTTCGGTTTTGGCGGCACCAACGGCTCGATGCTGGTGGGGCGCCTCTGATCGCGCGCCCGCGCGGCACCCGGGGGATCGCATGACCGAGCGCGAGGTCGATCTCGCGCTGGTCGAGCGCGTCAGGCGCGGCGAGCGCCACGCCTTCGATCTGCTGGTCATCAAGTACCAGCGCAAGATCATGCGGCTGCTGTCGCGCATGATCCACGACCCGGCCGAAATCGAGGACGTCGCCCAGGAGGCCTTCATCAAGGCCTACCGCGCGCTGCCGCAGTTCCGCGGCGACAGCGCCTTCTACACCTGGCTCTACCGCATCGCCCTGAACACCGCCCGCAACTGGCAGGCGGCCAGCTTCCGCCGGCCCGCCACCGTGACGCCCCTGGAAAACGAGGACGGTGAAACTTTTGACCAGATCGATGGCCTAAGCGATCACAGTACCCCAGAATCGCTGATGGCCAGCCGGCAGGTCGCCCAGGCCGTCAACGAGGCCATCGACGCACTGCCGGACGATCTGCGTCTTGCGATCGTGCTGCGGGAAATCGAAGGGATGAGTTATGAAGAGATCGCCAGCACCATGCAATGCCCCATCGGCACCGTCCGTTCGCGCATCTACCGCGCCCGCGAAGCCATCGCGGCCCGCCTGCGGCCGGTCATGGAACGCGATTCCGAGCGCCGCTGGTAAGGAGCCGTCATGAACGCCAAACCCGATTCCGCCGCGACCGAACGCGCCTGGGAGGCCTCCGTGTCCTCCTGGGTGGACGGCGAGGCCGACCTCCGTGCCGAGGAGCTGGACACGCCCTACGGGCGCCAGCTCTGGGACACCTACCACCTGATCGGCGACGTCATGCGCAGCCCGGACCTGGCGATCCGCCCGTCCGAGCGCTTCTACGTGCGCGTGTCGGCCGCCATCGAGGCCGAACCGCCGATCGTCGCACCCTCGCCGCTGGCGCGGCGCCACCTGGTGCGCAACGGCCTGTCGGGGCTGGCGGTGGCCGCGGCCGTGGCCTCCGTCGTCTGGATGGCCCGTCCCTTCTTCTTCGCGTCGGACGCGCCGCCCGCCGCCGCGCCGGTCGTGGCGCAGGCCGACGAGCCCGAGGCCGCCGATCCGGGGCTGGCCGACTACATGGCCGCGCACCAGTCGATGGCGGGCGCCGGCGCGGTGCGCCAGGTGTCCTACGACGGGATGGGGGCGCGCTGATGCCGGGCTGGGCGCGGGCCGGACGCCGGGCGGGGCTGTGCCTGGGGCTGGCCCTGTCGTGGGCCGCCGCCGTCGGCGCGGCCGAGGCCGATCCGCTGGCCTTCCTGCGCCAGGTCCAGGCCGCCGCCCGCACCCTGGACTACGCCGGCGTCACCGTCTACCAGCAGGGCCGCATGCTGCAGGCCACGCACCTGGTGCACCAGGTGGACGGCACCGGCGAACGGGAGCGCCAGGAAGTCCTGGACGGCTCGCCGCAGGAATGCCTGCGGCAGAACGGCATGGAACAATGCCTGCTGCCGGAGCACCGGCTGATCGTCATGCGGCCCGCGCACAGCGACCATTTCCCGGCGCTGCTGCTGGGCGAGGGCGAGGCCGTCCCGCGGCACTACGAATGGACGCCGCTGGGGCGCACCTACCGCGTGGCCGGGCGCGAATGCGCCGTGTCCGAACTGCGCGCGCGCGACGCCCTGCGCTACAGCTACCGCCTCTGCACCGACCTGCAGAACCACCTGCTGCTCAAGAGCCAGACGCTGGATGCCGAGGGCCGCCTGGTGGACCAGGTGGCCTTCAGCAGCATCCATTTCGGCGCCGACATCCCAGCCGGCGCGCTCGCCTCGCGCTGGAACACGCGCGACTGGCGCCTGCGCACCGAAACCAGCCGGCCGGCCAATCTCGCCGCCCAGGGCTGGCGCTTCGCGCCGCCCGCCGGATTCCAGCCCATCGCCGAACTGACGCGTCAGATGGGGGCCGGTCACGCGGTGGACCAGCTCGTGCTGTCCGACGGACTGGCGGCGATTTCGATCTTCATTGAAACCTTTGATCCGAAACGCGATCAAAGCATCAGACAGGGCGGCCTGCGACAGGGCGCGATCAGCATCTACCGCATGCGGCTGGCCTCCTACTGGCTGACCGCGGTCGGCGAGGTGCCCGCACAGACCGTGCATGACCTGGCGCACGCCGTGCAGTACCTGCCCCAGGCCGCCCACTGATCCCCTCATCCTCGAAGGAGAATTCCATGGCTTTTCATCTGCCGTATTCCGCCGTGGCGCGCGCGGCGGCGGGCGCCGCCCTCAGCCTGGCGCTGGCGGCCGCCCTGCCCATCGGCGCCGCCCAGGCGCAGCCGGTGGCCGCGCCCAGCGCGGCGCTGCCCGATTTCACCCAGGTGGTCGAGGCCACCGAAGCCTCGGTGGTCAACATCCGCACCACCGAGGCCGTGCCGGTGCGCCGCTCGCCCATGATGCCCGGAGACGGCGATCCCTCGGAACTGTTCCGCTGGTTCTTCGGCCCGGACTTCATGCCGCCCGGCTTCGGCCAGCCGAACCCGCAGGGTCCGCGCGGCCGGCAGCGGCAGCAGCCCGCGCCCTCCGAGGGCGAGCGCACGGTGCCGCGCGGCATCGGCTCGGGCTTCGTGATCTCGGCCGACGGCTACATCCTCACGAACAACCACGTCGTGGACAATTCCAACGGCATCTTCGTCACCATGACCGACGGCAAGGAATACAAGGCCAAGGTCATCGGCACCGACGCGCGCACCGACATCGCCCTGATCAAGATCGAGGCGTCCGGCCTCAAGCCGCTGCCCATCGGCGACTCGGACAAGCTGCGCAAGGGCCAGTGGGTGCTGGCGATCGGCTCGCCCTTCGGACTGGATTCGACCGTCACCGCCGGCATCGTCAGCGCGATCAACCGCGACACGGGCGACTACCTGCCGTTCATCCAGACCGACGTGGCCGTCAATCCGGGCAATTCCGGCGGCCCGCTGATCAATCTGCAGGGCCAGGTGGTCGGCATCAATTCCCAGATCGTCTCGCGCAGCGGCGGCTTCATGGGCATTTCCCTGGCCATCCCCATTGACGAGGTCATGCGCGTGGTCGAGCAGCTCAAGGCCCACGGCAAGGTCACGCGCGGGCGCATCGGCGTGCAGATCACCGAGGTCCAGGACGAGGTCGCCAAGGCCCTGGGGCTGGACAAGGGCCAGGGCGCCCTGGTCAGCAGCGTCGAGGCCGGCGGCCCGGCCGCCAAGGCGGGCGTGCATCCGGGCGACGTGATCACGGCCTTCAACGGCCAGGCCATCAAGCACATGACCGACCTGCCGCGCCTGGTGGGGGCGACCCGTCCGGGCACCACCGCCACGGTCCAGGTCTGGCGCAAGGGCAAGTCGCTGGAATTGAAGGCCACCGTCGCCGAGCTCGACGACAAGGCCGCCGCGGCCCAGAACGGCGAGGCGCCGTCCTCCGGCACCGGGGCGGACCGCCTGGGCCTGACGGTCAAGGCGCTGCCGCCCGACACCGGCGAGCAGGGCGTGGTGGTGGACCAGGCCGAAGGCGCGGCCGCGGAGGCCGGGATCGAGCCGGGCGACGTGATCCTGCGGATCAACGACGCCGACATCACCAGCCCGAAGCAGTACGCCCAGATCGTCAAGGACCTGGACAAATCCCGCCCGGCCGTGCTGCTGGTCAGCCGCGATCAGCAGTCGCAGTGGGTGATCATCAAGCCGCAATGATGCCCCCTGCGGGAAAAAGCTAAAATACGGCCTGAACGAGAAGGGGACGCCCCGCGGCGTTCCCTTTTCCATTTTTTCTTCCTTTCTATCCTATGGACCACATCCGCAACTTTTCCATCATTGCGCACATCGATCATGGCAAATCGACCCTGGCCGACCGTCTGATCCAGCGCTGCGGGGGCCTGCAGGACCGCGAAATGGAAGCCCAGGTCCTGGATTCGATGGACATCGAGCGCGAGCGCGGCATCACCATCAAGGCCCAGACGGCGGCGCTGCGCTACACGGCGGCCGACGGCCGCGTCTACGACCTGAACCTGATCGACACCCCGGGCCACGTGGACTTTTCCTACGAAGTCAGCCGCTCGCTGTCGGCCTGCGAGGGCGCGCTGCTGGTGGTGGACTCCACCCAGGGGGTGGAGGCCCAGACCGTGGCCAACTGCTACACCGCGATCGAGCTGGGCGTCGAGGTCGTGCCGGTCCTGAACAAGATGGACCTGCCCTCGGCCGACCCGGACGCCGCCGCCGCCGAGATCGAGGACGTGATCGGCATCGACGCCACCGACGCCATCCTGGCCAGCGCCAAGACCGGCCTGGGCATCGACGAGATCCTCGAAGCCGTCGTGGCGCGGATCCCGCCGCCCCAGGGCGATCCCGACGCGCCGCTGCAGGCCCTCATCATCGATTCCTGGTTCGACAACTACGTCGGCGTGGTGATGCTGGTGCGCATCGTCAACGGCACCCTGCGGCCCAAGGACAAGATCCTGCTGATGGCCACCGGCGCCACCCACCTGTGCGAGCAGCTGGGCGTGTTCACGCCCAAGTCCCAGCCGCGCGAGCGCCTCTCGGCCGGCGAGGTCGGTTTCATCATCGCCGGCATCAAGGAACTGCAGCACGCCAAGGTCGGCGACACCCTGACGCTGGCCGGCAAACCGGCCGCCGCGGCGCTGCCGGGCTTCAAGGAAGTCAAGCCCCAGGTATTCGCCGGGGTCTACCCGGTCGAATCCAGCGAATACGACCAGCTGCGCGATTCCCTGGAAAAGCTCAAGCTCAACGATTCCTCGCTGATGTTCGAGCCGGAAGTCTCCCAGGCGCTGGGTTTCGGCTTCCGCTGCGGATTCCTCGGCCTGCTGCACATGGACATCGTCCAGGAGCGCCTGGAGCGCGAGTTCGACATGGACATCATCACCACCGCGCCGTCGGTGGTCTACGAGGTCCTGCACCGCGACGGCACGCTGCTGCGGGTGGACAGCCCCTCGCGCATGCCCGAGGTCGGCCACATCCAGGAAATCCGCGAGCCCATCATGACGGTGACGCTGTTCATGCCGCAGGAATACGTCGGGCCGGTGATGTCGCTGTGCACGGCCAAGCGCGGCGTGCAGCTGGACATGAGCTACCACGGCCGCCAGGTGCACCTGCGCTACGAGATCCCGCTGGCGGAAATCGTGCTGGACTTCTTCGACCGCCTGAAGTCCGTGTCGCGCGGCTACGCGTCCATGGACTACGAGTTCAAGGAATACCGCGTGGCCGACGTGGTGCGCGTGGACCTGCTGATCAACGGCGACCGGGTCGATGCCCTGTCCATGATCGTGCACCGCGCCAACGCCCGTCCGCGCGGGCGCGAGGTGGTCACGCGCATGCGCGGCCTGATCCCGCGCCAGATGTTCGACATCGCCATCCAGGCCGCCATCGGGGCGGAAGTCGTCGCCCGCGAGAACGTCAAGGCGCTGCGCAAGAACGTGCTGGCCAAGTGCTATGGCGGCGACATCTCGCGCAAGAAGAAGCTGCTCGAAAAGCAGAAGGCCGGCAAGAAGCGCATGAAGCAGGTCGGCAACGTGGAAATCCCGCAGGAGGCCTTCCTGGCCGTCCTGCAGGTCGAGGACAAGTAGGAAAGTGAGAAAGGACGCCGCATGAGCTGGGATTTCGCCCTGTTGCTGTTCGTCGCGCTGGTCGTGACGGGCCTGGTCTGGCTGCTGGACGTCGGGGTCCTGCGCGGCCGGCGCCGCGCCCGCGCCGAGGCGGCCGCGCAGGCCTGCCGCAACAACGCCGCCGGGCTCGATCCCGCCGCCCTGCAGGTCGAGTGCGACCGGATCTACGAGCGGGCCAACCGCCCGTCCTGGTGGGTGGAATACTGCGTCAGCTTCTTCCCGGTGATCCTGTTCGTGTTCGTGCTGCGCTCCTTCGTGGTCGAGCCCTTCCGGATCCCGTCGGGCTCCATGCTGCCGACCCTGGAAAACGGCGACCTGATCCTGGTGAACAAGTACGAGTACGGCATCCGCCTGCCGGTGATCGACCGCAAGATCCTCGACGTGGGCTCGCCGCGGCGCGGCGACGTGGTCGTGTTCCGCTATCCGGTCGATCCCTCGGTGGACTACATCAAGCGGGTGATCGGGGTGCCGGGCGACGTGATCGAATACCGCAACAAGGTCCTGTCGGTCAACGGCACGCCGGTGCAGCGCGTGCGCGACGGCGACTACTACGAGCCCGACCGCGCGGTCTACGTGGGACAGTACCGCGAGCAGCTGGGCGAGGTGTCGCACCGCATCCTGCTCAACGTCCAGGCGCCGCAGGAACTCATGCCGATCACGCGCTTCCCGGATTTCCAGGCCTGCGCCTACCTGCCCGACGGCGTGCGCTGCACGGTGCCGGCCGGCCACTACTTCATGATGGGCGACAACCGCGACAACAGCCTGGACAGCCGCTACTGGGGCTTCGTGCCGGACCGCAACATCGTCGGGCGCGCCTTCTTCATCTGGATGAACTTCGGTTCGCCCAGCCGGATCGGCGGGTTCGAGTGATGGCCTCCCTGGAATCCCTGCAGTCCGCCCTGGACTACCGCTTCCGCGACGCGCGCCTGCTGGAACGCGCCCTGACCCATCGCAGCCACGGCATGCCGCACAACGAGCGCCTGGAATTCCTGGGGGATTCGGTCCTGAATTTCGTCGTCTCCACGCTGCTGTTCGCCGAGCACGCCGAAATGGACGAGGGCGACCTGTCGCGGGTGCGCTCCAATCTGGTCAAGCAGTCCGCCCTGGCCGACATCGCCCAGAACCTGTCCCTGTCGGCCCACCTGCGCCTGGGCGAGGGCGAGCTCAAGAGCGGGGGCTTTCGCCGGCCCTCGATCCTGGCCGATGCGCTCGAAGCCCTCTTCGGCGCCGTCTACCTGGACGGCGGCTATCCCGAGATCAGCCGCGTCATCGAGCGCCTGTACCGCCCGATCCTCGCGCACATCGACCTGCGCACCTTCGGCAAGGATCCCAAGACCCTGCTGCAGGAGCTCGTCCAGGGGCGCGGCCATCCGCTGCCGCGCTACGAGGTCGTCGCCACCCGGGGGGCGGCGCACGACCAGCTCTTCGACGTGGTCTGCGAGATCGCCCCGCTCGGCATCCGGGCGCAGGCCTCGGGCAGCAGCCGGCGGGCGGCCGAGCAGGCCGCCGCCGGCCAGGCGATCGCCGCCATCGAATCCCTGGGGCCGGTGCGCCGGGCGGCGCGCCGCCGCAAGCCGGCCCAGCTGTCCCTGCCCGTGGCCGTGGCGCAGGACGGAGCCCGGGATCCGCTCCCGGGCCAGGACCCGGCCCCGGCCCCGAAACAGGTTCAGACCCAGGCCCAGGAACAGGTCCAGACCCAGGCACGGGCGCGGGGCCAGACTCAGGACCAGAAGACATGAACGACGCTCCCGCCCCGCACGACGCTCCCCCCCCCAGCCGCTGCGGCTTCGTCGCCATCGTGGGCCGCCCCAACGTGGGCAAGTCCACCCTGGGCAACGCCCTGGTCGGGGCCAAGCTGTCCATCGTCTCGCGCAAGGCCCAGACCACGCGCCACCGCATCCACGGCGTGCTCACGCGCGGCCCCGACCAGTTCGTCTTCGTCGACACCCCCGGCTTCCAGACGCGGCACGGCGGCGCCATGAACCGCATGATGAACCGGGTGGTCACCCAGGCCCTGGCGGAAGTGGACGTGGTGGTGCACGTCGTCGAGGCCGGCAAATGGTCGGCGGGCGACGCCGGCGTGGTGCCGCTGCTGCCGCAGAACCGTCCGGTGATCCTGGCGGTCAACAAGGTCGATGCCCTCAAGGACAAGAACGCCCTGTTCGCCTACGTGTCGCGCCTGATGGAGCAATTCCCCTACGCGGCGGTGGTGCCGGTCAGCGCGCTGCGCGACGTGCAGCTCGAAGTCCTGCTGCGGGAGATCGCCCGCCACCTGCCCGAGGGCGAGCACCTGTTCGAGCCCGACACCCTGACCGACCGGCCGCTGCGCTTCCTCGCCGCCGAGCTGATCCGGGAAAAGATCTTCCGCCTGGTGGGCGACGAGCTGCCCTACGGCTGCACCGTGGTCATCGAGCAGTGGGAAGAAAACGCCGAGGGCGCGCGCATCGCCGCCTGCATCGTGATCGAGCGCGACAGCCACCGGCCCATCCTGCTGGGGGCGGGCGGCCAGCACATGAAGCGCATCGCCACCGAGGCCCGCCAGGACATCGTCAAGCTGCTCGAAAAGCCGGTCTTCCTGGACGTCTACATCAAGGTCCGCAAGGGCTGGTCCGACCGCGAGGCGGCGCTGCGGGAACTGGGCTATGAGTAGACGCGGCCGGCGCATCCTGGATGCGCGCGGCTACGTGCTGCACGCCAGCCCCTGGCGTGAAACCTCTCTCGTCGTGCAGGCCTTCACCCGCGACCACGGCTGCGTCGCGCTGGTGGCCAAGGGCGCCAAGCGCCCCTATTCGGCGCTGCGCGCGGTGCTGGTGGGCTTCCAGCCGCTGTGGCTGTCCTGGACCGGCTCGGCCGAGGTCCATACGCTGACGCGCGCCGAATCCGGCCCGGTGCGGCTGCTCGACGGCCGGGCGATGATGTCGGGCTGGTACATGAACGAACTGATCCTGCGCCTGCTGGGGCGCGAGGACCCGCACCCGGGCGTGTTCGACGCCTACGAGGCCGCGCTGGACGCCCTGGCCGGCGCGCGCGGCCGCCCCCACGCCGCCGCGCTGCGCCGCTTCGAGTGGCTGCTGCTGGAGCAGGCCGGCTACGGGCTGGACGTCCCGATGCCGGACTTCGAGCAGGCGGGCGCCGAGCCGGCGCTGCGCCAGGCGCTGCGCGAGCGCCTGGACGAGCTGCTGGAAGCGCCCCTGCGCACGCGCCAGGTGCTGATGGACCTGCAGCGCTACTGAACGGGCCGCCGCGCGATGAAAAAAGGCATTCTGCTGTCGGTGGCGTCCTCGGCGCTGTTCGCCACCATGTATTTCTACGCCACGCTGATGCAGCCCTTCGACGGCGACATCGTGTTCGCCTGGCGCATCCTGATGGGGCTGCCGATGCTGGCGCTGGTGGTGCAGCGGGCGCGCGGCTGGGGGGCGGTGCGCCAGACCGCCCGGAATTTCTCCCGCGGCCGCTTCCTGGCGGCCATGATCGTGTGCTCGCTGCTGCTGGGGGTGCAGCTGTGGCTGTTCGTGTGGGCGCCGCTGCACGGTCACGCGCTGAACGTGTCCATGGGCTATTTCCTGCTGCCGCTGGTGATGGTGCTGGTCGGGCGGCTGTTCTACCGCGAGCGGCTCAGCGCCTGGCAGGCCTGGGCGGTGGCGTTCGCCGCCCTGGGCGTCGGGCACGAATGGTGGCGGCTGGGGACGGTGTCCTGGACCACGCTGCTGGTGGCCCTGGGCTATCCGCCGTACTTCATGCTGCGCCGCCGGCTGCGGGTCGATGCGCTGACCAGCCTGTGGTTCGACATGTTCTTCCTGCTGCCCGCGGCGGTCGTGATCCTGCAGGCCCAGGCGGCCGAGGCCGTGCGCCTGTTCGCCGCGCATCCGCGCCTGATCCTGCAGGTGCCCGTGCTGGGCCTGCTGAGCGCGGTGTCGCTGTCGATGTACCTGGCGGCCAGCCGCATGCTGCCCCTGTCCCTGTTCGGCCTGCTGAGCTACGTGGAACCCGTGCTGCTGTTCTGGGTGGCGTTCCTGCTGATGGGCGAGCCCGTGGCCCCGGCGCAGTGGCTGACCTACGTGCCGATCTGGATCGCGGTGGGCCTGGTGGCCGCGGAGGGGATCAGAAAATTGAAGGCCGCGCCGCCTGCGGGAGGCGGCGCGGCCTGAACCGGCCGTGCGGGCCGGGGCCCGCTTGGGAGGTTGGATGCTATTCGCGGTTGCCGCCGAAGATGCCCAGCAGCATGAGCAGGTTGGCGAAGATGTTGTACAGGTCCAGGTAGACCGCCAGGGTGGCGGAGACGTAGTTGGTTTCGCCGCCCTGGACGATGCGCTGCAGGTCGACCAGCAGGAAGGCCGAGAAGATGCCGATGGCCAGCACCGACAGGGTCAGCATCAGGGCCGGGAGCTGCAGGAAGATGTTGGCCACCATGGCGACCAGCAGCAGCACCACGCCCACGAACAGGAATTTCTGCAGATGGGTGAAGTCGCGCTTGGTGGTGGTGGCGACGGCGGCCATGACGCCGAACACCGCCGCGGTGCCGCCGAAGGCCAGCATGATCAGCTGGGCGCCGTTGCCCAGGCCCAGGACGTGGCCCAGCAGGCGCGACAGCATCACGCCCATGAAGAACGTGAAGCCCAGCAGCAGGGCGACGCCCAGCGAGGAGTTCTTGTTGCGTTCGATCATGAACATCAGGCCGATGGCGCCGACCAGGAAGATCAGCGTGCTGATGCCGGGGCTGGTGGCCATGGCCTGGTTCATGCCGAAGGACAGGCCGACGGCGGCCCCCAGGACCGTGGGGATCAGCGACAGCGCGAGCAGCCAGTAGGTGTTGCGCAGGACGCGGTTGCGGACGGCGGCCGGTGCGGCGTAGGCGCCGGCGTCGGGAAGCGTGTGGCGGAAGTCGGTCATGATGGCGGATTCCTGTGGTGCGTGGGGCCGGCGCGAAACGCCGGCTGGAATGACTCCAATCTTACAACAAGCTGAACGGTATCGTCCATGCGAGGAAGACATCGTCCGGCACCCTCCCGGAAGGCCGGGACGGGGTGGTTCAAGGACTTGGACACTCAGCCGCCGGGATGGTTCCCCACGGCGGGGTGGTCGGCCGGCAGGCGGTGGCCCCGCACCTCGTGGCCGGCCTGCTGGTACAGGGACCAGCGGCGCCGGGCGGCCTGAATGTCGGCCTCGTGGCCGGAGACGATTTCCAGGATGCGCTCGAAGCGTTCGGCCCGCGGCGGGCAGTCCAGGTCCAGGTTCAGCAGCCAGCCCAGGGGCGGCGTGCCGGCCAGGGTCCCGGCGTCGGCCACCAGGACCACGTCGGCCTGGCCGGCCAGGGGATCGCCGGCCAGGGCGTGCGGGATGAAGCTGGCCGGCTCGAATTCCCAGAGCAGGGCGTCGAAGCGCTGCAGGCGGCGCGCGTCGGTGCAGTACACCAGCAGCCGGCGGCCGGCGCCGACGTGGCGCGCCGCCGTGCGGCAGGCCATGCGCAGCCGGTGCGCCGCGCCGTAGGCGAAATCCACCCGGGTCATGCGGCCGCGGGCGCCTGCGCCGGGCACTGGCCCAGCAGGTAGCTCACCAGCAGGGGCACGGGGCGGCCGGTGGCGCCCTTCTGCTTGCCTTCGTGCCAGGCCGTGCCGGCGATGTCCAGGTGCGCCCAGGGATACTTGCCGGTGAAGCGCGAGAGGAAGCAGGCGGCGGTCACCGAGCCGGCGGGCCGGCCGCCGATGTTGGCCATGTCGGCGAAATTGGATTTCAGGAGATCCTGGTAGGCATCGTCCAGGGGCATGCGCCAAGCCGGGTCCAGCGCCCGGCGGCCGGCGGCGAGCAGGTCCGTGGCCAGGGCCTCGTCCTGGGTGAACAGGCCGCTGTTGACGTGGCCCAGGGCGATCACGCAGGCGCCGGTCAGGGTGGCGACGTCGATCACCGCGGCGGGCTTGAAGCGTTCCGCGTAGGTCAGGGCGTCGCACAGGATCAGGCGGCCCTCGGCGTCGGTGTTGAGGATCTCGATGGTGCGGCCCGACATGCTGGTGACGATGTCGCCGGGCTTGTTGGCCGTGCCGCTGGGCAGGTTCTCGCAGCTGGGGACGATGCCGATGATCTCGCGCGGCAGGTTCAGCTCGGCCACGGCGCGCATCGTGCCCAGCACGCTGGCGGCGCCGCACATGTCGAATTTCATTTCGTCCATGCCCGGGCCGGGCTTGAGCGAGATGCCGCCGGCGTCGAAGGTGATGCCCTTGCCCACCAGCACGATGGGGGCGGCCTTGCGGGCGGCGGCCCCGGCCGGGGTGTGGCGCAGGACGATGAAGGCGGGGGGCTCGGCCGAGCCGCGCGCCACCGACAGGAACGAGCCCATCTTGAGGGCCTCGATCTTCTTCTGGTCCAGCACCTCGGCCTTCAGGGTCTTGAACTGCTTGGCCAGGCTGCGCGCCGTATTGCCCAGGTAGGTGGGGGTGCAGACGTTGGGGGGCAGGTCGCCCAGCAGGCGGGCGAGATTCATGCCCGCGCCGATGGCCGCGCCCTGGTCCAGGCCGACGCGCGCGCGGGCGGCCTGGCCGCGGCCCAGGTGCAGGACGAAGGCGCGCAGCTTGGCCGCGGGCTTGGGCTTGCTGAAGGTGGTGTCGTAGCGGTAGGCGGCGGCGCTGACCGATTGCGCGGCCGTGCGGGCGCAGTCGGCGACGTCGGCGTCGGCGCAGGGCAGGGCGCACAGGGTGGAGACCGCGTGACCGACGCCGGCGCGCACGCAATAGGCGGCCAGGGCCTCGTGGGCGCGCGCCAGGGTGGCCGCCGGGAGGCGTTCCTGGGCGCCCAGCCCGAGTAAAATGACGCGTTCGGCGGCGATGCCGACGGGGGCGTGCAGCGTCAGGATGGCGCCGGGGGTGGCATCGAATTCCGCCTTGGCGATGGCCCGGATCGCGCCCTTGGACGCCTGGTCCAGGGCCTCGGCCGCGGGGCTCAGGACGCCGTCCTGGAACACGCCCACGGCCAGGGCCTGGGTCTTCAGCGTGTGCAGGGATGCCGACGTCGTTGTGCTAAATTCCATTCGTTTTCCTTGGGTCCGGTGGATTCGGGGATCAGACGGTCCATTATTCCGCATTTTTCCATGACATTGTTCAAGCGCGCCGTCTTTTCCGAGATCACCAGCCATGCGGGCATCGTGTTTTCCACCCTGCTGGTGGTGTGGCTGAGCGTGCTGATCGTGCGCCTGCTGGGCGAGGCCGCCAACGGCGACATCGGCGCCAACGTGGTGCTGGGCCTGGCGGCCTTCTCCAGCATCACCGCGCTGCCGGTGATCCTGTCGGTGTCCCTGTTCGTGGCGGTGCTGACCACCGTCACGCGCAGCTACCGCGAGTCGGAGATGGCCGTCTGGTTCGCCAGCGGCCTGTCGCTGGCCCAGTGGCTGCGTCCGGTGATGCGCTTCGCCCTGCCGGTGGCAGCCGTGGTGGCGGTGCTGACCCTGTCCGCCTCGCCCTGGGCCTACGGCCAGATCGCCGAATACCGCCAGCGCTTCGAGCAGCGCTCGGACCTGTCCAAGGTCTCGGCCGGCCAGTTCATCGAGACCGACGACGGGCGCCGGGTCTTCTTCGCCGAATCGCCCGTCCGGCCGGACGACGAGCTGGGCCGGGTGGTGGCGCGCATCATCGAGCCCGAATGGCTCAGCGTGGTTACGGCCGAAAGCGCCGCCATCCGCACCGAGCCCAACGGCGACCGCTTCCTGGTGCTGGGGCCGGGCCATCGCTACGATCTCAAGCCCGGTTCGCCCGAGATGCGGCTGCTGAACTTCGACCGCTACGGCGTGCGCATCGAAAGCCGCAGCGATCCCGGCGCGCTGGAAGCCCGGCGCCAGGAGGCCCTGCAGCAGATCAAGGCGCGCCCGACCCTGGACCTGATCGCCCAGGGCGACGCCGAATCCCTGTCGCAGCTGATGTGGCGCCTGTCGCTGCCGCTGGCGGTGCTGAACCTGGCGCTCATCGCCCTGCCGCTGGGGGCGGTGAATCCGCGCCTGGGGCGCTCGGGCGACCTGCTGATCGCCGGCCTGCTGGCGCTGCTGTACATGAACCTCATCAATCTGTCGCGCGGCTGGATCGCCAACGGCGTGCTGTCGTTCGGCGTCGGCCTGTGGCTGGTGCACGCCGCCTTCCTGGCCCTGGGCCTGGGGCTGATGTGGCGGCGCCTGCGCATGCCTCGGCCCAGGCGGCGCAGGGCCCGGGCGGCCTGACGGCCCGGATTCCGCCCGACGCGGGCCGCCGGCCGCGCGCGGCGACCCCGGGACGTGCGCTTCGCGCGCAGGTTCGCCCGCGGGGCGGCTCAGGCGGCCGCCGGCGCGGCGCGGCGCCCGGGGCGTAGGACGGCGTCCAGTCGCCGGCGGGAGTGCGCAGTTCGCGGGCGCGGCCCTGCAGCAGGTCGCGGTTCAGCGCCACGGCCTGCTTCAGGTAGTCCCACAGGGCCATCACGCGGCGCGTGCGGCGCAGGTCCTCGTGGCAGTACATCCAGAAACTGCGCGTGACCAGGATCGAGTCGGCCAGCACGGGCTCCAGGCGCTCGTCCTGCGCCGCCAGGAAGCAGGGCAGGATCGCCAGCGCCTGGCCGCCCAGGGCGGCGTGGTACTGGGCCAGCACGCTGGTGCTGCGGAACACCACGCGCGAAGGCTGCACCAGGTCGTCCAGGTAGCGCAGCCGGTCGCTGAACAGCAGCTCGTCCACGTAGCCGATGAAGGTATGCCGGCCCAGGTCCGCCTGGCGCCGGATCGGCGCGTGGCGCGCCAGGTAGTCGCGGGTGCCGTACAGCCGCAGGCTGTAGTCGGCCAGCTTGGTGCACAGGTAGGGGCCGCGCTGGGGGCGTTCGAGCGCGATGGCGATGTCGGCCTCGCGCTTGGACAGGCTGATGAAGCGCGGCACCGGCATGATGTCCAGCGTCATCGCCGGGTGGCGGCGCTGGAAATCCACCATCAGCGGGGTCAGGACCGTGCTGCCGAAGCCTTCCGTGGAGCCGATGCGCAGGTGGCCGGAAGGCATCTGGGCGGCGCCGGACAGGGATTCGCGGGCCGCCAGCAGGGTGCTTTCCACCTGCTCGGCGTGGGCGAAGAAGCGCAGGCCTTCCTCGGTGGGGGTGTAGCCGCTGGCGCGGGATTTCTCGAACAGCGTCACGCCCAGGTCCTGCTCCAGCGCGCGGATGCGCCGCGTGACGGTGCTGTGCCGCACGCCCAGGCGCTGGGCGGCGGCGCTGGCCCGCTGCGTGCGGGCGACTTCCAGGAAATAGCGGATCGCGTCCCAGTCTGCCATGGTGTTCCCCCTGCACGTTTCCTTGTGCAATTATCGTCAACGAATGTGCAAATATTTTGATGGTAATAAGTTTTTTACACAACTAAACTGGGCCAGGGAGCAAGGGAACCTTTGCCCGGATGCGCCGATGCACGCGGCGCGAGACTCGTCCGGAGGTTTCCGATTCCTCATCCCGCCGCGCAGACGGCGGACCTGCGGGCCCGCCGGACGCGCCAGGCCTGCGCGCGGCGCGCGGACGTGTCCACGGGATCCCCAACGACAACGGAGACAAGACCATGCAGAGATTCACCCCCACCCTGGCGGCGGCCCTGTGCGCCACCGCGATGTCCCTGTCCGTTTCGCAGGCGGCGACCCCGCCCGTCAAGATCGGGGTGCTGACCGACATGTCCGGCACCTACGCGTCCATGGGCGGCATGGGCTCGGTGGCGGCCGCACAGCTGGCCATCGACGACTGCCTGAAGGCCGAGTGCAAGGACATGAAGATCGAGCTGGTCTCGGCCGACAACCAGAACAAGGCGGACGTGGGGGCGGCGCGCGCCCGCGAGTGGTTCGACCGCGACGGGGTGACGGCGATCGCCGACCTGACCAATTCCGCGGTGGCCCTGGCGGTGCAGAACATCGCACGCGAAAAGAACAAGGTGGTGATGTTCTCCGGCCCGGCCACCACGGACCTGACCAACAAGAACTGCTCGCCGGTGGGCTTCCACTGGATGTTCGACGTGTATTCGCAGTCGATCGGCGGCGTCAAGGCCATGTTCGACAAGGGCGGCAAGTCCTGGTTCTTCATCACGGTGGACTACGCCTTCGGCCACTCCCTGGAAAAGGGCGCCTCCGACATGGTCAAGGCCCTGGGCGGCACGGTCAAGGGCTCCGTCCCGCATCCGCTGAACGCGCCCGACTTCGCCTCCTACCTGCTGCAGGCGCAAAGCTCCGGCGCCCAGGTCGTGGCCCTGGCCAACGGCGGCCAGGACACCGTCAACGCGATCAAGCAGGCGCGCGAATTCGGCATCGTCAAGGGCGGCCAGCGCCTGGCGTCCCTGCTGGTGTTCCTGTCCGATCTGCGCGCGCTGGGCCTGGAAAACGCCCAGGGCCTGAGCTACGTGGACGGCTTCTACTGGGACTTCGACGACGCCTCGCGCGCCTGGTCCGACCGCTTCGCCCAGGCCTACCAGGGCAAGAAGCCCACCATGACGCAGGCCGGCGTGTATTCCAGCGTGCGGCATTACCTGAAGGCCGTGGCGGCCACCGGCTCCACCCAGGGCGACACGGTGGCGGCGAAGATGCGCGAGATCCCGATCCAGGATCCGATCATGCACAATGCCTCGATCCGTCCCGATGGCCGGGTGATCCACGACATGTACCTGTACGAGGTCAAGACCCCCGCCGAATCCAGGGGCGAATGGGACCTGTCCAAGCTGGTGGCCACGATCCCGGCCCAGGACGCCTTCCAGCCCCTGTCGGCCTCGACCTGCCCGCTGGTCAAGCATTGAACCGGGCCCCGGGCCCGATACCGATTTCCGCTTTGTTCCGCTTTGACGAACGTCACCGGACGTTCACCGAATCTACCCAGGAGGTTTTAATGAGCGACATCCCACGCGTCCCGCTGCTGATCGGCGGGAAACTCGTCCAGTCCGAAACCACGGAATGGCGCGACGTCATCGATCCGGCGACCCAGGAAGTGGTCGCACGGGTGCCTTTCGCCACGCCGGCCGAAGTCGAGCGGGCGGTGGCCGATTCCAAGGAGGCCTTCAAGACCTGGCGCAACACCAGCCAGGCCAAGCGCCGCCAGATCATGGTGGATTTCGCCCAGCTGCTGCGCGAACACACCCCGAAGATCGCCGAGGCCATTTCCCGCGAGCACGGCAAGACCCTGCCGGATGCCGAGGGCGAGGTCGCGCGCGGCCTGGAAGGCGTGGACCACGCCGCGTCGGCCCACACCCTGCAGCTGGGCGACTATGCCGAAAATGCCGCCACCGGCATCGACGTCTATTCGGTCATCCAGCCCCTGGGCGTGTGCGCTGGGATCACGGCCTTCAACTTCCCCGTGATGCTGCCGTGCTGGATGTTCCCCATCGCCGTCACCTGCGGCAATACCTTCGTCTACAAGCCTTCCGAGCAGGATCCCACGGCTTCGCTGATGGTGGCCCAGCTGGCCCTGGAAGCCGGCCTGCCGCCCGGGGTGCTGAACGTGGTGCACGGCGGCGCGGACGTGGCCAACGCCCTGTGCGACCATCCCGACATCAAGGCCGTGTCCTTCATCGGCTCGACCCGCGTCGGCACGGAAATCTACCGCCGTTCCTCGCACGCCGGCAAGCGCTGCCAGGCCATGATGGGCGCCAAGAACCACAGCGTCATCATGCCCGACGCCGACCGCGAGGCCGCCCTGAACTCGATGCTGGGCGCCGCCTTCGGCGCGGCCGGCGAGCGCTGCATGGCGATCTCCGTGCTGGTGCTGGTGGGCGAGGCGCAGAAGTGGCTGCCCGACTTCGTCGAGCGCGCGCGCAAGCTGAAGGTCAACATCGGCCTCGACCGCCAGGCGGACCTGGGCCCGCTGATCTCGCCCGCCGCCAAGCAGCGCGTCGAGGGCCTGATCCAGAAGGGCGTGGACGAAGGCGCCGAGCTGCTGCTCGACGGCCGCGGCATCCAGGTGGCCGGGTATGAAAAGGGCAACTTCGTCGGGCCGACGGTGTTCAGCGGCGTGAAGCCCGACATGAGCATCTACCGCGAGGAAATCTTCGGGCCGGTGCTGTCGGTGGTGCTGGTGGACACGCTGGAAGAGGCGGTGGAGTTCATCAACGCCAATCCCAACGGCAACGGCACCTCGATCTTCACGCAGGACGGCGGCCATGCCCGCTACTTCCAGAACAACATCGACGTCGGCCAGGTCGGGATCAACATCCCCATCCCGGTGCCGGTGGCCTGGTTCAGCTTCACCGGCTCGCGCGCCTCGAAGCTGGGCGACCTGGGCCCCAACGGCCGCCAGTCGGTCTACTTCTGGACCCAGACCAAGACTGTGACCGCCCGCTGGCAGGCCCATCCGCGCGAGGTCAACACCACGATCTCGATGAAGTAGGCTCGCGCCGCGGGCCAGCACTCCGGCCTTCGCGCCGGAGTTTTCTTTGCCCGGCCGGCGCGCGCCGGCCCCGGGGGCGCCCGGTCCCCCGGCGTCCGGCCGGGATGCCGTCCGGCAGGCCCTCAGGATACCGTCCGGGACCCTCCCGCCCCCGGAACCTAAACTAATAACAAAAAATCATATGAACAAGGTTCTATATTACATATAATGGCTCTTCCTATAGGGCCATCGTCATGAACCTGCAGCAATTCCGTTTTGTCCGCGAAACGATCCGGCGCAACTTCAACCTGACCGAAGCCGCCCGTTCGCTGTACACGTCCCAGCCGGGGGTGTCCAAGGCCATCATCGAATTCGAGGACGAGCTCGGCGTGCGGATCTTCGAGCGGCACGGCAAGCGCCTCAAGGGCCTGACCAAGCCGGGTCAGGCCGTGTCGGCGGTCATCGACCGCATCATGCGCGAGGTGGACAACCTGAAGAAGGTGAGCGACGAATTCGCCCAGCGCGACGAAGGCTCCCTGGTCATCGCCTGCACCCATACCCAGGCCCGCTACCTGCTGCCGCGCGTGATCCCGGCGTTCCGCGCGCGCTTCCCCAAGGTCCACGTGTCCCTGGCCGAAGGCAACCCCGAACACCTGGCCAGGCTGGTCCTGCACGAACAGGCGGACCTGGCCATCGCCACCGAGACCCTGGCCCAGACCCCGGGCCTGGTGGCCCTGCCGGTGTACGCCTGGGAGCACACCCTGGTGGTGCCGCCCGACCATCCCCTGACCGAACTGACCTCCAGCGCCGCGCGCAACCTGTCGCTGGATCACCTGGCCAAATACCCCATCGTCACCTACGACCGGGCGTTCTCGGGCCGGCGCGCCATCGACGCGGCCTTCGAGCGGGCCGGGATCGAGCCCGACATCGTGCTCGAAGCCATCGACGCCGACGTCATCAAGACCTACGCCGACATCGGCCTGGGCATCGGCATCATCGCCGGCATGGCCTTCGACCCGCGCCGCGACAAGGGCCTGGTCGGTCTGCCCGCCGGCCACCTGTTCGGCCGGCACACCACCAGCGTGGCGATCAAGCGCGGCGTGTTCCTGCGCGATTTCGTCTACGTGCTGATGGAGATGCTGGCGCCGGAACTGACGCGCGACGTGGTGTCCGAGGCCGTCGCGCAGCCGGCCCCGCCGGTCCGCGACGCGGCTTAGACGCCCAGATACGCCCGCTTGAGCTCCGGATCCTCGATCAGGTCGCGGGCCGGGCCTTCGCGCACGATCTGGCCGGTCTCCAGCACGTAGGCCCGGTCGGCCGCCGCCAGCGCCAGGTGGATGTCCTGCTCGACCAGCAGGATGGTCACGCCCTGGTCGCGGATGGCCGTCAGGTTGTCCATCAGCTGGTCCACGATGATCGGGGCCAGTCCCAGGCTCATCTCGTCGACCATCAGCAGGCGCGGGCGCGCCATCAGGGCGCGCGCCATGGCGCACATCTGCTGCTCGCCGCCGGACATGCTGCCGGCCAGCTGGCGCCGCCGCTCGGCCATGCGGGGAAACAGGCCGTAGACCTTGTCCAGGTCGGCGCGCACCTCCGCCTTGTCGTCGCGCCGGTAGGCGCCCATCAGCAGGTTGTCCTGCACCGACATGCGCGGAAAGAGCTGGCGGCCCTCGGGCACCTGCACGATGCCCAGGCGGAAGATCGCGTCGGGCGTGAGTCCGCCGATGGAGCGGCCTTCCCATTCGATGGTGCCCGACTGGACCGGCAGCAGGCCCGAGAGCGTGCGCAGCAGGGTGGTCTTGCCCGCGCCGTTGCTGCCCACCAGCGCCAGGAACTCGGCCGGCCGGACGTCCAGGGAGACCGACTGCAGCACCCCGACCAGGCCGTAGCCGGCCGACAGGCCGCGGATCCGCAGCAGCGCGTCCCGCGGGGCGGGTGCGGGCGTGGTGGCGTTCATGAGCGCTTCTTCCCGAGATAGGCTTCGACGACGCGGCTGTCGGTGAGCACGCTGTCGGGCGCGCCGTCGGCGATCTTCTCGCCGTGGTGCAGCACCATGATGCGGTCCGACAGGGTGCGGATCGCCTTGATGACGTGCTCGATGACGATGATGCTGATGCCGGTGCCGCGCACCTTGCGGATGATGTCGATGACTTCGTCGATCTCCACCAGGTTCAGGCCGGCCATGACCTCGTCGCACAGCAGCACGCGCGGCTGCATGGCCAGGGCCTTGGCCAGCTCCAGGCGCTTGCGGTCGGGGCCGCCCAGGTCCTCGGCGCGGTGGCCGGCGTGCCGGCCCAGCCCGACGAAGTCCAGGCATTCGCGGGCGCTTTCGCGCGCCAGCGCGAGTTTGGCCTGGCCCCGCCCGCGGCCGAACAGGGCGCCGACCGCCACGTTGTCCAGCACCGACAGGCCGGGGAAGGGCTGCATGATCTGGAAGGTGCGGCCGATGCCCAGGCGCGCGCGGCGGAAGGCGGCCAGGCGGTCGATGCGCCGGCCGTCGAACCAGACCTCGCCCTCGGTGGGGTCCAGGGTGCCGCTCAGCAGGCTGATCAGCGTGGTCTTGCCCGCGCCGTTGGGGCCGATGAAGCCCAGGATCTCACCGGGCAGCAGCGAGAAGCTGACGTCGTGCACGGCCACCAGCCCGGCAAAGCGGCGCGTCAGGCCGCGGGCTTCGAGGATGGGCTTCATGCGGCCTCCCCGGCGCCGCGCGCCGTCCCGGCGGAAGGGAATTCGCCTCTGGAGCGGTCCTGCGTGCTCATAGCCGATGCATCCGGATGTTTTCGATGAAGTAGCGCCAGCCCGTGCGGCGGTAGCGCCGGGCGACGTCGGCCAGGCCGCGCGGCATCAGCACCACGGCGACGACGATGACGGCGCCGAAGAACAGGCCGGCGATGCTGGTGACCTCGCTGGACAGGAACTCGGAGAGGGCCGACAGGATGAGCGAGCCGACGATGGGGCCGAGGACCGTGCCCGGGCCGCCGAAGACCGCCATGATGATCATCTTCACGTTCAGCGTGATGTCGAAGGCGCTTTCCGGGTCGAGGAAGGTGATCCAGTAGGCGTGGATGCCGCCGGCCAGGGCGCTGAACACGCCGGCCAGGGCGAAGGCCAGGACCTTGTAGCGCGTGGTGTCCACGCCCATCACGACCGCGCCTTCCTCGTTCTCGCGGATGGCGATCAGGCCGAAGCCGAAGCGGCTGCGCGTCAGCCACCAGACCGTCAGGGTGGCCGCGACGAGCAGGCCCAGCGACAGTTCGTAGAACAGGGGATCGTCGTTCAGCGGCGGCAGCACCAGGCCGATGTTCTGGCCGGCCAGCTCGACGTTGGAGACGATGGCCGCCATGACCTGGGCCAGGGCCAGGGTGGCGATGGCGAAATAGTGGCCCTTCAGGCGCAGCACCGGGACGCCCAGGCAGATGGCGAAGACCACCGCCAGCAGCACGCCGAAGGCCAGTCCCGCGGCGAAGGGCAGCTGCCACTGCACCATGGCGATGCCCACGCCGTAGGCGCCCAGGCCGTAGAAGGCGGAATTGCCGAAGGACGGGTAGCCGGCGTAGCCGCCGATGATGTTCCAGCCCTGGGCCAGCACGGCCAGCAGCAGGGTGCTGATGCCGAACTGCACGAGCGTGTCCGAGCCGTACAGCGGCAGCAGTGCGAGCGCGACCAGCACGGCCAGGGCGAGGAGGATGCGCGCGGCCGTCATGCGGTCCTCCCGAGCAGGCCGCTGGGGCGCAGGATCAGCACCAGCACCAGCACGCCGAAGCTGGCCACGTCGGCGAAGGTCGGGCCGACGTACAGGGTGGTCAGCGCCTCGATCAGGCCCAGCACCAGGCCGCCGGCGATGACGCCCAGCGGCGTGTCCAGCCCGCCGATGATGGCAATCGCGAAGGACTTGGCGGTCAGGGTCGCGCCGATGTAGGGGTTGATCTGCGACACGGTGCCGTACAGGCCGCCGGCCGCGCCGGCCAGCGCCAGGCCCAGGCCGAAGGTCACGGCGTACAGGTGGCGCGGCTCGACGCCGTGCAGGCGCGCCGCCGCCAGGTTCTGGGCGGTCGCGCGGATCGCCCGGCCCAGCCGCGTGTGCAGCAGGAAGCGCCACATGGCCAGCGTCAGCAGGATGGCCAGGCCCGACGCCGCCAGGCGCACCAGCGGCACGGTCACGCCCAGGACGTCGATGTTCCGCCCCGAGTAGGACGGGTTGATGGTGCGGAAGTCGGCCGAGAACGCCAGCTGCGCCAGGTAGGTCAGCACGACCTCCAGGCCGAAGGTGATCAGCAGCGTGTTGAACATGGGCGCCCGGGCGATGAGGTTCAGGATGCCGCGCTGGATCGCGTAGCCGACGCCGAACATCAGCACCGCCGTGAGCGGCAGCCCGAGGAAGGGGTCCAGGCCCAGCCAGGTGTAGCTGTACCAGGAGATGTAGGCGCCCAGCATGATGAAGGCGCCGTGGGCCAGGTTGACGATGTTGAGCACCCCCCAGACCAGGGCCAGGCCGAGCGCCATGATGGCGTACAGCCCGCCCTGCAGGATGCCGTTGACGAGGACTTGCAGCAGAAGGTCCAAGGCGGGCTCTCCCGGGATCGTGAAGGGGGATCAGCGCTTGGACCAGTCGGGCATCGGGTATTTCGCGTCGCGCAGGAACTTGCTGCCGTCGAACACGGCCGCCGGCTTGCCGTCCTGCACCTGGATCACCACTTGGTCGAGGTCGATCTGGCCGTTGCCGGCGAAGGCGATGTGCCCGTAGAGGCTCTGGAAGTCGCTGGCGGCCAGGGCGTCGCGCACGGCCTTGGGATCGAGCGACCCGGCCTTCTCGATGGCCTTGACGATGGCCTCGACGTCGGCCACGCCCGAGGCGGCGTGGTAGTCGGGCTCGTAGCGGTACTGGGCGCTCCAGGCCTTGGCGAACTGGGCGGCGTTGCCGAACCAGTCGTCCTTCAGCGTCTCGCTGGGCAGCCAGGCGGACATGCCGAAGGCATATTCGGCGTCCGCCCCCAGCGCCTTGCGGAAGTCCTCGCTGGGTACGCCCACGGTGAAGGAATAGAGCTTGGGCGAGACGTCCAGGCTCTTGGCCTGGCGGATGAAGTTCAGGATCTCGGTCTCGTGGCCCGCCACCAGCACGGCGTCGGCCTGCTTGGACTTGATCTGCGACAGCAGGGTGTTGAAGTCGCTGGCGTTGCTGCTGTAGCGCTCGTCGATCACGGTCTTCAGGCCGGCCTGCTCCAGCAGCGGGCGCGTGCCCTTGGCCACCGACACGTCGAAGGCGTCGTCCGCGTAGAGCAGGGCGATCTGGGCGGGTGCCGGCTTGAGCTGCTTGAGCATGGCGATGGTGCTGCCGAAGTAGTTGCTGGCCGGCGCGAGGGTGCCGAAGACGTACTTGAAGCCGCGCGAGAAGATCTGGTCCGAGGCGCCGCCGCCCTGGACCATGGGAACCTGGTATTTTTCCGAGACGGCGGAGTCGGCCAGGGCGAAGTTGCTGGCGAAGGGTCCGAGCAGGAAGTTCACCTTGTCCTTGGAGACCAGCTGCGTGTACTGGCGCACGCTCAGGTTCACGTCCGACTGGTTGTCGTAGATCTTCAGCGCCAGGGTGTATTTCTTGCCGCCGACCTGGACGCCGCCCTTGCGGTTGATCTGGTCCACCGCGAGCTGGTAGGCGTCCTTGTAGTAGCGCCCGGTGTTGGCCACGGGCCCGGTCAGCTGGACCGAGGCGCCCAGGACGATCTCGTTGCCGGCCGCCTGGCTGGCGGGGCTGCCCAGGCTCAGGGCCAGGGCCAGGGCCGCGCAGGGCAGCCCGTCGCGCAACAGGGTGTGCATGGTGTGTCTCCGTTGGAAGGGTTCTTATCCGGGGATTGTGCGCCGCGCCCGGTAACAGTTTTCTGAACGGAAATTGACGGGAAACTGAATTCCCCGGGGGAAGGGAGGGAGCGCGTCAGGGTAAATCCCGAGGCTCTGCCAGCACTTGTTACATCAAACGGAATTGCGTTTGTTAATAGGAATGATTATCATTAACTATCAAAACCACGATCACAGGCCGGTCATCCACCGCACCGGCTCACCACCCGGAGTCGATTTCATGGCGCAATCGCAACTGCAACCGCAATCGCAGTCCCAAGTCAGTGCACTGATCGTCGGCGCGGACCGGCTGGGCAACATCCCGGACCTGCTGCGCGACCACAACATCGCCATCCGCCATCACATCAGCGGCCGCGATCCCGCGCATCAGAAAAAGGCGCCCGCGCTGCCTTCCGGCACCGACCTGGTCATCCTGCTGACGGATTTCCTGGGGCACAACGTGATGAAGACCTTCCGCCTGGCGGCGCAGCGCGCCGGCATCCGCGTGCTGGCATGCCGGCGGTCGGTGTGCAGCATGCAGCAGGCGCTGGACCAGTGCGGCTACTGTAAAGCATGCCCGCTGCGGGAAGAGAACACGGCCGGCTCGGGGGCGCGCGTCTCGTGCAAGCGGCGGGGCGGGCACGGCGGGCTGGCTCTGCAGGCGTAGGCGGCCGCGTCGGACCACGGCATGAAAAAACCCCGGAGGCGTCTTGGGCGCCTGCCGGGGTTTCGTTTCGAGCGAGGCCGTCTCAGCGGGTGAGGCCGTCTCAGCGCTTGGCGGCCGCGCGCCTGGTGCTCGTGTGCCGGGCGGTGGCGGGCTTGGTGGCCATGCGCTTGGGGGCGGCGTGCTTGCCAGCCGCGGGTTCGACGGCCGCGGACTGGCCGGCGTCGGCCTGCACCTGGAGGCGCCGGGCGCCGTTGTAGCGCTTGCGCCAGTAGGCCATGTCCATGCTGTCGACGCGGATGCTGGCGCCGGTGCGCGGCGCGTGCAGGAATTTGTGGTCGCCCAGGTAGATGCCGACGTGCGAGTAGCGGTGCCCCAGGGTATTGAAGAACACCAGGTCGCCGCGCCGCAGTTCGTCGCGGTCCACGGAGACGCCCTGCTGGGCCTGCTCGCGCGCCCGGCGGGGAAGTTTCAGGCCCAGGGACTTCTCGGCGGCGTAGGCGACCAGGCCGCTGCAGTCGAAGCCTTCGCCGGGGGCATCGCCCCCGTAGCGGTATTTGACCCCCAGGAACTTCATGGCGGTGGCCGCCAGGGTCCTGGGCGCCTGGCTGGTGCCGTAGAGTTCCGCTTCGGGGGTGTCGATGGCCAGGCTGCGCTTGTTGTCCAGCCAGGCGCCCAGCGGGTCGGCCTGGGTGCTGAGCAGGTAGCTGTCGCGCAGGAGATGATTGGAGGTGAGGCTGGCGTCGGCCGTCTTGCGGGGCTGGTGCGCGCATCCGGCCAGCGCCACGAGGCCCGCGCACAGCAGCAGTTTCAGGGAACGGACCGCCAGGGGGCGGGGTGGATTCGGCTGATCTGGGGCGGAATGGGGCGGTGGCATGGGCGGATGGCTACGGATGTCGTCGCCCGCAGCCGCCTCGCGTGGCCGCGGCGCTCGCATGAGCGCGGCACGGGTCGCAGGCTGGCCGGATACCGGACGCCGGGTTGATCTGATGGGTTGCCCGCCCTGCGGACAACTCTTCGAGTGTAGTGGATCGAGCCGGTCGAGTAAAGCCGGAGTTTCGCCCCCCTTGGTCCGCCTCCGGCCCGCCCCTCCCGGATGTCCTTCGCGCGCTTGCTGCGCGCTTTTCCTCCGCCTTCCGCGCGTCCCCGTCAGCCTCGCGTCAGGCGGGCGTTGTATGTTCGGCGCCAGGGTGTAGCATGTCACCCATTCAGCATGCCATCCTTTCCATCCACTCTATATAGAAACTCCCGCGGTCCGCACGGGCCGCAGGGCGGCACCGGAGACGAACCCATGCAGAAAGTCCGCGAATTCCATCGCCAGTCGATCCAGGACCGGGAGGCCTTCTGGGCGCGCGAGGCCCAGCGCATCCACTGGGAAACCCCCTTCACCCGCGTGCTGGATTATTCCCGGCCGCCGTTCGCGCGCTGGTTCGTCGGCGGGCGCACCAACCTCTGCTACAACGCCGTCGACCGCTGGCTCGACACCCAGGGCGACCAGCCCGCCCTGATCTGGGTGTCCACCGAGGTCGACCAGGAAATCGTCTACACCCGCGCCGATCTCGCGCGCGAGGTCAACGCCGCCGCCGCCACGCTGCAGGAACTCGGGGTCGTCCAGGGCGACCGCGTGCTGATCTACCTGCCCATGATTCCCCAGGCGGCCTTCTTCATGCTGGCCTGCGCCCGGCTGGGCGCCATCCATTCGGTGGTGTTCGGCGGCTTCGCCGCGCACAATCTGGCCCAGCGCATCGACGACGCCCAGCCCCGGGTGATCGTGTCCACCGACGCGGGTTCGCGCGGCGGGCGGCCGATCGCCTACAAGCCGCTGCTGGACCAGGCGATCGAGCAGTCCTCCCATGCGCCCGAGCGCGTCGTGCTGGTGAACCGGGGCCTGGCGCCCATGGACCTGACGCCGGGCCGCGACCTGGAATACGCGCCCTTGCGGGCGCGCCACCTGGATGCCCAGGTGCCGGTGGTCTGGCTGGAATCCAACGAACCCAGCTACATCCTGTACACCTCGGGCACGACCGGCAATCCCAAGGGCGTCCAGCGCGACGTCGGCGGCTACGCGGTGGCGCTGTGCGCGTCCATGGAATACATCTACGGCGGCAAGCCGGGCGACGTCTATTTCTCCAGCAGCGACGTGGGCTGGGTGGTGGGGCACTCCTACGTGGTCTACGGGCCGCTGCTCAACGGCCAGGCGACCGTCATGTACGAGGGCACGCCGGTGCGCCCCGACGCCGCCATCCTCTGGCGCATCGTCGAGACCTACCGCGTCAACGTGCTGTTTTCCGCGCCGACGGCGATCCGCGTGCTGAAGAAGCACGATCCCGCCCTGCTGAGCCGCCACGACCTGTCCAGCCTGGAGCGCATCTACCTGGCGGGCGAGCCGCTCGACGAGCTCACCGGCCAGTGGCTGTCCGAGGCGCTGGGCAAGCCCGTGATCGACAACTACTGGCAGACGGAGACCGGCTGGCCGATCCTCTCGGCCCAGCCCGGGATCGAGGAAGTCCCCACCCGCTTCGGCAGCCCGTCCTTCCCGGTCTACGGCTACGACGCGCGGGTGGTCGACGAGACCACCGGGCGGGACTGCGGCCCGAACCAGAAGGGCGTGGTGGCGATCGAGCCGCCGCTGCCGCCGGGGGCGATGAGCACGATCTGGGGCAACGACGAACGCTTCGTGCGCACCTACTTCCAGTCCTTCCCCGGCCGCCTGTGCTATTCGACCTCCGACTGGGGGCTGGTGGACGACGACGGCTACTGGTACATCCTGGGCCGCACCGACGACGTGATCAACGTCGCCGGGCACCGCCTGGGCACGCGCGAGATCGAGGAATCGGTCAACACCCACCCGGCCGTGGCCGAATCGGCGGTGGTGGGGGTGGCGGACCAGCTCAAGGGCCAGGAGGCCATGGCCTTCGCCGTGCTGCGCAATCCCGCGCTGCTGGAAGAATCCGGCGCCCGCGAGCGCCTGGAAGCCGAGATCAAGCGCGTCATCGAGCAGCGCAACGGCGCCGTGGCCCGCCCGGCGCGCATCCTGTTCGTCAACACCCTGCCCAAGACGCGCTCGGGCAAGGTCCTGCGCCGGGCCATCGTGGCGCTGTGCGAAGGCCGCGATCCGGGCGATCTGACGACGATCGAGGATCCGGGCGCGCTCGACCAGATCCGCGCCGCGCTGTGAGCGACGCGCGGGACGGGGCCGGACCCGGGCCGGGCGCATCCCCGGGCGGGCCGGCTGCGGGCCGGCCGGACACGGGCGGCCCAGGCGCGGGCCAGCCGAATGCGGGCCGGCCGGGCGAGGCCGGGGCCGCCGCGCGCGCCGGGTCGCCGCTGCGGCCGGGCGTGGGGCGGCGCGAGGTCTGGTCCTGGGCGATGTACGACTTCGCCAATTCCGGCTACACCACCGTGGTGCTGACGACGGTGTTCAACGCCTATTTCGTCGGCGTGGTGGCGGCCGGGAAAAGCTGGGGCACCCTGGCCTTGACGGCGGCCCTGTCGCTGTCCTATCTGGTGGTGATGCTGTCGATGCCGGGCCTGGGCGCGCGGGCCGACGCCCGCGCCGGCCACCGCCGGCTGCTGTTCGCCAGCACCGCCGGCTGCGTGCTGGCCACGGCGATGCTGGCCAGCGTGGCGCCGGGCGACATCGTCTGGGGCCTGCTGTGGCTGGCGCTGTCCAATGTCTGCTATTGCATCGGCGAGTCGGCGGTGGCGTCGTTCCTGCCGGGGCTGGCGCGGCCCGAGGCCATGGGGCGGGTGTCCGGCTGGGGCTGGAGCTTCGGCTATTTCGGCGGCATGCTGGCCCTGGGCCTGGCGCTGTGGGTGGCGGCCGCGGCGGAATCCGGCGGCCTGCCGGCCCAGGCCTACGTCCCCTGGATCATGGGGCTGACGGCCGTCCTGTTCGCGGCGGCGGCGCTGCCGGCGTTCCTGTGGCTGCGCGAACCCGCCACCGGGGCCGGCCGGCCGCCGGTCGCGATGCTGGCCCAGCTGCGGGCGGCGTGGCGCGAGACCCGCCGCGACTTCCCCGACTTCCGCCGCCTGCTGCTGTGCATTGCCTGCTACCAGGCGGGGATCGCGGTGGTGATCACGCTGTCGGCCGTCTACGCCACCGAGGTCATGGGCTTCGGGATGCAGCAGACCATGCTGCTGGTGTTTCTGGTGAACATCGGCGCCGCCGTCGGGGCCTTCGGCTTCGGCTACCTGCAGGACCGCATCGGCCACCGCAAGGCGCTGGCCCTGACCCTGCTGGGCTGGATCGCCATGGTGCTGCTGGCGGCCTCGGCCCGTTCGCTGCCGCTGTTCTGGTCGGCCGCCGCCCTGGCGGGGCTGTGCATGGGGACCAGCCAGAGCGCGGGCCGGGCCATGGTCGGGGTGCTGGCGCCGGCCAGCCGCCCGGCCGAATTCTTCGCCCTGTGGACCTTCGCCGTGCAGCTGGCGGCCGTCGTCGGGCCGCTGTCCTACGGCGTGCTGGTCTGGGCCACGGCGGGCAACCACCGCGCCGCCCTGCTGGCCACCGGGCTGTTCTTCCTGGCGGGGCTGGCGCTGCTGGGACGGCTGGATTTCGCGCGCGGCATCCGCGCCCGGGATGAGCCCGGACACAGGTCAGTCCCTGCGGACTGACCTGTGCCGGGCGAATCGGAGCGGCCTGCAAGCCGCGACGTGGAGAGCTGCCACGGCTGGAGAGTCCCTGCGGACTGACCTGTGCCGGGCGAATCGGAGCGGCTTGCAAGCCGCGACGTGGAGAGCTGCCACGGCTGGAGAGTCCCTGCGGACTGACCTGTGCCGGGCGAATCGGAGCGGCCTGCAAGCCGCGACGTGGAGAGCTGCCACGGCTGGAGAGTCCCTGCGGACTGACCTGTGCCGGGCGAATCGGAGCGGCTTGCAAGCCGCGACGTGGAGGGCTGCCACGGCTGGAGAGTCCCTGCGGACTGACCTGTGCCTGGCGAATCGGAGCGGCCTGCAAGCCGCGACGTGGAGAGCTGCCACGGCTGGGGAGTCCCTGCGGGCCGCGACGAGGGCAAGTCACGCGGTAGACCGCCCGACCCTGCGCCGCAGCGCCTTCCCGCCCGGAGGCGGGTAGCATTTGTCAGTATCGAGTAAGCAACGTGCGGTACGGTTGCAACATTCAAACATAAAGTGAACGCATCACTAAACTCAGGAGCGAGCCATGACCACGGAGATCGAATCCATATTGGTGGAAAACCGGGTGTTTCCGCCGCCTGCCGACCTGGTCGCGCAGGCCAATGTGTCCGGGATGGAGGGCTACCAGGCCCTGTGCGACGAAGCCAAGCGCGATCCCGACGCCTTCTGGGCCCGCCTGGCCAATGAAAACCTGGTCTGGTCCAAGCCCTTCACCCAGGTGATCGACGAGTCGGACAAGCCGTTCTACAAGTTCTACGCCGACGGCCAGATGAACGTCTCGGCCAACTGCCTGGACAAGCACCTGGGCACCCCGGCCGAGAACCGCACCGCCATCATCTTCGAGGCGGACGACGGCAAGGTCACCAAGGTCACCTACAAGGAACTGCACGCGCGGGTCGCGCAGTTCGCCAACGCCCTGAAGTCCCTGGGCTACCAGGCCGGCGAGCGCGCCATCATCTACCTGCCCATGTCGATCGAGGCCGTGGTCGCCATGCAGGCCTGCGCCCGCCTGGGCATCATCCATTCCGTGGTGTTCGGCGGCTTCTCGTCCAAGAGCATCCACGAGCGCACCGTGGACGTCGGCGCCTCGCTGGTGATCACGGCCGACGCGCAGTTCCGCGGCGGCAAGGCCATCGCGCTGAAGGACGCCGTGGACGAGGCCATCGCCATGGGCGGCTGCGAGGCCGTGCGCAAGGTCATCACCTACAAGCGCGCCGGCACCGAAGTCCAATGGAACGACGGGCGCGACCTGTGGTGGCACGACGTCGTCCAGGGCCAGTCCGCCGATTGCCCGCCCGTGGCCGTCGACGCCGACCATCCGCTGTTCATCCTGTACACCTCCGGCTCCACCGGCAAGCCCAAGGGCGTGCAGCATTCCAGCGCCGGCTTCCTGCTGTGGTCGCTGATGACCATGAAATGGACCTTCGACGCCAAGCCGACCGACGTGTTCTGGTGCACGGCCGACGTGGGCTGGGTGACGGGCCACTCCTACGTCACCTACGGCCCGCTGGCCGCCGGCGTGACCCAGGTGGTCTTCGAGGGCGTGCCCACCTATCCGGACGCCGGGCGCTTCTGGAAGATGATCCAGGAGCACAAGGTCACGATCTTCTACACCGCGCCCACGGCCATCCGCTCGCTGACCAAGCTGTCCGAGGCCGATCCCAAGGTCCATCCCAAGTCCTTCGACCTGAGCACGCTGCGCATCATCGGTTCGGTGGGCGAGCCCATCAACCCCGAAGCCTGGGTCTGGTACTACAACAACGTCGGCGGCCAGCGCTGCCCGGTGATCGACACCTGGTGGCAGACGGAAACCGGCGCGCACATGATCACGCCGCTGCCGGGCGTCACCCCGCTCAAGCCGGGCTCCTGCACGCTGCCGCTGCCGGGCATCGATGCCGCCATCGTCGACGAGACCGGCGAAGAGGTCGAGCGCGGCAAGGGCGGCTTCCTGGTGATCCGCCGCCCGTGGCCCTCGATGATCCGCACGATCTGGGGCGATCCGGAGCGCTTCAAGAAGACCTACTTCCCCGACGAGCTGAAGGGCTACTACCTGGCCGGCGACGGCGCCCAGCGCGACAAGGACGGCTACTTCTGGATCATGGGCCGCATCGACGACGTGCTGAACGTCTCGGGCCACCGCCTGGGCACGATGGAAGTCGAGTCGGCCCTGGTGGCGCACGAGATGGTGGCCGAGGCCGCCGTGGTCGGCCGCCCGGACGACACCACCGGCGAGGCCGTGGTGGCCTTCGTGGTGCTCAACGGCCCGCTGCCCCAGGGCGATCAGGCCGCCGTCGTGGCCAAGCAGCTGCGCGACTGGGTGGCCAAGGAAATCGGCCCCATCGCCAAGCCGCGCGAGATCCGCTTCGGCGAAAACCTGCCGAAAACCCGCTCGGGCAAGATCATGCGCCGCCTGCTGCGCGTGGTCGCCAAGGGCGAACCCATCACCCAGGACGTGTCCACCCTGGAAAATCCCGGCATCCTGGACCAACTGGCCCAGGTGCGGTAACGCGTGTCGGACGATGCGCTGTGATCCAGCGCATCGGACACAAGCAAAGGGGCGGGGGAATCCTCCGCCCCTTTTTTATGTGCGCCCAGCATGGGCGCACTCCTGGAGGGGCCGCCCCAAGGCAAAAAGCGGCCCCCTCCCCGTTTACGCCCCCCTCATTTCCTCATTCGCATTCCAGCAGGGGCGTCAGCAGGCCGTCGAGCCAGTCGTTGAAGATCAGCAGGCGCCGGGGCCGGTAGCGGGCGTAGGGGTGCACCAGCTGGATCGGCATGGCGGGCGCCGGCCAGGCGGGCAGGACTTCGACCAGTTCGCCGCGGTCCAGGTGCTCCTGGACGTCGAACGCCGGGACCTGGATCATGCCCAGTCCCGCGAGGCAGCAGGCGATGTAGTTCTCGACGTTGTTCACCGCCACCGGCCCCGGCATCCTCAGGGCGTGGCGGGCCGGACCTTCCATCCATTCCCAGGGCACGGGCTGCTCGCCGATGGTCGCCGGCAGGTAATGGATCGCCTGGTGGCGCGGCAGGTCGTCCGGGGATGCGGGCATGCCGAACCGCGCCAGGTAGTCGGGGCTGGCGCAGTTGACCATGCGCAACCGGCCCAGCGGCCTGACGATCAGGCTGTCGAGCCCCGCCGAGCCGACCCGCAAGGCGCAGTCGAATCCCTCCCGCGCCAGATCGGTGAGCCGGTCGCTGGAGCCGAGCAGGATCTCCAGCCTGGGGTGGCGCGCGTGGAATTCCGGCAGTGCCGGCGCGATCAGCCGCCGGGCGATGCGGCTGGGAACGTCCACGCGCAGGCGCCCGGTCATCTCGGTCTCCTGCGTATGGAAGAAATGCTCCAGGCTTTCCGCATCCTCGATGAAGAGACGGGCGCGCTCGAAGAACTCCTCGCCGTCCGGCGTCAGCTTGACGTGCCGCGTCGTCCGGTTGAACAGGCGCGAGCCGAGCCGCCTTTCGAGTTTCTGGATGGCCAGCGAAGCCGTGGGCCTGGGAATGCCCAGGAGCGCCGCGGCGGTGGTGAAGCTGCCGCTGTGGGTGACGCTGACAAAGACCCGGATTTCGTCGATCAGGCTCATGGATTGGTATTGGAAGCTGACAGGTGAATCAATATTTCCGCTATTTATTACTTTATGAATATCCCATACACTGCTGTTCCCATCAAGGTGACGATGCAAAATCCGCATGAGCGATAAGGACATGGGTGGCCGTCATTACGTTTGAAATAGATGGAAAACGCTTAACAAACAAGCAGCTCCATCTCGAAACCCAGGCGGAACCATGCGCAAGAACCTGCCCGTCACGCAAAACGTCCATGCGTATCCGGCACACCAGACGCTCATCTCCATCACCGACCTCAAGGGGCGGATCACCTATTGCAACGACGATTTCGTCAGCGTCAGCGGCTATCGGCGCGAGGAATTGCTGGGGCAGCCGCACAACATCCTGCGGCACCCCGACATGCCCGAAGAGGCCTTCCGCGACTTCTGGGAAACCATCCAGGCGGGCGGGATCTGGAGCTCCATCATCAAGAACCGGCGCAAGAACGGAGATGCCTACTGGGTGAGGGCCAATGCGACGCCCATGCGCAAAGGGCATGAAACGGTCGGCTACCTGTCGGTCCGCACCTTGCCGACTCCCGCGGAAATCGAGACAGCCGAGAACCTGTTCGCCCTCATGCGCGGCGAAGCCGCGAAGGCGGCCGGAAACGGCCGGCGCCTGAAGCACGTCTTCAGGAACGGCATGCTCAGGCGCCGGGGCCTGGCGGGCCTGGCGGGCGCCGTCCTGCATCCCGGCCGGATGGCGGCGCTGGGCCTGTTCGTCGTCCTGGCCGCCGCGGGCGCGCCGGTCGCCGCATTGCTCGGCGCGCCCGCCTGGGGCGAGGGGCTGGCGGGCCTGCTGGCCGCCGGGGTGGCGCTGGCCGGCATCCGGTCCGTCGCGATCCGGCCGGTGGCCGACGTCGCGCAGGTGGCCGAGCGCCTGGCGAGCTGCGATCTGTCGGCCTTCGTCCGGATGGCCGAGCAAGGCGCCACGCGCAGGCTGCTGCTGCCCATCGGCCAGCTGGCCCTGGCGACCCGCACCGTCATGGTGGACGTGCGTAACGATCTGCGGACCCTCTCCGACATGGCGAAAGCCGTCGCCTCCCAGAGCTCGGACCTCGCCTCGCGCACGGAAACACAGGCCGCGAACCTGGTCCAGACCGCCGCCGCGATGGACGAGATCAGCAGCACGGTGGGGCAGACCTCGGACGTGAGCAAGGCGGGCCTGGAAGCCGCGCAGGAAGCCGTCCGGGCCGTGGAAGCCAGCCAGGAAACCACGCGCGACGTCTCGGACGTGATGAAGGAAATCGCGCAGTCCTCCCTGGATGTCGGCGCCTTCGCCAAGGTGATCGAGGACGTCGCGTTTCAGACCAACATCCTGGCGCTCAACGCCGCGGTCGAGGCCGCGCGGGCCGGCGAGCACGGCCGGGGTTTCGCCGTGGTCGCGGCCGAAGTGCGGGCGCTGTCCCAGCGCACCACGACGGCGGCCAAGGACATCCGCAACCTGATCCAGCAATCCCAGGAGCGGGCGAGCCAGGGCAACCAGAGCGTGGCGCAGGCGCAGGCGCGGATGGCCGACGTGGTCGCCAGCGTCGAGCGCGTCAAGCAGATGCTGGAAGAAATCAGTGGCGCGGCCGGCGAGCAGGCGCGCGGCGTGAACGAGATCAGCGCCGCGCTCCAGCAACTGGACCGCATCACGCAGGAAAATACCTCGATGGTGGAGGTGCTGACGGGCGCCTCGACCCGGATGAGCGCCAAGGTGGACCAGGCCGGGAGCAACATCATGGTGTTCCGGATCTCCCCGGACGACAGGACGCATGCCGAAACCGACGCGGTGGAACTGCGCCGGCAGATCAGGGCGAATGGCCTGGACCTGGAGGACGCCGCGTTGGCTCCGGGGCTCCCGTCCACGGAGCCCCCGCGCGGGCGGCGGGCCGGGCGCCCGGGGCCGGCTCGGGCGCCTGCCCAGGTGGCCTGCTAGCCCGGAAATTTCGTCAGGCGGGTAAAAAGGAATAGGCGATTCTTGCCCGAGGGCTTATGGTTATTGGTTCTCACGCCAAACAACCAAAAAGAATCGCCTATGCCGAATCGTACCACTGAAGAACTGAACTTTGGACGCCTTGGACGCCGCCATTTGCAGGCGAATTTCCAAGGCGGTGACCTCAGTTCCGACGGCGGGCTGATGCTGCTGCGAAGAATTGATGCGCGCACGGGCCTGTCGCGTATGGCGGCCAAGGCGCTGACGGATCGTCGAGCCGCGGGCCGGGTCCACCACCGCCTGCGCGATCTGCTGGCCCAGCGCCTGTACGGCCTGTGCTGCGGCTACGAAGATCTGAACGATCACGATACGCTGCGTGAGGACCTGCTGATGCAAACAGCCGTCGGACGGGATCGTCCCCTGGCCAGCTCACCCACGCTCAGCCGTCTGGAAACGGGTGCTACCCGCGCCGACGCCTGGGCGCTGCATGGGGTGCTCATCGAACACTTCATCGCCAGCTTCGCCACGCCGCCTGAGGAGCTGATTCTGGATGTGGATGCCTCGGATATCCCGTTGCACGGTGAGCAGGAGCTCAAGCAGTTCCATGCTTATTACGACCATCACTGCTACCTGCCGCTGTACGTGTTCTGCGGCCAGTCGATGCTGGCCTGCCTGCTGCGCCCCAGCCGCATTGACGGGGCCAGGCACGCGGCGGCGGTGCTGCGCTTGTTGGTGAACCGGCTGCGTCAGGCATGGCCCGAGGTCAGGATCATCATCCGTGGGGACTCGGGGTTCTGCCGCCAGCCGCTGATCCGCTGGTGTGAGCGCAGCGGCGTGCAGTACGTCATCGGCCTGGCACGCAATAAACGGCTTCAGGCGCGTGTCGGGCAGGCTGAGGAAATCCTCAAAGGCGATTACGCGCGCACTGGGAAAAAGCAACGTCTGGTCAGCGAGTTTACCTACGCGGCCGGGTCGTGGGATCGGCCCCGGCGCGTGCTGACCCGGCTCGAATACGGCGCCCAGGGCGTGAACCCGCGCTTCGTGGTCACCAACATCCGGGACGGCGATGCCATGCAGCTGTACGATCAGCTGTACTGCGCTCGGGGCGAAGCCGAGAACCGCATCAAGGAGGCGCAGCTCGATCTGTTCGGCACACGTGCCAGTTGCCACCGGTTCGCCGCCAACCAGTTCCGGTTGTTGCTGGCGGCCCTGGCCTATACGCTGATGCAGCGCCTGCGCGAAACGGCCCTGCGAGGGACTGAACTGGAGCGTGCCAGCGCCGCCACGATCCGGGTACGCCTGCTGAAGATCGGTGCGGCCATCGTGCGCAATACCCGGCGGGTCCGCATCCTGCTGGCCTCACATCATCCGCTGCGCCATGTCTACGCGCATGCCGCCCGCGCCATGGCCCCGTAGCGCTGAGAAAGTGCTGCCCCGGCACGCTATAAAACAACGGGGGTAGGGGGAATTGCGCCTGCGGCACTGAAAAAACGCTTCCCATGCCGCCGATCCCCGCCGCCGCGTCGCCGGAGCAGCCTGACCACCCGAAAATCACTTCACCAGGCTTGCTGACGAAATGTCCAGGCTAGTGCGCCAGCCCCGGCAGCAGCGCCTTGGTGCCCGCGAAGGTCATTTCCACGGCGATGGCCGCCAGGATCATGCCCATGACGCGGGCCATGATGACGCGCATCTTGGTCGAGAGCAGCTTGCCGATGGACGCGGCGAAATACAGCACCGCGAAGACCGAGGCCAGCACGGCCACCAGCACGATGCCGAACCCCAGGTACTGCGCCGAATGGCGCGCCTGGGCGCCGTAGATGATGAGCGTGGCGATGGTGCCGGGGCCCACGATCATGGGGAAGGTCAGGGGATAGAAGGCGGGGTTGTCCTCGACCTCGGCGCGGGCCGCCAGGCCGCCGACGTTCTTTTCCTGGGTGGCGCGCTCGTGCGAGGTGATCGGCTGGCCGTTGAGCATGGACAGCGCGATGCCGCTCAGCACCAGCCCGCCGGCGACGCGGAAGGAATCCAGGCTGACGCCGAAGAAGCGGATGATGTGGCTGCCCGCCAGCGAGATGACGATGCACATCGCCGTGGTGTAGATCAGGATCGCCACCGCCTGGCTGCGCTGTTCGGCCACGGTCTTGTTGCTCGTGACCGCCAGGAACAGCGGCAGGATGATGAACGGATTCATGATGGCGAACAGCGCGCCCAGGAACTTGGTGGCGAAGGTGATGTCCATCACATCCCGTTGTAGACCGGCCCCTCGCCGCCCTGCGGCGTCACCCAGACGATGTTCTGCGTCGGGTCCTTGATGTCGCAGGTCTTGCAGTGGACGCAGTTCTGGGCGTTGATCTGCAGGCGGTCCTCGCCGGTCTCGGTCTTGACGAACTCGTACACTCCGGCCGGACAGAAGCGCGCTTCCGGGCCGCCGAATTTCGCCAGGTTGATCTTCACCGGCACCGTGTCGTCCTTCAGCGTCAGGTGGACGGGCTCGTTCTCGTCGTGGTTGGTGTTGGAGATGAACACCGAACTGAGGCGGTCGAAGGTCAGCTTGCCGTCGGGCTTGGGGTAGTCGATGCGCGCGCATTCGGCCGCCGGCTGCAGGCAGGCGTGGTCGGGCTTGGTGCGGTGGATGGTCCAGGGCATCCGGCCCTTGAACAGCCATTGCTCGATGCCGGTCATCAGCGTGCCGACGGTGCGGCCCTTCTTGAACCACTGCTTGAAGTTGCGCGACTTGTTCAGCTCGGCGTGCAGCCAGGAGCGCTCGAAGGCGGCCGGGTAGGCGGTCAGTTCGTCGTGGCTGCGGCCCGCGGCCAGGGCGTCGAAGGCGGCCTCGGCGGCCAGGGCGCCGGACTTGATGGCCGAATGGCTGCCCTTGATGCGCGAGGCGTTCAGCATGCCGGCCTCGCAGCCCACCAGCACGCCGCCGGGGAAGCAGAGCTTGGGCAGGGACAGCAGCCCGCCGGCCGTGAGCGAGCGCGCGCCGTAGGCGATGCGCTTGCCGCCCTCGAAGGTGGCGCGGATCGCCGGATGGGTCTTGTAGCGCTGGAATTCCTCGAAGGGCGAGAGCCAGGGATTGGCGTAGTCCAGACCCACGACCAGGCCCACGGCCACCAGGTTGTCGTTCAGGTGGTAGAGGAAGGAGCCGCCGTAGGTGTCCGAATCCAGCGGCCAGCCGGCGGTGTGCATCACCATGCCGGGGCGCGCCTGCGCGGGATCGACTTCCCAGAGTTCCTTGATGCCGATGGCGTAGCTCTGCGGGTCGCGGCCGGCGTCCAGGCGGTATTTCTCGATCAGCTGGCGGCCCAGGTGGCCGCGCGAGCCTTCGGCGAAGATCGTGTAGCGCGCCAGCAGTTCCATGCCGGGCTGGTAGGCGTCGGTGTGGCTGCCGTCGCGCGCCACGCCCATGTCGCCGGTCAGCACGCCGCGCACGGCGCCGGACTCGGTGTAGAGGATCTGCGCGGCGGCGAAGCCGGGGAACACGTCCACGCCCAGGGCCTCGGCCTGCTCGCCCAGCCAGCGGGTGACGTGACCCAGGCGCACGATGTAGTTGCCGTGATTCTTGAAACAGTCCGGCAGCAGCCAGGCCGGCGTGGCGCGCGCGCCCGATTCGGTCAGGAACAGGAAGCGGTCGTCGGTGACGGCCACATCCAGCGGCGCGCCGCGTTCCTTCCAGTCGGGGATGAGCTCGGTCAGGGCCTGGGGATCCATCACGGCGCCCGAGAGGATGTGGGCGCCGATCTCGGCGGCCTTTTCCAGGACGCAGACGCTGACGTCCTGGCCGCGCTCGGCGGCCAGCTGTTTCAGGCGGATCGCCGCCGAAAGACCGGCCGGCCCGCCTCCGACGACGACGACGTCGTATTCCATCGATTCACGTTCAGTCATGGGTGCATTCCCGTTGCTTGATGAGCGTTGAGGATACTCTGGACAAGTCCCCGCGCCGCGTGCATCTGCGGACTCGGGCGGTCTGCGGCGTTGCTCGTCCTTGCCATGGCGCCGGCCATGGCTGCGGTTCGCGCCTTGCATCCCATATCCCGATCCGCGGCGCCCGCTTTCCGCTCGACTTGTTCAGAATATCCTGGCGAGGCCGGACCCCGCCATGTTGCGGGCCATTGTATTGCAGAACCCGGCCGCGGCCATGGCCAGGATCGGTTCATATCGGGACAGGCGAAATGCCGCGGCTTGTCCATGTTCTCTTCACGTTCTTTCCATGTCCGTGCGGCCTTGCCGCCCTTCGCTGCGCGCGGGCGGGTCCTGGCGGCCCGCGCCGCGCGGGGAGAAGAGGGTGCAGCACCAGATTTCGCTGACGATGCGCGCCGCGTCGTCCACGGGCAGCATCTCCGCCGCCGTGTCGGGGTGGGCGTACCAGACGTAGGCCGACTGCTCCGTCATCGAGGCCAGGGCTTCCAGGGAGACCCGCGCCGGCATGCCGTTGATCTCGGTGATGCCGTGGTCGCGCTCCAGCGCCGTGGCGACCCGCACGATGTGGCGCTCGCGCATGTACCACCACATGTCGTCGTAGCGCTGGTCCACCATGGTCGCCTCGATGAAGGCCCGCATCACCTTGCGGTGGTTGCGGTAGTGGCCCAGGTAGCCGCGGTTGGATTCGAGGATCGCCTCGTCGGGGCGGTCGCGGAAGCTCTGCCGCTCGCCCGGCCGGCTGGCGGCGTACAGCTCGTTGTGGATGTCGTGGATGATCGCCAGGAAGACGTCGTCCTTGTTGTCGAAGTAGCGGTACAGGGCGCCCATCGAGAGGTGGGCCCTTTCCGCCAGATCGCTCATGCGCATCGAGACGTAGCCGGCTTCGCCGAAGATTTCTCTGCCGCTCGCCAGGATGCGGGCCAGGGTCGCCCGCCCCTTCGGGGTGGTGGGCTGGGGAAGGTTCGGTTCCGGGGCTTTTTTCAGCATTTCCTGTTTTTTTAAAAAAAGCGACATCACTATTGCTTTTTGGCGCAGCGTCGCTTAGAGTATGGGCATACAAGAAAAAATTCGGTTAGCGAGGATGGAGACATGGTACATCAATCGAGTGGTTTGCCGGCTGGGGATTTCCGTTACGAGGGCCAGGTCGCGATCGTGACCGGCGCGGGCAGCGGGCTGGGGCGGGCGTACGCCATGCTGCTGGCCGCCCGCGGCGCCCGCGTGGTGGTCAACGACATCGGCATGCGTCCGGGGCCCGACGGCGCGCCCGTCAGTTCGGCGGAGCTCACCGTCCGCGAGATCCGCGCGCTGGGCGGCGAGGCCGTGGCGGACACTTCCTCGGTGGCCACCCGCGAAGGCGGGCAGGCGATCGCCGAGCGGGCGCTGTCGGCCTACGGGCGCATCGACATCCTGGTGAACAACGCCGGCAACATCTCGCTCACTTCGTTCAACAAGCTCGACCTCGCCGACGCCGCGCCGATCTTCGACGTGCACGTGTGGGGCGCCTTCAACGTGACGCAGCCGTGCTACCAGCAGATGGTGCGGCAGCAGTACGGCCGGATCGTCTTCACCACGTCCGGCGTGGCGCTCTTCGGCAACGGCGGCATCGCGCCCTACGCGGCCGCCAAGGGCGGCGTGTTCGGGCTGCTGCAGGTGCTCAAGCTCGAAGGCGCCCGCCACGGCATCCGGGTGAACGCCGTCGCTCCCATGGCCTCCACGCAGCTCACCGAGGACGTCGAGATGCCCCAGTACCACCAGGTCAGCGAGGACATGGTCGTCCCCGAGCTGGTGGCGCCCGTGGTGGGCTATTTCGCGTCGCGCGAATGCCCCTGGAGCGGCGAGACCTGGTCCGCCGGCTCGGGCTCGGTCGCGCGCATCTTCATCGGACGCACGCCGGGCTTCTTCAAGCATCCCATCGACCAGGGCGCCCTGACGGTCGAGGACGTGGCGGGCCACGTCGATCGCATCCGCAGCGAAGCGGACTACACGACGCCGGAAAGCTGGCCCGCCGAATGGGCGCTTCTGGTCGATCTTCTGACGGACCGCAAGTGAGTGCCGGAGCGCATCGTGAACCGTACGGAAATCCATGAATTCCTGAAGACCCTCGATTTCGAGGGGGCGGGCCGGCTGACCCTGCCGGATCTGCTGGAAAAGCGCGTGCAGGCGACGCCGGAGGCGGTGGCCGTCCGCTCGCCCGCGGGCAGCCTGCGCTTCGACGAATGGCTGGACGGCGCCCGCGCCGTGTCCGCGCGGCTGCGGTCGTCGGGCGCCTACCGGCCCGGGACCCCGGTCCTGGTCTGGGTCGATACGGCCGACGCGCGCCAGGTGGTGATCGCGCAGCACGGGGTGCTCGACGGCGGCTGCATCGTCGCCCCGCTGGACGACCGCCTGAGCGTGGCGGAAGTCCGGCGCTTCGCCCAGGACGTCGCGGCGAGCGCCGTGATCGCCAGCCGGGGGCTGCTGTCCTCGCGCAAGGACGAGGACCTGCTGGAATTCATCCCCGAGGGCCTGCCGCCCGAAGGCGATCCGCTGGACCTGCTGCTCTTCGCCGCCGTGGACGGGGCCTTCCGGCTCGTGCCGTCTCCCGGAGACGGGGCGGCGCCGGCCGAAGGGGTGCGCGCGCAGGCGGACGATTGCGCGCTGCTCGCCTTCACCTCGGGCACGACGGGGCGGCCGAAGGCCGCGATGATCACCCACGGCGGCTGCGTGCAGCTGGCCGAAAGAATGGTCAACGGCGTGTTTCCCGCGCCCCGCGGGGGGCGGCCCGTCGGTCCGGACGACGTGATCCAGTCGCCCGTGCCCGCCTACCTGCCCACCAGCATCGTCAATACGCTGTACGCCGCGGTGCTGGCCGGATGTCCCCTGAGCTACCGGGGCCGCCGCTTCGACCCCGAGGCCGAGGAAAGGGAAATGGCGCTGGCGGGCACGACCATCTACGCGGGCGCGCCGGCCCACTACGCCATGATGTGCCAGCGGCCGGCGAGCGACGATTCCCGCGGCGCCCGGGTGCAGGTCATGACCGCGAGCGGCGCCCCCATGACCGCGGCGCTCTACCGCACGATGCGGGAGCGCTGGCCGCGCGCCGCCGTCGCCAACTGGTACGCCCTGAACGAAACGATGGTCGGCCAGACGCTCAATTTCGGCCCGGACATGGAGCTCGATCCCACGGCCATCGGCCGGCCGGTCTGGCCGACCGAGCTCGCCGTGGTCGACGAGGCCGGCCGGCGATGCGCGCCGGGGGAATCCGGCGAGGTGCTCCTGCGGGCGCCGGGGCAGATGGTGGGCTACTACCTGAACGAGGCGGAGACGGCCAAGCGCATCGACGCGGACGGCTGGGTGCACACCGAGGACATCGGCTTCGTGGGCGCGGAAGACGGCCTGCTGCGGCTCACCGGGCGCAAGAGCGACCGCATCAACCGGGGCGGCTTCAAGTTCTATCCCGCCGAGGTCGAAGAAGTGCTGCTGGGCCACGAAGGTCTGGCCGACGCGGCCATCCTGGCCATCCCCGATCCAATTCTGGGCCAGGACCTGGTGGCGATGGTGGTGGCGGCCGAGGGCGGGCAGATGCTGGCCGAAGCCGACATCCGGGCGTTCTGCCAGGACCGGCTGTCGCGCAACAAGGTGCCCAGCCGGGTGTATTTCGTCGACCGGCTGCCGCGGAGCGGATTCGGCAAGGTGGTGAAAAAGGAACTGATCGCGCTCTGGGAAGCCATCGAGTCCCGCGGCGCCGGCCGGTGACCGGGTCTGGTCTCGGCTTCTTATCTGGATTTCAACCCGAGGAAATAGGGAGACAGCAATGGAACCGTTGTTCTACAGCATGCAGGAAATCGTCATCGCCGTGAAGGACCTGGACAAGGCGACCGACCGGCTGAGCGAAATCTTCGCCGCGCCCGCCGACGGCCTGGCCTCCGAGCCCCTGGAAGGCATCGAGCTGATCCAGCGCGGCGTCTGGATCGGCAAGGAAAGAATCGCCATCGTCGCCGACGCCACCGGCACCGGCCCGCTGGCCCAGGCCATCGAGAAGCGCGGCGAGGGCATCCACGAGATCTGCGTGAGGACGCGCAACCTGGAGGAAGCGATCGCGCACTTCAAGGCCAAGGGCGTGCGGCTCACGCGCGACGAGCCCTACGTCCTGAAGAACTACGAATACCGCGGCGAAGTCTTCTCCGAGGTCCGCATCGTGTTCATCCATCCCGCGAGCTGCTATGGCGTGCTCGTCGAGGTCCAGGAATGGGTCAAGTAGCGTCCGGCCCCGGACGATCCCGCGCACCGACACCGGAAACAGCCATGTCCAACGATCTTGCTCAACTGGCCGGGAAGGACCTCGGCGCCCATGCGGCCGCATACGACGCGAACAAGGCGATCCTGTACGCGCTCGCCGTGGGGGCGGCCGCCGCGGAACTCGACCTGGTCTACGAACGCAACCTGCGCGTGCTGCCGACCTTCGGCTGCGCGCTGGGCCTGTGGGCCGTGGAGGCCGCGGGCCGGCTGGGCGCCTACGATCCCAAGTCGTCCCTGCACGTGGCGCAGAAAATCCGCGTCCACCGGCCGCTGCCGGCCTCCGGCAGCATCGGGATGCGGGGCCGGGTGGCCCACGTCTACGACAAGGGCAAGGCGGCCCTGCTCGAAATCGAGGTCGAATCGGAATTCTTCACCGCGGCCTACACCATCTTCCTGCCCGGCCTGGGCGGCTGGGGCGGGGACCGCGGGCCGTCGGCCGCGCCGGCGGCGGACCTCGCCTTCACGCAGGCCACCGAAGTGGCGACCACCCCCGAGCTGGCGGCCCTGTACCGCCTCACGGGCGACCTGCATCCCGTCCACATCGACCCCGAGGTCGCCCGCACCAACGGATTTTCCCGCCCGATCCTGCACGGGCTGTGCACCCTCGGGATCTCGGCGCGCGTCGTCGCCCGACAGCACGGCGCCCACCCGGCCGACCTGCGCAGCCTGGAGGCCCGGCTCACCTCGCCGGTGCTGCCCGGGGAGGCGCTGACGGTGGAATCCGGGCGCGCGGCCGAGGGCATCCATTTCCGCACCCTCTCCAACGGCATGGCGGTCCTGAGCGGCGGCAAGGCCGTGTTCGGCTGAAGCGAGGCCATGAAAATGAATCGAGCGACCCTCAACGACATCGACGTCGCCTACACCGTGGAAGGATCGGGGGATCCGGTCGTGTTCGTCCATGGCCTGGCCGAGGACCGCCACACCTGGAGCGGGCAGCAGCAGGCCCTGGGCGGCCGGTACCGCGGCTATGCCTGCGACCTGCGCGGGCATGGCCTGACGTCCCTGGGGCAGGCCGACGGCACCCTGGCGCAGCTGGGCCACGACCTGCTGGCCTTCCTGGAGCGGGTCACCGGGCCGGCCCGCGTCGTCGGATTCTCGCTGGGGGGCACCATCGCCCTCTGGGCGGCCGCCGAACGCCCCGACCTGGTGCGCAAGTCGGTGGTGCTGGGGACCTCGTCGGTCGTCGGCCGCGCGGCCGTCCAGTTCTACCAGGACCGGATCGCCCAGGCCGCCGACACCGGCTCGGCCGCGTTCCGGGACGCCCTGCGGGCCGACACCGAGGCCGGACTCCACCGGCAGCACGCGTCCCTCGGGCGGATCGTCGACGCGCGCCTCGCGGCCGTCGGCGACGGCCGGGGCTACGTCAATGCCGCCCGGGCCATGATGGGCCTGAATGCCGAGCCGCTGACGCCGCGCCTGGCGCGCATCGAGACCCCCGTGGTGGTGATCGGCGCCGAGCACGACCGGTTCTGCCCCCAGAAGGCGGCGACGATTCTGCTGGACGCCCTGCCGGGCGCCGCCTTCCTGACGATCCCCGAGGCCGGGCACCTGATGAACGTGGACAACCCCGATGCGGTGACGCAGGCCCTGCGCCAGGCCCTGGCCGGCTGAGGCGGCGGCGCCCCCCTTTACCCGCTTTCCCCGCGGGCATGGCGGCCGGGATCCCGGACCGCCGCGCGATGCGGGCAGTCCGATCTCGAAGTGGTTCGATCTCAAGGAGATGTTGAAATGGTTGAAGGCAAAGTGGCACTCATTACCGCCGCCTCGGGCGCGGGCATCGGCAGCGCGATCGCCCGGCAGCTCGCCGAGGACGGCTACGACGTGGTCATCACGGATGCGCACGAACGCCGCTGCCGCGAGTTCGCGCAGCAGCTGTCCGAACAATACGGGCGTCCGTTCCTGGCCGTCCCCCTCGACGTCAGCGACGCCGCCGGGGTCGAGCGCTGCGCCGCGCAGGTGCTGGACGAGAAAGGGCGGATCGACGCGCTGGTCAACAACGCCGGCTGGTCCACCATCGCGCCCGTGGCGGAACTGGCGCTGGCGGACTGGCAGCGCTGCCTGGACATCGACCTGACGGGGACGTTCCTGACGATGCGCCACATCCTGCCCGCCATGATCGCGCGCGGCAGCGGGGCGATCGTCAACATCAGCTCGATCGCGGCCTACGAGACCTCCACCGAGCACGGCGCCGCCTATTCCGCCGCCAAGGCGGGCGTGCTGGCCCTGACGCGCGTCGCCGCGGCCGAGAACGGCCGGCACGGCATCCGCGTCAACGCCATCACGCCGGGCCTGATCTACAACGATTTCCTGCGCAAGATCTATCCGGCCGAATTCTTCGACGGCTACGCGGAAAACCGCTCCCTGGTGGGCCGGATCGGACGGCCCGAGGACGTGGCCGCGCTGGTGTCGTTCCTGCTGTCGGACAAGGCCGGCTACATCACGGGCGAGGTCTACGGCATCAGCGGAGGAGTCCATCCCCATGGCTAAGGACGTCAGCCTTCTCTCGATCGCGGAACTGGTGCGTTCGTACCGGGACCGCTCGCTCAGCCCGGTGGACGTGGCCGAAGCGTTCTTCGCGCGCATCGAACGGTACGACGGCGCATTGCACGCCTACGTCGAGACCACCCGCGACCTGGCGCTGGCGCAGGCGCGCGAGGCCGAGCGCGCCTACGCGTCGGGGAAGGCGGACGCCGCGCTGGCCGGCATCCCGGTCGCCATCAAGGACGCCTTCCACGTCGCGGGCGTCCCCACCACCCTGGGCTCGGACGTGTACCGCGGCCTGGTCTCCAAGGGCGATTCCGGCCTGGTGCGCCGCCTGCGCGCCGCCGGCGCCGTCTTCCTGGGCAAGACCAATACGGCGGAATTCGGCCAGTCCGCGACGACCGAGAACCTGCTCGGGCCGGACACCGCGACGCCCTGGGATACCGCGCGCACGGCCGGGGGGTCGAGCGGCGGGTCGGCGGCCGCGGTTGCGGCCCGGCTCGCCACGGTCGCCGTGGGCTCCGACGGCGGCGGCTCGATCCGCATTCCCGCGGCCTTCTCGGGCATCTTCGGCCTCAAGCCGTCGCCCGGCCTGTGCGGCGACGAACACGGCTTTCGCGGCATGTCGGAATTCGTCGGCGCCGGGCCGATGGCCCGGTCCGTGGCCGATGCGCGGATCCTGCTGGGCGTGCTGGCCGGCGCGCGCTTCGAGCGCGGCGCGGACACGCGGCCCCTGCGCGTGTGCTACTGCCCGGCGCCCGAGGGCCGGCCGGTCGATCCGGCCGTGGCCGATCTGGTGGAACGCGCCGCCAGGGTTTTCGAGGAGATGGGGCATTCCCTTGAGGAAGATCATCCTCCGATCCAGGGCTGGGGTGATATTTTCGGACCCCTGGTCCTCGAAGAGGAACACCGCGAACGGGGGCACCTCTTGAAGCTCTGTCCGGACAGGCTCACCCGCTACGAGCGATCCACCCTCGAGGCCGCCGTCGCGCTGGATCCCGACGACGTCCTGCGCGCCCGCGCGCTGCTGCCCGATTTCCGCGGCCGCCTGGACGCCTTCTTCGACCGCTACGACGTCGTGCTGGCGCCCGCGACGGCCGTGCCGCCCTTTCCCCTGGGGCAGCGGCCCAAGTTCATCCGCGGCGTCGCCGTGGACCGGCTGTGGGGCGCGTTTCCGTTCACCGCGCCGTTCAACGTGGGCGGCGTCGCCGCGGCGGCGGTGCCCTGCGGCCTGGCCGGCGGCCTGCCGGTGAGCGCGCAGCTCGTGGTCCGGGCGGGAGCGGAGCGGCTGCTGCTCGATGCCGCGCAGGATTTCGAGGAAGCGGTCGGGTTCGATCGCGGCCCGCTGGATTCGATGTGGACCTGACCCCGCGGATGCGGCCCTGACACCCCCGGAACGAACCCATGCGCGCAGACCTCGTCAAGCAAACCCTCGAAGGCTCCGTCCTGGTGCTGGAGATGCACGATCCCGCCGCCCGCAACGCCCTGTCCCTGGGCCTGCTGTCGGCCCTGTCCGAGGCTGTCGGGCAGGCCGGCGAGGACGTGCTCGGCATCGTGATCACGGGCGGCGCGGAGTGTTTCAGCGCGGGGGGGGATTTCCGCGAACTGAAGGGCACGAGCGAGGACCTGGCCTACGACGATGCGGTGTCCGCCGCCGTCGCCACGATCCTGGCATCGGACCGGATCGTCGCCGCGGCGATCGAAGGACCGTGCATGGGCGCGGCGGCCGACCTCGCCCTGGCGTGCGACTACCGCATCGCGGGCGCCGGCAGCTACGTGCAGATTCCCGCCGTGCGCCTGGGGATCCTGTACAACCCGGCGGCGCTCGAGCGCATCGGGCGGTCCTATCCGCGCGACACCGTGCGGCGCCTGCTGCTGGCGGGCGAGCGGTTCGACGATCACGAGGCCCGCCGCGCCGGCCTGTTTTCCCGCGTCGTGCCGCGGGGCGAGGCCCTCGGCGCGGCGCTGCGGGATCTGGCGCGGCTCGATGCGCGGCAGGCGGACGCCGTGCGGGCGACCAAGCGGCTGCTGGCCGAGCTGGAGGCGGGCACGGCCGACCGGGCGCAGTGGCAGCGGCGGCGCGCCGAGCTGCTGGATTCCGAGCAGCGGGGGGCCGCCATCCGGCAGGCGCATGCACGTTTTATCGACAAACCGGAAACGCGCCGGTGAGCCGCCTCGCGGCACGGCATCGAGCGGTTCCCCGAACGAGGATGGAGAGAAGCAGATGGCACGGAACATGAAGGCGGCGGTCATGCGCCAGCACGGCGGCCCCGAGGCGCTGACGGTGGAAGAGGTGGCCCGGCCGGTTCCCGGCGCGGGCGAGGTCCTGGTCAAGGTGGCGGCGTGCTCGCTCAGCCGGCTGGACATCTTCATCCGCGACGGCATGCCGGGGCGCGTCATCCCGATGCCGCACGTCGGCGGCTGCGACGTGGCGGGCTGGATCGAGGAGATCGGGCCGGAGGTGTCCGGCGTGGAAATCGGCGCGCCGGTCCTGATCGACCCGTTCTGGAACGGCGAGATGCTGGGCGAGGCCTACTGGGGCGGGTTTGCCGAATACGTCGCGGTGTCGGCCCAGGGCCTGCTGCCGCTGCCGCAGGCCGCGCGCTTCGTCGAATATTCCTGCCTGCCCACGGCCTACGGCACGGCCTACCGCATGCTCCACACCCGGGGCCGGCTGCAGGCCGGCGAATCCCTGGTGGTGGTGGGCGCCAGCGGCGGCGTGGGCGTTGCCTGCGTCCAGCTGGGCGCGCGGGCCGGCGCGCACGTCATCGCCTGCACCAGCAGCGAGGACAAGGCCGCGCGGCTGAGGACGATCGGCGCCGACGAATGCGTGGTCGCCCCGGACGGGCAGTTCGGCAAGCAGGTCTGGAACCTGACCGGCAAGCAGGGGGCCGACGTGGTGGTCGACTTCACCGGCAGCGCCACCTGGACCCAGTCCCTGCGCTCCGTGAAGCACGGCGGCCGCCTGCTGTGCTGCGGCGCGACCACCGGCTTCGAGGCGCACACCGACCTGCGCTATCTGTGGACGCGCGAGATGGACATCCGGGGGTCGGACGGGTGGAAGACCGAGGACCTGCGGGAGCTGCTGGGGATCATGGCCGGCCATGAATTCGATCCGGTGATCCATGCCGTGTTCCCGCTGAGCAGGATACAGGATGCCATGCGCGAACTGGAGGGACGCACATGCTTCGGCAAGATCGTCGTCGTGCCGGACGGCGTGCAGGCTGCGTGACGTAGAAGACAGATGGACGACATGCAGCAGATGTAGCAGACGTGTAGAAGACTTGCGCCGACCCGGCGCCCCGGCGCGCAAACCATGATTCCATTATCAATAGACAGGAGACAGATCATGAAAACCAGGCCGCTATTCCTTGCCCTTGCAATGACGTTTTCCGCGAGCAGCTTCGCCGCGGACCCTTCCCTCGTGTTCACGTCCTGGGGCGGCACCACGCAGGACGCCCAGAAGAGCATCTGGGCCGACGGCTTTTCCAAGGCGCAGAACATCGCCGTCCTGCAGGACGGCCCCACCGACTACGGCAAGATCAAGGCCATGGTCGAATCCGGCAACGTGTCCTGGGACGTGGTGGACGTCGAAGGCGACTACGCGGTCCGGGCCGGCATGGAGGGCATGCTGGAAAAACTGGACTTCTCCGTGATCGACAAGAGCCGCCTGGACCCGCGCTTCGTCACCGACTACTCGGTCGGCAGCTTCTACTATTCCTTCGTCATCGGCTGCAACAAGGACGCCGTCAAGGCCTGCCCCAAGACCTGGGCCGACCTGTTCGACCTGGCGAAATTCCCCGGCAAGCGGACGTTCTACAAGTGGTCGGCCCCGGGCGTCATCGAGGCCGCGCTGCTGGCCGACGGCGTTCCCGCCGAAAAACTCTATCCGCTGGACCTGGACCGGGCCTTCAAGAAGCTGGACACCATCAAGTCCAGCATCGTCTGGTGGAGCAGCGGGGCGCAGTCCCAGCAACTGCTCGCCTCGGCGGAGACGCCCTACGGCTTCTTCTGGAACGGCCGCCTGACCGCGCTGACGAAAACCGGTGTCAACGTCGAGACGTCCTGGGACCAGAACATCACGGCCGCCGACATGCTGGTGGTGCCCAAGGGCGCCAAGAACAAGGCGGCGGCGATGAAATACATCGCCTTCGCCACCAGCGCCGCGTCGCAGGCGAAATTCGCCGAGCTCACCGGCTACGCGCCGATCAACCTGGTCTCGCCCACGCTGATGCCCAAGGAGGTCCGCGACACCTTGCCGGACAAGCAGGCCGCCACCCAGGTCAACGCCAACCTGGGATACTGGGCCATGCACCGCGACGACATCGGCACGCGCTGGTACGCCTGGCAGGCGCAGTGACGGACGCGCCATGACATCGGCATGACAACGGCATGACATGCGGATCCGGGCCGCCGCGGCGGCCCGGATCCGGGGGCAGGGATACGCCATATGGTTTCTTCGATTTCGACGGGCGGGGCCGGCGGGCGGGGAGCGGGGAAAAGACCGCTTCCTTCCGGCCCCATCGCCTACATTGCGCCGGCCCTCGTGCTGATCGCGCTGTTCTTCATCGTTCCGGTCCTGATGCTGCTGCTGCGCAGCGTCCTCGAACCGGTCCCGGGGCTGGAGAACTACGCGACGCTCTTCGGCTCGACCACCTACCTCAAGGTGTTCTCCAACACCTTCCTGGTGGCCTCGCTCGTGACGATCGTTTCCGTCGTCATCGGCTTCCCGGTCGCCTGGGCGCTGGCGATCCTGCCCCGGCGCTGGGCGGTCTTCCTGCTCGCGGTCATCGTCCTCTCGATGTGGACGAACCTGCTGGCGCGGACCTACGCCTGGATGGTGCTGCTGCAGCGCACCGGCATCATCAACAAGACCCTCATGAACCTGGGCATCATCGACAGCCCGCTGGCGCTGGTGAACAACATCACCGGCGTGACGATCGGCATGGTCTACATCATGCTGCCGTTCATCATCCTGCCGCTCATGGGGGTGATCTCGTCGATCGACGCCTCGATCCTGCGCGCCGCCGCGCTGTGCGGGGCCGGCAAGTGGCAGAGCTTCACGCGCGTGCTGCTGCCGCTGTCGCTGCCGGGCGTGGCCGCCGGGGCGCTGATGGTCTTCGTGATGTCCCTGGGCTACTTCGTCACCCCGGCGCTGCTTGGCGGCGCATCGAGCATGATGCTCGCCGAGCTCATCGCCCAGCTGGTCCAGTCGCTGGTCAAGTGGGGGCTGGGGGGCGCGGCCGCGTTCGTCCTGCTGGTGGTGACCCTGGGGCTGTATTTCCTGCAGCTGCGTTACCTGAAGGTCGACAAGAGGAGTTAGCCATGCTGCTGGATTTCAATCGCCTCGGGGGCCTGCGCTACTTCCTGATCCTCGTCACGGGACTGGTGCTGCTGTTCCTGATCCTGCCCATCGTCTTCATCGCCGCGCTCTCGTTCGGCTCATCGCAGTGGCTGATCTTTCCGCCGCCCTCGTGGACGCTGAAGTGGTACTACGAGCTGTTCGCGGATCCGCGCTGGCTGTACACCGCCCTGACGAGCCTGAAGATCGCGGTCATCGTCACGGTGCTGTCCGTCGCGCTGGGCTTTCTCGCCTCGCTGGGCCTGGACCGGGGGGAGTTCCGCGGCAAGGAGCGCATCCGCGCGCTGTTCCTGACCCCCATGATCCTGCCCGTGATCGTGCTGGCCGTGGCGCTCTACGCCCTGTTCCTCAAGCTCGGCCTGGCCGGGACCACCGTCGGCTTCGTCATCGCGCACCTGCTCGTCGCGCTGCCGTTCTCCATCATCTCGATCAGCGGCGCGCTGGAAGGGTTCGACAAGTCGATCGAGGACGCCGCCATCCTGTGCGGCGCCTCGCCCTGGGAGGCGCGGCTCAAGATCACCATCCCGTCCATCCGGCACGGCCTGTTCACGGCCGCCGTCTTCTCCTTCCTGGCCTCCTGGGACGAGGTGGTCCTGGCGATCTTCATGTCCAGCCCGACCCTGCAGACGCTGCCCGTCAAGATCTGGACCACCCTGAGGCAGGACCTGACCCCCGTGGTCGCCGCCGTATCGACCATCCTGGTGGCGCTCACCGCCGTGCTGATTTTCGCTCCGCTGGTATTTCGCAAGAGGCAAAAAGATGACTAGACCTTTCCTGAGCATCCAGGGGATCCGCAAGGATTACGGGGATTTCACCGCCATCCGGGACGTGACGCTCGACATCGCCCGGGGCGAGTTCATGACCTTCCTGGGGCCCTCGGGCTCCGGCAAGTCCACCACCCTGTACATCCTGGCCGGTTTCCAGGATCCCACCGAAGGCGACATCCTGCTCGACGGCGAGAGCCTGCTTTCGGTGCCTTCCCACAAGCGCAACATCGGCATGGTGTTCCAGCGGTACACGCTGTTCCCGCACCTGAGCGTCGGGGAAAACGTGGCCTTTCCCCTGCGGGTGCGGCGCTGCGCCAAATCCGAGATCGAGGACCGGGTGCGGGCTGCGCTCAAGCTCGTCCACCTGGAGGATTTCGCCGACCGCAAGCCCGCGCTGATGTCGGGCGGCCAGCAGCAGCGCGTGGCCCTGGCGCGGGCCCTGGTCTACGATCCTCCGCTGCTGCTGATGGACGAGCCGCTGTCGGCGCTGGACAAGAAGCTGCGCGAGGACCTGCAGTTCGAGATCCGGCGCATCCACCAGGAAACCGGCGTCACCATCCTCTACGTCACCCACGACCAGGAGGAAGCCCTGCGCCTGTCCGACCGCATTTCCGTCTTCAGCCAGGGCCGCATCGAGCAGATCGGCACCGGCCAGGAACTCTATGCGCAACCCGCGACCCGCTTCGTGGCCGGCTTCATCGGCGACAGCAATTTCCTCGCGGCCGACATCCTTTCCGTGGCGGAGAACAAGGCGAAGCTGTCCATCTGCGACGGCGTGGTCGTCGACGGCGTGCCGGTCCAGGGGCGGCCGACGGATGCGGACCGCCCGACGCTGCTGCTGCGGCCCGAGCGCATCTCCATCTCGCTCGACCCGCAGGAGTGCGGCGTGCCCGTGACGATCCGCGACCTGACCTTCCTGGGCAACATGGTCGAGGTGAGTTCCGTCACGGACCGGGAGGAGCCCGTCAAGATCCGGATTCCCTTCGGCAACCGGATCGTCTCGGAACTGGCCTCGGGCGATCGCGTCTGGGCCAATTTCGATCCCGGGGCCCTGCACGCCTTCTACGGCTGAGCGCCCTGGCGCGGGCGGCGCGTCCGGCAGGAGCGGCAGGGACAGCGCGGGCGGCAGGGGCGGCGTGTGGCGCCGGCGGCGGTGCGGGCGGCGTGTGGCGGTACGGTGGTACCATATTCCGGCTGCGGACCCTGGCGGGTCCGCGGTCTTCCGGTCCCGCTACTCACGGCCCCCCACTCACGCAGCCCGCCCATGTCTTCGGATTCCACCGCCACGCCGCCCGCTTCCGGCACCTTCACAACTCCCCCGATCGACGTCCGCTGGGGCGACATGGACGCCCTGCGCCACGTCAACAACGCGGTCTACTTCTCCTATTTCGAGGAAGGCCGGGTGCATCTGTTCGCCGCGATGGGCCTGGGCGCCGCTGCGGGCCGCTACGGCGTGCTGGCCCATGCCTCGTGTGATTTTCTCAGACCGCTGTTGTATCCTGCCCGTGTCGTCGTCGGCATGAAGCTCCTGCGCGTCGGGCGGACCAGCCTGGAACTGGACTGCTGGGTCGCCGATGCCGGGGATGCCGCGACGCTCTACGCCCGCGGCCGCAACGTGCTGGTGTGCACCGATGGCGCCACCGGCCGGCCGGTGCCCTGGACCGACGCCGACCGGCGGGCGCTGGACCGCTGCTTCGCCGCCTGATACCGTTGCCGCTTTCGATTTCGATTCCCGTTCGATTTCTATTTGATTTCTGTTTGATTTCTATTCGATTTCTGTCCGATTTCTGTTCATCTACGAAGGAACCGTTGTATGGATAAAGTCTACGAGAGTGCCGATGCCGCCTTGCGCGGCGTCGTGGCCGACAATCAGATGATCGCCGTCGGCGGCTTCGGGCTGTGCGGCATCCCCGAGGCCCTGATCGCGGCCCTGCGGGACTCGGGCGTGCGCAATCTCACCTGCATCAGCAACAACGCCGGGGTCGACGGCTTCGGTCTGGGGCAGCTCCTGTCCACGCGCCAGATCACCAAGATGATCGCGTCCTACGTGGGCGAGAACAAGGAATTCGAGCGCCAGTACCTGGCGGGCGAACTGGAACTGGAATTCACGCCGCAGGGCACGCTGGCCGAAAAGCTGCGCGCCGGCGGCGCCGGCATCCCGGCGTTCTTCACCGCCACCGGCGTGGGCACCGTGGTGGCCGAGGGCAAGGAGACCCGCGAATTCGACGGCCGCACCTACATCATGGAACGCTCCCTGGTGCCGGACGTGTCCCTGGTCAAGGCCTGGAAGGCCGACCGCAGCGGCAACCTGAAATTCCGCCGCACGGCGCGCAACTTCAATCCCAACGTCGCCATGGCCGGCCGCATCACCATCGTCGAGGTCGAGGAAATCGTGCCCACCGGCACCTTCGATCCGGACGAAGTCCATCTGCCGGGGATCTACGTGCACCGCATCGTCCTGAACGCGCATCCCGAAAAGCGCATCGAACAACGCACCATTCGTCAATAAGGAGGCAGATCATGGCTTGGGATCGTGAACAGATGGCGGCGCGCGCCGCGCAGGAACTGCGGGACGGCTACTACGTCAACCTGGGCATCGGCCTGCCCACCAAGGTCGCCAACTACGTGCCGGAGGGCATGGAAGTCTGGCTGCAGTCGGAAAACGGCCTGCTGGGCATCGGCCCCTTCCCCACGGAAGACGAGGTCGACGCCGACCTGATCAACGCCGGCAAGCAGACCGTGACGACGCTGCCGGGTTCCTCGATCTTCGCCTCGGCGGATTCGTTCGCCATGATCCGCGGCGGCAAGATCAACCTGGCCATCCTGGGGGCCATGCAGGTGTCCGAAAAGGGCGACCTGGCCAACTGGATGATTCCCGGCAAGATGATCAAGGGCATGGGCGGCGCCATGGACCTGGTGGCCGGCGTGGGCAAGGTCGTGGTGCTGATGGAGCACGTCGCCCGCGCCAAGGACGGCACCGAATCCCAGAAGCTGCTGCCCGCGTGCACGCTGCCGCTGACCGGGGTGGGCGTGGTGAATCTCATCATCACCGACCTGGGCGTGATGGAAGTCACCGACGACGGCCTGCGCCTGACCGAACTGGCCCCGGGCGTGACGGTGGACGAGATCCGCGCCAAGACGTCCGCCAAGCTGGACGTGTCCGCCGTCGCCTAGGGAGGTTCTGAACACGTTTCCGCTCGACGCATTCAGACCTTCCCCGAGGAAATCGCCGTGACCCTGCCGCACCCCCTGGAGACGCCCGCCGATCGCATCGCCGCCCTGCGCGGCCGGCTGGCGCAGTCGGGCCTGAGCGCCTGCCTGGTGCCGACCGCCGATCCGCACCTGTCGGAATACCTGCCGGACCATTGGGCCGCGCGCGCCTGGCTGTCGGGCTTCGACGGTTCGGCGGGCAGCCTGCTGGTCACGGCGGACTTCGCCGGCCTGTGGACCGACAGCCGCTACTGGGTCCAGGCCGAAGCCCAGCTGCGGGGTTCCGGCATCGTCCTGATGCGGGCCGGCGCGCCCGACGTGCCGGATCCGCTGGACTGGGTCCTGGCGCATCTGGCGCGCGGCGGCCGGGTGGCGGCCGACGGCCGGGTGCTGGACCTGGCGGCGGAAAGCCGCTGGCGCGCGGCCCTGGACGAGGCCGGCCTGGCGCTGGTGCTGGACCAGGACCCGGTCGGCGCGATCTGGGCGCAGCGCCCGGCCCTGCCCGAGGCCCCGGTCTTCGAGCACCTGCCGCCGTACGCCTGCCGCGCGCGGGCCGGCAATCTCGCCGCCGTGCGGGCCGCCATGCGCGAACACGGCGCGGCCTGGCACCTGCTGTCCTCGCTGGACGACATCGCCTGGCTGCTGAACCTGCGCGGCGCCGACGTGGACTACAACCCGGTCTTCCTCGCGCACGCGCTGCTGGACGCGGATCGGGCGCGCCTGTATGTGGCGCCCGGCAAGATCGACGCCGCGCTGGCCGCCCGCCTGGCGGCCGACGGGGTGGAACTGCGCGACTACGCCGCGCTGGCCGCCGACCTGGCGGCCCTGCCAGCCGGCGCCGCGCTGCTGGTGGATCCGGCGCGGGTCACGGCGGGCACGCTGTCGCACGCGCCCCAGGCGCGGCGCATCGAGGCCATCAATCCGTCCCAGCTGCTGAAATCCGTCAAGAACGCCGCCGAGGCCGACCACATCCGGGCCGCCATGGCCCAGGACGGCGCCGCCCTGTGCGAATTCTTCGCCTGGTTCGAGGCCGCCCTGGCGGCGGGCGAGCGCATTACCGAGATCGACGTCGATGTTCATCTGTCGGCGGCGCGCGCCCGGCGCCCGGGCTTCGTCAGCCTCAGCTTCGCCACCATCGCCGGCTTCAACGCCAACGGCGCCATGCCGCACTACCGCGCCACCGAATCGTCCCACGCCGTCATCCAGGGCGACGGCCTGCTGCTGATCGATTCCGGCGGGCAGTACCTGGGCGGCACCACCGACATCACCCGGGTCGTGCCCATCGGCACGCCCTCGGACGAGCAGCGCGCCGACACCACCACCGTGCTGCAGGCCCACATCGCCCTGGCGCGGGCGCGCTTCCCGGAAGACACGCCGTCCTCCGTGCTCGACACCCTGGCGCGCATGCCGCTGTGGCGCCGGGGCCTGGACTACGGCCACGGCACCGGCCACGGCGTGGGCTATTTCCTCAACGTTCACGAAGGCCCGCAGACGATTTCCGTGCGCGGCCACGCGCGCCCCCACCAGGGCATGAAGGCCGGCATGCTGACGTCCAACGAACCCGGCCTGTACCGCGACGGCCGGTGGGGCATCCGCATCGAGAACCTGGTGCTGGCCGTCCCGGCCGGGCGGAGCGAATTCGGCGCCTTCCTGGAATTCGAGACCGTCACCCTGTGCCCCATCGACACGCGCTGCGTGATGCGCGAACGGCTGTCCGCCGACGAGATCGCGTGGCTGGACGCCTACCACGCCCGCGTGCGCGAGCGCCTGCTGCCCCTGGTGGACGGCGCGGCGCGCGACTGGCTGCTGGCGCGCACCGAAGCGCTGTAGTCCGGCCGGGCCGTGGCGGCGCCGCCGTCGCGGAAGACCGCTCCGGGATCCGAGGCCGGCGGCGCCGCGGCGCGCGGGTCCGCCCTACGCCAGCCAGCGCCCGAACCAGGCGAGGGTGCGGCTCCAGGCCAGTTCGGCCGCGTCCTTGTCGTAGCGCGGGGTCGAGTCGTTGTGGAAGCCGTGGTTCACGTCCGGGTAGATGTGGGCCTCGTAGGTCTTGCCGTTGGCCTTCAGCGCGGCCTCGTAGGCCGGCCAGCCGGCGTTCACCCGGCTGTCCAGGCCGGCGTAGTGCAGCAGCAGGGGCGCCCGGATCCGGGGCACGTCCCCGGGGCGCGGCTGCATGCCGTAGAACGGCACGGCCGCCGCCAGCTCGGGATAGGCGACGGCGGCCGCGTTGGCCACGCCCCCGCCATAGCAGAAGCCGACGATGCCGACCTTGCCGGTCGAGCCGGCCACGGTGGGCAGGAATTCGATCGCGGCGAAGAAATCGTTCATCAGCTTTTCCGGATCGACCTGCTGCTGCAGCTCGCGGCCCTGGTCGTCGTTGCCGGGATAGCCGCCCTTGGACGTGAGGCCGTCGGGCGCCAGCGCCATGAAGCCGGCCTTCGCCAGGCGCCGGGCGACGTCCTCGATGTAGGGGTTCAGGCCGCGGTTCTCGTGGACCACCACGACGCCGGGCACGTCGCCCGCCGCCTTGGCCGGCCGCACCAGGTAGGCGCGCACCGTGCCGTTGCCCCTGGGCGAGGAATAGGCCAGGTATTCGGCGTGGATGTCCGGATCGGTGAAGGACACCTGCTCGGCCAGCGCGTAATCGGGCGACAGCGCGGCCAGGATGGAGGCCGCGCCCACGGTGCCGACGGCGTAGCGGGACGCGCGGTTGAGGAATTCGCGCCGGTCGATCAGGCCGTGCGCGTAGAAATCGTAGAGTTCCAGCAGTTCCGGCGCGAAGTCCTTGGCGGTGAGTCTGGACATGGCGTCCTCCCGGGGCGTGCATGATGGGGACGGAATCATGGTAGGCGAGAGGCGGCGTGGCGGTAAAGTGTCGACTGGATACAGTCCCTGCGTCCGGTGCCGGACCCGGACGCCGCCCACGGAAGCCGGACTCGCAAGCCCGACGCATCAGCCGGGCTGGCAAGCCGGAATCGGGCGCCGAGTCGGCCCCGAAGGACTGGCTGTCGCCCGGGACCGAGCGGTTATAATCCAAATTTCCCGCTGCGCCCGTCCACACCGGGCACCTATGAAATGACCAAATACGTATTCGTCACGGGGGGAGTGGTCTCCTCCCTGGGCAAGGGCATTGCCGCGGCGTCGCTTGCCGCGATCCTCGAATCCCGCGGGCTGCGGGTCACGATGCTGAAGCTGGATCCCTACATCAACGTGGATCCGGGCACCATGAGCCCCTTCCAGCACGGCGAGGTCTTCGTCACCGAGGACGGCGCGGAAACCGACCTGGACCTGGGCCACTACGAGCGCTTCGTGTCCGCCCGGATGCACAAGGTCAACAACTTCACCACCGGCCAGATCTACGAATCGGTGCTGCGCAAGGAACGGCGGGGCGACTATCTGGGCAAGACCGTGCAGGTCATCCCCCACATCACCAACGAGATCCAGGACTTCATCGCCCGCGGCGCCAAGGCGGCCTTCGACGGCCAGGCCGACGTGGCCATCGTGGAGATCGGCGGCACGGTGGGCGACATCGAATCGCTGCCCTTCCTGGAAGCCGCGCGCCAGATGAGCCTGCGCCTGGGCCGCAACCAGTGCGCCTTCGTGCACCTGACGCTGGTGCCCTTCATCGCCTCGGCGGGCGAACTCAAGACCAAGCCGACCCAGCACTCGGTGCAGAAGCTGCGGGAAATCGGCATCTACCCCAACGCCCTGCTGTGCCGCGCCGACCGGCCCGTGCCCGACGACGAGCGCGCCAAGATCTCGCTGTTCTCGAACGTGCCCCTGGACGCGGTGATCTCGGTCTGGGACGCGGACTCGATCTACAAGATTCCCGCCATGCTGCACCAGCAGGGTCTGGACAGCCTGGTCTGCGACGCGCTGGCCCTGACCCCGCCGCCGGCCGACCTGACGGTCTGGGACCGCCTGGTGCACGACCTGGAAAACCCCCGCGAATCCGTCACCATCGGCATGGTGGGCAAGTACGTCGACCTGACCGAATCCTACAAGTCCCTGTCCGAGGCCCTGGTCCACGCGGGCATCCACACGCACGCCCGCGTCAACATCGAATACCTGGATTCCGAGGAAATCGAGACCCAGGGCACCGGCTGCCTGGTCGGACTGGACGCCATCCTGGTGCCGGGCGGCTTCGGCAAGCGCGGCACCGAAGGCAAGATCAAGGCCATCCGCTACGCCCGCGAGCACGGCATCCCCTACCTGGGCATCTGCCTGGGCATGCAATTGGCCGTGGTGGAATTCGCCCGCCACGTCGCCGGCCTGGGCGGGGCCAACAGCACCGAATTCGATCCCTCGGCGGCCCACCCGGTGGTGGCCCTGATCACCGAATGGCAGGACCGCGAGGGCCGGGTCGAGCGGCGCGACGCCTCTTCCGACCTGGGCGGCACGATGCGCAAGGGCGCCCAGCGCTGCCCCGTCAAGCCGGGCACCCGCGCCTTTGAGATCTACGGTCCGGAGGTCAACGAGCGCCACCGCCACCGCTACGAGGTCAACAACGTCTACGTCCATCGCCTGGAAGAGTCCGGCCTGGTGATCAGCGCCCGCACGCCCACCGAAAACCTGCCGGAAATCATGGAGATTCCCTCGCATCCGTGGTTCATGGGCGTGCAGTTCCACCCGGAATTCACCTCCACCCCGCGCGACGGGCATCCGCTGTTCACCAGCTACATCCAGGCCGCGCTGGCCCACCAGCGGCGCCAGGCGGAAAAGTCCGGCTCGGAAAAGTCCGGCTCGGAACAGCCCCAGGCGCAGAAGGCCTGAGCCCGGCCGCACCGTTCAAGGAGCCTCCCATGCAGCTGTGTCACTTCCAGGCCGGCATCGACCATCCCCTGTTCCTGATCGCCGGGCCCTGCGTCATCGAGTCGCGCGAGCTGGCCTTCGAGACGGCCGGCATCCTGCAGGAAATGACCCGGGCGCTGGGGATTCCCTTCATCTACAAGAGCTCCTTCGACAAGGCCAACCGCAGCTCCGGCGCCTCGTTCCGCGGCCCGGGCATGGACGAAGGCCTGAAGATCCTGGACGACGTGCGCCGCCAGCTCGGCGTGCCGGTGCTGACCGACGTGCACGAGACCGGCCAGGTGCGCGAGGTCGCGGCCGTGGTCGACGTGCTGCAGACGCCGGCCTTCCTGTGCCGCCAGACCGACTTCATCCAGGCCTGCGCGGCGACGCTGAAACCCGTCAACATCAAGAAAGGCCAGTTCCTGGCGCCGGAAGACATGGTCCAGGTCGTGTCCAAGGCGCGCGCCGCGGCCCTGGAGGCGGGCGGCGACGGCGGCAACATCCTGGTCTGCGAGCGCGGCGCGTCCTTCGGCTACCACAATCTGGTGTCGGACATGCGCTCGCTGGCCATCATGCGCGGCACCGGCTGCCCGGTGGTGTTCGACGCCACGCACTCGGTCCAGCTGCCGGGCGGACAGGGCACGCATTCCGGCGGCCAGCGCGAATTCGTGCCGGTACTGGCGCGGGCGGCCGTGGCGGCCGGCGTGGCGGGGGTGTTCATGGAAACCCACCCGAACCCCGACCAGGCCCTGTCCGACGGCCCCAACGCCGTGCCGCTGGACCGGATGCGCGGCCTGCTGGCCTGCCTGGCCGAGCTGGACCGCTGCGTCAAGCAGTCCGGCGCGCTGCGCGACGGCGGCCTGTGAAGCCGCCGGCAGGGCGAAATAGTCGTTATAAACGCCGTCGTGTGCGGCCGGCCGGCGCCCCGGGGTAGACTGGCTGCGCGAGCATCCCGTTAAAATGGCGGGATTCCCATTTTCACCCACCCCCTACACAGGCAGGACTGTCAGACCATGAGTGCAATCGTAGACATCATCGGACGCGAAATCCTCGATTCGCGCGGCAACCCCACCGTGGAATGCGACGTGCTGCTCGAATCGGGCGCCATGGGGCGGGCGGCGGTGCCCTCCGGCGCGTCCACCGGTTCGCGCGAGGCCATCGAACTGCGCGACGGCGACAAGTCCCGCTATCTGGGCAAGGGCGTGCTGCGCGCCGTCGAGCACGTCAACACCGAGATCTCCGAGGCCCTGATGGGCCTGGACGCGCAGGAACAGACCTTCATCGACCGCACCCTGATCGACCTGGACGGCACGGAAGACAAGAGCCGCCTGGGCGCCAACGCGATCCTGGCCGCCAGCATGGCGGTGGCCCGCGCGGCCGCCGACGACGCCGGCCTGTCGCTGTACCGCTATTTCGGCGGCAGCGGCCCCATGCAGATGCCGGTGCCGATGATGAACGTCATCAACGGCGGCGCGCACGCCAACAACACCCTGGACCTGCAGGAATTCATGATCCTGCCGGTGGGCGCCTCCAGCTTCCGCGAGGCCCTGCGCATGGGGGCGGAAGTCTTCCACGCCCTGAAGAAGATCATCGGCGCCAGCGGCATGTCCACGGCGGTCGGCGACGAGGGCGGCTTCGCCCCCAACGTGGCCAACCACGAGGCCGCGATCGAGCTGATCCTGAAGGCCATCGGCGAGGCCGGCTACGAGGCCGGCTCCCAGGTGGTGCTGGGCCTGGACTGCGCCAGTTCCGAGTTCTACCGCGACGGCAAGTACCACCTGGCCGGCGAAGGCGGCATCGCCCTGGGCTCGCAGGACTTCGCCAACCTGCTGGCGTCCTGGTGCGACAAGTACCCCATCGTCACCATCGAGGACGGCATGGCCGAGGACGACTGGGAAGGCTGGAAGCTGCTGACCGAACAACTGGGCCGCAAGGTGCAGCTGGTGGGCGACGACCTGTTCGTCACCAACACGAAGATCCTGCAGAAGGGCATCCAGCAGGGCATCGCCAATTCGATCCTCATCAAGATCAACCAGATCGGCACCCTGACGGAAACCTTCGCCGCCATCGAAATGGCCAAGCGCGCCGGCTACACCGCGGTGATCTCGCACCGGTCCGGCGAAACGGAAGACTCCACCATCGCCGACATCGCCGTGGCCACCAACGCCATGCAGATCAAGACCGGCTCCCTGTCGCGTTCCGACCGCATGGCGAAGTACAACCAGCTGCTGCGCATCGAGGAAGAGCTGGCCGAGGTCGCCTCCTATCCCGGCGTGTCGGCCTTCTACAACCTGCGCTGACCCGCGCCTCGCGCCCATGCGCCTGCTGAGCCTCGTCCTGCTGGCCCTGACCCTGGCGACACAGTATCCGCTGTGGTGGGGCAAGGGCGGCTGGCTCAGCCTGCGCGACCTGCAGGCGCAGGTGCAGGCGGAGACCGAGGAAAACGAGGCCCTGACCGCGCGCAACAATGCTCTGCAGGCCGAGGTCCAGGATCTCAAGACCGGGATCTCGGCGATCGAGGAGCGCGCCCGCAGCGAATTGAACATGATCCGCGAGGGCGAGTACTTCGTCCAGATCCTGCCCCGGCAGTGAGGGGGCGGGCCGCGGCCGGGGTGCGCAGGCCGCGCCGCCGGCGGGCCGGCCGCCCCTTCCGGCGCGCAGGTTTCAGGGCGCGGGTTTCAGGGCGCGGGCGCGCAGGCCTCGGGTCCGGGCCCATCCCCGTTCACGTCCCCATCCGCCGCCGCCTCGTCGGCCGGAGCCGTCTCCGCCGCGGGCGGGTTTCCCACGTCTTCCGCATCCCCGCCCGGCACCGCACTGCCGGGGGCCGAGGCCGGGGCGGGGGCCGCACCCCGTGTCACCCGTCCGTCGGCCAGGTCCGTCCAGGCGGCCGGGTGCGACTGCATGGCGACGCTCACCCGGCGGCGGAAGGGCAGGTAGCCCGCCGCCATCAGGCGGGCCTGGTCGGGGTCGCCGGCCAGGGGCGCCAGGGCGCGTACGATGGCCGCCGTGCCCGGCACCAGGGGGCGGTGCGGCCACCACAGTTCCAGCACCAGCGTATTGGCTTCGTGGATGGTGAGGCCGGAGCGGGGGCCGCGTCCTTCCGGCCAGCCCTGGGCCAGCCGGCGGGCCTGCTGCAGCGCCTGGTAGTCGTTGCGGATGAGCGGCTGGCCGGGATGGTCGCGTGGCCCCCGCAGGGCGGGATCGGCGTGGTCCAGGAAGGCCTCGGGGCTTGGCCGCGCGATGCGGATGCGCCAGGGCGCGCCCAGGGCGGCCCGGCGTTCGCGCAGGGCGCGGGCGGCGGCGCGCGGATCGGGGTAGGCCATGCGCAGGCCGTGCTCGAAGGCCTGGGCGATGGCCTGCGGCCGCGCCTGGCGCGTGGCGCCCGCCCGGGCGGCCTCCATCAGGGCCAGGCTGAGCGTCTGGCGCAGGCCCGACCAGTGGGCGGCCTCGACGCCGCCCAGCCCCAGCGTCAGGATCGGGATGGACGCCAGCAGGAAACCGGCCGCGCCCGCGCCGCGCTGGCGGTGGCCGGCGGCGCGGGAGACGGGCACGGGCACGGGCGCCGGCGCGCGCCGCGTGCGGACGGGCGGGAGGCGGAGCGGCGCGGAAGCGGCATGGCATGGATTCGGCATGCGGGACAGTATGCGGCCCGTCCGGCGGCCCCGCCAGTGGGACAATTACGCCGTGACCGGGATGTCACGCGCGGCGCCGTCCGGTTGCGCTCCTGCCGGTGCCGTCCGGTCCAGCTCCTGCCGGCGCCGCCCGCTCCAGGTTCTGCCGGTGCCGTCCGGCCCGGGCCTTGCCGGTGCAATCCGGGCCGGGCCTGGCCTTACTGCAGCGTGTCCGAGCCAGGCGCCTGCAGGGAGCCGCCGGCGTCGGTGAACAGGGCGGCGCAATCCACCGCGTCGAAATCGTAGGGCCGGCCGCAGAAGTTGCAGGCGATGTGCACGTGGCCCTGCTCGGCCAGGATGTCCTCGACTTCCCCGCGTCCCAGGGTGCGCAGCATGGCGGCGACGCGCTCGCGGCTGCAGGGGCAGTGCCAGCGTACCGACCGCTCCGGAAAGACCAGCAGGTCGTCCTCCCAGAAGAGGCGGCGGATGAGCGTGTCGGTGTCGGTCGTGCGCAGTTCCTCGCGGCCCAGCGTATCGGCCACGGTGGCGCAGTGTTCCCAGGACGCTTCGGCGGCGTCGGACCGTTCCTGCGCGCCGGCGGGGCCGGCCTCGCCCGGCATGCGCTGCAGCAGCAGTCCGGCGCAGACCTGGGCGTCGGCGGCGAGCCAGAGCCGGGTGTCCAGTTGCTCCGAATGCTTCATGTAGTGCTCCAGGACGGCGGCGACCGTGTCGCCTTCCAGCGGCACGATGCCCTGGTAGGCGGCGGCGCCCGCCTGGCGGTTCGCGGGATCGAGCATCACCATGAAGCGGCCCTGGCCGTCGGCGTTGAGCAGGTCCTGCAGGGTGGCGTCGGCGGGCGGCGCGGCGTCGTCGCGCAGGTGCGCCGTGGCACGCAGGTCCAGGGTCGAGGTGCATTCGACCATGATGAGACGCACCGGGCCGTTGCCCTGCAGCTGCAGCACCACCGAGCCGTCGAACTTGATGTTGCCCGCCAGCAGGGCGCTGGCGGCGGCCAGTTCGCCCAGCAGGCCGACGAGGACCGGGGGCAGGTCCTGGTGGGCCAGCCCGGTGCGCCAGGCCTGGGTCAGGCGCAGGGCCTGGATGCGGGTGCCGCGGTCGGCGGTCAGGTATTTTTTCAGGATGTCGCTCATGCGGGGATTCCGGAGGCGCGCGGCCGGGCGGGATTCAGGCGGCGGAGGCGGCGGGGCGCAGGTCGCGCAGTTCGGTGCCCAGCAGCCGGTCGTGCAGGAACTGGCCCTGGGGGTCGATCCAGGTCCAGAGGAAGATCGAGAACGGCGCGCAGACGATCAGCAGGTCGAAGGAGACCCAGCCGGTGGCGCGCGACAGCCCGGCGATCGCCAGGGCGAAGAGCAGCGGCACCGGCCACAGCAGCAGGTAGCGCAGCAGCATGCGCGAGCCCCGCAGGGGCAGGCCGCCCCGGTCCGTGAGGCGGATGTTCCAGGTCTTCATCGGCAGGGTCTGGCCGCCGCGCCGCCAGCAGGCGATGAAGTAGACGCCGATGGCCAGGAAGAGGAACGCCTGGCGGCCATGGCGCAGCATCAGGCCGCTGCGGCTCTGGGTCAGGGTGTCGAACAGGTAGCCCGCGAGAAACACCACGCCAAAGAGCAGCACGCCTTCGTACATCATGCAGGCGAAGCGGCGCAGGCGCGGGGGAGCGGCGGGGACGGCCGGTGCGGGATCGGACATGTGCGGCGGATGGGCTTGAAAACCGCTCATTATCGCTGAATTCGCCGCGGGGCATGGCCGGGCGGAAATGACACCGGGCGAAAATGACCGGAGGAAGACCCGTTCAGCCCAACCCCGCCGGCGAACCTACGCCGGCTGAAACCTGGCCGGGCAAAACCGCACCGGGCAAAGCCGTACCGGACAAAAGACGAGGGCCGCCCGATGGGGCGGCCCTGGGATCCGGCCGGAGGGGATCAGTGGGCGGTGCGGACCGAGTGGTGCACGCGGCCTTCGGGGGCCTTGAAGAAGCTCGCGACCTTGTGGAACATCTGCTTGATGGCGTGGTCCAGGGCGTATTCCTGTTGGGCGTTGATGGCTTCTTCCAACAGCTGGCGCTCCAGGGCGTCGGTCAGGCGGATGTCGGTGTTCTGCAGGGTCTTCATAGCAAGCCTCTTTGCTTGAGAAAGAGCGTTTCGCTCGGGTTAACCCTATTATAGGGAAAACCCTAGGTTCTATGCAAGTCCCTGGCCCGGATCGCCGGCCGGCCCCGCGATCCCCGTGGCGAAAAGCCTACGCCTTGTCCCGGTAGCCCGCCGCCACCAGCTCGAACTGGAACAGGCGGCAGTCCAGGGCGCCGTTGTGCAGCGGGTGGCGCCGCCGGGCCTTGAGCCGCATCCGCGACGGCAGGTCGAGGTCGCTGGTGATGACGTTGAGCTGCCAGCCGCCGTAGTGGCGCTTCAGCCAGCTCGCCCATTCGGGCCACAGGTCGCCGTCCTCGTCCGCCAGCCGTTCGCCGTAGGGCGGGTTGGTGACGATCCAGCCGGCCGGCGCCGGGGGCGGCATCCGGCGCGCATCGCAGACCTCGAAGCGGATGGTGTCCGGGCTCAGGTGCGCGCGCTCGGCGTTGGCGCGCGCCGCCTCGATGGCGCCCGGGTGGATGTCGCAGCCCGCCAGGGGCTGCTCCAGGCGCGGCGCGATCCGCGCGCGGGCGTCTTCCTTCAGGTCGCGCCACAGACGGGCGTCGTGGGCGCGCAGCCGCTCGAAGCCGAAGGGCCGCCAGATGCCCGGCGGCACGCCCAGGGCGATCCAGGCGGCCTCGATCAGCAGGGTGCCGCTGCCGCAGAAGGGGTCGAGCAGGGGCGCGTCGGGCGGCCAGTCGGACAGGGCCAGCAGCCCCGCCGCCAGATTCTCGCGCAAGGGCGCCTCGCCCTTGTCGAGCCGCCAGCCGCGCTTGAACAGGGATTCTCCCGAGACGTCCAGGTACAGGGTGGCGTGGCGCTCGTCGAGGAACAGGTGGACGCGGGCGTCCGGGCGGACCGTGTCGATGTCGGGCCGTGCGCCCTCGCGCTCGCGCAGGCGGTCGCAGATGCCGTCCTTGGCGCGCAGGTTGCAGTATTGCAGGCTGCGCATGGGGCTGCGGACGGCCGAGGTGTCCACGCGCAGGGACTGTTCCGGACCGAACCAGCGCTCCCATTCGGTATCGCGCGCCAGGGCCAGGATGTCGTCCTCGTCGCGGACTGCGGCGTGGGCCACCTGGACCAGGATCCGGGTGGCCAGGCGCGAATACAGGTTGGCGCGCAGCACGCCGGACCAGTCCGCCTGGAAGTGGCAGCCGGCGCGCCCGGCGCGCACGGCCTCGTAGCCCAGGGCCTGGAGTTCCAGCGCGAGGGCTTCTTCCAGGCCGTGCGGGCAGGGCGCGAAGACCTCGAAGGTCTCGGCGCGGCGCGGCTGGCGCGGCGTGCGCGGCAGGCGCTGGATGCGCGGCCCGTCCGCGCCGGAGGCCTCCGGCACCGGGGCGACGTCCGCGTCACGGGGCGTGGAAGGCGGCGCATCGGGCGCCGGGCGCCGGGGCGGCCGGGCGTCCGGCCGGTCGGCGCCCGGTTTGCGCGGCCCGTCCGGATGGGGGCGGCCGGCGGCGGGCCTGTCCGCCCGGTCCCGTGCCGGCGCGCCGGATTTCGGACGCGGGGCGGAACGGGCGGCCGTACCGGAGCGGTCGGGGCGGTCGGTCGCCGCTTCCCGGGCCGGCCGCCGGGGGCCGGATCCGGTTCCGGCGGGGGCCTCGGTCCTGGTGGGGCGCGTCGTCCTGGCCGGAGCCTGCGCCCTGGCGCCGGCTTCCGCTTCGGCCTGCGGCCGGGTCTGCTGGGCGTGTTCGCGCAGGGCCGCCTGGCGCGCGCGGGCGCCCGAGCGCTTGCGGGGCTCCTCGTCCGCGCCGGCGCGGGCGGTGGGGGCGCCGGGCGCCTTTTTCTTCAGGCTGAGGGTCTTGCGTGTCGTGGAATCGTTCATCGGCGATCAGAAGGGTTTGACGACCACCAGGATCAGGACCAGCAGCAGCAGCAGGACCGGAATTTCGTTGAACCAGCGGAAGTAGCGGTGGGAATGCCGGCTGGTGCCGGCGGTGAGGGCGCGCAGGTGGTGGCGGCAGGCCAGGTGGAAGACCAGCAGGCCGGCCACGGCCAGCAGCTTGGCGTGCATCCAGCCCTGGCCCCGGCCGATGCCGTAGCCCAGCCACAGCCACAGGCCCAGCGCCAGCGCCAGCGCGGCCAGCGGTGTCATGAAGCGGTACAGGCGCCGCGCCATGCCCAGCAGCGTGGCGCGCACGGTCGGGTCGCCCGCCTGGGCCAGGTTGACGTAGATGCGCGGCAGGTAGAACAGCCCGGCGAACCAGGACGTGACGAACAGGATGTGGAAGGCCTTGACCCAGAGCATGAGAATCCTTGCTATGACGATGGGATGCTCATCCCCGCAGCTGGCCTTCTCCGGTCAGCACCCATTTCTGGATGGTCAGGCCTTCGAGCCCGACCGGGCCGCGGGCGTGCAGGCGGTTGGTGGAAATGCCGATCTCCGCGCCCAGGCCGTATTCGTAGCCGTCGGCGAAGCAGGTGGGCAGGTTGACGTAGACCGAGCTGGAATCGACCTCGCGCTGGAAGCGCTGGGCGGCGGAGAGGTCCTCGGTGACGATGGACTCGGTGTGCTCGGAGCTGTAGCGCGCGATGTGGTCCATGGCCTCGTCCAGGGAGTCCACCACCCGCACGGCCAGGATGGGGGCGTGGAATTCCGTGGCCCAGTCGGCCTCCGTGGCCGGGACCGAGCCGGGCAGCAGGGCGGCGGCGCGCGGACAGGCGCGCAGTTCGACTCCCAGTTCGGCGAAGCGGGCGCCGGCGCGCGGCAGCCAGGCGGCGGCGACGTCCGCGTGCACCAGCAGGGTTTCCATGGCGCCGCAGATGCCGGTGCGGTAGGTCTTGGCGTTGACCGCGATGTCCAGGGCGCGGTCCGGGTCGGCGGCCTTGTCCACGTAGACGTGGCAGTTGCCTTCCAGGTGCTTGATCAGGGGCACGCGCGATTCGTCGGCCAGGCGGGCGATCAGGCCCTTGCCGCCGCGCGGGATGATGACGTCGATCCATTCCGGGTGGGTGATCATCTCGCCCACGGCGGCGCGGTCGGTGGTGTCCACGACCTGCACCGCGTGCGGCGGCAGGCCGGCGGCTTCCAGGCCCGCCTGGATGATCGCGCCCAGGGCGCGGTTGGAATGGAAGGCCTCGCTGCCGCCGCGCAGGATGGTGGCGTTGCCCGATTTGAGGCACAGGGCGGCGGCGTCGATGGTCACGTTGGGGCGGGATTCGTAGATGATGCCGATCACGCCCAGCGGCACGCGCATGCGCGCCACGCGCATGCCGTTGGGCCGGGTGGTGGTTTCGCTGAGGCTGCCGACGGGGTCGGGCATGGCGGCGATCTGGAGCAGGCCCTCGATCATCAGGTCCAGCGCCCGGTCGGACAGGCGCAGGCGGTCCATCATGGGGGCGTCCAGCCCGCGTTCGGCGGCGGCGCGCAGGTCGTGTTCGTTTTCGGCCTGCAGCCAGGCGCGGCGGGCGCGCAGGCCGTCGGCCATGGCGCGCAGAGCGGCGGCCTTGGCGGCGCCGGAGGCCGAGCGCAGGATGCGCGCCGCCTGGCGGGCCTGGCGGCCCAGGGTCTGCATGGAAAAGCCGGTGGTGGTGTCGTTCATGTCGTGTCCGTCAAAAAGCCCCCGCGCCGCGCCCGCGGAGCGCGTCCCGGGCGGGGCGCCTTCCGCCCGGGGGCGGCCCGGCGGCGGAAAGTCATCGTCGCGGCGATCCCGCGGTGGCGATGCGCATCACCAGCCGCTCCAGTTCGTCCCAGGGATCCTGCAGGCGTCCGGCGACCGGGATTCCCTTGATGATACGGTCGATTTCGTGGGCGTGGCGCAGGGCCGGGGCCCAGGCCGCCGCGGGCACCCGGGCCAGCGCCTGGCGCGCCAGCTTTTCGCGCGCGCCGAACAGGCGCTGGGCGCGCAGCGCGGCGTCCAGGCCGCTGCGGGCGTGGGGCGCCAGGCGCGCCAGGATGCGGATTTCCTCGCCGACGGCCCAGAGCACCAGCAGCAGGGCCTCGCCTTCGGCCTGCAGCCCGCGCAGCACGGTCAGCGCCCGGTCCGCCTGTCCCAGCAGCATGGCGTCGCGCAGATCGTAGAGATTGTAGCGGGCCACGTTCAGCACGGCGGCCTGGACCTGTTCCAGGCCGAGCGGCCCGGCGGGATGCAGCAGGGCGAGCTTCTGGATTTCCTGATGGGCGGCCAGCAGGTTGCCTTCGACCTTGTCGGCCAGCCAGGCCAGCGTTTCGGCGTCGGCCGTGTGGCCCTGGCGTTCCAGGCGGGCGGCGATCCAGTCGGGCAGCGCCGTGCGCGGGATCGAGGGGATGTCGGTCCAGGCGGCGCCGGCCTTCAGGACCTGGACCCACTTGGCCTGCTGCGTGGCCCGGTCCAGCTGCGGCAGGCGGATCAGGATCCGCACGTCGGGCAGGTGTCCGTCGCCGGCCATCGCGGCCAGTTTCTGCAGGGTGTCGGCCCCGGTCTTGCCGGGCTTGCCGGTGGGCACGCTGATTTCCAGCAGGCGCAGGTCGCCGAACAGGGAGGTGTTCTGCGAGGCCGCCAGCGCCGTGCTCCAGTCGCTGCGGGCGTCCATCACCAGGTGGGTGCGCTCGGCGCAGCCCAGCCGGAGGGCGGCGGCGCGGTAGGCGTCGGCCGCCTCGGTGAGCAGCAGGATCTCGTCGCCGCTCAGGACCGTGCAGGCCGGCAGCTCGCCGGCGCCGGCATAGTGCTCGGTCAGGCGGTCCGCAGCCGAGGCGCGCGCCATGGCCTAGGGCCGGATCGGGGCCGGCCCGGCCGGCGGCGCGGCGTCGAGGACGGCGTCGTCGGGCATGGGCACGACGGGGCGCTCGGCGGCGTTGGCGTAGGCGGCGCGGACCTCGGGCGAACTCATGCGGCGCAGGATCTGGTCGATCAGGCTGTTGCGCATGTCCCTGAAGGTGCGCTCGATTTCGCCTTCCTTGGCCTGGACGATGCGGTCGTTGTAGGGCAGCTCGCGCACGCTGAGCAGGGTGGTGGGCGGCAGCAGCACGTGGCCGCCGCGGTCCAGCAGCTCGAACTGGAAGGCCAGGTTCAGCTCGTATTCCTCGACCCGGCCGTCGGCGTCCAGGGACAGCTGGCGCAGGTTCTGCGATTCGGAGGTCTGGTGCAGGTAGACGTCGGCGTCCTGGCGGCGGTCGGTGAAGCGGGTGCCGGGCGAGTTGGCCGTGATGGCGCGGCGCAGCCGGGCGCCGAATTCGGAATCCAGGTTGATGTTGGTGTAGATCGTCTGGAAGGGCAGCGGCGTGGCGCCCTTCAGGTGGAAGCCGCAGGCGCCCAGCACCAGCAGGGCGAGGCCGGCCAGGGCGAGGCGCAGGAGGCGCGGCAGGAAGGCGAAGGGAACCATGGGCATGTTGTGGCCTCAGCCGACGACGTTGACCAGCCGGCCCGGCACGACCACCACGCGCTTGGGCTCGCGGCCTTCGAGGAAGCGGGCGACGGCTTCGTGCGCCCGGGCCAGGGCCTCGATGGCGGGCCTGTCGGCTTCCTGGGGTACGTCGAGCTGGCCGCGGACCTTGCCGTTGACCTGCAGCACCAGCTCGACCGTGTCGGCGCGCAGGGCGGCTTCGTCCACCTGGGGCCAGGGGGCGTCGAGCAGGTCGCCCAGCGCGTCGGCCAGGCCCAGTTCGCGCCACAGCTGCCAGGTGACGTGCGGCACGACGGGGTACAGGACGCGCAGCAGGATGGAGGCGGATTCTGCCAGGGCCGGGCCGGACACGCCCGCCTGGGCGGCCGATTCCAGCGTGTTGAGCATCTTCATGGCCGTGGAGACCACGGTGTTGTACTGGATGCGCTGGTAGTCGTAGTCCGCCTGGCGCAGCAGGCCGTGGATCTGGCGGCGCAGGCCGGCGGCGGCCTCGTCCAGCGCGGCCCCGTCGAGGGGCACGGCGGCGTGCCGGCGGATGTCGTCGTGGTGGCCGTGGCAGAAGGCCCACAGGCGGCGCAGGAAGCGGTGCGCGCCCTCGACGCCGGAGTCCGACCATTCCAGGGTCTGCTCGGGGGGGCTGGCGAACATCACGAACAGGCGGGCGGTGTCGGCGCCCAGGCCGTCGATCAGGGACTGCGGATCGACGCCGTTGTTCTTGGACTTGGACATGGTGCCGATGCCGCCGTAGTCCACCGGCGAGCCGTCGGACTTCAGGCGCGCGCCGACGATGCCGCCCTTGTCGTCGGTGATGTTCTCCACCTGGTCGGGCCAGAAGTATTCGATGCCGCCGCGCGCGTTCTTGCGCGAATAGATGTGGTTGAGCACCATGCCCTGGCACAGCAGCCGCGTGAAGGGCTCGGAGAACTTCACCATGCCCAGGTCGCGCATCACCCGCGTCCAGAAGCGCGCGTACAGCAGGTGCAGCACGGCGTGCTCGATGCCGCCGATGTACTGGTCCATCGGCATCCAGTAGTCGTTGCGGGCGTCCACCATGGCCTGGTCGTTGCCCGGCGAGGTGTAGCGCATGAAATACCAGGACGAATCGATGAAGGTGTCCATGGTGTCGGTTTCGCGCCGCGCCGGCTTGCCGCAGGACGGGCAATGGCAGGACAGGAAGCCTTCGTGTTTCGCCAGCGGATTGCCGGTGCCGTCGGGCACGAGGTCCTCGGGCAGCACCACGGGCAGGTCCTTTTCGGGAACCGGGACCGGGCCGCAGTCGGGACAGTGGATGATGGGGATCGGGGTGCCCCAGTAGCGCTGGCGCGAAATGCCCCAGTCGCGCAGGCGCCAGGTGGTGCGCAGTTCGCCCAGGCCCTGGGCCTTCAGGTCGGCGGCCACGGCCTGGATGGCTTCGGCGGTGCTCAGGCCGTCGTACTTGCCGGACTGGACGGTGCGGCCGATCTGCTTGTCGGCGTACCAGTCCTGCCAGGCTTCGGTGGAATAGGTCTTGCCTTCGGCGGCGATGACCTGGCGGATGGGCAGGCCGTACTTGCGCGCGAAGGCGAAGTCGCGTTCGTCGTGGGCGGGCACGCCCATGACCGCGCCGTCGCCGTAGCTCATGAGGACGTAGTTGCCGACCCACACCGGCACGGGCTCGCCCGTGAGGGGGTGGATGACGGACAGGCCGGTGGGCAGGCCTTCCTTTTCGCGCGTGGCGAGTTCGGCTTCGGTGGTGCCGCCCTGGCGGCAGGCCTCGATGAAGGCGGCCAGCCCGGCGTTGCCGCGCGCGGCGTGGGCGGCCAGGGGATGTTCCGGCGCCACGGCGCAGAAGGTGACGCCCATGATGGTGTCGGCGCGCGTCGTGAAGACGTGCATCAGGCCGTCCTGGATCAGCCGGCCCTGCTCGTCGCGGATGTCGTGGCGGAAGGCGAAGCGCACGCCCTCGCTCTTGCCGATCCAGTTTTCCTGCATCAGGCGCACGCGTTCCGGCCAGCCGGGCAGGCCGTCCTTCAGGGTGTCGAGCAGTTCGTCGGCGTAGTCGGTGATGCGCAGGTAGTAGCCGGGGATCTCGCGTTTTTCGACCAGGGCGCCGGAGCGCCAGCCGCGGCCGTCGATGACCTGCTCGTTGGCGAGCACGGTCTGGTCCACCGGATCCCAGTTGACGACCTGGGTCTTGCGGTAGGCGATGCCCTTTTCCAGCATCTTCAGGAACAGCCACTGGTTCCATTTGTAGTAGGCCGGATCGCAGGCGCACATCTCGCGCGACCAGTCGATCGCCAGCCCCATCGCCTGCATCTGCTTCTTCATGTAGGCGATGTTGTCGTAGGTCCACTGGGCCGGGGGGACGCCGGACTTCATGGCGGCGTTTTCCGCCGGCATGCCGAAGGCGTCCCAGCCCATGGGCATGAGGACGTTGTATCCGCGCATGCGCAGCTGGCGGGTCATCATGTCGTTGATGGTGTAGTTGCGCACGTGACCCATGTGGAGCTTGCCGCTGGGGTAGGGCAGCATCGAGCAGGCGTAGAACTTGGGCTTGGGCGAGCCGTCCGCAAGGGTGGCGTGCTCGGTGACGCGGTAGACGTCGCCTGCGCGCCAGTGGGCCTGGGCTTCGGTTTCGACCTGGTTCGGGAGGTAGCGTTCCTGCATGGATCTGTCTGGGAAAGGGGAATGAAAAGGGCCAGCCCGACATTATAGAGGGTCTGTGTGTCTGGTCGGGACAGGCCCGCCCAGCCTGCCCCTGGAAGTGTCTTGGCGCGACAAAGAAAAATCCCCGCTCGCGGGCGGGGATTCGAGGAAAACCGGTGAGACGGTCCGGGAGAGGCGGCCCCGGATTATTTCAGCTTGGTTTCCTTGTAGTCGACGTGCTTGCGCGCGACCGGATCGAACTTCTTGATCAGCATCTTTTCCGGCATGTTGCGCTTGTTTTTCGTGGTCGTGTAGAAGTGACCCGTGCCGGCGGTCGATTCGAGCTTGATTTTCTCGCGGATGCCTTTAGCCATGATGTGCTCCTAGGGGCGGCCGATCAGGCCAGTTCGCCACGGGCACGCAGGTCGGCCAGGACGGCGTCGATGCCGTTCTTGTCGATGGTGCGCAGGGCCTTGGTGGATACGCGCAGGCGCACCCAGCGGTTTTCGGACTCGACCCAGAACCGGCGCGATTGCAGGTTGGGCAGGAAACGACGCTTGGTTTTGTTGTTCGCGTGCGAGACGTTGTTGCCCACCATCGGGCCTTTGCCGGTTACTTGGCATACGCGTGCCATGGTCTCACCTCTGTATATGTATATCGGGAAAGCCTTGCATTCTATACTCAAATTGCCATGCAGATCAAGCGGGTTGCCGGGGCGATCGCATGGCGATGCGGCCGGAAAGCCACGACAGGACCGCGCAGGCCGCCAGCACGGCGGTCAGCGGCAGGGGAGTGCCGGTGTGCCAGGCGCTGACGGCGAAGCCCGCCAGGGCGCCGCAGAGCATCTGCAGCGAGCCCATCAGCGCCGAGGCCACGCCCAGGCGCGGGCCCTGGTCGGCCAGGGCCAGGGCGGCGGCGTTGGGGCCGACGAAGCCCTGGCTGGCCATGAAGCCCATCAGGCACAGCATCAGCAGGGGCAGGGAGATCCAGTCCAGCAGGGTCAGCGCCAGGCCGCACAGCGTCATCAGCACCAGCGTGCCCTGGGCGCGCGCCAGCAGGCGGATCGGCGGATGGCGGTTCAGCAGGCGGGCGCTGGCCTGCGAGGCCACGATCAGCGCGGCGGCGTTCAGGCCGAACAGCAGGCCGAACCAGCGCGGATCGATGCCGTAGATCGTGATGAAGACCTGGGGCGAGCCGGAGATGTAGGCGAACAGGCCGCCCGAGCCGAAGCCGCCCGCCAGGGTGTAGCCCATGAAGCGGCGGTGGGTCAGCAGCAGGCGGAAGCTGGCGGCGATGGCGCCGACGGCCAGCGGCGCGCGCCGCGCCGGGTCCAGGGACTCGCGCATGTACAGCGCCACGGCCAGCCACAGGCCGACGCCGGCCAGGCCCATCAGGTAGAACACGGTGCGCCAGGAACCCAGCGTCACGGCCTGGCCGCCCAGCAACGGCGCCAGGATGGGCATCACGCCCATCACCAGCATCAGCAGGGACAGGGCCTGGGCGGCCTCGCGCGTGTCCAGGTGGTCGCGGATCACGGCGCGGGGGACGACCATGCCGGCGGCGCCGCCGAAGGCCTGCACCACGCGCCACAGGATCAGGTGGTCGATGTCCCGGCTCAGCGCGCAGGCGACGGATGCCACAGCGAACAGCGTCAGGCCCAGCAGCAGCGGCGGCTTGCGGCCGTAGCGGTCGGCCAGCGGGCCGTAGACCAGCTGGGCCAGGGCCAGGCCCAGCAGATAGCTGGCCAGGGTGCGCTCGACCTGCCCCGGATGGACGCCCAGGTCGGCCGCCATGGCGCCGAAGGCGGGCAGGTACATGTCGATGGCCAGGGGGCCGAGAGCGGCCAGCGCGCCCATCAGGATCAGCCAGGGAGGCAGCAGCGGCGGGGACGAGGGGGAAGCCGAAGGGAAAACCATGGGAGCGGGGAGGGGCCGGAAACGCGCCGGAGGCGGATGCTTGAAGCGGTGGGGATTGGCGCTACTATAACAAGGTCTTTCATATGACTGAGGGAGGCCCCGTTGAGTGCAACCGCATCGATCATCGAGAACAAACTTGGGTCATTGCCCATGCCGGTTTCCATGGAACTGCCGGACGGACAGAAGATCGGCCCCGCCGACGCCGCGGTCCGCCTGCGCGTGCGCGACGCGGCCGTGCTGGCGCATTTCGCGGCGGGCGAGGTCGGCGTCCTGGGCGAGGACTACGTCGAGGGCAAGTTCGAGTTCGACGGCTCCATGCGGGACCTGATGCGCATGGCGGCCAGCATCCTGCCCGGGTCGCCCGTCGATCTGGCCCGCTCGGGCTGGCTCACCAGCCTGGTGAAGCGGCTGGTGTCGGTCTGGCGCCATTCGATCGAGCGCGACGCGCGGCAGATCGAATTCCACTACGACCTGTCGGACGACTTCTACGCCCTGTGGCTGGACCCGCGCCGGGTGTATTCCTGCGCCTACTACCGCGAGCCCGGCTTCACCGTCGCCCAGGCCCAGGAAGCCAAGCTCGACCACATCTGCCGCAAGCTCGCCCTCAAGCCGGGCGAGCGCTTCCTGGACGTGGGCGGCGGCTGGGGCGGCCTGATGCTGTGGGCGGCGGAAAACTACGACGTCGATGTCACCGGCATCACCCTGTCGAACAACCAGCATGCCTACGTCAACCGCCTGATCCAGGAAAAAGGCCTGGCCGGGCGCGTGCGCATGGAACTGCTGGACTACCGCAAGCTCGACGAATCCCGGCCCTACGACAAGATCGCCTCGGTGGGCATGTTCGAGCACGTGGGGCGGGCCCAGCTGACCGGCTATTTTTCCAAGCTGCGCCGGCTGGTGCGCTCCGGCGGCCTGATCCTGAACCACGGCATCACGGCGGGCGGGCTGGACAACACCGAACTGGGCGCGGGCATGGGGGGATTCATCGAGAAGTTCATCTTCCCCGGCGGCGAGCTGTCCCACATCCATTACGTGCAGCAGACCCTGGCCGAGGCCGGCCTGGAGGACCTCGACGTCGAGAACCTGCGGCCGCACTACGCGCGCACGCTGTGGGCCTGGAGCGACGCCCTGGAAGCCCGCCTGGACGAGGCCCGCGCCATCCTGAACACCCCCCAGGGCGAGCGTTCGCTGCGGGCCTACCGGATGTACCTGGCGGGCTGCGCCATGGGCTTCGAGCACGGCTGGATCGCCCTGCACCAGATCCTCGCCCAGCCCCAGCCGACGGGCCGCTCCGACGAGCTGGACTACCCGCCGGGGCAGGCCTATCCCTGGCGGCGCGACTACATCTACCGCGACCGCTGAATCCATCCGCTCCATCCCCCGGCCGGCGCCGGGGGGCACGCGCAGTGAACGAGGCCGGACACGGAACAGTCCCTGCGGACCGTTCCGTGCCCGGCGGATCCGGGCGGCATGCAGGCCGCGCGGTGAAGGAAACCCGCCCGCATTCCCGGCGTTTTCATCCCCCGTCCCGCGCCCGGTTCCGGCCGGTTTTCGCCAACCGGGTTTATTTTCCGTCATCCGGTGTGTAAAATAGCGCTTCTTCTGTAGTTCTTTTTTTCAATCCTGACAGCGTCCGTGTCCGCCCGACCCGGCCCTGTCTGTCCAAGGCGCTTGCGCGTCTGTAGTGCTGGTATGTATTGGCGGCCCGCGGCCGTCTTCCGCACACCCTCCCCTAAGCTATGGCGTCGGCCCCGCATCGCGTATCCGGCGTCTCCGTAACCCAAAGGAGGCATTCATGTCCATCTCCGCTTTTTCGTCGCCCCGTGCGATCCGTTCCCCCCGCCTGTCCCGTGCCGCGCTGGGCTTCGCCCTGTCGGCCGCGCTCGCGGGCCTGTCGCTGGCCCCGTCCGTGTCCCGGGCGGCCGACGCGCCGCAATGCGAGCTCGACCGCGCCGTGCGCTTCGGCGGCATGAACTGGGAATCCAACCTGGTCCTGGTGGAAGTCGAACGCTTCATCGCCAAGCACGGCTACGGCTGCGACTCCGAGGTCCTGCCGACGGAAACCCTGCCGGCCCTGGCGGCGCTCGAACGCGGCGACCTGGACATCAACAGCGAGATCTGGCTGAACAGCACCCTGGAGCCCTGGACCAAGGCCGAGGCCACCGGCCGCGTCAAGCGCATCGGCGACATCTACATGGGCGGCGAAGCCTGGTTCATCCCCAAGTACACGGCCGAGCGCCTGCCCGAGCTGAAAAAGGCCGCCGACCTGCCGAAGTTCAAGGACGCCTTCAAGGACCCCGAGGAACCTTCCAAGGGCCGCTTCTACGGCTGCCCGGCCGGCTGGGGCTGCGAGGTCGTCAGCACCAACCTGTTCAAGGCCCTGGGCCTGGGCGACACCTTCACGCTGTTTTCGCCGGGCACCGGCGCGACCCAGAAGGCGGCCCTGACGGCGGCCTACCAGCGCAAGGAAAACGTCGTCTTCTACTACTGGTTCCCGACCCCGCTGGTGGGCTCCATGGACCTGGTCAAGCTGGAGCTGCCGCCCTACGACGCCGCCAGGCAGAAATGCCTGACCGATCCGAACTGCGAGAATCCCCAGGCCTCGGACTATCCGGAAAACCCGGTGTTCACGGCGGTCACCGCCAAATTCACCCAGGACGCGCCCAAGCTGACCGGGTTCCTGTCCAAGGTCAAGGTGCCCCTGGACGTGATGAACCAGACCATGGCCTACATGGAAAAGAACGAGGCCGAGCCCCAGCCCACGGCGATGTGGTTCCTGAAGAACCAGCAGGCCGTCTGGTCCGCATGGCTGCCCGCCGACGTGACGGAGCGTGTCAAGGCCGCCCTGTAAGGAGGCCCGCATGTTTCCCGAACTGATTGCGGCGCGGGATCTGCAGCGGCCCATCGACGACTTCGTCAATGGGCTGGTGACGCAGTATTCCGACGTGCTGCGCGCCCTGACCCAGCCCCTGCTCGATCTGCTGGTCTGGTCCGACGGCCTGTTGCGGCATTCGCCGTGGTGGGCGGTCGTGGCCGTCATCATGGGCCTGGCCTGGCTGGGCAGCCGCGCCTGGCGCTTCAGCCTGGCCATGGGGGCGCTGCTGTGCCTGGTGGGGGCCATCGGCCTGTGGGAGGCCGCCATGCAGACGCTGTCGCTGATGATCGTGGCGGTGGCGTTCTCGGTGATCATCGGCATCCCCCTGGGGATCGCCATGGCCAGCTTCCGCTGGGTGCGCGCCGTGATGCTGCCGGTCCTGGACGTCATGCAGACCATGCCCAGCTTCGTCTACCTGATCCCGGTGGTCATGCTGTTCAACCTGGGCAAGCTGGCGGCGCTGTTCGCCACGGTGATCTACGCCGTGCCGCCCGTCATCCGCCTCACCGACCTGGGCATCCGCCTGGTGGACGCGGAGGTGCTGGAGGCCTCGCGCGCCTTCGGCGCCAGCCGCAGCCGCCAGCTCTTCGGCGTGCAGCTGCCGCTGGCGCTGCCCAACATCATGGCGGGCATCAACCAGACCACCATGATGGCGCTGGCCATGGTGGTGATCGCCTCCATGATCGGCGTGCGCGGCCTGGGCTACGAGGTCCTGCAGGGCATCAACCGCCTGCAGGTCGGGCGCGGCCTGCTGGCCGGACTGGGGATCGTGATCCTGGCCATCATCTTCGACCGCATCACCCAGCGGTTCGGCCGGCGCTGGCAGGTGCGGGGGAACTGACATGAGCAAGATCGAAGTCCGCAACATCTACAAGATCTTCGGCCCGCACCCGGAGCGCTGGCTGCCCGCCGCCCGCGAGGGCCTGTCCAAGGAGGCCCTGCTGGAGCGCAGCGGCCACACCCTGGGCCTGCGCGACATCAGCCTGTCCATCGAGGAAGGCCACATCCACGTCATCATGGGGCTGTCGGGCTCGGGCAAGTCCACGCTGATCCGGCACTTCAACCGCCTGATCGAGCCCAGTGCCGGGCAGATCCTGGTCGACGGGGTGGACGTGGTCAGCCTCAAGCCGCGCGAACTGGAACGCTTCCGCCAGAGCAAGATGAGCATGGTGTTCCAGCGCTTCGGCCTGCTGCCGCACCGCACGGTGCTGGACAACGCCGCCTACGGGTTGGCGGTGCAGGGCGTGCGCCGGGACGCGCGCAACGAGCGTGCGCGCCACTGGCTGGAGCAGGTCGGTCTGTCCGGCTTCGAGGCCCAGTATCCCCACCAGCTCTCCGGCGGCATGCAGCAGCGCGTGGGCCTGGCCCGGGCGCTGGCCACGGATGCCGAGATCCTGCTGATGGACGAGGCGTTCTCCGCCCTGGATCCGCTCATCCGCCATGAGATGCAGGACCAGCTGCTGGCCCTGCAGGCGAGGCTGAACAAGACCATCGTCTTCATCACCCACGACCTGGACGAGGCCCTGCGCCTGGGCAACCGGATCGCCATCCTGAAGGACGGCGAACTGATCCAGGAAGGCACGCCCGAGGACATCCTGCTGTCGCCGGCCAACGACTACATCGAGTCCTTCCTGCAGGACGTGAACCGGGGCAAGGTCCTGAACGCGTCCCACGCCTGCAACGAGCGCCCCCTGACGCTGACCATGCGCACGCACCCGGCGCATGCGCTGGAGCGCCTGGCCGCCCGGGACTACGACTACGCCGCCGTGCTGGACGGCAAGCGCCTGGCGGGCGTGCTGATGCGCGCCGATGCGCAGCGCGCCGCGCAGGCGGGCGCGCGCGACATTTCCCGGCATCTGAGCGACATGGCGTCCGTGCCGGCTTCGGCCGGGCTGGACGAAGTCCTGGCGCGGCTGCTGCGCACGCCCGAGCCGCTGGCGGTGACGGGCGAGCAGGGCGAGTTCATCGGCGTGCTGTCGCGCAGCAAGGTGGTGGAACTGGTGACCGCCGCCACCACCAACGGTTCGGGCGAAGCGGGGCCGGACCCGGAACCGGCCGAGCAGGCCGCCGGATCCGGGCAGGCCGCCTGATCGCCCGCGGAGCCGCGCGCTCCGGGGCCGCCGGCGCCCCCGGGCCGGCCCCGGCTCAGGCGCCGCGCGCCTGCCGGCGCAGCACGTGGCCGTACCAGGTGAACAGCAGCAGGGCCGACAGCAGCAGCCCGAGCATCGCCATGATCCACATGGTGGCGGCGCCCACGGGCGCGCCCGGCATCAGCCGGCTCGCCAGCGGGGCGAGGGCCCCCGCCGCCGGCCCGTAGCCCAGCCACCAGCCGCCCACCAGGCCCAGCCCGGTCAGCGCGGTGACCTGCAGGATCAGCGGCACCAGCGCGATCTTGTAGGCGCGCAGGATGTAGGCGCTGATGCAGTGCATGGCGTCCCAGAAATGGAACCACGGCGCGATCTGCAGCAGCGTCAGGGCGATCGCGGCCACCCGGACCTCGTCCGTGTAGGCGCGCACGATGGCGTCCTGGCCCACGATCAGGACCACGCCGGTGAGCAGGGCGCCCAGGGCCACCAGGCCGATCCCGCTCAGCCCCGTGCGCCGCGCCAGCGCCGGGTCGAGCGCGCCCACGGCCTGGGCCGTGAGCGAGGCGGTGGCCAGGCTGAGCGACATCGGCAGCATGTAGGCCAGGGCGATCAGGTTGGCCAGGATCTGCTGCGCGCCGCTGACGTACAGGCCGTCGCGGGCGATCAGCAGCGCCATGAAGCTGAAGGCGCAGACTTCGATCAGGTAGGACCCGCCCATGGGCAGCCCCAGGCGCAGCAGTTCCTTCTGGTCGGCCCAGCGCGGGCGTTCCAGCCGCGGGGCCAGGGCGCGGAAGGCGCGCCGGTGGCGGATCATCCACAGGCCGGCGGCCAGCATCATCCAGTTCACCGCCAGGGTGGCGATGCCCGCGCCGACGACGCCCAGCGCGGGCAGGCCCAGGCCGCCGAAGATGAACCAGACGTTGAACAGCAGCTTGAAGACGATGCTGCCGAGATTGATCGCCATGACCTCGCGGGTCTGGGAGATGGCCGTCGAGGTGGCGTAGATCGTGCGAAACAGCAGGGCCGGGGGCAGGGCCAGGGCGAGGGCGATCAGGTAGCCCGCCACCCGCCGGCGCACTTCGGGCTCGACGTCGCCGGACAGGCTGAGCCAGACGTCGGGAAACAGCATGCTGGCGCCGCCCAGGGCCGACAGGAGCAGGGCCAGCCAGACGCCCTGGCCCCAGGCCCGGCCGGCCTCGCGCAGCCGGCCGGCGCCGAAGTGCTGGGCGATGATCGGGATCAGGGCGTGCACCACCCCCATCAGCCCGACGAAGACCGTGATGTAGACCGAGGCGCCCAGCGACATCGCCTGGAGGTCGGCGGCGCTGGCGTGGCCCACCATGGCGGTGTCGAGGACGGCGAAGACGATCCCGGCCCAGGAGCTGACCAGGATCGGCCAGGCCTGCCGCAGGATGGTGCGCCAGGGGGCGGCGGGCCGGCCGGCGAGGGAGGCGTCGGTCATGGAAGGCACGGATTCATCGGACGGCAATTCATTGGATCGCAATGAAAGGAAGGGGGAAGGGGCGCGGAGCGCGGGCGCCCCGGGGATCCTAGGGTTTCAGGCGCAGCAGGCGGAACATCTCGTGGCGGTCGGGCTCGCGGCGGCCTTCCCAGAGCGCGGGATGGTCGGCCAGCCAGGCTTCGCCCGTCTCCAGGCTGCGGGGGCTGAGCTGCTGCAGCAGCAGCGGGCAGTCGTCGTCGAAGCTGAATTCGATGCCGTCGAAGACCAGGAACGACGCCCGCTGGCCGCTGCCCAGCCCCTGGGTGCGGACGCATTCGCCGGGCTGGCGGTGCTGCGCCAGGGCCGCGGCCAGCGAGGCCGAGACGGCGCGGTAGCTGCGCACGTAGTCGAGCGCCGGCATCCAGAGCGTGGCCAGCAGCAGCCAGGTGGTGATCAGGCCGCCGGCCGACAGCGCCGTGCCGCGCCACAGGCCGGCCGGGTGGCTGCGCAGGCGCCAGCGCACCAGGGCGATCCAGGCGAGGGTGCCCAGCGCGGCGAAGGCCGCGGCGGGCCAGGCGACGTGGGGCTCGAAGCCGCGCGTCTGGCGGGTGATGTTGGCGGCGATCTGGGCCGGCCAGCCGGCCTGCAGCGCCACCCAGCCCAGCCACACCGTGGCGGCCGTCAGCGAAAAGCACATCACCGCGAACCAGTCCAGGGTGTTGACCACGCCGCGCCGCAGGGTCGGCAGGGCGAAGGCGGCGAGGACGGCGCAGGGCACGGCGAGCGTGCTGTATTCGGGCTCGAAGGGGTCGGCGCTGGCCAGCAGCGTCAGCAGCGCCCCCGCGGCGAAGCCCAGCGGGATGCCGATGTGCGGCGCGCCGAACCAGCCGCGCCAGCGCCACAGCGCCAGCAGGGCCAGCGGCCAGGTCGGCCAGAGGAACCAGGGCAGGTCGCGCAGGATGCTGCCCCAGGATCGCGCGTCGGGCCAGTCGAAGGCGTTGCGCGTCCAGCGCAGCCAGCTGTCGGCCCAGTAGGGACCGAACGTCCGGGCGGGTATCCACCACAGCAGGATCAGCGCGGTGGCGATCAGGGCGCTGGCCGCCAGCCATTTGCGTTCGGCCGCCAGGGCGCCGCCCGGCAGGAAGGCGACGGGCACGGCCAGGATCAGCGGCAGGCAGCCCAGCCAGCCGCGCGCCAGGAAGGACAGGCCCACGGCGAGTCCCAGGGTGACGGCGCCCGACACCGGATGGTCCAGCATGCGGGCCACGGCGTAGAAGGCCAGCGCCTGGCAGGCGATCAGCGCCGGGATCTCGGCGGTCTCGTGCATGCGCCAGACGATGCCGACCGTGGCCACGATCAGCAGCAGGGCGGCGTCGGCCAGCATGCGGCCGTAGTCGCGCGGATTGGGCTCGCCGCCGAAGGGCAGGGCCAGCGGCTGGGCCTCCGGGCGCCGGCCCAGCAGGTAGGTGCCGTACCAGATCGAGCCCGTGAGCAGCGCGAACCACAGCAGATTGGGCACGCGCGAAGCGATGATGGCCGCGTCCAGGGGGCTGGCGAACAGTTCCAGCAGGGGGCGCAGCGCCCAGATGGAGAAGGCGCCCACCCAGGTGACGAGCGGCCCGTCCTGCGCCTGGGCTAGGTGGCCCACCTGGGGCAGCAGCCAGGCGTGGTCCCGGCCCGACAGGGCCGTGAGCATGGTCGCCAGGCCGGTGACGTCGTCGGTCTTCCAGGGGTCGCGGTAGAACAGGCCGGCCAGGATGTAGACCAGCCCGAAGCCCAGCAGGAACAGCCGGGGCAGTTTGGCGGCGGCCGTGGCCGTCAGCCGGGCGGGCGTCGATCGCAGGTCTTGGGACAGCACCGGGGAAGCACCAGGGAAAAGGGGGCGGATGGCGCCCATGTTAAATGAAAAAGGCAGCCTGACGGCTGCCTTTTGGAACCCTTGCTTGCTGCTGGAACTTGCGCAGCGTGGGGGCACTTACTTCTTGACGGTGCCGGCGGTGCGGGCGAAACGGGCGCGGAACTTTTCCACGCGGCCGGTCTCGACGATGCGGGTCTGGGCGCCGGTGTAGAAGGGATGCGATTCCGAGGTCACGTCGCACTTGAAGAGCGGGTAGGTCTTGCCGTCGATCTCGGTCGTTTCGCGCGTATTCAGCGAGGAGCGCGAGATGAACTTGTTGCCGGTCTGCAGGTCGAGGAACACGACCTCGCGGTATTCGGGATGAATGCCTTCTTTCATGATGAAATCCGTGGGTGGATGATGGGGGACCGCCAGCCGGATGGACGCGGGGACTCCCTGCAAAAGGGATGCGATCCGCATCAGAACCCTGGCAACGTATCCAAGATAAGCCCGCCATTCTACTACGTGGGCGAGGGAAGGTCCAGAGACGCGGGTCTGCCGGCGGCCCCGGCTGGCCGCGCATCACGAGACGGCCCCGCCGTGCAAGCGGCTTTTCGGTCAAGGCGTAGCGCGACGGAGAATCCGTTCACACCTGCCCCCGCTCCGCCAGCGACGTGACCTCGGTGGCGCCGACGATCAGGTGGTCCAGCAGCCGCACGTCCACCAGGGCCAGGGCCTGCTTCAGCTGGCGCGTCAGGGCGACGTCGGCCGGGCTGGGCTCGGCCAGGCCGGAAGGGTGGTTGTGGGCCAGGATCAGGGCGGCGGCGTGGTGCCCCAGGGCGGCCTTCACGACCTCGCGGGGGTAGATCGAGGCGTGCGACAGCGTGCCGCGCGCGACCTCCGCGCATTCGATGAGCTGCAGCTGGCTGTCCAGGAACAGGGCGATGCAGTGCTCCACCCGCAGGTGCGCCAGGCGCAGCGCGCAGAACCGCTTCACCTGCTCGGGCTGGCTCAGGGCACGGCCGTTGCGCAGCGGCTCCTCGACCGCGCGCCGGCTGAGTTCCTGGACCGCGAGCAGTTCGCAGGTCTTGGCCGCGCCCATGCCGGGAAAGGCCAGCAGCGCCGACGATTCCGCCGCCAGCAGGCGGCGCAGCCCGCCGAAATGCTCGATCATCCGGCGCCCCATGTCCACGGCGTCGCTGCCGCGCGTGCCGGTGCGCAGCAGCACCGCCAGCAGCTCGGCGGACGTCAGCGCCTGGGCGCCGTGGCGCAGCAGGCGCTCCCGGGGACGTTCGGAACAGGGAGATCGGGTGTCTTGTGGCATGATAGGCCCTAAAATGATCAGGTTTGCATTGAATCCCTTTACGGTGGCATTTTGACTTCAACCCAAGCCGCGCAGCACGTCCGACCGGACTCTTATGTCACGCTGCACTACCGCATCGAACTGCTGACGGGCCCCGGCGCCGGCACCGTCTTCGTCGATACCTTCCTGGATCGGCCCGCCACGCTGCAGATGGGCATCGGCCAGTGGGCGCCGGGCATCGAATCCCTGCTGCTCGACCGCCCGGAGGGCGAGCACTTCACCGCGGACGTGCCGGCCGCCCAGGCCTACGGCGAACGCAACCCCGAATTGCTGCGCTGGGTCGCGCGCGACGAAATGACGCGCAACGCCCCGCCGGACACCGAATTCGAGGCGGGCGACATGGTCGAGTTCGTGGCGCCCAACGGCGGCCGCTATTCCGGCGTGCTCAAGACCCTGCGGAACGACGCCGCCCTGTTCGACTTCAACCATCCCCTGGCCGGCATCGACCTGCAGGTCGAGATCAAGATCCTGGGGGTGCTGTGAGCGGCGCGGCCCCTCTGAGCACGGACGCGGTGGGCGCGGCCGCGGCCGGCGAGGCCGCCGCCCCGGGCGCCGAGATCGTCCTGGCCCAGCCGCGCGGCTTCTGTGCGGGGGTGGACCGGGCCATCGAGATCGTCGAGCGCGCCCTCGAAATCCACGGGGCGCCGATCTACGTGCGCCACGAGATCGTGCACAACCGCTACGTGGTCGAGGACCTGCGCGCCAAGGGCGCCGTCTTCATCGACGAACTCGAGGACGCGCCTTCGGACGCGATCGTCATCTTCTCGGCGCACGGCGTTTCGCGCGCCGTGCGCGACGAGGCCGCCCGGCGCGGCCAGCGCATCTTCGACGCCACCTGCCCGCTGGTGACCAAGGTCCACGTCGAAGTCGCCCGCATGCGCAAGGAAGGCCGCGAGGTCATCATGATCGGCCACCGCGGCCACCCCGAAGTCGAGGGCACCCTGGGCCAGGCCGACGATGGCATGTACCTGGTCGAATCGGTGGAAGACGTCCAGGCCCTCCAGGTGCGCCATCCGGACCGTCTCGCCTTCGTCACCCAGACCACGCTGTCCATCGACGACGCCGCCCAGGTGGCCGACGCCCTGCGCCGGCGCTTCCCCGGCATCGCCGAGCCCAAGAAAAGCGACATCTGCTACGCCACGCAGAACCGCCAGGACGCGGTGCGCGTCATGGCGCCGCAATGCGACCTGGTGCTGGTGGTGGGCAGCCCCAACAGCTCCAACTCCAACCGCCTGCGCGAAGTCGCCGAGCGCAAGGGCGTGACCGCCTACCTGCTGGACCATCCCGACATGATCGATCCCGAGTGGCTGCGCAATGCCCGGCGGGTCGGCGTGACCGCCGGGGCCTCCGCGCCCGAAGTCCTGGTGCAGCAGGTGATCGGCCGGCTGAAGGAACTGGGCGCGCGCTCCGTGCGCCCCCTGGACGGCGTGCGCGAGCAGGTCGCCTTCCCCCTGCCGCGCGAACTGTCCCGCAAGCGGCCCGAATGATTCCCGGCCGGACCCCTGAACGGATCCCCGGATCGGACCCTCAAACGGACCCTCAAACGGACCCTCGAACGGACCCTCGAACGGACTCTCGACAGACCCCAAAACGGACCCGACGGCCATGAAGATCGGATTCTGCGGACTGGGCCGCATGGGCGTGCCCATGGTGCATCGCCTGCTGCAGGCCGGGCACGAGGTCCACGTCTGGAACCGCTCCCCCGGCCCGCTGCGCGGCGTCCAGGCGGCCGGCGCCCGCGCCTGCGCGAGCCCGCGCGAGCTGGGCGAACGATGCGCCTGGGTCGCCCTGTGCCTGTTCGATGCGGACGCGGTGCGCGACGTGGTGTTCGGCGCGGACGGGCTGGCGCGGGCCGGCGCGCTGGAACTGCTGATCGACCATTCCTCCATTCCGCCGGCCGAGACGCGCGAATTCGCCGGACGGCTGGCGCAGGCCAACGGCGCCGTCTGGCTGGACGCGCCCGTGTCCGGCGGCACGGGCGGCGCGGCGGCCGGCACCCTGGCCATCATGGCGGGCGGCCCGGCCGACGCCTGCGCCCGCGCGACCCCGCTGCTGATGGCCTACGCCAGCCGGGTGACCCACATGGGCCCGGTGGGCAGCGGCCAGGTGGCCAAGCTCTGCAACCAGACCATCGTGACCGCCACGATCGCCGCCATCGCCGAATCCGTCGCCCTGGCGCGGGACGCCGGGGTGGATGCGGCGCGCCTGGACGAGGCCCTGGCGGGCGGCTGGGCCGATTCCACCCTGCTGCGCATTTTCGTGCCGCGCATGACCCAGGCGCCCGGGCCCGCCCAGGCCACCCTGGACACCATGCTGAAGGACCTGGACACCGTGGCGGCGCTGGCGCGCGCCCAGGGCACCGCCATGCCGGTGGCCGCGGCCGCCGGGCAAAGCTACCGCCTGGCCAGCCGCCAGGGCCTGGGGGCGCAGGACGCCTCGCAACTGATCCGGCTGTACGACCGCGCCCCCGGGCGCCCCGATGGAGAAGATCCCCGATGAGCCACCGCTCCCTGAAGACCGCCGCCGCCGTCGCGGCCGCCCTGGCCCTCGCCTACACGGGCGCCTCCTGGTATGCCGGCCGCCTGGCCCAGGAGCGCGTGGAGGCCTGGGTCGATCAGGCCAACCAGGAAATCGCCGCGCAGTGGGCGTCCGCCGATCCGCGCCCCGTCCTGACGATCCAGGCATACCGGCGCGGCGTGTTTTCCTCGGACGTGCGCTACGGCTTCCAGTTCCGCGACGACGAGGGCCGCGACCAGACCCTGGGCCTGCATGACGCCCTGGCGCACGGCCCCTGGCCCTGGGCGGCCGTGCGCCAGGGCGAATGGCGGCCCGCGGCGGCCCTGAGCCTGATCGAGCCTCTGCCGGGCGGCCTGTGGCAGCCCTGGTTCGACGCACAGCCGGCCGGCACGGCGCCCTGGACGCTGCGGTCCCGGATCGGATTCGACGGCCGGGTGGCCTCGCAATGGCGCCTGGAGCCCACCCGGCTGGCCGACAACCGGCTGGACTTCAGCGGCGGCCTGGTGCGCATCGACTACGATCCGGGCACGCGCGAGGCGGCCGTGTCCGGGCGCATCGACCGGCTGGCCGCGGTGGACGCGGATTCCGGCGTCCGGGTGCGGTTCGAGGGCCTGGATCTCGACGGCCGCACGACGCGCAGCGGCGAGGCCGACCTGCAGTCGCGGCAGCACGCCCGGTTCGGAGAGGTCCACGTCGACGTCCCCGATGCGCCTGCCCTGGCGTTCATCGGGCCGTCGCTGAGCTCGGACACCGTCCGCACCGGCGGCCTGCTGGACAGCCGCCTGGCCTACGACCTGGGCCAGCTGCAGCTCGATCGCCGGGACCTGGGCCGGATCACGCTGGCGCTGTCCGCCGAGCACCTGGACGTGGCCGGACTGCAGGCCCTGGCCGACGCGCTGGGGCAGCTCAATCGCCGCGAGGATCCGGATGCGGAACTGTCGGAGCAGGACCGCCAGCGCCTGCGCGCGCTGGCCGTGCCCGTACTCGCCGCCGGCCCGCGCCTGACGCTCGACGCGCTGCGCTGGGAAACCCCCCAGGGAACGAGCGAGCTCAAGGCCCAGGCCGAATTCCGGCCGGCGCCGGAGGACGCCCCGCCGGACCTGGGCGGGCTGATCGAAAGCGCCATCCGCCAGCTCTCCGCGCACCTGAGCCTGTCCAAGCCCATGCTGCTGCAGGTGGTGCGCCAGACGCAGCACGGCGAGGGCGCCGACATGGCCGTGGCGCTGACGAGCATGCTGTTCGACCAGTACGTCGGCCGGCTGGAGCGCCAGGGCCTGGTGCAGCGCCAGGGCGACGCCATCGAGGCCGACTACCGCTATGCCGACGGCCAGGTCACGGCCAACGGCCGCGCGATGTCGCCGGCCGAGTTCGCCGCGCAGTTCGGCGACCTGGCGGGCCTGGGCCAGTAAGCCCGCTTTGCTGCCCGGGCCGCGCCGGGACGGACGGGGCTCCTCCGGGCGGCTTGCGGGCCGTGCGGCGGATGGCGGACGGCCGCGGGCCACGCGGCGCGGAAGACATTTCACAAAATTGCGCGAATCGACACTCGGGTAATCCTTGATGCCCGAGTGCTGGAGTGTGCGTGGCGTTCTGTGCTATGTTTCAAAAAATTTACGGCAGGGACGCAATCCGACCCCTGCCGTCGAGTCTTTCCGCCACTCGTGGTCACACTCAAAGAGGTAACGATGAACAAGATCTTCAAGCGGACCCTGGGCCTGGCCCTCGTGTCCATGGCCATGGCGACCGCGCAGGCCGCCGACACGAGCTACGTCTACTGTTCCGAAGGCTCCCCCGAAGGCTTCAACGCCGCGTTCTTCACCTCGGGCACGACCAACGACGCGACCCATCCCATCTTCGACCGCCTGGTCGAATTCAAGGCCGGCACCACCGAGATCGTGCCGGGCCTGGCCGAATCCTGGGACGTCAGCGAAGACGGCAAGGTCTACACCTTCCACCTGCGCAAGGGCGTGAAGTTCCATTCCAGCAAGCTCTTCAAGCCCAGCCGCGATTTCAACGCCGACGACGTGCTGTTCTCGTTCCTGCGCCAGAAGGACGCCGACCATCCCTTCCACAAGGTCTCGAACGGCTCCTACCAGTACTTCGACGGCATGGGCATGGGCAAGCTCATCGACCGCATCGAAAAGGTGGACGACCACACCGTCCGCTTCGTCCTGAACCGTCCCGAAGCCCCGTTCATCGCCAACCTCGGCATGGACTTCGCCTCCATCCAGTCGGCCGAATACGCCGACGCCATGATGAAGGCCGGCACGCCCTCGAAGGTCGATACCGATCCCATCGGCACCGGCCCCTTTGAATTCGTCACCTACCAGAAGGACGCGCGCATCCTGTACAAGGCGTTCAAGTCCTACTGGGGCGACCAGCCCAAGATCGGTCGCCTGGTGTTCGCCATCACGCCCGACGCTTCCGTGCGCTACGCCAAGCTGCAGAAGAACGAATGCCAGTCCATGCCGTACCCCAACCCGGCCGACCTGGACGCGATGCGCAAGAACAAGGACATCCAGCTGCTGGAGCAGGCCGGCCTGAACGTCGGCTACCTGTCCTTCAACACCGAAAAGAAGCCCTACACCGACGTGCGCGTGCGCCAGGCCCTGTCCATGGCCATCGACAAGCCCGCCATCATCGCCGCCGTCTTCCAGGGCGCCGGCCTGCCGGCCAAGAACCTGCTGCCGCCGACGATGTGGGGCTACAACGACGCGGTCCAGGACTGGCCGCACGACGTGGCCAAGGCCAAGGCCCTGCTGGCCGAGGCGGGCTATCCGGACGGCTTCGAGACCGACCTGTGGGCCATGCCGGTGCAGCGCCCCTACAACCCCAATGCGCGCCGCATGGCCGAGATGATCCAGTCCGACTGGGCCAAGATCGGCGTCAAGGCCAAGATCGTCACCTACGAATGGGGCGAATACCTGAAACGCTCCAAGGCCGGCGAGCACCAGACCATGCTGATCGGCTGGACGGGCGACAACGGCGACCCGGACAACTTCCTGGCGACGCTGTTCAGCTGCGCGGCGGCCAAGGACGGCTCCAATTACTCCCGCTGGTGCTACCAGCCCTTCGAGGAGCTGATCCAGCCGGCCCGCACCACGTCCGACCACGCCAAGCGCGTCGAGCTCTACAAGCAGGCCCAGGTCATGATGCATGAGCAGGCCCCGGCCGTCATGATCGCGCACTCCACGGTGTTCGAGCCGCTGCGCAAGGACGTCCAGGGCTATACCGTGTCGCCGGTGGGCCGCCACATCTTCGACCACGTCAGCCTCGGCAAGTAAGCCTCTTCGCCGACCCGCGATCCGCGCCCCTGCGCCTGCCTGACAGGTCCCGCAGGGGCGCGGATCGCCATTCCTCAACCGGGTCCCTCCCGCGGGGACACTTGCGCGCCATGCTTTCCTTCATCCTCAAACGCGTCGGCCTGGCCATCCCGACGTTCATCGGCATCACGCTGCTGACCTTTGCGTTCATCCACCTGATCCCCGGCGACCCGGTGATGATCATGGCGGGCGAACGCGGCCTGTCTCCCGAACGCCACGCGGCCATGATGGCCCAGCTGGGCCTGGACCAGCCGCTGTGGGCGCAGTACGGCCATTACGTCTGGAACGTGCTGCACGGCGACCTGGGCACCTCGCTGACCACCCGCGAGCCGATCTGGTCCGAGTTCGTGCCGCGCTTCCAGGCGACGCTGGAACTGAGCGCCGTCGCCATGGCGATCGCGCTGCTGATCGGCATCCCGGTGGGGGTGCTGGCCGCCGTCAAGCGCGGCTCCTTCTTCGACCACGCCGCCATCACCGCCGCCCTGACCGGCTATTCCATGCCGGTGTTCTGGTGGGGCCTGATGCTGATCATGCTGGTGTCCGTGCAGCTGGATCTGATGCCGGTGTCCGGCCGCATCGGCGCCGCGGTGTTCCTGGACCCCGACCAGCCGCTGACCGGTTTCATGCTGATCGACACGCTGCTGTTCGGCGAAGAGGGCAATTTCCTCGACGCCCTGCACCACATCCTGCTGCCGGCCTTCGTGCTGGCGACGATCCCGCTGGCGGTGATCGTGCGCATGACGCGCTCCTCGATGCTGGAGGTGCTGAACGAGGACTACATCCGCACCGCGCGGGCCAAGGGCCTGTCGCGCCTGCGGGTGGTCGTGGTGCACGCCCTGCGCAACGCGCTGCTGCCGGTGCTGACGGTGATCGGGCTGCAGGTCGGCGTGCTGATGGTCGGGGCGATCCTGACCGAAACCATCTTTTCCTGGCCGGGCGTCGGGCGCTGGCTGATCCACGGCCTGGAGCAGCGCGACTATCCGATCGTCCAGGGCGGCGTGCTGATGGTCGCCACCCTCATCATCATCGTCAACATGTGCGTGGACATCCTGTACGGGCTGGCCGATCCGCGCATCCGCCACCGCCGGGGGAGGAACTGACATGTCCGCGACCGCAAGCTCCAACGCGACGCCGGCGCCAAATCCGGCGGCAACCTCGGCCGCAGATTCGGCCGCAACTCCGGCGGCGGCGCCGGCCGCCACGGCCGCAACTTCGGCCGCCGCCACGGCCGTCCCGGCGCCGCCGGGGCCGTTCAAGTCATTCTGGCAGGACTTCAGCCGCAACCGCGGAGCGCTGACCGGCCTGTACTACATCGTCGCCATGCTGCTCATCGCGGTCTTCGCGGGGCTGATCGCGCCGCACGACCCGTCCATGCAATACCGCGACGCCCTGCTGCAGCCGCCCGCCTGGCTCGACGGCGGCTCCTGGCGCTTCGTGCTGGGCACCGACGACGTGGGCCGCGACATCCTCTCGCGCCTGATGCACGGCGCGCGCCTGTCGCTGCTGGTCGGCTTCCTGGTGGTCAGCGTGTCGCTGGTGCTGGGGATCTTCTTCGGCGTCATCGCCGGCTACGCGGGCGGGATCGTGGACATCGCCATCATGCGCGTGGTGGACATCATGCTGGCCCTGCCCAGCCTGCTGATGGCGCTGGTGCTGGTGGCCATCTTCGGGCCGTCCATCGTCAACGCCTCGCTCGCGCTCAGCTTCGTGGCGCTGCCGCACTACGTGCGCCTGACGCGCGCGGCGGTGCTGCGCGAGATGACCTGCGACTACGTGACCGCCTCGCGCGTGGTGGGGGCGGGCCCCTGGCGGCAGATGTTCGTCAACATCCTGCCCAACTGCCTGGCGCCGCTCATCGTGCAGGCGTCGCTGGGCTTTTCCAACGCCATCCTGGACATGGCCGCGCTGGGCTTCCTGGGCATGGGCGCGCAGCCGCCCACCCCCGAATGGGGCACCATGCTGGCCAACGTGCTGCAGTTCGCGCAGAGCGCCTGGTGGGTCGTGACCTTCCCGGGCCTGGCCATCCTGCTGGCCGTGCTGGCCTTCAACCTGATGGGCGACGGCCTGCGCGACGCCCTCGACCCGCGCCTGAAAGTGTAGGAAGACGGACCATGCTCGAAATCCAGAACCTGTCCGTCCATTTCGGCGACGAAGCCGCGCCCTTCAAGGCCGTGGACCGCATCAGCTACCGCGTCGAGGCGGGCGAGGTGGTCGGCCTGGTGGGGGAATCCGGCTCGGGGAAATCCGTCAGCTCGCTGGCCCTGATGGGGCTGATCGACTTCCCCGGCCGGGTGCACGCCGACGCCCTGCGCTTCGACGGCCGCGACCTGCTGCGCATGCCGGAAAAGCAGCGCCGCTCGCTGATCGGCTCCGAGGTCTCGATGATCTTCCAGGATCCGATGACCAGCCTGAACCCCTGTTACACGGTCGAATACCAGATCGCCGAGGCCCTGCGCGCCCACGGCGGCGGTTCGCGGCGCGCGCTGCGGTCGCGGGTGATCGAGCTGCTGGAGCAGGTCGGCATCCCCGATCCCGCATCGCGCCTGCGGGCCTATCCGCACCAGCTCTCGGGCGGCATGAGCCAGCGCGTCATGATCGCCATGGCGATCGCCTGCAAGCCGCGCCTGCTGATCGCCGACGAGCCGACCACGGCCCTGGACGTGACCATCCAGGCCCAGATCATGGACCTGCTGCTGTCGCTGCAGCGCAGCGAGGGCCTGGGGCTGGTGCTGATCACCCACGACCTGGCCCTGGTGGCCGAGGCCGCCGACCGCATCCTGGTCATGTACGCCGGCCAGCTGGTGGAAGCCGGCCCGGCCTCGGACATCTTCCGCCATCCGCGCCATCCCTACACCCAGGCGCTGCTGCGGGCGCTGCCGGAATTCTCCCGCGGCGCCGAGCGCCTGGTGTCGCTGCCGGGCGTGGTCCCGGGGCGCTACGACCGGCCCCAGGGCTGCCTGCTCAGCCCGCGCTGCCCCTATGCCACCGACCTGTGCCGCACGCGCGAGCCGGAACTGTCCGGGCCGGAGGGCCGGCAGGTCAAATGCCACACCCCGCTGGACGACGCCGGCCTGCCAACACCTAATGGAGATCCCAGTGCTGCCTACTGACACCAGCGGAGCTTCCGTCCTCCAGGCCATCGACCTCAAGCGCCACTACGCCGTGGACGGCGGCTTCCTCAAACCGGGAAAATCCGTCAAGGCCCTGGACGGCGTGTCCTTCACGCTGCAGGCCGGCCGCACCCTGGCGGTGGTCGGCGAGTCGGGCTGCGGCAAGTCCACGCTCGCCCGGGTGCTGACCATGATCGAGCCGCCCACCGCCGGGCAGCTGCTGTACCGCGGCCAGGACGTGTCGCGCGCCGACCCGGCCCTGGCGAAACTGCGCCGCCGCAAGATCCAGATCATCTTCCAGAATCCCTACGCCTCGCTCAATCCGCGCAAGCGCATCGGCGACATCCTGGAAGAGCCCCTGCTCATCAACACCGACCTGGACGCGCGCGCGCGCCGGGCGCGCGGGCAGGCCATGATGGAGCGGGTCGGCCTGCGGCCCGAGCACTACAGCCGCTATCCGCACATGTTCTCCGGCGGCCAGCGCCAGCGCATCGCCATCGCCCGCGGCCTGATGCTGGACCCCGAGATCCTCGTCGCCGACGAGGCCGTCTCCGCGCTTGACGTGTCGGTGCGCGCCCAGGTGCTGAACCTGATGCAGGACCTGCAGCGCGACCTGGGCCTGTCCTACGTGTTCATCTCCCACGACCTGTCGGTGATCGAGCACCTGGCCGACGAAGTCATGGTCATGTACCTGGGCCGGGTGGTGGAGCAGGGCAGCAAGGAAGCGATCTTCGGCCAGCCGCTGCATCCCTACACCCAGGCGCTGCTGTCGGCCACGCCGCGCCTGAACGACGCGGCCCGGCGCGAACGCATCAAGCTGTCGGGCGAACTGCCCAGCCCGCTCGATCCGCCGCCGGGCTGTCCGTTCAGTTCGCGCTGCCACCGGGTCATGCCGGTGTGCCGCGAGCGCCTGCCGGTCCTGCGGCAGCAGGGCGGGCGGCAGGTGGCCTGCTTCGCCGTCGAACAGGACCTCGGCACCCCGCCCGCATAGGCCGGGGCGGGGCCGGATGTGCTACCGTGGCCGGACCCGACACCCGGCCCGGACACGGGCCTTTCCGGAGCGCGCATCCCCATGGAAACCGTCTTCACCCGCATCCTGGCCGGCGAGATCCCGGCCGCCATCGTCCATCGCGGCGCCCGCGTCTTCGCCTTCATGGACGCCGGTCAGCTGAACCCGGGCCACGTGCTGGTGGCTCCCTGCGAGCCCTACGCCACCCTGCTCGACATGGACGAGGACCTGGCGGCCGAGCTGATGCGCCTGGCCCATCGCGTGGCGCGCGCCGTGCAGGACGCCTTCCGGCCGGAAGGCCTGACGCTGCTGCAGGCCAACCGCCCGGCCGGCTGGCAGACCGTGCCGCACGCCCACATCCACGTGCTGCCGCGCTACGAGAACGACGGCGTGGGCCTGGTCTGGCCGCGCAAGGACCCGGGCATCGAGGTGCTGCGGGAATATGCCGCGCGCATCCGGCTGCCTTGAATCCGGCACGCTCGACGGCATGCCCGATCCGATATTTTCGGCTTGAATGAACGGGGCCTCCGGGCCCCGTTTTTCATTGTGCGCTGCAATATTAAGGGTAAGCCATAACTGCGGTTTTCCCTTAAGCAATAACCCTTATTTTATTGCATCGCATCATTCAACGTTAAAGCATATTTTCCCGTCGAATCAACGGGATGCGCATCCCTGCCCGCAAGGCCGGGCGGGGCCGGATTTTGCCCGCGTGAGGCCCGGGGTGCGCATCTCCCGCCTGCGTAAGTTCTGCGTAAGTTTCAAATTTTACTAATAGCATCACGCAGAAATCCGGCCCTCGGAAAATCCAGTCCGCGATTTCCTGCAAGGATAAAAACAAAGCTGTTCCGCCTAAAAAGAAATCGCGGGGTTTTGCTGGAATGACTGTGTTTCAGCCGGGCGCATCCGGTGCCCGGGGCCACTCGACAGGAGACAAACCAATGAAGGACAAAAAGACTTTGGGCCAAGCCATGCAGACGCAAGTCAAGCGCCGTTCCGTGCTGAAGGCCGGCGCGGCGGGCGTGGCCGGCGGCATGCTGCTGCCCGGCACCGCCCGGGTTGCGCTGGCCGACGACAAGAAGCCTCTGGGCGCATGGCCCGCCGGCGCCGAAGGCGACTCCGTGTTCGTCGGCCTGACCGTCGACCTGACCGGCCCCTATTCGGCCCAGGGCGCGGAGCAGAAGAACGGCTACGAGCTGGCCGCCGAGCAGATCAACGCCGGGGCGCCCCAGGTCCAGAAGATCTCTCCGCTCATCAAGAAGGGCGTGCTGGGCAAGAAGCTGGTGCTGGGATCGGCCGACGCCGAAACCAAGCCCAACACCGGCGTGCAGGCGGCCACCCGCTTCATCCACGACAACAAGGCCATGATGATCGCCGGCAGCACCAGCAGCGCGGTGGCCATCGCCCTGCAGAAGGTCTGCAACCGCGAGCACACGCCGTACTTCACGGCCATCTCCGGCTCCAACGAAACGACCGGCGTGGACTGCCAGCGCTACGGCTTCCGCCTGTGCTATTTCGCCTACATGGCCTGCAAGGCCATCGCGCCCGTGGTCGCCAAGGAACTCGGCAAGGACCGCAAGGCCGCCTACCTGACGCCGGACTACACCTACGGCCACACCACCACCCAGTCGATGAAGGAATTCACCGAGAAGGAGGGCTGGAAGACGGTCACCAACCAGGTCCACCCGCTGGGCGCCAAGGACTACAGCTCCTACCTCATCAACATCGCCAACACGGACGCCAACGTCCTGGTGGTGGTGGCCTACGGCGCGGACGCCGCCAACGCCATCAAGCAGGCCAAGCAGTTCGGCCTGCTCGACAAGATGAAGATCGTCATCCCCTACATGTCCGCCTACCTGGAAAAGGAAGTCGGCGCCGACGTCATGCAGGGCGTCTACGCCGCCCAGGGCTTCTGGTGGACCCTGGAGGACCACAACCCGGTCGCCAAGGACTTCGTCGAGGCCTACGAGAAGAAGTTCGGCAGCAAGCCGCGGGATTCGGCCATGTACGCCTATCTGGCCCTGGTCCTGTGGGCGGACGCCGTGGAACGCGCCAAGAGCCTCTATCCGATCGACGTGGTCAAGGCCCTGGAGGCCGGCGAACTGCGCGACAGTCCGGTGGGCAAGGTCACGTTCCGCCCCGAGGACCACCAGGGCATCGTCGACTTCCCGATCCTGCGCGGCAAGAAGCCTGCCGACATGAAGAATCCGGAGGACTTCTTCGAGGTCGTCCAGGTCGTCAGCGGCAAGGACGTCCTGCCTCCGCTGGGTCTGCTGGGCTGCAAGATGGGCGATTACGCCTAAGCGGGGGTTTCCGGCCGTTTCCCCGCTTCCGGGGAATGGCCGGAAACGCGTTCCGGGACTCTCACAGGAGGCAACTCGATGCCGAGCATGTCTTTGTTTCTCTCGCAGCTGTTCAACGGGCTGGCCACCGGCCTGTTGCTGGCGCTCATCAGTACCGGCCTGACCATCATCTACGGCACGCTCGGTGTCATCAATTTCGCCCACGGCGCCCTGTTCGTCGTGGGGGGCTACGCGGGGTACACGGTCTATGGCCTGACGGACTCCTTCGTGCTGGCGGTCGCCGGGGGCGCGGCCGTCGCGCTGGCCTGCGGGCTGATCATGGAACGCGGCCTGATGCGCAAGTACTACAGCCGGCCGCCCGAGGACCAGATCCTGGTCACCTTCGGCATCAGCATCATCCTGGTGGAAATCGTGCGCGGCCTCTACGGCGGCGTCAGCCTGTCGGTCACGCCGCCCGAATGGGGCCAGGGGATCGCCCACCTGGGCTCCCTGATCTATCCGCTGTACCGCCTGGAAACCCTGGGCATCGCGGCGGCCACGCTGCTGCTGCTGTATTTCGTGCTGTACCGCACCAGCCTGGGGCTGATCGTGCGCGCCGGCATCGAGGACGCGCAGATGGTCAACGCGCTGGGCATCAACGTCAAGCGCACCTTCCTGCTGGTGTTCGGCATCGGCGCCATGGCCGCCGGCTTCGCCGGGGTGATCAATTCGCCCATCGTCGCCCTGACGCCGGACATGGGATTCCGCTATCTGGTCGAATCCTTCGTGGTGGTGGTGATCGGCGGGGTGGGCTCGTTCCCCGGGGCGATCATCGGCGGCATCATCGCGGGTGAAATCCTCAGCCTGACCGCCATGATCAATCCGCAGTATTCCGACGTGATGCTGTTCATCGCCATGGCGCTGGTGCTGATCTTCCGCCCGCAGGGCCTCATGGGACAGGAGGGACGTGAATGAACTCGGCTCAATCGACAACGGCGACCGCCGACAACGCCGGGACCGCGACGCGGCGGCCGGTCGCGCACAACACGGGAGGCGCCATGCGCAGACAACTTCCGGAAATGCTGGTGGGGGCGGGCCTGCTGGTGGCTCCTTTCGTCCTGCCGGCCCTGGGCATGAGCCCGGACCTGCTCACCCGCATCCTGATCTGGGGCCTGTTCGGGCTGGGCTTCGACCTGCTGTTCGGCTACACCGGCCTGCTGTCCTTCGGCCAGGCGGCCTTCTACGGCACGGGCGGCTTCGTCACGGCGTATCTGCTGACCGACGGGGTGGTGCCCAACATGCTGCTGGCGCTGGTCATCGGCACGGTGGCGGCCGCCGTCATGGGCCTGATCATCGGCTATCTCACCCTGCGGCGCACCGGCATCTACTTCGCCATGAGCACGCTGGCCTTCGGCGAGATGTTCTACTTCATGGAGAACTCGGTCTTCAAGGACTACACCGGGGGCGAGAACGGCATCGCCGGCGTGCCGCCGCCGGAACTGTCCCTGGGCTTCATCAACATCCACATCTCCAGCGGCTGGTCCATGTACTGGTTCGTGGCGGTGATCTTCTTCCTGGGATACCTGATCGCCCGCCGCATCGTGCGCTCGCCGTTCGGCGCCGTGCTCAAGGCCATCCAGGGCAATCCCAAGCGCGCCACGGCGCTGGGGCACTCGATCCAGACCTACAAGCTGATCGTCTTCGTGGTCGCCGCCGCGTACGGCGGGCTGGCCGGCGGCCTGCTGGGCCTGTTCCAGTCCTACATGCCGCCCGACGCCTTCGCGCTGGACACCTCGGCCCAGCTGGTCATCCAGACCGTGATGGGCGGGGCCGGTACGCTGCTGGGTCCGCTGCTGGGCGCCACCATCTGGCTCTACCTGTATGAAGGCCTGCAGCAGGTCGGCAGCCTGGGGCCCTACTGGAAACTGATCCTGGGCATCGTCTTCGTCGTGCTGGTGACGGTGTTCCGCCACGGGGTGGCGGGCGCGCTGATCAGCCTGTTCCGCCGCCGCAGCAGCCTGCCGTCGGACATCGACGACGCGGCCGGCACGCGGGTGGCCGGCGCCCTGGACATCGTGCCGCCCCTGGCCACCACCCGCCCCGGCGCGCCGGTGCTGGAGGCGCGCGGCGTCAGCAAGCACTACGGCGGCCTGAAGGCCAACTCCGACATCGACTTCACCCTGCGCGAGGGCGAGCTGCACGGCGTGATCGGCCCCAACGGCGCCGGCAAGTCCACCTTCTTCGCCATGCTGGCGGGCGAGCTGCCGACGACCACGGGCAAGGTCTTCTTCCGCGGCCAGGAAATCACCGGCATCGGCGTGACCTCGGTCTGCCAGCTGGGCATGAGCAAGAGCTACCAGATCAACCAGCTCTTCGAGCACCTGACCGTGCGCCAGAACGTCATGATCCCGGTCCTGGCGCGGCTGCGCGGGCGCTTCCGCGGCGACCTGCTGAGCGGCCTGCATTCCGACCAGCTGGATTCCCAGGTCAATGCGGCCATCGCCCTGGTGGACCTCACCCACCATGCCGACACGCAGGTCTCCGAAATGTCCTACGGCGAGAAGCGCCGCCTGGAAATCGGCCTGGCGCTGGCCACGGGCGCCAACGTGCTGCTGTTCGACGAACCCCTGGCCGGCCTCGGACCCGAGGAGCGGGTGCTGGTGGTGTCGCTGCTCAAGTCGATCCGCCAGGGCCGCAGCATGGTGATCGTCGAGCACGACATGGACGCGATGTTCGAGCTGGCCGAACGCATCACGGTACTGTACGAAGGCCGCAAACTGACCGAGGGCACGCCGGACGAGATCCGCAGGGATCCTTCGGTCCAGGCGGCCTACCTTGGAGGGATGGACGATGAGTCTGCTTGAAGTCGACAAGATCAACAGCTATTACGGTGATTCGCACATCCTCTTCGACGTCTCGATGCGGATCGAGGAGCACGAGGTCGTGGCCCTGCTGGGGCGCAACGGGGCCGGCAAGAGCACCACGATGAAATCCCTGATGGGCATGGTGGACGTGAAGTCCGGGGCGATCCGCCACCGCGGCGTGGAGATCCAGCACCTGCCGCCCTACAGCCGCGCGGCGCTGGGCATTCAGCTGGTGCCCGAGGAACGCCGCGTGTTCGGCTCGATCTCGGTGCAGGAAAACCTGCAGCTCGCGGCCATGACGGCGCCCAAGCCGCGCACCCTGGACGAGATCTACGCGACCTTCCCGCGCCTGGCCGAACGCAAGCGCAACCGCGGCAAGCAGCTCTCCGGAGGCGAGCAGCAGATGCTGGCGATCGCGCGGGCCATGATCCGCAACGCCGACATCATCCTGCTGGACGAGCCCTTCGAGGGCCTCGCCCCGCTGATCGTGCGCGATCTGATCTCCGTGTGCCGCCAACTGGCGGACGCCGGCCAGACCATCGTGATCGTGGAACAGAACGTACGTGCCGCGCTGTCGCTCGCCGACCGCGCCTACATCGTCAACAACGGCCATGTGGTGTACGAGGGTACGCCCAAGGACCTGCACGAAAACGGTGAGATCATCGAACGCTATCTCGGCGTCAAGGCCTGACCGTATCATCCGTGCCCGGTCCAGCGGGCGATTGCCGGGTTCCGCGCTTTGCGCGGACCCGGATTTTTTTCTTTTTGGGGTGTGCCGGCCGGGCGGCTGGCCACCAGCGGGCCCGACCGCATCAGGACGGCAGGCGGATGGGGCGGATCCGGAACGCCCTGGGGGTCATCGCGGTGGCGTCCTTGAAGACCCGCGCGAAATGGCTCTGGTCGCTGAAACCGAGCGCGCCCGCGATGTCCGCGAGGCCGAGGTCGGTTTCGCGCAGCAGGAGCTTGGCGGAATCGACCTTGGCCCGCAGCGCGAAGGCATGGGGCGTGCAGCCGAACCGGTCGAGGAACGCTCGGCGCAGGCCCTGTTCCGCGAACGCATCGTCGTAGACGAACCTGCCGTTGACGTAGAGGTTGGGCAGATTGCGGGTGATGTCCCGCGCGATCTGTTCGGCCCGCCGGATGCAGTCCGATTCCTTGGCCTTCCGGCTTTCGACTTCGCGCAGCACCCGGTGCAGCAGGTAGCCGAGCGCGCTTTGCATGCCTGACCCCGGGTCGTGCGCGATGTCCGTCGCGACGGCGCAGGCGACGGGGTCGAAGAAAAGGGTGGATCGGGGGATCGAGTCCAGTGAAAACCGCCGGCCGCAGAATTCGAGGGTTTCGGTGTCAAAGGTCACGGTCATTGCATCGATCGTGTCGTTCCAGTGGGAAGCGGCCCGGGTGCCTTTGCGGATGAAGTGCACCAGCCCGAACTGGCCGGTGAGTTCAGTGGGTTGAGCGCCATCGAGGTGAATATGGGTGCTGGCCCGTGTTTTTCCGAGGATGAAAGACAAGGTCGGCGCGGTCACTTGCCGTTGCGCCATCCGGGATGCGGGGTATCTCCCTTTGGCAACGCGCAGCGGTCCGAGCCGCATGACCGATGTTTCAAAAACATAGGGGTCAAACATGTCGAGAGACTGCCTTGTTTCGATTTTCTCCATCGAGAAGGTCCCCGCTGAGTGTGTGATGGCCCTTGACTTGTTTCTCAATGTCAGATTGCCGGAAGAAAGTGAATCATGCCATTTTCATCATGATATTTCTTCACGAGCCTGATTCTGATCCAGGCCGCCGCCCGAAGGCGAATCGCGCCACGATCCAGGTTTGCGGCCTGGATCGTGGCGCGGGGTGAAGCGCGGAGCCCTAGCCCGGAAATTTCGTCAGGCGGGTAAAAAGGAATAGGCGATTCTTGCCCGAGGGCTTATGGTTATTGGTTCTCACGCCAAACAACCAAAAAGAATCGCCTATGCCGAATCGTACCACTGAAGAACTGAACTTTGGACGCCTTGGACGCCGCCATTTGCAGGCGAATTTCCAAGGCGGTGACCTCAGTTCCGACGGCGGGCTGATGCTGCTGCGAAGAATTGATGCGCGCACGGGCCTGTCGCGTATGGCGGCCAAGGCGCTGACGGATCGTCGAGCCGCGGGCCGGGTCCACCACCGCCTGCGCGATCTGCTGGCCCAGCGCCTGTACGGCCTGTGCTGCGGCTACGAAGATCTGAACGATCACGATACGCTGCGTGAGGACCTGCTGATGCAAACAGCCGTCGGACGGGATCGTCCCCTGGCCAGCTCACCCACGCTCAGCCGTCTGGAAACGGGTGCTACCCGCGCCGACGCCTGGGCGCTGCATGGGGTGCTCATCGAACACTTCATCGCCAGCTTCGCCACGCCGCCTGAGGAGCTGATTCTGGATGTGGATGCCTCGGATATCCCGTTGCACGGTGAGCAGGAGCTCAAGCAGTTCCATGCTTATTACGACCATCACTGCTACCTGCCGCTGTACGTGTTCTGCGGCCAGTCGATGCTGGCCTGCCTGCTGCGCCCCAGCCGCATTGACGGGGCCAGGCACGCGGCGGCGGTGCTGCGCTTGTTGGTGAACCGGCTGCGTCAGGCATGGCCCGAGGTCAGGATCATCATCCGTGGGGACTCGGGGTTCTGCCGCCAGCCGCTGATCCGCTGGTGTGAGCGCAGCGGCGTGCAGTACGTCATCGGCCTGGCACGCAATAAACGGCTTCAGGCGCGTGTCGGGCAGGCTGAGGAAATCCTCAAAGGCGATTACGCGCGCACTGGGAAAAAGCAACGTCTGGTCAGCGAGTTTACCTACGCGGCCGGGTCGTGGGATCGGCCCCGGCGCGTGCTGACCCGGCTCGAATACGGCGCCCAGGGCGTGAACCCGCGCTTCGTGGTCACCAACATCCGGGACGGCGATGCCATGCAACTGTACGATCAGCTGTACTGCGCTCGGGGCGAAGCCGAGAACCGCATCAAGGAGGCGCAGCTCGATCTGTTCGGCACACGTGCCAGTTGCCACCGGTTCGCCGCCAACCAGTTCCGGTTGTTGCTGGCGGCCCTGGCCTATACGCTCATGCAGCGCCTGCGCGAGACGGCCCTGCGAGGGACTGAACTGGAGCGTGCCAGCGCCGCCACGATCCGGGTACGCCTGCTGAAGATCGGTGCGGCCATCGTGCGCAATACCCGGCGGGTCCGCATCCTGCTGGCCTCACATCATCCGCTGCGCCATGTCTACGCGCACGCCGCGCGCGCCATGGCCCCGTAGCGCCGAGAAAGTGCTGCCCCGGCACGCTATAAAACAACGGGGGTAGGGGGAATTGCGCCTGCGGCACTGAAAAAACGCTTCCCATGCCGCCGATCCCCGCCGCCGCGTCGCCGGAGCAGCCTGACCACCCGAAAATCACTTCACCAGGCTTGCTGACGAAATGTCCAGGCTAGGGAGGAGGGGGAGAAAAGTATTGAATGGCCCGGGCGGATTTTTGAACACCGGGCCGCCGCACGGGAGTGTTACTCTATAGCCCGTTCCATTCCTTCCCCGATGTGTTCCCCATGTCCTCCCCTTCCGGTTCCGCGCCTGTCGCGGACGGCGGCATCCTCGAATATGTCGCTTCCAGCCAGCTGCCCACGCCTTGGGCCGTCTTCCGGATCCACGCCTTCGCCGAGCCCGCCACGGGCAAGGAGCACGTGGCCCTGACGCTGGGCGAGCCGTTCGGGGACGCGCCGGTGCTCGCGCGCATCCATTCCGAATGCCTGACGGGCGACGCCCTGTTCAGCCAGCGCTGCGATTGCGGCGCCCAGCTGGAAGCCGCCCTGCAGCGCATCGCGGAAGAGGGCCGCGGCATCCTCCTGTACCTGCGCCAGGAAGGCCGCGGCATCGGGCTGCTGAACAAGATCCGCGCCTACCAGCTGCAGGACGAGGGCGCCGACACGGTCGAGGCCAACGAGCGCCTGGGATTCCCGGCCGACATGCGCCGCTACGACCTGTGCCGGCCCATGCTGGACCATTTCGGCATCCGCAGCGTGCGCCTGATGACCAACAACCCGCGCAAGGAGCGCGTGCTGGGGGACCTGGGCATCGCGGTCGCCGAGCACATCCCGCTGCAGGTCAACCGCAATCCCTACAACGAGCAGTACCTGCGCACCAAGGCGCGCAAGCTGGGCCACCGGTTCAAGGAATACTTCGGCGAAGCCCCCTGAACGCCGGCGCCGCCTTCAGTTCAGGGATGCCCGGGCGAGCTCTGCCCGAACAATGATGTTGCCGTCAGGGGCATGGACCGGCCCGGGGACGGGCGTCATGGATAATACCGATGGTGGCCGGAATCGCCGCCATGTTAAAAACCGATAAGTTGCAGGTTCTTTTCAGCGGACTCCATCGTGACGACTGATCTACATCCACCCGCGCTCGTGTGATGTTTCCCCTGCTCAAGCCCCCAGTCCCTCTTTATGCACAGGCCCCCGGTCCTGACGTCGCCGCATTGTTTCCGCCCGAACACGCCGACCGTTCCCACATCCTGGCATTGATCCGGCTGGGGGACTATTCCCAGGATGCCTATCTGGCCACCGACACGCATGGCGCCATCGTCTACATGAACCGCAGCGCCGAGCGCCTGTTCGGCTACCGCAAGGGCGCGGCCATCGGGCTGCCCGTCGAAGACCTGCTGCCCGACGTGGGCGAAATCAATCTGCGGCTGCGCCAGCCCGGCATGCGCAACACCCTGCCGTGGCGCGGCCAGGGCCTGGACCGCCAGCGCCAGCCCCTGATGCTCACGGGCGCCGCCACGCACATCCCGTCGCCCACCGGCCACAGCCACCTGTACGTCATGCGTCCGCGCCGGGCGGGGCTGTCCGACGCCGACCGCCAGGCCGAGCTGGCCTCCCTGGTCTACCGCAGCACCAGCGAGGGCATGCTGGTGCTGGACCCCAAAGGCTTCATCCTGGACGTCAACCCCGCCTTCGTGAAACTGCGCGGGCGCCCCGAATCCGAAGTCATCGGCCGGCACGTCCGCTGCCTGAATTCCCCCTGCCACGACCGGGAGTTCTACCGGGCCATGTGGCGCGCGGTGATGGAGACCGGCAGCTGGCAGGGCGAACACTGGGGCCAGCACGCCAACGGCGAGCTCTACCCCGAATGGCTCAGCATCAACACGTCCTACGGGGCGGACGACGAAGTCCACCGCCGGGTGATGATCTTCTCCAACATCGCCGAGATCAAGCAGGCCGAGGCCATCATCTGGAAGCAGGCCAATTTCGACCGCCTGACCGACCTGCCCAACCGGCAGATGTTCCACGACCGCCTGGAGCAGAGCATCCGCAAGTCCCGGCGCACCGGCAGCCGCACCGGCCTGCTGTTCCTGGACCTGGACCGCTTCAAGGAAATCAACGACACCCTGGGCCACGCCATGGGCGACGAACTGCTGAAGGAAGCCGCCCGGCGGCTCAGCGGCTGCGTGCGCCAGAGCGATACCGTGGCCCGGCTGGGCGGCGACGAGTTCACCGTCCTGCTGGACGACATCCGCGAGCCGCGCGACGTCGAGCGCCTGACCCGCAACATCCTGCGCCGGCTGGCCGAGCCCTTCCGCCTGGGCGTCGAGACCGTCTTCATCTCCACCAGCATCGGCATCACCTTCTACCCGGACGACGCCGCCGACGCCGAATCGCTGCTGAACAACGCCGACCAGGCCATGTACGCCGCCAAGGCCGAAGGCCGCAACCGCAGCTGCTATTTCACGCTGTCGATGCAGGAGCAGGCCCAGACCCGCATGCGGCTGGTCAACGACCTGCACCTGGCGCTGGGCCAGAACCAGTTCTCGCTGGACTTCCAGCCCATCGTCGATCTCGCCAGCGGCCGCATCACCAAGGCCGAGACCCTGCTGCGCTGGCATCATCCGGTGCGCGGGCTGGTGTCGCCCAACGAATTCATCCCCCTGGCCGAGGAAACCGGCATCATCCGCTCCATCGGCGACTGGGTCTTCTGCGAGGCCACCCGCCAGGTCGCCGAATGGCGCCGCGTGTACGGGCTGGACATGCAGGTCAGCGTCAACATCTCCCCCGCGCAACTGCGCCACGAGGGGCTGGACCACGTGTTCTGGCGCAACCACCTCGACACCCTGGGCCTGTCGGCACGCCAGGTCATCATCGAAATCACCGAGGGCCTGCTGATCGATTCCGGCGACGAACGCATCCAGCGCCAGCTGGACGCCTTCCGCGACGCCGGCATGCAGGTCGCGCTCGACGACTTCGGCACCGGCTATTCCTCGCTGTCCTACCTGCGCAAGTTCAACATCGATTTCCTCAAGATCGACCAGTCCTTCGTGGCCAACCTCACCCCCGACGGCCCCGACCTCGCCCTGTGCGAGGCCGTCATCCTGCTGGCGCACAAGCTGGGCCTGCGGGTGGTGGCCGAAGGCATCGAATCGCGCGAGCAATACGAGCTGCTGGCCGCCGCCGGCTGCGACTACGGCCAGGGCTACCTGTTCGCGCGGCCGCTGGCGCCCATCGACTTCGAGCCGCTGCTGGCCAACGGCACCGACCTGCGGCCGGGCGTGCATTCCGCGTTCTGACGTTCTGACGTTCTGAATTCCGGCCGTCCGGCGTTCCTCGGCTCCGCTGCGTTCGGCGGCCGGGCGCGTCTGGCGGACCGTCGCTTTTGCCGGCCGGCTCCCGGCCTCAATCGCCCTGCATGCCGGCCGCCTGGTTGCGCGGTCCGCCGGCGGCCGGGCCGTTCCGCGCATTTTGCAGGCACTCGGGCGTGGCGGGCAGCACGGCCCAGTGCAGGTCGATCACCGGTCCCTTGGGGCCGGACCAGGGCACCTCGTCCACGCCTTTCCACGGCGCCGCGTCCACCAGCGCCCGCACGGCGGGGACCGGCACGGCGCGCCCGCGTTCGCTGTAGGCGACCAGCGCGCCGCAGCGCAGGGCCGTCCCCGGAGCGAACCAGGGGGATTGTTCGTCGCTGGCGTCGATCCAGACCCGGGTCTCGGGGCCGACGTGCACGGCGATGTTGCCGCCCAGCCAGGTGTTCGAGACCACCACGCGCAGCGGCCGCCCGGGCTGGTGCTCGCGCCAGTGCCGCAGCGCGTGCGCCGCCAGTTCCGGCCCGGGGTAGGTGGAGCGGGCGGCGTAGCCCGTCATCTGCGCGATCGGCCCCCGGGCGGCGGCGTAGCCGACGGCCATCAGCACGTGCAGCGCGGCCGCCAGGATGAGGATGCGGCGCAGCTGCACCGCCTCGGGCCCGCGCAGCCAGCCCAGCCCGTAGAAGCCGAACAGCACGAAGAAGGTGCTGGCCCAGGACGCCTCCAGCCGCGAGCCCAGCGCCACCGAGACCAGCACCGTGCTGAGAAAGGGCGCCAGGCCGACCCACAGCAGGAACTGCCGGTCCCCGGCGGCCAGCTCGCGCCAGTAGCGCGGGGCGGTGACCGCCGCCGCGAAACGTTCGTCGTTGGCCGCGTGGCCCGGCGCCCGGTCGCCGTGGCGCCTGCGCCAGAAGGTCCAGGCGATCAGGATCAGCGCCATGGGCGTCAGGCGCCCGGCCTGATCCAGGGTGAAGTCCAGCAGGTCCTTCAGGGCGGCCAGCCGCCCTCCCGCCCGCAGCGAGGCGTCGGCGTAGCGCAGCGGCTCGAAGTGGTGCTGTTCCAGCCACCACAGGTGCGGGCCGAGCACGGCGAGGAAGGCCAGCGCGGCGACGCCGATGCCGCCCCAGGTGGCCGGGCGGCGCAGCGCGCCGCTGCGCAGCGCGTAGAGGAAGAAGGCGGCGAACTGGATCAGGGCGCTGTACTTGGTCAGCATGGCCAGGCCGCCGACGGCGCCCAGCAGCGCCCAGTCGCGCAGCCGGCCGCCGCGCAGCGCCCGGTGGCACAGCCAGATCGAGGCGGTGATCGACCAGAGCTGCGCCGTGTTGTGGTTGTAGATCGTGCCGCGCAGCGAGAAGTAGGCGGTCGCCGAGACCAGCAGGGTGGCGATCAGCGCCCGATGGGGCGTGGTGATCTCGCGGCCCAGCAGCCACACGAACCACAGCCCCAGCGCCGAGAACACCTGCCCCATCAGGAAGGGCAGCCACACGGGCCGGCCCAGGAGTTCCGTGGCCAGGTGCATGAACCAGGAGGGCAGGGGCGGGTGCTTGGTGTAGCCCAGTTCCAGGCTGGCGGCCCAGACGAGTTCTTCCATGCCGTCCAGGTCGGGCGCCGAATGGCTGAGGGCGCACAGCACCGTCCACAGCGCCACCATGCAGAGCAGGCACAGCAGCACCAGCGCGGCGCCGGGCGGACGGGCGAGCAGGGGGATCTTCGGGGGGGCGGCCGGCAGCATGGCGGGGAGTATACCGGGCGGAACGGCGGGGCGAAACAGTCCGCAATGGCTCGAAATGGTCCGGAATAATGCATGCCGGTACGGAATAATGCGTATGGCCGCACCGCCGGGTCGGACAGCGCGGCGCGCGCGGGGCCGCATGGTACTATCCGCAGAGACGTCCGCCGGGGGTGACGGGCGTCCGATCCGATCCTTTCCCGCAGGTTTTCCATGACGACCGAAGTCCCCATCATCCGCGCCCGTTCGGGGTCCAAATTCATCAGCCCGCAAGGCACCAAGGCCGTCAAGGACGGCATGCGTCCCAGCGAGCTCACCGAGATTCCCGATTCCGCGCCCAAGCCCGCGTGGCTGCGGGTGCGCATTCCTTCGGGCCAGCGCTACCAGGAAGTCCGCGAGATCGTCGAGACGCACAAGCTGAACACGGTCTGCGCCGAATCCAAATGCCCCAACATCGCCGAATGCTGGGGACGGGGCACGGCCACCCTGATGCTGATGGGCTCGGTCTGTACGCGCGCCTGCAAGTTCTGCGCCGTCAGCACCGGCAATCCCCACGGCTGGCTGGATCACGGCGAGCCCGCCAGCGTGGCCGACGCGGTGGCGCTGATGCAGCTCAAGTACGTGGTGCTCACCTCCGTCGACCGGGACGATCTTCTGGATGGCGGGGCGGGCCACTATGCCGCCTGTATCCGCGCCATCCACGAGCGCTCGCCCAAGACCGCGGTCGAGGCCCTGACGCCCGACTTCCGCGGCGACCACGGCTGCGTGGAAAAGATCCTGGACGCCGGCCTCACCACCTTCGCCCAGAACGTGGAAACCGTCGAGCGCCTCACCCACGAGGTGCGCGACGCGCGCGCCGGCTACCGCCAGACGCTGGACGTGCTGGCCCACGCCAAGGCCTACGCCCCCCAGACCCTGACCAAGACCAGCATCATGCTGGGCCTGGGCGAGACCGACGAGGAAATCGAGCAGGCGATGGACGACATCCGCGCCGCCAACGTCGACATCCTGACCTTCGGCCAGTACATGCGCCCCACGGCCAACCACCTGCCGGTACGCCGCTTCGTCACGCCCGAGCAGTTCCGCGCCTACCGCGACCTGGGCCTGTCCAAGGGCTTCCGCGAAGTCGTGTCCGGCGCGCTGGTGCGCTCCAGCTACCGCGCCGAACAGGTCCTGGAAAGGGACAACGTCGGCCTCTGAGCGGCGCGCCGGGGGTCCTCCAGCCGATGGAGGGCCTTCGGTCCGGGACCTTCCGGCCGGGATTCCCGGTCCGGGGTCTTCATTTCCGAATCTTCATTCGGGGATCTTCATTCGGGGATCTTCATTCGGGGATTCCCGTTCCGGGGTCTTCATTCCGGGATCGCCGCGTCTCCGGCCTGTTCCCGGGTCAGGCGTTCCAGGATGTCGGCCAGCTCGCGGCAGGCGGGGCCGGGGAATTCCGGCCGTGCGAACACCCGGTACAGCGTGGCGTAGCGGTGGCGTCCCTCGGCCAGCGGCAGGGGCCGCAGCCGGCCGTCGGCCAGCTCGTCGCGGATGCGCAGTTCGGGATACCAGGCGAAGCCCAGGCCGGCGCAGGCGGCGCGGATGGAGCCGGACAGATGGCTGAAGGTCCAGCGCTGCTCGGCGTCCAGCCAGCCGGCGTCCTGGCGCCGCGTCCCCGAATCCCGCACCACCAGCTGCCGGTGCCGGCGCAGGTCGGCCCATGCCACCGGCCTGCCCAGGGCGTGCAGCGGATGATCGGGCGCGGCGGCCGCCACGAAGCGGACCCGCAGCAGCGGCTCGCCGCTGAAGCCCTGCGGGATGCGGGGCGTGACGGCCAGGTCGGCCTCGCGGCGCACCAGGGCTTCGTCGGTGCCGCTGAGGACGGTTTCCAGCACCTCGATCCGGGTCGAGCCGCAGTCCGCACTGAATGCGGCCAAGGCCCGCAGCAGCAGCCATTCGGGAAACAGCGCATCCACCGCCAGGCGCAGCAGCGATTCGCGGCCGGCGGCCAGCTCCCGCGCCGACGATTCCAGACTGCGGGCATGGTCCACCAGCAGGCGGGCGCGCTGCAGGAGGACCTGTCCGGCGGGGGTGGGCACGGCGCGCCGGCCTTCCGTGCGGAACACCCGCAGGCCCAGCTGGTCTTCGAGCCGCTGGATGGAATAGCTGACGGCGGACTGGCTCTTGCCGAGGAATTCGGCCGCCTGCGCATAGCCGCCCTGGTCCACCACGGCCAGCAGGGCCTGCCACCAGGCGAGCGGGATGATCTCGTTCATATCTAATTTATAGATAAAAACACGCTGGATTATACGGTTGTTGATCTAATTATACGATCCCATAATGACGGCATCCCTTCATTGGAGCCGATTCATGTCCCATCGAGCCATCACCCGGATTCTCCCCGCCCAGCCCACCCAGGACGGCGCCGGCGTGCGCCTGCTGCGCGCGCTGGGGCAGCAGCGGCAATGCCGCATGGACCCCTTCCTGATGCTGGACGCCTTTTCCTCCGACGACCCGGACGACTACATCGCCGGCTTTCCGCCCCATCCGCATCGCGGCTTCGAGACCGTGACCTACATCGTCGACGGCCACATGCGCCACCGCGATCACCTGGGCAACGAAGGCGACCTGAAAGCCGGCGGCGTGCAGTGGATGACCGCCGGGCGCGGCATCATCCACGAGGAAATGCCGCAGCAGGAAAACGGCCTGCTGCGCGGCTTCCAGATCTGGCTGAACCTGCCCGCGGCCGACAAGATGCGGCCCGCCCACTACCGCGACATCCCGGCCGGGTCCATCGCCACGGCGGGGCTGCCCGAAGGCGGCTTCATCAAGCTGATCGCCGGCACGATTCCCTGGGCCACCTGCCCCTTGCAGGGACCGGGCGAGGGGCATCCCGCGACCCAGCCGCTGATCGCCGACATCCGCGTCATGCCCGGGCAGTTCGTGGACATTCCCGTCCCGGCGACCCATCAGGCGCTGCTGTACGTGTTCGAGGGCCGGCTGGCGGCGGGCGACCGCGCGGTCGAAGCCGGCCATACCGTCTGGTACGACAACCGGGGCGAGACTCTGCACGTCGCGGCCGCGCCCGGCTCGGACGAGGGCGTGCGCGTGCTGCTGCTGGCCGGCAAGCCGCTGAACGAGCCCATCGCCCAGTACGGCCCCTTCGTCATGAACACCGCCGAGGAAATCGAGCAGGCCCTGCGCGACTATCGGGACGGCGTGCTGGCGCAGTAATCCGGGTCCGGGCGGCAGCCGGGGTCCGGCTCCGGGTTTGCGGGGCCGGCTCTGGGGTTCAGGCCCGGGGCTCAGGCTCGGGCTCGGACTCAGGCCCGGGGCTCAGGCGCGGACTCGGGCCCGGGACTCGGGCTCGCGGCTCGGGTCCGGAAGCCGGGGCTGGGATTCAGCCCCCGGATTCAGGGCTGCGGGATTCAGCTCCCGGATTCAGTCGTCCCAGCCGCGGCCGCGATGGCCGCGGTCGCGCTTCCAGCTTTCCTTGCGGTACTGGTACTGCTGCGCGTGGCGGTCGTAGTGGCCGCGGTCCACCCAGCCCTGGCGGTAGCCGGGGCCGGGCACGTACACGGGCTGGGGCACCACGACCACGCGCGGCCGGTGATGGTAGTAGCGCGGCGGCGGAGGCGGCGGATAGTAGGCCGGGCCGCCCCAGATGAAGCCGGGGATGCCAATGGAGATGCCGACGTCCACGTCGCCTGCATGGGCGGCCGGTCCCGCCATCAGCGCGCCGGCGAGCAGGGCCGCCGCAACGATGCCTTTCTTCATGTGATTGTCCTGCGGATCGAGTTGCCTCATTGTGGCGCGCCGGGGCCTCCGGAATGTGGAGGCCCGGCGCACAGTCGCTTCAAAAAGCTACCGGCGTCCGGCTTTTGCGGCCGCGCTGGAACAACTCCACACGTTTGTTGCGCGCCGGATGCCCGGCCCGCAGGCGGCGCATCGCGGCGCGGCCGCCGTGGCCCGGTTCACGCCGCGTACTGGGCGAAAAACGCCAGCGTCCGTTCCCAGGCCAGCGCCGCCGAGGCCGGATGGTGGGCCTTCGTGCCTTCGCGCCCGAAGGCATGGCCGGCTTCCGGATAGACGTGGATCGGCAGGCCGGGCTGCGCCGCCCGGATCGTCTCCACGTCCGAAGCTGGAATCGAGCCGTCCTTGCCGCCGAAGTGCATCTGCACCGGGATGCGGGGCGTGTCGTGGGCGTGGCGCGCGATGCCCCCGCCATACCAGCAGGAGGCGGCGGCGAAGGTGTCGCTCAGGCAGGCGGTGCGCCAGGACAGGTAGCCGCCCCAGCAATAGCCCGTCACCAGGCGCGCCGCCTGGCCGTTCAGCGCGGCGGCGGCCGCCTCGATGTCCAGCAGGGCGTCCTCGTCGCGGATCGTCCGGCGCAGGGCCATGCCGCGGTCCCGGCCGGCATCGTCGTAGTCCAGCTGCAGGCCGGTGCCGACGCCCGGCGCCCGGTCGAACAGGGACGGGCAGATCGCCCGGTAGCCCTGGGCCGCGAAACGGTCCGCCATCTGGCGGATGTGTCCATTGATGCCGAAGATTTCCGGCAGCACGACGACGCCCGTGCGGGCGTCTTCCGGGCCGCACAGGTAGGCGGCGAACGAGTGGCCGTCGGCGGCCGTGAGCGTGATGTCCATGTTCGGGTTCCTTTCGGTGGAGGTGGGTTCTGCCGTCCGGGCCCTGACGCCCCGGACCTGCCGTCCTTATCCGCCCGCCGGCCCGGCGTCCGGGCGGGCGCGGCTGGATCGGGCCGGGCCGCCTCGGCGTGCGGGCCGGTCGCCCGGATGGTGCCGGGCGGGTTGCCGGCGGCCGTGTCAGGGACGGACGGGGCGCGGCACGCCGGCGTCTTCCAGACGCCGCAGGGGATCCTGCCGATAATACCGCACCAGCAGCGCATACCAGTCCGGCCAGGCCGCCGCCATGGCCCAGGGCTCGATGAAGAAACTTTCCGAGCTGACCGCGAAGAATTCCGCCGGGTCCTGCGCCGCGTAAGGGTCCAGCGGCAGTTCCGCGTACCAGCCGGCGGCCTCGTCGGATTCCGGATCCACGTCGGGCGGGATGAGGGCTTCGATCTCGTCCACCCAGTCGTTGAAATCGTCGAAGGTGCGCTCCAGCACCTCGCGCCAGTGGCGCGGGTCCAGGTCCCGGTGCGCGCGCAGCCCCGGCATGCCGTCCGCGCCCCCGTCGCGCTGGTCGAGCTTGTGGGCGAATTCGTGGATCACCACGTTCGCCTGCGCCTGCGTCCCGGCGCGCGCGTCTTCCCAGGAGAGGATCACCGGGCCGCCCTCCCAGGATTCGCCGGAGGTTTCCTGCACGTACTCGTGGACCACGCCGGCCTCGTCGGTTTCCGCGCGCGACACCAGGAAGCCGCCCGGATAGACCACGATCTGCGTCCAGCCCCGGTACAGCGAGGTGTCCAGCCCGAGGATCGGCAGGGCGGCCTGGACCGCGATCGAACGGCGCATGTCCGGCGTCACCCGCAGGCCGTGGGCGCCGTGGAAGGCCTTGTTCGCCAGGAGCCAGGCCGTGTGGCGGCGCAGGGTCTCGGTTTCCTGCTCGTTCAGGCCGCGCAGGAAGCCATGCCGCGCCAGCAGCGGCGGCCAGACGCGCGCGTTCAGGGACGCCAGGGCCTGCTCCAGTTCGCGTTCGCGGGCGTCGCGCCCCATCAGCCAGCGCAGCATGGCGGGGTCCTGGATGATGGGGCCGGCAGGGCGGGGGCAGTGTGGCGGAACGTCCTCATGGCCCCCGATTGTAATTTCATTATCCGAAAAATGCCTGTACAATAAGGAGTCCTGGGGCCGATTTGGCTTCGACGTGGGTCGCAAAACAGGATAGTGCATACCGAGCACCAGTACGCTCGTAAATCCACTGGAAAACTACAAACGCCAACGACGAGCGTTTCGCTCTGGCCGCTTAAGCGGTGAGCCGCTGCACCGACTTGTCCCTGGGTCGGGTGGGGTCAAACCCACAGCAGCGTCATTCACAGGGAATCGGGCTCGACCAGGTCGCTGGGTCGGGTCTTAAATCAGTGCGAATCGCCGAGGAAGGGCCTGTCGTCCGGCATGATCCAAGGTTAAAACTCAAAATAGGCCGACTAAGTATGTAGAGCTACTTGCGGAGGGCTTGCGGACGGGGGTTCAATTCCCCCCGGCTCCACCAAGTTACTGAATCCCAACCGGAAACCGGTTGGGATTTTTTTTGGCTGAAACGCCAATGTTGGCGCGGTTTCCGGGCATGGCCTCGCGAGCGGTGGGTATGCTCACCGCCCCGTTTTCGCCCCTTCTCGCCTCTCTGCCCTCGGTTTTTCTCTACTGGGCTCGCGAGCGTTCGCGAGGTCACGTCCAGGGTTCATGCGGGATTGCGTGGGGTGGGTTGTGGTTGAGTACTGGTAAGCAGGGACAGGTCAAACCCACACTGCGGCTGGCCACTTTGCCGACATGGCCTGAAACGGCCAAAAGCAGGCGATCATCCTAAGCGCCGCAGGACGCATACATAAATTCAGGGGCGATGCTTGGCATTAAATAGATTCTCCGACTCAAGGAGCATGCGTTCACCGAACCTCACGTGTTCACGGAATCTTCCAAGCGCAGCGATGCTGCGTTCGTTGGCGGTTAGCATCTGGCCACTCAATTGGGGCCTGCACTTCGCCAATTGAGCTATGAAATTTCCCATCTCCCCGTATACTGGATGAAGCTCTCTGCGAAGCCTGACGAGCATTTGACTCAGTGATTTGGTTTGGACGGCAGGAAAAGCGATAGAGATGGCGGCGGCTCCCAGGACGCCTTCGACGAATATGGAAAACTCAGAAATGAAACTGGTTTCAAACCTTTCAGCCGCATCCGCATAGCGATTCATCGCATTTGCCATTTCGATGAGGGACAGCATTTGGAATTCTGCAGTTAGCTGTTCGTCGGACATGGCCCGAACCTTAGCCGCTCGTCGGCTGTTTTCGATGATGAATGCGCGATGGATTTTGGCGAATTGAAGGATGATGGCGGAAAGGACACCGCTCTGTTTCTTGGAGTTGTTGAGATAGCCGTTGAACCGATTCGCCAAGTCACTTTGCGCTGCTGGCGCTATTTCGGGACGTTGCCGGTAGCGCTTAGACCAGTTCTGAATATGGCGTGTAAGATGCACTCGAACCAGTTGGCCAAACTGGTCAGGGCTTACGAAATCCCAGTAGAGGACACCATCTTTCTTCGCGAGCCGGTCTCGAAACTGTTGGACGGCTTGCAGTTGTGCTGCGTTGTCGCCAGCGTCCGAGTCCACCTTTTTGAAGTAGAACATCAGCTGCGGGTTCCCGCTTGCCCGATATCGCGCTAGGGCGCGTTCGAATTCTTCGACGGTGCCTGATGCAGCCCTACCCGTGGGCGTCCCGAACCGCTTCCACATGATCCCAAGGAATAAATCATATTCCTCGCCAATCTGGGTGTTGATAACATCCTGCCCATCAGCGCCCACTGCGGGATAGGCATGCGTTTCCCATTTAACTAACCGCAGGTGGACTCCAAGGTCCTCACTCCACAGGTTGTTCCATTCATCTACGAATGCGTCAACGCGGCCGCGCTCATCGCTGACATCACCTGGGCTCGCCAGAAAAATGCTGAGAACTTGTTCGGTTTTAGGCATCTGACAGGTAGAAGATCGATATGTGTGTTGCCTAACAAAATCACCTCGCCCAGCAGGTTCTGGAGCAGTTGTTTGTTGAGCGGGCCGGCGATGAAACGCATTGCAGCAGATCCTTTTTTTTATTGCATCGTCATCTGGCATGACCGTTCGGTTTGCGAGAGAGCCGCTGAACGGATGCGCCATCTGCATCACCTATCTGGCGTTGCTCGATGGTTCGCCAACCCGGGACATGTGCACTCATCAGCGCCTTGAACATCCTCCCGTGGTTCGCGTAACGAAGGTGAAGCAGTTCATGAACGATGACGTAATCCTGGAAAGGCTCATCCTGGTCGAGCAAGTCCGTAGCCAAGGTGACGGTTCCCGCCGATGAACAGGAACCCCACTTCCTGCGCATCTCCTGCACCCGAACCACTCGAGGATTCACCTTCAGCTTGACCGCCCAGGCCAGTGCGCGGCGTCGCAAGTCTTGCGCCGGGTACTGGGACGACTTCATTCGCCGCCCTCCGTGAGCAGCAGCCGCACCACCAGATCAACGACCCGCGCCCGCTCGTCCTGCGCCAGCGCGAGGAGGGGCTTGTAGAGCGATGCACGTAGCCGTCGCTGCTCGTCGGCGTTGACCGAGGCATTCGGGAAGCGCCCGAGCAACTCTTCGGCGTCCTTGGCCAGCGTCATGGGGTCGATGCCCGCCGCTTTGACAGCCGCATCCTCACGCAGCACCCAGGCGACGGCAAACGCTCTGGCGGACAGGCCGCTGTCGCGCGCCGCCTTCATGGCCGCTTCCTTCTCGGCAGCCAGCGCCGCCAGCTGGTCCATCGCAGCCAGACCGGTCGTCTTGCGCTCTTCCAGATCCTTCAGGATGCGTTCGGCACGATCCTTCAGCGGTTGCAACACCGGGGCAGCGGCAGGGTCCTCGTCGATCTCGTGCTGCAGACCACGCACGAGGTTGAACACCTTACCCTCATCTGACCCATCCTCACCGCGCAGCGACTTCAGGGTTGCCACGTCAAAGGTCACGGTCTTGGTCAATCGCCCAAGACCATGTTGCTCGGCGCTTTCCTCGATCAGACGCCGCGTCTTGTAGGCCAGGTCAGCAACGAACCCGACTTTTTCGGCGTAGGCGTTGCGCACGGCCGCATACAGCTGACTGAGCTGCTTGTAGGTCGCGATGTGGTCACGCAGCGCCGGGTCGGGCGAGAGGATTTCCCACAGCGCCTCGATCTCCTTGTAGCTCTCGAAGAAGGTCTTGCGCGCCTCGGGCGTGAGGAAGCGGCCAAACACCAGGCGTTCGAGTCGCTCGTCGGGCGTACCGCTGGCGTCCGACTCAAGGTAGTCCTTCTTGGCCTGCTCGATGCGCTGCAGGAAGTCCTGCAACAGCACATCGAGATCCTCGATCACGCCGCTGACATCGCTGGAGTCGAACTGCAGCGCCTTCTTCAGCTCGCGCAGCACGCCGACGAAGTCGACCACCAGGCCGACACGCTTCTGCACACCGTTGGCGTCCACATAGGGCCGGTTCACCCGCGCAATCGACTGCAGCAGCACGTGGTCGCGCATCGGCTTGTCGAGGTACAGGCAGTACAGCGGCGGCGCGTCGTAGCCGGTGAGCAGCTTGTCAGTGACGATCAGGATCTTCGGGTTCTCGGCGGGCTTCTTGAACAGCAGGCGCACCTGCTCCTCAGCCTCGTCGGAAAGCTGCAGTTCGGCCACCAGCGGCCGATCCACGACGTCGGCGGAGTTCTCGGTGTAGACCGGTGCCGTCCACTCGGGTGGCAGCAGCTTGTCCAGCGCCTTCTTGTACTTGGCGCAGGCCTCCCGGTTCACAGCCACCACAAAGGCCTTGTAGCCCAGCGGCAGCACGTTCTCCATGAAGTGCTCCGCGATGAAGGCCGACACCTTCTCGATGCGGTCGTCCGCCGTCAGGAAGGTGCGCAGCCCTACCGCGCGGTCGAGCACCTTGTTCAGCTCCTCGACATCGGTCACACCTTCACTTTCAGCCAGCGCGAAAAACTCCTTGTCCAGCCGTTCGGCGGGCACCGTCATCTCGCTCGGCGCCATCACGTGCTTGATCGGCAGCGTGGTCTCGTCGGCGATGCTCTCGGCGATGGAGTACTTGTCCAGATAGCCCAACTCATCCTGCGTGCCGAAGATCTTGAACGTGCCTTCGCCCTGCGACGTGCGCGCTATCGGCGTGCCAGTGAAGCCGATGATCGTGGCCTTGGGCACTGCCGCCATCAGGTAGGTGCCGAGGTCCTTGGCCACCGACCGGTGCGCCTCGTCGATGAACACATAGACGTTGTCGCGCAGGCAGCTGTCTTTGCGGATGGCCTCGAACTTGTGGATCATCGAGATGATCAGGCCCCGGAAGTCAGCATCCAGCAGGGATTGCAGCTTGGCCTTGTTGTTGGCCCGTTCAACCGCGATGTCCTGCTGCTGCATCTCACCCAGCAGGCGCTCCACCCATCCCTTCAACTGGCCTTCCAGCTCCGTGCGGTCGACCACCAGGATCACCGTCGCGTTGGCAAAGCGCGCCTTGTCCTCCAGGATCTGGCGCGCCGCCGTCAGCAGCGTGAAGGTCTTGCCCGAACCCTGCGTGTGCCACACCAGCCCACGCGTCTTGCCTGGGTCGGCGCAGCGGTCAAGGATGGCGTCGATGGCGCGCCGCTGGTGCTGGCGCAGCACCGACTTGCGCGTCTCGCCGTCCTGCACATAGAACAAGATCCAGTGCTGCAGTGTGCGCAGGAAGTCGGTCGGCTCGAAAAAGGCCTGCACAGCGAAGCGGTAGGTTTCCTCCGGCGCCTGCTTCCAGCGCGCCATGTCGCGCCGGTTCGCGTTCCAGGTCACGCCGTACCAGTAATCGAGCAGGTGCGTTACGTTGAACAGTTGAGTCGTCGCCAACAGCTCCGGCGTTTCCAGCTCGTAGCGGCGCAGTTGCTTGATGGCACGCTCGATGGCGTCGCCATCCTTCGGGTTCTTGTGCTCGACGATCACCACCGGCACACCGTTGACGACGAACATCACGTCGGCCCGGTTGCCCTTGCGCGCGGGCGGCTTGATCTTCCACTCCCACGTCACATGGAAGGCGTTGTCTGCCACGTGCTCGAAGTCGATCACCGTCACTGGCCGGTGGCGCTTTTCGGCTTCGTCATACCACTGCCGTTCCCCACGCAGCCAGGCCAGTAATTCGCGGTTGCCCTCGATGGTGGCCGGCAGCGCGTCCAAGGTTTCCACCACCGAACGCACGGCGTCAGCGGACATCCATGGGTTGAACGCGGCGAGCTTGGCTTCCAGCACGTCGCGGAAGAAGGTGCCCGCCTCGCCGCCGCGCTTGGTGCGTGCGTCCTCCGGCGTAATCGACGCCCAGCCGATCTCCACCGCGTGCTTCACCATCGGGAACTGCACTGTGCCGGCTTCGCTGATCTTGAGTGTGCTCATGCCGTGGCCTCCTCATGTTGCGTCGAGGCCATGGACAGCGCCGACAGATCCAGATCCGACACAGCGATCTCGCCGGTCATCAGCTTGTGCATTAGCGCCTTGAACAATTCTTCCAGCACACCGCGCTTTTGCTGATGCAGACCAATCTTGCGGTCGAGAGCGTCCAGGACGGTGACGATCTCGCGCTGTTCATCAAGTGTCGGGGGCAGCGGGACCGGCAGGCCCTTTAAGAAAGCACACGTCAACGCTCCTTTCGTGCTACCACCGCCTGACGCCACCTGCCTAAGGTACTCGTACTGTGTTTCGAGATAGCCTCGAATGAAACCGGGCTCGGCTCGCTCAGTGTTTGTTTGCAAGTAGGCGATGTGCTGATTGATGCTCGCCTCAATCCTGAGAACTGCACAGTGCCCCAGTGTCTTGCCTTGTCCAGTGATTGCCATGAGTACTGCTCCAGGCTGGACACGAGGTAAGTGGCATTCGGCGAGTGCAACGTCGGTCACGAACTGGTCTGCAACCTCAATTTCCCGGTCATAAACCTTTGCGCTGGTAAGCCATGGAAACGTTCCGTCGTTCCAGTAGGCCGGCACAGTCTTCTTTGGCGTTGAGCCATTTCCAATCTTTCCGAGCGATCCCAGCGGCACGACCTCCCAACTCTCCGGAACCGGCCCGATCTCAGTCTCTTTCAGAGGTTCGCCACGCAGACCACGTCTGAACAGTTCGTGCATGCAAGCACGCTTGAGTTCCTCGGCTGTTTTCTCCGCTGCACGTTCCGTATTGATGCCAAGCCGACACTTGTCGAGAACATCTGCAATGCGGGACTGCTCATTGGATGGAGGAAGGACGACCTGAATCTGGTCAATCTTGGATTGGTTGAGCGTGTTGCCCTTGATCTGACGGTCTTGATGATCGGTGTAATCAACCTGCGAGAGGAAATAGCCCAAGTAACGCTGATCTACACCTTCCCGTGGAAAAATCGAGATGATGGCTTCGTTGTGACATGCCGGAATGCCGAGCGTCGCCACTCGCCCAATGGTTAGTTTGAAGCTCATGATGAGAGTGCCCGCAGGCACGATGCGTTCACGGAACACACTCTCAAACGCAAGTGCGGAGACAGATTCAGCTGTCTCGACGATGGTGCCGTATTGCTCCATGTCGGAAATTGCCACCCACGGCACCTGACGCTCCCCTTTTGCCCAATACGCAGGGTTTGCCCGCGCTGGCGTGCGGCCAGTCGTATAGCTGGCTATCTGACTGAATGGTTCCACAGTCCAGCCTTTCGGGAGTTCATTCATTTGCCCACCCCGGAAAGCAGTTGATAGAGCACCTTGTTCACTTCGGATGCTTTCGCATCTAGCTCAGCCAATTCGGCAATCAGATGCGACATGTCCCGATGCGAAGCATCGTCGCTTTGCCCTGCCCAGCGGCTCGGACTCAGGTTGTAATCCGCCTCCTGAGCTTGCTGTTTTGTGATGACAGCCACCTCACCCTCGACCGGCTCGCATTTGAGGTACATCGCGGCGAGCGGCCGGATGTCTTCCTCGGGCAGGTAGTTCTTCGGCTTGCCCTTTTGGAAGTGACGGCTGGCGTTGAGCAGGACGATCTTGCCTTTGCGCGCAGCAGGCTTTCGCTTGTTCAGCACCACGATGACGCCTGCCGCCGTGGTGTTGTAGAAGAGGTTTTCGGGCAGCAGGATCACGCCGTCGATCAGGTCCTGATCGACGAACCACTTGCGGATGTTGCGCTCCTTGTCCTCGTTCTTGGAGCCGGAGCCGCGCGTCACCGCGCCGGTGTCGAGTACCACGGCGGCGCGGCCATGGTCATCCAGGCAGGCCAGCGTGTGCTGCAGCCATGCCCAGTCACCTTTGCCGCTGGTGATGCCGCCCGCCGTGCGGAAGCGGTCGAACGGATCGTTGGCAAACAGGTCTGCCGAGAACGGCTGGTTCCACATCGGGTTGGCCACCACAATGTCGTGGCCACGGATCTTGCCGCTGGCCTCGCGGAACTTGGGGTTGATCATGGTGTCGCCCCGGGCCAGCTCCACCTCCATGTCGTGGATGATGGCGTTCATCTGCGCCACGGCGTAACTTTCTGCCTGCAACTCCTGGCCGGAGAGTTTGAGCGGCACGCGGCTGGTTGGGTCGAGTTCGCGGGCGACGAGCTGAAGCTTGATCAGCAGCCCCGCCGAACCGCAGGCGTAGTCGTGGCAGGTTTCACCGGGCTTGGGCCGCAGGATGTGCACCATCAGGAAGCCGACCTCGGTCGGGGTGAAGAACTCGCCCGCACTCTGGCCCGAGCCTTCGGCGAACTTGCGCAGCAGGTACTCGTAAGCGCGCCCAAGAAAATCGGGCTGCACGTCGGCAAGGCCGAGGCGGTAGCGCGGGTCGGAGAACGTCTCGACCACGCCGCGCAGCTTGGCCGGGTTAATGTCGCGCTCGCCATTGCGCTCGGCGGCGAAGTCCACCACGTCGATCACGCCGGAGAGCGTCGGGTTCTGCTTGACCACGGCGCGCACGGCTTTGGTCAGGTGCTCGCCGATGTCCCGGGGCGCGGTCGGGCGGCCACGGTCGTCCAGCGGCCAGTCGAAAGACTCACGCCCGCTGATCACCGCCCAACGCGCCTCCGGGGGCAGGTAGAAACGCAAGAGCGAGTGGTCGGACTCGGCAATTTCCAGGGCGGTGGCGCGGTCGCCATACTCCTCGGCCAGCCGCTCGATCTCGTCGTCGAAGACGTCGGACAGCCGCTTCAGGAAGAGCAGCGGCAGCAGGTAGTCCTTGAACTTGGCCGCATCCTTCTCGCCCCGGATCGAGCAGGCGGCATCCCACAGCATCCGCTCCATCGGCTTGGTGGTGGGCGTGGCAGCAGCCGCCCGTCCGGCGCGACGCCGCGTTACTTGCGCGGCGGCCTCGGCAGGCGGGGGACTATCTGCGCCCTCGACCCCGGCCTCTTGCGCCAGCGCGAGGATGGTCTCCTGCGCGGCACGCTGGGGCTTATTGCCGCCACCTTCCCATCGGTTGACCGTAGCAAATGAGACGCCCAGGCGCTCAGCAAGCTGCTCCTGGGTCAGGTTGAGGGCTGCGCGAGTGGCACGGAGTATCGCTGGAAAATCGTTTTGTTTTGTCATGTCTGCTATGTTTGTTATATTCTACTCGCTTGTCAAGCAGAATTTGGCGATGGAGTGCACCACCGCCTCCGGGAATAGGAGAGCAGGCATGAGCGGGAACCGATGGGACGCGGCTGGCGTGCCGCGCAAGGGGTGGACGTGTGTTGATGTCATCGACTTGAGGGCCGACGGCGAACCGGCAGACGAAACCGACTACGCCACCTGCCAGATGTGCGGCAACGAGAAGATCCGCTACGTCCACGTCATGGAGCACCCGGATCTGCACGAGCACCTCGAAGTTGGCTGCGTCTGCGCGGAGAAGATGACCGACGACTACGAGGGACCGAAACGGCGTGAGGCCAGGCTGCGCAATCGGGCAGCACGACGGACCCGCTGGCTGCAACGTACCTGGCGCAGGTCAGCCAAGGGCAACAGCTTCCTCAACCTCGAAGGCCACAACCTGGTGGTGTATCCGACGAAGACGGGGCGCTGGGGTTACAAGATCGGGGACCGATTCGGTCTGAGGACATACCCGACGGCCAATGAAGCCAAGCTGGCGCTGTTCGATGACTTCTGGATGGCGACTCACGACGACGAAAGGCTGTGGTCGTCTGACTGATAAGCGGACGCGGGTTCAATTCCGCAAATGGGAATCGAACCGGCGTCCCGTCTGATGCGCTTCGCTGATGACCTCGCCCAGGCGGAACTGGCAGGATTGACGGCAACAAGGGCTGGATTCCCCACCTTTCCGCAGGAGTTCGCAGCGGTTCTAAGGAGCTGAGTTACATAGGTTTGGCGCAGGGTTCCACCCCACCACCAGCTATTTCAAACCCGCCATCCGGTCAAGCCGGGTGGCGGGTTTTTTCATGCGCGGCCGTTTAAAGCCCCGGGGCGCTCCGCGCATCACGCCGGCGACACCGCCGTCCGCGCGCGCTGCGCCACGTTGTAGATGGTCGTGCGGGACACCTGGTAGCGCGCGGCGATCTGGGCCACCGGCATGCTGCGCGCCTTGATCATGGCGACGATTTCTTCCGTCTGGCGGCGGCTCAGCTTGGGGCGCCTGCCGCCGTGCCGCCCCCGGGCGCGGGCGGCGACGAGGCCGGCTTGCGTGCGCTCCCGGATCAGGTTGCGCTCGAATTCGGCGAGGGCCGCGAAGACGTGGAAGATCAGCCGGCCGGATGCGCTGCCGGTTTCGATCCGTTCGGTCAGGCTTTCAAAACAGACGCCCTTCGTCTCCAGGTCGCTCACGATGCGCACCAGGTCCGGCAGGCTGCGGCCCAGCCGGTCCAGCCGCCAGACCACCAGCGTGTCTCCCTGGCGCAGCGCCTGGAAGCAGGCGTCGAGCTGCGCGCGCTCCGCGTTCTTGCCGCTCGCCACGTCGGTGTAGATGTCGCTTTTCCGCACCTCTGTGCGAAGGAGCGCGTCGAGTTGCAGATCCAGGTGCTGTTCGTCCGTCGAGACCCGGGCGTATCCGAGACGCCGTCCGGTGGCTGCTTCTGTTTTCATCGTGGGGCGAAATGTACAACAAACGGTGGTTTTCCATACACCAGCCGAGGTCCCAGAAATCTAACATGGTGAATCAGTTGTTGCATAGGAAAACAATCCAATTCACATGGGCTGTGCGCTGCCGACACGGATCCTGGGGACGAATGCATCAAACCACCGTTTCCTGTACTGCGGCCGGGTTTCGCCGGAACGTTGAACCACCGAGCCGCTCGTAATGCCCGGAGAGGGTGGGAGGCGGGCTCGCCTAGGAGAAGCAGATGCGCAACATCAAGATAAGCACCCGGCTGGCGCTGGGTTTTGGCCTTTTCACGCTGTTGCTGCTGCTGATAGCGAGCTACGGCGCCTGGGGGCTGCATGCGAACCAGGAACGTTCGGCGGAGATGGAAACGCGCAGCAAGGTGGGTTTCCTGGTCGAGCAGTGGGCCAAGGCGGAGGTCGAGTCCGCCGGGATGCTGCGGGTCGCGGCGGCGCATGTCCGGTCCGGCGATGCCGGGGCGGTTGCCGCCGACCGACAGGCGTTCGATGAGGCGTCCCGGCGCACGGCGGAAATCCGGCAGCGGGTGGAGGCCGCCATCCGCAGGCCCGAGGTGCTCGCCCTGTACCGCCAGGCGCTCGCCGCGCGGGACGGCTATGCCAGTGGGTGGAGCCAGGCCTTCAAGGACCTGGACGCGGGGAACCCGGCCCGAGCCCAGGCGTATTTCGAGCAGGAATTTCCCGGCGCCGTGGCCCGGTATCACCAGGCCGTCGAGCAGGTTTCCCGATTCCAGCAGGACCACATCGACGAATTGAACGCGGAGAACCAGCAGGCCTCCCGCGAGAGCTTTTTCCTGCTGGCCGCCGGCGCGATCCTGGCCTTGATTCTCGGTCCCCTGTTCGCCTGGCGGGTGGCCCGGTCCATCACCCGGCCGCTGCGTGCGGCGGTCGAGCTCGGGGCGAGCGTCGCGCGGCGCGACCTGACGCGGGATATCGAGCCGCGAGGCAGGGACGAGGTCGCGCGCCTTGAGCAGGCCCTGCGCGAGATGGTCGAAGGGCTGCGGCATACGGTCGGCGAGGTCCAGACCGGGGCGGACACCATCGCCTCGGCGGCGGGGCAGATCGCCGCGGGCAACGTGGATCTTTCTTCGCGCACCGAAGAGCAGGCGAGCTCCCTCGCCGAGACCGCGGCCACCATGGAGGAAATCACCGCGGCGGTGCGCCAGAGCGCGGACAATGCCCAGCAGGCGGACACCCTGGCGAACAACGCCGCCCGGACCGCCACCGAAGGGGGCGCCATCGTCGGAGAACTCGTGGGCATCATGAGCGAAATCCACGACAAGTCCCGGCAGGTCGCCGAGATCATCGGCGTCATCGACTCGATCGCCTTCCAGACCAACATCCTGGCGCTCAACGCCGCCGTGGAAGCGGCGCGGGCGGGCGAGCAGGGCCGTGGCTTCGCCGTGGTGGCGAGCGAGGTGCGGGCGCTCGCGCAGCGCAGCGCCGCCTCGGCCAAGGAAATCAAGCTCCTCATCGACGGCTCCGCGCAGGCCACGGCCAAGGGCGACGAACAGGCATCCCTCGCGGGCGCTTCCATGCGGAAGATCGTCGAGGCCATCGGCCACGTCACCGGGGTCATCAGCGAAATCAGCGCGGCCAGCCGCGAGCAGACGACGGGCATCGAGGAGATCAACACGGCCGTCACCCAGATGGACGACGTCACCCGGCAGAACGCCAGCCTGGTCGAGGAATCGGCCGCCGCGGCGGCCAGCCTGCGGGAGCAGGCCGACGCGCTGGCGCAACTGGTCTCCACCTTCCGGCTGGACGCTTCCCGGGGTGAGCCGGACGGAGGCGCCGCCTGGCGCCCGGACGGGCGGGGCGCGGATGCCGCCGATGGCGCGGTCCGCCCCGCGCTGGCCGATGCGCGGCCGATCCGCTTACCCGCCATCGCCGGGCGCGGCGGGCAGCCGTCTCCGGTCCTGCGCCCGGAAGACGGGCGTGCGCGAGGCGCTGTCCGGCCGGCCGCAGCGGCGCTGCCCGCACCGCGGCCGGGACGGGCCGGCGCAGCGGCCGGCGAGTGGGCCGAGTTCTGAAGGCGCCGCCATCATGCAGGGAGCGGCGTTCCTTCACCGGGCTCATTCCGCGGCGTTCTACGATTCCTTGACGGGCTTGCCGCAGCGCCAGATGCTCATCGGGCACATGGAACAGGCCCTGGCGGATCTCGCCCGGAACCGGACCGGGCTGGGGGCCGTCCTGATGCTGGATATCGACGACTTCCGCAAGATCAACGAGACGTATGGCCTGGACGTGGGGGACCGCATCCTGCGCGAGATCGGACAGCGCCTGAATGCGGTTCTGCGGCCGCACGACAAGGTGTCGCGCGCCAATGGCGACGAGTTCATGGTCCTGCTGACCCTGCTGGGCGCCGACCCGGCCGTCGCGGCGCGGAACGCCCTGGACATGGCCGAGGCCCTGCGCGCCGTCCTGATCGGCAAGCCGTTCCAGGCGGGAGACGCCTCGATCTCGATCCAGGTGAGCATCGGACTGACGATGCTCGATGGGCGCAACGCGAAAATCAGCCAGGTGCTGCAGGAGGCGGGCATGGCCCTGCACCGGGCGGAGGAAAAGGGAGGCGATTGCGTCGTCCTGTTCGATGCCTGCATCCGGGCGCGCTTCAAGGAACGGCGGTCCCTGGAGCGGGATCTGGCCGCCGCGCTGGACGCCTCGGAATTGCGCATGCACCTGCAGCCGCAATTCGACGGGGACGACCGGGTCGTGGGCGCGGAACTCCTGGCGCGCTGGACGCATCCGGCGCGCGGCGGCATTTCTCCCGCCCTGTTCATTCCCGTCGCCACGGAGGCGGGCCTGATGCCGCAACTGCTGCGCTGGTCGCTCGAAGTCGCCTGCGACACCCTGGTGCTGCTGCAGGGGCACGGGCTGCACCACCCGGTCTCCGTCAACGTCAGCCCGCGCAGCCTGCTCAGGCCCGATTTCATCGCTTCGGTCAGGGAGGTCCTGGCGCGCAGCGGGGCCGCGGCCGACCGCCTGATATTCGAGATCACCGAGGAAGCCTGGCTGGGCGACCTGGAGATCGCGGCCCGGCGCATGAAGGAACTGAATGGGCTGGGGATCCGCTTTTCCATCGACGATTTCGGTTCCGGCTTCACCAACCTGACCTATCTCAGGCGGCTGCCCATCGACGAGCTGAAGATCGACAAGAGCCAGATCCAGGGCCTGCCCGAGGATGCCGACAGCCAGGCGATCATCCGGATGATCCTGGGCATGGCGCGGCAGCTCGGCCTGCGCGCCGTCGCCGAGGGCATCGAAAGGAAGGAGCAGGCCGATTTCCTGTTCGAGCATGGCTGCGACGCCGTGCAGGGCTTCTGGAAGGCCCGCCCCATGCCCATCGCGGCCTGGGTGGCGGCGCGGGGCGGCTTGCGCGGGCCTCGTTCGGACCTCGGGCGCGATGACGAAGCACCCAGGTAGGCCTCCGGAAATGTGTGGGCCATCGAAAATCCGCACGGGCCAGAAGATTCCCGTGCGGGCGGGCCGCTCCGCCCGATGGCACCCGCCGCCGCCCGGATGGCGCCCGTCTCCGCCGCTGTCGGGATCGCCGATGGGCTAGCGGACCGGCGCGCAGATTTCCACCAGATGGCCGTCGGGGTCGGCGACGTAAAGAATCGTGTATCCGAGGATCATGCTGCTGCTCCGAACCCTATATCCGCGGCCGTCGTGAACGTGTGAACGCGCGGCCATTGCGACCGCGCGGCCCCTGCGCGTATTGGAGAATCGCGGCACGGGTGCCCGCCCGGGCCGCGCGGCTTTGCCGCCGCGCGGCCCCGGCTTTCATTTTCCGGCGTCGAAGAACTTCCGTATGTCCGGACTCGATTTGGAAGGAATGAATTCCTCCACCTGGTAGGTGGCGAGCCCCTTCCGGGAGAACGGGTCTTCGGCCAGGAGGGCGGAGAGCGCCTCCCGGCTGGCCGCCGCGGCCAGGATGACGCCGCCCGTTCTGGGGACTTTTCTCCCCGAGGCGATGAAGACGCCGGCTGCGTAGTGGCGGTCCAGGAATGCGACGTGATCCGGCAAGGCGGCGTCGATTGCTTCCAGCGGGGCGGTGTAGGTGATCGAAACGATGAACATCGGGATGCTCGACGAGTGGGGTGGTTGGGGGTGTCGGCGGAGGGCTGGGTGAGCTGGGCGGGCCAGACGACTCAGGTAGACCAAACGATCCATGCGGACCAGACCCGGGTCGGAGAGGGGGCCGGCTTCGTTCCTCTGGGACCGGATTGTTCCCGTCCGCCACGCGCCGCAAATGTAGCAGGTTTGGCTGCTCCGGCAGGATCTGAATCAGCGGGTCCGGGATGCCGGCATGTCCCGATCGGACGCCCTCCGGTCCGTCACCTTCCGGATCCAGGCCGGCGTGCCGGATGCGCGCGACCCCGACTTGATGCGAGAATTGGAAACCTTTTCTCTCATCGCCCCATGGCGCCGCCCATCATGCCGATCTTCGATTTCAAGCAAGTGGATGTCTTTGCCAGCGAGCCCCTGAAGGGCAATCCCCTGGCGGTGGTGATCGGCGCCGACGGGCTGGACGAGGCCCGGATGGCGGCGTTCGCCCGCTGGACGAACCTGAGCGAGACGATCTTCCTGCTGCGGCCGACGGCGCCGCAGGCGGACTACCGCGTGCGGATCTTCACGCCGGGCGGCGAGTTGCCGTTCGCCGGGCATCCCACGCTGGGCGCCTGCGCGGTGTGGCTGGCCGGCGGGGGCCGGCCGCGTGGCGACACGATCGTCCAGGAATGCCCGGTGGGCCTGATCACGCTGCGCCGCGATGGGTCGCGGGTGGCGTTCGCGGCGCCGCCGCTGGCGCGTTCCGGTCCGGTCGAGGCCGAGCTCTGGCCGTGCATCGCCGCGGGGCTGGGCCTGGCCATCGGCGAGATCCGCGCGGCGCAGTGGGTGGACAACGGCCCGGGCTGGCTGGCGGTGCTGCTGGACACGCGCCGGCGGGTGCTGGAACTGCGCCCCGATGCGGCCATTCTGAGCGATCTCAAGGTGGGCGTGGTCGCGCCCTGGGATCCGGCCGTGGACGGTACGCAGGCGCAGTTCGAGGTGCGCGCGTTCGTGCCCGGGCTGGGGATTCCGGAAGACCCGGTCACGGGCAGCCTGAACGCCGGCGTGGCCCAGTGGCTGATGGGCTGCGGCCGCGCGCCGGAGTCCTACGTGGCGGCGCAGGGAACGGCGCTGGGCCGGGCGGGCCGCGTGCACGTCCGGAAATCGGGGGAAGACATCTGGGTGGGGGGCGAGGTCGTCACCTGCATCGAGGGCCGGGTGACGCTGTAGGCCGTAGCGGCCCCGCCGTCCTCAGTCCAGGACCAGGTTGACCCGGTCCACCGATTTCTCGAACAGGTGGTAGCCCGACGCGCCTTCGGCCAGCAGGTCGAGCAGCGGTCCGGCCTGGCGCGCCCGCGTGCCGCCCACCACCTGGATTCCGCGCGCCCGGTAGGGGTCGGGCAGCAGCGGCGCGGTGGGGCCGACGATGGCGATGCGCGTGCCGGGGCGGGCATGGCTCAGCAGCGCGTCCAGGGAGTCGTTGGTCAGCGTGGTGGCGGTGCTGATGAGCACGTCCGCCCAAGGGATGATCTGCGGCGCGGCGGAAGCGGGGGCGTAATGCGGCAGTTCGTCGGCCCGCAGCGTGGCCGGGTCCATTTCCAGTACGCGGTAGTGGCGCCCTTCCTTGCGGAAGGCGCGCATGTAGGGGGCGAACGCACCCACCAGCACGACGCGTTCGCCGGGGCGGAGCGCCAGCGCCTGGGCGGCATCCCCGCCGGAGACCTGGGCATCCCGGGGCGCGCCGTCCCGCTGCCAGAGGGTCTCGATGAGCGCGTTCAGCGTGGCGATCGCCATGGCGCGCCGCATGGGGCCCGTCCCGGGAGCCAGGTCTTCCAGCACGTCGGCGGCGGGGCGCCCCCGCAGTTTGCCCGGCGAGGGCAGCGCGCCCAGCGAGCTGGAGCAGCACACGGCGGCGGGAATTTCCTTGATGGGCGTGGCGGCGAGCCCGCAGCAGCCGTTGCTCAGTTCGACCCCGGTGAAGAAGATGCCGGCGACGGCGCGCTCCAGCGTCAGCGCATCCAGGCCGGCGCCCAGCCGGTGGCGGGTTTCCTGGAGGAGGTCTTCGAGCAGCGAGGTCGTCATGGCGATCGTCCTTCGGTGGTGGTTTTGCAGGGCGGGTCACGTTCGATCCGCACGCCGATGTCCGCCGGCGGACCGAAGTAGAGGCTGCTGGTGACCAGCGCATCCACCCCGGTGGCGGCGTAGGCGGCCGCGTTGTCGGCGCGGATGCCCCCGGCGGCGAGCAGGCCCAGGTGCGGCCATTCGGCACGCAGGCGCGGACACCATTGTGCCAGCCGTTCGGGCTCGACCTTGTCGAACTGCACGACGTCGGCGCCGCAGCGGGCGGCTTCGCGGGCGTCTTCGTAGGAATTCGCCTCGATCACGATCTTCTTTTCGACCAGATGCCTGCGGCGCCGGGCGAGGATCTGGCGCAGGTCCTTCCAGCCGCCCGGCAGCAGCGCGCGGTGCTGGGGGAAGACCAGCACGGTCTCGGACAGGCCCAGCCGGTGCGGGAACGCGCCCCCGGCCAGCGCCGCCTTCTGCGCCACGCGGCGCAGCCCGGGCGGGTGCTTGCGGGTGGTCAGGATGCATACGTCGGGGTTGACCCGGGCCGCGGCGTCCGCCATGGCGCGCGTGCGCGTCGCCACGCCGCAGGCGTATTCGAGCAGGTTCTGGCCGACCTTCCAGCAGTCCAGCAGGGCCTGGGCCGCGCCCTGCGCCGCCACGATTTCCGTGCCGGCTTCCACGCACCGGCCGCTGGGCAGGCAATCCGTCGCGCAGCCGCCCCGTAGGGCGACCATGCGCGCGACTTCCTCGGTACAGGCGAGGGTCATGGCCTGGCGCGCCACCCACGCGATCCGGGCCGGTTTCGTGCCGATCTCCAGCAGCGTGCTGGTCAGGTCGAAGAGGCCGATGTCTTCCGCCAGCCAGGCGTCCAGCATCGAGGTTTCAAAAAAGGGCCCCCACGCTGCGCAGCCTGCGGCCGCTTGCTGCCCCCCAAAGGGGGCCTTTTTGCCTTGGGACGGCCCGGCGGCAAAAAAGGGCCCCCACGCTGCGCAGCCTGCGGCCGCTTGCTGCCCCCCAAAGAGGGCCTTTTTGCCTTGGGACGGCCCGGCGGCAAAAAAGGGCCCCCACGCTGCGCAGCCTGCGGCCGCTTGCTGCCCCCCAAAGGGGGCCTTTTTGCCTTGGGACGGCCCGGCGGCAAAAAAGGGCCCCCACGCTGCGCAGCCTGCGGCCGCTTGCTGCCCCCCAAAGAGGGCCTTTTTGCCTTGGGACGGGCCGGCGGCAAAAAAGACGGGAGTCTCGTCCATGGTTTCGGTTCCGGTGGGTGGGCGATCGGGGCGCATCGCGGCGGCCGGGCATCCGTCTGGTGGCGTCCGACGGCGCTCGATGGCTATCGGAATATACATCACTTTATAACGTCATCGGCGGCTTCGCTTTCGACGAGCGGGAGGGGGCCGCGTCGGACGGAGGGCGGACGTGCGTGGAGAGGCGCCGTTCCGAGCGTGGAGGGACGGCCGCTTCAGCCGCGGAGAGGCATCGCTTCAGCCGTGGAGGGACGCCGCTTCAGCCGGCCCGCCGCGCCAGCCATTCCCGGTGCCCCTGCGCGCGCAGCAGGCAGGCGGGGCATTCGCCGCAGCCGTAGCCCCAGGCGTGCAGGGTGTCGCGGCGGTTGAGGTAGCAGGTGTGGGTGTCGGTGCGCACCAGTTCGGCCAGCGCGTCGCCGCCCAGCCGATGCGCCAGTTCCCAGGTGTCGGCCTTGTCCAGCCACATCAACGGGGTTTCCAGCGTCAGGGGGCGGTCGATGCCCAGGCTCAGCGCCACCTGCAGCGCCTTGAGCGTGTTGTCGCGGCAGTCGGGGTAGCCGGAATAGTCCGTCTGCGACATGCCGCCCACCAGCACGTCCAGCCCGCGCCGGTAGGCCAGCGCGGCGGCCAGGGTGAAGAACAGCAGGTTGCGGCCCGGCACGAAGGTGTTGGGCAGGCCGTCGGCCTGCAGGGCGATGGCGATGTCGTCGGTCATGGCCGAGGCGCCCAGCTGCCCCAGCACGTCCACGTTCAGCAGGTGGTCCTCGCCCAGGCGCGGCGCCCATTCGGGCCGCAGTTGCACCAGGCGGTGGCGCAGCGCGATGCGGCAGTCCAGTTCGGCGCGGTGGCGCTGGCCGTAGTCGAAGCCGAGAGTCTCGACGTGGCCGTGGCGCGCCAGCGCCCAGGCCAGGCAGGTGGTGGAGTCCTGGCCGCCGGAAAACAGCACCAGGGCGCGGCGGGACTTGCGGGCCGCATTCATGATGCCTCCCTGGCGCCGCGCGCCGTCCCCCCCGAGGGGGCATGCGTGCCAGGGGCGGTTCGGAGCGCTCATGCCGCGGCCGGCAGGGCGTCGCGCCGCTTCATGAGGCGCACGATCGCGTTCAGGGCGACGCCGTACATCGGCACGAACAGCAGCAGGCTGACGGCCAGCTTGATGGCGTAGTCCACGGCGGCGATCTCGCCCCAGTGCGCGGCCATGAAGGGATTGCTGCTGCGCCAGAAGGCGATGCCGAAGAAGGCCAGGGTGTCCAGCGCCTGCCCGAGCACGGCGGAGGCGGCCGGCGCCACCCACCATTGCACGTAGCCGCGCCGCATGCGGTCGAACACGCGCACGTCCAGCAGCTGGCCCAGGACGTAGGCCGCGAAGCTGGCGAAGGCGATGCGGAACACGAAGGTGTTGAATTCGGCCAGCGCGGCGAGGCCGTTGAAGCGGCCTTCGTGGAACAGCACCGACACGACGTAGGAGACGATCAGCGCCGGGATCATGGCGCGCAGGATCACCCGGCGCGCCTCGGCCTTGCCGATCAGGCGCACGGTCAGGTCGGTGGCCAGGAAGATGAAGGGAAAGCTGAAGGCGCCCCAGGTGCTGTGGAAGCCGAACAGCTCGATGGGCAGCTGCACCAGGTAGTTGCTGGCGATGATGACGAGGATGTGGAACGCGACCAGCAGGGCGAGATAGAACGAGGCCCGCGGCTGCGGAACGGAGGCGGAGATCATGTGAGCCTTTTTGGTGGATGGGGTGAGGGAACCCATGGGGACTGCGGGGGGCATTATACGACGGGCCGCGCCCGAAGGCGCGGCCCGCCATGACCAGGGCCGTCGCGCGCGGCGGGCGGAGGCCCGCCGGGCGTCCGGCGCGAAGCGGCCGGCCGGATCAGAAGTCCATGCCGCCCGCGGCGGCCGGGACTTTGTCCTTCCTGGGCAGTTCGCCCACGCAGGCCTCGGTGGTCAGGATGAGGCTGGCGATCGAGGCGGCGTTCTGCAGGGCGGTGCGGGTCACCTTGGTGGGATCCACGACGCCGAGCTCGACCAGGTCGCCGTACTGGCCGCTGGCCGCGTCGTAGCCGAAGTTTCCTTCCGCGGCCGCCACCTTGGCGATCACGACCGAGGGCTCGTCGCCCGCATTGGCCGCGATGGCGCGCAGGGGCTCTTCGATCGCCCGGGCCACGAGCTGGATGCCCGCGTCCTGGTCGCTGTTGGCCCCCTTGAGCCGGGCGAGCGCCTTGCCGGCGCGCAGCAGCGCCACGCCGCCGCCGGGCACGATGCCTTCCTCGACGGCCGCGCGGGTCGCGTGCAGCGCATCGTCGACGCGGTCCTTCTTTTCCTTCATCTCGACCTCGGTCGCGGCGCCGACCTTGATCACCGCCACGCCGCCCGACAGCTTGGCCACGCGCTCCTGCAGCTTCTCGCGGTCATAGTCGCTGGTGGCCTGCTCGATCTGCGCCTGGATGGCCTTGATGCGGCCGTCGATGCGGTCCTGCTTGCCGGCGCCGCCCACGATGATCGTGTTTTCCTTGTGCACCTCGATGCGCTTGGCGCCGCCCAGGTCGGCCAGCCCGGCTTTGTCGAGCTGCTTGCCGGTTTCCTCGGAAATCAGCGTCGCGCCGGTGAGGATGGCGATGTCCTCCAGCATGGCCTTGCGGCGGTCGCCGAAGCCCGGCGCCTTGACGGCGGCCACCTTCAGCACGCCGCGCATCGTGTTGACCACCAGGGTGGCGAGCGCGTCGCCCTCGACGTCCTCGGCCACGATCAGCAGCGGCTTGCCGGCCTTGGCGGCGGCTTCCAGCACCGGCAGCAGGTCGCGGATGCTGGAGATCTTCTTGTCGTGCAGCAGCACCAGCGGGTCTTCCAGGACCGCCACCTGCTTCTCGGGGTCGGTGATGAAATAGGGACTGAGGTAGCCGCGGTCGAACTGCATGCCCTCGACCACTTCGAGCTCGTTGTCCAGCGACTTGCCGTCCTCGACCGTGATCACGCCTTCCTTGCCGACCTTGTCCATGGCGTCGGCGATGATCTTGCCGACGGACGGGTCGGAATTGGCCGACAGGGCCGCCACCTGCGAGATCTCCTTGCTGGTGGAGATCGGCTTGGACAGGGACTTGAGCTCGCCGACCACGGTGCCCACGGCCTGGTCGATGCCGCGCTTCAGGTCCATCGGGTTGATGCCCGCCGCCACGTACTTCAGGCCGCCCTGCACGATGGCCTGGGCGAGGACCGTCGCGGTGGTGGTGCCGTCCCCCGCCACGTCGGCGGTCTTGGAGGCGACCTGCTTGACGACCTGCGCGCCGATGTTCTCGAACTTGTCCTCCAGTTCGATTTCCTTGGCGACCGACACGCCGTCCTTGGTGATGACCGGGGCGCCGAAGCTGCGTTCGAGCAGCACATTGCGTCCCTTGGGGCCCAGCGTCACGCGCACGGCGTTGGCCAGAATGTTCACGCCCTTGACCACGCGCTCGCGGGCGCTGTCATGGAAAAGCACTTCTTTCGCGCTCATCTCGATACTCCTGGAATCCGTGAAAAAAGTTCAGGCGGCTTTCTTGGCGGCCCGGGGCTCGGCCTCGACGACCGCCAGCACCTCGTCCTCGCGCAGGACCAGGTATTCCTGTCCATCGACCTTGACGGCCTGGCCGGCGTACTTGCCGAACAGGACGCGGTCGCCGACTTCGAGGTCCAGGGCGCGGAGGGTGCCGTCCTCCAGCCGCTTGCCGTTGCCCACGGCCATGACTTCGCCCTGCTCGGGCTTTTCCTTGGCGGAGTCGGGAATCACGATGCCGGATGCCGTCGTGCGTTCCTGTTCGATTCGCTTGACGACGATCCGGTCGTGAAGGGGACGAATCTTCATGATCAATCTCCTTGTTGCAGATCACCAGAAAGGAATCAGGAAGGGACGCGGGGCCTGCGCAGAGCGGTCCGCGGGCCGCGCCGTTCCAGGCAGCCGGAATGCTGCGTTGCTTCAGATAGTGGCCGGGCAAGGGGGATTCAAGAGCGATATTGCAACAAAGTGCGACAACGCCCCGGCGGGCCGGTCTAGGCGTGGAGCAGGCGGCCGCCCCGGCCCAGGCGGTAGACGTCGCGGCCGCTGCGATGGCGGTCGTAGGGCATGGGCGCGACCGGACAGGAATCCTCGCGCGAGCGGCCGTCGCGCAGGGTGGCGTCGTCCTCGTCCAGCTCGCCCCAGACGCCGCCCGCGCGCGGCCGGAAGAGCCAGCGCACGTATCCCTTCATGGCGGCGAGTTCGAGCAGGGTGTCCAGGTCGGGCGCGTCCACGATGGCGACGCGCCCGTCGGGCTCGCCCGGATAGGACCCGAAGGCGCGGTGGCAGGCCATGGTTTCGCTGACCGGGGCGTTCAGCCGCCACCAGGGGCGGTGGTTGCTGCGTTCCAGGTCCCAGGCGCCCAGGCGCCAGGCGGCCTCCAGCATGGCTTCGTCCAGCACCTCGACCCGGCCCCAGCGCACGTCGATCTGCATCGCCGAACCCGGCACCGGCCGCGACGGGATCTCGATCCCCGGCACCTGGACGGCTGTGCGGCGCCTGAATCCGTGCCAGTGCAGGATCAGGACCGGCGGCGCGTCCGGCTTGGCGACCGCGCTGAGGGTCACCGCGTAGAGCGGCAGGCCCATCGCATCCACCTGTGATTGAATCGTTTCCAGGATCCTCATGCTGAACCCCATGGCGACAACCCATTGAGATCCATTTTATGCGGGCGGACGGGGATTGCAAGACGGGCGCGGGGGTGCCATGAAGCGCGGATTGTGGCGTGTGCGGGGCATGCCGGATGCGTGGGGGGGCCACTCCTGGATCCGCCCGCTCAAAGCAGGGGATGGGCGGGCGTGCGCAGGCCTTGCTGCAGCAGTCCGACCCCCATGAGGAAGATGCACAGCCCACCCAGCAGGCCCAGGACCTCGAAAGCGGCGCGCATGCGGCGACTCGCGCCGCGGCCCCGGCCCAGCAGGCCCATCAGTCCGCCGCGCAGCGACACCGCGCCGATCGCCAGGGCGCCGACCGTGGCCGCGGTGCCGGCGGACATGGCCATGACGGCCGCGATGCCCGCCCAGCGCAGGTCGATGGAATAGGCCACCAGCAGCACGAGGATGGCGCCGGAGCAGGGCCTGATCCCGATGGCCGCGACGACCGGCAGGCTGGCGCGCCAGCCGCGCGTCCCGTCGAGGTGGGCGCCGGCCAGGTCGTGCAGCGCGCCGCAGTCCGCGCAATAGGCCCGCATCCCGGCGCCTTGCGTGAACACGCCCCGCGGCGGGGCGTCCGGACGCGGCCCGCGCCACCGCCGGTACAGGGCCGCCGCGCCCTGGAGGGCGAGCATCGCCCCCAGCAGGGCCACCAGCGCGAAACTGAGGTTTTCCAGATGCGTGCCCGCGCGCTGGGTGTGGCGCATCGAGTAGCCCAGCAGGTCCGCGACGACTTCCACCAGCAGCACGGCGACCGCGCCCTGCATCAGGGCGGCCGCCGTGGCCAGCAGCAGGCCGCGCGCCGGCCGCACGCGATGGGTGCCCAGGTAGGCCGTCATCACGGCCTTGCCGTGCCCCGGGCCCGCCGCATGGAAGACGCCGTACAGGAAGCTCAGGCCGATCAGCGGCAGGGCGGCGATCCAGCCTTCCTCGCCGACCAGGCGCATCGCCTGCGCCAGCCGCCGGTGCAGCCCGGCCTGCGTGTCCATGATCCAGGCCAGCGTCCGGCCCCACCAGGCCTGCTCGCCGAGCAGCGTCCAGAGGAGGAAGGCCAGCCCGAACGCCAGGCCCGCGGCCGCCAGGGCGCCGGGCAGCCGGGCGCCCTTCATTCGCATTGAATGTGGACCCGCTCGGCGAACAGGTCTCCCAGGTCTTCTTCGGCCTGTGCGCCGCGGTCCAGCGCATAGGCGCGGGCGACGTCTTCCGGCGACGGATCCGGCGGGACGACGCGCAGGCGGCACGCCCGCCCGGCTGCGCCTTCGATCGCGGGCGGCTGCTCGGGGCGGTGCATCATCCGGATGAAGTAGCTCGGGTCGTAGATGGCATAGGATACCGGCCGGGCCGCCGGATCCACGGGCTCGGCCAGCGGCGCCGTGAAGGAGAGCAGCAGCTTCCCGCCCTGCATCGCGCCGGTGAATTCGGTCGCCTGCCCGAGACGGACCGCGTGCCCGCCGGCCGAGATTTTCGTGAAATAGTCGTAGGGCCCGAGGTTCTCGATGGCCATGGCGGCGAAGTCCTGCGCCGAGGCCTTGCCCGAGGGGCTGTCGCCGGCCATGCCGTCCATGACGGCCGCGCTGTACAGCTCGTCGAAGAGCCATTGTTCCCGGATCGCGGTGAACGCGCCGCCGGGCGAGAGCACGACCGTGCTGCGCACGTCGATCCACGCATGCGGATGGGCCTGCGCCGGGGCGGGGCGCAGCGCGAGGCAGAGGCAGGCGGCGCCGAACAGGCCGGCGAGGGACGGCCGCCGGCGTCCGGCGAGGAATCGGGTCGGCATGGTCCTCCGGGGCTCATCCTTTCACACTCGGCAATGATACCCGGGCGGGGGGCCGATGCCGGCGGCTTGCCGGACCGGCTGCGCGCACAGGAGCAGCGGTGCGTGCAAGGCCGCGGCGTCCGGGAAAGGAGAGGCCGCGGCCTTGCGCATCGCCTGCGCGGCCGTGCCCATCGCCCGCTATCGGGAGGCGAGGACGGCGTCGCGGATCGTCCGGACGTTGTGGCGCATCATGTCGATGTACGTGGCCGCCGGACCGTCAGGCCCCGAGAGCGCGTCGGAATACAGCTTGCCGCCGACCTTGACGCCGGTTTCCTTCGAGATCTGCTCGACCAGGCGCGGATTGCTGATGTTTTCCAGGAACAGCGCCGCCGCCTTTTCCTCCCTGACCTGCCGGACCAGCGCGGCCACGCCGGAGGCGGACGCTTCCGAATCGGTGCTCATGCCCTGGGGCGCCTCGAACTTGAAGCCGTAGGCCTGGCCGAAATAGGCGAATGCGTCGTGCGGGGTGATGATCGTGCGCCGGTCGGCCGGGATCCCGGCGATGGCGGCCTCGAGTTCGGCCTGCAGGGCGGCGAGCTTCCCGTCGTACGCGCGGGCATTGGCCTCGTAGGCCGGGCATCCCTGCCGGTCGGCCGCGCAGAACGCCCTGGCGATGTTGCTCACGTAGATCCGGGCGTTGGGCACGGTTTGCCAGGTATGGGGATCGTACTTGCCGTGGTGATGGTGCCCGTGCTCGTGCGCCTGCTCGTGTTCGTGCTCGTGGGCCTGTTCATGCCCCTGTCCGCCGCCATGGACATCGCCATGGTCATGGTCCTCGTCCTGGCCCTCGTGGTCGTGATCGTGGTCTTCTTCTTCGTTGAGCCGCGGCGTGATCCCGTCGGTCAGCGCCGCCACGGGGGCCCGGGCGCCGCTGGCCTGCATCAGGCCGGGCAGGAATCCTTCGAGCTGCAGGCCGTTGGCCAGGATCACGTCGGCCGCGCCGAGGGCCTTCAGGTCGGCCGGCCTGGGCTCGTAGGTGTGCGCGTCGCCATTCGGGCCCACGAGCGTGGTCAGGGCGATCCTGTCGCCGCCGACGTTCTTCGCGAGATCGCTGAGGATCGAGAACGTCGAGACGACCCGGAGTTCCGCGGCGCCGGCCCGGGCGGGGCCGAGGCATGCAAGCATTGCGATGCCCGCCAGAGCGGCCAGCTTTTTCCGTGTGGACAGGGGTGTGGAGATGAGGGCGGACATGGGGTTTTCTCGCGGATTGATCGGAAGAGAGATGTTATAACATAACAATAGGGATGTTATAACATTCCGAATCCGGAAATTCACCGGCTTGCATGGCTGACCGCGCAGGCCCGCGCCCCCGGACTCAGGCCTTGTCCATTTCCCGCACCTTGTCGCCGCCCGCGACCGAGTACGTCATCGGCACCTTGCGCGTCGCCAGGAACTGCTCCAGCGATTCGCCGCGGAAGGCCGCGTAGACCTCGGGGTTGGAGACGCCCAGCACCGCGGCCATCTTCTCCAGCACGAAGAAGCTCACGCCCCGCCGCACCATCTCGATCCATTTCCGGTTGCGGATCAGGTCCTTTTCCTCGACGGTCAGGCCGTGTTCGTTCGCCAGGGCCTCGAAGTCGGTGACGAAGCGCGCGCGGTGCGCGGGCTTGACGAGGTCGTGCAGGAAGCTGTTGATGCGCAGGTTGGCCTGGCTGCGCGCGTGGGTGAAGGGGTAGGAGCCGGGGATCTCGCCGGCGCCTTCGAGCTCGTGGACGATGTGCGTGCGGTAGGCCTCGACGGCGGCCGGATCGGGCGCGCCGCCCAGGTCCTCCAGGATCAGCGTGGCGATGTTGGTGACCGACGGGGCGTAGGTCTGGCGGTGCACCAGCCGCACCTGGTCGGACAGCGCCCCGCGCATGATCAGCCACATGACGACCTCGGCGCCTTCCATGCCGCCCTTGGCCGCGAATTCCGCGATGCGCATCCGGACCAGATTTTCCGGCGTCTTTTCCAGCAGGTCGAGGAATTCGTTGTCCCAGGCCTCGTCGATGAAGCCGGCGCGCTCGCCGTGCACCTGGTGGGACAGGCCGCCGGTGGCCATGATGGCGACGTTGAGGTCCTCGGGATAGCTTTCGATGGCCTTGCGCAGGGTCTTGCCGAGCTTCCACATGCGCTTCGCGCTGGGGATGGGGAACTGCAGCACCCCCACCTGCAGCGGCACCACCTGGCCGGTCCAGGGGCCGCGCTCGTCGCCGAGCATGGACAGCGGCGACAGCACGCCATGGTCCACCGGCTTGCCCTGGAAGATCGACATGTCGAACTCGTCGGCCATCAGCGACAGGGCGATGTGCTGCGACAGGCCCAGGTGGCCGCGCGCGGGCGCCACTTCGCGGGGGCCGCCGCCTTCGTCCGCGGCGACGTAGAGGTCGTCGATGCCCAGGGCGAAGGCCGAGTAGTGGTCGAAGAAGAAGGAGGTGACGTGGTCGTTGTAGATCATGAACAGCACGTCGATCTCCTTGTCCTTGATCCAGCCGCGGATGCGGTCGAAGCCCTCGAAGATGGGCTTCCAGGCCGGGCTGTCCTGCTTGCCGGTGTCCTTGGCGTAGCCGATGGTGGGGGAATGCGAGGCGCCGATGCCGCCGACGATGCGAGCCATGTCTGTCTCCTGAGGAAAGGCCGTTGAAAGTGAATATGTTAGGAATGTGATGTTTTTTGAACAATCCCGTCTGACCGTACGATTCGTTCCGATTCATGGACGATAATGGGACTCATGAAATGGAATCTGGACGATCTGCCGGTGTTCGTGGCCATCGTCGGCCAGGACGGGATCTCGGCCGCCGCGCGCGAGCTCGGCATGCCGAAATCCACGGTGAGCGCCACCCTGACGCGGCTGGAGCGGGCGCTCGGCCTGCGCCTGATCGACCGCTCGTCGCGCAGCCTGCGCGTGACCGCCGAAGGCGCGGCCTTCCACCGCCAGGCGCTGCTGATCCTCGAACAGGCGCGGGAGGCCGACGACCTGATGGCGGGCCTGGCCTCGGCGCCCACGGGGCGGGTCTCGGTGGCGCTGCCGCCGGCGTTCAGCCTGGAGGTGCTGGCGCCGCGCCTGCCCGAGTTCCGCGCCCGCCATCCCGGCCTGGAGCTGGAGATCGTGGTCACCAGCCAGGGTTCGGCCCTGGTGCGCGAGCGCGTCGATCTGGCCGTGGTGGTGGGGCCGCTGGAGGACAGCGAGCTCGTTTCCCGCACGCTGATCGAGGGGGACCTGATCTGGGTGGCCAGCCCCGCATGGCTGGCCGGGCACCGGCCCGGCGAGACGCTGGACGCCGTGCGCGCGCAGATCCAGATCTGCGAGGCGCGCTATGCCGTGCGGCGCGTGCCGGTCGAGGTGCGTGGCGAGCCGGCGCACCTGGACCTGTCCAGGGGCATCACGCGGGTCAACGATCCCCTGGCGGTGCGGCGCGTGGTCATGGCCGGCGGCGGCCTGTCGATGCTGCCCCGTCAGTACTGCATCGAGCCGCTCGCCGAGGGCCGGCTCGTCGAGGTGCTGCCGCACGTCCGCCTGAGCCAGGCGAGCGCGCGGCTGACCGCCATCTATCCGGGCCGGCGCCTGCTGTCGCCCCGGGTGCGGGCGCTGCTGGATTTTCTCGTGGAAACGTGCGCCGCGCTGGCGCCGCAGGCCCGCCGCCGCTAGGCGTCCAGCAGGCCGTGCAGCAGGCGGCGCAGTTCGGCGACCTCCGCCGCCGTCAGGGACCGGGTCATCGCCTGCTCGACGAGGTCGGCGCGCGGCCGCAGCCGTTGCAATTCGTCCAGGCCGGCCGAGGTGAGCGCCAGCACGTAGCGGCGCCGGTCCGCCTTGTCCTGCGCGCGCGCGACCAGGCCGTGGCGCTCCAGCCGGGCGGCGAGGTCGGCGATCGTCGAGCGGTCCACTTCCAGCGCGTCGCCCAGTTCGCGCTGGCTGGCGCCCGGCCTGTCGGCCAGGATCGCCAGCGCCGCGTACTGCACGCTGGTGATCGTGGGCGACACGAGCCGCGCCCATTCGGCCGCGTGACGCTGCTGGGCGCGCCGGATCAGCGAGCCGGTGTGCGGCAGGACGGCGTCGAGGCCGGTCACTGGCCGGGTTCCAGCATGAAGCGGGCGAAGAAGGCGGCGAGCGCATCGTGGCCGTCCAGCGGCAGCACGTGGCTGACATACTGGTCCGGCCGCACGACGACGAGGGCGCCCCGGGTGCGGTCGATACCGCGCAGGTCGAAGATGTCCACGTCCCTGTCGAGATCGGGGCTGAACGCCTTCTCGTAGTCGATCAGGCCGAAGCGGCCCTTGCGCGGCAGCAGCACCGGCGGCAGCGCATCGACCTCGGCCGCGCGGTGCCCCTGCTGGTAGATCGCGCGCACGTCGATCACGCTGTCCGGATCGGCCTGGGCGGGCGTGAAGCGCCGGATGGGCGAGGCGGGCGATTCCGCCAGCCAGCCGAGCAGGGCGTGCAGGCGCTCGGCCGTGGTGTCGGCGAAAGCATAAAGCCGCCATGCGCCGTCGGCGCGGTGCACGTGGCCCAGGTGCAGCGGCCTGCCATCGGCGATCCGGACCACCGGCGCCGAATGGAAGCGCGTGCCGATCGTGAAGCCCCGGGCCAGGGCCTGGTGCTCCGCCGTGCCGATCAGCGGTCCGGCGGGGTAGTGCGTCGCCAGGCCCGCCGTGTAGCGGCCCGACCGGACGAAGTAGTCCTGCAGCTCGGCCGGGTCCACGCCGCCGCGCTCGGGGTGCAGCGGGTCCTTCGGCGGCGAGCCCATGATCGCCGACCATTCCTTGTCGAAGTCGATCAGTTCCTTGGCGACCGGCTGGCGCTCGGCCGAATAGGTGTGCAGCAGCGTGGGCGCGGACCGGCCCTCCAGCACCGCGGCCAGTTTCCAGCCCAGGTTGAAGGTGTCCTGCATGGAGACGTTCATGCCCTGGCCGGCCTTGGCGCTGTGCGTGTGGCAGGCGTCGCCGGCGATGAAGACGCGCGGCGTGCGGGCGGCGGCCTGGTCCTCGGGCACGTCGTCGAATTTGTCTGTCACGCGCTGGCCGACCTCGTATACCGAGGCCCAGGCGATGTCTTTGACGTCCAGCGTATACGGATGCAGCACCTTTTGCGCGACGGCGATGAGCTGCTCGGGCGGCGTGCGGCGGATCTCGTCGCGGCGGGCGGGATCGACCACGCCCAGGTCCACGTACAGGCGCACCAGGTAGCCGCCTTCGCGCGGGATCAGCAGGATGTTGCCTTCGCGGGCGGACTGGATCGCCGCCTTGATGCGGATGTCGGGAAAGTCCGTGACAGCGAGGATGTCCATCACGCCCCAGGCGTGGTTGGCGACGTCCCCGCGCAGTTCGCGGCCGATCGAGGCGCGCACGGCGCTGCGCGCGCCATCGGTGCCGACGACGTATTTCGCGTGGACCGTGCGCTCGGCGCCCCCGCCGGCGGGCCGCAGCGTCACGGCGACCGGATGGTCGCCCGAATCCGCCACCTGGACGCCGACGACTTCCAGGCCGTAGTCGGGCGTCAGCCGGGTCGGCGATTTTTCCATGTATCCCAGCAGATGCTGCTGCAGGCGCGCCTGGTTGACGATGACGTGCGGCATTTCCGACAGCTCGCCGGCGGCGTCGTCCACGCGGCCGGTGCGCGTGATGCGCGTGCGGTCCGTTTCGTCGGGGCGCCAGAAGACCGTCTCGTTGATCCAGCAGGCTTCGCGGGTCAGGCGCGAGGACAGCCCGAACGCCTCGAACATTTCCACCGTGCGGCAGGCGACGCCGTCCGCGTGGCCCAGTTCGAGCGGGCCGGCGCGCCGTTCGACGATGCGCGTGGTGAAGCCGGCATGGGTGGAGAGCTGCGCCGCCAGCACCAGGCCGGCCGGGCCGGTGCCGACGATCAGCACGTCCACGGTGTCGGGCAGGCCGGCGGGCGGGTGCTCGAAGCCGGGGGCGGGGGGCTGGGCTTCCGGATCGCCGAAGCGGTATCCGTTCAGGTAATACTGCATGGATCGGATCTCCATGAATGGGAATGAGGGGGAAGGGGAAGAATGACGGAAACGAGGAAGCACGGGAAAATACTCAGTACGCCAACTATTTTACTCAGTACCCCAACGAATCGGGATCGGGACTAACCCGTAGACCCGTAGACCCGTAGACCCGTGGACTCGTAGACCCGCGGGTCCGTGGGCCCTGAGGGCGGATGGCTGCCAGGGAGCGGGGCGGCCGGACGCGCGGGCCGGCGCGTCCCTGCCGCGGCCGCGCGGCGGCTACGGCCGGGCCCAGGCGCGTACGCGCTGAATCAGGAAGTCGATCAGGGTGCGGGCGGCCAGCGTCTGGTAGCGGCCGGGCATGCGCAGCAGGAACATGCGCGAGCCGAACACGCTCAGGCGCCATGCGTCGAAGGCGAGGACCGCCCGCCCGTCGGCCACGGCCTCGTTCACCAGATAGTCGGGCACCAGACCGATGCCCAGCCCGGAGAGGATGGCTTCCCGCAGGAACTGGAAATTTTCGGAGGCCAGCGTGGGCTTGAGCAGGATTTCCTGCCGTTCGCCGTCCCGGTAGGCCGCCAGGCGCAGCTCGCGCCCCTCGACGGTGGAGGTGATCAGGGGAACCCCGGGCAGGTCCTCCAGGCGCTCGGGCATGCCGTGTTCCTGGGCGTATCGGGCCGATGCGCAGAGGACATAGCGCACCTGGCAGAGTTCGTGCGCGACCATCTGCGGCGGCGGTTCGGACATGACCCGGACGGAGATGTCGATTTCCTCGCCCAGCAGGTCGCGGATGCTGTTGTCGAAGACGACGTCCAGGGCGATGTCCGGGTAGCTGCGCTTGAATTCGATCATCCAGTCCGATACGACCAGGTGCCCGAAGCCGGTGGGCAGGCTCAGGCGCACCGAGCCGTGCAGGCCCCGGCCCAGCGAATCGACCGATTCGCGCGCGGCCAGCAGTTCGTCGCGGATCACGCGCCCGTGGCGGTACAGGCTGAGGCCGACTTCCGTGGGCTCGATGCGGCGCGTCGTGCGCCGCAGCAGCTGCAGGCCCAGCGCCTGCTCGAACTGGTTGAGGTGGTAGCTGATGTTGGCGCGGCTCATCTTGAGCTTGCGCGCGGCCTTGCTCAGGTTGCCGGCGTCCACGATGTCCACCAGCAGGATCAGGGATTGCGCGTTGATGGATTCCATTGAACAAATATCCTTGACAGAATGTTCACATTATTTCCGATTGTCCAGTGACATGGAATACTTCACAATCGATCCACCCATCGGTCCAGCCGATGGGAGAGGCGTGGGGGCGCGGCGCCCGCCCGGGATCCGTGCGCGACCGGACCCGCGCGGACCTCGCCTCCTTCCACTGGCGGATTCCCGGGAGTTTCCTGATGGCTACGAACGAGCAGGCCCTGATCTGCGACGCCGTGCGCACCCCCTTCGGGCGCTATGGCGGCGCGCTGTCCACCGTGCGCACCGACGATCTCGCGGCGGTGCCGCTGCGCGCCCTGGTGGCGCGCAACCCGGGAGTGGACTGGGAGGCGCTGTCCGACGTGCTGCTCGGCTGCGCCAATCAGGCGGGCGAGGACAACCGCAACGTCGCGCGCATGGCCGCGCTGCTGGCGGACCTGCCGGTTTCCGTGCCCGGGGCCACCCTCAACCGCCTGTGCGGCTCCGGCATGGACGCGGTGGGCACCGCCGCCCGCGCCATCAAGGCCGGCGAGGCGGGGGTGATGATCGCCGGCGGCGTCGAGAGCATGAGCCGCGCGCCGTTCGTGATGCCCAAGGCCGCCGGCGCCTTCTCGCGCGACAACGCCGTCCACGACACGACGATCGGCTGGCGCTTCGTCAATCCGCTGATGCGGGCGCGGTACGGGGTCGATTCCATGCCCGAGACGGCGGAGAACGTGGCCGCCGAATACGGGATCGGACGCGAGGCCCAGGACCGCATGGCCCTGGCCAGCCAGGAACGGGCGCAGGCCGCCCAGGCGGCCGGGCATCTCGGCCGGGAAATCACGCCGGTCCTGGTGCCGCAGAAAAAGGGCGAGCCGCTCGCCGTGGACAGGGACGAGCATCCCCGCTCCACCAGCCTGGAGGCGCTCGCCCGGCTCAAGGGCGTGGTGCGCCCCGATGGCACCGTCACGGCCGGCAACGCCAGCGGCGTGAACGACGGCGCCTGCGCGCTGCTGCTGGCGAACGAGGCCTGCGCGGCGCGTTTCGGACTGCGGCCGCGGGCGCGCGTCGTGGGCATGGCGGTGGCCGGGGTGGCGCCGCGGGTGATGGGGATCGGCCCGGCGCCGGCCACCCGGAAGGTGCTCGCCCAGACGGGCCTGAGCCTGGACCGGCTCGACGTGATCGAACTCAACGAAGCCTTCGCCGCGCAGGGCCTGGCGGTGCTGCGGCTGCTGGGCCTGGCCGACGACGATGCGCGCGTGAACGCCTGGGGCGGCGCCATCGCCCTGGGTCATCCCCTGGGCGCGAGCGGCGCGCGCCTGGTGGCGACGGCGGTCAATCGCCTGCATGCGACCGGCGGCCGCTACGCGCTCGCCACCATGTGCATCGGCGTGGGCCAGGGGATCGCCGTGGTGCTCGAACGGATCTGAATCCACGGGCCTGCGCCCCGGGGCCCGGGCCGGGGCCGGAAGAAGGCGTCGTCCCATAAGAATAATATATGGGAAGCCTAAATCAAAACGTATTGGCCCCTTGTTTGATTGCCATGATATAAAACCTGGACCGGCATGCGGGTTATTTAATCCGGTATTGCCAGGTCCTGTGAAAAATAAATATCGGGATCGTCTTGGGCGGATTTTCATTGATCCGTCACGATGCGATTCCACGATACATGAATCAGGCATTCAAAATCAGGCATTCGATGCCGGAGGAGGCTTTGATATGGAACGGAACTGGAGGCGTGCGCTATATGCGGGTGCCGGCGTGTTCGCATGGGCGTTTGCGATGATCTCGCCGTCCGTGAGCGTCGCCAAGGACCTCGCGCACATCACGGTATCGGTGGCGCAGGCGACCGACATCAACGGAATGCCCTGGAAGGTGGCGCAGACCAGGGGTTTTTTTGAACGCGAAGGGATCGTGCTCGACAAGGTGCTGCCGGCGGAAGGCGGCGGCGCCACGCTGCATAACGTGATTGCGGGGAACCTGCCTTTCGGGCAGGTGGCCACGTCCTCCCTGGTCAACGCGCACATGAAGGGCGCTCCGATCAAGATCATCGCCGGTGCCACGCAGGTGCCGTTCGAGATCGGCTGGGGCGTGCTGAAGGATTCCCCGATCAAGAGCGTCAAGGACCTCGAAGGCAAGACCTGGGGATTCACGAACGCGGGCTCCGTCACCGAGGCGATGAGCTTCCTGGTGCCGAAGTATGCCGGCCTCGACATGAAAACCACGAAGCGGGTCGCCACCGGCGGCGTGGGGGCGGGGATCGCGCTGCTGCAAAGCGGGGACGTCGATATCACGTTCTTTCCGCCACTCACGGAAAAGGAGCACGCGAAGGACCTGCGGGTCGTCGTCCGCGCCAACGAGTTCGTGCCGTATTATGAATTGACGATGATCGTCAGCAGCCGCAATTATGCGGAAAAGAATCCCGAAGTGGCCCGGGGCCTGCTGCGCGCGCTTCAGTCCGCAATAGACTGGATCAAGGCCAATCCGGCGGAGGCGGGCGAGATGTATGCGGCCAGCGTCAATGTGGACCCGGAAATCGGCAAGGAACTGATTCAGAAATTCATCGATCTCGACGTGCTTTCGCTGGCGTTCAATCCGAAGTCGCTGGCCGTGGTCGAGGAGGGCCTGCGCTATACGGACAACATCGAACGGGTGAACTGGAAAGACCTGCTGACGGACGCCTATCTGCCGGAGGGGCACAAGGGCCGGATGCCCGACTGAATGCATTCAGGTTCGATTGCATATTCACTTCATATCAAGGCGGGCCATATATGGGTGTCCTGGTTGAATTGCAAGAGGTCGGGCAGGTTTATGGGGAGGTGGTGGCGCTGGATGGGACCTCCACCCGATTCATGCCCGGCAGTTTCACCACGCTGGTGGGGCCCAGCGGCTGCGGCAAATCCACTCTGCTGGATATCGTGGCGGGCCTGAACAGGGCGCACGACGGCAAGGTGCTGGTCGAACGGCAGCTTCTGACCGCGCCGCGCAAGGATACGGGCATCATTTTCCAGGAGGCCGCCCTGCTGCCATGGCGCACGGTGCTCGAAAATGCCGCTTTCGCCCTCGAAGTCCGGAAGGTGCCGAAGGCCGAACGGCTGGCGGTCGCCGCCGACGTCCTGCGACGTGTCGGCCTTGCGGAATTCGGCGGGCACTATCCCCATCAGTTGTCCGGCGGCATGCGCCAGCGTACCGCCATCGCCCGTGTCCTGAGCACCGCTCCCGACCTCGTCCTGGCGGACGAGCCCTTCGGGGCGCTGGACGAGCAGACCCGCGTGGTGCTGGGGCTCGAACTCTTGAAAATGGTGCGCCAGGTCGGGGCCACCGTCATTTTCGTGACGCACAGCATCCAGGAGGCGGTCCTGCTGTCCGACCGCATTCTGGTCATGAGCGCGCGGCCCGGCCGCATCATCCTCGATGCGGCGGTCGATCTGCCGCAGGAAAGGAATCCATCGGTCCTGGGCATGAAAGAGGCTGCCCGCCTGATCGAGGAGGTCTGGAGCCTGTTGCGTTCGGAGGCCGAGGAGGCCCTGTCCAGGCAGGGGGCCGTGCTGTGATGCGCGCGTCCGTCTTGCAGCGGCATCCAGAACGGCGCCTGGGGCTTGCTCCGGGAGGGTGGACGTGTGCCGGCGTGGCGATCATCCTGGTGTTTCTCGAAGCCGGACCGCGGTCCGGCCTGGTCGATTCGTTCACCCTGCCGCCGCTGAGCGCGATCCTGGCGCGGGCCTCGCAGCTGCTCGTGGAGCCGACGTTCTGGTATCGCTATCTGGGGCCCAGTCTCCTGGCCATCCTGCTCGCATTCGCGCTCGCAGCCGTGGGGGGAATCATCATCGGCCTGATCCTGTGGCGCTTCGCGCCCATACGCCGGATATTCGATCCCTGGCTGTCGATCTATTACGCCATACCGACCTTCGCCCTGTATCCGCTGCTCGTGGTGGTCGCCGGCATAGGCCTGGTCCCGGTGATTCTGCTGGGCGCGTTGCTGGGCATCGTGTCGGTCATCACGTCGACGCTCGACGGGCTCGATTCCATCCCGCGGATCACGATCAAGCTGGCCCGGTCCCTCCAGCTCTCGACCCTGGATCACGTGCTGAAGATACTCATGCCGTCGATCGTCAACCAGGTCGTCGTGGGGCTCAGGCTGGCGCTGTCGTTCAGCATCATCGGGGTCATGGCGAGCGAATTCATCCTGTCCACGTACGGCCTGGGCTATTTCATTTCCTATGCCTACGACCATTTCTCGGTGAATGACATGTACGCGGGAATCGTCATCGTGCTGTTCTTCGCCCTGGGCGTGAATTTCCTGTTCGGTCTGCTCTTGCGCAGACGCGGCAAGAGGGTCTGACCGTGAAGAAAATGCCTTTTGCGGGGGTTGGAAAGGAGCCGGGGACGGTGGCATGTGCCGGCAGCGCCGCATGCGCTCCCCTGGCGCGGGTGGTCGACGAGACGATCGTGGTGCTTGCATTGCCGGCCGTCGTGCTCCTGATCTGGGCCGTCATTGCCGCGCTCGTCGACAACGTGGTGTTTCCCGGTCCGCTGGAGGCGATTCGCGGCCTGATACTGGACCTGGGGCGCGAGGCCTACCGCGAAAGCATCCTCACGACGGTCAGGCTGCTGCTGTTGAGCTGGATCATCTCGGTGGTGGCGGGCGCGCTGATCGGTTTTGGCCTGGGCCTGTCCGCCTTCTGGTCGCGCGTCTTCGCCGCGCCGATGTTCGCCTGCTATTGCGTGCCGCTCGTGACGCTGTATCCGGTCTTCATCCTCTTCCTGGGAATCGGCGAACAGGTCCGTGTGGTTTTTGCCATTGCCCATGCCTTGCCGCCGATGGCGCTGCTGGTCATGGGCGCGACTGCCGGCATCGACAGGAATCTGCTCAGGCTCGCGGATGCGCTGACCTTGCCGTGGCATACGAAGCTGACGAAGATCATCATCCCGGCCCTGATCCCGACGCTGGCCAGCGGTGCGCGCATCGCACTGGGCTTGACGATGATCGGCCTGATCCTGGCGGGCATGGTGTCGGCGGCGAGCGGGCTGGGCCATGAACTGGTGAGCAATATCGCCAATGCGCGTGTCGCCCGGATCACCGGGCAGATCATGTTCATCGTGATTCTCGCCGTCGTTCCCGGCCTGTTTCTGAGATGGCTGGAACGGCGGGTGTCGCGCTATCGCTGATGCCGGGCCGGCTGTGCGGGGCGGGAGAGTGCATTTTGAGGATGGAGCGTCTTTTCGGCTTCCGCTCTGTCGGACAAGGAGCAAGAAAATGAATGAAATGGTTCATGCTGACGAAAAGTTTTTTCGTGAGCGCGGCTTCGGGTTGAAAATCGGATTCGGCCAGCGGCCGGGCCTGGTCATCGTGGACATCATCCAGGCCTTCACCGACCCCGACATGCCGCTGGGGTCGAACATGGACGCCGAAATAGAGGCCGCGAACCGCCTGATCGATGCCTGCCGGGAGGCCGGCGTGCCGGTCTTCTTCACCACGACCGCATATGACGACGCGTCCTTGAGGGATGGAGGCATATGGGTGCTGAAGCAGAAGGGCGCCGCCACGCTGCGCAGCGGCACGGCGGCCGTCGAACTGGATCCGCGCCTGCATCACCAGCCGCAGGATTCGATCCTGGTGAAGAAGTACGCATCGTGCTTCTTTGGCACCGACCTGCTGTCCCGTCTGGTCTCCAATGGCTGCGATACCGTGCTGATCGCGGGCTGCACCACCAGCGGCTGCGTGCGTGGCACGGCGGTCGATGCGGTCCAGAACGGGTTCAGGCCGATCATCGTCGCCGAAGCGGTGGGAGACCGGTCGGAAGCCGCGCACAGGCAGAGTCTGTTCGACCTGCAGGCGAAATACTGCGACGTGGTGGCCTTGGAGGAAGCGCTGGATTATCTGAGGACCATTCGGCCCCGGGCCGCCTGACCGGCCAATCGGCCAATCAGCCAGTCAGCCCATGAGGCGGGACGGGATTTTCATCGATGCATGACAGGGTGGATTTTCAGCGATGGATGAGTTGAAGCAGGACCTGGCCATTGCCAACCACATTTTGTTCGATCGGCAGGTGCTGGACGCGTTCGGCCACGTCACGGTCCGATCGGCGGGGGGCGATTCGTTCCTGATGGCACGGAATATGGCGCCCGCGCTGGTGACGCCCGATGACCTCGTGGAGATCGGCCTGGACGGGGAGCCCTTGCGGCCGTCCGGCTATCGCCTGTACCTCGAACGGTTCATACACAGCGAAATCTACCGGGCCAGGCCGGAGGTGCAGGCCATCGTCCACAGCCATTCGCAGTCCGTCGTGCCTTTCAGCGTCGTGAAAGGCACGCCCTTCCGGGCGGTGTGCCATATGGCGGGTTTCATCGGCTGCGGAGTCCCCGTGTTCGACATCCGGGACAGGGGCGGGGACGGCACCGACATGCTGGTCACCACTCCCGCACTGGGCAGGCATCTGGCCGATATGCTCGCCGGCCATGCCATGGTGCTGATGCGCGGGCATGGCAGCACGGTGACCGGCGGGTCCCTGAAGCAGGCCGTCTTCCGCGCGGTGTATTCCGAGATCAATGCCAGGATCCAGCTTCAGGCCAGCGGGCTGGGGGCCGTGACTTTCCTGTCGGAGGCCGAGGCGCATGCGTCGGCGGTGTCGACCGAAGGCCAGGCGGACCGCGCATGGCAGCTGTGGGCCCGGTCCGCCGAGCAGGCGCACCGGTCGCTGCTCCAGGCATGACGGCATGCCGCCTGGCGCGGGCACTGCGAGGGGTCTATGAATCTGCATAATCTGACGCTGCGCAAGCTGCAATGCTTCGTGAAGACGGTCGAATTGGGCAGCATCACCCATGCGGCGGAATCCTTATGCATTGCCCAGCCCGCCCTGAGCCTCAACATCAAGCAGCTGGAGGACGCCCTGGGCGTGGCCCTGCTGATACGCCATGCGCGTGGCGTGGACGTCACCCCGGCCGGCGAGCTGCTCTATTCCAGGGTCAGCTCCCTGTTTGAACTGCTCGAGGTCACCGTCAAGGACGTCTCCAGCCTGGGCCGCAGCGCCGAAAGGTTCTTTTCGCTCGGCATGCCTTCCAGCCTGGTATTGCTCGTGGGCACCGATGCCGTCCTCTCGGCGAAGAAACTGCTTCCGCGCCTTGCGTTCTCCCTGAGGGAAGATCCCAGCTTTGCGCTGGTCGATGCCGTCGAGAACCGCGAACTCGATGTCGCCCTGGCCTACGACGCAAGCGAGCGGCCCGGCGTGTGGCTGACCTCGATGGTGCAGGAGGACGTCCTGTTCGTCACCCATCCCGACATGCATGACGGGCGGGATGCCATTTCCCTCGACGAGGTCCTGGGTTTCAATTTCGTATTCGGAGGGCGCCGGGACGTGGGCCGCTGCCTGATGGAGCGCGTGGCCCACGAACGGGGGCGCACCCTGAATATCGTCTACCAGATGAGGTCCATCGCCGGAATCCGCGAAATCGTCCTGCGCGGAATGGCGGCGACGGTCATGCCCTACGGCGCGGTTGCCAGCGAACTCGGGAGCGGCAGGCTGACCGCCCGCAGGATCGTGGACCCCCGCCTGATCCAGACCATGAGCGTCGTGCGTTCGACCAAGAGCATGGAGGTATTCGCGGAATTCGAGCCCGCCATCATGGATTACCTGTCGGCGCTGGCGGCCCTGATCGTCGAGCGGCAGAACGGGCTGGCCCGGCTCATCCCATAGCGCGGGCTCATCCCATAGCGTCTCCGCCAGGGGCAGGGCCGCCGGGGATCCATTCACGGGCAGCGGTCAATCCACTTCCTCGATCCGCCGGACCTCGGACTTGTTGATCTTGACCTCGCGGCCGCCCTTCTCGTAGGTGACGAAGCCGTCGTCCGTGTCGGTGTTCGGCGCGTCGGCGCTGTAGTCCGTCCGCCCGTCGCGCGTGGTGACGGTGGAGGGGGACGAGCAGGCGGCCAGGATGCTGCCGCTGGCGAGAATGGCGAGGAATGCGAGTAGGGTCTTGGACATGAGCGCCTCCTGTGAGAATGGACTCATGGGTACCTTATCAAGGCATTCCGGGGCCCGATGTAAGCGGGTTCGACAGCGAAATCCCGGACGTCGCGGGTGCGCCCGGCCCCGCGCGGCCGGCCTGCGCCCCCGGTATGCTTCCGATATGCCTGCGCTGTACACGCCGGCCGCCGGCCCGGCGGACGCGGCGCGGCGGTAGGTTCTGCTGACAAAATCGCACAGAAGCGCCCGCGCCTGTTTCCTGATGTCTCGCGGGGAGACTGGCCGTGCGCGCCGTTCGTGCGTACACTTCCGCCATGCTCCGCATCGACAATCTCGGCAAGCGCTACGGCGACCATCCCGTCTTCCAGGGCCTGACCCGGACCTTCCAGCCCGGCTGCGTGGCGCTCTGCGAGGAAGACAGCACCGGCAAGTCCAGCCTGCTGGGCATCATCGCGGGCGCGATCGCGCCGGACGCGGGGGATGTCTGGATCGACGGGCATTCGGTGACCCACGCGCCGCAGCGGGCCCTGGCCCGGCTGGCCTATGTGCCCGACGATTGCCTGGCGTTTCCCGCACAGACCGGGCGTGGGCTGCTCGAACAGGTCGCCGCGGAAAAGCACGCGGCCCTGGACGACGCCGTGCTCGACCTGGCGTGCCGCCTGGGGCTGGAGCCGCATCTGGACAAGCGCTTCGAGCAGATGTCCACGGGAACGCGCCGCAAGGTCTTCCTGACGGCCGCCGCCTTGGGCGATCCGGCCGTCGTCGTCGCCGACGGCCCCAGCAACGGGCTGGACGCGCAGGCGCGCGCCGTGCTGGCCGGGCAGTTCAAGGCCTGGTCACGGGACCGCGTCGTGCTGTTCGCCAGCCACGACGCCGAACTGATCCGGGCCTGCGGGGCCTGCCGGGTCGAGGTGGCCGCCCTGCGCTGAGGGGCGCCCCGCACCCGGCCTTGCGTCAGGCCGCGCCCCGCATCCACTGCAGGTAGGCCGAGCGGGTCGCGTCGGACGCCGCATCCAGCGCCTGCCGATGCGTGACCTGATGCCGCAGCGTCAGCCGCGCATCGGCCACGGCGCGCGACTTGCAATACCAGTGGCAGCTGTGCTGCAGCAGATACAGCTCCGCCGAGAGATGGTAGGCGCGGTCCTTCGGGCTCCAGCGGCCCCCGTTGTCCACCACGTGGCGCAGGCCGGCCGCATGGATGCGCAGCAGCGCGCGGAAGTCCCGCGTCGGCAGCGGCAGGATCCGTTCGGCATAGGGCAGGCAGACCGGCAGCATGCTCATGCAGGTGGCCTGCGCGCCTTCCTGCTGCATGGCCTCGGCCAGCGTCCGTACCTGTGCCGCCACGCTGCGCTCGGCCGCGGCGAAGGTTTCCAGCACCTGGATCTGGCGCGCCTCGGAGGCCTCGTGGATGGCGCGGGTGTAGCCCTGGGTCAGGGTTTCCATGTGGCGTTCGAGCTGCAGGCCGGCCAGGTGGCGCCCCAGCAGCGCGATGCGCGTGCGCTGGTAGTGCGCACGCAGTCCCAGCCATGCCACGGCGGCGATCAGCAGGGTCGATGCAAAGTCCATGGCCCGCGGTTCCTTCTCGTCCAGTCGAAATATCGGCATTATCATCCAGGGCGGGCCGGCCGGTTTGCCGGCCGCGGCGGATTCGGGACGAAAGGAGAAGCGCCATGAGAATTCTGATTGTGGGCGCGGGCGCGGTCGGCGGCTATTTCGGCGCCCGCCTGGCCGCGGCCGGCCGCGAAGTGACCTTCCTGCTGCGCGCGCGCCGGGCCGGGCAGCTGCAGCGCGACGGCTTGCGGCTCGTCAGCCCTCACGGGGACCTGACCGTCCGGCCGCGGTGGATCGAGGCGTCCCGGATCGCGCAACCCTACGACCTGATCCTGCTGGGCGTCAAGGCCTATGCGCTGGACGGCGCCATGGAGGACTTCGCCGCCGCGGTGGGGCCCGATACGATGATCCTGCCGCTGCTCAACGGCATGCGCCACATCGAGCGCCTGGTGGCGCGCTTCGGCGAAAAACCGGTGCTGGGCGGCGTCTGCCGCGTGGTGGCCGAACTGCGCGACGATGGCCGGATCGTGCAGATGGCCCCGATGCAGAGCCTCGCCTACGGCGAGCGCGGCGGCGGGATCAGCGATCGCATCCGGGCGGTGGACGCCGCCTTGCGGGGGGCGGGCTTTGCCACGGTGCTCTCGGACGACATCGAGCAGGCCATGTGGGACAAATGGGCTTTCCTGGCGTCGCTGGCCGGGATCTGCTGCCTGTTCGGCGGCTCGGTCGGCCAGGTCGTGTCGGTGCCCGACGGCGCGCGCGCCGCCCGGGCGCTGTGCGACGAGGCCCTGTCCGTCGCGGCGGCCCATGGCTTCCCCCTGGCGCCGGCCGTGGCCGAGCAGGCGATCGCCGGGCTGACGGACGCCGGCTCGACGATCACCGCCTCCATGTACCGGGACAGGCAGGCCGGCGGTCCGGTCGAGGTCGAGCAGATCCTGGGCGATCTGGTCGAGCGGGCGGACGCGCAACGGATCGACGTGCCCCTGCTGCGGGCCGCGGCGGTGTCGCTGCGCGTCTACGAGGTGCAGCGCATCCGCCAGGAAGGGCGGTAGGGGGGGGGCGTGGAGCGGTGGCGCGGCAGCCGCCCGTCCCAGCGGGCGTCCGCTCTGCCTAATAGGACTTGGAGTTCAGCCGCCTCTCCGCATCGCGCAGTTCCTGGCGCGCCTGGTACAGGCGGCGGTCCAGGCTCCTGAGTTCCTCGCGCAGTTCCCGGCGCTTGTCTTCCTTCTTTTCCTGGTCCAGGTTCCGCTGCGTCTGTTCCATCTGGCGATTCAGGGAATCGAGGCGCTGCTGGGCCTGGTAGGCCTGGTAGCCCAGCCGGTGATACGTGAGGAAGGTGCCTTCGAGCCGCGCCGGACACGCATTGCGGTAGCTCCTGCCCGCGCGCCCCTCGCGCGCCGCGTTCTCGGGGGTGCAATATTCCAGCACCCCTTGGTCGCGGCCCTTCCGATACTGTTCGGTATCGGGCACCACCCCGACGCCGGCACAGGCTTCGCGATGATCCTCCACCCGGGACGCCGGATGGCCGTTGCGGCCGTCGCGGTAGCCTTGTTCCTGCCAGTTCGCGCTCAGGCATTCCTTCTCGGACATGCTGGCGCAGCCGCCCATCGTCAGCGCGACGGCGCCCATGCACAAGAGCCGGGCCCAGGCCGCGCCGGGGCTTCTCGCGGCGGGACTCGCGGCGGGACTCATGGAGGGGTTTGTGAAGGGACTCGTGAAGGAACGTGTGGCGGGGCTTATGGCGGGCCCGCCCGTGGCGCCGGGATGCGGCAGGGAAATGTGCCTCGCGGCGCAGCGGCGTGCTTGAAGATTTCGTGCCATTTTTTCTCGGTCTTTTCGGGAAAAACGTTCTGGTTGTCCGATGGGAAATCTGCAAGGCGTCCCGTCCTGGCGGCATTGTAAGAGAAAAAGACAGAAAAGCCGGGTCCGCAATCCGGTTTTTCGGGTGCGGCTCGAAGCGGAGCCTGGTCGTGGCTGCCGCATTGCTGCGGCTGCCGGAAGCTCCTGCTGCGCTTGCGGACGACGAACATGCCCATCGGCAGGATGCGGGCGTTCGCAAAACGGCGTGGCGCTGGGGACACGACGGTGCCGGAGCATCGCCGGATGCCGGAAGAGCATTTGACGGAGTTTCTTTCGGAGATCGGGGCGATGCGCCGGTCCGTGAATGCGTTGCAGGCAAAGATCGAGTACTTGACCATGTTCACGATCACCCGGACATGATAATATCAATAATAATTCTCATTATCATTTGAAGGATGAGCCATCATGTGCTGGATGAAGAAAGAGCGGCGCAGCCCGGTCGTATCGGGATCGATGATGGGCCGCCTGCCGGTCGGGCGGCCCATCATCGCTCTGGCGGCGGCGGCGTGCGCGATCCTGGCCGTCCCGGCGGCTGCGCAGGAACTCGTCCTGTATGGACCGCAAGAAGTGGCCGGGTTTGCATCGGCGCCCAGCGACACGGGTACGCGTGGCCTGACCCTGCTCTCCCATGACCAGGGCCCGGTGCGCGTGATGCGGGCCTGGTTCCCGCCGGATGCGAAGCTGGAGCCGCACGGCAAGATGGATGCGGGCATGGCTGCCATCGTGACGGTGCTGGCGGGCGACATGAAGCTGGCCATGGGCGACAAGTACGACGAGAGCAAGCTCAGGGACTTGCCCGTGGGCAGCGCCTTCGTGCTGACACATGGCAATGCGGTGCATTTCGCCAGGACGGGGCCGGCCGGAGCGCAGTTGCTGCTGGTGGTCGGTCCGGAAAAGGATCTGAATGCGGATCTGATGACCCGGAAGTAACGGTCCGGATCACACTGTCTGGATCACATCGGCCGGATGCGGGCATCCATCCGGGTCGAAGGCCAGGGCGGGAGACACATCATGCAACTCATCGGTCAGGGCGATATCGTGGTCAGGATGCTGTTCGTCTTCCTGGTGATGATGCTGTTCGCGGCGTCATATCTGTTTCTGGTCAAGGCCGCCGGCCTGACGTGCCGGATTCTCGACGCCAGGAAGTTCCTCTCCGGCCTTGCCCTGGCCGGCTCGTTGCGGCAGATGCGGGAACTCGTCGATCGGCAGACGACGATCCGGTCGTTCTCGCGGCTGGCCCATCGGATCATGGCAGAGAAAAGGATGCTCGATGCGCAGGCCGCGGAATGCGGTGAAGCAGGCGGCACGCATGGTGCAATGGTGCAAGGCCTGATCGCGCAGGAAGCCGCCGAGCAGGCGGCGGATCTGCGCCGGGGGTTGAATGTATTGGCCGCCATGGTGTGGGTGGCGCCCCTCATGGGGCTGGCGGCGGCCGTCTGGCGCGCGGGCGGGATATGGCTTGAATCGTCCCGCGTGAGCTGGACGTCCGCCGGCCTGTGGGCGGACGGGCTCGCCATGATGCAACTGGGGCTGGCCCTCGCGGTCGTCTGCCTGATGGCCTACCTGTGCCTGCTCGTGGCAAATCGCATGTACCTGTCGCAATTCGCTCTGTTCAGGGAGATGGTGGTGCGGATTCTGGCACAGGAGGGCGATGGACGCGCGCAGAAGGTGGGGTTTCGGTCGGGCGGTTCGAGCGTGCCGCGAAGCGTGTTGGGTTTCAAGGCAGCCAGCACCGGATTTGACAGCCCCTGATTTCGTGCTTTATAGTTCTGCCTCTTGCTTGATTGCGTATCGGCAACAGCGCCCCCCCAGGGGACTGAAGCCGGCCTGAAAGATCTACGATTTGACAGGTTGAAAAATACACAATAAAATGCATGGCTTAGCTGGATGGCTAAGCAACGCGGGAATAGCTCAGTTGGTAGAGCGCAACCTTGCCAAGGTTGAGGTCGCGAGTTCGAGACTCGTTTCCCGCTCCAAGTTATGATCTACAGACTTCTACTGACGTCTGTAAGTCGTTGAAAAGAGGGGCTTCGGCCCCTTTTTTCATTCCAGCGAGCGCCACGGAAATCCACCCACAGCCAGCCTTTTTTAGGCGCCAATCTAGGCACAGGAATACGGGTGAGACGGCTTCCGGATAGTTGCTGGGGCTGAGCGGGAACCATGACGAGCATAGGGCCTAAGTCATCACTTAGGAGCCTCGAAATGGCACTCTCTGATCTGATCGTCCGGCAGGCCAAGACCGCCGGCAAACGCTACACCCTCTACGACAACGACTGCCTGAGCCTGATGGTCTCTGCCGCAGGCGGCAAGTCGTGGATCTTCCGTTATTGCTGGCTGGGCAAGCAAAAGCGCATGTCCCTGGGCAGCTATCCCGCCCTGAGCCTGCGCGAGGCCCGCGCGGAGCGGGACAAGGCCCAGGTCCTGCTCGCCAGGGGGATCGATCCTCAAATCGAACGCGATCAGCGCCGGCACGCAGCCAGGCTGGCGGGCGAATACACCTTCAAGAACGTCTTCGATGCCTGGGTCGAGCATCGCCGCAAGGAACTCAAGGAAGGTCGTCAGAGCACGCTTTCGCAGATCCTGCGCATCTTCAACAAGGACGTGCTGCCTACCCTGGGGAAGATGTCGATCTACGACATTCGTCGGCCCCAGCTCGTGGGCGTCGTGGCGGCGATCGAGAAACGCAAGGCGTTCACCACCGCCGAGAAGGTCCGCACCTGGTTCAACCAGATGTTCCGCTATGCCCTGGTCATCGCCGAGGGGCTGGAAGTCAACCCAGCCGCGGACCTGGACGTGGTGGCCGAGCCCAAGCCCCCGGTGGCCCACAACCCCTATCTGCACCTGCCCGAGCTGCCCGAGTTCCTTCAGAAGCTCCGGCGCTACAACCCCCGGGGCTGGCAGACCCAGCTTGGCGTCCGGCTGCTGTTCCTGACGGGGGTGCGCACGGGCGAGTTGCGCCTGGCTGAGCCTGAGCAATTCGACCTCGACCGCGGCTTGTGGATCATCCCGCCGCAGGTCGTCAAGCAACTCCAGGACGAAATGCGCAAGGCCGGCAAGCGGCCGCAGGACGTGCCGCCCTACATCGTGCCCCTGTCCCTGCAGGCCATCGAGATCGTGCGCTATCTACTGGGCGTGATGCGGCCGGCGCAGAAGTACCTGCTGTCGCATCGCAGCGAACTCAAGAAGCGCATCAGCGAGAACACCCTCAACAAGGCCGTGCAGCTCATGGGCTACGAGGGGCGCCTGACCGGCCACGGCATCCGCGGCACCATCTCGACCGCGCTCAACGAGATCGGCTACCCGAAGATTTGGGTGGACGCGCAGCTTTCGCACTCCGACCCGAACAAGGTCAGCTCGGCCTACAACCATGCCAAGTACGTGGAGCCTCGGCGCCGCATGATGCAGGACTGGGCCGACCGTCTCGACCTGCTCGAACAGGGCGAAGTCGAAGCCGCGAGCGCGCACCTGACCATCCGCATCGACGGGGTGCCGGCGATGGCGGAAGTGGAGGAAGTGGTGGGCGTGGCCCCCACGGCGGCCGAGCCCGCTGTCCCCGGCGTGCCGCCCGTGGTGGCCACGCCCATCGTCGTGACCCCCAACAGCGGCGGAATCACGTTCCAGCGGCTGTCGCAGGTGCCGCCGCCTCCGGTGCATGCCCCGGAGCCGGAAGTGTCCGCCATCCAGCGCGAGCGCGAGGAAATGCTGGCCATCTACGAGTCGCCGAACAATCTGCCGGTCCCGCTGTTCGGCAAGCTGGCCGGGAAGTCCAAGGACCAGATCAACCGCGAGCTGAAAGCCGGCAAGCTGCTGTCCATCAGCCTGGGCAACCGGGGGCAGCGGGTTCCCGACTGGCAACTGGTGCCGCTCAAGCACAAGCTGGCCCAGATGCTCATGAACCAGTGCCCGCACGCGGATTCGTGGGACCTGTACCGCATGCTGACCCAGCCTCATCCCGACCTGGGTGATCGTGCGGCTATCGATGCGGTCAAGCCGACCAACGTGCCCGCGATCATCCGGGTCATCATGGGCGACTACCAGCGTCATGAGGATGTGCCCGGAGCCATTGCCATGCGGCCCATCCCCGAGGATGTGCGGCTGAGCGTCCGGCGGCTGGTGGATAGCGCAGCGGTGTTAGAGGGGGCCTAACTTCGCGCTGGAACCTATGGTCGGGGTTGTTACCCCGGCCATAGGGGACGTCAACTATGCAGCCCCCGTCCTGGCAACTTGCAGCGCTCTACGCTCGAACCGGTCCACAACTGAACTGGTTTCTTCCTGGGGACGCTGCAAATACGTCACGATCTCGTAGGGGCCATCGATGAGCGGCCGCATCGTGATCCCCCATCTATGGGCATGCGCGATGCGCGATTGCGCGGACACTCCCACGCCATAGCCGGCCGCGACCCACGTGGCCAAAAGGCCAAATGAAGTCACGTACTGGATGTTCTGCCGACCGGTCGGCAGGAGGTTGGAAAGCTGCTCATCCAACTTGGAGCAGATTTCCGCCTGCCAGCGATACAGCGAGTAGTCCAACAGATCGGCGATCGTGAGTGTCGCCTGGTCAAGCAAAGGGAACCGTGGAGGCACGGCAACGGCCATGTCTTCGATCCACAACGGCTGGATTTTCAAGGCTGCGTCGTTCGATGCCTGAACCGATAGCCCTGCGTCGTAGCGGCTCTCATGGAGTCCCTCACGCAGATCTTCATCTGAAACCTCGAAGAATGCGAGGGTGACATCCGGCTCTTCCGCGCGTTGCAGCGCCAGCAGTGCCGAGAGCTTTGACGACGGTACGCCTGGCGCTATGGCAAGCCTGAGACGGGAGAACTGGCCGGTGGCGTTGAACATGATGGCGCCGCAAAGGCGGCTAAGCAGGTCGAGAACAAGCCGACATGATAGTTAAGAGAGAACTTTAACGTCTATAACTTTAACGTGGTTAATTTCGGAAGATTGTTCGACGCTTCTGCTAATGCAGAAGCCCACTATTCAGCCAGGCCGCCCCTCTGGCACATCGACATATGAATCCGAGCCAGCGTTAGCCTTTGGGCAGGCCGTGCGCGCTGCGCGCGTCGCTCAAAGCATCGCTCAAGACGAGTTTGCATCTAGAGCAGGCATCTCGCGCTCGCACATGGGCAAGATTGAGCGCGGGGAGCACGTGCCCACGCTTCCTCTCATATTGAAAATTGCCATGGCGCTCGGAATAAGCGCTGCTGAATTGATGGCTGCAACGGAGCGCTACCTTGGCACCGGCGGCAACACCAATTCTTGAGGGTGACCGTCGATGATGGCGCTGTCAGCTACCCAGACTGTCACGTAGGCGGACGAGATCGCGCAGACGAACGATGAATCGCTCCAGCGAAGCCGGTGCGTCGCCGCCGCCGAGCCGGAGCAGATAGGTTGTGATTACTGCGGAATCCACCGCCAGAGGGCGGGTAAGCACATCTGGTCGTGAACTGATGGCAACCCTGGTCGCTGTCGTGAAACCGACACCAAAACCCGCGCTGACCAGGGTAAGCATCATCTCCAGCGAGGAGACGTGTTCGACCACATTCGGTTCGCGTTCCAGAAGCCGTAGAAGCCGAGCCAGTTCACGACAGTAACCTTCGCATACCTGTGGATCGCACAGTACGAGTGGGTGGCCGCCGAGTTCATGGAGCGGGACTGCCTTGTGGACGAGCAGCTCATGCCTGACTGGTACGGCGATCACCAGCGGGTCTTGCCAGATCGGCTCGGCAACGATGTCGTCGCCGACTTCGGCCGTGTGCGCGAACCCGATGGTGAAGTCGCCGGCACGCAGGCCGCGCAACTGCTCGGCCAACGGCACCTCGGACAAGCGGATCTCGATGTCTGGCTCTTCAGCGCGGCAACTGGCGAGAAAATCCGATAGCCAAGGATCGATCGCGCCATCGGACACTGCGATGCGCAGGCTGCCTCGCGAACCCGCTGCGACGGCCTTGGCATTCTCTCGTGCTTGTTCCAGGACGGCGAATAGTCGGCGAGTGTCTTGCAGGAACGCGGTACCTGCTGCGGTCAGCCGGGTTCCTCTACGGTCCCGGTCGAAGAGCAAGACGCCCAGCTCATCCTCCAGTTCCTTGATGGCCCGGGATAAAGGTGGCTGCTCGATATGCAGGCGCTCGGCGGCTCGGGTGAAATGCAGTTCTTCGGCGAGGGCGACAAAGCAGCGAAGGTGACGTAGCTCCATGAAGTGCCCCCGATTTCCGTTTCACGGCCGTGGTTCTGTGACAGACAACGGTTTGCAATCGAGGGCGAGATGAAGGGCGTCCTGGTTGCACAGTTCCGGCAAGCGCAACAAGCCATGTATTTCGCTTTGTTTGAACGCCTCCATCAGTTGCGAGAGCGCGGAGTGCCAATGCGATTTCAATTCACGTATTGCATTGTTTCCACGCTCAGTCAGAACAATTTCGATAACTCTTCGGTCATGCGTGCGATCCACACGCTCCTGCGCCGCTCTCTGGATCATGCCCTTCTTCTCAAGGCGGTCTAACAGCCTCGTCACCGAGGCTGAATCGACTTCCAGACTACGAGCCAAAGTGCTAGGCGTAGATGCCGGAGTGGCCGACACATGGTGTAGTGCCATGACCTGCACAGCGGTCAAACCAAACGGAGCAGCTACGCGATTCAGCACTTGATTTCTGGCTGTGGAAAGCCGCGTGATGGCTGTAGAAAGCTCCATCACCCGAAGGGCATCGCTTGCTTTTCCCGTTTCGGTTGACCCATTCGGCATCATGATCGGGAACGTTTACTGGTCGCTTCCTCACCGCGGCCGTAGGCACGCATGAATGTCACCACGGCTGCGTTTGCCCACTGGTCGATCTGCGCCGAGGAAGGCGCGGCATCCGGATGAGTCAGGCACTGAAGCTGAGGCTCACCCCGAACTAGATTGATGAACAGATTGGCGGCCGTCTCGCGGCCGATCTCGCCAAGATCAACCTCGCCGGATGCTGCCGCCTTGGAGAGTTGCTCGGCAACCAACGTCGTCATGACCTGCGGGCCGGCCAAGTAGAACGTCCGTGCGAGCTTGGGAAAACGCGGTGCTTCGCCAATCACGACGCGGAAGACAGCCAGTCCACTAGGTGAGAGCACGATGTCCAGGTAGGCCTTGGCCAACAGGGTCAACGTCTCTCGCAGCTTTCCCGGGTGGAATTCGATGCCATGCACCGTTTTCGTGAATGCCGCACATTCGGCCTCGATCACCGCAGTGAAGAGGGCTTCTTTGTTCGCGTAGTGCGCATACACCGTGGATTTGGACACGCCAGCCTCGCGCTGGATCATGTCGGTGGTTGCCGCGCTGAACCCATGGGTCAGGAAGATGTTGCGCGCTGCACGCAGGACGGTGAGCGCCTTGGCGTTCAGCTCGCCGTTGCTGGGCGGCGGGGCGGTCATGACTTGGTTGGTGCGTGGCATCTGCTTGGTCTGCTTGGTTTGGAAGTTTTGACACGGTGGCTTGATTTCGGTATAGTACCAAACCGCTCGGTACGAATCAACTTAGCCAACCATCTCACGGGTAGCTGCACTTAAGTAGTTGCTGAAATCCCCTATGAGCTGGTGGCCTAATTTTTGTCTCTATAGTAAACCGAGCGGTTCGGTACTAATCGCATATTGGATGAGCCTTCATGACGTCACAACCGCTGCTCTCACAACTGCTGCGACAAGCAGGCTCGGCGCTCTTCACGATCTCACTGGTCGGCTGCGCGGTTGGTCCTGACTTCGTGAAACCCGACGACAGGCTCGCAGCCGTCCAACTGTCGCCCAGGGCGGACTACACGCAGACTCAGGAAACATCCGCCGCGAACTTCCCATCTTCATGGTGGACGTTGTTCAACGATGGCGTGCTGACGGATCTGCAAGCCCGTGCGCAGGCGGGCAACCTGAACCTGCAGATAGCTTCCGAGCGCATCGAGCAAAGCCGGGCGCAGTTGGGGATTGCCTCCTCGCTGCTGCTGCCCAGCGTGGGCGCTTCGGCGGGCTATTCCCGCGAGGCCATCAGTGAGCACGGCAAGTTTGCCGCGTTGGGCGCACCGACGAGCGCGAGCGACTTCTGGCAGTTGGGATTCGACGCCAGTTGGGAACTTGACCTATGGGGCCGTGCGCGGCGATCGCGCGAAGGCGCCGCAGCCGCTTTCGAGGCCACGGTATATGAACGCGAAGCGGCACGGGTGGCCTTGTCCGCCGAGGTGGCCCGCACCTATCTCCAGTTACGCGGTACGCAAGCGCAACTGGATATCACCCGGCAGAACTTGGAGGTCGCCGATCGCACCCTCCGCCTTGCCGAGAGCCGTGAGCGCAATGGTGTCGCCACACGTTTTGAAACCGCTTCGGCGCGCGCGCAACTGGCAACGGTCGAGGCGCTGGTGCCCGAACTGGTCCAGCGCCGCAACACGCTGATGAACGCCTTGGCACTGCTGCTGGGGGAGCAGCCGCGCGCCCTCGATACGCAGTTGCTTGAAGCGATGCCCTTGCCGTCGCTTCCTTCCAATGTGCCGGTGGGCCTGCCCTCCGAATTGGCGCACAGGCGGCCGGACATACAGCGCGCCGAAGCTCAACTCCATGCTGCGACGGCAGCCATCGGCGTTGCCAAAGCCGATTTCTACCCGCGAATCGGCCTGAAAGGCAGGGTCGGCGTCGAAGCCTTCGAGTTCAACGACCTCGACAGTTGGGATTCCCGGTTCTTCTCCGTCGGCCCGACGGTCTATCTTCCCATCTTTCAGGGCGGGCGTCTGAAGCAGCGCCTGGCGCTGAACGAGGCACGGCAAAGAGCTGCCGCCATTGCCTACCGGCAGACGGTGCTGCAAGCCTGGCATGAAGTGGACAACGCTCTCGATGCCTGGGCAGCTCAGCAGAACCGCCATACCGAACTGCTGGTGTCGTATGAACAGAACAAGCAGGCGCTGCATGCTGCCGAGCGCGGCTATCAGGAAGGCGCTGCCGACTACCTGAATGTTCTGGCCGCGCAGCGTGGCGTTCTTGCCAGCCAGACCAGCCTCAATGCCAGCGCCACCAACGCTGCGCTCACCCTGGTCAATCTCTACAAGTCGCTGGGCGGCGGCTGGGACCCCGACGCACTCACATCCGAACGGCAGGCCGGCGGCGATGCGCCCCTGACGACCATCGCGTCGTCGGCTACCTCGCAACCCAAGGTTGAGCAATGAGTGCCGCAGCGTTGCAACCGACAGCGGCGCCGCCCGCACCCGCCGCTGCGGCAGCCCCTCCGAAGCGGGCGATTGCGGGGCTGGTCGGCATCCTCATCGCGGCCATGATGGCCGGCCTGAACAACCGCGTGGGCGCATTGGCCCTGGCGGACGTGCGCGGCGCGCTGGGCTTCGGCTTGGACGATGCCTCCTGGCTCACCACCGTCTATAGCGCGGGCGAAGTGATCGCCATGCCGTTTTCGGCATGGTTCGCCATCACCCTCTCGGTGCGCCGATTCGAGCTGTGGATGATCGGTGCATGCACTTTGTTGGCGGTGTGCATCCCCTTCATCCATGACCTCGATCTGCTGCTGGTCATGCGCTTCCTGCAAGGCATCGCCAGCGGCACGATGATCCCCGTGCTGATGATGGCGGCATTGAAGTTCCTGCCGCCCCACATCCGGCTGCACGGATTGGCGCTGTATGCACTGACGGCCACCTTCGCGCCCAACCTTTCGATCTGGCTGGCGGGGCAATGGACGGATGGCCTGTTCGATTGGCGCTGGGTGTACTGGCAGATTCTTCCGCTCGCGGCGATTGCCGCCTTGCTGATCGGATGGGGTCTGCCCAAAGACCCCATCCAGACAGACCGTTTCCCGCAGGCCAACTGGCCCGGTATGGCTTTCGGCGTGCCCGCATTCGCCCTGATTACCGTCGCCTTGGATCAGGGCGTGCGGCTGGACTGGTTCAATTCACCCCTCATCGTCGTCTCGCTGGTGGCTGGGCTGACGCTGCTGGGGGCCTATCTGCTGACGGAGTGGTATCACCCGACGCCGTTCATCAAGTTGCAGATGCTCAGCCGCCGCAACCTGGCGCTGGGCTTCACCTTGTTCATCTGCCTTCTAGTCGTGCTGACCTCCGGCGTGATGTTGCCGATGACCTTTCTCGGGCCGCTCCAGAGCTACCGACCGCTTCAGATGGCACCGATCGGTCTGATCGTCGCGCTGCCTCAACTGGTCCTGGGTTCCGTGGTGGCGCTGTTTCTGTACCGGAAATGGGTCGATGCTCGATTTGTGTTCGCGGGCGGCTTGCTGCTGATCGCCCTGGCGTGCTTCCTTGGCGCGCAACTGACTTCTGACTGGAACCGCGACCAGTTTGTGCTGACGCAGACGCTGCAAGCCTTTGGCCAGCCCATGGCTGTCGTCTCGCTGCTGTTCCTGTGTACCAGTGTCGTGCACCCAAGCGAAGGCCCGTATGTGTCGGGGAACATCAACACGCTGCGCGCCCTGGGGTCGCTGATCGGGGGCGCGGTAGTCGGGCAGCTCGTGACCGTGAGACAGCGGTTCCACGCGGAAATGCTGCTGGATCACGCCGCGTCCGTAGGCAACTCCGTTCCGCTTGTCCCGGAGCCCGCTCAACTGATGGGAATCATCGGCCAGCAGGCACTGGTGCTATCGGTCGCGGATGCCTATCGCGCGCTGGGCGTTCTGGCGTTGGTGATGGTCCCCTTCGTATTGCGGCTGACCTACATTCCCGCCCCCGATTTGCAGCCCGCTGCCCCTCAATCCATATCGTCGTCCCAAGGATAGTTCCACCATGGCCATGCCGAAGAAAGCCAAGATCACCAGTGCCCTGCTACTGCTCGCAGTGGCAGTGGGCTGTGTCATTTATCTGAATCGCCCCGAATCCAGCGCATCGACCCAATCCACGGACGACGCCTATGTACAGGCCGACTTCACCCTCGTCGCCCCCCAGGTGTCGGGAGTGATCGGCAAAGTGCTGGTCGAGGAAAACCAGCCAGTGAAGGCCGGCGATCTTCTCGCCGCGATCGACGATAGGGATTTCATCGTTGCGGTGGACGCGGCCAAGGCACAAGTCGCCGCTGCCGAGGCCAGCGTCGCGGGGCTTGCCGCGCGCGTGGCACAGCAGGAAACCGCGATACGTCAGGCGCAGGCGGCCGTCGCGGTGGACGATGCAGAACTCAAATTGGCCGAGGCCAACCAAAGACGTTATCGGAATCTGGCCTCCGACGGATCAGGCTCGATCCAAGCCCAGCAACAGGCCGAGGCGCAGTTGGCCATTCGGCTGGCCAGCCGGGACAAGAATCGCGCGGGCCTGCAAGCGGCGCGGCAGCAGACGGACATCCTGAAAGCCGATCTTGAAAAGGCCAAGGCTGCACTTTCCCAGGCGCAGGCGGCGCAGGCCGCAGCGGAGTTGAAGCTCTCCTATACCCAAATCACGGCGCCCATCGACGGCGTGATTGGCCAGAAATCGGTGCGCGTCGGCGCATTCGTGAATGCCGGCAAGCCGTTGGTGGCGGTGATTCCGCTCGACGCGGTCTACATCACGGCCAATTTCCGCGAAACGCAATTAGCGCGTGTGCAGCCAGGGCAATCTGTGGACATCAAGGTGGACGCCTTGCCCGGTGCCGTACTGAAGGGAACCGTGGAGAGCCTGGGGCCGGCCAGTGGCGTCAGCTACTCGGCCGTCGCGCCGCACAACGCCACGGGTAACTTCACCAAGATCGTCCAGCGCCTGCCCGTGCGCATTCGCATCGACCCCGACCAGCCTGATGCCGCGAATTTGCGCGTCGGTATGTCCGTGACGCCGAAGATCCGCATCGGTGAATAGCGCCATTCGTCCAGCATGAGGAGCCATATAAATGAGGCAATACCGTTATCGCGTAACTGTGGAGCAGTTGACTGATTCGCATGGCATCCCCAGCGATCGCAAGCCTCTGCAATTTGAGGCCGGAAATCATGACGACATCATTTCCGTCGTGACGTGGCTTCGCAGCCGAGGTGACTTCAGTAGCCAGGATGACGCGGCGGCATTTGCGGTCGGGTTGAAGCTGTTGGCCGGGGCAATCCTGGCAAACAAGGAAAACCCGCTTCTGTCTTCATTCCTGCCGCATCTTTATCAGTTCGTGAAGGACCTGAAGGCTGGTTCCAAGACCGACCAATGATTCGGCGGCCCACGCAACCAAGGAGAAGAAAGGACGCTTGTCCAGATGACGCCTTGTCCATACACGGCAGGAAAGTCGGCCACATTGAGGGCATGCAACGGTGAGGTGGATCCCGGCATAGCCGCCGGACGCGGTATGCGCATTCTCTTGGCCTTGGCTATAGGTGCTCTGCCGGCTGTTTCTGCGGCCCAGGGCCGCTTTGCCGACGCGAAGCTGTATGTCCAGGCCGGAGCCACATCTTTGCAAGGCGACGCAACGCACGCAATGAACGTGGGCGTGATGGTGCCTTCTGGCCTCTTCAAGGGCATCAGTCGTGATGCGGGTCCGCTGACCCTGCATTGGGATCTATGGGGTGGCCATTGGAGGTCGCACCATGCTGATGGCACAACAGGGGGCTATTCCCAGCTCGGAGCCCTGATGGCTTGGCGCTACCAGCCTGCAGGGCCGCAATCTCCTTGGTTCTTGGAGGCAGGCCTGGGAGGGAGCGTCTCGGACGGCCTCTACAACTCAGGGCAGCGTCGATTCAGCACGGCCTTCCAATTCACGGAAGTGCTGGCAGTGGGCTACCGCTTTGGGCCGGCAAAGGCCTATGAGGTTTCCTTGCGTGTACAGCATTTCTCGAATGCCGGCATCAAGAAGCCAAACCCAGGTGAGAACTTCATGTTCTTGCGTCTCTCTCTTCCATGGTGAACGCGATGGTTCCCATCCGTTCAGGCTGATGTCCCTGAATTTGCTCCAACGCCGAGTTGCTTGGGCCATCGTCGTTATTCCGGCGGCGGTTCTGTGTTCCCTGTCAGCGCGCCTCCAATGCGGCGCGCTACTTCGGCTTTATAGGCGTCGATGTCAGATATTGGCCTCGAACGAAGTGATCGACGGGCGGCTACGCCGAGGCGCTTCCCACGTCGGTTCCAAGCATCTGGTTGGCGAGTTGCGCCCAGGCTTCAGTTACGGGATGGGCCGATGGACGGTCACATATCTGATGGCATGGCGCGGTGCCGAGTTTTCCACGCCTGACATGCCGAACCCGCCGTCGGTCAACTACGCCAGCATCATGCTCGTCTATGAGTGAGTCAGCGTCCACGGGGGCCTGCGATGGCACACATTAAGCCAGTCACTAGCGTTGAAAAGACGGCGCTGGTCCTGTCCGGAGGCGGCGCGCGCGCTGCCTACCAAGTTGGCGTGTTGCAGGGCCTGGTGAAGTTGCGCCGCGAACGTCTGGGCGACGGGGCGCCCAACCCATTTGGTATTCTCTGCGGCACTTCGGCAGGTGCAATCAATGCCGCCGCTTTGGCCTGCCGAGCAGACTCCTTTGATGCGGGCGTGGAGACAATCGCCGCAGTTTGGCGAAACTTTCGCGCTGATCAGGTGTATCGCACCGATGCGCTTGGTATTGCCCGCAGCGGCGCACAGTGGCTGAGCGCGATTTCGGTAGGCTGGATGTTGGCGCGCTGGCGTAAAGAAGGGCCACGTTCGCTGCTGGACAATGAACCTTTGGCCGAGCTGCTGCGACATTGGGCGCCGCTGGAACTGCTACCGCGCATGCTGGCCGAGCGTCATCTGCACGCGCTTGCGCTAGGCGCGTCCAGCTACACCAGCGGCGAACACCTCACTTTCTTTGAGGCCACCGGCGACATGACGGGCTACGAGCGATCGCAGCGGCTGGCCGTACCCATGCGACTGGGGCTGGAACACCTGCTCGCTTCGGCGGCTATCCCCTTCGTATTTCCAGCACAGCGTATCGAGCATGCGGAGCACGCCGGCTGGTACGGCGACGGCTCGATGCGGCAAACCTCACCGATCTCGCCGGCCATCCATCTCGGTGCGCAGCGTATGCTCATCGTTGGTGTCGGTCGGCTGCATGAACCGCGTGGGCGAATCGTGCGTGATGGCGGTTATCCGACACTGGCTCAAGTTGGTGGGCACGTGCTGTCGAATGTCTTTCTCGATTCGCTCGCGGTGGACATCGAGCGTATGGAGCGCGTCAACCGTACCCTGGAAATGATGACGCTGGGGCAGCGCCTGGCCACCTCACTGCGGTCGGTGAAGGCGCTGGTGATAGCGCCAAGCGAGCGCATTGACGACATCGCGGCTCGGCACCAAAAGCACCTGCCGCGAACAGTGCGCGCGCTGTTGCGCGGCGTGGGTTCGTCCAGCGCGAGCAGTGACCTGAGCGGTTCCGCTCTGGCGAGCTACCTGTTGTTCGAGGCTCCTTTCACTCAGGAGGTAATGGCGCTGGGTGAGCGCGACACGTTGGCACAACGGCAGGCAGTCTGTGATTTCTTCGGGTGGCTTTGAGGCGTGCGCTTCACTCCTGGGCGAGATGCCTTCAGGAACAGCGCTGGCAGACCATTTTCAATGGTGGAGGGACAAGTAGGGATTGTTAGGAGGGACGTCATGTAGCAGCCGAGACGGCTCTTCGAGCAAATAGCCATGCAAGCGCCGCGTTTTCCTCGGGCCGGTGACTTCGCAGGTCCAAATGTTCAGCCCATTGGAGTGCTTTCGGTGCAAACCCAGCTTCTCGAAGCGCTTCTGAACCCACTGCCAATCCTGCTGGCTCTCCTGCCTGGCCAGCGTACCTACCTGCGGGTGCTCCTGCGCATACCGCTGGAACACGCCTGGGCTGACCAGGTAAGCGGTGTCGCTGACGGTATGTACAAGGGCCTTTGCGTCGTTGATGATCAGACGCCGCGAGGTTATGCCATTTTGCAGCCACGCCATGAAGTGCTCGCCAGACGGCTGCGCAGCCGTCGGCGCAGGCGCTGGTGACGGAGGCAAAGGCTTGGCCAGGGGCGGCGCAGGTGTTTCAGGATCTGTGGCAGGCACCTCGCCCGAGACGGCTTCTGCATCCAGTCGACCGACAGGCAAATCATCATCCATTCCCACCATCGCCAGCATGTCTTCCATGACATCGGGCGCGGCTCGGGCGTCGGGTGGGTGAGCCGGGGTAGCGCCGCCGGCGTCCTCCCAGGGAGGGGGCTGCTGATCTTCGGAGGGGGGCATCGCCGCGATCGCTGGCGTTGGCACCGAGGCATCGGCATCTTTGTCTGCCGGCGTCGTGTCGATCGCCACCGTTCCGGCGAACGACGTTGGCCGCTCGCCAGGCTCCCAAATGAGCGCCGGCGCAAGTCGCAACAGGGTGAACGAGTGGGACCAGCCGGTGGCACTGGTTACGGTGGCGCGCCAGATCGCCTTGCCATCGGGCGTCGGCTGCAACATGCCGTGGTCTTGGAGCGCGTTGAACACTGCGGTGTTGTTCGCAGGGATGCCATCGACGCCCTGGGACAGCAGGTGCGCGCGGAGCTTGTCGGAAACGGTCTTGCTCACCAGCCATAGCGCATCGTCCGTGAGCCAGCCATCGGAGGCTTCGGGCTGGTTCAGTTTCAGCTCTTCTTTGAGCAGGTAGCGCAGCCCGTTGACCAGCTTGCGTTGGAGCGAGTGCTTGGGTGCAGCCATGGCGCGCGCGGGATCGCCGCCCAATTCCTGAGCGACGGAGGCGCGGTCAGCTTGCACGACCAGTTCGCCCAGCACCCCGGCGTGCTTGTACTGTCCGGCCAAGACGTAGAGCAGCGGCGCCCACAGGGACGGATAGCCGCTGAGCCAGTCCAGCAGATCGCGGTCGAGCAGTTGCCGGTAGAGCAAGCCTGTCGCGGCGCTATGGAGCCGGTACTCGCGATCCTCGCGGTAGCGGAAGCGGTACGGCTGACACAGGGGGCCGTGCCACGGGTGCCAGGCGCTGCCGTCGGCCAGTTCGACATGCAGATCGACCGCCACCTTGCCGATGTCATGGAGCAAGGCGGCATAGGCGACGGCCGCAGTCCAGGCTTCGGCCTGCGCCGCCTGGTCTTCGGGGCTGGCCCCGATGGGCAGCAGATGGGACTGCCGCAGCTTCAGGCTGTAGGCGACGATTTCCAGGCCATGGTCGAGCATGCCGCCGAGGTATGCGTGGTGGTGCGCTTCGGAGGCCGGGAAAGCCTGGACCAGCTCGGCGTAGCGCTCCAGTGGCGTGCGGTACAGGGTGGCGAACTGCTGGCGCGAAAGCGAGGTGCGCTGCCAGATGTGCTCCATCAGCTTCTGCCGGCGCGGGGTGGCCAGCAGCGATGCGGCCGACTCCGGCCGCATCAGCCCTTTCGGGAGATCGACGGCGGGGGCTGGCGACGGCGCGGCAGCGACCGGGGGCCGTTTTCGCTGGAACAGGGAGAGCATGTCGATGTCCTGATGGTGGGCCGGGCGGGAGGCCTTTTGGCCTTTTCGAGGTAGGGCCTTTCCCCTTGCACCCCATTCCCTTGCCGTTTCGACCCTTTGGCCTTTAACCGTTTCGGTATAGCGGGGCCTGGGCTGCGGCTCCAGCGTCAATGTGGAACCCGCACGAATGGATTGGACGGCGACCTGGTGCTGGCCCCCGGCCTATGCTGCCGGGACGCTACACCACACAGGTAGGCTCCCACTCAGGCGACTAAGTTGACAAAAGCGACAAAGGCGACTATAGTGAACCCTGTCTCAAACCTACCTGGGAGCTGACCATGCCCACTGCGATCGAATTCATTGCCGACCGGCTGCCGCGCGTCACGGTGGAGGATGTGCGCCGCTTCGCCGATACCGTCGAAATCCGGGATGCCCCGGCTTTCGCGGCCGAGTTGCAGGCGTTCATCCACGAGCGCGTGGAGGCGGTGACGCTGCCCGCCAACCTGGAAGGTGAAACGGTAGCGCAGGCCTTGCAGCGCAAGGCGGCCACGTTGCGCGCCGACACGCGTTGGGCACCGACTGAAACCGACGTCCAGCGAGGCCGCGCCGTGCTGCTGGAAGCCTTCAACCAGCCGCACAACCTGCCGCCCGCCGAGTTCGCCAAGCTGGCGGACAAGTCGCGCCAGCAAATCTACAAGGACATCCTCGCCCGTCGTCTGCTGGCGCTGAACGTGGGGCCGCGCGGCCAGAAGCTGCCCGACTGGCAGCTCGACCCGGTGAAGCAGCAGTTGACCCAAACCGTGCTTCAGGAGGTCGAGGGCATCGACCACTGGACGATCTACCGCGCGCTGTCCGAACCGCTCGAAGGCCTGGGCGGTCGCTCGCCGGTGGATGCGGTGACGCATGGCACGATCGATGACGTGGCCGAGGCCGTGTTCAACGTGCTGGGCGTCCAGGTGCATTGAATCGAGACCGCCATGAGCCACGAGCTGCCTTCGTTCCTGATCGATGCCGGTGAACTGCTCCAGCATGTGAGCCGCGTCGTCTATCGGGGCAGCCCGCTGTACTATGGCCGCAGCAGCACGAATCGATACGATGACCCGGCGGGAACCTACGGCGTGCTCTACCTGGGGCGCGACCTGCCCACGGCGCTGATGGAGTCGGTCTTTCACAAGCACCAGTGGCTTGAAGACACGAAGCGCTCCATTGCCCTGAAGGAAGTCCAGGCCCGGATGGTGCGCGCAGTAGGCGTGCTGGACGACGTGCTGCTGGCCGACCTCACGGCGCCGGGCGTCATGGCGGGCCACTTCGGCCTGAACCTGGAGCAGTTGGCCAGCCGCGACTACACGCACACGCAGCAGGTGTCCGCACAGGTGCATGCGATGCTCGGAGACGACAGTGAGCCGCTGTTCGACGGGGTGCTCTACCCGTCGCGCAACAACTATCCCGCCAAGAGCATCGCCCTGTTCGAGCGTGCGGGAGCCAAGATCAGCGTTGTCGAGGACATCGACCTGGTTGACCATGTGGACTGGCCGCGGTTCGTTGCCACTTACCGCATCGGCGTGGAACCCGATCCGGGCCCGGTAGAGCCGGAGGACGAAGCGTCCTGAAGCGGCAAGAAAGCGCATTGAAGCCTCAAACCGAATGAATTGGAGCAAACTGGAATAGGCATTCCTCAGCAGCAGGAGACGACCATGAGCACGACGACCCGCACCAGCACCGCAGAACGCCTCGGCCGCGCCTTCGGCCGCGGATGGCGTGCCTATGCGCGCGGCGAACGGCGGGCGTCGAACTGGTTGGTGTCCAAGGGCATGCCGCGAGCTGGCGCTACCGCGCTCGTGTGGGTAGTCAAGCTGGCTGTACTGGGGGTGCTGCTCTACGTTGCGTTTTGGTTCGCACTCGTGCTGCTGGGCGTTGCGGCGGCGGGATGGGCCGCTGCTGCCAATACTTCGGATGAAGACGAGTGGCCTTTCACCGACCTCACCGAGCTGCGCAAGACGCCGGGCTACGATCCCAACCTGTACAACGACACGTCGCACGAGTTGTACACCGACGACTGACCGGCCTCGTGCTATTTCAGCTTTCCTCCGGTGAGCGCCCCGGCACCCTTGCCGCCAGCTTGGCCGGCGCTCTTACTGCCATCGGAAAGCCCCTGGATGACGTGCCCGGCCCGAATCCCAACCCAGGTAAGGCTCGCCAGCCAGAATCCCGGCAGAACCAGGAACATCGTGCCGGTGACGAACATCAGCAGCATGTCGCCGAAGGCGTTGTTCAGCCCCACCAGCGGGTCGAAGTTGCTGTGCGGCCGGTTCCAGCCGAAGCCCCAGCCATAAAGCGCGTCCAGAATCGTCGAGTCGATCCAGCGTGCGAGCTGGAACCAGAAGTCCGTGAAGAACAGCGCGAACTGCACGACGCTGACGGTGACGACCGTCTTCAGGTCGTAGGTGCCCACAACCAGCACGAGCGGGATGCAGATGACCAGCGCCATCTTCAGTAAGGCGAGGATCATGGGCAGGGATTGGCGCACGACATCCATGGCAGGAAACGCGGCAATCGCGCCGACTGCCATCCCGACGTCGCCCGTGGCGCGCGTCACGATGTTCGGCAGGGTCTTGTCGATCTGGCCGCCGTAGTCCGTATAGACGCTGCCCTGGTTCAGCTTCTGCTGCCGGGGTGACGCGATGGCGCGGATCACCGAATCGTCCACCTCGGCCCGGCTGAGGAACCCGGCCCAGCCCGCTAGGCGATTCAGCAGGCTCGGGTCCACCTGACCCAGCAGGCGTGCCCGCAGGCCGTTGCTGCCGTCTGACCACCACTGCCTGCAAGTCGGGTAGCCGCCACCATTGGCAACCTGCGCGAGGCCAGCATCGCGGGTGTCGTCGTAGGGCCATGCCTCGCGCGCCGTGCTGGAGCGGTAGCTGTCGTAGTAGCCACCCGTGTCCGTGAAAAAGCGCGAACCGATCCAGGTTACATCGTGCATCTGCTGCTCATCGAGATCCGGGCGCTGCATGAACAATTTGGCCCGCGCAGGCCCATAGCAATCCCGCGAGAAGTCCGCGACCTCCTGGGCCAGTACCGGGTCGTCAATGCGCGTCGCGTCGATCTCCATCCTCATCTGCCGCAGATCCGTACCGCACGGGATCGCCGCTACCGAGGCGCTCGTGACGGCGCGCGAGAGCGCGTGCATGAAGGCCCACCAGACCGGCACCTTCGCCGACTGGTTGTTGACGGTGCTGAAGGACTGCGACCACCCGGTTTCCGTGGGCTGCGGCACGCTGACTTGGCATTGTGCCGAGCGCGAACTGTCGTACTGGATGGTGCTGAGGTCCACGTCGATGAACGGAATGCCGGCGAACATCACCACCACGATGGCGACGAAGACCCGGTTCTCGATGCGCGCAGCCGAGAGCACCCCCTTGTTGCCTTCGTCGGCGCCTTCCGCACGGGCCTTCAGCCACTCCTGCACGACGATGGCGACGAAAGGCAGCGCGAACACCCCGCTGGACACCAGCACGGCCCAGATGCCGTTGTTGACGATCCAGGACACGAGGGTGAGGTAGTACTCCAGGTAGTCCGTCGTAAAAAGCGTCATGGCCCCGATCTCCCCTCAAGCGGCCTGCATCAACAGGCTGGCTTCCAGCGCGACGATGGCGACAACGCCGGCGACCTCGGTGCGGATCAGCCGGCGCCGCGCCTGCCCATCTGTCCCGCTTTGGTCTTCGCGGGCCAGCACCCGGCGGCGCATCCAGAACCATCCATAGGCCGTTGCCGCGTACACGCACAGCCGCCAGATGAAGAAATACCCTGCGGAGGCCGCCAGCCACCGTTCCCAGCCTGCAACGCTGCCGACCAGGTAGATGCCCGCGACGTTCGCCCCCACGGCGGCGGCAACGATCAGCACCAGCCACAGCAGCGTCTTCGCCGCGCGCCGGCTGAACAACCAGCGCAGCGGCCGCCAGGCCATGCGCGCCGGGCTCATGGCCGACTCCCCGGATTGCCCTTCTGGAGCTGGTCGAGACGGTCCGGCACAGGATCGCCCTCGTAGATGCCGCGCGAGCCGGCCGCGCGCGCGCCGTGGCGCTGGATGATCGCCATGGGCGAGTTGTTCGCCAGCTCGCGCCGCAGCTCCAGTTCGGTCTTGAGGTTGCGAATCTCACGGTCGAGCGTGTCGCTCTCGTGGTTCACCGCCTCAACGGCAAGCTCGTTGGCCGCGACGTTGGGCTCCTTCTTGCCCGTGAGCAGCGTGCGCTGCAGCAGCAGCGCTTTCTCCAGCACGGACGCCAGCGCGACCTCGGACGCCAGGCGCTGCGACAGCAGGTGCTGGTCGGGCTCGTCGCGCAGCGCCTCGATCACGCCGCGCGTGATGGGCAGCGACGCACTGCCGGCCTCGCGCAGGTTCTCGGGCGTCGTGTTCTTGGCCTTGGTCACCAGGTCCTGGAGCGCCTGCAGCTTGGCGTCGTACTCTTCCTGGATCAGCGGCGTGAGCCCGACGCCTGGCGTCGTCTCGGTCTTGGTGCAGGCATCGCACGTGCGCTGCTCCTTCTCGCCGAGCACGCGCGTAGCCCACTCGACGGCGGCCTGCGGCGAGGCCCAGGTCTGGCACGAGAGGCTGCCGCAACTGGCCGGCGCGATGGACGAGGTGTCGGTCACGCCGCGGCCGTTGACCAGGTTGTAGCCGGCGCGGGTGACATCGCCGACGACCTTGATCGCGGGCTGGCCGGAGCCGCCCGCGTTGCTGCCCCCGACCCACGGCACGCCGTCATTGCCGCGTCGCGTCTCGGCTTGCTCGATGGCCGAGACCGCATCCGTGCTCGACACGGCATCGCGCAGCGCCAGCCCTTCGGCCATCTGGCTCCAGCCGAGCTGGCCGCCCGCCGTTTCGGCCATCTTCTCGGCCATGGCACGGCACGTCAGCTTGCTGCGGTCGAAATCCAGCCGCGCCTGCAGCACGCCATTGGTGAGCAGGTTGTACAGACCGGGATCGGCCCGCTGGATGATCAGCGCGGGCAACGATGCCACCGCACTGGTGGCACTCTGGATCACCGACGACATGATTTGCTGGAAGCCGTTGGTGATGCCGTTAAGTTGGTTCTTCAACGTGGTCTGGATGCTCATGTCGCCGCAGATCAAGTTGCTGTTCCAACCCACGCCGACACCGAGAGAGCGCATGCCGGCCGCACGGCCCATCGACACGGCGTTGCCGCCACCGATCGAGTACATGACGTCATCGCCGATGACACTGCCGCTGGTCTGGTAGCCCAGTTGACCCCAGGCCACGCCGCTGCCCAGCGCGAGTGCGCCGGCCAGCGCCAGGACGATCTCCGTGCGACGTGCCCGGCGGGAGAACGGATTGAGTGCAGGACGGAACTTCATGGCACCACCTCAGAGGAAATCGACGCTGCCCAGGAACACCTGGCCCCGGCGTTCGCAGCAGGCATACGGCCGCCACAGCGCCCATGCGTAGTCGCCTTGCTGCGCCTGGGTCAGAAAGCCGCTGCGCGGGAAGACCGTGCAGGACGAGGACAGGACGGGTGTGAGTTCTTGCCACTTGCCGGTGGAGGCATCGCCCTCCATCAGCGCGCCGGCCGGCCAGTAGCCGTCGCGGGAGTTGGCAAGCAACGGCTGATAGACGTGGATCTGCCCCCGGCGAGTGACCACATCGCCCGCACGCTGGGCCACCACTGCGCCGGCCTTAAAGTCGTCGGTCTGGTGCAGGAAGCCGCCGCGGGGGTACACGTTGCCCCAAAGGTTCATCGTGGTGCGTGCGCCAACCTCGCGCCGGCCCGGAATCAGCGCTTCCGGGTAGGCCATCTCGGGCACGTTGTAGCGCCAGGCCAGCGTATCCAAGGTGCTGAGCAGATATGGCATGAATGCCGTGCCCGCGCCTTCGCAGATGTAGCCGGACGATGAGGCGAACTCGCTGAAGACCAGAGTACCGGGGTGGCCGATCACGTCGGCGTTCTTGAACTTGGCGAGATTGTTCTCGTGGTCCTCGTTGGTGGTCCCATCGCCGCCGGCTTCAGCGGATGCGTTGGGCGGGCTCATCGACTGCACCTCGACCCAGGGGGTCTCGCCGGTGTTGCTGTAGCTGGAAACCACCGCGTCGGGAACGTAGTGGCGCACTTTGGTGGATGTGCGCACGGTGCAGCCCGTCCATGTGCAATAGAGCCAGTAGCAGATGCCGACGACGCGGTATTCGAGGCAATCGGGCGATGCCACCGAGCCGACGATGGTTGCTGTATTGAGGGCGTAGCTGCCCGTGGTGCTGAGCAGCAGCAACGAAGCCACGCCAGCGCGCAGGCGGCGCATCAGGTCGAATGGTCGGGTCACGGCTGGTTCCTCCGGTGCTGCTCGATGCGCGCTACAGCGCGAGCCACGTCCGGCTCGCCATAGACCACATAGCGCCTGTCCACCACCACGGCCGGGAGGCTGGTGACGCCGAGGCTCCATGCGTCGGTGACGCCTTGGTATGCGGAAGCGATGCGTCGCTGTAGATCGGCACCACCGCCATTCAGCCGGCGCTTGACGATGGCCGTCGCCTGTTCGGGGTCGGTGGGCAGTTCCGCAGAAAGCTCCGCTTCAATGCGGTGGGATTCGTCCAGCTCGATCAGCCGCTCGCCACCCATGGTCTTGACCGGGTGGCGGCTGTCGGTGACGACCACCACGTCGGCGGCGAAGGTGGCCGGGCTGAAAGCGGCCAGGGCAGCCGGCAGTGCAACAGCCAGGCCGAGGGTTCGCCAGCCTGGCGCGAACCGGGGAAGAGATGCTGGCATGTCGCGTGTCCTGAAGTTGATCAGGGCTATAGTCAAACGCGAACCCGAGGCAGCCCCAACAAACAATGCGCATCACGGACTGCCCGCATACCTGCTTGTTTCGCGCCGACGAAAAAGCGGAGGCCGAAGCCTCCGCAGTGATTGATGGAGTGGTAGCGGTACGGCCTCTAGGGCCATGGACTACCGGGGTACATGCACGTCGTCGGCGGGCTTCTCGGTAGTGGACGCGGCGCTGGTGTCGTCAGCCGCCAGCATGTCCATGGCCGACAGCAAGGCATCGCCCTCGATCGGCCCCTGCAGCAGGATGGCCTGGCCCGTCTGGCGATCGAGCAGGCGCAGAGACGGCGTGGCGGTTACGCCGCTATTTGTGGCTTCCGCGGCCTGGGCGCGGATGGCCGCGTCGGGGCGCTCGCTCGCCATGCACTGTTCGATGGCTGAGTTTGTTTCGGGGTAACGCAAGCCATCGGGCAAGCCCTGGCCGTCGCTGCGCGTGTGGGCATAGACCCATTCGACCGCCTGCCAGAACGCTGCATGCCCGCCCGCTTCGGCGGCGCACTCGGCCAGACGTGCCTCGGCCGACGCGGCAGGTTCATGCGCGGCCAGCGGCTGGTGATGCCATATCAGTGCGACGTCGGTGTTGTTGCCGACCCACCGCTTGAGCTGCGGGAAGTACTCCCGGCAGAACGGGCATTCCAGGTCGGCATAGAGCGTCAGCGTGAAGCGGCCTTCCGGGTTGCCCATCTGCCAGGGTGGCCCAGCGACCTGCGCCGTGCTGGCCGGCGCGGGCGACGGCGCTGAGGATTCTCCGGGCGTCCGGGACACCAGCCAGATCAGCAGCAGCGCGACCAGCGCAGCAGCCAATACCCAGGGCCAGCGAGGCCGCCAGCGGCGACGGCGGAACGCCTGGACCTGCATCGGAATGGAAGGACGTTTCTGTTCCATGGCGTTCTCCGGTTTACGACAGTTCCAGGGCCGGCGACTCGATGCCGCGGGCCTGGTCGATCTTCTCGGCCACCTTGAAAGCCGCTTCCAGTTCGGTGCAGCCGTACTGTTGCATGAGCTGGTAGCGTTCGGCCTTCTCCTCGGGTTCTGTCTGCGCGAGGGCGAGGTACAGGCTCGGCGGCACGGCGCGGAACAGCACTTCCATGCTCTTGGAGAGGATGACGCCTTCGGTGAATTTCCCCGCCTCTTTGCGCGCCGAAAGCATCAGCGCCTTCTGCGCGGGCGAGAGTTCGCGGAACCGCGCGATCTTCTCGACTTCATCGGGTGGCATGCTGAGACAGATCCACCACTCGATCATGTTGAGCATGGGCTCCGCGGCGCGCGGCAAGTCGTCGATGTTCTGCGTCGCGAGCCAGAACCAGGCCCCCAATTTCCTCCACATCTTTGTAATTTTCACGACGTAGGGCGCGAGCAGCGGGTTCTTCGTGATGATGTGGCCTTCGTCGGTGACGTTGATGATCGGGCGGCCCAGGTACTGGTCGCGCTCGGCGATGTTGTTCACCGTGCTGATCAGGCTGATGTAGGCGATGGAGAGCTGGGCGTTGTAGCCCTCCCGTGCATAGGTCGCCAGATCGACCAGGGTGATGTCGGCTTCGGGCCACGGCGTGCCGTCGCGGTCGAACATCTCGCCGTCCGTGCCTTGGCAGAACATATCCATCGCGTCCGCCATCTCCAGCAGCCGCACGCGCCGCATTTCGGGCAGCGTCGGGTCCTGGCCGCGGGTGCGCAGCGCGTTGCGCACGTCGCGCGTGAGCACCGTGCGCTTCTCGGCCACGCAGTGCTCGGCGGCGTCGAGGATGCACTGGCGGATCAGCGAGCGGTCGGCCCGCGTCATCCGGGCTTCTTCCTTGTCCTCGCCGCCCGTGATCATCAGCCGCGCCGTGATCTCCAGTTCGCCGAGCACGTCGCGCTGCTCGTCCGCCTCCATGGCCGAGGCGTCCGGGGGCAGGTCCTCGTCCAGCGCATCAGCATCGAGGGTCTGCACGTCGCTCGGCGTTTCGATCAGCCGGCGCGCATCCGCGAACGGCGCGAGGCTGATGCCGGAGCCTGGGGCCAGCTTGACCCGGTTCACCGTTAGCCCGAGCCTGCGTGCGAAATCGCTGAACAGCCCGAAGCTGTTGCCGGCCTCCACGATGAACAGCCGCGGGCGGTATATCGCCGTGACCTGGTTCAAGAGGTTGTTGAGCGTCGCTGACTTGCCCGAGCCGGTGGGACCGAACAGGAAGAGATGGGCGTTCATCTGCCGGTCCAACCTGTTCAAGGGGTCAAACGTAATCGGGCCGCCACCACGGTTGAACATCGTGATGCCGGGGTGCCCCGTGCCTTGGGCGCGGCCCCACACCGGCGACACGTTCGCGATGTGCTGCGCGAACATCAGTTGGGTGTACCACCTGCGCCGATCCTGGCCGGGGTTGTAGCAGCACGGCAGCCAGCGCAAGTAGCTGTTGAGCGGTGCCACCTCGTCGTCCTCGCGCACCGGCTGCAAGCCGGCATTGAGCATCACGTTCGCCAGGTCCAGGCCGCGCCGGTCCAGTTCCGCTTCGTCGCGTCCGCGCAGGTAGAACGCCAACGTCCCCCGGTAGAGCTTGTGCGCGCTGCCGATGAGGGAGCGGGCTTCCTGCACGTCCTTCAACGTCTGCTCCGACGCCAGTGTCTCGCCCACCGCCTTCTTCGCCAGGTGGTTGAGATCCGCTTCCAGGACATCCTGCGGCGTGGCGACCATCGTGAGACAAAGCAAGGTGTCTTCCGGCATCTGGTCGAACAGCGTGTTGATGGCATCCCCTTTGCGGGTCTCGCCGGTCAGGTGTCCGGTGCCGGGCGGCATGCGCAGGCGGTCGGTGATCAGCACGCGGTGCGGCATGCCATCGAAGTACCAGGTGCCATGCTCCACGTCGGAGCGTGGCTGGCCGAAGAACAGCCGCTGGCTGAAATCCCGCCCGCTCGCCAGCTCGATTTCGCCGTCCTCGGCCTCGTCGGGGTAGCGCGCCATCGCGTAGAAGCGCTCCCGGTCCTCTGCACTCGGCCCAAGCATCGCGGGGCGCGGATTGAACCACCGCAGCAGCCAGTCGTGGACGTCGGCTGCGACCATGCGCCGTGCCTGGATGCCGGCGTTCGCCAAGCCGCCGCACAGGCGGTCGCAGACGATGTTCAGCATCTGCTCGGGCGTCTGGCCGCGGCGGCTTGCCTGCCCGGTGGCACGGCGATAGATCACCATGCGCACCCGCCGCGTCTGGCCGCGCCAGCGCAGCCGCGTGACCACCGTGTCCTCGAACAGGCCGCCCGGCTTGGCGACCGCGCGCAGGTGGTGGCCGAAGAAGCGCAGGTAGAACTCGGTGAATGCGGTATCGCGGGCGCGCGGCTGCACGTAGTCGCGCAGGGTCTGCATGTACTGGTCGAAGCTGGGCTCGTCCTGGGCGTAGAGCTGGAGCACCCAGGGGTTTTCGTCCAGCTCATCGAACGAGTCCTGGAGCGCGTTCTCCAAGGCATCGCGGGCATGCGCGAGCCAACCGGGTTCCCGGCCCTCGGTGCCCAGCGGCACCAGCTCGTAGAAGGCAGCGACCGACTGCCCATCCTCCAGCAGCATGGACTTCGACTGCGGCAGGAACTCCACCCAAGGCAGCAGTTCCGCGAACGACGGCGCGACGTCGTACAGCGCCTGCTCGTCGGCTACCGTCGCCGGCCTGCGGCCCTGTACCGCTGCACCAGGTTCGGGGATGCCGGCCTGGCGCAAGGCATCGACGTGGCGCTGCCAACCGTCCGGCTGCTCGTCGTCGCTGGTGCTGGATGCGGTCAGCTTCGGCCAGGGAAGTTTCCAGCGCATCAGTAGTCCTCCACGCGCTCGCCCGGCATGGCGTACTGCACGCGCTGGTACAGGGGGAAGACCGTCGTGTAGCCCGGCACAGGTACAGGGTCCGAGCCCGCCAGGTGCGGATACACATACATGACGAGATCGGGATTCGGCAGCCGGTGGAACTGGCGATAGACCTCGTTGCGCGCGGTGCGCGTGTAGCGCATCTGCTCGGCGGGCGCGGCCTGCACGTCGGCCTCGGTCAGCGGCCGGCGCAGGCTCTGGCGGGCATCGAGCAACTGCCGGCGTGCCGCCTGGCCGGCGCTCCCGCCGCCGTCGCCGGCGTTCTGCTGCCAGATGTCCATCATCGTGCTGTCGCCGTGGGGCAGCAGCTTTTCCTTGCTGGTGGCGCAGCCGCCGAGCACCGCGACGGCGAGGGCCAGCGCCAGGCCCCTATTCAAGTTCGAGAGCATGGCTTTCTCCTGCGCGGTGATCGACCTTGCGGCCTTCGGGATCGAAGTCGATGGCGAGCGGCTTTTCGAGGTGGACGGCGACCTTCGCGCCGGGCTGGACATAGACGGCCGCGAACGCCTGCCCGTACAGCTTGTTCACCCAGTCCGCCATGTCGCGCACGCCACCGGCCAGGATGCGGCCCACGGCCTCGTTGCCCGAGATGCCGACGCTGCCGATGGAACCGTCGGCGCCCACGTAGGACATCTGGCCGCTGTCGCTGTCGATCAGCGAGGCCACCCCGGCACCGGCCGCGGTGATCAGGGCCTGCGAGCCGAGGTACTGCTGGGCGTTGCTGCGCCGCTCGCCGCTGACGCAAGGGATGCCATACGGGTCGCTGATCCAGCCCAGGCCGTCGCGCTGCTGGTTGTTCTGCTGGTTGCCGTCGCGGTCTTCGGGAATGGTGCGGATCGTGCCGTCGTGGAACACGAAGGTGATGCTGCGCACCTGACCGCGCACGCACGAAAGCGTCCAGTCGCCCGACGCGGTTCCGCTGAACACAGCGCCGGCCACGTCGGGAATGTCGATGCCATTGGCGGTCAGGTTGTCCGGCCCGACCAGTACCTTGAAGGGGTACGGATCGTTCACCGTCCCGTCGATCGGCACACGACCGATCAGCGCCGTCATCGCGACCGACCCCATCAGCGTCGAGTTGGTTGGCACGGTATAGACCGGCTTGGCGCTCTTGACGCCTGCCGCACGTGCGCCGGCGTTCGCCACGGTTTCCGCTGTCGTTTCCAGCGTGCTTTGCGCCGGGCCGAAGCTCGTCGGGAAGCTCATGCCGCTGCCCGCGCCACGACTGCCGTTGCGTCCCTCGGTCTTCTTCGCGTCGTCCGGCTCGACCCAGCGCATGCCGCCTTCCATGCCGGCCTCGTCGCCATCGCGCAGCCCCAGGCCCACGGGCAGATCGGCATGGCCGCCGCCGCGCCCGCCGATGCTGTCCAGACGCCGCTGCAGGTCGGCGAGCAGCCCTTCGGTCTGCTGGCGCGCACTGGCCGCCTGTTCCTGGTCGCGGCGCAGGTTCGAGCGCTCGGATTCGAGGGCCGAATTGATGCGCTGATCGATGGAGTTCTCGCGCTGGCGCAGCCGCTGGTTTTCCTCGCGCTGCGACTTGTTGTCGGTCAGCGCGGTCTGAAGCTCGGTGCGCAACTGCTTCACTTGGGCGACGAGCGTTGCCACGGTATCGCGCGGGGTATCGCCTTCGATGCCCAACGCCTTCATTTCCTCGGGCGTGAGCTTGGAACCGGCATCCGCGGCGGGCGGTGCCGACGTGCTTCCGCCGGAGAACAGCCGGATGGCAACGAACAGCACCAGCAAGGCGACCGGGATCATCAGCCACTTGAGCAAGCCGTTACTGCGCATGGCGGGCCTCCTTGCCTTCGTCGGCTTCCGCTTCCGGCTGTGGCAGGTGCGCAGCCGGGTCGAAGCGGTGGATCGCCGGCAGCAGCGATTGCGCGAGGCTGTGCCCGCGCGTCACCAGGTACAGGACGGTCGTGTCCTCGGGCGTCCCGCGCGGGCCGAGCGCTTCGTGCTGGAAGGTGGCGGTGAGGAAATCGCCTTGCAGCACGCGCGGGTCGAGCGTGACCCAGCCGCGGCTGCTGTTGGTCAGACGCACGGCGGTGACCCACTGGTCTTCCAGACGCCACGACGCGAGAGCGACCGCGCGCACGGGCAGCGTCGGCATCAGCGTGCTGAGGTCGAGGCCACGGCGCAGGTTCACCCGCATGACGCCCGGCAGCGGCTCCACGGTGCGCAGCGGCGCGTAGAGGTTCTGCGCAGCAAAGCGCGTCAGGACGACCGGAACCGGCGTCTCGCGCCGCGCTGCCCGCGTACCTGCCTGATCCTGGGCGCGTGCCGGGGCCTCATCGGCACCGCCTGGCTGATCACCATAGCGCGCCGGGGTGCTGCTGCCCTCGACGATGCGCACCGGCTCCAGCTCGGCTTCGCCGTCCTTGGGCGGCTCGGCCGCGATGTCGAGCAGGATCAGCGCGCCCGTGTCGGCGTCCTGCAGTTGCAGCCGGGTGGGCTCGATCGGCTCGCTTGCGCGCAGGTACACCGCGCCACCCGCGCTCTGCACGCGCAGGCGTTCGCCCACGCCTGCGGGCACGCCCACGCGGACGTTCCGGTCGATGAACACGATGCGCTCCTGGCCCACCTTCAGCGGCACCGCGAGCGGCATGCGTTCCCAGCGCAGAATCTCCACAGCATGGGAGACGGGTGCCGCGGCCACGGCCAGCAGCCCCAGCAGCACGAGTACAGGATGCTTCATGGGGTGTTTCCTCCTTGGGGCGCTTGCGGAGACAGGCCGCCCGGCGCCGGGCGCGTCGGCTCCGGGGCGCTGATGCGCTGGGGCGCACCGTCGTAGCAATCCAGCGCCAGGCCGAACGGGTTGCGGGCGGGATCGACGTCCACCCGCGTGACTTTCACCGGGTAGCGCACGAGCGCGCGCTTGACCTGCTCGGCGCCGTAGTACTCGTCGGCGGTGATGTCGAGCGTCACCACCCAGTCGCGGTCGGAGACCACGCGCACGCGCGCCGTGGGGTCGTCACCGTACCCGCGGCCGGGGATTTCGTAGATGCCGCGCACGCGCTGGCGCAGCTCGCCCGTGCTGCGGCGGTAGTCGTAGTCCGCGCGCAGGAAGGCCTGGCAGGACGGGGTGAGGTACGGCGAGAGCGTGTGGAGGTTGCGCGCGTAGTCCTCTTCGCCGTTCGTCGGCCAGCGGTTCAGGGTCTGGAACACGTAGAACGTGAACGCATAGACCGATTCGGGCGGCACTTCCCACCACTTTCGGGTACTGCCGGAGCGCAGGTCGGGCGGGACGTGGATGGTCAGGTCGCGCGGCGCGCTCCACCAGCCGCCGCCCATAACCAGGGCGACGATCACCAGCGCGCCAGCCCCCAGGCGAAGCGTCTTGATGTGCGCCTGCAGGTGGGTGATCTCGTTCTTGAAGCGGCTCATCGTGCCCCCTTGCAACAGACCTTCGGGTGGACCAGAAGCCGGAGCGCGAGATCAGCACGTGCCCGCCTACCCAGCCCGCCATCAGCGGATGGCGCGTGGCGATGCGCCATTGCAGTTGCCGGTACAGCCAGGTATCGGGACGCCCGCGCTTGAGCCGGCGCAGGATGCCGCCGCCGATGAAGACGCCCAGGGCCACGCCCAGGACGACGAACGTCGGCGCGATGGCGATCGTGCGGAACACCCAGGACAGCGGCGAGCCGACCAGCAGGCCGGCGGCGCCGGACAGGCCGCAGCAGATCCACAGTTCGTCGGCGGTGAGGCCGCGCACGACAACGGGATGGCGGTTGAGCCGGTGCGGAAGGAACGTGACCGTCCCGTCCGCACGGACGTGCTGCTGCTCGGACATACCGGCCTCGCCTTACAGGATGCCGGTGGCTTCGGTGAGCAGCCAGATGCCGATCACCAGCAGCACGGCACCGATCGCGACGGTGAGGCCGAACTGGCCCCAGGTCTTGCGGCCGGTGTGGATTTCGGCGTAGGTGCCGTAGGCGTGGTAGCAGACGCCGATAAACATCGACGCCACGACCAGGAGGGCCACGAGCATGATGATGTCGTAGCCGTAGTTCCTGATCGTTTCCATGATGCCGTTGCCGGTGCCGCGGGTCGGGTTCTCCAACTGCGGCAAGCCTTGCGCGAACGACAGCGCGGGCAGCGCAGCGGCGCCCAGCGCCACGGCGGCGCGCTGGGCAAGACGGGAATGGAGGATGCGGTTTTGCATGGTCGTGCCTTTCAGGTCAGGAGAGGAGGAAGAAGCTCAGGACGAGGTACATCGCGACGAAGCGGATGCAGACGCCGAGGAACTGGCGCTGGTTGAGGCGGCTCTCGGACCACCCCACGTAGGCCGTTCGGATGGCCCAGACGCCCCACACGAGCAGGACCGCGAACACGACGCCGACCAGGACGGTCGCCATCGCCGAAGGCGCGATGCCGCTGTTGGCTTGAAATGCCGAGACCTGGGCGCCGTTCATTGCTTGGCTTCCGTAGCCGTCGGTGATGGCGAGGCGGGCCGCTCGGTGCGGTAGTCGCCGGCCAGTTCGGAGGGGTCGCGCGGCCGGGCACGCGACGGTGTGAGATGGGCCTGGATGCCGGCGCGCACGCGCGCCAGGTCAGCCAGCAGCCGCGGGTAATCGAAGTGGTAGCGCTCGCCCGGCTGGATGGGGGCACGCGCGGCGCTGTCGGCGACGGTGCGCTCCAGGGCGTCGAGCTGGCGCAGCGCCGCGACCAGCTCCTGGCGCTGTGCGGGGGACTCGGCCAACGCCATCGGGGACTGACCCAGCAGCAGGGCCGTCACGAGAAAAATGGGCACGCCGCGATGCGCGGCGCGCTGCCAGATCGGAGCCAACATCGCGCCATTCCTGTGTGATCAGCAATGGCTTGATCGTGGGCAGCGAGGGGCTTTTAGGCCGCAAACAATAGGAATCCGCGGATGACCGGATTGATGACCTAGAGGTACTTCTTGAAGCTGCCTGCGGTCAGGCTCACGGCCAGTCCCAGCAAGGCGGCGCTGGGCAGCAGGATCAGCAGTGGATGCACAGAGATCGGCAAGGCCAGGTACGTGACCCACGGCAGTACGGCCAGCGGCATCAGGCTCGCCTTCGCGCGGTGGTAGATGAAGCCGGATTCCCGGCCTGCGCCGAACCGGCGCACGTCCCGCCGCACAAGACCGTCGATCAGGCCGACGAATGCCGCGGTGAAGATCAGCGGCAGCGTGAGCACCAGGACCAGCAGGCGCACGAGGAACGTAAGCGTCGTGAACGCGGCGGCGATCAGGTAGCTTTCGGTCCAGACATAGACCCGGCTGACGTAGTAGCGGAAGTTGCGTGTCTGTCCGTGGCTGGGCGTGCGCGCACGTTCGGCGGTCTGGCTCATGCGCTCCAGCAGCCCGGAGCGCACGAACACCCATTCGTAGCCGGTATCCACCAGCTCGTGCGCCGTGCGCCCCGGCTCCTGCACGACGACGCTGCGCGTGAAGTGGCTGGACAGGTGCCCCAGCTCGTACTGCAACATCTGCTGGGAATGGCGCCAGCCCTGGTCCTGCCAGAACAGGTGCATGCCGACGCACTCTACGACGATCGAGAACAGCAGCGAGCCGACCAGTACCCCGAGCAGCCGGAAGGGCAAGGTGATGGTGCCGACGATCAGGCCCTGGCGCTGGTTCTGCTCCCGTTGCGCAGTCGAGGCGGCGTCTTTCATGGCGAAGCCTCGTCGGCGGCGCTGTCGCCCGTGGTGGTGGTCACCACGTCTGGCCCGGGCGCAGCGGCATCGTCTAGCAGGTCGTCGGGCAAGGCTGCGTCCTGCAAGACCGGGGAACTGGTGAACTCCCACCACTGCGTCGCTTCGCTGTAGCTCTGGCGCATGTACCCGGCCAGTTGCTGCAAGTCTGCCGGCATCACCTCGTCCGGGTCCGGCGCCGGCAGCGGCATGCGCACTTTCCAAAGCTGGCCGCCCTGCAGCAGTGCGAAGCACTGGCCCTTGGGCAGGCCGACGACATGCGACGGCTCGATCATCGGCACGCTGGACATGCTGATGCGATCCTGGGTGTTGCTGGTGAAGTCCGTCGCCCCGCGGATGTCCGAGCTGTCCGTCGCGCCGCTCACGATGGTGGTCGTATAGACCTCGACCTTCGGTAGTTGCCGGGTCAGCAGTTCAGCGGTCGCGGTCTCGCGCACGCGCAGCACGAAAAGGTTGTTGAAATTCCCGATCACCTGACCGGCCTTGGCGCGGTTGCCGATGCGGGCCTCGATGTCCGAGAGGGTCTGCGTGTACGCGGTGACTTGCAGGCCGGCACCGCCGCCTTTGTTGATGAGCGGGATGAACTCGTCGCCCATCAACTCGTTGAACTCGTCGGCGTGGACATTGATCGGCACGCGCGCACCGGCCGATGCGCCCGGCAGGCCATCGTCAATCCCGTGCTTGTAGATGTGCCCGGCGACCGACACGAGATCGCTGAACATCGAGTTGCCGACCGCAGCGGCGACCTCGGCGTCGGACAGTGCATCCAGGCCGACATAGACGATGGCCCTCTTACGGATGACCTGCATCCAGTCGAAGATCGGCCTGGGGTCGTTGAGGTTTGAATAGTTGGGAGCCAGGAGCTGCGAAATCTTGCCGCTGGTGAGCTTCTCCAGCAGCGGCAGGAGGCTGGCGACGATCTTGTCGAAGTACGTCTTGTCGTAGCGGACGGCGGAGCGCAGGCCATCCAGCACCGGGTCATAGTTGCGCGCCTGCGAGAGGTACTGCTCCAGCGCCACCACGCGCTTCTCGCGCCCGATCATGTTGCGCGGGATGTTCTTCTCGTTGAGCTTGGCCTCGATCTGGACGATCACCTCCCAGGCCTTGGGCTCCGTCTTGGCGAAGTAGTGCTGGGCGTACTCGATGAACAGCGCGTCGATGTTGATGACGTGCCGCTGGATCAGCATGTAGTCCGGGCGCTGTCCCAGCTCCACCAAGGCCCGGGCGATGATGTTGACGAAGCGCCAGGCGAACTCGCGGAACGCCGCGCTGTTGCCTTCGCCGGAAAGCTGCCCCGCGACGCGGGTGGCCACCTCGCTGATGCGGCCGAAGCGCCCCACGGCGTTGTAGCGCGCGGAAATGTCCGGCCAGCCCAAATGAAAGACGTAGAACTCGCCTTCGCGGCCCGCGCGCTTTGCCTCGACGTACATCCGCTTCAGGAGATCGGCATCGCCCTTGGGGTCAATGACGATCACCACCTCGTGCTCGCCCGCGGCGTTCACGCGTCGGATGTCCTGGGTCACGAACAGTTCGGCCAGCCGGGTCTTGCCGACGCGCGTGGTGCCCAGCACCAGCGAATGCCCGACGCGCTCGCCCAACGGCAGGCTGACATCCACCTCCTCGGGCTCGATGCCGTGCAGGCGCGGCAGACCGCCCACAGGCGGCAGCGGCCGCACCGGGTTGAAAGGCACGTCCCAGCCGGTGAGCGCTGGCAGCCGGGACAGCGGGAACGGCGCGAACTCCAGCCGTTCTTCCAGACGCCGCGCCAGCCGGTACGCGGGCGTCGGCTCGACGTAGCGGCGGAACTCCGGCCGGTACGTCTGCATCAGCCTATGGGTGTGCTTCTGCTCCCACAGGAAACCGCGCCCGACGAACAGCCGCTGCTGGCTGACCGGCACGTCCTTGCTGGTCATCACGTATCGAGGCAGGCGGCGGATGTTGCGCCGGTAGCGCAGGATGACGCGGGCATCGCGGTAGCGGATGGCACCGTAGGCGCCGAACGCCAGCGCGCTGCCGACGCCCATGGACGGGCTCAGCGCGAGCGACCATGGGGCCACCAGGGACAGAAACGCGGCGCCCGCGCATGCGGCAACGGTGTATAGCTCCACCGCTGGGCGTAGCAGTACCTCGACCGGCTGTTTCCCCGACATGGCTTCATTGCTCGATGCCGGTGGCCGTGATCAGCGCCGGGTAGTGCCGCAGGCCCAGACGCTCGGCCAGGTCGTCGCCGGACACAGGCGCGAGCGGCACACCGGGCACCAGGGCGCGCAGCAGCGCCAGGCCCTGCACGGTCTCGACGTTGACCACCAGGCCGACCGCGCCGCGCTCGCGCAGCGCTGCCGCCTGGCTGCGCAGCCAGGCCCGGGATGCCTCGTCGTCGCCGACGACCACGAAAGGCCGCAGGCCCGGTGCCTCGATGACCCGCCGCGCGACGGTGCCGGGCGTGAGCTTGGCGCTGCGCACGGGTAGCATCGCGGCCTCGTCCGCCGGCGTGGCGAGAACCTGGGGTGTCGGGATCGGCGGCCGGGCCGGCGCGTTGGCGCGCGGCTGGAGGTTCAGGGCTTCGTAGTACGGCAGCGCCGACGCGCCGCCACGGTCTTCGACCACGATCAGCGGCTCGCCGGCAAGCGAGGCCAGCGGCAGGCCCGCCAGCAGTACGAGCAGGCCCCGCAAGGCCAGATGGGATGTCGTCATGGGGATGTCTCCTGGCGTGCGGCGAGAACCGCGGCGGTTGGGCGTGCGCCCTGCACCCGGGCGAGGTGGCGCGACACGCTGCGCCGGTAGCGGGCGGCAGGCTCGCCGCCCGCAGGACGGTGGTAGCGGCCGATCGCCAGCAACCAGTCCTCGCCGGGGGTGTGCTGCTCGCGCAGGATCTCGGCAGCGATGGCGAGGTTGCGGTACGGGTCCAGCAGGTCGCACGCGCTGGCGTAGCGCTGCTGGTGGTAGCCGAGGTTGATCTGGCCCAGGCCGGCGTCGATGCGCGTGTGCGGCGTGGAGCGCATCACCTGCTGCAAGCCCGCGCAGGCATCGGCGCGGGTTGCATAGCGGCGCGACTGGCCGGCGACATTGAGCGACCACGGCCACGGTACGATGCGCCCGTTGCGCCGGATGCCGCTCTCCTGCAAGGCCACGGCGTAGAGCACCGTCGAGGGGATGCCTGCGCGCTGTGCGGCGAGCTGGTAGGCCGGTGGCGGAACCTCCTGGGCCTGGGCGACGCAGGCGCACAGGCCAGCGGCGAGCATCAGTGCGCGCAGGAGTGCGGCTATGGCTGGCGCTGCCATTGGCCGTTCACCTCGCGCACGACCGCGGGCAAGTCGCCGGGCAGGCCCAGCGACAGCCAGCGGCCGCCGTCGTGGTTGAGCGTGATGGTGCCGCTGCGCACGCGCGCCGGATCGACGTTCGCGCGTTTGGCCCAGTCGCGGATGCGCGCATCGTCCTGGCGGCTGCCGACCATGTACAGGTCGAACTCAGTCCCCGAGGATTGCAGGCGCTGTACGAGCTGCCCGCAGGCTTCGCAGCCGTCCTTGACGAACACCGCCGTGCGGCCGGAGCCGCGCGTGGCTCCGGCGATCGGCTTGTCGTCGGGCAAGTTCACCCGCTGCATGCCGGGGTTCAGACGCTGCCAGGCCTCGTCGTAAGCCCTCTGGTAGGCGAGCAGCTTCTCCACGCGGCGCGCTTCGACCTGCACCTGCAGCTCGGCGTAGCGGCGCCGTTCTTCATCGGTGCGCGCCTCGATGCCCAGGGCCGACAGCGGGTCCAGGTTGGGCGAGTAGATGCCCAGTGGCCCGTCCATCAGTTCGCGGTAGCGCGCCCACTCCTGCGGTTGCAGGCCCCAGTCGCTCGCCACCCGGTCATCCAGAACGCGAGCGACCAGCGGGCGCTCCTGGCTCTGTGCATTGCGGGCGGGTGCCGCAGGCGGCTGCTGCGCCCAGACGGGCCACTGGGCGGACGCCAGCAGGAGCGCGGAAAGGAAGATCGACGGCTTCATGCGATCTGCTCCGGTCAGGGAATCGCCACGCGGCGGGTCTGGTCGCCGGCCTGGAACACCGCGGTGTTGCCCTCGACGACCTGCAAGCGCCACGGGCCGACGGCATCGCCGGGTAGCAGCACCTGAAGCTGGTCGGGCGTGAAGTCGCCACTGCTCGGCGCGACGGACACGCTGCGCTCGCCGGCGCGCAGTTCGGCACCGACGATGCGGAACGGGAGCGGCGGGGGTTCAGGCTTGGCGGCTGACTTGCTCGGTGCGCGCGGCTGGGCGGGTACTGCGGCGCGTGCGGCGGTCTGGCGCGCCTTGACCTGCTCGACTTCGGCGCGCAGTACCTGAAGGTCGTCGGCAGCGGCATAGGCGCTCAGCGATTTCTCGACCTGGGCCGCGCGTGCTTCCAGGATTTGGCGGGTGTCTTTGAGGTCTGCCGCCGTGGCGACGGCCGGACGCTGCTGGATGGCCTCGACGATCTCGGCCAGGCCCGTTGCCTGCGCTTCGAGGCGTTGCAGGCGGGAATCGAGGCGATCCTGGTCGGCCTGGTCGTTCATGGCCTGGTAGCCCAGGGCCATCAGAACACTGAGGCCGATCAGCCAGAGCCACATCAGGCTCTGCACCACCACGGTGGCCGTTGAACGATGGGTGGGCTGCGGGCTGTTCATGGCTGGCCTCCCGATGCCGCGGGTGCCAGCGGGAACGTCTGCACCGCCTCGGTGGCGGGCGGCGCGGGTGCGTTGTCGGCGGTCATGCTGTCGCCGGGCCGCTCGAAGCAGATTTGCCGCGCGCGGTCATCCGCGTGCAGTTCCCAGGCCGGACCAGCCAGCGTGAGCAGCGCATCGCGCAGGGCCATGGGGCCGAGGTGCAGGTGCGCCGCCGGCAGCGGCAGTGCGTACAGCTCGATCACCGCGTGCGCCGTCTGGCATAAGCCGTAACCGCTGCGCTTGAGCACATGCCGTAGCCCGTCGCCGACCGTGGCGCGTGCATCCTCGGGCATGGCGACATCGATGGTCTGCAACAGCAGGTCCCGCTGCGCTGCTGTCGGTGCCAATTCCACGAGGGTGTAGCGGCCGTAGCGCACGACGGGGATGTAATCGGGCGCCTCGGGTACGGGCGCGGCCGAGATTTCCTCGATGGTGTCGGGCGCGACCGGCGCGCTCGTCGTGGCGCAGCCGCCAGCCAGCACCGACCAAAGCAGGCCGAGAAAACCCGCCAGCAGGCGGCGTTCGGGATGGTGAAACCAAGGTGGAGAGGGGCACATGGCGCGTCGTCCTGAAACATCGAGCCCTCACCATCGCCGCTCGGGCCACGAGCGGCAGCAAACAATGCGAACCAGGCAGCGCCCGATTTCCCGGCAGCCTCCCTCCAAAGAAAAAGGCCCCCGAAGGGGCCAGTGAAGATGCAGCCACGTCCACGGAGACCGTGGGCGTGGCTGCAAGGTGGGAACAATGGAAAGCCGGCGGCGCGAGGCCGGCGTTGGCGTGGGGATCAGGCGGCGACAAGTTGCCGGGCCAGTGCGACCTCGACGGAATCACCGTCTTGGTTGAGCACATCGAGGCCCGATTCGGGCACGTCGCCCGAGGTGGACTGCGAGACCATGATCTTCTTGGCCATCAGCTCCAGGCAGGTCATCTGCGAGGAACCGGCGTAGCCCAGGTAGATCACGCGCACCGGCTGTTTCTGTCCGATGCGCCAGGAGCGGCGTGCCGCCTGCTGGAGCGAGTACACGTTGTAGCCCGACTGCATGAAAACGATCGTCGGGAAGTCCAACAGGTCCAAGCCCGTCTTGACCAGCTCGGGGTTGGTGATGAGCACGTCGATGCCACGGTCCAGTTGCTCGGCGATCCAGTCCTCGCGGCGGCTGGCGTCCACGCTTGCGCGCAGCACCGCCACCCGAAAGCCTTCTTGCTCCAGCAATACCTTCAAGCGCGACGTGGTGTCGCGCGTGCCGGTATAGACCGTGTAGGCCAGAACCTTGCGGCCCTGCGCCTTCTCTTCCTTGCAGATGTCGATCAGCTCGCGCTCTTTCGGCGTCACCTCGAACTCGTTGAACTGAGCCGGGACGAACGCCAAGGTGTTGCGCGTGCGCGGATGCACTACGGTTTCCGACCGGAAGCAGCAGTCCGGCCAGGCCAGCAGCACGTTGAGCACCACACCCAGCAGCGTCGTATCGCGTCGCGCCAGAGCCTGTTTCAGCTCTGCGGTCAGCCGACCCGCCAGGTCGCGGTAGGCCGCGGCTTGCGCCGTGTCCATTGCGACTTCGCGGAACTCCTCGTCATACGGCGGCAGGACGTTGCCGCCGATGTCCTTGAGCTTGAGGAAGATCGTGAACGGCAGGATGCACCGCAAGACCCCCTTTGGCCCGAAGCCGGGAGCCTTGACCGTGCGCACCGATACCTTGGTGCCCCTGGCCGTCTTGTGCGCCGTGCCGGTGCTTTCGGAGTAGATGTCCTTGAGGACCCCGTGGTCCCTCATGAACGCCATGGCCGCCGAGGTCATGCTGCCGCTCGTGGTCGGGCGGTAGCCGTCTTCGATCATCCGCCCAGGCAGGGCTCGGAACAGCAGGTAGAACAGGTCGTCCCCGTAGCCGCCCATCAGCGTGCCTGTCAGCAGCAAGGTCTTGCGAGCCTTCGCCGCCAGCACGCCCATAGCCTGACCCTGGGCACTGCCACCGTTCTTGTACTCGTGCGCCTCGTCCGCGATGCACAAGTCGAACGTGCCTTGCGGCAGATAGCGCTTGATGAACTCGGACGGCTGGTAGCCGCCTTCGCCAAAGCCGAACTCCATGTTCGCCATCGCTCTTTCCATGCGATGCGCCTGGCGGTCAGAGAAGACCAGTTCGCCGTTGCCATCCATCAAGTTGATGAACTCGTGGATGTTGTCGCCCAGCATCGACGCCAAGAACCCGTCGCCGAACTTCTGCATCAGCTTCTGCGCAGTGACTTCCCCGATCGTCGGGATGCGCTTCAAGGCTTTCAGCACGGCCGAGGACTGGTCGCTGCCGGACAGGCTGCGCGGGCGGATCAGTGTCCACAGGGGGGCGGCGCAATGGCTGCACTTCCTGCGGTATTCCTCGGCTTGGAGCGCGACCGGGTTGACCGGCTCGCCGTCGAGGTCGGTGATGACCGTGCCGCAGTCCGGGCACGCCGCCACGTTGCCGTGACGGGTACGCCGCTGGGTGAAGACGGGCTTCCAGTGGAACCCCATCCGCATCCTGACCCGGCCCAAGACAAAGAACTCCTGGCCCGTGGGCTGGACATTCAACTGCTCGCGCAGCTTGATGAGCTTGACGAGCGTGTCCGGCCCGTTGAGCACCCACACCTTGGCGCCTGCCACCGTCTCCTGGATCTCGCGCCGCCACTTGTAAACAAGGTGCGGCGGCGAAAGAACCAGGGTGCGGCGGTAGCCTTCGGCGTTGAGCACAGCGGCCGTGGCGATGCCGACGGTCGTCTTGCCGCAGCCCATTTCGCCATTGACGATCGCGGCGCGTTCGCCACGGTCGATCAGCAGCTCGGCGGCGGCGTGGACGACTTCGGCCTGGGCCGGGAACAGCTTGCGCTTGAGGCTGGCGACGACGAGTTGCCGGTGCGCCTGCGGCTGGCCGTTATAGACCGGCGGGTTGGCGCTATTGAGGGCGTCGAGCAGTTCGTCGCCGAACTCGCCGACGAAATCCTGAAGGCTCAGGGTCAGAGGGGAAGATTCCGCATCGAGCAGTTCGCCCTGTACGGGCGCGGCTTCAACGGCAGTGGTTTCGAGATCGAGGGACATGGTGATGCTCCAATGAAAAATGGGGCATGCACCACCCCCAGCGGGGCAATGGCATGCCCCGCAGTGGGAAGGAAATCGGCGCTTGGCCGAGGTGGTCGAAGTTGCCGGCCGTGGCGGCCTGCTGGTGAATCGTGCTCAGTCTTCGGACGGCAGCACGATGACGGTGGCGCTGCGCTGCGCATCGGTGACGATGCGGATGGCCAGCCCCGGATGGATCACGTAGCGGGATTCCAGCGATGCACCGGATTGCAGTGCAGTGCTGTTGGCCTGCCATTGCTGGATGTTGACGTCGCCCCAGTCGCCACGGGTGTGGCGCCTGAAGTACGGGATCGGGTCGAGGCGACCCGTTCGGACCAGGCGATCGATGCCCCTGCTGAAGATGAGCGCACCGATTGGAAACGCCAGCCTGTGGCAGTAGGTTTCAATGCGATGTGATGCCATGGGCTCCTCCTTGATGAGTCATTGAGCCACGACACCCCTGGCGGAGTGAAGTGGCTCCGGCAGGTGGATGAAGACGACAATGGTGCTGTCAGATCATGTCCCGTTCTTCGGGAAGCTGGATCACCGTGGTCTGGTGGTCCTCGCTGGTTTTGACGATCAACACCAGTTCGGGCGTGATCCTGAAGTGGGAGATCATCGGATCGTCCCCACGGATTGCGACATCGTTGGCTTGACGGGTGGCCTCATCGGTCTCGCCCCAGTCACCGCGCACATGGCGCTGGACAAGAGCCAAGGGGTCGATCAGGCCTTTGCGGGCCAGCCAATGCACCTTTTCGCTCAACTGCAACGTACCTGGTGCGAACAACGGTTGCTTCTGCGGCGCGGGCCGCTTGAACAGGCTTGAGAACATGGGTGTTTCTCCTTCGAGGTGGTACAGCAGGACGGCAGCGCGTCCGGTGGACTAACGGATGGTCAGGACCTCGCCCCGTGTCGCGGAGCCAGGCGTCATGTCCCACGCGCGGATGACGGGTACGAACTTGTCGGTGAGGATGCGGGTCTCGGCGATCGAGCCGTCTTCGCGTTCGGTGAATTCCCGCTGGAGCGTCTTGTCCTTGTGGGTGTCACCTTTGACGACGAGCACGCGGCCGGTCTTGGAGCGCACAACCCCCGAGATCGCGCCCGCGGCCAGAGCCAGGGCGAGATGCCAGTGGGACAAGGCACGCGCCGGCGGACGCAGCGACTGCTGCGCGGCCCCCAGGTGCGTGTCCAACGACGGCCAGAGGCCTTGCAGCCGGCCGACTTCATCGGCGAACTGCTCCGGCTCCATCGTCACGCGGAAGAAATGCTCCGGCTCGGCCGGACTGGCGGGGACGATGTACGGCAGGAACGGCCATTCGATCGGCAGCTCCTCGGCTTCGACTTCGCCAAGCCCAACCTGCAGCAGCAGATTGCGCACGGCCTTGAGACCATCGGGTGCCAGTTCACGCTGACGCACCCTGCGGCCGAAGATCACCACCTGCTTGAACTGCGTCTCCACCGCTCGGTAGATCCGCAGGTCCGTGTAGTGGCGCGTCAGCCAGCCGACCAGCTCCGCGTCGAGCACGTAGCCGGGGACGATGAAGACCAGCACGCCGCCGTACTGCAACAGCGACAGGCTGCGCTGGTAGAACAGCTTTTCGAGGCGGGCACGGCCCTGGCCCTGATAGCCGATGTTGCCGTTGACGTCCTTGGACAAGTCGCCATACGGCGGGTTGAGCCAGAGCAGCCCGAACGACTGCTTGGAGATCATCGTGTCCATCAGGTCCGCGTGCAGGCAGTGATCGATCAGGCCGCGGGCATGGCGTGCCCGCTCCGCGTCGAACTCGACGGCGAACGCCTTGGCCTGCTCGCGCCCAAGGGCATGAGCGGCTTCGGCGATCGCCACGCCTTCGCCGGCGCAGGGATCGAGGACGCACATCGGGCCATCGCTGGGCATCAGTGCGGTGAGGGCTCTTTCGAGGGTGGGTTCATCCGTGGGGAAGTACCCGTTCTTCACGAAATTGCGGGCGAGCCGCGGGAACATGAGGGCCATGGAAGTCTCCTGGTTGGCGGGGATGAAGTGCGAAAGCACGCCTTGGCGTGCTCTCGCGGGTGGGTCAAGCCGCTACCGCTTCCGGCGTCCAAATCTTGGCCGGATACGGATAGGCGGTGAGCACGTCACTGCGGATCAGGGAGCCCAGCGCCAGGGTCAGCGCCGGCACGTCGATGGCGAGCCGATGGCCTTCCAGCGGCCCGAGGGCGAACGGAAGGCGGGCCAGCATCTCGCGGGTCTGTAACAGCTCCAGCACGGTTTCGCGCCAGTGGTCGAGCAGCGGCAGTGGGCAGGTGTCCCGTACCAGTATCCACAGGCGGTCAAGCCGGTGGGCGCTGCCCTTGGGCAGCAATGCCAGTGCGCTGGCGTTGGCCTTGTCGGGTTTGACGCAGCGGCGGTCGAACAGCCACACGTTGGACAGCGAACCGAACAGCGTTCGCCGGTAGGCGCGGGTCATGCGCTTTTCCAGGCGATCGACGTTGCCGACGAATACCGGGACGCTGCCGCCCTGGTCGGTGATGACGTGGAACTGGTCCAGGCCCTGCTCGTCGCGCCCGAGGGTCAGACGAGCGAGGAACTGCTGGATGGCGGTGTCGCGCGCCCAGATCGACAGGAAGATCAGATTGCCCTGGTCATCGCCGACGCAAGCGTCGGCCATCACGTCGGAGCATTCGTCGATCCGATACAGCGTGGTGGAAGAAGTGTTTGCGGGCATGGTGGTGTCCTCGGATGAACGGGAACAGCACCGCCCGCTGGGGCAAGTACTGCCCCAGGGGGTGGAAGAAAACCGCTCAGTCCGGCTCGAACTGCCGGGTGTGCGGGTTGAAGTGAAGCGCCTCATCTACCGAAGTGATTGGCGTGAAGCCCTCCAGGTAGATGTTGTTGAGGTACTGGTCGCGGTAGGCCAGTGCCTGCCGCCCCTGTTCGTCGGTGAGGCCGTTGCTGATGAAGTACTCCAGCATTTCCTCGTCGGAAGAAACTTCGTCGTTGGACAAACTCCCTTCAACGAGCTTCAGCAGCAAGGGCGGGAGCGCAGCCAGGATCGGGTCCATGTCGGTTCCTCCTGGCTCAGGCCATCAGCGCTGCGGTGGGTGCCGCAGGTGCCATGGGTGTGCGCCGCCGCGCGTGGTAGGCGCGAACGCCTGCACGCCAGTCGGCGGACTGTTCTGGTGCGAGGTCCAGATAGGACAGCGGGCACGAGTAGTAGTACGGGTGCATGGACTCGTCCAGCGGCTTGTAGCCCCACTGACCGCCGCTGCGTTCGAGAAGATCGCAGCGGATGTAGCGCAGGGATTGGCCCGGCGCCAGATGACGATGCACGCCTTCGACCTTGGCCGTCACTTCCGTGACGGACCAGAGGACGTTGCCGCGCAGCGCGTGGGCAATGACCTTGACGCTGGCGCGCTCGGTCTCTTGCGGTGCGATCAGTTCCGCGATCAGTTCAGATCGCGATTGGGGGGAAAAATACCAGCCCATGAGAGGCCTCCTGAAGAATGGAGCCGGAGGCCTCCCCGTGGGGGAGAACCCCCAGCGGGTGATGGAATGCCGCGCGTGCGGCGAAGGAACCTATGCTTTGCCCTTAGTCCCAGTCGTCATCGTCGCGATCACAACCGGCCGGGCAGTAGCCGAACTCGATCCCGTGAGAGCAATAGCCATGCTCCGCATTCCAGTCCTGGGTTTCCTGCCTTTCGGCAGGCGTTGCGTAGTCCCATTCCCGGGCTGCGATTTCCAGCGCTTGAGTGCGCTGGTCCTGCGGCAATCGACTGGCTTGCGCGTCGATTTCCGAACTGAAAAGCGTGACCCAATGATCCCAGGACAGGCCGCAACCACGCTGGGCGTGCTCGGCGGCCGTCTTGCAGACAGCGCGCCAGGCGGTTTCGTCCAGCGTGGAATGAGGTGCATCGCAAGCGATGGTGGACATGATGGAGACCTCCAGAAGAAAGCCGGAGCCTCCCCCGCATGGGGAAGGAACCCCGGCGGGTGGATGAAGAACACCGCAGGTGCGGCGTCTGCGATCACGCAGGTTGCAGTTCGGCCTGGCGGCTCCACTCCTGCGTCTTGAAGTCCAGCGTGTAGCCCAGTTTGCCCAGGCGGGCGATCTGCGCGCGCAAGGTGCGGCGGTCGATGGTCGAATCCAGTTTCACGGACTCACCCAGCGGCCAGAGCAGCCCGAACAGTGCGGCGTCGCCATCTTCGGTGCTGCCGGGGGCAGCAGCCGCAGCGGGCGTCGGCGCATCCACGCCGAAAGGCGTGGTATCGACCATCGGGTCCGCGGACGCCTGCACGGATGCGGGCTTGGCGGGTCTGGATGCCTTGGCGGGCTTGGCCGGCGTTGCCGCAGGCTGCGCCCCCAGTTCTTCATCGAGCGGATCGATGTCCTGGGTGGAAAAGCTGCGAATATCGTCGCGGCTCAGTTTGTCAACGCCGAAGAGCGTCATTCCATCCAAGTTGCAACGAATCTCGAACTTGATACCGCCCCGCATGGGGATCGGATTCGGAAAGATGTAGCGGATCACGAACTCCCCGTCGTACTTGCCTTCGGGGTATTGCTCCAGCTCCGCGTCCTTCACCGCGAAGTTTCCGATAGGAGTGACGAGGTAGCCGACGCAGAACGGACCATTGCGGCCGTGGATTGTGCGAATCGAAAGCTGACCCGATACGACGATGGGCGGGACTGACCTTGCGGATGCCGATGTGACTGCCATGATGGTTCTCCTTGGGGAATAGGAAAAAGGCAAGGCCCCGTGAGGGGCCATGCCGGATCAGAACGAAGCAGCCAATGCCGGCTCCTGCTCCTCGACTTCACCTGCGGGCTCGCGCTCGGCGGGCTCGACAGGCTGGTCGGCAGCGGTGTCGGCGGCAACCTCGGCTTCGGGCGCGGGTGCGTCCTCGGCTTGCGGCGCCTCGGCTTGCGCCTGGCTCGTCGGATAGACCTGGGTGCCGTCGATCTTGATGAGACCGATGTGGACCAGCGTCGATTCCAGGCTCGCTCCCGGTTCCCCGGCGCGCTCGCCCTTGGTGCGGATGTACGGATCGATCTTCATGTCGTTCAGACGGAAGGCGATCAGCACCTTGCGGTCCCCTTCGATGGCCTGCACGCACCGGCGAACCAGGTGCTCGGCTTCAGGGGTGGCGACGATGGTGTCGAAGTACCGATATTCCGGTTCACCGACAGGCCCGGCCAGTGCCGCGACGCAGCACGACAGGAACGGATCGCCATCCTTGGGGGAGACGTCCTTCGGACGGCTGAGGTAGCCGATGCCGCGGGTGATCAGCTCGTGCTGCTTGATCGAAGCCAGTTCGGCCCGGTCAAGCGGCTCGGCCTTCAGCAGTCGCGCCTTCAGAGACGCGGCGGCCTGGCCCTTGTGCTCACCCTTGTCGCGGATGTACGCATCGCCCCAGAGGTCGCCGAGGCGGAAGCGCACCAGCGGCCGCTGCTTGGGATCGTCAACGCCGATGTAGCGCTCGACCAGTTTCTTGGCCTCGGCACCCGAGACCTTGACGTCGAAGTAGCGGTAGCTGGGGTCCTTGGCGGAACCGACCAGTGCGGCGATGGTGCATGCCAGAAAGGGCTGCGCGCGGCGGCCGCCCCGGACGGGAACCTCGCGGGCTCGCTGGATGTAGCCGATGCCCGAGGTGTGGAGGTCGAAATACGATTTCTCGTTGGACGTGGTGCTCATGGTGAATCTCCATTGGGATGAAGCGGAGACACACCGGCCCCACGCATGCGGGGAAAGGTGCGTAACCCCGCGGTGGGTTGATAAGGCGAAAGCATCCGCCACCAGAGACTGGTGGCCGCTCGCGGACGGATGCGGTGCGAGCTGGCTCGGTCACGCAGTGGGAACTGCGTCGCAACCTCGAAGACCGATGGTTGCCTGGCATGTCGCTGACAACGTCAGCAGGCATGGGGGCAGCATGTCCGGGCCTCGCGCGCGCGGCAGCAATCAATCGGCATCCGGGCGTTTCCCTTTGTCCGCACCGCCCGGTGCTTGCCACAAGCACTTAGGGCCGCGCAGGTGGTCGGGGGTGTCAGCGCGAGGACGGCTGGGGCGACTCCAGGCACCGCCGCCGCGCGTTCCGAGCAAATGCCAGCCGGCGGCGCGCAGGCTGGCACCACCTTCATCGAGCAAGGTGTAGGTGATCAGCCGCGTGTAGCCCAAGGCCTTGGCCGCCTTCCAGGCCGCGCCGTAGAGCTTGCTGCAGGCGTTCGGTGCGCCATCGGTGCAGAGCCGGGTGACTTCGAGCGTCCAGCCGTCATCCAGGTGGCGGGCGACCGGGCGGCCGACGATGGCCACGCCGCAGATGCCATCGGTGGCGGACAGCGTGACCGCCAGGGCGAACTTCGCTCCCTGAACCGGACGGTGGTGGCGGTGGTGCTTCTGCACGAAGGCATTGGCACAGCGCAGGGATACCGGCAGCAGTCGCAGCGATGGCGAGGTCGATGGCCCGGCCATGGCCGTCAATCACCGCAGAAGCAGGCGATCGGTTCCTCGGCGTCGTCGAACAGGTCGCCCTGGTCGGCGGCGAAGCGTGCCAGGTCGGCGTAGCTCGGGCCATCGGCGCGAAACCGGGCGCCGCTGGGCTTGCTCGCCAGGTTCAGCGATTCCATGCGAATCCACCACACCGCGGCCTCGGGTCGAGCCTTGATGAGGGCCAGGCGCTGCCCGCGCGGCTTCAGGAAACACAGGTCGCAGTTGCCTTCGAGCGTGCGCCCGTTCACCGTCAGCAGGTCGAGGTCGAACGCTTGCGCCTGCCAGAACGCGCCCACGTCGCGCACGGTGACGCCTGCGTCCGCCAGGGGCATGCACATGGTCTCGTGGATCGATTCGGTGGAATGGCCGCGCGCGCGAATCTTGGCGACGCGACGCTGCTCGTCGGCGCGGATGCCGATCATCTGGTCCCAGTCCGTCCAGCCCAGATGCCGCAGGTAGCGGTGCATCGGTCGAATCTTCAGGCTGGTCGTGCAGCCGCGCGCGACGGGATTGGGCAGGTACTGACGCTTGCGGATCAGCGCCTCGAACGGCTCGCCCTGACGGCTGGCCCGATCGAAGTCCACCAGCGTGAAGCCTGGCTCCGTGGGCAGATATTCCAGCCAGCGTATCGGCACCTGCCAGTGCCCGGCGCAGTCGCGCACAAAGCGCAGGGTCGCTTCCACCTCCTTGCCGGTGTTGGCGAAGCAGACCACGGTGTCGGCAGGCAGGCCGCCATTGGCCTGCAATACGCGCCAGAGCATGTAGGCGCTGGTGCGCCCGCCCGAGAAGCTGATGCAGGTCGGTTGGGTGATCTTGAACGGGTCGTGCATGCGGTCGTCTCCGTGGGTAGGTCGGCGGGCGAGCCGACGCGGCGGGCCATGGCGGCCGGAGACGAGCACGCACGCGGCGAAGGCCGCAGTGCGGAAAAAAGGAAGCCCCCAAGAAGGGGGCCGTGAGGGGATGGTGGTAGTCGTTGCGCTACACCGATGGCACCACCTCCAGCGACAGGTGCGTCGTGGTGGCAGACAGCATCAGATCGTCCGTGCCGTGCAGGATGCGTGCGAAGACGTCTTCCTTCGGGTCGAAGAACTCGCCGAAGTCGTCGCCACCCAGCTCGGCGCGCGCCAGTTCCCACCAGTCGTCAAACGGGTCGGTATCCGGGTTGCAGCCGACGGCATAGGCCAGCAGCTTCACGCGGCCATCGGGACGGCGCTCTCCCTGCTCGGCGAGGAAGTACACGCCCTGGTCCTTGGCGAGGACGACGCGGCATTGGTTGGCAACGGCCTCGGCCAGCACGGGGCGCAGGTCGGAGCCTTTGAATCGCAGTGACATGGTTGATCTCCTGAAGAAAAAGGCCCTCCACCCGAATAGATGGAAGGCCCATGGCGGCAAGTCGCCGGTAGGCTGCGATCAGCCGTAGCGCCGCTTGGTTGCCTTGGCGTCGATGACGCTCACGTCGATCAGACGCCAGCGTCCGTCGTCGATAAGCCGCTCCAACACTTCACCGAGCATGTCGAAATACACCTCGTCGTGCCGATCGACCAGTTCACCGTCGCGGCGCATCTCCACCACGTAGGTGTCGCCGCCGCGGTCGTAGAGGATCGTCACCTGGCCCTCGAACTTCGCGGTCGAAACCGTGAAGCTGATTGCCGGGGGCGTCTCGATGATCTTGGACGGCTTCGGATCGACCCAGGTGAAGTCGCGGGCGCCCGCATCGACCAGCATGTGGGTGATGCGCCGGAACCCGTCGGGAGCCGGCATTTCCTCCAACTGCTGGATGAGCTGCCCCAGTTCCATGCACTGCGGCTCGGGGATGGGCAGCTTGGCAGGCGCGGAGCCGAGGATGTGCCTGGTGATGGTGTAGGGAACACCGTCCGCGGTCTTCTCGGTGATCACTTCCGGGGTGTCCGCGCGCAGGCCGTCGAAGCGGCGGCGGGCATACGGTTGGACATGCACCTTGGCGCCTTCGCTGGGAACGGTAGTCACCAGGTTGGGATCGAGCACCGCGAACTCGCTGGGCTTGAGCTTGACGACGATGGCGTCGTCGTTGGCCGCGACCACCTTGCCGTCGAAGGGCTTGGGATCGATGGCAAAGCCCAGCGTCGAGGATTGCGGCTGATCATCGAAAAAGCGGTACTTGATCGACCGCACGTTGCGGGGCACATGGCCTGCGACAAGCGAAGGCATCATGGTTTTGATGAGGGAACGGTCCATGGGAATCTCCTTGAGGAAGAACAAGGGATTCCCCGCCCGCAAGGGAGAGGTCCCTTGTGGGTAGATGGACGCGGTGCGTCCGTAGGAAGAAACGACCAGCACGGCTTCCCGTGCTTGCAGCCTCGAAGGTCTCGGCTGCCTGGGCATGTGTCGGCAACACCGACGAACATGGGGTAAGGATGGCCCTAGAGTGCTCGGCCGGCCTGCATGAAACGGCACCACACCGCACCCGGTTTCTTCCTATGGTCTATGCCATTTGCTTCCTCAGGATTTCATGATGCTGTCTTCTGGAACAGGCAGAAAACGAACTGCTGCACTGTCCCGAAGGGCGTGTGATGCGCCTGGCGCTCCTGCCGCAGCATCGTGAAGGCATCGCCGAACTGCGCATGCAGCTCGTCCGGGCTGTAGCGCGTCACCGGCAAGCCGCTGCACTGCTGCGGCCCGTCGTCCGCGAAGGTGGCGATGATGGCGAAGCCGCCCGGCCGCAGGGCATGCAGCATCGTCCGCACATAGGCTTGGCGCTCCTGCGGCGCCGTCAGGAAGTGGAATACCGCCCGGTCGTGCCACAGGTCGTAGGCCAGCGCGGGCAACTCGACCTTTGTAATGTCCCCGACCATCCAGGCCACCGCCTGGGCGCGCTCGCCCAACCGCGCCTGGGATGCCGCCAGCGCGGCACCCGACAGATCCAGCACGGTGAGGCTGGTATGGCCCTTGTCCAGCAGGTCGTCCACCAGCGTCGAGGCACCGCCGCCCACGTCGATGATCGGCACATCGAGCGGCACGCCGGTTTCCCGGATCAGCACCAGTGAGTGGCTGGCGTGCGGCTGGAACCAGCTCACGCCGGTCGGCTCCTTGGTCCGATAGACGTGATCCCAATGCTCTCTGGATGGCATTTCCTGTTCTCCCGCGCCGCAGGCGCTACGCGGCCGGTGGCGAAGTGTCGAAGTCCACCACCAGCGGCTCGCGCCCGCACGAGCGCACGAAGGCCACCAGTTCCTGCGGCGCCAGCCCGACGCTCTCGGTCTGCCGCAGCGGATGGAAGTTCAATTGCGCATCGCCCATCAGCGAGGCATCGATCACCACCGTCACCAAGCCTTCCTCGTCCTGCATCAGGCCCAGTGGCGTCAGCGCGCCCGGCTGCACGCCCAGCAGCGCCTGCATGCGCTCGCCGGCCACGAAACTCAGGTGCCCCTTGCCGCCCACCAGCGCGGAAACCGCCTTCAGATCCAGCGTCCGGTCCTCATGGATCGCCAGCAGGAAGTGCCGGCCCTTCTTGTCCTTGAGCAGCAGGTTCTTGGTGAATGTCCCGGCCATGGCGCCGCGCAGCGCCTTGCCTTCCTCGACGGTCGCGTGCTCGGGATAAGGCACCACCTTCGCGTCGATGCCCAAAGATGCGAAGCGCTCGAACAGGCAGCGGTAGGCGGTTTCATCGGTCGTTTCCCGGTTCATGCGCCCACCTTCGCGGCTTTCGACCGCTGACGCATCCCCAGCCACAGCAGCGACAGCGCCGCCAGCGCCAGCCACGGGATCAGTGCCAGGTTCATGGTCTGCCAGCCCAGGGCTTGCAGCAGCCCGCCCGCGCTGAAAGAGCAGGTCAGGCCGACAACGAAGATCGTCATGTCATTGATGGCCTGCGCACGCCCCTTCTCGGCAGCGTTGTAGGTGTCGGTCAACAGCGTCGTGCCGCCGATGTACATGAAGTTCCAGCCCACACCCAGCAGCACGAGCGCGCTGGCGAAGGAGCCAAAGCCCGTGCCGGTGAGCGTCGTCAGGATGTGCGCGATGAACAGCACCACGCCCGTGAGCATGATGCGCAGCACGCCGAAGCGCGCGATCAGCGAGCCGGTGAAGAACGACGGCAGGAACATGCCCAGCACGTGCAACTGGATCACCGTGGCCGCCGCACCCAGTTCGTGGTGATGTAGCCGCATGGCGATGGGCGTCGCCGTCATCGCCAGGATCATGATGCCGTAGCCCGTGGCGGCGCCGAACAGCGCCACGAGATAGGCGGGCTGCGCGACGATCTGCTGCCAGGGTCGGCCCTTGTCCACCGGGCCGGTAGACGCGGCAGGCGCAGGGATGTGCAGGTTCAGCAGCACGCCCGCCGCCACCATCGACACCACGGCCAGGATCAGGAAGGAACCCAGGTACTCGGGCGAGAGCAGCGGCCCGCCCAGCCTTGCCAGCAACGGCCCGGCCAGCGCTGCGACCACGCCGCCGGCCATCACCAGCGAGATCGCGCGTGGGCGGAAAGCCGCGTCCGCCACTTCGCTGGCCGCGAAACGGTAGAACTGCGCGAACGCCTGGTAGCAGCCCACCAGGAAGGTGCCGAAGGACAGCAGCGGCAGCGAAGCCTGATGGATGCCCCAGGCACCCACCAGGCCCCCCGCCACGCCCAGCGTCGTGCCGATCAGGAACCCGGCCCGGCGGCCGGCGCGGGCCATCCACATCGAGGCCGGAAACATCATCGTGGCCGTGCCGAGGAACATGGTGGCGATGGGCAGCGTGGCCCAGCGCGGCGATGCGGCGATCTGCCCGCCGGCCAGGCCGCCGACGGTCATCACCATCACCGACACGATCTGGAACAGGGCCTGCGCGCAGGCCAGGATCAGCACCTGGCGGTGCATGGGGTTCTTGAGCATGAGTTTCTTCGCGTTGTTGTTCGATTCATCGACTCGCGATGGCGCGCAGGCGCTCGGCCACGGCGTCGATCTCGGCTTGCGTGGTGCCGCGTCCCAGGCTGAAGCGCACTGCGCCCATGCCGACCGGCTCGGGCACGCCCATGGCGGCCAGCACGGGCGAGAGTTCCACACGGCCCGCATGGCAGGCCGAGCCGGTGGATGCGGCCACGCCGTCCAGATGAGCCAGTACCTCGGCGCCGATGCGGCCGGCGAAGTTCACGTTCAGCGTGTTGGGCAGCCGGTGCTCGGCGTGGCCGTTGAGCACCACGCGCTCACCGAAGATCGCTTGCAGCGCTTGCCAGAAGTGATCGCGCAAGGCGCGCAAGCGCTCCGGCTCACCAACATCGAGATTCGTTCTCGCCAGTTCGCAGGCCGCGCCCAGCGCCGCAGCCATCAGCACGCTCTCGGTGCCGGCGCGGCGGCCCGCCTCGTGGCCGGCGCCGTGGATCAGCGGCTCCAGCGCCGTGCCGCGCCGCACGTACAGCGCGCCTATACCCTTAGGCGCGTAGAGCTTGTGCCCGGCGATGCTCAGCAGGTCCACGCCGAGGTCGTCCACCTTCGTCGGCAGCTTGCCGACGGACTGCGCCGCATCGGTGTGGAAGCGGATGCCGTGTTCGCGAGCGATGGTGCCGATGACCTTGATGGGTTGCAGCGTGCCCGTCTCGTTGTTCGCGTGCATGACGCTGACGAGCACAGTGCGCGGTGTGATGGCGCGGCGCACCGCCTCGGGATCGACCCGGCCCGTGCCATCCACCGGCAGCCGCGTGACGCTCGCCCCCAGTCGCTCCAGAAAGGCCAGTGGCTGCAACACCGCCGGATGCTCCGTGGCCTCGGTGATGATGTGCTCGCCGCGCTCGCGCAGCGCGAAGAAGCTGCCCTTGAGCGCGAGGTTGTTGGCCTCGCTGCCGCCGCTGGTGAAGACGATCTCATCCGGCGACGCGCCCAGCAGCCCCGCCACCTGGGCGCGAGCATGTTCCAGGGCCGCCTTGGCTGGGGTGCTGGCCCAATGGCCGCTGGATGGGTTCCCGTAGGCCGTCTCCAGCAGCGGCAGCATGGCCGCCTGCACTTCCGGCGCGATGGGCGTGCTGGCGTTGTAGTCGAGGTAGATGCCGGCCATCAGAACACCAGCACCTTGTCGGCGGCCACGGTGGCGGCGGCCAGTTCATCCATCGTGCTGCGGCGTGCGCCGGGCATCACTTCCTCGTCCTTGATGCCGCGCGCATCCAGGCAGGTGCCGCACAGGAGCACCTCGCCCTGGGCATTGTTCGTCACGCGGCGCAGCATGCGTTCAACGTTGTAGTAGCCGTCGGGGGTCTTCTGACCGGCCTTGCAGCCGGAGACGGCATCGGCCATCAGGAACACGCTGACGTGGTTGGCCGCGTCCTTGAGCAGCGTGGAAGCCAAGCGCAAGGCGTTGTACATGCGCTCGGTGCCGTAGGGCGGGTCGTTGATGATGAGGAGGGTTTTCATGGAGGCCCCAGCGGAGAAAATGGCTTTTGTCCGGGATGGCTTGATGCTGGGCAGCAATCATGCCATCATTCAATCAATGTGTTGATTGTGTAATTGTGAAATCCATGTTGTCAACCTCATCCGAAAGCCCCAAGCACGTGGTGTTCGAGAACCTGGCCGCCGTGGCGCAAGCGCTGGGCCATGCGCATCGGCTCGAACTGCTCGAAGGCATGGCGCAGGGGCCGCGCAGCGTCGAAGACCTGGCCGGACTGGTCGGCCTGTCGATGGCCAACGCCTCACGCCACCTGCAACTGCTGCGGCGCGCGCGGCTGGTGGAGGCCGAACGCCAGGGCAAGCGGGTCTTCTATCGCCTGGCGGGCGATGTGGAGGTGGTGGCGCTGCTCAAGGCGCTGGGCCGCGTGGGCGAGCGCAACATCGCAGAGGTACGCGGCGTGATGCGCGACTTCTTCCATGACCGTGACGCGCTGGAAGCCGTTTCGCGCGAAGAACTGGCCGAGCGCCTGAATGCCGGCCAGGTGACGGTGCTGGACGTGCGCCCGGAAGCGGAATACGCGCTGGGCCACGTGGCGGGTGCCATCAACATCCCGGCCGACGAGCTGGAGCGTCGCCTGGCGGACTTGCCCAAGGGCCACGAAATCATTGCCTACTGCCGTGGGCCGTACTGCGTGATGTCCTTCGAGGCCGTGGCGGCGCTGCGCGCCAAGGGCTTCAAGGTGCGACGGCTCGAAGACGGCTTCCCGGAGTGGAAGGCGGCCGGGCTGGCCGTGGAGGCTTGAGCCTCGCCGTTGTGCAATCAAGGATCGACATGCAAGCCATCCAAGATCATTACCCGGCCGAATTCGCGCACTGCTACGGCTGCGGGCCAGCCAACCCCCAGGGGCTCCATCTCAAGAGCTTCATCGAGGGCGAGCGCACCCATGCGCGCTTCTCGCCGGCGACGATGTACAGCGGCGGCTATCCGGGCAACGTCTATGGCGGCATGCTGGCCTCGCTGCTGGACTGCCACGGCACCGCCAGCGCGGCGGCCTTCGCATACCGGGTGCAAGGTCGCGTCATGGGGGATGGTGGCCCGCCGATCCGCTTTGTCACCGGCTCGCTGAAAGTGGACTACCGGCGGCCCACGCCGCTGGGCGTCGAATTGCTCATCGAGGGCACGCTACGTTCGCTGGAGGGGCGCAAGGCCATCATCGATTTGACACTCAGCGCCGGCGGCGAGGTGTGCGTCACAGGCGAGATGGTGGCCGTGCAATTCGCGGCGAAAGCCTGAAAACAAGCAGCCCCTCGGATGAGGGGCTGGCAGGTCAGGCTTCGTACACGAAGTAGTGCTCGCGCTGACGAGGGAAGAAGACATGCTTCCATGTGTCGCCGCTGGTGTTGCCACCGTCGAAGACGACCATTTCGTAGTCATCAATGTCGGTGTCCATCAGGTCGGCGCTGACGATATGGCGCATGTGCAGCGCGCCGTGCGTGCGCTCGAATACCAGGATCTGGCCGATGGCGTCGTCCTGGCTCATGGCGTTGACGCAGGCTCCAAGCTGATGCTCGAAGTCGGCTGCGGGCGAGATGAGGTCGGGGAACATGAGGTTGCGCCTATGAAAATGGACCAGCCCGGCTCCTGGGGGAAACGGGCTGGCATGGGGGGACAATGAGGAAGGCCGGCGTGTCGCGCGGCTGCTAGGACTCGGCCAGCGGCAGGCCCAGCAGCGCGGGTGCGTCGGCGTCGAGGATCAGAATGCGCACATCGGCCTGGCCGGCCAGTTCAAGGATGTTTGCCAGGTCCTCCGGCATGCCCTTGTTCCGGTGCTCCTGCCGAAGCTGCTCGGCGGTGATGCCCTCGGCGTGCTCCAGGTTCTGGTCCGTCCAGGGCGTGGAGATCAGCTTGACGCCGATCGCCGGGCTGTACGGCACACGGAAGGCGATGAACAGCATGGCCTCCGGCGTGGCGATGTCCGCCAGGTCGGCGAGGTAGTGCCAGGTATCGACCGTGATGTGCTCGCGGCTGATCTCCCAGCACCGGCTGTAGTAGCCGGTCTCGAAAGTCAGGCGCTGCACCACTTCCCGCGCAGCCTCGGCCGAATAGGCATCGCCGACGTGGACTGGGCGACCGTCGAAGTCCTCGCCATGGATGGCATAGACCACGGCACCAATCACGCCTTCGCCGCTGACGCCTTCACCGGCGTCGCATTCGGCCAGCACGTCGTCGCTCAAGGGTTCAGGGCCATTGCTGACCACGGCGAAATCGTTGGTGACGATGCAGGACGATGAAACCAGTTCTTCGTCGGAAAGGAATTGCTGGCTCGCGTGGATGTTGCGCCAGACATGCGGGCTTCCATCGTCGTAGCTGATGCACAGCGTGCGGACGATTTTCAGATTCCAGTAGCCGCGAAGGAAGGGATTAGGATTCTGGGACATGGGATCTCTCCAGATTGAATAATGGAGCCAATCCCCGCCACCGGGAATTGGACCCGGTGGGTTGAAAAATGGAAAAAGCGTCAGGCAGCGCCGACCATGGCGTTGTCAGCACTGCGCTGGACTACGGGAAACAAAATGAGGGGCACGGCCTCGTGGGCGCGTGCCCCTCGTGGGGAGTGAACGAAGACGTGGTGGTGTGCCGGAGACCGGCTCACCAGCCGTTGTAGTTCACGAGCAGGTCGGCGAGGACCTTACGGCGTTGCAGGTCGAGACCGTCGAAGTCCGACAGTCCGTTGAAGTGGCAGCGCTTGAGCATGGCACCGCCCTCGCGCGCGTTGTAGAAGCTGACCATGGCGGACAGGAACATGCGTTCGCCGCTGCTCAGGACGCCGAGGGCATCGTTGAGCCGCAGCATGTTGGGACGCAGATCCCACTTGCTCTTGGCCTGGTTCAGACCTTCACGGGTGCCGTCACCGAACCATTCGGGGCCAGCGATCTCGACACCGCGCTTCCAGGCCTCGAAGAAGGCTTGGGGCGCGGCCGCGAAATGCTGTTCTTCCCGCATGATCTGATCGACGACTTCCCGTGGCAGTAGCTGGTTCATGACGTGATTCCTCCAGTTGGATCAGGGAATGGCGAGCTGGGACCAGCCGCCTCTTTCGAGGGCACGTTGAGCCGCGGCATGGCTGCGGAAGTACTCGCGGGATTCCCGCGAAACGGGCCCTTCGGTATCGCGCGTGCCGATGTAGTGACCGGCGGCGCTTTGCAGGACTTCGAGCGGCAGGAACTTGCCGCAGTAGGTCGAGGCCAATTGGCCGAAAGAGGCTTGCTGGGACATGGACGGGCTCCTTGGAAAAGCGGGGCCTCGTCCCTCACGGGATGGCAGCTCCCGCACGCGGTTGAAAAAATGCATCAGCGTCATGGGGACGCGCGTCCGCAGACTTGATGCGATGCGGACTGGTGGGCAACGCGGGAGAGACCCGCGGCAGCTTGAAACCCTGGCTGCTGGCATGTGCTGACGAATCAGCGAACATGCGGGCAGCTTCGTGCGCGGGCCGCGTCGCGTCAGTTGGAAAACGGCATCCGGCCCACCCCCGATTGATGCGCGCAGAGAAAAAGAAACCCCGCATCGAGTGCGGGGCTGCCAGGAGAGTGCGTCGGTGCTGGGTCAGTCGGGCTTGTCGCCCAGGACATGCTGCTTCCACAGGTCGAATGCCTGCTCGGGCGCAAGCTCGGCGAGGATGACGATGGGCTGGGCCTGCCGAGCGCGCAGCGAAGCGAAGTACGCCTTGCGGTCAGCAATGGCCTTGAGCTTGATGCCCTTGATGAACAGCAATTTGCCGTCCTTGATGAACAGCACCTTGTTGCCGATGTCGCGGTTGAACGCGGCTCGCACCTTGCGTTCCGCGTGCATGGCGTCGGCAAGTTCATCGACCAGGAAGTCGAGCGTCATGTCGATGTAGTGAGGGTCTTCGCCCTCCTGGCCGAGGTTGAGCGGCGCAGGCGGCAGGCCCTTGGCGAAGGCTTCGGCCTGAGCCAGCAACGCCGCCTTGCCGCTGAGCGCGTGCAGGAACGTCGAGCCGCCGTGGCCGTCGTTGCGGGCCTCGGCGATGGGAGTGCCGTCGAACACGACGGTGGCGCTGAAGCACATCGTTTCTTCGCTGGCGAAATCTGCCACCTTGAGGCTCTTCAGCGTGATGCGGTTTTGCTTGGTGATGTTGTCCATGGGAAGTCCTGAAATCGACCGGGTGGCGACATGCCCCTGACGGGACGTGGCGGCCATCCCGTGGGTTGGAGAAAGAGGCATCGGTGCCCCGGTGGGCAGCGTTCGCCGGTGAGATGCCGAGGCGAACTGGCGGGTGGCGCGGGTGGAACCCGCGGCAGCCTTGACACCCTGGCTGCGGGCTGCTGCCAATACATCGGCAATGCAGGAGGGAGAATGGCGCGGCCCGCAGGCTGCGTCGCCGATCAATCCGAAGCGGTCGAGCCCGTCTTGTGCAGGTACTGCACCAGGCGCTGGCCCAGCCATGCCATGCACGGTACAGCCATGGAGTTGCCGATCGCCTTGTAGCGTGGAGCGTCGGCGGCGGGCTTGCCGCGGTAGGTGATCAGCGTGTAGTCGTCGGGCATGCCTTGCAGCCGCTCGCACTCCACGGGCATCAGCCGCCGCACCCGCCAGTGCGACCAGTCGCCGGGGCCAGGGCCGTTCCAGTCGTAGCGGAAATGCGCCTCGAAGTCGGGAGCCAGCACATGGGGCTTGTCCGCGCCGCCGCCGCTGGTGCGAAGTGCGCCCGCTACGGTGCCGCCCAACTCGGCGGCAAGGCCGTTCTCGCGGCCACGCAGAGATACGCAGGCCACCATCGGCACGCCGTAGCCCGGCTTGCCGTTGGACAGCACGGTGCAAGCCACCTGTCCATGGCCGGATTCGTAGCGCACTTCACCGCGGTTGTTCTGCGCGAAAGCGATGGCGGGCACGACACCGGCGTTCGCATGGCTGTTGCGATGGCCGCCAGCGCGCAGCGTCGGCGTCAGGTCGAACGTGGCATCGGCGCCGCTGCCCTGGGCAGTGAAGGCGATGATCGGAACACCCTTGCCGGTGCCATCCTCGCTGCTGCCCCTGCCGTTGTTGGCGGTGTCGAGGGTGTGGGCGATGCTGCCGACGACCGACTGCACCATGAACGTCTCGGTGCGAATGTCGTGCTTGGGGCCAGCGGCCATCAGGCACGCCGCCACATCGACGGGGCCAATGCCGCCGCTGAATCCGAACGTCGTCGTGACCCTGCCGTAGGGCTGCTTCAGCCCTGCGAATCCTGCAAGTCCTGCGCATGCGCCTGCTGCTTCAGCACCCGGTCCAGCATCGTGGGCAGCTTCTTGCCACGGCGCGCGGCCCGCACAAGAATCCCCGAGCAGGCCTGCGCGCTCAAAAAGTACTTCTGCGGGATCGAGGTCATCTCCACCACTTGCCACAAGAAACACGCGCTTGCGGCGTTGGGCGACACCGAAATATTGAGCGTCGAGCACGCGCCACGCGATGCGGCGGCGGGGTCCAGACACACAACCAGCGTGCGCCCACCGATCCCCTGGCGGCTGGAGCGCACGGCTTTCCCCGACCAGTGCCCCCAGGAAATGCCCGAAGGCATTGCTGCGGTCGTTGAGGACGCCGGGGACGTTTTCCCAGACGAGCGTGGCCGCCGGGCGGCGGTCTTGTTGGCGGGTTTGGTCGATGGCATTGGCAAGCTCCACATAGGCAAGGGAAAGGGCTCCGCGCGGGTCATCCAGCCCGCGCCGGCTACCTGCAACGCTGAACGACTGGCACGGCGTGCCGCCGACCAGGATGTCGGGCGCCGGCACGGTGCCGGCGCGCACCTGGCGGGCGATCGCGGTCATGTCGCCCAGGTTGGGCACGTGGGGGTAACGGTGGGCGAGCACGGCGCTCGGGAACGGCTCGATTTCGGCGAACCACACGGCTTCGAGGCCGAGGGGTTGCCAGGCGAGGCTCGCGGCCTCGATGCCGCTGCACACGCTGCCGTACAGCAGTGGCGCGGCCTGGGGCGCACCGCGTGAGGTGCGAGGTTGCGGGTTCATGTCGGGTCTCCTGTTCGTGTGGCCCTGGACCGTGTGGCCGGGCCGGGACGTTGATCGGCAGGAGAAAGGCGCCGAAGGCCGTGTGGCCTTCGGCTCGGGAGGACGGAACCACCCGTGGGCTGTTGCAGGCCCGGTCGTCGCTAGAACCGTCTGCTGTCAGCAATCGCACCCGGCGCATGTCGTGGTTGGCGCCGGCATCTTCTGGCGCACATCCGCGCACAAAAGGAGCCCAGTTTTTCGCCGTTGGGCACGGCATCGAATACCGCTGACCACGAAGGGTCTCCGGGTGGCTCGCAGGCCGGCAAGCCACCGGGGGACCCTTCGCAGAGGCGGAAAATGCTGATCAGCAGAACGCGCCGGGAAACCCCGGACATGGTTCGTGGAGAAGCTACCTTCAGGTCCCGCGGCTGGGGGACGGCTGGGCGGGACGCGCACACGGACAAGAGAAGGCGTTGCGCGCTGGGCGTCCCGCAGGGCGTGCGGGACATGGGCCACGCCGCCGATGGCGGGCACGGCTCTCGGGGAGCGGGGTCGGTCAGGAGCCCTTGCGGCCGCTACTGCGCGGGCGCGACGCACCGCGCTTGGACGTGCCGGAATCGACCGGCAGCGTGCCTTTGCAGTCGGGGTAGCGACTGCACGACCAGAAGGGGCCGGTCTTGCCGGTGCGCTGGCGCGTCGGTGCGCCGCACTGCGGACAAGCAGGCCCCTGGGGAACCTTGATGGACAGCGAGGTGCTGCCGTACTGCACGATCAGTTGCGAAATCCATGCGGCCTGCTTGCCGATGAACACATCCAGTGTGAGTTGTCCGGCCTCGATCATGTCGAGCGCCTGCTCCCACACGGCGGTGGTTCCGGGGTCGGCAATCGCCGCGGGTACGGCATCGATCAAGGTGAACGCCGCATCCGATGCGCGAATGGAGCGCCCCTTCTTCACGATGTAGCCGCGGGTGATCAGCCCGCTGATGATGTTGGCCCGTGTCGCCTCGGTGCCGATGCCGACCGTATCCTTGAGCTTCTGCTTCAGGCGCGGGTCCGTCACCAGCTTGGCGACCCCCTTCATGGACTTGACCAGTTCGCCCTGCGTGTACGGCTTGGGCGGCATCGTCTTGAGCGCCTTGATCTCGGCCTCGGCCACCTGGCACGCCATGCCCTCGCGCAGCGGGGGGAGTACCTGGCTGCGCGCCGTGGCTTCACCGTCCTCATCCGCTTGCGGTTCGGCCAGCACCAGGCGCCAACCCTGGGCGACCATCTGCTTTCCGGTGGCCGCCAACTTCTGTTGGCCGCAGGACAGCTCGGCGACAGTGCGGTCGAACTCGTGGTGAGGGAGGAACTGCGCCAGGTAGTGCGCCCGGATGAGCCGGTACACGGCCAGCTCCTTCTCGCTCATCGCAGAGAGGTTCGCGGGTTCGAGCGTCGGGATGATGCCGTGGTGGGCTGTCACTTTGCCGTCGTTCCAGGCGCGCGAGCGCTGGTAGCGGTCGAGTTGGCCCATGATCGGGCGCAGCGAGGGATCGGTCTTGAGCAGGCTGTCAAGGACAGTCGGCACTTCCGCGAACATGCTTTCGGGCAGGTAGCCGGAATCCGAACGCGGGTACGTTGTGGCCTTGTGTGTCTCGTACAAGGCCTGCGCGATTTCGAGGGTCTCTTGAACATCCAGCCCAAGCTGCTTGGAACAAACCTCCTGAAGCGTTCCCAGGTCGAACAGCAGCGGCGGACCTTCGCGCACGCGCTCGGTCTCGACTAATAGGACCTGGGCGCTGCCCGCAGCGCGGATCTGCTGCGCGGCCTGCTGGGCGATCGGCTGCTGCAGGCAGCGACCGGCGTCGTCGGTGCAGCCATCGGGCGGAACCCACTGCGCGCTGAAAGCCTGTCCACCTGCGGACAGGGACACGTCGATGGCCCAGAACGGCACCGACTTGAAGGCCGCGATCTCGCGGTCGCGGTCCACGACGAGCTTCAAGGTCGGCGTCTGGACGCGACCGACGGACAGCACGCCGTCGTAGCCGGCCTGACGCCCGAGCACCGTGAACAACCGGCTGAGGTTCATGCCCACGAGCCAGTCTGCGCGTGAGCGCGCAAGCGCCGAGTAGTACATCGGCAGCGTGTCGGATGAGGGCCGCAACTTGCCGAGCGCGGTGCGGATCGACGCATCGTTGAGCGCCGACAGCCATAGCCGCTCGATGGGGCCGCGGTAGCCGCACAGGTCGATGATCTCGCGGGCGATCAGCTCGCCCTCGCGGTCGGCATCGGTGGCGATGACCAGATGAGTCGCCTTCGCCAGAAGCGCTTTGACGACCTTGAATTGCGTGGCGGTCTTCGGTTTGACCTCGACCCGCCACTGCTGGGGAATGATGGGCAACTGCTCCAGCGACCAGCGCTTGAGCGCCGCGTCATAGACCTCGGGAGCTGCCGCTTCTACGAGATGGCCGATGCACCAGGTGACGGTGACGCCGGAGCCGCTGAGACAGCCTTCACCGCGCTGCGTCGCGCCGAGGATTCGACCAATGTCTTTGCCTTGCGATGGCTTCTCGCACAAGAACAGCCGCATGTCCGTCCATCCGAATTCCGTGGTTCATTGAGTTGCTGGAATCGAGGATGCCGAGCATCACCAGGGGCAGCAGCAAACAAGCCGCATGCGGTGGCGACCACTTTCATGGGATGGAATGGCCGGGACGGAAGTGGCGTGCGGCCGGGGGTGTGCGGGCCGGGAGCCACGATTTTTTGGAGCGCGCGGACGCCGGTAGACGTTGATGGAGCTATCCCCTGGGGATAGCTCGCGAGGGCGTGGGGCGACGGACGACTGCCGCCGCCCCATGCTGCATCACTTCCTGCGCTTCGGCTCCTTCGGCGCGGTCGGTTCCTGGGCGGCCTGGGAATTCGGCTGCGTGTCCTGCGCGGTCTCCTGCTGCCTGGGGCTGAGGGTCACCGACTCGATGCGGAACGGCAGGATGCCGACGCTGCGCGCGTTGATCTGCCAGGTCTCGCGCGGCTGATCCTCGTTGTCCGTCCAGGGTTCGCGCTCCATGCGGCCGACGACCAGCACGCGCATGCCTTTCTGGTACAGGTCCTTCCAGTGCGCGGCGTCGCGGTGCCAGATTTCCACCGGCGCCCAGAAGCCGCCGCGATCCTCGAAGTCGCCGCCCTTGGTGGGGACGGGGTTGTCGAAATACACGTTCAGCCGCAGCAAGCGCCGCGGTTCGTCGTTGCCGTTGGGAAACTCCCGGTACTCGGGGGGCGAACCGATGTTGCCTTCGCCAGAAAAATGCGTGCTCATGTTGCAATCTCCGTGGTGGTTGAAATACCCGCACCTGGTCGGCGGCGGGCGCGTGCTGGGGTGCCTGGCGCGATCACCGATCACGCATGGCGGATGGCATGGACTTGAGCCGGCGCAGGTAGGCGTCTTCCGCGTCGGCGGCCTTGCTGGCGCACTCCTGGGCCTGCCTGCCCAAGGTGTGCAACAGGCTGATCTGCATGTTCAGCGTGATGCGCTGAAGCTCGATCGCGTGCAGGTCGGCCAGGAGGTTGACCGGCGTGCTGGTGCTCGCCATCAGCTCCTGCCACAAGGCGACGCCCATGGCCGAGCGGTCGTGCTTGCGCCAGCGAAGAAACGCCGTGCCTGCGCCAGTGGTCTGCTGGGCCAGCTCGATTGAGAGCAGGTGGAAGGGATGCCCGACGGCCTGTGGCAGCACCTGTCGCTGCGCCAAGCCAATCAACTCGTCGCGCATGGCGAAGCACTGGCTGGCCCAGGCCTCCAAGTCCCCTTTACCTTTAAAGGGCTTTAAAAGGCCTTTTAGAGAGCCTGCGTGTTCCAGCCGCATGAAGGCGGTCTGTTGCAGCGGGCGGAAGTAGCGGGTGTCGCGGTTCGGGTCGCTCATGGCTGCGCGTCCTCGTCGGCGGCGGCCTCGGGTGCCTCGGTGGTGGCAACCTCGTCGGTGGGCGATGCGGCTGCGGCAGGACCGTCACCGCGCTGCTGCAGGCCACGGCGCACGATGGGCGGCGCGAACTTCGAGCGGCGCGTGCCTTCCAGCACGTCCTGCGGCAACTCGCCGAACTTCTCCAGCGCCGCCCGGGCTGCGGCGTTCTTCGCGGCGAAGTCGTCGCGGGTGCAGCCCGAGTAGCGGTACTGCTGGGCCAGCGAGAACAGGCTGCGCAGTGCATGGGCGCCTTCGTTGAGCCAGCGTTCGAGCGTCGAGCGATCGATCAGCGCGGTGTGGTGCGCGAGGATCAGCTTGCGGGCGATGTCGTCGTAGTCGGCCAGCAGATACACCGCGGCAAAGCCCAACTGCGCATTGACGAACAGCGGCAGCTTGACGGGCTGCACGTTGAGGTTCTCGCCCAGGGTGAGTGCCGGCGGCACGCTCGCCAGGGCCTGGTCCACCTGCTCGCGCAGCGATTGCAGCGTGGCCTTCGTCTGGTCGAGCTTGTCCTCGATGCGCAGCATCCAGAAGTCGCTGTACGGGTCGTCCTGCTCCGAGCCGCGCCGCATCTTGTTCATCTGGGCGATGTAGCCGTTCAGGCCGACGATGCCGGGTCGCCCCTCGCCGGCGGCGCGACCGTGCCAGATGCGCGAGGCGTGGTGAGTGTGCAGCGTCAGCGACATCGCGCTGCGCAAGGAGCCGAGATTCAGTTGCAGAGGTTCGTTGGTCGTTGCCATGGTGTCCGCTCGTTGTTGGAAAAGAGCGGCCAGCTTCGGCAGGAAGCGGAAGGCAGTCAGTCAACAAACCGAAACCCGCCCGTCCCCGGTTCAGGGCGCGGCGGGTGCATGAGACGCGAGCTATCCCCAGGGGATAGCTCCATGGAGCGCCAAGGAACGCTGCACGCCCGGATCAGCGCGGACAAGGACGATCTCGCGGCAAGCGATCGGGGCTTGGCGTGCAGCGGTTCGACGTCGTAGCCGTCAGTGGAACTATCCCCAGGGGATAGTTCCATGGAGAGCCAAGGAACGCTGCGCGCCCGGCTCAGCCCGGACAAGGCCGATCCCGCCGCAGGCGATCGGGGCCTGACGTGCAGCGGTTCGACGTGTAGCCGTCAGTAGAACTATCCCCTGGGGATAGCTCTGCTGGAAGCCACTGGCATCCACTTCACCGCCTTGCAGGCCCGCTCACTTGCTGGCGAGCAGGTTGCGCAGCCGCTCGATGTGCTGTTTGGCGACTTCTGGCGGCACCGGCTTGCCCTGCGGCTGGGATGGTGGCGGTGCTGGTGGTGGCCGCTCATTCGGCGGAGCGTATGCAGATGGCGCGTCTTTCTTGGCCCAGGCGTTGAACTCGCCATGGATGGCCCGTTGGATGATGCCGAACAGATACCCCGCAGGATTGCGGATGCCGTGGCTGCTGCATCGCGTGGCCCATTCGTCCAGCACAGCCTGCCTCAGCGAGGCATCGACCTGCTGCAACGCCACCCGCGCACCTGTCTGCTGCTCTGCCTTCAGTTCCGCGAAGCGTTTGGGCCATTGGAGGTCGCCCAGCGCGCGCGCCTGCGCTTGTGCGTGCGCGGTAGTACGTACTTCATTAATACGAGTACTACGTACTGTACGGGCCTGCTTCGGATTCCGAAGAGAGGCGTCTGGCGCGGGTTTCGACCCTGCTTCGGATTCCGAAGTGGGGTCGTCAGGATTCCGAAGAAGGCTCGTCGCCCCTTCTTCGGATTCGTGCGTGGCGTCCTCCTGTGGATAACCTTCGTGCGCCCCAGCGCCCTGGCTGGCGAGGCGCTCGGCCAGGACTTGCAGCCTCGACGGCAGGGTGCGCCCGGCCAGCATCGGGTCTTCGCCGATTTCCTTGAGGGTGTGCAGGCCCACGATCTGAACGGTTTTGGCCGAGTGGCCGAGCGCCTGGCTGACCAGTTGCAGGTAGTCCGGGTCGAGCTGCATGGCCTCGAACGGCGTCAGGGGTTCGTCGTGCAGCACGTACAGATTGCCGAGGATGCGGCCGGTCCTGGCGTCGCGCCGTCGCCGCACCAGGCTCAGCCACCGGGTCAGTCGCAGCAGCGTCAGGGCTCGCGCCACGGTTTCATGCGAGGCCTGGCCGGCGCAGGGCATCGAGGCCAGCCAGGGCCGCAACTGCTCATAGGTGGGGAATGCGGTCACGCCGTCGTCGTTGAGCATCAGCCGGAACACCTGCCAGGCGTTGCGCTCCAGCGGCGTCAGGCGGCGGTCGAGGAACAGCCGCCGCGGTACGGTCTCGTGCCGATTGCCGCTGAAGAGGAGCGCATCGCCGGTCGCGGCCGGTGTCGCAGGTGACGGCACGGGTATGCGCTCGGGAGCGGGTGTTGGCGGGTTGGGGTTGGGCTTGGGCGCAAAGTTCTTCAGCGCCGCATCGAACAGGTCAGCGAGTGCGACGGGGCCATGGCGTGGCGCGGTATCGTCCACGGCCATGGCTCAACCCAGTCCCTGATCGACCCACGACTTGATCGCGGCCCAGACCACCGACAACGGCAAATCCATGCCTTCGGCGAGGTCCATGGCCGCGTCGAGAATCGAGGTCTCGTCCTCCAGGTCCACATTCCTGCTGCTGGTGATGGCTTTCCAGCGCCGCCACAGTTCGACGTCCTGCTTCTCGTCCAGGACAGGGTGACGACCCTTGCGCTTGGGCAGGCCCAGCACCTCACGGCGCAGGGCGACTTCCTGATGGGTCAGGCCATAGAAGCGGCTGACCATCTCCGTGCTGGCCCCCAGGCGCAACATGCGATCGACGGTCGCGATTTCCTTCTCCACGTCCTGCGCCTGCGAGAGCAGACGCCGGAGCACCTCGCGGTTCACGGACACGGAACACCACGAGACATTGGCGTTGGCGAGCACGCTCACCATGGCGGGATGCTTGAGCGCATCCAGCTCGGCCTCGCTGAAGCCCATCGCCTTGCAGCGGCGCAGTTGGCCGTTGCGCAGGTCGTAGAGCGCCTGGGCGATGACGGCCTGATTGAGCGGGTGCGGGGCGGCCATGCGGGTCTCCTTCCTTCATGCCCCAGGGCCTGCGGCACCGGACTCCAGGTCCAGCAGGCGCCGGGCCAGGCGCAGCAATCGGAACAGCTTGACCAGCGCGGTGTCGCTCAAGCGGCGGGTCGCATCGCCTTGGCCATGCAGCAGCGCCGGCAGTTCGGCGGCAAGCTGCCCGCCGTCCAGATCGGCATCGGTGAAGCTCTGGCCTGCCAGGCTCGCCAGCAATGCCAGCACGACGCGGCCCTGCGGTGATGGGGGCTGTGCGTTGGGATGGCATGCGAAGCCCACACCGTCCGCGCGGTCCTCGATGCACTGATCGAGGCCTGCCTCGCCCGCGATCTCGCGTGCGAACTGCGCGATGTGGATGCGCAGGCGATCGGGCGTGTCCAGGCCCGCGTCGATGTGCCAGACGTCGGAAATCGGGTAGAGACCGCCCGCCTGGACGGGAATGGACTGCAAGACGTTGGCCGAAAAATCGGGCAGCGCATCCCCCAGCTCGTCGGCGACCATCCGCTGAATGGATTGCAGCCGCTCCGTCGTCGGTGCAGGCGAAACGATGTGCCCCTGCAGCAGATCACCAGGAGCAGCCACGGGGCTTCCTGCGGGCGAGCCGTCCGTCCCCGAGCCGCCCTCGCGCTCGCGCGACCCAGGTGTGGTCGCCGGCGTCGGGGCCGATGGGGCCGGCGCGGCGGGCGGGCGTGCCACGGTGCCGGGCTCAGGCAGCGCGGGCGGTGCCGATGGTGGGGTCGGGTCGCTGATCAGGGCGCGATGGCGGCTTTCGGATTCGGTGAGGTCGAGCGCCAGTACGTCGTAGTCGATGCCGAGCAGTTCGGACATCTGGCCGATCAACTCGTCCTGCACGCGCTGGGGGGCGAACTCGTCGGCCTGCGTGTCGAACTGCGACAGCACCTCCTGAAAGAAGTCGTCGAAGTCCTGCACCAGCGTGCGGCCCTTGGCGTAGCGCTCCCACGCGAGCATGCAGGCCTTGCGCGTGACCGACAGGCGTTCGACTTGGTGGCGGCCGAGCCCGCCATAGAGCACGGTCGGGATCGCCGGCAGGAGGTAGCGCACCGCGTCGTTCATGCGGCTGATGTGCGACTGCTGGACTGGGAAGCCGTCGGCAGCGAGCCGGCGCGCCAGCTCCGACTGGCTGAGGGCGGCGCCGCTTTCCTGCTCGTAGAACTCGCGGACTTTCTCGACGCCGAGGGCGCGCTCGATGAACGTCAGGCCCCCGCGCAATTCGTTCTCGGCCAGGTGGCCGGTCAGCATCACGACTTCGCCGCGGCTGGGCCACGGGCGGAACAGGCACGATATGCGGAAGAACCGCTCGTCCTTGGTCTCCGACCACAGTTCGCGCAGGATCGCCAGGCGCGTGTTGCCGCCGTTGCGGATGATGTAGTGGTCCTCGCCCGGGCGCCGGGTGATCGCCGGCGCTGCGTCCAGGCCGCGCTCACGGATGGACGCCTTGATGTCCTCGTAGGCTGGGTTGCGCTTCTTCCTGGGATCGTGGTCGTAGGGGCGCAACTGGTCCAGGGTCACGACCATGGGCGTGTCGGCGATCGGGTCGCTCAAGGCCGAGGTGGACGGGCCGCTGCGCTCGAACCCGGCCGCGAGCAGCTTGCCGGCCATCTGCTGGGAGGTCATTTCAGCCATGGCGGCCTCCCTGCGCTGGGGACCGGGACTCGCGCTCGGCGCGGCGGATCTGCGCGCGGGCGTTGAGGGCCGCCCGGTGGTCGCTGGCCGTCGAACTGGTGTAGATCGCGGCGCAGCCTGCCTTCGTGAATTTGAGGTGGCCGCCTGGCGTGCGCTTGACGTGCCAGCCCTCGCCGACGGCGAACTCGATCAGGGCGCGCAGCCGCTTGTGGCCTCGGGCCAGTTCATGTGCGTTCGCCATGGGGCCTCCCGGTATCAAGAGGAAATGGCGGGCGGCCGGACACGCGAGCCAGTCGGTGCTGCCATTGCGGGAACAGTTCGCCGGCGAGGCCGCGCATGGTGTCGAGCGCGGCGGGGGCGACTCTGCCCGGTGGCTGGCGGTACTCGACGCGATGCACGGGCAGGCCGCGCGTCGCGGCGCGTGGATAGGCTTCGATGGCCGGCACGTCGGCGGCCAGCACGCGGATGCCGGTGTGGTCCTGGAACAGGTCACGCAGGGCTTGCTGGATCAGCCGGGCGTTCGCCGACACCGGGTGGACCCGGTTGATGAGCAGATGCAGCGGCGGCGGCTCGATGCCCAGGTGCCGGTACGGCGCGATGTCTTCCAGCAACTGCATGGTGCCGCGCCGCAGCTCGCGGGCGGCGAGGATTTCCGGGGTGACAGGCGACAGCGCCAAGTCGGAGGCCAGTACTGCCATCTCCAAGGTCACGCTGCGCGCGCCCTGGGTGTCGATCAGCACCAGGTCATAAAGGGGAGCCAGCATCGGCAGCAGGTGCCGCAACCGCAGGCGCCCATCCGGCGCGTGCAGCAGCAAGGTGTTCAGCTCGCCCCGATGGTCGTTGGACAGCACCAGGTCCAGGCCTGTGATGATCGTGCGGGACACGAGCTGGCCGAGGTCGCGCTCGTTGAAGGCCAGCAATTCATAGATGCCGCCGGGCGCGCGGTGGGCCAGCTCGTAGTAAGAGGACAAGGTGGGCTGCACGTCGAGATCGAGCAGCAGCACGCGCAGTCCCGCATCGGCGGCTAGCCCGCCCAGGTTGGCGGCCGTGGTCGTTTTACCGACGCCCCCTTTGGTCGAGACAATGGATACAACCTGCATGGCGTTCTCCGGGTGAGGATGGGAAGTCCGTGGGAGAACGGGTCAGGCCCGGTTGTTGACGCGCTCGGCGATCCACTGGTCGATTTCGATGGAATCCCAGCCGACGGCGCGCACGCCCAGGCGCAGCGCCTTGGGGAACTTGCCGGCGCGCATCAGGTTGTAGAGGTGGGCACGCTTGAAGCCGGACTTCGCTTCGACTTCTTCCAGGCGCAGGATGCGGCGCTCGTTGGGCGGCAGTGCAGGTGTTGGCGACATGGCGGTCACTCCTGAACGCTCAGTGGCGTTTGTTGGCGTGACCTCTATTCAATAGACGCGGCTGCGGAAAGACATTGCCAATGCAATCTCCGCGGCTGCCTAAACAAGCTGGAAAACCTTAGAGGATGGCGCTATGTAGCCGGCGCCTGGCTGTGGCGAACTTGCCGTTCAATGTCCGCTCCGCGATCCCCATGACGCCGTGGTGATGGGCGACCAATGCGCTGACCACGGCCTCCTGCGTCTTGAAGCTGGAGTACGGCGTGCCCGAGGGCGACTGGCCGAGTATCAACTCCAGCATGCCCCCGATGATGTTCAGGTAGGTGGTCTCGGCCCGATCGCTGATCGAGCATTGCGCGCATGCGGGGATCACCGAGGACTGCTTGAGCAGCGCGTCGTGCTTTTCCTGCAACTCGCGAAGCTGACGCTTGGACTGCTCCAAGGCGGATTTGAGGGCCAGCCTTTCGACCAGCATGGCTTGCCCGGTCTCCAGCGAGATGAAGGGATGGGCGATGCGCTCGCTGCGGGAGAAGAGAAAGGCGGGCCGCTGCTCGGGGTAGTGCTGGCGCATCCAGCGCTTCAGATCGACGTGGCGAACGGTGATATCAGGGGAGTCGATCAGTTCGATGTCGCGCATCGTGATGCCGTTCTGCCCGAAGGGCAGTTCCCCATTGAGGATGCCGTCGTAGATGCGGTCGGTATACAGCCGCAGTTCGCCCCAGCGCGGGCAGTCCAACGACTGTGGCAGGTCTCTCGGCGACGAGATCGAGGCCAGGATGACGTGCTCGAATCGCAGCAGCCCGGCCCAGCGTATGGAGGCTTCGATCGGGCGGTAGAACACCTTTGATGTTGGTGCATTGTTGTTCATGCTCCTATCTCCTTCCAGGAGAACTACATGGCCGACTCCTTTGGTGCCAACCTGAAGGTCGGCGTGTTGTCTGTGCATGAAGCGGGTCCCGAGGTCCGCTTCGTCATGGGGCCTGAGTACTTCTCACCGGCTTGTGTTGCAGGTAGCCGTCGTGTGCTCGATATGCAAGAATCCAGTGAGTCGCAAGATGGTCGAGCCTTCGCTGGCAGGCTCGAAAGCGACGCGCACAGTAGCAGCGTCATAAGTAGCGGCGATCTTCGCAAAACCGTTTGGGTATGGCCTGATATGCCAGCGGTTTCACGAGGCGCGAAGGGCTCGCAATCGCTACCCGACGTCCACAAGGACGCGGTGAAACCCCAGCCTGTCATGCTTGTCCAGCATCCTGATATAGCGACAAAGAATCGCGCGCTGACGCGCCACGGCTAGGGTGTGCGTTCTTCCCGCACGACTTGTGCGGACGAGCTACGCAATGCGCGGCGCATGCGGCTCGTAGCTGACATCCGAACTGAGCCAGCACCGAGAGAATCGGCCTGGACGTCATCGCGGTACTGGTGCGGGTGCCGAGAGCAGGGACAGGCGCCAGTTCGAGACCGTCGCTGACGACGTTGTGACGAGTGTGGGGCCGGTGTGCTGAGTGCGGGTCTATGGACGCCAGTGGAACTCTTTGGACGATCTTGTTGGCGGGGGTGAAAAACTAGGCTACAATCTAGGTCTTCGCTGGCCACCTCGGCGAAGAAAGTGTTCGGGAAACAACGACTTACGCGCCTAGTAAACGTCTCGTTTCCCGCTCCAGATTGTGGTCTACAGACTTCCACTGACGTCTGTAGGTCGTTGAAAAAAGGGGCTTCGGCCCCTTTTTTCATTCCAGCGAGCGCCACGGAAATCCACCCACAGCGACCGTTTTTGAGTGACCAATTGAGGCACAAGAATGCGGGTGGGTCGGCTACCGGATAGTTGCTGGGGTTGAGCGGGGATTATGACGAGCATAGGACCTAACCCGGACATTTCGTCAGCAAGCCTGTTTAAGTGATTTCCCGGTAGTCCGGCTGCCTCGGCGACGCGGCGGAGGGGATCGGCGGCGCGGGAAGCTGTTTTTCAGTACCGCAGGCGCAATGGTCCCTACCCCCGTTGCTTTATCGCGTGCCGGGGACAGCACTTTCTCGGCGCTACGGGGCCATGGCGCGCGCGGCGTGCGCGTAGACGTGGCGCAGCGGATGATGCGAGGCCAGCAGGATGCGGACCCGCCGGGTATTGCGCACGATGGCCGCACCGACCTTCAGCAGGCGCACCCGGATGGTGGCGGCGCTGGCGCGCTCCAGTTCGGTGCCTCGTAGCGCCGTCTCGCGCAGCCGCTGCATCAGCGTATAGGCCAGGGCCGCCAGCAGCAGCCGGAACTGGTTGGCGGCGAACCGGTGGCAACTGGCGCGCGTACCGAACAGATCGAGTTGCGCTTCCTTGATGCGGTTCTCGGCTTCGCCCCGGGCGCAGTACAGCTGATCGTACAGTTGCATGGCATCGCAGTCCCGGATGTTGGTGACCACGAAGCGCGGGTTCACGCCCTGGGCACCGTACTCCAGGCGGGTGAGCACGCGCCGGGGCCGATCCCACGACCCGGCCGCGTAGGTGAACTCACTGACCAGGCGCTGCTTGCGCCCGGTGCGCTCGTAGCCGTCCTTGAGGATTTCCTCGGCCTGCGCAACGCGCGCCTGAAGCCGTTTATTGCGTGCCAGGCCGATGATGTATTGCACGCCGCTGCGTTCGCACCAGCGGATCAGCGGCTGACGGCAGAACCCCGAGTCCCCACGGATGATGATCCTGACCTCGGGCCATGCCTGACGCAGCCGGTTCACCAGCAGGCGCAGCACCGCCGCCGCGTGCCTGGCCCCGTCAATGCGGCTGGGGCGCAGCAGGCAGGCCAGCATCGACTGGCCGCAGAACACGTACAGCGGCAGATAGCAGTGGTGGTCGTAGTAGGCGTGGAACTGCTTGAGCTCCTGCTCGCCGTGCAGCGGGATATCCGAGGCATCCACATCCAGAATCAGTTGCCTGGGCGCGGTGGCGAAGCTGGCGATGAAGTGTTCAACCAGCACCCCATGCAGCGCCCACGCATCGGCGCGGGTCGCCCCCGTCTCCAGGCGGCTGAGCGTGGGTGAACTGGCCAGGGCACGATCTCGCCCAACAGCCGTTTGCATCAGCAGATCCCCGCGCAGCGTATCGTGGTCGTTCAGGTCTTCGTAGCCGCAGCACAGGCCGTACAGGCGCTGGGCCAGCAGATCGCGCAGGCGGTGATGAATGCGGCCAGCGGCCCGGCGCTCGGTCAAGGCCTTGGCCGCCATGCGCGACAGGCCCGTGCGCGCATCAATTCTTCGCAGCAGCATCAGCCCGCCGTCGGAGCTGAGATCGCCGCCTTGGAAATTGGCCTGTAAATGGCGCCGTCCAAGGCGTCCAAAGTCCAGTTCTTCAGTGGTACGATTTGGCATAGGCGGTTCTTTTTGGTTGTATGGCGTGAGACCCAATAACCATAAGCCCTCGGGCAGGAATCGCCTATTCCTTTTTACCCGCCTGACGAAATTTCCGGGCTAAGTCGTCGTCCCTGAAAAATTCATTTGTCCTGTTTCAGGCCGAATTTCCGGCGATCCGAGGCCACGGATTTCGATAGGGCAGGCAGCCCACCGGATCAACCCAATCGCCTCTTGAGCCCATCATGGGCATCAGGCGTTGAATCTGACGACCAATCCACGCAATAAATCGGCACAAAAATAAAGGGCCGATGCCCTTGCGGGCAATCATGCGCAGCAGCCACTTGATATTGAAGCCTGCCGCGCACAACACCGCATGGATCGCATCACCCGTTTGGCCTTTCAAATGACAGCGATTCATTCCATGATCGCTTTTCAGATGCCCAATGACCGGCTCCACCGCCTGGCGCCGTTTAAGCATTCGGCGCTCCTGGTCGGTGAGACGTTTGAATTTGCCTCGGTGTTTAAGGCTATATTCCGGGATCTCGGCATCAACGCCTCGATAGCCCAGATCCGTGTAGACGGTCTGCGGAGCCACGTCCACCGCCTCCATCAGGATGCGGGACTGCTCCAACTGCTCGGCCAGTGTGTGGCCATCGTACGGATTGCCAGGGAAGCTGCGTGCTCCCACGATCAGATTCCCCTTCAAGGTGGTGACAATGCCCACCTTCACTCCAAACTCATAGGGCGTACGGGCCTTGCCCTTGCTGATGCACTCCACCTCATCGGCGTGCCAGCTGTAGACCTTGTCTTTTCCCTTCACCTTCGCGCCCCGACGGCTCTGAGCCGCGATCTTATGTGCGCGAGCCAATAACGGGTCCAAGGCGTCCTGGATGCTCTGCGCCAGCACTGTCTTGTTGCGCTCAATGTCACGCGCCAGACGGCCCAGAATCGTGCGCTGGCGCTTGATCGTCTTATGCATGCGCCGATACTGCTTGGCATGCGCATAGCGGCCCGCTTTCCTGGCCAGCTCCCGGCCTTCCTTGGCGTAGCTCTGCTTTAACGCAATGCCGTGCGCCTTGGCCGCGCAGGCGATCTTCTGGCGCGCCACCTCCAGCAAACGGCTGTCGGTGGGATGCGCCACCGCCTTGGCTTGCACGGTGCTGTCCACTATCACCGACTGCATCGCCGTGCGCTCGATCAGCCCCAGCTTGATGGCCACCACCAAAGTCTGCACCAGCAGCTCTTCGACGCCTTCCTCACCCAACAGCCCCCGGAATCGGCTGATGGCGCTGGGATCGCACGGCAGGCGATTCTCGAAATACTCCTGCCCCGAAAAATACTGCCAGGTGGGTGCATCGCTCCAGCGTTCGCAGACGCCTTCATCGCTCTCGTTGAAGGTGTGCTTCAGATACAGCAGCGAAATCATCAGCCGCATCGGCAGCCGGGGACGCCCCGCGTTTGAATGGCCGGCCCCTACCACGGCCATCGTCGGGCCAAACAGATCAATATCCTCAACCTGCCGGCCGGTGCGCACCTGACGCGCAAAACGGTGTGCGACAGCCGCCTCCAGTTCCTGCCAAGGAATATGCGTGGCAAGCACCGCCAGGGGTTTACGCAGATCAATCATCTGGTCCAGGCGGCTGCGGAAAAAATCGTCAATCTGGCTCATGCAGGCTGAACGCTTCGCCCGGATGCGGCAGCCGCTGTCAGGCGATCGGCGCCGTGCCCGCGGTTTCCGCGCCGGCTACCGTCTCGTGCAGGATCGCGCCGCGGTACTGATCGATGACGAGACAGCGCTGATCGGCGAAGCGCCCGGCGCACCCCCGCGCGGTATGCTTACGCCTTCCGCCCGATCCCCTCCAATCCGACCGCCATCATCCTCATGTCCGCCCAGCCCCCCGTCTTCTCCGAACAGGATCTGCAGGCCTGCAACACCCTGGGCCTGCCGGCGCGCGCGCCGGTGGCGGTGCTGGAGGACGAGTCGGCCATTCCTGCGCTGTGCGAGGCCCTGGCGGCGGGCGGGCGGGCGGAAGCGCCGCTGTTCGTGCTGGGCGGCGGCAGCAATCTGGTGATCGAGGCGCGGCCGCGCCATCGCGTCCTGCGGGTGGCGCTGCGCGGCATCCGCCTGTGGGAGGAAACCGCCGGCCACTGGATCGTCGAGGCCGCGGCGGGCGAGTCCTGGCACGGCTTCGTGGCGCACTGCCTGTCGCGGGGCTGGCCGGGGCTGGAGAACCTGGCCCTGATCCCGGGAACGGTGGGCGCGGCGCCGGTGCAGAACATCGGCGCCTACGGGCTGGAGCTGGACCAGCGCCTGCATTCGGTGGTGGCCTGGGACCTGCGGGCGGGCGGGGAACGCACGCTGCGCCCGGACGAGTGCGGCTTCGCGTACCGCGACAGCCTGTTCAGGCGCGACGGGGCGGGGCGCTGGCTGATCGTGCGGGTGCGTTTCGCGCTGCCCAAGGCCTGGACGCCGCGCCTGGACTATCCGGACCTGCGCGACCATCCCGGGCTGCGGGGGGCGGGCGGGGCATCGGGCGCCGGCGGCCCGGCGCATGAGGCGGCGGCAACGATGCCGACGCCGCGCCAGGTCTTCGACGCGGTGTGCGACATCCGCCGCCGCAAGCTGCCGGATCCGGCGGTGCTCGCCAATGCGGGCAGCTTCTTCAAGAATCCGGTGGTCGATGCGGACCAGGCGGATCGCCTCCAGCGGCAGTTTCCGGCGCTGCGGACCTATCCCCAGGCGGACGGCCGGGTCAAGTTGGCGGCGGGCTGGCTGATCGAACAGGCGGGCTGGAAGGGGCGGCGCCTGGGGCCGGTGGGCATGCACGAGCGCCAGGCGCTGGTGCTGGTGAACCATGGCGGCGCGCGGGCGGCGGACGTGCAGGCCCTGGCGCGGGCCGTGCGCGCCGACGTGCGAAAAAGATTCGGCGTGGGCCTGGAGCAGGAGCCCGTGGTCCTGGACTGAGTCCGGCCGGGCCGCCCGATCCGGCGCGGCATGAAAGACGAAGGGCCTGCGGATCGAACGCAGGCCCTTTGCCGTCCGGACGGCCCTGCGTTCAGGTCGCCAGCACGTCCTGCATGTCGAACAGGCCGAATTCGCGCCGGGCCAGGTAGCGGGCGGCGCGCAGGCTGCCCTGGGCGTAGGTGGCGCGGCTGCTGGAGCGGTGGCTGATCTCGATGCGTTCGCCGGTGCCGCAGAAATACACGGTGTGGTCGCCGACGATGTCGCCGCCACGCAGCACGGAAAAGCCGATGCGGCCGGTTTCGCGCGGGCCGGTGTCGCCGTGGCGCGCCCAGTCGGCGATCTCGTCCAGCGGCTTGCCCCAGGCGCGCGCCACGGCCTCGCCCATGGCCAGGGCGGTGCCGGAGGGCGCGTCGACCTTGTTGCGGTGGTGGGCCTCGAAGACTTCGACGTCGTAGCCGCTGTTCAGCAGCCGGGCGGCCATGTCCAGCAGCTTGAGGGTGGCGTTGACGCCCACGCTCATGTTGGGGGAGAAGACGATGGCGGTCTTCTGGGCGGCGGCGCGGATGGCCTGCTTGCCTTCGGCGTCGAAGCCGGTGGTGCCGATGACGCACTTGACGCCGTGCGCGACGCAGGCGTCCAGGTGGGCCAGGGTGCCTTCGGGCCGGGTGAAGTCGATCAGGCAGTCGGCGCCGGCCAGGGCGTCCAGGCTGCCGGTGATGCGCACGCCCGTATCGACGCCCAGGAAGGCGCCGGCGTCCTGGCTGATGGCATCGCTGCCGGAGCGGTCCAGCGCGACGGCCAGGGTGAGGTCCGGGGAATCCAGGACGGCCTGGATCAGCATGCGCCCCATGCGGCCCGAGGCGCCCGCGATGGCGATGCGCATTATTGCTGGCCCTCCTGGCGGTTCTTGCCGCCGGCGCCGGTTTCGATGGTGGCCTGCGGCGTGACGCCGGCCCCCTGGCCGCTGGGGGAGGCGGCGGGATCCACGCCCGGAGACGCGGCCTGCCGGGCGGCGCGTTCGGACTCGGCGGACTGGACGGCTTCCTTGCCGCTGTCGGCCCGCTGGAAGGGCTGGCGGTCGGGCTGCTCGTCGCCCGTCCAGCGCACCAGCTGGTCGTTCTCGAACCAGACGGTGAACTTGCGCAGTTCGTCCTTGCCGTAGCCGGGCTGGTTGTAATAGGGGTAGTCCCAGCGCTCGGCGTGGAAGATGTCCTGCAGCGTGGGGGTGCCCAGGATGAAGCGCACCTGGTCGCGGGTCATGCCGGTTTCGAGCTTGGCGACCTGCTCGGTGGTGATCCAGTTGCCCTGCTGGATGGTGGCCCGATAGGGAAAGCCCCAGTTGGTCGAGCCGCAGCCCGCAAGGCCCAGCGCCATGACGCTGGCGGCCAGGCATAAGGTCAGCCTGTGGGATTGAGCGCTGGATCGGATGTGCACGAAAGCCCCCGTGGTGGATGCGATGGCCGCGCATCCGCGGCCGCTAAAACCGCTATCATAAAGGGAATTCGGATTTGCGCATGCGCGCGGCTGGATGCGGGGGGTTCCGGCCCGCTTGCCTTTTGCCGCATTCCCCGGGATACTTGAACCATGAACGACCAGATCGAACTCAAGACCATGGGTCTGAAGGCGACGTTTCCGCGCCTGAAGATCCTCGATATATTCCGCAAGGCGGAAACCCGCCACCACAGCGCCGAGGACGTCTATCGCGCATTGATCGCGGAAGACGTGGACATCGGCCTGGCCACCGTCTACCGCGTGCTGACCCAGTTCGAGCAGGCGGGCATTCTGCTGCGCAGCCAGTTCGATGGCGGCAAGGCGGTGTTCGAGCTCAACGACGGCGATCACCACGATCACCTGATCTGCACCAACTGCGGCCGGGTGGTGGAATTCTCCGACGCGGAAATCGAAAAGCGCCAGCATCGGGTGGCCAAGGAAAACGGCTTCACCCTCGAAAGCCACAACATGATGCTCTACGGCATCTGCCCGAAGTGCTCGGCCGCCAAGAAGGCCTGATCTTCCCGGTCTCCTAGCCTTTCCGGTCCCCTAGCGCGCCGCCTGCCCCGACGCCAGCATCTCGCGGGCGTGGGTGCGCGTGGCGTCCGTCATCTTCAGTCCGCCCAGCATGCGGGCGATTTCCTCCGTGCGGGATTCCGCGTCCAGCGGCCGGATGGCCGACAGCGTGCGGCCGGCGCGGGTGGCCTTGCTGACGCGGAAATGCCGCGCTGCGCAGGCCGCGACCTGGGGCAGGTGGGTGACGCACAGGACCTGATGGCGCGCGCCCAGTTCGCGCAGCAGGCGGCCGACGACCTCGGCCACGGCGCCGCCGATGCCGGCGTCCACTTCGTCGAAGATCAGCGTGGGGACCCGCGCCGCCTGGCTGGCGATCACCGACAGGGCGAGGGAAATGCGCGCCAGTTCGCCGCCGGAGGCCACGCGCGCCAGCGGCCGGGGCGGGACGCCGGCGTGGCCAGCGACGAGGAATTCGACGGTTTCCAGGCCGTGCGCGGAAGGCTTGCAGTCCGCCAGGGCGACGTCGAAGGCGCCGCCGTCCATGGACAGGGTCTGCATGGCGGCCGTGACCTGCGCGGCGAGCTGGACGGCCGTGGCGCGCCGCGCGGCGCCCAGCGCGCGGGCCAGTTCCATGTAGTGCGATTCGGCCTGGCGGCAGGCGCGTTCCAGCGCCTCCAGGTCCTGGCCGGCCTCGGCCTGGCGCAGCTGGGCGCGCAGCGTTTCATGGTGTTCGGCCAGGGCGTCGGGCTCGACGTGGAAGCGCCGGGCGGCCTCGAACATGCGGCCCATGCGGGCGTCGGCCTGCGCCAGGGCGTCGGGATCGGGCTCCAGGCGGTCGGCGTAGGCGTTCAGGCCGGACACGGTTTCCGCGCACAGGATGCGCGCCGATTCCAGCGCCTGACAGTGTTCTTCCAGAGAGGGGTCGTGGCGCACCAGGGACTGCAGCGAATGGATCGCGGCGTGCAGGGCCTGGGCCGCCGAGCCCGATTCGCCGTCCAGCGCCTCGACGGCCTGGCCGGCGCCGGCCAGCAGGGCCTGGGCGTGCGCGAGGCGGGATTGGCGGGCGCAGAGTTCCGGCCACTCGCCCGGCTCGGGCGCCAGTTCGTCCAGCCAGGCCACGTCCGCGGCCAGGCGCTCCAGCCGGGCCGCCTGGCCGGCCGCGTCGCTGCGGGCGGCGTCCAGCGCCGCCTGCGCCTGGCGCCAGTCGGTCCAGGCCTGCTGCACGGCGCGCGCCTGCTCGGCGTGCCCGCCCTGGGTGTCCAGCAGCTCGCGCTGGCTGGCGGGCTGCAGCAGGCTCTGGTGGGCGTGCTGGCCGTGGATGTCCACCAGCAGGGCGCCCAGGTCGCGCAGCTGGCCCAGGGTGGCCGGCACGCCGTTGATCCAGGCCTTGCTGCGGCCCTGGGCGTCGATGACGCGGCGCAGGATGAGTTCCGGCCCTTCCAGGGCCTGCTCGGCCAGCCAGCCGGCGGCGGCCTCGGGCGCGTCGAAGACGGCGCTGATGTCGGCGCGCGGGGCGCCTTGGCGGATCAGCGCGGCGTCGCCCCGGCCGCCCAGGGCCAGCGCCAGGGCGTCGATCAGGATCGACTTGCCGGCCCCGGTCTCGCCGGAAAACACGGTGAAGCCGGCCTCGAAGGCGATGTCGGCCTGGTCGACGATGACGAAGTCGCGGATGTGCAGCGCGCGCAGCATGGCGAGGGGTGGCTGTGGCCGTCGGGTCTATTGGTCGGGTTCGTCCCAGGGATGCAGCATGCGGTTCCAGTTCAGCTTGCTGCGCAGGGTGGAGAAATAGCTGTAACCCTGGGGGTGCAGGAAACGGACGCGGTGGGGGCTGCGGCGCACGTCGATGCGGTCGCCTTCCTGGCAGTTGGACAGGGCCTGCATGTCGAAGTGCACGCTGGCGCCGGATTCCACCCGGCCCAGGGCGCTGATGGTGATGTTCAGCACGCTGTCGTCGGGCAGGGTGATGGGCCGGTTCGACAGGGTCTGCGGGGCGACGGGCACCAGCACCAGGGCGTTGACCTGGGGGTGCAGGATCGGCCCGCCGGCCGACAGGGCGTAGGCCGTCGAGCCCGTGGGCGTGGCGATGATCAGGCCGTCGGCGCGCTGGCTGTGCATGAAGGCGCCGTTGCATTCGACGCGCAGTTCGATCATGCCGCCGCGCCCGGCGCGGTTGATGATCACGTCGTTCAGCGCCAGGCCGGAGAAGATGGTCTCGCCGCCGCGCATCACGCGGCCTTCGAGGAGGATGCGCTCGTCCTGGACGAAGGCGCCGTTCAGGACGCGGGTGATGGCTTCGTCGGCGCTGCCCAGGGGGATGTCGGTGATGAAGCCCAGGCGGCCGTGGTTGATGCCGATCATGGCCACGCCCGAGGTGGCCAGCTGGCGCGCGGCCGCCAGCATGGTGCCGTCGCCGCCCATGATGATGGCCAGGTCGGCGCGCGCGCCGATGTCTTCGTAGGATGCCAGGGGGAAATCGGCCACGCCGGTGTTGCGGCCCGTGTCGGCCTCGATCAGGACGTCGCAGCCCGCCGAGGACAGGACCCGGCCCAGCCGGCGCAGGGGCGCGTCCATGCCGCTGTCCTGGTGGCGCCCGATCAGGGCGACGGTCTTGAAGTGCATGGGCGGGGGGCCTCCCGGAATTTAATGGAATAATAGGCGTATCCGATTATAGGGGAGGAGGGCGCGGCTGCCGATGCGGGCGGGCCGTTTCCATCCCGCATGCTGGATGAAATGGACATGGATGATCGAGCCAAGACGTTGCTGAAGGCGCTGGTCGAACGCTACATCGCGGACGGCCAGCCCGTGGGGTCGCGCACGCTGTCGAAGGTCTTTGATCTCTCTCCGGCCACGATCCGCAACGTCATGGCCGACCTCGAAGACCTGGGGCTGATCCACAGCCCGCACACCTCGGCGGGGCGCGTGCCCACGCCGCGCGGCTACCGCATGTTCGTCGACAGCCTGCTGACCGCCCGGCCCTACGAGCTCAGCCCCGACCTGCGGATCGAGGACTGCCTGCCGGCGGCCGAACCCGGCCGCGCCGTGACCGCCGCCGCCACGCTGCTGTCGAACCTGTCCCAGTTCGCCGGCGTGGTGCTCACGCCCAAGCGCACCCAGGTCTTCCGCCACATCGAATTCATCCGCCTGTCGGACCGCCGCGTGCTGCTCATCATCGTCACGCCCAACGGCGACGTGCAGAACCGCATCCTGTTCGTCTCGCGCGAATACTCCGAGGCCGAACTGCTGGAAGCCTCCAATTTCTTCAACCGGCAGTTCTCCGGCAAGTCCTTCCACGCGGTCCGCCAGGCCCTGGCCGACGAGCTCGCCTCGCTGCGCACCGACATCTCCCGCCTGATGCAGCAGGCCGTGGACGCCGGCCTGGATTCGCCGGACACGGACGACGAGGCCGTGGTGATCTCCGGCGAGGGCAAGCTGCTGGGCGTGTCCGAAATGACCGCCGACATGGACCGCCTGCGCCGCCTGTTCCAGCTGTTCGAGCAGAAGACCGATCTGCTGCACCTGCTGGACGTCTCCAGCCGCGCGCAGGGCGTGCAGATCTACATCGGCGGCGATTCCCGCCTGGTGCCGCTCGAGGACGTGTCGGTCATCACCGCCCCCTACGGGGTCGACGGCCAGGTGATCGGCACGCTGGGCGTCATCGGCCCCAGCCGCATGGCCTACGACCGCGTCATCCCCATCGTCGACATCACCGCCCGCATGCTGTCCAACGCCCTCGGCCAGGCGGCCTCCTGATGCCGCCTCTTCCTGTTTTCCGACCATGAGCCGTTTCCTCCCCGAAGCGCCCGATCCCCGGGCGCTCGACCCGGACGCGCCCGGCCCCGGCCGCGGGCCGCTGGGCGTGCTGCTGATCAACCTGGGCACGCCCGACGCGCCGACCCCGGCGGCGGTGCGCCGCTACCTGGGCGAGTTCCTGTCCGACCCCCGGGTGGTGGAACTGCCCGCCGCGCTGTGGCAGATCATCCTGCGCCTGTTCGTGCTGACGCGCCGGCCGGCCGCCATCGCGCCGAAATACGCCCAGATCTGGCTCGAACGGGGCTCGCCCCTGCTGGTGCACAGCCGGGACCTGGCCGACGCGGTGGCGGCGGCCCTGCGCGGCCGCGGCCTGGACGTGCGGGTCGAACTGGGCATGCGCTACGGCCGGCCGGCCCTGGCCGGCGCCCTGGAAGCCCTGCGCGCGGCCGGTTGCGGCCGCATCCTGGCGGTGCCGATGTATCCGCAGTACGCCGCCAGCACCACGGCCACGGCGGTGGACGCGGTGGCCGCGCACCTGGCGCGGCTGCGCCACCAGCCCACGCTGCGCTTCCTGGACCGTTTCCACACGTCCGACGCCTATGTGGACGCGCTGCACCGCTCGGTGCGCGCGCACTGGGACCGGGCCGGCAGGCCCGACCGGCTGCTGCTCAGCTTCCACGGCCTGCCCCAGCAGTCGGTGCGCCAGGGCGACCCCTATTTCCGCGACTGCCAGGCAACCGCGCGGGCCCTGCGCGAACGCCTGGGCGCCGACGGTGCGCGCCTGCACGTGACCTTCCAGAGCCGCTTCGGGGCGGCGCCCTGGCTGCAGCCCTATACCCAGCCCACGCTGGAGGCCTGGGGCAGGGAAGGCGTCGGCACGGTGGACCTGATGTGCCCGGGGTTCCTGGCCGACTGCCTGGAGACCCTGGAAGAAATCGACATGGGCTGCCGCGAGGCCTTCCTGGCGGCGGGCGGGCGGGCCTTCCGCTACATTCCCTGCCTGAACGCCGAGCCGGACTGGGCGCGCGATTTCGCCGGGCTGATCGCCGACAACCTGGCCGGCTGGACGTGAGGCCCGCCCGCGCGCTGCCGCCCGCGCCGCCCCGGACCGCCGCGTCCGGTGCGTCCGCCGCGTCCGGTGCGCGGCGCCGCGCCGGGGGCCGGCCCGCCCATCGCCATGCCGGGGCTTGAAGAACGCGCCCGCGCCCTCATCTATCCTTTTGTTACCCCTTTCAGCATTGGAGATTTCACCATGTCGGCTCCCCAGGAAGACTTGGACCCGCAAGCCGCGCCGAGCGCCGAACCCCAGTCCACCGGCCAGCATCCGGCCGATGCCGCCGAACCCGCCCCCGCGCAGCCGGGCGAGGACCTCGCCGCGCTGCTCGACGAGGCCCAGAAGCAGGTCGCCGATTACCACGACCAGCTGCTGCGCGCGCATGCGGAGGTCGAGAACGTCCGCCGCCGCGCCCAGGACGAGGTGTCCAAGGCCCGCAAGTTCGGCACGGAATCGTTCGCCGAGAGCCTGATTCCCGTGCGCGACAGCCTGGAGGCCGCGCTGGCCCAGGAAAACCAGACCGCCGAGGACTGGCGCCAGGGCGTCGAGGCCACCCTGCGGCAGCTGAACGCCGCCTTCGAGCGCAACCAGATGCGCGAGATCGCGCCGGCGCCGGGCGACACCTTCGATCCGCACCGCCACCAGGCGATCTCCAACGTGCCCTCCGAGCACCCCCAGGGCGCCGTCGCCCAGACGCTGCAGAAGGGCTACCTGATCGCCGACCGCGTGCTGCGCCCGGCGCTGGTCATGGTGTCGGCAGGCCCCGCCTGAGCCCCGCAGCCGGCCTTGAAACGGGGATTTACAACCCCATATTCGATTCATCGGCGGGCATGAAACCCGCCCAGCCATTCAAACATCGACAGGATCCAACATGAGCAAGATCATCGGCATCGACCTGGGCACGACCAACAGCTGCGTCGCAGTGCTGGACGGCTCCAAGGTCAAGATCATCGAGAATTCCGAGGGCGCGCGCACCACGCCGTCCATCGTCGCCTACATGCAGGACGGCGAAATCCTGGTGGGCGCCCCCGCCAAGCGCCAGGCCGTCACCAACCCCAAGAACACCATCTTCGCGGTCAAGCGCCTGATCGGCCGCAAGTTCGACGAAAAGGCCGTGCAGAAGGACATCGACCTGATGCCCTACAGGATCCTCAAGGCCGACAACGGCGACGCCTGGGTCGAGGCGCAGGACAAGAAGCTCGCCCCCCCGCAGGTGTCGGCCGACATCCTGCGCAAGATGAAGAAGACCGCCGAGGACTACCTGGGCGAGGAAGTCACCGAGGCCGTGATCACGGTGCCGGCCTACTTCAACGACAGCCAGCGCCAGGCGACCAAGGACGCGGGGCGCATCGCCGGCCTGGAAGTCAAGCGCATCATCAACGAGCCGACCGCGGCGGCCCTGGCCTTCGGCCTGGACAAGTCCGAGCGCGGCGACCGCAAGATCGCCGTCTATGACCTGGGCGGCGGGACCTTCGACGTGTCCATCATCGAGATCGCGGACGTGGACGGCGAAAAGCAGTTCGAGGTGCTGTCGACCAACGGCGACACCTTCCTGGGCGGCGAGGACTTCGACCAGCGCATCATCGAGTACATCATCGCCGAATTCAAGAAGGAATCCGGCGTCGATCTGTCCAGGGACGTGCTCGCCCTGCAGCGTCTCAAGGAAGCCGCCGAAAAGGCCAAGATCGAGCTGTCCTCCACGCAGCAGACCGAGATCAACCTGCCGTACATCACGGCCGACGCCTCCGGTCCCAAGCACCTGAACCTGAAGATCACCCGCTCCAAGCTGGAAGCGCTGGTCGAGGAACTGATCGAGCGCACGATCGAGCCCTGCCGCGTGGCGATCAAGGACGCCGGCGTCAAGGTCTCCGACATCGACGACGTGATCCTGGTCGGCGGCATGACCCGCATGCCCAAGGTGCAGGAAAAGGTCAAGGAATTCTTCGGCCGCGAGCCGCGCAAGGACGTGAACCCCGACGAGGCCGTCGCCGCCGGCGCCGCCATCCAGGGCTCCGTGCTGTCGGGCGACCGCAAGGACGTGCTGCTGCTGGACGTGACGCCGCTGTCGCTGGGGATCGAGACCCTGGGCGGCGTCATGACCAAGATGATCAAGAAGAACACCACCATCCCGACGCGCTTCTCGCAGGTGTTCTCCACGGCCGACGACAACCAGCCGGCCGTGACCATCAAGGTCTACCAGGGCGAGCGCGAAGTCGCCGCGGGCAACAAGGCCCTGGGCGAGTTCAACCTGGAAGGCATCCCGCCGGCCCCGCGCGGCCTGCCGCAGATCGAGGTCACCTTCGACATCGACGCCAACGGCATCCTGCACGTGTCGGCCAAGGACAAGGGCACCGGCAAGGAAAACAAGATCACGATCAAGGCCAGTTCCGGCCTGACCGAGGAAGAGATCGAGCGCATGGTGAAGGACGCCGAGGCCAACGCCGAGGAAGACCACCGCATCGCCGAACTGGCGCAGGCGCGCAACCAGGCCGACGGCCTGGTCCACGCCACGCGCAAGTCCCTGACGGAATACGGCGACAAGCTCGAAGCCGCCGAGAAGGAAGCCATCGAGTCGGCCATCAAGGACCTCGAAGAAGCCATCAAGGGCGACGACAAGGCCGCCATCGATGCCAAGACCGAGGCCCTGGCCACCGCTTCGCAGAAGCTCGGCGAGAAGATGTACGCCGACATGCAGGCCAAGCAGGCGGCCGAGGGCGCGGCCGCGGCCGATGGCGCCAAGCCGGCGGCGGAAGACGACGTGGTCGATGCCGACTTCAAGGAAGTGAAGCGCGACTGACCGCCGGCCATCGCGCCCTTGCGGCCCGCCCCCCCGGCGGTCGCCGGAAGAACGCGGCGATCCGCCCGCACCTGCCCGGTCCCGGTTTCTGCCGGTCCGGGCAGGTGTCCTTCAAATAGCAGCGCATCAAGCAAAGTAATCGACCAATGGCAAAACGAGATTTCTACGAAGTCCTTGGGGTCGCCAAGAACGCCTCGGATGACGACATCCGCAAGGCCTACCGCAAGCTGGCCATGAAGTACCACCCGGACCGCAATCCGGACAGCAAGGAAGCCGAGGACAAGTTCAAGGAGGCCAAGGAAGCCTACGAGATGCTGTCCGACGCGGAAAAGCGCTCGGCCTACGACCGCTTCGGCCACGCCGGCGTGGACCCGAACGCGGCGGCCGGCGCGGGCATGGGCGGCGGCGCGGGCGGCTTCGCCGACGCCTTCGGCGACATCTTCGGCGAAATCTTCGGTGGCGCCGCGGGCCGCCGGGGCGGCGGCGGACCGCAGGTCTATCGCGGCGCCGACCTGAAATATTCCCTGGAAATCAGCCTGGAGCAGGCGGCCAACGGCTTCGACACCGAGATCCGCATCCCCAGCTGGGAACCCTGCGAGACCTGCCACGGCTCGGGCGCCCGGCCCGGCACCTCGCCGCGCACCTGCCACACCTGCGGCGGCAGCGGCGCCGTGCGCATGCAGCAGGGCTTCTTCAGCGTCCAGCAGACCTGCCCGACCTGCCACGGCACCGGCAAGGAAATCCCCGATCCCTGCGGCGATTGCGACGGCGTGGGCCGCATCCGCAAGAACAAGACCCTGCAGGTCAAGATCCCGGCCGGGATCGACGACGGCATGCGCATCCGCTCCACCGGCAACGGCGAGCCGGGCCTGAACGGCGGCCCCCGGGCGACCTGTACGTGGAAATCCGCATCAAGCCGCACGGCATCTTCGAGCGCCAGGGCGAGGACCTGCACTGCGAGCTGACCATCCCCTTCACCAAGGCGGCGCTGGGCGGCGTGCAGGAAGTCCCGACGCTGTCGGGACGCGGGGAAATCACCATCCCCGAGGGCACCCAGACCGGCAAGACCTTCCGCCTGCGCGGCAAGGGCATCAAGGGCGTGCGCTCCAGCTATCCGGGCGACCTGTACTGCCACGTCGTGGTGGAGACCCCGGTGCGCCTGAACGAAGAACAAAAAGCGCTGCTGCGCCAGTTCGAGGCGTCCCTGAACAGCGGCGGCGACCGCCATTCGCCCAAGAGCGAATCCTGGACCGACAAGGTGAAGAACTTCTTCTCCTGACGCGGGTCCGGCATGTGCATCCGCATGCGTAAGCACCCCGCACGCCGGCTTTCGCCGGGTGCGGGGTTTTTCTGATCCGGAACGAGGAACCCGGAGCCGGGAAACCGGCACCGGGAACCCTAAGCTCAGAACGGCAGGCCGACGTAGTTCTCGGCCAGCGAGCCCAGCGCCTTCTCGGACGAGAACAGGTAGTCCAGGTCGGTCTGCTGCAGCTTCTGGTCGTAGCCCGGGCTGTCCGGGAAGGTGTGCAGCAGCATCGTCATCCACCACGAGAAGCGCTGCGCCTTCCACACCCGCGCCAGGGCCTTGGCCGAGTAGTTGTCCAGCCCGCTGCTGTCGCCCTGCAGATAATGGGCCGTCATGGCGTGGTAGAGGTAGTAGATGTCCGAGGCGGCGCTGTTGAGCCCGCGCGCGCCGGTGGGCGGCACGATGTGGGCGGCGTCGCCGGCCAGGAACAGGTGGCCGTAGCGCATGGGTTCGGCCACGAAGGAGCGCAGCGGCGCGATGGACTTCTCGATCGACGGGCCGGTGACCAGGCGCGTGGCCACTGCCTCGGGCAGGCGCCGCTTCAGCTCTTCCCAGAAGGCCTCGTCGGACCAGTCCTCCACCGTCTCGCTCAGCGGCACCTGGATGTAGTAGCGGCTCAGCACCTGGGAACGCAGCGAGCACAGTGCGAAGCCGCGCTCGTGCTTGGCGTAGATGAGTTCGGGCGACACCGGCGGCGTGCGCGACAGCACGCCCAGCCAGCCGAAGGGATAGACCTTCTCGTATTCCTTGAGCACGGTCTTGGGGATGGACTTGCGGCTCACGCCGTGGAAACCGTCGGCGCCGATGATGAAGTCGCAGTCGATGCGCACGATCTCGTCGCCCTGGCGGTAGGTCACGTGGGGCTTGGCGCCGGTCAGCTCGTGCAGCTGCACGTCCTCGACGTTGTGGATGACCACGCCGTTCATGCGGTCGCGCGCCTCGTAGAGGTCGCGCGTCAGTTCGGTCTGGCCGTAGACCACCACCGAGCTGCCGCCGCTGTACTTGTGCAGGTCCACGCGGCTTTGCCGGCCGTCGTGCGCGATGATGAAGCCGTCATGGATCTCGCCTTCACGGTCCATGCGTTCGCCGCACTGGGCTTCGCGCATCAACTTGGCGAAACCATGCTCGAGCACGCCGGCCCGGATGCGGCCCAGCACGTACTCGCGGCTTTGCCGCTCCAGCACGATGGTGTCGATGCCCTTGAGGTGCAAGAGCTGGGAAAGCATGAGGCCGGACGGGCCTCCGCCGATGATGCAGACGCTGGTTTTCATGGGATGTCTCCTGTGGTTCGGAACGCCGGGGAGATTTGATAATATGTGAGCGAAGAGCGGGCATCAATGTCTCGATTTCCGAAAAACTTGCACGATTCAAACATGCCTTCCTCCCAGCCTTCCCCTCATCCTTCCTCCCAGCCTTTCGCCCGGCAGGTCCTCCAGTCCCAGGGCCTGTTCGGCGAATCCCGCCAGCTGCCCGACGTGGTGCATTGCGAGACGATCGCCGCGCGTTCCGCGCTGCACGACTGGGAACTGGCGCCGCACCGCCACGGCCGCCTGCACCAGGTGCTGATGCTGCAGTCGGGCGCCGGCCAGGCGCAGATCGAGGGGCAGTCCCTGCCGCTGGGACCCGGGTCGCTGATCAACGTGGCGCCCGGCGACGTGCATGCCTTCCGCTTCGAGCCCGACACCCAGGGCCACGTGGTGACGCTGGCCGACGAGATGATGGACCTGCTGCTGGCCGAGGCCGGCGAAGTGCGTCTGGTGCTGGGCCGATCCTTCGTGGGCCTGGACGACGGGCCGGTGGCCGCCCTGATGCCGCAGATCTGGGCGGAGTTCAATGGCCTGCGGGCCGCGCGCGCCCTGGTGCTGCGCGGCCTGTGCGCCACCCTGCTGGGCCTGGTGGCGCGGGCGGCGGCGCGTGCGGTGCCGTCCCCCGGCGAGGCGGCCCGGCCAGCCCTGCTGACGCGCTTCGAGGCTCTGCTGGAGCGGCATTTCCGCGAGCACTGGGGCGTGGCCGACTATGCGCGGGCGCTGTCGGTGACGCCCACCCACCTCAGCCGCGTCGTGCGCGCGGCCACCGGCGAGCCCGCCTCGGCCCTGATCGAGGCCCGGCTGATGCGCGAGGCCCGGCGCAACCTCGCCTACACCCATCTGCACGTGGCCACCATCGCCTACGGCCTGGGCTTCGCCGATCCGGCGCATTTCAGCCGGGTCTTCACGCGCGCGGCCGGCGTCTCGCCGCGGGCCTTCCGCCGCGGTCTGGCCGCCCCGGCCTGAGGCGCCGTCCGCGGCGTTTGCCGACGCGCGGCCCGGCGCAGGGCCCGAAGCGCGGCCCGACGCGCGGTCCGCCGCACGGCCCGCTGCACGGCCGGCCCGGGCAGTCCGGCCTCAGGGCTTGGGATCGGGGTCCGCGGCCACGGCGATGCTGAGCGCGTCCGGCTGCAGCAGCTCGCGCATCGCGGCGTTGACCTCCGCGGCCTTCAGGCCGCGCAGCCGGTCGATGATGTGCTGCTGCCAGGCGAAGCTGCGGTCCGTCTCCAGGTAGCCGATCCAGTGGCTGACCAGATAGCCGTCGTCGGAGCGCCCCAGTTCCATGTAGTTCAGCAGGGACTGCACCCCCTGGTCCACCTCGGCCTGGGTGAAGCCGGTCTTCAGGGTCTCGTCCAGGACGGTGCGGATCGCGTCCTGCAGCGCCCCGGCGTTGCGCGCCGCCGTGCTGGCGTACAGCGTCCAGGCGCCGGAGTCCTCGAAGGACGAGGCGTTCACGGCGCTGCCCACGCCGTAGGACAGGCCGCCGCGCACGCGGATGCCCTGCCACAGCCGGGAATCCTCGGAACCGCCGAGCAGATAGTTGGCCAGCATCAGCGCGGGCCAGCGCGGATCGGTGTCGCGCAGCTTGAGGGGCACGGCGGCGCGGTATTCGGCATTGGCCTTGCCCGGGGCGGGGATGCGGAAGGTCTCGGGCTTCATCGCGTACCACGGCTCCGCCAGGCGTTCGTAGGCCGGCGCCGCGCGCCAGCCGTCCAGGCCGGCGCGCAGGCGCCGCTCGACGGCGGCGGGATCGAAGTCGCCCACCACGGCCAGCGCCAGGTGGCCCGCGCCGTAGAACCGCGCGTGGAACCGCTGCAGCCGTTCGCGGCTGAGTTCGCCGAGCTGGGCCAGGATCTCGCCGGTCGTGGGGGTGTAGCGGACATCCGCCGGGTCCCAGGGCTGGTCGTGGCGCTGCAGCGTGTTGCGCGCCAGGAAGGCCGGGCTGGAGGCGTCGTCCTCCACCTGCGTGCGCAGGCTGCGCTTCAGCCGCTCCAGCTCGTCCTCGGGAAACGCGGGCGCGCGCAGCAGGTGGAAGACCAGGTCCAGCACGTCGGGCAGGTGCTCGCGGGAACTGCGCATGGACACGCTCAGGACGTTGCCGTCGGTGCCGAAGGACAGGTCGGAATCCAGCTCGTTCAGACGGTCCTCGATCTGCTGGCGGCTCATGTCGGCGGTGCCGCGCAGCAGCATCGCGCCGGTGACGAAGGGCACCAGGCCCTGGCCGCGCAAGGCGTCGGCATCGGCGAAACCCATGCGCAGCACGGCATGGACGCGTCCGCCGGCGGTTTCCTTGGGCAGCAGGGCCAGTTCGACCGGCCCGTTGGGCAGGGCCAGCACGCTGCGCCGGGTGGCGGCGTCGATGGCCGGGGGGCGGGTGTCGAAGGCGGCCACGGCGGGCCGCCCGGTGCCGGTCTCGATCTGCCGGATCCAGGGTTCGAGGTCGGCCGGGGCGGGCGCGGGCGCGTCCTTGGGCTGCGGCGTGGGCAGGTACAGCCCGCTGGTGCGGTTGCTCGGCAGCAGCCAGGCGCCCAGCTGCGCGCGGATCCCGTCCAGCGTCAGCGCGCGCACGCGCAGGCGCTCGACGAAGAACAGGCGCCAGTCTCCCCGGGCGATCGCGTCGGACAGGGCCTGGGCCAGCGCGCCGGGCTGGTCGAAGGTCTGCTTCCAGTCGTTCAGCCAGGCGGTGCGGATGCGCTCCAGGCCGGCCTGGTCCAGCTGGCCGACGCCGTCGGCTTCCAGGCCGCGTTCCAGGGCCGCCAGCGCCGCCTGCGGGTCGGCGCCGGGCTGCACCTGGGCGCCGAACACGGCGTAGCCGGGCTGCTTCATGGCGCGGGCGAAGCCGAACACGCTGCTGGCCAGGTCCTTGGCCACCAGGGCCTGGTAGAGCGGCCCGGCCGGGGTGTCGGCCAGCATGGCGGCGCCGATCGCCAGGGCCGTGTAGGCGTCGCTGGCGGCCTCGGGCAGATGGTACTGCGCCAGGGCGATGGGGCTGCCGCCGATGCGCCGCAGGGTGACGCTGCGCGCGCCCTGCTGGACGGGCTCGACCGTGTATTCGGGCGGCAGCGTGCGCGCCGGCCGGGCGACCGGGCCGAAGTCCTGCGCGATCCATTGCAGCACCTGGCCGGCGTCGAAGCGCCCGGCGACGATCAGCGTGGCGTTGTCCGGCTGGTAGTAGCGGTGGTAGAACGCGCGCAGCGCCTCGATGCCGACGTGTTCCACGTCGGAGCGCGCGCCGATGACGCTGCGGCCGTAGGGGTGCCAGACGTAGGCGGCCGCGGCGACCTGCTGCATCAGCATGCTGAACGGGCTGTTCTCGCCGCGTTCCATTTCGTTGCGCACCACCGGCATTTCCGCGTCCAGGTCTGCGCGGGCGATGCGCGCGTTCAGCATCGCGTCGGCCTGCCAGGACAGGTACCAGCGCAGCGTCTCCGGGTCGCTGGCGAAGGTCGCGTAGTAGTTGGTCAGGTCGGCGGTGGTCGAGCCGTTGGCCGCCAGCCCCCGGCGCGCGAATTCCGCCAGGGCGTCCGGATGCTTCGGGCTGCCGCGAAACAGCAGGTGCTCCAGCAGGTGCGCCATGCCGGTCTCGCCCGGGCCCTCGTTGCGCGAGCCGACGCGGTAGCTCATGTTCACCGTGGTCTGGGCGCGCGAATCGTCCGGGGCCAGCAGCACCTGCAGGCCGTTGTCCAGGCGGTATTCGGTCACGCCCTCGATCATGACCACCTGGCGCACGCCCGCGGGCAGGGCGGGGGAGGGGGCGGTTGCGGGAGCGGGGGCGCGGGCGGGGCCGGAGGCGGTTGCGGCCGGGGAGGCGGCCGCCGGTTCGGCGAGGGCGGGGCGGGGCAGGCCGGCCGGAGCCAGCAGGCAGAGCGCCAGCAGCGCGGAGAGCAGGGATTTCAGCGGAAGCACCGGGGACGATCCATGGACGAGTGGGTGTGAGTCGTAACATTACCGCATGAAGGCCCGCCGATGCACGGATCCGGCCGGCGCATGCCTCCCGGCGTCCGTCCTCCCAGGCGTGCGCCCCTCTGGCGTGCGCCGCGGGGCGGGCGCGGCGCTTTCCAGCGGGCCCGCCGCTTTCCGGCAGGCGCGAAACGGAGTATGGTCTTCCGGCATGGGCCGGCCCGGCATGGAGATCGCCGTCCGGGTCTCCGGCCCCCTGGATCGAGAGGCCGCCATGCACACCCAAGCACCCCATTCCGCCGATTTGTCCAATCTGTGGATGCCCTTCACCGCGAACCGCCGGTTCAAGGCCCATCCGCGCATGCTCGCCGCGGCCCGGGGCATGTACTACACCGCCGCGGACGGCCACCAGGTGCTGGACGGCACCTCGGGGCTGTGGTGCGTGAACGCCGGGCATGGCCGCCAGCCCATCATCGACGCGATCAGCCGGCAGGCCGCCCACCTGGACTACGCGCCCAGCTTCCAGATCGGCCACGAGGATTCCTTTCTGGCGGCTTCCGAGGTCGCGGCCCTGATGCCCGACGGCCTGGACCGGGTGTTCTTCACCAATTCGGGCTCCGAGTCGGTGGACACGGCCCTCAAGATCGCGCTGGCCTACCACCGGGCGCGCGGCGAGGGCCAGCGCACCCGCCTGATCGGGCGCGAGCGCGGCTATCACGGCGTGGGCTTCGGCGGCATCTCGGTGGGGGGCATCGCGCCCAACCGCAAGGCGTTTTCCGCAGTGCTGCTGCCCGGGGTGGACCACCTGCCGCACACCCACGACCTGGCGCGCAACGCCTTTTCGCGCGGCCAGCCCGCCTGGGGCGGCGAGCCGTTCGCCGATGCCCTCGAAAGCCTCGTCGCGCTGCACGACGCCTCGACCATCGCGGCCGTCATCGTCGAGCCGCTGGCCGGCTCCACCGGCGTGCTGGTGCCGCCCCGGGGCTACCTGGAGAGGCTGCGGGCCATCACGCAGAAGCACGGCATCCTGCTGATCTTCGACGAGGTCATCACCGGCTTCGGCCGCCTGGGCGCGGCCACCGGCAGCGCGTTCTTCGGCGTCACCCCCGACCTGATCACCCTGGCCAAGGGGATCAGCAACGCGGCCGTGCCGGCCGGGGCGGTCGCGGTGAGCCGCGGCGTGCACGACGCCATCCTGGATGCGGGCGCGGGCGGCATCGAGTTCTTCCACGGCTATACCTATTCCGCCCACCCGCTGGCGACCGCGGCCATCCGCGCCACCCTGGGTGTCTACCGGGACGAGGACCTGTTCGCCCGCGCCCGCGCGCTGTCGGCGCCCTTCGAGGAGGCCGCGCACGCGCTGAAGGGCCGCCGCCACGTCATCGACATCCGCAACCTGGGGCTGGTGGCCGGCATCGAGCTGGCCCCCCGCGAGGGCGCGCCCGGCGCCCGCGCCGCCGAAGCATTCGGCAAATGCTTCGACCGCGGGGTGCTGGTCCGCTATACCGGCGACACCCTCGCCATCTCGCCGCCGCTCATCATCGGCGAGGACGAGATCGGGCGGATCTTCGAGACGCTGGCCGACGTGCTGGCCACCGTGGACTGACCGTTCAGCGGCCGGCGCGGCGCCGGCGCGCGGCGGCCAGGGTGCCCAGGCTGCCGCCCTCGATCAGCGTGGCCTGCATGGGCTGCTGCGCCTCGACCGGCTTGCCCGCGATCAGATCGACGATGATCCGCGCCGCGCGCGAGCCGATGTCGCTGTCCGGGATGCGGATCGTCGTCACGGCCGGCTGCATCATGGCCGCCTCTTCGAGGCCGTCGAAGCCGACCAGGGAGATGTCGCCCGGGACCTCGATGCCCAGGCGCCGGCATTCGTGCAGCGCGCCCATGGCCTGCAGGTCCGTGCCGAACAGGATCACGGTGGGGCGGGGCGACATGCCCCAGAACTGCCGGATGGCCCGCCGGCCCCCTTCGTAGGAAAACTCGTGCTCGATGATCCATTCGTCGGGGATGGAGAGGCCGGCTTCGCTCACCGCGGCCAGGATGCCGGCGCGCCGGTAGCGCGCCCGTTCGTTGCGCGCGATCGAGCCGCCGCAGATGCCGATGCGCACGTGGCCGCGGGACAGCGCCAGCTGCGCCAGCTGGTAGGCCGCGTCGAAGTTCGAGATGCCGACGCAGTACGGATAGCTGCTGCCGTCCACCGACCAGGTGAGCACGTAGGGCAGCTTGCACTGGTGCAGCAGGCCGAAGACGCCGGCGTCGTGGTCGGTGCCGACCATGATGATGCCGTCCACGCCCTTTTCGACGATGGTGCGGATCAGGGCCACTTCGTTCTCGATGTGGTATTCGTGGCTGATGATCAGCAGCTGGTAGCCCAGCGCCCACAGGGTCTGCTGGATCGAATGGGTGGAGTGGGCGAAGATGGGGTTGTTCAGGGTGGGGTAGACGGCGGCGATGGTCTGGGTGCGCCGCGAGGCCAGTGCGCGCGCCGCGCCGTCGCGGATGTAGCCGAGCTGGGCGACGGCATGGCGCACGGCCTCCAGGGTGGCGGGCTTGACCTGATCGGGCACGGACAGGGCCCTGGATGCGCTGCCCAGGGACACGCCCGCCAGCCGGGCCACGTCCGCCAGCGTGGGCCGGCTGAAGGGCGCCGCACCCTGTGACTCGGGGTGTTTACTCATTGACAATCCTTGAGGCGGCTATGTACTCTTTCCAGGCACGAAAATGAAACGCTTCAACTGTGTCCGCTCGCCAGTTTCATTCTAACTGGTGTTTTTATGTCCCTAAACTTGAAGCGCTTCAAAAAGTGTCCCTTTCCAAGGAGACTCATCCAGCATCGAGCCAGCCGTTCAACATCGTTTGATTTCCGGTATGGGACGCGTCCCGCCCGCCGGGAGATCGAGGAGCGCAGACATGAGATTCAAGCAGGCAGTGTTGTCCCTTGCCGTCAGTGCCATGGCGGTCGCCGCCTCCGGCGCCACGGCGGCCACCGTGAAGATCGGGGCCCTGTATCCATTCAGCGGCGGCCTGGCCCTGCTGGGGCAGGAAAGCTACCGCGGCCTGGAGCTGGCCGTCAACGAGCGCAACGCGGCGGGCGGCCTCAACGGCGACACGATCGAGATCGTCAAGGCCGACGCGGTCGATCCCAACCAGGCGGTTTCGGGGGCCAAGGCCCTGGTGTCCGACAAGGTGGCCGCCATCTTCGGCAGCTACGCGTCGGGCCTGTCCTATGCGGCCTCGCCGGTGGCCGAGCTGGCCGCCGTGCCGTATTTCGAGCTGGGCGCCACGGCGCACAAGATCACCACGCGGGACTACAAGTACCTGTTCCGCAGCAATCCGAACACCGCCAAGTACGGCGTGGCGGTGGTCGATGCCCTGCATCAGCTCATCGCGCCGGGCATGGGGCTGAGCGCGAAGGACATCCGCATCGGCATCATCCACGAGGACGGCCCCTATGGCACGGACGTGGCGGCCACGGAAAAGAAGCGCGCCGCCGAACTGGGCTACACGGTGGTGGAGGATCTGCCGTATTCCGCCAAGACGGTGGACCTGTCCTCCCTGATCCTGCGCCTGAAGGGCGCCAAGGCCAACGTGGTGCTGCAGACCTCGTACCAGAACGACACGATCCTGTATTTCCGCCAGGCCCGCGAAGCCAATTTCCATCCCGACGTGGTGATCGGCGCCGGGGGCGGCTATTCCCTGATGGACACGGCCAAGGCCGTGGGGGCCGACATGAACGGCGTGTTCGACCTGGATTTCCCGCAGGCGTCGATCAATCCGCAGGGCGCGCCGGGGCTGGACAAGTTCCTCGCGGCGTACAAGGCCGCGTACGGCGGCGCCCCGCAATCGGGCCACAGCCTGGCCAATTACGTCGGCGCCAAGGCTTTCCTCGACATCATGGCCGAAGCCAAGTCCTTCGACGCGGACAAGATCCGCGCGGCGGTGCTGGCCTACAAGAAGCCGGCCGGCGAGACCGCCAACGGCTGGGGCTTCGAGTTCGCCGAGGACGGGCAGAACGAGGCCTCGGACTTCTACGTGATGCAGTGGCAGAACGGCGAGCTGGTGACGATCGAGCCCGCCAACCTCGCCCAGGGCAAGCCCGTATTCAAGAAGTAGCCCGGCGCGGCCCGGGCCGCGCCGCCGCGGCGGGCGCGCCGGCCGGGGCCGCGGGTCGGGGTCCGGAGCCCCGGGGCCCGAGCCTTCCCGCCCGCCGCGGCGGCGCCACTCACGAGAGGATTGGCCATGGATATTTTTTTCCAGTTGATCATCAATGGTCTCCTCCTGGGAGGCGCCTACATGATTCTCAGCCTGGGCCTGACGCTGATCTTCGGCGTGGTCCGCGTGGTGAACTTCGCGCATGGCGAGTTCCTGATGATCGGCATGTACCTGGTGTACCTGCTGGCCGCGCAGCTGGGCATCCATCCCTACGTCGGGCTGGTGCCCGCCGCCCTCGTGCTGTTCGCCCTGGGCGCCGTCACGCAGAAGGTCGTCATCGAGCCTCTGCTGAACGCGGGCGAGGAAATCCAGATCTTCGCCACGGTCGGCGTCTCCACGATCCTGCTGAACCTGGCGCTGGTGATCTTCGGCGCCGACGTGTTCCGCGTCCATACCTCGGTGGGCACCGGCTCCGTGGCGGTGGGGCCGTTTTCGCTGGTGACCGGCCAGATCGCCACCTTCGCCGTGGCGATCGTGCTGGCGGCCGGCCTGCACCTGTTCATGCACCGGACCTATCTGGGCCGCGCCCTGCGGGCCGTCGCGCAGCAGCGCTACGCGGCCATGCTGATGGGGGTGGACGTCAAGTTCGTGTACGTCATCGCCTTCGGCCTGGGCTCGGCCTTCGTGGGCGTGGCCGCCGGCCTGCTGGCGCCGCAGTATCCGGTCTTCCCGACGGTGGGCACCTATTTCGTGCTGACCGCCTTCGTGATCGTGGTGCTGGGCGGCATGGGCAGCCTGTACGGCGCGGTCGCGGGATCCCTCATCATCGGCGTGGTCGACACCCTGGCCGGCTTCTACATCGCGCCGGACCTGAAAGAGGTCGTCTACTTCGGCATTTTCCTGCTGATCCTGATCCTGCGTCCCAGCGGGCTGTTCGGCCTGGGCACTGAATAACCCGGAGGCGCGCGTGTTTCCCGATCTCAGACATCCAAAATCGTACGTCGGCCTGGGCGTGCTGGCGCTGGCGTTCCTCGCGCCCCTGGCATTGAACACCCCCTTCTGGACCAATCTGTTCGTCCTGCTGTTCGTCTTCTCGGCCCTGTCGATCGCCTGGAACATCGTGGGCGGCTTCGCCGGCCAGCTGTCCCTGGGCCACGCGGTGTTCTACGGCATCGGCGGCTACACCTCGACCCTGCTGACGCAGAATTTCGGCATCTCCCCCTGGATCGGCCTGTTCGCCGGCGCGGCGATCTCGGGCGCCGTGGCCGTCGTCATCAGCTATCCCACCCTGCGCCTGAAAGGACCCTTCTTCGCCCTGGCGACCATCGCCATCCTGGAGGTCGTGCGCCTGCTCGTCATCCACGAGGAAAGCTGGACGGGGGGCTCCAGCGGCATCAGCCTGCCGCTGAGCATCGGCTGGAAGTGGATGATCTTCCGCGACAAGACCAACTACCTGGTGATCGCGTTCGGGCTGTTCCTGTTCGTCTTCTGGGTGTCCTGGATGATCCGGAAGTCGCGGCTGGGGCATTATCTGCTGGCCATCCGCGAGCGCGAGAGCGCGGCGCAGGCGGTGGGGGTGAACACCGCCGGCAAGAAGACCCAGGCGGCCGTGATCTCGGCCATGCTGACCAGCATCGTCGGCACCTTCCACATCACCTACCTGATGTTCGTCGATCCGGCCTCGGCCTTCTCGCTGGAGCTGTCCATCCAGATCGCCATGTTCTCCCTCATCGGCGGGATGGGGACCCTGGCCGGACCGGTCGCCGGCACCTTCCTGGTCCTGCCGATCGCCGAGCTGGCGCGCGCCTGGCTCAGCGGCGTCGGCAACGGCGTGCACGGCCTGATCTACGGGATCATCCTGGTCATCGTCGTGCTGACCATCCCGCAGGGGCTGGTGGGCTCGCTGGGCGGCCGCGTCAACCGCCTGATGGACCGGCTGCCCTACCTGGGCCGCCGGCCCGCGGCGCGCCCCCGCGCGGCGCAAGCGAAGACGGGCCGGGTCCGGCAGGAAAATCCGGTGCTGGAGGCGCGCCACCTGTTCAAGAACTTCGGCGGGCTGCGGGCCACGAACGACGTGTCGCTGACGCTCCACGAGAACGAGATCCTCGGCATCATCGGCCCCAACGGCGCGGGCAAGACGACCGTGTTCAACCTGCTGTCGGGCTTCATCCGGCCCGACAAGGGCACGATCCGCCTGAAGTCGCGAGCCGGGCACTGGGTGAGCTGCGGCGCGCCCTACCACTACGCGCGCCAGGGCCTGAGCCGCACCTTCCAGACGGCCCTGCCGTTCACCAGCCTGACGGTGCTGGAGAACATCATGCTGGGCGCCTTCATGAACACGGCCGACCGCGCCGAGGCCGAGGCGGTGGCGCTGGAGATCGCGGAGCTGACCGACCTGCGCGAACTGCTGGACGTGGAGGCGCGCAACCTGACGGTGGGCGGCGTGAAGCGGCTGGAGGTCGCGCGCGCCCTGGCCTCCCGGCCGACGATCCTGCTGCTCGACGAGGTGATGGCGGGCCTGAACCCGACCGACATCGAACGGGCCATCGCCATGATCCGCCGGGTGCGCGAATCGGGGGTATCCGTCGTGATGATCGAGCACATGATGCAGGCGGTCATGGCCCTGTCCGACCGCATCGTCGTGATCAGCGAGGGCGCGGTCCTGACCAGCGGCTCGCCGCGCGAGGTCGTTGAAAATCCCCAGGTCATCGAAGCCTACCTGGGCCGGGAGCAACGCCATGCTTAAGGTATCCAATCTGTGCGCCGGCTACGGGAAGACGCAGGTGCTCGACCGCATCAGCTTCCACGTGGACGCGGGCGAGGTCGTCACCCTGATCGGGGCCAACGGGGCGGGCAAGACCACGACGCTGAAGGCGATCTGCGGCGTCATCCCCGTGACCGGGGGCCAGGTCGAGTTCGAGGGCGAGCAGCTGGCCAACCGGCCCGCGTCCCACATCGTCTCGGCCGGCATCACCATGATTCCCGAGGGGCGCCAGCTCTTTCCCGGCTTCACCGTGCGCGACAACCTGCTGATGGGCGCCTACAAGCCGGCGGCCCGCGCCGAGGCCGCCCGGCGCATGGACGAGGTCCTGGAGATCTTTCCCCGCGTGAAGGAGCGCCTGGCCCAGCTGGCGGGCTCGCTGTCCGGCGGGGAGCAGCAGATGGTCGCCATCGCGCGCGGCATGATGGCCGGCCCGCGCCTGCTGATCTTCGACGAGCCCTCGGTCGGCCTGTCGCCGCTGCTGGTGCAGCAGATGTTCGACATCGTCGAGCGCATCACCGCCGGCGGCATGACGGTGCTGCTGGTGGAGCAGAACGTCTTCCAGACGCTGAAGCTGGCCGACCGCGGCTACGTGCTGGAAAACGGCACCATCGTCCTGGAGGGCAGCGGCGCGGAGCTGCTGAACAATCCCCACATCAAGCGGGCCTACCTGGGCGGCTGAGGCCGGCCGCCCTGCCGGCCGCCGGTGCTCGCGGCCGTCATTCCTTCAGGTAGATGTCCAGGCGCCGGGCGGCGTTGCGCAGGTGCGTCTCGGCGGCCTGGGCGGCGCCGGCGCCGTCGCGCGCCTGGATGGCCTTGAGGATGGCCTGGTGCTCGGTCTGCACGGACATCATCAGGTCCGGATGGCGGGTGACCGTGTTGGTGCGCGCCCGCCGGATCAGGCGCCTGACGTGCTGCTCCAGGTATTCGTTCAGGGCGATGAAGTGGGGGTTGTGGGTCGCGTCGCAGATCGCCTGGTGAAAGGCGTAGTCCTCGCTGTCGCCGGGCTGGTCGTTGATGATGGCGTATTCCATCCCGATCAGGGCGCGCCGGATCGATTTCAGGTCCTTGGCCGTGTGCCGCATCGCCGCATGGCGCGCGGCGGCCGACTCGAACGCCACCAGCAGCTCGATGATGTGTTCGAGGGCGTCGCGGTCGTCCAGCGCGGTGGCCGACAGGCGGAAGGACTGGCGCGCGCTGCGCGCGTTGACGAACACCCCCCGGCCCTGGTGCGAGCTGACCAGCCCTTCGGACTTGAGCTGCGAGATGGCCTCGCGCACGACGGACCGGCTGACGCCGAACTGTTCGCACAGCTGCTTTTCGCTGGGCAGCTTGCCGCCTTCGACGAGGCGGTTCTGCTCGATTTCGTCCTTCAGCCATTCGACGATGCGGGTCGTCAGCGGCGGAGTGGCGTTGTCCATGGTCCTGCGTGCCTATGCCGGGAGTGCCGTTGAGCCGCTCAGTATGACATGGGCCGCGGTCATACGATGTACAGGCCGCCGTTGACGTGCACGGTCTCGCCGGTCACGAAGGCCGCCAGGTCGGAGCACAGGAACGCGATGACGCCGGCCACCTCGGCCGCGGTCCCGAACCGCTTCATCGGCGTGGCGTCCAGCAGCGTCTGGCCCTTCTGGCGCACCAGCGGCTCGCTCATCGCCGTGGCGATGATGCCGGGCGCCACGATGTTGACCCGGGTGCGGGGCGCGAGTTCCAGCGCCAGGCTCTTGCTGAAGCTGCTGACGGCGCCCTTCGAGGCCGAGTAGTGCGCGTGGCCGAAGCTGCCGCGGTGGCCGGCCAGGGACGCCAGGGTGACGATGGCGCTGCCGTCGGCGAGGTGGGGGATGACGGCGCGGCACATGTAGAAGGTGCCGTCCAGATTGATGCTCATGAGCTTGCGCCACTGGGCGTCGCTCATGTCCTGGACGCGCTGCTCCGGGTAGATGCCGGCCGAATGCACCAGGCAGTCGATGCCGCCGTGGCGCGCGGCGACCTCCCGGGCCAGCGCCTGGCAGGCCTGCGCGTCCGACACGTCGGCGGCGTGCGTGGAGACGCCGCCGGCCACGGGCGCGAGCTCGGCGGCCAGCGCGTCGAGCGGCCCGGCGGCCAGGTCGCACAGGGCCACGCGGGCGCCGGCCCGCGCCATCAGGCGCGCCGCTTCGCGGCCGATGCCGCCGCCGGCGCCGGTGATCAGGACGGTCTTGCCAGAGAATGAAATCATCGATGTCTCCTTCTAGGGTAATCCCTAGTATCAGATAAGCTATTGATAATGAAGATGAAAAATCCGGAATCCGGAATTTTTCCGGCAACTCGCCCGCGCCGCATTGACAAGCGATTTTCCACTTGCCTAGAATTCTACAACTTGTCTGATAAGTAGATCAAATATGTCTGACAAGTTGACGGAAATCAGATCAACGAAGGCGATCCGGCCGGGCGCCGCAGAACGCCCGGCGCTTTCCGAGAGCCGGGGCCGGATGCCGATCACAGAACAGGAGTGGCTGGAGTGAAATACACGAAAATTGCGACGATGCTGTCCGTTTGCGGCCTGCTGACGATGGGGGCGGCCCAGGCCGCGCCGCTGAAGATCGCGCTGGTCGAGACCCTGTCCGGTCCGCAGGCCTCGACGGGGCTGCTGTACCGGACCGCCGTCAAGTACGGGCTGGACGGGATCAACCAGGGCGGCGGCTGGAACGGCGCGCCGGTCGAGCTGGCCGAATACGACAACCAGGGCGGTCCGGCGGGCGCCTCGGACAAGGTCAAGGCCGCCATCGCCGGCGGCGCCCGCGTCATCATCCAGGGCTCGTCCTCGGCCGTGTCCGGGCAGATCACCGAGGACGTGCGCAAATACAATCTGCGCAATCCGGGCAAGGAAGTGCTGTACCTGAACATGGGCGGCGAGGCCCTGGAACTCACCGGGGACAAGTGCCACTTCTATCACTTCCGCTTCACGACCAACGCGCCGATCCGCGTCAAGACGCTCGTGCACGCGATGAAGGAAGCCGGCGACCTGGGCACCAAGGTCTTCTCCATGAACCAGAACTATTCCTGGGGCGCGGACATGCAGAAGGCGATCCAGGATTTCGCCCAGGAAGGCGGCTACACGGTGGTGGAATCCGTGCTGCACGACGTCAACAAGATCCAGGATTTCGCCCCCTATACCGCCAAGATCCGCGCCAGCGGCGCGCAGACGGTGCTCACGGGCAACTGGTCCAACGACCTGCTCCTGCTGATGAAGAGCGCGCGCAACGCCGGCCTGAACGTGCGTTTCGGCACGGTCTTCCTGGACCAGCCGGGCAACATCGCCAACGCGGGGGACACCGCGCTGGGGCATTACATCGCCACCGCCTTCAATCTGGGGCTCAATCCGCAGACCGAACAGTTCGGCGAGGCGTACAAGGCCAAGACTGGCCACTACCCGACCTTCATCGAGCCGCAGACGGTGTTCGGCATGGAAATGCTGGGCGAAGCGCTGAAGCGGACCGCCGCCAAGGACGGCGACATGAACGTCACGGACCTGGCCCTGAACCTGGAAAAGGTGCACCTCAAGACGCCCATGGGCGAGCAGAGCATCCGCCAGGCGGACCACCAGGTCGTGCTGCCCATCGTCGTCGCCAAGGTCGGCAAGGACGCCAAGTACAAGGCGGACGGGACCGACATGGGTTTCGTGGCGGTGAAGACGTTCACGGGCGAGGAGGCCGTCAACCCCGTCGAAGCCACGTGCAAGATGAAGCGCCCGGCCTGAGCCGGCGGCCCGTCGCCGATCCGGCCCTGCGGAGCGATCCGGCTCTGCGGAGCGATCCGGCTCCGGCGGGCCCGGCCCCGGCCGGCAGGGTTCCGGTCCTTCCGGTGCCGGGTGGCCCGGTCCCGGCCGGTTCGGCCCTGGTTTGAGGACGCGGGGCGCCGGCCGGCAGGCCGGGGCCCTTCACGAAGCGTTCGTCGCGCACGATCCCGCCGCCCGCGGCGGGTGCGCATTCTGGAATTGCCATGGAATTTTTCACCGTTTCCTTGCTGAACGGGGTGATCTACGGATTGCTGCTGTTCATGGTGTCGGCGGGGCTGACACTGATCTTCGGCATGATGGGCGTGCTGAACTTCGCCCATGCCGCCTTCTACATGCTGGGCGCCTACCTGGCCTACAGCCTGGAAAAGGCCGTCGGCTTCTGGCCGGCGATCGTGCTGTCCCCGATCCTCGTCGGCGTGACCGGCGGACTGGTCGAGCGCTACATGCTGCGCCGCGTCCACCGCTACGGGCACGGGCACCAGCTGCTGCTGACCTTCGGGGTGTCCTTCATCATCACCGAGCTGGTCAAGCTGTTCTACGGCAACTACCCGGTGGACTACCGGGTGCCGGCTTCCCTGGATTTCTCCGCCTTCCGGATCTTCGACGCCAGCTACCCCTTCTATCGCCTGCTGATCGGCGGCACGTCCGTGCTGATGTTCGCCCTGATCTACCTGCTGCTGACGCGCACGCGGGTCGGCATCGTGGTGCGCTCGGCCGTCTTCAAGCCGCGCATGGCCGAGGCGCTGGGCCACAACGTGCCCATGGTGTTCATGGGCGTCTTCGCCGTGGGCTCGGCGCTCGCCGGCCTGGCCGGCGCGGTGGCGGGCGCCTTCTACACGACCAATCCCAACATGGCGCTGGAGCTGGGCGTGATGGTCTTCGTGGTGGTCGTGGTGGGCGGGCTGGGCTCCCTGGAAGGGGCCATGGTGGCCTCGCTGCTGATCGGCCTGATCACCTCGTTCGCGGTGGGCGTGGACTACAGCTTGGCCGATGCGCTGGGCGTCGTGGGGCTGGGCGCCTGGGCGCACCAGGTGGGCGGGCTGCTGACGCTGAAGGTGTCCTCGCTGGCGGGCACGATTCCCTTCGCCCTGATGCTGCTGGTCCTGATGGTCCGGCCGTCCGGGCTGATGGGCAACCGGGAGTAGGACCATGAAATCGATCCACGCAACGACGCTGCTGGCGCTGCTCGCCCTGCTGCTCTTCGTGCCGCCGTACCTGCCGACGACCCTGGTGAACGCCGGCATCCAGATGCTGATCGCGGCCCTGTTCGCAACGGCGTTCAACGTGCTGGCCGGGCAGGGCGGGATGCTGTCCTTCGGCCATTCCGCCTATTTCGCCATCGGCACCTTCGCCACCATCCACGCCATGAACGCGGTCGAGGCGATCGCGGGATTTCCCACGCCGCTGCTGCCGCTGGCCGGCTTCGTGGGCGGCGGCCTGCTGGGCGTGGCGGCGGGCTGGTTCTCCACCCAGCGCAGCGGGGTGTATTTCGCCATGGTGACCCTGGCGCTGGCCGAACTGCTGCACGCCCTGGCGCCGCACCTGAGCGGGATATTCGGCGGGGAAGGCGGCGTGTCCGCCATGCGGATGCCGGCCTGGGGGCTCACCTTCGGCTCCTCGATCGAAGTCTATTACCTGACGCTGTTCTGGGCCGCGCTGGGCATCGCCCTGCTGTATTACTTCACGCGCACGCCGCTCGGGCGCCTGTGCGAGGGGCTGCGGGAAAATACGCACCGGCTGGGCTTCCTGGGCTACGACGTCCACAGGCTGCGCCTCATGGTGTTCACGATATCGGCCGCGTTCTCGGGGCTGGCGGGCGCGCTGCTGGCCATGAGCAACGAGGCGGCGAACTACGTGCTGTTCGACATGAACCTGTCGGCCCAGGTCGTGCTCAACGCCTACATCGGCGGCATCGGCGCCTTTTTCGGGCCGGCGCTGGGGGCGGCCGTCATGACCTTCTTCGGCTACGCGGTCTCGGACCTGACCCGGACCTGGCTGCTGTACCAGGGCGTGATTTTCGTGCTGGTGATGATGTTCATGCCGGCGGGCCTGTTCAGCATCGGCCGGTGGTGGCGCACGCACCGCGACCGCCATTCCCCGGGCCGCCTGGGCGCGGTGTTCGCGGGCTGGGCGTGCGGCTGCCTGCTGGCCGCGGCGGGCCTGGTGTTTCTCGTGGAAATGCTCGCCGTCGTGCTGGCGCAGGATTATCAGTCCCTGCTGGTGGCGGGCCAGCCCTGGCCGGCGGTGGCGCTGTTCGGCCTGAACCTGCGGCCCGGCCAGTTCCTGGTCTGGCTCGCGCCGCTGCTGCTGATCGCCCTGGGCGTGGTCTGGGTGCTGTGGGTCGGCCGCCGCTGGGCGGCCCTGCGCGAGGAGTACGCATCATGAATGTCCCCATCGTCGAAAACGCCGCGGAGAGCGTCGCCGGAAACGCGGCCGGGAATGCCGCCGGAAGCACGGCCGGGCACGCGGCCCGAAACGGCGCGGCGGCCCGCAACCCCGCCGCCGGGGCCCGCACGGTCCTGGAGCTGGCGGGCGTCCACAAATCGTTCGGCGAGACCGAGATCATCCGCGGGGTGGACCTGGCGCTGATCGAGGGAGAGCGGCACGCCATCATCGGCCCCAACGGCGCCGGCAAATCCACGCTGTTCCACCTGATCTCCGGGCAGCTGCAGCCCACCCGGGGCACCATCACCCTGGACGGCCGGCAGATCCAGGGGCTCGAACCGCGCGTCATCAACCGGATGGGGCTGGCGCGGTCGTTCCAGATCACCAACATCTTCCCGGGCCACAGCGTGTTCGAGAACCTGCGCTTCGGCATCCTGCGCCGCTACGGCCTGCAATACAACTTCTGGCGCCGGGTGGCCCAGGTGCGGCGGATCACCGAGGAAACCGAGCAGCTGCTGGAGGAACTGCGCCTGCTGAAGTCGCGCGACGTCCTGGCGGGCGAGCTGTCCTATTCCGAGCAGCGGTCGCTGGAGATCGGCATGGCGCTGGCGTCCGATCCGCGCGTCGTGCTGCTGGACGAACCGATGGCGGGCATGTCGCGCGAGGAAACCGACTACACCGTCGGCCTGATCCGCCAGCTGACGGCCCGGCGCACCCTGATGATCGTGGAGCATGACATGGATGTGGTGTTTTCCCTGAGCGACCGCGTCAGCGTGCTGGTCTACGGCCAGATCATCGCCACGGGCACGCCCGACGAGATCCGCGCCAACCGGCAGGTGCAGGAAGCGTATCTGGGCACGGAGGTCTCGGTATGAAGGACGAACGGGGCATGAAGGACGAGCGCCACGCCGCGCGAAGCGAAGGGCAGGCGCGGATGCAGTCGGAGGCGCGGATGCAGTCGGAGGCGCGGATGCAGTCGCAGTCGCAGGCGCAGGCGCTGCTGAGCGTGCGCGGCCTGCATGCGCACTACGGCAAGAGCCACATCCTGCGGGGCGTGGATTTCGAGGTCGGACATGGCCAGGTGCTCAGCCTGCTGGGCCGCAACGGCTCGGGGCGGTCCACCACCCTGAAGGCGCTGATGGGTCTGGTGCCGCCCAGCGCCGGCCAGGTGCTGTTCGACGGCGCGGAGCTGGCGGGCCTGCCGCCCTACGCCATCGCGCGCCGGGGCATGGCCTACGTGCCCGAGGAACGCGAGGTCTTCGCCAACCTGAGCGTCGAGGAAAACCTGATCATGGGCATGCAGGCGGCCCGCGAGGGCATCGCACGCTGGTCCGTCGAGCGCATGTTCGACTATTTCCCGCGCCTGAAGGAGCGCCGCAACACGCTCGCCGGCAACCTCTCGGGCGGCGAGCAGCAGATGCTCACGATCTGCCGGTCGCTGCTGGGCAATCCGCGGCTCATCATGATCGACGAACCCACGGAAGGCCTGGCGCCCAAGATCGTCGAGGTCGTGGGCGAGGCCATCCAGGACATCCACCGCCATGGGGTCTCGGTGATCCTGGTGGAACAGAAACTCACCATCGCCATGAGGATTTCCACCGACGTGTGCCTGCTGGGCCACGGCCACGTCGTCTTCAGCGGCACCCCGGCGGAATTGACCGAACGCCCGCAATTGCTCAAGGACTGGCTGGCCGTATGAACGCTTCCCACACGAATGCTTCCTCCCGGGATGCGTCCTTCCCCGATGCGCCCTACTCGATCGAGGCCCTGCAGGCCCTGGCCCGCGGCCAGGGCTTCGCGGGACTGCGGGACAAGGTGGTCCTGATCACGGGGGCGGCCAGCGGCATCGGCCTGGCCATGGCGCACGCGTTTTCCGCCTGCGGCGCGCGTCTGGCGCTGCTGGACGTCGACGGCGCGGCGCTGGAAGCCGCCGCCGGCCGGCTGCGGGCCGCGGCGCCGCAGGTGCCGATCCTGGCGCAGGTCGCCGCCGTCGACGAGCAGCCGGCGGTCGAGCGGGCGTTCGAGGCCGTCGAACAGGCCTGGGGGCGGGTGGACGTCCTGCTCAACAATGCCGGGATCTCGATGAACTGCCCGACGCTGGAGCTGTCGGGCGAGGCCTGGCGCAAGGCGGTGGACGTCAATCTGAACGGCGTCTTCTATTGCGCCCAGGCGGCCGCCCGGCGCATGGTCGCCCGCGGCGGGGGCGTGATCCTGAACATGGCTTCCATGTACGGCGTGGTGGCCGCCCCCGAACGCGCGGCCTATTGCGCCACCAAGGCGGCGGTCGCCATGCTGAGCAAGTCGCTGGCCATCGAATGGGGCCCCCTGGGCGTGCGGGTCAACGCCATCGCGCCCGGCTACGTCCGCACCGCCCTGGTCGACGACCTGGTGGCGCGCGGGCGCATGGACCTGGACGCGCTGGCGCGGCGCACGCCCAGCGGCCGGCTGGGCACGCCGGAGGAAATCGCCGCGCTGGGCCTGTTCCTGGCGAGCGACCACGCCGCCTTCATCAATGGCCACGTGGCGCTGGCCGATGGCGGCTGGTCCGCCTACAGCTACATCTGATCCTGTTGTGGAGAGTATTCATGCCTGAACTGATTTCACTGGCCCCGGCCTCGCCCTGGGTGGAACTGCGCGTCACGCAGGCCGACTGGAAGGCCGCCGATCCCGCCGTGCTGGGGACGCTGCTGTCGCACATGCACCTGATCCGGGCGTTCGAGGAAACCGTGGTGGGGCTGGCGCTCGACGGCCTGGTCCACGGCCCGGCGCACTCCAGCATCGGCCAGGAAGGCGGCGCGGCCGGCGCCCTGGCCCTGCTGACTTCCGCCGACCAGGTCAACGGCTCGCATCGCGGCCACCATCATTTCCTGTCCAAGGCCCTGGCGCACCTCATGCCCGCGGGCGTGGACCCGCGCGCCGAGCTGCCGCCCGCCGTGCGGGCCCTGCTGCAGCGCACGCTGGCCGAGATCCTGGGGCTGTCGCAGGGCTTCTGCCATGGGCGCGGGGGCTCGATGCACCTGCGCTGGGACGAGGCCGGCGTCACGGGCACCAATGCCATCGTCGGCGGCGGCGTGCCGCTGGCCGCGGGCTCGGCCTGGGCGCACCGGCATGCGGGCACCGATGCGGTGGCGGTCACCTTCTTCGGCGACGGCGCCGTCAACATCGGCTCGGTGCTCGAGACGATGAACCTGGCCGCCGCCTGGAAGCTGCCCCTGTGCTTCTTCATCGAGAACAACCGCTACGCGGTGTCCACCCACGTCGAGGAGGCGACCGCCGAGCCCCGCCTGTCGGCGCGCGGCGCGGCGTTCAACATCCCCAGCTGGAAGGTGGACGGGATGGACGCGTACGCCGTCCACCTGGCCATGCAGCAGGCGCTGGCGCACATGCGCGCCGGCAGGGGGCCGACCGTGATCGAGGCGGACGTCTACCGCTTCCTGCACCAGAATGGCGGCTTCCCGGGCAGCGCCTTCGGCTATCGCAGCAAGGAGGAGGAGGCGGCCTGGCGCAAGCGGGACCCGCTGGACCAGCTGGCCGCGCGCATGCAGAAGCTGCGCCTGATCGAGGCGGCGGAGGTCGACGCCCTGCGCGCGCGCATGCAGGCCGCCATGCAGGACGCGGTCGAGGCCCTGACCGAGCCCGATCCGGCCGGCAAGGCGGGCAAGAAGCGCATCCGCCCCGAACTCTGGCCCGATCCGGGCTTCCGCGACGTGGGCCTGCGCGGCGACCTGCGCGAATTGCAGGGCGCGCGCTGCGAGGAGGAATCCACCTTCCGGGGCGAGCTGCGGGAGCGCAAGTTCATCGACGTCGTGGCCGAGACGATGGACCGCCGCATGGCGGCCGACGCGCGCATCGTCGTGCTGGGCGAGGACGTGCACCGCCTGAAGGGCGGCACCAACGGCGCGACGCGGGGCCTGAAGGACAAGTACCCCAGCCGCGTGCTGGGCACGCCCATCAGCGAGAACGCCTTCGCCGGCCTGGGCGGCGGCATGGCGATGGATGGCCGCTTCCGGCCGGTGGTGGAATTCATGTATCCCGATTTCCTCTGGGTCGCGGCCGACCAGGTGTTCAACCAGATCGGCAAGGCGCGGCACATGTTCGGCGGCGACATCGACGTCCCGCTGGTGCTGCGCTCCAAGGTCGCGATGGGCACCGGCTACGGCTCGCAGCACTCGATGGATCCCGCCGGCATCTTCGTCACCAGCCCGGGCTGGCGCATCGTCGCGCCGTCCACGCCGTTCGACTACGTCGGCCTCATGAATGCCGCGCTGCAGCTGGAGGACCCGGTGCTGGTCATCGAGCACGTGGACCTCTACGCCGCCAGCGGCCCGGCGCCCGTGGACGACTTCGACTACCAGACCGCGTTCGGCAAGGCGGCCGTGCGCCGCGCGGGCGCCGAGGTCACGGTGCTCACCTACCTGTCGATGGTCTGGCACGCCCTGGAGGCGGTCGAACGCACGGGCGTCGATGCCGAGGTCGTCGATCTGCGCTGGCTGGATCGCGCCAGCCTGGATTGGGAGACGATCGGCGCCAGCATCCGCAAGACGAACAACGTGCTGATCGTCGAGCAGGGCGCGCAGGGCACGTCCTACGGCGGCTGGCTGGCCGACGAGATCCAGCGGCGCTTCTTCGACTGGCTGGACCAGCCCGTCCAGCGCGTCACCGGGGGCGAGGCCTCGCCCAGCATCTCCAAGGTGCTGGAGCGCGCCGCCTGCGCGCGCACCGAGGAAGTCGTGGAAGGCCTGGAGCGCGTCATGCGCGGCCAGGGCGCCCCCGTGCGCGGCCAGGGCTGAGGAGATGGGAATGAATCGGAAGCAGGGGAGGAATTGAGATGGCCATTCTGTTGCACATGCCGGAAGTCGCCGCCAACATGGAGTCCGCCACCATCGTGTCCTGGGCCAAGGCGGAGGGCGACCCGGTCGCCGTCGGCGACGCGCTGGCGGACATCGAGACCGACAAGGCGGTCATCGAGTTCACCGCGGAGGCCGCGGGCGTCCTGGGCCGGATCCTGGTGCCGGCCGGACAGGCGGCCGCCGTGGCCGCCCCCATCGGGGTGCTGCTGGCGCCGGGCGAGCAGGCCGCGGATATCGACGCCTTGCTGAGCCAGGCGGCCGGCGCGGGGCCCGCCGACCCGGCCACGGCCCAGGCCGCCGCTTCGGCTGCCGTACCGGCCGGGGCTCCGGCCTCCGCCGCCGTCCCGGACGAAGCATCGGCGCCCGCCGGCATCGCTTCGGCCGCCGCGGCTCCCGCGTCCGCGCCCGCCGCTTCTGCGCCCGCCGGTCCGGCCGGCGGCCGCCTCTTCGCCAGCCCGCTGGCCCGCCGGCTGGCGGCCGAAGCGGGGCTGGACCTGCGGGGACTGCCGGGCAGCGGGCCCCATGGCCGCATCGTCAAGCGCGACGTGCGGGCGGCGCTGGCGCGCCCGCCCGCCGCGGCGCCCGCGGCGGCCGCGTCCGTCCCCGCGCAGCCGGCCGCGGCGCCCGCCGTTGCGCCACAGGCCGCGGCGCCGGCGCCCGCCGTTCCCGCGGCGGAGGCCGGGGCGACCCGCATCCCGCATTCGGCGATGCGCCGCACCATCGCCCGGCGCCTGCTCGAAAGCAAGACGTCGGTGCCGCACTTCTACCTGCGCGCCGATTGCCGGATGGACGAGCTGCTGGCCTTGCGCGAGACCATCAACGCGGGCGCGCCGCGGCGCATCTCCGTGAACGACATGATCGTCAAGGCGGCCGCCGTGGCGCTGGCGGAGCTGCCCGACATGAACGTGAGCTGGACCGACGAGGCCCTGCTGCGGCATGCCGCCGTGGACATCTCGGTGGCGGTGGCCACCGAGAACGGCCTGATCACGCCCATCGTGCGGCAGGCCGAGGGCCGGTCCCTGTCGGCCATCAGCGCGGACATCGCCCGCCTGGCGCAGCGCGCCCGCGAGGGCCGCCTGCAGCCGCAGGAATACCAGGGCGGCAGCTTCACCGTCAGCAACCTGGGGATGCACGGCGTGCGGGAATTCGCCGCCATCATCAATCCGCCGCAGGCCGCCATCCTGGCGGTGGGCGCGACCGAGCGGCGGGCCGTGGTGGATGCGCAGGGCCAGCTCGCGGCGGCCTCGATGATGTCGGTGACGCTGTCCGTGGACCATCGCGCCATCGACGGCGCACTGGCCGCCCGCTGGCTGAAAATCTTCCGGCGCCTGATCGAGGCGCCCCTGGGCATCCTGATCTGAGGCCGCCATGAAACATGAACGTCACGATTACGACGTCGCCGTCGTCGGCGCGGGCCCCGGCGGCTATGTCGCCGCGATCCGCGCGGCGCAGCTCGGCCTGCGCACCGCGCTGGTCGAGAAGGCCGAGCCGGGCGGCGTCTGCCTGAACTGGGGCTGCATTCCCACCAAGGCGCTGCTGCGCTCGGCCGACGTGCTGCGCCTGACGCGCGACGCGGCGCGCTACGGCATCCGGGTCGAGGCGGCGCAGCCCGATCTCGCCGCCATGGTGGCCCGTTCGCGCCAGGTCGCCGGGCAGCTGCGGCGCGGCGTCGCCCATTTGCTGAAGAAGAACGGGGTGGCAGTCATCCCGGCCGCCGCCCGGCTGGCCGGCCGGGGCCGGGTCGAGCTGCGGCCGGTCGCGGCCGGCCAGGCGCCCGCCGCCCTGCAGGCGCGGTCCGTCATCCTGGCGACCGGCGCGCGCGCCCGCCTCCTGCCCGGGCTGGAGCCCGATCCGGCATCGGTCTGGTATTACCGGGAAGCGCTGACCCCCGCCTTCCTGCCCCGCCGCATGCTGGTGGTCGGGGCCGGGGCGATCGGCATCGAGTTCGCCAGCTTCTACCATGCGCTGGGGGTGCGGGTGCGGGTGGTGGAAATGGCCGACCGCGTGCTGCCGTCCGAGGATGCCGACATCTCCGCCCACATGGAGAAGTCCCTGTCCGGACAGGGCATCGAACTGTCCCTGGGATGCCGCATCCTGGAGGCGAAGCGGGCCGGCGGCGCCTGGCGGGTGAGCGTGCAGGGGCCGGCGCGGGCCGAGACCCACGAAGCCGACGTCATCCTGGTGGCGGCGGGCATCCAGGGCAACGTGGAGGACCTGGGCCTGGAGCGCACCGCGGTCCGGGTCGAGAAATCGCACATCGTGACCGGTCCGCACGGCGCGACCGACGAGCCCGGCGTGTACGCCATCGGCGACGTCGCCGGCGCGCCCTGGCTCGCCCACAAGGCCTCGCACGAGGCGGTCGCGTGCGTGGAGCACATCGCCGGCCTCGCGCCCCATGCCCTGGAAGCCGGCCGCATCCCCGCCTGCACCTACAGCCACCCCCAGGTGGCCCATGTGGGGATGACCGAGGCGCAGGCGCGCGCCGCCGGCCGCGAGGTCCGCGTCGGAAAATTCCCCTTCCTCGCCAACGGCAAGGCGATCGCCATGGGCGATACCGAAGGCTTCGTCAAGGTCGTCCTGTGCGCGCGCAGCGGCGAGCTGCTGGGGGCCCACATGGTGGGCGCCGAGGTCACCGAAATGATCCAGGGCTTCGGCATCGCCATGGGGCTGGAGACCACCGAAGCCGAATTGATGCAGACGGTCTTCGCCCATCCGACGCAATCCGAGGCCATGTACGAAGCGGTATTGGCGGCGTATGATAGGGCTCTGCATATTTGAAGCGCTTCATAATCGATCGTGAATTTGAAGCGCTTCAATTTCCAGGGCGGTTTTCAGGACAATGTCCAGGGCATTTTTCAGGGCGGATTTCCGGCAAGGGATGGAGGGAACGATGGCGGAAAAGAGCGTGGGGGAGAGACGATGAAACTGATCGATCATGGCAAGGGCGGCGATGCTTCCTCGCTGCGCGTGGTCGAGGCCCCGGTGCCCGAGCCGGCGCCCGGCCAGGTCTCGATCGCGGTCCAGTATGCCGGCGTCAACCGGCCCGACATCCTGCAGCGTTCGGGCTCCTATCCGCCGCCGGCCGATGCCTCGCCCTACCTGGGACTGGAAGTCTCCGGGCGCGTCGCGGCGGTGGGCGAGGGGGTGACGCGGTGGAAGGCCGGGGATCCGGTCTGCGCCCTGACGCCCGGCGGCGGCTATGCCGAATACTGCGTGGTCGACGCGGGGCACTGCCTGCCCGTGCCCCGCGGGCTGGACATGATCCAGGCGAGCGCCCTGCCGGAAAACTATTTCACGGTCTGGACCAATGTCTTCCAGCGCGGCCGGCTGCGGGACAACGAGACGATCCTGGTCCATGGCGGCTCCAGCGGCATCGGCCTGACGGCCATCCAGCTTGCCCGGGCGTTCGGCGCGCGCGTGTTCACCACCGTGGGCAACGCGGACAAGGCCGCCGCCTGCCGCCGCTTCGGCGCCGAGGCGGCCATCGACTACCGCACGCAGGACTTCGTCGCGGAAATCGAGGCGCTGACGGACGGCCGCGGCGTGGACATGATCCTGGACATGGTGGGGGGCGGCTACATCGCGCGCAACATCCGGTGCCTGGCCCTGGAAGGGCGGCTGGTGCAGATCGCCTTCCTGCAGGGCAGCAGGACGGAATTCGACTTCATGCCGGTGATGCTGCGGCGCCTGACGATCACCGGCTCCACCCTGCGGGCCCGCTCGGTGGCGCAGAAGACGGCGCTCGCCGCCGACGTCGAGGCGCACGTCTGGCCCCTGCTGGCGCAGGGCCGCTGCCTGCCCGTCATCCATCGCGTCTTTCCGCTGGACGAGGTGCAGGAAGCGCATCGCCTGATGGAAAGCAGCCGGCATATCGGCAAGATCATCCTGGAAGTCGGAGGAGACCGCCATGCGGCATGAGGGACGAGTCGTGATCGTGACGGGGGCCCTGGGTGGGATCGGCAGCGCCCTAGTCGAGCGCTATCTGCTCGAAGGGGCCCGCGTCGGCCTGATCGACCTGGACGAGGCGCGCGGCCAGGCCGCGGCGCAGGCCTGGCGCCGGCAGGGGCATGCGGTGGCCTTCGCCGCCGCCGACGTCGGCCGGTATGCCGCCTGCGCCCAGGCCGTGGACCGGATCCGCGCCGAACTGGGCGAGGTCGATACCCTGGTCAACAACGCGGGGATTTCCCCCAAGCACGACGGCGCGCCGTCGGCCGTGCAGGCGATGGACCCCGCCGAATGGGACCGGGTGGTGGGCGTCAACCTCAGCAGCGCCTTCTATCTCACGAAACTGCTGGCGCCCGGGATGATCGGGCGCGGGTTCGGCCGCATCGTGTCCATGTCCTCGGTGGCCGGCAAGGCCGCGATCAGCCGCATCGTCGGGGTGCACTACAGCGCCACCAAGGCGGCGCTCATCGGTTTCACGCGGCACGTCGCCGAGGAACTGGGGCCGCATGGCATCACCGTCAACGCGCTGGCGCCGGGGCGGATCAGCACCCCCTTGCTGGCGACCGTCGCCGATGACGCCAACCAGGCGGTCATCCGCGAGACCGCCCTGCGCCGGCTGGGCACGCCCGGCGAGGTCGCCGACGTGTGCGCCTTCCTGACCTCCCACGAGGCCGCCTTCGTGACCGGCCAGGTCGTCGACGTGGCGGGCGGCTGGCTGATGACCTGAAACCTGTCGGCGTCCCGCGGGACGCAGCGGCCGGAGCGGCCGCCCGATCAACAGGGGAGACACATGATTACCGGAAACACCAGACTGTTCGCCATCATCGCCGATCCGATCGCGCAGGTGCGCACGCCGCAGGTGCTCAACGCCTATTTCCAGAGCCAGGACCTGGACGCCGTCCTGGTGCCGGTGCACGTGCCGGCCGAAGGCCTGGCGGAGGTGATCGCCGGCTTTCGCCGCATGAAGAACCTGGGCGGCTTCATCGTGACGGTGCCGCACAAGATCCAGGTGGCGGCGCTGTGCGACGAACTGGGCCCGGCGGCGCGCGCCACGGGCTCCGTCAACACCGTGCGCCGCGAGGCCGACGGCCGCCTGGCCGGCGACATGTTCGACGGGGCCGGCTTCGTCCAGGGCCTGCGTACGCAGGGACACGATCCGGCGGGCAAGCGGCTGCTGCTGCTGGGGGCGGGCGGCGCGGCGGGCGCCATCGCCTTTTCCCTGGTCGAGGCCGGCGCCGCCCGGCTCGTCATCGCCAACCGGACGCTCGCCAAGGCGCAGGCCATCGTCCAGCGCCTGCGGCAGGCCTTTCCGCACGCCGACGTCCGGGCGGGCACGGCCGACCCCCGGGAATGCGACATGGTCGTCAATGCGACCACCCTGGGCATGCGGGCGGAAGATCCCCTGCCGCTGGATGCGGAGCTGCTGCGGCCGGAGACGGTCGTGGCCGAGATCATCATGAAGCCCGAGCTGACCCCGCTCCTGGCCGAGGCGCACAAGCGGGGCTGCCCCATCCATTACGGCCGCCACATGCTCGACGAGCAGGTGCGGCTGATGGCCCGTTTCATGCTTTGACGACCGGAGACGGGCCGCCATGCAGGAGGAGTTCGACTACGTCATCGTCGGGGCGGGCGCCGCGGGCTGCATCCTGGCCGACCGCCTGACGGCCTGCGGCCGGCACTCGGTGCTGCTGCTGGAGGCCGGCGGCGAGGGCCGCGACTTCTGGATCCCGATCCCGGCCGGCTTCAGCCGGCTGCTGGTCGATCCCCGCTTCAACTGGCGCTTCGAGACCACGCCCGAGCCCAATACGCTGGACCGGGTCATCGCCGTGCCGCGCGGCAAGGGCCTGGGCGGCTCGACGCTCATCAACGGCATGATCTACGTCCGCGGCCAGCCGGCCGACTACGACCGCTGGCAGTCGCTGGGCGCCGACGGCTGGGGCTGGCGCGACGTCGAGCCCTATTTCCGCAAGCTGGAACGGTATGCCGGCGGCGGCGAGGCGCGCGGCCACGAAGGACCGATGCACCTCACCCAGGTGGCGGAGCGGCATGCGCTCGCCGACGCGCTGCTGGCCGCGGCCGCGCAGGCCGGCCAGCCCTTCAATCCGGACTACAACGGCCCCAGCCAGGAAGGCTTCGGCTACTACCAGGTCCTGCAGCACCGCGGCCGGCGCTGGAGCGTCGTGGACGGCTACCTGAACCGGGCCCGGCGCCGCCCGAACCTGAGCGTGCGCACCGGCGCCCACGTGCTGCGCGTCGATCTCGACGAAAACGGCCGGCGCTGCGTCGGCGTGACGTACCGGCGGGGCGCCGCCGACGTGCGGGTGCGGGCCCGGGCCGAGGTCGTCCTGGCGGCCGGCGCGGTCCAGTCGCCCCAGCTCCTGGAGCTGTCGGGCATCGGCGACCCGCGCGTGCTGGCATCGATCGGCGTGCCGCCGCGCCATGCGCTGCCGGCCGTGGGCGAGAACTACATCGACCATTTCTGCACGCGCATGAACTGGCGCGTGAAGGACGCGCGCACGCTCAACGAGCTGACCCGGGGATGGCGCCTCGGCCTGGCGGTGTCCGAATACTTCGCGCGCCGCACCGGGATCCTGACCCTCGGCACCGGCCTGGTGTTCGGCTTCGCCAGGAGCCGGCCCGAACTGCCCGCCCCCGACGTGCAGTACTTCTTCATGCATGCCAGCTATGCCAATGCGGCCGAGCGCAGGCTCGACCGCCTGCCGGGCATGACCCTGGGCGTGGCCCAGCTGCGGCCGCGCTCGGCCGGCAGCATCCATGCGCGCAGCGCGGACCCGTTCTCGGGCCCGGACATCCGGCCCAACTTCCTGGATGCCGAGGAAGACCAGGAAAGCCTGATCGGCGGCATGCGCCTGGCGCGCCGCATCATGGGCCAGCCGGCCATGGCGCGCTACGTGGAGCGGGAAATCAGCCCGGGCACGGCGACGCGGACGCGCGCGCAGTGGCTGCGGTTCGCCCGGGAGAACGGCCAGACGATCTATCACCCGATCGGCACCTGCCGCATGGGCGCGGACGCATCGGCGGTCGTCGATCCGCGCCTGCGCGTCCATGGGATCGCGGGCCTGCGGGTGGTGGACGCCTCCGTGATCCCGGCCATGGTGTCGGGCAACACGCAGGCCGCCGTCATGATGGTGGCCGAGAAGGGCGCCGACCTGATCCTGGCGGACGGCGCCGGGTGACGCTTCCCCGTCCGCCGGGCGCCCCAGCGGGGTTCGTCCGGCGGGCGGACATCCACTCTTTTTCAAGGAATGCCATGTTCGAGAACATCAGCATGAAGGACAAAAAGGTCCTGATCACCGCGGGCGCCAGCGGCCTGGGGCTGGAAATGGCGCGGGTCTTCGCCGCGGAGGGCGCGCGGGTCTTCCTCTGCGACGTGGACGAGGCCGCGCTGGCGGCCGTGCGCCGGGAACTGCCGGCGGCGGGCACGGTCGTGGCCGACGTGTCCGACGAGGACAGCGTGGCCGCGCTGTTCGACGCCGGCCGGGCGTTCCTGGGCGGGCTCGACGTGCTCGTCAACAATGCCGGCATCGCCGGCCCCACCGGCGCGGTCGAGACGATCAGCCGCGCCGACTGGGACCGGACGCTCGCGGTGAACATCACCGGGCAGTTCCTGTGCGCGCGGCAGGCCATCCCCCTGCTGCGCCAGTCCCCGGCCGGCGTCATCCTCAATCTGTCGTCGGCGGCCGGCCACCTGGGCTTCGCCGGCCGGTCGGCCTACGCGGCCTCCAAATGGGCCGTGGTGGGCTTCACCAAGACGCTGGCGATCGAACTGGGCAAGGACGGCATCCGCGTCAACGCCATCCTGCCCGGGGCGGTCGAAGGCCCCCGCATCCGGGCGGTGATCGAAGCCAAGGCGAAGATCCTGGGCCGGCCGGTGGAGGAGATCGCCGCCCGGTATGAGAACCAGGCTTCCCTGGGCCGCATGGTCACGGCGCGCGACATCGCCAACATGGCGCTGTTCGCCGCCAGCGGGGCGGCGGCGGGCGTCAGCGGCCAGACGCTGGTGGTGGACGGCCATACCCAGCAGCTCGTCTGAGCCGGGACGGCCGCGCGCGCCGGGCGGGCCTTCGCGCCGCCGGCGCCCGGCCGGGCGGGCCGCCGCGGATGCGGGGCGGCCGGATGAATCGAGGAGACAGCATGATGAAAGTGGCGGTGGTGGGTGCGGGGCTCATCGGGCAGGCCTGGGCGATCGTCTTTGCGCGGGGCGGCTGCGAGGTCGGCCTCTGGGATGGCGATCCGCAGGCCTCGGCGCGCGCCCTGCGCCTGATCGCCGAGCTGGCGGAGCTGCTGCAGGACAAGGGCCTGCTGGACGATGCCGCCGGGGCGATGGCCCGCATCCGTCGGGAAACGGCGCTGGAGCAGGCGCTGGCGGATGCGGCGTACGTGCAGGAAAACCTGCCCGAGCGCCTGGAGGTCAAGCAGGAGATCTTCGCCCGGATGGACGCGCTGGCCGCCCCCGGCACCGTGCTGGCCAGTTCCAGCTCCAGCATCGCCGCCTCGCGGTTCACTGATGAACTGGCGGGGCGCGCCCGCTGCCTGGTGGCGCATCCGGTCAATCCTCCCTATCTGGTGCCGGTGGTGGAACTGTGCGGCGCGCCCTGGACCAGCCCGCAGGCGCTGGACGACGCGCAGCGGCTGATGGCCGGCATCGGCCAGAAGCCCGTGCGGGTGCGGCGGGAAATCGAGGGCTTCATCCTCAACCGCCTGCAGGGCGCCTTGCTGCGCGAAGCCTTCCGGCTGGTGGAGGGCGGCTACGTCGATGCCGAGGACCTGGATGCGACCGTCAAGGACGGCCTGGGCCTGCGCTGGTCCTTCATGGGCCCGTTCGAGACCATCGACCTGAACGCGCCCGCCGGCATCCGGGACTACTGCCGGCGCTACGGCGGCCTGTTCGAGTCCATCGCACGCGAGCAGACGGACACCGGGCCGTGGTCCGAAGCCCTGATCGACACCCTGGAAGCGCAGCGCCGCCGGCTGCTGCCGGCCGATGGGCTGGAGGCGCGGCGCCTCTGGCGCGACGCGCGCCTGATGGAGCTCGCGCTGCACAAGCGGCGGACGGCGCGGGACGCCTGAACGGCTTTCCGCCGATTCCCATCGATTTCCACCGGTTTCCACCGATTTCCACGCCGCCGCGAGACGATCCGGCGGCCCATCCCCTGGAGGCACATCACCATGGCCAGCAAGAAGAAAGTGATCATCACCTGCGCCGTCACCGGCGCCATCCATACGCCCAGCATGTCGCCGCACCTGCCGGTCACGGCCGACGAGATCGCGCAGGCGGGCATCGCCGCCGCCGAGGCGGGCGCCGCCATCCTGCACCTGCATGCGCGCGACCCGAAGGACGGCCGCCCGACCCAGGATCCGGCGTACTTCCGCCCCTTCCTGGAGCGGATCAAGGCGGCCACCGATGCCGTCATCAACATCACCACCGGCGGCAGCCCGACCATGACGGTCGAGGACCGCATGCGTCCGGCGATGGCCTTCAAGCCGGAAGTCGCGTCGCTGAACATGGGCTCGATGAACTTCGGGCTGTTTCCGATGCTGAACCGGTTCAAGGAATTCCAGCACGACTGGGAGCGCGAATACCTGGAAAACAGCCGCGACCTGATCTTCAAGAACACCTACCAGGACATCGAGACGATCCTGCGCAGGGGCGGCGAGAACGGCACGCGCTTCGAGTTCGAGTGCTACGACATCAGCCATCTGTACAACCTGGCGCACTTCATGGACCGCGGGCTGGTGCAGAGCCCCCCGTTCATCCAGTCGGTGTTCGGCATCCTGGGCGGCATCGGCCCGAACCCCGAGGACCTGATGCACATGCGCCGCACGGCCGACCGCCTGTTCGGCGAGGACTACCAGTGGTCCATCCTGGGCGCGGGGCGCAACCAGATTCCGCTCGCCACCATGGGGGCGGCGATGGGCGCGAACGTGCGCGTCGGCCTGGAGGATTCCCTGTGGATCGAGCCGGGGCGGCTGGCCTCGTCCAATGCCGAGCAGGTCCGCCGGATCCGCATCATCCTGGAGGCGCTGAACCTGGAAGTGGCCACGCCCGACGAGGCCCGCGCCATCCTGCACCTCAAGGGCGGCGACCAAGTCGGTTTCTGACCGGGGTTTTCGATCGGGGCGGGCGCGCGCCGCGGGCGGGGCTGCGCCCGCCCCGGTTCACTTCGACAGCAGCCGCATGGCCTGCTCCAGGCCGTCCATCGTCATGCCGAACATGCGCTCGTGCATCAGTTCCTTGACCAGGGCGATGGACTGGCGGTACTGCCAGGACCCGGACGGCTCCGGGTTCAGCCAGACGGCGTGCGGCCAGTGCGCCAGGATGCGCTGCAGCCAGGCGGCGCCGGCCTCCTCGTTGTGGTGCTCGATCGAGCCGCCGGGGTACAGCAGCTCGTAGGGGCTCATGGACGCGTCGCCCACCAGGATCAGGCGCCAGTCCTCGCCGTAGGTGCGCAGCAGGTCCCAGGTCTCGATGCGCTCGCCGTGGCGCCGGCTGTTGTGGCGCCAGACGGATTCGTAGGGGCAGTTGTGGAAGTAATAGACTTCCAGGTGGCGGAATTCGCTGCGCGCGGCGGAGAACAGCGATTCGATGCGGGCGACGTGGTCGTCCATGCTGCCGCCCACGTCCAGCAGCATCAGGACCTTGACCGCGTTGTGGCGCTCGGGCACCCAGTGCAGGTCCAGCATCCCGGCCTGCTCGGCGGTGCCGCGGATGGTGCCGGGCATGTCCAGCTCCAGCGCCGCGCCCTGGCGGGCGAAGCGCCGCAGGCGCCGCAGCGCCATCTTGAAGTTGCGCGTGCCCAGGGTCTGCTGGTCGTCGTAGTCGCGGTAGTCGCGCCGTTCCCAGACCTTGACGGCGGTGCGGTTGCCGGCCGAGGGGCCGCCGATGCGGATGCCTTCGGGGTGATAGCCGCCGTGGCCGAAGGGCGACGAGCCCCCGGTGCCGATCCATTTGCTGCCGCCCGCGTGGCGTTCCTTCTGTTCGGCCAGGCGTTCGCGGAACATCTCCATCAGCCGGTCCCAGCCGTGCCTTTCCAGGGCCGCCTTTTCCTCGTCGCTGAGCTGCTTGCGGAAGGTCTGCACGAGCCAGTCCGGCGGCACGCCGGGGCCGCCGGCGCGCGCCTGGAGGCGGCCGATGAAGGCGGCGAAGACCCGGTCGTAGCGGTCGTAGCGGGTCTCGTCCTTGACCAGCGCCAGGCGCGCCAGGTGGTAGAACTCCTCCGTGCTGGCGGGCGCGGCGGGGCTGCACAGCAGCTCCAGCAGGCTCAGGTATTCCCGGATGGAGACCGGGATGCCGGCGGCGCGCAACTGGGTGAAGAAATCGGTCAGCATGGCCAGGAAGAGGGGAATGGACGTTCGGCGGGAAGGGGATTCAGGCGTGCGGGCGTGGGTTCAGGCGCGCGGGCGGCGCAGCTGGTAGAGCAGGTGGGCGCGGACCTCGGGCCATTCGCCCGCCAGCAGGCTGTACATGACGGTGTCGCGCACGGTGCCGTCGCGGCGCGGCGCGTGGTGGCGGATCACGCCGTCGCGGTGCGCGCCCAGGCGCTCGATGGCGCGCTGGGAGGCGTGGTTGTAGTTGTCGGTGCGCCAGCCCACCACGGCGGCGCCCAGGGACTCGAAGGCGTGTTCGAGCAGCAGCAGCTTGCAGGCGGTGTTGACGTGGGTGCGCTGATGCGAGCGGCCGTACCAGGTGTAGCCGATCTCCAGCCGCGCGACCGCCGGCACGATGTCGTGATAGCGCGTGGTGCCCAGCAGGGCGCCGCCGGCGGCGTCGGTGACGGCGAAGGGCAGCATGTGACCGTCGTCCCGGCCCCGCAGGGCCTGGGCGATGTAGGCCTCGGTCTGGTCGGGCTCGGGGACCGAGGTGACGCGCAGGTTCCAGAGCGCGCCGTCGGCGGCGGCGGCGCGCAGGCCGGCGGCGTGTTCCGGGGCCAGCGGGACCAGGCGCACGCCGTGGCCTTCCAGGGTGACGGGACGGGGTGTTTGCTTGAAGCCGGAGGTGCTCATGGGTCGGTCCGGTGGAGTGGGGGTCGGGAAGGGCGCCGCGGCGTGCGGCCGGCGCGGCGGACGGGCGGCCGCGCCGGCGGCGGCCGTCAGCGGACGCCGCGCTGCGTCAGGGTGGCCAGGCGCCGCAGCAGGTTCAGGTCCTGTTCGTTTTTCAGCAGGGCGCCGGCCAGCGGCGGCACGTCGCCCCGCGCCAGGCTGTCAGGCGCCACGGATTCGGCCAGCAGCAGGTGCAGCCAGTCGAGGAATTCCGAGGTCGAGGGGCGCTTCTTCAGCCCCGGAACTTCGCGCAGGCGGAAGAACGCGTCCAGGGCCGCGCCCAGCACGTCGGCGCGCAGGTCCGGAAAATGGACGGCCACGATGTCGCTCAGGGTCTGGCGGTCGGGAAATTCGATGTAGTGGAAGAAACAGCGCCGCAGAAACGCGTCGGGCAGGTCCTTCTCGTTGTTCGAGGTGATGATGATCAGGGGCTTGTGGCGCGCGTGGACGGTCTGGCGCGTCTCGTAGACGTGGAATTCCATCCGGTCCAGCTCGCGCAGCAGGTCGTTGGGGAATTCGATGTCGGCCTTGTCGATCTCGTCGATCAGCACCACGCAGGGCTGCTCCGACTCGAAGGCCTGCCACAGCACGCCCTGCACGATGTAGTTGCGGATGTCGTGCACGGCGGCCTCGCCCAGCTGGGAATCGCGCAGGCGCGAGACCGCGTCGTATTCGTACAGGCCCTGCTGCGCCTTGGTCGTGGACTTGATGTGCCATTGCAGCAGGGGCCGGCCCAGGGCGCGGGCGACTTCCTCGGCCAGCAGGGTCTTGCCGGTGCCGGGTTCGCCCTTGACCAGCAGCGGGCGCTGCAGCGCCAGGGCGGCATTGACGGCGGTCTTCAGGGAGTCTGTGGCGACGTAGCGGTCGGTGCCGTCGAAACGGCCGTTCGGAGCGGAGGCGGGCGTGCGGTTCATGGAAGCGGAAAAGGAGGCGCGGGAAGGATGGGAGACGTGGGGGATGATCGGGAAGACGGGTTGAACGTGGGTCGAACGGAGTGGTGGATCGGCCGGGATGGCAGGTTGAACGGGAGGGTGGGCTGACCGGGATATTATGGGCTTGAAAGTTTCATGCCTGACCGTATCGGAGCAATTATCGTACAATCGACTTGCCTCATCGGCCCGGCAGGAGGCTGGCCGATGCCGACACAATATGAATCAGAGAGACAAGAGGCCATATGAAGTCGCGAGCAATGCTTGATCGTGGGTTGGGGGCCGCCGTGGTGGCGGCGTCCTGTCTGCTGGCCGGCCCGGCCCTGGCGGCCGACCCGCCCGCCGTTCAGGGCAATGTGCAGGCTGGCGCCCAGAAGGTGTCCATGTGCATCGGCTGCCATGGAATCCCGGGCTACAAGGCGGCCTATCCGGAGTTGTACCACGTCCCCATGATCGCCGGTCAGAACGCGCCCTACATCGTGGCGGCGCTGAAGGAATACGCCAGCGGCGCGCGTTCCTTCCCGACCATGGACGCCATCGCGCGGTCCCTGTCCGAGCAGGACATGGCCGACGTCGCGGCCTACTATTCCAGTCTCAAGTGATCCGGGGGGACACCATCATGCGTACATTGTGGATTGCCCTGCTGGGTCTCGGCCTGACGGCCACCGGCGCGCACGCGGCCGACCTGCAGGCCGGCAAGGCCGCCTTCGAGAAATACACCTGCGTCTCCTGCCACGGGGCCGACGCCAAGACCCCGCTGCAGCCCGACTATCCGATCCTGGCCGGTCAGCACCCGGACTACCTGGCCCATGCCCTGACTTCCTACCAGCGCGGCCAGGCGGGGGCGCCGGCCTCGGCCAACGTGCGCAAGAACGCCATCATGGGCGCCATGGCCACGCAACTGTCGGCCACCGACATCGAGAACATCTCCGCCTGGCTGTCGGTCCAGCCCTCGCCGCTGGCCGTGCGCAAGTAGCGCGCGGCGGCCTTTCGCCGAACGCCCGCCCGGCCCGCGCGCCCGGCGGGCGTTTCTTTGTTGGGAGCGGCGCTTTGCCGGGACGTTTGTATCTTCGCCCCGCGCGCTTTTTCGTCCGGGTTTCGGCCGGGTTTCGTCCGGGGCGGTGCGGGGTGGTGCGGGGCGGGTAGGGCGGTGCGGGGCGGGCAGGGCGGGTGGCGCGCCGCCGGGGCGGATGCGGGCCGTTCTTCCCGTCAGCGGTCGTGCGTGGCGTGGCGCCGGATCAGGTCCAGGTAGCGTTCGTTGTCCAGCGGCTTGCCCAGCCGCTGGGCTTCCCAGACGACCTCGCCCAGGGCTTCCATGATGACGTGGGCCGCCTCGTGTTCGTCGTGGCTGCGCAACAGGGCATTCCAGGCGGCCCGGATGCCGGGCGGGTGGTCGATCGACAGCTGCTCCTGGATCGCCAGGTGCATCGACAGGTGCAGGAAGGGGTTGGTGCGGCCGGCCTCGACCGTATAGTCGCGTTCGGCGGCGTCGGGGTCCTGCAGGTCGGCGTGGTATTCGGGGTGGCGTTCGATCAGGTCGGCGGCCATGGTCTCCAGCGGCGTCAGCACCCCGCCTTCGCGGCGCTTGCGCCAGGCGTCGGTGAAGAACGCGCGGACCTGTTCCTTGGAGGGATTGAACATGAGGGTGTGGAAAAGACGGGCCGGACCGTCCATTTTAACCCGCCGATTCGGGTATTTCCGGGGTGCCGGCCGGTAGAATAGGAGGGAAAGGCCGCCTGCCGGCAGCCAGTTTACGCTAAACTCTTATATAAGACTGATTCCCTTTCTCTTGCACAACAAACCCAGCAACACTGGAGCACCCATGTCCTATCAGCACATCAAGGTCCCGGCCGGCGGACAGAAGATCACGGTCAACGCCGATTTCTCCCTGAACATCCCCGATGAGCCCATCGTTCCCTACATCGAGGGCGACGGCACGGGCCAGGACATCACCCCGGTGATGCTGAAGGTCGTGGACGCCGCGGTCGCCAAGGCCTACGGCGGCAAGCGCAAGATCCACTGGATGGAAGTCTACGCCGGCGAGAAATCCACCCGGATCTACGGCCCGGACGTCTGGCTGCCCGAGGAAACCCTGGAAGCCGTGCGCGAGTACGTCGTCTCCATCAAGGGCCCGCTGACCACCCCGGTGGGCGGCGGCATCCGTTCGCTGAACGTGGCCCTGCGCCAGGAACTGGACCTGTACGTCTGCCTGCGCCCGGTGCGCTACTTCAAGGGCGTGCCCTCGCCCGTGCGCGAGCCGGAAAAGACCGACATGGTCATCTTCCGCGAAAACTCCGAGGACATCTACGCCGGCATCGAATTCGAGGCCGAATCCGACAAGGCCCGCCAGCTCATCGAATTCCTGCAGGACAAGCTGGGCGTCAAGAAGATCCGCTTCCCCGGCACCTCCGGCATCGGCGTCAAGCCCGTGTCGCGCGAAGGCACGGAACGCCTGGTGCGCAAGGCCATCCAGTACGCCATCGACAACGACCGCCCGAGCGTCACCCTGGTGCACAAGGGCAACATCATGAAGTTTACCGAAGGCGGCTTCCGCGACTGGGGCTACGCCCTGGCCCAGAAGGAATTCGGCGCCCAGCTGATCGACGGCGGCCCGTGGTGCAAGTTCAAGAACCCCAAGACCGGCCGCGACATCACGGTCAAGGACGTCATCGCCGACGCCTTCCTGCAGCAGATCCTGCTGCGCCCGGCCGAATACGACGTCATCGCCACGCTGAACCTGAACGGCGACTACATCTCCGACGCCCTGGCCGCCCAGGTCGGCGGGATCGGCATCGCCCCGGGCGCCAACCTGTCGGATTCCGTGGCCATGTTTGAAGCCACCCACGGCACCGCGCCGAAGTACGCCGGCAAGGACTACGTCAACCCGGGTTCGGAGATCCTGTCCGCCGAAATGATGCTGCGCCACATGGGCTGGACCGAGGCCGCCGACCTGATCATCAGCAGCATGGAAAAATCCATCCTGTCGAAGAAGGTCACCTACGACTTCGCCCGCCTGATGGAAGGCGCGACCCAGGTGTCGTGCTCCGGCTTCGGCCAGGTGATGATCGACAATATGTGATCGATTCCAGCCTTCCAGGCTGGTCGGGATCGGCCCCAGGCCGATCCCTTGAAGTCCAGGAAAGCCCGGCATTCCCTAGGGAACCGGGCTTTTTTGCGTATCCGGCCCTTCTCGGGAAGTGATTCTTTTCTTGGGATTCGTCCCGACAGCACCCGCGCGCCGGATGGCGACGTCCGGTTCGCTTCCGGGCCTGGGTCCGCCGCGCCGGCAGCGGTTGCTCGGCCCGAAGAAGCGGGATGCCGGCGCGGAGCGGGCGGCCTACCGCTCGGCCCGCACCTCGAACCACGCCTCCGTCTCCCCCAGGTTCTGGAACGCATCGCCGCGCGCCCGTCCGGCCGCGGCGATCCAGCGCTTGGCCAGTTCGATGTCCGCCGATGCCATCTCGTTTTCCGGGGTGTCCTCGGCCGTGGTCCAGGCCCGGAAGGCCGCGAGCACGTGCTCCGGCCCGCCCAGGGCGCGTTCCAGTGTCCGGCGGAAGCGCTGTTCGGCGTCCTGCCGGGCGCGTTCGGGAAGATCGGCGGGGGCGTCTTGAAGAGTGATGGTGTACATGGGGGCTCCGTGGCTGATACTGTGAATTTATACAGCCAACACGGCCGGATGAGCAAGGCGGGATGGAGGCCCGTGGACGAGGCGATGGAGCGCCTGTCCCGCCGTGCCAGGGAAGGCGCCGCACGCGGCCTGCGCCGGCAGGCGCCCACCCGCCGGCTTACCCGGCCGGCTCCGGCCCGGCGGAAGCTGGCCCGCCGGGCGGGGGCCGTCCGGGCGCCCCTCAGGGCCGGCTGATCAGCCGCTTGTAGCGCGGTCCGTACTCGTGCACGCTCTCGCGCATGTCCGCGACGGTGTCCGCATCGACGGCCGGAGCCCGGTTGCCCCAGCTGTTGCGCACGTAGGTGAGCACGTCGGCGATCTCCTGGTCGCCGAGCTTCCAGTCGAAGGCGGGCATGGCCAGGCCCGTGGGCAGGGACGGCGGGTCCGCCATGTAGTCGCCGCTCAGGACCACCTGGATCAGGGTCTGCGCATTGGGCGCCTGCACCGAGGACGCGCCGGCCAGGGGCGGGAAGGCGTGAGCCTGGCCCTTGCCGTCGGCCATGTGGCAGCCCATGCACTGGTCGGCGTACAGCGCCTTGCCGCGCTTCATGGCCTGTTCGTCGAGGGTGGCGGCGTCCTTGTCCCCGTCCCCCTTCTCCGCCCGATGGGCCGGGATGTCCTTCAGATAGGCGGCGACGGCCTGCAGGTCGGAATCGCTGAGGTGGCGCGTGGAATTCATCACCACCTCGGTCATCGGGCCGGTGCTGGCGGTGTGGGGATTGGCGCCGGTCTTCAGGTATTCGATGATGTCGCGCTCGGACCAGCCGCCCAGGCCGTCGCGGTGGTTGCCCGTCAGGCCGGGCGCGAACCACCCTTCGCCGGCGTCGCCGCCCTGCAATGCCCGGTCGGAGTCCGTCCCGCCCAGGAAATTCTTCGGCGTGTGACAGGCGGCGCAGTGGCCCGGGCCCTGCACCAGGTAGGCGCCGCGGTTCCAGAGCGTGGACTTGTCCGGATCCGCGGCGTAGGTGCCCGGCTCGAAGAACAGCAGGTTCCAGCCCGCCACCATCTCCCGCCAGCCCAGTGGCCAGATCAGGTCGTTTTCCGGCGGGATGGCGCGCACCGGCTGCAGGGTGTCCAGGTAGGACTTGAGGTCGTCGACGTCCTCCCGGGTCATCTTGGTGAACCAGGGGTAGGGACAGGCCGGATACAGGTACTGCCCGTCCTTGCGCCTGCCCTCGTGCATGGCGCGGTAGAAGTCGTCGCGGCTCCAGTTGCCGATGCCCGTCACGACGTCCGGCGTGATGTTGCTGGAGTAGAGGGTGCCGAAGGGCGTTTCCACCGGGTAGCCGCCGGCGTAGGGCTTACCGCCCTTGGCGGTGTGGCAGGAAATGCAGTCTCCGGCGTTGGCCAGGTACCGTCCGCGCTGGATGTTGGTGAAGTCCGCGCTGTGCAGGTCGGCCGCGCCGGCGGCCGGGACGGCGCAGAGCAGGGCGAGACAGCCCAGGATGGCGTGGTTCTTGCGCATGATGCCTCCCGCGTCAGGCCTGGACCAGGGGTCCGGGCCGTTTCAGGTAGCGCGTGCGTATCGCGTCCGCCGCCCAGAAGGCGAGCGCGCCGACCGTGCCGGTAGGGTTGTAGCCGGGGTTCTGCGGAAAGTTGCAGGCGCCGACGACGAAGACGTTGGGCACGTCCCAGCTCTGCAGGTAGCGGTTGACGACGCTGGTGCGCGGGTCGTCGCCCATGACGGCGCCCCCGGTGTTGTGGGTGGTCTGGTACGGGATGATGCTGTAGGGCGGCTTGCGCTTCTTGACGTTGATCGAGCGCGGCTTCATCGTCCGGGCGATGCCTTCGGCCTTGCCGGTCAGGTAGTCGGACATCCGGTAGTCGTTGGCGTGGAAATCGAAGGTCAGCCGCAGCATGGGGTTGCCGTAGAGGTCCTTGTAGGTCGGATCCAGGTCCAGGTAGGCGTTGCGGTGGCTCACGACGCTGCCGTGGGTCGAGACCGAGGTGCTGTGCAGGTAGTTCTCCGCCATCGCCTTCTTCCATCCGGCGCCCCAGGTGGGCGTGTCCTTGGGCAGGTGGTGCTGCAGGATGGGACGTCCGCCGGTGGTCCACAGCGCGATGTAGCCGCCGCCGATGAAGCCTTCCGGGCCGTGGTCGAAATTGTCGCCGTTGAAGTCGTCGATGGCCTGGCCCAGGGCGCCGGCGCCCATGTACGGGTTCATCAGCTCGTCGACGAAGACCTCCACGGCGGAGGTGATCTGGTAGGCGTAGTTGCGGCCGACCACGCCGGCGCTGCGCGCGGGATCGTAGGGCTTGCCGATGCCCGAGAGCAGCAGCAGGTGAACGTTGTGGTGCGCGAAGGCGCACAGGACGACCAGCTCCGCGGGCTGCTCGAATTCGCGGCCTTCCAGGTCGCGGTACAGTACGCCCTTGGCCTTGGTGCCCGAGCCGTCCAGCACCACGCGCGTGACGTCGCAGCCGGTGCGGTAGGAGAAATTGTCCTTTTTCAGCAGCACCGGCAGGATCGTCGATTGCGGCGAAGCCTTGGAATTGTTGCCGCAGCCGAACCATTCACAGAAGCCGCAGTACGTGCATTGGCCCATCTGCACGCCCAGCGGGTTCAGGTAGGGCCGGGAGGCGTTGGCGGCCGGCCCGGGAAAGGGGTGGTAGCCGAGTTCGCGCGCCGCCTTGTCGAACATCAGCGAGCCGGCGCTGGGCTCCAGCGGAGGCAGCGGGTAGTCGCGCGACCGGTTGCCTTCAAAGGGATTGCCTTCCGGACGGCGCTCGCCCGCCACGTTGGCCGCCTTGCCGGAGACGCCGCACAGGTATTCAAAGCGGTCGTAACAGGACTCCAGCTCGTCGTAGGTGATGCCCCAGTCCTGGATGGTGAGGTCTTCGGGGATGAAGCCGGGGCCGTAGCGCTCCTCGGTATGGGAGCGGATGACGAAATCGTCCGGCAGGAAGCGCCAGGTCTGCCCGTTCCAGTGCACGCCCGCGCCCCCCACGCCGGCGCCGGGCCGGAAGGATCCGAGCTGGCGCATGGGCAGGGCCTTCTGGTCGGGGGTGTTGCGAAAGCTCAGGGTCTCCCGGATGGGGGCCTGGAACATGTGGTTGCGGACCGCGTACTTCAGTTCGTCCTGGATGTGGGTGGTGGCGAAGTCCGGCACCGTGGCGCGGTCCTCGCCGCGCTCCAGGGCCAGCACCTGCAGGCCTTCGTCCGTCAGTTCCTGGGCGATGATGGAGGCGGTCCAGCCGAATCCCACCAGCACCACGTCCACCGGCTTCAGTCGTTTTGCCATCCTGCCTCCTTTACGCGCCGGTGCGCATGCGTGTGCCGTCCCGGCCCAGGATGCCGACGGGCGGCAGCGGGTAGGGTTTGCCGTATTGGGTGATTTCCTCGACGTAGTTGTAGCGGGGGCCGGGGAATCCGATCAGCTTCCAGCCGGCGAAGCCGCGGTTGCCGCCGTACATGGGGTCGGACAGGAATCCTTCCTGCGTGTTCTGCCACAGCACGGAAAAGAAGCCCTTGCCGGGAACGCCGTCGAGCTCGATCTTGCCGGCTTCCAGATCGCGCAGCACCTCGTCCTGCTGTTCGGCGCTCAGGTCCGCGAACACGCGGCCGCCGTAGCGCCCGCGGCAGTATTCCTCGATGCCGGCGATGGCGATGCGGTACAGTTCCGCGGGCGTCTGCCTGAGCTGGTAGCCCTGCTGCTCGGTGCCCGCCGCCCAGGGGCCTTCCATGTACCAGCGGTCGGCGCGGCCGTAGGGGCCCGCCAGCTGCAGGTCGATGAACAGCGGGATGGCGGCCTCGATGGCGCCGGGATCGTTCTCGTCGCCCGGAATCAGGCGGGCGGTCGCGGCTTCGATGAAGCGGTATTCGGCGGGCGAGAAGAAGGTCCCGGCGATTCGGGCCGACCTGGTTTCTTCCCGTCCGCAGGCGGGCAGGGCCAGGACCGCGGGCAGCGCCAGCGCGGCCTGGACGAATCTGCGTTTCGTCTCGTCCATGGGTGTCTCCTGAACGTCGATGGCGCGCCGCGCCTCACTGGGCGTCCTGCTTGGCATCCAGCGCGCGGGCCATCCGCAGGTGTTCCTGCAGCTTGGGCAGCGCCTTGCGGATCATGGCCTTGATGTCGGGATCCTGGACTTCCTGGTCCGCCTGCTGGAACTGCTGGACCGTCGATTCGTGGGCCGCCACGCCGATGCGGTTGACGTAGGCGGCGTCGAAGGCGCCGCCGCTCAGGGTCTTCAGCGCCGTCGCCTCGCCCTTCTGCAGGACGGAGGGGCCGTCGGGCGGCGTGTAGCCTTTCTGCTGGGCCAGCGTCCTGGCTTCTTCCACCATTTTTCCGTGGTCGCTGATCATGGTGTTGGCGAAGGCCCTGACGTCCGGACTGCTGTCCTTCTTCAGCGCGAGCTGGCTGGCTTCGATCTCGGCGTAGCTGCCCTGGATCGCGTTTTCCATGAAGGCGCGATCCTGCTGCGCGAGCCCGCCGGGCTGCTGGCCCGCCGCCAGCATGGAGAATGCGGCGGCGGCCGCACCCAGGATGAAGGAGGCCGTTCGGGTGTGGTTCATGATGACTCCTGTGATGACGAAAGGTCGTGTCCGGCGCCGCCGCAGCAAGCGGCGTGCCGCTCTTCAGGCCGATGCCTTGGCCGACATCGCCTCGCGCCTGGTGTCTTCCATGGGCTTTTCCAGCCCGCGCAGGTCGATTGCCTTGTCGATCACCTTCGGGAACAGTTCGTCCTCCTCCTCCTTGATGTGGTGATTGGTGTATTCCCCCAGCACGGTGAAATGGGCCTCGTACAGGTCGTCGGCGGGCTTCATCGCCTCCAGCTGGGCGATCAGGTCCTTGGCGCTGGCGTGCTCGACCGTGGCCTCGTCCAGCAGGCTGCCGAACGCATCGGCGTCGGCGTCGCGCAGGAAGGGATAGAAATGCTCCTCCTCGATCTTCGTGTGGGCGGTCAGCGCGGTACAGGCGTGCCGCACGATTTCTTCCTGCCGGGCGGGATCCTTGGCGGACTTGAACTCCTTGAAAAGCCGCTGCGCCTCCCGGTGGTCGTCGATCAGCATGCCGAGCACGCCTTTCTGGGCGGCGGGCGCGTGCGATTTGTTCATGGCCATCCGTATTCTCCTGGTGTGGTGACGCCGTCAGTGGCGTCGCCACGCCGCAGCAAGCGGCGTGCCGCGATGGGGGCGCCGCGCGGCGCGCCCCGGGCCGCCGCCGCGGCGGCCCGCGCCCGCGGCGCTCAGGCGGACGTGCCGGACGCCGTGGACTGGCTCAGGGCCTGCGGCCGCGAGGAGGCGCGGGCGGTCCGCGCGGCGGCGCCCGTGTGGTTGAAGACCAGGTTCATGAGGATCGCCACGACGGCGGCGGAGCTGATGCCGGACTGGAAGATGGTCGAGAACCAGGTGGGGAAGGCGTCGTAGAAGCGGGGCGCGATGATGGGGATGATGCCCGCGCCGATCCCGGTGGCCACGATGACCAGGTTGGCGTTGCCCTCGTACTCGACCCGCGCCAGCGTGCGGATGCCGCTGGCGGCCACGGTGCCGAACAGGACGATGCCGGCGCCGCCCAGCACCGGCGGCGGGATGCAGGCGACCACGCGGCCCATGACCGGCGCCAGGCCCAGCGCGATCAGGATCAGGCCGCCGAATGCGACCACGTAGCGGCTCTTGACGCCCGTGACGGCGACCAGGCCCACGTTCTGGGCGAAGGCGCTTTGCGTGAACGAGCCGAACACCGGCGCGATCAGGCTCGAGAGCATGTCCGCCCTCAGGCCGTTGCCCAGGCGGCGGGAATCGATGCGGGTGTCGATGATGTCGCCCACGGCGAGGATGTCGGCGGAGGTCTCGACCAGGGTGACGATGATGACGATGAACATCGAGACGATGGCGGCCGCCTGGAAGGTGGGCCAGCCGAAGTGAAACAGCGAGGGCAGGCCGAAATAGCCGCCCTGGGCCACGTGGGAGAAGTCCGCCTGCCCGCTGGCCGCGGCGGCCAGGGTGCCGATCAGGATGGCGATCAGGATCGAGAGGCGCGAGACGGCCGCGTTGCCCAGCCGGGTCAGGACGAGCACGATGGCCAGCGTGCCGGCGGCCAGGCCGATGTGGCCCATGCTGCCGAAGTCCGGCGCGGCGCTGTTGCCGCCCATCGCCCACAGGGCGGCCACGGGCATGAGGGTCAGGCCGATGGTGGTGATGACGATGCCGGTGACCAGGGGCGGGAAGAAGCGGATGATGCGGGAGAACACCGGCGTGACGATCAGGCCGATGAGCGAGGCGGCCATGACGGCGCCGAAGATGGCGGGCAGCCCGCCGCCGGTGTTCAGGATGGCGATCATGGTGGCGACGCCGGAAAACGAGACGCCCTGCACCAGCGGCAGCTGGGAGCCGAACAGCGGCAGGCCCAGGGTCTGCAGCAGCGTGGCCAGGCCGCCCATGAACAGGCAGGCGGTGATGAGCAGCCCCAGTTCGTCGGGCGGCAGGCCGGCGGCCTCGCCGATGATCAGGGGCACGGCGATGATGCCGCCGTACATGGTCAGGACGTGCTGCAAGCCGTAGGCCAGGTTGGCGGCCAGCCCGGGGTTTTCATCCTCCGGCCGGGGGAGGGGGGCGGGTGCGGGGGCGTGCATCGAGGTGTCTCCTGTTGATTTTATGGGGTGACCGGCCGGCCCGGGCAAGCCGGCTGCGGAACGGCCGTCCCATCCTATCGGAGGATCCCGGCCCAGCCCATTGGGATGGACTGATATCGGCCATTCGCCGGTCATGATGACCCTGCCGCCGACCGGTATACTGCAGGCACGGGCAGACAGGGATCAACGCATCGCGCGGAGCCACTGGGGATCGTATGAGTCGACAGCGCCGGACGAGTCCGTCGGAACCGACGGAAATGATCGAGGCGGGGGCAATCGAGCGCCTGCAGGCGTCGGTGCGGCGCCTCGAACACTCCGACCGCCTGCAGCGGGCATTGTTCGCCATCGCCGACATGGCGGCGTCGGGGCTGGACATGCAAAGCCTGCTGGAAGGCCTGCACCGCATCATCTCCCGCCTGATGTACGCGGAAAACTTCTACATCGCCCTGCACGATCCGCGCCGCGAGACGGTCCGGTTCATCTATTTTTCCGACGTCATGGACGGGCAGGTCTATCGGCCCGACCAGGAATTCACCGCCGAACAGCTGCGCGACACCCTCACCCTGCGGCTGATCCGGGAGGCCCGCCCCATGCGCGGACCCTCGAACGAGATCGTCCGCGCCCTGGGGCTGCGGCAGGGGCACGGCGTGGGCACGCCCTCGGTGGATTTCATGGCGGTGCCGATGTGCCGGGACGGCCGGGTCTTCGGCATCCTGGCCGTGCAAAGCTACGAGGAAGGCCGGGGATACACCCAGTCCGACGAGCACGTGCTGGCGTTCGTGGCCGAGCACGTGCTGAACGCCGTCGAGCGCAAGCTCGGCCAGGAGGCCCTGGAGCGCCGGGTGGCCGAACGCACGCGCGAGCTGGCCCGCGCCAATGCCCGGCTGCAGGAACAGGTGCGCGAGAGCGAGCGCGCGGTCCACCTGCAGGCCACGCTGTACCGGATCGCCGCGCTCGGCCACGGGCAGGATAGCAACGAGGCTTTCTACCGCAGCATCCACCAGGCCGTGGGCGAACTGCTCGACGCCGAGAGCTTCTGCATCGCGCTGGTGTCCGAGGACGGCCAGTGGCTGGATTTTCCCTATTACGTGGACAGTTCGGGAGCGGAGCTGTTGCGCCGGCCCATGGGCCGTGGCATGAGCGAATATGCGATCCGCCATGCGCGCACCCTGCGGCTCGAAGCGGAGGCGATCAGCGCGCTGATCGCGCAGGGCGAGGTGGACGCGGCCACCTACGGGACGCCGGCCATCTCCTGGCTGGGGGCGCCGCTGATGGGCGCTCGCGGCGTGATGGGCGTGGTCGTGGTGCAAAGCTACCGGCCCGACCTGCACTACACGCAGCAGGACGCCGAACTGCTGACCTTCGTGTCCTACCAGATCGCCAACACCCTGCAGCGGCGCCAGCAGGCCGAGGCCTTGCAGACCCTGAACGCCGAGCTGGAGCGGCGGGTGCAGGAACGCACGCGGGAATTGCGCCGGCAGGTCGTGGTGCGGGAACGGGCGCAAAAGCAGCTCAAGCACCAGGTCATGCACGACTCGCTCACCGGCCTGCCCAACCGCCTGTACCTGCGCGAGCGGCTGGATCGCGCGCTGGGCGCCCTGAAGCGCGATCCGGCGCGCAGTTTCGCCCTGCTGTACCTGGACGTGGACCGCTTCAAGCTGTTCAACGACGGCCTGGGACACGGGGTGGGCGACGAGGTCCTGCGCATCGTCTCGGCGCGGATGGCCGAGTGCGTGCGGTCGCCCGACATCGTCGGCCGGCTCTCGGGCGACGAGTTCGCCGTCCTTCTCGAAGACTGCCCGCAGCCCTTCTCGGCCTGCCTGGTGGCCGAGCGCATCCAGGCTCGCATGACCGAAGCCATCCAGGTGGGCGGCCGCCAGCTGCACGTCTCGGTCAGCATCGGCATCGCCATGAGCCGCCGGGCCTACCGCACGGTCGATCAACTGCTGCACGACGCCGACACCGCGCTGTACCGCGCCAAGGCGGCGGGCCGCCAGCGCTTCGTGCTGTTCGACGAAAGCCTGCACGCCTCGGCCATGAACGTGCTCGACCTGGAACAGCAGATGCGCGCCGCGCTGGAAAAAGAGCAGTTCGTGGCCTATTTCCAGCCCATCGTGCGCCTGGCCGACGGCGGCGTCACCGGCTACGAGGCCCTGATCCGCTGGCGGCATCCGGAACACGGCATGCTGGGGCCCGACCGCTTCCTGCCGGCGGCCGAGGAGACCGGCCTGATCGAGACCATCGACTGGCACATGTACGGCCTGGCCTGCCAGGCCGCGCCGGAGCTGCTGGGCCGGGACAGGATCCTCAACATCAACATCTCGCCATGCCATTTCCACAGCCGGAATTTCCCCCGGCGCCTGCTGGACCTGGCGGCCCGGTCCGGCGTGGCGGCGCATCGGCTGTGCGTCGAAGTGACCGAAAGCTCCCTGCTGTCGGACCCGGATGCCGCGGCCGAGATCCTGGGCCATCTGCACGAGGCGGGCGTGCGCATCGCGCTGGATGATTTCGGCACCGGCTATTCCTCGCTCAGCCACGTGCACCGCTTTCCGCTGCGCACGCTGAAGATCGACCGCTCCTTCATCGAGCCGCTGGGGCTGGGGCCGCAGCAGCAGCGCAGCACGGCCATCGTGTCGGCCGTGCTCAGCCTGGCCTGTTCGCTGGACCTGGACGTGGTCGCCGAGGGCGTGGAAAACACCGCCCAGCGCGACGTGCTGCTGTCCATGGGCTGCGTCCATGCGCAGGGCTTCCTGTTCGGCCGTCCGGCGCCGGCCGGCGAACTGATGGCAAGCTGATGACGGGGTGGTCACGAGGGGGCCTGGGCGCCGCACGCTAGGGACTTCCCTAGGTGTGACAGAGTGAAAGATTCGGCATAATGCCGTCCATGCAGGTGAGGAGACAGCCCTGCTGGGCACTGGCGCCACGGAGATGGCGCTTTCATTTGTGGCAGTACCCATAAAAAACAGAAATCTGGCGGGGCCGATGACACAATCGTCGGCCCCGTTCCATTTCCGGGCCCGGGAATCTTCCGGGGTCCAGGGATCTTCTCGGGGTCCGGGAATCTTCCGAGGTCCGGGAATCTTCCGGGGTCGGGGAATCTTCCGGGGTCGGGGAATCTTCCGGGGTCGGGGAATCTTCCGGGGTCCGGGTATCGGCCGCGGGGCCGGATCGGCGGACCGCCCACGGATCCGCGCACGGACCCCGCACGGGTCGCCGAAGCGCAGGGGCAACGGGCAGAGGGCAGCCGACCCCCCGGCGGTTTTTTGATGCATCTTTTTACTTCTTCTTTTTGCTACTTCTTTTTGCTTCTTTTGGCTTCTTGATTCAAAAGCTGTCTTCGTCTATCATCTTTCGATTTCCCCTTTAAAAAACGGATGAGGCGGACCCCGATTGCCGGGATGTCCGCAGGGCCGTTTCATCCGCGCACGGCGCGCGATCCCTTGATCCGGAGGATGCCATCATGCAAGGCCTGCACCTGACCGCAGATCTCTATCGCTGCCAGTCCGACGCCACCCTGCTCACCGACGAAGCGGCGCTGGCCGCCCTGTGCCGCCAGGCGACGCTCGATGCCGGCCTGACCATCGTCGGGGAAAAATGGCATCGCTTTCCCGACTACCAGGGCCAGCCCGGCGGCGTCACCGGCATGCTGCTGCTGGCCGAATCCCACCTGGCGATCCATACCTGGCCGGAACGCGGCGGGGTGACGCTGGACGTCTACGTCTGCAATTTCGAGACGGACAATTCCGCCCGCGCGGAGCACCTGATGGCCGCGCTCGAATCCGCCTTCGCGCCGGGGGACTGCCAGCGCCAGCGCCTGATGCGCGGCGAGCGCGACGGCCCGGCGCAGCCCGGCGAGCCCCTGCTGGAAGCCCTCGACGAGCACAGCGTGTACGGCTTCCGCTTCGACCGGCGGGTGCTGGCGTGCGACACCGGCCTGCAATGGCTGGAAGTGCTCGAATCGCGCGAGCTGGGCCTGACCCTGCGCCTGGACGGCCGCCTGATGACCTCGGAGGCCGACGAGGCGTTCTACCACGAGGCCCTCATCCATCCGGCGGCGCTGGCGCATCCCGCGCCGCGCCGGGCGCTCATCGTGGGCGGCGGCGACGGCGGCGCGCTGGAAGAACTGCTGAAGTACCGCAGCATCGAATCCGCGACCCTGGTGGAGCTCGACGGCGGCGTGGTGGCGGCGGCGCGGGACCACCTGGGGTCCATCCACCGGGGCAGCCTGGACGATCCCCGGGCGGACGTCCGCATCCAGGACGGCGCCGCCTACGTGCGCGAGTGCGGCCAGACCTTCGACCTGGTCTATCTGGACCTGACGGATCCCGAAACGCCGGCCGGGCCGCTGTACACGCAGGCGTTCTTCGAGGACTGCCGGGCCGTCCTGGCGCCGGGCGGCGCCCTGGTCCTGCACCTGGGGGCCCCGTTCCACGAGCCCGGGCAGGTGTCCGGCCTGGCGGCCGCGCTGGGCGAGGTCTTCCCGCAGGTGCACGCCTACGGCCTGCACATCCCCCTGTACGGCTCGTACTGGGCCCTGGCGGTGGCCTCGGATACGCTCGATCCCGCCGGCCTGTCCGCCGCGGAAATCGGGGCGCGCCTGGACGCCCGGGGGATCGGCGACCTGCAGGTCTACAGCGCCGAATTCCACGGCGCCCTGTTCGCCTTGCCGGCGCGTTACCGGCGCCTGCTGCCGCGGCCGGCCTCAGTGTCCGCCTGAGCCCGAAAACACGTTCAGCACCAGCACCCCGGCCAGGATCAGGCCGATGCCGAACAGCGCGGCGGCGTCCAGCGCCTGGCCGAAGACGAAGTAGCCGATGATGGCGATGGCCACGATGCCCGCGCCGGACCAGACGGCGTAGGCGATGCCCACGGGGATGGTCTTCAGCGCCAGGGCGAGCAGGTAGAACGCCAGCCCGTAGCCGATGGCGGTGACCGCCGCGGGCAGGGGGCGCGTGAAGCCGTCCGAGGCCTTCAGGGCGGAGGTGGCGACGACTTCGGCCAGGATGGCGATGCCGAGGTAGATCCAGCTGGGGTTCATCGGAGGCTCCTGAAGGGAAAGGGGGCGGGTGGCGTAAAGGACGGTGGATGCGGACCGGGGCCGCCCCGGCTCAGTCCCGCGGCGGGCCGGCCAGCCGCAGCAGGGCGTGCAGCGCGCCTTCGCCGCCCTCGTGCTCGCCGCACTGGACCCAGGCCTGGACGGCTTCCAGGCGGCACAGGTGCTGGCGGATCGCATCCTTCAGGACGGGTTCGCCCTGGCGCGAGCCGATGCCCTTGCCGTGGATGACGCGCACGCAGCGCACGTCGTGCTCCAGGCACGAGGCCAGGAACCGGTCCAGGCGTTCGCGGGCCTGCTCCAGGGTGCTGCCGTGCAGGTCCAGGGAGGCCTGGGGAATCCATTTGCCGCGCCGCAGGCCGCGCAGCAGGTCCGGGCCGCAGCCCGCCTGCAGGAAGGCGCCGGCTTCGGGATCGTAGGCCGGCGCCTTGCGCCGCTGCCGCTGGGCGGGCGGCGCCGCGCGCGATTCGGCGGAGGCACCCTGGGCGTGCTGGCGCCGCGCCTGCAGCAGGGATTCGGGGTCGCGCCGCGCGCCGCCCGCCCGGGCGCGGGGCCGCGCTCCGGCAGCGGCCGCACGAAGCGCATGGCCTGGCGGAACAGGGCGCGGTCGGCGGGGTCCAGCGGCGGCGCTTCGGCCGGCGCCGGGGCGCCGGTTTCCGCTGCGTCGTCCGGGCGCGTCGCGCCGGCGCCGCCTTCGCCTCGTTCGCCGCCTCGTGGGTGCGTCGCCGCGCCCCGGCCGCCGCGCTGTGCGCCGGATTGCGCGCGGCGCGGCGCGGCGGGCGGTTCGGGCGGCGAGGCCTCGGCGCGCAGGCGGCGCAGGTCGGCCAGCGACGACGACTTGGACGCCTTCACCCGGAAGCCCTCGACCCGGAAGCCCTCATTCAGAGGCCTTCGCTCTCCAGCCAGCGCTGGGCGTCCAGGGCGGCCATGCAGCCGGTCCCGGCGCTGGTGATGGCCTGGCGGTAGACGTGGTCCTGCACGTCGCCGGCGGCGAAGACGCCGGGCACCGAGGTCATGGTGGCCAGGCCCTGCAGGCCGCTGCGAGTGACGATGTAGCCGTTTTCCATGGCGAGCTGGCCGTCGAAGATCGCCGTGTTGGGCTTGTGGCCGATGGCGATGAAGACGCCGGTGACGGCGAGGTCCTCGGTCTGGCCGCTGCGATTGTCGCGCAGGCGCGCGCCGGTGACCCCGGAATCGTCGCCCAGGACTTCGTCCAGTTCGCGGAACAGCGCCAGGCGCATGTTGCCGTGCTCGACCTTGTCCATCAGCTTGTCGACCAGGATGGGTTCGGCGCGGAACTTGTCGCGGCGGTGCACCAGGGTGACGGTGCGGCAGATGTTGGACAGGTACAGGGCTTCCTCGACGGCGGTGTTGCCGCCGCCGACCACGATCACGTCCTGGTTCTTGTAGAAGAAGCCGTCGCAGGTGGCGCAGGCCGACACGCCGCGCCCCATGAAGGACTGCTCGGACGGCAGGCCCAGGTACTGGGCCGAGGCGCCGGTGGCGATGATCAGGGCGTCGCAGGTGTAGGCCGTGCCCGTGTCGCCGGTCAGCGCGAAGGGGCGCCGGGACAGGTCCACGCCGGCGATGTGGTCGAACACCATTTCCGTGTTGAAGCGCTGGGCGTGTTCCATGAAGCGCTGCATCAGGTCGGGCCCCTGGACGCCGGCGACGTCGGCCGGCCAGTTGTCCACCTCGGTGGTGGTCATCAGCTGGCCGCCCTGCTCCAGGCCGGTGATCAGGACCGGGGCCAGGTTGGCGCGCGCGGCGTAGACGGCGGCGGTGTAGCCCGCGGGGCCGGACCCCAGAATCATGAGTTTGGCGTGTTTTGCGCTGGACATCGCTGAAAATCCGTTCGACATTGACCCCGCAATTATAATGATGCGATGGCAAGAATTCCGGCGACCCCCACACGCTCCTCCCGCAACGTGCGCAATGGCCCTTCGCCCCTGCAGACCCGCCTGACCGGCCTGTTCCGCGAGGCCCGCTGGGTGCTGCTGGCGGCGGTGGCCTGCTGGCTGGTCCTGGTGCTGGCCACCTGGGACCGCACCGATCCGGGCTGGTCGCATTCCGTCCATGGCGGCGCGATCCACAACTGGGGCGGCACCTTCGGCGCCTACGTCGCCGACCTGCTGCTGTACCTGTGCGGCGCCTCCGCCTGGCTGTGGGTGCTGCTGCTGCTGCGCCGGGTGGCGGCCGGCTTCTACCGCCTGTCGCGCGTGGTGCTGCCCAGCCGGGTCCCGGAACTGCTGCCGCGCGTGCGCTGGGAAGTCGGCATCGGCTATACCCTGCTGTTCCTGGGCTGCATGGGCGTCGAGGCCCTGCGCCTGCGCGGCTGGGGCGCCGCGCTGCCCGCCGGCGCGGGCGGCCAGCTCGGCCAGCTGCTGGCCGGCGCCCTGGCCCGGCTGATGGGGGGGGCGGGCAGCACCCTGCTGCTGCTGGCCTTCATCGTGATGGGATCCAGCCTGTTCTTCGGCTTTTCCTGGCTCAACGTCTCCGAACGCGTCGGCCACGCCATCGAACTCGGCTGGCGGCGCCTGTGGGACCTGAAAAACGCCTGGCAGGACCGCCGCGCGGGCGTCACGGCCCAGGCCGAGCGCCAGGAAATCGTCGAGACCCGCCAGACGCAGCTGGTGCACGAGCAGCCGGTGCGCATCGAGCCCACCGTCACCACCGTGCCGAAATCCCCGCGCGTCCAGCAGGAAAAGCAGCAGGCCCTGTTCACCGCGCGCGACGATCCGGCCATGGCGGGCAGCCTGCCGGCCCTGTCGCTGCTGGATCCGGTGGAGCCGTCCCAGGAAACCGTCTCGCCGGAAACCATCGAATACACCTCGCGCCTGATCGAGAAGAAGCTGTCCGATTTCGGCGTCAGCGTCACCGTCGTGGCCGCCCAGGCGGGGCCGGTCATCACGCGCTACGAGATCGAGCCGGCCACCGGCGTCAAGGGCAGCCAGATCGTCAACCTGGCCAAGGACCTCGCCCGCGCGCTCAGCCTGGTGCGCATCCGGGTGGTGGAAACCATCCCGGGCAAGAACCTGATGGGGCTGGAACTGCCCAACCCCCGGCGCCAGACGGTGCGCCTGTCGGAAATCCTGGGCTCGCAGGTCTACCACACCAGCGCTTCCATGCTGACGATGGCGCTGGGCAAGGACATCGCCGGCAACCCGGTGGTGGCCGACCTGGCGAAGATGCCGCACCTGCTGGTGGCCGGCACCACCGGCTCGGGCAAGTCGGTGGGGATCAACGCCATGATCCTGTCGCTGCTCTACAAGGCCGACGCCAGCCAGGTGCGGCTGATCCTGATCGACCCCAAAATGCTGGAAATGTCCGTCTACGAGGGCATTCCCCACCTGCTCGCGCCCGTGGTCACCGACATGCGCCACGCGGCCAACGCCCTGAACTGGTGCGTGGCCGAAATGGAAAAGCGCTACAAGCTCATGAGCAAGCTGGGGGTGCGCAACCTGGCGGGCTACAACACCAAGATCCGCGAGGCGCAGAAGCGCGAGGAACCCATCCCCAACCCCTTCTCGCTCACGCCCGACGCGCCCGAGCCGCTGGGCACGCTGCCCATGATCGTGGTGGTGATCGACGAGTTGGCCGACCTGATGATGGTGGTGGGCAAGAAGGTCGAGGAACTCATCGCCCGGCTGGCGCAGAAGGCCCGCGCCGCCGGCATCCACCTGATCCTGGCCACCCAGCGCCCCAGCGTGGACGTCATCACCGGCCTCATCAAGGCCAACATCCCCACGCGCATCGCCTTCCAGGTCTCGTCCAAGATCGATTCGCGCACCATCCTGGACCAGATGGGCGCGGAAACCCTGCTGGGGCAGGGCGACATGCTCTACCAGCCGCCGGGCACCAGCGTGCCCACGCGGGTCCACGGCGCCTTCGTGCACGACGACGAGGTCCACCGCGTGGTCGAGGCCCTCAAGGCCGAAGGCGAGCCCGACTACGTCGAGGGCCTGCTGGAAGGCACCGGCGAGGGCGAGACCGGCGACGGCGTCAGCTCCGTCACGGGCTTTGCCGATGCGGAAAGCGACCCGCTGTACGACCAGGCCGTCGAGGTCGTGATGCGCAGCCGCCGGGCCTCGATCTCCTTCGTGCAGCGCAACCTGCGGATCGGCTACAACCGCTCCGCCCGCATCCTCGAACAGATGGAGCGGGCCGGCCTGGTGTCCCCCCAGCAGCCCAACGGCAACCGCGACATCCTGGTGCCGGCCAAGTCCGGCGAGGACGAGGATTGAATGCCCGGCCGATGCGAATGCCCGGCCGATGCGGGCCGGCGGCCTGAACTCCCGAATCGGATGGAGATGAAGATGTCTGCCATGCAAAACATGTCTGCCGTGCAAAGCGATCCGGCCCGGCGCGGCCTCCGGTCCGTCCGCGGCGCGTCGCGGCCCGGCCGCCCCGCGCGGCGGGCCCGGGGCTGGCGGGCGGCCTGCGCCGCCGCGCTGCTGGCCTGCCTGCCGGGCCTGGCCCTGGCGGCGGCCGACGCGCGCGAGCAGCTGCAGTCCTTCGTGGACCGCGTGCAGTCGGCCACCGGCCAGTTCAGCCAGGAGCGCACCGACGCCAAGGGCGCCGCGCAGAAGCCGCAAAGCGGCGCCTTCGCCTTCCAGCGGCCCGGCAAGTTCCGCTGGGAAGTGCGCGCGCCCTACGAACAGCTGATCGTGTCCGACGGCCGGCACGTCTACCAGTACGACCCGGACCTGGCGCAGGTCACCGAGCGCAACGCCAGCCAGGCCGTGGGGGCCTCGCCGGCCGCGCTGCTGTTCGGCTCGGGTTCGCTGGAGGATGTCTTCGACCTCCAGACCCGGCCCGACCGCGACGGCCTGCAGTGGCTGCGCGCCGTGCCCAGGACGCCGGACGCGGGCTTCGTCCATGCCGACATCGCCTTCTCCGGCGGCCTGCCCCGGCGCCTGGAACTGCTGGACGCCTTCGGCCAGGTCTCGCGCATCGTCTTCACCGGCCTGAAGGCCAATCCCGACATCCCCGCCGGGCAGTTCCGCTTTGCGGTGCCCCAGGGCGCCGACCTGGTGAAGATGGATTAGCGTGAACAGGACCTCGTGATGGCGAACCAGGGCGATCTGCTGGGCGACGATCCCGGTTTCGGGGGCGCGGCGCCGCCCGCGAAACCCGGCGCCAAGGGCCGGCGGGGCAGTCCCGCCGAGGACCGCGCCGCCGGCGCGCCCCTGGCCGAATCCCTGCGCCCCCGCACCCTGGACGAGGTCGTCGGCCAGACCCACCTGCTGGGGCCGGGCCGCCCGCTGCGCCTGGCCTTCGAGTCCGGCACGCCGCATTCCATGATCCTGTGGGGCCCGCCCGGCGTCGGCAAGACGACCCTGGCGCGCCTGATGGCCGATGCCTTCGACTGCGAGTTCATCGCCCTGTCGGCGGTCTTCTCCGGGGTCAAGGACATCCGCGCGGCCATCGACCTGGCCCGCCAGCACCGCGCGGCGGGGCGGCGCACCATCCTGTTCGTGGACGAGATCCACCGCTTCAACAAGTCCCAGCAGGACGCCCTGCTGCCCTATGCCGAATCGGGCCTGGTGACCTTCATCGGGGCGACCACGGAAAACCCCTCCTTCGAGGTCAATTCCGCCCTGCTGTCGCGCGCCCAGGTCTACGTGCTCGAACCGCTGTCCGACGACGAGCTGCGCCAGCTGCTGGAGCGGGCCCGGAGCGCCGGGGGGCTCGCGCACCTGGAATTCGACGAGACCGCCGTCGCCACCCTGGTGGGCTACGCCGACGGCGACGCGCGCCGCTTCCTGAACCTGCTGGAGCAATGCGCCACCGCCGCGGGCGCGGCCGGCGCGACGCGCATCGACGCCGATTTCATCCGCACCGCGCTGACCCTCAACGGCCGCCGCTTCGACAAGGGCGGGGACAACTTCTACGACCAGATCTCGGCGCTGCACAAGTCGGTGCGCGGCTCGCATCCGGACGCCGCGCTGTACTGGCTGACGCGCATGCTGGACGGCGGCGCCGATCCGCGCTACCTGGCGCGGCGCATCGTACGCATGGCCTGGGAGGACATCGGCCTGGCCGACCCCAGGGCCATCCAGATCGCCAACGACGCGGCCGCCACCTACGAGCGCCTGGGCTCGCCGGAAGGCGAGCTGGCTCTGGGCCAGGCCGTGATCTACCTGGCGGTCGCCGCCAAGAGCAACGCCGGCTACATGGCCTACAACCAGGCGCGCGCCTTCGTGAAGCAGGACCGCAGCCGCGAGGTGCCGGTGCACCTGCGCAACGCCCCGACCAAGCTGATGAAGGAACTGGGCTACGGCCACGCCTACCGCTACGCCCACGACGAACCCGACGCCTACGCGGCCGGGGAGACCTACCTGCCCGAGGGCATGCCCGAACCGGGCTGGTACCGGCCGGCGCCCCGGGGGCTGGAGCTGAAGATCGGCGAGAAGCTGGCGCAGCTGCGCGCCTGGGACGAGCAGGCGCGCGCAAGAACGCCCGGCGGCAAGCCCTAGATCCGATGGCTCTCCAGCGTCGCGGGGTGGAACAGTTCCTCCGCGTCCACCAGCCGGCTGGAGATGCCCTGAGCGTGGTGATGCCGCAGGAAATGGTCCAGCACGTGCCGGTTCTCGTGCGCTCCGTAGGTCCAGAAATCCGTGCCCATCTGCGACTGCGCCAGCCTGAGCTGCTCCTCGACGAAGGGCAGCGTCACCTTGGTGGCGGACGTGTCCGCCAGCGCCTCCAGGGCCAGCGCCTTGGATTCGTTGAATGCCTTTTGCAGCGCCACCGGCAGCCAGGGGTGCGCCTCGGCCAGCGTGCGGCGCACGCCCAGCAGGTGCATGATGGGGAAGATCTTCGTGCGGCGGTAGTAGTCCAGGGCCGCCTCGGTGGGGTCCTCGAACAGCCAGCGCAGGCGGGGATTGGCGGCCGTGAAGCAGCGCGGTGCCCGCGGGCCGATGTAGGCGTCGATCTCGCCGCTGTCCAGCATCCGGTCCAGGGTCCGGTCGGCGGGGATGTCTTCCATGGACACGCCGGCCGGCAGGTCCGTTTTCAGCTTTTCCACCCGCCCGGGCTCTTCCAGGCCGCCGCGCAGCCAGTGGATGTCCTGGGGCCGCACGCCGAAGTCGTCCTGCAGGAAGGCGCGGGTCCAGACGTTGGCCGTGAGCTGCCATTCCGGCGTCCCCACGCGCTTGCCGGCAAGGTCGGCCGGAACCCGGATGCCGCTGTCCTTGCGCACGATGATGGAGGCATGGCGGAAGGCGCGCGACAGGAACACGGGAACGCCCACATACGGGCTGTCGCCCCGCGCCACGCGCAACGAGAAACTGCTCAGGGACAGTTCGCAGACGTCGAAGGATTCGTGCCGCATCGCGCGGAAGAAGATTTCCTCCGGCGAGAGTTTCATGATGACGGGATCCACTCCGTCGATGGGAACGCGGCCGTCGATGATGGCGCGATTGCGGTCGTAGTCTCCGATGGCGAAGGAGAGTTTCAGCTTGGGCATGACAGGGGGCTCCTGGCGGGTTTATTGGCGGGGCGGGATCTGGATCAGGGTGTCGAACTGCTGCGGCGTGAGCGGTTCGCTGATGGTCTTGAAGGCGATGCCGTCCTTGTTCAGCAGGTCCAGGCCGGCCATCTTGTCCGGATCGATGAGGCTCTTGGGGAAGAATTCGTCGCGCACCTTGCGCGCGGTGGCGACGTCGGTCTTGTTGAACGCGGCGTAGGCCTTGAGCGCGTCGTCGCTGGCATACATCCAGTCGATGGTTTCGCGGTAGGCGGCCATGAAGCGCTTGAGCTGGTCCTGCTTGTGTTCGAGCAGGTTCACGTTGCCGATCAGGGTCCGGATGGATTCGTGCCGGATCTCGTCCAGGTCGTTGGCCTTGGCGACGATGCGGATCTTGCCCTGCGCCAGCGCGTCGAAGCCGAAGGGCGGCGAGGACCAGCCCACGTCGACCTGTTTGGTCATGACCTGGGTGAAGGTCGCCGAGGGGTTCCCGGTGGCGACGAGTTTCGATTTGAGGCCGTAGGCCTTGGCGAAGCCCAGCGCCACGCTGTTGGTCGAGGAACCGTTGGTGGAGTAGGCGATGGTGGTCTGCGGCGTCGCGTCCTTGATGCTGTGCAGCGGGGAATCGGCCCGCACGTACCAGAAGTCCGCGGCGCCCGTGGCCTGGGCGCCGATGATGCGGATCGGCGCGCCCTTCTGGAAGGCCGAGAAGACGCCGATGGTGCCGGCGGCCACGCCGATGTCCACGCTGTTGGAAATCACGGCCTGGAGGGTTTCCCCGCCGCCCTGGGTGTAGAGGATTTCCAGCTCCAGTCCGTGCTTCTTGAAGATGCCGGCATCCTGGCCGAGCTGGGACACGATGGTGTCCCAGTTGCCGCGCTGGCCGACGGCGAGTTTCAGCGTGTCGTCGGCCTGCGCGGGCGCTGCGCAGACGCAGGCCGAGGCGAGGGCGAGGATGCCCAGCAAGGTGCGCGATGTTTTCATGGTCTGTCTCCTGAGTTGTTGTCGCGGGGGTCAACGGTGGTTCGGATCCGCCCAATGGCTGAGCGCCGTGTTGGCGGCCACGGCCAGTCCGAAGATGGCGATGAGCAGGGCGTACATGGCCTGCATGTCGAAATGCTGGTAGTTCTGGATCACCAGGTAGCCCAGGCCCTGGTTGGACAATTTGGTTTCCGCGAGCAGCACGCCGATGACGGCGACGCCGAATCCCATGCGCAGACCGTTGATGACCGGGCCGCGCATGGCGGGCAGGTAGATCTTCAGGGTCTTCTGCAGCGGCGTGGCGCGCAGGCTGGTGCCGACGCACTTCAGGATGAAGGGGATCTCGCGCATGCCGGCGGCCACGGCCAGGGCGACCGGGAAGAAGCACGAGAGGGCGCCCAGCGCGACCTTCGACCCCGGTCCCACGCCGAACCACAGGATCATCAGCGGAAAGAAAATGATCTTGGGCGTGGGGCCGAGATAGTACAGATAGCGCTCGAAGGCGCGCTCCAGGATGCGGCTGCCTCCCAGCACCATGCCGCACACCAGGCCCGTGAGCGACCCGATCGCCGAAGCGGCCAGGATTTCGGCCACCGTGATCCAGAGATTCCGGTAGAAATCGGGGTCCAGCAGGAGACGCGCCATGCCGCGTGCGATGTCGGGCAGCCCCAGGACCACGTCCTGATAGAACAGCCCCGACATGGCCATGGCCTGCCAGATCAGCAGCAGAATGGCGGCGATGAGGATGCGCAGCATCAGGACGCGCCGGGGGGATGCCTGCCGATGGCTCAGCGCTTGCCGGGACGTAGCCATTTTTCCAGTGCCTCCAGAATCAGGAACACGACGATGCTGACCAGAACGACGAAGCCGATGGCCGCGTAGGTGCCGGGCAGGTCGTAGCGTTCCGCCAGTTCATTGATGAGCGGCCCGAGGCCGCCGAAGTTGATGAGGAATTCCACGCCCACCACGTTGATGAGCGCGAAGATGAAACCGATGCGCAGGCCCGAGAAGATGCCGGGCAGGGCGGCGGGGAACATGATTTTCCAGAACAGCGACCAGGCGTTCATGCGCAGGCTCTTGCCGACGTCGATGAGCGCGGGCCGCACCGACTGCAGGCTGTCGGTGGTCATGAGGATCACGGGCGGCAAGCCCGAGAGCACGCTGATCACGATGATGGTGGAGGCGCTGCGCCCGAACATCACCAGGAAGAGCGGATAGGCCAGCACGATGGGGGCGGCCGCCACGGCCGCGATCCAGGAGCCGATCGCCGCACGCAGCAGATGCGCCCGGTGCAGCAGCGCGCCCAGCGGCACGCCGATGCAGGCGACCAGGACGGCCGCCGTCCCGGCTTCGCTGCCGGTGACGAGGAACCGGTGCAGGACGTTCTCCTCGGCGACGATGCGTCCGAAGGCGAGCAGCACGGCCGAGGGCTGCGGCACTAGGAAGGGGTTGAGGAGGGCGGACCGCACGAGCAGCTCCACGATGGCCAGCAGGAGGACGAGCACGGCCAGGCCGCCCAGCTCCGGGCCGAACCGCAGCCGCGTGGCATCAGGACGAGGCATGGTCGGCTCCACGTGCGCTGACGCCTTCGGTTTCCCGCATGCCGCGCCCGGCCTCTTCGCGCAGGTCGGCCCAGATCCGGGCGACGTAGTGGCCGAAGGCGTCGCTGCTCAGCATCTCCGACGTCCTGGGGCGCGGCAGGTCGATGGGCAGGATGCGCTTGTTGCGGCCGGGGCGGTAGCTCATGATCATCACGCGGTCCGAGAGCTGGACGGCTTCGGCGATGTTGTGCGTGATGAGCAGCACGGTCTGGTCCAGCGTGGCCTGGATCTGCGAGACCTTGTCGCCCAGCAGCAGGCGGGTCTGCTCGTCCAGCGCGGCAAAGGGTTCGTCCATCAGCAGGAGCTTGGGCTCGAAGACCAGCGTGCGGGCGATGGAGACCCGCTGCCGCATGCCGCCGGAGAGCTGGGCCGGGTAGCTGCGCTCGAAGCCCGACAGGCCCACCAGATCGATGAAATGCCGCGCCTTTTCCAGGCGTTCGGACCTGGCGACGCCCTGCAGTTCCAGCGGGAAGGCCACGTTGTCGATCACGGTGCGCCACGGAAAGGTGGAGTCCTCCTGGAAGACCATGCCGATGGCGGGGTGCGGGCCGCGGATGGTCTCGTCTTCGATGCGGATGGCGCCGGCGCTTGCCGGAAGCAGGCCGCCGATCATGCTGAACAGCGTGGATTTACCGCATCCCGAGGGCCCGATGATGGAGACGAATTCCCCATGGCTCACCGACAGGGAAATGTCGCTGACCGCGTCCACCCGCCCGTCGGCGGTGTCGAAATGCCGGCTCACGCCGTCCACCGTGAGGATGGGGGGCGCCGTCCGCGCGCGCGCCGCTTCGTCCGCTTGTCTGCTGGCAGTGTTCATGGCTTCAGTCCGCCCCTTGTTCGGTCAGTGCGTTCGTCATGGCGGGCGTGTAGCCCGAGGCGATGCGGGCGTCGATGACGGCCACGCGCCCCTGGTCGAAGTCCCGCAGGGCGCCGGCGCAGGCCTGCGCGAGATCCCGCGGGGTCGCCACCGGGCCGTACGCCGCCGCCCCCTGCGCGCGGGCCAGGCCCGCGATGTCCACGTCGGGGTCGGCGATGCGCTGGCCTATCCACTTGTTGTCCACGGCGCGCCCCCGCATCCGGGCCACGCGCTCCTGGTGCACTTCGTCGTTGAAGAACGACTGGTTGTTGGCCACCACGCAGATCAGCGGGATGCGGTAGTGCACGGCCGTCCACAGCGCCGTCGCCCCCATCAGGAAATCGCCGTCCCCGCAGATCCCGAGCGGGACGCGGGACGAGCCCCGGAGGGCCAGCGCCGCGCCCACGGTCAGCCCGGGGCCGGCGCCCACGCCGCCGCCGCCGTCCGAGCCCAGGAAGTCCAGGGGATGGTGGAAGGGCCACAGGGCGCCATCCCATCCCAGGGGCAGGTGGGTCAGCGAGACCTCGCGGCCGGCGAGGCACTCGCGCAGCCCGTGGGCCAGTTCCGCCATGGACAGCAGGGGGGCTTGTCCGGCGGCCGCCGGGGCCGCCGGGGCCGCCGGGGCCGAGACCGGCGCGTGCGCTTCGCCGGGCCGGGGGGCCAGGCCCAGGGCCTCGTTCAGGTCCGCCACCAGCAGCTCGGGTTCGGCGCGGATGCAGAGGTCCACCGCGGGCAGGGCCTGGTAGTCCATGCTCCAGCCGCGGTGCAGCGCGGCGTCGACGGAAACCTGGACGATGCGCGCGGCGGGCCGGCCGTCCGCGCAGGCCTCGCGCAGCAAGCCGGCCAGATCCACCCAGTCCAGGCTGATGATCAGGTCGGCCTGTTCCAGGGCGCCGAGGGCCGCCGCATCCGCATAGATGCCCGGCGCCCCCGCGTGCAGCGGGTGATCCGTCGGGAATGCGGCGCCGACCTTCAGGTCGGTGAGCACGCGGGCCCCGATGCCTTCGGCCAGGCGCAGGCGCTGCGCCCAGGCCTGCGCGCAGCGCGAGACGCGTCCCATCAGCAGCACGGGCCGCTGCGCCCGGCGGATGAGCGCCGCGAGTGCGGCAATCTGGCGGGCGCTGGCGCCGACGCGGGCTTCGGGCAGGAAATCGGCGGGATTCGCCGGCGGCAAGGGCTCCCGCAGGGCCTGCTCCTGCACGTCCACGTCCAGGTTGACGTACACGGGGGCCTGGGGCGCCGATTCGCTCAGCCATTTGGCCCGGAACAGGGACTCGCGCGCCGCGGCGGGGGAGGCCGGCTGGTCGTCCCATTTGGTGAAATTGCGCACCAGCGCGCCCTGGTCCCGCGCCGTGTGGATCCATTCGATCCAGGGCCGGCGTCGGGCGGCGTCCAGATGGCCGGTCGCGCCCAGCAGCAGCAGCGGCATGCGGTCGCACCAGGCATTGAAGACGGCCATCGTGGCATGCATCAATCCGACGTTGGCGTGCACTGCGGCCGCCATGGCCTTGCCGGTGACTTTGGCATAGCCGTGGGCCAATGCCACGGCGTGTTCTTCGTGCAGACAGAGCAGCATCTGCGGCGTGCGGTTGCCCAGGTGGTTGACCAGGCTGTCGTGCAGGCCCCGGAAGCTCGCGCCCGGATTCAGGGCGATGTAGGGGATGTCCAGGGCCGCCAGGGTTTGCGCGATGGCGTCGCTGCCGAACATGGGCGAAGCGGCGGCTGGCAGGGGCGGGCGTTCCCGGGGGTTCAGGGCTTCGGGGACGGACGGGGCGCGGGGCGTGGGATCGGCGGTCATGTATCGGCGGATGTCGTCGTGAAGGGGGAGTGGATGGGGTCCGGCGGAGCGCTTCAGTAGCGCACGTGGACGTTCTTGGTCTGCGTGAAGGCGAGCAGTTCGTCGAAGCATTCCTCGCGCCCGTTGCCGGATTGCTTGAAACCGCCATAGGGCGCTCCCAGGAAATGGCGGCCGACCTCGTTGATCCAGACGTAGCCCGCCTGCACGCGGGACGAGAATTCCAGCGCCGTCGCCAGGTCGCGGGTCCAGAGCGAGCAGGTCAGGCCGTAGTCCGGCGCGTTGACGGCCGCCAGCATCGCGCCGGCGTCCGTCCAGCGAAAGAGCGACAGCACTGGCCCGAAGATCTCCTCGCGGGCGATGCGCATGGACGGCTGGACGCCGGTGAACAGGGTCGGTTCGATGAAGAAGCCCTGGGCGAGTCCGGGGTCCGCGGGAACCGTTCCGCCGTAGCTCAGCGTGGCGCCCTCGTCCCGGCCGATCCGGATGTAATCCAGGATGCGCCGGTGCTGCTCGGCGCTGACGATGGCCCCCATCGTGGTGTCGGGGTCCTGGGGCAGCCCGGGCTGGAAGGCGGCCAGCCGCTCGCGGACCATGTCCGCGATCCGGTCGTGGATCGATTCGTGCAGGAAGACCCGGCTGGTGGAGCCGCAGGATTGCCCGCACCAGGCGAAGTTCATGCCCTGGACGATGGCATCGGCCAGCGCCGGCAGGTCCGCGTCCGCGAACCCGATCAAGGCGTTCTTGCCGCCCAGCTCCAGCAGCACCGGCTTGAGCGTGTCGGCGGCCGTCCGCATCACCGCGCGGCCGGCCTCGACGCTGCCGATGAGGCCGATCTTGGCGACGGCGGGATGCCGCACCAGCGCCTGGCCGGCCTCCTTGCCCCGGCCGGTCACCACGTTGAAGACCCCGGGGGGAAACAGATCGCCCACCAGCTCCGCCAGCCTCAGCGTGGACAGCGGCGCCTGTTCGGGCGGCTTGATGACCACGGTATTGCCGGCGGCGAGCGGGGCCGCCATCTTGGCCGCGGAGAACATGAAGGGATGGTTGAAGGCGCCGATGCGGCCGACGACGCCCAGGGGCTCGCGCAGCGTGTAGTTGAGGCGCCCGTGACCCATGGGAATGGTTTCTCCCTTGGCTTCGGTGACCAGCCCGGCGAAGAATTCGAGCTGCGTCGCGGCATTTTCCACGTCGCCCTTCATGGGCGTGATGGCATTGCCGCAATCCAGGGCGTCGATGAGCGCGAGATCGCCGCCGTGCTGCCGGATCCTGGCGGCCGCCTGGCGCAGGCGCGCGGCGCGGTCCGAGGGATGCGTGTCGCGCCAGGCCGGAAAGGCGCAGTGCGCCGCCTGGACGGCCGCATCGACGTCGGCGTCGGACGCGTCGGCGCAGATTCCCAGAGAGCTTCCGTTCGTGGGGCTGAAGCACTCCCAGTGCGCGCCGCCGTGGGCGGGATGCCACGCGCCGCCGTAGAACAGTTCGCGGTGCGCGGGCAGCGCCGGATGCGTGGGAGAGGCCGGGGCGGGCGATGTCTTCATTTCCATGGAACCGTCCTTGGGGGGCTTAAAGATTGATTTATGTTAAGAACAGGCATGGCGGGCGTCCAGAACGGCTTTTCTTGCCCTGCTCAAAGAATTTTGTATGGCTCGTGCTATAGTGGCCTCACGCCTTCCTCGGGCCGGCCGTGGCCCTGTGTCCATGTTCTGACATGCTTCGTTCAGGAGGCCGTCATCAACCTGCGCCAGCTTCGCTATTTCACCCGCATCGTGGAGGCCGGCAGCATCACGCGGGCAGCCCGCCAGCTGTACGTGGCGCAGCCGGCCGTGGGCTCGCAGATGCGCCTGCTGGAAGAGGAACTCGGCGTCACGCTGCTGGAACGCCATTCCCGGGGCGTCCGCACCACCCCGGCAGGGGATCTCCTGTACCGGAAGGCGCTGTCCATCCTGCAGGATCTCGAATCCGCCCGCCGGGACGTGATGGCGCTGGCGGACGTGAAGCCCGAAAGCCTGGTGTTCGGCGTCACGCCCAGCATTGCGAACGTGCTCGGCAGCAGCCTGCTGGTGCATGCCCGGGAAACGCTGCCCTCGGTGCACCTGAGCCTGGTGGAGCAGATGAGCTATGCCCTGGCCGGCGCCGTGGAGCGGGGGGACGTCGATCTGGCGCTGGCCTACGACGTCAGCGATTTTCCCGAACTGCGCAGCATCGAGCTGCTTCAGGAGGAACTGGTGTTCGTTGCCTCCCCGCGGACGTCCTCCTGGATGTTCGGCGCCGGCGCGGTATCGATCACCCTGAAGGAAGCCGTCTCCCATCCGCTGGTCCTGGCGGAGGGCCGCGATCCCTTGCGCAAATTGATCGAGGCCCAGGCGCGCCGCCTCGGCTATCCCTTCAACGTGGCCTTCGAGGCCTCGTCCAATTCCATGATGAAGGGCATCATCGCGCACGGCGGGGCGGCGGGCATCCTGCCCCGCGGCTCGGTCATGGCCGAATTGCAGTCGGGGGAATTCGAGATGCGGCGGATCGTCAGCCCCGTGATGTGCCGCGTCATGTACCTGATCGAGCGGGTGGGGCGCCAGCCCTTGCGCACGGAATTCGACATCCGGCAGTTCATCGCCGCCATGGTGGACCGGTTCGTGCTGGAACAGGGCGATCTGATCCACTCCCGGCAGGCGGGAGCGCTCGCCTGAGCCCGAGGCTCGCCCCTTCCGCCGCATGCCGGGCCCGGAAGCGCGCGGCGTGTAGCCCATGCTACTGATTTGAAGGGTTGCAGATGCTAATCTTCATCCAATGACGGAAACATAATTCGTCAATCGTTGGGTGGAGAGAGATGTGGTTTCAAAAATAAAGGATCCTGGGGCATCCATCGATACGCCTTGGCTGGTGTTCGACAACCTGCCCATCTGGGACGAGGTCCTGTACCTGGGGCGCCGCGTCGTGTGGCCGCGCGGGGCGCGCATCCGCGGGCCGGGGGATCCGGCGCACGGCATTTTCCTGATTCGTTCCGGGCTGATCAAGGTCTCCGCGGTCAGCCGCGAGGGCATGCTGCGCACCCTGTGGCTGATGGGAGCCGGCAGCGTGCTGGGCGAGGCCGCCCTGCTGAGCGGCAAGCCTTACCGGCACGAGATCAGCGTCATGGAGCCGGCCGAGGCCCATGAATTCCCCGAGCCGGTGGTCATGCGCGAGCTGCTCGAAAAATACCCGGCCCTGAGCCGGCAGCTGCTGGTCAATATCGCGGCCAAATCCTATATCGGTTCGTCCCAGCTGGAGGACGCCGTATTCCTGAACGGCCCCCAGCGGGTGGCCCGGCTGCTCTACGGCCTGGACCAGGTGCATCGGTCTTCCAGCCTGCCCGTGTCCCACCTGGCGATCGCGGAGATGCTGGGACTGCACCGGGTCACCGTCAGCAATGCCATCGGCCTGCTGCGGCGGGCGGGCTTCCTGGACGAAACGACGCACGGAATCCGGGTCGCCGACCCCGACGGACTGGCGGCCTATGCGCAGGATCCGTCCGGCGGCCATTGAATTTTTTACCGATACCCGACCCTTCAAAGGAGGAAATACCGATGGATACGATTTACGCGGCCGAACCCTACAAGATCAAGGTGGTGGAGCCGATCGCCGTCACGACCCGCGAGCAGCGGGCGCAGTTCATCGCCGAAGCGGGCTACAACACCTTCCTGCTGCGCTCGGACCAGTGCTACATCGATTTGCTGACCGATAGCGGCACGACCGCCATGAGCGACAACCAGTGGGCGGGCATGATGCTGGGGGACGAGGCCTACGCCGGCAGCCGGAACTTCATCCACCTGCAGGAGGTGGTCCGCCGCTACTACGGCTTCAAGCATATCGTGCCGACCCACCAGGGGCGGGGCGCCGAGAACCTGCTGTCCCGCCTGTGCATCAAGCCGGGAGAGTACGTGCCGGGCAATATGTACTTCACCACCACGCGCGCGCACCAGGAACTGAACGGCGCGAAATTCGTCGACATCATCGTCGACGAGGCTCACGATTCGCAGATCGATGTGCCGTTCAAGGGCAATGTCGATCTGGCGAAGCTGCAGCGCCTGATCGACGAGGTCGGCGCCGACCGCATCCCCTACGTCTGCGTGGCGGTGACGGTGAATCTGGCGGGCGGGCAGCCGGTCAGCATGGACAATCTGCGCGCCGTCAAGCGCCTGTGCGAGGCCCATGGCATCCAGGTGATGTTCGACGCCACCCGCTGCGTGGAAAATGCCTATTTCATCAAGGAGCGCGAGCCGGAATACGCCGGGCGCACGATCGCGGAAATCCTCAAGGAAATGATGAGCTACGCCGACGGCTGCACCATGAGCGGCAAGAAGGACTGCCTCGTCAACATCGGCGGCTTCCTGTGCATGAACGACGATCACCTGTATCAGCGGGCGAGCGAACTCGTCGTGCTGTTCGAGGGCATGCCCAGCTACGGCGGCCTGGCCGGGCGCGACATGGAAGCGATGGCCCGGGGCATCGAGGAATCGGTGGACTATCACTACATCCATCACCGGATCGGCCAGTGCCGCTATCTCGCCGACCAGCTGGTCGCGGCCGGCATTCCCATCGTCAGGCCCGTGGGGGGGCATGCCGTGTTCCTGGACGCCCGGGCATTCCTCGACCACCTGCCCCAGGACGAATTCCCGGCGCAGACGCTGGCGGCCCAGCTCTACCTGGAAAGCGGCGTGCGCAGCATGGAGCGGGGCATCGTGTCCGCCGGCCGCAACCAGGAAACGGGCGACCATCACCGGCCCAAGCTGGAACTGGTGCGGCTGACGATCCCCCGCCGCGTGTACACCTATGCGCACCTGGACATCGTGGCCCGGGCCTGCGAAGCGCTCTATCGCCGCCGGCGCGACATCAAGGGCATGAGGATGGTCTACGAGCCCAAGCTGCTGCGCTTCTTCACCAGCCGCTTCGAGCCGCTGGGCTGAGCGCGTCCGCCGCCGCGCCGGAGGGGCGGCGGCGCATCATGCACGATCAATATTCGACACCCTGGTGCGGGGGACGCTGGGGCCGGTGTGGAACGTCGTCAACGGCGTGTCCGTAATCCTGGTGGGCTTCGGCGTGCTGGGCCGGGAGCCGCTGCGCGAGGTGTACGCCCAGGGAGGGAACATCAGCCACTTCCTGGCGGCCGTGGACACGATCATTCCGGGCGCCTGGGTCGGGCATTTCGTGTCGGTCTTCGCTTTCCTCGCCGTGGTGACGTCGTTCCTGGGCGCGGGCCTGGGGCTGTTCGACTACATTGCCGACGTATTCGGGTTCGACGATACGCGGCAGGGCCGGATCAAGACCTCGATCGTCACCTTCGCGCCGCCGGTGCTGGCGGGCGTGATGTTCCCGGATGGGTTCATCATCGCCATCGGCTTCGCCGGCTTTGCCGCCGCCATCTGGTCGGTGATCATCCCCGCCGCCATGGAATGGAAGTTCCTGCGCGGCGGTGCCGGCCGGCCGGCCGCGCCCCGCGGGGAGCGGGCCGGCCCGGGATTGGGGCTGGTCCGGGTCGTCTGGCTCTATGGCGTGGTGACGGCGGCCTTCCACCTGCTGTCGCCCGACGTGCTGGACGTCCTGCCCGTCTACCGCTGAGGGCCAAGGGCCAAGGGCTCAGCCGAACAGCTTGTTGGCGATCTCCGCCGCGTGCCGGCCCTGGAAGCGCGCGCCGTCCAGTTCGTTGGCGGAAGGCTTGCGCGAGCCGTCGCCGCCGGCGATGGTGGAGGCGCCGTAGGGCGCCCCGCCGGTGACTTCGTCCAGGCGCATCTGGCCCTGGAAGCTGTAGGGCAGGCCCACCACCACGAAGCCGAAATGCAGCATGTTGGCGATGATGGAGAACAGCGTCATTTCCTGGCCGCCGTGCTGCGTGGCGGTGCTGGTGAAGGCAGCGCCCACCTTGCCGTTCAGCTGGCCGCTGGCCCACAGGCCGCCCGCCTGGTCGAGGAAGTTCGCCATCTGCGAGCACATGCGCCCGAAGCGGGTGCCGCAGCCGATCAGGATGGCGTCGTAGTCGGCCAGGTCCTGGACCTGGGCCACGGGCGCGGCCTGGTCGAGCTTGTAGCCGGACTTGCGCGCCACGTCCTCGGGGACCAGCTCGGGCACGCGCTTGATGTCGACGGTGGCGCCCGTCGAGCGGGCACCTTCGGCGACGGCCTGGGCCATGGTTTCGATGTGACCGTAGGTCGAGTGGTAGAGCACCAGCACTTTGGACATGGGGAAGACTCCTTTCCTGATGAGGCGATGCCCGCCGCCCCGGACGCCGCGCGGCGCGGCCCCGCCGGGACGGAGGCGGGATTGAATACAATACCCCCTTTCACGAATCTCCGTCACCTCTCGCCATGCTCGACACCAATCTGCTGCGCAAGGACCTGGATCGCGTCGTACGGGCTCTCGCCCGGCGCGGCCTGGCCTTCGATACCGACCGCTACCATGCCCTGGAGGCCCGCCGCAAGGCCGTGCAGGTCCAGACCGAGGAACTGCAGGCGCGGCGCAACGCGCTCGCCAAGCAGATCGGCCAGCTGAAGTCGCGCGGCGAGGACGCCTCGGCCGCGCTGGCCGAATCCCAGGCCATCCCCGACCAGCTCAAGGCTCTGGAGCAGGACCTGGGCGCGGTGCAGCAGGAACTGTCCGCCTGGCTGATGACTCTTCCCAACCTGCCCGACGACAGCGTGCCGGACGGCGCCTCCGAGGCCGACAACGTCGAGGTGCGCCGCTGGCTGCCGGGCGCCGCCGGCGCCGACGGCAATCCCGCCGGCCTGGGCTTCGAGCCGCGCGACCACGTCGCCCTGGCCGAGCCCTTCGGCCTGGATTTCGAGGCGGCCCGGTCGCTGGTGGGCGCGCGCTTCATGATGCTGCGCGGCCCCATCGCCCGCCTGCACCGCGCGCTGGCGCAGTTCATGCTGGACCTGCAGACCGGCGAGCACGGCTACCAGGAATGCTATACGCCCTACATCGTCAACGGCTCCACCCTGTACGGCACCGGCCAGCTGCCCAAGTTCAAGGACGACATGTTCTGGGTGACCAAGGGCGGCCAGGGCAGCACGCCGGACGACGACGGCCCCGCCGAGGACCTGTACCTGATCTCCACCGCCGAGATCCCGCTGACCGGCACGGTGCGCGACCGCATCGTCGAGGCGCGCGACCTCCCGATCCGTCTCACGGCGCACACGCCGTGCTTCCGTTCCGAGGCCGGCAGCGGCGGGCGCGACCTGCGCGGCCTGATCCGCCAGCACCAGTTCGACAAGGTCGAGATGGTGCAGATCGTGCATCCGGACCAGTCCTGGCAGGCCCTGGACGAGATGGTCGGCCACGCCGAGCACGTGCTGCAGGCCCTGGGGCTGCCGTATCGCGTGGTGCTGCTGTGCGCGGGCGACATGGGCTTCGGCTCGGCCAAGACCTACGACCTGGAGGTCTGGCTGCCGGCGCAGGACACCTGGCGGGAAATCTCGTCGGTGTCCAACTGCCTGGACTTCCAGGCGCGGCGCCTGCAGGGGCGTTTCCGCCCCGAAGGCCCCAAGGCCCGGCCGGAATACCTGCACACGCTGAACGGATCCGGGCTGGCCGTGGGCCGCGCCCTGGTGGCCGTGCTGGAAAACTACCAGCAGGCCGACGGCAGCATCGTGATCCCGCCCGTGCTGCGCCCCTACATGGGCGGGCTGGAGGCCATCCGGGCCTGAGCGGCCGGGCGGGGCGCCCGTTCGGCGGATGGGTTCCGGCGCATGGTTGAGGGCCGCCCTGCGCGGCCGGTGCGCCGGAAGCCTTCCGTCGAGCCTAGGTCTTGCGGGCCTTCGGGCCGCGGTAGCGCGGCATGCCGGGCGTGCCCGGGGCCGCCGCCGTGTCGGAGGCGGCCGCATCGGGCGCTTTCCGGTCGGCGCCGATGCGCGTGATCAGGACCAGGCAGCCCACCCAGAACAGCAGGGTCAGGACCGTGGCCAGCAGGCTGTGGAAACTGGCATAGCCGGTCGCGGCCGAGGCCCGGATGCCGAAGGTGTCGGCGATGACGGGGATGTTTCCCAGGCCTTCGACCATCAGGCGGCCGGGCAGGGAAAAAGCCCATTTCAGGGCATCGATGACCTCCCAGCCGGCGACCGAACCGTTGCCGTCGATGTCGAGCACGAAATGCAGGGCTTGGATGTTCATGGCGGACCCCCGGCTGCGTTGATGCCTGAATCCACTATAGGCCAGAAGGCGGGGGGCGGGCAACGGGGCGCGACACGGGGTGCGACGTGCCCGCCGGCATGCGTTGACCCGGCTCAAAGCCCGTGGGCGTGGCGGGCCGGCCCGGAACGATGCGTCTGGATTCATGCTATGATGCGCGACTCGACTCGCAATGCGTCGTACCCGGAGAGGTGGCAGAGTGGTCGAATGTACCTGACTCGAAATCAGGCGTACGGTTTCCCCGTACCGTGGGTTCGAATCCCACCCTCTCCGCCAGAATGCCTTTAAAATCAATAACTTAATATTGATTTAAAAATTAGTCCCACATAAAAGCCCACATAAATCGGACTTCAAACCCCCATCTCCCGGTACGGGTCCAGCAGTCGCCGGTACGTCTCGTTGGTGAAATACTGCTTGTCGCCCCCGGCCTCACGGTTGGCGTACAGGTCGCCCACTTGCAGCAGGATCGCCGCCTCGACGGGTGCCGGTACCGGGTCGGGAATGGCGTCCAGGTTCAGGTAATCCAGCGCCGCTTGTGTCGCCGCGTCGATCATGGACCCGATCAGCGTGTCCTCGTCGTCGCCATCCACGCGAAGATGGTCTTTGGCTTGTTGCAGTGTCGTCATGTCGTCCTCGTCACGATCAGATCAGTATGGATGCGGTCAGCAGGTAGCACGGCCTCGATGTCGTAGTCCTCGCCGCCGATGCGGGCAATCATCCCGGCGTCGATCCCAGGCGTTCGCCGGATGCGCACCGATGCGCGGACCTCGGATGCTGCGATACCGGATTTCACGGTTTCGATGCCCGACAGGAACCGGACGTTGGCCCAGGCCATGCGCACCAGCTCCCAGGTGTCGATAGGCTGGCCGGTTTCGTCCTGGCCCTGTACCCGCTTCCAGATACCGATGCGTCGATCTAGCTGTCCTGCTTGCATGTCAGTCCTTCCGCATTTCAAATGCCGATGGGTCGGTTTCAAATACGGGAAAATCCCGCATTCCCGGTAGTTTGTAGGTGCCGGTCGCGCCTTGAGGAACAAGGCCACCGGCTGACGGGGTTTTCCTGAAACGTGGCACTCACCGTCTAATCCACGGCTGGCCATCCGGCGAACCGGCCCCCCAGCAAGGGTTACTGAACAAGCGGGTTTCCCCACGCGCTCAAATAAAGAAAATCTCATCAGGCACTCGTCACTGCGGATTTCCGCAGTGAGAGACTCCCCTCGCCGGCTTCAAACAAAGAAGATTTCATCAGGCACCGCCTGTACTTGTTCGGTTCGGGTCGCCACACCAAACGCCATCGCCAGCGCCTGAATGCCGTCAATGCGGCCAGTCGGGCGGGATTTGTCCAGCTTGCGATTGCCCGCCGGGTCTTTCGTCACCGTGGCGTTGGCCGCGCACATGGTCAGCACCGGATGATTGCCGTGGGCCAGCTCACCGTTCAGCAGCGCGGCTTCCAGCGCATCCAGGGCCGGGGACATATCCTTGAACCCTTGACCCCACTCAACTAGCGGGAAGTCCAGCCCCAGGCGTTCCAGCTCACGGCGCAGCACGTCGATGCGCCAGCGGTCGAAGCCAATAGCCTGTATCTCCACATCGGACAGGATCGCGGCCATGTCGCTGGCGACCTGTTCATAGTCGATGGCGGCCCCCTCGCAGACGCGCAACAAACCGGCTTGCGCCCACTCAACATAGGGTGCCCGGTCGCGTCGCGCACGATCCTGCAATCCCGCCTTCGGGGTCCAGAAGTGCGGCTGTACGCACCACACGCCATCCACCTGGCCGATCAGCACCAGGGCCGTCAGGTCGGTACGGGCGGACAGGTCCAGGCCAGCGAATACGGGACCGTCGAAGGGCAAGGGGGTCGCAGAACACGACGCCCATACGTCGGGACTGATGAATGGGCTATCCAGGCTCACACGCTGATTCAGCAGCAAGTTGCGGGCCATGCTCGCCATGCTCGGCATCCGGGCGGCTTGCTGCATCTGTTCGCGCAGATCGTCCAGGCTGCGAAACGTGCCCATGGCTGGGTTCGCGGCCTTCCAGGCGGCTTCATCCAGCAGGTCGCAATCCTTCGCAGCCTCGTACACCCGGCACACCGTGCGGGGGTCACGGCTCACCTTCGCATCGTCAATCCAGACGGACAGCAGATCGGCATCGTTGGCGGCTTGCGTCGATATGGCAATAAGCAGCGGGGCTTCGTGCGCTCCCTGGCTGGTCGTGATGGCATCCACGAAGTCGGACTGCGGGCCGCGCACCTGGCCGATTTCGTCCAGGATGGCGAGCACCGGAGAGAGGCCGTGGGCCGTCTTGCCATCGGCGGCGAGCGCCCGGTACTCGACGTTCAGGGGCAGGCCGATCAAGCGTTTGCCGCTGGGGATGATCTTCACCAGGTCGGAGAGCATCGGGGACTGTTGCGCCATCTTGCTGGCCAGCGCGAAGACCAGCGCGGCCTGATCCCGGCTCATGGCACCAGAGACGATCTGGCTGTTCTGGCGGGCTTCCGGCCCCACCAGGTGCGCCAGCAGCAGACCAGCTATTAACCCTGTTTTTCCGTTTTTGCGGGCAATGCTCAGGATCGCGCGTCGGGTGCCTGCCGGGTTGTCGTACACGTCGCAGATGAAACGTTTCTGAAACGTTGCCAGCTTCATGGGGCTGCCCACCAGCGCCCCCTCGGGCACCCGGCAGTACCGCTCGATGAACTTTATGACGGCCTGGCCCCGTGTCACTTGGCAATCCTCAGACGCGGAATCAGGTCATCGTCGGGCTGTTGCCGGGCCTGGCGCTCCAGCCGCGCCGCATCGCCCGTATCGTTGGACCGTCCCACCGTGGCAATGGCGTGAACCTGCAGCACCCGTGTCAGGGCCGTGGCACGCTTGACCAGGGTTTCCAGCATTTGCGCCGCCGGGTTGATCTTGCCGTCCAGGATGTAGCCCTCGGCATCCACCACCGCCTGCAGGGCCTCGATGTCAGCCTGAGCCCGTGCCAGTTGGGCAGCCGTCACCAGATCCACATCGGTCCAGTTGTCGCGGGCCTTGCTGGTGATAATGCGCTCCCAGAAGGGCCGATCACCCGGACGCAGGGAAACACACGCGGGCGGCTCCAGCGGCGGCAGGGCGGCATTTTGGGCGGCCTGTACAGCGGCTTTGGCGGTATCCGTGCGGGCGCGTTTCTCGGTCGTTTTCATGGTCGGATTCAGCAGTCAGCGTTAAAAGAAGGGGGAGCAGACGGTCTATTCCCATCGGCTGCCCGTGATTTCTGGCGTTCAATGGCTTGCTGGCCTGCCAGAACGGCGTCAGAGCGGCGATACCAGGGGTGCGAAGGGTCCAGCGGGCATCCGTTCACATCGCAGCCCATAGCCACGTTCTTGCCGTGGTCGCGTGCAGTCTTGATCGAGTGGCATGAATGGCACAGCGGGCATAGGTTCTCCCGGCTGTTGTCGCTCGGATCGCCCGAGATATGATCCACGTCCGTTGCCGGTTCAGTGATGCCCCTGGCCGCGCAGTGACGGCATAGTGGTTCTTCGGTCAGCACTGCGGCACGCAGCTTGCGCCATGTCACGCTGTTCAGCGGGATAGTGCGCCGGGGATCAGCTTCCCGGCCCGACTTGTTGGCCTTGGTCATTACTCGGCCTCCTTGCTCGGATATGGTGGGGTTGGCGTTGTGGGGGCTTTTCCGTCATTGGCGGTAAAGTCGTCCAGCCCATCTATCGGCGGTAGATTCTCAAGCTCCCTTGCTTCTGAAGGCTTCAGCCAGCCCGCTTGAATGCCGGATGCGTAGAATGCCGCCCGTGTCGTGGAATCCCCTCTCAGCAGCCCTTCAGCCGAATGCTCGACATAGAACGTATTACGTGCGGCCTCTGACAGACACACCGCCTCTATGGCTTGCTCCCACCGGGTCATCCAGGTTCGCAGCGTCGTCACCACGAAGGCGCGGAACATCTCAGACGAATTGCTATACGTGCCATTGCGCAGATCGCCGATAAGGGTCGGCGGGCACCGGAAGATGCGGGCCACTTCCTCGACACTGAATTGGCGCGAAGCCAGCCACTCGGCATCCTGCAAAGACATTGAAATAGGCCGGAATGTCAGGCCAGCTTCCAATACAGCAGTGCGGCCAGCGTTGCCTGTACCGCTGTACTGAGCCTGCCAGCTTTGCTTCAAGCTGTCGCGCTGTTCGGGCTTTAAGGTCGCGGCGGATTCCAGCACACCACTCAGGCGGCCAGCATTGCGGAAGGTGCTCACACCGTGCTGTTGCTCTTCCAGGGCCAGATCAAAGGTGCTGCGGGCTATCTGAATAGGACTCATGCCCAGCACCCCATCGTTGCCCAGGCGACCGCGCAGGTGTAGGCACTCACCTTGCAGCAGACGCACCACACGCCCATTGTCGGAATACTCGTAGGCCAGCTTGCCAGACGGCAGGCGCAGCACAGACACATCACGTATTTGGTGAAGCGCCTTTACTTGGCCGGTATGATCGCGCTCGATGCGGGCAAAGGCGTTACCGCTCAAAAGCACGGCAGCGGTCATGCTCTCGCGGAACTCAAATGCCGTCGTTCCATCGTTCGCCATGCGGTTGAGCACCTTGTGTAGCGGATGCGAGCGCACCTTATCATTGCCTTGGTAGACGGCGAAGGGAAGACTTGCCAGCGTCTCGGAAATGAGACTGACACACGCCCACACTGCGGCCAAGCCTTCGGGGTTTTTGTTGCCGGTACGCAGGGCCGCGAAGTCCTGCCAGTAGCTGTCACCCCCAGGCGCTTGATTCGTGGATCGCGTCTCAGATCGTTTGAAGGGCCAGATCATCGGCACGTCTCCAGCCAGGCCCGCCCGATGATGATCGGATCGCGGATGGCGGCGTAGAAGTGCTGTTCGTCCAGGCTGCGCAGTGCCACCGTGGTATCGGTATAGGCCGGGTCGCTGGTCAGCGTGATTTCGCGCAGGTCCACCCGCAGCAGTTCACGCAGGAACGTGCCAGATCGCTGTTCCCAGCGGTCGCCGCCGTCAGGCACCGTGAACCCGAAGGAACACCCGGCCACGTCGCCGCGCTGGATCAAGACGGCAAGATCGCGGCCATGAGTGGTATCAGGTAGAGCCAGCTCGAACCGTAGACCATGATCGTCCTCACGCAGTTGCAAGGTGCCCGACCGGGTAGATCCCAGCAGCGCATCGCCTTGATGATGGTAGAGCGCCCGGATCGCCTGGCCGGACGCAAGCGAATCCGCGAAGGCACCGGGCCGCACGATCTCATCGAACGCGCCCAGGTGCGCCGCAGAACCAAAGACGGCGGCATAGCCCCGGACACGTCCAGGGCCAGCCAGCGCCAGATCACCGCTTGACCGGATTTCCATCACAGCGCCACGTCGTCAGCCAGAACAAAGGCGTTCGGCTCACGGCACACCATGTCCATCGTGGCCATGATGCGCAGTTGAATATCGCCCTTCTCGTAGTACCCGGCGGCATACGGATTGGCGAGAATCTCGGCGCTGCCCCACTGGCCCACGATCAGTTGCGAGAAGTCGCCCGCGAGAACACGGCCCGTTGCGGGGGTGCCGGTCTTGGCGTCCAGTTGGTTGGTGACGTAAGTGCTGATCCCGGCCACCTTGCCATCCTGCATCAGGTATCCGGGCAGGCCGGTTTCCTTGAGCGTCGTTTGCAGCTTGCTGGCGGCCTTCGGATGCGTCAGGATCGCGTTGGCCGTCACGTTCTTGAGGGCCAGCTTTTCCAGCAGCGCGACGATGGCGTCCCAGTCCAGAGTCGCAAGGCTGCCCGTCTGGATGCCCGACACGTTCAGGATGCCCACCGGCTCATCGTTGGCCGATTGGCCGTGGATCATCGCCTTGTCGATGGCCAGCCCCACGACTTGTACGAAGTCGTCCCGGATCAGTTGTTCGATGCTGGGGTTTGCCTGTTGCAGCAGTTGCCGACTGATTGCCGACAGCGCCCCGACGTGGCGCGGTTGCAGCTTGATCGTGGAGAAGGTCGGCGCGGATTCGGTCAGGGACTCGCCCTCGGAAACCCAGTAGGCCGTAGACGCCCCGGTTTGCTTCGGGATCACGGTATCGCCCCGCAGACCAGTCAGCACACGCGCCCCCAGGCTGCGCATGACCATCGCGTTACGCAGCAGGCCCACAAACTGATCGGGCCGGTAATCGTCGGGGACAATACTGGCCTGGCTGGTCGTGGTTTGCGTTGCTCGTTTCTCAAACACGCTGGTCGGCACCAGGACGCCACCACGGCGGGCCGTCACACCCTGGCGGGCCTGTTCGGCGTTGAACTCGGCCAGTGCGCCCGTCGTCGCCCGATTCTCGACTTGAGCCATGATGGCCTCGGTCAGCGTCACCCGGCTTTCCAGATCCGCCATGCCGCGATCCACCGGCTCACCAGCGGCGCGGCGCTCGGCTTCGTCAATGAAGGCTTGGCGCTGTTCGTCAGCCTCCAGGGCCGTGATTTCAGCCTTCAGTTTGTCGAAGGCGGTTTTCTTCTCGGCGGTCATTTCGCCGTCCAGCAGGGCACGGGCCTCTTGGACTTTGGCGGCGCGGGCTTCGCGGATTTCGTGGAGTTTCATGTGTCTGGTTCCTATAGGAAAAATACCGGGTATTTATCCAGTATTTATCATATTGATTTGCAAAGAAAAAGCCCTTTTTCAGGGCTTGGATGTTGGCGGATTTAGGCGGACTGAACGTGTTGTTTGTTGGCACGCATACCAGACTGAAATACCCGCCACAACGGCAGACCCACAGCGCAGCGGGCCAGATGCGGGTTTTGGCCTGCGGCTATGCAGGTCGCGCACGAAAAATGGTGCAGGTAATACCGGGCGGCCAGTGCGGCGTGATCGGCTAGCAGCAGTTCGATCAGTTCGGCCTTGTGGGTGCGGATCGCATGGCGCATGTCGTCGGACAGGACGCCAGCCGGAACGGCCAGACGGTTTCCGTCCAGCACTTCCGGCTCGATTCCTGCCTGGCGCAAATCATCCAGGATGCGGGCAGCGGATGTCATTAGAAGACCTCCACCGAATGGGATTTGAACGGCTCGATTTCTACTAAGGTGCTCACATCTTCCCTAAGATGCTCACTCCCAGGGTTGAGCGCCTTAGCGGGTTCGTTGAGCATCTTAGGAAATTGCGTACCAGGGCTAAGACGCCAGACCCATCCACTTTTGGCTCCGATTCCGTCGCCCACGCGCTCGGCCTCTACACCGATTTTTTTCTGTGCTCGGCGAATCGTTGCCCAGGAATACCCAGCCCCGTCGGCATCCTGCCTCACCTTCTTGGATGGCACGGGGCCATCGGCCAACAGGTCACGCAGGAAGTCGCAAGCGTCGTCCAGTTCCGTGTGTCCATCGTCCACCCCGTCCACTGCGTTCAGGATTTCGCGGGCACTGCCTTCGATCTTTCCGCCCCACCAGGCGCGGGTCGTTTCGATCCCGCTATCCAGTGTCGCCGGTTGAATGCCGTACTCGATGCCGCCGTCGTCAACGGCGATATTCGATTTTGCGCGGGCCAGCACCCGCATGTCGGAACCTTCCTGCTTGGCTGCTACCAATACCATCCGGGCCAGGGCCGCGAAAGCCTGACTGCCGATCACCCGTTCTTGTGGGTCGCTGCCCTTTGTGCCTTTCGCAAAGTGACTGATACCGATGATGGCTGCACCCTGTTCGGCGGCGAAGTCCACCATGGCTTGCAGGCCCCGGCGCACGTCGTTTGCTTTGTGCATATCTCCCTTGATGGCCGATACGATGGGGTCAATCATCAGCAAGTCCACGCCACCCATGCGGGCGGCTGCGAGCTTCAGTAAGTCCATGTCGCTGGCCGGATCGAACGGCTCCCGTTCGCCTTGATCGCTGATCTTGCCTTGGATGATGTAGACCCGCTCCAGGTCCGCCCCCATCGCCATCAGGCGCGGGATCAGGGTATCCGCAGGGTCATCCTCGGAAGACCAGATAATGACGTTGCCGGTTGTATTGCACGCCTGGCCGTCAGGCCAGATACCCGCACTGGTCAGCGTTGCCGCCAGCCCCAGGGCCAGGGTCGTTTTGCCTGTACCTGCTGCGCCTGCCAGGATGGTCAGTTTGCCGGTCGCCAGCCAGGTGGGCCAAAGCCAGTTGATCGGCTGTGGGGTGATGGTGGCCGCTTGCACCATGTTCGCTTCCCAGGATGCGCCCAGGGAAGCATCAATAGCCATCGTTGCGGCTTCGAGTGCTGTTACCGGCATCCGCACACCTCCAGCGCATGATTGATGCGGGTGGAGGCTTGCAGCAGCCTGGCGCGGTCTTTGTCGCCCAGTGCCACGCCATTGCCCAGGTTGCAGGCAGCAGTGGCTGCCAGCAGCGCCTCGAACGAAATGCACCGCAGCGCGTCCGCATAGGAAAACGGCATCTTGGCCGTGCGCAGGATTTCACGCGGCCCAGGCGACGGCGGGAACAGGTCTTGGACTTGTAGGCCGACGCTAAACAGCACGTCATACACGCTGCATCCGCCGAAGTCATGCACCAGCACCTTGCCATCGTCGGTTTCACGGATCGCAAGGGAAGGGTGCTTGTCCTCGTGGGCGGGGCAGCAGGCAATCCACCGGCCCCGGCCCGTGGGCTTCACCTTATCCAGGCGAGAAAGCAGAATTTGAACGGCGCTCATTGCAGCTCCCCCTTTAGCTGGCCTTGCGGCTGGCGACCTGTTCCAGAATCCAGGCGTCCACCTCGGATTCCAGCCAGGCGACCGCTCGGCCACCGAAATTCACGGGTTGGGGGAAAGCGCCTTCGGCGACCTTGGCATAGACCCAGGAGCGGCCCATGCCGATCTTTGCCATGACTTGATTCAGGCGAATCAGGCGCAGATCATCGGCTGCTTGATTGGCTTGTTGAGGGGAATGAATTTGGGGAACCATGTTTGTATCCTTGTGGATGCTGTTGAACATGGTTTCCCATTATTGGCATATTTCGATACCGGAGTATTCCGGGAGAATTCCGGGAGAATCAGCCCATTCGATGTACCCGTGTTGAGTATCCGGGGTCGGCAATTAACTTGCCCTGTGATTTCGCCCATGCTAGGGCACGCTCTTCGTCCCAGCCGCGAGCTCCAGCCTTTGCGCTGCTCAGGCCATTCTCGGCTGCATGTCGGATATCGCCATCAATAGTTGGCCACCGGGCACCGTGGGTCTCAATTAGCGCCTTTCGGCGCATGACTCTTGATTGGGTCGGCGGTATAGGCTCGACGGCTATTTTTTGTTCTGCGGCCCATTCGTCGATTGCCTGAACCATCTGAGCGTCCAGCCTTGAGAAGTCACCAGTAAACTCGGCCATGCTCCATGCGTCATTGAATTTATAAAGGAGTTGGATTTTCAACGATCCTAATGCTGGCTTGGAGGCGTTTCCAATACCTGAAAGCTCGGCCATGAGGAGATTGAGACGCCAATCACCTTCCAACCTTTTTTGTGCTATTTGCTTGAACCGGCTTTCGATTGCATCGAAATAGTCCATCATTCACCCCTCAGAAAATCAGCCCACGCCTGCATCATGTCACGGCGCTTTTCCAGCGCGTCACCACGACGATATGCTGCCTCAACCCGGTTGGCCAGCGTATGCGCCAGCGCCTGTTCGGCAAGTTCACGCGGGTAGTGGGTACGTTCGCCGCACCAGTCGCGGAAGGTTGAACGGAACCCGTGGGGCACCGCCGCCAGCCCCATCCGGCGCATGACCGCCGTCAGGCTCATGTCTGATAGCTGGCCACTGCGTACAGAATGAAAGACATACGGGCAGCCTTCCAGCCGGGGAACGGCCTTCAGCAGCGCCACAGCGGTATCTGACAGCGGTACTCGATGCTCGGCCCCGGCCTTCATGCGGGATGCGGGAATCGTCCAGGTTTTCGCGTCCAGATCTATTTCATCCCACGTCGCGCCGCGAACCTCACCGGATCGCGCGGCCGTCAGAATGACAAGTTGCAAGGCGCGGGCACCCATGCCGTCCCTACCGGCCAGATCGCGCCAGAATCCCGGCATGTCGTCAATGGGCATCGCTTTGTGATGTTCTACTTTTTGCACCTTGCCCCTGGCGGGCAGGATCGTGTCCAGGTGGCCTTTCCACCGGGCCGGGTTCAGGCCAGTGCGGTATTTGCGCACCGTCGCCCAATCGAGCACTGACTCGATGCGCCCGCGTAGCCGGGACGCGGTTTCCGTCTTGGTCGTCCAGATTGGCTCCAGCACAGCGAGCACATGCGGCAGATCAATATCGGCCACAGCGAGCGAACCCATGACAGGGTAGGCGTACTGGCTCAGGGTGTTTTCCCATTGTTGCCGATGCTTCGGGTTCTTCCATTCCGGCGCTTTGGCCTCGATGTAGGCGGCGGCGCACTCGCTGAATGTCTTGTCGCCTGCCTGTTGCGCCTTGATGGCCTGGCGGACTTCTCGGCGCTTGGCCAGCGGGTCGGCACCGTCGCGGATGCGTTTGTGGATCTCGAAGGCTTCCTGCCGCGCCTGCTCCAGGGTCACGAAAGGGTACGGTCCTATGCCAATGTCGCGGCGCAGGTCACCCACCTTGACGCGCAGCACCCAGGATCGACTGCCAGTTGAAGTGATGCGCAGGTGCAGGCCGTCCACACCGCCCACGGCATAGCGCCCCGGCCCCTTGCGGGATGCCACCCAGCGGTCGGTACGGTATTGTGCTTTTTTGGGCATTTGTAAAATTGTCCGTAGAACTCTACGAAGCCATTATGCCCACATAAAGACGTGGATTGCAATGGATATCTACAAATCCATCATTGTCCGTCTATGCTGATAGTTGCTTTGTAATCAATACGTTAGCGATTCTATACGAACATAGACGGATGATAGAAAGGCGGACACCCTCTCCGCCATTTCTTCTAAAGCCTTGATTTTTCAGGGCTTTTTTCTTTTCAGTTGGTTGAGTAGGTAAAGGCACAGGTAAAAAGTGAGCCTGAACTTACCCATCTACCCCAGACCTGAAACAGGTATCTACTACCTCCACACCAGCCTCAGAGGCAAGCAGGTCAAAAAGTCATTAGGCACCAAGAGCAGAGCTGAGGCTATCATTAGAGCCTTGCCTCTATTCCTTGCCATTGTCCAGCAAAGGCACCATATGACTATCAGGAAATACAACATAGACATCAGCAAAGGCATCTTTCAAGCAGATAGTCTTGAAGATCACAGAATGCTTTTAGAGACCCTACAAGCCTTTAAAACGTCTGAGTATGTAGAAAGGTTAGCAGTAGCACCAAAAAGGTCTCAAAACGCCTCTATTCAAGCCACAGAGCCATCAGGTTTAACAGTTAGGCAAACATTAGATAAGTTTCTGCTATTCAAAAAATTCACACAGGCAACAATTGATAGTTATAAAAACACAATTGAAGACTTTGCCACATACACCAAAAACCCATTGATAACTAAAATAATGGTTAGTGATGTAGTGAATTTTGTTGAGTTTCTACTAACTGAAAAAAACAACAGTCATAGAACAGCACACAATAAAATCACAGTCTTGAAAACCTTCTTCAATTTTGCCATCAGTCACGGATATTATTTTGGTGAAAACCCAACAAAAAACCAAACTATATTAAGCAAAAAGCAACTTGAAAAAAGCAAATATAGTATTTTTTCAGATGATGAGATAATTCAGTTATTCACAAGTGAACAATTCAAAATCAGAACAGAAAAAGATAAAGATTTCTATTATGCTTGTCTGCTTTCTCTAATTACAGGTTTGAGAGTAGGAGAAATTACAGTTCTGAAAAAGCACCATCTAAAAAAGCAGGATGGCATCAACTATATCAAAGTTGTGAAGTCAAAAACATCAGCAGGAATTAGAGATGTGGCTTTGCCTGATTGCCAATTTATAACTGATTTCTTGGATTATGCTAAAAACTCAAAACAACCAGAAAATAAAGTTTTCAGGTATAGAGAAAAGGATGGCAAAGGTGCTGGTAATGCTTTGGGAAAAAAGTTTGCTAGACTGCTACAAGAAACAAACATACATAGGGATAAGTTGGTTTTTCATTCATTGAGAAAATATTTTAATGATTTCATGAAAAGGCATGGAATAGGTTGGGAAATGAGAACCCAGCAATTAGGACATGAGAATGATGACATAAACAACAAGATTTATAGCAATGAATACACAATGGAGCAAATGAAAGAAGCCATTGAGCCACTACAACAAAAAATATTTTTGCTGATTGCTTGAAGTTTATGCCTCTGAAATATGAGGCATTTTTTTATCCAAAAATATCAGACATATCCAATATATTTTTTTGGTTGTGGTTAGTCATCAAGTCATTCAAATAGTTCGTAAACACCAATTTAATATCAGTGTTTTCAGATTTCACATAATCAATAATAAATTGCTTTTGCTGTTTTGAGCATCTGAAACTAATAACTGATTGCCCCTTTTGAACTCTTTTTTTCTTCATATATACCGCCATTATTTTAGTGTATACACAAGCATATACACATAGCCAAAATATACAAAATTTGGTCTATTTCTTCAAATAATCAGCATTATTAAGCAGTGTTTTTTTTGACAATAAGCAGTTAATTTTCCATACTAAATTATCTATTAGATTTATCTAATCCAGCAACCTAATGGGGTTCCCCATTAGTAGCCCTAACAAGTTAGGTCTTTGCTGTTTGGGGTGTCCCCCAAGCCCCATAAATCTAATCACAGATTATTAAAGGAAATTGATTATGAATGATGAGGATAATGACATATTAGACACAATAAAATTATTCGGCATTTTTTGGTTTGCTATTGCTTGCCCTTATTTATTGCCCATAGCAATTTTAATGATGATTATCTACTATGGAGCAAAAGCAATTGCAAAAATTTTCGGTGGAGATATAAAAGATATTGAGACCCCAGAGAAAAAAGACAAAGAGCCAAAAGATAAAGGGGCACCACTAAAAATAAAAAGAAAGGGTAGATTATGAAAACAGCAACAACAAAAAGAACCAGCAGAACAATCAAATTCAATGAAGAAGAAAGAGCACTGATCCAAAAGGAGGCTGATGATAAAGGTTATAAGTTTGGTGTGCTGGTGAGGATGAAAGCACTTAATCAATCACTTATTTTTAAGGAGAGACAAAAGACACTTTCAAATCTCAATCAGGTTTTTGGATTACTCAAAGCAATCTACAAATCAAAAAGACAAGTAGATATCAAAGCAGAACTTCAAGCCATACATCACCAATTAGAAGAATTGAAAAAGGAGATGAGAAAATGGCAATAGTTCAAATCTCAATTAGGCAAAAAGAGAACAAGATTAAATCTTGTAGTGGAGCAGTAAACTATGTTTTGGGAATGATTGATGGCAACAAAGAAGAAAGGAAAGTAGCACCAAAAACAATTTTAGGTGATCCCCAACTTATTAAAGATTATGACAAGCATCCAAATATGGGAGACAAAAACAAATCTACTAGTGGAGTTATTGCTTTCAGAGATAATGAGAAGTTAGACAAGAATCAAGAGAATGAACTAATTGACTTACTTCAAAAAACAGCAATCCCAAAAGAGTATAGAGGCAAGGTTGATATGCTTGTGGTTAAGCATCAGGACAAAGGAAATACTGAATACCACTTTATCATCCCACATTTAACCAATGAGGGAGAGAAGTTTAACCCTTGGCCTGTGATAGGTAGAGATAGAGGAAAAACAGCAATCAAAACAGGGCAAGCAATAACCAGATTAGTGAATGATACTTTTGGCTTTGAGCAGGTATTGAGAACTCGAAACAGCAATGGGCTAACATCAGCAGAAAGAAAAATGCCAGATCTTCAAAAGACAAAAAAAAGCCAATCAAAAATCCCAAGTCATCCACAACATAGTTAGAACTGAAAAAATACAGAACAGAGAGCAGTTGATAGAACACCTTAAAAAAAATGGTATTCAAATTAGCAGAGCAGGGGACAATTACATATCAATTAAACAGCCTGGTGAAGCAAAGGCTATGAGATTATCAGGAGGTATTTTTTCAAAAGATAGCACAGCAGACTATCAAAGAATTAACAGCCAAATAATTGAAAAGCCAACATACACAGCACAAGATAGGCAAGCAGACATTCAACTGATTAAGTCTTTTCATGCTCTTGTAGTTGATAGATTTGAGGGTAAGCAACACAACCAGACTGAACTACTACAAGCATTTAACCAATGTGAAAAACAGGCTAACAAATTAGAGTTGAAGATAGAAACTCCCAAGCCAACAGCCAATAAGGTCGAAAGACAAAGACCCCTTTCCTTGGAGGAAAAAACAAAGAATAGTCCAACCCCTACAACACCAGACCAGCATCAACAGCCACAACAAACAGCAGGACAAGGCTTATCAGGGCAAGCAGTAAGTAGTGGAGTAGGAGAAGCAGAGGCATCTTTACAATCTGCTTTAAGTGAATTATCACAAGCAGAGGGAGCAAAACCAAAAGATATGAATAGAGTTTTAAAGGCTAAAATAGCAGTAGCCCAAGCATTAGCACAAGTTGAACAGGCTAAAAAATTAGAGGCTGAACAACAAGACAACCAAAGAAAGAGATATAGGGTTTAATCATCCTCTATTGCTTTTCCCGAAAAGGGGGATCTTTGCCTTATGGCCCCATCTGCTGTTTGCCTGGAAATTATTAAGGTTAAAAACCCTAATTGCCCTGCTCTCTTGAATAATAAAAAATATTCAGTATAATATCAATGTAGCAATCTGCTATGTTATTATTCATACTATCTTGTGCTAAGTTGATATGAAATAAAGGCCACTGTAAAAAGTGGCTTTTTCTATTTGATTTTCTCAATCAATTTCATATACTAATTACAAGCACAAGGTAATTCAGTATGTATAATAATAATCAAAAAAACCAATTCAAAGAATTCAAAAATAATCTATCAGCAAAACCTTACTGTTCTGATGACCTCAATTATGGGTTGATAATTAGACCAGAAAAACAGGCAAGCACAAAAAGATATATTCAACACAATAGCCCACTTTCCCACAAGTTTTTTGTGTTTGATTGTGATTATAAAAATGCTTTGGAATATGCTGATGATAACAATCTACCACTTCCCAATCTTGTAGCAATCAATAGAGAAAATGGGCATAGTCATCTATTTTATGATCTTGAAGTCCCAGTATTGACTTGTAGCAATGCTAGAAAAAAACCACTTCAATACGCTTCTGCTATTGAGAACACTTTAACCAAAGCATTGAAAGCAGATAAAAATTATTCAGGACTTATTTGTAAAAATCCACTTAATGACTATTGGCTAACTTTTCAAGTAAGAGCAGAGAACTACACTTTACAAGAGTTTGAGGAATACCTTGACATTGAAAGCCAACCAACAAAAAAACAGAACATACAAGAAGCAATAGGGTTAGGAAGAAATTGTGCTGTTTTTGATTTGTTGAGAAGTTGGGCTTATACAAATTTTTGCCATTACTCAACCCAAGACAATTTTTTTCAGGCTTGTATTCAGCAGGCAAGCAGTTATAACCAATTTACTACCCCCTTATCTTTGAATGAGATAAAAGCCATAGCAAAGAGTGTTAGTAAATGGGTTTGGAAAAACTTTGATATTGAGATTAGAGAAAAAAAGTTTATCAGTCTACAATCATATAGAGGAAAGTTAGGAGGTAGACCAAAGACCACAACAAAAGAAGGTAAGCCTTGGGAATTAGCAGGTATTTCAAGAGCAACCTGGTATAGAAAAAAGGCTGCTTAAAAAAATGAGACAAAAGCCAATATCAGATATTAGCCACAGAAAATAGAAACACCTGCTTTTCAATTTCCAGATTAAAACCCTTGCCTTACTAATTAGCCAAAGGCTAATCAGCAAGGATGGAAAAAAGCAGAGGATGAAAAAATTCCTACCTGCTACAATGATAGGTAAAGCAGTAGGTAAAAGATTTTGTTGTTTTTCAACCGCAACGCTTACTTAACTGATTGAAAATAAAGGCATTTTGGCGATTAGGGTTTTTATCCCACCCTCTCCGCCAGTTTCAAAACGACAGGCCCTTGGATTCCCAGGGCCTGTTCGTTTTTTGGGGTTCGCGCAGGGCGCGATGTTGTCGTGGTCGCTTTTGGCGAATCCGTACACGAAAAAGCCGCGCTCCGCTCTGCGATACAGGATGATGGTATCGGAATCATAAGCGCTGGGGCGGCGCCATGTCCGATGCGCTATGGCCTGAACGACACGCCCTCAAGCCGCCGCCAGCCCTATCGCCACGCGCTGGCGCTTGATCAGCAGCGCGATCACGGCGGCGACGAGGCCGGTGGCGCCCGAAAGCACGAAGGCCAGCAGGTAGCTGCCGGACGCCTCGCGGATGAAGCCGCCCATCCAGGCCGCCGTGGCGGCGCCGATCTGGTGGCCGGCGACGATCCAGCCGAAGACCACCGGGGCGTCGCGCTCGCCGAAGACGTCGGTGGCCAGGCGCAGGGTGGGCGGCACGGTGGCGATCCAGTCCAGGCCGTAGAAGATGGCGAAGATGGACAGGCTGTAGAGCGAGAAATCGGTGTAGGGCAGCACCATCAGCGAGACGCCGCGCAGGCCGTAGTAGACGAAGAGCAGCTTGCGCGGATCGTAGCGGTCGGTGAGCCAGCCGGAAGCCGTGGTGCCGACCAGGTCGAACACACCCATCAGCGCGAGCAGGCCCGCGGCCTGGACCGGGAGGATGCCGTGGTCGCCGCACATTGCGATCAGGTGCGTGCCCACCAGGCCGTTGGTGGTGAAGCCGCAGACCCAGAAGGTGGCGAACAGGAACCAGAAGGCGCGGGTGCGGCTGGCGCGCCCGAGCGCGCCGAAGGCGGCGGCGATCAGGCCGGTGCGCGGCGCGGGAGGCGCGGGCGGATCGGCGGGGTCGCTGCCGTAGGGCAGCAGGCCCACGCTGGCGGGACTGTCGGGCACCAGCCGCCAGACCAGCGGCACCATGGCCACCATGGCGATGGCCACGGCCCAGACCGCGCGCGTCCAGTCGCCCGAGGAGGCGAGCGCCGCGAGCAGGGGCAGGAAGACGAGGTTGCCGGTGGCGGTGCTGGCGGTGAGGATGCCCATGGCCAGGCCGCGATGGCGGAGAAACCAGCGGCTGGCGATGGTGGCGCCCAGCACCGTGGCGACGGCGCCCGAGCCGATCCCCGAGAAAACGCCCCACAGGGCGACGAGGTGCCAGGACTGGGTCATGTAGGCGCTGGCGGCCGAGGAGGCCGCCATGACGGCCAGGGCCGCCAGCAGCACGCGGCGCAGGCCGAAACGGTCCATGGCGGCGGCGGCGAAAGGCCCCGCCATGCCGTAGAAGAAGATGCCGAGGGCGGCCGCCAGCGAGATGGTCGCCCGGCTCCAGCCGAAGGCCTGGTGCAGCGGATCCAGCAGCACGCCGGGCGTGGCGCGCAGCCCGGCGGAGAACAGCAGGCAGAAGAAGATGACGCCCACCACCACGAAGGCGTAGCGCTGGCCTAGGCGGGACACGAGGGTGGAGTTCGCGGGACGCGCGGGAGAGGGCATGGTATGTTACTGACCGGTACGTTCTGGACGGGATATAATACGTACCGGTCAGTAACATCGTCAAGCGGAATCAGGCATCAGGAATCAATCGGGCGGAATCGAGCGGAATCATGAAAAAGACAGTGCAGGCCGGACCGCGTCCGGAGGGCCGGGCGTCCGCCGCTCCCAAGGCGGGGTTGCCGCGCGCGGCCGACCGCATCCGCAGCAGCGCGCGCGACCTGTTCTACCATCAGGGGATCCGGGCGGTGGGCGTGGATGCCATCGTGGCCGAGGCGGGCGTGACCAAGCCCAGCCTTTATCGCAGCTTCGCCTCGAAGGACGATCTGGCCGCGGCCTATCTGCGGGATTACGAGCTGGAATTCTGGCGCCGCTTCGATGCGGCGGCCGAGGCCCATCCGGGCGACCCGCGCGCGCAGGTCTTGGCCTATTTCGCCGGGCTGGCCGAACGGACCGGCCTGCCGGGATACCGGGGCTGCGGCCTGACCAACGCCTGCGTCGAATACCCCGAGCCCGATCACCCCGCCCGGCTGGTATCGGTGGCGCACAAGCGGAAGGTGCGCGCGCGCCTGGCCGAGCTGGCGCGGCAGATGGGCGCGCGCGATCCCGGGGCGCTGGGCGACGGCCTGCAGCTCCTGCTGGAAGGCGCCTACGTGTCCAGCCAGATGTTCGGCGCGGACGGTCCGGCGCGGCACCTGGCGGATGCGGCGGCGCGCCTGATCGACGCCAGCCTGGCATAGGATCGCGCGGCGGCGCGCCGCCGGGGCTGCCTCATGGCCGCCTCAGGCGGCGGTCCCGCAGCCTTCCAGCGCCGGATAGTCGGTGTAGCCCTCGGCGCCCGAGGCGTAGAACAGTTCCGGCCGGGGGCCGTTCAGCGGCGCTCCCTGGGCGAAACGGACGGGCAGGTCGGGGTTGGCGATGAACAGCCGGCCGAAGGCGACCGCGTCGGCGCGGCCCCGCGCCAGCCAATCGGCCGCCTTGTCCTGGTCGAAGGCCTCGTTGGCGATGAATCGGCCCGGGAATTTCCCGCGCATCATCGGCGCCAGGCTGTCCGGGCCCTCGTGTTCGCGCAGGCACAGGAAGGCGATGCCGCGCCGGCCCAGCGCCTCGGCCACATAGCCGAAGGTTTCTTCGGGGCGGTCGTCGCCCATGTCGTGGCTGTCGCCCCGGGGCGCGAGGTGGACGCCGACCCGGCCGGGCGACCAGACCTCCAGGATCGCGTCCGTGATCTCCAGCAGCAGGCGGGCGCGGTTCTCGACCGGGCCGCCGTAGGCGTCGGTGCGCCGGTTGCTGCGGCTCTGCAGGAACTGGTCGATCAGGTAGCCGTTGGCGGCATGGATCTCCACGCCGTCGAAGCCCGCCGCGCGCGCGTTTTCCGCGCCTTTCCGGTAGGCCTCGACGATGCCGGGGATCTCGCCGGCGTCCAGGGCGCGGGGCGTGACGTAGGCCTTCTTCGGACGCACCAGGCTGACGGTGCCGGCGGGCTGGAGGGCGCTGGGCGCGACCGGCAGGGCGCCGTCGAGATACAGCGGGTCGGAGATGCGGCCCACGTGCCAGAGCTGCAGGAAGATGCGCCCGCCGGCGGCGTGCACGGCGGCGGTGACTTTCTTCCAGCCTTCGACCTGGGCGTCCGACCAGATGCCCGGCGTGTCCGGATAGCCCACGCCCATCGGCGTGACGGCGGTGGCTTCGCTGATGATCAGGCCGGCGCCGGCGCGCTGGCGATAGTATTCGACCATCAGTTCGCCGGGCACGCGCCCGGGCTCGGCCCGGCAGCGGGTCAGGGGCGCCATGATGATGCGGTTGGGCAGCGACAGGTCGCCGAGCTGGAGCGGATCGAACAGAGTGGGCATGAGGGGCTTCCGCGAGTTGAACGAGGGATACATGGGGCCGGGACGGGGTTTTCCAAGGCCCGCGCGGCCGGCGCGCGGCGGTATGGGGTGCGGCGGTATGGGAATACCACCCGGGCGCCGGCCCGGGGCGCCACAATGGGCGGATGCGGCGTCCGAATGCGCAGACTGCATGCGGCGACATCCGCATGCGAAGCCCGCATGCGGGAGCACGCGGAATTCGGCGGCCGGCATCCACGCGCCGGGCATCGGCCCGGGACTACTTTACAGGAGACGAACGATGGCGAAGAAATTGCTGATGCTGGTGGGCGACTATGTCGAGGACTACGAGGTCATGGTGCCGTTCCAGGCGCTGAAGGCCGTGGGGCACGAGGTCGATGCGGCGTGCCCGGGGAAGAAGGCCGGCGAGTGGGTGGCCACCGCCGTCCACGACTTCGACGGCGCCCAGACCTACAGCGAAAAGCCCGGGCATCGCTTCACCGTCAACCGCGATTTCGACGCGGTGGACGCGGCGGCCTACGACGCGCTGGTGATCCCCGGCGGGCGCGCGCCCGAGTACCTGCGCATGGACGAGCGCGTGCTGGCCATCGTGCGGCACTTCGACGCCGCCGCCAAGCCCATCGCGGCGATCTGCCATGGCGCGCAGCTGCTGGCGGCGGCCGGCGTGCTGCAGGGCCGCACCTGCTCCGCCTATCCGGCCTGCGCGGCCGAGGTCCGCCTCGCGGGCGGCCGGTATGCCGACATCGCGGTGGACCAGGCCCACACGGACGGCAACCTGGTGACCGCGCCGGCCTGGCCCGCGCATCCGGCCTGGATCGCCCAGTTCCTGGCGGTGCTGGGCACGCGCATCCAGCATTGACGCACCCGGGCGCACGCCTCGTCCGGCGCACGCCTCGCCTTTCGGGGCGAGGCCGGGAGGCCGCCTCCCGGGATTTCCCCCCGGGATTTCCCTCTTGCGCGGTCCGGGCGGCCGTCTCTACAGTCACAAGATTCAGTGCCCGTTCCGGAGTCCGCGTCATGTGCGAAATCTTCATCAGGGCCAATCCCCGGTCCTACGACAGCGAATCCCGCTCCCTGCGCCTGCATGGCGTGGCGACCAGCGTGCGCCTGGAGCACCTGTTCTGGCAGGTGCTGGAGGACATCGCGCGGCGCGACGGCATGCGGGTGACCCAGCTGATCGAGCGCCTGTACGACGAACTGCTGGAACACCGCGGCGAGACCGGCAATTTTTCCTCCTTCCTGCGCGTCTGCTGCCTGCGCTACCAGATGCTGCAGGTCGACGGCCGCATTCCGGCGGATGCGGGCGTGCCGCTGCGCTCGCTGGACGCGCGCGCCGTGCTGCGGGGCCTGCCCGAGCTGATGTGCGAGGACGAGGCCGCCTGAGCCGCCGCCCCGGCGGCAGCCGCTGCCACCGCCGCAATTGCCGCCGCTCCCGACGCGGTCCCTGCAGCCGCCGAAACGGATCTCCCGGACCGCGCATCCAATGGCGCGAAACACGGCGATTCCCGCCGCGCATACCGGGAGATTCTCATGTCCTCACGTTCCTTCCTGACGGCGGCCGCGGCCGCCCTGGCGCTCGGCCTGGGCGCGCCCGCGGCCCAGGCGGCCGGCGCATCGGCGCTCAAGGCGCCGCCGGCCGCCCCCTACAAGGCGGTCAGTTCGCTGGTGAAGCTGCCCGACTTCATTCCCGGACTGGGGCAGCTGTTCGTCGATCCCGCCACGCTGCCGGCCGGGCCCTTCCTGGGCTACGACCATGACGGCCGCCTGGTGAACACCACCTACATGATCCCGCTGGCGCTGATGAAGCCCGACATGCACCTGAACGACCTGAAGGTGCCGGCCGGCGCGAAGGTGGATCACGTGGACATCATGTACAACGCGGGGCACCCCGGCGTGGAAGAGCCGCACATCCACATCGTGCTGTGGAACGTGCCGGCGGCGCAGGAAAGCCGCGTGGCGAAATGAACGCGCCCCTGCACGGCCACGCGCTCCCGCACGACCCGCGCCGGCGGCTGCTGCTCGCGGCCGGTGGCGGCCTGCTGCTGGCGGCGGTCCTGCCGCGGCCGGCGGGAGCCGACGAGGCGGTCGAGATCGGCATGTCGGGCACGCCGAGCGGCTCGCAGGTCTGGTTCCGTCCCCGGGGGCTGCTGATCCGGCCGGGCCAGGCCGTCCGCTGGGTCAACCGCGACGCCGGCAACGTCCATACCTCGACGGCCTATCATCCCGCCAACGGCAGGCCGCTGCGCATGCCGGCGGGCGCGAAGCCGTGGAATTCGGACTATCTGCTGCCGGGGCAGTCCTACACCGTGGTGTTCGAGGCGCCCGGCGTCTACGACTATTTCTGCCTGCCGCACGAGCACGCGGGGATGGTCGGCCGGATCGTGGTGGGGGACGTGGATGCCGCGCCGCCCTATGCCGATACGGACGCGCGGCTGCCCCCGGCCGCCGCGGCGGGCTTTCCCGCGGTGGCGGCCATTCTGAAGCAGGGCCGGATCGATTGACCGCGGGGTGCGGGGACGTCGTTGGCGAAGTCCCGATCGTGCCCGCCACCTGATTGGCCGTGCCCCGGCGGCCGTGCCCGAAGGGCGATGCTTCCTTCAGCCGCCCGCGGCCCGCACCCGCGCGAGGACGCCGGCCACGATGCGGTCGCAGCGCTGGCCCGCGAACGAGAAGGCGCCCGCCGCGCGCGGGTCGAAGTCCGGCTGCAGGGCCGCCTGCAGCAGGCGGCGGGCGCGCATGAAGCGCACGCGCACGGTGGCTTCGGGCAGCCCCAGGACGAGCGCGACCTCGGCGGCCGGCATGTCGTCCACGGCGCGCAGCACGAAGACGGTGCGGTAGAGGTCGGGCAGCTCGTCGATGCGCCGCTCCAGGCGGCGCCGCAGTTCGGCGCGCCAGGCCATCTGGTCGGGGCCGGCGGAGGCGGGGGCCTCGGTGTCGGGAGCGTGCGTCGGCATGGGGTCGTGTTCGTGCGGAGACTGGTATGCGGATTGGATGAGCGCCTCGCGCGTTTTGTTTCGCCGCCGCCGCATCAGGGCCTCGTTGATGGCGATGCGCGTCAGCCAGGTGGCGGGCCGGGCTTCCGCACGGAAGTCCCGCAGGTGGCCGTAGGCCTTCCACCAGGCCTCCTGGACGGCGTCCTCGGCTTCGGATTCGTCGCGCAGGATGCTGCGCGCCGCCCGGTAGAGCTGCTGGTTGTGGCGGCGCATCAAGGCCTCGAAGGCCGCCAGGTCGCCGTCCGCCGCGCGCCCGATCAGCGCGAGGTCGTCCGTGGCCGCAGGGTCGTGCTGGAGCTGGATGTCCACGTGAACTCCTGAAAGAATACCGTGGCGATTGGATGAGGCCAGGCCGGGAAACGTTTCACGCCGCGCATCAGGCCTTCTTGCGTTCGGCCAGTTCGTCCAGGGTCTGCAGGGCCAGGGCGGAATGGGCGTAGGCGCCGCCCGCCCGCATCTCGGCCGCCACCCAGATGGCTTCCATGATTTCCGCGCCGGACGCGCCCGCGCGGGACGCGCCTTCGGTGTGGCCCTTGATGCAATAGGGGCACTGGGTGACGTGCGCCACGGCCACGGCGATCAGCTGCTTGGTCTTCGCGTCCAGCGCGCCGGGGGCGAACACGGCCTTGCTGAAGGCCTTGAACGCGGACAGGGCCTCGGGCGCGAGTTCGGCGCGCCGCCGGGCCAGTTCGGGAGTGGGGTGGGGATACATCGGAGAATCCATGATGCGGGCTCCTGGAGGGTGATGGAGAGAGGCTGTGGTGAAAGGGGCTGCGATGAAGATCATCATAGACCCGTACCCCCCGCGCGGCCAGGAAAGCCCCGGCCGGGGCAGGGGATCGGTCCCCGCGCCCGCGGCGACGCGCGGAGGCGCCGGCCCCGCGCTCTCACGCTGTGGGCTGGACGGCTGGCGTGCGTTCCATCCGGTTCCGGCGGGCGGGAGACCTACAATGGCGGTTTTCCATTTCCGGATGACCCCTATGGAATCCCGCCGGCCCATGGACGGCCTGGCCTCCGGCCTGATGCTGGTGCTGTGCCTGGTCTGGGCGCTGCAGCAGATCGTGCTCAAGGCCACCGCCCCCGACTTCTCCCCGGTGTTCCAGATCGCCGTGCGCAGCGCCGTGGGCGGAATGCTGGTGGGCCTGTTCATGGCCTGGCGCGGCGAGCGCCTGGACGGCGCCCTGGCCTTGTGGCGCCCGGGGCTGTTCGCCGGAATCCTGTATGCCGTGGAGTTCCTGCTGGTGGGCGAAAGCCTGCGCCACACCTCGGCCAGCCACGTCGTGGTGCTGCTGTATACGGCGCCAATCTTCGCGGCGCTGGGGTTGCACTGGAAGCTGCCCGACGAGCGCCTGGCCGCCGCGCAGTGGCTGGGCGTGGCGCTCGCCTTCGGCGGGGTGGCGCTGGCGTTCCTGTGGCGCGACGAGGGCGTGCGGGCGGCGGGCGCCGCCATGCTGTGGGGCGATCTGCTGGCCCTGCTGGGCGGGGCCGCCTGGGGCGCGACCACCGTGGTGGTGCGGGTGACGCGGCTGGCCGCGCTGCCCGCCAGCCAGACCCTGATGTACCAGTTGGCGGCGGGCGCCGTGTGCCTGCTGGCGGCCGCGTTCCTGATGGGGCAGACGGAATTCCGCATGACGCCGATGGTCTGGGCCAGTCTGGCCTTCCAGGCGGTGTTCGTCGCGCTCCTCAGCTATCTGGCCTGGTTCTGGCTGCTGCGCAAGTACCTGGCGTCCCGCCTGGGCGTGTTTTCCTTCCTCACGCCGCTGTTCGGCGTGGCCCTGGGCGCCTGGCTGCTGGACGAGCCGGTGGGGGCGGGCTTCCTGGGGGGAACGCTGCTGGTGGTGTCCGGGGTCGTGCTGCTGAGCGGCTATGGCTGGTACCGCCAGTGACGGGGGCGGCGGGACGAGTCCGGACACTGATCGGTCCCTGCGGACTGATCGGTGCCTGACGGGACATTACGGCGCGACCGAGGCGCCCCGGATGCCGTGGCGCGCCAGCGCCCGGGCCACGAAGCCGGACGCCTTGCAGCGTTCGACGAAGTCGGCCAGCGCGGCGGCGGCCTGCGCCGGGCGCGATTTCGGCAGACCCATGGCCTGCTCGATCACCATGAACCGGCCGGGCAGCAGACGCACGCCGCCCACCCGGTCGGCGTCGGCCTGGAGCTGCTGGCGCACGCCCGCGGCGACTTCCTGGCCGCCGGCCAGGAAGACGTCCACCACGCGCTGGGAATTTTCCGCGCGCACGATTTCGGCCTGCTGCAGGTGGCGGCTGAGGTACAGGTCGTAGGCGCTGCCCTGGCCCACCACGACGCGGTGGCCGGGCCGGTCGACCTCGGCGTTGTCGCGCAGCGGGGAATCCTGGTGCACCAGGTAGGCGCCTTCGATAAGGACGTAGGGCGCGGTGAAGGCGATGCCTTCGCCGCGCTTGGGATCGATGGCGAAGAAGCCGATGTCCGCGGCCTGGCCGGCGACGGCCTCCACCGACTGGGCGGCCTTGTCGAACACCGCCAGCTCCAGGGGCACGCCGAGTTCGCGCGCCAGTTCCCCGGCCAGGTCCACGGACACCCCGGAGACTTCGCCGGTGCCGGCGTCGCGCCGGGCCAGCAGGGGATTGCCCAGATTGATGGAGGCGCGCAGGGCGCCGGTGGGAGCGAGGGCGGCGGACAGGGACATGGCGGGCTCGGCGAGGTGATCGATGGTGCGATTGTATAAGGGAGAAGGATCGGTGTACCGTAGACCGTTTCTCGTATCCCGGAGCCTTTCATGCCGCATGCCCCCGCCTCGATCTCCGTCGCTTCGCCGGAGACGGCGCGCGCCGTCGTTTCCTTCTGGCGCGAGGCAGGCCCCGCCCGGTGGTTCGCCAAGGACGCCGCCTTCGACGTCGAGTTCCGCGAGCGGTTCCGCGCCGCCCACTTCGCCGCCGCCCGGCGGGAGCTGGAAGACTGGCTGGAACATGCCGAGCCGGCCCTGGCGCTGATCCTGCTGCTGGACCAGTATCCCCGCAACGCCTTCCGCGGCACGGGCCACATGTACGCCACGGACGGCCTGGCGCTGGCCTATGCGCGCCGCTCGCTCTGCTTTCTGGAGCGGATCGAGCCCGCCTTGCGCGGCTTCGTCTGCCTGCCCTTCATGCATGCCGAGGACCTCGCCGTCCAGGAGGAATCCGTGGCCCTGTACGCGCGCGAGGTGCCCGCTTCGCTGCACTGGGCGGTGGAACACCGCGACATCATCCGGCGGTTCGGCCGGTTCCCGCACCGCAACGGCGCGCTCGGGCGCACCAGCACCTCGGAGGAGGAGCGGTTCCTGGACGAAGGAGGATTCGGGGGATGAGGCAGGACACAGAGCAGTCCCTGCGGACTGCTCTGTGCCTGACGAATCCGACCGGCCTGCAGGCCGGGAGGTGGAGGGATGCGACAGCTGTAAAAGAGCAGTCCCTGCGGACTGCTCTGTGCCTGACGAATCCGACCGGCCTGCAGGCCGGGAGGTGGGGGGATGCGGCAACGGTAAAATGGTCCCAGCCTGACGAATCCGAACCGATTACTCCGCGCCCCATGTCCGAATCCCGTCCCGACCCCCTGATCATCGAACCGTCCGCGGGCGCGCCCGCGCAGCTCTTCGTCGTGCTGCACGGCGAATCGGCCGCGCCGGAGCAGGTGCTGGAGCTGGTGGCGGCGATTAGGCAGGCCTTTCCCCAGGCGCTGATCGTCCAGCCGCACGGGCCCTTCGGCGCGGGCGCGGCGCGGCGCTGGATCGCCCGGGCGCACCCGGATGCCGAGGCCTATGTCGGCCTGGTGGCCGATGCAGGGGCCGCCCTGGCGGGCGAGGTCCGGGCCTGGCAGCGCAGCCGCGGCCTGAGCGGGGAGCAGACGGCCCTGGCAGGGTTTTCCGAAGGCGCCGCCGTGGCGCTGGAGGCCGCCTGCGCCGACACCGGGCTGGCCGGCCGGGCGCTGCTGTTTTCCACGCGCTTCGCCACGCTGCCGCAGGCCGCGCCCATGCTGACCACCCTGCACCTGCTGCACGGCGCGGCGGATCGCGTCGCGCCCGTGGACCAGGCGCGCCGGGTCCACGGCCATCTGGCCGAGCTGGGCGGCGACGCGACCCTGGACATGGCTTCGGGCGTCGGGCACGAACTGCATCATGCCCTGATCCGCCAGGCCATCGCGCGCCTGCAGGGCTACCTGCCGCAGCGCACCTGGGAGGCGGTGATGGGCGCGCCGGACCTCCGGGTCGACGAGTACGACGCCGACGATGGCGCGTCCGACGGGCCGGCCGGAGATGGCGAGACCCGGCACTAGAACCCGGCACTAGAACCCGGCACCGGAACCCGGCACCGGACCCGTCCCTGGGACCGGCAGCGGGACTCCGCCAGCGGAGGCATCGGATGCGCGGGCGCGCCCGCCTCGCGTCCTACAGCCCCTGGCGCCGCCGGAAGGCGCGGCCCGCGGCCTGGGCGCACAGCACCAGCACCGTGGACAGCACGATCATGAACAGGCCCAGGGCCGACAGCTTGCCCCAGAGGCCGTCGTCGGCGTAGCTCAGGATCTGGATGGCCAGGACCTCCGTGCCGGGGCGCGACAGCACCACGGACACCGTCAGCTCGCGCAGGAACATGGTCGCCATGAGGATCCAGGCGGACACGATCCCGGGGACCAGCAGCGGGATCACGATGCGCCGCAGGGTGGTCAGGCGCCCGGCCCCGCAGACCAGCGAGGATTCCTCCAGGTGGCCGTGGATCTGCACGAAGGCGCTCGCCAGCGGCCGCACCCCGTAGGGCAGGTAGGCCGCCACGTAGGCCAGCAGCAGCGCCGCCAGGGTGGAATACAGCGGCGTCTGCACGAAGAACCACATGAAGCCGATGCCGATGACGATGCCGGGAAAGGAGAACGACAGGAAGCTGAGCGTCTCCAGCAGTGTCGCCAGCGGGCCGCGCGTCTTGACGACGACGTAGGCCACGCCCAGGGACAGCGCCACCCCCAGGGTGGCGCCCACGACCGCCAGAAACAGGCTGTTGCGCAGCGCCAGCAGGGCGCCGGGTTCGTGGAAGACGGCGCTCCAGTGGCGCAGGTCCATGGCGGCGAAGGCCTGCGGGCCGGGCGGCATGACGTAGGGCACCAGCGACGTGTACAGCAGCACCAGCACCGGCAGCACGATCATCAGCAGGCACAGCAGCCCGACGGCCAGACCCAGCGGGCCTCGCAGGGGGCCGAGCTCGACCACGCCGGGACGGAAGCCGCGCGCCGAGACCGTGACGTACTTTTCGCCCTCGGCCGTCAGGGCGCGGTAGAGCACGATCAGGGCGATGGAGGCCGACAGCACGCTCATGCCGACGGCGGCCGCCTGGCCGTAGTCCGGCGCGAAGCCGGTGGAGATCATGTCGTACAGGTAGGTGGCCAGCACGTCCACGCGGCCGGGCGTGCCCAGGACGCGGGGCACGGCGTAGGACGCCAGGCTGCGCACGATGCCCAGGACGACGGCCGCCAGGATGGCGGGCCGCAGCACCGGCAGGGTGACCCGCAGCAGGGTGCGCGTCCAGCCCGACCCCGACACGCGCGCGGCCTCCTCCAGCGAGGGATCGAAGGCGGCCATGGCCGGGGCGATGATGAGGTAGGCGACGGGCATGTTCAGCAGCCCCTCGACCAGGGTCATGCCCCACAGCGAATAGACGTCGAAGGGCGCCGATTCCAGGCCGAACAGCCCCTGCAGCGCCTGGTTCAGCAGGCCGTTGCTGGGATTCAGCAGCAGCGCCCAGCTGGCCGAGAACAGCAGGTGCGGGATCATCATCGGGACGATGGACAGCACCGTGAAGAGCGGCTTGGCGGGGATGTCGGTGCGGGTGTTCAGGTAGGCCAGGAACAGCGCCAGCAGCGTGGCCAGCAGCGACGAGCCGAGCACGAACACCGCCGTGTTCAGGGTCACGTCCCACAGGTACGGATCGGTGTAGGCGCGGACGTATTTCGACAGGGTGAACTGGCCGAAGGCGGTCAGCCCCTGGGACAGGCTGCCCAGCAGCAGCATCAGCACCGGGCATAGGGTCAGGAAGCCGACCAGGATGATCAGGGTCCAGCTCAGGGGGCGCGACGACTGGGAGCGGGACGCAAAGCGGGCCATGGCGGCTTCAGGCGCTCAGCAGCAGGCAGTGGGCCGGGTCCAGGCGGAGCTCGACGCGCTCGCCCGGCACGGCCTGCACGTCCGGGTCGATGCGCGCCAGCAGCCGCTCGTCGTTGACGCGGATCTCGGCCTCGTAGACCTCGCCGACGAATTCCATGGATTCGATCGTGCCCTCGATCACGTTGAAGCCCGGGCCGACCTCGTTGCGCGTGACGCGGATGAATTCCGGGCGGATGCACAGCGTGGCCTCGGCACCCTCGGGCAGGTCGCGGGCCTGGCAGTGGATCGTGCCCAGGCCGCAGCGCGCCAGGGTGTAGTCGTTTTCCCGGTTGCGGACGATGGCGGGGAACTGGTTGGCCCGGCCGATGAAATCCGCCACGTAGCGGTGGCGCGCGTCGAAGTACATGTGCTGCGGGGTGCCGGTCTCGATCACGCGCCCGGCCTGCATCACGGCGATGGTGTGCGACAGGGCCAGGGCCTCGACCCGGTCGTGGGTGACGTACAGCGCGGTGATGCCGAGTTCGCCGAGGAAGCGGCGCAGCAGCTTGCGGGTTTCCTCGCGCAGCTTGGCGTCCAGGTTGGACAGCGGCTCGTCGAACAGGATCACGCGCGGTTCGGCCACCAGGGCGCGGGCCAGGGCCACGCGCTGCTGCTGGCCGCCGGACAGGCGCGTGGCGGGCTGCCGCTCGACGCCGCGCAGCTGGACGAATTCCAGCGCCCGCGCGACCTTCTCGCGGATCCGCGCCCGGGGCGCGCCGCGCACCTGCAGGGGATAGGCGATGTTGTCGAAGACCGACATGTGCGGCCAGATGGCGTAGGTCTGGAACACCATGCCCAGGCCGCGCTTTTCGGTGGGTACGGCGATGCGGCGCTCGGACGACCAGACGACGTCGTCGCCGATGCGGATCTCGCCGGCGTCCGGGGTCTCCAGGCCGACGATGCAGCGCAGCAGCGTCGTCTTGCCGCAGCCGCTGGGCCCCAGCAGGGTGAAGATCTCGTTGGCCGGGATGGTGAGGTCCACGTGGTCCAGGGCGGCGACGGTGCGGCCTTCGGACCGGTAGGTCTTGCACAGGCCTTCGATGCGGATTTCCATGGTGGGCGGAATTCAGCGGGCGCCGAAGATCTTGCCGAACTCGCGTCCCCAGCGCTGCAGTTCCTGGTCGGACAGGTCGCGCACGGCCTTGACCTGGACCTGGTCGATGCCCGGGATCGGCGGATGCACGCCCGGGGCCAGCACGTATTCGCCCACGTCCCTGGCCAGCAGCGACATGGCTTCGCGGCCCAGCCAGTAGTCCACGAAGGCGCGCGCGGCGGCCGGGTGCGGCGCCTTGGCCGTGACGGCGATGGCGCGGGCCGAGCCCAGCAGCGGGCCGGACGGCGGCCCCCAGGCCAGCGGCGCGGGCGCCTTGGTGACGATGTACTTGGGCATGGAAATGGCGATGCGCTTCTCGCCGCTTTCGATGGGCGCCGGCGTCGGGCCGAACGAGGCCACGAACATGGGCTGGTTGGCCGCCAGCGCCTTGACGAACTGCATCCATTCGTCTTCCGAGGCGAAGACCTGTTCCTTGAGCCCGACCAGCCAGGAGATCGTCGAGGCGTGGTTGGCGGGGTTGGCCATCACGATCTGGCCGCGCCATTTCGGGTCGCCCAGGTCCTGGTAGCGCCGGGGCGCGTCGGCGACCTGCACGTGCTGGGTGTTGTACAGGTAGGAGACGTATTCCACTCCGAACAGGGTGATGTGCTCGTCCTTGGTGGCCCAGTCGGGATAGCCCTGGGCGGCCGGCGACCGGTAGGGTGCGAGGATGCCCTGTTCCTTCAGGAGTTCCAGCATCGGCAGGGGGGCCTGCACCACGTCGGCCGTGAGCTTGCCGGCGGCGGCCTCGGTCAGCAGGGTGGGGATGAACTTGGAGCTGGAGATCCGCGAATATTCGCCCTGGATGCCGGTCGCCTCGTGGAAGGCGTCCATGATGGGCTGCACGGCGGTGATGTTGGCGAAGAACGTCGCCTTGCCTTCGGCGACGGCGGCGGCGTCGACGGCGTCGGCGGCGCGGGCCCAGGCCGGCAGGCCGGGCAGCGCGGCGGCGCCCGCGAGTTTCAGGAAATCCCTGCGGGCAAGGAAGGGCTGCTTCATGGTTGACTCCTGAACGATGTCTTGGGCGTTTCTCGCATGGTAGTGTGCGGGGCAGCCGCCGGCAAGCGCGAGGGAAGCGCGCCGCCGGGCGCCTCGGGGCGCCGGCCGGGGCTGGCCTTCCCGCCGGCGGGGGCGTCTGCCGGCCGGGCCGCCGCCTACAGCAGCGCCTTGCGCAGGGCCTCGGGCGACTGGGGCGAGAGCAGGCCGGGGGCCACGTCGAACACGGTGCGCGCGCCGGTTTCCCCCGCGGACCTCATCCGCCAGGCGGCGCGCGCGTAGGCCACCAGCACGCTGGACGTGAAGGCCGGGTTGCTGTCGAGCTTCAGCGAAAATTCCATCACCTGGTTCTCGGCGGTGCCCGTCCGGCCGCTGCGGATCACGAAGCCGCCGTGCGGCATGCCGGCGTGCTCGCGGGCCAGCGTCGCCGCGTCGATGAAGTGCACCGTGGTGTCGTAGTCGGCGAAGTAGTCGGGCATGGCGACGATGGCCTGCTCGACCTGGCGGGGATCGGCGCCCGGCTCCAGCACCACGTGGCATTCGCGCCGGTGCTTTTCGCGGGTCGAGAGCGCGGGCTGTTCGCCCGCGCGCACGCGCGCGACCGCCTCGGGGACGGGGATCGTGTACTGCACCCCGGCGCGCACGCCCGGTACGCGTCGGATGGCGTCCGAATGCCCCTGGCTCAGGCCCTTGCCCCAGAACGTGTAGGTGGCGCCGTCCGGCAGGATGGCCTCGCCCATCAGGCGGTTGATCGAGAACAGGCCCGGATCCCAGCCCACCGCGATGATGGAGAGGGTGCCGTGCGCGCGGGCGGCGGCGTCCACGGCCTCGAAGTATTGGGGAATCCGCGCGTGGGTGTCGTAGCTGTCCACCGTGGTGAACCATTGGGCCAGCGCGGGGCCCTGGACGGGCAGGTCGTCCTTGGAGCCGCCGCACAGGATCATGACGTCGATCTCGCCGCGATGCGCGGCGGCGTCGTCCAGGGAGTACACCGGTGTCGAGGGGTCGGGCAGGCGCAACGAGGCCGGATCGCGGCGCGTGAACACCCCGGCCAGGCGCATGTCGGGACAGCGCGCCAGGGCCGCCAGGGCGCCGCGCCCCAGGTTGCCGTAGCCTGCGACGCCGACGCGGATCGTGTGTGATGCCATGGAATTCCTTCGGAGAACGTGAGGTGGGCATGCCGCGTGCCCGCCGTCCCGCGCGGGCGCGGCGCGTGCGGCGCGGCAAGTCTCGATTGTATCGGCTCGCCGGGGCGGCGCAGCCGCGACCACGGTGCAGGGCCGCCGTGCCCGGCCGCGGCGCAGGATCGCGGCGTAGGGCCGCCATGCCGGGCCGCGGTGCTAGAATGGCGCCCGTTCGCGGGTTCCGGAGGCCCGCCGCGCGCGCCGGCCCGACCGGGGCCGTGCGCGCAGGCCCGCCTCCGCGCGCCGGAAAATCCCTTCCCGGAGTCCATCATCCCCATGACGTCCCACGTCCTGAAATCCTTTCCCCTGTTCCAGTTCGTGCGCAACGGCAGCCTGGTGACGCAGATCATGATCGGCCTGGCCGCCGGCGCGATCCTGGCGCTCCTTTCGCCCGAAGCGGCCCGCGCCGCCGGCCTGCTGGGCGGCCTGTTCGTCACCGCGCTGAAATCCATCGCCCCGATCCTCGTCTTCGTGCTGGTGGCCGCCTCCATCGCCAACCACCAGCAGGGCTCGCAGGCGCGGCTGGGGCCGATCCTGGCCCTGTACCTGATCGGCACCTTCGCGGCGGCGGTGGTCGCCGTGGCGGCCAGCTTCATGTTCCCCCTGACCATCCGCCTGCAGCTGGGCGAGGCCGCGCTCAGCCCGCCCGGCGGCGTGGTCGAGGTGCTGCGCAACCTGCTCCTGAGCGTGGTGGACAATCCCGTGCGCGCCCTGGCCGAGGCCAACTACATCGGCATCCTGGCCTGGGCCATCGGCCTGGGCATCGCGCTGCGCCATGCCAACGCCTCCACCAAGGCCGTCATGGCGGACCTGTCGGCGGGCGTGTCGTACATCGTCAAGGTGGTCATCCGCACCGCGCCGGTCGGGATCTTCGGCCTGGTCGCCTCGACCATGGCCGAGACCGGCTTCGGCGCGCTGCTGGACTACGCCCGCCTGCTGGCGGTGCTGCTGGGCTGCATGCTGTTCGTGGCGCTGGTGGTCAACCCGCTCATCGTGTTCCTGCGGCTGCGGACCAATCCCTATCCGCTGGTGTTCACCTGCCTGCGCGAATCGGGCGTCACGGCTTTCTTCACGCGCAGTTCGGCGGCGAACATCCCGGTCAACATGGCCCTGTGCCGCAAGCTGGGCCTGGAGGAGGACACCTATTCCGTGTCCATCCCCCTGGGGGCCACCATCAACATGGCGGGGGCCGCCGTCACCATCACGGTGCTCACGCTGGCGGCGGTCCATACCCTGGGGATGACGGTGGACCTGCCCACGGCGCTGCTGCTCAGCCTGGTGGCCGCGGTCTGCGCCTGCGGGGCCTCCGGCGTGGCCGGCGGATCGCTGCTGCTGATTCCGGTGGCCTGCAGCCTGTTCGGCATTTCCAACGACCTGGCGATGCAGGTCGTCGGGGTGGGCTTCATCATCGGCGTGCTGCAGGATTCCGCCGAGACGGCGCTGAATTCCTCGACCGACGTGCTGTTCACGGCCGCCGGTTCAGGCCTCCCCCGGCCCAGCGCTCGATGAGGGGCCAGAGCGCGTCCGGAGCGTCGGCGATGGCGTCGGCGCCCCAGCGGGCCGGGTCGTCCGAGCAATAGCCGTAGGCCGCGGCCACGGTGACCATGCCGGCCGCCTGGCCGGCCACGATGTCGCGCTCGTCGTCGCCGATGTAGATGCAGTGTTCGGGCGCGATGCCGGCCTGGCGGGCGGCGTGCAGCAGGGGCTCGGGATGCGGCTTGGTGTGGGGGGTGGTGTCGCCGCCCACCGTCACCAGGCAGCGGTCCTGCAGGCCCAGATGGCGCACGATGGGCAGGGCGAGCGATTCGACCTTGTTGGTCACGATGCCCCAGCCGTAGGACGGGCCGCCCAATAGGTCCAGCAGTTCGGCAATGCCGGGAAACAGGCGGGTGCGCACCACCATGGCCTCGGCGTAGTCGCGCAGGAAGCGCTGCCGGGCGGCTTCGTATTCCCCCGATCCGGCGTCCAGGCCCAGGGCGGCCTTCAGCAGGCCGCGCGCCCCGTGCGAGGCGTACGGCCGCAGGGCCTCGTAGGGCAGGGGAGGCAGTCCCCGGTAGTGGCGCTGGCGGTTGGCCGCGGCGGCCAGGTCCGGCGCCGTGTCGGCCAGGGTGCCGTCGAAATCGAACAGGACGAGGCGGTGCGGCATGGTCATTCGGGGCGCCGCGCGGCCATCAGGTAGTTGACGCCGGTGTCCGGCGTCAGGCTGTAGCGCCGGGTGAGGGGCTGGTAGCCCATGCCCGACAGCGCCACGACCTCCAGTCCGGCCGCGCGCGCGGCGGCGGCCAGTTCGCTGGGGGTGATGAAGTGTTCGTAGCTGTGCGTGCCCCGGGGCAGCATGCGCATCACGTATTCCGCCGCCACGATGGCCAGCAGGAAGGATTTCGGGTTGCGGTTCAGGGTGGAGAAGCACACCAGCCCGCCCGGGCGGACCAGCCGGGCGCAGGCGCCGACGACCGAGGCCGGATCGGGCACGTGTTCCAGCAGTTCCATGCAGGTGACGAGGTCGAACCGGCCGGCCTGCCGCTGCGCGTAGTCTTCCGCGCTGGCGCATTCGTACTGCACCTGGATGCCCGATTCGTGGCCGTGCAGCCGCGCGATCTGCAGCGACTGCTTGGCCAGGTCGATGCCCGTGACCCGGGCGCCCTCGGCCGCCATGGCCTCGGCCAGCAGGCCGCCGCCGCAGCCGACGTCCAGCACCCGCTGGCCCTCCAGCGCGCCGGCCTGGGCGCGGATCCAGTCCAGCCGCAGGGGATTGATGTCGTGCAGGGTCTTCAGTTCGCCCTGGGGATCCCACCAGCTGGAGGCGAGGGCGCTGAATTTGTCGAGTTCCGCCGGATCGGCGTTGGCTGCGTGCATGGGCAGGCTCCAGAAGGCTCCAGAAATGAATAGGGCTCCGTCGAACGGAGCCCTATTGTATCCGCCGCGCGCGGGGCGCGGCGGCTTCGTGCGGCCAGCGGAATTACTTGCGGGTACCGACGATTTCGATTTCCACGCGGCGGTTCTGCGCGCGGCCTTCGCGGGTCTTGTTGGACGCGACGGGTTGCAGTTCGCCCTTGCCTTCGGCGTAGATGCGGTCGGCCGGCACGCCCTTGCTGATCAGGTATTGCTTGACCGAGTTGGCGCGGCGTTCGGACAGCTTCTGGTTGTAGGCTTCGGTGCCGATGGAGTCGGTGTGGCCGGTGGCGATGACCGTTTCCAGGTTGATCGAGCCGGCTTGCTGGGCGACCTGATCCAGGACCTGCTTGCCTTCGGGCTTCAGGGTGGACTTGTCGAAGTCGAAGAAGGTGTCGGCGTTCAGGACGACCTTGCTGGCGGTCGGGGCGACGACGGGCGCTTCGGCGACGGGCTTGCCGCAGCCTTCGGCGGCGGTGGCCGGCGTCCAGAAAGCATCACGCCAGCAGTTCTGGCCGCTCGCGTCCTTCCAGACATGGCCGTCCACGTTCGTCCAGTTGTCGGAGGCCGAGGCGGTGCCGACGGCAGACATGGCAGCAATGGCGAGTCCAATAGCGATTTTGGAGGGTTTGTTCATGTTTCTCCTCGTTTGAGCATGATGCTTGAAAGTGACCGCAGCGAACCCCCGCCGCATATCGAAGAACGCTTCCAGTATAGCAATGTCGAGTTGGAGTGCTCAGAAGTTGCGCTGGGTTTCATGCGTGTTAGGCGAAATCTTAAGGCATTTTCCCCCGCCGGGTTAAGTACAAATCCCTTCCCGCGCCCTCTTGGAGTGTTTTACGCGGATGGACGCGGCCGGGTGTCGGCTTTTAGCAACACCCGGACCGGCGGACCGGCCCGGATGCCGGCCGCGGGGGCCGGCGCGGTCCGCCGGGACCGGCCCGCCTGGAGCAGGGAGGCTGAATGATAGAATCATCGATTGGCCCGGGCTCCGTTCGGTCCAGTCATTCAAGCCTGAAGGTTTTTCGGATACGCCATGGATTCTTTCGCCAAAGAGACGCTGCCCATTTCGCTCGAAGACGAAATGCGGCGCAGCTACCTGGATTACGCGATGAGCGTGATCGTGGGGCGCGCCCTGCCGGACGTGCGCGACGGGCTCAAGCCCGTGCACCGGCGGGTACTGTTCGCCATGCACGAACTGAACAACGACTGGAACCGGGCCTACAAGAAATCCGCGCGCATCGTCGGGGACGTGATCGGTAAATATCACCCCCATGGCGATTCCGCGGTCTACGACACCATCGTGCGCATGGCCCAGGATTTCTCGCTGCGCTACATGCTGGTCGACGGCCAGGGCAACTTCGGCTCGATCGACGGCGACAACGCGGCGGCCATGCGCTACACCGAAGTCCGCCTGTCGAAGATCGCCCACGAGCTGCTGGCCGACATCGACCAGGAAACCGTGGACTTCGGCCCCAACTACGACGGCAGCGAACAGGAACCCCTGCTGCTGCCCTCGCGCCTGCCCAACCTGCTGGTCAACGGCAGCGCCGGGATCGCGGTGGGCATGGCGACCAACATCCCGCCGCACAACCTGTCCGAGGTCGTCGAGGGCTGCCTGTACTGCCTGCGCAACCCCGACTGCAGCATCGACGAGCTGATCGAACGCATCCCCGCGCCGGATTTCCCCACCGGCGGCATCATCTACGGCATGGCCGGCGTGCGCGAGGGCTACCGCACCGGGCGCGGGCGGGTGATCATGCGCGCCAAGGTCCACTTCGAGGACATGGAGCGCGGCAACCGCCAGGCCATCGTGGTCGACGCCATCCCCTATCAGGTGAACAAGAAGTCCCTGCAGGAGCGCATCGCCGAGCTGGTCAACGAAAAGAAGATCGACGGCATCTCCGACATCCGCGACGAATCGGACAAGGACGGCATGCGTCTGGTCATCGAGCTCAAGCGCGGCGAGGTCCCCGAGGTCGTCCTGAACAACCTCTACAAGAACACCCAGCTGCAGGAAACCTTCGGCATGAACATGGTGGCGCTGGTCGACGGCCAGCCGCGCCTGCTGAACCTGAAGCAGATGGTGCAGTACTTCCTCCAGCACCGCAGGGAAGTCGTCACCCGCCGCACCATCTTCCAGCTGCGCAAGGCGCGCGAGCGCGGCCACGTGCTGGAAGGCCTGGCGGTGGCCCTGGCCAACATCGACGACTTCATCGCCATCATCAAGGCGGCGCCCACGCCGCCGGTGGCGCGCCAGGCCCTGATGGACCGCAGCTGGGATTCGTCGCTGGTGCGCGAGATGCTCGAACGCGCCGACGCCAACGCCGCCTCGGGCGGGCGCGCGGCCTACCGCCCGGAAGGCCTGGACGCGCAATACGGCCTGCAGGCCGACGGCCAGTACCGCCTGTCCGAAGTCCAGGCCCAGGAAATCCTGAACATGCGGCTGCAGCGCCTGACCGGCCTGGAGCAGGACAAGATCGTCGGCGAATACCGTGAGATCATGGACACCATCGCCGACCTGCTGGACATCCTGGCCCGTCCGGAACGGGTCACCGCCATCATCGGCGACGAACTGCAGGCGATCCGCGCCGAATTCTCCAACGCTAGCAACGACCGGCGCCGCTCGGAAATCGAATACAACGCCACGGAGCTCGAAACCGAGGACCTCATCACCCCCATGGACATGGTGGTGACGCTGTCGCGCAGCGGCTACATCAAGAGCCAGCCGCTGTCCGAATACCGGGCGCAGAAGCGCGGCGGCCGCGGCAAGCAGGCCACCGCCACCAAGGAAGACGACTGGATCGACCAGCTCTTCATCGCCAACACGCACGACTACCTGCTGTGCTTCTCCGACCGGGGCCGCGTCTACTGGCTCAAGGTCTGGGAAGTGCCGCAGGGCTCGCGCAATTCGCGCGGCCGGCCCATCGTCAACATGTTCCCGCTGGTCGATGGCGAGACCATCACGGTGGTGCTGTCGGTCAAGGCCTTCAGCGACGACCATTACGTCTTCATGGCCACCTCGCGCGGGACGGTCAAGAAGACCCCGCTGTCGGATTTCTCCAACCCGCGCAAGGCCGGCATCATCGCCGTCGGCCTGGACGAGGGCGACTTCCTGATCGGCGCCGAGCTGACCGACGGCCAGCACGACGTGATGCTGTTCTCCGACGCCGGCAAGGCCGTGCGCTTCGACGAGAACGACGTGCGCCCGATGGGCCGCACGGCGCGCGGCGTGCGCGGCATGTCGCTGGAGGACGGCCAGTCCGTGATCGCCCTGCTGGTGGCGGAAGACGAGACCCAGAGCGTGCTGACGGCCACCGAGAACGGCTACGGCAAGCGCACGCCCATCGTCGAATACACGCGCCATGGGCGCGGCACCAAGGGCATGATCGCCATCCAGACCTCGGCGCGCAACGGCAAGGTCGTCGGCGCCGTGCTGGTGCAGCCCGAGGACGAGATCATGCTGATCACCACCGGCGGCGTGCTGGTGCGCACGCGGGTTTCCGAGATCCGCGAGATGGGCCGCGCCACCCAGGGGGTCACGCTGATCAACGTGGACGAGAACAGCCTGCTGTCGGGCGTGCGCCGCGTGGTCGAGAGCGACGCCGACGAGGACGAGGACACCGAGACCGCCGGCGCGGGCCCGGAATCGCCGGGCGGCGGCGCCCCGGCGGCCGAAGGCCCGGCCGAACCCCAACCCGACGAGGATCAGGAATCATGAACCGCCCCTGGAATTTTGCCGCAGGCCCTTCCACCCTGCCGCTCGAAGTCCTGCAGCAGGCCGCCGCCGAAATGTGCGACTGGCACGGCAGCGGTACCTCGGTCATGGAAATGAGCCACCGCGGCAAGCACTACAGCCGCATCCGCGACGAGGCCGAGGCCGACCTGCGCGCCCTGCTGGCGGTGCCGGACGACTTCGAGGTGCTGTTCATGCAGGGCGGCGCCTCGGCGCAGAACGCCATCGTGCCGCTGAACCTGATCGGCCGCGCCGGCCTGGGCCGGGCGGACTACGTGCTGAGCGGCCACTGGGCGCGCAAGTCCTTCAACGAGGCCGCGCGCTACGGCGACATCGCGGTGGCCGCCACGGCCGAATCCGAGACCGTCGTGGACGGCCGGCGCTACGGCCCCTGGTGCTGGCTGCCCGATCACGCCCGGTGGCGGGTCCGCCCCGACGCGGCCTATCTGCACCTGTGCGCCAACGAGACCATCGGCGGGATCGAACAGCCCGTCATGCCCGACATGGCCGCCCTGGGCGCGCCCGACGTGCCGCTGGTGGCCGACATGTCGTCCAACATCCTGTCGCGGCCCATCGACTTCTCGCGGCTGGGCATGGTCTACGCCGGGGCGCAGAAGAACGCCGGCCCGGCCGGGGTCACACTGACTTTCGTGCGCAAGGACCTGATCGGCCATGCGCTGCCGCAGTGCCCTTCGGTGTTCGACTACGCCAACGTGGCCGGCGCCCAGTCCATGTTCAACACGCCGCCCACCTATGCCATCTACGTGGCGGGCCTGGTCTTCAAGTGGCTGCTGCGCCAGGGCGGAGTGGCGGCGATGGACGCCGCCAGCGAAGCCAAGGCGCGCGCCCTGTACGACTACCTGGACGGCTCGGACCTGTACGAGAACCGCATCGCGCCGGCCTGGCGTTCGCGCATGAACGTGCCGTTCTTCCTGCGCGACGAGTCGCTGAACGCCGCCTTCCTGGCCGAGGCCGAGGCCGCGGGGCTGCTGGCCCTGAAGGGCCACAAGGCCGTGGGCGGCATGCGCGCCTCGCTGTACAACGCCATGCCCATGGAAGGCGTGCGGGCCCTGATCGATTTTCTCAAGGACTTCGAGGCCCGCCATGGCGGATGAACATACGCTCCAGTCCCGGCTGGAACCCCTGCGCCAGCGCATCGACGCGCTGGACACGCAGATCCTCGACCTGCTCAACCAGCGCGCGCGCGCGGCCCTGGAGGTCGGCGAGGTCAAGAAGGCGTTCGACGCCGCCGGACCGATCCTCAAGCCCGAGCGCGAGGCGCTCATCATCCGGCGGCTGCAGTCCGACAACCCCGGGCCGGTCCCGGATGAGGCCGTCGCCGCCATCTGGCGCCAGATCATCTCCACCTGTCGCGGCCTGGAAAGCGTGCTGACCGCCGCCTTCCTGGGGCCGCAGGGCTCGTTTTCCGAACAGGCGGCCTACGAGCATTTCGGCCATGCCATCACCGGCCTGCGCTGCGAGTCCTTCGACGAGGTCTTCCGCGCCGTCGAGGCCGGGCAGGCGGACGTCGGCATCGTGCCGGTGGAAAACTCCTCGGAAGGCGCGGTCAACCGCAGCCTGGACCTGCTGCTGAATTCCTCGCTGAAGGTCCTGGGCGAGCGCACCATCCGCATCCACCACAACCTGCTCACCCGCACCGGCGGGCTGGAAGGCGTCACCCGGGTGCTGGGGCATCCCCAGGCCCTGGCCCAGTGCCAGGCGTGGCTCAGCCGCAACCATCCCGAACTGGAGCGCCTGCCCGTGGCGAGCAATGCCCAGGCGGCGCGCATGGCTTCGGAAGACCCCACCTGTGCGGCGATCGCCGGCGACGCGGCCGCCGCCGCCTGGGGACTGAGCGCCGTGGTCAGCGGCATCCAGGACGATCCCCAGAACCAGACCCGCTTCGTGGCCGTCGGGCCGCGCGACGCCGGGCCCACCGGCCGCGACAAGACCAGCCTGGTCCTGGCCGTGCCCAACCGCGCCGGCGCGGTCTACGACATGCTGGCGCCGCTGTCCCGGCACGGCGTGTCCATGACGCGCTTCGAGTCGCGCCCCGCCCGCACGGGGCAGTGGGAATATTATTTCTACGTCGATCTGCTGGGCCACCGGGAGGACGAGCCCGTCGCCCAGGCCCTGGCCGAACTGCGCCAGCAGGTCGCCTTCTTCAAGGTGCTGGGATCCTACCCCCGGCAATGAGGTCGCATCCATGACAGACATCCCGGCGCCCGCCCACGTCCGCGCCATCGCTCCCTACCAGGCCGGCAAGCCGATCGAGGAACTCGCCCGCGAATACGGGCTGGACCCGGCCGGCATCATCAAGCTCGCCTCCAACGAAAACCCGCTGGGCTGCTCGGACCGCGTGCGCGCGGCGCTCGCCGAGGCCGCCGGCGCCCTGCACGGCCGCTATCCGGACCCCAACGGCTTCGAGCTGAAGGCCGCGCTCGCGGCGCGCCACCAGGTGCCGGCGAACTGGCTCACGCTGGGCAACGGCTCCAACGACCTGCTGGAGCTCGCCTCCCTGGCGCTGCTGGACGAGGGCACGTCGGCCGTCTACGCGCAGCACGCCTTCGTGGTCTACCGCCTCGCCACCCAGGCCCGCGGCGCGCGCCACCTCATGGTGCCGGCGCGCGACTACGGCCACGACCTGGACGCCATGCTGGCGGCGGTCGCCGGGGACACGCGGCTGGTGTTCATCGCCAATCCGAACAACCCCACCGGCACCCATCTGTCCGGCCCGCGCGTGCGCGCCTTCCTGGAATCCGTCCGCGAACGGCACGGCGAGCGCGTCGTCGTGCTGCTGGACGAAGCCTACGACGAATATCTCGATCCCGACGAGCGCGCGGACAGCACGCGGTGGGTGCGCGAATTCCCCAACCTCATCGTCACCCGCACCTTCTCCAAGGCCTACGGCCTGGCGGGGCTGCGCGTGGGCTACGCCCTGGCGCAGCCGGCGCTCACCGACCTGCTCAACCGCGTGCGCCAGCCCTTCAACGTCGGCGTCCTCGCCCAGCTCGCCGCGCGCGTCGCCCTGGACGATGCCGATTTCCTGGCGCGCACCTATGCGCTGAACCGCGCGGGCCGCACGCAGCTCCAGGAAGGCTTCGCCGCACTGGGACTGGATTTCGTGCCCAGCTCCGCGAATTTCGTGCTGGTGCGCGTGGGCGAGGCCGCCCGCATCAACGGCGAGCTCCTGCGCCGGGGCGTCATCGTGCGCCCCGTGGCCGGCGACGGCCTGCCCGAGCACCTGCGGGTCAGCATCGGCCTGCCCGAGGAAAACGCCCGCCTCCTCGATGCCCTGAAGGCCGTGCTGCAGGCATGAACGACGACCCCGGTTCCGTTCCGCTCGTTCGGGTGCTGGCCGTCGTCGGCACGGGGCTGATCGGCGGCTCGTTCGCGGCGGCCCTGCGCCGGGTGGGGCAGGCGGGCCGGGTGCTGGGCGTCGGCCGCAACCCCGCCTCGCTCCAGCGCGCGCGCGACCTCGGCCTGATCGACGAGATCGCCGACCTGCCCCGGGCGGCGGCCGAGGCCGACCTGATCTTCCTCGCCACCCCGGTGGGCGCCATGGCGCCGGTCCTGCGGGACCTCGCGCCCGTGCTGCGGCCCGGCACCTTGATCACCGACGCCGGCAGCACCAAGGCCGACGTGGCGCGCCTGGCCCTGGACATCCTGGGCGAGCGCCACGCGCAGTTCATCCCCGGCCACCCCATCGCGGGCTCGGAAATGACCGGCCCCGAGGCGGCCGATCCCATGCTGTACCACGGCCGCAAGGTCGTGCTGACCCCGTTCGAGGACACGCCCGGCCTGCTGCAGCATCGCCTGATCCGGGTCTGGGAAGCCTGCGGCGCGCGCATCGCGCTGATGACGCCCGAAGCTCACGACCGGGCGCTGGCGGCCGTCAGCCACGTGCCGCATTTCCTGGCGGCCGCCTACATGGCCCAGATCGTCCGGGCCGACGACGCCGATACGCGCCTGAGCCTGGCCGGCACGGGGTTCCGGGACTTCACCCGGATCGCGGCGGGCTCCGCCGAGGTCTGGCGCGACATCTTTCTTTCCAACCGGGCGGCGGTGCTGCGCGAACTGGACGGCTTCGACCAGGCGCTGCGGCTGCTGCGGGCGACCCTCGAAGGCGAGCCCGACCCCGCCGCGCTCGAAGCCCTGCTCGAACAGGCGGCGCTCGCCCGCCGGTTCTGGGGCGGCAGGAGCCAGATGCAATGAACACGACCGGCGCCGCGGGGCGCGAACCTTCCCTGTGCCTGGCGCCGGCCGCGCGGGCGCGCGGCACGGTGACGCTGCCGGGATCCAAGAGCATTTCCAACCGGGCGCTGCTGCTGGCGGCGCTGGCCGAAGGCACGACCGGGCTGGAAGGCCTGCTCGATTCCGACGACACGCGGGTCATGCGCGCGGCCCTGCAGGGTCTGGGCCTGGAATTGCGCCCGGACGGCCCGGAGCGGCTGAGCCTGGACGGCGCCGCCGACTGGCCGCAGAAACAGGCCGACCTGTTCCTCGGCAACGCGGGCACGGCCTTCCGGCCGCTCACCGCCACCCTGGCGATGATGGGCGGGGACTACCGCCTCTCGGGCGTGCCGCGCATGCACGAACGGCCCATCGGCGACCTGGTCGAGGCGCTGCGCGGCCTGGGCTGCGAGATCGAATACGAGGGCCAGGACGGCTATCCGCCGCTGCGCATCGGCCGCGGGCGCCTGGACGCGCGCCGGCCGGTGCGGGTGCGCGGCTCCGTGTCCAGCCAGTTCCTCACGGCGCTGCTGATGGCCGCGCCGATCGCGGCCCGCCGCGCCGGCCATGACGTGGTCGTCGAGCTGGACGGCCCGCTGATCTCCAAGCCGTACATCCTCATCACCCTGAACCTGATGGAACGCTTCGGCGTGCGCGTGCGGCGCGAGGGCTGGGAACGCTTCACCATCCCGGCCGACGCGCGCTATCGCAGCCCGGGCCGCTACCGCATCGAGGGCGACGCCTCGTCCGCCTCGTACTTCCTCGGGCTGGGCGCCATCGCGGGCGGTCCGATCCGCATCGAAGGCGTGGGCGGCGACAGCATCCAGGGCGACGTGGCCTTCGCCGAGGTGGTCGAGGCCATGGGCGCGCGGGTCGAACGCGAGGCCGGCGCCCTGACGGTGCGGGGCCGCGTGGTGGCCGCCGGCGAGCGGCTCAAGGCCTTCGACCGGGACTTCAACCTGATTCCCGACGCCGCCATGACCGCCGCCGTGCTGGCGCTGTATGCCGACGGCCCCTGCCGGCTGCGCAACATCGCCAGCTGGCGCGTCAAGGAAACCGACCGCATCGCCGCCATGCACGCCGAACTCGCCCGCCTGGGCGCGCGCGTGGAATCCGACGCCGACAGCCTCACCGTGCATCCCCTGCCGCCGGACGGCTGGCGCGCCGCCGAGATCCGCACCTACGACGACCACCGCATGGCGATGTGCTTCTCGCTGGCGGCCTTCGGCCCGGTGCCGGTGACCATCCTGGACCCGGGCTGCGTCAGCAAGACCTATCCGGACTATTTCACCGACTTCCGCCGCCTGCTGGAGGCCGCGGATCCCGCCGGCGGCGCCCCGGCGCGGAGCGCGCCGGTCATCACCATCGACGGCCCCACGGCCTCGGGCAAGGGCACGATCGCCCAGCGGGTGGCCCGGGCCCTGGGCTGGCACGTGCTCGACAGCGGCGCGCTCTACCGTCTGACCGCCCTGGCGGTGCTGCGCGAGGGCGGCGACGGCAGCGACGAGGCCCAGGCGGCCCGGCTGGCGCGGCACCTGGACGCGCGCTTCGAGTCCGATACCGTCTTCCTGGGCGGCGAGGACGTCGGCCGCCTGATCCGCCAGGAAGCGGTCGGCAACCTGGCCTCGCGCGTGGCCGCCTGGCCGGCGGTGCGCGAGGCGCTGCTGGCGCGCCAGCAGGACTTTCGCCGGGCGCCGGGCCTGGTGGCGGACGGGCGCGACATGGGCACCGTGGTCTTCCCCGACGCCCCCCTGAAAATCTTCCTCGACGCGGGCGTCGAGGTGCGGGCGCAACGGCGCCATAAGCAGTTGAAGGACAAGGGTTTTTCTGCTAACCTAGACGACCTTTTGCAAGACCTGCGGTCTCGTGATGCACGAGACCGGGGTCGGGCGCATGCGCCGCTTGTTGCCGCGGCGGATGCGGTCACCGTGGATTCGTCCCATCAGGGGATCGATGACGTGGTGCGTCAAGTGCTGGATCTCTGGTCTGCACGCGGGCCCGCCTGAGGAAGGCGCCTTTTTCCGGCGTCTTCCCCGCGGCGGGATGTTGTTCACTCCGCCGGGCGTTTTGTCCGGCGTGTCATGATTGCCCCTCGGGGCGTATGGATCTATCGTTCATGTCCACCCTTACCACCGAAGCCGCCCTGGGCGGTGAAAGCTTTGCCGATCTGTTTGCCGCCAGCATCAAGGATCAGAACATGCGCTCCGGCGAGGTCATCTCCGCCGAAGTCGTGCGCGTCGACCACAATTTCGTCGTGGTCAACGCCGGCCTCAAGTCCGAGGCCTACATCCCCCTCGAAGAATTCCTGAACGACCAGGGCGACCTGGAAGTGCAGGGCGGGGACTTCGTCTCCGTCGCCATCGATTCCCTGGAAAATGGCTACGGCGACACCATCCTGTCGCGCGACCGCGCCAAGCGCCTGTCGGCCTGGCTGCAGCTCGAACAGGCCCTGGAATCCGGCGAACTGGTCAACGGCACCATCACCGGCAAGGTCAAGGGCGGCCTGACGGTCATGACCAACGGCATCCGCGCCTTCCTGCCGGGCTCGCTGGTCGATCTGCGTCCCGTCAAGGACACCACCCCCTACGAAGGCAAGACCCTCGAATTCAAGGTCATCAAGCTCGACCGCAAGCGCAACAACGTCGTGCTGTCGCGCCGCGCCGTGCTCGAAGCCAGCATGGGCGAGGAACGCGAAAAGCTGCTCGAAACGCTGCACGAAGGCGCCATCGTCAAGGGCATCGTCAAGAACATCACCGACTACGGCGCGTTCGTGGACCTGGGCGGCATCGACGGCCTGCTGCACATCACCGACATGGCCTGGCGCCGTGTCCGCCACCCCTCCGAAGTGCTGCAGGTGGGCCAGGAAATCGAAGCCAAGGTCCTCAAGTTCGACCAGGAAAAATCCCGCGTCTCGCTGGGCGTCAAGCAGCTGGGCGAAGATCCCTGGATCGGCCTGGGCCGCCGCTACCCGCAAGGCACCCGCCTGTTCGGCAAGGTCACCAACCTCACCGACTACGGTGCGTTCGTCGAAGTCGAAGCCGGCATCGAAGGCCTGGTGCACGTCTCCGAAATGGACTGGACCAACAAGAACGTCGATCCGCGCAAGGTCGTGACCCTGGGCGAAGAAGTCGAAGTCATGGTCCTGGAAATCGACGAAGACCGCCGCCGCATCTCGCTGGGCATGAAGCAGTGCCGCCCGAACCCCTGGGAGGATTTCGCCTCCAACTTCAAGCGCGGCGACAAGGTCCACGGCGCCATCAAGTCGATCACCGACTTCGGCGTGTTCGTCGGCCTGCCCGGCGGCATCGACGGCCTGGTGCACCTGTCCGACATCTCCTGGTCCGAGACCGGCGAAGAGGCCGTGCGCAACTTCAAGAAGGGCGACGAGATCGACGCCGTGGTGCTGGGCATCGACACCGACAAGGAACGCATCTCCCTGGGCGTCAAGCAGCTCGAAGGCGATCCGTTCAACAACTTCGTGGCCACCTACGACAAGGGCGCCGTCCTGTCGGGCACCGTGAAGTCCGTCGAACCCAAGGGCGCCGTCGTGACGCTGTCCGTGGACGTCGAAGGCTACCTGCGCGCCTCGGAAATCTCCGCCGGCCGCGTCGAGGACGCCACCACGGTCCTGCACGCCGGCGACCAGGTCGAAGCCATGATCATCAACATCGACCGCAAGGCGCGTTCGATCCAGCTGTCGATCAAGGCCCGCGACAACGCCGAGACGGCCGAAACCATCCAGCGCATGACCGAAGCCAGCGCCTCGTCGGGCACCACCAACCTGGGCGCCCTGCTGAAGGCCAAGCTCGACCAGCAGCGCGACGAGTGATGCCTGGCCTGACCAAGTCCGAACTCATCGCCGTGCTGGCGGGCCGCTATCCTCAACTGGCGGCCCGCGACATGGACTTTGCTGTCAAGACGGTCCTCGACGCGATGGCCGATGCGCTGGCCCAGGGCCAGCGCATCGAAATCCGCGGCTTCGGCAGTTTTTCCCTCTCGCGGCGCCAGCCGCGCGTGGGACGCAATCCCAAGTCGGGTGAAAAAGTGCATGTGCCGGCCAAGCTGGTGCCGCATTTCAAGCCCGGCAAGGAACTGCGCGAACGCGTGGACCAGGGCCCCGGCGGCGGCGACGCCGACGAGCCCGCCACCGTGGCCGATCTGTACCAGGCCCGCATGATGTGACGCGGGCCGGGCCGCGCCATCGCGGCCGATACGACGGGCGGTGCCTCCTGCGAGGCCCCGCCCGTTTTCATTACCGATTCCCTTTCCGTTTACAATGGCGGGATTGCCCCGAGGAGCTTGTCGCATGCGCTACCTGGTCTGGATTCTGCGGCTGGTGATCTTTGTCATCGTGCTGCTTTTCGCCCTCAAGAACACGGCGCCGGTGGATGTCGGCCTGTTCGCCGACCACGTCCTCAGCCAGGTTCCGCTGATCGTCGTGATGCTCGCGGCCTTCGTCCTGGGCGTGGCCTTCGGCCTGCTGATGGCGGCCACGTCCATGCTGCGCCGCCGCCGCGAGATCAATCGCCTGCGCCGCGAGCTCGCCCGCGTCCAGGATGCCCTGGATCATCCCCAGGCCGCGTCCGCCCCGGTGATCCCCGAAACCGTCGCGCCGCTGGCGCCCCTGTAAGTCCGGGGGGCGGGCCGTGGATTTTGAGCCCTGGTGGCTGATCATCGTCCCGGTGCTGTTCGGCCTGGGCTGGCTGGCGGCGCGCTTCGACTTCCGCCAGATGCTGTCGGAGACCCGGGCGCTGCCCGATTCCTACTTCAAGGGCCTGAATTTCCTGCTCAACGAGCAGCCCGACCGGGCCATCGACGCCTTCGTCGAGGTCGCCAAGCTCGATCCGGAAACCACCGAACTGCATTTCGCCCTGGGCAGCCTGTTCCGCCGCCGGGGCGAGATCGAGCGCGCCATCCGCGTGCACCAGAGCCTGCTTTCGCGCGGCGACCTGCCCCTGCCGGACCGTGAAAACGCCCAGCTGGCCCTGGCCCAGGACTTCCTCAAGGCCGGCATGCTGGACCGCGCCGAACAAGGCTTCCGGGCGGTGCTGCAGACCCGCCACGATCTGGAGGCCCTGCGCGCCCTGGTGCGCATCCACGAATCCGAGCACGACTGGGACAAGGCGATCGACACCGTCCAGCAGCTGCGCGCCCGCATCGACGAGCCCGTCCCGCAGCTGGCGCACTACCACTGCGAGCGGGCGCAGGCGCTGATGGAAGCCAGAACGCCCGATTTCGACGCCGCCGCCCAGGCTCTGGACGCCGCCGAGAACGCCGTGCGCCGCAACGGATCCACCCCCGCCTCCGAAACCCGCGTGCGCATGCTGCGCGCCCGCTGGGCGGCCCTGCGCGGCGACCTGGAATCCCAGCGCGCGCACCTCCAGGACGTCCTGTCCACGGCGCCCGAATTCTCCGGCCTGGTGGCCCAGCCGCTGCTGGACTGCTACGCCGCCCTGGGACGCGCCGCCGAGGGCCTGTCGCTGCTGCGCGAGCAGTACGGGCGGCTGCCCACGCTCGACCTGTTCAACGTCATCTTCCGCGCCCTGCGCGCCACGGAAGGCGCCGTCCCGGCCTGGGCCTTCGCCCGCCAGGCGCTGCGCGCCCATCCCTCGCTGCTGGGCCTGGACCGCCTGCTGGAAGTCGAGCTCGCCCAGGGGGGGGCCGAACGCGCCGGGCGCACGGCGGAGGCCGCGCCGGACGTTTCCCCGGGCGGCGGGGGCCTTCCCGGCGAGCCGCTGGTGCCGGGGGCCGACCTGGGCCTGCTGCGCAGCATGATCCACAAGCACACCCAGCGCCTGGACCGCTACGCCTGCGGCCACTGCGGCTTCGAGGCGCGGCGCTATTACTGGCAATGCCCGGGCTGCAACACCTGGGAAACCTACCGGCCCCGCCGCCTGGAGGAAATTCGATGACCACGCGCCAGAGCGCAGGCCTCGCCGGTCACGGCGGGGCCGAGCGAGGCGGTTCCCATTCGGAGCCGAAGGCTCCCCTGAATAGTGGCGGCGGAGCGCCGGCCCGCGGACCGGAGTCCGTCACCGTATTCCCGGTCCAGGCGGCCGCCGCCGCCCGGATCCTCGTCGCCGGCGACATCATGCTGGACCGGTACTGGTTCGGCGAAGTCGACCGCATCTCGCCCGAGGCGCCCGTGCCGGTGGTGCGGGTCGCCCGCCGGGAAGACCGCCTGGGCGGCGCGGCCAACGTCGCCCGCAACATCGTCGCCCTGGGCGCCCGCGCGGGGCTGCTGGGCGTGATCGGCACCGACGAGGCCGGCGACCGTGTGCGCGCCCTGGCGCGCGAGGCCGGCGTGCGCGACCACCTGGTCGAGGACGCCGAAGGCATGGACACCACCCTGAAGATGCGGGTGCTGGGGCGCCAGCAGCAGCTGCTGCGGGTCGATTTCGAGCAGGGGCCGGGCGCGCGCGCGCTGGACGCCCTGGACGCGGGCCTGGCCGAGGCGCTGGCGGACTACGACCTGCTGGTGCTGTCGGACTACGCCAAGGGCGCCCTGTCCCGGGTCGAACCCATGATCCGCGCGGCGCGCGCGCGCGGCATCCCGGTGCTGGTCGATCCCAAGGGCCACCGCTACCCGCGCTACCGCGGGGCCACCCTGGTCACGCCCAACCGCAGCGAGATGCAGGACGCCGTCGGCCGCTGGGATTCCGAGGACGACCTGACGCGCCGCGCCCAGGCCCTGCGCCAGGAACTGGAACTGGAAGCCCTGCTGATCACCCGCTCCGAGCAGGGCATGACCCTGTTCACCGCCGAAGGCCGCCAGCACGCGGATGCCCAGGCGCACGAAGTCTTCGACGTGTCCGGCGCGGGCGACACCGTGCTCGCCACCCTGGCCGTCGCCCGGGCCGCCGGCCTGGACTGGTTCGATGCCATGACCTGGGCCAACCGCGCCGGCGGCATCGTCGTCGGCAAGCTGGGCACCTCCATCGTCACCGCAGAGGAATTGACATCATGATCGTGGTCACCGGCGCGGCCGGCTTCATCGGCAGCAACCTGGTCCGCGGCCTGAACGCGCGCGGCATCACCGACATCCTGGCGGTCGACGACCTGACCGATGGCGACAAGTTCCGCAACCTGGCCGACCTGCAGATCGCCGACTACCAGCACAAGGACGATTTCCGCCGCCGCGTGCTGGCGGGCGAACTGCCGCGGCCCGAAGCCGTGTTCCACCAGGGCGCCTGCTCCGACACCACGGAGCGCGACGGCCGCTTCATGATGGACAACAATTTCCGCGTCACGCTGGAACTGTTCGAGTACTGCCAGGCCCGGGAAGTCCCCTTCCTGTACGCCTCCTCGGCCGCCGTGTACGGGGCCGGCCCGCGCTACGTCGAGGACCCGGCCTGCGAGGCGCCGCTGAACGTCTACGGCTATTCCAAGCTGCTGTTCGACCAGGTGCTGCGCCGGCGCATGGACCGCCTCACGGCCCAGGTGGTGGGCCTGCGCTATTTCAACGTCTACGGTCCGCGCGAGCAGCACAAGGGCCGCATGGCGTCGGTGGCCTTCCACAACATGAACCAGTACGCGCGCGAAGGCCACGTGCGCCTGTTCGGCGGCTGGGACGGCTACCCGGACGGCGGCCAGCAGCGCGACTTCGTCTTCATCGACGACGTGGTCAAGGTCAACCTGCACTTCCTCGATCACCCGGAAGTCTCCGGCATCTTCAATTGCGGCACCGGACGCGCCCAGCCCTTCAACGACGTCGCCCAGACCGTGGTCAACAGCCTGCGCGTGCACGAAGGCCAGCTCGCCCTGCCGCTGGAGGAACTGGCGGCGGGCGGGCAGCTGCGCTACATCCCGTTCCCGGACGACCTGAAGGGCCGCTACCAGAGCCACACCCAGGCCGACCTGGCCCGGCTGCGCGCCGCCGGCTACACGGGCGCCTTCAGCGACGTGCAGACGGGGGTGAACGCCTACGTCGCCCGGCTGCTGGAATCGGGGCGGCTGACGGTCGGCTGATCCCGGGCGGGGCGCCCGCGCCGCGGGCCGGCCGGGTCGGCGGCGCGCCGCCGGCTGCCGCAGCCTGCGTCGCCGGCGCACGCGCGCCGCGCGTGTTTTCCCGCACGGACATTCCGGATCAAGACCCCCTCCATGCGCCGCCCGTCCAGGGCATCATGACCGGACCCTCACACCACAGGAGTCGGTCATGAATCCTTTTCTGCACGAGACGGCCGGCCGGCCGGCGGCCGCGTCTTCCGATGCCGTCCGCACCCGCCCGGATGATGGGTCGCGGATCCGCATTCCCGGCCCCGGCGCGCCGGCCGCCGGCCTTGCGGGGCTTTCGGGCCTCTCCCGGCCGGCGGGCGCCCCCGGGCCTTGCGTTCCCGATGCCGCGGCCCGGGGGCGGCCGGGCGTCCGGCGCGCCGTCCGGCCGCACGTACACCGCCTGTCGCGCCTGCTGGCGGCGGCTGGCGTCGCCGCCCTGGCCTGGGCCGGCGCGGCGGGCGCGGTGGACCTGAACACCGCCACGCTGGACCAGCTGCGCGGCATCCGCGGCATCGGCCCCAAGACCGCCCAGGTCATCCTCGACGAACGCGAGCGGGGCGGACGCTACCTGTCGTTCGCCGACCTGTCGGATCGCGTGCGCGGCATCGGCCCGCGCCGCGCCCAGGCCCTGCAGTCGGCGGGCCTGACCATCGACGGCGGCGGCACGCGCCTGTCGGGGCAGGGCGCCGCCGCCCGGGCCGCCGCCGGGGCGGCCGGCGCCGGTGGCCCATCCGGTTCATCGGGCTTGCCCGGCCCGGCGGGCGCTTCGGGGACAGCGGGCTCGTCCGGGGCAGCGGGTTCGCCCGGCCTGCCCGGCGCGCCAGGCTCGGCGGCTGCGGCGCGGCCGGCGGCGGGCAGGCGCTGAGCCCGCGCCGCCCGTCCCCGGGCCCGGGATGTGCGCACCGGACAGGCGCGGCATGCCGCCCGGTATGCCGTCTTCTCATAAGCATATTCCGGTCCTGGGGACAAGCCCGGCGCGGCGGATGGGCGGGTGTATGATTTCGTCCATGAAAACCTACCCCACCATCGAAGACGTCATCGGTTCCACGCCTCTGGTGCGCCTGCAGCGGCTGCCGGGCGACCTCGGCGAGCCGCGCGGCAACGTGATCCTGGCCAAGCTGGAAGGCAACAATCCCGCCGGCTCGGTCAAGGACCGCGCCGCCCTCAGCATGATCCGGCAGGCCGAATCGCGCGGCGACATCCGTCCCGGCGACACCCTGATCGAGGCGACCAGCGGCAACACCGGCATCGCCCTGGCGATGGCCGCCGCCGTGCGCGGCTACCGCATGATCCTGATCATGCCCGACAACTCCTCCCAGGAACGCTGCGCCGCCATGACGGCCTACGGGGCCGAGCTCATCCTCACGCCCGCCCAGGGCGGCGGCATGGAATACGCCCGCGATCTGGCGCTGCGGATGCAGGCCGAGGGCAAGGGCAAGGTCCTGGACCAGTTCTCCAACGCCGACAATCCCCGCGCGCATTACGAAACCACCGGCCCGGAAATCTGGGAGCAGACCGGCGGCCGGATCACCCACTTCGTCAGCGCCATGGGCACGACCGGCACCATCATGGGGGTGGGGGCGTTCCTGCGGGAGCGCAATCCGGCCGTGCGCATCATCGGCGCCCAGCCGGCCGAAGGCGCGCACATTCCCGGCATCCGCAAGTGGCCCGAGGCCTACCAGCCCAGCATCTACGATCCGGCCGGCGTCGACGCCTTCGAGCCCATCACCCAGGAGCAGGCCGAGACCATGGCGCGGCGCCTGGCCGCCGAGGAAGGCATCTTCGGCGGGATCTCCTCGGCCGGCGCGGCCGTGGCCGCGCTGCGCGTGGCCGCCACGGCGCGCGATGCCACCATCGTCTTCATCGTCTGCGACCGCGGCGACCGCTACCTGTCCACCGGCGTCTTCAACTGAACGCTGGACGATCTGGGCACTGGACGAACCAGTCACCGAACGCGCCGGTCATCGAACGAATCGGTCACCGAACGAACCGGACGCTGAACGACCTGGGCACCGAACGAACGGGCCGCCGGGCCGCGGCGGCTCCCGGCCGGCAGCCTCAGCCGCGGGGGAGGCGTCCCGCGGCCGCCCGCGCTCCCGGCCCGTCGAGCCGGTTCGGATCGCCGTAGCCGATGCGGTCGGCGATCTCGTGCGCCAGATCCGCCACCGACGCCGCGTAGAAATAGCTGCGGTTGTAGTGGGTGATGGCGAAGAAATTGGGCGTGGCGCAGCGCACCTCGTGGGTGCCGCGGATCTCGTCGCGCAGGTCGATCACCCCCAGCGGCTGGGCCTGCCAGGCCGTGCCGCCGCCCGGCAGCGCCCGGGCGCCCGCCGCCCGCAGCGCGGCCCAGTCGGTTTCGGGCTTCAGGCCGTCCTGGGCCCGCCGCACGGCATCGGCGGGCAGGGCCACGGGGGCGAAGACCGGCACGCCCCGCACCCAGCCGTGCGCCTGCAGGAACGCCGCCACCGAGGCGATGGCGTCTTCCGTGTTGCCGGCCAGGTCCACGCGGCCGTCGCCGTCGCCGTCCGCGGCGTAGCGCATCAGGCTGCCCGGCATGAACTGCGGCAGCCCCATGGCGCCCGCGAACGAGCCTTCCACGACCCGCGCATCCAGTTCCCCCCGGTGGTCCAGCACGATCAGGTCGGCCAGCTGTTCGCGGAACATCGCCTGGCGCTCCGGCCGGTTCGGGTCGGGATAGCGGAATCCCAGCGTGGCCAGGGTGTCCAGGACACGGTGGTCGCCGGTGTAGCGGCCGTAGACGGTCTCGATGCCGATGATGGCGACGATGATCGAGGGCGGCACGCCGGTGCGCGCGCTGGCGCGGTCCAGCGCGGCCCGGTGCGCCTGCCAGAACGAGACGCCCTCGCGGATGCGCACCGCATCGACGTGGCGCTGGCGGTAGCTGGTCCAGGCGCGGCGGATGCGGCCCGTGCGCGCGGGCGGCGCCATCAGGCGGGCCGCCGTGGCGTCGTAGCGGGCCTCGGCCAGCAGGGCTTCCACGCCGTCCAGGGGCAGGGCGTGCGCCTGCGCGGTCTCGCGGGCGAAGGCCTGCACTTCGGGCAGCAGGCGGCCGTCGGCGCCGAGGAAATCGCCGCGCACGGGCGCCTGTTTCCCAATGGAAAGTGTTCTGCTAGAATTAATACGATCGTTTGAAACAATTGTTTGATTCGTTGTCCCCGCAGGGGCGGCGGCGGACGGTCCGGAATCGCTATGGCTGCTGGCGCAGCCCGAGATGAAAAGCGACGCTACGGCAACTTGCAAAATACGGGTTGGTCTGAACATAATCGCCCTTATGGAGACACTCTATATTACCCATCCGGCCTGCCGGCTGCATGAGATGGGGGCCTGGCACCCCGAATCCCCCCAACGCCTGGATGCGGTGGCCGATCAGCTGGCCGCCAACGGCTTGATGGATTTCCTGTCTCACCGCACGGGGCGCCCGGCCCGGCCCGAAGACGTGCTGCGGGTGCACACGCCGGAATACCTAGCGTATCTGCGCCAGCACGCGCCGGCGCACGGCTATTTCCCGGTGGATCCGGACACGATCATGAACCCGGACACCCTGCAGGCGGCCTGGGCGGCGGCCGGCGCCGGCCTGACGGCCCTGGACGAGATCATGGCCGGCCATGCGCAGACCGCCTTCTGCGCCATCCGTCCGCCGGGCCATCATGCCTGTCCCGAAAAGGCCATGGGCTTCTGCTTCTTCAACAACATCGCCATCGCGGCGCGCTACGCCCTGGACCACTACGGCCTGTCGCGCGTCGCCATCGTGGATTTCGACGTCCACCACGGCAACGGCACCGAAGAAGTCTTCCTGAAGGAAGACCGGATCCTGATGTGCAGCTTCTATCAATACCCGCTGTTCCCGGATACCCGCCACGAAGACCTGGGGCCGAACATGCTCAACATCCCGGTCGATGCGTATTCCGGCGGCGACGTGATCCGCACCCTCGTGTCGAAATACTGGCTGCCGGCGCTGCGCAGTTTCCAGCCCGAGCTGATCCTGGTGTCGGCGGGCTTCGACGCCCACCGCGAGGACGACATGGGCAGTCTCAAACTGGTCGAGGCGGACTACGCCTGGATCACCGAACGTCTGGTCGAGATCGCGGCCGAATCCGCCCAGGGGCGGATCGTCAGCTTCCTCGAAGGCGGTTACGACCTGTCCGCCCTGGGGCGCAGCGCGGTGGCGCATGTGCGGGCGCTGGGCGGTTACTGATGGGGCCGCGCGCGGTGCGATTCGTCGCCGGGCGCGGCCGTCCTGTTTTCTTTCCATTCTGGAGTATGCTCGATGAAGGTCCTGGTACCGGTCAAGCGCGTGGTTGACTACAACGTCAAGGTACGCGTGAAATCCGATCACACTGGCGTGGACATCGCCAACGTCAAGATGTCGATGAACCCGTTCGACGAAATCGCGGTCGAGGAAGCGGTGCGGCTGAAGGAAAAGGGTGCGGCCGCCGAGATCGTGGCGGTGTCGTGCGGGGTGGCGCAGTGCCAGGAGACCCTGCGCACGGCCATGGCCATCGGCGCGGACCGGGGCATCCTGGTGCAGAGCGATGCCGAGCTGCAGCCGCTGGCGGTGGCCAAGCTGCTCAAGGCGCTGGTGGACCAGGAGCAGCCCGGGCTGGTGGTGCTGGGCAAGCAGGCGATCGACGACGACGCCAACCAGACCGGCCAGATGCTGGCCGCGCTGCTGGACTGGCCGCAGGCGACCAACGCGAGCCGCGTGGAAGTGCAGGGCGACCGCGTCCAGGTCACGCGCGAGGTCGATGGCGGCCTGGAGACGCTCAGCCTGGCGCTGCCGGCGGTGATCACCACCGACCTGCGGCTGAACGAGCCGCGCTACGTGACGCTGCCCAACATCATGAAGGCGAAGAAAAAGCCGCTGGACACGGTCACGCCCGAGTCGCTGGGGGTGGACGTGGCCCCGCGCCTGAAGACGCTGAAGGTGGCCGAGCCGCCCAGCCGCGCGGCCGGCGTGATCGTGCCCGACGTGGCGACCCTGGTGGACAAACTCAAGAACGAAGCGAAGGTGGTTTGAATGAGCATTCTGGTCATAGCTGAACACGACAACGCCCAGCTGGGGGCGGCGACGCGCAACGTGGTGGCGGCGGCTGCGGCCATCGGCGGCGAGGTGCACGTGCTGGTGGCGGGCTCGGGCGCGCGCGCGGTGGCCGAGCAGGCCGCGCAGGTGGGCTCAGTGAGCAAGGTGCTGCTGGCCGACGGCGCGGCGCTGGCCGAGGGGCTGGCCGAGAACCTGGCCGCGCAGGTGCTGGCGGTGGCCGGCGGCTACGGGCACATCCTGTTCGCGGCTACGGCCTCGGGCAAGAACGTGGCCCCGCGCGTGGCGGCCAGGCTGGACGTGGCGCAGATCTCGGACATCGTGGCGGTGGAGTCGGCCGACACGTTCGTGCGGCCGATCTACGCGGGCAACGCGCTGGCGACGGTGCAGTCGGGCGACGCGAAGAAGGTCATCACGGTGCGCACGACGGCGTTCGACGCGGTGGCGGCCGAGGGCGGCGCGGCGGCGATCGAGACGGTCGAGGCGGTGGGCGATGCGGGCAAGTCCTCGTTCGTGGGCCGCGAGCTGGCCAAGAGCGACCGGCCGGAGCTGACCGCCGCGAAGGTGGTCGTCTCGGGTGGGCGCGGTCTGGGCAGCGCGGAGAACTTCAAGATCCTGGATCCGCTGGCCGACAAGCTGGGCGCGGCGCTGGGCGCGTCGCGCGCGGCGGTGGACGCGGGCTACGCGCCCAACGACTGGCAGGTGGGCCAGACGGGCAAGATCGTGGCGCCGCAGCTGTACGTGGCCGTCGGGATCTCGGGGGCGATCCAGCACCTGGCGGGGATGAAGGACTCGAAGGTGATCGTGGCGATCAACAAGGACGCCGAGGCGCCGATCTTCGGGGTGGCCGACTACGGCCTGGTGGCCGACCTGTTCCAGGCCGTGCCCGAACTCGTCCAGGCGCTCTAAGCCTGATCTGACCAAGCTCGCGGGGATGAGCCCGGACACGGGACAGTCCTAGTGGACTGTTCCGTGCCTGGCGAATCCAAGCGGCTTGCAAGCCGCGCGGTGGATACAAGCCGAAGGCGCGGCGTTGGGGGGCCTTTTTAGGCCCCGCGCACCACAGGAATTGCCATGACATACCAGGTTCCCATCCAGGATATCCGTTTCATTCTGCGCGAGCTCGCCGACCTGCGCGGCGTGCTGGCGCTGCCGGGCTTCGAGGAGGTCTCCGAAGACCTCGTCGATGCCGTGCTGGAGGAAAACGCGCGCTTCGTCGAACAGGAGATCGCGCCGCTGAACCGCGCGGGCGACACCGAGCCGGCCCGCTGGAGCGAGGACGGCGTGCGCACCACGCCCGGCTTCAAGGCGGCGTTCCAGGCCTTCGCGCAAGGCGGCTGGCAGGGCCTGCCGCACGAGGCCGAACTCGGCGGCCAGGGGCTGCCCAAGCTCGTCGCAGCGCCGGTCACCGAAAGCATCAACGCCGGCAACCTGGCCTTTTCCCTGTGTCCGCTGCTGACCGACGGCGTGATCGAGGCCCTGTCCATGGTGGGCTCGGACGCGCAGAAGGCCCGCTTCATCCCGCCCCTGCTGGAAGGCCGCTGGACCGGCACCATGAACCTCACCGAGCCGCAGGCCGGCTCCGACCTGGCCCTGCTCAAGAGCCGGGCCGTGCGCCAGGACGACGGCAGCTACCGCATCACCGGCCAGAAGATCTTCATCACGTATGGGGATCACGACATGGCGGAGAACATCATCCACCTGGTGCTGGCGCGCACGCCGGACGCGCCCAAGGGCGTCAAGGGCATCTCCCTGTTCATCGTGCCCAAGTTCCTGGTCCGGGACGACGGCAGCCTGGGCGCCCGCAACGACGTGGTGTGCGCGTCCCTCGAGCACAAGCTCGGCATCCACGGCAGCCCGACGGCGGTGCTGCTGTACGGCTCGGGCCAGGGCGAGGCGGGCGAGGGCGGCGCCGTCGGCTACCTGATCGGCGAGGAGAACCGCGGCCTGGAATACATGTTCATCATGATGAACGCGGCGCGCTACGCCGTCGGCCTGCAGGGCGTGGCGGTGTCCGAACGCGCGCTGCAGCATGCGGCGGCCTATGCGGCCGAGCGCATCCAGGGCAATGCCCTGGAAGGCTCCGCCGGCCCGGTGCCCATCGTGCGCCATCCCGACGTGGCGCGCATGCTGGGGACCATGCGCGGCCTGACCGAAGGCGCGCGCGCCGTCGCCTACGTGGCGGCCGGCTACCGCGACAAGGCGGCCCATCTGGCGGACGAGGCGGAACGCGCCCGCTGCAAGGCCATCTACGAATACTTCGTGCCCATCGTCAAGGGATTCTCCACCGAATCCTCCGTCGAGGTCGCCTCGCTGGGCGTGCAGGTGCATGGCGGCATGGGCTTCATCGAGGAAACCGGCGCCGCCCAGTATTACCGCGACGCCCGCATCCTGCCCATCTACGAAGGCACCACGGCGATCCAGGCCAACGACTTCATCGGCCGCAAGCTGGTGCGCGACGGCGGCGCCGTGGCGCGCGGGCAGATCGCCGGGATGCGCGAGACGGCCGCGGCCCTGCGGGCGGCCAGCGGCGTGCATGCCGATGCGCTGGCCATGATCGGCGAGCGCCTGGACACGGCGGCCGGCGCCTACGAATCGGCGCTGGCCTTCGTGCTGGAGCACGTGCGCGAGGATATCCGCGGCGTCTTCACCGGCAGCGTGCCGTGCCTGATGCTGGCCGGCACCGCGCACGCCGGCTGGCAGCTGGGGCGCTCCGCCCTGGCCGCGGCCGCGGCCATCGGCGAGGGCTCGACCGACGCCTTCCACCCGAACAAGATCGCCACGGCCGTGCAGTACGCCGCCCACGTGCTGCCGCGCACGCTGGCGCTGCAGTCCGCCATCCGGGACGGCGGGCTGGTGGACCGCTATGTGCGCCAGGCGCAGATATAGACATAACGATCCGGTATTTCAATAGCTATTTATATTCTGCAAAAATCTTAAGTGTCTAAACCAATTCGCCGCCCGGATCGTCCGGGCGGCAGACACTTGAAACAGGAGCTATTGATGGCCACTCTGCGTCTGGGCGACACCGCCCCCGATTTTGAACAGGAATCCTCCCTGGGCAAGATCAAGTTTCACGAATTCCTGGGCGACAGCTGGGGTGTCCTGTTCTCCCATCCGGCCGACTTCACGCCCGTCTGCACCACCGAACTGGGCTACACCGCCATCCTGTCGGGCGAATTCGCCAAGCGCGGCGCCAAGGTGATCGCCGTCTCGGTCGACGGCAAGCAGTCGCACATCGACTGGATCAAGGACATCAACGACACCCAGAAGACCGACGTCCAGTACCCGATCCTGGCCGACGAGGACCGCAAGGTCGCGACCCTCTACGACATGATCCACCCGAACGCCAGCACCACCGCCACGGTGCGCTCGGTGTTCGTCATCGACCCGAACAAGAAGATCCGCCTGATCCTGACCTACCCGGCCAGCACCGGCCGCAACTTCGACGAGATCCTGCGCGCCCTGGATTCCCTCCAGCTGACCGACAACTACAGCGTCGCCACCCCGGTGAACTGGAAGCAGGGCGAGGACGTCATCATCGCCCCCTCGATCAAGGACCCGGCCGTCCTGAAGGAAAAATTCCCCAAGGGCTACACCGAGATCCGCCCCTACCTGCGCATCACGCCGCAGCCGGACCTCTGATTCCCCGATCAGGTTCCGGACCGGATTCCGCATCGGATCCTGTACCCGATCCCCCGCATGCCGGCCCCGCTGCGGGCCGCCCCGACCCCGGCCGCCGGACCCCGTCCGGCGCCGGGGTTTTCGTTTTCGCTGAGCAAGCTGGCGAGCCTGGTGGATCGGTCCCGGGGCCGGAACAGGGCCTTGCAGGCCGCGATGCCCGGCAGGCGCCGCCGGCGGTTTCCGGTCCTGCCGCAGTAGCGGCCCTGTGTTCCAGGGGCGCAGGGTGCGGCGCGTGCCAGCTTCGCCGCCGGCACGGCATCGTCGCCCTCGTTGTCGGATGGATCGGCCCGCGTGGCTGCGCCCGGCGCGGGAACGACGCATGCGGGATTCCTTCCGGAAATTCTCCTCTTGCATCCACCACTGTTTCTTTGTACAGTATCTGCGAATACTGGATAAAACAACAGTTCCGGCGGCTTTCACGCCGGACGCACCTTGGAGGTTCGACATGGCGGGATCGATGGCTTGGAATGGGGCGTGGGGCTGGAATGGCGCGCACGCGGGCGCCACCGGGCGCGGCACGGCTCGCGGTTCGGCGCACGGCGCGGCGCGGGCCTTGCGTCCGCATGCCCCGGGCGTGCTGCAGGGGCCCTGGGTGCCGGGCGGCTCGTGGGGCGGCCGGCCGGCGGGGCACCCCGTCCGGCGGGGGCGGCCTGCGCGGGCGGCGGTGCGGGTCCATCGGCCCCGTGCCGGCCTGGGGCTGGGCTGGCGCCGTCTGGCGGCGCTGGCGGGCGACGTCCTCATGGTTCTCACCTGGGCCGCCATGATCCCCGGCATGATGTGGCTGGGTGCGGCCGCCGGGTTCTGATGGGTTCCGATGGCTGGGTGCAGCCGCCAGGTTCCGATGGCTGGGTGCGGCCGCCGGGTTCTGATATAATCCCTGGTTTGCATCCTCTGGCCCGGTCTTCCCAATACATTCACATTCGTGATCAAAACCCGGTGCCCATGATGCCCTGGAGCCTATCTTGAACCTGATCGAAACCCTCGAAAAAGAAGAAATCGCGCGCCTGACCGAAGGCCGCACCATCCCCGAATTCGCCCCGGGCGACACGGTCGTCGTGAACGTCAACGTGGTCGAAGGTTCGCGCAAGCGCGCCCAGGCCTATGAAGGCGTGGTCATCGCCCGTCGCAACCGCGGCCTGAATTCCGCCTTCACCGTGCGCAAGATCTCCTCGGGCGAAGCCGTCGAGCGGACCTTCCAGCTGTATTCCCCGCAGATCGCCTCGATCGAGGTCAAGCGCCGGGGCGATGTCCGCCGTGCTAAACTGTATTATCTGCGCAACCTGACGGGCAAGGCCGCTCGCATCAAGGAAAAGCTGGTTCGCAAGGCCGTCTGATCGCGGCATCGCGGATCGATCCAAGGGCACCCGTTCGGGTGCCCTTGTTGTTTTTGCCATCGGGATTTCATGTCGTATCGGATGCCGGCCCCGGACAGGGAACGAGTCGCAGGGTTCGATCCCCAGGTCCAGCCCATCTTGCCCTGCACGCCCTTGCCGCCCCTGCCCGCGGCAAGCCTGCGGCTGGACGCCATCCGCGAGGCCTTCCAGCATCCGGTCGAATGGCGGGTCGAGCCCCTGTTCGCCCAGGCCTTCGTCCCCGGCGGGGATTCCTATGCCCGGGCGCGCCAGGCCGCGGTCCTGATGCCGCTGGTCCAGCGCAAGGCCGGCCTGCACGTGCTCTTCACGCGCCGCGCCGCGCATCTGCACCATCATGCCGGCCAGATCAGTTTTCCGGGCGGCCGCATCGAGTCCACCGACAGCGGGCCGATCGCGGCGGCCATTCGTGAAACCCGCGAGGAAATCGGCGTCGATCAGCGCTTCGTCCAGGTCATCGGCACGCAGCCGACGCTGCTGACCACGACGCAGTTCCTCATGACGCCGGTGATCGGCGAACTGCTGCCGGGCTTCCACATCCGGCCCGACGCATCCGAGGTGGCCGAGGTCTTCGAGGTGCCCCTGGCGATCCTGATGGACCCCGGCCGGCACGTGCTGCACCGGATGGAATCCGCCCTGGGCCACGGACGGTGCTATTTCGCGATCCGCTGGCAGTCCCATTTCATCTGGGGCGCCACGGCGATCCTGATCCGCAATTTCTACCACTTCCTGGCGGCCTCGCAGGGCATCGTCGCCCCGGGTGTCGCACCCCAGGGCGTCGTTCCTGAGAGTGCCGTTCCGCAGGACGCCGTTCCGCAAGAAGAAACCCCTCAGGAGGAAGCCCCGCACGGGGCCGATCCTCAAGGCGGCAACGACCTCAAGTGACGTCCAGGCCGCCGTCGACGCAGAGGACTTGGCCGGTGATCCAGGCGGCCCCGGGCGCGGCCAGCGAGACGATCCAGGGCGCGATGTCCTCGGGTACACCGCGCCGACCCAAGGGGATCCTGGCGCGTTCCTCGGCCTTCACCGCCTCGATCCGTGCGGGCGTCAGTTGCATGCGCTCCTGCAGGAAGCGGGTTTCGGTCGGTCCGGCGGCGACCGCGTTGACGCGGATGCCGTCCGCCGCGAGCTCCAGCGCCCAGCAGCGCGTCATGTGTTCCAGGGCCGCCTTGCTGGCGGCATAGTGCGAGAGTCCCGCGGCGGCCTTGTGGCCGAAGGTGCTGGACACGTTGACGATGGCCCCGGCGCTCGCCTTCAGGTGGGGCAGGGCGGCGCGCGCAAGCAGCGAGGGGCCGACGACGTTGGTGGCGAAGATCGCGGCGATGCGTTCGGCGTCGGCCTGCGCCAGCGGCAGGAGGGCTCCGGCACCGGCGTTGTTGACCAGGACGTCCAGCCGTCCCCAGCGCCGGAGGGTGGTGGCGATGGTGCGTTCCGCATCCGCCGCGCTGGCCGCGTCCGCGACGATATAGTCGATGCCCGGCGTCTGCCGGGCGACGGCGGCCAGACGGGCCTCGTTTCTGCCGGTGATCACGGCGCGGGTGCCGGCCGCTGCGAAGGCCCTGGCCGCCGCCAGGCCGATGCCGGCTCCGCCGCCGGTGATGAGCGCGATCCGGGGTGTGGCTGTCTGCATGGAACCTCCCATCAGTGGGCCGGCACGGCTTGGGCCGCCAACCAGCTTTCCAGGGACAGGGTTCCGAGCCTGGCCTGCGCGCCGGGCATCAGGGTCGTGTCGTCGATCCGGTCGCCGAAATACAGCGCGTCGTCGTCCTGGACGATCCTTGCCGCGGCCGGTGCCGGGAGCGCTTTTCGCAGCAGGTCGGTCAGGCGGAACGGCGCGGGGCCCGCGACCTCGCGCAGGCCGTTCAGGGGCGGTTCGACGGCAACTCGGGCGAGTGCCGCGGCGACGTCATCCGCGGCCATCGGTTGCAGCAGGGCGGCGGGTGCCCGGATGATCCCGTCCCGCGTGAAGGACTGGGCGATGGCATCCAGGAATTCAAAGAACTGCGTGGCGCGGACGATCGTGTAGGGAAGCGGGCCGTCCGCGATCAGAGACTCCTGGGCGATCTTGGCACGGAAGTAGCCGCTTTCGGGCAGGCGCTCGGAGCCCACCACGGACAGCGCGACGTAGTGGCGGATGCCGGCTGCCCGTCCTGCACGCAGCAGCTTGCCGGTGGAGGCGCGGAAGAACGCCATCACGGCGCTGTCTTCAAAGGAGGGGGCGTTGGTGACGTCGATCAGGACCTCGGCGCCTTGCAGCGCCTGGTCCAGGCCTTCGCCGGTCACCGAGTTCACGCCCGAGGAGGGCGCGGCGGCCGGCACGCGGTGGTCCGCCTGCCGCAGGCGCGCCGAGAGCTTGCGGCCGATGAGGCCGGTGCCGCCGATAATGGCGATGTTCATCAGGGTTCCTTGAGTGAAAATGGGATCGGAGGGCGCGCGCCTTCCGGGAAATGGCGGGGACGGGCCGCGTTCAGTCGATCGGTTTCGCGGGGATGGGCGCGCGCATGCCGATGGCCATCCGGTTCCAGGCGTTGATCGCGGCGATCGTCCAGCAGAGTTCGACGATTTCCTGGTCGCTGAATTCGGCCTGGAGCGCCGCGAAGTCGGCATCCCGGTCGCCGTGCCGGTCGGCCAGGCGGGTCATGGTCTCGGCCCAGTTCAGCGCCGCCCGTTCGCGGGCGCTGTAGAGTTCGGTCTCGCGCCAGGTCGGGAGGCTGTTGATGCGCTGCCAGGTCTCGCCGTTCTTGCGCAGGTCGCGCGCGTGCATGTCCAGGCAGAAGGCGCAGCCGTTGATCTGCGAAACGCGGGTCTGGACCAGATCCGTCAGGATCGGTCCCAGGGCGGAGCCGGAGAGGGTGGCGTTGACGCCGGCCATGGCTTTGTAGGTCCTGGGCGCGATGTCCGTCCAGTTCAGGCGGGGGTACGACATGGAATCACCTCGAGTGGAAAGTGGAAGGGTTCACACTCAAGACGGACGGCACGGCCGTGTTGTGACGGCATCGTCCGAAAAATTTTTCCGGCCCGGTATCCTGGGCCGGTGCGCGGATCAGGCTTGAACGCTCAGTTCACAGCCCAGGAGCCGCGCGAGCCGCGCCAGCTTGTCGGGGTTGCGCTGCGCATGGATGCGGGTGATGCGCGCGCCGTCGGTCTCCAGGTACTGCGCCGATTCCAGCTTGTCGTCGATGAAGCGCAGCAGCCGCCATTGGCCCGCGGCGAGGGCGATCTCGCAGCGCACCCGGCCGCGGAAGCGCAGGCAGGTCGCCAGGTAGAGCTGCGCGATGCGCTGCCCGCCCCGCAGCGGCACGCCGAAGCTGGCGACCTTGCCGCCGCCGTCGCCGACCAGCTGAGCGTCGGCCGCCAGCACCGATTTGAGCGCGGTGAAGTCGCCGCTCGACGCCGCCTGCGCGAAGGCCTGCAGCAGGTCGCGCTGCGTCTCCGGCGCCACGGGCGCCGGCTTGCGCTCGTCCTTGAGCCGGGTCCGGGCGCGGTGCACCAGCTGGCGGCAGGCGGCCTCGGTCCGGTCCAGCACCCGGGCGATCTCGCCGTAGTCCTCGTCGAACACGTCCCGCAGCAGGAAGGCCGCGCGCGCCTCGGGCGAGAGCCGTTCCAGCACCGCCAGCAGGGCGTAGGAGACGTCGTGCGAGCGCTCCAGCGCCTGTTCCGGCGAGGGCGCGGGATCGGCCAGGTCCGCCAGGTCGGGCTCCGGCAGCCAGGCGCCGGCGTAGTGCTCCCGCCGCGCCTTGGCGGCCCGCAGCCGGTCGATGGACAGCCGGGTCGTGACGGCGACCAGCCAGGCCTCGATGTTCGCCAGGGCGCCCTGGTCCGCCGCGTGCCATTTCAGCCAGGCGTCCTGGACGACGTCCTCGGCCTCGGCCCAGGAGCCGAGCATGCGGTAGGCGATGCCCTGCAGGCGGGGGCGGTGGAGATTGAAGGTAAGGGTCGCGTCGCTCATGTCGGCATCCAGACGATCGAGGCCCCCATTTTGTGACAACCCGGACCCTCGGACCAGGGCCGCAGCGGGAATCGGCGTTGCGCCCATGGCCCGGTTCCAGGGGAGGGCTCAACCGGAATTGCAGACGCTAATACCGCTTTCCCGCCTCGTTTTCCGCCAGGATGCGCATGTAGAGGGCGTGGCGCTCGGCGCGCACCTCGCCGCGCGCGACGGCCGCCAGCACGCCGCAGCCCGGTTCGTGGCGGTGGGTGCAGTTGTAGAAGCGGCATTCGGCGATCGGCCCGGCGAATTCCGGGAAGCCCTGCTCGATGTCGTGGGCGCTCAGGTGCTGCAGGCCGAAGGCCTGGAAACCGGGCGAGTCGATCAGGCCGCCGCCTCCGGGCAGGGCGTAGCGCTGCGTGCGGGTGGTGGTGTGGCGGCCGGTGCCCAGGGCCTCGGAATGTGCCTGGGTCGCCGCCAGGGCCTCGGGCACCAGCGCGTTGAGCAGGGTGGACTTGCCCATGCCGCTCTGGCCCAGCAGCAGCGTGAGGCGGCCCTGCAGGCGGGGGGCCAGCAGGGCGCGCACCTGGGCCGCGTCCAGGGCGCTGAGCATGATGACCGGCGTGCCCAGCGATTCGACGGTCGCCAGCCGCGCGCGGGCGGCGGCGGCGCCGGGCAGGTCGGCCTTGTTCAGCACGATGAGCGCCGGCACGCCGGCGCTGGCGGCCGCCACCAGGGCGCGGCCGGTCAGGTCGTCGGAGAACCCGGGGTCGGAGGCCAGCACCAGCAGCAGCTGGTCGATGTTGGCGGCGAACTGCTTGCTGCGCTGGGCGTCGGAACGGTAGAACAGGTTGCGGCGCGGCAGGATGTCGAGGATGACGCCTTCCTGGCGGCCCTCGGGGCGCACGCGCACCCGGTCGCCCACGGCCGGGCCGGCCTTCTTGCCGCGCGTGTAGCAGTGGCGCTGGCCGCCGCCGTCGATCTCGACGTCGTAGTGGCGGCCATGAGCGGCGATGACGAGGCCCTGCAGCGCGGCGGGTTCAGGCATCGCGCAGGTGCGCGATGCGCACGGGGGCCGGCGGGTGGCTGTCGTACCAGGCCGAATGGATCGGGTCCGGCGTCAGCGTGGCGGCGTTGTCGTCGTAGAGCTTGACCAGCGCGCTGGAGAGCGGCGCCGCGCCGCATTGCCGCACCGCGTAGCGGTCGGCCTGGAATTCGTCGCGCCGCGACAGCAGGCTGGCGATGGGCGTGGACCAGAACGTCAGCACCGGCAGGGCCAGCATGAACAGCACCAGGGCCAGGCCGTCGTTGGGCCGGCCCAGTTGCGGGACGACGCCCAGGCCGGTATAGAACCAGAGCTGGGTGGACAGCCACGCCAGCAGGTGCAGCAGCACGCCGGCCGCGGCGAAGCTGATGACGATGCGCCGCAGGATGTGGCGGTGGGCGAAATGGCCCAGTTCGTGGGCCAGGACCGCCTCGACCTCGTCGGTGTTCAGGCGCGCGAGCAGGGTGTCGAAGAACACGATGCGGCGGTGGCGGCCGAAGCCGGTGAAATAGGCGTTGCCGTGGGCGGAGCGGCGCGAGCCGTCCATGACGAACAGGCCCGACAGGCCGAAGTGGCAGCGCTTGGCCAGGGCGTGGATGCGCTGGGCGAGCTCGGGGTCGTCCAGCGGGGTGAAGCGGTTGAACAGCGGGGCGATGAAGCTCGGGTACAGCCACAGCACGAGCAGGTTGAAGCCCACCCACACGCCCCAGGCCCACCAGGCCCAGTCGGTGCCGGCCGATTCCATGATCCACAGGATGGCGGCCAGCAGCGGGGCGCCCAGCACCAGGGTGACGGCCAGCATCTTCAGGGCGTCGGTGACGAACAGGCGCGGCGTCATGCGGTTGAAGCCGAAGCGGGCCTCCAGGCGGAAGGTGCGCCAGGCGGAGAAGACCAGCCCGACGGTGCCCAGCAGGGCCAGCACGACGCCCACCAGGGCCATCTGGCGCCAGAGCTCGGATTCGATGAGGCGGCCCAGGGCCAGGTCCAGCGCTTGCAGGCCGCCCAGCAGGGTCAGGCCCAGCAGCACGGCGGCCTCGACGATGCGCTCGATCATGGCGAGCTGGCAGCGCGCCACGGTGTAGTCGGCGGCGCGCTGATGGCTGTGCAGCCCGACGCGGTCGGCGAAGGCCGCGGGGACCGTGTCGCGGTGCGCCAGCACGTGGCGGATCTGCCGGCGCGCCAGCCAGTAGCGCAGCAGCAGGTCGCCCACCAGGCAGGCGAGAAACAGGAGGGTCAGCATGTCCGTCCGGCCAATGTGCGAAAATCGATTCTTTGCTAGCAGAGGATTATAGGATATGGCCGCGAACGATCAGCGCCTGATCTGGCTGGACATGGAAATGTCCGGCCTGGATCCCGAAAAGGAACGCATCCTGGAGATCGCCATGGTCGTCACCGAGCCCGACCTGACCCCGGTGGCGCAGGCGCCGGTGCTGGTGATCCACCAGGACGCCGCCGTGCTGGACGGCATGGACAAATGGAACCAGTCCACCCACGGCAAGAGCGGCCTGATCGACAAGGTCAAGGCCTCGACCCTGACCGAATCGCAGGCCGAGGACATCCTGCTGGAATTCCTGGCCCCGCTGGTGCCGGCCGGCAAGTCGCCGATGTGCGGCAACACCATCGGCCAGGACCGCCGCTTCATGGTCAAATACATGCCCCGGCTGGAAGCCTATTTCCATTACCGCAACCTGGACGTCAGCACGCTCAAGGAACTGTCCCTGCGCTGGAAGCCCGAGGTCTACCGCAGCTTCGTCAAGGCGAGCAAGCACGAGGCGCTGGCCGACATCCAGGAGTCGATCGACGAACTCAAGCATTACCGGGAACATTTCATCCGGCTGTGACGCCCGCCGGGCCGCCCGCGCGGCGGCCCGCGCAGCGTTCCACCGCCGTTTCTTCGGAGCCTGTCCGTGTCCAGTGCAGCCATCGCCGGCATCGGCACCGACCTGCTGCGGGTCGAGCGCATCGAGCGCATCTACGCGCGGCACGGCGACCGCTTCGTGCGCCGTATCCTGGGCGCCGACGAGCAGCTCGTCCATCGACGCCGCCGGGCGCGCGATCCGCGCCGCGGCATCCTGTACCTGGCGACCCGCTTCGCGGCCAAGGAAGCCTTCTCCAAGGCCATCGGGCTGGGCATTCACATGCCCATGGCCTGGTCCCGGGTGCAGATCCTGAACCGGCCCGGCGGCGCGCCCGAAATCCGCTTGTCCGGCCCCCTGGCCGACTGGTACGCCGTCCGTTTCGGCCGGGCGCACGTGTCCATGACCGACGAGGCCGACATGGTGGCGGCCTTCGTCGTGATCGAGGCCCTGCCCGCCGGACTCCACCCCAAGGAAAGCACCGCATCATGACCCCGCACCAGCACACGCATTCCGGCGGCGCCGCCATGCCTCCGGGCCCCGTCATGGTCGACGTGGCCGGGCTCGAACTGAGCGGGGCCGAGCGCGCGCGCCTGCGCCACCCACAGGTCGGCGGCGTGATCCTGTTCGCGCGCAATTTCTCCGACCGGGCCCAGCTCGCGGCCCTGTGCGCCGCCATCCACGGCGCGCGCGACGAACCCCTGCTGATCGCCGTGGACCACGAAGGCGGCCGGGTGCAGCGCTTCCGCACGGACGGCTTCACCCCGCTGCCGGCGATGCGGATCTTCGGCCAGTGGTACGACCGCGACCCCCAGGCCGCCCTGCGCGCGGCCACCGAGACCGGCTTCGTGCTGGCGAGCGAACTGCGCGCCTGCGGCGTGGATTTCAGCTTCACGCCGGTGCTGGACCTGGATTACGGCGTCAGCCAGGTGATCGGCAACCGGGCGCTGCACGAGGACCCGGCCGTCGTGGCCCTGCTGGCCCGCGCGCTGATCCAGGGCCTGTCCCAGGCCGGCATGGCGGCCTGCGGCAAGCACTTCCCGGGCCACGGCGCGGTGGCGGCCGATTCCCACCTGGCGATTCCCGTGGACGACCGGCCGCTGGAAGACATCCTGGAGGCGGACGCGGCGCCGTACCGCTGGCTGGGCGACCTGGCCCTGCCGGCCGTGATGCCGGCCCACGTCATCTATCCCCGGGTCGCGCCCGAGCCGGCCGGCTTCTCGCGCCGCTGGGTGACCGACATCCTGCGCGGCCGGATGGAATACGACGGCGTGGTGTTCTCCGACGACCTCACCATGGAAGGCGCGAGCGTGGCCGGCGACATCCGCGCCCGGGCCCTGGCCGCGCTGGCGGCCGGCTGCGACATGGTGCTGGTCTGCAACCGTCCCGACCTGGCCGACGAGCTGCTGGCGGCCCTGGCCGGCCGGTCGCCGGACCCCCAGGCCGCGCGTCGCATCCGGCGGCTGATGCCGTCCCGGCCCGCGCCCGACTGGACGGGGCTGCTGTCCGATCCGAGGTATCTCCGTGCCCGAAGCCTTCGATCTGAAAACCTTTCTATCTGATCTGCCGCACCTGCCGGGGGTCTACCGCCACATCGACGCCCAGGGCGAGGTCCTGTACGTCGGCAAGGCGCGCGACCTGAAGCGCCGCGTCAGCTCGTATTTCCAGAAGTCCGGCCACGGCCCGCGCATCGAGCACATGCTGGCGCGCGTGGCGCGCACCGAGATCACGGTCACGCGCACCGAGGCCGAGGCGCTGATCCTGGAAAACAACCTGATCAAGCGCCTCAAGCCGCGCTACAACATCCTCTTCCGGGACGACAAGTCCTACCCCTACCTGCACATCACCGCGCACGAGATCCCGCGCATCGTGTACTACCGGGGCAGCACCCACGGCCCGGGCCGCTTCTTCGGCCCCTATCCCAATTCCTGGGCGGTGCGCGAGACCATCCAGATCCTGCAGAAGGTCTTTCGCCTGCGCACCTGCGAGGACAGCGTCTACGCCCACCGCACGCGTCCGTGCCTGCTCTACCAGATCGGCCGCTGCTCGGCGCCCTGCGTCAACCTGATCTCGCCCGAGGACTACCGGGCCGACGTCGAGCGCGCCATCCGCTTCCTGGAAGGCCGGGCGAGCGAGGTCATGGACGACATCGAGCGGCGCATGACCGCCGCCGCCGAGCGCCAGGACTTCGAGCAGGCCGCCGTGCTGCGCGACCAGATGCGCGCGCTGGCCAAGGTCCTGCAGCAGCAGACCATGGAGCAGGTGGGCGACGACAGCGTCGACGTCATCGCGGTGGAGCCCGCGGGCGGGCGCGTGTGCGTCAACCTGGCGATGGTGCGGGCCGGGCGGCACCTGGGCGACAAGCCGCTGTTCCCCACCCAGGCGCAGGACGAATCCCCCGAGGAGGTGCTGAGCGCCTTCGTGGCGCAGCACTATGCCGACAACCCGGCCCCGCCCGTGCTGGTGTGCTCGCACGCCCTGTCCGACCCCGACCTGCCGGCGCTGCTGGCCGAGCAGCACGGCCACCGCATCCGCGTGCTGACCCGGCCCCAGGGCGCGCGCCGCGCCTGGCTGGAGCAGGCCCAGCGCAATGCCCGGATGGCGCTGGCGCAGCGCCTGTCCGAATCCAGCGCGCGCGAGGCGCGCACCCGGGCGCTGGCCGTGGAGCTGGACCTGGACACGGACGACGCCGCGCTCGACGCCCTGCACATCGAGTGCTTCGACATCAGCCATACCTCGGGCGAGGCGACCCAGGCGTCCTGCGTGGTGTACCGCCACCACGCCATGCAGACCTCGCTGTACCGGCGCTTCAACATCGCCGGCATCGAGCCGGGCGACGACTACGCCGCCATGCGCCAGGCGCTGACGCGGCGCTACGCGCGGGTGGCCGACGGCGAGACCGAGATGCCCGACGTGGTGCTGATCGACGGCGGCGAGGGCCAGGTCGGGGTCGCGCGCCAGGTCTTCGTCGAGCTGGGCCTGGACGTCAGCCGCATCGTCGGGGTGAAGAAGGGCGACCACCGCAAGGTCGGCCTGGAGACCCTGGTCTTCGTCGACGGCCGCCCGCCGGTGGCGCTGGGGGTGGAATCGGCCGCCCTGATGCTGGTGGCGCAGATCCGCGACGAGGCCCACCGCTTCGCCATCACCGGCATGCGCGCCCGGCGGGCCAAGGCGCGCAACGTCTCGCGCCTGGAGGACATCGAGGGCGTGGGCAAGCAGCGGCGCCAGAACCTGCTGGCGCGCTTCGGCGGCTTCAGCGGGGTGGCCGACGCCAGCATCGACGAACTGCGCAGCGTCGAGGGGATTTCGGAGGCGCTGGCCGAGCGCATCTACCACGCGCTGCGGTAGGGGCGCCGCCCGTTTCGCCGGCCCTGGCCGGGCCCGGCGGCTGCAGGGGGCGTGCCGCGGGCCGGGGGCGGGCCAGGGTGCGGGCGGCGGGCGGTTCCTTCAGGTAGTATTACGCTTATCATGCCGCTCAATATCCCCATCGCCCTGACCTGGCTGCGCATCGCCATGATCCCCCTGATCGTGGGGCTGTATTACCTGCCGGACGCCTGGACCGGATCCGGCTGGCGCGACACGGCCGCCGCCCTGGCCTTCATCGTGGCCGCCGTCACCGACTGGCTCGACGGCTGGCTGGCGCGGCGCTGGAACCAGACCTCGGCCTTCGGCGCGTTCCTGGACCCGGTGGCCGACAAGCTGATGGTCTGCGCGGCGCTGCTGATCCTGCTGAACCTGGACCGCGTCGATTCCCTCATCGCCCTGGTGATCATCGGCCGGGAAATCACCATTTCCGCGCTGCGCGAATGGATGGCGAAAATCGGTGCCAGCAGCAGCGTGGCGGTCCACTGGCTGGGCAAGTTCAAGACCGCCGCGCAGATGGTCGCCATCCCCTGCCTGCTGTACTGGCAGCCCCTGGAAGGCGTGCCCACCCACATCGTCGGCGAAGTCCTGATCGTGATCGCCGCCATCCTCACGGTCTGGTCGATGTGCTACTACCTGAAAAAGGCCTGGCCGGAGATCCGCGACCGGTCCTAGGCCGCCCCGGGGCGGGCCGCGCCGCCCGCCTCTCCAGGCGTGCGGCCCGCGCTTCCGGCATTCCTCGCCATCCCCGGCGCCCTTCGACGAACCCGGCGCGCTTCCGGTGCCTCTTTACTGCCGCAGCGTGCGTGTCTGGCCGATGTCGGTGGGCTGGTGGCTGGCCCGCCAGGGATTGATGTCCAGCCCGCCGCGCCGGGTGTAGCGCGCGTAGACCAGCAGTTCCTCGGGCGCGCAGCGCCGCATGATTTCCCCGTAGATCTTTTCCACGCACAGCTCGTGGAATTCCTGGTGCTGGCGCAGGGACACGATGTAGCGCAGCAGCCCGGCGTGGTCGATGCGCGGGCCGGCGTAGCGGATCTGCAGGCTGGCCCAGTCCGGCTGCCCGGTCACGGGACAGTTGGATTTCAGCAGCTCGGACACCAGGACCTCGCGCACGAAGGGGGCGGGCTCCGACAGCACCAGGCTGTCGGGCCGCGGCGTCCGGCCGGCCTCGAAATCCAGGTCCTGGTCGTCGATGCAGGTGCCGCGCAGCGGCGCGCAGCTGAGCTCGAAGGCCGGGCGCACCGACAGGATCTCCACGTGCACCGGCTTGCCGCAGGCGCGCGACAGGTCGGTGTGCAGGCGCTGGCGCACGATGTCCGCGTACTCGAAGCGTTCCTCGTTGTAGCTGTTCAGGTAGAGCTTGAGCGACTTGGATTCGATCAGGCTGGGGCTGTCCATCGGGACGGTGAAGCGGCCGATCGCCACGACCGGCTTGCCCTTGGCGTTCAGCCAGGACAGCTCGTAGGCGTTCCAGATGTCGGCGCCATGGGTCGCCTGGGGCAGGTCCAGCCCGGCGCGTGTGTCGGCGCGGGCGATGGGAAACAGCAGGGCCGGGTCGTAGTGGGCCGAACCCGGGGTGGAGCGTCCCAGCGGGCTGGCGGAAAGGGAATCGGGGTTCATGGCGTGGGGAAAAGACGGTCTGGTGTCCCGCAGGGGGGACGGCGCTCCCATTCTACCGCCGCCGCCCGCGCCGCCCGGGTCGTTTTTCACATGATGGCATTTTCATTTCATGATGTGAAAGAGAAATGCTGCGCTGCCCTTTCCCCCTTTTCATTGTCAGAAATATAATTTCATGACATGGAATAAAAATGTTAACAATATGATTATAAAGAGAAAAATTTTCTATCTTATATAAGATAGAAGTCATGTGTGCAGCGCATCATCGGCGTAGACTATTTCCCATCGACGATCCATTTTTTCTTCTCAGGAGCATCATCATGACCTCTCGCGAAACCGAAGTGCGCAACCTGCAACGCAGCTGGGCCGAGGACGCCCGCTGGCAAGGCATCAAGCGGGGCTACAGCGCCGACGAAGTGGTGCGGCTGCGCGGCTCGGTGGTGGTGGAGCACACGCTGGCGCGCCGCGGCGCCGAACGGCTGTGGGATCTGTTGCACACCGAGGACTTCGTCAACGCGCTGGGCGCGCTGACCGGCAACCAGGCCATGCAGCAGGTCAAGGCCGGCCTGAAGGCCATCTACCTGTCGGGCTGGCAGGTGGCGGGCGATGCCAACAACGCCGGCGAAATGTACCCGGATCAGTCGCTGTACCCGGCCAACTCCGTGCCCAGCGTGGTCAAGCGCATCAACAACACGCTGACCCGCTGTGACCAGATCCAGTGGATGGAAGGCAAGAACCCGGGCGACGCCGGCTACATCGATTACTTCGCCCCGATCGTGGCCGACGCCGAAGCCGGCTTCGGCGGCGTGCTGAACGCCTTCGAGCTGATGAAGTCCATGATCGAGGCGGGCGCCGCCGGCGTGCACTTCGAGGACCAGCTGGCCTCCGTGAAGAAATGCGGCCACATGGGCGGCAAGGTGCTGGTGCCCACCCGCGAGGCCGTGGCCAAGCTGGTGTCGGCCCGCCTGGCGGCCGACGTGCTGAACGTGCCGACCCTGCTGGTGGCGCGCACCGACGCCGAGGCCGCCGACCTGCTCACCAGCAACATCGACGAGAACGACGCGCCCTTCGTCACCGGCGAGCGCACCGTGGAAGGCTTCTACCGCACTCGCGCCGGCCTGGACCAGGCGATTTCCCGCGGCCTGGCCTACGCGCCCTACGCCGACCTGATCTGGTGCGAGACCTCCACGCCCAACCTGGAATACGCGCGCAAGTTCGCCGAGGCCGTCCACCGCCAGTTCCCGGGCAAGATGCTGGCCTACAACTGCTCGCCCTCGTTCAACTGGAAGAAGAACCTGGACGACGCCACGGTGGCCAAGTTCCAGCGCGAGCTGGGCGCCATGGGCTACAAGTTCCAGTTCATCACGCTGGCCGGCTTCCACGCCCTGAACTACAGCATGTTCGAGCTGGCCCACGGCTACGCCCGCACCCAGATGAGCGCCTTCGTGGAACTGCAGCAGAAGGAATTCGCCGCGGCGGACAAGGGCTTCACCGCGGTCAAGCACCAGCGCGAAGTGGGCGTGGGCTATTTCGACGCCGTGACCCAGACCATCGAGGGCGGCCAGTCGTCCACCACGGCGCTGACCGGCTCGACCGAGGAAGCCCAGTTCGACCAGGCGCATGAAACCCAGGTGGCCTGATCCCGGGCGGCCTGAACGCAGAGAGACGAGTTGAGAGAGGGCAGGGATGGGCCCGGGCGCGGATGAGTCCTCCTGAGGACGGGTCCGCGCCAGGCGAATCCGAGCGGCCTGCGGGCCGCGAGGAGGAGCGAGGGGCTCCCCTGCGGTGTGCTTTCGGGAAGGCGGATGCCTTCCCGTTTTTTTTGGGTGCCTGGCGGGTCCCGGGCCGTGGCCGGGGTGAAAAATAAGTTTTGATCTGTATCAAGGTTCACATCCCGGCTCGTGGCTATAGTCCACCCCATGCGCAGCCCCTCTCTATTCACCCCTCCGCCGAACATGTCCGATGCCATGCGCCGCGCCCGGCGGCACATGCTCGCCCGCACCGGGCTGGCCTGGCTGGTGATGATGCAGGTCATGATGCTGGCCTTCCCGGGGTACCTGCGCCACGGCGCGCGCGCGCCCGACGCCCAGCAGTCCCTGGAGCAGGCCATCGTGCTGATGAACTGGCTCAGCCTGGTGCTCTGCGTCCCGCTGGTCCTGTACTGTGCCTGGCCAGTGTGGCGCGGCGCCTGGCGCTCGCTGTCGCGGCGGCGCATCGGCATGGACGTGCCCGTGGCGCTGGGCATCCTCGCCGCCTTCGTGCCCAGCGTGGCCGCCACCTGGCGCGACACGGGCGAAGTCTATTTCGATTCGGTGTCCATGTTCGTGGCCTTCCTGCTGACGGCCCGTTTCCTGGAGACCTGTGCCCGGCAGGCCGTCAGCGGCCAGTCCCCCGAGGCCCGGGACGCCGCGCTGCTGCGCTCGGCCGACCGCCTGGCCTTCTGGTTCGTCTGCGCGCAGATCCTGCTGGCCGCCGCCGTCGGCCTGTACTGGTGGCACGCGCAGCCCGGCCAGGCCCTCGCCGTGACGGTCGCCCTGCTGGTCATAAGCTGTCCCTGTGCGCTCTCCATGTCGGTGCCGGCCGCCCTGGCCGCCCGCCATGCGGCGCGCCTGCGCGCGGGCGCGGACGGGGTGCGCGACCCCGCCGCGCTGGATCGCGCCATGCGGCGCATCGCGCGCCAGAATCTCCATGGATCCCTCGCCTGGCATCTGCTGATGGCGCCGCTGGCGGCCGTCGGCTGGGTGCAGCCCTGGGTGGCCGCCATCACCATGCTGCTGTCCTCCCTGGCCGTCGCGGCCAACGCCTGGCGCCTGGTGCGCCCGGCCGGCGGCGGCGTGGCCGGGCGGCGGGCGGCCGCCCAGCCCGTCTGAGGCCGCCATGGACGCGCTGTTCCTGCTTCTGCCGATTTCCCTGCTGTTCGTCCTGGGAATCGGCGTGGCGTTCTGGTGGGCGATCTTCGCCGGCCAGTTCGACGACACCCGGGATGCGGCCTCCGCCATCCTGGACGATGACGATCACGCCCACCCCGGGGGGCCTTGACCTAAATCAAGGAGGTTTCGAGGCGGGTAGGGGATTATTCAGCTTTTCAAAAATTCACTTATTAACCTTGTTCTGAGGGGAACGCTTATGGGCACGACCGGTACAGCCGGAACACCGGCCGAAACCTTCAATTACGGCGTCGTCCGACAGTTCACCATCGCCACGATCTTCTGGGGCGTGGTGGGCATGGCTGTCGGCGTGCTGATCGCTTCGCAGCTGATCTGGCCGGAACTGAACTTCAACACGCCGTGGCTCAGCTACGGGCGGCTGCGGCCGCTGCACACCAACGGGGTGATCTTCGCCTTCGGCGGCAGCGCCCTGTTCGCCACGTCCTACTACGTCGTGCAGCGTACCTGTCAGGTCCGCCTGTTCTCCGACAAGCTCGCCGCCTTCACCTTCTGGGGCTGGCAGGCCGTGCTGGTCGGGGCGGTGATCACCCTGCCCCTGGGCTATACCTCGACCAAGGAATACGCCGAACTCGAATGGCCCATCGACATCCTGATCACGCTGGTCTGGGTGGCCTACGCCATCGTGTTCTTCGGCACCATCGCCAAGCGCCGCGTCAGGCACATCTACGTGGCGAACTGGTTCTTCGGGTCCTACATCCTGACGATCGCCCTCCTGCACATCTTCAACAACCTCGAACTGCCGGTGTCGCTGTGGAAGTCCTATTCCGCCTACGCCGGCGTGCAGGACGCCATGGTGCAGTGGTGGTACGGCCACAACGCCGTGGGCTTCTTCCTGACCACCAGCTTCCTGGGCATGATGTACTACTTCGTGCCCAAGCAGGCCGGCCGCCCGATCTATTCCTACCGCCTGTCGATCGTGCACTTCTGGGCGCTGGCCTTCACCTACATGTGGGCCGGTCCGCACCACCTGCTGTACACCTCGCTGCCCGACTGGACCCAGTCGCTGGGCATGGCGTTCTCGCTGATCCTGCTCGCGCCGTCCTGGGGCGGGATGATCAACGGCATCATGACCGTCTCGGGCGCCTGGCACAAGCTGCGCACCGACCCGATCCTGAAGTTCCTGGTGGTGGCGCTGTCCTTCTACGGCATGGCGACCTTCGAGGGCTCCATGATGTCCATCCGCACGGTCAACGCGCTGTCGCACTACACCGACTGGACGGTCGGCCACGTGCACGCCGGCGCCCTGGGCTGGGTGGCGATGATCACCTTCGGCTCGCTGTACTACCTGATCCCGCGCCTGTACGGCCGCGAAAGCATGGCCCGCCCGGACTACATCAACCTGCACTTCTGGCTGGCGACGCTGGGCGTGGTGCTGTACATCGCCGCGATGTGGATCGCCGGCGTGATGCAGGGCCTGATGTGGCGCGCCACGGGCGAGGACGGCATGCTGACCTACAGCTTCGTCGAGGTCGTGAAGTCCACCTACCCGTTCTACACCATCCGCATGATCGGCGGCCTGTTCTTCCTGTCGGGCATGGGCCTGATGGCCTGGAACACCTGGCTGACGGTGCGCGGCCAGCCCCGGGTCAATCCGGTGGTGCCCCTGGAAACCCCGCACGCACACGCCGTTCCCCAAACCGCCGTGCCGGCATCGGCCTAAGGAGTTGTGACCATGTCTGGTACCAAGAAACGCTTCTCCCATGAAATGCTGGAGCGCAACGTCGGCCTGCTGATCTTCTTCAGCATCCTGGTGGTGTCGTTCTCCGGCCTGGTGCAGATCATCCCGCTGTTCTACCAGCACTCCACCACCACGGCGGTCGAGGGCGTCAAGCCCTACGAGGCGCTGCGGCTGGTGGGCCGTGACGTCTACATCCGCGAAGGCTGCGTGGGCTGCCATTCCCAGCAGATCCGCAAGCTGCAGTCCGAAGTCCAGCGCTACGGCCCGTATTCCATCGCCTCGGAATCGGTCTACGACCACCCCTTCCTGTGGGGCTCCAAGCGCACGGGTCCGGATCTTGCCCGCGTCGGCCAGCGCTATTCCGACGAATGGCACCGCATCCACCTGCGCAATCCGCGCGACGTGGTCAAGGAATCCAACATGCCGGCCTATCCCTGGCTGCAGAAGAACTCGGTCGAGGGCGCCGACGTCCAGGAACGCATGAAGGTGCTGCGCACCCTGGGCGTGCCCTACACGGACGAGGACATCGCCGCCGCGCCCGGGCAGCTCAAGGGCAAGACCGAGGAAGACGCGGTCGTGGCCTACCTGCAGGGCCTGGGCGTGGGCGGGCGCGCCGCCGCGCAGCAGTCCATGGTCGACGGAGGGCGCTGAGATGCTCGGCATCATCAACGGGATCGTGACGGCGCTGGGGATGGCGACGTTCCTGGGCATCGTGTGGTGGGCCTGGTCGACGCATCGCGCCGAGGCCAACCGGCAGGCGGCGATGCTGCCCTTCGCCCTGCCCGAGGAATATCAGAACGACAAGAATACCGGGGAATCAAATGAGTGATTTCGTCAGCAGTTTCTGGAGCTACTACATCGCGGTCATCGCCCTGGGCGGGATCGCCTGGTGCGTGTACCTGCTGTTCTCGCAGCGCGCCTGGCTCAAGCGCAACGTCGAGCAGGTCGAGAACACCGGTCACGTCTGGGACGGCGACCTGACCGAGCTGAACAACCCCGTGCCGCGCTGGTGGACGGTGATGTACCTGGGCCTGTGCATCTTCGCGCTGGGCTACTTGGTGCTGTATCCCGGCCTGGGCACCTGGAAGGGCACGCTCGGCTTCACGGCCGGCAAGCAGGTCCTGCAGGAACAGGAAGCGTTCAATGCGCGCATCCAGCCCGTGTACGAGCGCTTCCGCGACATGCCCATCCCGGACATCGCGCGCGACGCCCAGGCGCAGGACATCGGCCAGCGGCTGTTCCTGAACAACTGTGCCCAGTGCCACGGCTCGGACGCCAGGGGCGGCCGCGGCTTCCCCAACCTGACCGACGGCGACTGGCTGTACGGCGGCGCGCCGGAACAGATCCAGCAGACCATCACGGAAGGCCGCCACGGCGTGATGCCGGCCTGGAGCGCGGCGATCAAGCCCGAAGAGGCCTCCGCCATCGCCCAGTACGTCCGCTCGCTGTCGGGGCTGGCGCACGACCCGCTGCGCGTCAATGCCGGCCGGCGCGGCTTCGAGACCTACTGCGTGGCCTGCCACGGCGCCGACGCCAAGGGCAACCAGGCCCTGGGCGCGCCCAACCTGACCGACGACGTCTGGCTGTACGGCAGCTCGGAGGCCACCATCGTCGAGACCATCCTGAAGGGCCGCGACAACCAGATGCCGGCCCAGAAGGAACACCTCACGCCCGAGCAGATCCGCCTGCTGACGGCCTGGGTGTGGAGCCAGTCCAACCGCTAGACCGCCGGCCGGCCCCGCGACGGGGCCGGCCGACCCTCTCATATCAACCATAAGAGCCTGTCACACAGACCAGTCATCCAGGGACCGAGGACATCATGCAGAAGGAACCCCCGCAACAGGCCGCAGCGCAGACGCCGCGCGATGCCCCGGCCTGGCAGCCCGCGCGCAGGATCCGCAAGGGCTCGGGGGGAGGCGCCTCGCCGCAGGTGGAAAAGGCGCTCGCCGAGGTCCGCTCCAAGATCTACCCGCGCTCCGTCCAGGGAAACTTCGCGCGCATCCGCGTGCTGATGGTGTTCCTGACCCAGCTGGTCTTCTACGGCCTGCCCTGGATCGAATGGAACGGCCGCCAGGCGGTGCTGTTCGACCTGGGGGCGCGCAAGTTCTACCTGTTCGGCATGGTGCTGTGGCCCCAGGACGTGATCTACCTGACGGTGCTGCTGGTGCTGTCGGCCTTCGCCCTGTTCCTGTTCACCGCCATGGCCGGGCGGCTGTTCTGCGGCTACGCCTGTCCGCAGACGGTCTACACCGAGCTCTTCATGTGGATCGAGGCCCGGGTCGAAGGCGACCGCCTGGCGCGCATCCGCCTGGACGAGCAGCCCTGGAACCTGCGCAAGCTGCGCATCAAGGCCACCAAGCATTTCCTCTGGGTCGCCCTGGCCCTGTGGACGGGCTATACCTTCATCGGCTATTTCGCGCCGATCCGCGACCTGGGCGCGCACCTGATGGCCTTCGACCTCGGCCCCTGGCAGTGGTTCTGGATGCTGTTCTACGCCTTCGCCACCTGGGGCAACGCCGGCTTCATGCGCGAGGCCGTGTGCAAGTACATGTGCCCCTACGCGCGCTTCCAGAGCGTGATGGTGGACGACGACACCTTCGTCGTGACCTACGACCACGTGCGCGGCGAGCCGCGCGGCGGGCGCTCGCGCAAGATCGACCACAAGGAAGCCGGCATGGGCGACTGCGTGGACTGCAGCCTGTGCGTGCAGGTCTGTCCCACCGGCATCGACATCCGCGACGGCCTGCAGTACATGTGCATCGGCTGCGGCGCCTGCGTCGATGCCTGCGACACGGTGATGGACAAGATGGGCTACGAGCGCGGCCTGATCCGCTACACCTCCGGCAACGCCATCACGGAACGCCTGAGCCAGTCGCAGGTGCGCCGCCGCATGCTGCGTCCCCGCGTGCTGGCCTATTCGGCCCTGCTGGGGGCCATCGCCGTCGCGTTCGTGTTCTCGCTGGCCACGCGCACCACGCTGCGGGTGGACGTGATCCGCGACCGGGGCGCGCTGGGCCGCGAGGTCGCCGGCGGCCTGATCGAGAACGTCTACCGGCTGCAGATCATCAATTCGGACGAAAGCCCGATCGAACTGGACCTGCGCGCCACCGGCGTGCCGGGCCTGGCGCTGCAGACCGCCGACCAGGGCGCCACCCGGGTGCGCGTCGAGGGCTCGGCCACCCGGCTGGTGCCGGTGGTGCTGCGCGCGCCGGCCGACGGGCTCAAGCCCGGCCTGTACGACATCCAGTTCGAGACCCGCGGCGAGCGCGGTTCCGGCGAGGCCGCCTCGGTGGTCGAGCAGTCCAGCTTCTATGTACCGAACTAGCTCCCGAGAGGAAAACACCATGACATCGAAGACACGCGAGACGGACGGACTGTCCGAAGGCCGGCCCTGGTGGCGCCATCGCTGGCCCTGGCTGCTGATCCTGGGCCCCGCCGTGGCGGTGGTCGGCTGCGTCATCACCATCGTGCTGGCGTTCCAGTCTTACGGCGATCAGGCTATCATCGATGGCGGGGTCCGGCAGGGCCTGGTCGTGGCCGCGCCCCCGGCCCCGGCGGCGCAGCGCTGAATTCACTGTTCACGTATGGGAGACAGGCCTTGCACGCACGCAATCTGATGTGGATACTCTGGCCGTCCTTTCTCATGGCGGGCGCCGCGAGCGCGGTCGTGTTCGCGCTGGTCGATCCCCTGGACGTCGTGTTCCTGGGGTATCTGCGGGCCGGCCGCCTCACGGTGTACACCGTGGGCTTCTTCATTTTCTGGATCATGGCGGCCCTGTCCAGCGCGCTGACGCTGCGCATCGCCCCGCGCGGGGTGGAGCTGGACGAATTCGGCGATCCCGTGGAATAGGGCGGCGCCCGCCGCCGGGCTGTGCCGGCGGCCCTCGCGGGCCCGGCGCAGGCCGGCCGCGGCCGGCTGCTAGTGTTGTGTTTCATTAATTTGTTTATTTATTCAATAGTTTGAAATAAAATGGTGGACGCTTCTTTCGATGAGTGTCCACCATGAGCAAGCCGGCGGCAGAATTTCACTTGTCTGACTCGGATCGCACCGAGCTGCGAGCATGGTTGCGTAAGACCACGCTTGACCAACGGCTGGCCCAGCGCGCCAGAATTCTGCTGGAGCTGGACGCCGCGATGCCGCCTGCCAAGGTGAGTGAACGCCTGGGATTGTCGGCACCTGTGGTGTTCAAGTGGCGCAATCGGTACGAGGAACAGGGGCTTGAGGGGTTGAGGGATCTCCCGCGTCCCGGGCAGCCCCGCAAGCTCAGTGAACAGAAGGTGCACGAGATCCTCACGCTCACCACACAGCGCGTCCCGGCCGAGGCCACGCATTGGAGCTTGCGGCTGATGGCTAAGCACACCGGGGCCTCCGTCTACCAGGTACGTCAGGTCTGGCAGGCGGCGGATCTGAAGCCGCATCGGCTGCAGACCTTCAAGATCAGCAATGACCCGCACTTCGCCGAGAAGGTCGTCGACGTGGTGGGCCTGTACATGGCCCCGCCCGAGAACGCCGTCGTGCTCTCGGTCGATGAGAAGACGCAGATTCAGGCGCTCGATCGCACGCAGCCCATGCTGCCGTTGCGCCCGGGGCAGGTCGAGCGGCGCACGCATGACTACAAGCGCCACGGCACAGCGAGTCTCTATGCGGCGTTCGACATTCTCACGGGCAACGTCATGGGGCGTATCACGGCACGCCACCGCGCAAAGGAGTTCCTCGACTTCATGCGCCAGATCGACAAGGCGACAGACCCCGCCCTGGACTTGCACGTCATCCTCGACAATAGTTCCACGCATAAAACGGCGGAAGTCAAAGCCTGGCTGGCCAAGCACCCCCGCGTGAAGTTGCACTTCACGCCCACGAGTGCCTCGTGGCTGAACGCCGTCGAGCGATGGTTCGCAAGCCTTGAGCGCCGAGCCTTGTATCGAGGCGCCTTTGGCAGCGTGCAGGAGTTGCGCGAGGCCATCCGCCAGTTTATCGATACCCATAATGCCTATAGCGCCAAGCCATTTCGTTGGACCAAGAGCGCCGAGGCCATCCTCGCGAAAGTCGCGCGTGCAAGAGCGGCCACAGCTGGGTATAAATAATCGTATTAATAAAACACCACACTAGCTGCAGTCGGTGCCCGACAGCGCCTGCAGGCCGGCCATGTCCAGGATGTGGACTTCGCGCTGCTGGACCCGGATCAGGCCCTCACGGGCGAAGCGCGAGAACAGCCGGCTGACGGTCTCCAGCGTCAGGCCGAGGAAATTGCCGATTTCCTCACGGCTCATGCGCAGGATGAATTCATAGGGCGAATAGCCCAGCACCTGCAGGCGCTGGGACAGGTTCAGCAGGAAGGCCGCCAAGCGCTGTTCCGAGCGCAGGCTGCCCAGCGCCAGCAGCAGCTGGTGCGAGCGGCCGATCTCCTTGCTCATCAGGCGGCGCAGCTGGCGCTGCAGCGAAGGCAGCTGGGGCGCCAGCTGGTCCATTTCGTCCAGCCGGATGATGCAGACCTCGGAGTCTTCCAGCGCGATGGCGTGGGACACCTGCTGGTCGGTCATCAGCCCGTCCAGGCCCAGGACTTCGCCGGGCAGCAGGAAGCCGGTGATCTGCACCTGGCCGTTGGCGTCCTCGATCTGGGTCTTGATCGAGCCGGAGCGCAGGCCGTAGATGGCATCGGCGACGTCGCCCTGGCGGTACAGCGTGCCGCCCTTGGGCAGGCGGAAGCGTTCCTTGATCAGCTCGTCCATCTTGGCCACGTCCTGGCGCGTCATGCCCAGCGGCAGGCAGATGGCATTCAGCATGCAGGTGGAACATCGCGTCGACTCGGGCGCCACGGCAATGCGCCGGGGCGCGTTGATCCTGCGGATCGGCCCGGAAGAGGGAGGGTCAGCCAGCAAAATTAGAACCTGCCAAAAAAAATGAGCGCCAGGGAAAGGCCCCTGATCTCGTGAGGGATTATAAGTTCTTTGCCGGAACATTTGGGGTCTGGACTATCCTTTTCCGGCAGGCCGGGCGCGAAACTTGAGATTTGTCGGCTTTTCGCGCCTGTTTCCCCACGCTTGACGGGGTGTTACCGTATAGTAGATTGACAGAGAAAGTGCGGGCCTACAATATCCAGGCAGAAAATATTTCGTCTTCAATCAATCAGGGGAAATCATGAATCTTTTCGGGCGATTGCTGGGCGGCTTCCTGCTGTGCGTGGCCGGCCTGGGGCTGGCGGGTACGGCGTGGGCCGACCATGACGATGCGTCGGGCGGCAGCCAGGCGGTGACCTACAAGCCGGACGTCATCTTCACGCTGCGCACGTCGATCTCCGGCGGCAAGCTGGTGTTCATCGGCGAGCGCGGGCCGATCGCCGATGCGGTCAATCCCGATCTGAAGGTGCCCGAAGGGGCGGTGGTGCAGATCAACCTCATCAACGCCGACGGCGCGACCCACGACATCGCGGTGCCGGAATTCCATGCGCATTCGGACCAGATCTCGGGCAAGAACGCGGCCACGGCCATCGTGTTCCGCGCGGCCAAGAACGGCACCTTCGAATACCTGTGCACGCTGCCGGGCCACAAGGCGGCGGGCATGGTCGGCAAGCTGATCGTGGGCGAACCGTCCCAGGAAGCCAAGGTCGAGGCGCCGCAGATCGCGCACGATCCGTCCATCGTCGGCACCCCGGTGGGCAAGCGCGGGCCGCAGAAGATCACGGTGGACCTGCTCACCACGGAAGTCGAGGGCCGCCTGGGCGACAGCAGCACCTACCGCTTCTGGACCTTCAACAACAAGGTGCCGGGGCCGTTCATCCGGGTGCGGGTCGGCGACGACGTCACGGTCAACGTGTCCAACGCCAAGGACAGCACCCACATCCACTCGGTGGACTTCCACGCGGTCACCGGGCCGGGCGGCGGGGCCGCCGTGACCCAGGTGCCCCCGGGCCAGACCAAGTCCTTCTCCTTCAAGGCGCTGCATCCGGGCCTGTTCGTCTACCACTGCGCCACGCCGATGGTGGCCCAGCACATCACCAACGGCATGTACGGCATGATCCTGGTCGAGCCCGAGGGCGGCCTGTCCAAGGTGGACCGCGAGTTCTACGTCATGCAGGGCGAGCTCTACACCGCCCAGGCGCACGGCAGCAGCGGCCTGCAGGAATTCTCGCTGGAGAAGCTGCTGGCGGAAAATCCCGAGCACATGATGTTCAACGGCGCCATGGACTCGCTGACCAAGATCTACAACATGGAATCCAAGGTCGGGGACACGGTGCGGATCTTCTTCGGCGTCGGCGGGCCGAACCTGACCTCCAGCCTGCACCTCATCGGCGAGGTCTTCGACCGCGTCTATGACCAGGCTTCCCTCACCAGCAAGCCCCTGACCGACGTGCAGACGACGCTGGTGCCGCCGGGCGGGGCCACGATGGTGGAGTTCAAGACCGACTACCCGGGCCGCTACATGCTGGTGGACCACGCCCTGTCGCGCATGGAGAAGGGCCTGGCCGGGTTCCTCACCGTGAAGGGCAAGGAAGACCCCGCGATCTTCCACAGCGACGAGCCGATCGACCCGCATTCGGGGCATTGAACCCCGGGGCCATCGATCCCGGGCCATCGGTCCCCGGGCCATCGATCCCGGGGCATCGGTCCCCGGGGCATCGGTCCCCGGGCCATCGATCTCCTCCGGCCGGCTTGCCCGGCCAGGGGGAAAGGCGGCCAAAAAGGCCTCCGAAAGTCCGTTGCGGAGGCCTTTTTTGCAGGGGCCGTCAGAAGCCGACGGTCATCTGCGCCCAGTAGCGGCGGCCGTCGAGCACCGTGTCGAAGTCCTCGTAGTCGATGCGCTTGTCGAGGACGTTGTAGACCCCGACGCCGAAGCTCGTGTGCTTGTTCAGGCGGTAGTTCAGCCCGACGTCGACGAAGGTGTGCGACGGGGTGCCGTCGGCCATGGCGGTGCGGCTCAGGTATTCGGACGTGCGGCCGCGGAAGTTGACCCGCGACCACAGGCCGATGCGTTCCGTGGCGTCCCAGTCCAGGGTCGCGTTGGCCATGTGGCGCGGCATCTTGTTCAGCGGCTGGCCCTCGAACGGCCCGCTCTTCTGCTTCGAGTGGGTATAGGTGTAGTTCGCGGCCAGGCGCAGGCGTTCGGTGACGGACCAGGTCGCGGTGGCTTCCACCCCGCGCATCACGGCCTTGTCCACGTTGATGCGCTCGCTGATGAACTTGTAGCCCTGGTCGCCCGGCTGGACGTGGCAGTTCGGCTGGTTGGCGGGATCCGTGCAGGTGCGGACTTCGGCGATCTTGTCCTTGAAGTCGGTGTTGAACAGGGTGAGGCTGGCGCTCAGGTTGCTGCGGTTGTCCCAGACCACCCCCAGTTCCTGGCTGAGGCTTTTTTCCGGTTTCAGGTCGGGGTTGCCCATGATGATCGCGGGGACGCCGCCGCCGCCGGTAATCTGGCCCCAGTCGGCCACGGCCTGGCGCAGGCCGGGCGCCTTGAAACCGGTGGACACGCCGCCCTTGACGCTGAGCGTGTCGCTCGCGTGCCAGACGCCGTACAGGCGCGGCGTCCAGTGGCTGCCGTAGTGCTCGTCGTGGGTCATGCGCAGCCCGCCCGTCAGGGCGAAGCGTTCCGTCAGCGACCATTCGTCCTCGGCGAACACGGCCCACTGCTTGCGTTCGAGGCGGTTCACGCTGGCGGCGTACTGGTTGCCGCCGTCCCGCAGCTCCTCGCGCAGGAACTGGAAGCCGCCGGTCAGCGTGTGGCTGGCCAGGGGCAGGGTCCATTGGGTGTTGAATTCGGTGTTCGTCAGGAACATGTCGCGGCCGGGGTTGGCCGTTTCGTCGCGCTGGACGTAGGTGTTCGAGGTGGCCCAGCCCCAGCGGCCGGCATGCCGCAGGGAATAGAGGTCGCGCGCGTACTTGGACTCGGACAGGACGTTGGGCGTGCACGCGCCGCGCGCGCAGTTCTCGCGCGCGACCGTCTTGCCGGGCGTGGCGGTGCGCGTCTGCAGGGTGCGGCCGACTTCCGCGACCAGGTCGTGGTCGGCGTTGGGCGTCAGGGTCAGCTTGAGGGTGCCGGAGCGGGTGTCCTGCCGGTTGAAGCCGTTGAGGATCTCGTCCTCCTGGCGGCGGACCTGCTGGCCGTAGAACTGCAGGCCCAGGCGGTCCTCCTGGATGGGGCCCGCCAGATAGACGCTGCCCTGATGGATGTCGCCGGAATCGCGGTCTTCCTGGAAGGTGCCCTCGGCGCGCACGGAGCCGGTCCATTCCTTGTGGACCTTGCGCGTGATGATGTTGATCACTCCGCCCATGGCCTCCGAGCCGTAGAGGGAGGACATCGGGCCGCGGATGACCTCGATGCGTTCGATCGCCTGCAGCGGCGGCAGCCAGCCCTGCTCGATGCCGGCGTTGTCGCTGTTGGGGCGGGTCTCGCGGGAGTTCTGGCGCTTGCCGTCGATCAGGATCAGGGTGTAGGCCGAGGACATGCCGCGGATGCTGATGTCGCTGGAGCTCGCCCCGCCGGTGACGACCACGCCGGGCACGTCCTTCAGGGCGTCGGTGATGTCCCGGTAGGACCGTTTTTCGAGTTCCTCGCGCGGCAGGACGCTGATGGAGGCGGGCGCGTCCTCGACGGCCTGCTCGTAGCCGGTGGCGGTGACGACGACCTGGTCGAGCTGCTTCACGTCGGATTGCGCCGAGGCCGCCAGGGGCAGCAGCCCGGATGGCAGGGCGAGGACGAGGGCGAGCGGAACGGGGCGGAGAATGGGAGGCATGGTGTCGGGGCGCGGGGCCGGATGGGTTGAAAAAGCCGGGTGATCGCCGGGGGACCGCTGGGCGATCGCCGGATGGTGGCCAGGGAAATCGCCGGGTGACCCTCGGACGCTCTTCAAATGAACTTCAGATGGTCTCCAGGCGGTGGTCGGTGTTCGTTCAGCATTCATTCAGGAACATGAATGGGCGAAATGTTAACGAGAATGATTCTTCATAGCAAATATCATTTGAAAATGATGGGTAGTGGATCGATTTACATGGCCTTGTGATGTATCCGGCGGCGTGCCGGAGCGTGCAGCGTCCCGTTCCGGAGAGCGCTTCCTCCCGTTCCGGAGAGCGCCGCTTCCGCTTCCGCTCCCCGTTTCCTGTTGACCCGCATGATTCATGGTCTTATTATTTCAATAGAAATTAATTTCCTGAGGATCTTCCATCGCCATGAACAACCAGACGGATGCGCAGCAGGCCTACGACCTGCGGATCCTGCGGGCCCTGCGCCGCATCACCCGGGCCGTGGCCCTGCATTCCCGGCAGCTGTCGGCCTGCAGCCACATCACCGGCCCCCAGCTGGTCTGCCTGCGGACCGTGATCGAGAAAGGGCCGATGACGGCCACGGCCATCAGCCGCGAAGTCCACGTCAGCGCCAGCACGGTCGTGGGCATCCTCGACCGGCTGGAGGACAAGGGTCTGATCGTGCGCGAGCGCGGCCGCGCCGACCGCCGCATCGTGTTCGTCAGCGCCACCGACGCCGGGCGCGACCTGGCGCGCGACACGCCCTCGCCGCTGCAGCAGAAGCTCGCCGAGGCGCTGCAGGCGCTGCCCGAACTGGAGCAGGCCACCATCACGCTGTCGCTCGAGCGCGTGGTGGGCCTGATCGAATCCGGCACCGGGCTGGCGCATGCGGCCGATCCGCAGTCCCCCATGCTGGACGTTCCCGTGGGCAGCGTCGCGCCCGAATCCGGGCTGGTGGTTTGACCGCGGGACCGACGCCGGACACCGGGGCGCGGCTGCGCCCGCCGGCCCGCGCGGACGGGCCGGCCCTGCGGGACCTGGTGGCGCGCTGCCCGCCGCTGGACCTGAATTCCGTCTATCTCTACCTGCTCCTGGCGGAGCATTTCTCCGATACCTGCATCCTGGCCGAGGATGCGGCCGGCCTGCTGGGGATGGCGACGGGCTACCGCCCGCCGGGCCGGGACGACACGCTGTTCGTCTGGCAGGTGGCGGTGGATCCCCGGGCGCGCGGCCGGGGACTGGGCCTGGGCATGCTGCTGGGCCTGCTGTCGCGCCGGGCGCCGCGCCCGGCACGCTGGATCGAGACCACGGTGGGGCCCGCAAACCGGGCCTCCCGCGGGCTGTTTTCCCGGCTGGCCGCCCGCCTGGGCGCGCCGCTGGGCGAGACGGCCCTGTTCGACGCCGCGCTGTTCGGCGCGGACGCGCACGAGGCCGAGCCGCTGCTGCGCATCGGCCCGCTCACCCCGCCGGTCCCCGGAGCGGACCGGATTCCATGAACGATGAAAAGGAGGACCCCATGGACTTGAAAATCTTCGACCGGATGGAGTCGGAAGTCAGAGGCTACGTCCGGTCGTTTCCGGTCATTTTCAGCAAGGCGCGCGGCTCGGAACTGTATGACGAGGACGGCCGCCGCTACATCGACTTCTTCAGCGGCGCGGGCACCCTGAACTACGGGCACAACAACCCGGTCCTGCGCGAGCGCATGATGGCGTACCTGGAGGCCGACGGCGTGACGCACGGCCTGGACATGGCCACCAGCGCCAAGAAATACTTCATGCAGACGCTGGCCCGGCTGGTGCTCGAACCGCGCGGGCTGGACTACGTGCTGCAGTTCACCGGCCCCACGGGCACCAACGCGGTCGAGGCGGCGCTCAAGATCGCGCGCCAGGTCAAGAACCGCCAGAACGTGATCTCCTTCACCCACGGCTTCCACGGCGTGTCCGGCGGCTCGCTGGCGGCCACCGCCAACCGGAAATTCCGCAAGGCCGCCGGCGTGGCCCTGGGCAACATCAGCTTCATGCCCTACGACGGCTACTTCGGCCCGGACGTGAACACCATGGCCTACCTGGAACGCATGCTGGACGATCCCAGCAGCGGCCTGGATCATCCGGCGGCGGTGATCGTCGAGACGGTGCAGGGCGAGGGCGGAGTGAACGTGGCCTCGCAGCGCTGGCTGCGCGAGCTCGAACGCCTGTGCCGGCGCCACGACATGCTGCTGATCGTGGACGACATCCAGGTGGGATGCGGGCGCACCGGCAGTTTCTTCAGCTTCGAGGCGGCGGGGATTTCGCCGGACATCGTCACGCTGTCGAAGTCCCTGTCGGGCTTCGGACTGCCCATGTCGCTGGTGCTGCTGCGCCGCGAACTGGACGTCTGGGAACCCGGCGCGCACAGCGGCACCTTCCGCGGCAACAACCTGGCGTTCGTCACGGCGGCCCAGGCGCTGGAGACCTACTGGGCCGACGGCGCGCTGAGCGAGGAGGTCGCGGCCAAGGAGCGCCTGGTGCGCGACTGGCTGGAAAACCTCGCGCACAGCTGCCGCGACGCGGGCCTGGGGGTGCGCGGGCGCGGGCTGATCCAGGGCCTGGTCGCGCCGGTGGGCGAGGGCCTGGCCGGCCGGATCGCGCGCCGGGCCTTCGAGCAGGGCGTGGTGATCGAGACCTCGGGCGCGCACGACGAGGTGCTGAAGGTGCTGCCGGCCCTGACCATCCCGCGCGAACTGCTGCAGCAGGGGCTGCAGATCATCGAGCGCAGCGTGGGCGAGGTCCTGGCCGGCGCGGGCCGCCCGACCCGCACGCTGAAGGTCGCGGGAGGCGGGCAATGATCGTGCGCAACGTCAGGGACGTCATCGGGACGGACCAGGAAATCGTCACGGACAACTGGACCAGCCGCCGGGTGCTGCTGGCCGCCGACGGCATGGGGTTCTCCTTCCACGAGACGGTGATCTTCCCGGGGACCGAGACGCACATCCACTACCGCAATCACCTGGAGGCCGTCTGGTGCATCGAGGGCGACGGCGAGATCGAGACCATCGCCGACGGCCGCAGGTACGCCCTGGGCCCCGGCGTGGTCTACGCCCTGGACCGGCACGACGAGCACTGGCTGCGCGGCGGCGAGCGGCCGCTGCGGGTGATCTGCGTGTTCAACCCGCCGCTGACGGGCCGCGAGGTCCACGACGCCTCCGGCGTCTATCCGCTGGCGGCGGATGCCGCCGGCGCCTGACCGGGGCCTTTCATGGGAGACGATGACGAGATGAAGGATTTCTACGTATCACGGACGGGGCGGGACGCGGCGCTGATCGCGCGCGGCGAGCCCGTGGTGTATGGCGAGGGCCGCTATGCCGATGCGCTCGACGAGGGGCAGCTGCAGGCCTACGAACGGGACGGCTTCCTGATCCTGCCTGGCGTGTTCGGCGCCGCGGAGATCCAGGCGCTGCGCGAGGAAGCCCAGGCGCTGGAGCACGATCCGGCGGTGCGCGAGGGCGAGGAGGTGATCCGCGAGCCGGGCGGCACGGCGCTGCGCTCGATCTTCCGCGTGCACGAGCTGGGGCGGCGGCTGGCCGAGCTGCCGCGCGATCCCCGCCTGCTGGACGTGGCGCGCCAGATCCTGGGCTCCGAGGTCTACATCCACCAGTCGCGGGTGAACATGAAGCCCGCGCTCGACGGCAAGGAGTTCTACTGGCATTCGGACTTCGAGACCTGGCACGTGGAAGACGGCATGCCGGCGATGCGGGCGCTGAGCTGCTCGGTGCTGCTGACGGACAACACGGCCTTCAACGGGCCGCTGATGCTGATCCCGGGCTCGCACCGGCAGTTCGTGGCCTGCGTCGGCGAGACGCCGGAAGACCACTACCGCACCTCGCTGCGCCGCCAGGAAGTCGGGGTGCCCGATCCCGTCAGCCTGCGCCTGCTGGCGGAGCGCGGCGGGCTGGAGGCGGCGATCGCGCCCGCCGGATCGGTGGTGTTCTTCGACTGCAACACGCTGCACGGCTCGGCCGGCAATCTCTCGCCCTGGCCGCGCAGCAACGTCTTCATGGTCTACAACAGCGTGGAGAACCGCCTGCAGGCGCCGTTCCATGGCATGAAGCCCCGGCCCGAGCACATCGCGGCGCGGCGTTCGGCCGAGCCGCTGACGCCGCTGCGGGCGGCGGCCTAGCGGACCCCCGCCCCTCAGGCGCCCTGGCGGGCGTCAAGGAAGTTCTTCAGGAACTCCCGGGTGCGCTCTTCCCGCGGCTCGGCGAACATGACTTCGGGCGGCGCCTGCTCCACGATCACGCCGCGGTCGAAGAAGCACACCCGGTCCGAGATCTGGCGGGCGAATTCCATCTCGTGGGTGACCAGCAGCATGGTCAGGTCGTGCTCCTCGGAGAGGCGGCGGATCACGGTCAGCACCTCGCCCACCAGCTCCGGGTCCAGGGCCGAGGTCGGCTCGTCGAACAGCATGATGTTCGGCCGCATCGCCAGCGCGCGGGCGATGGCCACGCGCTGCTGCTGGCCGCCGGAGAGCTGGCTGGGGAACTTGTCGGCGTGCTCGGTCATGCCGACCAGGTCCAGGTATTCGTGGGCGCGCCGCTCGGCCTCGTCCTTCGGCAGGCCCAGCACGTGGATGGGCGATTCGGTGACGTTGCGCCGCACCGTCATGTGGGGAAACAGATTGAACTGCTGGAACACCATGCCCATTTCCTTGCGCATGGCGCGCAGGTGGGCTTCCCCCGCGGGCACGGGGCGGCCGTCGCGGTATTCGTGCCACAGGGGCTTGCCGGCCACGTGGATCATGCCCGCGTCGATGGTCTCCAGCGTCATCAGGATGCGCAGCACCGTGGACTTGCCCGAGCCCGAGGGGCCGATGATGGTGACTTTCTCGCCCTTGGCCACCTGGAAGTCCAGGTGGTCGAGCACCAGAGCGTCGCCGAAGCGCTTGACGACCTGGTCCATGACGATGATGGGATCGGCCGGGACGGAAGGATTCGAGGCGTCGTTCATGTCGGTTCAGCGTAGGGGGATGCCGCGCTTGGGCAGGCGTTCGTCCAGCAGGCGCACGCCGGCCGAGGCGACCAGGGTCAGGATCAGGTAGAGCACGCCCACCAGGGTCAGCGGCACCATGTAGTTGAAGCTGCGGTCGCCGATGATGCGCGCGACGTTGAGCATTTCCAGGATGGACACCACGGACAGCACCGGCACGTCCTTCATGATGGACACCAGGTAGTTGCCCAGGGCCGGGATGATGCGGGGGATGGCCTGGGGCAGGACGATGACCGCGAAGGTGCGCAGGGGCGAGATGTCCAGGGCGCGCGCGGCCTCAGTCTGGCCCCGGCTGATCGATTCCAGCCCGGCGCGGTAGACCTCGGACATGTAGGCGCTGTACTGCACCCCCAGCGCCAGCGCGCCCGTCAGGAAGGCGGGCAGCACCAGCCCGTATTCCGGCAGCACGTAGTAGAGAAAGAACAGCTGCACCAGCAGCGGGGTGTCGCGCAGGAATTCCGTGAACACCCGCGCCGGCCAGGCGATCAGCCGGAAGCGCACGCTCTTCAGGGCCGCCAGCACCAGGCCGAGCGCGGCGCCGACGACGAAGCCCAGCAGGGTGGCCTCGATCGTGACGACCAGGCCGCGCAGCAGGATGGGCAGGATCGACCAGGCGAAGATCCAGTCGTTGGCCGTGTTCCATTCGATGCCGAAGAGCATTCAGATCCCCTTGGGGCGCCAGCGCCCGACGCGGGTTTCCAGCAGCCGCATCAGCCCGGCCAGCACCAGCGCCATGCCGAAATACATCAGCAGCAGCAGGGTGTAGACCCCGATGCTGTCCTGGGTGAAGTTGCGCACGCGCTCGGCCTGGAAGGCCAGGTCGCCCAGGCCGATGAGCGAGACCAGGGCCGTGTCCTTCAGGTTCTGCACGGCCAGGTTGCCGAAGCTGGGCATCATTTCCGGCACGGCCTGCGGGATGGCGATGCGCCAGAGGATCTGGCGCGGCGTGAAATCCAGCGCCTTGGCCGCCTCGTGCTGGCTGCGCGGCACGGCCTGGATGGCGCCGCGCACCACCTCGGCCCCGTAGGCGCCGATGTTCAGGCTCAGGGCCAGCGTGCCCGCCACCACCGGCGGCAGGCGCAGGTCCACGCCCAGGGCCTGGCCCAGCACCGGCAGGGCGAAGAACAGCCAGAACAGCTGCACCAGCAGCGAGGTCCCGCGGAAGACCTCGATCAGGGCGATCGAGGCCCAGCGGCAGGGCGCGGACCGGGACAGGCGGCCGATGCCGAACAGGAAGGAGAACAGCCCCCCCAGCAGGGTGGAATACAGGGCCAGCCGGATCGTGACCCAGGCGCCCTGCATCAGGGGGTTCAGGTAGGACAGCCAATCCATGCGGAGCGCGGACCGGCCTTACCCGGCGCAGAGCTGCGCCGTGCTGCGCTCGAAGGACTGCGAGGCGTCCTCGGCGGAAAAGCCGTAGCCGCTCATGATCTTCTTCCAGTCCTCGGTCTTCTTGAATTTCGCCAGCTCCTGGTTCACGGCGTCGCGCAGCGCGCCCGAATCCTTGGAGAAGGCGAAGCCGCCCCAGCTGCGCACGGGCTGACCGTCCACCACCGGGTCCTTGAAGTCGCGCGCGGCCTCGGCCTTGCCCCGGCTCTTGGCGGCCAGTTCGCCGACGGTGAGGCTGGTGGCGGCGTAGCCGTCCGCGCGCCCGGTGGTCACCGTGGAGATGGCGTCGGCGTTGTTGGCGATGGTGACGATGCGGCTGGCGGGCACCTTCAGCGCCTGCAGGATCTCCAGCTGGTCGGCGCCGGCCATGATGGCGATCTTGTGGTCCGAGGCGGCGAAGTTCTCATAGTCGTGGAGGTTCTTCGGGTTGCCCTTGGCGACCAGCAGGCCCTCGCCATAGGAGCTGTTCGGCTCGGAATAGAGCACCTGCTCGCAGCGCTGCGGCAGGATGGCCATCTCGGCGGCCACCATGTCGTAGCGGTCGGCCTGCAGGCCGGGGATCAGCGAGCCGAAGGCCGTGGTGGTCCATTCGATCTTGCCGATGCCCAGGGCCTTGGCGATGTGCTTGGCCACGTCCGGTCCCACGCCCTTGGCTTCTCCGTTCAGGTCCATGTAGCCGTAGGGGATCTCGTTGGCGATGGCCACGCGCAGCGTGCCGCCGTTGCGCAGGGCGTCGAGGTCGGCCGCCTGCGCGGCGGCGCCGGGGCCCAGGACGCAGGCGGCGGCCGCGGCCAGCAGCCAGGGTTTCAGTGCGGTTTTCATAGAGGGTCTCCTGGATGTGTGCATATGAAATGATCTCTTGGCGAATGATGCATTATAGAATGATTTCAGCACGAATCAATTGACTGGAAATGTCCGGAGCGCGAACCCCGGCGTGAAACCCGGCCCGCGCGGAAAATCCTTCGGGAGTCGCCGGAGCAATTTTCTGGCCGTGGAGGGCGGGGGGCGTGCTAGGATTCACCCATCAATTCATGCGGAACGTCCGGATCGCATGGAAAAGGCTGGGGGAGCGTAGGAAATCCTTCGGGCGCGAAAAATCCTGCAGGGATCGCCGGAGCAACTTTCTTGCTCCAGGGGTGGTGACTGTGCTAGGATTCACCAATGCACTCGATTCCTTATTTTTTCTACTTTTTTACGTTTCCAAAGCCGCCGGTGGAGGAAGGGAATCGCTGTACTAAAAGGTAGACCACACATTCCCGAAAAAGCCGCCGGCGCTGCCAGGCGGCTTTTTTGTTGCCGCCTTCCCGCATCCGGCCCATGAATGGAGCATGACCGTGTCACACAATACCGACGATACCCGCATCCGAGAAATCCGCGAGCTGGCCCCGCCCGCCCACGTGATGCGTGAATTTCCCTGCACGGCGGACATTTCCCGCACGGTGCACGATGCGCGGCGCGCCATCCACGACGTGCTCTACGGCGCGGACGACCGCCTGGTGGTCGTGGTCGGGCCGTGTTCCATCCACGACACCCAGGCGGCCATGGAATACGCCCGCCGCCTGGCGCCGCAGCGCGAGCGGCTGGGCGCCGACCTGGAAATCGTCATGCGGGTGTACTTCGAGAAGCCCCGCACCACGGTGGGCTGGAAGGGCCTGATCAACGACCCGGGCCTGGATGGCAGCTTCGACATCAACCAGGGCCTGCGCACCGCGCGCGAGCTGCTGATCGACATCAACGCCCTGGGCCTGCCGGCCGGCACCGAGTTCCTCGACATGATCACGCCGCAGTACATCGCCGACCTGGTGTCCTGGGGCGCCATCGGGGCGCGCACCACGGAAAGCCAGGTGCACCGCGAGCTGGCCTCGGGGCTGTCCTGCCCGGTGGGCTTCAAGAACGGCACCGATGGCAACACGCGCATCGCCATCGACGCGCTCAAGGCCTCGTCGCAGCCGCACTACTTCCTCTCGGTCACCAAGGGCGGGCATTCCGCCATCGTGTCCACGCGCGGCAACGAGGACTGCCACGTGATCCTGCGCGGCGGCAGGGCGCCCAACTACCAGGCCGAGCACGTCCAGGCGGCGGCCGCGGCCCTGGAAAAGGCCGGCATGCGCCCGCGCGTCATGGTGGACGCCAGCCACGCCAACAGCAGCAAGGACTACGCCCGCCAGCCCCTGGTGATCGAAGACATCTGCACCCAGGTCGAGGCCGGCGACACGCGCCTGTTCGGCGTCATGGTGGAAAGCCACCTGGTGGGCGGGCGCCAGGACCTGGTGCCGGGCAAGCCCCTGGTGTATGGTCAGAGCATCACCGACGGCTGCGTGGACTGGGACACGACGGTGGCCATGCTCGACCGCCTGGCCGCCGCGGTGCGCGCGCGCCGCCAGGCCGTGGGCGCGGCGGCCGAGCCGGTCGGCAGCGCCGCCTGAAACGTTCCGCCCGGCGGGCCCGCGGGTCCGCCGGCTTCCGAGTAGACAGGATCGAACATGGATACCTTGCACATCGCCCAGCAGGCCCGGCCCTTGCCGGATGGCTTCCTCGACGCGCTGGCCGCGCGCTTCGGCGAGCGCTGCTCCACGGCGCAGGCGGTGCGCGAGCACCATGGCCGCGACGAATCCCCGTATCCGGTCATGCCGCCCGACGCGGTGGTCTACGCCCGGGACGTGGACGAGGTCGCCTGGGTGGCGCGCCATTGCCACGACCACGGCATCGCCCTGATCCCCTACGGCGCGGGCTCGTCCCTGGAAGGCCACCTGCTGGCGGTCCAGGGCGGCGTGTGCCTGGACCTGTCCGGGATGGACCGGATCGTGGCCGTGCACGCCGAGGACTTCACCGCCACGGTGCAGGCGGGCGTGACCCGCAAGCAGCTCAACGAAGCCCTGCGCGACACCGGCCTGTTCTTCCCCATCGACCCGGGCGCCGACGCCAGCCTGGGCGGCATGGCGGCCACGCGCGCCTCGGGCACCAACGCCGTGCGCTACGGCACCATGCGCGAGAACGTCATGTCGCTGAAGGTCGTCACGGCCGACGGCCGCGTGATCGAGACCGCCAGCCGGGCGCGCAAGTCCTCGGCCGGCTACGACCTGACCCGCCTGTTCGTGGGCAGCGAGGGCACCCTGGGGATCATCGTCGAAGTCACCGTGCGCCTGTATCCGCAGCCCGAGGCCGTGTCCGCCGCGATCTGCAATTTCCCCGACCTGGACGCCGCCGTCCAAAGCGTGATCGAGGTCATCCAGATGGGCGTGCCGGTGGCCCGCATCGAATTCATGGACGCCCACGCCGTGCGGGCCACCAACCGCTACAGCCACCTGAGCCTGCGCGAATCGCCGCTGCTGCTGTTTGAATTCCACGGCAGCCCGGCCTCGGTGCGCGAGCAGGCCGAATCGGTGCAGGCCATCGCGCGCGAGCACGGCGGCCAGGATTTCCAGTGGGCCGACCGCCCCGAGGACCGCAGCCGCCTGTGGACGGCGCGGCACAACGCCTATTTCGCCGGCCTGCAGCTGCGCCCCGGCTGCCGCTCCAGCACCACCGACGTGTGCGTGCCGATCTCCCGGCTGGCCGAATGCGTGGGGGAAACCGCGCGCGAGCTGGACCAGGCGAGCTTTCCCTACACCATCGTGGGCCACGTGGGCGACGGCAACTTCCACGTGCTGATGCTGCTCGACCCGGACGATCCGGACGAATGGGCCGAATCCGAACGCCTGAACCAGCGCCTGGTGGCGCGCGCCATCGCCATGCAGGGCACCTGCACCGGCGAGCACGGCGTCGGCCTGCACAAGCAGGCCTTCATGCGGGCCGAGCACGGCCAGGACGCCCTGGACGTGATGGCGGCCCTGAAGGCCGCGCTGGACCCGCGCAACGTGCTCAATCCCGGCAAGATCCTGCCGCCGGCCGCCTAGGCGCCGAAGGACTCCCATGGACATCGCCAGCCCCGTGGACGAACGGCACGCCACCGTGCCCGATTTTCCCGGCTTCCTCGCCCGCATCGCCCGCGACGTGCCGGCGCACTGCATCCTCACCCGGCCCGACCAGACCCGCGTCTACGAGTGCGATGGGCTGGCCCTGTACCGCGAGCTGCCCCCCGTCGTGGTGCTGCCCGAAAACGAGGCCCAGGTCATCGCCATCCTCAAGGCCTGCCACGAACACAACGTGCCGGTGGTGCCGCGCGGCTCGGGCACGGGGCTGTCGGGCGGCGCCACGCCGCATCCGCAGGGCGTGGTGATCGGCCTGGCCAAGCTCAACCGCATCCTGCGCCTGGATCCCGCGACCTGCGTGGCCGTGGTCGGCCCGGGGGTGCGCAACCTGGCGATCTCCGAGGCGGCCGCGCCCCACGGCCTGTACTACGCGCCGGACCCGTCCAGCCAGATCGCCTGTTCCATCGGCGGCAACGTGGCGGAAAACTCCGGCGGCGTGCATTGCCTGAAATACGGCCTGACGGTGCACAACGTGCTGCGCGTGCGCATGGTCACGGTCGAGGGCGAGATCGTCGAGCTCGGCGGCGAGGCGCCGGACGCCCCGGGCCTGAACCTGCTGCAGGCCTTCATCGGCTCCGAGGGCATGCTCGGCCTGGTCACCGAGGTCACGGTACGGCTGATTCCGCGCCCGCAGCTGGCGCGGGTGGTCATGGCCAGCTTCCCCAGCGTCGAGCAGGCGGGCGAGGGCGTCACGCGCATCATCGCGGGCGGCATCATCCCGGCCGGGCTGGAGCTGATGGACAAGCGCTCGGTGCACATGGTCGAACCCTTCGTGCAGGCCGGCTACGACCTGGAGGCCGAGGCCATCCTGCTGTGCGAATCCGACGGCACGCCCGACGAGGTGGCCGAGGAAATCGGCCGCATCGAGGCGCTGCTGCGCGAGGCCGGCGCCACCCGGCTGCAGACCTCCGCGTCCGAAGCCGAGCGCCTGAAATTCTGGGCCGGGCGCAAGAACGCCTTTCCCGCGGCCGGGCGCATCTCGCCCGATTACTACTGCATGGACGGCACCATCCCGCGCCGCCACCTGGGCAGGGTGCTGGCGGCCATCGCCGGGATGGAGACGCGGTTCGGCCTGCGCTGCGCGAACGTGTTCCACGCCGGGGACGGCAACCTGCATCCCCTGATCCTGTTCGACGCCAACCGGCCCGACGAGGTCGAGCGCGCCGAGGCCTTCGGCGCCGCCATCCTGGAACTGTGCGTCCAGGTGGGCGGCACCATCACCGGCGAACACGGCGTGGGCTTGGAGAAGATCAACCAGATGTGCACGCAGTTCACGCGCGAGGAACTGGACGCCTTCGCGGCGGTCAAGCGCGCCTTCGATCCCTACGGATTGCTCAATCCGCTCAAGCTCATCCCGACGCTGGTGCGCTGCGCGGAATACGGCAAGATGCACGTCCACCAGGGCGAAGTCCGCTTCCCCGACATCCCCCGGTTCTAGGAATCCCCCTCATGGAATTCGTGCTGTCCGAACTTTGCGAGCAGGTCGTGACCGCGCGCGCGGCCCAGCGCCCGCTCCTGATCCGGGGCGGCGGCACGCGGCTGTTCTACGGCGGTCCGCTGCCGTCGGAAGACGCCGCGTCCTGGCTGGAGCTGTCGGCCTATCGGGGCGTGGTCGGCTACGAGCCGTCCGAGCTGGTGCTGACGGCGCGGGCCGGCACGCCGCTGGCGGAAATCGAGGCGCTGCTGGCGTCGCGGGAACAGATGCTGGCCTTCGAGCCGCCGCGTTTCGGCGCCGCCGGCACCCTGGGAGGCTGCGTGGCCTCGGGCCTGTCCGGCCCGCGCCGCATGGCGGCCGGCTCGCTGGCGGATTTCGTGCTCGGCACGCGCCTGCTGAGCGCCGACGGCAACGTGCTGCGCTTCGGCGGCGAAGTCATGAAGAACGTCGCCGGCTACGACGTCTCGCGCCTGCTCGCCGGATCCCTGGGCGTCCTGGGGGCGCTGGTGGAAATCTCGCTGAAGGTCGCGCCGCGGCCGCACCGCGAGGCCACGCGCGTGCTGGCGCTGGACGAATCCGCGGCCCTGGAACGGTGCCTGCGCTGGCGGTCGCGGCCGCTGCCCGTGTCGGCGACGGCCTGGATGGCCGATGCCTCGGGCGCCAGCGGGAAACTGTGGGTGCGCCTGTCGGGCAACGCATCGGCCGTGCGCCAGGGCCTGGAGGACATCGGCGGCGAGTCCCTGGACGACGAGGCCGCCGACGCCTTCTGGCTGGGCCTGCGCGACCAGACGCACCCGTTCTTCCGCCAGCGGCCCCTGTGGCGCATCGTCCTGCCCGCCGGCGCGCCCGCGCTGGGCCTCGCGCCCGTGCTGCACGAATGGGGCGGTTGCCTGCGCTGGCTGGCCGGGCCGTACGATGCCGCGGCGCTGCGCGACCGGGTCCAGTCGCTGGGCGGCTCCGCCTGCCTGTACCGCCGCGAAGGCGCGCCCGCCGGCGTGCCGACCTTCCATCCCCTGGCCGACGGCGTCCTGCAGATCCACCGGCGGCTGAAACGGGAATTCGATCCCGCCGGGATCTTCAACGCCCATCGGCTGTATCCGGAACTCTGAGGACCCACCATGCAGACTCAACTCGCGGACTGGGCGCGCGATACCGATTTCGGCCGGGAAGCCGACGAGATCCTGCGCCGCTGCGTGCATTGCGGCTTTTGTCTGGCGACCTGTCCCACCTACCAGATCCTGGGCGACGAGCTCGACAGCCCGCGCGGGCGCATCTACCAGATCAAGCAGGTCCTGGAAGGCGCCGAGCCCACCTTCGTCACCCAGCAGCACCTGGACAGGTGCCTCACCTGTCGCAACTGCGAGACCACCTGTCCGTCGGGCGTCCAGTACGGCGCCCTGGTGGACATCGGCCGCCAGATCGTCAGCGAGCGCGTGCGCCGGCCGCTGCGCGAGCGCCTGGTGCGCGAGGCCCTGCGCCGCCTGATGGGCTCGCCCTGGTTCGGCCCCCTGTACCGGATCGGCGTCTGGGTGCGGCCCGCGCTGCCGGCCGTGCTGCGCTCCAAGATCGCGCAGGCGCGCCCGGCCGGGCCGCTGCCGGCCGAGCCCGGCCGCCATGCGCGCCAGGTGCTGATGCTGGCCAACTGCGTGCAGCCGGCCATGATGCCGTCCATCGACGCCGCCACGCTGCGCGTGCTGGACGCGGTCGGCGTGGGCACGCGCATCGCCGCCGGATCGGGCTGCTGCGGCGCCATCAACTTCCACCTGGACGCCCAGGAGGCCGGCCGCGACCAGATGCGCGCCAACGTGGACGCCTGGCTGCCGCTGCTGGAATCCGGCGAGGTCGAGGCCGTGATCGTCAACGCCTCGGGCTGCGGCGGCATGATCAAGGACTACGCCCATCACCTCAAGCACGACCCGGCCTATGCCGAGCGCGCCGCGCGCCTGATGCCCTACGTCAAGGACATCGCCGAATTCCTCGCGCCGATGGCAGCCGAGGTGCGCGCGAAGATGCGCCGCGCGCCGGGCCGCAGCGCCTTCCATCCGCCCTGCACGCTGCAGCATTGGCAAGGCCTGCGCGCCGTCACCGAGCGGCTGCTGGCCGACCTGGGCTTCGATCTGCAGGCCTTCGGCGAATCGCATCTGTGCTGCGGTTCGGCGGGCACCTATTCGATCACCCAGCCGGCGCTGTCGAAATCGCTGCGCGACCGCAAGCTGCAGGCGATCCAGACCACGCTGCCCGACACCATCGTGTCCTCCAACATCGGCTGCATCTGCCATCTCCAGAGCGGCACCGGCACGCCGGTGCGCCACTGGATCGAAACCGTCGACGAGGCCCTCCATGACTGACCGGCGCGTGACTGACCAGCCCACGCGCGGCGCCCGGGTCGTCATCGGCATGTCGGGCGGCGTGGATTCCTCGGTGTCGGCCTGGCTGCTCAAGCAGCAGGGCTACGAAGTGGTCGGCCTGTTCATGAAGAACTGGGAGGACGACGACGACAGCGAATACTGCTCGTCGCGCCAGGACTGGCTGGACGCCGCCAGCGTGGCCGACGTGGTGGGCGTGGACATCGAGGCGGTCAATTTCGCCGCCGAATACAAGGACCGGGTGTTCGCCGAGTTCCTGCGCGAATATTCCGCCGGCCGCACGCCCAATCCGGACGTGCTGTGCAACGCGGAAATCAAGTTCAAGGCCTTCCTGGACCACGCCATGGGGCTGGGCGCCGACTACATCGCCACCGGCCACTACGCCCGGGTGCGCCGCGCCGCCACGCCGCGGGGGCCGCGCAGCCAGCTGCTGAAGGCGCTGGACGGCACCAAGGACCAGAGCTACTTCCTGCACCGCCTGAACCAGGACCAGCTCGCGCGCACCCTGTTTCCCCTGGGCGAGCTGCCCAAGACCGAGGTCCGCCGCATCGCGCGCGAGATCGGCCTGCCCAACGCCGCCAAGAAGGATTCCACGGGCATCTGCTTCATCGGCGAGCGGCCGTTCCGCGAATTCCTGAACCGCTACCTGCCTACGAAGCCGGGGCCGATGCTGACCCCGGAGGGCCGCGAGGTCGGCCGCCACCAGGGCCTGGCCTTCCATACCCTGGGCCAGCGCAAGGGCCTGGGCATCGGCGGAGTGCGCGGCGCCCAGCGCGGGGACGGCACGGCCGACGCCTGGTACGCGGCCCGCAAGGACCTGGAGAACAACGTCCTGTACGTCGTCCAGGGCCACGACCACCCCTGGCTGCTCAGCGAACGCCTGCGCGCGCAGGACGCCAGCTGGGTGGCGGGCGAGCCGCCGGCCCCCGGCGCCTACGCCGCCAAGACCCGCTACCGCCAGGCCGATGCCGCCTGCGTCCTGGAAGCGGGGCAGGGCGCGGGGGATTTCGCGCTGCGCTTCGACGAGCCCCAATGGGCCGTGACGCCGGGCCAGTCGGCCGTGCTGTACGACGGCGACGTCTGCCTGGGCGGCGGGATCATCGTCTAGGGCTCGGGCGGCGGCGCGCGGGATCTACGCGGCGGGCGGCCTGGTCGTGGCGAAGGAGGGCCGGGCGTCGAGCTTTTCGGTCAGGCGGGCCAGGTGGGCGTGGTCGGCGCGCCAATCCAGTTCCGGGAAGCGCAGGTCCAGGTAGCCCAGGGCCGCGCCCACGGCGATGTCGGCCAGGCACAGGTTGACGCCCATGCAGTAGGACTGCTCGCCCAGGAGCTGTTCCATGTAGTTCAGCCCGGCGCCGATCTTCTGGTGCTGGCGGGCGATCCAGTCGGGGTTGCGCTGGGGCTCGGGGCGGCGGTGGGCTTCGATGAAGGCCGCCGCGGCGGCGTCCATGACGCCGTCGGCCACGGCTTCCCAGCGCTTGACTTCCACGCGTTCGCGCCCCGGAGGCGGGATCAGCCGCCCGACCGGCGAGAGCGTATCCAGGTATTCCACGATGACGCGCGAGTCGAACAGCGCGCCGTTCTCGTCCATGATCAGACAGGGCACCTTGCCCAGGGGGTTGTGCGCCGTGACGTGGGTCGCGGGCCCCCAGGGGTCGTCGAGGACCAGCTCGTAGTCGAGCTTTTTCTCGGCCAGCACGATACGGACCTTGCGGACGTAGGGGCTGGTCAGGGAACCGATCAATTTCATGAGGAAACAGGATAGTCCAGGGCTCGAAAAGTATAGCAGGACGACTCCCCCGAGCCCGGGTGTCCGGCGTGTTTTGTCCTTTTTTTGCCCGGCGGCAAGCGTGTGGTGTGGTATATCCGCCCAGTCTTCGGCCCGGTCCTGGCCCGGTCTCCGCCAGGTCCGGAGGCGCGGACGGGCGGGTGCTAGAATCCTGGCTTGGGATGCGCCTCGCCCGTCGCCGGATCCGGGGCGCCCCGCCGGTCGCCGTTCGTTCCTCTGTCCCGCGCGCCCCGGCCTCGTGTCCGGGCGGCCGCGCCTTCTCGTTCCCGTCGATGATGCATATTGATTCTTCCCTCAGCGCGCTCAATGCGCTGTCGCCCCTGGATGGGCGCTACGCGGCCAAGGCCGACGCCCTGCGGCCCTTCCTGTCCGAAGCCGGCTTCATGGCGCACCGGGTCGAAGTCGAGATCGCCTGGCTGATCGGCCTGTCCGACGCCGGGCTGCCCGAACTGCCCGCCTTCTCGGCGGCGGCGCGCGCGCGGCTGCGGCAGCTGGTGCGGGATTTCTCCGAGGCCGACGCGGCCCGCATCAAGGCCATCGAGCGCACCACCAACCACGACGTGAAGGCGGTGGAATACTGGCTCAAGGAGCGGGTCGCCGACGACGCCGAACTGTCCCGCGCGGCGGAATTCATCCATTTCGCCTGCACCTCGGAAGACATCAACAACACCTCCCACGCCCTGATGCTGGGCCGCGCGCGTTCGCAATGCGTGGTGCCGGCGCTCGAATCGGTCGCCGCCCGCCTGCGCGAACTGGCGCGCCAGCACGCCGACCAGCCGCTGCTCTCGCGCACGCACGGCCAGCCGGCCACGCCCAGCACCATGGGCAAGGAATTCGCCAACGTCGTCGCCCGCCTGGAGCGCGCCCTGGAGGCGATCCGCGCCGTGCGGCCCCTGGCCAAGATGAACGGCGCCACCGGCAATTACAACGCCCATCTGGCGGCCTACCCGGAAATCGACTGGCCCGCGTTCTCCCGCGAGGTCCTGAGCGGCCTGGGGCTGACCCAGAATCCTTATTCCATCCAGATCGAGCCGCACGACTGGATGGCGGCCCTGTTCGACGCGATCGCGCGCGCCAACACCATCCTGCTGGACCTGAACCGCGACGTCTGGGGCTACATTTCCCTGGGCTACTTCAAGCAGCGCCTGAAGGACGGCGAGGTCGGCTCGTCCACCATGCCGCACAAGGTCAACCCGATCGACTTCGAGAATTCCGAGGGCAACCTGGGCCTGGCCAACGCGATGCTGCGCCACCTGTCGGAAAAGCTGCCGGTCTCGCGCTGGCAGCGCGACCTGACGGACTCCACCGTGCTGCGCAACCTGGGCGTGGCGCTGGGTTACGGCCTGGTGGCCTACGAGGCCTGCCTGCGCGGCCTGGGCAAGCTGGAGCTGAACCCCGCCGCCATCGACGCCGACATCGACGCCTGCTGGGAAATCCTGGCCGAGCCCGTGCAGACGGTGATGCGCCGCTACGGCCTGCCGCAGCCCTACGAGCAGTTGAAGGCCCTGACGCGCGGCAAGGGCATCACCGAAGAAGCCCTGCGGGAATTCATCGCTGGCCTGGATCTGCCCGACGAACCCAAGGCCCGGCTGCTGGCCATGACGCCGCGCAGCTACACCGGCCTGGCGGCCCGCCTGGCGGCGCAGATCTAGGAAGCAGGAAGGCCCGCGCCGGGGCGCGGTTCAGGACGCGGGCCGGAAACTGCTGGATATGCGACGACCTCACCTATCGGCTGGAAGTGGGATCAACCGTGTCCGATGAGTGCCCATCGCCCGTTCATGGGGCAGAGTCCAGGAGGCGATCGAGGTTGATCGACAGCCCCTGAAATGCCCGCATAGCGCCTATATGGAAACCAAAAACAAAAAGGCCAGTTCCGAAGAACTGGCCTCAGTGCTTGATCTGAGTGCTTGATATTCCTGGTGGGCTGTGAGTGACTCGAACACTCGACCGACGGATTAAGAGTCCGCTGCTCTACCAACTGAGCTAACAGCCCGTCGCAATGATTTGCGAAGAACGAAACTATACACCTTTTTGCCGGCCTGCGCAAAAAGGCATGTGACAAAGCATGCGGCTTGTTGGCGCAACGTGAGAATGTCCGCATCCCCCTGTGCGAACCTGTTATAAAAACGACATGCGTATTCCAGCACGAGAAGAACACATGCCCGGCCGAGTCGTGATTCGATGCAGCATCGCGCTGCTGTTCGCCGCCCTGGTCTCCGGTTGCTTCGGGGGCGGCGGCCCGACCCGGCAGGCGGAACGCGGCGGCGAATGCCAGTGGAACCGCAGCCGGTGCCTCTACGAGGGATCCTACGAGCCCGACGAGCGGGACTATGCCGAGCAGGAAGCCAAGGAACTGAACCGGGCTGCGCTGGAACGGCTGCGGCGCAACGCCGGCAGGTAGTCTCCCGGCCTGTGCTCCCGGCCCGCGGCGGAACGGACGGGCCGTGCCGGTGGATCGGGACGCCGGGATTCCGCCGGGATTCCGCTTTCCAGGCGGGGCGCGGGCTGGTTATGATGGCTGCGCGATGCCCGTGCGGATCGCGCCGTCCCCGGACCCCCTGCAGGAGACACTGGAATGTGTGATTCGACATGCTGCGCGGAAGCGGCGGCGCACTCCCGCCGTTCCTTCCTACGATCCTCGCTGGCCGCCGCCCTGGCGGTCGCCGCCGGCGGCGCGCTGCCGGGCGGCCTGGCCCTGGCGCGCACCGCGTCCCCGCCCAAGCCGCAGAACGTCCTCGATCCCGATGCCGCGCTCGCGCGGCTGACCGAGGGCAATGCGCGGTACGTGTCCGGGGTGACCCGGCGCCACGATTTCGCCCACGAGCGCCCGGCCCTGGCGGCGGGGCAGAATCCCTACGCGGCCGTGCTGGGCTGCGCGGACTCGCGTGTGGTGCCCGAATACGCCTTCGATTGCGCCCGGGGAGACCTGTTCGTCACCCGGGTGGCGGGCAATTTCGTCAATGTCGACATGCTGGGCAGCCTGGAGTATTCGGTGGCGGTCCTGGGCGTGCCGCTGATCCTCGTGCTCGGACATGACAAGTGCGGCGCGGTCGCGGCGGCGGTCAAGGCCGTCACGGAATCGGCGCAGTATCCCGGCCGTATCCCTTCGCTGGTGTCGGCCATCGCGCCCGCCGTGCAGAAAGTCCAGGACGGCGGAGGCGATCTGCTGGCGGCCGCCACCGCACAGAACGTCCGCGACAACGTCGCCGCCCTGGCCGAGCGTTCGACCATCCTCGGCGACGCGGTGCGGGCCGGCAAGCTGCGGCTCGCCGGCGCCGTCTACCGGCTCGATACCGGCCGGGTCGAGTTCCTGGGCTAGGGCGGACAGGCGCTGGCCATGACGGAGGCGGCCGGCGCGCGCGTCCTGATCGTCGAGGACGAGCCGACGCTGGCGGAAAATTTGTACGGCTATTTGGAGCGCCAGGGTATGGCGCCGGACGTGGCCTACGACGGCCATGGAGCGCTGGCCCTGCTGCACGGGTCGGTCTTCGACGCCGTGGTGCTGGACCTGGGCCTGCCCGGCCTGGGCGGGCTGGACGTGCTGCGCGCCATGCGGCGGGAACCCATGCTGTGGCGGCCCGTGCTGGTGTTGACGGCGCGCGAGCGGCTGGAGGACAAGCTCCTGGCCTTCGACCTCGGGGCGGAAGACTATCTGGTCAAGCCCTTCTCCCTGGCCGAGGTCGCGGCGCGGCTGCGCGTCCTGACGCGGCGGGGGCAGGGCGGCGAATCCGGCCCCCTCGTCCACGGGAATCTGCGCTACGACCCGCATTCGCAGGCGGTGACCCTGGCCGGCCGGCCGCTGATCCTGCCGCGCAAATCGGTGCTGCTGCTGGCGGCCCTGCTGCGGCCGGCGGGCGGCCTGGCAACCCATGCCCACCTGACGGCGGCGTTGTGGCCCGACGGACCGCCGTCCGACCGTGCCCTGCACGACCAGGTGCGCCTGCTGCGCCGCCGCCTGCGCGCGGAGCGAGGACCCGACATCGTGGCCGAACCCGGCCGGGGCTGGCGTTTGGCGCCGGTGCCGGACGACGCGGGCGGCGGGGACGCGGCATGAGGCTGAAACAGCCGTCCTCCCTGGCCCGGCGGGTCACCTGGGCCGTCACCGGCACCGCCGCCGTATTCCTGCTGGTCATCAGCCTGCTGGCCTACGGGACTTTTGCGCGCATGGAGGACGACCTGGTCGACGAAGTCCTGTCGGGCCAGATCGCGGCCTTGCGCGACGATCTCGGGGCGGGACTGTCCGTGTCGGCGATCCAGCCGCCGCGCTGGAGCGAAGGAGGGCGCGTCCGGACCTGGGTGCTGCCGGCGGATCGGCCGCCTCCCCTGGAAGGGATGTTCGCGGCGGGGCCGGGCGGCCGGGAAATCGTGCAGGCGGGCCGGACGTGGCACACCTGGGTCGAGACCGTCCCCCAAGGCCTCCTCTACGTTCGCTACGACGCCACCGCGCACGAGGACCGGGTCCGGTCCTTCGGTTGGATCCTGGCGGGCGGAGCCGTGTCGGCGCTGATCTGCGCCTGGCTGCTGGCCCGGCGGCTGGCGCGCCGGGTGGTGGCGCCGATCCGCGCCGTATCGGACCGGCTCTCGGCCTGGGAGGGCGGGGCGTTCGCCGACGAGGCGCCCGGGGGCGACGAGGCGCTGCAATTGATCGGGGCCTTCAACCGCATCCAGGACCGGATCGACCGCTCCGTGGCGTTCGAGCGCCAGTTCGCCGCCAATCTCGGTCACGAGCTGCGCACGCCGCTGGCCGCCCTGCGCTCCGATTGCGAAATGGCCCTGCTGGACGCCGGTCCGGGGACGTCCCTGGCAGCGCGCCTGGCGCGCATGATGGTCCAGGTCGACGCCGCCGCCAGCAGCCTGGCGGGCGCGGCGGCCCTGAACAGCGCCGATCCGGCCCGGGTGCGCCGCGTCGGCCTGTCGCAGGCCCTGGAGCAGGCCTGGTTCGCCCTGGAACCCATGGCCCGCGCGCGCGGCCTGGCACTGGATTCGCGCATTCCGCCGGACGAGAGCCTGTGCCTGGACCCGGACGCCCTGCTGATCGTGCTGCGCAACCTGCTGCGCAACGCGATCGAGCACGCTGCGCCGGCCACGCTACGGGTCTGTCTGGATCAGGACGGCGTCCTGGTCCTGCGCGACGATGGGCCGGGCATGGCGCCCGAACGCCTGGCGCGGGTGCGGGAGTGGCGCGCCGGCCGGGCGGATCTGTCCGCGGCGGACGCATCCGAAACCGGCCATGGGCTGGGCCTGGGCATCGCCCAGCGCGTCTGCGAGCTGCGCGGCTGGCGGCTGAGCGTGGACTCGACTCAGGGCGGCTCCGATAGCGGAACGACCTTCAGGCTGGACCTCCATTCAGCTTCCGGTCAGCGGAATTCGTAGCGGATTCGTGGCCCTCGGGGCTATGGTGAGCGCTGTCCGACCAGGAGCCATCATGTCTTCGTCCGCCTGCGCTTCCCCCGGCACCCCCGCCGCCCGTTCCAAAGCCGACATCGATTCCGTCTGGGAACGCCTGGCCCATGCCCAGGTGCTGCGCCGCCGCGCGCTGGGCGTCCTGGGGGCGCTGACCGTGCTGGCGCTGCCCTGGGTCGGTTCCGCCTGGCCGGAGGCTGGCTGGGTCAATCAGAGTCTGGAATGGGCGGGCCTGATCCTGATGGCGCTGGCGCTGCTGGGGCGTTGCGCCTGCATGCTGTACCTGGGCGGGCGCAAGGGCGCCGACCTGGTGGCGGAGGGGCCTTACTCGGTCTGCCGCAATCCCCTGTACGTCTTCTCCATCCTGGCCGTCCTGGGCATCGGCCTGCAGACCGGCAGCTTGACGGTAGGGCTGGTCCTGGCCCTGGCGGCCTGGGCGGTGTTCCGCTGGATCGTGGGCGAGGAGGAGCGGATGCTGCGCGCATCCTTCGGCGCGCCGTTCGAGGACTACTGCGCGCGGGTGCCCCGGTTCCTGCCCCGTCCGTCCGCCTGGCGTTCGCCGCGGCACGTCACGGTCGATCTCCAGGGCGTCTGGAACACGGTGCGCGACGCCCTGCCGTATTTCCTGTCGATTCCCGTGTTCGAGGCCATCGAGGCCTTCCAGGAAGCGGGCTGGCTGCACGTCCGGCTGTGGCTGTATTGAGCTGAGCATCCGGCGGCCTGTGCGCTGATCCCGGGCTCCGGCGCCGCATGCCCCTGTGATACAGTCCCAGACGGTTTTTCAGCTTGGAGTCCGCTTCATGCAGTCCCCGTTCTACCCGATCGGCACCCCCGGCGTCCCCTGGGGGGAAGCCGAAATCGCCGCCTGGCTCGCCCGCCAGCGGCGCCGGCGCAGCTATGCCGACGAAGTCCTGACGGTCGTCGACCGCCTGCGCGACCGTTTCGACGTCGTGCAGTACGGCCAATTGGACTATGCGCCCGATGCATATCCCCTGTTCGCGCTGCGCAGCCGCGGCTGGCGCGACGACCGGCCGGCGGCGCTGGTCACGGGCGGGGTGCACGGCTACGAGACCAGCGGCGTGCACGGCGCGCTGCGCTTCGCCGATCTGCACGCGGCCGATTACGCGGGCCGCCTGGACCTGATGATCGTCCCCTGCGTCAGCCCCTGGGGCTACGAGCGCATCCACCGCTGGAATCCCCGGGCGCTGGACCCGAACCGGTCCTTCCGCCCCGGCAGCCCCGCGCCGGAGTCGGCGGCATTGATGGCGCTGGTGGCGCCGTTCGCCACTCGGGTGCGGGTGCACATCGACCTGCACGAAACCACCGACAGCGACGAGTCCGAGTTCCGGCCCGCGCTGGCGGCGCGCGACGGCCGGCCTTTCACGCCGGGCGGCATCCCGGACGGCTTCTACCTGGTGGACGATACCGAGTCTCCCCGGCCCGAATTCCAGGCCGCCGTGATCCGTGCGGTGGCCGAAGTCACCCACATCGCCCCGGCCGATGCGCACGGCGAGATCATCGGCTCGCCCGTGGTCGCTCCGGGCGTCATCCGCTACGCCTTGCGCTCCCTGGGGCTGTGCGCCGGCATCACGGACGCGCCCTACCGCACGACGACGGAAGTCTATCCCGACAGCCCGCGGGCCACCCCCGAGCAATGCAACGCGGCCCAGGCCGCAGCGGTGCGCGCGGCGCTGGACTACGCTTTGGAGCATTGACGGCATGGAGATCGTTTTCGCCTCGCAACTGGAAGCCGATCCGCAGGCCTGGGTAGCGGCCCTGCGCACCGCGCTGCCCGACGCCCGGGTGCGCCTGTGGGGCGACGGCGAGCCGGAAGGCCGCGCCGATTTCGCCGTGGTGTGGGCGCCGCCGGCCGACCTGTTCGCCCGCGAGCCGCGCCTGCGCGCCCTGTTCAACCTGGGCGCCGGGGTCGACGCCCTGCTGCGCCTGCCGGGCCTGCCCGACGATCTGCCCCTGGTGCGGCTGGAAGACGGCGGCATGGCGGTGCAGATGGCGGAATACGCGCTCTACCATCTGCTGCGCGAATCGCGCGACTTCGGCCGCTACGAGCGCCAGCAGGCCGAAGGGCTCTGGCAGCCCCTGGCCGACATCGACCGCGATGCCTGGACCGTCGGCGTCCTGGGCGCCGGCGCCATGGGCGCGCGGGTCGCCCAGGCCTGCGCGGCCCTGGAATACCCGACGGCGGTCTGGTCGCGCAGCGGCCGCACCGTGCCGGGCGTCGAGGCCTACGGCGGCGAGGCGGACCTGGCCGCGTTCCTGGCGCGCACGCGCGTGCTGGTGAACGCGCTGCCGCTGACCGACGCCACACGGGGCATCCTGTGCCGCCGCACCTTCGAGCAGCTGCGGCCCGACGCCGTGGTGATCAACATCGCCCGGGGCGGGCATCTGGTCGAGGCCGACCTGCTGGCCGCCCTGGACGGCGGGCGCCTGCGGTCGGCGGCCCTGGACGTCTTCGAGCGCGAGCCCCTGCCGCCCGGCCATCCTTTCTGGTCCCACGCGCGCATCCGGGTCACGCCGCACGTCGCCGGCGCCAGCCTGATGGACGGGACGGTGCGCCAGATCGCCGGCAAGATCCGCGCCCTGGACCGGGGCGAGCCGGTCACCGGCGTCGTGGACCGCAGCCGGCAGTATTGAGGGATCGAGGGCGTTTGCGCCGGAGAAGGCGTTTGCCCGGGGCCGCCGTCCCGGCATCCGCTCCGGTCAGGCCTGCGCGGCCGCCTGGCGCGCCAGCCGGCCGGCGCGTTCCAGGCGCTGCGCGCCGTGCTCCAGCGGTTCGATGAAGCGGGCCGGGATCGCCTGGATGCCGCCGATGGCGCCGCACAGGGCGCCGGTCAGCATCGCCCGGGCCTGGTTCTGGCCGCCGCCGTTGACGGCGTGCAGGACGGCCGACTCGAAATCGTCCTGGAAGCGGCCGGCCAGGTAATAGGCGGCGGGGAACTGGTGGTAGACCGCGCAGGGCATGCCGTACACCAGCGAGGCCTTCCAGGCCGGCTCGATGCGGATGTCCGGATCCCGCGCGGCGCGCAGGATGCCCGACACCGTCAGCAGGGCGTCGGGCGAAGGGAACTGGCCGGCGGTGCGCGGCGCTTCCGGCCCCGGCGGCGGGGTGTCCTCCCCGGCCGAGGTCACGCTGTGGAAGGGCAGGGCGCCGCTGCGCACCAGCGCCATCAGCCGGTCGGACGTGGCCGCGTCCAGCGGCTCGCCGCGCACCAGGCTGCCCAGCACGCAGCCGTAGGCCACGGTCATGGCCATGACCGTCGTGTCGCGCTGGGTCAGCGCCGTGTTCGCGGCGCAGTGGCGCGCCAGATCGGCCGGCTGGCGGGCGTAGCGCACGGCCAGCGCCAGGATGCGCTCGGCCGCCTCGGTGGTGTCGGCCAGGCCCGCCACCCGGCCCCAGGGCAGGCCCTGGCCCACCCGCAGGCGCCAGGTCTCGCGGATCGACTGGCTGGTGTAGCCGCCCGGCCCGTTCATGGGCGTGCCGTCCAGCAAGGGGAAGAAATCCTCGTCCAGCCGGCGGCAGAAATCCGCCTCGTCGTAGCCGCCGCAGGCGTCCAGGGATTGCGCCAGCAGGTCCAGGATGAAGCCGGCCTGGCCCGACTGGCCGGCCCGCAGCCCCGCATGGTAGCGGTCGGGGCGGGGATCCGTGTAGCCGTCGATCCAGTCGCCGTAGTCGCGCCGCAGGGCGTCCAGGTCGTAGTACCAATGCGGGCCCAGGGCCAGGGCGTCGCCGACGTAGGCGCCGATCAGGGCGCCCTGGGCGCGTTGTTCAAGGGTGGGTGCCATGCCGGATCCTCCGTCGTGTCCGATGCGTCCGATGCCTCGGCGGCGCCGCCGCCGTACGCGTGCACCCGGTTGCGGCCGCCGCGCTTGGCCTGGTACATCGCCTGATCAGCATACGCCAAAAGCCCCGAGAGGGAGGCAAGCGGCGCCTGCGAGTCGTGCACCGTGCCGATGCTGACGGAAATCTTCAGGGGCGCGCCGCCGTTCAGGGAAATCTCCAGCCCGGCCACGCGGCCGCGCAGGCGTTCGGCGATGTCGTTCGCGTCCTGCTCCGAGGTGTCGGGCAGGAACAGGGAGAATTCCTCGCCGCCCAGGCGGCCGAACAGGTCGCGGGGGCGCACGACGCCGCGGATGGTCCGAGCGAAGGCCTTCAGGACCTGGTCGCCGGCGGCGTGGCCATGGCGGTCGTTCAGCAGCTTGAAGTGGTCGATGTCCATCATCAGCAGGGCATTGCCCTGGGGCGGCGCCGGCGTGCGGCCCAGGTGCTCCTCGGCGCTGCGGAGAAAAGCCTGGCGCGACAGGGCGCGGGTCAGGCCGTCGTGGTCCAGGGCCACGTGCAGGGACGAGATCAGGTCGCTGCGGGCCGCCAGGATGCCGGATACCAGCAGGGGCGAGGCGACCAGCAGCAGCACGCCCAGCCGCAGGGACACCATGTCCCAGGCATGGAAATGGAGACCCGCCAGCGGTTGGCTCGCGCCCAGCGGCAGCCAGCCGTTGGCGATGCCAAGCATCACGGCGAGCGCGGTCACCAGGGTGAGCCAGGCCGTCGTGATCTGGCGGTACGCCAGGGCGCAGTACATCAGGGCCGGAATGGGGAAGGCGATGGCGCCCGGTCCGCCCAGCACGAAGCACAGCGACAGGCTGGCGGCCAGCGCGACGACGGGCAGCAGCAGGGTCCCGCTGAGGAGGCGCTTGCGCAGGGAGGCCCAGGAGTGGCGGCGGTCGCCGCGCAGCCGCAGGCGCCGGGGCAGGAGCATGACCGGCGGCAGGAAGGCGCTGTAGCTGAGCAGCTGGCCGAAGAACCAGTTCAGGGCGATCGTCGTCCACTGGCCACCGGGCCGCAGCCAGGGCGTGAGCGCCAGGGCGACGGCCGCATTGGTGGCGGCCGCCGCCGCGCAGGCCGTCAGTACCTGGCCGATGGCCCGGGGGCTGCGCAGGCGCGGCGGCGACCAGGGAGACGACAGGATGATCCAGGCGACGAGCGCGCCGGAGAGGTCCGTGATGCCGTAGCCCACGGCGGGCGGCCAGCGCAGGCCTTGCAGGACGCTTCCCAGCGCCAGGCCGCAGAGCGCGCCCGCCCAGGACAGCGGGTGGGCCAGGGCCGGATGGCGGATCATCAGGGTGGCCAGCAGCGCATTGGCCGGCCACAGGATCGACAGGCCTCCCTCGGGCTGGGTCAGCTGGCCCAGCAGCGAGCACAGGAACGCGAACGCCGCGAGCAGGGCAGCCTGAATGGGCTTCCGGCAGCATTGTGTGCGGAGACGGAAAACCAGGGACATGGAAGCGGGAATCTGGATGAGAGGAATGCCGCGTTCCAAATGTAACAGAAGGTGGACGCCTTGTCTCTCGTGGCCTGCCCCATGCCGGCCGGCCCGGACGCCGGGTCAGTCCGCGCGCCGGTCCGCGCGTTTCGTTTCCTGCTCCGATTCTTACGCTGCAGACATCCGTCAACGTCTACAGTTCATTGATTTCACAGGGTTTCCTCCTTGTGGAATATTCAGCAAGTTCTGCTTGTCAGGCGACATGCAAAACGGCCCGGTGCCTCGCATCTCATCGCAGTTGCGTTCATGCGTCAGGCAACCATGCGATTTGCGGCATGACCGGTTTCTTTGACGCAGCCCCTGCGTCCTCGCAAAAGTACGCAGCCAGGTATTGCTTGGTTTCGGATGGCCACGTTGTGTAGAGAGCGATAATAGTGCAGAATAAGTGCATAGAAATTGCATGGGGGATGTGCCATGAGCACCGTACTGCAACGACCCTTTGCCGAGCAGTTCCGTGAGCCGGACACGCCATATCTGTCTCCAGCCCGCATTGGGGAATTCTTCGGCTTCCAGGTTCAGGAGCTGGCAGAGCGTGCCCACGTGCATCGCAATACCCCGACCGCACGGCCCCAGGCGCCTCAGTTGCAGAAGTACCTACAGGATATGGTCAGGGTGCTGACTGTCGCCACCGAGATGACCGGCGATGAAAAGCGGGCGGCGTTCCTGCTGCGCAACGAGCCGCTACGCGCCTTCGGCTACAAGACAGCGGATACCCTCATTCAAGAGGGGCGGGCCGATGCAGTCATTGCCTACCTGGAGTCGCTCGCCGGCGGTGCCGCAGGATGATCCCGGCCATTACCCTCGGCAAAGCCGAAGAGGAAGCCTACTATCGCGTCATTACGCCCATCTATGCCGGCACGCCTTTGTCCGGCGCGGGTGCGGCACGCCAGGGCGGACGCTTTAACCGGCGGGGGCAGGAAGCACTCTACCTGTCGACGGACGAAGCCACGGCACTGGCGGAATACAAGCAAGACAACCCATGGCTGCCGCCAGGCACGATCTGCACCTTCTTCGTTCGCGAACTGCGGGTCGCTGACTTCAGCGCAGGTTTCGACCCGGAGATGTGGCCGGCGCTATGGTCCGATTTTTCGGTGGACTGGCGCGCGGAATGGTTCGGAAAGTCCATCGAACCACCAACCTGGTACATGGCCGATGACGTGGTGGCCGAGGGATTGGACGGCATCCTGTTTCCGTCGCAAGCACACCCTGGCGGAACCAACCTGGTGGTCTACCGGAGTTCGGTTCGGCCAGTAGCCCAGCTACGCGTATACGACCCGGGCGGTGCACTACGGAAAATTGCACCACCGGCCAACGAGTGAACAATCTGCAGTCTTGTCAAGCACCGCCAGCTAATACGCAATGTAGTTCGCTCAACAACGGGGTGTGCTGAAAACACCTGTTGAATCAAGGTGATAGCGGCGGAATGAATAATCCGTTTCCGCCGCCGCGCTCAGCCGGCCGGAGGGCGGCGGCCCCGCTGCCAGGCCAGGACGGCCTGCGCGGCCAGCGCCATGACGCGGTCGTGGCGTTCCTTCGGCCAGGCCTGGCGCAGCGAGGCGAACAGGCACCGGGTGCCCGACTGGGCCAGTTCCGGGGCGTCCGGATCTTCCAGCAGCCGGATCTGGATGTGGGCCAGCGTGTCCGACACCAGGCGCCAGCCCAGTTCCGGCATGCCCGCGTCCAGGGCCAGCAGCTGGCCGCCGAGGGTCTGGATCACGGGCTCGACCGCCTCCAGGCTCGCGCCCGCGCCCATGGCGTGCCACAGGGCCAGGTGGATCTGGCGGCGCAGCGCGATCTTGAAGTCGATGGCCGCGGCCTCGGCCGCGTCGAGCCGCTCGAACTGATGCTGGAACCGGGCGTCTTCCGCCGGGTCCAGCCCGGTGCGCAGGGCGCCGATCAGCGCCGTCAGGGAGGGGATCGCCTGGATGCCGAAGGCCTGGCTGAACGCCAGGCCCCATTGGTCCAGTCCGGCCAGCAGCAGCGCCATCCGCACGGCGCGGGCGTCGGCGCCGGCATCGGCACGCACCCAGTCCAGGCATTGCGTGCGCAGCGTGTCCAGCGGAAAGGAGGCCGGCTCGGCCGCCGCATGGCGGAATGCCCGGGTGAAAGCGTCCCGCGCCAGATCGGCCGCCTGCGACTGGACCCCGGGCGGGGCCAGTGCGGCGAGCGGATCATCGAGGTCGGTGCAGGCGTCGGCGGTGCGGGCGTCGGTCATGGCGCCCGCATTGTCTCACGGTTTGACGACCAGGCCATTGTGCACGCTGGTCACGCCCTTGACCGACCGGGCCAGTTCGCCCGCGCGATCCTTCTCGTGCTGGGACTTGGCGAAGCCGGACAGCTGCACCGTCCCGCCGTCGATGGTCTTGACGTTGATGTTCGCCGCCGACGTCGCCGGGTCGTTGGCCAGCTTGGCCTTGACTTCGGCCGTCACGGCCGAGCCGTCGATGTACTGCCCGACGGTTTCCTGCTTGCGGGCGACGGAGCAGCCCGAGGCCATGACGGCGGCGGCACCGGCCATGGCGGCCATGGCAACGAGGCGGGCGATGTTCGATTTCATGATTGTGTCCTCCTGTGAGTGGGGATTTTGCTGCATTCGGGATCAAGGTAGCACGTGGCATGCCTGGATGCACGCGTCCCCCCGGATCAGCGCTTCGATGCAGCCTGCGATGCATTGCTCATTCAGCATGCAGGAGTTTGCTGCGGCGAGCGAAAGCACGCTCCAGGGCAGGTGCCTGCTTGGGCGGCGACAGCAGGGCTTGCGCACAACATTCCTGGTCCGCCATCGACAAACGGATGACTTCGGCCTGCTCGATGGCGCGTTGCGCGGCGGCCTGGGCGGCTGCGACCACGAAGAAAGCCGTCATCCTGATTCTGCGTTGGCACCTGGCTGACACCCAAGCCGCAGGCAACAAAAAAGCCACCGCATCGGGTGGCTTCAATGTCCTGATTCAGCAGGGGAAATTCTGGTGGCGCATCCCTGATTCGAACAGGGGACCTGCGGATTATGATTCCGTCGCTCTAACCGGCTGAGCTAATGCGCCAAAGCATGAAATTATAGGGCGAGCGCTCGCGGCACGCAAGTCGCCTGGGCGTCGTGCCGGCCGAACACATGCGCACGCCGATGCGCGCGGCCGGCCTGCGGCGCGCGCGGCGCCGATGCTGCGCCCTTCTCCATCCGATGCGCGAGCCCCTCGGCGCAGTGGTCCATGCTTCCTGGCGTATAGTAAAAGTCTGAAAGAAAGAACAGGACCCGGGCGGGCCCCGGAGGGAGAGCCAGGCGGATGCGTATCCGACGAACATCCAGAATCAATCTGCGGCAGTTGATCCTTCTGCTGGCCGTGTTCAGCGCGGCGCTGATGCTGGTGGGGGGCATGGTGGGGGCATACCAGGTGCAGCGCCAGCAGCTGATGGCCAGCACGCTGGATGCCAACGAGGCCTTCGCCGCCAAGCTCGCCCGGACGACCTCCGATCTGCTGTTGCGGGCGCAGAGCAATCTGTCCTATGCCGCCACGCTGATGGTGCGTTCCGGGATGATGCCCGCCGTGCAGCAGGCCGAGGTCGACCGATTGCGCCACCTGGAGCTGGGCTTCAATTCGGTGACGGTGGTGGACATGCAGGGGGTCGTGCAGGCGGCCGCGCCCGAGGCGCTCGGGCTGAAGGGGCGCCAGATGGACCGGGTGCAGTGGCGCGATCGCCTGAACGAGCGGGTGCCGACGATCAGCGCGCCGTTCGTGACGGTGCTGGGCAATCTGGCCATCGTGATCGCGCAGCCGCTGCTCGATGCGGAAGGCCGTTCCCTGGGCCGCCTGTCCGCGACGATGTACCTGAGGGCCGACGGCGGTCTGCAGCGCATGGCCAGCGAGCAGTATTTCCGTGACGGCACCTATGTCTACGTGGTCGATGCGGAAAGGCGCCTTCTGTATCACCCGGAGCCGGCCCGGATCGGTACGGTCGTGGCGGGCAACCCGGTGATCGAGGCCGTCCGCAAGGGCCGGTCCGGCCAGATGCGCCTGGTCAACAGCCAGGGCGTGGACATGCTGGCCGGGTATGCCCACGTGGCGGCGGCCGACTGGGGCGTGGTGGTACAGCGCCCCACGGATTTCGCCCTGCAGGGGCTGAGCGATCTGATGCTGCGGGTGCTGCGGCTGGCGGTATGGCCGGCCCTGGTGCTGCTGGCGATGCTGTGGCTGCTGTCGGGCTGGATCTCCCGGCCCCTGGGCGAACTGTCGCGGATCGTCGGGGATGGCTATCAGGAGGGCATGGCGCGGCGCATCGCCGCCGTGCGCTGCTGGTACCTGGAGGCGCAGCGCCTGCGCGGCGTGCTGCTGGCGATGTCCGGGCAGGTGCATACCCGCATGGGCGAGCTCCACAGCGCCGCCCACACGGATCCATTGACGGGGCTGGGCAACCGGCGCGGGCTGGAAGCCGCCCTGAAGGCCCTGGAGGCGCTGCAGCGGCCGTTCGCCATGGTGGAACTGGACATCGATTTCTTCAAGCGGGTCAACGACCGGTATGGCCACGACGTGGGCGACCGGGTGATCGTCGGGCTGGCCGATCTGATGCGGTCGCAGGCGCGCCAGGGCGACGCGCTGTTCCGGCTGGGCGGCGAGGAATTCCTGGTCGTGCTGCCGGAAAGCGATCTGGCCGGGGCGATGGGCATCGCCGAACGCCTGCGGGCCGCCATGGAGGACGCGCGGATGCTGGGCGACGAGGTCGTGACCTTGTCGGCCGGGGTGGCCGTCTGGGCGGGCGGGGATGTGGAGCAGACGCTGAAGGCCGCCGACCAGGCCCTGTACCGGGCCAAGCAGGGCGGACGCAACCGGGTGGAAGCGGCCCCCTGAATGCGAAGGCCCCGCCTTTTGGCGGGGCCCTGCTGCCGCTGTGGGCAGCTGCACCGCATGGGAGCGGTGCAAAGTCAACGCCTTCGAGGCGTGATGGACTACCATCGGGTAGCGATTCCAGTATAGATCGGCCGGAATTCCAGACCATAGGTGAATTCCCTGATTTCCCGTCCATGTCCCTGGTTTTCCTGATTTCCACCGAGGCGGGGGCAGCGAGGCACCGGGTCATGGAACCCCGCCGTCCGGCGCGCAGGCGGCCTCGCGCCGTGTCTGCAAGCGGCCTCATGCCGTGTCTTTCGCCCCGGCACTCGCCCCGTTTGCCGCCGAGGCCCGCACCGTGTCCTGCACCGTGCCCCGCACCGGGTTTTCCGCGTCGTTTGCCGCGGCATCCTTCCCGGGCTGCGCGGCCGGATCCCGGTCCGGCGCGGCAGTGGTGTCGGCATGGCCGGACAGGGCCGCGCTCAGGCTGTAGAGCGGCTCGAAGGATTCGGCCTGCGCCATCGGCCAGGCGGTGCGAAAGATCGTGTTGCGGAAGCGGCCTTCCAGCAGCTCGCCCTTTTCCAGGTCGGGGAACAGGGCGGACAGGACGCGCACTTCGCCGTTGGCGATGCGCCGCGCGATGTGGTGCGGGCGCAGCTGGTTGGGATGGGTCAGGCCGGCCGCGCCGAGCAGTTCGCCCAGGGCCTTGAGCGTGTTGGCGTGGTAGTTGGCCACGCGCACGGATTTGTCGGCCACCACCAGGGCCTGCTGGCGCTTGGGATCCTGCGTGGTGACGCCGGTGGGGCACAGGCCGGTGTGGCAGGTCTGGGCCTGGATGCAGCCGATGGCGAACATGTAGGCGCGGGCGCTGTTGCACCAGTCCGCGCCCAGGGCCATGATGCGCGCCATGTCGAAGGCGCTGATGACCTTGCCCGAGGCGCCCAGCCGGATGTGCTCGCGCAGGCCGATGCCCACCAGCGTGTTGTGGACCAGGCGCAGGCCTTCGCGCAGCGGCGTGCCGACGTGATCGACGAATTCGATCGGGGCCGCGCCCGTGCCGCCCTCGGCGCCGTCGACCACGATGAAGTCGGGGGTGATGCCGGTGGCGAGCATGGCCTTGGCGATGGCGAACCATTCCCAGGGGTGGCCGATGCACAGCTTGAAGCCGACCGGCTTGCCGCCCGACAGCTCGCGCAGCCGCGCGAGGAACCGCATCATTTCGATGGGGGTGCCGAAGGCGCCGTGGCTGGAGGGGGACACGCAATCCACGCCGACCGGCACGCCGCGCGCGGCGGCGATTTCCAGGGTGACCTTGGGCGCCGGCAGGATGCCGCCGTGGCCGGGCTTGGCCCCCTGCGACAGCTTGAGCTCGATCATGCGGATGTTGTCGCGGCGGGCCATGTCGGCGAACCGCTCCTCGGAAAAGCGGCCGTTCTCGTCGCGGCAGCCGAAGTAGCCCGAGCCGATGTTCCAGATCAGGTCGCCGCCGTGCTCCAGGTGGTAGCGGCTGACGCCGCCTTCGCCCGTGTCGTGGGCGAAGCGGCCGAGCGCCGCGCCCTTGTTCAGGGCCATGACGGCGTTGGCCGACAGGGCGCCGAAGCTCATCGCGGAAATGTTGAAGACCGACAGGCTCACGGGCTGCCTGCAATCCGGCCCGCCGACGGTGATGCGGAAGTCGCTGTCCGGGACGTGGGCGGGCACCATGGCGTGGTTGATCCACTCGTAGTCGTTGCCGTAGACGTCGCCCTGGGTGCCGAAGGGGCGCTGGTCCATCTGCTGCTTGGCGCGCTGGTACACGAGGGAGCGGTCCACGCGCGAGAAGGGCAGCTTGAGCGTGTCGTCCTCGAAGAAATACTGGCGCACCTCCGGCCGGACGTATTCAAACAGGAAGCGCAGGTTGCCGATCACCGGGTAGTTGCGGCGGATGGCGTGGCGGGTCTGGCGCAGGTCGTAGATCCCCAGCAGGCTCAGGCCCAGGAACAGCAGACAGGGCAGCCACCAGGCGGCGCTGAAGGACAGGGCCAGCAGGGCGCACAGCAGGGTCAGGGCGATGACGGCGTGGAAGGTGGTGTGGCGGGTGAACAGGCGGGACATGGACGGGCTCCGGGGCGTCGGGCGATCCGCCTACCTTAGCAGATGGGCGGCGGTCCGCATCGGCTGGCCCGTTTCAGTCCGCCTCGTGTCCGTGCGCCCCGTGTCCGTCCGTGCCGGCGGGCCCGCATCGAGCGGTCCACGCCAGCCGCGCCACCGTGTCCGGCCCGCACCAGACCAGGGCGTTCTGCCCGAAGCGGCGCGCCAGCCGCAGTCCCGCGTCCAGCGACAGGCCCGGGATCCACAGGCTGGGCTCGTCGGGCCACAGGCCCAGCGGGTCCAGGCCCCGGCCCGGCAGCCAGGCGTGGCCCAGCCCTGCGACCGCGCGTCGCAGGGCGCGCAGGCGGCGGGCGTTGGCGGCGGGGCGCAGGCGGCGGCTGCGCGGGTTGCAGGCGGTGAGGAAGACGCCGCCGTGCGGCGCGAGGGCGCGCAGCGCCGGATGCGCCTGGCCGATGCGCAGCACGAGCGGCGGGTCGGTGTCGATGCGGTAGTGCGCGGCCCGGTAGGCCTGCGCTAGTGGCGAGGCGGCCGGCGCCGGGGGCGCGCCGCGGGGTTCCGTGGGCATGGGGCGATGTTCCATGGGCGTGCTGCGGTGTGCCATGCGCGCGTTGCGGTGGTTCATGGGGGCGCGTCGCGGTGCTTCATGTGGGTGCGCTGCGGTGCTCCATGTGCGGGCGTGCGGCCTCGTGGACCCCGGCGCCCCGCCTAACCCGCCAGCGCCCGATGGCGGTGGCAGTCCGTGGTGTGGTCCATCAGGCAGCCGATGGCCTGCAGGTAGGACTGGCAGATGGTCGGGCCGACGAAGGTGAAGCCGTGGCGCTTGAGCAGGCGGCTCAGGGCCTCGGCCTCGGGGCCGGCGACGGGCGCGTCTTCCGGGGCCGCGTAGTGGTGGATGACCGGCCGGCCGCCGACCACGGACCAGACCAGGCCGACCGGGTCGGGCAGGGCCAGCCAGGCGCGGGCGTTGGCGCCGGCGGCTCGCAGCTTGAGCCGGTTGCGGATGAGGGTGGCGTCCTGCATGCGGTCCTGGACCCAGGCCTCGTCGGTGCGCGCCAGGGCCTCGGGGTCGAAGTCCAGCAGCGCGGCGCGCAGGGCCTCGCGCCGGCGCAGGATGGTGATCCAGGACAGGCCCGCCTGGAAGCCTTCCAGGATCAGCATCTCGAACAGGTGCCGGGGGTCGCGCGAGGGCACGCCCCATTCGCCGTCGTGGTAGCGCACGTACAGGGGATCGTCGGTGCACCAGCGGCAGCGCACGAGGTCCGCCGCGGCGGGGGCGGCGGACGAGGTTGCCGGTGCGGCGGGCACGGTGGCCGGCGCCGCAGTTGCGGGGGATCGGGGCGGCATGCGCGTCCTGTCCTGCATCATGGGCTCAGTCGCGTGGCCTCAGCGCCGCCGGCCGCCGACCAGCGAGCCCAGCAGGCCGCGCACCAGCTGGTTGGCGGCGTTGCGCACCATGCTCTTGGCGACCGACTGCACCACCCCGTCGCGGCGTCCGCCGCGCGGCCCGGTGGAGCCGAACAGGAAATCGCCCAGGACGCCGGCGATGCCGTTGCCCTCGCCTGCGGGCGCCTCGGCGCGGCCGGTGCCGTCAGCGGCGGCGCCGCGCGTCCCGGCGGGCGCGGCCTCCCCGGACTGGGCGCGCCGCAGCAGGATCTCGTAGGCGGATTCGCGGTCCAACGCCTGGTCGTACTTGCCGGCCAGCATGGAGGCGCCCAGCAGGGCCTGGCGTTCCGCCGCCGTGGCCGGCCCGATGCGGCTGCCGGGCGCGGCCATCCAGACGCGCTGCGTGGGGGTGGGCTGGCCCTTGGAGTCCAGCAGGGACACCAGGGCCTCGCCCACGGCCAGTTCGGTGATCGCGGCCTCGATGTCCAGCCCGGGATTGGGCCGCATGGTCTGCGCGGCGGTCCTGACGGCCTTCTGGTCCCGCGGGGTGTAGGCGCGCAGGGCATGCTGCACGCGGTGGCCCAGCTGGCCCAGCACGGTGTCGGGGATGTCGGCCGGGTTCTGGCTGACGAAATACACGCCCACGCCCTTGGAGCGGATCAGGCGCACGACCTGCTCGATCTTTTCCAGCAGGGCGGCGGGCGCGTCCTTGAACAGCAAATGGGCCTCGTCGAAGAAGAACACCAGCTTGGGCTTGTCCAGGTCGCCCACTTCCGGCAGGCGTTCGTACAGGTCGGCCAGCATCCACAGCAGGAAGACGGCGTACAGGCGCGGGGACTGCATCAGCCGGTCGGCGGCCAGGATGTTGACCATGCCGCGCCCCTGGGCGTCGGTGCGCATCCAGTCGAAGACGTCGAGCATGGGCTCGCCGAAGAAGGTGTCGGCGCCTTCGGATTCCAGGCGCAGCAGGCTGCGCTGGATGGCGCCGATGGACGCGGCGGACACCTGGCCGTAGCGGGTGCGCAATTCGGCGGCGTGGTCGGCCACGTGCTGCAGCATGGCGCGCAGGTCTTTCAGGTCCAGGATCAGCAGGCCCTCGTCGTCGGCGACGCGGAAGGCCAGGTTCAGCACGCCTTCCTGAGTGTCGTTCAGGTCCAGCATGCGCGCCAGCAGCAGCGGCCCCAGGTCGGACACCGTGGCGCGGATCGGGTGGCCCTGCGCGCCGAAGATGTCCCAGAGCGTCGTCGGGCTGGCGCCCCAGGCGGGCTCGGGCAGGCCCAGGTCGGCCAGGCGCCGGGCGAGCTTGGGCGAGGCGGCGCCCGCCTGCGAGATGCCCGAGAGATCGCCCTTGACGTCGGCCATGAAGACTGGCGTGCCGATGCGGGAGAACGATTCGGCCAGGACCTGCAGGGTGACGGTCTTGCCGGTGCCGGTGGCGCCGGTGATGCAGCCGTGGCGGTTGGCCAGCTGGGGCAGCAGGGCGGCCTGGACGTCGGCGTTGCGGGCGATGATCAGGGGATCGGCCATGGGGACTCCGGGGCGTGGGACGGCAATCAGGATACTCGAATATGGGCGGGGCCGGCTTCCAGGCGGCCGATGCGCGCGGCCTGCGCGAAGCCGTCGGCGCGCAGCAGGGCGAGCACCTCGTCGGCGGCTTCCGGCGCGCAGGCGACCAGCAGGCCGCCGGAAGTCTGCGGGTCGGTCAGCAGGGCGCGGGCCTCGTCGGGCAGGCCCGCGTCCAGGGTGGTTTCGGCGCCGCAGGCGTTCCAGTTGCGCTCGGACGCGCCGGTGCGGATGCCCTCCCGGGCCAGCTCGGGGGCGGGCGCGAGCCAGGGCAGCCTGGCGTAGGACACCTCGGCGCGCAGGCCCGAGCCCCGGCACATTTCCAGGGCGTGGCCCAGCAGGCCGAAGCCGGTCACGTCGGTCAGGGCGTGCACGGCGTCGAGCCCGGCCAGGCGCGCGCCCGGAGTGTTCAGCCGGGTGGCGCTGTCGATCATGGCGCGGTAGCCCTCGGCGCCGAGCCGGTCCTTCTTCAGCGCGGCCGACAAAATGCCCACGCCCAGCGGCTTGCTCAGGATCAGGACGTCGCCCGCGCGGGCGCGGTCGTTGCGCTTGATGCGGTCCGGGTGCGCCAGGCCGATGACGGCCAGGCCGTAGATCGGCTCGACGGAGTCGATCGAATGGCCGCCCGCGATGGGGATGCCGGCCTGCTGGCAGACCGAGGCGCCGCCCGCCAGGATGGCGGCGATGGTGTCGTGCGGCAGGGCCTTGATCGGCATGCCGACGATGGCCAGCGCCAGGATGGGGCGCCCGCCCATCGCGTACACGTCCGACAGCGCGTTGGTCGCGGCGATGCGGCCGAAGTCGCGCGGATCGTCGACGATGGGCATGAAGAAGTCGGTCGTGGCGATCAGCGCCTGCTCGTCGTTGAGGCGGTAGACGGCGGCGTCGTCGGACGACTGCGTGCCCACCAGCAGGTCGGGAAAGGATCCGGCGGGCAGGGCGTCGCGCATCAGGCGCGCCAGCACGTCCGGGGCGATCTTGCAGCCGCAGCCGCCGCCGTGGGACAGCGAGGTCAGGCGGGGAACGGAAGTCGGGGTGTCGGGAGCGTTCATGGAGGCGGATGATCCGGGAATGGAAGGGCGCAGTTCAGGCCGGGACGCGCAGTTGTTCGATCAGGGCGCGCGCCTGGGCATGGCCGTCGTCGGCGGTGGGGTCGTAGTCGAAGGTCGCGGCCTCGCCCAGGCCGGCGTAATGGGAATCGCTGCTGCGGCGGTAGGCGGGGTCGTAGTGGGTTTCCACCAGCGCCTGGAACAGTTCGGCGCGCCGGCCCGCGGCGATCAGCGCCTGCCAGTCGCGTACCGTCTGGCGGCTGTGCAGGCCGATCAGCCGCTCCAGCGTCCGGCCGAAGTCGTCGGGCGCATCGAACAGGTGGGCGTAGTCCTGCAGCAGGAACGAGACCCGCTGCTGCAGGGCCGCGCGCACGCGCACGCAGCGGCCGGCGTGCATGGCCTGCAGCAGCGTGTCGGGCAGGCTCAGCTGGCCGATGCGCCGGCTTTCGGCCTCGACGAAGACGGGGCGGGCGGGGTCCAGGGCCTCGATGGCCCGCAGCAGGGCGGACTCGAAGCCGCGCTGGCTGGGCTGCGGCCGGTCCGGCAGCGCGCCCAGCAGCGAGCCGCGATGGCGCGCCAGGCCCTCCAGGTCGAGGATCTGGGCGCCGGCCGCGCCCAGCGATTGCAGCAGGCGGGTCTTGCCCGAGCCGGTGGGGCCGGTCAGCACGATGCAGTCCAGGCCGGCCGGGCGGGTGGCGAGCGTGTCGATCACGTGGCGGCGCCAGGTCTTGTAGCCGCCGTCCAGCTGGCGCGCGCGCCAGCCGATCAGGTTGAACCAGGCCGTCATGGCGCCCGAGCGCTTGCCGCCGCGCCAGCAGTAGATCAGCGGCCGCCAACTGCGCGCGCGGTCGGCGAAGATCGTCTCCAGGTATTCGGCGATGTGGCGCGCGACCAGGGCGGCGCCCAGGCGCGTGGCCTTGAAGGGCGATTCCTGGGCGTACATGGTGCCGATCAGGACGCGCTCCTCGTTGCTGAGCACGGGTGCGTTCAGGGCGCCGGGGATGTGGTCGTCGGCGTATTCGGCCGGCGTGCGCACGTCGACGATCTCGTCGAACTGGCCAAGGGCGTCCAGGCCGCAGCGCTGCGAGCCCGGGGGATGCGGTGTGGGGTTCATGGCGGGGATTGTAAATCCGCGCGCAGGCGGATGCCGCCGCACGCCGCCGACTCGGCTACACTGGAACGCGCTGGAACGTGCCGCCGCGATGGCCTGGGTGCCGCGCGGCGGCCCGCCAGTCCGTTTCGTTCCGGTCAAGTTCTCCGGGGAGACTTCCATTCGCCCGATCACACGCATCAAGGCGGCGCGCCTGCTGCCTTCGTTCATGGCGGCGCTGCTCATGGCGGCGGCCTGCCAGATTGGCCCCGCGCGGGCGGCCTCGCCCGGCGCCTCCGGCGCTTCTCCGGCCTCCCGGCCGGCGCACGCCCAGGCGCTGCGGGATTTCGGCGATCCCCGCGCCGGCCATCTGGCCGAGCGCTTCTGGGCGGTCGAGGCCGGCCGCTCCGAGCGGCCGTTCGCCATCGTGCAGTTCGGCGATTCGCACACGGCTTCCGACGCCTTCACGGCGGGGCTGCGCGTGGGCCTGCAGCAGCGCCTGGGGGATGCCGGCGTGGGCTGGCTGCCGCCCATGGCCGTGCCGGGGCAGGGCCATCAGCGCGTCAATCTCGAATCGCAGGGCTGGCGGCTCACCAGCAGCCTCGACCAGGCGTCCGACGCCTTTCCGCTGGGAGGCGACATCGCCTCGCCGGCGCAGGCCGGCGCGGTCACGCGGGTGGCCTCCTGGGCCCCGGACCAGTCCCCTTACCTGGCGACCGTGCTGGTGCGCCCCGGTGGCCGGTCGGGCCTGTTCGTCGAAAATCCCGACGGGCGGCGGCTGCCCCTGGATGGCGGCGAGCCGGTCGGCGGCTGGTCCTACGTGCAGGTCCCGGTGCGGCTGCCGTTCCAGATCGTGGCGCCCGCGGCGGGCGCCGCCGAAGTCGGCGGGATCTGGCTGCGGCGCGCCGACACGAGCGGCGCGCTCGTGTCTCCCATCGGCGTCAACGGCTCGCGCCAGGACATCTGGACGCGGTGGTCGCCCGGCTGGCTGGACCAGTTGAGGCGGTCGGGCTCGGACCTCGTCATCATCGCCTACGGCACCAACGAAGCCTTCAACGGCCAGCTCGATCCGCAGGCTCTCGCCGCCGGCCTGGCGCAGGGCATCCGCCAGGTGCGCCAGGCCCTGCCCGAAGCCGCGGTGCTGCTGCTGGGGGCGCCCGGCGCCCTGGATCCGGGCAAGCCCGCGGCGCTGCCCTGCGGCGAGCGCGGCGTGCCGATGCACGAGACGGTCAAGCGCGTCCAGCTCGACGTGGCGCGCCAGGAAAAAACGCTGTACTGGGATTGGGAGGCCGCGATGGACGGGGACTGCCCCATGCTCGACTGGCAGGCGCGCGGCTGGGTGGGACCCGACCTGATCCACTTCACGCAGGAAGGCTACCGGGAAAGCTCGCGGCGGTTCTATCGGGCGCTGATGAATTTCTTCGAGCGCAGCCGCGGCCGGCGCTAGCGGGCGGACTGCCGCGGGGCCGGCGTGCCGGGCCGTAGTGGGTGCTGAGGGGCTCGAACCCCCGACCTACGCCGTGTAAAGGCGCCGCTCTACCAACTGAGCTAAGCACCCGGCCGTGTGGCGCCCGCCGGACCTCCGGCAGGCGTGGCATTGTAGCTTGAAAAAGCAAAAGGCCACCGTATCGCGGCGGCCTTTCATGCGGTGCGGCGCTGGATTACTTGGCGTTCACGGCGTCCTTCAGGGCCTTGCCCGGACGGAACTTCGGCACGCGGGCCTTCTTGATCTTGATTTCCTCGCCGGTGCGCGGATTGCGGCCGGTGCGCGCGGCGCGCTCGGACACGGCGAAGGTGCCGAAGCCCACCAGAGTGACCGAGCCCTTCTTCTTCAGGGTGGTCTTCACGGCGCCCACGAAGGCTTCCAGGGCGCGGCCCACGTCGGCCTTGGAGAGATCGGTCTTGGAGGAAATATGCTCGATCAGCTCGGTCTTGTTCATTGATGAAATACCCCTGAGGTTTATTGTGGCCTGGCGGACGATCCGCCAGACGTTTGATGGATGATGGTCTGTCGCAGCCAAGCCGATCCGGTTTCCGCGGCCGTAATGCGGCGGGACCTCCGGTTCGGAGGCTAAGGCGTATTAAGCCTTTGAATGCCTGGAGTGTCAAGAACAAATCACTGGAAACCCGCGTGGTTCCTGACGTTTGTTAAAAATCCCGTCATCGGGTAGGGGTATACCCCCAAGCCCGAATCAGGCCCCCACGGCGTCCAGCGCCCGGGCGAAATCGCCGATCAGATCGGCTTCGTCTTCGATCCCCACCGAGATTCGCAGGAAACCGTCGGGGATGCCCATGAGGGCACGGCGCTCCGGCCCCATTTCGTAGTAGATGGTGTGGGCGGCGGGCAGGACCAGCGTGCGGTTGTCCCCCAGGTGCGTGGCCAGGGCGGCGACGCGCAGGCGGTTCAGGCAGTCGAAGACGTCCACGTGGTCGTGCAGCTCGACGCCCAGCAGGCCGCCGTAGCGGCCGCCGAACCACTGCGTGGCGCGCGCGTGCTGCGGGTGGCTCGCCAGGCCGGGATAGTGGACCCGGCTGACCTGCGGGTGCGTTTCCAGGAAGCGCGCCAGCGCCAGGGCGTTGGCGCAGATGCGGTCCATGCGCAGCGCCATGGTCTCGGCGCCCGCCGCGATGCGGTGGGCCACGTCCGAGGACAGCGTGCCGCCCATGTCGCGCAGGCCTTTCTTCTTGATCTGCAGCAGGCCCCAGCCGCGCGGGTCGCCCTTGCGGTATTGCTCGTAGATGTGCGGGAAGCCGGACCAGTCGTACAGCCCGGTCTGGGTGACGGCGCCGCCCAGGGCGTTGCCGTGCCCGCCGATGTGCTTGGACAGGGAATTGACCACCAGCGAGGCGCCGAAATCCCGGCCCGGGGCCAGGTAGGGTGAGGACAGGGTGCTGTCCACCACGTAGACCAGCCTGCGCGCGCGGCACAGTTCGCCGATCGCCTTCAGGTCGGCGATCTGGGTGCCGGGATTGGCGATGGTCTCGACGAAGACCATGCGGGTGTCGGGCCGGATCGCCGCCTCGACCTGGGCGGCATCGGTCGCGTCCACCAGGCTCAGCTCCACGCCGAAGTTCTCCAGCGTCATCAGCAGGCTGTTGGTGTTGCCGAAGATGTACTTGCTGGCGATCAGGTGGTCTCCCTGGCGCAGCAGGGCGAAGAAGATGGCGTTCAGCGCCGCCATGCCGGTGGCGAAGGCCACCGTGGCCTGGGCGTGTTCCATGTCCGTGACCTTGGCCTCCAGCGAGGCCGTGGTCGGCGTGCCCTGGCGGGCATAGGTGTAGCCGGCCTTGCCCTGGAACACGGCGGCGAGCTCGCGCGCGTCGGTGTAGGCGTATTCGGTGGACGGATGGATGGGCTGATGGATGGCGCCGTGCTCCAGCTGGGCGCGGTGGTCGGCGTGGACGAGCCGGGTGGTGAAGCCTTGATCGGACATGGGAAGGCGGTGCGGTCGGATTGAAATGGAAAGGCGCGGCCCCTGCGGGCGCGCCGGCCGGGACATTATGCGCTTTTTTGCCGTGGGGCCGCGTCATATGGCAACAGCGCCCGTGGGGACGGCGGGCGGCCAGCAGGGAGGCCTTGCGGCCACCCGGGCCGCACGGCTCGGGCTCAGGCCGGCGTCAGCCGCTGGCGCACGGTCTCGTACAGGCAGACCGCGCTGGCGACGCTGACGTTCAGGCTTTCGACGGAGCCCCGCATGGGGATGGACACCAGTTCGTCGCAGGTCTCCCGGGTCAGGCGGCGCATGCCTTCGCCTTCGGCGCCCATCACCCAGGCCATGGGCCGGCGCGCATCGACCTGGTGCAGGCCGTGCGGCGCGGCGTCGTCCGTGCCCACCAGCCAGACGTCGCGCTCGCGCAGGGCGCGCAGGGTGCGTGCCAGGTTGGTGACCGTCAGATAGGGCACGGTGTCGGCCGCGCCGCAGGCCACGCGCTGGACCGTGGCGTTCAGGCCCACGGCCCGGTCCTTCGGCGCGATCACGGCGTGCACCCCGGCGGCGTCGGCCGTGCGCAGGCAGGCGCCCAGGTTGTGCGGATCGGTGACGCCGTCGAGCACCAGCAGCAGGGCCGGCTCGCCGCGGTCTTCCAGGGCGTCCAGCACCTCGTCCGCCGAGACGGCCAGGGGCCGGGGGCGGGCCAGGGCGACGATGCCCTGGTGGCGCACGCCGCGCGCCAGGCCTTCCAGGCGCTGGGCGTCGGCCGCGTGCCAGCGCACGTTCGCGGCTTCCAGCTGTTCGATGCAGCGCTGCATGCGGGCGTCCTGGCGCGCGGTGTCCAGGTAGACCTCGCGGATGGAGTCCGGGGCGTGGCGCAGGCGCGCCTGCACGGCGTGGAAGCCGGCGAGGATTTGTTGGGATGACATCGGGCAAGGCCTATCGGGAGTGGGCGGGGCGGCCCGTCGCGCGCGGCGGCGGAGTCCTTGCCGGAATTGTAGTGCTTGCGGGGAAGGTGTTCGCCGCGAGGGCATGTAGGGGAGGACCCGCCTGGGAGGGGCTGCGTGGGCGGCGGGCGCCGGGGACGCATTCTCCGTCCCCGGCGCCCGCCGCCGGCCTCCCGGGCCGCGGACCGGATCAGGACCGCCGCTTGTGCGGCGTTTCCTGGCGCGCGGCGCGCTTGGCCTCGGCGCGGCGCTGGCGCGCCGTGGTGCCGCGCAGGGCGGCGGGCTTGGCGCCGGCGGCCTTCTTGTGCGGCCGGGAGGTGGAGGAGCGCGGCTCGCCTTCGATCTCGGCCTGGAGCGACTTGAAGTCCTCGCCCTTGACCGGGCGAAAGTCGATGCGCCGGGCTTCCAGGTCCACGCGCGACACCTGGACCTGGAGGGCGTCGCCCAGCTGGTAGCGCAGGCCGGTGCGCTCGCCGCGCAGTTCGTTCAGGGCCTCGTGGTACTGGAAGTAGTCGCCGCCCAGCTCGGAGATGTGCACCAGGCCTTCCACGTAGAGCGTATCCAGCGTGACGAACACGCCGAAGCTGGTGACGCTGCTGATCCGGCCGCTGAAGACTTCGCCCACGTGTTCGCGCACGAACCAGCATTTCAGCCAGGCCTCGACGTCGCGCGAGGCCTCGTCGGCGCGCCGTTCGCGGGCCGACAGCAGGGCGCCCAGGGCCTCCCAGGCGTCGTGCTCGCGGACCTTCGCGGGCAGGGCGGGATCGGCGGGCTGGCCGGGCAGCACCGGCGGCTGGTAGCGGCGCTGGTGCAGGATGCCCCGGATCACGCGGTGCACCAGCAGGTCCGGATAGCGCCGGATGGGCGAGGTGAAGTGCGCGTAGTGGGCGTAGGCCAGGCCAAAGTGGCCGGTCTGCTCGGGGCTGTAGATGGCCTGCTGCATCGAGCGCAGGCACATCGTCTGGATCGAGGCGAAGTCCGGGCGCGCCCGGCTGGCCTGCATCAGGCGGGCGTAGTCGGCGGTCGAGGGATCGTCACCGCCGTCCAGGGTCAGCCCCAACTGGCGCAGGAAGGCGCGCAGTGTCAGCAGCTTTTCCGGCGTCGGGCCGTCATGCACGCGGAACAGCGCCTGGGCCTTGTTGCGCACGATGAAATCGGCCGCGCAGGTGTTGGCCGCCAGCATGCATTCCTCGATCAGGCGGTGGGCGTCGTTGCGCGCGTAGGGCTCGATGCGCTCGATGCGGCCCAGCGGGTTGCAGACGATGCGGGTCTCGATCGTGTCGAAGTCGATGGCGCCGCGCTTGCGTCGGGCCTGCTCGAAGGCCTGGAACAGGTCGTAGGCCGTCTGCACGTGGGGCAGCAGATCGCCCAGGCTCTGCCCCGCCGGGCCGCCCGGCTGCTGCAGGGCCGTCCAGATGTCGGTGTAGGTGGTACGGGCGTGGGAATGGATGACGGCTTCGTAGAACTGGTAGGCGGTGACGGTGCCCGCCTTGGCGCCGCCCGCCGGGATCATCATGTCGCACACCATCACCAGGCGGTCGACGTCCGGATTGAGCGAGCAGATGCCGTTGGACAGGGCTTCCGGCAGCATGGGGATGACGCGGCGCGGGAAGTACACGCTGGTGCCGCGGTCCAGGGCGTCCTCGTCCAGCGCCGTGCCGGGCCGCACGTAGTGGCTGACGTCGGCGATGGCGACCAGCAGCCGCCAGCCGGGCCGCGCGCGCTTGGCCGTGCCCAGGTCGGCGGGCATGCAGAACACCGCGTCGTCGTAGTCGCGGGCGTCCTCGCCGTCGATGGTGATGAAGGGCACGTCGCGCAGGTCGATGCGCCCGGCCCAGTCCTCCGCGCGCACGTGGTCGGGGATCGAGGCCAGCTGCCGGCGCGTGGCGTCGGAGAATTCCACCGGCACGTCGAACTTGCGCACGGCGATCTCGATCTCCATGCCGGGGTCGTCGATCTCGCCCAGGACCTCGATCACGCGGCCCAGGGGCTGGAGATAGCTGGCCGGCTGGCGCAGGATCTGCACCGTGACCACCTGGCCGGGCTCGGCGCCCGCCGTGTCCTGGGGCGCGATCAGGATGTCGTGCTTGATGCGCTGGTCCTCGGGCGCGACGATGAAGGCGCCGTGCTCCTTCAGGAAGCGGCCGACCAGCTTCAGCGTGCGCCGCTCGACGACCTCGACGATGGTGCCTTCGGGGCGGCCGCGGAATTCGCCGGATTCCTTCACCCGCACGCGGTCGCCGTGCAGGACCTTCGCCATTTCGTGGGGCGACAGGAACAGGTCCTGGCCGCCTTCGTCGGGGACCAGGAAGCCGAAGCCGTCCCGGTGTCCCTGGACGGTGCCGGTGATGAAGTGGGTGTTGTTGCAGATTTGCAACCTTCCCTGGGGGTTGTAGCGCAGCTGGCCGTCGCGTTCCATGGCCTTGATGCGGCGGATGAAGCCCGTGGACAGGGGGATCGCGGCGTGGGTGGCGTCGGCGAGGGCTTCCAGGGACAGGGGCTTGCCCGCCTCGCGCAGGGTGTCCAGCACCTGCTCGCGGGTGGGGACGTCGGGGTCGAAATCAGAGGGGAGACTGTTCGCTGGCGGGTTGGAAGCGTCGCGGTTATTGTCGTTGTTGGTTCGCTTTTTCAAAGGCTGTTTGCATCCAAAAAAATTGTGTTGTATAGTTCTGTCTTCGCTGAACGACGCGCCAAACAACGCAGCGGATCGGCGAAGACAATAGCATACACGTTATGCAGTGCCCAGGTGGCGGAATTGGTAGACGCGCATGGTTCAGGTCCATGTGCCGCAAGGTGTGGAGGTTCGAGTCCTCTCCTGGGCACCACTTCTCTGTTTTGAGAAGTCCAATGTAGTCCGATGTCCTCCGACATCAAAAAGCGAAACCCGCATAGACACTCAGTCTTGCGGGTTTTTTGCTTTCAGCGGGTCCAATGTTGTCCGATTTTTGACCAGTTGAATCTATTGCGTTTGAGTATGCGTTTGAGTACCTTGGAGGATAAGTACTCAAATCAGGCCCCTTTTGGGGACGCAATCATGCCCAGGCTCGCACAGCAGCTGTCAGACGTGGCCATCCGCAAGGCCAAACCCCAAGCCAAGTCCTACACCTTGGCGTCCGGCAAGGGGTTGCATCTTGAAGTCTTGCCCACGGGAGCCAGACAATGGCTGGTCCGATATCGCACCCCAGAAGGAAAACAGCGGACCAAGATCATCGGCATGTACCCGGACATGGGTGTAGCCGATGCCCACAAAGCGGCGGCTGATCTGCATCAGCAGGTCCGCATGGGTGACGCGCCTGTAGGCCTGCATGACCGGATCAAGGCGGCGGCCCAGGCGCTGACCCAGGACCAGATTGAAGAACAGCAGCGTGCCAAGGATGCGAAGGAGCATTCTTTTACCGTGGTGTCAGATGCCTGGCTGGAGTCGCGCAAATCAGAGTGGGCGACGGCGACCTATGACAAGGCGGCGTACATCGTCCGGGACCGCCTGCAGCCGTTCATTGGTGGCCTGGACGTGCGCACCATGGCGAGTAAGGATGTGGTCGAGGTGCTGCGTCAGATGGGTACCGATGCGCCCTCTTTGGCCAAGAAGGCGCGGCAGTATTTGAATGGTGTTGTCGAATACGCCATCCAGCGCGGCATGCGTGGTGACGATCAGGTGCTGCGGCTACGGGGTGTGCTGCCCAAGAATCGCGGCGGACACATTCCGGCGATTACCAAGGTCCAGGGCGTTGGGCCGTTGATGCGTGCCATCTTGGCATACGAAAGTCGTGTGACCCGGGGTGGATTGTTGCTTGCCGCTTACACAGCCTGCCGTCCTGGGGTGGTGGCCTCCGCCGCCTGGTCTGAGATCGACATGGAACGAGCCGAGTGGACGATTCCAGCCGACAAAATGAAGATGGGTGTAGAACACGTTGTCAGCTTGCCACGTCAGGCACTGGCCGTCCTTGAGGAAATGCGCCAGTACGGCGGCGAGACCTATGTGTTCCCTGGAAGTCAGAGCAATGAACACATGCACCGGGATGCGCTTTCCAAGGCGCTGCGCACGATGGGCTTCAAGGGTCAGCATGCCACCCATGGTTTCCGGGCCATGCTGCGGACTGTCGCGCGGGAGCGATACAAGATTGATGTGGACGTGCTAGAAGCCCAGTTGGCGCATGCGAAAAAAGACGAGGTCCAGGCTGCCTATGACCGGGCGCGGTTCGAAGATGAGCGCCGCAAGGTGATGCAGACCTGGGCCGATTTTCTGCATGAGCAGGCAGGACAGAAAACTGTCGTGGAAATGCGGCGGGCTTGATACACGGGTTTTGCATTGATGAAATCGGGGGGGGGGCCGTGCGTTCACAGAACTATCAGGAGCTAAAGGACTGGGTGGGCGATATTCCAGAGCATGGTGATGCACTGGGGTTGCAGGCGACAGTCACGGACACTGGCCGATTGTTGTCAGCACGTTCGGTGGATGACGTGTCGATCATGCTTGATCTGATGGCCAGCACAGCGGAAAAATTGGCGGACGACGGGGCATATAGGCTCCCGCCGCCTGGTCGTGGTTGGGTGCTTCATGGAACAGGGCTGTGGCGCGTCATTTCCGCGACAGTCACCAGAAAGAGGGCACGAGCATTGAAATGCGAGCCTTGGGAGTGTGTTGCAGCGATGGCATTGCATTGTGCGAGACGTGCGAAGCAGGCCTTGCAGCGCGACCCTGTAGGGATAGGGCTGCAGCCACGCATGGCCGGGGAGGATGCGCAAAAGTGGGCGACACATGCTGCATCGTGGTTGCGCCATGCTTGTAGCGAGAAGGATTCTGTCGATGTGGCAGTTGGGCGCAAACACCGGGCGGCACAGAAGCAACGGGCGAAAAATAAAGGCCAGGCGTGGCGGCAAGCAGCCATTAGTCAATGGCATGAGCGGGCACCTGAATTTAAAAACAGCTTGCCGAAGTTCTGCGAGAACATTGCTGACACAGCTTTGAGGTTGGCGTCAGGGGAAGCAGTAAATGTCCCGTCCTATCCGACTGTGTATCGAGCGATGCTGAAGGCTCGAAAAATGGGGGAGATCGATTAGCGGCATTCTGTAGTTTGCCTGGGAACATGCATACGTTGCCAGGTGATGGCATATCTCTGCCTGGGGCTTCCTTCTACGCTTGATCCATCGAAATCCGATACAGGACGATGGACTATGAGCGACACCAAGAACACCCAACTATCGGCATCAGTAGACGCGCTGGTTCTGCTGCCTCAAACTGGCTTTTCTCGCCTTCCGGCAGTACGCCGGTTCGCGGGCAATGCTGCTGGATCAACCATCTATCTTTGGATCAGCCAGGGCAAGTTCCCGCGTGGCGTGAAGTTGTCTCCCAGGGTGACGGTCTGGCGCAATGAAGATCTGCACCGCTGGGCTGCAGATCCTTTGGCCTGGCATGCTGAGCAAGTGGGGGCCTGATCATGCGGACACGAAAAAACCCCCTGATGGGTAGCGGTGTTTCGATGATCGACTACACCAGGCTGGATGCCGCGTTGCGGGCGGGGGGCCTGATCCCTGGTGACATCGAGGCAGGACGGTTGGTCCGCTGCAAGGTGGATGGGGACAGGGGTGGGAAGAAGTCCGGGGCCTACCTGCTATTCGATGATGATCTGCCTACTTGCCTCTGGTGGCATTGGAAAGCTGGAACGTCTGGCGTCTGGGGGAACCTGGATCGACCCTTGACTGATGCTGAACGCAACCGCCAGCGCCAGCGCATCGAGCAGGCGCAGCGGGAACGGCATGCGGAACAATCTGCGCGATGGGCTGATAACCGTGTGAAGTTGGCGCGGCTCTGGGGCAGTGCTCAGACCGTCACCCCTTCGTCTGCTGCGGGCCTGTATCTGGTCAATCGCGGTCTGGCTATTCCAGTGACGGATGCGCTGCGATTTCACCCCAGGTTGGATTACTGGCACGACGGCGCAATGATCGGATCGTACCCGGCCATGCTGGGGGCGGTGACTTCGCCTGCTGGTGACCTAGTGGCGGTTCATCGTACCTACTTGACCGATGACGGCCACAAGGCCCCTGTGCCTGCGGTCAAGAAGCTGACCGAAACCGCTGGTCCGCTGGCAGGCGCATCTATCAAGATCAGTGAGCCTGCACCACGGCCTGATGGTCTGCTGGGGCTGGGGGTAGCGGAAGGCATCGAAACCGCCATGGCGGCCAGCATCCTGTCTGGGGTGCCTGTCTGGTCTTGCGTATCAGCGCATGGCCTGAAATCGTTCAACCCGCCTCCACGGGTACGAAGCCTGTACGTCTTTGGTGACCGTGACGAATCGGGTGTCGGGCAAAAAGCGGCTGCTGCCCTGGCAGGCCGTGCGGCGGCGGCTGGCCTGGTGGCGCGTGTTCTGTTGCCCGATGCGGTGGGCGATTGGGCGGATGAGTTGGTTGCTTGGAGGGCTGCGGTATGAGCGAAGCAGACGTGATCGACATTGAAGCCCGTAGCCCTGCGATGGACGCAGACGCGGCAACGCCAATAGACCCGTTCCCGGCTGAGTATGAGCGGCCCTGTTGGCGCTGCTATGACGACCGGATAGAGCGCTACGGCAAAAAGCTGCCGTCTGGCGTGTATTACCACGGCATTAAAGAGAACGCCGATTCACCCCCGACCATGACCGATGACTGGCATTGTGGCCCCTTGCATGTGGTGGCGCTGACCGCCAATCAGGAGGATGGCGACCACGGGCGGCTGTTGAAGTACCGGAACGTGAACGGCAATTGGAAACGCTGGGCCATGCCCATGCAGATGCTGGCTGGGGATGGTGTCGAAGTGTTGGGGGTGCTGATGGCCGAAGGTCTGGCAATAGACCGCAAGCGTAAGGCGCGGCTGCTGGACTATATCAATGCCCAGTCCCCCAGAGATCGGCTGCGAGCGGCGACCATGACCGGATGGCATGGGGGGGCCTTTGTGCTGCCTGATGAGGTGATCGGCGCTGATGATATTTGGTATCAGGCCACGGAACGCACGGCCCCCTATGGCACGGCTGGCACTCTGGATGGCTGGCGCGATGCGGTGGCGGCCCGTGCGGTGGGCAATCCGCTGCTGACGCTGGGCCTGTCGGCTGCCTTTGCCGGGGTACTGCTGGAGCGCCTGAATATCGACGGGGCGGGCCTGCACCTGTTTGGTGATTCCAGCACCGGCAAGACTTCGATTCTGGCCGCCAGCATATCGGTCTGGGGTGGGCCATCATTCCGGCGCACCTGGCGCACGACATCAAATGGCTTGGAAGGGGCCGCCAAGATGCACACGGGCACCCTGTTGGCACTGGACGAGGTGGGCGAGGTCAACCCCCGCGACCTGTACGAGGCGGCCTATGCCTTGTGCAACGGGCACGGTAAGACGCGGGCCAATGTCCGGGGTGAGGCGCGGCAGGTATCCCGCTGGCGGGTGTTTGTCCTGTCCACCGGCGAAGTCACCATCTCATCCCGGATGGCGGCAGGCGGCTATGAGGCCAAGGCGGGACAGTCTCTGCGGTTGTTGGATGTGCCTGTGGCTGGGGTCTGTGGTGCATGGGACAACTTGCACGGCTTTCCTACGGGTGGCGGCTTATCGGATGCGATCCGCGACGGCGCGGCCCGGCACTACGGCCATGCGGGGCGGGCTTTCGTGCGGGCACTCATTGGTGAGGTGGCCGATGATGATGATCTGTCTACCAGGTTGCAAACCATAGTGGGCGGGTTTGGCGCGGCTGATGGGCAGGAATCGCGGGCTGCCCGAATATTTGGCCTTTGTGCCCTGGCTGGGGAGCTGGCTACCCAGGCAGGGATTGTGCCGTGGGAGATCGGGCAGGCGGCCCAGGCGGCGCTGGATTGTTTCAAGCGATGGCGTGAGCACCGGGGCACCGATGGGCGCAATGCGGAGGATGCTGCGATCCTGCGGGCGGTGGCTGACTTTATTGACAAGCACGGAGATAGCCGGTTTTCTAGCCTGGATGACCATGAGGCCCAGGCTGTCCGGGATCGGGCCGGGTATTGGAAGGATAGCGGCAGCGGTAGGCTATACCTGTTTACGCCTAGTGGATTGAGGGACGCCACAAGGGGGTATGACTTTGGCCGGGTGCTGGATGCGCTGGACAAGGCCGGCGCAATTTCTGGCCGGGATGCAGGCAGGCGATCCAAAAAGGTGCGGGTGGCTGCTAAGGGTTCGGTATCGCTGTATTTCATTGACCCGGAAAAACTGGGTGGGGAGCGTTGATGTGTGCCGTATGCCCATTTTCTAGCGGGAACGCGGGGAACACAGGGAACATCGTTTATTCATGCGGGTTTCGGGCGTTCTCTATGTACCGGATGGTGAAGGAACACGGGGAACAAATAGCGATTTTGTTCGCTCTGTTCCCACGGTGTCTTGGCATGGGGGATCGCTGGAAAGCCTTTATTTATGCGGTTGTTCCCCCTGTTCCCTCTATTCCCCCAGAAAAACATAGGGGTGGGGGAAGAATCAGGGGAGTGCGGTGATGGCACAGAATATTCTGGCGGGGTTGGATGCCTGGCTCTCGACGTGGCCGGGGGCGGGTGGCAACCTGAAAAAACCTGAAACTGTGGTGGAGCCTGATGTAGACCAAGTTGCCGCCAATGATCCGAAGCCTGCCTCGGAAAACATGACTTTTCATGACCGTGCGGTGGGAGATACCCGGGCTATACCGGCGACGGTTGCCGCAGCATCACTACCGGCCCAGGAAAATGAATGGCGTCCCCTGGCTGATGTGTACTACCGACACCATTTTGGCTGTTTGCGCTGCATGGCAGCGGGCCAGAACCCTCACCTTGACCGCTGTATCACAGGCCATCCTCTGTGGGCGGCATATCGCGCAGCTTTCCGGCAGAGCAAGCGGCCTGTTGGACACCGGGTTGTTAACACAGGGGTTTGTGATGGCGAAAAATGAACAGGTTGCCCGTCGATTGTCCGTGTACCAGGATCGCCTGATTTCGGCTGGGTTCAAGCGGATCAGTGCGTATGTGTCAGCCGATCTGGTTGCGCTCCTTCAACGGCAGAAAGTGAAGGGTGAATGCACTGGGCGGACATTGGAAAGGCTGCTGCTTGGTAGCGCTGCTGTTCGCCCGACGTATTACACCGAAGCGGAATCGGAGGCGAGGGCTGCACGCCAGCAGGAGTGGGCGGGAAGGCCGATGACGTCCAGTCGGCAGACGAAAGCCGAACGGCGTGCAGCCCGGAAAGCCGAGTATGAACGATTGAGGCGCGAGGTGATGGAGCGGCTGGGGCTCCGTTACGATGTTGATAAAAGCTGATTTTGAAAGCAGTACGCGCGTGTGTGCGCGCGATGGTGAAATCGTGTTACGGCGATGGTGGTTGGCGTGTCCTGATATGCTTGAGTGCAGTATCAGGTAAGGGTGTGACAGGATCTATTATTACTGCGGCATTTTATTTGTATGAGTTCAGACCTGATCTGATGAAAAATATTCGATTGATCAGGTTGGAAACTTTCCAAAGTGGGAATGCGTTGCTGAGAAACAAGCGGACCAGCAGATTTCAACCGAATAGCCTACTAGTAGGCCCATATCGCAGTGTGGCACGTTATCTTTTCTGGCGCGATTAGCTGCTTGCCATTAAACTTGACTCTAGCCCTTAGACTCTCACTAATTTCATTATGACGCTACATGCAGCTTCGCTCGACTGGGCGGTTGATTTTGTGCAAATTCACTCAGATGGGGATCTTTTCCCAAAGGTACTCGAAGTTGAAGCAGTGGCTGCGGAAAAAGCTCACTTTGTGAATCAAGTTGCGGGAGCTGACCTTAGTTCCTTCCCGCCGGGCAGTTGTCGCCGATTTATCGTCCCAAAGGATGAGGTTTCATATCGACAAGCAACTCAGCTCGATCCTCAAGATTCAATCATTCTATCTGCACTGGTCTTCCAGTTTGGCCAGCAAATAGAAGCCCTTCGACTACCTGAGACGAGAGTTTTCAGCTACCGATTCAGTCCTTCGCTGTCTGATGGTTTGTACAGCAGCAAGACGGCATGGAACAATTTTTGGACCACGGCGGCGACGCATGCAACCAGATATTCAAATATTCTGTACTGCGACATTGCGGATTTTTATAATCAAATATATCACCACACAGTAGAGAATCAGCTAATAGCTGCTGGTTTGCCAAATCAAGCCGTAAAATGGATTGTCGGCTTGCTGGAATCAACAACTGCAGGTGTTTCTCGTGGTGTTCCAGTTGGGCCGCATCCAATACACTTGATAGCTGAAGCCACATTGGTTCCGATTGATAATAGTCTTATAACTGCTGGGGTTAAGTTCGTAAGATATGCCGATGACATAATTGTTTTTTGCAGATCGGAGCGTGAGGCCAGAGCGGCACTTTCAACTATCGCCACGGTACTAGACAAACAGCAGCGGCTAACGCTTCAACGTCATAAGACAAAATTCTATAGCTCGATCGAGTTCCGCCACTTGTGTGCGCAGATGATTGAAGATCGGCCAATTAACTCTGATGAAAATTCGCTTCTTGCGCTTATCAAAAAATACTCTGGTGGAGATCCATACAAGACAATATCATTCTCGCAAGTTTCGGCAGCCGACTGGGGTGCAATTTCTCCTGAATCCATTCGAAATGTTATCGAGGAGTACATTGCGGCGGATCCTGTAGACTACATTCGTCTGCGTTGGTTCTATCGACGATTGGCACAAATTGGCCATCCGGGTGCTATAGAAGTCTCGCTCGAGTGTCTTGATGTGCTTGGACCGTGTTTTGCCAATATATGCTTCTATCTGGCATCTGTCCAATCTGTTCCCCCAAAGGATTGGAGACGTGTGGGCACAAAGCTCCTCCAGCTACTTCGCACTCCTGAGGTGAAGGCCAGTGAATATTTTAGACTTCTTGTCTTGAGCCTATTTAATCGGCCCTGAATTATAAATAACTCATTGATTTTATTGTAAAATAAAGCCACTCCAGACTATCAAATCCCCCAAAAACAGCCCGCTGGGGCTCATTTTCTGGGAGATTGCCCCGAAACCGCATGAGTCAGATTGACGATTTTTTCCGCAGCCGCCTGGACCAGATGATTGATCTGCGTAAACCCCTGGCGGTGCTTGCCACGCATATTCCTTGGCAGGAACTGGAGGCGGCTGTCGCACACCGTTTTGCGCGTCAGGTGCGCACCGGCCGGCAGGTTGAGGATATTGATCTGTTTGGCCCGACGATGGCCGTGGTAGGGGCCGGCCATTCAAACGCGGGGCGTCCCCGGCTGCCGATGCGGCTGATGATTTCGCTGCTGTATCTGAAGCACACCTTCAACGAGAGCGATGAAGGCGTCTGCGAACGCTGGAGCGATGCACCCACCTGGCAGTATTTTTCGGGGCAGGAGTATTTCGAGAATCGCCTGCCGTGCGATCCCAGCGCCATCAGCCGATTCCGGGGGCTGTTGGGTGAGGAAGGCGTCGAAGAGCTGCTGGTGCAGACTTTGGTGGTGGCCATCAAGCTGGGGCTGATCGAGCGCACGGCGATGCAGTCGGTGATAGTGGACAGCACCGTGCAAGCCAAGGCGGTGGCGCATCCCACCGACAGCCGTTTGCTGGAGGTGGCGCGCCAGAAGATCGCCTGCGCGGCCAAGGCGCACGGCATTGCGTTAAAGCAGAGCTACGCCAAGGAAGGCCGGGAGCTGGCCAGGAAAGCGGGCCGCTATGCGCATGCCAAGCAGTATCGGCGCATGCATAAGACGATCAAGCGCCAGCGCACGATTCTGGGCCGTCTGGCGCGTGACATTGAGCGCAACAAGACAGTGCTGGCGCAGAGCATCCAGGACGCCTTGGACCCGTTATTGGCTCGCGCACATAAGATCGCGGCTCAGAGCCGTCGGGGCGCGAAGGTGAAGGGAAAAGACAAGGTCTACAGCTGGCACGCCGATGAGGTGGAGTGCATCAGCAAGGGCAAGGCCCGTACGCCCTATGAGTTTGGAGTGAAGGTGGGCATTGTCACCACCTTGAAGGGGAATCTGATCGTGGGAGCACGCAGCTTCCCTGGCAATCCGTACGATGGCCACACACTGGCCGAGCAGTTGGAGCAGTCCCGCATCCTGATGGAGGCGGTGGACGTGGCTCCGCAGACCGTCTACACGGATCTGGGCTATCGAGGCGTTGATGCCGAGATCCCGGAATATAGCCTTAAACACCGAGGCAAATTCAAACGTCTCACCGACCAGGAGCGCCGAATGCTTAAACGGCGCCAGGCGGTGGAGCCGGTCATTGGGCATCTGAAAAGCGATCATGGAATGAATCGCTGTCATTTGAAAGGCCAAACGGGTGATGCGATCCATGCGGTGTTGTGCGCGGCAGGCTTCAATATCAAGTGGCTGCTGCGCATGATTGCCCGCAAGGGCATCGGCCCTTTATTTTTGTGCCGATTTATTGCGTGGATTGGTCGTCAGATTCAACGCCTGATGCCCATGATGGGCTCAAGAGGCGATTGGGTTGATCCGGTGGGCTGCCTGCCCTATCGAAATCCGTGGCCTCGGATCGCCGGAAATTCGGCCTGAAACAGGACAAATGAATTTTTCAGGGACGACTATTTACTAAGAACGAACACATTAACCATTTTTCCAGGTTGCGCAACATGTTCCAATCCTCTGATGCCTTTGTCAGACGGGAGGTGATTTTGGCGGCGAGAATGAATGAAGCGCTGGATTGGGTTCGCGAGCTGAAGGAAAATTATCCGTCAATGGATCCATGGCAACAGAAGGCGATGTTGTTCTCTATAGCAGGTCTGGCTAAGGATGAGAGGAGATACTTCCTTGGCCGACAGTCCATCGAGAGACCATTTGAAAAAACACTAGCTAAATGGGCTAGGAATGTCTAATAAAATTACCCTTTTATATCGCTACTTGTGATGCGGCCATGTTCTTTGCCGTCGAAATTGATTCTGTTATCCGGAGGTCAGGTTGTAAAAATAGGTCGTCAGTTCATCTTTGCGCAGCGTTTCTCAGTAAGCGTTGGGAACACGTTCCCGAAACGTTTGATCACCTATCTGCCGCATCTGGTGTCTATACATTGTGTACCCTCGAGTGTTTATTGAACGGTGACGGCCATTACTGATCGAGATAGATGGCTTCTAGCAGCATGCGCGTCAGTTTGTAGACTCCAGGGCGTTTGCTCTCTCGTGGGCCTGCGACATTCAGGATGCTGACGGTATGGGTGCGTAGCCACTCAATAACGTGCGGCGCAACGGATTCTGGGGTGTCGATGTCAAGCTGGGCGAGGAAGTAGGGGTGTTTCAGCTTTTGTGCAAATACCTGTGTAGCCAGCGTCCCACCGTCAAGCGTTCCGATATTGACGATTAATGTTCCATCACTGTCGCGCACATTTCGTTTGTTCCGCTGCCGGTATCCTCCGTCGGCCAATTCTGAGAGTTGGTATTTCAACGGAATAGGGCCGTCTTCGGCCTCGCGGCCACGCGGTGCCCAGCCACCGTGCGAGTAGCCGTGCTCAATGGCAAAGTCCAGGGCGGCGCGATCTGCGCCCGTCTGACCACCAGATATGATTTGCCGGATAAGTTGGTGTGCGGCGTCATTGATCTGGTTCATCGCTTTCGTAGCCCATGGAGTGAAGGTACTTCGTGACGGACTCATTGTCTTCGTCTAATGCCGCTTGCAGTAGAAGTCCTCTTAGGTAGGCGATCACCGTGTCATAGTCCAACGGCACGTTTTCCGAGCCATTTTCATCCGTATGATGGTCGTAGAGCCAGTCAAATCCTGCCTCAGTTTGGCTCCACAGCGCCAGAACAGCGGCGTGGTCTAGACGGTTCACATTAGCTGTCAAAATTTCGTCGATCGTCTCTACATAGGCTGACCAGTAGAACGATTTCTCGCTTCGCTGTTGAACGCAAATTTCGTCCCAAAGATTGCCCAGTAACGAATCATCACCGGACAACATGGAGTCCATCGTCATCTGACGTAGATGGCGCTTTGAGCGGGCAACAATCACTTGTTCAGTGCGACTAGCGAACTGTCGGATGATGTATTTTTCGACTCGCATCTTTTGTGCTTTTTATCCCTATCGTGCGAAACATCTACCATGCCACATTTCATAGCCCGAGAAGCGATTGATAGGCAGTACATCGACGTCTAGGCGGACCGTAATCTACATCGGCCTTTGCCTGTTTGCTCTTGATGGGTCAGGGAACTATCTAGGTCGTGTGTGTATCCCGATTGAGAATAGAACGAATCCGACTATGGTAAGCCCGAGGAATAGCCAAGGTGAGTCTGTCAAAAAGAAGGCTGCGATGGCAGTGGCGGGGAAGCCTGCATTCGCGATGATGACCAAGATCATCGCGATTGTGCGATTCCAGAAGATCGCTGGGTGGTTGGCGCGTGGGGAAAAAATATAGCGTTTTCCGACCCAGCGGTAGACCGTGAGAAAGAAAATCTGGAGAGCTGCCAGTAGAAGAAAATTCCCCGCCATTTCGGCCTCTTCGCTGTCAGTTCCGACGATCTTCGATGACGGTGGTGGGGGCTGGTTCGTAATGTGGGCGGTGCAGGCCTGGATCGTTTTCGTTCAGGCATTGGAAGGTCGCAGTGTACGTGTAGAACGGCCGATCAAAGTCAGATGATGTACCTGTAACCAGGACCTCTTTGCCTTGCTTCTCGCAATAGCTATTGGCTTGGCTGAGCGCATTGCTTTCTGCCGCAGGCGCACCACCAGCCATGTTGTGTTTTGAGGCTGACACTCGATACGTGTCTGGCCCCATCTTTAGCACACTGCCTGTCGTCCCACAGCCTTGGACGCTGAGGATCAATACGGCACAAAGGCACAGTTTTCGTACCAGCATAGGTTTCCTTTAAATGAGATTTATACGCAGTAGAGTGAAAATGCAGTAGTCCGTCAGTCAGAAAATTAGATATGCCTCTGTGGTAGGAAAAATTCACCGTGCCATACCTGACGGATGAAATAAAAGGTGGGCACTGCCATCGCAAGCCACATCAATACGCTGACAATCAATCCATAGGTTGGAGACATCAGTGTCCCGATAGCACTCAGGGCCAGGTAGCCAAGGAACGCCAAGCTGAATACGGTGGCCACAGTCTTGGCATGTGCATGGGGGAAGACTTTGGCGTTTAGTGAAAAGGTGCCGATTGCCGCTCCGCCAGACGAGATGGCTAATTTCACCAATACAGAGTAGACGCTGGGGTTTTTCGGGTCTTCAGTAGCGAAACGGTTTCCGATGTCCAAGATCGGGCTTGCCAGCGAGTCGAATAGGCCCCAGATCACCGGAATGATGAATATCAGTGCGCCATAGATGGCGACAGAGCCGATGCAGGCAAGCATTGTGTGCAGCAGGCTGAATCCTTGGGGTTGGTTAGAGGCCATAGCCTGATGAGATTTATAAACAGTAGAGTTACATACTGTAGTATAAAAGGCAGTAGTCCGCCACTCTGCAAAGATGAGCGGGAACACTATCACCACCCCTGTGACGGCACGGACCAGGATCGCCATGAATCTGAAGCGATTGCGAACGGAGCGCGGCCTGAGCCAGGAGCGCATGGCGGAATTGGCGGATTTCCACCGGACCTACGTATCGCACAGCTTGAGCGGTGCGTGACGAACATCAGTATTGATGGGCTGGAGCGCATCGCTCATGCTTTGGGAGTGGATGTGGTCGAATTGCTGGTGCTGCCTGACATGACGCTTGAAGGCCAGCCGTCGCAGTGACATGACCGGGCCTGCGGGTAAGGAATAGTCAGTTCCTGTCCGGTACAGTTGACGTTGGCCGTTCAGGCTGCAGGGCAGTCATGGCTGGGTGTGGTGGAATCGCGACAGGCATCCTGTGGATAACTCCAAGCCTGCATTTTTGAGTATCTGTTTGAGTATCCATGGCGATTTAAATCATGGAAACCCGCATGAACACTGACTGTTCGCTGCCTCTCCTGGCACCACTTCTTGGTTTCAAGAAGTCCAATGCAGTCCGATGTCCTCCGGCATCGAAAAGCGAAACCCGCATAGACGCTCAGTCTTGCGGGTTTTTTGCTTTGTGCGGGTCCGATAGCGTCCGATATTTGTCCAATACCGTGACGCGCTTTCCGGGGAGGGCTGGACAGGGCGGGGGCAGACGCCTGCTGATGGACTAGTTCACTGTCTCGGTAGCGTGCGATACCTTGATCAATCGCGTCATGGGCATCACAGTCGCCATGCTCGTGAGAATGATGCCCTCGGTCTCTGCTGCTTTGGGATCATTCCGATCTTCGATGATGACCCTGAATTTGATGTTCGGCTGCGCACCGGCGATGTCGACCATCTTCTTAAGAGCGCTACCGACCGAGATTGGATGAGGATTGATGGCGATGACCGCTTCGCCTTCTATCATGAAGTCAAGCGCGTACTCCGTCTTCGACATGCCTGTGAAATGCGGGGCCGTTGTCACCCGGTCCCGACCTTTCCACGCAATGAGGTGCATGGCGACGTCTTCGACAAATAGACTGATGTCCGGGCTCGTGCCTTCGCTTTCCCGTTCCCGCTGCGCGACAGCGAGAAGGCCGCTGATGTACTTGGCGAACGCGGCTTTGGAGTCACCCTCGTTCGCCCAGATTTCGATTACGTTTTGCTCATTCAACGTAAGGCCGAAAGGCTCAATCGCATTTCTGATGAACCGAGTGTTCATCTTCCCCTCGTCGTCTCCGAGCCCTCTGCCCAAAAAATGAAAGACGGTCTCGTTGTCGTCGAAGAACCGAATTTGCTGGCCGGACCGTTCGATGAACACGGGCAGGCCTTCACCATCATTGAAGGTGAAAGCCGTTTCGATGAGGGCCAGGCTGCCGTTCTCGTTGAGAGAGTGGCAAGCGTAGCCTAGAAGCTCTGGTAGGTGTTGGCACGTCATGATGGCCTCAGCCGGAAGTCGAGAGGGCTTCCAAGGTCGGGACGAAATTCTATATTAGTCTGCTGGACGAATCGCGCCAAGACCTCATCGAAGCCCCAGGCCGCCCACGCTGCGTCTCCGGGTTCGCGGTGTCGCCCAATGTGCTCGTGCGGCACCTGATGCTGGTCTTTCAGGACCCGGGGCAACACCTTGATTTCGAGCTGGTAAACGCGACCGTCGAGGGGCCTGCGGCGCATAACGGAAAACTTGTAATGTGTGATCTTGGTCTTCTGGGAGACCTTCACGAACATTTCCACATAAAGATTCGTTCTCGCGCCGTCCCCATCAAGCAGCCCACAAGAAACCTTATAGGCTTCTGGCGATGCCTTCGTAGTCGCCCATTCGCCGTAGTCCTCACAGGTATAGCGCGCTGCAAGAAGGGCGCGGGCCTCATCCTCAGGGACATCGTTTAGGTTCAATCAGCGCTCCATGTTCGTCTCTGCAACCCAACCCCACAGCAGAAGGCGCGGCCATCCGTCCCATGCCTCGGATGGATCCTTTTGGGATCTTGTTGAGAGCACAGCCTGTCCGCTGCTACCGGTGGCGGTTTCTCCAACAGGATGTAACTTGCGCCGTCATGATACAGCGCAGGTGGTCGCAGTAAGAAGGCATGCTTCCGTCCTCTGGCCGCTATTACGTCAGCGAGCGCCCCGAGGTTGCATGACTCTCTTAACGTCAGTGAGCACCCGGGAGTTAGCCCGAAGATTTCTTCAGCAAACCTGCTGAAGCGATTTTTGGGTGCGCAGGCTGCCCCGGCGATGAAGCGGTAGGGATCAGCGGTGTGTGGAGCAATTTTTCAGTGCCGCGGACGCAATTCCCCCTACCCCCGTTGCGTTATAACGTGCCGGGGACAGCACTTTTTCAGCGTTACGGAGCCATGGCGCGGGCGGCGTGCGCGTAGACATGGCGCAGCGGATGATGCGAGGCCAGCAGGATGCGAACGCGCCGGGTATTGCGCACGATGGCCGCACCGATTTTCAGTAGACGTACCCGGATCGTCGCGGCGCTGGCACGCTCCAGTTCAGTCCCCCGCAGGGCCGTTTCGCGCAGGCGCTGCATGAGCGTATAGGCCAGGGCAGCCAGCAACAGCCGGAACTGGTTGGCGGCGAACCGGTGGCAACTGGCGCGTGTGCCGAACAGATCGAGCTGCGCCTCCTTGATGCGGTTCTCGGCTTCGCCCCGAGCGCAGTACAGCTGCTCGTACAGCTGCATGGCATCGCCGTCCCGGATATTGGTGACCACGAAGCGCGGGTTCACGCCCTGGGCGCCGTATTCCAGGCGGGTCAGCACCCGCCGGGGGCGGTTCCACGAGCCGGCCGCGTAGGAGAACTCACTGACCAGCGCCAACTATGAAGCGGGCGTAAAGGGCGCTTACTACGGCGGCCGGCTCAATCTCGCTTTTTCCGTGTTCCGCATCGAGGAAACGAACCGCGCCGTCCAGGTGACGCCCACCGTGATCGACGGCTGCTGCCATGCCGCCAGCGGCAGGGTTCGCAGCCAGGGTTTCGAGGTGGAGGTTTCCGGGGAAGTGCTGCCTGGCTGGCAACTGGCGGCAGGCTACACCTTCAATACGGCCAGGTATCTGCGCGACGCGACCTATGAAGGACAGCCCTTTCGCAGCATCGCGCCAAAGCATCTGCTGCGGCTATGGACTTCGTACCAGTTGCCCGGACACTGGAGCGCCTGGAACATCGGCGGCGGCGTCGACGTGCAAAGTGGCACCTACAGCCAGGGGGGAAATCCGGGCGTGCGCGTCGAGCAGGGCGGATATGCCGTTGCCGGCCTGCGTGCGGGCTACCGGATCGACAGGACATGGTCCTTGGGGCTGAACGTCAACAATCTGTTCGATAGAAGGTATTACTCCCGCCTCGGCTCGGCAGGTGCGTTCGGCCCGGCGAATTTCGGGAACGTGTACGGCGAGCCGCGCAACGTCACGCTCACTCTGAGGGCGAAGTTGTGAGCGGACCCCGGGTCATGCGGGGGCGCCGGGGCGGGGATGGGCCGGCGCGCGGCGCCATTCCCGCAAGAAGCATCCCGGCGGCGGGCGGTCGGTAGAAATGGCGTGGCGGCGCCGGCTCTGGCTGCGGATCCATCTGTGGGGGGCGTTGACCCTCGGGCTCGTGTTCGCGCTGCTCGGCTTGAGCGGATCGATGCTGGTATTGCGTGCTCCCCTCTTGCAATGGGAGGTGGGCAGCGCCGCGATACGCCTGAAGACCGCGCCCGAGGCCGATACGCCCTACGCGTCCCAGGAGGCCTGGAAAGCCGCCGCGCGGGACGCCTACCCTCAGTTCGAGCGCATCATGGGCGCAGCGCGGCCGCGCGCCGGGTTTCTGACCTCGGACAATGCGATCGTCTTCGGCGCCGTGCATGGGCGCCGGGCCATGGGGGTTGCCATGATCGACCCATATACGGCGCAACCGCGGGCGTTCTTCATTTATGACGACCTGCTGCTTGCCAGGATCGTGGCGCTGCACCGGTCGCTTTTCTTGCCGCGGCCCGTCGCCGGCCCCGTGCTGGCGGTTTGCGGCCTGGTGCTCCTGGTCTCGATGGCCACCGGTGCATGGCTGTGGTGGCCGCGCGGACCGGCCGCAGGCCGATGGCGGCGCGGGCTGACGATGAGGCGCCAGAGCCGGGGCCTGCGGCGCTGCCGGGAACTGCACGACATCACGGCGGGCTACCTTTTCTTTCCCCTGCTGGTGCTGGCGCTGACCGGAACCTGGCTGGCACGGCCGGAATGGTTTGCATGGCTCGATCCGGACGGATCGCTCAAGCCCATGGCGTCCGCGCTGCACGCGCGATTGATGCTGGGCCTGGCCGGCGAGGCCATCGCATTCGTTGCCGGCCTCGCGCTGCCTGTCCTCTACGTCTCGGGGCTGCTCATGTGGTGGAAGAAGAAGCGCCGCGGGCCGTAGGAGCGAAGCGCCGGGGCCTGCGCGCGTGGGTCCGGCCGCCTTCCCGCCTTCATCGGGGGCTTTTCCTTGGGCGGCAGCTTGACCTCGTCTTCATCGGGCCGAGGCACGTCGTCGGGCTTCGGTTCGGGTACGGTGGGCTCGGGGGGCTCGTTGGTGTGAGCGGTCATGGCATCTCCTTGCGATCGCCGCGTGGCGCCTGGGCGGAGCAATTTGCATACCCGGCACGGGCTGTGGCCGCAAGGAAGATGCGACAGGCCGCCGGGTGTCGGATCAAACCCCGACCACGGCACAGTGCGTGCCTCTGACTTCCAGGAGGCGCCCGAAAGAGGCCGTCACTGATACCTTCGTGGAATGTGGTCCGCCCACGTCTTTTCCCGGACCAGGCCGCCGTTCTGCCGCAGGGTCTTGGTGAAGGTGATGTGGAAATAGGTGGCATCCGACTCGATCCGCGCCAGGGTCGAGAGGTCTATTTCATTGCCCGAAATGGTGAACACGTTTCTGCGCTCGCCCTGGAAACGGGCATTGGCGGGCGCGTCGTCATTGACGTCCCACTGATACCGCTCCGCGGAGCGGTACGTGTCGCCGCGAAGAGTCCAGGCAATGTCGCTGGCGGTGGTGAATGTCGAGTCGCCGGTTCGTTCATTGCGGATGCTCTGGAAGACCGGGCCGTTGTTTTTCAGCTCTTTGCCGAATGGGGCCCGGTCGCTGGGTTCCGGCGCAGGCAGCACGCAGGAGGGGCTGGTTTCGTTTTCCGTGGGCACCACCGGCAGATCGAGCCAGGTATCGGCGCCGGGGAAAAGAGCGGTGGAGCCGGGCGTCGGGCTGGGCCAGATCATGGGGAACTGCGCGTTGGAGACGGCCAGGCGGATGCGGTGCCCCGGGTTGAAGCGCCATGTGGTGAAATGGATCGGCGTGGACAGCGTCGTCGGTTCGCCCGGTATCAGTGCTTCGGGCTCGAGCCGCGAAAAGCGTTGGGAAGGATTGATGGCGGCGCCGCTGATCAGGGACACTTGACCGTCCGGGGCCACATCCTCCAGGCGCACCGTCCATTGGTAGAACGGGGCATCCGCGGCGACGCGCAAGCGCACTTGCGGTGTGCCCATGATTTCCAGCGCCTCGGCCAAAGGGGCGGAATCGTAGACCAGGCTGTGGGCGTCGTCCGCGGCCATGTCGCCCGTCTGTTCCCCCCACCATCCGCCGGCGGCCATCCCGGCGCCCGCGCGGTAGCGCAGCCTATCGACACCGCCTTGCGCGGAAGGGGCGTCGCCCAGTTGCCGCTTCGTTTGCGGGTAGAGGCGCCGGGTGGAGCTGCCGTCCACGGGCCATTGGCCGTCGCAACGCCAGTAGCCCGGGAGGGTGGCCAGATCGGTGGCAGGCGCGTGCCCGGTGCGCATGAATGCCATCCGGCCGGGTTCGTCCAGGATCCCGTTGTCGATGCCTTTGAGCCAGTGATCCCACCAGCGCAGCGCCTTTGCCCGCCATTCGTAGTTGGGGCCGGGCACCCCGTATTCGGGCCAGGCATGATTCCAGGGCCCGATTTCGGCGATGACCGGTGCCTTGGCGGTTTCGCTGACTTCGGTCACGAAATCGCGGTAGCCGTCGAGCAGCCCGCCAATCAGATAGACCGGAACTTCCAGCGGTGTTTTGAATTTGAGCGATTCTTTGCGCCAGAAATCGCCGTCCTGCTGCTGGCGCAGCCAGGTGAATATCCAGGGCTCGCGGTCGAAGCGGTTGCGGAAATATTCTTCGTCGATGCGGTAGCCGGGGCTCTGCGGCATCGAGTTGTCGGTGTCGATCTGATGCGCATAGACGTCGATGTGCAAGGCGCCGTCGATATAGTGGACGTCGTTGTAAAACAGGTCCGTCGATCCGTGCGCCGCGATGATGGCCTTGAGCGCGGGCGGTTTTCTGTGGGCCGTCATCAGCGAGTTGAAGGCGCTCCACGAAATGCCGTACATGCCCACATTGCCATTCGACCAGTTCTTCCTGGAGAGTTGCGCAACGAGTTCTTCGGCATCGGAAATCTCGGCTTCGGAATATTCGCTGACCGGGATGCCGCCCCCGCTGCCGCCGGTGCCTCGCACATCGACCCGGGCGACGACGTAGCCGCGCTTGGCGAAATAGGCGCCATATTCGTAATCGCCCAGCGTGAAAAAGTCGTCCTTGCGATAGGGCACCTTTTCCATGATGACCGGGAATGTCTCCCCGGGTTGTTTGGCGACTGGGCGGTAGTAGGTCACCGCCAGGTGCACGCCATCCTTCATTTCAAGCGTGTCGTCCTCCACGAAAAATTCGTAGTACGCAGTCGTCTCCGAGGGCGCGGTGTCGCCGTGGCAACCCAATAAACCGCTGCTCAGGAAAAGGCAGGCCGCCAGTTTTTTCAGGATGGCGAAGTCCCATCGCATCGGTGTCCCCTGTTCTTCGCTTCTTTTGTGCGGTTTTCGGCCGTCGGTCCGTCGGTCCGATCGCGCATGGTAGCAAAAATCCCATCCGGCCGGCTTTCGAGGCGGTTCCCGGTGGCGGTGCCGCGCGAAGGAGTACCATCGCAAGTCTGGCGGCCGGTCCGGCGACCGGCTCGCAGGCGAAGCATTCAGAGGACCTATGAACGACTCCACACAGCAACAGATCGCCCTGGTGACCGGGGCTTCCGCGGGCTTCGGCCGCGCGATCTGCGAACGTTTCCTGCGCGACGGCTATCGGGTGATCGCCGCCGCGCGCCGGATGGAACCCCTGCGGGAACTGCAGCGGCAGTACGGCGAGGCGGTGCTGCCGGTGGTCCTGGACGTCCGCGACGAGCAGGCGATCGCCGCCATGCGGGCATCCCTGCCGGAACACTGGCGCGACGTCGACGTGCTGGTCAACAATGCCGGCCTGGCCCTCGGGACCGAGAAGGCCCAGGAAGCCGTCCTGCGCGACTGGCGGACGATGATCGACACCAACGTCACCGGCCTGGCGCTGATGACGCATGCCTTCCTGCCGGGCATGGTGGCCAGGAAGCGCGGGCTGGTCGTCAACATCGGCTCGGTGGCCGGCAAATATCCCTATCCGGGCGGCAACGTCTATGGCGCCACCAAGGCCTTCGTGGCGCAGTTCAGCCGCAACCTGCGCGCCGACCTCGCGGGCACGGGGGTGCGGGTGACGGACGTGCAGCCCGGGCTGTGCGGCGACACCGAGTTTTCCCTGACCCGCTACCGGGGCGACCGGCGGAAGGCGGATTCGGTCTACGACGGCGCCCATCCGCTGGGGCCGGACGACATCGCCGAGACGGTCGCCTGGGTGGCCTCGCTGCCGCCGCGCGTCAATGTCAACGCGATCGAGGTCATGCCGACTTCGCAGTCGTTCTCCGCGCTGACCATCACGCGGGACTCCTGACCGGGGCGGCGGCGGGGCGGCGCTCCGGCTCCGGGCGGGCGCGGTCCCGCCAGGGCCGCCGGTCCGGCGGGCGCGGCCTTCCGCATCGCCCACCGCCGGGTGACCCCTTGATACATCCTGCATGCCCTGTGCTATCCTGGATTCCTCCTCGATGCGCCGGCCGGGATCAGGCCCGCGCATCCGACGGCAACCAGGGGAGGATCGGGGTGCGACGCTTGGTGACGAACGAAGGTTCCCGCGTCCGGCGATGGGCGATGTGCATGCGCAGGCTGCTGCCGGCCATGTTCGCGGTGTGCGCGTTCGGGACGGCGGCCGCGGCGGATCGCACCCTCAGCTACTTCCCCGTCGGCCCCATCTACGAATACCGCTGGAAAGTCCTCGAACTGGCGCTGGACCACGTCCGGCGGGACGAGGGCGTGGCGTTCGGGCTGCGGCCCTTCGCCGAGGACGTGACGCAGAACCGGGCCGTCAGCCTGCTGCAGGACGGTGTGATCGATGTCATCGCGCTGGGCACCAACGACGAGCGCGAAGCCCGGATGCTGCCCATCAAGATCGACATTTCCCGGGGGATCGTCGGCTACCGGGTCTTCCTGATTTCGGCGTCCGACCAGGCGCGGATCGCGCGGATGGACGACGAGGCGTTCAGAAAGAGCCTGACCTTCGGCCTGAACAGCCAATGGGCCGACGTGCCCGTCATGCGGGCCAACGGCTACACGGTGCTGACTTCCACGGATTACGAGAGCCTGTTCGGCATGCTGGCCGCGCACCGCTTCGACGCGCTGCCCCGGGGGATCGGCGAGGCGGCGGTCGAACTCGCCGCCCGGCAGGAAGCCTATCCCCAGCTGACCATCGAGCGGACCCGCGCCCTGTTCTTCCCGTATCCCATCTATTTCTGGGTGAACCGCCAGGACGCGCAGCTGGCCGCCCGGATCGAGCGGGGCCTGCGGGCGGCCCTGGCCGACGGGTCCCTGCGCACGCTGTTCGAGGCCCATCACGCCGCGATGATCGAGGAACTGGGCCGTAGCCACCGCCGGGTCGTCCGGCTGGACAATCCCCTGCTGCCGCCCGGGTCGGCGGAAATCGATACGCGATGGTGGTGGCGTTGACGCGCGGGGAGTCCGGGGTGAAGGCGCAATCGACCCTGTCCAGGCGCTTGCTGCGGTTCATGCTGCCCTGGTATCTCCTGGCGACCGTCGGCATGGTGGTGGTGCAGCTGGCCGTCCAGTATGTCGGCATCAGCCGGGCGATCGCCGAGGACCTGGACTCGCTGGGCCGCACCATCGAGCCCGCCGCGACCAATGCCGTCTGGGAAATCGACCGGGACCAGATGCTCAAGGCGCTCGACGGGGCGCGGCAGAACGCGATCGTCTCCGGCGCGCGCATCGAATCGCCGGAGGGCGCCCTCCTGGCCGACAGCGGCTGGCCGCGCGAATCCGCCGATGCGCCCGAGCCGGTGTTCTTCGTGCACGGGCAGTCGGCCGCCACGCCGCTGCGCCACGCCACGGCGGGCGGCGAGCTGCAGCTGCTCGGCGTGCTGCGGCTGCATGCGGCGCCCTCGGTGATCTGGGACCGGCTCAAGTACGGCTTCGCGGTGGCGCTGCTCAATTCGGTGGTGCTCAGCGGCGTGCTGTGGCTGCTGTTCGTCTGGACGATCCGCTACCGCCTGTCGAACACGCTGGCGGCCGTCGTGTCCGCGGTGAAGAACTGGCGCTTCGGCACTGACGACACCGCGGCCGAGCCGCTGTCCTATCCGTATTCCGACGAGCTGGGCGAGCTGGTGGACGCCTTCCGCGAGAGCCGCCTGCGCCTGTCGGCCTCGATGCGCGAGCTCGATGCGCTGAACCACGACCTGGAATCCATCGTCTCGGCGCGGACCCGGGAATTGCAGCGGGCCAAGGAGACCGCCGAATCCGCCACGCGCGTGAAATCCGACTTCCTGGCCACCATGAGCCACGAGATCCGCACGCCGATGAACGCCATCCTGGGGATGCTGTACCTGGTTCTCAAGGAAGACATGCCGGCCAGCGCGCGCGGCCGGCTGGTCAAGGCCCAGGGCGCCGCGCAGTCGCTGCTGGGCATCATCAACGACATCCTGGATTTTTCCAAGCTCGAAGCCGGCAAGCTCGCCATCGAGCAGGTCGAATTCGACCTGGAACTGGTGCTGGAGCGGCTGGTGGACGCCGTCGGCCTGCAGGCCGACGCCAAGGGCATCGAGCTGCTGATCCGGCACGATCCGGCCATTCCGACCCTGCTGGTGGGCGACCCCCTGCGCCTGGGCCAGGTGCTGCTCAACCTGTGCGGCAACGCCGTCAAGTTCACCGAGCAGGGCGAGGTCGAGCTGGCCCTGCATTGCCTGGAGCGGGACGAGGAGGGCGTCAGGATCCAGGTCTGCGTGCGCGACACCGGCATCGGCATGGAGCCGGGCCAGATCCACGAACTGTTCCAGAAATTCACCCAGGCCGACCAGTCCACGACGCGCCGCTACGGCGGGACGGGCCTGGGCCTGGCGATCTGCCGCAGCCTGGCGGACCTGATGGGCGGGCACCTGTGGGTGGAATCCTCCGCGCCGGGGCACGGCACGACGATCTGCTTCACCGCCAGGCTGGCCGTGGCGCGGCAGGCCCAGGCCCGGCAGCGCGAACTGCTGGAGCGGGCCGGACCCCGGCTGCAGGGCTGGCGCGTGCTGGTGGTGGACGACAATCCGGTATCGCTGGAAATCCTGTCCGACATGCTGATGTTCTTCCAGGTCGACGTGAGCACCGCCAGCCATGGCGCGCAGGCGCTGACCATGCTCCGGCAGGCCGGCGGCCAGCCGTACGACCTGGTGCTGATGGATTGGCGCATGCCCGGCATGCACGGCGACGAGGCCGCCCGGCGCATCCGCGCCGATCCCTGCATCGCGCACCAGCCGAAGATCGTCATGGTCACCGCCTACGGCAGCGAGGACGTGATGCGCCGGGCGAACCAGGCCGGCATGGACGGCTTCCTGATCAAGCCGGTGTCCCCGTCCTCGCTGCTGGACACGATGCTGACCGTGCTGGGGCGCGGCACGCTGCCGGACGCGGGCGCCGGGGCGCCCGGGCCGGGGCGCGGGCGGGGCGCGCCGGCCTGGCCGGCGCCCGGATCCTGCTGGTCGAGGACAACGACATCAACCGCGAATTCGCGGTGGAGCTGCTGCGCGGCGAGGGCGTGGCGGTGGACGAGGCGGTCAACGGGCAGGAGGCGGTCGAGCGGATCCAGCGCAAGCACTACGATGCCGTGCTGATGGACATCCAGATGCCGGTCATGGACGGCCTGCAGGCGGCCCGCCGCATCCGCCGCCTGGGCCAGGCGCCGGGCGGCGCGCGGTTCGCCGAGCTGCCGATCATCGCCATGACGGCGCTGGCCATGGCCTCCGACGCGCAGGCCAGCCAGGACGCCGGCATGAACGACCACATCGCCAAGCCGATCGACCCCGACCACCTGCTGGCGACGATCTCCCGCTGGATGAAGGCCCCCGGCCTCCCGGTTCCCGGCGCCGAGCCGGGCGGGACGCCCGCCGGGCCGGGCGGGCATGGGGGCGAGCATGCGGGCGGGCCGCCGCGCCTGCCCGCGGACCTGCTGGCCCTCGGGCACCTCGACGCGGCCGACGGCGTGCGCCGCATCGGCGGCCGGCCCGCGCCCTACCGCAAGCAGCTGCGCCGCTTCCGCGCGCAGTACGGCGGCGCCATCGAGACATTGCGGGAACTGCTGGCGCAGGAGAACACGGCGGCGGCCGAGGCGCATTGCCATGCCCTGAAGGGCGTGGCCGGCAATCTCGGCGCGCGCGCGCTGTTCGCCCACGTGTCCGAGATCGACGCGCTGCTCAAGCAGGACCAGGTGCCCGACGCCGCGCAGCTGGACGCGGCCGAAACGCTCCTGCGCGGCGTGCTGGCGGACATCGATTCGCTGGCGGACGAGGCGCCGCCGCCGGCGCCCGCCGTGCCGCCGACGCCCGCCGCGCTGCGCGCCCTGGTCGAGCGCCTGCGGCGGGCGCTCGGCACCGACCTGGGGGCCGTCGAGCCGCTGCTCGACGAGCTGGACCGGGGCGCGGCCGGCACGCCCCTGCAGCCGGCCGTGCGCGAGATCGCCGCGCGCATCGACCGCTTCGAGCTCGATGCCGCGCTGGCCCTGCTGGCATCCCTGCCCATTCCCCCGGAGGACGCCCCGTGATCCCGAACCCTCCCGCGGCCGGATCGCCCGCCCGCGCCGGCGGGCGCCCCCGGCTGCTGATCGTCGACGACGCGTCCGTGAACCTGCACACGCTGGTCGGCATGTTCCGCGACGAATACGCCATCTCCGCCGCCACCAGCGGCGGCAAGGCCCTGGAACTGGCGCGGCGCGAGCCGCGGCCCGACCTGATCCTGCTCGACATCCAGATGCCGGACATGGACGGCTACGAGGTGCTGGCGGCCCTGAAGCAGGACGCGGCGACGGCGGACATCCCGGTCATCTTCGTGACCGCCCTGGCCGAGGCGGCGGACGCGGCGCGCGGCCTGCTGATGGGGGCGGCGGACTACGTCACCAAGCCCATCAATCCGGAACTGTTCCGGGTGCGGGTCAGGAACCAGCTCGAGCTCAGGCGCTACCGCCGCATGCCGGCGGCGTTCGACCTCGCGCTGCAGGCGGCCGGCGCGCCGCTGCCGACGCTGCTGGTGGTGGACGACGTGCCCGAGAACATCCACGAGCTGCTGGCCGCCCTGCGCGACGAATTCCGCATCCTGGTGGCCGGCGACGGCGCCCGGGCGCTGGAGATCGTGCAGGGGCCGGCGCCGCCCGACCTGGTCCTGCTCGACGTGGTGATGCCGGGGATGGACGGCTACGAAGTCTGCCGGCGCATCAAGTCCACGCCGGCCGGCCAGCGCATCCCGGTGATGTTCGTCACCGTGATCGACGACACGCGCGACAAGGTGCGCGGCTTCGCCCTGGGGGCGGCCGACTACGTGACCAAGCCCTTCGACATCGAGGAGGTGCGCGCGCGGGTGCGGGCCCATCTCGAACTCGCGCGCCTGCGCCGCTTCCTGGAGGACCTGGTGGCGCAGCGCACCGCCCTGCTGCGCGTGAGCGAGGAAAAATACCGCATCCTGGCGCACCGCGACCCGCTGACCGGACTGCCCAACCGGGTGCTGTTCGCGGAACTGCTGGCCCACTCCATCCAGATGGCCCAGCACGCCGCCATGCGCTTCGCCCTGCTGTGCCTGGACCTGGACAAGTTCGCCGCCATCAACGAGACCCTGGGGCACGGGCCCGGCGACCGGGTGCTGGTCGAGGTGGCGCAGCGGCTGCGCGGCCTGCTGCCCGAGCGCGACGCCCTGGCGCGGGTCGGCGGCGACGAGTTCTACGTCATCCTGGACCGCGACCAGGGCGAACGGGGCGTGGCCCTGGCGGGCCAGGGCATGCTCGACGCCCTGGCGGCGCCCTTCGTCCTGGACGGCCAGGCGATCTACGTGAGCGCGAGCATCGGCGTGGCGCTCTATCCCGAGGACGGCGCGACGGCCGACGAACTGCTCAGCCGGGTGGACGCGACGCTGCACCAGGCCAAGGCGGACGGGCGCGGCAGCCTGCGCTTCTTCTCGCCGGAGATCATGCTGCGCGCCCGGGAGCGCCTGTCGCTGGAGGCCGAGATGCGCCGCGCGCTGGAGCGCGGCGAGTTCCGCGTGCACTACCAGCCGCAGCTGCACCTGTACGAGCGCGCGGTGACGGGGCTGGAGGCGCTGGTGCGCTGGCAGCACCCCGAGCGCGGCCTGATCGCGCCGGGCGCGTTCATCGCCCTGGCCGAGGAAAGCGGCCTGATCGTGCCGCTGGGCAACTGGGTCCTGCGCGAGGTCGGCCGCCAGATGCGCGCCTGGCTCGACGAGGGCCGGGCGCCGGGCTACGTCGCCGTGAACCTGTCCGCGCTGCAGCTGGGCAGCGAGGGCTTCGTCGATTCGGTGCAGGCCGTGCTGCGGGAAAACGGGCTGGCGCCCGGCCGGCTGGAACTCGAAATCACCGAGAGCTGCCTGATGGCCGACCGCAGCCGCGCCATCGCCACCCTGGAGACGCTGCGCGGCCTGGGCGTGCGCCTGTCGATCGACGACTTCGGCACGGGCTATTCCTCCATGTCCTATCTCCAGCACCTCCGGGTGCACCGGCTGAAGATCGACATGTCGTTCGTCCGCGACCTGGAGACCAATCCCGGCAACGTGTCCATCGTCACGGCGATCATCGCGCTGGGCCACAGCCTGGAGCTGGACATCGTCGCCGAGGGGGTCGAGACCCCCGAGCAGCTGGCCCGCCTGCAGCGCCTGGGCTGCGACCTGATCCAGGGCTATCTGATCGGCCGGCCGGTGCCCGCCGCCGAGGCGCTGGACCTGCGCTTCGCGCCCGGCCATCCCCTGGCCGGGCTGCTGTCCGTCTGAAGCCGCGGGCGGCGCCGCTGCGCGGCCAGGCGAACCGGCGAGGCGGTCCGGCCCCGGACGCGGCCCGGAATGCGGACCCGGATGCGGCTCCGGCTCAGTGGTCGAAGTGCAGGCGCAGGTAGGTCAGCCCGTCGCGCCGGCCCGACTGCAGGCGGTCGGCCAGGCCGCGCAGCATGATGCCCGAGATCCCCGACAGGGCCTGGTCCAGCGCGTGCTGGAAGGCGGCGTCGTCGATGTCGAGCAGGTCGGCCGGCGCATGGGCCGCGTGGCCGCCCAGTTTGAGTTCGGGCCCGTCGTGCAGCAGCTCGATGTCCAGATTGTGTTCGTCGAAACTGCCGCGGATGCCGCGCAGCCGCCGTCCGCCGCCGCTCTGGATGGCTTCGGCGGCCTCCAGCGCGGCCTGGGCGGCGCGCCGCACCACGTCGCGCCGGGCGCTCCAGGCGGCCCCCTGCGTCTCGACGAAGTCCACCACCCGCTGGATCGGCTCGGCCGCGACGTGGATGACCGTGTCGGCCGCGGCGCCGACGGCCTCGTCGAAGGATTGCTGCGCCTGGCGCGAGATCCCCAGGCGGAACAGCAGATTCAGCGCGATGGCGCTCAGGCCGGCGACGATGATGCCGTTGCCGACCACGAAACGCAGCGATTCGGGGGCGCGGCCGGCGAGTTCCGGCATCAGGATCACGCCCATGCCGAGCACGAAGGACAGGCCGATCATGAAGATGCCGCGCGAGTCCAGGGCGCGCGAGGCGATCAGCTCGATGCCCGAGACGATCAGGTAGGCGGCGGCGTAGATCTCGATGGCGCCGATGACGGCGGTCGGGATCAGGGTCAGCGCCAGCGAGGCCTGCGGCAGGAAGGCGATCAGGGCCAGCAGCAGGGCGGTGAGCAGCCCGATCCAGCGGGAGGTCGAGCGGCTGATGTGCGCCAGCGCGATGTTGGCCGACGAGGCGACGTTGGGCAGGGCGCCCAGCCAGGCGCCCACGATGTTGCCCAGGCCGCAGGCGCGCATGCCGCCGCTGATCATGCGCATGTCGGGGCGGCGCCAGTCGGAATCGTTCATCTTGTGCAGCAGCACCACGCAGCCGAAGACGTCCAGCTGGGTCATGAGCGCGAGCACGGCGACGGCCACCAGGATGCCGGCGTCGATGTCGAAGACGGGCATGGGCGGGTGCGGCAGGCCGAACACCGGGGCGCTGGCGAGCGCTTCCCAGCCGTGCAGCTTGCCGGTGAGGGCCGACACGGCCAGGCCGGCGAGCAGGCCGCCCAGCAGCGCGGCCAGCTTGCCGCGCTGGCTGCCCCAGATCGACAGGCCCACGATCGTCGCCAGGGTGGCCGCGCCGATCAGGATGTCGGCGCCGTCCAGGCCGCCGCTTTCCGCCAGCCCGGTGACGTGCCGCAGGGCCGGCTCGATGAGCGACAGGCCGGCCACGCAGACGATGATGCCGGCCACGGTGGGCGGCAGGATGGTGCGCAGGTACGGCATGAGCGAGCCGGTGCCCAGCGCCACCACGCCGTTGATCAGGCCGACCAGCACCAGGCCGCCCAGGCCGTACTGGGCGGCCAGCATGCCCGACAGGGCGACCAGCAGCGGATCGGGGATGTGGACCAGCAGCATGCCCGAGCCCAGCCGTCCGCCCCAGGCCTGCAGGAAGGTCGAGGCCGCCATGCCCAGGATGGTGGCCGTGACCATGGCCTGGGTCGTCGCGGCGTCCAGGTGGCCGATCTTGGCGGCCGCCAGCACGTAGGCGATCAGCGTCAGCGCGGTGGCGACGTGCTGCAGCGCCAGGCTGGCCAGCGTCGCCGCCGGGGGCCGCTCGTCGACGGCGTACAGCAGTTCGGGAGGGCGCTTGAAGCGGGGCAGGGCGGGAAGCTGCAGGCGGGACGGGCGGGATGGGCGAGCCATGGCGGGCGGGTTCCGGGTTGGGTGCCCGCGAGTGTATCACCCGCCCCCCCGCGGGCTTCCTCAGGCGCGCACCTCCTGCCGCTGGAACGCGATGTACGCCAGGGTGAACAGCAGCACGACCGCCGCGATCAGGCCGGTGAACTGCGGCCAGACGATCGCCAGGCTTTCGGACAGCGGCAGCGGGCTGCCCAGCAGGGCGCCCTGCAGCTGCGACAGGAACACCGGCCCCAGGCTGCGGGTGGACGGGTTCAGCAGGGTGATGGCGGTGTCGTTGAACAGGGTGGCGGGCGAGACGTGCAGCAGGCCGTTCTGCCAGGCCAGGGCGTGCAGGTCCAGTCCGCCGCCCATCAGGGTCGCCAGGTCGGGCGGGGCGATGGCGCGGGCCAGCGCGGGAGCCAGCATGGGCCACAGCAGGGCGCAGAACAGCCACAGGCCCAGGGCGACCAGCGCCGAGGTCGAGGCCGAGCGGAACAGCACCGAGCACAGCAGGGCGACGGCCAGCCAGACGCCGGCGTAGGCCAGCGCGGCGAGCAGGAACGCCAGGGACCGCACGACTTCCTCGCCGCTGGGCGGCACGCCCAGCAGGATCAGGCCGGCGCCCATGACCAGCAGCCACAGGCAGACCAGGCTGATGGCCAGCGCGGCCAGGCCGGCGAGGAACTTGCCCAGCAGCAGGGCGTCGCGGTAGAGGGGCTGCGACAGGATGCGGCTCAGGGTGCGGCGGCCGTATTCGCCGTTGATGGCATCGAACCCCAGGCCGATGGCGAGCAGCGGGATCAGGAAGCCCAGCAGGGCGGCGAAGGAGGGCAGGGGCGCGCGCGCATCGGTGAACAGGCGCAGGAACACGAAGGGGTCCGAGGCGGTCGTCTGGCGGATGCCTTCGATGGCGCCGTACAGGGCGGCCGCCGCGGTCAGCACGACCAGCCATTCCAGCAGCCGCATGCGCGCGCTGCCCAGGTGGTCGGCGAGTTCCTTGGACAGGACGGCGCCCAGGCCGTGCCAGGGCGAGCCGATGCGGGTCGTGCTCATGTCGGGGTGTCCTCGGTGAAGGTCTGACGGTAGATGCGGTCCAGGCTGGGGGTGTCCACGGCCAGGTCGCGCAGCTGCGCGCCCGCCAGGACCGCCGCCTGGGCGGCCTGGGCGCGCACGTCGCTCTCGGCCTGCAGGACGTAGTGCCCCGGGCCCTGGACGCGCACGCCGCCCACGCCGGGGACCGCGGCCAGGACGGAGCGCAGCTCGGGGCCGTCGGCGTGGAGGTGGACCTCGTGGCTGTGGCCGCCCAGCACCTGGCGGGCCAGGTCCCGGACCGGGCCCATCAGGGCGATGCGCCCGGCGTTGAACAGGGCGACCCGGTCGCAGATGCGCTGCATCTGGTCCAGCAGGTGCGAGGACAGCAGCACGGTGACGCCGTCCTCGCGCAGGGCTTCGATCATGCGCAGGAACGCCTCGGTGGACTGCGGGTCCAGGCCGGAGGTGGGTTCGTCCAGGATGGCGATGGCGGCCCGCTTGAGCAGGATCTCGGCCAGGCCCAGGCGGCGGCGCATGCCGTGGGAAAACGTGCCCGCGCGCTGGTCGATGCGGTCCAGCAGGCCGACGCGCTCCAGCGCCTCGGCGATCCGCCCGTCCCGTTCCTGCCGCGGGATGCCCAGCAGGCGGGCGGTGTAGCGCAGGTTGTCGCGCGCGCTCAGGTGGTCGTAGAAGCCGACCGAATCGGGCATGTAACCGACCTGGCGCTTGACGGCCAGCGGATTGCGCCAGGGGTCTTCGCCCAGCACGCGCACCTGGCCGCGCGTGGCCTCGGTCAGGCCCAGCAGCATCAGGATCGTGGTGGTCTTGCCGGCGCCGTTGGGGCCGAGCAGGCCGAAGACTTCGCCGGGCCGCACCTGGAAGTTCAGGGTCTGGACCACGGCGCGGCCGCCGTAGTCCTTGCCCAGCCCGCGGACGTCGATGGCCGGCGCGTCCGGAGCCGGGACGGGGCGGCCGGACGGGCCCGCGGCGGGCGTGCGGGCGGATGACAGGGCGGGTGGCGGGGCGGATGACATGGCCGATGGCATGGCGGGTGTCGGGGCGGGCATCATGGCGGACGGCCCGTTCAGCGGCGGCCGTAGCGCGCCACCGCGCCAAGCAGCGCGAGCAGGGCCACGGCGATCAGGATGGCGCCGCTGACCCCCCACAGGGCCGAGGTCGTGACCGAGACGCGCAGGTCGCCGTCGGCCGACTGGCCGGCCGAGCGCGCGTGCAGCTTGACCATGTAGTCGCCCGACAGGGACTGGGCCGAGGGCGTGATGCGGGCCTGGACTTCGGCGGTCTTGCCCGGCTCCAGCAGGGCGATGCGCGCGGGCTCGAATTCGATCTTCCAGCCCTCGGGCGCCGTGCCCTCCAGCGCGATGTCGCGGGCGGCGGCGGTGCCGCCGTTACGCAGCACCAGCGGCATGGCGCGGGTGTCGCCGATCTGCGCGTCGGTGCTCATCAGCCCGTCGCGGCCCGCCAGGTCCAGCGCCGGCTGGCCGGTGATGTCGAGTTTCAGGACCGTGCTCGCCCGGACGCCGTCGGCGGCGGCCTCGACTTCGATCGAATGCTCGCCCGATTGCGCTGATGCGGGCGGGCGCACGTGCAGCTTGACGGTCTTGGATTCGCCGGCCTTCACGGGGACGGCGCTGATCTGCTGGGTGCCGTAGCCCTCGGTGAAGGACGTGTCGAAATACTGCGGAGCCCGCGCCGCCAGGCTCGCCAGGACATCGTGGCCGCTGGCGTTCTTCACCGTCAATTGATAGTCGAAGGCGGTGCGGGCCGAGCCGGTCAGCTGCGGCAGTTCGGGCTGGATCGACAGCTGGGCGGGCAGCTGGTCGGCCAGGGCGACCTCGATGGGCAGGCTCAGGCGCCGCTGGGCGCCGTCGGCGTGCACGGTCAGGGTATGGCGCGATTCCGCGCCGCCTTGCGGAATGTCAAGCTGCAGTTGCAGCGGCAGCGTATCATCGCTGCCAGGCATGGCCGCTTCGACGGGGCGGCCGTTGCCCAGCAGGGTGGCCTTCCAGCCCGCGGGCACGCCCTCCACCGACAGCGCCAGCCGCTCGGGCGGGGTGGCGCGGTTGCGCAGCTGCAGGGCGATGGTCGAGGTCTCTCCGGCCTTCAGGGTCAGGGCGGGGTAGTCGGTGGACAGGTCGATGCCGGGCGGCGCGGTTTCCGCGGCCGGCGCGGCGGTCTGGAAGCTCAGGGCGCACAAGGCGGCGACCCACAATGCGAGGTGTCTGGACATGGTGTCGTTCGGCTTTTCGTTCAGGTTGATCTGCCCGGTCCGGATCCGGTCTCCAGACGAAGGGACCAGCCGGGACGGCTCCGAGTTTCAAGAAAAATGTGTTTTTTTGTTTCCGGGCGGACGGCGGATGCCTTCGGCAGCCTCCTTGTCGCCCTCCTTGTCATTCCTCGGCACCGCCGCATCATGACCTCACCGCCATCCTTGTATTGAGAACCGTTATCATTCCTGCTAACATCACGCTTTCGCCCCTGCTGTCCGCTGGTCCATGTCCTCCGGTTTCACCTCGCGTCTTGCCCCGCTGAAGATCGTCGCCGCCTGCACGGCCCTGGGGCTGCATGCGGCCGTGCTCGCCATGGTGCTGTCGGCGCCGGTGGTCGAGGTGGCCCTGGGCCAGCCCGAGGCGCTGGACGTGCAGTTCGTCGAGCTGGGCCCCGCCATCGAGCCCGAACCCGTGGCCGCGGCCGAGCCGCCGCCGGTGGAAACGCCGCCCGAGCCGGAACCCGAGCCCGTGGTCGAACCCGAGCCCGAACCCGTGGTCGAGCCGGAGCCCGAACCCGAGCCCGAGCCGGTCGTCGAGACGCCCGAACCCGAATCCATCACCGAGCCGCCTCCGCCCGAGCCCAAACCGGAGCCGAAGCCGGAACCCAAGCCCAAGCCCAAGCCGAAACCCCGGCCCAGGCCGGAACCGAAGCCGCAGCCCAGGCCGGTGCCGCCCGCGCCGCAGGTCAGCGTGGCGCGGGACGCCGCGGCGGGCGGCGCGCGCCAGGCCTCCGAGGCGCGCGGCGAGCCGCGCGCCGTCGATCCCGACCGGCCCCGCGCCATCGGCCAGGTGGACTATCTGGGCAAGCGGCCCAGCCCGGTGTATCCGCGCATCTCGCAGCGCCGCGGCGAGCAGGGGCGGGTGGTGCTGCGCGTGCTGATTTCTCCGCTGGGCCAGGTGGCCAACGTCTCGGTGCGCACGTCCTCGGGGTATGCGCGCCTCGACGAGGCGGCGGTGGAGGCCATGCGCCAGGCGCGTTTCCGTCCGTACACGGAAAACGGCATCGCCTACAAGGCGCTGGTGGACATTCCTTTCGATTTCGTCTTATAGGACAGGAACATGATGCTCGATCTGATCGCAAGCGCGGCGCTGACGCTCGCCCAGGCCGCGGGGCCGGATGCCGCGCAGGCCGCCGCGCACGCGGCGCCGGCGGTGTCGGCGGCCGCCGACGTGGCGGCGACCGCGGCCGCCACGGGGACGGCGACGGCCGCCCAGGCGGCGCTGGCGGCCGGCGCCGTGGAAACCGGCGGCCAGGGGGTGCTGCATTTCATCGGCCAGAGCGACGCGGTGGGCAAGTCCCTGTTCGTCTTCCTGATGCTGATGTCCCTGGCGAGCTGGTACCTGATCCTGGCCAAGGGCCTGACGCACCTGCGCATCCGCCGTCGTTCGCGCAAGTTCCTGTCGGAATTCTGGGCCGCCAGCTCCCTGGAGCAGGTGGAAAACGAGATCTCCACGCACGGCGCGGACGAGCCCTTCGCCCACCTGGCCAGCCACGCCATCCACGCGCAGAAGCACCACACCAAGTACGGCGCGCTCAAGCTGGAGGAAAGCGGCTCGACGGCGGCCTTCGTGACGCGCACCATCCGCAAGGTCATCGACGAGGAGACCGCGCGCCTGGAAAACGGCCTGACGGTGCTGGCCTCGGTGGGCTCGACCGCGCCCTTCGTCGGCCTGTTCGGCACGGTGTGGGGCGTCTATCACGCCCTGCTCAGCATCAGCATGACCGACGGCGTCACCATCAACCGCATCGCCGGCCCCGTGGGCGAGGCCCTGATCATGACCGGCCTGGGCCTGGCGGTCGCCATTCCCGCCGTGCTGGGCTACAACGCCTTCGTGCGCGTCAACCGCGTCTACCTGGCGCAGCTCGACGCCTTCGCGCACGACCTGTTCACCTTCCTGACCACCGGCCAGCAGGTGGCCGACGGCAGCCACGAGCGCAACGGCCGCACCATCAGCCTGGCCAGCCACCGGGGAGCCTGACATGGCGTTCGGCAGCTTCGATTCCAAGGGACCGGGCACCACCATGTCCGAGATCAACATGGTGCCGCTGATCGACGTGATGCTGGTGCTGCTGGTGATCTTCATCATCACCGCGCCGCTGCTGAGCCACTCGATCCGCATCAACGTGCCGCAGGTCACCGCCCAGCCGGTGGAGCAGAAGCCCGCAGTGATCGATCTCGCCATCGATCCGTCCGGAGCGCTGTTCTGGAACGAGCAGCCGATCGCCGAGGAAGACCTGCAGGCCCGCTTCGCCAGCGAGGCGACGGCCGATCCCCAGCCCGAAGTCCGCATCCGCGCCGACGTGGAGACCCGCTACGGCCTGCTGGCGCGGATCATGGGGGCGGCGCGCCAGGCGGGCATGAAGCGCCTGGGCTTCGTCACCACGCCGGGGCAGGCGGCCCCGCCGCGGCGGCCGAAGGCGCCGCCTCCGCGCCCGCCGCCGCGGGCGCCTCCGGAGCACCGGCCCGCCCGGCCACTCCGGCCGCGCCGGCCCCGGCTCCCGCCGCGTCCGCGCAGCCTCCCGCGGCGCCGCCCGCCGCCGCGCCGGCCCCCGGCGGCGGCTGAACGCGCGTTCCAGGCGTTCAAGCAACCGTCAACTATGTAACGCAGGCCCTCCAGCGGTGACGCGGCGTGACCGCTTCAGGCTAGAATCACCGTCATGAGAGTCCTGGTCATCGAAGACGACGCCACCCTCGGCCACGCCCTGCAGGAATTCCTGGGCGGCCAGGGCTATGCCGTCGATTGGCTGAGGTCCGGCGACCGCGTCGAAGGCGCGCTCGCCGGGCAGGCCTACGATCTGCTGCTGCTCGACCTGAACCTGCCCGGCCTGAGCGGCCTGGAAGTCCTGCAGCGGCTGCGCGAAGGCGGATCCCAGGTGCCGGTGCTGATCCTCACGGCGCGCGACGGCCTGGACGACCGCGTCGCCGGCCTGGACGCCGGCGCCGACGACTACGTCACCAAGCCCTTCGAGCTGCCAGAACTCGCCGCCCGGGTACGGGCGCTCGCCCGCCGCCGCGCGGGCCAGGCCCAGACCATCCTGGAATGCGGCCCCCTGTCCTTCGACACCGTGGGGCGCCAGATCCGGGTGGACGGCAAGCGCCTGGCCCTGTCCGTGCGCGAACTCTCGGTGCTGGAAATGCTGATGGCGCGGCCCGGCCGGGTGGTGACCAAGCAGCAGATCGTCAATTCCCTGTCGGCCTGGGATGCCGATTTCAGCGAGAACGCGGTCGAAGTCTACGTCTACCGCCTGCGCAAGCGGCTCGACGGCACCGGGACCAGCATCCAGACGGTGCGCGGCTTCGGCTACCTGCTCGACGTCGATCGTGCCGCCTGAGTCCACCGCCGGCCCGCCTTCCGGCCGCGGGGCGCCGGGTCTGGTCGAGCGCCTGATGCCCCGGGACTCGCTCGCCCGCCGCCTGGTTCGCCGGCTGCTGCCGGCCTTTTTCATTCTGGTGGCCATCGATCTGCTGGCCACCTGGTTCATGACTGGCGTGATCCGTCCCCAGCCCTGGCTGCTGCGCGACCTGTTCTGGACCATGATGCTGACCCAGGGCCTGCTGGTGGCGCTGTTCGTCTGGGTCCTGATTTCCGGCATCCGTTCCGAGCTGGCCTCCATCAACCGCCTGGCCGACGACATCCGCCAGCGCTCCATCGAGGACCTGCAGCCGCTCGACCTGGCCGGCCTGCCCGGCGAGATCGCGCCGCTGGTCCTGCATTTCAACGACCTGCTGGTGCGCCTGGACGATTCGGTGCAGGCCCAGCGCCGCTTCATCGGCCACGCGGCGCACCAGCTGCGCACCCCCCTGGCGGGTCTGAAGGTCGAGTCCGAGCTCATGCTCGGCCAGGATCTGCCCGAGGACATCCGCGTGCGCGCCGGGCGCATCAAGTCCGTGACCGACCACATGATCCGCATGGGCCAGCAGCTGCTGGTGCTGGCGCGCGCCGAGCACGCGGTGCGGCCGCGGGACAGCTTCGTGCGCCTGGACCTGTGCGAATGGATGCGCCAGGCGGGCGCCGAATGGCTGGGGCGCGCGCGCGAGCGCGCCATCGACCTGCAGCTGGTGGCGCCCGAGGACCCGGTCTGGGTGGACGGCGACCCGGTGCTGCTGGAGGAACTGCTGGGCAACCTGATCGACAACGCCCTGCGCTACGGCCTGGGCGCGCGGCGCATCGTGCTGCGCGTCATGGCCAATCCGCCCTCGTTTTCCGTCGAGGACGACGGCGCCGGCATCCGCGCCGAGGACCTGGACCGCGTCTTCGAGGCCTTCTACCGCGCCGCCGACGCGGGCCAGGGCGGCTCGGGCCTGGGGCTGGCCATCGTGCGCGAGATCGCGCGCGCGCACGGCGCCTGGTGGAAAATCGCCAGCCGGCCCGCGTTTCCCGGCACGCGGGTGTCCCTCGTCTTCCCCGGCCCCCGGCTGGGCGCCTGCCTCACGCGGGCCGAATAGCACAGAGTATGAGCATGCAGAAAGACAATCCGCGGGCCGCCCTGCTGATCGGCGCCCTGGGCGTCGTCTACGGGGACATCGGCACCAGTCCGCTGTACACGATGAAGGTCGCCCTCTCGGGCGCGGGCCGCCCCGACGTCGAGCACGTCCTGGGGATGCTGTCGATCCTGTTCTGGATGCTGATCCTGGTGGCGTCGCTGAAATACGTGACCTGCATCCTGCGCGCCGACAACCGTGGCGAGGGCGGCACGCTGGCCCTGATGGAGCTCGCCCTGCGCGGCCGCAGCGGGCCTTCCCGCTGGCGCCTGGCCCTGCTGGGACTGATCGGCGCCAGCCTGTTCTACGGCGACAGCATGATCACCCCCGCGATCTCCGTCCTGTCCGCCGTCGAAGGCATCGGCATCGTCTCGCACCGGCTGGACGCCTGGGTGGTGCCGATCTCGGTGGTCGTGCTGCTGGCGCTGTTCATGTTCCAGTCGCGCGGCACCGGCGCGGTGGGCAAGCTCTTCGGGCCGGTGATGCTATGCTGGTTCCTGGTGCTGGGGGGCCTGGGCGCCTGGCGCATCGTCGGCCAGCCCGAGGTCCTCCAGGCGGTCAATCCGGTCTGGGCGGCGCGCTTCATCGGCGACGCCCCCTGGGAGACCTTCCTGGCGCTGGGCGCGCTCGTCCTGGCGCTGACCGGCGCCGAGGCGCTGTACGCCGACATGGGGCATTTCGGCGGCCCGGTCATCCGTCGCGCCTGGTTCTCCCTGGTGCTGCCGGCGCTCGTCCTGTGCTATTTCGGCCAGGGCGCGCTGCTGCTGAGCGACCCGGAGGCCATCCGCAATCCCTTCTTCCTGCTGGCGCCCGACTGGGGCCTGATCCCGCTGGTGGCGCTGGCCACGCTGGCCACGGTGATCGCCTCGCAGTCGGTGATCTCGGGCGCGTTTTCCATGACGCGCCAGGCGGTGCAGCTGGGCTACTGGCCGCGCATGGTGATCCAGCACACCTCGGCGCGCGAGGAAGGGCAGATCTACCTGCCGCGCGTGAACTGGCTGCTGCTGCTGGCGGTGCTGGTCCTGACGCTGTCGTTCGGCTCTTCCGACCGCCTGGCGCACGCCTACGGCTTCGCCGTCACCGGCACGATGCTGATGACCTCGCTGCTGGCGTTCGCCGTGCTGCCCCGCCATGCGCGCGGCCTGCGCCGCCTGGCCTGGCTGGCGCTGATTTCGCTGTTCCTGACGATCGACGTGCTGCTGTTCTCGTCCAACACGCTCAAGCTGCACGAGGGCGGCTGGCTGCCGCTGGTGGTGGGCATCGGCCTGCTGACGCTGATGGTGACCTGGAAGCAGGGGCGCCAGCAGGTGCACGACACGCTGGCGGGAGACCAGCAGCCGCTCGCCAGCTTCATGGAATCCCTGGAGGCCTATCCGCCCACCCGCGTGCCGGGCACGGCGGTGTTCATGAGCATGATCGTCGGCACGGTGCCGCCCGCGCTGCTGCACAATTTGAAACACAACAAGGTCCTGCACGAGCAGGCGCTGTTCCTCACGATCGAGGTGGCCGACGTGCCCTACGTGCCTTTCGGCGAGCGGGTGCGGATCGAGCGGGTCAGCCGCGGCGCGTGGCAGGCCGTGGCGCGCTGGGGCTTCAAGCAGGAGCCGAACGTGCCCCAGGTGGTTGAGCAGATCGGGCAGGAGGTGCCGGAACTGAACCTCGAACCCATGCAGACTTCGTATTTCCTGTCGCGCCAGACCGTGATCGTGGTGCGCCGCCTGCCCTGGTACCAGAGCTGGCGGCGGCATCTGTTCGCCTTCATGGCGCGCAATGCCAGCCGCAGCACCCGGTTCTACAAGATTCCGCCCAACCGCGTGGTGGAGATGGGCATGCAGATGGAGCTCTAGGGCCCGCTCAGGAGCCGGCGGGCGCCGGGATCGTGATCGTGGTTTCGCGCAGCATGCCGCCGCCCTGGACCGAGCCCTGCGTGCGCGCGTTGGCGTCGTTCATCAGGGTCATGCAGTCCTCGCGCTGGCCGGCGGGCAGGCGGTCGCAGCGCTCGCTGCGGTTGCGCGATTCCACCTGCGGCGCGGGCTGGGTCAGCGCGTCCTGGCGCGCGGCCTGGGCGGCGGCGCCGGCTTCCTTCAGGCAGGCCTGCACGTCGATGCCCGGCGTGCTGTGACAGCGCGCCACGTCCTGCTGGTACTGGCTCCGCGCCTGCGTGCCCGCGGCCTGCGCGGCGGGGGCGAGCAGGGCGGCGCAGCCCAGGCCGGTGGCCAGCAGGGCGGCGCGCAGAGGCGTGTGGAAGGTACGATGCATGATGGACACTCCTTGCGAGAGGATCCCGGGCGGTTCCCGGCCCGGTACAGGGACTCTTTTCGTCGCGCGCGCGGTCCGTTCGAGGTCCGCTCGATCCGTGCGCGGGCTTTGATTCAGTGTACGGGTTTCCCCTAGCGCAAGTGTGACAAAATCATTCGGACTCGTCCGGGCGCGCGCGCTGGCGGCGGCGGGCGCTCTGCATCAGCAGGATGGCGGTGACCGGCGCCGTCATGAACAGGAACAGGCAGATCAGCCATTCGTGAAAGATGGGCCGGTGCTGCAGCAGGCTGGCGACCACGGTGGCCGCCAGCGCGACGCAGAAGGCGCCCATCGTCATGCCCATGGTCGGGGCGTGCATGCGCTCGCGGAAGCTGCGCAGGCGCAGCAGGCCGAGCGATCCGACCAGGGTGACGATGCCCGCCAGGACGAGCAGCAGGGCCACCGGCACGGCGGCCCACAGGGGCAGTCCGGTCATGGCTCGATCACCTCGCCGCGCAGCAGGAACTTGGCCAGGGCGGACGAGCCGACGAAGCCGAACAGCGCGATCAGCAGCGCCACGTCGAAGTACAGGCCGGCCTCGAAGCGCAGGCCCAGCACCAGCAGGATCAGCATGCCGTTGATGTAGAGGGTGTCCAGCGCCAGGACCCGGTCCTCCGCCCCGGGGCCCCGGATCAGGCGGATGGCGGCGCAGCCCAGTCCCAGGGTGAAGCACAGCAGGGCGAAGCCGCCGGCCCAGTACAGTATCGTCGCGCTCATTCAAAGATCTCCATCAGGGGGCGTTCGTAGCGGTCCTGGATGATGCGGGTCAGGCCCTGGGGATCGCTCAGGTCCAGCACGTGCAGGGTCAGCACGTTGCTGTCGGGATCGTGGCCGGCCCAGACGGTGCCCGGGGTGAAGGTGACGATGCAGGCCAGCGTCGCCAGGCCGTGGGGGTCGCGGATGCGCAGCGGGATGTCCAGGAACCCCGGCCGGGCGCCGCTCCGGGGGCCGCGCAGGATGAGCAGGCCGACGTCGCGGTTGGAGCGGGCGATGTCGGCGGCCACGTGCCCGGCCAGGCGCAGGGCGGTGAGCGGATGCGACAGGCGCGCGCGCACCGGGCGCAGGATCGGGGCCAGCAGCGCGAGCGCCAGGGCGATGACCGCGCCCAGGATCAGGTGGCCCGCCGACAGGCTGTCGTTCAGCACCAGCCAGAGGATCAGCAGCAGGCAGGCCAGCGGCAGGGCGCGCAGCAGGCGTTTCATCGCGCGCCTCCCGGGGCGTCGCCGGCGGCGGGGAAGAGGTGCGGATCCTGTCCCAGCACCGCTTCGACGTAGCGGCCCGGCTGGTCCAGGTACCAGGCGGTGTCCTCCAGGTAGGCCATCACCGAGCCGGCCTGCGCCGTCAGCAGGATGCAGGCCGCCAGCAGCACCAGGATGGGGAGGGCCTCGTTCAGCCGCAGGGCCGGGACGTGCAGGTCCTCGGGCACCCAGAACAGGCGCACCCCGCAGCGGCCCAGGGCGATCAGCCCGGCCACGCCCGAGGTCAGCACGGCTGCCACCAGCAGCCAGACGTTGAGGGTGGGGGCGCCGTATTCGGCGGTGCGCAGCGCGGCCGACAGCAGCGAGAATTTCGCCACGAAGCCCGAGAGCGGCGGCAGGCCGATGATCAGCAGAGCGCAGGCGAAGAAGCTCAGGCCCAGGAAGGCCATGGTGGCCGGCAGCGGCACGCCCACCGCCTGGCCGCTCAGGTCGGCGGCGTCGGGGTCGTCGCTCTCGAAGGCTTCCTGGGTGATGGCCAGCATGTCGGCGCCGAAGGACTGGCTGCGCTCGGTCAGCTCCAGCAGCAGGAACAGGGCGCCCAGCGCCAGGACCGAGCTGAGCAGGTAGTACAGGGCCGGGCCGGTGAGGGTGGCGCCGGGCATGCCCAGGGCGGCGAACAGCGTGCCCGAGGAGGTGATGATGGCGTAGGCGGCGATGCGCCGCGCCTGGGTGCTGGCGAGCATGCCCAGGGTGCCGAAGGCCAGGGTGGCGATCCCCGCGGGAAACATCCAGGCGCCGCCGAAGGCCGCCGGGGCGCCGGCCGGCAGCAGCAGCGAGCCGATGCGCAGCAGGGCGTAGATGCCGACCTTGGTCATGATGGCGAACAGCGCGGCCACCGGGGCGCTGGCTTCGGCGTAGGCGTTGGGCAGCCAGAAGTTCAGCGGCCAGGCGGCGGCCTTGATCAGGAAGGCGGCCCCCAGGATCGCCGCCGCGCTGTCGAACAGCTGCCGGTCCGCGCCGCGCAGCGCCAGCGCGCGCACCGACAGGTCGGCCAGGTTCAGCGTGCCGGTGAGGCCGTAGATCAGGGCGATGGCCACCAGCAGCAGGAAGGACGCGATCAGGTTGATGGCGATGTAGTGCAGGGCGGCGCCGACCCGGCGCTTGCCCGAGCCGTGCAGCATCAGGCCGTAGGAGGCGGTCAGCAGGATCTCGAAGAAGACGAAGAGATTGAACAGGTCGCCCGTCAGGAAGGCGCCGTTCAGGCCCATCATGATGAGCAGGAACAGGGCGTGGAAATGGCTGCCCGCCCGGTCCCAGCGGGCCGTGGCGTAGATCCAGGCGCACAGGCCCAGCACCGCCGTCAGGCCCAGCATCAGCGCGGACAGGCGGTCGGCCACCAGCACGATGCCGAAGGGCGCGGGCCAGTTGCCCAGCAGGTAGACGCCCACGCCGCCGGGCCAGTGCGGCGCGCCGATGCCCTGGGTGGCGCGCACCAGCATCAGGGCGCTCAGCGCCATCAGGCCGAGCGCGGTCGCGCCCAGCGTCACGCGCAGCCGCCGCTGGCCGTCGCGGGTGAGCAGCATCAGCGCCGCCGCGAGCAGGGGGATCAGGACCGGCAGGACCGGCAGGTGTTGCAGCCAGAGGCTCATCGGCGGTGTTCCTCGCCGTCCACGTGGTCGGTGTCGCTCATCCCGCGCGAGGCCAGCAGCACCACCAGGAACAGCGCCGTGGTGGCGAAGCCGATGACGATGGCGGTCAGCACCAGCGCCTGGGGCAGGGGATCGGCGTAGCGCGCCGGCTCGGCCCAGGCCGGGTCGATGACCGGCGGGGCGTCCAGCCGCAGCCGTCCCATGGCGAAGATGAACAGGTTGACCGCGTAGGCCAGCAGCGCCAGCCCCATGATGAACTGGAAGGTGCGCGGCCGCAGCAGCAGCCAGACCCCCGAACCCGCGAGCACGCCGATCGCCAGCGCCAGTATCCATTCCATGGTCAGGACTCCTTCAGGGCGGCGTCCGCGGCTTCGGCGAGCTTGCGGTAGAAGCGCAGGGACTGGTGCGCCAGGGCGATGATCATCAGGACCGTCGCGCCCACCACCAGCATGTACACGCCCAGGTCGAACAGCAGCACGCTGGACAGGTGCAGGCGGCCGGCCAGGGGCAGGTCCAGGTCCAGCGCATGGGCGGCGAGCAGGGGCTTGCCGACCCACCACACCGCCATGGCGGCGGCGCCGGCCACCAGCAGGCCCAGGGCGATCCAGGCCTGCGGCCGGATCAGGGGGCGGGCCTCGACCCAGAGGATGCCGCCCACCATGTACTGCAGGATGATGCCGGTGGCCATGATCAGCCCGCCGATGAAGCCGCCGCCCGGCAGGTTGTGGCCGCGCAGCAGGAAGTACAGCGAGATCAGGGTGGAGACCGGCAGCAGCAGCCGCACCAGGACGGCGGGCACGCGCATCGTGCCTTCGGGCAGGGGCGCGTGCAGGTCGGGCTCCTCGAAGGCGGCCGGCGCGCCGCCGCGGTGGCGCAGCGGCGCGGCGATGGTTTCGGCCGGCGGCCGGAAGCGCCGCAGCAGCGCGTAGACGCTCAGGGCCACGACTCCGAGCACGGTGATCTCGCCGAAGGTGTCGAAGGCGCGGAAATCGACCAGGATCACGTTGACCACGTTGGCGCCGCCGCCCAGCGGCCAGGCCTGCTGCACGAAATAGGCGGCGATGCTGTCGTGCGCCGAGGGTCGCGTCATCATGACGTAGGCCAGCACCGCCATCGTGGCGCCCGCGGCCACGGCCACGAGGAAGTCGCGCCGCCGGCGCCAGCGCGTCGCGCGGGGCGTGGGGCCGGGGAATTCCTCGATGCGCGGCGGCAGCCAGCGCAGCCCCAGCAGGATCAGCACGGTGGTGACGACCTCGACCGTGAGCTGGGTGAGGGCCAGGTCCGGGGCCGACAGCCAGGCGAAGGTGACGCAGGTGACCAGGCCGGCCGCGCCGGCCAGCATCAGCGAGGCGGCGCGGTGGTACTTGGCCTGGTAGGCCGCGGCCAGGGCGCAGGCGCCGCCCGCCAGCCACATCAGGCCGAAGGACCATTGCGCCGGCGTGGTGGCGGTGGTGCGCGGCCACCAGCCGCCCGGCAGCAGCGGCAGCAGCGCCACCGCCCCGACGGCCAGCATCAGCAGCAGCACCTGGGGCTGCAGGCGCTGGGTCTGCAGCCCGCTCAGCAGCCAGGCCGAGCCGGCGTCGATGGCTTCCAGGGCGGCCTCGAAGGACTGGCGTCCGTCCAGGCGGTAGATCAGGGGCACCTGGCCCGGCGCGCGGCGGTCGCGCTTGCGCAGCGCCAGGTACAGGCCGATGCCGGCGACCATGGCGGCCAGGCTCATCAGCAGGGGCAGGTTCAGGCCGTGCCAGAGCTGCAGGTCGTAGACCGGCGTGCGCTCGCCCAGCAGGGCGCGCATGACCAGCGTCAGGACGGGTTCGAGGATCAGCGCGGGCAGGATGCCGACGGCCAGGCAGAACAGCACCAGCACCGCGCAGGGGATCAGCATCATGCGGGGCGGGTCGTGCGGCGTGCGCGGCAGTTCCGTCGCCGGCGGGCCGAAGAACACCTGCAGGATGAAGCGCAGCGAATATGCCACGCTGAAGGCGCCGGCCACCACGGCGGCGATCGGCAGGCCCCAGCGGCTGGCCCAGTGGCCGGTGACGAAGACGGTTTCGGCGAAGAACATTTCCTTCGAGATGAAGCCGTTGAGCAGGGGCACGCCCGCCATGGCCGCGGCCGACACCATGGCCAGCGTCGCGGTCAGCGGCATCAGGGTGCGCAGGCCGGACAGGCGGGTCAGGTCGCGGGTGCCGCTTTCATGGTCCACGATCCCGGCCGCCATGAACAGGGACGCCTTGAAGGTGGCGTGGTTGATGATGTGGAAGACCGCGGCCACCAGGGCCAGGCGGCTGTTCATGCCCAGCAGCAGCGTGATCAGGCCCAGGTGGCTGATGGTGGAATAGGCCAGTACGCCCTTCATGTCGCGCTGGAAGGTGGCGGCGTAGGCGCCCAGCAGCAGCGAGCACAGGCCCGCGCCGCCGATGATCCAGGTCCACCAGTCGGTGCCCGAGAAGATCGGCCAGAAGCGCGCCAGCAGGAAGACGCCCGCCTTCACCATGGTGGCCGAGTGCAGGTAGGCCGACACCGGGGTGGGCGCGGCCATGGCGTTGGGCAGCCAGAAATGGAAGGGGAACTGGGCGCTTTTCGTGAGCGCGCCCACGGCCAGCAGCACCAGCAGGATCGGATACCAGCGGTGCCCCCGGATCGCCGTGGCGGCCGCCAGCACCGCGTCCAGGTCGTAGCTGCCGACGATGTGGCCGATGATGAGCATGCTGGCGAGCAGGCAGAAGCCGCCGGTGCCGGTCACCAGCAGGGCCATGCGCGCGCCGCGGCGCGCGTCCATGCGGTGGTGCCAGTAGCCGATCAGCATGAACGAGGACAGGCTGGTCAGTTCCCAGAACACCAGCAGCTGGATCAGGTTGCCGGCCAGCACCACGCCCAGCATGGCGCCCATGAAGCTCAGCAGGAAGGCGAAGAACCGCGGGACCGGGTCCTGGGCCGACAGGTAGTAGTGGGCGTACAGGGCGATCAGGGCGCCCATGGCCGAGATGATCACGGAGAACAGCCAGGCGTAGCCGTCCATGCGCAGGGTCAGGTCCACCCCCAGGGTCGGGATCCAGGGCAGGCTGAGCTTGATGACGCCCGCGGCGGCGACCCCGGGCGTGAGCCACAGCGTCAGGACCAGGCAGGCCAGCGCGCTGCCGCCCGCCAGCCAGGCCCCCGCGCGGCGCGCGGTCGCCGGCAGCAGCGAGGCGCACAGGCTGCCGGCAAACGGGATCGCGAGGATCAGGGTCAGGAGCATGGACGGGATGATACGGGAATCGGGAAAGGGCGGCCCGAGGCGCCCGCCGGGCGGGGTGCCCGGCGCGGGCGCCGGGCCCGGGCGGGCGCGTCCGGAAGCCCCCAATGATACGCGAAGACGCCCCCTTGACTTGAGTCAAGTTGGTTTGTCCACTTTTGCGGGACACTATGTTGAAATGTAGAACAATGCCGCCTGAAACACCGGTCCCCGGTTGCCGGGGCGGCCTTGTCGCAGGAATCCATCATCAATGACGACCACCGAATCCCCTGTCGCAGCCTCCGATCCGGAGACCATCGCCTTTCCCGACCTGGAAATCTCCGAGGCCCTGATCCGCCGCTTCGACCAGTCCGGCCCGCGCTACACCTCGTACCCGACGGCCGACCGCTTCCGGCAGGAATACCCGGCGTCGGCCTACATCGCCCACCTGGACCGCCGGGCGGCGGCCGAGCAGGCGCCGCCCCTGTCGGTCTACGTGCACCTGCCGTTCTGCGAATCGCTGTGCTATTTCTGCGCCTGTAACAAGATCATCACCCAGGACCACAGCCGTTCGGCCGAATACCTGGACATCCTGTACCAGGAAATGGACCAGGTCGGCCCGCACCTGGGCCGCCACAGGCGCGCGGTGCAGCTGCACCTGGGCGGCGGCACGCCGACCTTCCTGAGCGCGGCCGAACTGACCGCGCTGATGGACCGCATCCGGCGCCATGTCGATTTCACCCCCGACGCCGAGCTGGGCGTGGAGATCGACCCGCGCACCGTCACGCCCGCCTCGCTCGCCATGCTGGCCGGGCTGGGCTTCAACCGCACCAGCTTCGGCGTCCAGGACTTCGATCCGCTGGTGCAGGCGGCGGTCAACCGCATCCAGCCCTACGACATGGTGCGCACGGCCCTGCAGGCCAGCCGGGACAACGGCTTCCAGTCCATCAACGCCGACCTGATCTACGGCCTGCCCAAGCAGACCCTGGACAGCTTCAGCCGCACCCTGGACCAGCTGATCGAACTCTCGCCCGACCGCATCGCCCTCTACAACTACGCCCACCTGCCCGACCGCTTCAAGGCGCAGCGCCTGATCCACGCCGAAGACCTGCCCAGCGCCGACACGCGCATGGGCATCTTCCTGATGTCGGTGCGCCGCCTGCTGGCGGCGGGCTACGTCTACATCGGGCTGGACCACTTCGCCAAGCCCGACGACGAGCTCAACCTGGCGCGCCTGAACCACAGCCTGCACCGCAATTTCCAGGGCTACACCACGCGCGCGGAATGCGACCTGGTGGGGTTCGGCATTTCGGCCATCGGCAAGATCGGCGACGCCTACATCCAGAACCACCATTCGCTGAACGCCTACCGCGACTGCCTCGCCCGCGGCGAGCTGCCCACGGCCAAGGGCCTCGACCTGAGCCCCGAGGACGCCCTGCGCCGCGAGGTCATCATGACCATCATGTGCAGCATGCCGCTGGACTTCGCCGCCTTCGAGGCGCATCACGGCCGCTCCTTCGAGTCCTGTTTCCCGGATGAGCTGGACCGCCTGCGTCCCTACGCGGACGCCGGCCTGCTGGAACTGGACGCGCGCGGACTGCGGGTGCTGCCCAAGGGCCGGGTGTTCGTGCGGGCGCTGGCGATGGTGTTCGATCAATACATCCGCCGCCCGCGGGTGGCGACCTATTCCCGGTTGATCTGATCAGGGCAGGTCGGCTCGGGACGGCTCCGATCGGGGCCGTCCGGCACGTTGCCCGCCCATCCGCCCGGGCGGGTGGGCAGGCGCCACAGATAGAACGTCACGCCGATGCCCGGGATCAGCAGCAGCCAGCGCGCCCAGGGCACCGGCATGAACCAGGCCGACAGGGCCAGAGAAGGCCACATCAAGGCCAGGGCAATGCATTTGCTGCGCAAGGGGATGCCGCGCCCCGCCTGAAAGTCGCGGATGTACGGACCGAGGATGCGATGGGACATCAACCAGGCATGCATGCGCGCCGAGCCGCGCAGGAAGCAGAAAGCCGCCAGCAGCAGGAACGGGGTGGTGGGCAGCAGGGGCAGGAAGATGCCCAGCACGCCCAGAGCCAGGGCCACGCAGCCCAGGAAGGTAAAGAGGGCGCGGATCATCGTACTGGCGATTCTATCAATCCGTGGCGCCCGCGGGGCGGCGGAGACGACCGCTCGCGCCACGCGCGGATGCGCGACCTGCTTTCGCAGGTGCCGCTGTTCAACGAACTGCCGCCGCAGGACCTGGAGCCCATCGCCCGGGGCACCAGCGAGATCAGCGCCGTGCGCGGGGACATCATCTTCCGGCGCGGCGACCCGTGCGTGGGTTTCCACGTGGTGGTCTACGGCCAGGTGAAGCTGCTGTTCGTCTCGAATTCGGGGGTGGAGCGCGTCGTGCGCCTGATCGGGCCGGGCGACGGCTTCGGCGAGGCGCTGATGTTCATGGGCCAGGACTATATCGTCACCGCCGAGGCCCTGCGCGACACCCTGCTGCTGCACGTGGGGCGCGACGCGCTGTTCGACCAGCTGGACCGCAACCCGGGCATGGCGCGCAAGATGCTGGCCGGCCTGAGCCGGCGCCTGTACAGCCTGATGGGCGACGTCGAGGCCTACACCCTGCACACCGGCGCCCAGCGCCTGATCACCTACCTGCTGCGCGAATGGCGCGGCGAGGTCGGCCAGCCCTTCCGCATCGAGATCAGCAAGGCCATCGTCGCCTCGCGCCTGAACCTGACGCCGGAGCACTTCTCCCGCATCCTGCGCGACCTGAGCGACCGCCGCCTGATCCGCGTGCGCGGCCGCGAATACACCATCCTGGACCCCAACGGACTGAAGAATTATAAGGGATGAGTCAGGACACGTGACAGTCCCCTGCGGACTGTCACGTGCCTGACGAATCGGAGCGGCCTGCAGGCCGCGACGTGGGGGGATGCCGCGGTTGGGGGGAACCTGCGGTCTATCCGGAGCGGCCTGCAGGCCGCGACGTGGGGGGATGCCGCGGTTGGGGGGAACCTGCGGTCTATCCGGAGCGGCCTGCAGGCCGCGACGTGGGGGGATGCCGCGGTTGGGGGGAACCTGCGGTCTATCCGGAGCGGCCTGCAGGCCGCGACGTGGGGGGATGCCGCGGTTGGGGGGAACCTGCGGTCTATCCGGAGCGGCCTGCAGGCCGCGACGTGGAGGGATGCCGCGGTTGAGGGAAACCTGCGGTCTATCCTGAGCGGCCTGCAGGCCGCGACGTGGGGGCATGATGCGGCAGCGCCGCCATCGCCCGCAGCGTCCTGCGGTAGAGCCGCAGCGCGCGGCCGATGTTCCAGGCCAGGGCCGCCGCCGAGACGATCTGCAGCGGGCCGGCCGCCAGCGCCGCCGGCACCCAGCCGGCCGCCGCCAGCGCCCAGCACAGGACCACGACGACATGGGCGGCCCATTGCCAGCGGGCCGGGCGCTCGCCGATGTAGGCGGCCATCTTGGGCAGGACCTTGAGGTAGACGCGCGCCTGGGCCGGGTCGCGGTCGGGCACGATCATGGCGTCCTGGGCGTGCTTCCACAGCAGGAAGGGCACGATCTTGTACAGCATCCCGTTCACCACCGAGCCCAGCACCCCCGCGATCATCATCACGCCCAGCACCGCGGCCGCGCGCGGGGACTGCCCGTGCGTCATCCAGATCCAGAGCGGCGCGCAGGCCAGCAGGCTGAGCATGCCCGCGTACCAGAACAGCGTCGTGGCCTCCGGCGCCGGCCGCTTGCGCGTCCACAGCAGCCGCAGCGTGACGCCGGCCCACAGCGCGTAGGCGCCGACCAGCAACAGTTCCGCCGTTTCCCGCATCAGCCGGGGCAGGCCGGCGGAGGCGTCCAGCGCCGTCCAGGCCAGCAGCAGGCCAGGGATCAGCAGCGGCAGCCAGCGCGAGAGCGGCTTGGGGTAGAGCTCCGTCACCTGGAAGATCGGCAGCAGCTGGAAGGACATGCCCATCAGCAGCAGGCCGCCCCAGCCGGCCAGACCCCACAGCACGTGGGCGTCGATCCAGTCGGGCAGGGGCCATCCCAGACCCAGCGACAGCGCCAGGACCAGGCCGATCAGCACCGTACAGGACAGGGCGATCAGCGCCCCGCGCACCGGCACGAGGATTTCCCGGGCGCCCTTGTAGACCTGGCGCCGGTGCCGCCAGAGCGCCCGCGCCACGGCCGCCAGGTACAGCGCGAAGGCCGGGCCGAGCAGGGTGGCGGCGCCGACCCAGGCGGCCGGCCACCAGCCCAGGAAACCCGCCGCCAGCAGCAGCGTGCCGGCGGTCAGCAGCGCGTGCGTCAGGCCCGCGACCGCGCGGGCGGCGCCCACCGGGACGTTGCAGGCGACCGCCAGGATCTGCAGCAGGGCGCCCAGCATGGCGCTGCCCAGCACGCCCAGGGTCCACAGGTGGGTGAGGGCCAGCGCGGCGCCGTTCCAGCGCGAGGCGAAGGCCTGCGGCCCGGCCCAGGCGGCCAGCAGGCCGGCCAGCAGGGCGAACAGCGGCACGTTCAGGAAAAAGGGCAGGGGCACGCCCAGCGCGGGCGTCTTGTCGAAATCCAGGGCGCGCTGCATCGTCTTATTTTGCGTCGTACCAGATCGTGACCTGGAAGTGCGTGTCCTCGAAGGTGCAGCAATGCTGGAAGCCGTCGCGGTCCAGGATGGTGTAGAGCGGATACGGCTCGCGGTCGATGAGCATGTGCAGGCGCTGGCCCGGGGCCAGATCGGCCAGGGCTTCCAGGCAATGTTCCAGCGGCTCGGGCGGGGGCATCGAACGTACGTCGAGGGTCAGGTCGGGAGGAGGGGCCATGGGGGTTCCGGGAATGGGCGCGCGCCGTCGGTGGCGTTACCTTACACGATCCCCCGGCCGGCGTGGGCCAAGACCGTGCCCCGGGTGCTGTTACCCCGTCCGGCGGGGTCGTTCCTGCCTTGGGGGGGGTTCAAGAGAAAAAGATCCTGCTGCAAACCTGTCCCGCGGCGAAAGACCTGGCGGCAAAAACCCTGTGCAAAAGTCAGGATGCACGCTTCTTGATCCGGATTAAGGTCCGATGCCGCCCGAGAGGGCATAGTTCCCGGTATTGCCGAAGCGGGGCCCGGCGGTTAGCCCCGCCACGAATCCTCTGGATGCGCCTCCCATGTCAGCCCTTCCCGAATCTCACCGTCCCGGCGTGGTGCCCCGTCACGACCTGTCGGATTTTGAACTCGTCTGTCCCGCGGGCAGCCTGCCGGCCCTGAAAGCCGCGGTGGACGAAGGCGCCGACTGCGTCTACCTGGGGTTCCGCGACGCGACCAACGCGCGCAACTTCGCCGGCCTGAATTTCGACGCCGCCGCCATCGCCGAGGGCATCCGCTACGCCCACGACCGCAAGCGCAAGGTGCTGCTGGCCCTGAACACCTATCCGCAGCCCGACGGCTGGCAGCTGTGGCGGGACGCCGTGGACCGCGCGGCCGGCGCCGGCGTGGACGCCGTCATCATGGCCGATCCGGGCCTGATGGCCTACGCCTGCGAGCGCTACCCCGGCCTGCGGCTGCACCTGTCGGTGCAGGGCTCCGCCACCAACTACGAGGCCATCCGCTTCTACCACGAGCGCTTCGGGGTGGCGCGCGCCGTGCTGCCGCGCGTGCTGTCGGTGGCCCAGGTGCAGCAGGTCTGCGAAAACACGCCGGTCCAGATCGAGGTCTTCGGCTTTGGCAGCCTGTGCGTCATGGTCGAGGGCCGTTGCGCCTTGTCGTCCTACGCCACGGGCGAGTCGCCCAACACGCACGGCGTCTGCTCGCCGGCCAAGCACGTGCGCTGGCAGCAGACGGACAAGGGCCTGGAATCGCGCCTGAACGGCGTGCTGATCGATCGCTACGACGAGGGCGAGAATGCCGGCTACCCCACCTTGTGCAAGGGCCGCTTCGACGTTGCGGGTGAAAACTACTACGCGCTCGAAGAGCCCACCAGCCTCAATACCCTGGAACTGCTGCCCCGGCTGATGGCCATGGGGGTGCGGGCGATCAAGATCGAAGGCCGCCAGCGCAGCCCGGCCTATACCGCCCAGGTCACCCGGGTCTGGCGGCAGGCCATCGACCAGGCCCGCAGCAGCCCGTCCCGCTATTCGGTGCATCCGTCCTGGATGGCCGAACTGAACAAGGTCGCCGAAGGCCAGCAGCACACGCTGGGCGCCTATCACCGGCCCTGGAAATAATCTTTGCGGGGCATGCGCCGGACGCATCGGAAACGATGCGGGCCGCCCCGCCATCCGCACACAAGGAAACCGTCATGAAAATCGCCCTGGGGCCCCTCCAGTATTACTGGCCTCGCGTCACTACCCTCGAATTCTATGCCGCCGTCTGTGACTGGCCGGTGGACATCGTCTACCTGGGTGAAACCGTCTGTTCACGCCGTCACGAATTGCGCCTGCCCGACTGGATCGAGGTTGCCGACATGCTGGCCGAGGCCGGCAAGACGCCCGTCTTGTCCACCCAGGTCCTGCTGGAATCGGGCAACGATCTCAATACCTTGCGCAAGATTTCCGAGAACGGGCGCTATGCCGTGGAAGCCAACGACATGGGGGCCGTGCACCGCATGCAGGGCCGTCCGTTCGTAGGGGGGCCGTTCCTCAACGTCTACAGCAAGCCGACCCTGGACGTGATCGCCGGCCAGGGCGCGGTCCGCTGGGTCATGCCGCTGGAAATGGGCCGCGCCGGCCTGGCGCAGTTGCAGCAAGACCGGCCCGCAGGCCTGCAGACCGAGGTCTTTGCCTATGGCCGCATGCCCCTGGCCTTTTCCGCCCGCTGCTTCACGGCCCGCAACCGCAATTTCCCCAAGGACAACTGCCAGTACGTCTGCATGGACCATCCGGACGGCCTGCTGCTCGAAACCAAGGAATCCCAGGCCTTTCTCACGATCAACGGGATCCAGACCCAATCGGCGCTGGTCTATACGCTGATTCACGCACTGGACGAATTGCGCGGCCTGGGCGTGGACGTGGTGCGGCTGAGCCCTCAGTCCCAGCACATGGATCAGGTCGTGGCCGCCTTCCGCGCCGTGCTCGACGGCGCCGAGACGGCTGACGAAGCGCACCGGAAACTGGTGCCGTTGATGCCGGCCGGCCCTTGCAATGGCTATTGGCACGGCCGGGCGGGCCTGGACATGGTCCTGCCCGGAGAAGTCGTCGTTTCGCAGGCCCCGGATGCGCGCGCTCCCGGGGTCAAGGCGCGCAGCGCCGCGTGAGACCCCGCCATGTCCCCATTCCTTTCATGAGCCCGACCATGCAAAACCCCACGACTCCCGCCTACCGCATACCCGAACCCCTGGCCCGGGTGCTCGGGCGCTTGCCCCGCTATCCGGGTTCGCTGCTCTTTGTCACCGGCTTGAACCTGGTGCTGGCCCGCCATCTGCACCCCGACACCTTGCACATGCTGGAGGGCCGCTCCTTGCGCATCCACGTGGCGGATGCAGACCTGCGTTTCGACTACACGTGGCGCAACGGCGCTTTCCGCGCGGCCCGGCACACGCAGGCCGAGCCCGACCTGACTTTCCGCGCCGACGCCTGGGATTTCCATTGCCTGCTGCAGCGCCAGGAAGACCCGGATACCTTGTTCTTCAGCCGCCGCCTGGTGATCGAGGGCGATACGGAACTGGGCCTGATGGTCAAGAACACGCTGGATTCGATCGATATGGCGGTGTTTCGGCCTAAGGCCGTGCTGCGTGATGTCGCGCTGGCGCTGCGGCAGCGGCTGGTGGCGCGTGCCAGGCCGATCGCGGACGGAGCCGGGATCGCCCGGGGTCGGTAATCTGCCTGGATCCGCGCGGCTGGGGCGGGTCCGGAGTCCGCCGGATGCCCGGAGCGCGGCAAGCAGTTCGTGCGCCCGATCCCTTCAGCCGTTTTCCGGCGCCGCCCGCAGTGCGCCATGGCGGCGTACGGCCATGCGTCCCCCCGAAGCCAGGGCCGCCGTGACCGCGAGGGCGAAAACACCCAGGGCGATGAGGGTGCCGCTGCGCTCCATTGTCTGTCGGCCCCAGAGGAGCGACAGCACCGTCGGGCTGGAATAGCCGACGTAGACGACGAGATAGAACATCGAGATCAGAGCGCCGCGCCGGTCGGGCGGCGCGAGCGTGTCTGACACGGCCACGCCGGCGGCCAGCGACAGGCCGTTGGCCAAGCCGATCGCCGCCGAAGCCGGGATCACCCAGGGCCAGCCGCCAGGCTGCACCGCCAGGTAGCCCAACGCGCAACCGGCCGCCCCGCACAGGCCAGCCAGGCAGCCGGCACCGGTCGGACCAAAGCGAAACGCCTGCAGCGCCGCGAACGCGGCGAATCCCTGGACCAGCATCGCGCTCAACCCGAGGATGAAATAGACTTGGCCGAAACCGGCCTTGCCGAGCTGGATCGGAAATGCGATCAGTGACAACATCGTGAAGGTGTAGACCAGCAGCCCGCAAGGTGCCAGAAACCAGAGGAAGCCGGCCGCCGTGCCGGGAGGCAGCCCGATGCGGATGCGGGCCGTCCCGTGTCCGGCCACCGTTTCGGGCAATGTCCGCACGACCGCGGCGGCACCCGATACCAGGACGAGCGCGATCAGGAAAGAGAGAATGCGGGGCCAGGGCAGCCACTGGACGAGAATACCGGAGACAAACGGGCCGACCGCGAATCCCGCCGCCATCACGCTGCTGGCCAGCATCGATGCGCGCCGGGCGTCGGCCTCGCCCGCCAGTTCACGCAGCCAAACCGTGCCGACCGTGAAGATCGCGCCGCTGGCAAGCCCTTGCAGGAATCGCGCCGCCAGGATCACCGGTTTGCCCCACAGGGCTGCGCCCAGCAGCGCCATTACCGTCAGCGCCAGCACCCCCGCGGATGGCGCCACGATGGCCTTGCGGCCATACCGGTCCGACAGCGGCCCACCGGCCAGGAAGGCCGCCATCAGGCCGGCGGCGTAGACGGTGAAGAACAGCGTCAGATCGGTGGTCGACAGGTGCAGGTCGAACGTATAGAACAGCATGACCGGCGAGACTGTCTGAGCGGCGTAGGCCACCACGAACAGCGCCGCACACAACGTCAGCCGCTGGCCGGTGGTTTGCGAGTCGTGGTGCGTCATGGGGTCACCCTTTGCCAGGCTTCGGTGCCCGGGCGTGGCCCGGCCGCCGCTGGTGCGGCCGGGTGGCGGGGATCGCGGTCAGCCGCGGTAGACCGGGAAGCGGGCGCACAGGTCGATCACCTGCGCGCGAATGCGAGCGATGGTGTCCGCGTTGTCCATGTCGTCGAGAATCTCGCAGATCCAGTCGGCCAGCAAGCGCGCCTCTTCGGTCTTGAAGCCGCGCGTCGTGATGGCGGGCGAGCCGATGCGGATGCCGCTGGTCACGAAGGGGGGTTGGGGGTCGTTTGGCACCGCGTTCTTGTTGACCGTGATGTGGGCAGCGCCCAGCGCCGCGTCGGCGGCCTTTCCGGTGATGCCCTTGGCAGTCAGGTCCACCAGGAACAGGTGGTCGTGCGTGCCGCCTGAAACGATGCGCAGCCCGTTTTTGACGAAGACCTCGGCCATGGCCCGGGCATTGTCCAGGACCTGCTGCTGGTAGGCACGAAATTCCGGCTGCATGGCCTCTTTCAAGGCCACGGCCTTGGCCGCGATGACGTGCATCAGCGGCCCCCCCTGCGCGCCCGGAAACACGGCCGACTGGATTTTTTTCTGGATCTCGGGGTTGGCGCGGCCCATGATCAGGCCGCCGCGCGGACCGCGCAAGGTCTTGTGCGTCGTGGTCGTTACCACGTCGGCATGAGGCACCGGATTGGGGTAGAGGCCCGCCGCCACCAGGCCGGCGAAATGGGCCATGTCCACCATGAACAGCGCGCCCGCCTTGTCGGCGATGGCGCGAAAGCGCGGAAAATCGAGCACCTGCGAATAGGCGGAGAAACCGGCTACGATCATCCTCGGTCTGTGTTCCATGGCCAGGCGTTCGACTTCGTCGTAGTCGACCAGGTCGTCGGCGTTCAAGCCGTACTGGATGGCACGGTAGAGCCGGCCCGAGGAACTGACCTTGGCGCCGTGGGTCAGGTGGCCGCCGTGGGCCAGGCTCATGCCCAGCAGGGTGTCGCCAGGCTGCATCAGAGCGAGGTAGACGGCCATGTTGGCCTGGGAGCCCGAATGGGGCTGCACGTTGGCCCAGTCGGCGCCGAACAGCTCGCAGGTGCGGTCGATGGCCATCTGCTCGACGACGTCCACGTGCTCGCAGCCGCCGTAGTAACGCTTGCCGGGATAGCCCTCGGCGTATTTGTTGGTCAACTTGGTGCCCTGGGCCTGCATGACCCGCGGGCTGGCGTAGTTCTCCGACGCGATCAGTTCGATGTGTTGTTCCTGGCGGTGGTCTTCCGCCTCGATGGCGGCCCACAGTTCGTCATCGAAACCCTGGATGCGTTCGTTGCCTGAAAACATGATGTCTCCTGTGATGAGTCGAGCGCCGGATGCGTTTGCGCGACTCTCGATGACGAGGCGCAAGGCAGGCTTGTTCTCTATTCTAGGGAACGCAGGCGGGTCGGCTTGTATGTTCGCGCCATAGTACTGGGACGCAAGTGCCGCAGCGGGTATTGTGGTTCGGCGTTCGTGGCGGACTGGTCAGGATGTCCGCGCAGCCGCCACCGAGTTGTTTGGCGGTTGGACGATCCGGCGTTCGCGGCCCGGCGTAATGCCAAAGTAGTCGCGATAGCGGTGGGTGAAATGGGTCACCGAAACGAAACCGCAGGCGGCTGCGACGTCGATGATGGATTGTTCTGATCCCAGCAGCAGCTGCCGCGCCCGCCGTAGCCGCAGTTCCAGATAATATGCGTTGGGCGTGCTTTTGAGGTGCTCCTGAAACAGACGTTCGAGCTGGCGCACCGAAACCTGGATGAAGTGGGCCAATTCTTCCTTGGACAAGGGTTCTTCGAGATTGTTTTCCATCAGCGTCACCACTTCAGTCAGTTTAGGCTGGCTGGTGCCCAGTTGCTGGCGCAGCGGGATCCGTTGGGGATCCTGGGTCGAACGTATGCGTTCGCAGACCATCAGTTCAGAGACCTTGGCCGCGATTTCGTGGCTACCGGTCCGCAGATCAATCAGCGCGACCATCAGGTCCACGGGGGCGATTCCGCCGCTACAGGTGTAACGGTCCCGATCGATTTCGTAAATGCGCTTGGAGACGATGATCTCCGGAAAGTCGGTCAAAAGCCGTTCGGTATCTTCCCAGTGCAGGGTGCAGCGGTAGCCGTTCAGCAAGCCCGCGCGCGCCAGCCAGTAGCTGCCCGTGCAGATGCCGCCCAGGACCGTGCTCTGGCGCGCCCGCTGGCGCAGCCAGTTCAGACAGCGCGGATCTATGCGGGGCGGGATCGGGTTGGACCCGCAGACGAAGAGGGCATCGAACGCAGGGGCCTGATCCAACGCGAAGTCCGGCTGAAGGGGTACCCCGTTGCTGGCCTGGACCGGCGCGCCGTCCAGGCTGATTGTGGACCATTGGAAAAGAAGCTGGTCGCTGGCCAGATTGGCCATGCGCAGAGGTTCCACTGCGGAGGAGAAACCGATCAGAGTAAATCCGGGAACCAGCAAAAAACCGTAGTGCTGTGTGGCAGGGACCGGGCGGCCGTGCGCGGCGTCCTGAACCAAAGGGGTGTCCATCCTGCTTGTCTCCGTCCAAAAAACACTTCCGCTTTCACAAACTGTAGAGCGGGTTTTATCGTCGGTCCGTCTTGCCCGGCGCGGGTCTTCGTTTCCAGGCAATTAAAGGTCGCTTCTGAAAAAAGGCACGCGGCGCGCGGTCTCTAAGATGGTCTGCACGAACGCGGGCGACCGCGCAGTCATTTCAAAAGCCGATGCCAATCACAGGAGACATCCCCATGAGCAGCCTGCAATTTTCCAACGCCGCGACCGCAGCCCAACAGATGCGCGAGACGCGCCTGCTGCAGATTCCCAACGGCCCGCGCGTCAAGCCGACCTTTTCTGCGAGCGAAATGCAACGGCGCGTCGATATGGTGCGTGCGCACATGGCCGCCAATGACATCGATGCCGTCCTGTTCACTTCGTATCACAACATCAACTACTACGCCGATTTTCTATTTTGCCATTTCGGGCGCTTCTATGGGCTGGCGCTCACGCAAGACAAGCACACGACCATCAGCGCCAACATCGACGCCGGTCAGCCGGGGCGCCGCAGCTTTGGCGAGAACATCGTCTACACGGATTGGCAGCGCGACAACTATTTCCATGCGGTCCAGACTTTGCTGAAGGGCAAGAAGCGGGTCGGGGTGGAGTTCGATCATGTCACGGCGGAAAACCTGGACAAGCTGCGCGCCGCCCTGCCGGGCAGCGAGCTGGTGGACATCGGCAAGGCCTGCATGCGGCTGCGCATGGTCAAGTCCGATGAGGAAATCGCCTTGATCAAGCAGGGGGCGCGGATCGCCGACATCGGCGGGGCCGCCTGCCGTGAGGCCATTGCTGTGGGCGTGCCCGAGCATGAGGTGGCGCTGGCATCGACGCAGGCCATGGTGCGCGAAATCGCCCGCACGTATCCGGATGCCGAGCTCATGGACACCTGGACCTGGTTCCAGTCGGGCCTCAATACCGATGGCGCCCACAATCCGGTGACGTCGCGTCGGATTCAGCGGGGCGACATCCTCAGCCTGAATTGCTTCCCGATGATCTCCGGCTACTACACGGCGCTGGAACGCACGCTGTTCGCCGAGGAATGTTCAGATGCCCACCGCCGCATCTGGGAAATCAACGTCGAGGTGCACGAGGCCGGTCAAAAACTGATCCGCCCGGGCGCCCGCTGCTGCGACATCGCGGCGGAACTGAACGAGATCTTCCACCGGCATGATGTCCTGAAGTATCGCACCTTCGGCTACGGCCACTCGTTCGGCGTGCTGTCCCACTATTACGGGCGCGAGGCCGGGCTGGAACTGCGCGAGGATATCGAGACGGTGCTGGTGCCCAACATGGTGGTCTCGATGGAGCCGATGCTGATGCTGCCTGAAGGGCTGCCGGGCGCGGGCGGCTATCGCGAACACGACATCCTGGTTGTGACGGCCAACGGGGCCGAAAACATCACCAAGTTCCCGTATGGCCCGGAACACAACATCGTGAAGGGCTGATCCAGCGCCGCATGAGGGGGCCGATCCCGGCGCGCTCCGGGTTGGTGCCCTCACGCGCTGGGCGGTGGGCCGGAGTCATGAATGGATCCCGGCCGACTTCCAGGGAGGCACATGAATACTCTTCTCGATCCCCTCGCGGTCTCGATGCCGGACGTGCAGAGCGGTCCGGATATGCGCGGGATTTCCATTCAGCGGGTCGGGGTCCGGGGAGTCCGCTATCCGCTGCGGCTGGCGGCCGATGCGAATCCTTCCCGGCAAGTCGTCGCGGATTGGGAAATGACCGTGGCATTGTCCGCTGCGGACAAGGGTACCCACATGTCGCGCTTTATCGAGGTGCTGGAATCCTGGCGCGAGACGCCGCTGTCCGCGGAGGGTTTTTGTCGCATGGCGCGGGCGGTGTATGAGCGGCTGGGTGTCGAGAGTGCTGACGTGTCTGCCCGCTTCCCCTACTTCCTGGAAAAAGCGGCTCCGGTGTCCGGTCTGCGCAGTCTCATGGATTATCAGGTTGTCTGGACGGCTCGCGCCGCGCGGGGGGCGCCAGCCCGTTTCTCGCAACATGTCCGGGTACCGGTGACCAGCCTGTGCCCCTGTTCCAAGGCCATCTCCGATTATGGCGCGCACAACCAGCGCTCGCACGTCCTCGTTCGGCTCGAATACGGGTCGCCCGTCGCGGCCGATCTGGATGCCTTGATTCGAGGTGTGGAGACGCGGGCGTCTGCGGAACTCTGGGGTCTGCTCAAACGCGAGGATGAGAAATTTGTTACTGAGCGGGCGTACGAGAACCCGAAGTTCGTCGAAGACTTGGTACGCGACGTGGCCGTCCTGGTGCGGCGGCTGCCAGGCGTGGCGTCCTATGAAGTGGAGGCCGAAAATTTCGAGTCGATTCACAATCATTCGGCGTATGCCATCGTGATCAGCGCGAACGCGCAGTGACCAGCGGCCGGGCGACCCTTGCGCCACACCGGGCCGCCAGTTCGTTGTCAGACAATTTGATGTCGTTCCCGACAACGAGCCTTGCGAGCGGAACCCGTAGGATCGTCGTTACAGGCAACCTGAAACGACGATGCAAGATGGAGACACTATAGTAGCTGGCCCAGGTTCCCTCGCGTTGTGTCGGTTCGATTTCTCCAGGCTTCCCGGTAATGACCGGGCCTGCTGCCGGACCCACGGCGCATGACGTCAGTATGGAAGTAGATTCTGAAAGGGCGACTGTTCCTTTCATTGTTTCCAACAGCGCCAATCAATATCGGATCCCGCATCGGATATGGTCAGGCGCAATCGAGGAGGACTGGAATATGAAACTTCCCTTGAAACGCAGCGAGTTCGCATCCCGTCGGCGTTTTGTCACGAAAATCGGCAGCCTCATGGGCGCCGCGGCCGTCACCAGCGCGCTACCGCTACGCGATGCATGGGCGCTCGAGACCTTGACCATGCTGACCTGGAATGGCTTTGCCGAGCGCGAGGTGGTCGGGGATTTTGTGGACAAGCACGGCGTCAAGATCCGCGCGAAATACTATACCGGCGGAGACGAAATGCTGGCGCTGATCTCCCAATCCCCGCCGGGCACTTACGACGTCATCCTGGCGGACGGCGAATATGTCCAACAGTTGCGGACAGCGGGTTATATCGACAAGCTGAATCCGGCGGACTATCCCTTTAACGATTATTTTCCGGAATTCCGCAGGTTTCCAATGCTGTGGCATGAGAACGACATGTATGCGTTGCTCATGCGTTTCGGATTTCTGGGGGTTTCGTTCAATACCAAATACATTACCGACGAACAGGCAAGCTCCTACGAGATGTTCTGGGACAAGAAGCTCAAAGGCAAGGTTGCGCATTTCGACTGGCATCTGCCCAATCTCGGTCAAATGAGCCTGCTGAACGGAAATCCCAAGCCTTACGATATCGATGCCGCCGCCTGGCAAAAGGTGCAGGATAGAACCATGAGCCTGCGTCCCCAGATCGCCGGGTTCTTCGGCTATGGCGGCACGCTTTCGGCGCTGAAAACCGAGCAAGTCCATGCGATGCTGGGCATTGGGGACTGGATCACTGGTCTGCTGGCCCGCGATGGCGGTTCATTCAAGACGGTCGTGCCCAAGGAAGGCGGCCTGCAGTGGGATGAGTGCCTGTGCATCGGCAAGGGCAGCCGGAAGACCGAATTGGCCACCAAGTTCCTGCAATACATGGCCTCCCCGGAAGGGCAGGTCAAGGCCGCAACCATGAAAGCTTATCCAGCCCTGATTCCGAATCAAGAGGGGTGGAAGTTGCTGTCGAAGGTCAATCACGTGGCGGCTGAACGTGGGGGCATGCTGATGGACGAATACAACGTCATGAACATCATCCGGGAGGGCCGCATCCACGATCGGCAACTTCCAGTCCAGCAATCTCTGCAGGACTGGAACAATTTCTGGCAGAAGTACAAGAGCGCCTGAGCGGCTCCTGACCAGGCTGGCGCACCCGCGATGCAATGCTGTGGCGGGCGCGGCCTGGTCAGCCGCCTGTCGTTTCAGAAGTCGGCCGCTGGCTCCGGAACAGATATCTTGCGAAGAGCTTGATGGGCCTCATGGCACAGGAGGTTTTGGTGACAATTCCGCGTCAGAGTTCAACGCGATCCCCTGGCGCCGCGTCGCGCGTGCGCCCGTTGCGACGGACGTCGCCGCGTACTGGGCATTTCGTTCCAAAGCAGAGGCTATATACCTTTTCTCTGAGCCTGCCGCCGTTCGTGTGGCAGTTGCTCTTTCTGGTTTTTCCGGTGGTGTTTCTGCTGGTCATTACTTTCTGGTCGGTCGAGTTCTTTCGCCTGAAGCCGGATTTCACGTTTGCCAATTGGGCGTTCATCTATACGCGCGGCTATTTTTACGATGCGTACGTCTTGACTTTCGGCATGGCGATTTTCTCTGCGATCGTCATCAGCGCGATTGCGTTTCCGTGCGCCTACGCGATTGCCTTCAAATTCCGGAAATCGGCACGTCAGCTTGCGCTGCTTTTGCTGATCATCCCCTTTTTCACCAGTTACCTGGTGCGCGTTTATGCTTGGCAGGTCGTCCTGGCTGATTCAGGGGTCGTCAACATGCTCCTGAGCTGGCTGTCGCTGCCGCCAGTGGCGATGCTCAATACCCTCGGAGGCACCTTGATCGGGTATGCGACTTTGTGCCTGCCGCTGGTGACCTTGCTGCAATTGCTCAGCCTCATCTATGTGGACCGGAATCTGGTGGAAGCGTCCCATAACCTAGGTTGCGGCCGTCTTGGCACGATCTGGCACGTCATCATCCCGTCCGCCAGAATCGGCATCATGGTTGCGGCGCTGTTCTGTTTCATCCTGACATTTGGTGATTTCGTCAGTCCTTTGTATTTAGGAGGCGGCCTGAGGACCGTACTGAGCACCGTGATCATCGACACTGTCAAGTCCGGCCAGCAGTGGCCACAGGCGGCCGTCGTGGCGGTGACGATGATCATGACTTTGCTGGCGGTTGCCCTGGCGGCAATCTGGTTCGCTTACCGGAGGCCGAAATGAACGAGAACCGATGGATCAATCTGACACTTTATTGCTATGCCTTTGGAATATTCGCGTTTATTTTCACTCCCATCGCGGCTAGCTTCGTTTTTTCCTTCAATGCGGATCGCTTTCCCACCTTGCCTCTGGGTGATTTCAGTTTCCAATGGTATCGGGACATCATCTCCGACGCCGACATCTGGCTGGCGTTTGGAAATAGCGCAAAAGTCGGTTTCACCGTGGCGGTGGTGTCCACCTTGCTGGGGTTTTGCGCCGCGTATACCGATCATCGCTATCGATTCTTCGGAAAATCGGTCTACCTGACGCTGGCGCTGTTGCCGCCGACCATCCCGGTGGTCATCATGGGGCTGGCGATGCTGGCGTTTCTGTCTCGCGTCAGCCTGTCGGGCAACATTCAGGCGGTCATGATCAGCCATATCGTCATGTGCACCCCGTTTGCAATGGCGGTGATCCGGATGCGTCTGGCGCTGATGCCCGCCGACATGGAAGCGGCCGCCTGGAACCTGGGAGCCAGTCAGTGGCAGGCGCTTTGGCACGTGATCCTGCCATTTTCCTTGCCCAGCATCGCTGCTGCGCTGTTTGTCACCATGGCGGTGTCGTTCGATGAGTATGCCGTTGCATGGTTCGTGTCGGGGCTGGACCCCACCGTGCCGGTCAGCATTCTCACGACCCTGCAGGGGCGCGTCAGTCCGACGATCAATGCGATTGGTTCCATCGTCTTTACGGTCACCATCATATTGGTTGTCCTGGCGCAGATTCTGTTGGTCCGGCGTGGAAAAAACAGGACTCAAAAAATTTTGGCCGCGGCCAAAGGGGAGTGAAATCATGAATCGTCCTCTGGTGGAACTGGATAATGTCAGTAAGTCCTTTGGGGGCTTTACCGCTGTCGAATCGATCAACCTGAACATCAGCGAAGGCGAATTCCTGGCCATCATGGGTTCGAGCGGCTGTGGCAAGACAACGACCCTGCGGATGCTGGCCGGCCTGGACCAGCCCACGCAAGGCGAAATCCGCCTCAACGGAGAGCGCATCAATGAACTCAGCACCTGGGATCGCGATACCCCCCTGGTGTGGCAGAACCTTGCGCTATTCCCCTTTTTGAGCGTCGCCGAGAATGTCGAGTTTGGACTTCGGATGCGTGGCGTCCAGAAGGACGAGCGCAGGCGTCGGGTCGGGAAATGGCTGGAACGCATGGGGCTCGCCGAGTTCGCGGGTCGGGATATCAGTCAGTTGTCGGGCGGCCAGCGCCAGCGTGTCGCATTGGCCAGATCCCTGGTAACCGAACCTCCCATCCTGTTGCTCGACGAGCCGCTGAGTGCTCTGGACGCAAACCTGAAGGTGCGGATGCAAGGTGTGCTGACAGAGTTGCAAAAGGAGATCGGCATCACCTTCGTGTACGTCACCCATAGTCATTCGGAAGCCTTCGCAATGGCCGATCGGGTGGTGATCATGAGCCAGGGACATATTGAACAGGTGGGCACTCCGCAGGAAATCTATTCCAAGCCATGCAACCGGTTCGTGGCGGAATTCATTGGCGGCAAGAACATCATCGAGGGCAATGTGGCCGATATCGTCGGCGACAGGATCATCGTGAGGTCCGATCATGGAGTCCTGGAAACGCCTCTGGCGGCCGGCGGGCGCGTCGCCAAGGGGGATTCCGTGACCTTGTACGTCGGCGCCGAGGACGTGGGCTTCGGCGGGGCTGAGGGCGCGGACCGCAATCGTCTGCGGTGTCGCGTGATCGGAGAAGAGTTCGTCGGCGCCATCATGACGATCCACCTCCAGGCTGAAACCGGCCTGGAGTTGCAGGCCCAGGTTCCCTATGCCGGACGCGCGAAGCTGCCCGTGGAAGACGATGGCTGGGTTCATGTCAGCTGGGGTATCCAGGAAACCCGCATCCTGGGCGCACAGACATGAGCTGACGTGTAGTCCGGAGTATGGCTTCGCTTTCTGGCAAGTCGAGGTCGTTCCTGGAGAAAGCCACCGGGCGTCCTGTCTCTAAGATGGGTTGGGCGGACGCTGAAAAAGCGCCGCCGCTCAATCACCAGAGCCGGTACACTCCCGGGACATAACGGGGGGCCGGCGCACCTTCGAGGAGACACTACATGGAATACGGCACCGCCAGAATTCCGCATGACAAGCGCGAGTATGGCTTTTTTGACCAGGTCGTGACCTGGTTCGGGTCCGGGGTCAATACGGGATCCTGGTATTTTGGCGGGATGGCGGCGGCCATTGGCATGAGTTTCGTCTGGCAGTACGCTTTCATCTATCTGCCGCTGATGATGATTCCCTGGGCCATGATCGGCTGGATTTCCTGGAAGCATGGCGCGTCGACGGTGACCTGTACGGTTCCCGTCCTGGGCGTCCGGGGATCCCGCTGGGCTGGCATCGGTGAGTTTCTGGGCATGATCGGTTGGCCGAGCATCAACACCTTCATCGCCGCGATTTCATTGACTTATGTTTTCCATGCCATGTGGGGCTCGCCGACCTATGGGCAGCCCGGCTCCTTGGTGCCGTTGGTTCTGGGAATCCTGGTGACCGCGATTGTTCAGGGAGTGATCGTCGTGGTGGGGCATCGCGCGATCAAGTACCTGGAATGGATTTCTGTCGTGCTGCTGGTCGTGCTGGGCATCTGGGAAACCATCGTCGTCCTGCAGCACTGGGATTACGCCAAGATCGCCAGCCTGACCTTGCCGGAAGCTCAACATTCGCCGGCATTTTATTTTGACCTGGCTTTCGGGTTCTGCTGGGGGTGGGCGATGATCGGCGACTTTGCCCGCTTTGCCAAGGGGCCTGGCGCCGCCACGGCGGGTAGCTGGCTGGGTGTCAATCTGGGTCAAGGCTGGTTCATGATCGTCGGCGCCATCGGTGTGATCGGCGTCGTGCTGGATACTGGCGTCTTCGACCCGAACAACTCGGATCCCAGTTCCACGATCGCTTCCCTGGGGTTGGGCACCGTTGCCTTTCTTGTAGTGTTCTTCGCCACGGTCAGCACGAACGTGACCGTGTTGTATGGGGCCGGCATGGGGCTGGTGGGCGCCACGCGCAGCGAATCCCCCAAGCGCTATCTGTTGTTTATTGCGCTCTTGCAGTTCGTCATGTGTTTTTTGCCGCTGGCTTTTGACAAATTCATCGAGTATTTCGAGTTCTTCCTTGGGGTGGTCGGAGGGATCTTCGTCCCGTTGTGGACGCTGGTGGTTGTCGATTATTTCATTGTACGCAGGTGCCAGGTCCGGGACGAGGATCTGTTCGCCGAGAATTATCCTGATGGTTCCACCAAGAGCCGCCTGGGCGACTGGAATGCTTCAGGTTGGATTTCGATGGCTTTGGGTCTGGGCGTGTTCTACTTGCTGCACTACAGTCTGACGGATGTTGCGGGGGTTTGGACGGCGTCCTTTCCGGCAATTGGCGTGACGGCGGTCAGTTACCTGGTGCTGGCGCTGGGCTTCAACATGCGACGCACGCGTCTGGTGTGATGGGGAAAGACATGGATCGAGTCCGTATTGCGGAGCTGGCCTGGCCAGCTTACGCGGAGAAAGTCAGAAATGGCGCGCTCGTGCTGGTGCCCGTTGGGGCGTTGGAGCAGCACGGGCCCCACATGAGCATGAATCCGGACGTCCTGCTACCGACGGCCATTTCAGAACGTGTGGCTGCCCGGATGGGCGCGTTAGTGGCTCCGGCCATCGCGTATGGCTACAAGTCGCAGCAAAAAAGCGGCGGGGGCAATCACATGCCGGGCACGACCAGCCTGGATGGCCTGACGGTCACCAGCATCATCCGCGACGTGCTGAAGGAACTGGCGCGCCACGGGGTCCGCAAGGTTGTTCTCGTTAATGGCCATTATGAGAACTCGGCCTTCATTACCGAAGGGGTCGATCTGGCGCTGCGAGAACTGCGTTGGGATGGCATACGGGATTTCCGCAGCATCATCCTGTCGTACTGGGACTTCATCGACCAAAAGACGATTGACGCGATTTACCAGGGGGATTTCCCCGGCTGGGCCGTCGAGCATGGCGGGGTGCTGGAAACCTCTTTGATGCTGCATCTGCACCCGGATCTGGTCGACATGAGTCAGGTTCAGGATCACCCGCCAGCCACATTTCCGCCTTATGATTTTTTCCCGATCAAGCCGGAGTGGACACCGGAGTCCGGCTGTCTGTCGTCGGCCAGCCGAGCCAGCGCGGAACATGGCCAACTGATCTTGACGGTCTGCGTACAGGGCATCGCGGACGCGCTGCGAACGGCGTTTGACTGATCATGCCGTGCCTGGCTTCCCGGCGGGGGGCGCGTGTGGCGCCACCCGACGCGGCGGCGGCCGACGCCCTCGATGTGAGGGATCGTCCGCTGGCTTTACAAAACCACCGTTCGATGCCCGCTGATGAAGACCCGCCGTTCCAGGTAGTCGCGCACGGCCCGGGCCAGTGCGCGGCATTCCAGGTTGCGGCCGGTGGCCAGCAGTTGGTCGGGGGTTTGCGTATGATCGACTGGCTCGACGGACTGGGTGATGATCGGGCCCTCGTCCAGATCGTCGGTCACGAAGTGGGCTGTGGCGCCGATCACCTTGACCCCTCGTTCATAGGCCTGGTGATATGGGCGGGCGCCCTTGAAGCCCGGCAGGAAAGAATGGTGGATATTGATGGCGCGGCCCGCCAGTGCCTTGCTGGTTTCGGGGCGCAGGATCTGCATGTACCGGGCCAGGACAACCAGTTCGGAGCCGGTCGTCCGTACCAGATCCAGGATGGTGGTTTCCTGTTGCGGCCGGGTCTCGTCGGTGACGGGCAGATGGTGGAACGCGATCTCCGCGGCCTCGGCGTGGCCGCGCAGGGTGTCGTGATTCGAAACGACAGCCGTGATGTCCATCGGCAGCTCACCCATTCGGGCGCGAAACAGCAGGTCCGCGAGACAGTGCTCCAGTTTCGAGACCAGAATCAGCACTTTGGGGCGCCGCGACATGTCGTGAATGGCCCAGCGCATGGAAAAGCGTTGGGCCAGCCCGGCGAAATCGCGGTTCAAGGAAGCGATGTCCAGCGCCTGGGGAGGGTCGGTGTGGAAAACGCAGCGTACGAAGAATTGCTGGGTGCTTTTTTCATCGAAGACAGTGAATTCGTCGATATAGCCGCGTCGCTGGTCCAGGAACGAGACGATGGCCGCAACCTGTCCGGCCCTGCTGGGGCAGGACACCGTGAGGCAGAACAAGGCACTGGCGGTCGATGGGGCGGGCGAGGATGAATGTTGCATGGTTCGTCTCCGGTCTAGGTCGAGTGGCCAGCGCGGCGCGCCGGCCCAGTAGTGGCGTCCACTACATCACGGAGGCGCATATCCGCCTAGAATGGAAACGTCATGACGTCTGAATCGTCAGACAGGGAGAAGCAGAGCCATATGAGTACGGGACCAGTGCGCTTTGGCTTCATTTTGCTGCCGCATTTCACCTTGACCGCCTTTTCGGGGATGCTGGATGTACTGCGTCTGGCGGGCGACGAGGGCGATCACAGTCGGCCGGTGCGATGCGCCTGGCAGGTTGTCGATGAAACTCTGGCGCCGGTCCGCTCCAGCAGCGGGATCCAGGTGGTGCCGTCGGAAGTGTTAGGCGACCCCGCCCGCTTCGATTATGTGGTGGTCGTGGGCGGCCTGCTGCAGCGCCCGCCGGTCAGCGCCGGGATGCTCGAATTCATCCGCGAAGCGGCATGCAAGGATGTCCGTCTGGTCGGCTTGTGCACAGGGGTATTCACCCTGATGCAGGCCGGAGTGCTGGATCAGCATCGCATCTGCGTCAGCTGGTTCCATTACTGGGATTTTCTCGAACACTTTCCCTGCGTCGATCCGGCGCAGGTGATCGCTGACCGCCTGTACGTCTTTGATCGGCGGCGCATCACATGTTCGGGCGGGCGTGCTTCGATCGATGTCGCCGCCGAGATCCTGCGGCGCCACATCGATCAGTCCATCGTGCAGAAGGCTCTGCGTATTCTGCAGGTTGAAGATGGGGGCCGGGCCAGCGCGGCCCAGCCGTTGCCGCCAGGAATCCAGCCGACGACGCATCCCGCCGTGCGGCGCGCCGTCCTGCTCATGGAACAGCACGTCGGGCGGGCTCTGAGCCTTGATGAACTGGCCGGCAAGCTGGGCATTTCCGTGCGCCACCTGGAGCGGCTCTTCAAGGAATCGACCGGGCAGGGGCCCCAGGCCTATGCGCGCGGCATGCGATTGCGCCTGGCGGCCTGGATGCTGACCCACACCAAGAAAACCATCGCGGCCATCGCGTCGGAGTGTGGGTTTTCCGATGCGTCCCATCTGGGGCGCGAATTTCGCGCGACTTTCGGAATGCCGCCCAGCGCGTGGCGCGGCCGCGCCCAACTGCCCGACACGCTGTTGTCGCCATCGGACCCGGTGTCCGACTACATCAGCGAGGTATTTCCGGGGCGCAGCGAGTTCTTTTGAAGAAGCGGGAATCTTCCAGAAGTACGGCGAAATAATTCTATCGGGTCCGGCCCGCTTTTGATGTACTGCACCCATCACACCAAACGGGGTGCGCCATCATCGAAGCGAGGAGACCATGAGTAATCGCTACTCGATCTTCAGCCTGATCCGCAACGGGCTGAGTCACAATGAAAACTGGGGAAGGGCATGGCATAGCCCCGAACCCAAGCGGGAATACGATGTTGTCGTGATCGGCGCAGGCGGGCATGGCCTGGCCACCGCCTACTATCTGGCCAAAGTGCATGGCATCCACAATGTCGCCGTGCTGGAGAAAGGCTGGCTGGGTGGCGGCAATACCGCGCGCAATACCACGATCGTGCGTTCGAACTATCTCTGGGACGAGTCGGCCCAGCTCTATGAAAAGGCGATGCAGCTCTGGGAGGGCCTGTCGCAGGATCTGAACTATAACGTCATGTTCAGCCAGCGCGGCGTCATGAACCTGGCCCACACTCTGCAGGAAGTGCGCGACACCCAGCGGCGCATCAATGCCAACCGCTACAACGGGGTCGATGGCGAGTGGCTGACGCCGGCGCAGGTCCAGGAAATCGTCCCCAACATCAATCTGAACAGCCGCTATCCCGTGCTGGGCGGTTCGTTCCAGCGGCGCGGCGGCGTGGCCCGCCATGACGCCGTGGCCTGGGGCTTCGCCCGCGCCGCTGACCGGCTGGGTGTGCACATCATCCAGAATTGCCCGGTGACCAATATCCGGAAGAAAAATGGTGTCATCGAAGGCGTGGACACGGGCAAGGGATTCATCAAGGCCAAGAAAGTCGCCGTGGTGGTAGCCGGCCATTCCAGCGTATTGGCCGACATGGCGGGCATCCGCCTGCCTATCGAGAGTCATCCTCTGCAGGCACTGGTTTCCGAGCCGGTCAAGCCCTGCGTCCACACCGTCATCATGTCCAATGCCGTGCATGCCTACATCAGCCAGTCCGACAAGGGCGACCTGGTGATCGGCGCCGGCATCGACCAGTATCTGGGTTATGGCCAGCGTGGCAGCTTCCAGAGCATCGAGCACACGCTGCAGGCCATCGTCGAGATGTTCCCGTCCCTGAGCCGCGTGCGCATGAACCGCCAGTGGGGGGGCATCGTGGATGTGTCGCCCGACGCGTGCCCGATCATCACCAAGACCGGGATCAAGGGGCTGTATTTCAACTGCGGATGGGGAACCGGCGGCTTCAAGGCCACTCCTGGATCGGGTTGGGTCTTTGCGCACACGGTCGCGCACGACGAGCCGCACCCGCTGAACAAGGCCTTCTCCGTCGACCGCTTCTATAGCGGCCATCTGATCGACGAACACGGCGCCGCCGCCGTGGCCCACTGAAGGAGAGACATCATGCTGCAGATCAAATGCCCCTGGTGCGGGGAACGCGCCGAAAGCGAATTCAGTTATGGGGGGGAGGCCGGCATTGTGCGCCCCGTGGACAACGCTTCGATGGATGATCGTGAATGGGGCGATTACGTATTCATGCGCCGCAACACTTTCGGGCTGTTTCGCGAGCAGTGGGTCCACACCCACGGTTGCCGCCGCTGGTTCATAGCCGAGCGCGATACGCGGACCTATGACATCCGGGGCTACGAGACCTTCGCTGATCAGAGTCACGAAACCGCAGAACCGATCCGGGAGGCCGTATGAATCAGGATAGCCGCTTGCCCCAGGGTGGCCGTGTGCGGCGCGGCGCGCCGGTGCGCTTCACGTTCAATGGCAAGGCCTATACCGGCCTGCAAGGAGACACGCTGGCGTCGGCCCTGCTGGCCAATGGCGTGCATTTTGTGGCACGCAGTTTCAAGTACCACCGCCCGCGCGGCATCATGACCGCCGGAGTCGAAGAGCCCAATGCGCTGGTGCAGCTGGAAAGCGGCGCGTATACGGTGCCCAACGCGCGTGCGACCGAGGTCGAACTCTATGAGGGCTTGCGCGCGACCAGTGTCAACGCCAAGCCGGACATCGAGCATGACCGCATGGCGATCATGCAGCGCTTTGCACGCTTCATCCCGGCGGGGTTCTATTACAAGACCTTCATGTGGCCGCGCAGCTGGTGGGGCAAATACGAGGAACGGATCCGTGACGCCGCAGGCCTGGGCTCGGTGCCCGACACTCAGGATCCTGATCGCTACGAGAAGCGCTATGCGCACTGCGATGTGCTGGTCGTGGGGGCCGGGCCGGCGGGGCTGGCGGCTGCCTGCGCGGCAGGCCGCACCGGTGCCCGGGTCATTCTGGTGGATGATGCTGGCGAGGCGGGGGGCAGCCTGTTGCGCGCCCAGGAAGTCATCGACGACAAACCCGCGCTGGATTGGGTAGCCGAACGCATGGCGGAATTGGCTGCCCAGCCGGAAACACAGGTGCTGCAGCGCACCACCGCGTTTGGCTACCAGGATCACAATCTGGTCACCGCCTGCGAGCGGCTGCACGACCATCTGCCGATCATGCAGCGCAGTGGCGTACGCGAACGCATCTGGAAAATCCGGGCCCGGCATGTGGTGCTGGCGACCGGCGCCCATGAACGGCCGCTGGTATTCGGCAACAACGATATCCCGGGCGTGATGCTGGCCGGTGCCGTATCCGCTTACATTCACCGCTACGGCGTGCTGCCAGGCCGCCGTGCCGTCGTGTTCACCAACAACGACAGCGCCTATCAGTGCGCGGTCGATCTCAAACGTCATGGCGCGGATGTCACCATCGTCGATCCGCGGGTGCTCAGCAGCGGTACCCTGCCGGCCGAGGCCGAACGGCTGGGAATTCCGGTGGTGCACCAGGCCGTCGTAGCCGAGGCGCGCGGCGGCAAGCACGTGACTGGTGTGCGCCTGCGGGGCCATGGCGCCAGTCTGCGCGATGGCGTCGATACGCTGTCCTGCGATCTGCTGGCGACATCCGGTGGCTGGAATCCCGTCATCCACCTGTATGCCCAGTCGCGCGGCAAGCCGCGCTGGTGTGATGAGCGTGCCTGTTTCGTGCCGGATGCGTCCGCCCAGCCGCAAAGCAGTGCGGGTGCCGCCAACGGCGATTTCAGTCTGCAGGCGGCGCTGGATGGCGGCGCGCGTGCGGGCCTGCAGGCGGCCGAAGGCGCTCCAGCCGCCCGGCCCGCGGATCTTCCCGTGTGGTCTGCCAGGCCGGTCGAGGTTGCGCCTTTGCTGCCGCTGTGGGCTGTCGGCAAGGGCAAGCAGGCCACCCGTGGTCCGAAGCAGTTCATCGATTACCAGAACGATGTCTCGGTATCCGACATCCTGCTGGCGGTCAGCGAGGGCTACCACTCGGTCGAGCACGTCAAGCGCTATACGGCCATGGGCTTCGGTACCGACCAGGGCAAGCTGGGCAACATCAACGGCATGGGGGTGCTGGCTGAAGCCTTGAAGCAAAGCATTCCGGCAACCGGGACCACGACATTCCGTCCCAACTACACGCCGGTCAGCTTCGGCGCCGTGGCTGGACGCGAACTGGGCGATTGGTTCGATCCGATCCGCCGTACCTGCCTGCACGACTGGAATCTGGAACAAGGCGCCATCTTCGAGGATGTGGGCAACTGGAAGCGCGCCCATTACTACCCAAAACCGGGTGAAGACATGCACGCGGCGGTGCAGCGCGAATGCCTGGCCGTGCGCAACAGCGTCGGCCTCCTGGATTACAGCACCCTGGGCAAGATCGACGTGCGCGGCCCGGATGCGGTCGAGTTCCTCAATCGCCTGTACATCAATTCCTGGACCAAGCTGCAGCCTGGGCGCTGCCGTTACGGCCTGCTGCTTGATGAGAACGGCATGGTCATGGACGATGGCGTGAGCATCCGTCTGGCTGAGGATCATTTCCTGCTGACCACTACCACCAGCGGCGCGGCCCGCATCATGAGCTGGATGGAGCGCTGGCTGCAGACTGAATGGCCGGATCTGCGGGTCTATCTGACCTCGGTGACGGACCAGTATGCCGTGGCGACCGTGGCTGGTCCCCATGCCCGCAAGGTGCTTTCCGCCGTCTGCAAGGACATCGATTTCAGCAATGAGGCCTTCCCTTTCATGAGTTTCCAGGAAGGCACCATCGATGGCGTGTTTGCCCGTGTCCTGCGCGTGAGCTTTTCCGGCGAGCTATCCTACGAAGTCTATATGCCGGCCAATATGGGCCGCCACGTTGTCGAGCGGCTGATGACGGCTGGCCAGCCCCACGGCATCACGCCCTACGGCACCGAGACCATGCACGTCCTGCGCGGCGAAAAAGGCTACATCATCGTCGGTCAGGACACCGACGGTTCGGTCACTCCGATGGATCTGGGCATGGGCGGTATGCTGGCAAAAAACAAGGACTGCCTGGGCAAGAGATCTCTGGCGCGCAGCCACACCAGCGGTCCTGGGCGCAAGCAGTTCGTTGGTTTGCTGGCCAATGATCCCGCCTGCGTGTTGCCGGAAGGCGGCCAGATTCTGCTGGGTCCGACCCAGGCGGCCATCGCTCCGATGTTCGGTCACGTGACTTCCAGCTATATGAGTCCGATCCTGGGCCGATCCATTGCGCTCGCCCTGCTCAAGGATGGCCATGAGCGGATGGGTGAAGAAGTCACAGTAGCCACGGCCGATGGTCGATTCATGCCGGCGCGCGTCTGCAGCCCGGTGTTCTACGATCCCGAAGGAGCCCGTCAAAATGTTGAATGAAAACAAACAGCAGAGCCCGCTGACGGGACTGCACACGGACTTTGGTCTGCCACTGTTGCATGGTGACTCCAATCGAGTGTCCCTGAGCGAGCAATCTCTGGTCAGTCTGGCCAATCTGCGTGTCGATCCTTCCAATTCAACCATTCTGGGAACCGTCCAGGCGTGTCTGGGGCTGGAATTGCCCCTGGTACCCAACACAGTGGCCCATGATGGGGACATTACGGCCTTGTGGCTGGCGCCTGACGAGTGGCTGCTGCGCGCCGGCGCAGGTGTCGATCTGGTATCCCGGGTCGAACATGCGCTGGCAGGTCACTGGTTTGCGATCACGGACCAGAGCAGCGGCTATTCCGCCGTTCAGTTGCATGGGCCGGGGGCGCGCAATGTGTTGAACGCGGGCTGTCCGCTGGATCTGCACCCCCGGGCCTTACCGCTTGGCCGTTGCGCTCAGTCGCATTTTTTCAAGGCCAGCGTGCTGCTGCGCCCGCTGGAGGATACGGGCGATGCCTGGGAACTGATCGTGCGACGCAGTTTCGCCGATTACGCGGTGCGCATGCTGCTGGATGCGATGGAGGGCTGAGCACCGATTCGCAAGGCGGCATGGTCGCCCGCAAGGGCGGTCACGGCGCCTACCCGCGCCGCAGTTCGAAGGATGGGAACAGCGCCGCCAGCGCGTCGCTGACCCCTGCGCCCGGCCAGTCCCGCAAGGACTGGCCGTGTGCATTCAGGATCTCGTCGGCGCAGCCTTGGGTGCGGAACACTTGTACGGCGTAACGGCGCACACCGTATTGAGCCAGCGCGCGGCCCAGTGCCACCAGCTCCTGCGCATCGATCAGATCGGGATGGACGGTGGTGCGGCATTCGAAATCGACGCCGCTGTCCAGCACGGCCTGCAGGCTGGCGCGTGCGGGGTGGCCGCTGCCGGTGACGCCGGTGATGCGGGCGTAGTCATCGAAACCCGCCTTGATGTCCAGGCCGACCCAGTCCACCAGCGGCAGCACCTGGGCCAGGCGGCGCGGGTGCGTGCCCCCGGTGTGCAGGCCGATCTTGTAGCCCAGCTCGCGCGCCTGCCGGATGGCGGCGCCCAGGCCCGGGTCCATCGTGGGCTCGCCGCCGCTGAAGACCACGCCGTCGATCAACCCGACGCGGCGGCGCAAGAATGCCAGGACGTCATCGTTCCAGTCCAGCGGACTGTCGGCGGTGCGTGGCTGCAGGTGCGGGTTGTGGCAGTAACCGCAACGCCAGGGGCAGCCTTGCACGAAGAGAACGGTTGCCAGCAGGCCGGGGTAGTCTGTGGCGGTGAAGGGCACCAGCCCGCCGACCTTCAGGTGCGCGGGCGGCCGTCCCGGCGCGATGCGCGGGACGGAGGCGGCCGCCGTCGAGGCGTGGGACGCGGTGGCGGCGCGCATGGGATTACACCGCCTGCCGGGCAGGCGCCTGGCCGGCAGGCCGTTCGACGAAGAAGCGGCGTTCGTGGAACTCGCCTTTCTTGCCGATGTTGAAGGATGACATAGGGCGGTGGTAGCCCATGACGCGTGTCCAGATCTCGCAAGGCTGGCGTTCGGCGTCGTTCAGGGTGATGGATGTGTTGGGCATGATGTGCTCCTGAGAGGCTGAGAAAACCGGGCCGTGGCCCGGACGGAAAAAAAGAGGGGGGCGGTCAGACCGGAGACATGCGCCCGGCCCGCCGGCGTCGTTCAGGCGACGCGGGCCGCCGGGGCGGGGGCCGCGCTGGCGTCGGACGCCGTCGTCCCGGCGTGCTTGCGGGCGAGCAGTTCGTCGTCGCAATGCGGGCAGAATTCGTGTTTGCCCGGCAGGTAGCCGTGCCTGGGGCAGATGGAAAACGTCGGCGTGATCGTGATGTAGGGCAGCGAGAAACGGCTGAGCGTGCGGCGCACCAGTTCGCGGCAGGCGTCGGCCGAGGACAGCGGCTCGGTCATGTACAGGTGCAGCACGGTGCCACCGGTGTATTTGCGTTGCAGTTCGTCCTGGCGCTCCAGGGCTTCGAAGGGGTCGTCGGTGAAGCCTACCGGCAACTGGGACGAGTTGGTGTAGTAGGGCATGTCCGGCGTGCCGGCCTGCAGAATGCCGGGCCAGCGGGCGCGGTCCTCCTTGGCGAAACGGTAGGTCGTGCCCTCGGCCGGGGTGGCTTCCAGGTTATACATGTGGCCGGTGGCCTCCTGGAATTCGATCATGCGGGCGCGCACGTGATCCAGCAGGCGCACGGCAAAAGCGTGGCCCCAGGGGCTGGTCAGGTCGTGCTCGTCGGCGGTGAAGTTGCGGATCATTTCATTGATGCCGTTGACGCCCAGCGTGGAGAAGTGGTTGCGCAGGGTGCCCAGGTAGCGGCGCGTATAGGGGAACAGGCCATTGTCCATGTGTTCCTGGATCACGCGGCGCTTGATCTCCAGGCTGTCGCGGCCCAGTTCCAGCAGTTCGTCCAGGCGGGCCATCAGGCCGGCCTCGTCGCCGGCATGCAGGTGGCCCAGGCGCGCGCAGTTGATCGTCACCACCCCCAGTGAGCCGGTCTGCTCGGCCGAACCGAACAGGCCGTTGCCGCGCTTGAGCAGCTCGCGCAGGTCGAGCTGCAGGCGGCAGCACATGGAGCGGATCATGTTCGGCTTGAGTTCCGAGTTGATGAAGTTCTGGAAGTAGGGCAGGCCGTACTTGGCGGTCATCTCGAACAGGCGTTCGGCGTTGGGGCTGTGCCAGTCGAAGTCGGGCGTGATGTTGTAGGTGGGGATGGGAAAGGTAAACGCGCGCCCGCGCGCGTCGCCGGCCATCATGACCTCGATGTAGGCGCGGTTGATCATGTCCATTTCGGCCTGCAGCTCGCCGTAGGTGAAGGACATTTCCGCCCCGCCGATCACCGGGACCTGGTCGCGCAGGTCTTCGGGGCAGACCCAGTCGAAAGTCAGGTTGGTGAACGGCGTCTGGGTGCCCCAGCGCGAGGGGACGTTCAGGTTGAAGATCAGTTCCTGGATGAACTGGCGCACTTCGGCGTAGGACAGGGCATCCTTGCGGACGAAGGGCGCCATGTAGGTGTCGAAGGAGCTGAAGGCCTGGGCGCCGGCCCATTCGTTCTGCAGCGTGCCCAGGAAATTGACGATCTGGCCCACGGCGCTGGACATGTGGCGCGGCGGCCCGGATTCGATCTTGCCCGGCACCCCGTTCAGGCCTTCGTTCAACAGGGTGCGAAGCGACCAGCCGGCGCAGTAGCCCGAGAGCATGTCCAGGTCGTGGATGTGCAGGTCGCCCTGGCGGTGCGCCTGGCCGACGGTCTCGGGGTAGACGTGGCTGAGCCAGTAGTTGGCGATCAGCTTGCCCGAGGTGTTCAGGATCAGGCCGCCCAGCGAATACCCCTGGTTGGCGTTGGCGTTGACGCGCCAGTCCTGCTGGCGCAGGTATTCGTCGATGGAGCGGATCACGTCCACGTGCGGGACGGGGCGGGCGGCCCGGGCGTGGGCCGCACTCTGGATCGGGGTGGGGTTCATCCTGGATATCTCTATATATTGTGTACAGACGAATCGTAAACACAATATATGGTGGTATCAAGGCATCCGGCGTCTTTTTTTGATAGGCTTGATGAAAGTCAAGAACAGCCGGCCCGGGCGCGGGGCCGTGCGCGCGCCCGGGCCGGGCATGCTCCGCCCGGGGGCCGGGTCGTTCAGGTCCTCCTGCGGGTCCCGCCGCCGAGCGCCGCCTTCGACAGCCGGTCCAGCAGCAGCGCCACCGCCACGATCGCCAGGCCCGCGCGCAGCCCCAGGCCCATCTCCATGCGCGTCAGGCCGCGGGTGACCTCGGCGCCCAGGCCGCCCGAGCCGACCAGGCCGGCCAGCACCACCATCGCCAGCGACAGCAGGATGCACTGGTTCAGGCCCACCAGCAGCGTGGGCATGGCGGCCGGGACCTCGATCTTGAACAGCACGGTGCGCGGCGGCGCGCCCAGCGCCTGGCCGAGTTCCAGCAGGTCCCTGGGGATCTGATCGAACGCCAGCGTGGTCAGCCGCAGCATCGGCGGGATGCCGTAGACGATGGTGGCGATGATGGCCGGGACGCTGCCCAGGCTGAAGAGGATCACGGCCGGGATCAGGTACACCCAGGGCGGCACGGTCTGCATGATGTCCAGGATGGGACGCAGCACGGCCGCGAGGCGCGGGTGGCGGGACGCCAGCACGCCCAGCGGGAAGGCGATCGCCACCGACAGGGCGACGGCGACCGAGACCAGGGTGATCGTCTGCATGGCTTCCTGCCACAGGCCCACGCCCCAGCAGAAGCCCAGCGCCAGGGCCGTGACGGCGGCCGGCCGCCGGCCCAGGGTCCACAGGGCCAGTCCCGCGGCCGCGAGGATCAGGCCCCAGGGCGGCAGGATCAGCAGCAGCGCCGTGGCGCCGTCCAGGACGGCCTGGATGACGTCGCTGATGAAGGCGAAGAGCGGATGCCAGTGGGTGTTCAGCCAGTCCACCGCCGGGGTCAGGAAGGCGCCGGGCGAGAAGTGGGTCGGGGTCGGGTTCATGCCTTTCTCCTCCTGGAGCCGGAGCGGCCGGCGCTCTGGCTGAGCCGGTCCAGGATCATGGTCAGAATGACGATGGCGATGGCCGCGTCGATGGACTTGGCGATGTCGAGCTTGCGGATCGCGTCGTAGATGGTCTGGCCCAGTCCGCCCGACCCGACGATGCCGGCGATGACGACCATGCCGAAGGCCATCATCAGGCTCTGGTTGATGCCGGCCATGATGCTGGGCAGGGCGAAGGGCAGCCGGATCTTGGCGAACATCTGCCAGCGGGTCATGCCGGTGGCCATGCCCAGTTCGATGTATTCGACGGGCGCCATCCGCATGCCCAGCGCGGCCAGGCGGAAGGCCGGCGGGACCGCGACGACCAGGGTGGAGACCAGCGCGGTCGCGGGCCCGTAGCCCAGCAGCGCGATCCCGGGCAGCAGGTAGATGTACGGCGGCAGGGTCTGCAGCAGGTCCAGCACGGGGGTGGCCAGGCGGTCCAGCGCCGGGACGTAGCCGCTCAGGATGCCGGCCGGAATGGCGATTGCCAGGGCCAGCAGCGTGGCGGCGATCACCAGGGCCAGCGTGCCGATGGTCTCGGGCCAGAGATTCATCAGCTCGCAGACCGCCAGGGCGGCGGCGGCCAGGGCGCCGAAGCGCCAGCCGACCAGGCGCCAGCCCAGCAGGCCGATGGCGAGCGCCACGACGTAGGACGGCGCCAGGCCCAGCAGCCACAGGATGGCGCCGTAGAAGCCTTCCAGGCCGCCCTGGATCGCGGCGAAGACCTGGCTGGAGCTGTCCGTCAGGTGGGCCAGGGCCTCGTCCATCCAGCCGTCGAACGCGGCGATGGGATCGGTATCGTTCATGGTGTGAACCCTCCTGGTCCGGCGTCAGTGCGCCGCGGGGCGGCCGGCCTGGTCGCCCTGGATGCCCCTGAGCAGGTCGCGGGGCGATACGACGCCGACGGGGCCGCCGTCGTCCATGATCGCAACCGATTCCAGGCCGGTCCGGGTGGACAGGGCGATCAGTTCGGCGATGTCGGCTTCGGCCGCGGCGCGCGGCAGCGCGTCGAGGGCGACGTCCGGGTGCGCGGCGCGGAACTCGGCGACCGTGCCCATGATCGAGCGGGCCTTGACCAGATTCAGGCGCGAGATGCCGGCCACGAATTCCGCCACGTAGTCGTCGGCCGGATTGCGGACGATTTCCTCGGCGGTCCCGACCTGGATCAGGACGCCGTCCTTCATGATGGCGATGCGGTCGCCGATGCGGATCGCCTCGTCCAGGTCGTGCGTGATGAAGGCGGCCGATTTGCCCAGCTGCTTGGTCAGCGTGCGGAATTCGTCCTGCAGTTGGCGCCGGATCAGCGGGTCGAGCGCGCTGAACGGCTCGTCCATCAGGATGATCTCGGGGTCGGCCGCGATGGCGCGCGCCAGCCCGACGCGCTGCTGCATGCCGCCGGACAGCTCGTCGGGGTAGTGGTTCTGCCAGTCGGCCAGGCCCACCTTTTCCAGCGCCTCGGCCGCGATCCGGTTGCGTTCTTCCTTCGCCACCCCCTGGACCTCCAGCCCGAAGGCGGTGTTCTCCAGCACGGTGCGGTGGGGCAGCAGGGCCACGCTCTGGAACACCATGCCGATGTGGTGGGCGCGCATGTCGCGCAAGGCGGCCGCGTCCAGGGTGGCCAGGTCCTTGCCCTTGACCAGTACGCGGCCCTGGGTGGGCGCGATGAGCCGGTTGAGCAGGCGGATCAGCGTCGATTTGCCGCTGCCCGACAGGCCCATGATGCAGAAGATCTCGCCGCGCCTGACCTGCAGGCTCACGCCCGAGACGCCGACCATGCAGCCGAATTTCTGCAGGATGTCCCGTTTGGACAGGCCCTGTCCGGTGATCGCCTTCATCGCTTCGGGCGCTTTTTCGCCGAATATCTTCCAGACCGACTGGCAGTCGACCAGGATTTCATCGGCCTGGGTGTGGGGTGTCGTCATGCGATGCTCCGGGTGCGCGGATGGCGCGCACGTGGGGGGTCTTTCATCCCTGTTCCCGGGCCCGTTTCCGCCGGACGGCGGCGGGGCCCGGGCGCGGTCGTCTCAGTACTTCTTCATGTTTTCCCAGCGCTTGACGCGGTCGGCGTTTTTGGCGATCCAGGCATCGCTCGCCTGCTGCACCGTCTGGCCGTCGTTCATGCCGACGTTGATCTCGGCGATGGCGCTCAGGGGAATGTAGATGCCCGCCAGCGCCTCGCGCGCGCCCGGATGTTCCTGGGCGAAGCCCTTCTTGCCGATCCAGTAGTAGCCCTGCGGCCCGGGGAAGACTTCCTTGGGATCCTTGAGGAATTTCATGTCGTACTTCATCATCATCCAGGTCGGATCCCACAGCGTCACGGCGATCCATTCCTTGCGGTCGACCGCGGATTTCAGCGCCGCGGTCATGCCGGCCGTGCTGCCGTCGATCAGCTTGTACTTCAGGTCGTAGGCCTTGACGGCCTTGGCGGCGTCGCTCATCAGCCCCGAGCCGGGCTCGATGCCGACGATCTTGCCGCCGAACCGGTCGACGTGCTCGTTGAGCTGTTCCATGGAATCGATCGTCACGTATTTCGGCACGGCGACCGCCTGGTACAGCCCGAAGGAGACGGGCGAGAGCTTTTCCAGCCGGTTCTTGTTGCGGTTCCAGTAGTCCTGGCCGGCGTAGTTGATCTGCGAGGCCATGATCTGCACGTCGCCCTTGACCAGCGCGGCGTAGGCGATGCCCCATTCGGAGAACTCGGTCACCTTGACCTCGTAGCCCGCGTCCTCCAGCACGTGCTTGGTGACGTAGGTGATGGGGGTCAGGTCTTCCCATGACATCGTCCCCATGGTGATGGTCTCCTTGGCCGCGTGGGCGGTGGAGGCCATGGCGCCGGCCATCGCGGCGGCGCAGAGCAGTTTCCTGAAAATGTTCATGTCGTGTCTCCTGGTTTCATTATGGTAGGGTCGGTTTGCTGCGGTTGGCTGCGGTTTGCTGCGACTTGCCGCGGTTTGCTTCGGCTTGCCGCGGTGTCCTGCGATTGCTGCGGTTTGCCTCGGCTTGCCGCGGTATCCGGGGCGCAGGCCGCCCCGGTGTGCGTCGCCGGGAGTTCAGCCCTCCCGGCCGGCGCGCAATTGATGCCATCGGATGACGGAATGGATGCCCAGCCAGGCGATGGGTTCGGGCGGCAGGCGCGCCGGCGGCGGCTGCCGCCGGAATTGCCGCAGGGATTCGCTGTCGGTGCCGGTGGCCAGCTCCGCGGCCATCATCCCGGCCAGGGTGCTCTTGACCGTGCCCAGGCCGTTCTCGCAGCAGGCGGAATAGAGCCCGGGCTCGATTTCCCCGAAGGCGGGCACGTGGTTCGTGCTCAGGCACAGCGCCCCCGCCCAGCTGAATTCCATCGGGACGCTCTTCAGCGCGGGAAAGCGCTCGTCGAAGGAGCGCCGTTCCTGGGCGGCGATCCGCGCCACCTGCCGTTCGGAGACCCGGATGTCCGGGTTGTAGGTGAAGTGCGTCCGCACCACGATGCGCGATTGCCCGCCGTGGCTGATCTTGCGCAGCGTGGCGCCCATGGGGTCGGCGGGCAGCAGGGCCCAGCGCTCGGCGCCGGCGCCGCCCGGGAATGCGGCCGTCATGGAGGCGTAGGTGTAGACGTGGATCAGGCGGCGGCGGAAATGCCCGAAGCTCTCGACGTGGCCGTTGACGGCCAGGATGACCCGCGGCGCCTGCACGCTGCCCCGCGTCGAGACTGCTTCCCAGACCGCGCCCTTGCGGCCGAGCGAGAGCACGGGCGAGTTCTCGAACAGGTCCACTTCGCCCGCCAGGCCCGCGGCCAGGCGGCGGATGTAGTCGGCCGGCTGGATCATCACCGCGCCCGGCGTGCGCACGCCCCCCAGGTAGTAGTCGGAGCCGGTGATCTCGCGCATCTGCGCGGCGTCCAGGGTTTCGCTGGGCTCGCCGATCTGCCGCAGCGAGCGGGCGAAATCGCGGTTCAGCCTCAGCCCCCGCTCCGTGGCGGCGGCGTTGATCTTGCCCGAGGGATCGAAGGTCGTGGCGGGCATGCCGTATTCTTCCGCGATCCCGGCGGCGAAGGCGATGGCCATGCGGTTCTGGCTGATTTCCAGCAGGCTGGAGGCCGCGCCGCCGACGGAATAATTGCCCGACGTCAGGTTGTGGGGCACGTCGATCATGAAGCCGGAATTGCGCCCGGCCGCGCCGATGGCGACCTCCTGCGCGTCGAGCACGACGATCCTGTCCTGGGGGCGCAGCTGGCGCAGCCGCCGCGCCGCCGACAGGCCGCCGAAGCCGGCGCCGACGATCAGCCAGTCGGCCGACTGGCCGCCCTCCAGGGCGCGCGCCGGGAACCGTCGGGGCGCCAGGGCCTCCCAGCCCGAGACGCCGGTCTCGACCGGCTGGCGGCGGATGGTGCGGGCGCTCATCGCGCGGCCTCCGCGGGCGCCGAGGTGTCGATCCAGATGGTCTTCAGCTCGGTGTACTGGTCGTGCGCCCAGATCGACTTGTCGCGGCCGCCGAAGCCGGATTCCTTGTGGCCGCCGAAGGGCGTGGTGACGTCCCCTTCGCCGAAGCAGTTCACCGTCACGATGCCGGCGCGGATGGCGCGCGCCAGCCGGATGGCGTGGCGCAGGCTGCCGGTGTGGACGGAGGCCGCCAGGCCGTAGTGCGTGTCGTTGGCCAGGGCGATGGCCTCCTCGATCGTGTCGAAGGTCGTCACGGCCAGGACCGGCCCGAAGATTTCCTCGCGGAACAGGGGGCTGTCGCGGCCGACGTCGACGATCACGGTGGGCTCGATGTAGATGCCGCCGTGCGCGGCCCCGCCCGCCGCCACCGCCAGCGACTCCGCCCGGGCCCGCGCCAGGAACGACTGCACCTTCTCGAAGTGCGCCGGGCTGACCAGGGCGCCCATGCGGTTCGCGGGGTCCAGCGGATCGCCCATCTTCCATTCGCGCATGGCGCGCAGGACGCGCCGCAGCAGTTCGTCCTTGATGGACGCATGGACGATCAGGCGCGAGGTGGCCGAGCAGTTCTCGCCCATGTTCCAGAACGCGCCGTTGACGACGTGTTCCGCGACGCGGTCCAGGTCCTCGGCGTCGGCGAGCACGACGGCGGGGTTCTTGCCGCCGCATTCCAGCACGACGCGCTTGAGGTTGGAATCGGCGGCGTAGCGCAGGAAGCGGCGGCCGGTGGCGGTCGAGCCGGTGAAGCTGACCATGGCGATGTCCGGATGCAGGCCGATGGGCGCGCCCGCGTCCTGGCCGCTGCCGGTCACGACGTTGAAGACGCCGGGCGGGATGCCCGCCCGGCTGGCGAGTTCCGCCACGCGCAGGGTGGTCATGGAGGTCTGCTCCGCCGGCTTGACGATGACCGAGCAGCCGGCCGCGAGGGCGGGACCGATCTTCCAGGCCAGCATCAGCAGGGGGAAATTCCACGGCAGGACCAGGCCGACCACGCCGATGGGCTCGCGCGCGACGAGGGCCAGGGCGTCCGCGCCCACCGGCGCCGTGTGGTCGTAGATCTTGTCGATCAGCTCGGCGTGCCAGCGGATCGTGCGCAGGGTTTCGGGCAGATCCACGGCATGGCATTCGCCCACCGGCTTGCCGCTGTCCAGGCTTTCCAGGACGGCCAGCTCGTGCCAGTGCGCTTCCATCAGGACGGCCAGCGCCAGCAGGACGGCCTTGCGCTCGGCCGGCGCGCGCAGGCGCCAGCGGCCGTCCTCGAAGGCTTCCCGGGCCGCGGCGGCGGCCAGGTCCACGTCGGTGGCGTCGCAGGCCGCCAGGTGGGCGAGGACCGCGCCGGTCGCCGGATTGACCGTGGGAAAGGTGCGGCCGCAGACCGCGGGCCGGTAGCGGCCGTCGATGTAGGCCTCGCGGGGAAAATCCAGCGTCCCGGCGAGCCGCGCGTATTCGGCGGCGGTCAGAGCATCAGGCATGGCCGGCTCCCGCGACGATGGCGGCGATCTCGCGCCGGAGTTCGGCGACGATGGCCTGGAAGCGGGCCTTTTCCGCTTCGTCCAGGGGCTGCAGCGGCGCGCGCGCCGGGCCGGCCGCCAGCCCGTTCAGTTCGCAGCCGTATTTGATCGACTGCACGAACTTGCCCGCGTCCAGGAAGTTCATGAAGGGCATCATGGCCCCCATGATCCTGCGGCCCCTGGCGAAGTCGTTGTCCAGCACGCAGGCCCGGTACAGGGCCAGGTGCTCGCGCGCCAGGAAGTTGGAGCCGGCGCAGACCCAGCTGCGCGCGCCCCAGGCGAAGAATTCCAGCGCCTGGTCGTCCCAGCCGCAGGACATCTCGATCTGCGGGAATTCCCCGGCCAGCAGGTGGACGCGGTTGATGTCGCCCGAGCTTTCCTTGATCGCCACGACGTTCTTCGAGCGCGTGACGCGGTTCAGGTAGTCGCGGCCCATGTGCACGCCCATGCGGCCCGGGTAGTTGTAGAGCATGATGGGCAGGCCCGCGGCCCGGTCGATCGCCAGCGCATGGTCGGCATTTTCCGCTTCCAGGGGCAGGGCGTAGGGCGGCGAGCCCACCAGGATCGCGTCCGCGCCCAGGGCGCGGGCGGCCTGGGCGTATTCGATGGATTCCTCGGTGCGCGTGGCGCCCGTGCCGACCACCAGCGGCACGCGGGTGCCGATGACTTCCTTGGCGTAGGCGGCCAGGTCGATCCGCTCCCGGCCCGTCTGCGCGTAGTACTCGCCGGTGGAGCCGGCGACGACGATGCCGTGCACGCCGGCCTCGATCAGGGATTCGAGCAGTTCGGCGAACGCCGCCTTGTCGATCCGGCCGTCGGCCTCGTGGGGGGTGATGGCGGGGGTGTAGATGCCTTCAAACATGCGGTTGCTCCTAGGTCGACAGGGTTTCCGCACGTTCGTGCGGCAGATGCGGATCGAGCCCGGCGGGCGTGATGAACATTTCCATGTTCTGGCGCGACAGTTCCCAGTGCTCGAAGGTGATGCGGACGATGGCGTCCTCGTCGTGCGCCGCGAGGGCGTCGATGAACTGGTCGTGGTGCCCGGCGGCCAGCCGCTGGCGTTCGGCCATGTCTCCGTCGTGCGACAGGTAGAACGTATGGCCGATGCGGGCGTGGTCCACCAGCAGGCGGTTCAGGCTGGCCTGCAGATAGATGTTCCCCGACATCTCGCCCATGATTTCGTGGAAGCGGTTGTTCTTCAGGACCAGGGCGGCCATGTCGCCCGATTCCCCGGCCTGGCGGAACTGCTCCTGCGTGTCCCGCAGCAGGGCGAGCTGGGCCGGCTTGAAATGGCGCGCCGCCAGGCGGCCGGTCGCGGCGTAGATCATCGGGGCGGCCAGGAAGAAATGCCGCAGCGTGGCGTGGTTCATGGGCGCGACGCGCGCGCCGGCGTTTTCGCGGATGTAGGCGTAGCCCTCGCCGCTCAGGCGGCGGAAGACCTCGCGCACGGGGGTGCGCGACAGGCCGTAGCGGCGGCACAGATCGAGCTCGTCCAGGTCTTCGTCGGGACCCAGCTGCAGCGTGAGGATCTGGTGCTTGAGGTCTTCGTAGAGCCTGGCTTTGCGATTGCCCTTGCCTGGCGTCGCCGCGGATCCGGGCTCCCGGGAACGGGAATTCTCCATGGCTTGTCTCGTTCGTATTTATTGTGTATTCAATTTGTATTTTATTATAGTTAAAAAAGAATTCTGGTCAAATACATTTTTTGAGGTGTGCGGGCGCGCGGCCGCGGACCTCGATGGATGCGGCAAGGGAAGGGCGGAGAGGGACGGCCGGAGACGGAAGCCGTAGCCAAGCCGGGCGAGCCGGAGATGCGGCGAGCGCGGGGCCGGGAAGGACGGAGGGGATGGCCCGATGCGGGAAGCGGATCAGGCCGGACGGACTCGATGCGCGGGGAGTAGGAGGGCCGGGAAAGCGGCGGAAGGCGGCCCGATGCGGGCGACGGCCCGGGCCGGGCGGATCAGAGAGACTGCGGCGGTTCGGGCTTCAGGCCCGGCGGCATGATGAACAGTTCCATGTGCTCGCGCGAGAGTTCCATGTGCTCGTAGGACAGACGCGCGATGGTGTCCTCGTCGCGCGCGACGAGCGCGTCGATGAACTGGTCGTGATGGTCGATGGACGCCTGGCGGCGCCGGGCCGTGTCCTCGTCGTGCGGCTGGTAGAAGGTGCGGCCGATGCGCGCGTGATCGATCAGCAGGCGGTTCAGGCTGGTCTGCAGGTACACGTTGCCGGACATCTCGCCCATGATCTCGTGAAAGCGGTTGTTCTTCAGGACCATCGCCTGGATGTCGCCAGCCTGGGCCGCCTGGCGCAGCTGCGCCTGCGTCTCCTTCAGCTCGGCCAGCTGGCGGGCGGTGAAATGGCGCGCCGCCAATCGGCCCACCGCCGCGTAGATCATCGGCGCCACCAGGAAGAAGTGCCGCAGCGTCGAATGGTTCATCGGCGAGACGCGCGCGCCGCGGTTCTCGCGGATGTCCACGTAGCCTTCGCCGCTCAGGCGGCGGAAGACCTCGCGCACGGGGGTGCGCGACAGGCCGTAGCGTTCGCAGAGCGCGACTTCGTCCAGATCCTCGTCCGGGCCCAGCTCCATCGTCAGGATCTGGTGCTTGAGGTCTTCAAACAGCTGCGCCTTGGCGCTCTTCGCGGATTTCGCCTGGGTCATGTCGGGTATCCGGCGGCCGGTGGCGGCGGCTGCCGCCCGGGCGCGCATCCGGAGGTATGCGATGAATATCGGGCGTCATTGTAAGCCGGACTTCCGTGCGGGCTCTCCGGCCGGGCTCGCCGCGCCCGGACCGGGCAAGATCCTGACACACATGCGCCCGTTCCGCGCCTGTTCGGGCGTGGGCAAACCCGCTATCGTGTGACGCATGGGCATGGATTCGATGGAGGAACGGAAATGCGCTGGTTCGGATGGCTGCTGGCGGCCTGGACGGGGATCGTCCCGGCCGGCGTCCTGGCGGCGGGGGTGGCGACCGTGCAGGCGGGCGACCGGACCCTGACGGTGTCCTTCGACGGGACGGACGCGCGGGTCGATGTCTCGGGCGTGGACCAGGGCTATCTGCTGATGCGCGGCGGCAAGCTGTATTCCGTCCTGCAGGCGGGCGGCCGGCCGCTGGTCATGGAAGGCGACGCCGCGGCCCGGCTGCTCGGGGCCCGCGCCCTGCAGGTGGCGCCCGACATGATCCGCACGCTGAGCCGGATCGAGCCGACCGGCGCGCGCAAGACGGTGGCCGGCCGGGTGGGCGCCGTCTACGCCGTGTCCTACCGCGACGAGCAGGGGCGCGCGCGTTCCGGACAGGGCGTCCTGGGCGGCCAGCCCGAGGTGCGGGAATTGACCCGCGCCCTGGGGCGGATGGCCGTCCTGCTGCAGACCTCCGCCGGGCAGTCGCCCGACGGCGCGCGGCAGGTGCTGGATGCGCTGGAAGCCCGCAACCTGGGCCTGCTGGCCTACGAAAACCAGTTCCGCGTGGAGCGGCTGGCGGCCACGGCGCCCGCGCCGGGCAGCCTGGAGCTGCCGGCGCAGCCGGCGCAACTGCCGCCGGAACTGGGCCAGTTGCTGCAGGGGCTGCGCCGGCCGTGACCGGACCCGCGGAATGACGAAAGCCACCCATCGCGGGTGGCTTTTTTGCGGTGCTTCATGCCGGATGCCGGGCGCATCGTGGCGTTTCATGCGGGGCGGCGCGCAGGCATGGAAAAGGCCGCCCTTCGGGGCGGCCTGCGGCCTGGTGTTTGTGGCCTGCGCACCGGATGCCCGGGACGCGGCCGGCGTGCTCAGGGCACGATGTGGAAATCGATGACGATTTCGCCGGGATTGCGGGCCAGGTACTCGAACTGGATGTTTTCGCCGAAGTGGTTTTTCAGCTGCTGCAGCAGCGGCAGGGGATCGTGGTCGTTGCAGAAGCGCATGGTTTCCCCCGGCTGCAGCGCCGACAGCGCGCCGAAGATGGCGGCATGCCGGAAGCGCTTGGCGATGCCGCGCGCATCGAGGGGGTAGGTGTTTTCTGCGAACATGGGGATAGCGTCGGAAGCCACGGTGCGTCATTCCTGGAGAGATGGGTCGAGCTTCCGATTATAGGAACGCCCTCGGGGAAAACCGGCGGGAACCCTATGCCCAGCAAGGTTGTCCGGCGGTCCCGGGTTAGGTCGCCGGCGTGCCGCCGGTCCGGTCCCGATGGCGTTCCTCCCAGTCTTTCACCGCCTGCTGCCAGGCGCGCCTTTCCTCGGCGTAGGTGTCGAACACGCAGGGCGTGCAGCCGTTGCCGCAGCATTCGTTGAGGTCGGGCTCGACGGGTTCCTCGGGACGGGGATCGTCGGCGGGGCCGTCCGGCAAGCTCATGGGGCCGTCCTCAGACGCAGGCCAGGTTGGCCTGGTTGCTGCGCCGGACGTCCTCGGGGATCTCGATGGTCCGGCCGGACTGGGGCCGGCCGTCGACGAACATCACCAGCTCGCCCGGCTGGAAGGCGGTCCAGGTCTCGTTGTCGGTCAGCGGCTTGGTCGTGATGACCGAGACGCAGTCGCCGCGCGCGTTGGTCTGGGAAAAGTCCACCGACATGTCGGTGTCCACCAGGTGCGCCACCTGGAAAGGCCAGGCGCGCACGATGTAGTACAGGTTCGTGGAGCAGTGCGCCAGCATGCAGCGGCCGTTGGACATCAGGAAATTGAACACGCCGTGGCGCGTCAGGTCGGCCGTCATGTCGGCCACGGCGGCGAACAGTTCCGTGTCTTCCGGCTCGCGGGTGCCGAAACGGGCGCGCAGCCCTTCCATCATGGTGCAGAAGGCCCGTTCGCTGTCGGTCTGTCCGATCGGCAGGTGGTCGCCGCGCAGGTCGGGCTCGAAGTCCTTCAGGTCGCCGTTGTGGGCGAACAGCCAGTGCCGGCCCCACAGTTCGCGCACGAACGGGTGGCAGTTTTCCAGTTCCAGGGCGCCCTGGGTGGCCTTGCGGATGTGGGCGATGACGTTGCGCGACTTGATCGGGTAGCGCTTGATCAATTCGGCGACCGGCGACCGGCAGCAGGGCGCGTTGTCCAGGAAGCAGCGCGACCCCCGGTTTTCGTAGAAGGCGATGCCGAAACCGTCGGCGTGGTGGTCGGTGCCGCCGCCGCGCGCGGCGAACCCCGCAAAGGAAAACGTGATGTCCGTGGGCGTGGCGCAATTCATGCCCAATAACTGACACATGGCAGGCAGATTCCAAGCAAACCGGGGCGGATGCCGCCCCGAATGGTTCATGCCTGAATTGTAGTCTTGCCGGAACGGATATAACCGTCGCTTGGTATGAGAATCGGCGATGAGCTTATGCAGTGTCCTTTCTTCGCCACGAAACGCGACCGGCCGGGGGGCTGGCGCGGCGCCCCGGCCGGTCCCGGTTCAGTCGTGGCGCAATTGCAGCATCGCCTGGCGGTAGCCGCTGGCCGGATAGATCGCCGGCATGGGCGGCTGCTCGGCGACGGGCTCCAGGGCGCGGGTGCCCGCCAGCAGGGCCTGGATCATGGCTTCGATTTCCAGGCGCGCCAGCGGCGCCCCCGGACAGGCGTGGATGCCGGCGCCGTAGAGCAGGTTCAGCGACGGATCGCGGTCCAGGCGGAATTCGTCCGGGTCGCCGAAGACGGCCTCGTCGCGGTTGGCCGAGGCCCAGATCAGCGTGACCCGTTCGCCGGCCGGGATCTGCGTGCCGCCCAGGCGCACCGGACAGGTGGTCGCGCGGCGGTTGGCGATCAGCGGTGCGTGGATGCGCAGGATCTCGTCGTTGGCGGGCCGCACCAGTTCCGGCTGGCTGCGCAGGCGGTCCTGCAGGTCCGGGTGGGACGCCAGGTAGTGGGCGATGATGCCGACGCTGGAGGCCATGGTGCCCAGCTCGCCGACGGTCCAGTTGCGCAGGATGCTGACGATCTCGTCCTCGGCCAGCGGGCGGCCGTTCACGGTCTCGCGCAGCAGGCGCGTGGTGGCGTCGTCCGGCGCCTGGTCGCCGGCGTCGCGGCGGACTTTCAGCAGGGCGCGGATGGTCTCGTCGAATTCGGTGGCCACGGCCGCGATCGCGTGCGCGTCGCCCGAGAGCGTGGCGACGTTCTTCTTGTGGATCCACTGCCGCAGGGGTTCGTGCAGGCTGTCGGGCCAGCCCAGGAAGGCGCACTGCATGCGCAGGGCGAAGGGGTGCGCCAGGCCGAACATGATCTCGACGCGCTCGTTGCGCGGCAGCGCGGCGACCAGTTCCGCGCACAGGCGGCGACAGGCCGGCTCGAAGGCCGCCATGCGCTCCGGGGCGAAGTAGGGCTCGATCAGCCGGCGGTAGGCGGTGTGTTCCGGGGGATCCATGCTGTTGGGCACGGAGACGTGGCGCGACGCCTGGCTGCTGAAGGTCTCGTGGTCCAGCAGGATCCGCATGACGTCGGCGTGGCGGAACACGGAATGGTGCAGGTAGTCGCTGTGGGCCACCGGGCAGCGGCGGCGCATGCGGTCGTAGGCGGCGATCGGGTCGGCGAGGACTTCGGGGGCGCGGGGGTCCCAATCCTGGGGGGTGTTCATGGTGGTTCTTTTGAGGGCCGCACGGGCGGCTTGATATCAGATGTCGAAAACTGTAGCACCGGGTAAACCCTGGGTGTCGCCGTCCGTCCGTGAAACCTGGCTTTATCTCCCATGGCTTTGACTTTTCTCAATCTGCGGGGGTTTTTGCGTGGGTCCGCATCGTCCGCGATGCGGTGATTCCTGTTTTTTGCCCCATAAGCATCTTACCTTGATCGTGGTTGATAATATTACTTATGTAATGCAATGTCAGGCCGCCCGGGTGAACAGCGTCCGCAGTCGGGCCCTGGGCCTGACGCTGTGACCGTTTCGTCCGTCGGGATTTTTCCGGTCTGGCCGGCGCGCGGTGTTCCGGACCACAATGACCATTCTTGTTTGCTGGAGTTCCCGCATCATGTTTGGCCATCACAAGCTTGAGAAGCGTCGGGGTTTGGTGCGTGGTGCGCAACGTGCTACATTATGATCAAATCCTTTCGACACCGGGGGCTGAAGCGCTTTTTCGAGACAGGATCCCTTTCGGGCATTCAAGCCATCCATGCCAGGCGTCTTCGATTTCAGTTGGCTGCGCTCGATACCGCCGTGGTGCTATCCGACTTGGATATTCCAGGGTTCGACTTGCATCCCTTGAAGGGACTCATGAAAGGCCGGTGGGCGATGTCTGTCAATGGAAACTGGCGTGTCACCTTTGAGTTCAAGGACGGCAATGCCTACATATTGGACTATGAAGACTATCATTGATGACAATGCATAATCCCCCCCATCCAGGCGAGTTCATCTCGGCCGTTTATCTGGAACCCAATGGGGTCAGTGGCCGCGAATTGGCGGAAAGTCTGGGCGTGGCGGCTTCCACGCTCAGCCGGGTGTTGAATGGCTCCAGTCGAGTGACGCCCGAAATGGCGCTGCGTCTCTCGAAGGCGGTCGGGCGCAGTCCGGAAAGCTGGCTGGCCATGCAGGATGCGCATGATTTGTGGCTTGCACGGCAGCGGGTCGATCTGCAGGGCGTCAGCCGTCTGGCTTTTGCCGCGTCTTGAAAATCCTCCCGCCAGCCGCATATATATCGCATCTCGGGGCGTATGCGCCCCTTCCCCATAAAGGGCTCCACCCATGCGATTCGACAAACTCACGACGAAGTTCCAGCAGGCGCTCGCCGATGCCCAGAGCCTCGCGGTGCGCCACGACCATTCCTACATCGAGAACGCCCACCTGCTGGCCGCCCTGCTGGCCGATCCGGACAGCGGCGCGGCCAGCCTGCTCGCCCGCGCGGGCGTGGCGGTGCCGCGGCTGCAGACCGAACTGGACCGCCAGATCAAGGCCATGCCCACGGTCCAGGGGGCCGAGGGCAACGTCCAGGTCGGCCGCGAGCTGCAGGCCGCCCTGGCGCGTACCGACAAGGAAGCCGGCCAGCGCGGCGACGCCTACGTCGCCAGCGAACTCTACCTGCTGGCCCTGGCCGACGACAAGGGCGAGGTCGGCCGCGCCCTGCGCGAGGCCGGCCTGCAGCGCAAGGCCCTGGAGGCCGCCATCGAGGCCGTGCGCGGCGGCGCGTCCGTGACGGGCGCCGAGGACGAGGACAACCGCCAGGCGCTGAAGAAATACACCCTGGACCTCACCGCCCGCGCGCGCGAAGGCAAGCTCGACCCGGTGATCGGGCGCGACGACGAGATCCGCCGCACCATCCAGATCCTGCAGCGCCGCACCAAGAACAACCCCGTGCTGATCGGCGAGCCCGGCGTGGGCAAGACCGCCATCGTGGAAGGCCTGGCCCAGCGCATCGTCAACGGCGAGGTGCCCGAGACGCTGAAGGGCAAGCGCATCCTGGCGCTGGACCTGGCCGGGCTGCTGGCCGGGGCCAAGTACCGCGGCGAGTTCGAGGAACGCCTCAAGGCCGTGCTCAAGGAACTGTCCCAGGATTCGGGCCAGACCATCGTCTTCATCGACGAACTGCACACCATGGTGGGCGCGGGCAAGGCCGAGGGCGCCATGGACGCCGGCAACATGCTCAAGCCCGCGCTGTCGCGCGGCGAACTGCACTGCGTGGGCGCCACCACCCTGGACGAATACCGCAAATACATCGAGAAGGACGCCGCGCTGGAGCGCCGCTTCCAGAAGGTGCTGGTGGACGAGCCCGACGTGGAATCCACCATCGCCATCCTGCGCGGCCTGCAGGAACGCTACGAACTGCACCACGGCGTGCAGATCACCGACCCGGCCATCGTCGCGGCGGCGGAACTGTCGCACCGCTACATCACCGACCGCTTCCTGCCCGACAAGGCCATCGACCTGATCGACGAGGCGGCGGCGCGCATCCGCATGGAAATCGACTCCAAGCCGGAAGTCATGGACCGGCTCGACCGGCGCATCATCCAGCTGAAGATCGAGCGCGAGGCCGTCAAGAAGGACAAGGACGAAGCCTCCGAACGCCGCCTGAAGGCGATCGAGGACGAACTGGAATCGCTGCAGCGCGAATACAACGACTACGAGGAAATCTGGAAGGCGGAAAAGGCCGCCGTCCAGGGCTCGCAGGCCGTGAAGGAGGAAATCGACCAGGTCCGCGCGGAAATGGCCGAACTGCAGCGCAAGGGCCAGTACGACAAGCTCGCCGAGCTGCAGTACGGCCGTCTGCCCGAACTGGAAGCCCGCCTGAAGGCGGCGGAATCCGCGCCCAAGGCGGAAGAGGCCGGCAAGCCGCGCCTGCTGCGCACCCAGGTCGGGGCCGAGGAAATCGCCGAGGTCGTGTCGCGCGCCACCGGCATCCCCGTGTCGCGCATGATGCAGGGCGAGCGCGCCAAGCTGCTGGGCATGGAAGCCGTGCTGCACGAGCGCGTGGTGGGCCAGGACGAGGCCGTGCGCCTGGTGTCCGAGGCCATCCGCCGCTCGCGCGCCGGGCTGTCGGACCCGAACCGTCCGTACGGCTCGTTCCTGTTCCTGGGGCCGACCGGCGTGGGCAAGACCGAGCTGACCAAGGCGCTCGCCCGCTTCCTGTTCGATTCGGACAGCCACCTGGTGCGCATCGACATGAGCGAGTTCATGGAAAAGCATTCGGTGGCCCGCCTGATCGGCGCGCCCCCGGGCTACGTGGGCTACGAGGAAGGCGGCTACCTGACGGAAGCCGTGCGCCGCAAGCCCTACAGCGTGATCCTGCTCGACGAGATCGAGAAGGCCCACCCGGACGTGTTCAACGTGCTGCTGCAGGTGCTCGACGACGGCCGCCTGACCGACGGCCAGGGCCGTACGGTGGATTTCCGCAACACCGTGGTCATCATGACCTCGAACATCGGTTCGCAACACATCCAGAACATGGCCGACCAGCCCTACGAGGTCGTCAAGGAGGTCATCCGCGATGAGCTGAAGACGGCGTTCCGGCCGGAATTCCTGAACCGCATCGACGAGATCGTGGTCTTCCACGGCCTGGACGCCACGCACATCGAGCCGATCGCGCGCATCCAGTTGAAGCGCCTGGCCGAACGCCTGGCGCAGCAGGAAATGCGCCTGGAGGTGTCCGACGCGGCCGTCACGGAACTGGCCCGCGCGGGCTACGACCCGGTGTTCGGCGCGCGGCCCCTGAAGCGCGCCATCCAGCAGTACGTGGAAAACCCGGTGGCGCGGCTGATCCTGGAAGGCAAGTTCGGGCCGCGCGACGTGGTGCCGGTGGACTGGGACGGCGAGAAGTTCGTGTTCGAGCGCACCTTGCAGTAAGCGCCCGGCGTTCCGGGTCCGCGCAGCGCCGGACTGCCCTCCGTGCGTCGCGTCCATTCCGGGACGCGGCGGCCGGGGAGCGGTCCGGCGTTTTCATTTCGCGCCGCGGTGGTGCCTCGGTCCCCGGCTTTCAGCGAAGCAGGAGGACCGCCAGGACACCCAGCGCGAGCAGGATCAGGACGATGCCGGACATGCGCTCCAGCCAGGGCAGGGACCGCGCGAAGCGCCGCAGCACGGCCCGGTTGCCGATCATGGCGGCCACCAGCACGTCCCAGACCAGCACCGCGCCGAACATCCAGGCGCCGTAGAACGCCTTCCAGCCGGCGCTCGCGTGCGGGCCGGTCAGCAGCGCGGCCAGGCTGGCGTAGAACAGCGCATTCTTCGGGTTGAGGATGCCGGAGAGAAATCCCATGCCGGCGGATCTTCGCCAGGCGGCGGAAGAGCAGCCGGGTCGGGCCGTCCGGCCGTCCGGCAGGTCCAGGCGGCCGCGGCCCGCGTGGCGGACGAACAGGACGCCCAGGTACAGCAGATAGGCGCAGCCGGCCGCTTGCAGGCCGATGAACAGGGGGCCGTTGGGCCGCAGCGCGGCGGTGCCGGCGAACGCGGCGACGATGAACACCCCGTTGGCCAGCGCGATGCCCGCGCAGGCGCCGCTGGCGACACGCCAGCCGGCGGACAGGGAGGTCCTGGCGATCAGGAAGAAATCGGGGCCGGGGGAAAGCAGCGCCAGGAAATGCGCCGCGGCGATGATCAGGAATTGCTGCATTCGGAGCACATGCGTGTTTTTCCGCAGTGTGCCGGTGCGCGCGCGTTCTGTATTGAAGGAAATTGCGGCCGCGCCGCGCTTTCGGGGCGGCCCGGCCCGGCATCAGGCCCGGAAGCGGCCGGGCGTCACGCCCGCATAGGCCTTGAAGACCCTCTGGAAGTGCGCTTGGTCCGCGAAGCCCAGCTGCAGCGCGACTTCCGCGATGCCGGCGCCTTCCCGGATCCGTTCGCGGGCCAGGTTGACGCGCTGGTTCAATTGCCAGGCGTGCGGCGTCATGCCGGTGACGGCCCGGAAGGCGCGGATCAATTGGTAGCGGCTCATGTCCGCCAGGCGCGCCAGTTCTTCCAGGGGCGCGTCGCAGTCCGGGGCAGCGCGCAGGCGGTCCAGGGCCGGCCGGAGCCTCCCGGCCAGTCTCGACGGGACGGCCGGCGCCTCGATGCGCAGGCCCACGCCGGCGTCGGTGTCCCCCAGGAATTCGATCAGCGCCGATTCCTTGCCGCGCGGGTCGGCATTGGAGAACAGCAGCGCGTTGAGCCGGCGGAAGCGTTCATAGGTCTCCGGTTCCGTCGAGATGCGCACCGGCTCGGTCCCGTCCAGGGCGGTCTGGACGTATTCCCGCCGGACGGCGCGCAGCCAGGCGGCGTCCAGGTGCAGCATCTGGTAGCTCCAGGCGGTGCCGGGGACCGGGTTGCAGGCATGCACGCGTTCGGCCGGCACGAACACCAGCGTGCCGGGGCGCAGCGTGACCGGGCCGTGGGCGGCGCCGGTGAACAGGCTGCGGCCCTCGTCCACCGCGCCGATGGAAAAGGTCGGATGGCGATGCGGCACGTAGCAGGCGCGGCTGTGGCACGCCCGGCGGCTTTCGACGAAGGGCAGGGCTGGATCGCGCCAGAACGATGCGGAGGCATCGCGGCGAGGAACGGCGGGAGAGGGCCTGGTTTCCGGTGCGTTCATTGCATTTCCCCCTGCTCGATCGGGCGCAGGCGCCGCGAGAGGGGCAGGGGCGGGGACGGGGCGCGTCCGGCCGGCGAGGGTTCGACCGGCGCGGATTTGGCTGGGGTGGGTCTGGCCGGCGAGGGTCTGACTGGCGTGGGTCTGGCTGACGTGGCTTCGGACAACCACCTGGTGCGCATCGGCATGAGCTCGGTGTTCCGGGGGTGGCGCCCCCCGGAAGCGCATCAGGCGGTCACGTAGAAGGCAATGCCTTCGTAGCTGAAATAGCCGCTTTGCATCACGGCTTCCTTCTCGGCGATGTCCGCCGTGTAGAAATGGGTACCGGATTCGGTATTCAGGAAGCGGTAAAGCGCCGTCGTGCCGTCCGCCTGGGTGCCGTAGGCATTGAAGGCCCGCCCTTCGTACTGCCAGGCCCCGCCGATTTCCATGAGATGACGGGCCTCGTCCGCTCCGGCGGTGTAGAAATGGTCGCCCGTGGCCTGATTGTAGAAACGCTGCACGGCCACGGTGTCCGCATCGGGAATGCCGGCCCCCTCCACGCTCCGGCCAAAACCCACGCCCTCATAGACGAAGCCGTTCATCCGGGTGACGGCCGTGGCTTCGTCGTTATTGGACGTATAGAAATGCAGGCCCAGGCCGGCATTGTAAAAACGGTAGACCGCCGGGGTCAGATCGTTCAGATCGCCCCCGGCACCGTTGAAATTGGCGTATTCGATATTGATCAGCGTATCGGTGCCATCCCGGCCCGCCGTCATGTCCACCACCGTGTATTCCCGGCTGAACACGTCGTAGCTCAGGTCGTAGCCGGGCAGCGCCCCGCTGAACATCGCGCTGTCCTGCCCGGCCCCGCCGTCCAGATGGTTGTCGGCGGAATTCCCTATCAGCACGTCGTTGCCCGCGCCGGCCACGGCGTTTTCGATGAGGGTTGCCTTGGCGATGGCGAGATTGTTGGTCATGCCGTTGACGGAAGAATACTGGCCCGGGTTCAGATCGATCAGGCTGTCCGTCCCCCAGCCGCTGAGGTTTATTGTGTCCACTCCGCCTGCATCGTAAATCGTCAGGATGGGATGCTGGTTGATGGAAAAATCGTAAATCTGCGCCAAAGGACCCTGGATGTTGGAACCGAAGCCATAGACCGTATTGCCTTCCCGGGTAGTGGTGTCGGCCCCATACAACCGCTGGATCACCATGATGTCGTTGACCATCGGAGTCTGGGGCGAATACCCCTCGCTGCCGATGTCGGATGCGAACCAATCGCCCCAGGCCACCAGGCCCTTGCCCCCATTCATGCCGGGGCCGTAATACGACATGATCGACAGCATGTCGCTGTCCTGGTAGGACGACGGACCATTATCGTCCTCGCCGTTGTAATCGCCCATGTGGTTCAAACCCAGCGCGTGGCCGATTTCATGCAAAAAGGTGACGAAGCCGTCTTTGCCGATCTCCGGAGATTGAAGAAGGTCTTCCTTGGAGGAAAACCAGACCGTGCCACCAGAGACGGCGAAGGCATAGCCGTCCGTACTGGACGTATTGCTGAGCATGATATCGGCGTCATGCACGGACCCCTGGACGATGTCGCGGGCGATCAGGTCATCCCACAGCATCATGGCCAAATGGACCAGGGGCTGCTGCGCCGTGTTCAGGGGCGAAAACCCGGCGAAATGTTCGGCTAGATCCGGGTCAAACACGCTGCTGGACTGGGGAAAGGCATACGTGATGAGCGAACTGGTCCACGTGCTGCCGGAATTCATCTGATCGAAGACTTGCTGGTCGGTCCATTGAGGAAGGGCCATGTCCACGCTCCTGTTGAGTTATGACACTGCTGTAAAAAAGGTTACTGTCCGCTCATTCTACAGATGAACCGGGTGCCCGGGCGCCCATCGGGCGTTGCCTCGAAGGGCGGGGCGGGATCGCGCCGGCACGCAGCGAAGGCATCGCGGCGCACGGCGGGAGGGGAGGCGGGAGCCCGTGCGTTCATTGCGTCTCCGCCTGCCGGATCCTGGGCAGGTTCAGCTCGATCCAGTCGGCCAGGGTCCGCACTTTCTCGGCCGCCTCGCGGCCCAGCGGAGTCAGGCTGTATTCGACGTGGGGCGGCACGACCTCCAGGGCGGTGCGCAGCACCAGGCCGTCGCCTTCGAGCCACTGCAGGGTCTGCGCCAGCATGCGCTCGCTGACCCCGCCGATGGCGCGTCGCAGTTCGCTGAAGCGGTGCGTTCCGCCTTCCAGGACGATCAGCACCAGCACGCCCCAGCGGCTGGTGACGTGCTTGAGCACCTCGCGCGAGGGGCAGTCGGCGGCCAGCAGGTTGCCGGGGCGCAGGCGCTGCGACAGGGACAGGGGCGGGGACGGGGCGCGTTCGGCCGGCGCGGGTTCGGCAAGCGTGGATCTGGCTGGGGCGAGGGGCTTCGTGGTCATGGGCGGATGATTGCGCGGGGAGGGAGGCAGTCGGCGGGAATGGAACAATACTAACATTTCTGTGCGTACTTACTAAAAGTTTGTTCATGGGGTAGAGTGACGTCACCCTCCGATCTTCATGTCGCTCTTCACTTTTCACGTCACCCTTTTTTTCAAGGACGCACCCTCATGACCATTGCCATCACCGGCGCCACCGGCCAGCTCGGCCGCCTCGTCATCCAGCACCTGAAGACCCGCGTCGCTCCCGACCGCCTGCGGGCGCTGGCGCGCACGCCCGCCAAGGCGGCCGACCTGGGCATCGCGGTCCGCGCAGCCGACTACGACCGGCCCGCGAGCCTGGCGCCGGCGCTGGCGGGCGTGGACGCGCTGCTGCTGATTTCCTCCAGCGAAGTCGGCCGCCGCGCCGCGCAGCATCGCCATGCGATCGAGGCGGCCCGGGCGGCGGGCGTGCGGCACATCGTCTACACCAGCCTGCTGCATGCCGACGTCTCGCCGCTCAGCCTGGCGGACGAGCACCGCCAGACCGAGCGGATGCTGAAGGACTCCGGCCTGGCCTGGACGATCCTGCGCAACGGCTGGTACACCGAGAACTACATGGGCGCCATGGCGGGTGCGCTGGCGGGCGGCGCGCTGGTCGGCAGCGCCGGCCAGGGCCGCATCGCCTCGGCCGCGCGCACGGACTACGCCGAAGCGGCCGCCGTGGTGCTGGCCGGCGCCGGCCACGAGGGCAAGACCTACGAGCTGGCGGGCGACACCGCCTACACGCTGGACGAACTGGCCGCCGAGATCTCGCGCCAGGCGGGCCGCACCATTCCCTACCGCAACCTGCCCGAGGCCGATTACGCCGCCTTGCTGGCAAGCCATGGCCTGCCTGCGGAACTGGCCCGGGCGATCGCCGGCTGGGACGTCGATGCGTCCCGGGGCGCACTGTTCGACGACGGCCGCCAGCTGTCGTGGCTGATCGGCCGGCCGACGACCCCGCTGGCCGATTCCGTGGCGGCGGCGCTGAAGCAGGCCTAGGGCGAAACGCCTGGGTCGCTCCCGGCGTTCCAGCTGATCGGCGCCATCGCCGGATTGCGCTTCAGGCTGCGGTGGACGCAGGCCAGCAGCGCCAGGCACAGTCCGATGCACGCCAGGTTGGTGCCGGCCCATCCCAGCCCCTGCAGCAGCAGGGCGGGCAGGAAGGCGCCGGCGGTGGCCATCACGGAAAGGCCCAGGTCGTTCAGGCCCTGCACCTCGATCGCATGGGGCTGTTCCCCCAGCACCCGGGCGAGCAGGGCGCTGCCGCCCACGTAGGTGAAGTTCCAGCCCAGGCCCAGGACCACCAGGCTGGCGACCAGCATGGCGTAGCCGTCGGACAGCAGGTTCAGGACGCTGGCGGCGATCAGCAGGAGGATGCCGCCGGCGATCACCGCCCTGAGCCCGAGGCGGCCGATGATCGCGCCGGTGAAGAAGGACGGCGCGAACATCGCCACCACGTGCCACTGGATGGCCGTGCCGACCGCCGAGAAGTGCATGTGCAGGCCGGCCATGTGCAGCGAGGCCTGCACCATCAGCAGGTTCATGATGCCGTAGCCCAGCGCGCCCACGGCGATGGCCGCCCCCAGGGCGGGCGAGCGCCGGACGGCGCGCCAGGCCGCGCCCGCATGTCCGTCCGCTCCGCCATGCCCGCCCACTCCGGCATATCCGTCCGCACCCGCTTGTCCGTCCGCTCCATCACGCCTGTCCTCCCCGGCATGCCCGTCCGTCCCCACATGCCCGCCCCCGGCCGCCGGAAGCCGCGCGGCGCCGGGCGCTTCCCGCACCGCTAGATGGACCAGGAATGACAGCAGCGCCAGGCCGGTGAAGGCGGCGTAGCACAGCGCGAAGGGCGCGTAGCCGGCCACGTCCTTCAGCCGGTCCGCCAGCAGCGGGCCGGCCAGCGCCGCCAGGACCCCGCCCGCCACGACCAGCGAGATGGCCCTGGGCTTGAGCCGCGCGTCCAGGCCGTCGGTGGCCGCGAAGCGGTTGAAATTGGCGAAGGCGATGTAGCTGCCCAGCAGCGCGTGCGCCACGATCAGCAGCGCGAACGAGCCCCGGTCCACGGCCAGGTAGCCCGCCGCGCCCGACAGCGCCAGGGGGAGGGCCGCCAGCAGGAACGCCGGCTTGCGTCCGATGCGTTTCATCAGCCGGGAGGCGGGCACCGTCATCAGCATCACGCACAGGAACTGGAAGCCGTAGGGCACGGTGGACAGCCAGAGGCTGGGCGTCAGCGACGCCCCCACGATGGCCGCCATCGCCACCGACATGACGGCGGTGGTCAGGTTGATGGATTGCGCCAGGAAATACAGGTAGGTGGCGAAGGGCAGTTTCGAGCTCATCGGGCCGCGTCCGGTTGCATGTCGTCGGAACGCATTGTGTCATCCGGCGCCCGCCCCGCCGGAAACACCCGTGCGCTTTTCCCGTAAACTGTTCGGGTTTTTTTCCTGACAGTTGGGCGGGCCGTGATGGGCTTCTACGACGACATCCGGGCGGACCTGCTGGCGGGCCGGTGGGAACGGGGCCAGCGGCTGCCTTCCATCCGGGCCATGGCGGCGCAGCGGCGGGCGAGCCTGCACACGGTGGTCAGCGCCTATGGCCGCCTGGTGGGCGACGGCCTGCTGGAGGCGCAGCAGGGCCGCGGCTATTTCGTGGCGGTCCAGGGTCCCCTGGCCGCGCCGGCGGCCCCCGCCGTGGAGCCGGCCCTGCCGGACGATCCGCTCTTCAGGCTGCTGCAGGCGCCGCCCGGCAGCGTCGTCAAGCTCGGCTGCGGCTGGCTGCCGCTGCCCTGGCGCGACACCGACCTGCTGGCGCGCGCCATCCGCCGCACCGCGCGGCTCGGCCGCAGCGGCCTGGTGGAATACGGCGACATCCAGGGCTACGTGCCGCTGCGCCAGCTGCTGTCCGCGCATCTGCGCCAGGCGGTGCGGCTGGATGCCGCGCCGGCGCAGATGATCACCACCCTGGGGGCCACGCAGGCGCTGGACCTGGTGGCGCGGCACCTGCTGTCGCCCGGGGACCGGGTGCTGGTGGACGAGCCGTGCAACGGCAACCTGGTGCGGCTGATCCGGCTGTGCGGCGGCGAGCCGGTCGGCGTGCCGCGCCGGCAGGACGGCCCCGACCTCGGCTTTCTGGACGAGGTCCTGGCGCGGCACCGCGTCCGCGCCTTCTTCTGCAACAGCACCTTCCATAATCCGACCGGCGCGGGGCTGACGCCCCAGGCGGCCTTCGGCGTGCTCAGACGCGCCGTGGAGCACGATTTCCTGATCGTCGAGGACGACGTGTACGGCGACTTCCATCCCGGCGGCCGCCAGACCTTCGCGGAACTGGACGGCTTGGAGCGCGTCGTCTACATCGGCAGCTTTTCCAAGTCTCTTTCGGCCTCACTGCGGATCGGCTACCTGGCCTGCCCGCAGGACCTGGTGGCGCCGCTCGTCCGCCTGAAGCTGCTGACGAGCGTGGCGGTGCCCGGCTTCTGCGAGCGCTTCGTGCACACCATCCTGGCCGACGGCACCTACCTGCGGCACGTGCGCGCCATCCAGCGGCGGCTCGCCACGCAGCAGCAGCTGACGCAGAAGGCGCTGCGCGAGCGGGGCTGGCGCTTCGAGGTCGCGCCCGCCGGCGGCATGTTCCTGTGGGCCGGCCATCCGGACCTGCCCGACCTGGCCGGATTCATTGAGGGCCTGGAGAAAAAGGGCATCCTGCTGCTGCCGGGCCCGGCGTTCGCCGTGACGGCCGATTACCGCGCCATGACCCGCATCAACGCCGCCCATTTCTCGCCCGAGCTGGCGCGGGCGTTCCGGGTGTAAGGGGCGGCGCAGAGAGGTTTTAACCCCCGTCGCATGACGTCAATCGCCGTGCTCACTCCCCGGGGCGCTGTTGGAGCGCACTTTCACCTTTCCGGCGAAGCCGCCAAAATGCGACCTGCGCCCCGGGGAGTGAGCGCGACGATGAGCTATTACTCAAGAACCGCAAAAAGACCTAAGAACCCAAGACCACTCCCCACAATTCCTTTACCGTCCGCCGCTCCAGCGCAAACTCCGTCTGCGGCACGCGCGCCTTGTCGGCGCCCTGCAGGCGCAGCGCGTGCTGGCGCCGGCGGAAGACCCGGTAGGCGTTCGCCGCCTCGGCCGCCAGCGTCCCGGGGATCAGGCCGGCGCGCGCCGCCAGGCCCAGCAGGGCGATGTTGCCCAGGTTGTCCAGCAGTTCGGGGTGGGCGCCGGCCTGGCTCAGCACCAGGAACTGGGTGATGAACTCGATGTCCACCATGCCGCCCCGGTCGTGCTTCAGGTCGAAGTCGCCGCTGCGGTTGGGGTGCCCCTGGGAAATCTTGTCGCGCATGGCCAGGACCTCGCGGCGCAGGGCCTCGGGGTCGCGCGGCAGCAGCAGGATGCGCCGGCGGATGTCCTCGAAGCGGGCGCCGATGGCGGCGTCGCCCGCCACGAAGCGCGCCCGGGTCAGGGCCTGGTGTTCCCAGGGCCAGGCCTGCGTCAGCTGGTAGTGCTCGAAGGCGTCGATGGGCAGGGCCAGCAGCCCGGCGTCGCCGTCCGGGCGCAGGCGCAGGTCGATCTCGTAGAGCCGGCCCGACGAGGTCAGGGTGGACAGCCAGGACGCCACCCGGCGCCCCAGCTTGGCGTAGCGCTCGCCGGCCTCCTGGTCCGGGTCGTCGTAGAGGAAGACCAGGTCCAGGTCCGAGGCGTAGCCGATTTCCTTGCCGCCCAGCTTGCCGTAGGCAATGATGGCGAAGCGCGGCTCGCCCGGGTCGGCGCGGCGTTCGCGCGGCAGCACCTGGGGCCAGACCCGGCGGATGGCCTCGGCCAGCATCAGGTCGGCCAGGGCCGACAGATGGTCGGCCAGCCCCTCGACGCTGATGACGTTCTCCAGATCCTGGGCCAGCAGCTGGAAGGTGATCTGGTGCTGCACGTCGCGCATCAGGTTCATCTGCTGCTCCACGTCGGGCTGGCCGTCGGGCAGCAGGCAGGCGTCCAGGTCGCTGCGCAGCTGTTCGGCCAGGGCGGGGAAGTCGGGCGCCTGCATCAGGCTGCGCCATTCGATCAGGCTGTCGAGCAGCAGGGGATAGCGGGTCAGGTATTCCGAGGCCCAGGGGCTGGCCTGGACGATGCGCGCCACGCGGGCCAGGGTTTCCGGGTATTCGGCGAGCAGCGCCAGGTAGGCGCTGCGCTGGGCGATGTGCTCCACCAGGTTCAGCAGCCGCTGCAGCGCGACGAGCGGATCGTCGGTGCGCGCCGCCGCCCGGGTCAGGCCCGGCAGCAGGGCGTGCAGGCGCTGCAGGCTGGCGCGCGGCAGGCTGCGGATCCGGTGGCTGTCGAGCAGGGCGTCGATGCGCGCCTGCATGGCGTCGGCCAGGCTGTCCGGCAGCGCCGCCTCCGGCGGCTCGGCCTGCGGGGCTTCGGGCTCCTGCGCATCGCCGCCCATGCCGGCGATGCGGAAGGCGTCGCGGAAGCACTGCGAGACGCAGGCGCGGTGCCGGTCCAGCTCGGCCAGGAAGCCGGCCGCATCCGTGCAGCCCATGGCCCGGGCCAGGGCCGCCATGCCCTCGTCCGTGCGCGGCAGCAGGTGGGTCTGCTCGTCCTCGCGGTATTGCAGCATGTGCTCGACCCGCCGCAGGTGGACGTAGGCGGCCTCCAGGCCGGCGGCCTGGGCCTCGTCCAGGATGCCGGCGCGGCGCTGCTTGTGCAGGGCCGCCAGCAGGTTGCGCTGCTGCAGGGAGGGCTGGCGGCCGCCCCGGATCAGCTGGTTGAGCTGGACGACGAACTCGATCTCGCGGATGCCGCCTTCGCCCAGCTTGATGTTGTGGCGCGTGTCCAGGCCCTTGCGCGCCTGGGCGCGGCGCTGCCAGTCCATGCGGATGCGCTCGCGCAGGCCGCGCAGGGCCGAGAGCGCGTCGAAATCGAAGTACTTGCGGTACACGAAGGGCCGCCGCAGGGATTCGACGTCGCGCGCCTGGGCGGCGAAGGCCGCCTCGTCGAACAGCGGGCAGGGGATCAGGCGGGCCTTGAGCCAGGCGTAGCGTTCCCATTCGCGCCCCTGGACCACCAGGTAGTTCTCCAGCGCCGCCAGGCTCCAGGCGAGCGGCCCGCCGTCGCCGTCCGGGCGCAGGCGCAGGTCGGTGCGAAAGACGATGCCGTCGGCGTCGGGCTCCGACAGGATCGGCATCATCAGCCGGCAGACCTTGCCGTAGAACTCGTGGTTGCTGATGCGCCGCCGGCCGTCGGTCTCGCCGTCGGCGTCGTAGAGCATGATCAGGTCGATGTCCGAGGAGACGTTCAGCTCCTTGCCGCCCAGCTTGCCCATGCCCAGGATCAGCATGTCCTGCGGCGCGCCGGTGTCGGCATGGCGGGGCGTGCCGTGCGTCTCCATCAGCGTGTGCATGGCGCAGGCGTAGGCCTCGCCCACCGCCAGGTCGGCGAGCTGCGACATGGCCGCCACGACCTCGTGCAGGGGCGCCAGCCCGGCGACGTCGCGCACCGTCAGCGTGGCGAAGACCCGGGCGCGCAGCCGCCGCAGGGCGCGCCGCAGGTCCGCCTGGGGAATCGGCCGGGTGGCGCCGGGGCCGAGCAGCTCCGCGTACCAGTCGGTGAGGGTCTTGCGGGTGACGGGCTGGGCGGCGTCGGCCGCCAGGCGCGATTCCTGCTCCGGGTGGGCCGTGAGATGGCGCCGCAGGGCGCCGGACCATTGCAGGGCGGGCTTGAATATAATGGTCTCGGACATGGGGACGGCCTGCGGTGGGCGGGACCGGCTCGGCGCGGCGGCGGCCGCGTGGCGGGTTCCGGAGGTTTCCAAAGGGTTCCTAACATACTGCAAAAGGTGGCATGCGCCAATCCATTTCACGCCGTGGCTCCTCCTGGGGCCGCCGGCTCCTGGCGGTCGCCGTCGGCCTGTATTTCTGCCTCGGGATCGCGCTGCTGGCCTTGCGCTATGCCGTGCTGCCGCAGATCGACGCCTGGCGTCCCCGCATCGACGCGCGGCTGTCCCAGGCGCTGGGCATCCAGGTCGAACTGGGCCCCATCCAGGTCCGCTGGCATGGCTGGAAACCCGAATTCGACGTGCGCGGCACGCGCCTGCGGGCCGCCGACGGCCGCGACCTGCTGACCCTGCCCGAGGCGCGCGTCCGGCTGGACTGGCGGGCCGCCCTGCCGGGCCGCCGCGGGCTGCTGGACCTGCGGGTGCGCGGCATGGACCTGACGCTGGACCGGCTGCCGGACGGGCGCCTCAGCCTGCTGGGCCAGACCCTGGATCTCGGGGGGACGCAGGACCTCGGCGGCGCGCCCGCCCTGGGATGGCTGCTGGCCCAGCCCCGCATCGCCTTTCTCGACACGACCCTGCGCTGGGTGGACCAGGCGCGCGCGGCGCCCGAACTGCGCCTGGAAGGCGTCGAGGCCGTGCTGGCCCGCGAAGCCGGGGGCGCGCTCGGCGTGTCCCTGAGCGCCCGGGTGCCGGACGCGGCCGACGCCCGGCTGGACCTGCGCGCGCAACTGGCCGATCCCGACGGGCTGGCGCACGGCCGCCTGCCCTCGGACTGGCAGGCCTGGCTGCGGGTCGGGCCGGTCCGGTCGCGGGCCTGGCGTCCCTGGGTGGAGCTGCCGGACGCCCTGTTGCAGGGCGGCGTGCAGGCGCAGGCCTGGGTCCAGACGCGGCGCGGGCGGCCCCGCCTGACCTTGCTGCTGGGGGCCGATGCCGTGCGCTGGGCGGCGGACTCGGGCCTGTCGCTGGACATGCCCCGGGCCGGAATCTGGGCCGCCGGCGCGCTGGACCAGTGGCAGGCCCTGGGCCAGGGCGAGCCGATGCCCGACGGCCTGGATTTCCAGGTGCGCTCCCAGGGCGCGCGCGGCACCGTGCCGGCCCTGTTCGCCCAGCCCCTGTCCCTGGGCTTCCTGGAGATCCGGGGCCGGCTGCGCCATGCCGACGCCTGGACCCTGAACCTGGAAGAGCTGGCCTGGCGCAATCCCGACATCGCCCTGCGGGGCGCGGGGACCTGGCGGTCGGGCGGACCCGCCGGCCAGGTCGATTTCCAGGGCACGATCGCCCGCGCCCGCCTGGACGCGGTCCACCGCTACCTGCCGCTCGAGGTCAGCCCGGAGGCCCGCGAGTGGCTGGCGGGCGGCCTGCACGCGGGCGAGGTCGTGGACGCCCGCTGGCGGCTGCAGGGCGACCTGACGGAATTCCCCTTCGGCCTGCAGCCGCAGGCGGGCGATTTCCGCCTGCAGGGAAACTTCCGCGGCGCGCGCATCGAGTTCGTGCCCGGGGCGCCGCAGAAGGAGGCCTGGCCGCTGCTGGAAGACGTGGCGGGCACGCTGGACCTGCATCGCACCGACTTGCGGCTGACGGCCTCCACCGCGCGGATGCGCCCCGACTCCGGCCACGAGATCGCCCTGTGGGGGGTGAAGGCCCGGATTCCGGACCTGGAGCACGACTCCACCCTGCAGGTCTCGGGCCGGACCGCCGCCTCCGGCGAGGCCTACATGGCGCTGATCCGCCACTCGCCGCTGGCCGCGCTGCTGGACGGCGTGTTCGACGAGGCGAGCGCCGGGGGCGATTGGGAAGTGCCCCTGTCCCTGACCATCCCCCTGCTGCACGGCGAGGACACCCAGGTCCAGGGGCGCGTGGACCTGCGCCAGGCGAGCCTGCAGTTCCTGCCGCACGCGCCGGCCTTCCAGGCCATCGACGGGCAGCTGCATTTCAGCGAGCAGGGCGTGCGCATCGCCCGGCCCCTGGCCGCGCGGCTGCTGGGCGGGGACGTGAAGATCGGCGGCAGCCTGGGCGGGCCGCAGGACACCGGTCTGGACCTGCAGGGCCGCATCGGCGCCCGGGCGCTGGCGGACTACGTGGGCGTGCCGGGGATGCGGCGGCTCGAAGGCGCGCTGGACTATCGGGCCACCCTGCGCAGGCGGGGGCACGAGACGGCCTTCGTCCTGGAGTCCGACACCCGCGGCCTGGCGCTGGATTTTCCCGCGCCGCTGGCCAAGCCGGCCGAGCAGGCCCGGACGCTGCGCATCCAGTGGTCGGACGCCGACTCCCGCTCGGACCGGCTGACGGCGCAGTACGGCGAGGCGTTGCGCCTGGACCTGCGGCACGAGCGCAAGACCCGCGGCGGGCCCTATTTCCAGGGCGCGTCCGTCGGGGTGGGGCGCGCCGCCGACGCCGACGAGGACGGCCTGCGGGTCGAGGTCGCCTATCCGCTGTTCGACCTGGACCTGTGGAACCGCATCGTGGACGAGTTTTCCATCCCCCGGCGCGGCGGGGCTGGAACCGGGGCTGGAGCCGGGACCGGGGCCGGGGCCGGGGGCGACAACGGCGCGCGGCGCAAGGCCGGCCGGCCGCTGTGGCCCGACCTGACCCTGCTGAGCATCCAGGCCGACCAGCTGCGGCTGCTGGGCACGCGCCTGGACCAGGCCGTGCTGCGGGTGGTGCGTTCGCCCGAGGAGCAGTGGTCGATGAACCTGCGCTCGGAGCAGAGCAGCGGCACCCTCAAGTGGCAGGAGCGCGACGGCCGCGTGCTGGGGCGCATGTCGGCGCGCTTCGCCCGCCTGAGCCTGGGCGACGACGCGAACGACGCCGGCTCCCTGCTGCCCGAGGCCGGGTCCGACGAGGACGCCTCGTTCGACGACGACCTGGAGATTCCGGGCATCGTGCTGCAGGCCGACGAGCTGCGCCTGTACGGGCACTCGATGGGCGCCCTGTCCCTGGAAGGCGTGCGCGACGGCGCCCATCACGTCTGGCAGCTGAACAACCTGCGCCTGGGCGACGACGATGCCCGCCTGCGCGGGTCGGGCATCTGGCGCCTGCGCGGAGCGGACCGCGGGCTGGAACTGAACGCCTCGGTCCAGGCGCGCAGCCTGGGCGCCTGGATGGACCGGGCCGGCTGGAAGGACGTGATGTCGGGCGGCGAGGGCACGCTCAAGGGGCGGTTCCAGTGGCGCAACCTGCCCTGGACGCGCGAAAAGGCGGACCTGAGCGGCAGCCTGCGGATCGAGCTGGACAAGGGGCGCTTCCAGAAGATCGGCTCGCACACGGCCAAGCTGCTGGAGTTCCTGTCCCTGCAGTCCATCACCCGGCTCACGAAGCTGGACCGCGGACTGGCCGGCCTGCCGCAGGACGGCTTTCCCTTCGACCAGCTGCGCAGCGCGCTGGAGCTGGACCGGGGCAAGGTGAAGATCAGCGACTACAAGGTGATCGGGCCGGTGGGCACCATCCTGCTCGAAGGCAGCACCGACATCCTGCACGAGACCCTGGACATGCAGGCCGTCATCGTGCCCAACCTGGACGTCAGCGGCGCGGCCCTGGCCGCCGGCATCGCGGTCAATCCGCTGGTCGGCCTGGGCGCCTTCGTCACGCAATGGCTGCTGAAGGCGCCGCTGGCCAAGAGCATGACGGCGCGCTACCGGGTGACGGGGACCTGGGACGAGCCCAAGGTCACGGAGATCCCCACCGAGGCGGGCGTCCAGGACGCCGGCGGCGGCTGAACGGCCGGCGCGGCGCGCGCTCAGTGCAGCTGCAGGGTCTTCAGGTGCAGGCTGGTCTCGGTGGCCGAAATGCCCTTGATCAGCCGGATGTGCTCCAGCGCCTCGGAGAGCTGGGCGATGTTGGTGACGCGGAGTTCCGCCAGCAGGTCCCAGCGGCCGTTGGTGTCGTGCAGCGCCCAGACCGCCGGCTCGCCCGAGAGGGCATGGATGATGCGCGAGGCCTCGTGGCCCTCGATGGCGATGCTCATCCACGCGACGATTTCCTGCGGCTGCGAATCGGGCCGCACCCGCACGGTATAGCCCAGGATGACGTGGTCGCGCTCCATGCGGGCGATGCGGTTGCAGATGGTGCCGCGCGAGACGCCCAGCTTCTTGGCCAGCGTGGCGACCGAGATGCGCGCGTCGCCGCGCAGGTAGGACAGGATCTGGTGATCGAGGGAATCCATGGCAGGCCTCGTTGCGATCGCCGTGATGGTCATGGCCATTGCGATCGTTTTGATGGAATTGTCAGCACAAATATAAAAACTGTTCAAAATACTATCATTTATTGTAGAAAATTGACGCTATGAATTGGCCTCCCCATCGAGAATAATGAGTTCAGCCCCACCGGGAGCGCCCCGGCCAGGCTTCCGGTCCCGCCGGCCCCCGCGGCCCGCGGCGCATCGGCAGCCGGTCCGGCGCGGCGCTCCGGCGGCGGGCACGGACACGATAATCAGACAAGGAGACCCCATCATGGCATTGATGCTGACGACGACCGACGTATCCACGCTGGTCGGCCGCCTGACCGTCCGCAAGGCGCTGGACCTGCTGTCCCGCTACATCCAGGACGATTTCGTGCGCTGGGAATCGTTTGAAAAGACGGCCCGCGTGGCCAGCCACTCGGCGGTCGGCGTGATCGAGCTCATGCCCACGGCCGACGCGGACCGCTATGCCTTCAAGTTCGTCAACGGCCATCCGTACAACCCCGTCCAGGGCCTGCCCACCGTGATGGCCTTCGGCGCCCTGGCCGAGGTCGGCACCGGCCTGCCGCTGCTGCTGAGCGAACTGACGCTGACGACCGCCCTGCGCACGGCCGCCACCTCGGTCGTGGCCGCCCGCGTGCTGGCGCGCCGCGACGCCCGCGTCATGGCGCTGATCGGCAACGGCGCCCAGAGCGAATTCCAGGCGCTGGCGTTCCATCATCTGCTGGGCATCGACGTCCTCAGGGTCTACGACGTCGATCCCGAGGCCACCCGCAAGCTGGTGCGCAACCTGGCCGGCGTTCCGGGCCTGGAGGTCCGGCCGGTGCGCAGCGCCCGCGAGGCCGTGGCCGGGGCGGACATCATCACGACCGCCACGGCCGACAAGACCAATGCCCTGATCCTGACGCCCGACATGGTCGGCCCGGGCGTGCACGTCAATGCCGTGGGCGGCGACTGCCCGGGCAAGACCGAACTGCACGCCGACATCCTGACGCGCGCCACGACCTTCGTGGAATTCGAGCCCCAGTCCCGGATCGAGGGCGAGATCCAGCAGATGCCCGCCGATTACCCCGTGGTCCCGCTTTGGGAAGTCCTGGCGGGGCGGCGCCCCGGGCGGCGTTCGGGCGACGAGATCACCGTGTTCGATTCCGTGGGCTTCGCGCTGGAGGATTTCTCCGCCTTGCGCTTCCTGTGGGACCAGGCGCGTGCGCTCGGGATCGGCCGCGCCTTCGAGCTGGTCCCGGAAGCCGGGGACCCGAAGGACCTGTTCGGCGCCATGCGGCGCCTGGACGCCGGCCCGGCGCCGCGGGGCGCCGAAGCGCGGGCGGACGAGGCGGCGCTGGCATGCCCGCACGAAGCCTGAACGCTCGCGGAGTCTCATGATGACGGAAAAAGTGGCGGCCCTGATCGGCGTGCCGACCGATGTCGGGGCGGGCGTGCGCGGCGCGTCCATGGGACCGGAGGCCCTGCGCGTGGCCGGCCTGGCGCGCGCCCTTGCCCGGCAGGGGCTGCGCGTGGAGGACACCGGCAACCTGGGCGGCCCTTTCAATCCCTGGCAGCCGCCGCTCGACGGCTACCGGCATCTGCCCGAGGTGCTGCAGTGGAACCGCGCCGTGTTCGATGCCGTGACGGCGCAGCTGCAGGCGGGCCGCATGCCCGTGATGCTGGGCGGCGATCACTGCCTGGGCGTGGGCTCGGTGGGCGCGGTGGCGCGCCACTGCCGCCGCGCGGGGCGTCCCCTGCGGGTGTTCTGGCTGGACGCCCATACGGATTTCAACACGGCGCGCCTGACGCCCAGCGGAAACGTGCACGGCATGCCGGTCGCCTGCCTGTGCGGCTTCGGGCCGGACGCGCTCGTGAACCTGGGCGGCGCGGGCCCCGCGCTGCGGACCCGCGACCTGCGCATGATCGGCATCCGCAGCGTGGACCGCGAGGAGCGCCTGTTCGTCCACGAGCAGGGTCTGGACGTCTACGACATGCGCATGATCGACGAGATCGGGATGCGGGCGGTGATGCAGGCGGCGCTGGCGGACCTGCCGCGGGACGCCCACGTCCACGTCAGCTTCGACGTGGATTTCCTCGACCCGTCCTACGCGCCCGGCGTGGGCACCACGGTGCAGGGCGGCCCCACCTGGCGCGAGGCCCAGCTGTGCATGGAGATGCTGGCCGACACCGGCCAGGTCGCCTCGCTGGACATCGTCGAGCTGAATCCGGCGCTGGACGTGCGCAACGGCACCGCCGAGGCGGCGGTGCAGATGGTCGAAAGCCTGTTCGGCAAGAGCACCCTGGTGCGGGAGAAGCCGCCGACATCCTGATCCCGCCCGCGGGGCGCACGGCCGCCCCGCGGGCCTTCTTCCATGCCTTTTCATCCCCTTCCATAAAAAAGACAGGAGACATACCCATGAAGAACCTGAAGACGCTGGCCGCGGCGCTGATGCTGGCCTGTGGCCTGGGGGCCGGCGGCCCGGCGCAGGCCGAAACCCTGCGCGTCGGCCTGGAGGCCGCCTATCCGCCCTTCAGCGCGCCCAGCGCCAAGGGCGGCTACGTCGGCTTCGACATCGACATCGCCAACGCCCTGTGCAGGCAGATGCAGGTCGAATGCCAGTTCGTCGCGCAGGACTGGGACGGCATCATCCCGGCCCTGATGGCGCGCAAGTTCGACGCCATCATCTCGTCCATGGCGGTCACGAAGGAGCGCGCCGAGCAGGTCGATTTCACCGGCCGCTACTACCGCACCTCGATGTCGGTGGCCGTGCCGCGCGATGCCGAGGCCGGCAGCCTGGATGCGGCGGCCTTCAAGGGCAAGGTGGTCGGGGCCCAGTCCTCCAGCACCCCCGGCATGTACGCCGAGGACGTCTACGGCAAGGCCGGCGCCGAAGTGCGCCTGTACCCGACGGCCGACGAGGCGGGCAGCGACCTGGCCAGCGGCCGCCTGGACGCGCTGGTGCACGACAAGTATCCCCTGATCGAATGGATGCGCAAGCGCAGCCATGACTGCTGCAGGCTGCTGGGCGATCTGCCGGGCACCATGGACGACATCGCCATCGCGGTGCGCAAGGGCGACGACGCCCTGCGCACCCGCCTGGACGAGGCCATCCTGGCGATCCGCGCCGACGGCTCCTATCAGCGGATCTCGCAGCGCTACTTCGGCCTCGACATCTACTGACCCCCCGGCAGGCGGCGCGCGCCGCCTTTTGCATGATCCACACGGAGCGGCCCGGCCAGGGCCGATGCTTCCATGCTCGATTTATTGCAATTGCTGTCCTGGGGCGAGAGCGGATGGGGCGACGCCCTGCTGGCCGGCACCCTGGTCACGATCCTGCTGGCGCTGTGCTGCGTGCCCTTCGGCTTCCCGCTGGGCCTGCTGGTGGCGCTGGGCAGCCAGTCGCGGCATGCCGCCGCGCGCCTGTCGGCCACGGTGTTCTCGACCGTGTTCCGCGGCCTGCCCGAACTGCTGACGCTGTTCCTGGTGTACTACGGCAGCCAGATCGCAGCCGAAAGGCTGATGCGCCATTTCGGCTACGAGGGCGGCATCGTCGTCAACGCCTTCGTCGCCGGCGTGGTGGCCTTCAGCCTGGTGCTGGCCGCCTTTTCCAGCGAGGTCTGGCTGGGCGCCTTCAAGGCCATTCCGGCGGGCCAGGGCGAGGCGGCGCGGGCGCTGGGCCTGTCGCGCTGGACCACGCTGCGGCGGGTGACGTTTCCCCAGCTGATGCGGGTGGCCTTGCCGGGCCTGACCAACAACTGGCTCACCCTGCTGAAGGACACTTCGCTGGTCTCGACCATCTCGCTGGCGGACATCATGCGCCAGACCAGCCAGGCCGTCACGGCGACGCGCGAGCCCGTGCTGTTCTACAGCGCGGCCTGCGTGCTCTACCTGATCCTCTCGGCGGCCTCGGGCCTGCTCTTCTCCCGCGCCGAGCACCACTTCTCGCGCCACCTGCACAGGGCCTGACCGCCATGGAATCCGTCACGAGCCTCCTGCCCCGTCTCCTCGATCCCGCCCTGCTGGAAACCTACGGCGCGCGCATGCTCGGGGGTTTCTGGATCACGCTCAAGCTGGTGGCGCTGTCCTTCGCGCTGGGGTGGCTGCTGGGCTGGCTGCTGGTGCTGGGGCGGCTGTCGCGCCATCGCCTGGTCCGCGGACTGAGTCGCGGCTACGTCTATTTCTTCCGCGGTTCGCCGCTGCTCGCGCAACTGTTCCTGCTGTACTACGGCATGAGCGCCTTTCGCGGCTTCTGGCAGGCGATCGACCTGTGGTGGTTCTTCCGCGATCCCTGGTGGTGCGCGCTGCTGGCCTTCAGCCTGAACACGGCGGCCTATCAGGCCGAGATCTTCCGCGGCAGCCTGCTGGCCATTCCCGCGGGGCAGAAGGAAGCCTGCCGGGCGCTCGGCCTGGGGCCCGCGCAGTCCTTCCTGCGCGTGATCCTGCCGCAGTCCATGCGCATCGCCATCGGGCCGCTGGGCAACGAAATGATCCTGCTGGTCAAGGCCAGCGCGATCGCCTCCCTGGTCACCGTCTACGACGTGATGGGCGTCACCAAGCTGGCCTATTCCAGGACCTTCGATTTCGAGATCTATCTCTGGGCCGCGGCGCTGTACCTGCTCATCGTCGAGGTGTTGCGGCGCACGCTGCGGATCATGGAGGGACGCCTGTCCCGCCACCTGGGCCGCTGAGCCCGACTACGGACCGAATCGCCATGAATGCTCCCCTCCAGCACCGCTATCTGCAACATCCCCGGGCCGAGGACGCGCCCGCCGTCATCGACACCCTCCCGGCCGAGGACGCCCCCGCCGTCATCGACATCCGGGGCCTGAACAAATGGTACGGCGACTACCACGCCCTGCGGGACATCGACCTGCGCGTCCGCCAGGGCGACCGGGTCGTCCTGTGCGGGCCCTCGGGCTCGGGCAAGTCCTCGCTGATCCGCTGCATCAACCGGCTGGAAGAAGCCCAGTACGGCCGCATCGAGGTCCTGGGCGCCGACCTCATGGGGGCCGCGTCCCAGGCGGCGCCGGTCCTGCGGGACGTCGGCATGGTGTTCCAGCACTTCAATCTGTTCCCCCACCTGACGGTGATGGACAACTGCACCCTGGCACCCCTGTCGGTGCGCGGACTGCGGCGCCGGGAGGCGCAGGAGCGCGCCTGCCATTTCCTGGACAAGGTCGGCATGCGGGCGCACCTGCACAAGTACCCGGCCCAGCTTTCCGGCGGCCAGCAGCAGCGCGTGGCGATCGCCCGCGCGCTGTGCATGGAGCCGAAGATCATCCTGTTCGACGAGCCCACGGCCGCCCTCGATCCCGAGATGGTGAAGGAGGTGCTGGACGTGATGGTGCAGCTGGCCGACAGCGGCGTGACGATGCTGTGCGTGACGCACGAGATGGGCTTCGCGCGCCAGGTGGCCGGCCGGGTGCTGTTCCTGGACGAGGGCCGCATCGTCGAGGACGGCGATCCGGCCGCGTTCTTCACCCGCCCGCGCAGCGATCGGGCGCGGGCCTTCCTGCGGCAGATCCTGGCGTGAGGGCCCGCGCCATGAAAAAAGCTCCCGAAGGAGCTTTTTTCATGGGTGGGGGACGACCATCCGATGCGTCATCAGTACACCCCTTGGGCCAGCATGGCGTCGGCCACCTTCACGAAGCCGGCGATGTTGGCGCCGTTCAGGTAGTTGACGGACTTGTCCTGGCTGCCGTAGCGCACGCAGTTTTCGTGGATGTCGCGCATGATGGCGTGCAGCTTGGCGTCGACTTCCTCGCGGGTCCAGTGCAGGCGCTGGGCGTTCTGGCTCATTTCCAGGCCCGACACGGCCACGCCGCCGGCATTGCTCGCCTTGCCGGGCGCGTACAGCACGCCGGCCGCGATGAAGGCTTCGGCCGCCTCGATGGTGGAGGGCATGTTGGCGCCTTCGGCCACGCAGCGCACGCCGTTGGCGATCAGGGTGCGGGCGTCTTCGATCTCGAGTTCGTTCTGCGTCGCGCAGGGCAGGGCCACGTCCACGGGCACGTGCCAGGGGCGCTTGCCGGCTTCGTAGGTCAGGCCGAACTGCCGGGCGTATTCCTCGACGCGGCCGCGCTTTTCGTTCTTCAGCTCGATCAGGGCCGCCAGCTTTTCCGCCGTGAAGCCCGCCGGGTCCACCACGCAGCCGTGGGAGTCGGACACCGTGACGACCTTGGCGCCCAGCTGCAGGCATTTCTCGATGGTGTATTGCGCCACGTTGCCCGAGCCCGAGACCGAGACCGTGTAGCCTTCGAGCGACTGGCCGGCGTGTCGGAGCATTTCTTCCGCGAAATAGACCGTGCCGTAGCCGGTGGCCTCGGGGCGGATCAGGCTGCCGCCGAAGGTCAGGCCCTTGCCGGTGAAGACGCAGCCGCTCTGGTTGGACAGCTTCTTCATCATGCCGGCCATGAAGCCGACCTCGCGCGCGCCCACGCCGATGTCGCCGGCCGGCACGTCCGTGTCCGGACCCAGGTGGCGGTGCAGCTCGATCATCAGGGCCTGGCAGAAGCGCATGACCTCGGCGTCGGACTTGCCCTTGGGATCGAAATCGGAGCCGCCCTTGCCGCCGCCCATGGGCAGGGTGGTCAGCGCGTTCTTGAAGGTCTGCTCGAAGGCCAGGAACTTCAGGATGGAGAGATTCACCGACGGGTGGAACCGCATGCCGCCCTTGTAGGGGCCGATGGCCGAACTGTGCTGGATGCGGAAGCCCCGGTTGACCTGGATCCGGCCGGCGTCGTCCATCCAGCTGATGCGGAACTGCAGGGCGCGCTCGGGCTCGACGAGCCGCTCGAGCAGGGCCTGGCTGGCGTAGCGCGGATTCTGCTGGATGAAGGGCCACAGGCTGTGCATGACTTCTTTCACGGCCTGCATGAATTCGGGTTGGTGCGGGTCCCGTGACTGGACCCGGGTTAGGAACTGATCGACGGAAGGAAGTGTCATCAAAAGTGCTCGCTTGTGCTTATTTCTTCATCATGTCAAAAAATTCGGCGTTGTTTTTGGTGGCCCGGATTTTGTCCAGGATGAATTCCATGGCGTCAACGTCATCCATGTCGTGGATGAACTTGCGCAGTACCCAGATCTTCTGTAGAAGCTCGGGCTTGATCAGGAGCTCTTCGCGACGCGTGCCGGATTTGTTCAGGTTGATGGCCGGGTAGATGCGTTTCTCGGCCAGTCGGCGCTCCAGGTGCACCTCGGAATTGCCGGTGCCCTTGAATTCTTCGTAGATCACCTCGTCCATGCGGCTGCCGGTTTCGATCAGGGCCGTGCCGATGATCGTCAGGGAGCCGCCTTCCTCCAGGTTGCGCGCCGCGCCGAAGAAGCGCTTGGGGCGCTGCAGGGCGTTGGCGTCCACCCCGCCGGTCAGGACCTTGCCGGAGGCCGGCACCACGGTGTTGTAGGCGCGCGCCAGGCGGGTGATCGAATCCAGCAGGATGACCACGTCCTTCTTCATTTCGACCAGGCGCTTGGCCTTTTCGATGACCATTTCGGCGACCTGGACGTGGCGCGTGGCCGGCTCGTCGAAGGTGGAGGCCACGACCTCGCCGCGCACGGTGCGCTGCATTTCGGTGACTTCCTCGGGGCGCTCGTCCACCAGCAGCACGATCATCACGGCGTCGGGGTAGTTGTCCGTGATGGCATGGGCGATGTGCTGCATGATCACGGTCTTGCCGGACTTCGGGCTGGCGACGATCAGTGCGCGCTGGCCCTTGCCGATGGGCGCGAAGATGTCCATGATGCGCCCGGTGATGTTTTCCTTGCTCTTGATGTCGCGCTCGAGCACCAGCGGCTCGTCGGGGTGCAGCGGCGTCAGGTTCTCGAACATGATCCGGTGCTTGATGGCTTCCGGGACCGTGCCGTTGACCTTGTCCACCTTGACCAGGGCGAAGTAGCGTTCGCCGTCCTTGGGCGTGCGGACTTCGCCTTCGATGGAGTCGCCGGTGTGCAGGTTGAAGCGCCGGATCTGCGAGGGCGAGATGTAGATGTCGTCGGTGCTGGCCAGATAGGACGTTTCCGGCGAGCGCAGGAAACCGAAGCCGTCGGGCAGGACTTCCAGGACCCCGTCGCCGAAGATCTGCTCGCCCTGCTTGGCCCGCCGTTTCATGATCGCAAACATCAGTTCCTGTTTGCGCAGCCGATTGGCGTTTTCGATCTCGAGACCGGCGGCCATTTCGAGCAGCTGCGAAACGTGCAGCGCTTTGAGTTCGTTCAGGTGCATGGGAAAGAGGGGAGAGGGAAGGAAAGTGGAGGTCGTCGGATGGCTGGCGAACCCGGGACCGGGTTCGCGCGCGGAATCAAAGCGGATGGAGGGGGAAGGTCAGAGGGCTTCGTCGAGGAATGCCTGGAGCTGCGCGCGGGACAGGGCGCCGACCTTGGTGGCGGCGACCTTGCCGTCCTTGAACAGCATCAGGGTGGGGATGCCGCGGATGCCGTACTTGGCCGCGCTGTCGGGGTTTTCGTCGACGTTCAGCTTGGCGATGGTGACGCGGCCCTTGTACTGGGCGGCGGCTTCGTCGAGCAGGGGGGCGACCATTTTGCAGGGGCCACACCATTCGGCCCAGTAGTCGACCAGGACGGGCAGGCTGGATTGGAGCACGTCGCCCGAAAAGGACGCGTCGCTGACGTGCTTGATGGAGTCACTCATGTCGTGTGCGCGGATGCGAGGATAAGAGAAGACGGCGGACCGGAATGAAACCGCCCGGAGGAAGGGCGCGTCGGTCCAATGGCGATAAGCATACCATTAATTCTCCGTAAAATAGGCGTCTTTTGAACCACACAGACGGACGGAAAACATTGAGCACCGCACGCTACGACGAGTCGTCGATCCGCGTCCTCAAGGGCCTGGAGCCCGTGCGCCAGCGGCCCGGGATGTACACGCGCACCGACAATCCGCTGCACATCGTCCAGGAAGTCGTGGACAACGCCGCCGACGAGGCGCTGGCCGGGTACGCCCGCGAAATCGCCGTCGTGCTGCACGCCGACGGCAGCCTGACGGTCGAGGACGACGGGCGCGGCATTCCGGTGGGCGAGCACCCCGAGGAACACGCGCCCGTGGTCGAGCTGGTCTTCACCCGGCTGCACGCGGGCGGCAAGTTCAGCAAGGCCGACGGCGGCGCCTACGCCTTTTCCGGCGGCCTGCACGGCGTGGGGGTGTCGGTGACCAACGCCCTGTCCACGCGGCTGGAAGTCACCGTCTGGCGCGACGGCGGCGAATGGCGCATCGTCTTCGCCGACGGGAACGTGATCGAGCCGCTCGCCCGGGTGGGCAGCGTCGGGCGGCGGCGCTCCGGCACCCGCGTGCGGGTCTGGCCGGATGCGCGCTACTTCGACCAGGCCCAGGTGCCGCTGGGCGACCTGGAGCACGCGCTGCGCAGCAAGGCGGTGCTGCTGCCGGGCACGCGGGTGACGCTGACGCTGGAAAAATCCGGCCAGCGGCGCGAATGGCATTACGAATCGGGCCTGCGCGGCTACCTGGGCGAAGCCCTGGGCGGCGCGCCGACCCTGGCGCCGCCCTTCGAGGGCGCGCAGTACGCGGGGCCGGACGACGAGCAGTACGCGCCGGGCGAGGGCGCCCAGTGGGTCGTGGCCTGGACCGAGGACGGCCCGGTGGTGCGAGAGTCCTACGTCAACCTGATCGCCACGCCGGCCGGCGGCACCCACGAATCGGGCTTGCGCGAAGGCCTGTTCAACGCCGTCAAGTCCTTCGCCGAGCTGCACAACCTGCTGCCCAAGGGCATCCGCCTGCTGCCCGAGGACGTGCACGCGCGCGCCAGCTTCATCCTGTCGGCCAAGATCCTGGATCCGCAGTTCCAGGGCCAGATCAAGGAGCGCCTGAACAGCCGCGACGCGGTGCGCCTGGTGGGCGGGTTCCTGCGCAACGCGCTGGAGCTCTGGCTGCACGCCAACGTGGAATACGGCCGCAGGATCGCCGAGCTGGCCATCGGCCAGGCGCAGGCCCGTTCACGCGCCGCGCGCAAGGTCGAGAAGCGCAAGGGTTCGGGGGTGGCCGTGCTGCCGGGCAAGCTCACCGACTGCGAATCGACGGACGTGAACCGCACCGAGGTCTTCCTGGTCGAGGGCGATTCGGCGGGCGGCTCGGCCAAGATGGGCCGCGACAAGGAATTCCAGGCCATCCTGCCGCTGCGCGGCAAGATCCTGAACGCCTGGGAAGTCGAGCGCGACCGGCTGTTCGCCAACCAGGAGATCCACGACATCTCCGTGGCCATCGGCGTCGATCCGCATGGGCCCGGCCAGGAGGCCGACCTCTCGGGCCTGCGCTACGGCCGCATCTGCATCCTGTCGGACGCGGACGTGGACGGCGCGCACATCCAGGTGCTGCTGCTGACCCTGTTCCTGCGCCATTTCCCGCGCCTGATCGAGGCCGGGCACGTCTACATCGCCCGTCCGCCGCTGTTTCGCGTGGACGTGCCGGCGGCCGGCAAGCGCCCGGCGCGCAAGCTCTACTGCCTGGACCAGGCGGAGCTGGACGCGGTGCTGGACAAGCTGCGCGGCGAGGGCCTGCGCGAAGGCGGCTGGCGCATCAGCCGCTTCAAGGGCCTGGGCGAGATGAACGCCGAGCAGCTCTGGGACACGACGCTGAACCCGGACACCCGCCGCCTGGCGCGGGTGCGCCACGGCGACGAGGGCCTGACCGCCTCGGCGCGCATGTTCGACATGCTGATGGCGCGCGGCGAGGCCGCGCAGCGGCGCGGCTGGCTGGAAGAAAAAGGCAATCTGGCCGACGTGGACGTTTGAGGAACGGGAATGGATCTGGATCTGAATCGGAGTGAATCGAACGGCGGGGACAACGACGGCCTGGTGCTGGCGCGCTACGCCGAGCAGGCCTACCTGGACTACGCCGTGTCGGTGGTGCGCGGCCGCGCGCTGCCGGAGGTGTCCGATGGCCAGAAGCCGGTGCAGCGGCGCATCCTGTACGCCATGGACGCCATGGGCCTGGGGCCGCAGGCGCGGCCCGTGAAGTCCGCCCGCGTGGTGGGCGACGTGCTGGGCAAATACCATCCGCACGGCGACCAGGCGGCCTACGACGCCATGGTGCGCATGGCGCAGGACTTCGCCCTGCGCTATCCGCTGATCGACGGGCAGGGCAACTTCGGCTCGCGCGACGGCGACAACGCCGCCGCCATGCGCTACACCGAGGCCCGCCTGACGCCGTTCTCCCGGCTGCTGCTCGACGAGCTGGACGAGGGCACGGTCGATTTCGCGGCCAACTACGACGGCAGCCAGCAGGAGCCCGTGTGCCTGCCGGCGCGCCTGCCCGTCGTGCTGCTGAACGGCGCCTCGGGCATCGCGGTGGGCATGGCCACGGAGATCCCCTCGCACAACCTGCGCGAGGTCGCCGACGCCTGCGTGGCCCTGCTGCGCAAGCCGGGCCTGCCCGACGAAGACCTGTACGCCCGCGTGCCGGGGCCGGACTTTCCCGGCGGCGGCCAGATCATCACGCCTCCCGGGGACATCGCCCAGATCTACGCCAGCGGCCGCGGCACGCTGAAGGCCCGCGCGCGCTGGCACTTCGAGGACATGGCGCGCGGCCAGTGGCAGCTGGTGGTCACCGAACTGCCGCCCGGCGCCTCGGCCCAGAAGATCCTGGAGACCATCGAGGACCTGACCAATCCCAAGCCGCGCGCCGGCAAGAAGTCCCTGTCGGCCGAGCAGCAGCAGACCAAGGCGCTGGTGCTGGGCATGCTGGATTCGGTGCGCGACGAATCCGGCAAGCAGGACGCCGTGCGGCTGGTCTTCGAGCCCAAGACCAGCCGCATCGACCGCGACGAGTTCGTCAACATGCTGCTGGTGCGCACCGGCCTGGAAGGCAACGTGCCGGTGAACCTGGTGTGCATCGACACCGACGGGCGCCCGGGCCAGCGCAGCCTGCGCCAGATCCTGGAGTCCTGGCTGGCCTTCCGCGCCGGGACGGTCACGCGGCGCACCCGCCACCGCCTGGACAAGGTGCTGGACCGCATCCACATCCTGGAAGGCCGCAGCATCGTCTACCTGAACGTGGACGAGGTCATCCGCACCATCCGCGAGGCGGACGATCCCCGCGCGGCGCTGATGGAGCGCTTCCGCCTCACCGAGCGCCAGGCCGACGACATCCTGGAAATGCGCCTGCGGCAGCTGGCCCGGCTGGAAGGCATCCGCATCGAGCAGGAACTGGCGCAGAAGCGCGCAGACCAACTGGCGCTGCAGGAGCTGCTGGACGATCCCGCCGCCTTCAAGCGCCTGATGATCCGCGAGATCGAGGCCGACGCCAAGCAGTACGGCGACGACCGCCGCACGCTGATCGAGCCGGCCGAGCGCGCCGTCCTGGAAACCCAGGTGGTGGACGAACCCGTCACGGTGGTGGTGTCCCAGAAGGGCTGGCTGCGCGCCCGCCAGGGGCACGGCCACGATCCGGCGCAGTTCGGCTTCAAGACCGGCGATTCGCTCTACGACGCCATCGAATGCCGCAGCACGCACGAGCTCATGGCCCTGTCCAGCACCGGCCGCTCCTACAGCATCGCGGTGGCCAGCCTGCCGTCGGCGCGCGGCGACGGGCAGCCGGTGACCTCGATGATCGGCCTGGAGCCGGGCAGCCGCATCGTCCACATGCTGGCGGGCGCGCCCGACCGGCGGGTGCTGCTGGGCGCGGCGTCCGGCTACGGCTTCCTGGCGCGGATCGGCGACCTGTCCACCCGCCAGCACGCCGGCAAGCAGTTCATCACGCTGGACAAGGGCGACACGCTGCTCAAGCCGCTGCTGTTGCGTCCGGACGACACGGCCGTGGCCCTGCTCAGCCGCAAGGGCAAGTTCCTGGTGGTGGCGCTCGACGAGCTCAAGACCCTGGCGAGCGGCGGGCGCGGCACCATCCTGATGGGACTGGACGAGGACGACCGCATCGCCCAGTGGGCCGGCGTGGGCGCCTCGGGCGTGGTGCTGCGCGGCATCTACCGGGCGCGCGACACGGAGCTGGTCCTGATGCCCGAGGAACTCGCCCAGTACGCCGGCCGGCGGGCGCGCAAGGGCCGCCTGCTGGACGTCAAGATCAAGCAGCCCAGCCTCTGGCCGGGAGCGGGGGGCGGGGCGGGGGACTAGAATAGGGTTCCTGCACTGCAACACGCCGATGGAATCCACATCATGAGCTTCAAGGTCACGGTGCTGCCGGCCAACCGGGAATTCACGGTCGAGCCGGGGCAGACGGTCCTGGATGCCGCCCTGGCGGCCGGCATCGTCCTGCCCTACAGCTGCCGCAACGGCACCTGCTCCACCTGCGAGGGGCGGGTGGTCTCGGGCGAATACGACGCGGGGCCGGCGCCGGCCCGCATCCTGGACGCGGCCGACCTGGCCCGGGGGCATACCCTGCTGTGCCAGGCGCGCCCGTCCTCCGACCTGGTGATCGAGGCCCGCGAGGTCCGCATGGCCGACGACATCGTGGTGCGCAAGATGCCCGTGCGGGTGCTGACCCTGGAGCCCCTGGCGCCCGACGTGATGGAGATCACCCTGCAGCTGCCCTCGGCCGAGGCCTTCCGCTTCCAGCCCGGCCAGTACCTGGAATTCATCCTCAAGGACGGCAGCCGGCGCAGCTATTCCATGGCCTGCGCCCGGGCCGACGACCACCGGGTGCGCCTGCACGTGCGCCACATGCCCGGCGGCCTGTTCACCAGCCGGGTCTTCGGCGCGGGCACCGAGCCGCTCAAGCCGCGCGAGATCCTGCGCATCGAAGGCCCGCTGGGTTCGTTCTTCCTGGATCCCGACGACCCGCGGCCGATCGTCTTCCTCGCCAGCGGCACGGGCTTCGCCCCCATCCAGGCCATGATCGAAGGCATGCTGGAGCGCGGCGACACGCGCCCGGCGACGCTGTACTGGGGCGGGCGCCGCCCCGCCGACCTGTACCGGCGGGACCTGGCGCTCGCATGGCGCGAGCGCCTGCCGGGCTTCCGCTTCGTGCCGGTCCTGTCCGAGGCCGCGCCCGGCGACGGCTGGACGGGGCGCACGGGCTGGGTGCACCGGGCGGTCATGGACGACCTGCCCGACCTGTCCGGCCACCAGGTCTATGCCTGCGGCGCGCCCGCCATGGTCGAGGCCGCGCGCCGCGATTTCGTGCAGCAGTGCGGGCTGCCGCCCGAGGCCTTCCACGCCGACGCCTTCACCTCGGCGGCGGACCTGGCGAGGGTCGAAGCATGAGGGGCGCCTTTCATCTTGGAGCGGTCCTGCGATGAAAGTCGCCGTCTTCGGCGCGGGCATCATCGGGGTGTCCAGCGCGTGGTGGCTGGCGCGCGCCGGCCACGAGGTCGAGGTCGTCGAGCGCCGGCCGGGCGCGGCCCTGGAGACCAGCCGGGCCAACGGCGGGCAGATCTCCGTCTGCTACGCCGAGCCCTGGGCCAGCGCGCACACGCTGCGCAAGGTGCTGCGCTGGCTCGGGCGCGCCGACGCGCCGCTGCGCGTGTCGCCGCGCCTCGATCCGCGCCAGTGGCTGTGGTGCGCGCGCTTCCTCAACGAATGCCGCGGGCCGCGCTTCGCGGCGAACCTGCGCGCCATGGTGGCCCTGGCGCAGTACAGCCGCGCCACGCTGCGCGGACTGCGCGCGGAACTGGGCATCGAATACGACCACCTCGAACGCGGCATCCTCGCCTTCTACCGCGATCCGCGCGAATTCGAGTACGCCCGCGCCAGCGCCGCGCGCATGCGCGAACTGGGCGTGGACCGGCGCATCGTCGACGCGGCCGAGGTCCTGCGCATCGAACCGGCCCTGGCGGCGTCGCGGGATCCGATCGTCGGCGGCGACTTCACGGCGGACGACGAGTCGGGCGACGTGCACCTGTTCACCCGCGCCCTGGCCGAACGGGCGCGGGACGCGGGCGTCGTCTTCCGCTACGGCACCCGGGTGAACCGGCTGGTGCCCGTGGACGGGCGCATCTCCGTGGCCGAACTGATCGAGCCCGACGGCTATTTCCGGCCCCTGCAGGCCGACGCCTACGTGCTGGCCCTGGGCAGCTTCACGCCCGAGCTGACGGCGCCGCTGGGCCTGTCCTGCCCGGTCTGGCCGGCCAAGGGCTATTCCGCGACCTTCCGCCTGCGCGACCCGGCGGCCGCGCCCATGGTGAGCCTGGTCGACCAGGAAGCCAAGATCGTCTTCTCGCGCCTGGGCGACCGTCTGCGCATGGCGGGCACGGCCGAGATCGGCGGCTATTCCCGCGCCCTCGATACCGGACGTTGCAATCGGCTGGTCGAGCACGCCCGCGCCCTGTTCCCAAGCGCCCTCGATTTTGCTAATGTTCAGTTCTGGTCCGGCCTGCGGCCCACGACGCCTTCCAACGTCCCCCTCATCGGCCGTACCCGCATACGCAATCTCTACCTGAACACGGGCCATGGCAGCCTCGGCTGGACCATGGGGGCGGGTTCCGGCAGGGTGCTGGCCGACCTGGTGTCCGGCAGGACGCCGGATATCGACTTTCCCTTTTTGGATTGAAACATCATGAATTTTCCTTCCGGCTCCGGCATCTTGCGCCCGGGGATGCGCGCTGTCTGGCTGCTCGCGGCCGCTGTTGCGACCGCGCCCGCCTGGGCGGCGACCGAAGTGCCGGTCTGGCACACCCTCAAGGGCCACAACGCCGAGACCTTCCAGGATCTGGTCAAGGCCTACAACCGCAGCCAGTCCGACGTGAAGGTCGTGGTGCGCGCCTTCGACACGCCCGAGGCGCTCGACCAGGCGCTGGGCGCCGCCGCCCAGTCCAAGAGCCTGCCCGCCCTGGCGCAGATCGGCGACAGCCACACGCTGGAAGACATCGCCCAGCGCAGCTACGTGCAGCCGTTCCACGCGCTGCAGAAGTCCTCGGCGCTGAAGAACACGCGCTGGTTCGTGTCCCCGGACAACGCCTTCATCCATGACGCCAAGGGCCAGCTCATGGCCTTCCCGTACATGCTGGAAATCCCCGTCATGTACTACAACCAGGACGCCTTCAAGAAGGCCAAGCTGACGCCCGCCGTGCCGCAGCGCACCTGGATGGAGCTGCAGGGCCAGCTCGTCACCCTGGCCAACAACGGCTCGCGCAAGTGCCCGCTCACCTCCGACCTGCCGGTGTCGATCAACCTGGAAAACCTGGCGGCGGTCAACAACCAGCTCTACGCCAGCGCCGACAACGGCCTGAAGGCCAAGGGCCTGCCCAGCTTCTCCTTCGATTCCACCTACGTGCGCCACCTGGCGCTGATGATCAGCTGGGTGCGCTCCGAGATCATGGTGCGCCCGGACGCCGGCATGCGCTCCGTCAGCCGCTTCGCCCAGGGCGAATGCGCCGTGCTGATGTCCAGCTCCGGCCACATCGGCGAATTCCTCGGCCAGCGCAAGCTGCGTTACGCGGTGTCCGGCCTGCCGTACTACCCCGAAGTCACGCGCACCCCCGGCAACCCCTTCGTCAGCGGCGCGGGCCTGTGGGTCATGAAGACCGCCAAGCCCGTCACCGATGCCACGGCCGCCTTCCTGGGCTGGCTGTCGCAGCCCGAGCAGGCGGCGCGCTGGTACCAGCAGACCGGCTTCCTGCCGCTGACCCAGGCCGCGTTCGACGCCACGCCCGCCAGCTACTACGCCAACCTCGGCCAGTGGCGCGATCTGGTGGCCGTCTACAGCGGCAAGTCCGTCCTGACGGCCCAGGGCTTCCGCATCCACAACTATCCGGCCATCCGTTCGCGCTTCCAGCAGATCCTGGATTCCGCCCTGAGCGGCCAGCAGCCTGCCGTCACCGCCCTGAAGACGGCGGCCCTGGAGGCCAACAACCTGGTGCGCCAGCGCTGATCGCGGCGCCGGCGCGGGCCCTGGCTCCGGCATGACTGCCGGGGCCGTCGGGGTTCCCGCTTCCTGACGTCCTCCGCCCCCGGGGCCGCGCCGATTCCACGGCGCGGCCCCGGGGGCGGACTTTTTCATCCGTTCGTATTTCCCAGTCTGGCGGCCCGCGTCGGAGCACGCCACCATGGGCACCGTGATTCACGACCGCGGTGTCGCCGGAGGGAAACCATGATCAGGATGAGGCGTGTCAGGATGGGGCGTGCGGGGCTGCTGCTGGCGGGGCTGGCCGGGCTGGGGGGCTGCGCCGCCCCGGCGGACGGCGCCTGGTGGCGCGATCTGGCGGGGCTGGCGAATCCGCCCGGCGTCTACCGCTTCGACTGGCGCATCGCGGGCGATCCGGCGCTTGCGCCGCTGCAGGTCTTCGACGACGGGCGCGAGACCTGGCTGCAGTATCCGGCGGACCAGCCGGCCCCCGCCGTGTTCGAGCGCACCGCCCGGGGCGACCGGCTGCTGCGGCCCCGGCGCGAGCGGGACTACCTGGTCCTGGGCGGCGTGCCCGAGCGCGTCGTGCTGCGCGGCGGCCTGTCGTGGGCCGAGGCCTGGCGCGGCGCGGGGGCGGCGCCGGATGCCGCTCCGGCCATGTCCGCGCCAGAGGGCGCCTCGTCCATGCCCGCGCCCGGGAGCGCCTCGTCCATGCCCGCGCCGGTGGGCTCCGAGCCGGTTTTCGCGGCGCATGCTGGCGGCGCGGGAACGGACCGGATACGGGGCTCGGTGCAGGATCCGATGCCGGGCTCGATGCCGGGCTCGATGAAGGAGCAGGCACGCGAGCAGGTGCCGGACCGGATGCAGGCGCAGATACGGGACCCGATGCGGGGCCGGACGGCCGGGTCGCCGGTGGCGCATCTGCCGATGCCCACGCCGCGCCCCGCGCCGCCGCCATTCCCGCTGCCGCCCGTGCCGCCGAATCCGCCCGCGCCGCCCGCGCCGCCTGCGGGGCCGGTCCTGGCCGGGGGTGCCTCGTCCGGGGATGCGGGCGCCGCGCCGGCCGTGGCCGCGTCCGCCGCCCGGGCGCCGGCCAGGGGGTCCGCCGTGTCCTTCGAGGTCACGCCGGCCGACGGCAACGTCCGGCGGGCGCTGGGGCGCTGGGCGCATGCCGCGGGCTGGACCTTCGAGCCGGAGCACTGGGACGTCGATGCCGACATTCCCCTGGCGGGCTCCGCCGTCTTCGGCGATTCGTTCCGCGCGGCCGTGCGCGGCCTGCTGTCCGCCACCGAGCTCGGCGACCGCCCGGTCCAGCCCTGCTTCTACGCCAACCGGGTCCTGCGCGTGGTGCCGCTGGCGCAGCGCTGCGACCGCACGCGGGCGCCGGGAGCCGAGTCATGACGACATCCCGCCGGTTCGGGCCGGCCCTCCTGTGCCTGTGCCTGGGGCTGTCCGGCTGCGCCTTCTCCGAACGCCTGCGCCAGGCGGCGGACGACTTCCGCCGGGCGGGCGACACCGCGTCCGGGGAACATGGCCGGTTTTCCCGCGCCGCCGTCGATGCCGACGCGCGCCGCACCGCCCAGGACATCGAGCGGCCCTGGGTGGCCGGGCGGGCGCAGCCGCTGGCCCGCGAGCTGACGCTGCCCGCGCCCCTGCGCGCCCGCGTGCGCACCACCCTGCTGTTCGCCGACGGCACCGACGACCTGCGCCGCATCGCGCGGCGCATCGCCGCCGTCACCGGCATCCCGGTCCACGTGCGTCCCGACGCCCTGCTGCCGTCCGGGTTCTTCCTGCCGCGGCTGGCGGGCGAGGCGGGGCGGGGCGCCGCGGCCGCCGATCCGCCCGAGCCCTTCGATCTGGCCGACGGCCCGGCGCCCCTGCCGCAGACCCTGGATCGCCTGTGCGCGCATCTGGGGGTGCGCTGGCGCTACGAGCGGGACCGCATCGAATTCTTCCGCACCGACACCCGCGTCTTCGACGTCCAGGCGCTCACGCTCGACGCGCGCGTGCAGGCCTCGCTGGGGCAGGGGCGGGATGCGTCCGAAGGCGGCTTCGTCAGCGCCTCGGGCACCCGCCTGAGCGGCGGCGACCAGGACGTGATGAAGACCATCCGCGCACGGATCGAGCCGTTCCTGTCCCGGGCCGGCGTGCTGGTGGCCGAGCCCGGCGCCGGGGCGTCCGTCGTGGTCACCGACACGCCCGACGTGCTGGACCGCATCGCCCACTACCTGGATCGGGAAAACCGGGCCCTGACGCGGCGCGTACGCCTGATCTTCGAGGAGCTGACCGTGGCCCTGAGCGAGCAGGCCCAGGCCGGCATCGACTGGAACCTGGTCTTCTCCGGCGCCCGCCTGGCCGCCGGGCTGGCGGTGCCGGCCCTGGGCGGCGGCACCGGCGGACAGCTGGGGGTGGACATCGTCCGGGGGCCGTTTTCGGGCAGCGAAGCCGTCATCCGCGCCCTGGGCGAATCCGTCCAGCTCGTGCGGCGCAGCAGCGTGCCCATCCTGGGCCTGAACCGGCGGCCGGTCTCGCACGCCGTGCGGACGACGTTCTCGTACATCGACCGCATCGAGACCACGCCGGTCTCCGGCGCCACCGGCCTGGCGGTGCCGGCCGTGTCCGTCAACCAGAAGGCCGAGACCGTCGGCTCCCTGCTGACCCTGGTGCCCGACGCCCAGGAAGACGGCCGGATCCTGCTGTCGCTGGCCTACGACAACACCGTGGCCCAGCCCCTCAAGACCGTCACCTTCGGCGACAAGGACCATCCCCTGCAACTGCAGCAGCTCACCATCGAAGGTAACGGCACGGTGCAGCAGCTGGCCTTGCAGCCGGGCCAGCCGCTGGTGGTGTCGGGCTTCGACCGGCAGACCGCCGAATCCGCCGAACGCCGCCTGAATCCGGGCGTGCCGGCGCTGTTCGGCGGCGGCAACCAGCTCAGCACCCAGCGGCTGACCACGGTGCTGATCATCACCGCCCAGGTCGAGGAAGGACTCTGACATGGCGCGCGCCGCTCGTCTCGTCTGGGTGGACCGGGTGCCGCTGGCCTTCGGGCTGGACTGGGTGCCGCTGCTGGGCGATCCGGAGGCCGCCCGCGCGCAGGCGCGCCGCCAGGGGGCTTCCCACCGGGTGGTGTCGGGCGATCCGCCCGCCGCGCTGGGCCTGGCGCGCGGCCTGCCCGCCGGCCTGGCCTGCTGGTCGGCGGCGGACCTGCTGGCGCGCCGCCATCCGCGCGGCACCGTGGCCTGCGTGCTGCCGCTCGACGACGGCACCTGCCACGTGCTGGCCGCGCACGAGGGCGTCGCCCTGGCGCGGGCCGACCGCGCCTATCCCGACGCGGATCTGGCCGGCGAGGCGATCGAGGCCCTGCGCCAGGCGCATCCGAAACTGCAACTGCTCGCGGCGCATGCCGGCGCGGGCGCGGGGGCGCCCGGGCTGCTGGAGGCGCTGGCGGGGGAAGCGGCGGGCCGGCGTCCCCTGGAACCGGTGCGGCGGCGCGGCCGGCGGCTGGCGCTGCTCGTCCTGGCGGCGGGCCTGGGAGCGGCCGGCTGGCTGCGCTGGGGCGGCCCCGCGGATGCGGCGGCGGCGCCCGATCCCGATGCGCGGGCCGACTGGTACGCGGCGCTGGAACGCACGCTGGCCAGCCGCCCGCTCCATGGCGAGGCCGGCACCCGGGCGCTGCTGGACGCCCTGTACCGCCAGCCGGCGCGGCTCGGCGGCTGGTCCCTGCACGAACTGCGCTGTCAGCCCCGGCCGGACGGCGCGCTCTGGCAGTGCGTGGGCGAATACCGCCGCCAGGGGCGCCTGGCCGACAACCGCGCCCTGCTGCGGGCCGCTCCCGCCGACTGGCGGCTGGATTTCCCCTCGCTGGACATCGCCCGCGCCGCCTGGACCCTGTCCCTGCCGGGCCGGCGCCCCGAACCGCGCAGCCTGCCGCGCGCCGGCCTGCTGGCGCGCGACTGGGCCAGCGCCCTCCAGGCGGTGTTGCCGGCCTTCCCCGTGCTGCGGCTGGACGCGGGCCGCCCGCTGGCGGTGCCGGCGCCACGCGACGCCCAGGGCCGGGAGCCGCCCCTGCCCGAGGATTTCCCCCGGCTGTCCGTGCGCGCCTTGCGGGTCGAAGGCCCCTTGCGTTCGGGCGCGCTGCTGGCGCCGCTGGCCCGGGCCGTCTCCTGGCACAAGGCCGCCCTGACTCTGGCGCCCGGTGCCCGGCCCGACGTGCGCGCCAGCCGTCTGATGCTGCATCTCGAAGGAACCGTCTATGAAAACCGGTCGTGAATTCGCGCGCGGGATGAGCAGGTCCCGAACGGGGCCGTGCCGGGCGGCCGTGGGGCTGTGGCTGGCGCTGGCATGGGGCATGCCGCCGCCGGCCGGCGCGGGGCCGGCCGCCGAACCGTCCGTGGCCGATCCCGCACCGGAGGACCCCCAGTCCCGCTGGGAAACCCAGTCGGTGCGCGAACTGATGCAGCAGGACTTGCGGGATGCGCTGCGCGCCGCCTCCGGCGCCGCCGCGAGGCGGCCGGACGGCGGCGCCGGCCCGGATCCGGGCGCGGGCGTGCGGCCCGTGCTGGAACCCCGCCTGGTGGCCCTGTACGGGGTCGGCCAGGCCCTGATGGCCGAAGTCCAGGTGGGCCGCCAGGCCTATCTCTACGTGCGCGGCCAGGCCTGGCCGGCCGGGCATGTCGGGGACCGGGGCGTCTACCAGCTGCGCGGCATGAACGGCGCCTGCGTCCAACTCGAACGCGGCGAGGACCGCCATTCCCTGTGCCTGCGCATGCTGCTGGGCGAGGTGCGGCCATGAAGCCCTGGTCCTCCGCCCTGGCGCTGGCCGAGCCCCAGCCGCCCTTCGATCCGGCCCGCGCCGGCGTGATCGATCACCCCGGCCAGCTGTCGATGCTGCGGCCGGCGCTGCGGCGCGTGCTGGCGCGCGACCTGGGCGTCCAGGCGCTCGCGGACCGCATCTGCCCGGTGGAGCGGGCCGACGGCAGCGTCACCTTGCTGGCGCGGGCGGAATACGTCGGCAGCGACCAGGCCGATGCGCTGGAGCGGCGCCTGCGGGCGGCCGGGCGCCTCCTGTCCGAGCCGGCCCGCTATGTGCTGCCGGCGGCCCTGCTGCTGGCCCTGTCGCGCGAGGGCGGCGCGGCGGCGCTGGCGCAGGGCGGGGACCGCACGCCGACCGCCCTGGCCGGGGTGTTCCAGGATCTGGTCGAATGGGGCGTGCGCCAGGGGGCGACGGACCTGCACCTGAACATCCACCGCGACGCGGCGGAATCCGAAGTCCGCTATACCGTGGCCGGCCGCTACGTCGCGCCGGAGCGCTTCCGCCACATGCCCACCGGGCTGCTGCGCGACGTGCTGGCCGTGGCCTGGATGGACATCCAGGGCGGCAACGGCGCGGTCTTCGATCCGCTGCTGGAGCAGCAGGGCAGCCTGCTGCGCCGCGTGGACGGCCGGGCCTACACCCTGCGCTGGGCCTCGCTGGCCGCCGACCGCGGCCCCAGCGTCTGCCTGCGTTTCCTGTCGCGCGACGCCGGGCCCGGCCCCGCCACGCTGGCCGCGCTCGGCTACCGGGCCGACCAGGTGGCCTGCTTCGAGCGGGTGCTGAAATCCGAAGGCGGGGCGCTGGTGTTCGCGGGCACCGTGGGTTCGGGCAAATCGACCACGCTGGCGACCCTGATCCGCGGCCTGCCGGCGCACCGCAAGATCATCACCCTGGAGGAGCCGGTGGAATACCGGATCGACCGCGCGGTGCAGAACACCATCGGCCGCGACCTGGACCAGCAGGCGCATGGCCGCTACGCCGCCAAGCTGCGCACCCTGAAGCGTTCGGCCATGACCGACGTGTTGCTCGGCGAGATCCGCGATGCCGAGAGCGGTCTGGCCTTCATGGACCTCGCGGGCTCCGGCGTCAACGTCTACACCACCGTGCACGCGCCCTCGGCGCGTGCCATCGTCGATCGCCTGGCTTCCGATTTCATCGCCGTGCCGCGCGATTTCCTCGCCATGCCCGGCATCCTGAAACTGCTCGTCTACCAGGCGCTGCTGCCGCGGCTGTGCGCGGACTGCGCGGTGCCGGCCGGCGCGGCCGAACTCGTGCGGCAGGAGCCGGGCGGCGACGCCGCGTACTGGCGCCGCTGGCTCGGCTGGATCGGGCTGGCCTGGGACGTCGATCCCGCGGCGCTGCGCCTGCGCAACCCGGACGGCTGCGCGCGCTGCCGCCGCGCCGCGCTGCCGGAGCTCTTCGGCTACGAAGGCCGGACCGTGGCCGCCGAATGCCTGGAGCCCGGCCTGCCGGGCGCCGCCGGCGGCAGCGGCCACGTGCCCGATCCGCACGCCAGCGCCATGGCGCACGCCATGGAAAAGGCCGCCGCCGGCCTGGTGGATCCGCGCGACGTCGAAGTGCGCTTCATGGCCTTCGAGACCCTGCTGCTGCGCCAGGGGCGGCTGCCGGCCGGCTGCGCCGCGCCGCCCCGGCCGGGAGCGCGCCGATGATGCGGGTGCGGGCGATGCTGGCGCGGCTGCGCCTGCGGCTGGATGCCTGGCGCTTCGCCGGCGGACGCGCGGATTATTTCGACTACCTCCAGGCGGTGCTGCTGGGTGCCCAGGGCCGCCTGACGGTGCGCGAACTCTTCGACCGGGATGCCGCGCGCCATGGCCTCGGCACGGTGCGCGGGCGCCTGTCGCGCACCTGGGCGCGGGCCTGCGAGGCGAGCGGCGGCGATCTGCACGCCACCTGGCTGGGCTGCTTCCCCGCGGACGAACTGGCCCTGGTGCGGACGGCCCAGGCCTATGGCAATGCGCGGCTGCTGGCGTGCTTCCAGGCCCTGGCCGGCCACCTGGCGCTGCTGATCCAGGCGCGGCGCATGCTCTGGGCCACGCTGGGCTCGGCCGCCGCGGCCCTGCTGACGGCCAGCCTGCTGCTGCTCGCCTTGCCGCGCTGGACGGTGCCGGCCCTGCGGCAGGCCTTCCAGGGCCTGCCGCCCGCCTACCTGGGCGACTGGTCGCGCGCGCTGTTCGCCGGCGCGGACTGGCTGCGCACCTGGGGCGGCTGGCTGCCGGCCGCGCTCTGCGCGCTGCTGGCGGCGGGCCTGTATTCCCTGCCGCGCTGGCGCGGGCCGCTGCGCCGCCGCCTGGACCGCCACGGGCCCTGGCGCCTGTACCGCCAGGTCCAGGCGCTGCGCCTGCTGGCGCTGATTTCGATCCTGCTCCAGCCCGGCGCGGGCGGTTCGACCCAGCTGCGGCCGGTGGTCCTGCTGTTCCTGGAAGACGCCGGCCCCTGGCTGGGCGAGCACCTGGCGCGCATCGCCGACCGCATCGACCAGGGGCTGGCCGGCGCGGCGGCCTTCGACACCGGGCTGCTGGACCGCGACCTGTACTGGTATCTGGAGGACATGGCCGCCGCGCGCGGGCTGCAGTCCGCATTGCAGGCCGCCCATGGGCGCATGGCCGGCCGCTGGCTGGACCGCGTGCGCACCCAGGCCCTGGCGCTGCGCTGGACGGCACTGCTGCTCGGGGTGGCGGTCGTGCTGGGCATCGGCCTGTGGCACTACGCCGCGCTCGACGAGCTGCGGCGCGGCTGGATGATGTTTCATGCCGGCTCCTGAGGGCCGGCCCATTCCACCCGGCTCCCAGAGCGGGTTTTTTTCCATCCGGCTCCGAGGGCCGGTTCGTTCCATCCGGCTCCCGAGAGCCGGTTCGTTCCACCCGGTTCCCAAGAGCCGGTTCTTTCCATCCGGTTCCCGAGAGCCGGGTCATTCAAAAGCCGGACGTCCGGCAAAGGAGGCTTCATGCACACATTGGCACATGGGCGCGCCGCGCGCCGCCGCGGGGAACAGGCGGGATTCTCCCTGGTGGAGGTCTCGATCGTCACCGCCATCGTGCTGCTGATCGCGGTCATCGGCATTCCCGCGATCGGCGGCTACGTGATGGAGAACAAGGTGCCCAAGGTCGGCCAGGAACTGGCGCGCTTCATCATGCACGTGCGCGTCAATGCCGGCACCTCGGGCGATGCGCCCTACGAGGACATCGGCACGGCCAACCTGGCGGCCATGGCGGCCGATTCCTCCGTGCTGACCGTGGCGAGCGACGGCACGGTGCTGCACGGCCTGGGCGGCGGCGGCGCGGTCGAGATCGAATCGGCGGATGCCGGCGCGGCGTTCCTGCTGCGCCTGAAGCAGGTCAACCACGTGGCCTGCCCTTCGATCGCGTCGGTGCTGCAGCGCGTGGCCGACCGCATCACGGTGGAAGCCGGCGGCGGCACCGCCCGCACGGTCAAGGACGAGACCACGGCCTATAACGCATTGACGGCGGAGTCGGCCTGCGCCAAGGGGGACGTCAACCAGTTCGTGTTCCATGTCAGCTGACGGAGCGCGCGGGGGCGGGGGCCGCGCCAGGGCGATCGTCTGGCCGTTCGTCTGGCCGTTCGTCTGGCCGTTCGTCTGGTCGATTGCCCGGTCGATCTCCACGCAGATCACCTGGCAGATCGCCACGCAGATCACCTGGCCGGCCGCCTGGAGGCGCAGCCGGTTCCCCGCCCGGTTGCATGCCGGATTGCGCTCCCGCGTGCGCGCCCACCCCCAGCGGGGTTCGCTGCTGCTGGAATTCATGGCCGTCGCGGCCCTGAGCCTGGTGCTGGCGCTCTGGGCCAGCCACGAATGGGCGCAGCGCGCCCGGGCGCTGCAGGCCCGCTCCCTGGCCGTCTGGATGGACGCCGCCCGCGGCGCGGCCGAGTCCTTCCTGGCGCGCCACGCGGCCGAGCTGGCGGATGCCGGCACCGCCGACGCCCTGGCCGGCCAGGGCTACGCCGACTGGACGGCGCCGCGCTGGGACGAGTTGCGCTCGGCCGGGCTGCTGGCCGGGGGCTGGCAGGCCGCGGGACCCTTGCGCCGGACCCTGGGGCTGCGGGTGCTGCGCGAAGGCGCGTGCCCGGGCGCCTCCTGCCAGGTGTGGGCGCTGGTGCATGCGCGGCCCGCCCTGCGGACTTCCGCCGGCGGGGTGGACGAGGCGCTGGTGGCCGAGTGGTTGCAGGCCGCCGAAGGCCGCGGGCTGGTGGTCTGGCCGCGCCGGCCGGGATTCCTGAGCGGCGCCGGGCAGCGCATCCCGGTCCCGGAAGAGGGCGCCGCCGACTGGGGGCCGGGCGTCGTGGCGCTGGCGGCCCGGCCTCCGTCCGGGCAGGCGGGCGGGGCCGGCAGCGGAGGCGGGGAGGGCGGCGCGGGCGACGACGCGGCCTACCTCCGGGTGCGGGACGCGCGCGATCCCGACTTCCAGGGCGACGCCACGGTCCAGGGCGTGGTGCGCAGCGGCACGCGCCTGGCCGCGCGCGACAGCCTGCACCTGGAACGGGGCTGGAAGGTCGGGGACGCCTGCGCGCCGGAGGGCGCGCTGGGCCGCGCCGTGGACGGCGTGGGCATCCTGGCCTGCCGCCAGGGACACTGGACCCTGGTGGCGCGGCCGACCGGCGGCGGCTACATGGTCCACAGCCGCCGCGGCTGCGCCAACGTCCTGGGCGTCTCCACGGCCAATCCCGTCACCGGGGTGTGCGCCTGCCCGACCGGCTATGCCGCGGCGCAGGTGGCCGAAAGCGGGACGCCCGCTGCGCCGGAGGGCCTGACCATGGGCTACCTGTGCCTGCTGCAGAAATGAACCGGCCGCGCGTGGACGTGCGCCCCCCTCGCCGGGCAATGGGCCGTCCCGGCCCGGCAAGGCGCCGTGCGGATCGCGCGTCCGGCGCGTGCGGGCGTTGCGTGCGGCGTCTCGCCGGACGGGACGGGGGGCGCAGTAGAATGGCTGCCCGGCCCGCGCCCGCGGGCCGCCCGGGTGCGCGGCACCGGCGATCGGTCCGCGTCGACGTGCGTGCGCCGCGCCCCGCGCGCGAACCGGGGCCCGCACCGATGCCCGTACCGGGGCCCGCACCGATTCCGGAGATGCCCGCAGAAATGTCCTTGATGAGCGATTCCTTCGACCCCGCCGGGCCGATCCAGGCCACCTACATGCGCGGCGGCACCAGCAAGGGCGTGTTCTTCACGCCCGACGACCTGCCGCCGGCCGCGCGCGTGCCCGGCGTGGCGCGCGACGGGCTGCTGCTGCGCGTGATCGGCAGTCCCGACCCCTACGGCCAGCAGATCGACGGCATGGGCGGCGGCACCTCCAGCACCAGCAAGGTGGTGCTGGTGTCGCGCAGCACGCGCCCCGACTGCGACGTCGATTACCTGTACGGCGCGGTGTCCATCGGCACGCCGGTGATCGACTGGAGCGGCAATTGCGGCAACCTGACCGCCGCCGTCGGCCCCTTCGCCCTGGCCCGGGGCCTGGTGGATGCGCCGGCGGACGGCATCGTCGCGGTGCGCATCTGGCAGGCCAACATCGGCAGGAAGATCGTCGCCCACGTGCCCGTGTCGCGCGGCCGGGTCGTGGAGGCCGGCGCCTTCGTGCTGGACGGGGTGACCTTCCCGGGCGCGGAAATCCGGCTCGAATTCCTCGATCCCGGCGCGGGCGACGCGCTGCTGCCCACCGGGCGCGTCGTGGACGAACTGGACGTGCCGGGCGTCGGCCGGATCGAGGCCACGCTGATCGATTCGGGCATTCCTTCGATCTTCGTCGCGGCCGCCCGCCTGGGGCTGCGCGGCGACGAGACCCAGGCCGAGGTCAATGCCGACGCCGGCCTGCTGGCCCGGCTGGAGGCCGTCCGGGCGCAGGGCGCGGTGGCCATGGGCCTGGCGGCCGATGTCCGGGAAGCCACGCGCGCGCGGCCCCACACGCCCAAGCTGGCCTTTCTCGCGCCGCCCGCGGATTTCACGGCGGCGGACGGCCGGCGGATCGCCGCCGGCGAGATCGACCTGCTGGCCCGGATCCTGTCGATGGGCAGGCTGCATCACGCCATGACCGGGACCGGTGCGGTCGCCATCGCCTCGGCCGCCGCGATTCCCGGCACCCTGGTGGCGCGGCTGCGGCGCCCCGGCGCGCAGGGCCCCGTCCGCATCGGGCACGCCTCGGGCATCCTGGCGGTCGGCGCCGAGGCGGAACGCGCCGCCGCCGGCGGCTGGCGGATCTCGAAGGTCATCGTCAGCCGCAGCGCGCGGCGCCTGATGACGGGCATGGTGCACCCGGCGCCGCTGCCGGACGCGGGCTGAGGTCGCCCCTCCGGGCGCCTCATGCCCCCGCGTCAGGCGTCCCGGTCCAGGACGTACGCCGCCAGGTCGGCGATGTTTAGAAAGGCGGCGCTGTCGACCAATCCGCGTTTCCCGTCGGCGGGCGCGGGACGGGCCGCACCGCCCCGCGCCGCGCCCCTTACTGCCCGTTCCAGGCGGCGATCACGGCGCGTTCCTCGTCCGTCATCTGCGTCAGGTTGGCCAGCGGCATGTATTTGCTGGCGACGACCTGCTTGATCTGGGCGGCGTGCTGCAGCGTCTGCTCGTTGGTGTCCAGCATGATCCCGGCCGGCGCGGCGGCGAAGCCGGGCTGCGTGGGCTTGGCCGAGTGGCATTCCGTGCAGCGGGCGGTCATGATGCCGTGGACCTGTGCCACCGTGACGGCCGCCTGCGCGCCCGCGCCGCCGGCCTGGCCGGTCTGGGCGGATGAAGCCGCGGCCGGCGCGGGCGAGGGGGCGGCGATCCAGCCGATGATCGCCAGCATCGCAATGCCGGCCAGCGGGTAGCGCAGGTCGTTCCTGCCGGTGTGGCGCAGCACGAAGTACTGGCGGATCACCGCGCCGGCGAAGATGAACAGGCTCATGATGACCCAGGCGTATTCGTTCGTGTAGGTGAACGAATAGTGGTTGCTGAGCATCAGGAAGATCACCGGCAGGGTGAAATAGGTGTTGTGCACCGAGCGCTGCTTGCCCCAGGCGCCGTCCAGCGGGTTCGGCTTTTCGCCGGCCTTCAGGGCCTTGACCATGCGGCGCTGGCCGGGAATGATCCAGAAGAACACGTTGGCCGACATGCAGGTCGCCATCAGGGCGCCGGTGATCAGGAACGCGGCGCGCCCCGGGAAGATCTGCATCGTCAGCCAGGACACGATCACCATCATCACGCCCACGGCCGCGCTCAGCAGCCCGTCGCGCTCGACGGTGGGGCTGATGATGCGGCACAGGCGCGAATAGATGTTGTAGCCCACCACCAGGAACGCCACGGCCAGGATGCCGGCCTCGGTGCCGTTCATGTTGCGCGCCCATTCCCAGGGGCTGGACGGGTTGACCAGGTAGATGTCGGCGCGCAGCAGGTACATCAGCATGAACAGGCCGAAGCCCGACAGCCAGGTGGTGTAGGCCTTCCAGAACGACCAGTGCAGGTCGTCGGGCAGTTCGGCCGGGTTGGTCAGGTACTTCTGGTTGTGGTAGAAGCCGCCGCCGTGCACGGCCCACATTTCGCCGTGCACGCCCAGCTTCTTGCTGTGCTCGCCCTTGGGCGCGTGCAGGCTCAGGTCGAGCATGACGAAGTAGATCGATTCGCCGATCCAGGCGATGGCGGCGATGACGTGCAGCCAGCGCAGCAGCAGATTGCCGTACTCAAGGAAAAAGCTTTCCATGAGAGTCTCCTCTTGGGTTTTCTCAGGTCGTAGGGGGTGCCGGAATGCGCGTGGCGCTCAGCTGCCGCGATAGGTGGACCAGGTCCACGGCGTCACGACCAGGGGGACGTGATAGTTCTCGTCCGGATTGGCCACGCCGAAGCGCAGCACGACCTGGTCGACGAAACGGGGTTCGGGCAGCGGCACTCCCTTGCGGGCGAAGTAGTCACCGGCATGGAAGACCAGCTCGTACACGCCCCGGGTCAGCGCGGGACCGCTGAGCAGGGGCGCGTCACAGCGGCCGTCCTGGTTGGTGGCCGTCCGTGCGAGCAGGGTGCGGGAATCGCCTTCGAGGCGATAGAGTTCGAGGGCGACGCCCTGGGCTGGCACACCGTGCACGGTGTCCAGGACATGGGTGGAGAGTTTTCCCATGGGATTTCAAGCCGGTCAGTATCCTGCCAATAGGCCCCCGGTATGGCCGGACCCGGCGAATGGTTCGCCGGTTCGCGAAGCGCCGGAACGGGCCGGCGGACTTCGGTGCAGGACGGATTCAAATTATTGTGAACAATTTGTGTTGACGATTCTGGCTGGGTACACAATAATTGTCAACAATTTTCGTTGCCAATCGACCCTGTCGTTTTCACCTATGGCCATGCTCCACCTGAAGCCCGCCCGCGCCCCCCAGGACCCGAAGGCGCCCCGCGCCTCGTCCCTGCGCGATCCCAAGCCGGCCGGCGAGCCGTCCGACGTCGAGCGCGTCTATGGGGAAATCTTCGACGCCGCCATGGACCGCCGGCTGCTGCCGGGCGCCAAGCTGACCGAATCCGCGCTGTGCGCGGCCTTCGACTGCTCGCGCGGCACGGTGCGCGCCGCGCTGGCGCGGCTGGCCCACGACAAGATCGTGGTCATCGAGCCCAACCGCGGCGCCTACGTCTGGCAGGCCTCGCCCAAGGAGGTGCGCGACGTGTTCGCCATGCGCCGCGCGCTGGAATGCATCGTCATCGACATGCTGACGGCGCTGGACGACGTGGCCGAGCGGCTGGCGCCTCTGCGCGAGATGGTGGAGCGCGAGCAGCGCGCCTTCGAGCAGGGCGACCGCATCAGCTGGCTGCGCCTGTCCAACGCCTTCCACGTGGAGCTGGCCCGCCTGCTGGACAACCAGGTGCTGACGGAAATGCTGGCCGGCCTGTGCGCCCGCACCACGCTGATCATCGCCCTGGGGGATGCCTCCGAGGACAGCACCTGCTCGTATCTGGAACACCGGGACATCCTCGACTGCATCGCGCGGCGCGACGCCGCGGGCGCGCGCACCGCGATGGACCACCACCTCAAGGACTGCGAACAGCGGATGGATGCCGCGCCCGGCACCGATCCCTGGAGCGCGCTCCGGCGCCACCCCCTGACCCCCACGCTCTGACCCCCATTCACCAGGAGACACGTTCATGGCAGACCAGCACTATCCCCGCGACCTCGCCGGCTACGGCCGCACCCCGCCGCACGCCAACTGGCCCGGCCGGGCTCGCGTGGCCGTGCAATTCGTCGTCAACTACGAGGAAGGGGGCGAGAACTGCGTGCTGCACGGCGACCCGGGCTCGGAGCAGTTCCTGTCCGAGATCATCGGCGCGGCGGCCTATCCCGCCCGCCACCTGTCGATGGAATCCATCTACGAGTACGGCTCGCGCGCCGGCGTCTGGCGCATCCTGCGCGAATTCGAGCGCCGCGGCCTGCCGCTGACGGTCTTCGGCGTGGGCATGGCGCTGGAGCGCAATCCCGAAGTGGCGCGCGCCTTCGTCGAACTGGGCCATGAAGTCGCCTGCCACGGCTACCGCTGGATCCACTACCAGGACGTGCCCGAGGCCGTCGAGCGCGAGCACTTCCAGCGCTGCGTGGAAATCGTCACGAAGCTGCTCGGCCGCCACCCCGAAGGCTGGTACACCGGGCGCGACAGCCCCAACACCCTGCGCATCGTCGCCGAGGAAGGCCGGTTCCTCTACGACGCCGACTACTACGGCGACGACCTGCCGTTCTGGACCGAGGTGGACCTGGGCCACGGCAAGGTCCATCCCCAGCTCATCGTGCCCTACACCCTGGACACGAACGACATGCGCTTCGCCTCGCCGCAGGGTTTCAACACCGCCGACCATTTCTTCAGCTACCTGCGCGATGCCTTCGACGTGCTCTACGCCGAAGGCGAGACCGCGCCGAAGATGATGTCGGTCGGCCTGCACTGCCGCCTGATCGGCCGGCCGGGCCGGTTCGCGGGCCTGCAGCGCTTTCTGGACCACATCCAGAAGCACGACCGCGTCTGGATCGCCACCCGCGCCGACATCGCCCGGCATTGGGTGAAGGAACACCCCTACAAGCCCGCCTGATCCGGCGCGGGCCTGTCCAACCTCCGACCGGGCGCCGCGCCCGGACTCTCCCGCCGGACGGCTTCGGGCCGAGCCGGCGGGTTTCACCGCCTCTTTGGAGCATATCCCATGGCTTCTCCCAACCTGCCCGTCGGCACCGTCATCGACGCCCCCGCAGTCGACCTGCCCGCCTTCGCCTCCCGCCACCCGAACCTCGCCAGCGAAAGCCTGGGCGCCCGGGTGCTGTCCTGCTCGGACGAGTTCTTCGCCGCCGCGCAGCGCATGCTGCAGGACTCCGAGCCCGTCTTCATCGTCGGCAAGTTCGACGACCACGGCAAGTGGATGGACGGCTGGGAGACCCGCCGCCGGCGCAACGGCGGCCACGACCACGCCATCGTCAAGCTGGGCCTGCCGGGCACGATCAAGGGCCTGGACATCAACACCAGCCACTTCACCGGCAATTTCCCGCCCGCCGCGTCCGTCCAGGCCGCGTCCTGCGAAGGCGAGCCCGACGCCGCGACCGAATGGGTCGAGCTCGTCGCGGCCAGGTCGCTGCAGGGCAATTCCCATCACTTCGTCGAGATCGGCGACGGCCGCGTCTGGACCCACCTGCGCCTGAACATCTTCCCCGACGGCGGCGTGGCGCGCCTGCGCGTCTACGGCCAGCCGGCCTGCGACTGGGACCGCCGCGACCCGGACGCCCTGGTCGAAGTCTCCGCCCTGGCCAGCGGCGGGCGCGTCGTCGCCTACAGCGACGCCCACTTCGGCACGCCCACCCGCGTCATCCAGGCGGGCCGCGGCGTCAACATGGGCGACGGCTGGGAGACCCGCCGCCGCCGCGAGCCGGGCAACGACTGGCTGATCCTGGAGCTGGGCCATGCGGCCGTGGTGGAAAAGATCGAGATCGACACGGCGCACTTCAAGGGCAACTACCCCGACCGCGTCTCGCTGCAGGGCGCGCTGGTGGCCGAATCGACCGACCAGTCCCTGGTGACCCAGGCCATGTTCTGGCCCGAACTGCTGGGCGAGCAGAAGACCGAGATGGACAAGCAGCACTTCTACGAAGGCGACGCCATCCAGAAGATCGGGCCGGTCTCGCACGTGCGCGTGAACATGTTCCCCGATGGCGGCATCAGCCGCGTGCGCATCTGGGGCCGCCTGGCCCGCTGACCATGGAAAAGACCCTGCACACCGCCCTGCACGCCTGGGTGGACGCCCATTTCGACGAGCAGGTGGCCCTGCTGCAGCGCCTGGTGGCCGTGCCCACCGACACGCCGCCGGGCGACACCGCCCCGCACGCCGAGGCCGTGGCCGCCATGCTCGAAGGCTGGGGCTGGGAGGTCGAGCGCCACCGCGTGCCCGAGGAGGAAACGCGCGCCTACGGCATGCGCAGCATCACCAACCTGATCGTGCGCCGCCGCTACGGCGCGGGCGGCCCCGTGCTGGCGCTCAACGCCCACGGCGACGTGGTGCCGCCGGGCGAGGGCTGGACCCGCGACCCCTACGGCGGCGAAGTCGTGGACGGGCGCCTCTACGGCCGCGCCTCGGCCGTGTCCAAGAGCGACTTCACCACCTACCTGCACGCCGTGCGCGCGCTGGAGGCCAGCGGCGCGCCCCTGCGCGGCGCGGTGGAGCTGCATTTCACCTACGACGAGGAATTCGGCGGGCTCAAGGGGCCGGGCTGGCTGCTGGAGCACGGCCTGACGAAGCCGGACTACGCGGTCTGCGCCAGCTTCAGCCATGCCGTGGTCACGGCGCACAACGGCTGCCTGCAGTTCGAGGTCACCGTCCACGGCAAGGCCACGCACGGTTCCGCGCCGAAGACCGGGCACGACGCCCTGCGGGCGGCCAGCCGCATCCTGGACGAGATCTACCGCCAGGCCGACGCGCTCGACGGCATCGAGTCCCGCATCGACGGCATCACCCACCCCACCATGATCGTGGGCCGCATCGACGGCGGCACCAACACCAACGTGGTGCCGGGCAAGGTGGTGCTGAAGATGGACCGGCGCCTGATCCCCGAGGAGGACCCCGCCGCCGTCGAGGCCGGGGTGCGCGCCTTCGTCGCCGCCGCCGTGGCCGGCCTGCCGGGGATCACGGTCGAGGTGCGCCGCATCCTGCTGGCGCGGGCGCTGCGGCCGCTGCCCGGCCACGAGAAGCTCGTCGCCAGCCTGCAGCGGCATGCGCGCGCGGTGTTCGGCGAGGACATCCCGGCCGTGGGCACGCCGCTGTACGCCGACGCGCGCCTGTACGCGGAGCACGGCGTGCCGACCGTCATGTACGGGGCCGGACCGCGCACCGTCATGGAATCGCGCGCCAAGCAGGCCGACGAACACGTTATGCTGGAGGACTTGCGCGGCGCCACCCGGGTCGTGGCCAGCCTGCTGGCCGACTTCCTGGGACCCGCCGCCTGAATCCTGGAATTCCGCCAGGGCACCGGATAGGACGAGAAACATGAACGAAGCCGACATCGACCCCGCCGCGCTGGAGAAGCGCCTGGTGGACCTGGAGGTCAAGGCGGCCTACGCCGACGATCTGCTGGATCGGCTGAACCACACCGTCTTTCGCCAGCAACAGCAGATCGAGTCCCTGGCGCGCGAACTGCTGGCCCTGCGCCAGCAGCTCGCGGCCGGCGGCGCGCCCGGCCCGGCCGGGGGCCTCGACGAGCGCCCGCCGCACTACTGAGCCATTGTCGAGCCCCCGCTGCGCGGGAGGCTCAGGACCGCTTGGCGATGAGCCCGTACACGCCCAGCACGATCAGCGCGCCGACGATGGAGCCGATCCATCCGGCGCCCTGGCCGGCCTCGTAGATGCCCAGCGCCGCGCCCAGGTAGCCGGCCACGATCGAGCCGACGATCCCCAGGACCGTGGTCAGGATCCAGCCCAGCCTCTGGTCGCCGGGCATGATCGCCCGCGCGATCAGGCCGACGATGAACCCGACGACAATCATGCCGATGATGCCCATGCGCTTCTCCTTTGAAGGTTCAATGGTTCGCGCCCATCATAGGGCCGGGCGCGGGCGTTCGTCCAGCGCGCATGCGCCGGACCGCGGCGCGCCGGCTGCGGCCCGCCCGCGCGGTCCATGGGCGGCCCGTGGGCGGTTCACAGCGCCGGCCGATGCTGGTAACGTAGACGCTTTTGCCGCCGGGCGAACGCGTCCCGCCGGGGCGGCCCACCAGGAGCATGCAGCATGAGTCAGACGTCCGAATACCAGCCGCCCAGGGTCTGGACCTGGGACCAGCCCAGCGGCGGCCGGTTCGCCAACATCAACCGCCCCGTGTCGGGGCCGACGCACGAGCGCGAGCTGCCGGTCGGCAAGCATCCGCTGCAGCTCTATTCGCAGGCCACGCCCAACGGCGTCAAGGTCACGATCCTGCTGGAAGAGCTGCTGGCGCAGGGGCATGCGGGGGCGGAATACGACGCCTGGCTGATCCGCATCGGCGAGGGCGACCAGTTCGGCAGCGGCTTCGTCGGCGTCAATCCCAATTCCAAGATTCCCGCGCTGGTGGACCGCAGCGGCCCGGCGCCCATCCGGGTCTTCGAGTCCGGGGCCATCCTGGCCCACCTGGCGGAAAAGTTCGGCGCCTTCCTGCCGACCGAGCCCGCGGCCCGCGCCGAATGCCTGTCCTGGCTGTTCTGGCAGGTCGGCAGCGCGCCGTACGTGGGCGGCGGATTCGGCCATTTCTACGCCTACGCCCCCGTGAAGATCGAATACGCCATCAACCGCTTCGCCATGGAGGCCAAGCGCCAGCTGGACGTGCTCGACCAGCGCCTGGCCGCGCATGAATTCGTGGCGGGGAACGACTACACCATCGCCGACATGGCGATCTGGCCCTGGTACGGCGGGCTGGTCCTGAATCAGGTCTATGGAGCGGCGGAATTCCTGTCGGCCGAGGACTACCGCCACGTGCTGCGCTGGGCCCGGGCCATCGGCGAGCGTCCGGCGGTGCGGCGCGGGCGCATGGTGAACCGCACCTCGGGCGACCCGTCCGAACAGCTCTGGGAACGCCACGACGCCTCGGACTTCGACACGCGGACCCAGGACAAGATCGCCTGATCCTGGCACCCCCGGTGCCGGAGATCCGATTCAGGCGGCTTGATCCGGGCCGCCTGGTTCAGCGGCCGGTCCGATCGGTCCGGCTCAGGCCGCCTGGCCGCGGGCGCCCGGGGCGCCCGTCCGGGCATGCCGCCGCTCGACCTCCAGCGACAGCCCCAGGATCGCCAGGCCGGCCAGCGCCAGGCCGCTGCCGACCCAGCCCGGCGAGGTCCAGCCGTGGCCGTGCGCGATGGCCAGGCCGCCCAGCAGGGGGCCCAGGGCGTTGGCGAAGTTGAAGGCGGAATGGTTCAGCGCGGCGGCCAGGCCCTGCGCGTGCCGGGCCACGTCCATCAGCCGGGTCTGCAGGATCGTGCCCAGCGCGCCGCCGAAGCCGATGAAGAACACGTCGATCGACAGCGCCCAGACGTTGCCGGCCGCCAGGGGGAACAGCGCGGTCATGGCCGCGCTCCAGAGCAGCAGCCCCGCCGCCGTCGGCATCGGAGCGCGGTCGGCCAGCCAGGGCACGAGAATGTTGCCCACGGTCAGGCCGACGCCGAAGACCGCCAGCACCAGCGGCACCCCCGTGGGGGATACGCCCGTGACTTCCAGCAGCACGTCGGCCAGGTAGGTGTAGACGGCGAACAGGCCGCCGAAGCCGATGGCGCCGACCGCCAGCGTCAGCCAGACCTGTGGCTGGCGCAGGGCGCCCAGTTCGCGCCAGGGGCTGGCGCCCGGCGCGGGCGGGCCAAGGGGCGCCAGCCGGGCGACCAGCCCCATGGTCAGCAGGCCCGACAGGCTCACCAGCCCGAAGCCCCAGCGCCAGTCCAGCGCGTGCCCCAGCCAGTTGGCGAAGGGCACGCCGAGGATGGTGGCCACCGTCAGCCCCAGGAACATCCGGCCCACCGCCTGGTTGCGCCGCGCATGCGGCACCAGCGACACGGCCATCAGCGCGCCGATGCCGAAGTAGGCGCCGTGGGGCAGGCCGCTCAGGAAGCGCAGCGCCAGCAGCCATTCGTAGCTCGGGGCGAAGGCGCACAGGCCGTTGAACAGGGCGAACAGGCCCATCAGCCACACCAGCAGGGTGCGCCTTGCCATGCGCGCGGCCAGCACGGTCAGCAGCGGGGCGCCCACCACCACGCCCAGGGCGTAGGCGCTGATGACGCGGCCCGCCGTGGGCGCGTCGATCCCCAGGTCGCGCGCGAAGTAGGGCAGCAGGCTCATGGTGGCGAATTCCGTCGTGCCGATGGCGAACGCGCCGATCGCCAGGGCGAAGATCACCGCCCCCGCGGACGCCCGCCCGCCGCCGGCAGCGGTTGCCGGTGCGGATGCCGGCGCCGGGGGAGATGCCGGCGCCGATGCCCGGAAAGATGATTGAGACATGAAGGGTTTGGCCGAGGAAGAAACCCGATATTGTACTCAGGGTAAACCCTGATTAAAACTTTGATCGAGAAACTTTCCCAGCAGCGTCGGGGGCCGTCCCGGGGCGGATCAAAGCCGCATGCCGCCCGAGGCCTCGATCCGCTGGCCGTTGATCCAGGCGCTGCCGGGCGCCAGCAGCGCCGCGACGGCCCCGCCGATGTCGTCCGCTTCGCCGACGCGGCCCAGGGCCGTGCAGCCGGCGATGGCGGCGTGGACCTGCGGATCGTCGCGCACCACGCCGCCGCCGAAATCGGTGGCGATGGCGCCGGGTGCCAGGACATTGACGCGGATGCCGCGCGGCCCCAGTTCCTGGGCGAGGTAGCGCGTCAGCACCTCGATGCCGCCCTTCATCATGGCGTAGGCCGCCTTGCCGGGAAACGTGAACCGGGTCAGGCCGCTGGAGACGTTGAGGATGCGGGCGCCGTCCGCCAGCAGCGGCACCAGCGCCTGGGTCAGGAAGAACACGCCTTTCAGGTGCACGGCCATCATCTGGTCGAATTGCGCTTCGGTGGTCTCCAGGAAGGCGGCGTCGATGCCGGTGCCGGCATTGTTCACCAGCGCGTCCAGGCGGTCGCGGCCGAAGGTGCCGCGCAACAGCGCCGGCAGCGAGGCGGCCAGGGCGGGAAAGGCCGCCGTCCGGGCGGTGTCCAGGGGCAGGGCGAGCGCGGTGCGGCCCAGCGCCTGGATGTCCGCGACGACCGCCCGGGCCAGGTCGCTGCGGGATTGGTAGGTCAGGACGATGTCCCACCCCGCCCGCGCCAGGTGCAGGGCGGCGGCGCGCCCCAGGCCGCGGCTGCCGCCGGTGATGAGGGCGATGGAGGGCGCTGCGGGCGCGGCGGCGGGATGGGGCGTGTGAGCGGTGGGCGTGGTCATGGCGAAACTCCGGTGGCGGGGATGTCGGATGCGGGTGGATGCGGCTTGCGCGCGCCGCCCGCACGTCGCCGGACTTGCGGTCCGGACGGGGACACTATATTGTTTTCGTAATAACGGATAAATGGCATTGATTCAACATTACATGTCGAAAAATTCGATCAATACAGACGCCCGGAGTGCAGAAGCCCGGGCCGGTGCGGCCGTTGCGGCCGGTGCGCACGCCGGTGGCGGGCAGGACGCGTCGGTCTACACGCCCTCGGCCGAAGACCTGCGGATCTTCATCCGGGTCGCCCTCCTGGGCAGCTTCACCCAGGCGGCGGAACAGCTCCGGCTGCCGCGCGCGACCGTGTCCACGGCCGTCCTGCGCCTGGAAAAGCGTCTGGGCGCGCGGCTGCTCCAGCGGACCACGCGGCGGGTCGGACTGACCGGGGACGGCCGGGCCTTCCTGGACCGGTGCGCGCCCGTACTGGACGACCTGGAGGATCTCGGCGGCTTCTTCCAGCGCCCGGACGGGCCGCTGGACGGCCGCCTGCGGGTCAGCGCGCCGCTGGGCATGGCGGCGGGCCCGCTGATGGCCCGGCTGCCCGAGTTCCTGGCGCGCCACCCGGCCTTGCGGATGGAGGTCTCCAGTTCCGACCGGCGCGCCGACATGATCGGCGAAGGGCTCGACTGCGTCATCCGGGTCGGCGCGGTGGCCGACGAATCGCTCGCCTGCCGCCCGCTGGGCGTGCTGCCCCTGGGCAATTTCGCCAGCCGCGGCTATCTGCGCGTCCATGGCCGGCCCCGTGGCCCCGGCGACCTGGCGCGCCATTGGCTGGTGGACTACCGCCCCAATCCCTCGGACGGGCCGGCGGCGTTCGAGTACCGGGACGCCGCCGGCCGCGTCGTCCGGGTCCCGATGCAATCCCGGGTCACCGTGGACAACAGCGCGGCCTATGACGCCGCCTGCCGCGCGGGCCTGGGGCTGATCCAGGCGCCGCTGGCCAGCGCCGCGCGCGCGCCGGCGCTGGTCGGCATCCTGCCGGATTGTCCGCCGCCCCCGATGCCGGTTAATCTCTTGTTTCCCCATCACCGCCACCTGCCCCGGCGCGTGCGCGTCTTCGCGGACTGGGTGGCCGGCGTCCTGAACCCCTAGGCGCCGGCGGGCCGCGGGTGCGGCGAGGGGCCTTCTTTCCATTGCCAGGCGGATACCCCATGCAATTCACCACCATCGGCGCGGCCGTCGTCGACATCGTCGTGTCCCGCGTCCAGCCCATGCGCGGCGCCAAGCAGGACGTGGAGCACATCGGTCTGTACGCCGGCGGCGGGGCGGTGAACGCCGCGCTGAACGTGGCCGCGCGCGGCGCCCACGTCACCGTCCATGCCTGCGTGGGCAGCGACCTGGAAGGCGACCTGCTGCGCGACATCCTCCGGCGCCACGGCATCCAGGCCGCCATCCCCGACCATCCCCTGCCCACCGGCAAGGCCGTGGTGATGGTGGACGAGAGCGGCTCGGCGCGCGCCTATGCGCAGCGCGGCGCCAGCGCCTGGGTCGGCGAGCAGGGCTTCCCCGGCCTGGAGGCGGCCGACGTCGTCTACGTGACGGGCCTGTCGCTGGAGTCCCAGGCCTGGCTGGAGCGCTCCCTGGCGCGCATGGCCGCGTCGCGCCACAAGCTGGCGGTGACGCCCGGCGCGCGGCAGCTGGCCAATCCGCAGGCCCTGCTCGGCCTGTGGGAGCGGGCCGACCTGCTGTGCGTCAACGCGCGCGAGGCCGCCCGGCTGTGCGGCGACGCGGAACTGGACACCGACGCGCCCGCGCTGGACACGGCCCGCGACCTCGCGCGCCGGCTGGTGCGCCGGCCGGGCCAGTCCATCCTGGTGACGCTGGGGCAGGGCGGCGCCCTGTTCTATGACGGTGCGCAGGGCCATGACGGCGAACAGGGCCATTTCCATCCCGCCCGGACCGTCGTGCCGGTGTCCACCATCGGCGCGGGCGATGCCTTCGCCTCCGCTTTCGTCCACGCCTGGGCCGGCGGCGCCGCGCCGCTGGAGGCGCTCGCCGCCGCCACCGACAGCGCCGCCCGGGTGATCCAGGTGATCCCCGCCAACCTGGCGGGCCCCTTGCGGACCTGAGGCGGGGGCGGGCGCGGCGGCCGGCCGGACGGCCAAGCGGAACAGCCGAACGGAACAGCCAAGCGGAACAGCCGGGCGGAACAGCCGAGCCGCACGGCCAATATAACTTCAGGTTTTAAAGGTATCGCCAGCCGTGCGATCGAATCTGGGAGAATAAGAAATTGCTTTCTTATTCCTCAAAGGCATCCTCATGAAACTCCTGTCCGCCCGTCTGGGCGCGCTCCTTCTCGCGCTCGGCGCTTCCTCGGCCGCCTGGGCGGCCCAGCCGCTGCTCACGCCGGCCGAACTGGACGCCGCCCGGCAGCAGCCGTCGGTGCGCGTCATCGACATCCGGCCGCCGGACGCCTACGCCGCCGGCCACATTCCTGGCGCCGTCTCGGCGCCCTACGCGCAGTGGCGCGGCCCGGCGAACAATCCCGGCCAGCTCCCGCCGCTGGACAAGCTGACGCAACTGGTGCGCGGCCTGGGCGTCGACCGGGGCACGCACGCGGTGGTGGTTTCCTCCGGCGCCGACGGCACCGACTTCGGCGCCTCGGCGCGGGTGTACTGGACCCTGAAATACCTGGGCCTGAAAGAACTGTCCGTGCTGAACGGCGGGCTGAAGGCCTGGGCCGACGCCGGCCTGCCGCAGGATCAGGCGGCCCCCTCGGTGGCCGCCACGGCCTTCGAGCCCACGCTGGACGAATCCATCATCGCCACCACCGAGCAGGTGGCCGCGCAGGTCGGCAACCCGCAGGTCCGGCTGGTGGACGCCCGCCCGCTGGACTTCTACCTGGGCAAGGTCAAGGCGCCGACGGCGCAGGTGCCCGGCACGATCCAGGGCGCGGTCAACGTGGAGAACGGCCGCTGGTTCAAGCCCGGCACCTCGATCTTCGTCTCGACGGACGAGGCCCGCAAGATCGCCGCCGAACTCCTGCCCGACGCCAAGTCGGAAACCATCTCCTTCTGCAATACCGGCCACTGGGCGGCGACCGACTGGTTCGCGTTGTCGGAGGTCGTGGGCCAGAAGAACGTGCGGCTGTATCCGGAGTCCATGGCCGAATGGTCGCAGGACCCGAACCGGCCGATGGAGCACGTGCCCGGCCGCGGCAGCCAGATCCTCGACAAGCTGAAGGGCGTGTTCGGCTGAGGGCGGCGGATTCATGAAACGGCTTCCCCTTGCGATCCTCGTCGCCGCCTTCTGCCTCTTCCTGGCCTGGTCGGTGGCCCTGCGCCAGGCGCTGCTGTTCCTGGTCGGCATCGGCCTGGGCGCGGTGCTGGCGGGCGCGCGCTTCGGCTTCACCACCGGCTGGCGGCGGCTCATCGAGCAGCGCGACCCGTCCGGCGTGCTGGCGCAGCTGGTGCTGCTGGCGATCGCGGCGGCGGTGTCCATGCCCCTGCTGGCGGCCTATCCCACCGACCTGGGCGCCGCGCTCGGGCCTCCCAGCATCAGCCTGCTGGTGGGCGCCTTCGTGTTCGGCGCCTGCATGCAGGTGGCCGACGGCTGCGGCTCGGGCACCCTGTACAAGGCCGGCCTGGGCATTCCGCTGAACATGGCGATCCTGCCGCTGTTCGCCATCGGCAGCTTCCTGGGCTCGGCCACGCTGGACCGCTGGCTGGCCCTCGGGGCCCTGCCGCCCTACGGCCTGGTGGCGCATTTCGGCGCGCCCGCCGCGCTGCTGCTGACGCTGGCGGGCCTGGCCCTGGTCGGCTTCGGCGTGGTGCGCTGGGCCGGGCGGGCGGCGCCGCTGTGGAACCGCAAGCTGCTGTGGGGTGCCGTGCTGCTGGCGGCCCTGGCGGCGCTGAACCTGGTGATCGCCGGCCAGCCCTGGGGCATCGTCTACGGCTTCGGCCTGTGGGCGGCCAAGCTCGCCACGGCCGCGCATCTGTTCGATCCCTCGGCCAACGCCTTCTGGAGCGAACCGGTCAACGCGGCGACGCTGGCGCAATCGGTCTTCCTCGACGTCACCTCGATCACCAACATCGGCATTCTGGCGGGCGCCCTGTGGATCGCCGCGGGCAAGCCGGCCGCCGTCGCCAAGCCCATGAACGCGACGCAATGGACGGTGGGCCTGATCGCCGGCCTGCTGCTGGGCTACAGCTCGCGGCTGGCCTTCGGCTGCAACATCGGCGCCATGGTCAGCGGGATCTCCACCGGCAGCCTGCACGGCTGGATCTGGGTGCCCATGGCCTTCCTGGGATCCCTCATCGGCGTGCGGGTGCGCCGCCGCTACGCTTTCTGAAGGAGCTGCCATGCATTTCCGATTTCTGGCCGCCGCCTTCTGGATCGTGCTCGTGGGCTTCTTCGCCTGGGACTGGACGCACAGCGCGCCGATCAACGTGCGCGCCGAGCCGCCGCTGATCGCGGCGGGCTCGGGCGTCGCACCCAGCGGCGGGCATTGCGCCTCGACCTTCTAGCGCGAGGCGCTCCCGGGACCTAAACCGGGGGCGCGCCCCGGCGCAGGGCGCCCAGGTAGCGAGCCTCGAACCTTTTCTTGGCCCAGTGAAGCAGCCGCGTCCTGGGCAGCATCCACGACCGGCACGCCCCGCGGTAGACCAGCGTGCCGGCATCCAGGGTGTCGATCACGCACAGGAGTTCCGGCCGGGGCCGCGCGCGCGGCGGGCGGCCGGCCAGCTCGTCGAGCAGGTTGCGCGCGGCCGCGTCGGCCTGCAATTCCGCCATGTGGGCTTGCTTGGGCAGCCAGTCGGGGCCCGGATGGCTGCCGGCATCCCCCGCGACGTAGACGCGCTGCGCGCCCTCGACGCGGCAATGGGCGTCCGCCCGGAAGAAGCCGCCCGGCGACAGGGGCAGCCCGCTGGCGGCGGCCCAGTCGGGCCCTTCGAGCCCGGGCATGAACAGGATCATGTCGGCGGGGATCGATCCCTCGGCAGTGACCACGCCTTCGGCCGTGAAGGACCGGGGCGGTTCGCCCAGCCGCGTGCGGATGCCGCGCGCGGCCATGTCGGCCAGGATGGCCGGGACCGCGCGTGCCCCGAGCCGCTCGCCCGGCCGCTCGCTGGCGTGGAAGAAGGTCAGCTCGAAACGGTCGCGCCGGCGCGTGCGCCGCAGCCAGGTCTCGATGCCGAACAGCAGCTCGAAGATGGGCCCGCCGCGCATGGCGCCGGGCTCGCGCGGGTTGGTGCCGAAGCCGAACGCCAGGCGGCCGGCGTCCATCCGGACGAGGCGCTCGCGGATCGCGCATGCCGCGTCCGGCCCCTCGCACAGGACGTGGGCATGCTCGATGCCGGGCAGCGCGCGCAGGAAGCGGCCGCCCGTGGCGATCAGCAGCGCGTCGTTGGCGATCTCGCCCTGGGAGGTCAGGACGCGGCGCCCGCCGTCGGCCAGCCCGGTGGCCCGCGCCGCCACGAACTCGACCCGGTGCCGGTCGAGGAAGCCGCGCAGCGGGACGCGCAGGTCGCCCGCGTCGCGCAGGCCGGTGGGTATCCAGATGAGGCTGGGCAGGTAGGTGAACACCGGTTCGGGCGCGATCAGCGTGATCCGGGCCTGCGGCGCCTGGCGGCGGAGCCGGCGCACGGCGGCCAGGGCGGCGAAGCCGGCGCCGAGGATGGCGATGTGCGGCGGGTGCCGGCGGGCGGCGCCGGCCCGTCCGGCGGGATCGGGGTGCGGGGGATGGGGCATCGGAAGGGTCTCCGGGATGGGAAGGTTCGTCAGGCCGGTTCCCGGCGCGGGCGGGCCAGCCAGCCGGCCGCGGCATAGGCGGCGAGCGTGGCGTAGAGCATCCCGGCCAGGAAGATGAGCACGACCAGCAGCCAGTCCACCGGCCCGCCGGCGTCGGTGAAGCCCGACGAGGACACCGCCGCCATCAGGGCCAGCGCGCCGGCCCCGCCAAGCAGCCCGACCGCCTGCGCGCCCACCAGGCGGCGCGCCACCAGGCGGCGTTCGCGCGCCACGAGCAGGCCGAAGGCGAGCGGCACCAGGACGGCGGCCGCCAGCAGCACCCACAGCAGCGGGCCGAGCATTTCCAGGAAGATGGCCGTCAGGACCATGGGATCGAAGGTATTCATGGCGCGCTCTCCTTTCAGACGTGTCCGTGCAGCATGCTGATGTAGGTGGGCTTCAGGGCCATGGTCTTCATGACCCAGGTGACCCAGAGTTCCTCCAGCGGGGCCACCACGCCCGGGAACGAGGGCACGAGGTTGTTGCGGTAGTCGAACTCGACCAGCATGGCCCGGCCCAGACGGGTGATCAGGGGGCACGAGGTGTAGCCGTCGTAGGACAGCGGGCTTTCCGTGCCGCGCAGCGCCGCCACCAGGTGGTCCACCGCCACGGGCGCCTGCCACTTGACGCTGGCGGCGGTCTTGCCCTTGGGGACGCCGGCCACGTCGCCCACGGCGAAGATTTCCGGGTAGCGGACGTGGCGCAGGCTGTGGGGATCGACCTGGATCCAGCCGTCGGCGGCGTAGGGGCCCTCGCGCCAGGGCAGGGGGCTCTGACGGACCAGGTCGGGCGCGCGCATCGGCGGAATCACGTTGATGAAGTCGTAGCCCAGCTGCGCCGGCCCGTCCGGCGTCGAGAAGGTGGCGATGCGCCGCCCCGGGTCGATGGCCGTGAGGATGCGGTCGTAATGGACTTCGATGCCCCGGTCCTCGAAGAGCATGCGCACCTTCTCCGAGACGATGGGCACGCTGAACAGGACCTTGTTGTTGGCGTTGTAGATCAGCTCGGCCTTGCCGCGCAGGCCCCGCCGCCGCAGGTGGTCGTCCGTGATGAAGGCGTATTTCAGCGGCGCGCCCGCGCACTTCATTTCCGTGCCCGGGCGCAGGAAGACGCCCACGCCGCCGGTGTCCGCGAAGCGCGACAGCAGCGCCCAGGTGGCCGAGGCCTTCTCGGGGCTGTGGTAGATGCTGCCCAGGCCGTCCTGGCCGATGCGGGCCTCGTCCATGCCGTCGATCGCGGCGTAGTCCAGTTCCAGCCCGCAGGCCACGATCAGGAAGTCGTAGGGCAGGATCCGGCCCGCCCAGGTGGCGACGTGGCGGGCCTCGGGGTCGATCTCGGCGGCGGCCTCGGCCACCCATTCCACGCCGGCGGGCACGTGTTCGCGGGTGGTCGAGACGGGGTAGCCGGCCGGCTTGATGCCGCCGGCCACCAGCGTGTAGCCGGGCTGGTAGTAATGGGCCTGGCGGGCGTCGACCAGGGTGATGCGGGCGCCTTCCAGGCGCCGCGCCAGCAGCGACGCACAGGTCAGGCCGGCGGCGCCGGCGCCGACGATGACGATGCGCGCCGGGGTGCGCTCGCGCGCGCCGGCCGCCGCCGTGTCGGCCGCCAGGGCCGGGGGCAGCAGCAGCGCCCCCAGGCCGCCGGCGCAGCCCTTGAGGAAGTCCCGGCGCGGCAGCGGCGCCGGCGCGCGGGAAAGGGGAGGGGCCTGTTTCATGGGGAGTCTCCTCGTCATGGTCGCGTACTGCTGCGGGTGGGGGAAGGTTCGGGCCCGAGGGCCTGGTTGATCGATTCGAGGGCGGCTTCGTCGAGCGCGCCGGCCAGCGCCCGCAGCTGCAGGCGGTCCAGGGCGAGCGCCGCCAGCGCCCGGTCCAGCGCCAGGCCGGCCTGGGCGTATTCCCGTTCGGCGTCGAGCCGGTCGAGCGTGGTGCGCTCGCCTTCCTCGACGCCCAGGCGGGTGGCGTCGCGCCGCGCGGCGCTGGCCTCCAGCGCCTGGCGCAGGGCCTGGATGCGCGCCGCGCCCGCATCCAGCCGCAGCCAGGCGGCGCGCGCCAGCAGGGCGGCGCGCTGGCGGTCGGCCGCGGCGCGGTGCCGCGCGCCGTCGCGTTCGGCCAGCGCCTCGCGGTAGCGCGCGTCGCTCACGCCGCCCGAATACAGGGGGATGCGCAATTCCAGCCCCACCGTCCATTGATTGGCCGTCTGCGACGCCTCGCCGAAGGCGCCCGAGCCGGTCAGGCGGGACCGGCCCGCCTCGCCCACCAGGTCGAGGCTCGGCCGCATCGCCGCCCGCGCCCGGTCGGCCTGCCGCTGCGCCATCGCGGCGGCTTCCAGGCTTTCCAGCACCGCGGGCCCGGCGCGTTCGACCCGCGCCAGCCAGTCGGTCAGGGGCTCGTCGGGCGCGGCGGTCAGGACGGGCGCGTCCCGGCGCAGCGGCGCCAGCGCCTGGGCGGGCAGGCCGGTGATGTCCTGGAAGGCGGCCCGGGCGATCTCCAGCTGCGTGTCGGCGTCGCGGACCAGGGCCTCGACCTGCCCCAGGCGCGCCTGCGCCTCGTGGGTGTCCAGAATGGATCCGTCGCCGATCCGGTAGCGCGCCCGCGCCTGGCCCAGCAGCCGCGCGACGGCCTGGCGCTGGACCTCCAGCGCGGCGCGCGCCCGTTCGCCGAGCAGCACGTCGAAATAGCGTTCCGCGACCTGCAGGGCGGCCTGTTGGCGGGCGGCCGTCCAGGCGGCCTCGGCGCGGGCGGCCGCGTGGCGCAGCCGCCCCGCCTCGGCGTCGCGCCCCGGATCGATCAGCGGCTGGCGCAGGCGGATGCCGTATTCGGTGCGGGTGCCGCCGGTGATGGACGTATCGAAATCCGCCTCCTGCATGCTGCCCAGGCCCGGCGCCGCGAAGCGCGCGCCCCGGATCCAGGTTTCCTGGGTCGCCCGGCCCGCCGAGGCGCGCGCCTCCAGGGTCGGACGCCACAGCCCGTCGGCCTGGTCGGCGCGGGCCTGGCCCGCGGCGCGGTCGGCCCGGGCCGCGGCCAGGGCGGGATCGCGCGCCTGGGCCGCCTCCCAGGCCTGCAGCAGATCGGCCGCGCCGGCCGCCGGCGCGGCCAGCGCCAGGGACAGCGCCAGGCCGAGGGCGGACAGGGCGGTACGGACCGTGCTCATGGCCGTCTCCGGGCTAATCGCCGCGCCGCGCGCCCAGCCGGTGCAGCAGCGTTTCCAGGAAGCACCATTTCGTCAGCCCGCTCTGCAGCAGGTTCAGGCCGACGAACACGGTGAAGGCCAGCCACCATTGGCTGTGGAACCAGGGGCTGGCGGGCGCGCCCAGCAGCAGCGAGAGCAGGATGAAACCGCCGGCGAAGAGGCGGACCAGTTGCCAGGAAGTCATGGCGAGTCTCCTTGGTGGATGAGGGAACGGGGACGCTTGCGGTAGGCGCCGAAGACCATCAGCGGGATGACGACGAGCGTCAGCGCGGTGGACACGGCGATGCCGAAGATCAGGGAAATGGCCAGGCCGTTGAAGATCGGATCGTCCAGGATGAAGAGCGCGCCCAGAATGGCGGCCAGCCCCGTCAGCAGGATGGGCTGCGCGCGCACGGCGGCCGATTCGACCACGGCGCGGGGGAAGTCCGCGCCCTCGCGCAGGCGCAGCAGGATGAAGTCCACCAGCAGGATGGAATTGCGCACGATGATCCCGGCCAGGGCGATCATGCCGATCATGCTGGTGGCGGTGAACTGCTTGCCCAGCAGCGCGTGGCCCGGCATCACGCCGATCAGCGTCAGCGGGATCGGCGCCATGATGATCAGCGGCATCAGGTAGGACCCGAAATGCGCGACCACCAGGAGGTAGATCAGCATCAGGCCGACGGCGTAGGCCAAGCCCATGTCGCGGAAGGTCTCGTAGGTGATCTGCCATTCGCCGTCCCACTTGATCGAGTAGCCGCGCCACCCGTCCTCGGGCGGGCCGGTGAAGTATTCCGCCAGCGGGCCGCCGTCAGGGGCCGCGAGTTCGCGCAGCGCGGCGCGGGCGGCGAACATGCCGTAGAGCGGGCTGTCCACCGCGCCGGCCATGTCCGCCGTGACGTAGTGCACCGGCAGCAGGTCCTTGCGATGGATCGGCTGTTCGCGTTGCGCGCGGACCTCGCGCACCAGTTCGCCGACCGGGACGGCCGCGCCGCCGGCGCCGCGGACCGGCAGCTGGAGCAGGGCGCCGGGGTCGCCCTGGCGCTCCGGCGGCAGGCGCAGCACGATGGCGGTCGGGCGGGTCAGCCCGTCGCGCAGGTAGCCCACGGCGGCGCCGTCCAGGCCCGCCCGCAGCGTCTGGACGATGGCCGCCTGGGAGACGCCGGCCTGCGCCGCGCGCTCGCGGTCCACGGCCAGCACGATCCGGGGCGCCGGCTCGATGCCGCTGTCGTCCACGTCCACCATGCCCGGCGTCCGTTCAAATACGCCGCGCACCGCGCGCGCCAGCGCCTGGCGCCCGGCCGCGTCCGGGCCGTGGATTTCCGCCACGATGGGCGCCAGCACCGGCGGGCCGGGCGGCACCTCGACCACCTGGATGGCGGCGCCGTGGCGCGCGGCGATCGCCTGCAGCGCCGGGCGCAGCCGCATGGCGATGGCGTGGCTCTGGGCGTCGCGCGCGTCCTTGTCCACCAGGTTCACCTGGAGGTCGCCCAGCGCCGGGTCGCGCCGCTGGTCGTACTGGCGCACCAGCCCGTTGAAATTGATCGGCGAGGCGGTGCCGGCGTAGGTCTGGACGTCGCGGACCTCGGGCTGGGCGAGCAGGTGGTCGCCCAGCGCCTGCAGCACGGCGTCGGTGCGTTCCACCGGCGTGCCCGAGGGCAGCTCGACCACCACCTGGAATTCGGACTTGTTGTCGAAGGGCAGCATCTTGAGTTCGACCAGCCCCGCGACCGGCATCAGGGCCGAGCCCAGCACCAGCAGCAGGACCGCCAGGCCCAGCAGCCCGCGGTTGCGGCCGGCCCGCGGGCCTTCCAGGAACGGCGGCAGCAGCCGGCGGAACAGCGCCGCGGCGCGGCCCGTGCCGGCGCCGTGGGCCGCGGCCGCGCCGGCCGCCGGGCGCGGGCCGATGCGCAGCGCCAGCCAGGGGGTCAGCGTCAGGGCGATCAGCAGGGAAATCAGCATGCCCATGCTGGCGTTGACCGGGATGGGGCTCATGTACGGGCCCATCAGCCCGCTGACGAAGGCCATCGGCAGCAGGGCGGCGATCACCGTGAACGTCGCCAGGATGGTGGGGCCGCCCACCTCGTCCACGGCGGCCGGGTTGCGCAGACGCGCCGCCGTGTCCGGCGCCAGGCCGGCGTGGCGGTGGATGTTTTCCACCACCACGATGGCGTCGTCCACCAGGATGCCGATGGAGAAGATCAGGGCGAACAGCGACACCCGGTTCAGCGTGAAGCCCCAGGCCCAGGAGGCGAACAGAGTCGCCGCCAGCGTCAGGCCCACCGCAATGCCGACGATGGCAGCCTCGCGGCGGCCCAGCGCGAACATCACCAGCAGCACCACCGACAGCGTGGCGAAGGCCAGCTTGTGGATCAGCGCCTGCGCCTTGGCGTCGGCCGTGGCGCCGTAGTTGCGCGTTTCCGTGACCTCGACACCGGCGGGGATGACCGTGCCGCGCAGCGCCTCGACGCGCCGCGCCAGCGCGTCGGCGACGGCGATGGCGTTCTCGCCGGGCTTCTTGGTGATGGCCAGGGTGACGGCGGGCTGGGGATCGCCGCCGGCCTGGCCGGCCGCGCGGTGGCTCACGTAGTCGCGGGCGGGCGGCGGGCCATCGTCGACGCCGGCCAGCTCGCGCAGCCGCACCGGGCGCCCGCCGCGCTGCGCCACGATCAGTTCGGCCACGTCCCGCGCCGTGGACAGGAAGGGGCCCGCGTCCACCACCAGGGCGTGCCCGCCGGACACCAGCTCGCCGGCGCGCACGCCCTGGTTCGCGTCGGCGAGCGCCTGGGCCACATCCTGCACGGTGATGCCCGCGGCCGCCATGCGCGCCGGATCCAGGTCCACGCGCACCGTGTGCGCGGCCCCGCCGATGATCCACACGTCGCGCGTGCCCGCCACCCGCTTCAGGTCCGATTCGATGCCGCGCGCGACCAGCGCCAGGTCGTGCGGGCTGGCGTCGGGGGCATGCAGGGTGAGCGCGACGATGGGCACGTCGTCCACGCCCCGGGTGCGCACGACCGGCGGCTGCACCCCCAGGTCGGGTGGCAGCCAGTCGGCCTGGGTGCGCAGGGTGTCGTGCAGCCGCACCAGGGCCTGGGCGTGCGGCACGCCGACGCGGAACTGCACCGTCAGCAGCGCCAGCCCCGGCGCGGACATCGAGGCGACGTGCTCGGTGCCTTCCATGCGGGCGAGCATCCGCTCGGCCGGCAGGGCGATCGTCTGCTCGACGTCGTGCGCCGACGCGCCCGGCCACGCCAGGGCCACGGTCGCCATGGTGACGTCGATCTGGGGTTCTTCCTCGCGCGGGGTGGCCCACACGGCGAACAGGCCGGCGAGCAGCAGGGCCAGCGCCAGCAGCGGCGTCAGGCGGCTGTCCTGGAACAGGGCGGCGAGCCGCCCGGCGATGCCGAGTCTCGTGTCCATGGCGCTCTCACTCGGCGGGGCGGATGCGCCCGGGATCGAGCACGACCCGCTCGCCGGCGTCCAGTCCGGCCAGGATCTCGGTCGCGTCGCCGGCCTCCGGGCCGGGCCGCACCTGGCGCAGGCGCGCCGCGCCGTCGGCACCGAGGACGTAGACCCCGGCCACGCCCGTGCGCCGCACGATCGCCCGGGTGGGAATCCACAGGCGCGTGCGCGCCGTGTCGCGCAGCTCGAACGCGATGCGCACGGGGGAGCCGGGCGCCGGGCCGCGCGCGCCCGGCGGCAGGGCCAGGCGCACGGTGCCGGTCAGGCTGGCGGCGTCGCGCGCCGGCAGGACCTGCACCGGCAGCCCCTCGGGCGGCGCCGGGACGTCGGCCGGCCCCGCCGCCCGGGCGCGCGGCGCCAGGCGGCCGATGAAGCGCTGCGGGACTTCGGCGCGGATGCGCAGGGCGCCGGGGTCGAACAGCACCGCCAGCGGCTGGCCGGGCATGACCATGTCCCCCAGGTGCGCGTCCAGCCGCCCGAGCAGCCCGTCGTGCGGGGCGAGCACGGTGAAGTGCCCGCTGCGCGCCTCGGCGGCGCGCGCCTGGGCTTCGCGCGCGTCGGCCTGGGCGCGCGCCGCCGCCAGCCGGGCGCGGGCCTGGTCATAGGCGGCCCGGCTGACGTAGCGCTGCTCGTACAGCGCCTTGCGGCGCGCGTATTCGGCCTGGGCCAGGGCCAGTTCCGCGCGCGCCTCGCCGGCCAGGGCGCGGGCCGCCTCGCGCGCCTGGCCGGCGTCGGCGCCGTCCAGCCGCAGCAGCACCTGGCCGGCGCGCACCGCGTCGCCCGCCTGGACCTCGACGGCGGTGACGGCGCCGGCGACCTGCGCGGCGATCGTCGCCTGGCGCACGGCCTCGACGACGCCATCGATCTCCAGCCGGTCGGGGGATTCGACGGCCAGCACCGGCGCGGTGGGCGGGGCTTCGCCGGCCCGGGCCGCAGGCAGGGGCCCCGTCAGCAGCAGTCCGGCCAGCAGGCCGGCCGCGAGAAAGGAAGAATCGCTACGCATGGCAAGGTGGTCATGAGGATCGTTCGGTGCTATTATTTAACTAATAACGCAAATAGTCAATTTGCTAATTGATTGCTTGCGTCAACCATCAGCGATACACTATGCGCCATTCCATAGCCTGCGAATTCATCGAGATGGGACGCCTGCCCCCCGAAGTGCTGGAACCGGTCGCCGCCTATTTCCGGGCCCTGTCCGAGCCCACCCGGCTGCACATCCTCAGCCTGCTGCGCCAGCAGGAACACAACGTGGGCGAGCTCGCCCAGCTGTGCGACTACACCGCGGCCAACATCTCCCGCCACCTCTCCGTGCTGAAGAAGCACGGCCTGGTCGCGCGCGAGGCGCGCGGCAACAGCGTCTACTACCGGATCGCCGACCCCTCGGTCAATGCCCTGTGCGATCTCGTCTGCGGCAGCATCCTGCGGCAGATCGAGCAATCCGCCGCGCAGCGGGCGGCCTTCGCCGCGCTGCGCGAAGACTTGCCAGAACCTCTCCCCGACTTTTCCCGAAAGGAGTCCTCATGAAAGTCAATATCGGCACGATCGACCGCGTCCTGCGCCTGATCCTCGGCCTCGTCCTCATCGTGCTCGCGGCCAACGGCACGATCGGCTGGTGGGGCTGGCTGGGCCTGGTGGCGGTGGCCACCGCCCTGTTCCGCTTCTGCCCGCTGTACACGCTGCTGGGCATCAACACCTGCCCGCTGAAGGCGCGCGAATGACGTCCCGCGGCTGATCTTCGGCGGCGCGGCTCAGCCGCGCCGCCGGATCAGCACGGCGCCCCAGGCCAGCCCCAGGAGCGCGGCCGTCAGCGAGCCCAGCAGCACGCCCAGCTTCGCGGCGGCGAGCAGGCTCTCGTCGGCGAAGGCCAGCATGGCGATGAAGATCGACATCGTGAAGCCGATCCCGGCCAGCAGGCCGACCAGGCACACGCCGCCCCAGCCCACCCCGGGCGGCAGGCGGCACCAGCCCAGGCGCACCACCAGCCAGCTCGCGCCGATCACCCCGGCCGCCTTGCCGGCCACCAGCGCCACGGCCACGCCGATCATCACCCATTGCGGTCCCGCCAGGGACAGGTCCACGCCGCCGAAGGCGACCCCGGCATTGGCCAGCGCGAACAGCGGCATGATCCCGAAGGCCACCCACGGATGCAGCGCCGCCTGCACCCGCACCACCGGCGGACGCATTTCCCGCTGCGCCAGACGCAGCCGCCGCAGCGGCCCGGCCAGATCCGCGGCATCCGGTTCCCCGGCGCCCGCCGCCGCCCCGGCCTTGCGCCCGAGCAGCTCGCCCACCGCGCGCGAGAGCGCGTCCAGCGGCCGTTCGCGCATGGGAATCGAGCGCACCGGCGTCATCAGACCCAGGACCACGCCGGCCAGGGTGGGGTGGGCGCCGGTGATCAGCAGTCCGCCCCAGACGACCGCCCCCGGGATCACGTAAGCCAGGGCCGAGCCCGCGCCGATGCGCTGCAGGCCGACGACCATCAGGATTCCCAGGATCGCCACCAGGAAGCCGCCGTACTGCAGGCCGCCGGAGTAGAAGAAGGCGATGATCAGCACCGCGGCGATGTCGTCGATGATGGCCAGCGCCAGCAGGAACACGCGCACGTTGGCCGGGATCGAGCGGCCCAGCAGCGCCAGCACGCCGACGGCGAAGGCGATGTCGGTGGCGGTCGGGACCGCCCAGCCGGCGCGGCTGGCGGGGTCGGCATTGAGCGCGGCGTAGATCAGCGCCGGGACGGCCACGCCCCCCAGGGCCGCGGCCAGGGGCAGCCCCGCCTGGCGCAGGCCGCTGAGCGCGCCTTCGTGGATCTCGCGGCGGATTTCCATGCCGACGACCAGGAAGAACACCGTCATCAGGGCGTCGTTGATCCAGAAGTGCAGGGATTGCGAAAAGACGAAGCCGCCCAGTCCGACGGACAGCGGCGTGTGCCAGAGCGCGTGGTAGCTGGGGGCGAGCGGGGAATTGGCCCAGATCAGGGCGCCGGCGGCCGCCAGCAGGAGAATGGCGCCGCCGATGGCTTCGACGTGGAGAAAGCGTTCGAGCGTGGCGAAGGCGCGTTGGGCAAGCAGTTGCGCGCGCGGGATGTCGCGCGACGGGATCCTGGACATGGTCGTGGGCTTCCTGCGCGGCGGCCCGACCTGCGCGTTGTCCTGTCCCGCCGCACGATGCGGCTAACACCCGAAACGGCATCATTCTACATGATGTCGCGCCGGGCCCCGCGGCCCGGCCCTACAGGCTTCCCAGCCGCGACCGCTGCGCCCTGACCTTTTCCAGGGTCTCGCCGAACTGGGCCAGGCGGGCCTTTTCCTGCTCGACCACCGCCGCCGGGGCGCGCTCGACGAAGCTGGCGTTCGACAGCTTGCCGGAGGCCTTGGCGATCTCCTTTTCCAGCCGGTCGATTTCCTTGTCCAGGCGCGCGCGCTCGGCGTCCAGGTCGATCTCCACGTGCAGCATCAGCTGCGTGGCGCCCACCACCTGGACGGGGGCGCCCAGGTCCGGCAGGCGGTCCACGGCCTGGACGCTTTCCAGGCGCGCCAGCGCCACCAGGTAGGGCGCCAGTTCGTCGAGCCCGGATTCCGCGCCCTGGACCAGCAGCGGCACGCGCTGGCCCGGCGCCAGGCCCATTTCCCCGCGCAGGGCGCGGATCGCGTCGGTGAGCGACTTCAGCGCCGCCATGCGCCCGGCCGCCGCCGCGTCGCGCAGGTCGTCGCGGGCCGTCGGCCAGGGCTGGACGCTGACGCTGGCGGGCGCGTCGGCGGCGCGCACGCCGGCCGCCACCGAGACCTTCTGCCAGAGTTCCTCGGTGATGAAGGGCATGATCGGGTGGACCAGCCGCAGCAGGGTTTCCAGCACGTGGATCAGGGTGCGGCGCGTGGCCGCCTGCTGCACGGCGTCGCCCGTCTGCAGGCGGACCTTGGCCAGCTCCACGTACCAGTCGCAGTATTCGTCCCAGATGAAGTGGTACAGGCGGTCGGCGACCTGGTCGAAGCGGTATTGCGCGAAGCCGGCGTCCACCTCGTCGATCAGCCGCTGCAGGCCGTCGATGATCCAGCAGTCGGCGAAGGACAGGTCGCCCGCGCGCGGCTGGCCCAGGTCGTGGCCTTCGACGTTCATCAGCACGAAGCGCGTGGCGTTCCAGAGCTTGTTGCAGAAATTGCGGTAGCCCTCGCAGCGCTTCAGGTCGAAGTTGATGTTGCGTCCCAGCGTGGCGTAGGCCGCCATGGTGAAGCGCAAGGCGTCCGCGCCGTAGGCCGGGATGCCCTCGGGGTAGTCCTTGCGGGTGCGCTTGCGGATCGCGTCGGCCTGCTTCGGGTTCATCAGGCCGGCGGTGCGCTTGGCGATCAGCGGCTCCAGGGCGATGCCGTCGATCAGGTCCACCGGGTCGATGGTGTTGCCCTTGGACTTGGACATCTTCTTGCCTTCCATGTCGCAGACCAGGCCATGGACGTAGACCGTGCGGAAGGGCACCTCGCCGGTGTGGTGCATGCTCATCATGATCATGCGCGCCACCCAGAAGAAGATGATGTCGAAGCCCGTGACCAGCACGCCCGACGGCAGGTAGCGCGCCAGGTCGGGGGTCTGCTCGGGCCAGCCCAGGTCGGTGAAGGGCACCAGGGCGGACGAGAACCAGGTGTCGAGCACGTCCGGGTCGCGCGTGAGCGGGCCTTGCACGCCGGCGGCGCGCGCCTGGCGTTCGGCGTCCTCGGCCGAGCGGGCGACGAAGATGCGGCCGTCGGGCGCGTGCCAGGCGGGGATCTGGTGGCCCCACCAGAGCTGGCGGGAAATGCACCAGTCCTGGATCTTCTCCAGCCACTGGTTGTAGGTGACGGTCCAGTTTTCCGGGACGAACTTCACGCGGCCGTCGGCCACCACCTCCAGGGCCACCTGGGTGATGCTCTTGCCGGGATGCAGGCTGCCGTCGGGCGCGGGCTTGCTCATCGCCACGAACCACTGGTCGGTGAGCATCGGCTCGATCACGCTGTTGGTGCGGTCGCCGCGCGGCACCATGAGCTTGTGGGCGCGCACCTGCTGCAGCAGGCCCTGGGCTTCCAGGTCGGCGACGACGCGCTTGCGCGCCTCGAAGCGGTCCAGGCCGCGGTAGGCCTCGGGGGCCGCGTCGCCGATCTTCGCGTCCAGGGTCAGCACGCTGATCATGTCCAGGCCGTGGCGCTGGCCGACGGCGTAGTCGTTGAAATCGTGCGCGGGGGTGACCTTGACCACGCCGGTGCCGAACTCGCGGTCGACGTAGTCGTCGGCGATGACGGGGATCGCGCGCCCGACCAGGGGCAGGACGACGCTGCGGCCGATCAGGTGGGCGTAGCGCCCGTCCTCGGGGTGCACCATCACGGCGACGTCGCCCAGCATGGTTTCGGGGCGCGTGGTGGCGACCACCAGATGGGTCAGCCCGTCCACGGGCTCGGCCAGCGGATAGCGGATTTCCCACATGTGGCCGTCTTCCTCGGTGCTGACGACCTCCAGGTCGGACACCGCGGTGCCCAGCACCGGGTCCCAGTTCACCAGGCGCTTGCCGCGGTAGATCAGGCCCTGCTCGTACAGGCGCACGAAGACCTCCACCACGCCGCGCGACAGGCGCTCGTCCATGGTGAAGTATTCGCGCGACCAGTCGCAGGACGAGCCCAGGCGGCGGAACTGGCCGGTGATGGTGCTGCCGGATTGTTCCTTCCAGGCCCAGACGCGCTCCAGGAACTTGTCGCGGCCCAGGTCGTGGCGCGACACGCCCTCGGCGTCGAGCTGGCGCTCCACCACGATCTGGGTGGCGATCCCGGCGTGGTCCGTGCCGGGGATGAAGACCGTGTCGTCGCCGCGCATGCGGTGGTGGCGGATCAGGCCGTCCATGATGGTCTGGTTGAAGGCGTGCCCCATGTGCAGGGTGCCGGTGACGTTGGGCGGCGGGAACTGGATGGCGAAGGATTCCGGCGTCCGGCCCGCGGCGGGCTCGGCGTGCCGGCCTCCCGCGAACAGGCCGCGGCGATTCCACTCGTCGTACCAGCGGGACTCGATGTCCTGGGGTTCAAAGCTCTTGGGCAGGGAGGGGGAGGCGGAATCGCTCATGGGGTTCTTCTGGGGCTCGGGAGGGGCCGGCGGCGAAGAGGGCCGGCGGCAAAAAAACGATCATTTTAGGCGCATGGGGGGAAAACTGCGCATGGTAAAATGCGCGGTTGACCAAGAGGGAGCCCCCAGCCGCTTGCCCGGAGGCCTCCCAGCCCTGTCGCCGGCCCGGTCTTCGGGGCGGCCGCGGCGTCGTCATTCTACATTTACACCGGAAAACCCCGTTTTCCATTCCTACACGGAAACTTCCATGGCTATTGAACGTACCCTTTCCATCATCAAGCCCGATGCCGTCGCCAAGAACGTCATCGGCGAGATCGTCGCCCGCTTCGAGAAGGCCGGCCTGACCGTCGTGGCCGCCCAGCTGCGCCAGCTCTCGCGCGGCGAGGCCGAGCGCTTCTACGCCGTGCACAAGGAACGCCCCTTCTTCAAGGACCTGGTCGATTTCATGGTGTCGGGCCCGGTGTTCGTCCAGGTGCTGGAAGGCGAATCCGCCATCTCCAAGAACCGCGACCTGATGGGCGCGACCGATCCCAAGAAGGCCGCGCCGGGCACGATCCGCGCCGACTTCGCCGAGAGCATCGATGCCAACGCGGTGCACGGCTCCGACGCCCCGGAAACGGCGGCCGTCGAGATCGCCTTCTTCTTCCCCGAAAGCAACATCCACAGCCGCTGATCGCGGCGCGGTCCCCGGCGATGCCGGGGGCCGGCCCGCTTTGCCGCAGCCTTTCCTCACAAGCCTTCCCCATGTCTGGCGCCGAAACCATCAACGTCCTGGGTCTGGACCCGGCCTCCCTCGAAGCCCTCGTGGCGCAGTGGGGCGGCAAGCCCTTTCGCGCGCGCCAGCTGTCGCAGTGGGTGCACCAGCGCGGCGTCGACCGCTTCCAGGACATGAGCGACCTGGCCAAGGATTTCCGCGCCCGCCTGGAAGCCCACTGCGTCGTGCAGGCGCCGCCGCTCAACCTGGAAAAGCGCTCCGCCGACGGCACCCGCAAGTGGCTGTTCGACATGGGGCTGGGCAACGCCATCGAGACCGTCTTCATCCCCGAGGACGACCGCGGCACGCTGTGCATCTCCAGCCAGGCCGGCTGCACCGTGGCCTGTCCGTTCTGCTCCACGGGCTACCAGGGCTTCAGCCGCAACCTGAGCACCGCCGAGATCGTCGGCCAGCTGTGGTACGCCAACCGCGCGCTGCGCGAAGACCCCGCGGCCGCGCGCCTGGGCGCCCCGCCCGAGGAATCCCACCGCGCCGTCAGCAACGTCGTCATGATGGGCATGGGCGAGCCCCTGCTGAACTACGACCAGGTCCTGGGCGCCCTGCGCCTGATGCTCGACGACCACGCCTACGGCCTGTCGCGCCGCCGCGTGACCGTATCCACCTCCGGCGTGGTTCCCATGATCGACCGCCTGGCGCGCGACTGTCCGGTGGCGCTGGCGGTGTCGCTGCACGCGCCCAACGACGAACTGCGCGACCGGCTGGTGCCGCTGAACCGCAAGCACCCGCTCGACGAGCTGCTCGACGCCTGCAACCGCTACCTGGAACACGCGCCGCGCGACTTCATCACCTTTGAATATATTATGCTCGACGGGGTGAACGACGCCGACGAGCACGCGCGCCAGCTGATCGAGGTGGCCAGGCGGGTGCGCTGCAAGTTCAACCTGATTCCCTTCAACCCCTTTCCGCAGTCCGGCCTGCGGCGTTCCCCGGCGGCGCGCATCCGCCTGTTCTCCCAGCGGCTCGTCGACGCCGGCCTGGTGGTGACGGTGCGCAAGACGCGCGGCGACGACATCGACGCCGCCTGCGGCCAGCTGGCGGGAGAAGTCCGCGACCGGACGCGCATCACCGAACGGCTGCCCGACCGGGCGAAGATCGTCATACGCAAAAAGGAGCATGGATGAGCGAAACCCCCCTCGACGGGCTGCCGCGCCAGGAGACCTCCCCGGGCCAGGAGGCGCTGACGCTGGGCGATGCGCTGAAGGCCATGCGCGAGGCGCGCGGCCTGTCGCTGTCCGAAGTCTCCGCGCGCATCAAGTATTCCTCCGTGCAGCTCGGCTACCTGGAAGCGGGCGACTGGCCGCGCCTGCCCGACGGCGTGCCCCTGCGCGGCCTGGTGCGCAACTACGCGCGCTTCCTGGGCACCGACGTCGATGCCGCCCTGAAGCTGCTCGACGACGCCGTCGGCCCGACCGGCCCGCGGCCCGCCGTCACGACCCTGGGCGCCCGGCGCGTCCTGCAGCAGGCCGACATGACGCCCAAGGGCGAGCCGGCCCACCGCACCTGGGCCTGGCTGCTGCTGATCCTGGTGCTGTTCTGCGTGGTCGGCGTGTACGCGGTCAACCGCGGCTGGGTGCCCGACGAATGGCTGGTGTTCGATTGGCTGAGGGCGTTGCGTCGATGACCGCCGATTCCGTGAATCCCGAACCGGCCGCCGCGCCCCGGCGGCCGACCCGCGCCGTCGCCGTGCGCTGGGGCGGCCACGTGGTCCAGGTGGGCGGCGACGCCCCGGTCGTGGTGCAGTCCATGACCAACACCGACACGGCCGATCCCCGGGCCACCGCGCAGCAGGTGCGCGAGCTCTGGCGGGCCGGCTCCGAACTGGTGCGCGTCACCGTCAACACCCCCGAGGCCGCCGCCCAGGTCGCCGCCCTGCGCGACGAGCTGGACCGCATGAACGTGCCGGTCCCCCTGGTGGGGGACTTCCACTACAACGGCCACAAGCTGCTGACCCAGTTTCCGGACTGCGCCCAGGCGCTGTCCAAGTACCGCATCAATCCGGGCAACATGGGCGGCGGCAAGCGCCGCGACGACAACTTCGCGCAGATGATCGAGGTCGCCTGCCGCCACGACAAGCCGATCCGCATCGGCGTGAACTGGGGCAGCCTGGACCACGAACTGCTGGCGCGGATGATGGACGAGAACGCCGCCCGGCCCGTGCCCTGGTCGGCCAACGCGGTGATGCGCGAGGCCCTGGTGGTCTCGGCCATCAGCAACGCCGAGCGCGCCCAGGAACTGGGCCTGCGCGGCGACGCCATCGTGCTGTCCTGCAAGGTCAGCCACGTCCAGGACCTGATCGCCGTCTACCGCGACCTCTCGCGCCGCTGCGACTACCCGCTGCACCTGGGCCTGACCGAGGCCGGCATGGGCTCCAAGGGCATCGTCGCCTCCACGGCGGCCCTGGCGGTGCTGCTGCAGGAAGGCATCGGCGACACGATCCGCATCTCGCTCACCCCCGAGCCCGGCGGCGACCGCAGCCGCGAAGTCGTCGTCGCCCAGGAAATCCTCCAGACCATGGGCCTGCGCGCCTTCACGCCCATGGTGGTGGCCTGCCCGGGCTGCGGGCGCACCAGCAGCACGGTGTTCCAGGAACTGGCCGCCAGCATCCAGGCCTTCCTGCGCGCGCAGATGCCGGTCTGGAAGACCCGGTACCCCGGCGTCGAGAACATGCACGTTGCCGTCATGGGCTGCGTCGTCAACGGCCCCGGCGAAAGCCGCCACGCCGACATCGGCATCAGCCTGCCCGGCACGGGCGAAGTCCCGTCCGCGCCGGTGTACGTGGACGGCGAGCGCACCGTGACGCTCAAGGGCGACCACATCGCCCAGGAATTCCAGGCCATCGTCGAAAATTACGTGGCCCGGCGCTACGGACGGGAGCAGGGCGCCGAGCCCGCGCGCCGCCCGGGCGTCGTGGCGCGGCATACGAACTGAATCCATGTCCGAATTCAAGAAAGTCGCCGGCCTGACCGGCATGAAGGATGCCCTGCCGCCGGAAACCGCGCGCTGGGAACGGCTCGAAGCGCTCGTGCGCGACTGGCTGGCCGCCTACGGCTACCAGAACCTGCGCACGCCGGTGCTGGAGCACACCCGCCTGTTCGCGCGCGGCATCGGCGAGGTCACCGACATCGTCGAAAAGGAAATGTATTCCTTCATCGATCCCCTGAACGACGAGCGCCTGACGATGCGGCCCGAATTCACCGCCGGCATCGTGCGCTCGGCGATCGAGCACAATTTCCTCTACGACCGTCCGCGCCGCGTCTACGCGATGGGGCCGGTGTTCCGGCACGAACGCCCGCAGCGCGGCCGCTACCGCCAGTTCCACCAGATCGACGTCGAGGCCCTGGGCTTTCCCGGGCCGGACGTGGACGCGGAGCTGATCGTGATGCTGGCGCGCCTGTGGCGCCTGCTGGGCCTGAAGGACATCCGCCTGGAGCTCAATTCCCTGGGCCAGGCGGCCGAGCGCGCCGCGCACCGCGCGGCCCTGGTCGCGCACCTGGAAAAGCACCTCGACGTGCTCGACGAGGAAGCCCGCCGCCGCATGCACAGCAACCCGCTGCGCGTGCTCGACACCAAGAATCCCGCCATGCAGGACATGGCCAACGCCGCGCCGCGCCTGTTCGACTTCCTGGGCGCCGAGTCCCTGGCGCACTACCGGGGCCTGTGCGACCGGCTCGACGACGCCGGCATCGCCTACACGCTCAACCCGCGCCTGGTGCGCGGGCTGGATTACTACAATCTGACCGTCTTCGAGTGGGTCACCGACCGCCTGGGCGCCCAGGGCACGGTCTGCGGCGGCGGCCGCTACGACGGCCTGATCGAACTGCTGGGCGGCAAGCCCGCGCCGGCGGTGGGTTTCGCCATCGGCATGGAACGCCTGCTCGACCTCTGGCAGCAGGACGCGCCCGACCAGGATCCGGCCGAATGCCAGGTCTACCTGGTCCACCAGGGCGAGGCCGCCCAGCGGCGCGCGGCGCGGCTCGCCGAGTCCTTGCGCGATGCCGGGCTGCGGGCACTTGTCCATGCCGGTTCGACTGGGTTTAAATCACAGTTTCGCCGGGCCGACGCCAGCGGCGCCGTGGCCGCCGTCGTCCTCGGCGAGGACGAGCTGGCCGCGGGCATGGCGAGCGTGAAATGGCTGCGTACCGGCGCCGCCGGCGACGGGCAGCAGGAATCGGTCGCCTTCGACCGGCTGGCCGCGCACCTCCAACAAAGGATCTGAACACAGGCATGGCATACGATCTCGAAGAACAGGAAAAACTCGACGCGCTGAAGGCCTGGTGGGAACGCTACGGCACGCTTTCCATGGCCCTGGTCTTCGCCGTGCTGGCCGTGTTCGCCGGCTGGCGCGGCTGGCAGTGGTACCAGTCGCACCAGGCCAACCAGGCCATGGGCTACTACGAGGCCCTCGAAGCCGCCGCGGCCCAGCCGGGCGACGACGCCGTGGCCCGCATCAAGGCGGCCAGCACCGCCCTGCGCGACGACTACGCCAAATCCGGCTACGCCGCGCGCGGCGTGCTGGTGGCGGCCTGGGCCCTGCAGGAACGCAAGGACCTGGACGGCGCCCGCGAGCAGCTCGAATGGCTGGCGCGCAACGACACCGTCCCGGCGCTGCGCGCCGTGGCCCGCCTGCGCCTGGCCGGCGTGCTGCTGGCGCAGAAGCAATACGAGCCCGCCCTGGCCCAGCTCCAGGGCACGCCGCCCGCCGGCTTCGCCGGCCTGTATGCCGACCGCCGCGGCGACATCCTGGCCGCGCAGGGCGAGCCCGCCCAGGCCGTCCAGGCCTGGAAGGAAGCCCTCAAGTCCCTGGGCGCGGATCCCGCCGCCCAGATCGTCCAGCTGAAAATCGATGCCCTGAACGGAGCCTGACCCCATGCGATCCTCTTCCCGCCTGTTTCGTGCGGCGCTCGTCGGCCTGGTCGCCGCCGGGCTGTCCGGCTGCGGCCTGTTTTCCCAGTCCGACGCCCGCTTCGATCCCGCGCCGCTGACCGACTACGCGCCTTCGCTGGCGGTGTCGGCGCGCTGGTCGACTTCCATCGGCAGCGGCGGCGGCTACGGCTTCTCCCCCGAACTGGTGGGCGACACCCTGTACGCCGCCACCCCCTCGGGCGCCGTGGCGGCGCTGGACGCCGCTTCCGGCGCGCTGCGCTGGCGCGTCGAGGCCGGCGCGCTGTCGGCCGGGGCCGGCAGCGACGGGCGCGTGATCGCGGTGGCCACCCAGTCGGGCATGGTCCTGGCCTACGACGCGCAGGGCAAGGAGCTCTGGCGCAGCCAGGCCGCCAGCGCCGTCAACGTGCCGCCCGCCGTGGGCAACGGCATCGTCGCGGTGCGCACCACCGACTACCGCATCCAGGCCTTCGACGCGGCCACCGGCAAGCTGCGCTGGAACGTGCAGCGCCCCGGCCCCGCGCTGGCGCTGCGCACCAGCTTCCGCATGCTGCCGGTGCCCAACCTGCTGATCGCCGGCATGCCCAACGGCCGCCTGATGGTGATCGACGCCGCCTCCGGCGCCGTGCGCTGGGAAGGCGCGGTCTCTGCCTCGCGCGGGGCGTCGGATCTGGAACGCATCTCCGACGTGGTCGGCGAGCCCGTCGTCGTCGGCCCGCTGCTGTGCGGCGTCAGCTACCAGGGCCGCACGACCTGCTTCGACGTGTCCCAGGGCGGGCGCCCCGTCTGGTCCCGGGAAGTCTCTTCCGCCACCGGCATGAACACCGACGGCCAGCGCCTGTATCTGGCCGACGCGAGCGACACGGTGCATGCGCTCGACCTGAAGGACGGCCACGAGCTCTGGAAACAGGCGGCGCTGCTCAACCGCCGCCTGAGCGCCCCCGTGCCGGCGGGCTCCGCCGTGGCCGTGGGCGACTACGAAGGCTACCTGCATTTCCTGTCGCGCGCCGACGGCGCCCCGATGGCCCGCCTGCAGGTGGGCGGCGGGCCGGTCGTCTCGGCCCTGGTGCCGACCCCGCATGGCGTGGTGGTCCAGACGGGCGACGGCAAGCTGATCCTGGTGGGCGTTGGTGGCTGATACGCGCTTCAAGCCGGTCGTCGCCCTGGTCGGGCGCACGAACGTCGGCAAATCGACCCTGTTCAACCGCCTGACGCGTTCGCGCGCGGCGCTGGTGGCGAACATCTCCGGGCTCACCCGCGACCGCCACTACGGCGAGGGGCGGGTGGGCGAGCATCCCTACATCGTGGTCGACACCGGCGGTTTCGAGCCGGTCGCCACGCGCGGCATCCTGGTCGAGATGGCGCGCCAGACGACCCAGGCCATCGCCGAATCCGACGTGGTGATCTTCCTGGTGGACGGGCGCGAAGGCATCAATGCGCACGACCACGAAATCGCCCGCCTGCTGCGCAAGTCCGGGCAGCGCGTGCTGCTGGCCGTGAACAAGGCCGAGGGCATGCGCCATCACGCCGATCTGGCCCAGTTCCACGAACTGGGCCTGGGCGAGCCGCACCCGATCTCGGCGGCGCACGGCGACGGCGTGTCGGCCCTGGCCGACGAGGCGCTCGCCCCGCTGCTGGCCGAGCGGGCGGCCGAGCAGGCCGCCGAGGATGCCGCGCACCCGGACGCGGCGGACGAAGGCGCGGCGGGCGAGGGCGGCGCGCCCGACCACCGCATCAAGCTCGCCATCGCCGGCCGGCCGAACGTCGGCAAGTCCACCCTCATCAACACCCTGGTGGGCGAGGACCGCGTCATCGCCTACGACCTGCCCGGCACCACGCGCGACGCCATCGAGATCGAGTTCGAGCGCGGCGGCCGCCGCTACACGCTGATCGACACCGCCGGCCTGCGCCGCCGCGGCAAGGTCTTCGAGACCGTGGAAAAGTTCTCGGTCATCAAGACGCTGCAGGCGATCGAGGCCGCCAACGTCGTGCTGCTGCTGATCGATGCGCGCGAAGGCATTTCCGACCAGGACGCCCACATCGCCGGCTTCATCACAGAAGCCGGCCGCGCCCTGGTGGTGGGCCTGAACAAATGGGATGCGGTGAACCGCGAACAGCGCGAATGGGTGCAGCGCGAATACGACCGCAAGCTGCGCTTCCTGTCCTTCGCCCGCGTACTGAACCTCTCGGCCCTGAAAGGGCAGGGGGTCGGCCCCGTGCTCAAGGCCGTCGAAGCCGCGCACGCCGCCGCCTTCGCCAAGCTGTCCACGCCGAAGCTCACCCGCGTGCTGCGGGCGGCCGTGGAACAGCAGCCGCCTCCGCGCAAGGGCATCTTCCGGCCCAAGATGCGCTACGCCCACCAGGGCGGGCAGAATCCGCCGCGCATCATCATCCACGGCAACGCCCTGGACGCGGTGCCGGATTCCTACCGCCGCTACCTCGAAGGCCAGTTCCGCGACGCCTTCAAGCTGGCCGGCACGCCGCTGTCGGTCGAATTCAAATCCTCGCACAATCCCTATCTGAAGGACGAGTCGTGAGCACGCTCTGGAGCGATCACATCGCCGGCCTGGTTCCCTACGTGCCGGGCGAGCAGGCCCGCATTCCGAACCTGCTGAAGCTGAACACCAACGAAAATCCATACGGGCCCTCGCCCCGGGCGATCGAGGCCATGCGCGCCGCCCTGTCCGACGACATGCGCCTGTACCCCGACTACCAGGCGCTGGACCTGCGCCGCACGATCGCGGACCGCTTCGGCCTGGCGCCCGACCAGGTGTTCCTGGGCAACGGCTCCGACGAGATCCTGGCGCACGTCTTCAACGCGCTGTTCCTGCGCGGCGGCCGGCCGCTGTGGCTGCCCGACGTGACCTACAGCTTCTACAAGACCTACTGCCGCCTGTACGCCGTGCCGCACCGGCTGATCCCGCTGGACGAGGATTTCGTCCTGCGGGCGGCGGACTACACCGGCGCGGCCGATCCCGAGCCCGCCGGCGTCATCTTCGCCAATCCGAACGCGCCCACCGGCCGCGCCCTGTCCCTGGACGAGATCGCCGCCATCGCGCGCGCGCGCCCCGACAGCGCCGTGGTGGTGGACGAGGCCTACGTGGACTTCGGCGCGGAATCGGCGGCCGCGCTGATCGGCGAGTGCCCCAACGTCCTGGCGGTCCACACCCTGTCCAAGTCCCGTTCGCTGGCGGGCCTGCGGGTGGGCTACGCGCTGGGCGGCGCCGACCTGATCGCCGGGCTGACGCGCGTGAAGGACAGCTTCAATTCCTACCCCCTGGACCGCGTGGCCCTCGCCGGCGCCCAGGCGGCGATCGAGGACGAGGCCTGGTTCGACCGCACCCGGCACGCCGTGATCGAGGCCCGCGAGCAACTGGCACGGGACTTGCGCACCCTGGGCTTCGAGGTGCTGCCTTCGCAGGCGAATTTCGTCTTCGCGCGCCATCCGCAGCGCGACGCCGCCGCGATCGCCGCCGGCCTGCGCGAGACCGGCATCCTGGTGCGGCATTTCCGCGTGCCGCGCATCGACCAGCACCTGCGCATCACCGTGGGTACGCCGGAACAGTGCGCCCGCCTGTGCGCTGCGCTGCGCGCATGGCTGTCCGTGCCGGCCTGAACCGGGCCGGCGGCGAGGCCGCAAAGCACCGATGGCGAAACGCATTAAAATAGAACCTCCACCATAACTTCAATAACCGGAGCCTCGTCCATGAGCAACAAAGGGCAAATTCTTCAAGACCCATTCCTGAACGCCTTGCGCAAGGACCACGTGCCCGTCTCGATCTACCTGGTCAACGGGATCAAGCTGCAGGGCCAGGTCGAATCCTTCGACCAGTACGTCGTGCTGCTGCGCAACACGGTCACCCAAATGGTCTACAAGCACGCCATCTCCACCGTCGTGCCTGCCCGCCCCGTTTCCTTCCAGGTGGACGACTCTGCCGAATAATCCGCCGTCATCCACCCTTTCGCCCGCCGCGCGCCCCGGCCCGGCGGGCATTCGTTTTGTGATGGGCTGCACATGAAGTCGCTCGTCATTAGCGTCGACCTGGGCGAGCCCGACTACGCGGCCCATGCCGAGGAATTCCTCATGCTCGCCAGCGGGGCGGGGGCCGACATCGTCGAAGTCCTCACCGCGCGGCGCAGCCGGCCGGACGCCGCCGGCTTCATCGGCTCGGGCAAGATCGAGGAAGCCACCGCCCTGGTCAAGGCCACGAGGGCCGAGGTCGTGCTCTTCGACCAGGCCCTCACGCCCGCCCAGCAGCGCAACCTGGAACGCCACTTCGAGGTCCGCGTCGTCGATCGGGTGGCGCTCATCCTGGACATCTTCGCCCTGCGCGCCAAGAGCCACGAAGGCAAGCTCCAGGTCGAACTCGCCCAGCTGCAGCACCTGTCCACCCGGCTGACCCGGATGTGGACCCACCTGGAACGCCAGCGCGGCGGCATCGGCGTGCGCGGCCCCGGCGAATCGCAGCTGGAAACCGACCGACGCCTGATCGGCGTGCGCGTGCGCGCCCTGAAGGAACGCCTGGAGCGCGTCCAGCGCCAGCGGCTCACCCAGCGGCGCGCCCGGGTGCGCGGCAAGACCCTGTCGGTGTCCCTGGTCGGCTACACCAACGCCGGCAAGTCCACCCTGTTCAACGCCCTGACGCGGGCCGACGCCTACGCCGCCGACCAGCTCTTCGCCACCCTGGACACCACCACGCGCCGCGTCTGGATCGAAGGCGCCGGCCAGGTCGTCGTGTCCGACACCGTGGGCTTCATCCGGTCGCTGCCGCCGATGCTGATCGCCGCCTTCCGGGCGACCCTGGAAGAAACCGTCCATGCCGACCTGCTGCTGCACGTGATCGACGCGGCCAGCCCGCAGCGCGACGAGCAGGCCGCGGCGGTCAACCAGGTCCTGCGCGACATCGACGCCCACGAAATCCCGCAGATCCTGGTCTACAACAAAATCGACGTGGCGGGATACGAGCCGCGGGTCGAGCGAAACGAACATGGTACGATTGCGCGAGTCTTCGTCAGCGCCCTGCAGCGCAGCGGGCTGGACGGCTTGCGGCAGTCGATCGTTGAATTTGGTGGGGAGCCTACGGGAAACAATGCGTTTGATGAAACTGTTCAACCTGAATGATCCGGGCTGGGGGCGGGGCGGCCAGAACCAGAACGACGACTCCCGCGGCAAGCCCGACCCATCCTCCGGCCCGCCCGACCTCGACGAGGTCTGGCGCGATTTCAGCCGGCGCCTGAACAGCCTGTTCGGCCGCCGCGGCGGCGGACGCGGTCCCCGTCCGCCCTCGGGCGGCGGCCTGCCGTCCCTGCCCGGGCCCTCGCCCCGCTTCGTGCTGCTGCTGGTCGTCGCGGCCGTGCTGCTGTGGCTGGCGAGCGGCTTCATGATCGTCCAGGAAGGCCAGGTGTCCGTCGTCACCCGCTTCGGGCAGTATGTCAAGACGCTCAATCCAGGCCTGCAGTGGCGCCTGCCGTACCCCATCGAGGCCGCCCAGCCGGTCAACATCGCCCAGCTGCGCACCTTCGAGGTCGGCTTCCGCGGCTCGTCGCGCAACAAGGTCCTGTCCGAATCGCTGATGCTCACCAACGACGAGAACATCGTCGACGTGCAGTTCGTGGTGCAGTACCGGCTGCTGCCCGACGGCGCCCCGGCCTACCTGTTCAACACCAGCCAGCCCGACGAGTCCGTGCGCCAGGCGGCCGAGACCGCCATGCGCGAGATCGTCGGCCGCAAGCCCATGGACTTCGTCCTGTATTCGGGCCGCACCGAGGTCGCTTCCGAGGTCCAGGCCCTGGCGCAGTCCATCCTGGACCGCTACAAGACCGGCATCCAGATCTCCACCGTGGCCATCCAGAACGTCCAGCCGCCCGAGCAGGTCCAGGCCGCGTTCGACGACGCCGTCAAGGCCGGCCAGGACCGCGAGCGCCAGATCAACGAAGGCAACGCCTACGCCAGCAAGGTCATTCCCGAGTCCGAGGGCCAGGCGGCCCGCATGATCCAGGAATCCGAAGGCTACAGCGCCAAGGTCATCGGCCAGGCCCAGGGCGACACCTCGCGCTTCGACAGCATCGCCGCCGAATATGCCAAGGCGCCCGGCGTCACGCGCGAGCGCCTGTACCTGGAAACCATGCAGGACATCCTGAGCGACAGCGCCAAGATCATGATCGACGCGCCGGTGGGCAACAACATGCTCTACCTGCCGCTCGACAAGATCATGGGCCAGGCCGCGCGCACGGCCGGGGGCTCCTCCTCATCGGGTTCGCGCGACGCCGGCTCGTCCGGCGGATCGGCGCCGGCCGCCGCCGGCGGCGCCCAGGCCGCCCAGGGGCAGTCCGGCTCCGGCCGTGCGTCGCAGCGGGGCGTGCCCTCCGGCCTGGACGGCCTGATGACCAGCCCGTATTCCAACTAGGAGCCCAAGATGCAACGCTTTTTTCCCGCCCTGGTCGGTCTGGTCGTGCTGGTCGCGGTGCTGTCCTCGTGCATGTTCGTCGTGCGCGAGCGCGATTCCGCGCTGCTGTTCGCCCTGGGCGAAGTCCGCGAAACCATCACCAAGCCGGGGCTGTACTTCAAGTTCCCGCCGCCCTTCGAGAACGTCGTCTACCTGGACAAGCGGCTGCAGACCATCGAGACGCGCGATCCCGAACGCATCCAGACCGCCGAAAAGAAAAACCTGCTGATCGACTCCTTCGTCAAGTGGCGCATCGCCGATCCGCGCCAGTACTACGTCACCTTCGGCGCCAACAGCAATGCCGCGGTCGAGCGCCTCCAGGCGCAGATCCGCGACGCCCTGAATGCCGCCGTCAACGTGCGCACTGTCAAGCAGGTCGTCTCCAGCGACCGCGACACCATCATGAAGGAAATCCAGACCGCCGTGGCGCGCCGCGCCCAGCCGCTGGGCGTGGACGTGGTCGACGTGCGCCTGCGGCGCATCGATTTCGCGCCGGAGATCTCCGAATCCGTCTACCGCCGCATGGAAGCCGAACGCAAGCAGGAAGCCAACCGCCTGCGCGCCAGCGGCGCGGCCGACAGCGAACGCATCCGCGCCGAGGCCGACCGCAAGCGCCAGGAAATCCTGGCCAGGGCCTACGCCGAAGCCCAGGCCAAGCGCGGCGAGGGCGATGCCACCGCGGCCGCCATCTACGCCAAGTCCTACGGCCAGGACCCCGAGTTCTACAGCTTCTACAAAAGCCTCGACGCATACCGCTCGGCCTTCGCCGACCAGAACGGCACCCTGGTCCTGAGCCCGGATTCGGACTTCTTCCGCTTCTGGGACCGCGCCGCGGGCGGCCAGTCCGCCGCGCAGCCCGCCGCACGCTGAACGAGGACCGACCGACCATGATGTCAAGCTGGCTGCTGCCGGAAAACCTGTCGGACGTCCTGCCCGCCGAGGCGCGCCGCATCGAGGAATTGCGCCGCGAACTGCTGGACCTCTACCGCACCTACGGCTTCGAGCTCGTCGCCCCGCCGATGGTGGAATACCTCGACTCCCTGATGCCGGCCAACGACGAGGCCCTGCGCCTGCGCACCTGCAAGCTGGTGGACCAGCTCTCGGGCCTGACCATGGGCGTGCGCGCCGACATGACCATCCAGGTCTCGCGCATCGACGCCCATCTGCTCAACCGCGAGGGCGTCACCCGGCTGTGCTATTGCGGGCCGGTGGTGCATGCGCGCGCGGCCGGCCTGATGGCCGACCGCGAGCTGCTGCAGATCGGCGCCGAGATCTTCGGCCACGCCGGCGTGCAGGCCGACATCGAATCGATCCGCCTGGCGCTGGAATCCGTGCGCCGCGCCGGCGTGCGCCAGCCGCGCCTGGACCTGAACCATCCCGGCGTCGGACGCGCCCTGGTGGATGCCGATCCGGCCCTGGCCGAGGCCGGGGACGCGGTCTTCGACCTGCTCAGCGCCAAGGACGCACCCGGCCTGGAAGCCCTGTGCGCCGAATGCGGCGCGCGCGCCGACAGCCTGGCCGCGCTGCGCACCCTGACCACCCTGTACGGCGGCCTGCCGGTGCTGGACCGCGCCCGCGAATGCCTGCCGGCCCTGCCGGCCCTGCGGGCCGCGCTGGACGACCTGCGGACCCTGTGCGCGGCCCTGCCGGACGCGCCCATCGCGCTGGACCTGGCGGACATGGGGGGGGGCTACGGCTACCACTCCGGCGTCATGTTCGCCATCTACGCGGCGGGCTGGCACGACGCCCTGGTGCGCGGCGGCCGCTACGACGGCATCGGCCGCAAGTTCGGCCGCGCCCGGCCGGCCACCGGTTTCAGCCTGGACCTGCGCAAGCTCTCCGCGGGCCTGCCCGACGCGCAGCCCATCCAGGCCATCCGCGCGCCCTGGTCCGACGATCCCGCCCTGACGGACGCCATCCGCGCGCTGCGCGCCCAGGGGCGCGTGGTGATCCAGGCGCTGCCGGGCGAATCCCAGCGTCCGGACGAATTCTTCGTCGATCAGGAATTGGCCGCCACCGGCGACGGCTGGGCGCTGCGCCCCCTGGACGGCGCCGCCTGAGCGGCGGCATCCGCCGGACATCGTCACCGATGGTATAAACTAACCCGTTTCCCATGGCGGCATTCCGTCGCCTTTTGAAAGACCTATGAGCAAGAACATCGTCGTGATCGGCACCCAGTGGGGTGACGAAGGCAAGGGCAAGATCGTCGATTGGCTGGCCGAGTCGGCCCAGGGCGTCGTGCGCTTCCAGGGCGGCCACAATGCCGGCCATACCCTGTGGATCAACGGCCGCAAGACCATCCTGCGCCTGATCCCCTCGGGCATCATGCATCCGCACGTCACCTGCTACATCGGCAACGGCGTGGTGCTCTCGCCCGAGGCCCTGCTGGCCGAGATCGGCGAACTCGAAGCCGCCGGCCTGGACGTGCGTTCGCGCCTGCAGATCTCCGCCGCCTGCCCGCTGATCCTGCCCTACCACGTGGCGCTGGACCAGGCCCGCGAGGCGCGCAAGGGCGAAGGCAAGATCGGCACCACGGGCCGCGGCATCGGCCCCGCGTACGAGGACAAGGTCGCGCGCCGCGCGTTGCGCGTGCAGGACCTGTACGATCCGGCCGTGTTCGACGAAAAGCTCGCCGAGGTCCTCGACTATCACAATTTCGTGCTGACCCGCTACCTGGACGCCAGGCCGGTGGACGCCGGCGAGGTGCGCGACCTGGTCATGGGCCTGGCGCCGCGGCTCGAGCCCATGGTGGCCGACGTCTCCAGCAACCTGCACATCGCGCGCCGCGCCGGGCACAACCTGCTCTTCGAGGGCGCGCAGGGCACGCTGCTGGACATCGACCACGGCACCTATCCCTTCGTCACCAGCAGCAACTGTGTGGCGGGCGCCGCGGCGGCCGGCGCGGGCGTCGGCCCGCAGGTCCTGGACTACGTCCTGGGCATCGCCAAGGCCTACACCACGCGCGTCGGCTCGGGCCCGTTCCCCACCGAGCTGCTGGACGACACCGGCCTGCGCCTGGCCACGGTGGGCAAGGAATTCGGCTCGGTCACGGGGCGTCCGCGCCGCTGTGGCTGGTTCGACGGCGCGGCCATGAAGCGCTCGGTCATGATCAATGGCCTGACGGGCCTGTGCATCACCAAGCTGGACGTGCTCGACGGCGTCGAGCAGCTCAAGATCGGCGTGGGCTACCGCTACAAGGGCAAGTTCCTCGACGTGCTGCCCTACGGCGCCCATGCCGCCGCCGAGGCCGAGCCCGTGCTGGAAGAAATGGCCGGCTGGTCCGAGTCCACGGTGGGCATCACCGAATACGACAAGCTGCCGGTCAACGCGCGCCGCTACCTCGAACGCATCGCCGAAGTCTGCGACGTGCCGATCGACATGGTCTCGACCGGCCCCGACCGGCTGGAAACCATCGTCCTGCGCAATCCCCTGCAGGGCTGACGCGCCGGAACACCCCGAAACCGCAAGCCTGCTTGCGGTTTTTTCATTCTTTTTTTTTCATTCTTCTTCACTCGAACGGGAAACACCGATGAGCATGCCACCGAGCACGGAGCGCGACCTCTGGGTCAGCTGGGAACAGTACCATGGCCTGATCGAGCGCCTGGCGCTGCAGGTCCACGAATCGGGCTGGGCCTTCGACAAGATCCTCTGCCTGGCGCGCGGCGGCGTGCGGGTGGGCGACGTGCTGTCGCGCATCTTCGACCTGCCGCTGGGCATCCTGGCGACCAGCAGCTACCGCGAGGCGGCCGGCACGGTCCAGGGCCAGCTCGACATCGCCCAGTTCATCACCATCACGCGCGGCACGCTGGACGGCCGGGTGCTGCTGGTGGACGACATGGTGGATACCGGCCTGACCTTCACCCGGGTGCGCGACCACCTGGTCAGGCAGTTTCCCGGCATCACCGAACTGCGCACCGCCGTGCTGTGGCAAAAAGGCCATGCCAAGGTCCAGCCCGACTACTTCGTCGAGCACCTGCCGACCAACCCCTGGATCCACCAGCCTTTCGAGGACTACGACAGCCTGCGTCCGCACCAGCTGGAATCCTGGATCCGCAAGGGCGTGCGCACGGCGTATCCGGATTCGTCGAAGTAATCCTGTTTTTGGGCTCGGGCCCTGTTTTCCGGCTCGGGTCCCGTTTTCCGGGGTGCGCGCCGGTTTTCACTTGCGGCTGGACTCTTTCGCGGATTTTTCTGCATGCGCCCGGCCCGACGGCCCCTGGGTTCCGGGACAGGCTGCGAACAGTCCCCCCACTCAGGGGCCATCGGGCCTCGGGTCGGCGGCATGCGGGGGCTGGCGGGGGTTTGGTGTGCGGGGCCGATCGGCCGAGGTGCGCCCTGGAAGAACGCGAACCATGGTTTCCCGCCTGGTTTCGTGCTAGAATCTTTCGTCTAACCAGGAATTTTCCTTTAACTTCACCGTGGGCGCACCGGGATCGAATTTCCGACGTCCATGAATTTACAGGCTTTCAAGGATTTACATGCCGATTGTCCGCCTCAAAGAAAACGAGCCCTTCGAGGCTGCCCTGCGGCGCTTCAAGCGCACCATCGAAAAGACGGGGCTTCTCACCGAGCTGCGCTCGCGCGAGTTTTATGAAAAGCCCACGGCCGAGCGCAAGCGCAAGCGTGCCGCCGCCGTCAAGCGTCACTACAAGCGCATCCGCAGCCAACAACTGCCGCCGCGACTCTATTGATTGATTCCTGAATCCTTCATTCAGGAACTGCTTGCGCGCGTCGATATCGTCGACGTCGTCGGCCGGTACGTCAAGCTGCGCAAAGGGGGCGCAAACCTGCTGGGTTTGTGCCCTTTTCACAATGAAAAGACGCCCTCGTTCACCGTCAGCCCGACCAAGCAGTTCTACCATTGCTTCGGCTGCGGCGCGCACGGCACCGCGCTGCGGTTCCTGAGCGAGCACACCGGGGCGCCGTTCCCGGAGGCCGTGCGCAGCCTCGCGGCCAGCGTGGGCATGACCGTGCCCGAAGAACCCCGCAGCCCCCGCCAGCGCGCCGCCGACCGCGAACGCCGCGAGGAAGGCTCGCGCCAGCAGCACATCCTGGAGCAGGCCCAGGCGCACTACCGCGCCGCCCTGAAGCAGGCCCCCGAGGCCGTCGAATACCTGAAGCGCCGCGGCCTGAGCGGCGAGATCGCCGCCCGCTTCGGCCTGGGCTGGGCCAGCCGCGACCGGCGCGGGCTGGCGGCGGTCTTCACGCACTACGAGGACCCGGCCCTGCTGGAATCGGGGCTGGTGATCGAGGCCGAGGACGGCCGGCGCCACGACCGCTTCCGCGGCCGGATCATGTTCCCCATCCACAACCAGCGCGGCCAGCTGATCGGCTTCGGCGGCCGGCTGATCGAGCCGGGCGAGCCCAAGTACCTGAATTCCCCCGAGACCGGCCTGTTCTCCAAGGGCAACGAGCTCTACGGCCTGCACGAGGCGCGCGCCGGCATCCGCGCCGAGGGCTGCGTGCTGGTGGTCGAGGGCTACATGGACGTGGTGGCCCTGGCCCAGTACGGGCTGAACAACGCCGTGGCGACGCTGGGCACGTCCACCACGCCCGAGCACCTGCGCAAGCTGCGCCGCGCCAGCGACCGCATCGTCTTCAGCTTCGACGGCGACGGCGCCGGGCGCAAGGCCGCCTGGCGGGCCCTGCAGGCCTGCCTGCCCTGGGTGGCCGAAGACCTCTCCATGCGCTTCCTGTTCCTGCCGGAAGGCCACGATCCGGACTCCTACGTGCGGGCCTACGGCGTCCAGGCCCTGCGCGCTTATCTGGACGAGGCCGTGCCCCTGTCGCGCTTCATGCTCGACGAGCTGGCCGGGCGCCACGACCTGGACGAGGCCGAGGGCCGGGCCGCCTGCGTGCACGAGGCCCGGCCGCTGTTCGCGCAGATGCCCGAGGGCGGATTCCGCCTGCAGCTGGAGCGCGAATTCGCCCGCCAGGTCCGCCTGACGCCCGAGGAACTGGCGCAGCTCCTGGCCGCCGCGCCGGCGGCCGGCGCTCCCGGACCGCTCCCCGGGACGGGGCGCCGGCCCGCCGGGCAGGGGCAGGGCGGCGCGGCACCCGCCCCGGGCGGCGCCGCGCGGTTCGCCCGGGCGCAGGGCGGCCATGCGCCGGAGCCGGAAGACGGCCCCTGGCCGGGCGCCGGGGACTTCGGCGCGGGCCTGGCGCCGGATGCCGTGCCGCCCTGGCTGGACGCCGCGCCGCCGCAGGCGCCGCGCGCGCCCGGCCGCCCGCCGCGCCGGGGCGGGGGATCGCGCCAGGTCACGCCCATGGCGCGCCGGCTGCTGCGGCTGCTGCTGGCGCATCCCGCCCTGGTGGCCGGGCTGGGCGACCACCAGCTTGAATTGCTCGCCCATCATCCCCATCTGGGTTTGGTAAGGCAGCTCATCGGCCTGGCCAGCACCTGCGGCGCCGCGCATGCCGGGGCGCTGCTGCAGGCCGCCGACCCGGAATCGGACCTCGCGCGGGCGATCCAGGACCTGTCCACCGAACTGATGGCCCAGGACCTGCCCGATCCGCAGGCCGAATGGGACGACGCCCTGCGGGCCATCGAGCGCCAGACGGTGCAGGACCAGTGCGACCGGCTGATCGAATCGGGGCTGGAGACGGCGGAAGACCGCCGCCGCTACCAGGAGCTCAGCCGCCGCCTGGCCCGCCTCAAGGCGGGAGCGGGATGAGGCCGGACACAGGACAGTCCCTGCGGACTGTCCTGTGCCGGCCGAATCCGACCGGCCTGCAGGCCGGGAGGTGGGGGGATGCTGCGGCTGAAGATGCACCGTGCCGGCCGAATCCGAGCCGCTTGCAAGCGGCGAGGTGGATGAACCGGGACACACGGCAGTCCTCTGCGGACTGCAGTGTGCCTGGTGAATCCGACCGGCCTGCAGGCCGGGAGGTGGAGAGATGTCACGGTTTGAAAATGTCACTGTCTGCCGGATGCAGTAAACTATATGGTTTTCAATAAGTTGTCGCATATCGTGGTACAACCCGCGGTGCACCCCTACGGAACCCACACATGACCCAAGGAACTGGCAAGGCCCCCGAGGCCGCCAAAAAAACGGCTGCCAAGAAAACCAAGGCGGCGGGCGTCGCGCCCGAAGCCGAGGTGAAGTCGGCCGGGGTGGCTGCTGCGGAGTCCGCAGCGCCCGTGGCCAAGAAGGCCGCCCGCAAGGCCGCGGCTGAAAAGCCCGCGGCTGTGAAAAAGGCCGCCAAGGCCGTGCCCTCGGGGCGCAAGCCCGGCCGTCCGGCCAAGAACGCCGGCGGCGACGGGGCCGACTACGTGGACGACGACGTCGAGGACGGCGAGGTCATTCCCGACCTCAAGCCGCTGCCCAAGCGCGGCGGCAAGCGCGCCAAGGGCGAGAAGGACAGCCCCTCGCGCAGCCAGATGACGCCCGAGGAACAGGAAGCCCGGCGCAACCGCCTGAAGATCCTGATCAAGCTCGGCAAGGACCGCGGCTACCTCACCTACGGCGAGATCAACGACCACCTGCCCGACGACCTGGTGGACGCCGAGGCCATCGACGGCATCATCAGCACCTTCAGCGACATGGGGATCTCGGTCTACGACCAGGCGCCGGACGCCGAGACCCTGCTGATGAGCGACAACGTGCCCACGGCCGCCAGCGACGACGACGTCGAGGACGAGGCCGAGGCCGCCCTGACCACCGTGGATTCGGACTTCGGCCGCACCACCGACCCGGTGCGCATGTACATGCGCGAAATGGGCACGGTCGAGCTCCTCACCCGCGAAGGCGAAATCGAGATCGCCAAGCGCATCGAGGACGGCCTCAAGCACATGGTCATGGCCATCGCGGCCTGCCCGACCACGGTCAACGAGATCTTGGAACACGTGCGCCGCGTGCGCGAGGGCTCGGCCCAGATCGACGAGGTCGTGGACGGCCTGATCGACGAGGAAGGCGAGGACTACGCCGGCTCCGGCGTGGCCTCGGACGAGGACGACGGCCCGGCCGGCGGCATGAGCAGCAAGCAGCTGGAATACCTGCGCACCAAGGCCCTCAAGATCTTCGACGAAGTCGAAGTCTGGTTCGACAGGATGCGCCAGGCCTTCGAGGCCGAAGGCTACCGTTCCGCCGCCTACGTCCAGGCGCGCGAGGCCATCCACGCCCAGCTGATGGGCGTGCGCTTCACCGCCAAGATGGTCGAGCGCCTGGCCGACGCCCTGCGCGCCCAGGTCGCCGAAGTCCGCGCCCAGGAGCGCGCCGCCATGGCGATCTGCGTCACCCGCGCCGGCATGCCGCGCAACCACTTCATCAAGGCCTTCCCCGGCAACGAGACCAATCTCGGCTGGGTGGACGAGGAAGTCGCCGCCGGCCACGACTACTCCGAGACCCTGGCGCGCCACGCCCCGGCGATCCAGGAAATCCAGCAGAAGCTGATCGAACTGCAGCGCAACGTGGTGCTGCCCCTGAAGGACCTGAAGGACGTCAACAAGCGCATGGCCACCGGCGAAGCCAAGGCCCGCAAGGCCAAGCGCGAAATGACCGAGGCCAACCTGCGCCTGGTGATTTCCATCGCCAAGAAATACACCAATCGCGGCCTGCAGTTCCTCGACCTGATCCAGGAAGGCAACATCGGCCTGATGAAGGCCGTGGACAAGTTCGAGTACCGGCGCGGCTACAAGTTCTCCACCTACGCCACGTGGTGGATCCGCCAGGCCATCACCCGTTCGATCGCCGACCAGGCGCGCACCATCCGCATCCCGGTGCACATGATCGAGACGATCAACAAGATGAACCGGATCAACCGCCAGATCCTGCAGGAGACCGGCGCCGAGCCGGATCCCGCCACGCTGGCGCAGAAGATGGACATGCCGGAAGACAAGGTCCGCAAGATCCTCAAGATCGCCAAGGAACCGATCTCGATGGAAACCCCCATCGGCGACGACGACGATTCCCACCTGGGCGATTTCATCGAGGACACCGGCACCGTCTCGCCGTCGGACTCGGCGCTGCACGGCTCCATGCGCGACGTCGTCAAGGAAGTCCTGGATTCGCTCACCCCGCGCGAAGCCAAGGTCCTGCGCATGCGCTTCGGCATCGAGATGAGCACCGACCAGACCCTGGAAGAAGTCGGCAAGCAGTTCGACGTCACGCGCGAGCGCATCCGCCAGATCGAGGCCAAGGCCCTGCGCAAGCTGCGCCACCCCAGCCGCGCGGACAAGCTGAAGTCCTTCCTCGAAGGGCAGTGATCGGGGCTTTTCCGGGCCGTTGCCGGATCGACGGGGCCGCCTTCGGGCGGCCCCGTTTCAATTTCGGCGCTTCAGTCTTTCAGCGTCCCGGTCTTCCGGTTCGCTGAACCGTCCGTGTCCCGGCCTTTCAGCATCCCATCCTCCCGGCGCCTCAGCCTTTCAGCTTGCGGTACAGCGTGCTGCGGTGGATGCCCAGGCGGCGCGCGGCGCGGCTGACGTTGCCCTGGCAGGCGCGCAGGGCCTGTTCGATGGCCTGGCGTTCCAGCGCGCGCAGGCCGGCGGCCGGCGGGGTCGCACCCGTGTCCGTGTCCGACAGGCCGGTGCCGATGCCGGCACCGGTCCGGGCCGCCGGCGCCCCGCCGCGGAACGCATCGGCGAGGGCGATTGGACCGATGCCGTCCGCACCGATGCCGCCTGGGCCGATGCCGTCTGGACCGGCGGGCGCGCAGGCCGGCGGCGCGATGTCTCCGGGCAGGTCGCGGGCCGCGACGGGCGCGGGCCCCGGGTGCTGGCAGCGCAGCCGGCGCAGCACGCTGAACAGTTCCCGGTAATTGCCCGGCCAGTCGTGGCGGGCCAGCGCGGCCAGCGCATCGCCGGCCAGGTGGCCCTCCAGGGCCCGGTAGGCGTCGCCGATGAAGGCCGCCAGGTCGGGCCGCGCGCGCAGCGGCGGCAGCTGCAGCGGCATGTCCTGCAGGCGGTAGTACAGGTCGGCGCGGAACCGGCCCTGCGCCACCAGTGACTTCAAGTCCTGGTGGCTGGCGCTGATCAGGCCGAATTCCAGGGGCACGCGCTTGTCCGAGCCCAGCGGCTGGACCTCGCGCTCCTGCAGGACCCGCAGCAGCCGGGTCTGCAGCGCCAGCGGCATGTCGCCGATCTCGTCCAGGAACAGCACACCGCCCTGCGCCTGCCGCAGCAGGCCGCGCGCGCCTTCGCGCCGCGCGCCGGTGAAGGCGCCCGGCTCGTAGCCGAAGAGTTCGGATTCGACCAGGTGCTCAGGCAGGGCGGCGCAGTTGATGGCGACGAAGGGCCCGGTGCGCCAGACGCTGCGGGCGTGGATGTGGCGCGACAGGACTTCCTTGCCCGTGCCGGTCTCGCCGCACAGCAGGACCGCCAGGCCCGTGTCCAGGGCGCGCACGGCCTGGTCCAGCAGGGGGCTGCTGACCGCGTCGGGCTCGGGCAGGGGACGGGCCGTGGGGCGGACGGGCGCCGGGGCCGGGGGCCGCGCCGTTGCCGGCGGCGCGGGCGCGGGGCGTGCCGGCGCGGGCGGCGGCCCGATCAGGCGGCCGGTCAGGGGCTGGCCGTCGTGGCGGTGCAGCGGCGCGTCGCGGCTGCGCAGCGGCCCGTCGATCCATTGCGCGCAGGGCGTGCCGATCAGGCGGCCCCAGTCGGCGTCCAGCGCGCGCAGGGCGGCCTCGTTGGCGCCGGCGATGCGGGCATCGTCGTCCAGCAGCAGCAGGGCGTGGCCGTCGTCCTCCGGCCCCCGGCCGAGGCGGAAATCCAGCCGGCGCAGCGGGCTTTCGCCCAGGATCTGGTCGGCGATGCCCCGCGCCATGCGCTGCACCAGGGCCAGCATGGTGTCGCGCATGTCGTCGGCCGGGCCGGACAGGTCGAGGATGCCGAGGATCTCGCCGGTGGCCGAGAAGATGGGCGCGGCGTGGCAGCTGAGGATGCTGTTGCAGGCGAGGAAATGCTCCGCGCCGTGGATGCGCACGGCGCGGCCGTCGTGCAGGGCCGTGCCGATGGCGTTGGTGCCGCGCAGGGGCTCGGCCCAGCTGACGCCGGGCTGCAGCGCCACGCGGCGCGCCTTGTCCTGGAAGCTGCGGCTGCCGCGTTCGTGCAGGATCAGGCCGCTGGGGTCGGCCAGCAGCACGACGCTGTGCGCCGAATCCGCCAGCGTGCCCAGCGCCCCCAGGCTGGGCTCGGCGGCGCGCAACAGGTGCCGGTGGGCCTCGCGGCGCAGGTCCAGGTCGGCGCGGGGCAGGGGATTGGGATCGGCCAGCAATGCGGGATCGAGGTCGGCGCAGCGCGCCCAGGACTGATGGATGCGCGCCGCCGCCTGCGGGCGGGCGCCCGGCGCCAGGTGGATCGTGGGCGGTGTCTGCATGGAGTCCTCCGTGCGGGGTGTCGCGGATGCTGTCGCAATCCGCGCCGAAGACTGTCGCCGCTTGCGGCGCGGCTTGTCGCAAAATGCGACAAGTCCATGTTTTGGAAGCCGAATCGGATCCAGTATGCCACCGTGGCCCGGTCTTTGAAAGCCGCGTCCGGAGAACCGCGCGGCGCCTGCCGCCGCTCCGGTCCGCGGCCCGGCATGGCGGCGCGCGCCGATTCCGCCCGGGACCGCGGGCAGTGCCGGGCGATAGTTGGCACGGTCCTTGCTTTGACGGAAGAGAGCACCGCCGCGCAGCGCGGCGGCGCGTCCGGGGTCCCGCCCGCGCAGGGTCCGGCCCCCTACCAAGGAGACAGACATGGACATGACCGACCTGAAGCACTTTGGCATCGATATCGGCTTTCCCTACAAGAAGCACTACGAGAACTACATCGGCGGACGCTGGGTGGCGCCGGCCGCGGGGCAGTATTTCGACAACCTTTCGCCGATCACCGGGCAGGTGTTCTGCGAGGTCCCGCGTTCGGACGCCGCCGACGTCGAGGCCGCGCTGGATGCCGCCCACGCCGCGCGCAAGGCCTGGGGCGAGACCTCGGTGACGGAGCGCGCCGGCGTGCTGCTGCGCATCGCCGACCGCATGGAACAGAACCTGCGCCTGCTGGCGGTGGCCGAGACCATCGACAACGGCAAGCCGCTGCGCGAGACCATGGCGGCGGACCTGCCCCTGGCCGTCGACCACCTGCGCTATTTCGCCGGCTGCATCCGCGCCCAGGAAGGCGGCATCTCGGAAATCGACAAGACCACGGTGGCCTACCATTTCCACGAGCCCATGGGCGTCGTGGGGCAGATCATCCCCTGGAACTTCCCCCTGCTGATGGCCGCCTGGAAGCTCGGCCCGGCCCTGGCGGCGGGCAACTGCGTGGTGCTCAAGCCCGCCGAGCAGACGCCGGCCTCGATCCTGGTGCTGATGGAACTGATCGGCGACCTGCTGCCGCCCGGCGTGCTCAACATCGTCAACGGCTTCGGCAAGGAAGCCGGCGCGGCGCTCGCCTCCAGCAAGCGCATCGCCAAGATCGCCTTCACCGGCTCGACCCCGACCGGCAAGCACATCCTGCGCGCGGCCGCCGACAACCTGATCCCCAGCACGGTGGAGCTGGGCGGCAAGAGCCCCAACATCTTCTTCGCCAACGTGATGGACCAGGAAGACGCCTTCTTCGACAAGGCGCTGGAAGGCCTGAGCATGTTCGCCCTGAACCAGGGCGAGGTCTGCACCTGCCCCTCGCGCATCCTGATCCAGGAATCCATCTACGACCGCTTCATCGAGCGCGCCGTCAAGCGGGTCGAATCCATGAAGACCGGCCACCCCCTGGACGCCTCCACCATGCTGGGCGCCCAGGTATCCAAGGCGCAGATGGACAAGATCCTGGGCTACATCGACATCGGCCGCGAGGAAGGCGCCCGCTGCCTGACGGGCGGGGCGCGCAACGTGCCCGGCGCCGGCCTGGACCAGGGCTTCTACGTCAAGCCCACGCTGCTGTTCGGCGAGAACGACATGCGCGTCTTCCAGGAGGAAATCTTCGGCCCCGTGGCCTCCGTCATGACCTTCCGTGACGAGGACGAGGCCATCGCCATCGCCAACGACACCGACTACGGCCTGGGGGCCGGGGTGTGGACGCGCGACGGCTCGCAGGCCTACCGCGTCGGGCGCCAGATCCAGGCCGGCCGGGTCTGGACCAACTGCTACCATCTCTACCCGGCGCACGCCGCCTTCGGCGGCTACAAGCAGTCCGGCATCGGCCGCGAGAACCACAAGATGGCGCTGAACGCCTACCAGCAGACCAAGTGCCTGCTGGTCAGCTACAGCCCGGACGCGCTCGGGTTCTTCTGACGCAGACGTGACGCCGGCCCGATGGCCGGCGTCCTTCATTCAGCCTTTCCCAGTCTTTCAAATCAGAGCCGGGCTCCGAAAAGAAGGGCGCTCCGCCGGAGCGCCGGGGGAGCCTTTGGCCGGAAAAAGGAGAACACATCGATGGAAACCACCATGAAAGCCGCCGTCGTACGCGAATTCGGCAAGCCGCTGGCGATCGAGGAAGTCGCCGTGCCCCGGCCCGGTCCGGGCCAGATCCTGGTGCAGATCGAGGCATCCGGAGTCTGCCATACCGACCTGCATGCCGCGCACGGCGACTGGCCGGTCAAGCCCAAGCCGCCCTTCATCCCGGGCCACGAGGGCGTGGGCTACGTGGTCGGCCTGGGAGCCGGCGTGCGCCACGTCAAGGAAGGCGACCGCGTGGGCATCCCCTGGCTGTATTCGGCCTGCGGGCATTGCGCGCATTGCCTGGGCGGCTGGGAAACCCTGTGCGAGAGCCAGCAGAACACCGGCTATTCGGTCAATGGCGGCTTCGCCCGCTACACCGTCGCCGAGGCCGACTACGTCGGCCGCCTGCCCGATGGCGTCGGCTTCGTCGAGATCGCGCCGGTCCTGTGCGCGGGCGTCACCGTGTACAAGGGCCTGAAGGTCACCGACACCAAGCCGGGCGACTGGGTGGTGATCTCGGGGATCGGCGGCCTGGGCCACATGGCGGTCCAGTACGCCCGGGCCATGGGCCTGAACGTCGCGGCGGTGGACATCGACGACGGCAAGCTCGCGCTGGCGCGCCGGCTGGGCGCGGAGGTGACGGTGAACGCCCGGGAAACCGATCCCGCGGCGTACCTGCGGCGCGAAATCGGCGGCGCCCACGGCGTGCTGGTGACCGCCGTGTCTCCCAAGGCCTTCGAGCAGGCCCTGGGCATGGCGCGGCGCGGCGGCACGATCGCCCTGAACGGCCTGCCGCCGGGCGACTTCCCCCTGCCGATCTTCGACATGGTGCTCAACGGCATCACCGTGCGCGGCTCCATCGTCGGGACCCGCCTGGATCTCCAGGAGGCGCTGGATTTCGCCGGCGCCGGGAAGGTCGCGGCCACCGTCTCCACCGAGAAGCTGGAGAACGTCAACCAGGTCTTCGAGCGCATGCTGCAGGGCCGCATCGACGGCCGCGTCGTGCTCGACATGGCGGCCTAGGCCGGGGCCCGGACCTGATCCCCGACCTGATCCCGGTCCCGGAGCCGGCCGGGCGGGATTGCGCCGCGGCCGGCCCGCGCGGGCGGGCGCGGCCCGGCCGCCGCCCCGGCCTCAGGCCGCCTGGCCGACCCGCAGGGCGGCCTGGCCCTGGGGCTCGACCAGGCCGAGCGGCTGGGCCTGGGCGGCGGTGTCCGTCGGCATCTCGCCCGAGGACAGGGCCGCGTCCAGGCGGCGCGTGTCCAGCTCGCCTTCCCAGCGGGCCACCACCACGGTGGCGGTGGCGTTGCCCACCAGGTTGGTGAGCGCACGGCATTCCGACATGAAGCGGTCCACGCCCAGGATCAGGGCCATGCCGGCCACCGGCACCGAGGGGATGACCGACAGCGTGGCCGCCAGCGTGATGAAGCCGGCGCCGGTGACGCCGGCGGCGCCCTTGGAGCTGAGCATGGCCACCAGCAGGAGCAGGATCTGGTCGCCCAGGCTCAGGGGAATGTCGCAGGCCTGCGCGATGAACAGGGCCGCCATGGTCATGTAGATGTTGGTGCCGTCCAGGTTGAAGGAATAGCCCGTGGGGATCACCAGGCCCACGACCGACTTGGAACAGCCGGCGCCTTCCATCTTCTGCATCAGGGTGGGCAGGGCGGCTTCCGAGGAACTGGTGCCCAGCACCAGCAGCAGCTCCTCGCGGATGTAGCGCACCAGCTTCAGGATCGAGAAGCCGTTGTAGCGGGCCACCGCGCCCAGCACGAGCAGCACGAACAGCACGGCGGTGGCGTAGAACGTGCCCACCAGCATCGCCAGGTTCAGCACCGAGCCGATGCCGTACTTGCCGATGGTGAAGGCCATGGCGCCGAAGGCCCCGACGGGCGCGGCCTTCATCAGGATCTCCACGATCTTGAAGACCGGCGCGGCCAGGGCGGTGAGCAGGTCCAGCACCGGCTTGGCGCGTTCGCCGATGATGGCCAGGGCGATGCCCGCGAGCACGGCGACGAACAGGACCTGGAGGATGTCGCCGCTGACGAAGGGGCTGAACATCGTGGCCGGGATGATGTTCATCAGGAAGCCGCTGATGGTGGAATCGTGCGCCTTGGACACGTAGGTGGCCACCGCGCCCTGGTCCAGGGACGCCGGATCGATGTGCATGCCGGCGCCGGGCTGCACGACGTGGCTGACGATCATGCCGATGACCAGCGCCAGGGTCGAGAAGGTCAGGAAATACAGCATGGCCTTGCCCGTGACGCGGCCGACCTTCTTCAGGTCGCTCATGGCGGCGATGCCGGTCGTCACGGTCAGGAAGATCACCGGGGCGATGATCATCTTGACGAGCTTGATGAAGCCGTCGCCCAGGGGCTTCATGGCTTCGCCCAGCGCGGGCGCGTAGTGCCCGAGCAGGATGCCCACGGCGATGGCGAACAGCACCTGGACGTAGAGGATCCGGTAGAACGGCAGTTTGCGCGCGGGGAGGGCGCGGGTCGGGATATCGAGCATGGTCTGTGTCTCCAGACAGGGCCGGGCGGGGCGGGTCCGCCGCATCGGCCCCGGCATCTTTTTCAAGGGAAGGCGGCATCCTCGCAAGACCCGCCGCAGAAGGACAAAGCAATCTCCATGCCAGTTTTTCCGGACGCTCCGGAATGGACAGTATCCGATTGATTGGAAAGAATTTTCCCGCGCCGGCGGCGGCATGCCGGCTGCCGGACCGCCGCCCTCCGGATCCGGGCTTGGCGGAATTCCGCACACCCATGCGGTAGAATGTCCGAAATTCCGCCAGGACGAGCATGCCTCTCCCCCCTCCCTCCGCCGCCGCGCGCGCCTCCGGGCGCCGGCCATCCGTCTGGCTGGTGCGCTGGCTGCTGGCCGTCGCGGCAGCCGCCCTGCTGGCGGGCGCGCTCTGGGGCGCCGGCGCCTGGGCGCGGGAGCGCGCCCTGCGCGATCTGGAATCCCAGGCGCGCGTCTCGGCGCAGTTGAGCCTCACCGCGCTGGGCCACAAGCTCGACAAGTTCCGCGCCATTCCGCGCGTGCTGGCGCAGGACACGGCGCTGGAGGCCGCGCTGGAATCCCCCGCCCCGGCCGCGCTGGAGGCGCTGAACCGCCGCCTGGAGACGCTGAGCCGGGAACTGGGGCCTTCCGTCCTGTACGTGCTGGACGCGAGCGGCTGGACCGTGGCGGCGAGCAACTGGCGCGAGCCGGATTCCTTCGTCGGCCATGACTACCGCTTCCGGCCGTATTTCAGGGACGCCATGGCCGCCCGCGACGCCGCGCATTTCGCGCTCGGGGTGGTGAGCCACGAGGCGGGCCTGTACCTGTCGCGCCGGATCGACGGCGCGCACGGCCCACTGGGCGTGGTGGTGCTCAAGATCGGCTTCCGCGACCTGGAATCCGCCTGGGCCCGCAGCGGCATGCCGCAGTTCGTCACCGACGGGCGCCAGGTGGTGCTGCTGGGCTATCCGGAGGACTGGCATTACCGGGTGGCGCGGCCCATGTCGCCGGTCGAGGCGGTGCAGGTCCGCGCCAGCCTGCAGTTCGGCGCGGCGCCCCTGGATCCGCTGCCCCTGGAGCCGTTCCTGGTGGACGAGGACCTGTCCCCGGCGCCCCTGCTGCGCCTGACGCGCGCGGCGGCCGGCCTGGACAAGGGCGCGCGCGTGCTGCACGTCGAGCAGGCCGTGGCGCACATGGACGGCTGGCGCCTGCATCTGCTCAAGCCCGTGTCGGCCGCCCTGGCCCAGGCCGCGCTCGCCGCCCAGGCGCTGACCCTGCTGGTCCTGACCGCCCTGGGCATGGCGGGGTGGTGGGCGGCGCAGCGGCGGCGGCGGGCGCGCGCGCTGCAGGCGGCGCGCGACGCGCTCGAAGCCGAGGTGCGCGTGCGCACGGGCGAGCTGCGGCACGCCAACGAGCGGCTGCGCGCCGAGATCGACGAGCGCCGCCGCGCCGAGGCGCGCCTGCACGAGATGCAGGACGAACTGGTCCAGGCCAACAAGCTGTCGCTGCTGGGGCAGGTCGTGGCGGGCGTGGCGCACGAGATCAACCAGCCGGTCGGCGCGATCCGGACCTATGCCGACAATGCCGGCGAATTCCTGCGGCGCGGCCAGCCCGACCGCGCGCACGAGAACCTGTCCACCATCGCCCGCCTGACCGAGCGCATCGGCGGCATCACCCAGGAGCTGCGGGCTTTCTCGCGCAAGCGGGTGGCCTGCGTGGAGGCGGTCGAGCTCGACGCGGCGCTGGATGGCGCGCTGATGCTGGTCGGGCCGCGCCTGGGCCGGCAGGGCGTGCGCCTGGAGGACGGGCGCGCCGGGCCGTCGCCCCGGGTGCGGGCCGACGCCATGCGCCTGGAGCAGGTCTTCGTCAACCTGCTGCACAACGCGCTGGAGGCCCTCGCGCAGGCCGAACGCCCCTGCGTGCGCCTGAGCGTCGCGCGCGCCGGCGGGCGGGTGCGGGTGCGCATCGAGGACAACGGGCCGGGCATCGATCCGGCCGCGCGCGAGCACCTGTTCACGCCCTTCTTCACCACCCGGGCGCAGGGCGTGGGGCTGGGCCTGGTGATCTCGCGCGACATCCTGGCCGAGTTCGGCGGCACGCTCGAAGCGCTCGACGCCGCGCGGGGCGCGGCATTCGAGGTGGCACTGGAACCGATGGAGGAGGGAGCATGAATCCCGTGGAAGTGCTGTTCGTGGACGACGACGCGGACGTGCGCGACGCCAATGCGCAGGCGCTCGACCTGCAGGGCGTGTCCGTGCGCGCCTGCGCGAGCGCGCTGGAGGCCCTGGACCTGCTCACGGACACGTTCCCCGGCGTCCTGGTCACCGACGTGCGCATGGCCGAGATGGACGGCCTGACGCTGTTCCGGCACGTGCGGCGCCTGGACCCGGAGATCCCCGTGATCCTCATCACCGGGCACGGGGACATCGAGATGGCGGTGGGCGCCATGCGCGAGGGCGCCTACGATTTCCTCTCCAAGCCCTACGCGCCCGAGCGGCTGCTGGCCGCCATCCGCCACGGCGCGGCGCAGCGGCGGCTGGTGCTGGAAAACCGCCGGCTGCGGGCGCAGGCCGAGCGCGAGGGCGATGCCGCGGAATCGATGCTGATCGGCAACGCGCCGGCCATCGTGCGGATCCGCGAGCTGCTGCGGCACGTGGCCGACGCCGACGTGGACGTGCTGGTGCACGGCGAGACCGGCAGCGGCAAGGAGGTCGTCGCCCAGGTCCTGCACCGGCTCAGCCGCCGGCGGGACGCGCCCTTCGTCGCCATCAACTGCGGCGCGCTGCCCGAGTCCGTGATCGAGAGCGAGCTGTTCGGCCACGAGGCCGGCGCCTTCACCGGCGCGCAGAAGCGCCGCGTGGGCCGCATCGAGCATGCCGACGGGGGCACGCTGTTCCTCGACGAGATCGAGAGCATGTCGCCGGCGATGCAGGTGCGCCTGCTGCGCGTGCTGGAAACGCGCCAGGTCGCGCCGCTGGGCACCAACGAGCAGCGCGCCGTGGACCTGCGGGTGGTGGCCGCCACCAAGGCCGACCTGGGCGATCCGGCCCTGCGCGCGCGCTTCCGCGAGGACCTGTACTACCGGCTCAACGTCGTGACGGTGAACATCCCGCCGCTGCGCGAGCGGCGCGAGGACATCCCGCTGCTGTTCGCTCATTTCGCGGGCCTGGCCGCGCGCCGCTTCGGCTGCCCGGCGCCGCAGGTGGATCCCGCGCTGTGGCGCCACCTGATGCGCCACGACTGGCCCGGCAACGTGCGCGAACTGGCGCATTTCGCGGACCGCTGCGCGCTGGGCGTGCAGCAGGTCCCGGCGGCGGACCCGGCCGCGCCGGCGGGAGACGCCGGCAGCCTGCCCGAGCGCGTCGAGCGCTACGAGGCCGAATTGATCCGCGAGGCCCTGGCCGCCCACGGCGGCGACATCCGCGGCACGCTGGCGGCGCTGGGGCTGCCGCGCAAGACGCTCTACGACAAGCTGCGCCGCTACGGCATCGACCGGCAGGCCTATGCGCGCCCGGGCGCCGCGGACGAGGCCCGCGCCGCGCCGGCGGACGAGCCCGGCGCCTGAGCCGGGGCGGCCGCTGCGCGGCCCTGCTCCCAGGCGCGCCGGCGGAACGCGCGCGGCGACTCCCCGGCCGCCTTGCGGAAGAAGCGCGTGAAATGCGCAGGTTCCGAGAATCCCAGGGCGTCGGAGATCTCGCCGATGGTCATCGAGGTGTAGATCAGGCTGCGTCCGGCCTCCAGCGCCAGCCGCTCGTGGATCAGCTGCAGCGGGGACTTGCCGGCATGGGCGCGGGTGATCACGTTCAGGTGCGCGGCGGTCATGCCCAGCCGCGCCGCGTACCAGGCCACGTCGTGGTGCGCGGCATACGAGGCTTCCAGCAGTTCGCCGAAGCGCGTGTGGTGTTCCAGGCCCCGCGGGCGGGGCGGGGCGCCGGGTTCGGTGCCCGGGCGGCGGCTGCGCAGCCGCGCGTAGATCAGCGTCAGCCAGGCCTCGATGCGCGCGTCGCGGAACTCCTCCTGGGTCAGGTAGCGGGCGTTCAGCTGCGCGAAGGCCTCGCTCAGGTTCGCGCCGTCCTCGTCCGCGAGGGCGTGCAGGACCGGCTGCGGCGGCGGGGCGGCACGCGGCCCGAGCAGGCGGACCAGACGCATCAGCAGAGGATAGGCGATCGTCACGACGTGGCCGGCGCAGTCCTCGTCGAACTCGAATCCATGCACGAAGGCCTGCGGCACCTCGATGACCGCGGGCCCGTCCACGGCGTGCCGCGCCTCGTCCAGGCAGACGACGGCCCGGCCCCGCTGCAGGTGGAGGATCTGGTAGAGCCCCGAATGCCGGTGGGGCCGGATATGCCAATTGTGCAAGCGGCTGCGCGAGGCGATGGTTTCGCAATGCACCCGCTCCGCTCCGGACCATTCTTCCCGCCCGCCGTAGAGCTTGAAGATCGGCGCATGATCGAAATATTTCATCCTGGCAAGTTTAATCCTCAAAAGTCCATTCCAAAAGGGCTTGGGCGGGCGCACTATCTGTTCCACGCTCGGTGCCCGGCAAAGGCACGGACCGGACCCGGGCGATCGTCCGCCGCCCCGCCCGCCGGGGAGACGGCCCCTGGAAAAAGCCACCTGCAAAGATTTCACCTGGAAAGAGAATGGAGGAACATATGAAGACGCAAGTCGCCATCATCGGCGCGGGCCCCTCGGGGCTGCTGCTGGGCCAGCTGCTGCACCGCTGCGGCATCGACAATGTCATCCTGGAGCGCCACACGCCCGACTACGTGCTGGGCCGCATCCGCGCCGGCGTGCTGGAGTACGGCTTCGTCGACCTGATGCGCGAGGCCGGCGTGTCCGAGCGCATGGACCGCGAGGGCCTGGTGCACGGCGGCATCACGCTGTCCTTCCAGGGGCGGCGCGAGCACGTCGACCTGAAGGCGCTGACCGGCAAGTCGGTGCTGGTCTATGGCCAGACGGAAGTCACGCGCGACCTGATGGCCGCCCGCCAGGCGAGCGGCGCGCCCATCTGCTACGAGGCCGAGGACGTGCAGCTGCACGATTTCCTGGACGGCAGGCCGCGCGTCACCTTCACCCACCAGGGCCGGAAGAAGACGCTGGAATGCGATTACATCGCCGGCTGCGACGGTTTCCACGGCGTTTCGCGCAAGTCGGCGCCCAAGGACAGGATCAAGGAATTCGAGCGCGTGTATCCCTTCGGCTGGCTCGGCCTGATGTCCGACACGCCGCCCGTCGAGGACGAGCTGATCTACGTCCACAACCCGCGCGGCTTCGCGCTGTGCAGCATGCGCTCGCACACGCGCAGCCGCTACTACATCCAGTGCAGCCTGGCCGAGCACGTCGAGGAATGGTCCGACGACCGCTTCTGGACGGAACTGTCGGCCCGCCTGCCCGAGGACGTCGCGGCCAAGCTGGTGACCGGCCCCTCGATCGAGAAGAGCATCGCGCCGCTGCGCAGCTTCGTGGCCGAGCCGATGAAGTTCGGCAAGCTGTTCCTGGTGGGCGACGCCGCGCACATCGTGCCGCCGACCGGCGCCAAGGGCCTGAACCTGGCCTCCAGCGACGTCTACACGCTCTACCACGCGCTGCGCGGCGCCTGCCTGGAGGGGCGCCCCGAGCTGCTGGACCGCTACTCGGAAATCGCCCTGCGCCGCGTCTGGAAGGCCGAGCGCTTTTCCTGGTGGATGAGCATGCTGCTGCACACGTTCGACGACGACGCCTTCAGCCAGCGCATCCAGAAGGCCGAGCAGGACTACTACACCAGCACCCGGGCCGGCCTGACCACCATCGCGGAAAACTACGTCGGCCTGCCCTACGAGCCGGTGGCCTGATCCGCATGCGCGTGTTCGCCGCGCGCGCCCGCCGCGAGGCAGGGCGGCCCGGCCGATGGCTCGGCCCACGGGCCGTCGGGCCATTCCGCGGGGAGTTCGACCGGCAGTTCGGCCGATAATTCGGCCGGCGGCTCCGCGCCGGGCGCCAGCGCCCGGCGGCGGAAGTCCTTGGGCGAGACGCCCGTCAGCCGCTTGAAGAAGCGCGTGAAATAGCCCGGGTCGGCGAAGCCGAGCGAATCGGAGATCGCGCCGATGGGGCGCGGCGTGTAGATGAGCTCGCGGCGGGCCTCCAGCAGCAGCCGCTCGTGGATCAGTTCCAGGGCGGACTTGCCCGTCAGGGCCTGGACGACGGCGTTCAGGTGGGCGGGCGTCACGCCGATGCGCTGCGCGTACCAGGCCACCCGGTGCTGGCGGGCGTGGTGGTCCTCGATCATCCGGGCATAGCGCGTCAGGTGCTGGCTGCCCGGATCGACGCCGGCGGCGGCCGGGTTGGCCGGGTAGCCCTGGCGATGGATCCAGACCAGGATGACCGACAGCAGCGATTCCAGCAGCGGCCCGCGCTGCGGGCTGTGCAGGCCGCGGTATTCGCGGTCCAGCTGGCGGAAGCTCAGGGCCACGTGCCGGCCGGCCTCGTCCGTGCCCATCACCAGCACGGCCGGATCGGTGGCGGCGGTCAGCGCCAGCCCGAAGCGCGCGCACAGCCCGTGCAGCAGCGCGTAGGTCAGCGTCAGGATGTAGCCGTTCGAGCCCGGGCGGAAGATGAATTCGTGCACCACCCGCTGCGGCACCAGCACCAGCCGCCCCGGGCGCAGCGTGCGCTCGCGCCCGTCCAGCACCACCGTGACCTCGCCCGACTCCAGGAACAGCACCTGGAACAGGTCCGTGTGCTTGTGGGCCGTCACATGCCAATTGTGCAATTTTTCCTGGGCCGCGATGGTTTCGCAGTAGAGCGGGTCCGATGCGGTCCAAACGTTGCCGTAGCCATACAGCTTATAGATGGGGATGGCAGTGTGGTCATGGGCCGGCGGCGCCGGCGTCAGGGACTCCATGGGGTCCTCCCGGGAGTGGGGGCATGCATCCACGAAATGTACATTTTTAAAAATCAAAAGTCCATTCTCCAAAGATCCGTCCTGCGTCACCATGGGCCTGTCCGTACCCGCCGCGACATCGGCGCGGTGGGACCTCTCTCAACCACAAGGAGACATCAATGACAGCAGCGACACGCAAGCGCCGGCGGGAGATCCCCGGCACCATGATCTTCGATGGCGACCTGGCCCGCATCGGCTACGCCCTGAACCGCATGTGCTTCAGCTTCAACGCGGCCGAGTGCCGCGAAGCCTTCCTGCGGGACGAGGAAGCCTACATGACGCGCTACAACCTGACGGAAGCGCAGAAGGAGGCCGTCCGCAGCCGCCAGGTCCTGAAGATGATCGCCGCCGGGGGCCACCCCTACTACCTGGCCAAGCTGGCGGGCATCTTCGGTCTGGACATGCAGGACATCGGCGCCCAGCAGACCGGCGTCACCAAAGAGGCCTTCCAGGCCAAACTCGTTGCGGCAGGAGCATGACCATGGCACATCTCATCGGCAGCATCAGCACGTCCCACGTCCCCGCCATCGGCGGCGCCCTGGCCCACCAGAAGCAGCAGGATCCGTACTGGAAGCCCTTCTTCGACGCCTACGGCAAGGCGCGCGAATGGCTGGCGCGCGAGCGTCCCGACGTGGTGGTCATCGTGCACAACGACCATGGCCTGAACTTCTTCCTCGACAAGATGCCGACCTTCGCCGTGGGCGCGGCGGACGTCTACCGCAACGCCGACGAGGGCTGGGGCATTCCGCCGCTGGCGGCGGCGCGCGGCTGCGTGGACCTGTCCTGGCACATCGTCGAGACCCTGGTCGCGGACGAATTCGACATCACCACCTGCCAGGAAGCCCTGGTCGACCACTCGGTGTCGCTGCCCCTGGCGCTGCTCTGGCCGGAAGGCAAGGAAGCCGGCGAATGGCCGGTGGAGATCGTGCCGGTGTGCATCAACACCGTCCTGGCGCCGTATCCCTCGGCCGCGCGCTGCTACCGTATGGGCCAGTCGCTGCGCCGCGCGATCGAATCCTGGGACGACGACCGGCGCGTGCTCGTCATCGCCAGCGGCGGCCTGTCGCACCAGCTCGACGGCGAGCGCGCCGGCTTCATCAACAAGTCCTTCGACCAGCAGTTCATGGAAAGCCTGGTGGACGATCCGAAATGGATCACCCGGTACTCCAACGAAGAGCTGGTGGAGCTCACCGGCACGCAGGGCATCGAACTGCTGATGTGGGTGGCGGCGCGCGGCGCCCTGGACGACATCCCGGTCAAGCAGCACCACGCGCACTACCACGTGCCGATCTCCAACACGGCCACCGGGCTGCTGGTGCTGGAACCGGCCTGATCCGGCTTGGTCTTCGGCCGTATCGCGCCGTCGGTTCGCCTCGCCGGGCGGCAGCACCGTCTCCGGCTTCCCGCCTGGCGCCCCGGCTGAATGCGGGCCCGGCGGGGTCAGCCGGAAAGCCCCCGCCGCGCCAGCCAGCCGGTGATCGCCGACAGGCAGGCCGCGGGCGCCTCGAACGGCGCCATGTGGCCGGCGCCCCCGATGGCCTCCAGGGTCGCGTCCGGCACCCTGGAGGCCATGTCCGCGTGGCGGTCGAGCGGGCTCCAGCGGTCCTCGGTGCCGCTCATGAGCAGCACGGGGCAGGCGAGCCGGCCCAGCAGGCCGCTCGCGTCCGGCCGGCCGATCAGGGCCTGGATCTGGCCGGCGAAGGAATCCGGCGTCGAGCGCAGGACCATGGCGCGCATCCTGGCCATCAGGGCGGCGTCGCCGCGCGTCGCGGACGCGATCATGCCGTCGAGCCAGCCGTCGGCGATGGCCTGGATGCCGCCGGCCCGGGCGGCGCGCACCAGGGCCATGCGCTTTTCGCTCTCGCCTTCGCCCAGCCCCCGGTAGCCGGTGTTCATGAGGATCAGGGCGCGGCAGCGCCGCGGCGCCCGGCGCGCCATTTCCAGGGCGACGCGCCCGCCCATCGAATGCCCCGCCACGATCAGCGGCCCGGTCGTGCGCGCCAGGATCTCGCGCGCCGCCTCGGGCAGGGAATCGATGCCGCTCAGGTCCGCGGCCAGGACGTGGCCCAGGCGCGAAAGCGGGCCGATGAAGTCGGCCCAGGTGTCCGCGTCGCACAGCAGGCCGTGCAGCAGGACGAAGGTGGGGCGCGTATCGTTCATGAAGTCTCCTGGAAATGACGGTGGGGGATGGATGCGTGCGCGGGCCGCGCCGGCCGGCCGGCTCGCGCGCCGGCCCCGGTCTGGACGATAATCGAATGCGGGACGGCCGGGACGGGGTTTGAGCTCCGGTCCGCGCCGTCCGCCGGGCGCGGGGGCGGCGCCCGCCCGTCTGTCCTTCCGGCCGCGCGCCCGGCGGTTTCCGGTGAAACGTCCGCATGTCCGATCCGATCCTGCGAGAACCCCTCTATACCCAGCCCGGCCACCTGCTGCGACGCGCGCAGCAGATTTCGGCCTCGATCTTCCACGACGAGATCGGCAACCAGGTCACGCCCATGCAGTATGCCGTGCTGTGCGTGCTGCTGGACCATCCCGGCATCGACCAGGTGTCCGTGGCGGGCCTGGCGGCCATCGACACGTCCACCGCGGCCAGCGTGGCGACGCGGTTGGAGGAAAAAGGCCTGCTGTCGCGGCGGGTGGACCCGGCCAACCGCCGCCAGCGGATCCTGACGCTGACCGACGAGGGCCGCGACCTGCTGTGGCGGCTCAACGACGCCATCGGCCGGCTGCACCGGCGCATCTTCGAGAAATTCTCGCCCCGGGAAGAGGCCCGCTTCATGGCGCTGCTGCAGAAGCTGGTGGACGTGAACAACCACCAGAGCCGGGCCCCGCTGACGGCGGCGCGGCCGGGCGCCGCCGCGGAGGCGGGAGGAAACCCTGTCGCTGGCAGGGTCTAAGGGTAAGCACCGATATGGCATCGTCGTCCGGGGAAATAGGATACGTTTAAATGTTCAGTGTACTGAATATTCCTCTCAACCATGAACACGAGCCGCGCGTCCGCGTGCGGCCCGCCAGGAGACCGACGATGTTTCCCAAGAATGCCTGGTATGTGGCCTGCATGCCCGACGAAGTCACGGACAAGCCCCTGGGGCGCACGATCTGCGGCCAACCCGTGGTGCTCTACCGCGGCGCGCAGGGCCGGGTCGCGGCGCTGGAGGATTTCTGTCCCCACCGGGGCGCCGCGCTGTCGCTGGGCGCGGTGGTGGACGGCAACCTGATGTGCGGCTATCACGGCCTGGTCATGGGCTGCGACGGCAAGGCCGTCTCCATGCCCAAGCAGCGCGTGGGCGGCTTTCCCTGTATCCACAGCTATCCGGTGGTGGAGCGGCACGGCTTCGTCTGGATCTGGCCCGGCGACCCCGCCCGCGCCGACGAGGCGGCCATTCCCGACCTGTTCTGGGCCGGCCATCCGGAATGGGCCTACGGCGGGGGGCTTTATCATATCGGCTGCGACTACCGGCTGATGATCGACAATCTGATGGACCTGACCCACGAGGCCTACGTGCACGCCGACAGCATCGGCCAGGGCGAGATCGACGAGGCGCCGGTCCAGACCCGCATGGAAGGCGACCAGGTCGTCACCAGCCGCGTCATGCACGGCGTCGTCGCGCCGCCCTTCTGGCAGGCGGCCATGCGGGCGCACGGCCTGGACGACCAGGCGCGCGTGGACCGCTGGCAGATGTCGCGCTTCACCGCGCCGGGCCGCGTGCTGATCGACGTGGGCGTGGCGCTGGCGGGCAAGGGCGGCTTCGAGGCCGATCCGCGCGACAAGGTCTCGGCCGTCGTGGTGGATTTCATGACGCCCGAGACCGAATCCTCGCACTGGTATTTCTGGGGCATGGCGCGCCATTTCCAGCCGGACGACGCCGCGCTGACCGACTCCATCCGCGCGGGGCAGGGCAGGATCTTCAGCCAGGACCTGGCCGTGCTGGAGGCGCAGCAGCGCAATCTGCGGGATTTCCCCGGCCGCCGGCTGCTGGCCCTGAACATCGACGCCGGCGGCGTGCGGGCGCGGCGCATCCTCGACGACCTAGTCCAGGCCGAGGCCGAAGCCGCGGTCGCCGGCTGAAGGACCGCGCAAGAGCCAGACGGATCGAAACAGGGCCCGGCATGCCGGCCGGGCCGATTGGAAAGAGAAAGACATGATCACCGAATCCCTGTCCGTACGGGTCGCCGGCAAGCATCAGGCCGCCCGGGACGTCGTCAGCCTCGAACTGGTGGACCCCGACGGCGGCCTGCTGCCGGAGTTCTCGCCCGGGGCGCACATCGACGTGCACCTGCCCGGCGGCTACATCCGCCAGTATTCCCTGCTCAACGACTGCCTGCAGCGGTCCCGCTTCCTGATCGGGGTGCTGCGCGAGCCGCGGTCGCGCGGCGGCTCGGCGGCGGTGCACGACCTCGTGCAGGTCGGCGACCTGCTGCGCATCAGCGCGCCGCGCAACCGCTTCCCGCTGGTGGCCGCCGAGCGCAGCCTGCTGTTCGCCGGCGGCATCGGCATCACGCCGCTGCTGTGCATGGCGCGCCGCCTCCAGGCGACGGGCGCGGCCTTCGAGCTGCATTACAGCTGCCGCAGCCGCGACCGCGCCGCGTTCCTGGACGAGATCCTGGATTCGGCGCTGGCCGGGCACGCCCGCGCGCATTTCGACGACGAGCCGGACACCGCCCTGGACGCGCGCGCCGTGCTGGCGGCGGCCGATGCGCGCACCCACGTCTACGTCTGCGGGCCGTCGGGCTACATCGACTTCGTCCGCGATCAGGCGCGCGACGCCGGCGTGGACGAGGCGCGCGTCCACTTCGAGCGCTTCGCCCTGGACGAGGACCAGTGCCCCGCGGCCCCGGCCGAAGGGGACACGGCCTTCCAAGTCCAGCTGGCCAGCACCGGCGAGGTCTTCGACATTCCCGCCGACGAGACCATCACCTCGGCGCTGGACCGGCAGGGCGTGTTCATTCCCGTGTCCTGCGAGGAAGGCATCTGCGGCACCTGCCTGACGGGCGTGCGCGCGGGCATTCCGGACCACCGGGACAGCTATCTCACCGAGGCCGAGCACGCGGCCAACGACCAGTTCACGCCGTGCTGCTCGCGCGCGCGGACCCCGCTGCTGGTGCTGGACCTGTAGACACGGGACGGCGCCTTCATTGCACGCATTTCACGATGACAAGACAAGGAGACAACGTGAAGCATACGATCGGTAAATTGATGGCCGCCTGCGTCTTCGCGGCCGGAGGGCTGGGCGCGGCCCAGGCCCAGGACCTGAAGGTCGGCATGATCCTGCCGCTGTCGGGGCCGTTCGCCTCGACCGGGCAGCAGATGGTCAACGGCGCCAGGCTCTATCTGAAGGAGCACGGCGACACGGTGGCGGGCCGGCGGATCGTGCTGATCGACAAGGACGACACCGGCGTGTCGCCCTCGATCAGCAAGCGCCAGGCGCAGACCCTGCTGATCCAGGACAAGGCCGAGATCCTGGCCGGCTTCGGCCTGACGCCGGGCGCGTTCTCCGTGGCGCCCCTGGCGACCGAGGCCAAGGTGCCGATGGTGGTGCTGAACGCCGCCACCTCCTCGATCACCGAGAAGTCGCCCTACATCGTGCGCACGTCCATGACCCTGCCTCAGGTGGCCGCGCCGATGGCGAGCTGGGCGGCGGCCAACGGCATCCGCAAGGTCTACGTCGCCGTGGCCGACTACGGTCCGGGCCACGACGCGGCGGCCCAGTTCAAGAAGACCTTCGCCCAGGCCGGCGGCGAGGTGGTGGGCGAGGTCCACACGCCGCTCACCAGCCCCGATTTCGCGCCCTTCCTGCAGAAGATCAAGGACGCGAAGCCGGACGCGATCTTCCTGTTCGTGCCCAACGGCGAACAAGGCGTCGCCTTCGCCAAGAGCTACAAGGAACGCGCCCTGGCCGACGCCGGCATCCGGCTGCTGGCCACCGGCGACGTGGTCACCGAGGACGTGCTCGAAGCCATGGGCGACAACGCCCTGGGCATGATCACCTCCTTCCATTATTCCCAGGCGCATGCCTCGCCGGAGAACAAGGCTTTCGTCGAAGCCTACGCCCGGGCCTATCCCGGCACGCGGCCCAACATGGTGGCCGTGGCGGCCTACGACGGCATGCGCCTGATCCGCGAGGCCCTGGAAAAGACCCAGGGCGACGCCGGCGGCGACGCCTTCATGGCGGCGGTCAAGGGCATGAAGTGGACCAGCCCGCGCGGCCCGGTGGAAATCGACCCGCGGACGCGCGACATCGTCCAGAACGTCTACATCCGCAAGGTCGAGCGCGTCGACGGCGTGCTGCAGAACGTGGAGTTCGCCACGGTCGAAGCCGTCAAGGATCCGGGGAAGATGTAGCCTGGCGGGCGTGTCCGCACCCCATAGCAATCCGGCATAGCTGCTAGTGACGCGCCCGGTCTTACCGGGCCGTCCGGATGCAGGGATAATCGGGAGGCTATGAAGACGACACGCACACTTGCCGGGTTCGATGTGTTTCCCATCGGCCTGGGCTGCATGAGCCTCAGCCACGGTTACGGTCCGGCCGCTTCGCCGGACGCCGCCGAAGCCCTGCTGCTGGGGGCGCTGGACCGGGGGGTGACGCTGTTCGACACGGCGGCGCTCTACGGCTTCGGCCACAACGAGGAAATCCTGGGCCGGGTGCTGGCCCCGCATCGCAGCCGCTTCATGCTGGCCAGCAAATGCGGCATCTTCCGCGAAGACGGCCGGCGCCGCATCGACGGCCGGCCCGAGACCCTGCGCCGCACCTGCGAGGATTCGCTGCGCCGCCTGCGCACCGACGTGATCGACCTGTACTACCTGCACCGCTGGGACAAGTCCGTGCCCATCGAGGACAGCGTGGGCGCCCTGGCGGACCTGGCCCGCGCGGGCAAGATCCGCGCCATCGGCCTGTCCGAAGTCTCGGCCGACACGCTGCGGCGGGCGCACGCCGTGCACCCGGTCGCCGCCGTCCAGAGCGAATATTCCCTGTGGTCGTGCGAGGTCGAGATCGCCGTCCTGGGGGCCTGCCGCGAACTGGGCACGGCGCTGGTGGCCTTCAGCCCGCTGGGGCGGGCATTCCTGGCCGACGGCCTGCCCGACGTGGCGCGGCTGCACGACACGGACCTGCGGCGGCGCATGCCGCGCTTCCAGCCCGAAGCCTACGCGCGCAACCTGGCGCTGCTGGAGCCGCTGCGGCGCATGGCCCGGGACCACGGCTGCACGCCCGGCCAGCTGGCGCTGGCCTGGCTGCTGCACCAGGGCGAGGACGTCATCCCCATTCCCGGCACGACGCGGCTGGCGCACCTGGAGGAAAACCTCGGGGCGGCCGGCGTGCGGCTGGATGCCGAAGCCCGCGACGAACTGGCGCGGCTGTTCGCCCGCGACCGGGTGGCGGGCGAGCGCTACGGGCCCGCCACGCAGGCGGAAGTCGATACGGAACGGTTTCCGGCGTCCTGAGGGCGCCTCGCGGCCCGCCGTCCGCGCCGGGCCGCGTGCGCGGCCCGCGCTTGAATCGGAATCATTGAAGGGAGCTACGAAAGCCATGCAAGGAACTCGATTGGGCCTGATCGGCTACGGTGAAGTGGGCGGCATCTTCTGCGCCGGCCTGAAACCGCAGGTGGACGGCGTCCATGCCTGGGACGTCAAGCTGGCCGACGCGGCCGCGGCGGCGCCGCTGCGCGAGCGCGCGGCGCGCGACGGCGTCGTCCTGTGCGATTCGGCCGCGGCGCTGTGCGCGGCGAGCGACCTGGTGATCTCCGCCGTCACCGCCTCGAACACCGTGGCGGTGGCGCGCGAGGCGGCCGCCCACCTGCGGCCGGGCACCGTCTTCCTGGACCTGAATTCCGCCTCGCCCGGGGCCAAGCGCCAGGCCGCCGGGCTGATCGAGGCCGCGGGCGGGCGCTACGTCGAGGCGGGGGTGATGACCTCGGTGCCGCCCTACGGCATCCGGGTGCCGATGCTGCTCGGCGGCCCGCACGCCGAGGCCCTGGCCGAGCGGCTGCGCGCCTTCGGCATGGACGCCACCGCCGTGTCGGCGGAACTGGGCGTGGCCTCGGCGATCAAGATGTGCCGCAGCGTCATGATCAAGGGCCTGGAGGCCCTGGTGATCGAAAGCTACACCGCCGCGCGCGCCTACGGCGTCGAGGACTACGTGCTGCCCACGCTGCAGGAAACCTTCCCCTCCATCGACTGGACGGAGCAGGGCCGCTATTTCTACAGCCGCGTCGTGCAGCACGGCCGCCGCCGCGCCGAGGAAATGCGCGAGGTCGCCAACACCGTGCGCGAAGCCGGCTTCGAGCCCTGGATGGCCGCCGCGACCGCCGAGAAGCAGGACTGGGTCGCCGGGCTGGCGGCGCAAGGCCTGTTCGCGGACGTCGAGGCGGCCGGCGGCTGGCAGGCGTACGCCGATCGCCTGATCGCCCAGGCGCGCGGCTGACGCACCCCGGGGCGGGCGCCAGAGCAGCGCCGCGCCCGGAGGCGGAAGAGGAGGCCGCCATCCATGACAGAACAGATCCACGTCACGGGACGCGAGCGCGTCCTGTCCGAGACCGACCGCATCGTCCTGGCGACCGACCTGGAAGGCCGCATCAAGTACGTCAACCGGGATTTCCTGCGGATCAGCGGCCATGAGCCGCACGAGGTCCTGGGCGCGTCCCAGGCCATTCTGCGCCACCCCGACATGCCGCGCGAGCCGTTCGCGGACCTGATGCGGACGGTGCGCGCCGGGCGCACCTGGTCGGGCCTGATGAAGAACCGCTGCCGCGACGGCGACCACTACTGGGTGCACATCGACGCGGCGCCCGTGGTGCGCGACGGCCGGGTCGCGGGCTTCACGTCGATCCGCACCCGCCCCGCGCGTGCCGAAGTCGAGCGGGCGGACCGCGCCTATCAGGCCATGGCCCGGGGCGAGGGCGGAGTGCGCATCCGTGAAGGCCGCATCATCGAGGGCGCCGCCCGCCTGTGGCGGTCCTGGCCGCTGCGCGTGCGCCTGGCGCTCTATGCCGCCGGCGTGCTGGCGGCGCTGGCCGCCCAGGCCGGGTTCGCGCAGGCCGGCGGCCCGGCGGCCTGGCTGCCCGCGGCGGCCGGCGGACTCTGGACGGTGCTGGGCGGCCTGAAGCTCTGGACCGACATCACCGCCCCGCTGCGCGCCATGCGCGCCGAGATCGAGCACATCAGCGCGGGCGACCTGTCCCGCCGCCTGCCGGTGGACCAGCCGGGCGAGCTCGCCGAACTGGCGCACGGCCTGCGCATCCTGCAGATCAACATCAAGCTCCTGCTGGTGCGCATCCTGGAATCCACCGAGGTCGTGGTGGCGGGCGTGCGCGACATCGCGAGCGGCAACGACGACCTGGCCGGCCGCACCGAGGCCCAGGCCAGCTCCCTGGAGGAGACCGCCGCCTCGATCGAGGAACTGGCCGGCACGGTGCGGCAGAACGCCGCCAATGCGCGTCAGGCGGCGGAGCTGGCCAGCGGCCTGGAAGGGCTGGTGGGCCAGGGCGAGGCCTCCATGGGCGGCGTGGCGCGCACCATGGAAGGCATCCAGAACGAGGCCCGACGGATCGCGGACATCTCCGGCGTCATCAACGGCATCGCCTTCCAGACCAACATCCTGGCGCTGAACGCCTCGGTCGAGGCGGCGCGCGCGGGCGAGCAGGGCCGCGGCTTCGCCGTGGTGGCCGACGAGGTGCGCAACCTGGCGCAGCGCACCGGCGAGGCCGCGCGCGAGATCGAGGCGCTGGTGGCCGCCTCGGTGCGGGCCATCGGCGACGGCAGCGAGCAGGTGGCGCAGGCTGGCCGCATGTCGGCGGGCATCCGCGAATCGGCCGGGCAGTTCGCCGCGCTGGTGCGCGAGATCGCGCACGCCAGCCAGGAGCAGGAACTGGGCATCGGCCAGGCCAGCCAGGCGGTGGGGCTGATCGACCAGGCCACCCGCGCCAACGCGGCGCTGGTGACGCAGGCCGCGCAGGCGGCCGACCACATCCGCGGGCAGGCCGAGGCCCTGGGCGCGCTGGTGGATTCCTTCAGGCTGTTTGAATCATCGAGGCGGGATACACCTCGCGCACCGTCTCGCGGATCAGGTCGAGCATCGCTTTCTGCGTCAGCGTCGTGATCCGGCCCGAGGCCGTGGCCAGGTACAGCCGGCTGGGCAGTTCGGGCTGGACGATGGGGCGGATGTGGTAGCGGTCCGGCTGGGCCGAGGTCAGCACGGCGTGCTCCGTCAGGATGGCGTAGCCCTCGCCGTCGGCCACCAGGTCCAGGATGGCCTGCACGCCGTCGATCTCCAGGCGGATGTTCGGCTTGCAGCCGATCAGGGCCATCTGCGATTCCAGCAGCATGCGCACCGTGTGCGGGCGGTTGGGGATCACCAGCGGGATGTTCACCAGCGCGCGCAGCGGCATCGCCTGCTGCGAGGGATGCGGCCCGCGCGGGCCGACCAGGTACAGCAGCTCGCTGGTCAGCGGGCTGAGCTCCAGGTCGGCGGAGGGCGAGGGGTTGTAGAGCAGGGCGATGTCCAGGCGCCCGGCGAGCAGCCATTCCTGCATCACCAGCGACAGGCCCTCGCCGATCGACAGCGTGGCGTTGGGCAGCCGCTTGCGGAACTGCCGCGTGAGCCGCACGGTCATCATCTTCGACGCGCTGGGCGCGATGCCCAGCGCCACCCGGCCGGCCAGCGCGCCCTGCACCCGGCCCATGTCCTCCTTGGCGCGATCGACCTGGTGCAGGATGCCGCGGCAGTGCTCCAGCAGCAGCTTGCCGGCCTCGGTGGTGGTGACGCCGCGGCCGTTGCGGTTCAGCAGGTTCTGGCGCAGTTCGACCTCCAGCATGCGGACCTGGCGGCTGAGGGCCGGCTGGGCGATGTTCAGCGCGTGCGAGGCCTGGGTGAAGCTGCCCAGTTCGGCCACGCGCATGAAGTATTCCAATTGCTTCAGATCCATGGCATCGGTGTCGTATCGAGAGGAATCAGGGTTTACCCTTAAATTCGGTATCGCATTGTATAGATCATATCATTTCGGCATAGCTGATAGTGGACGTATGCCCTTATGCATTGCAGGGCGCGCGTCCATAATGGGCTCCATCGAACACAATGTGGTGATGTGATGCAGAAATCCATTCCTGCCCTGTTCATGCGCGGCGGCACGTCGCGCGGGCCCTTCTTCCTGGAATCCGACCTGCCCGCCGACACGGCGGCGCGCGACCGGGTGCTGCTGGCGGTGATGGGTTCGCCGGACCGGCGCCAGATCGACGGCCTGGGCGGCGCCCATCCCCTCACCAGCAAGGTCGGCATCGTGCGGCCCGGCACCACGCCGGGCGTGGACCTCGAATTCCTGTTCGCGCAGCTGCAGCCCGACCGCGACACCGTGGACACGACGGCCAATTGCGGCAACATGCTGGCGGCGGTCGTGCCCTTCGCGCTGGAGCGCGGCCTGATCCAGGCTCAGGGCGACGAGACCACCGTCCGCGTGCTGACCCGCAACACCGACATGCAGTGCGACATCACCGTCCTCACCCCGATGACGCCGGAAGGCCGCCGGGTGTCCTACGAGGGCGATGCGCGCATCGACGGCGTGCCCGGCCGTTCGGCGCCGATCACCATCAATTTCCTCGACACCGCCGGCTCGGTGTGCGCCGGGCTGCTGCCCACCGGCCGGGTGCGCGACCGCGTGCGCGTCGAGCCGCCGGCCGGCGCGGATTTCGAGGCCTTCGAGATCGACGTCACCTGCATCGACAACGGCATGCCGCTGGTGCTGTTCCGCGCCGGCGACGTGGGCTGCACGGGGCACGAGACCCCGGCCGAACTGAACGCCGACGAGGCGCTCAAGGCCCGCATCGAGGCCCTGCGGCTGCGCACGGGCGAGCTGATGGGCCTGGGCGACGTGTCCTCGCGCAACTATCCCAAGATGACCCTGGTGTCCGAGCCCCGCGAGGGCGGGGCGATCAGCACCCGCAGCTTCATCCCGCACGTCTGCCACGAGGCCATCGGCGTGCTGGCGGCGGTGACGGTGGGCACGGCCTGCGTCCTGGAAGGCTCGGTGCCGCACGACCTGGCGCGCCTGCCCGAAGGCGCGCGCAAGGCGGTGTCGATCGAGCATCCCAGCGGCGAATTCACGGTCGAGCTGGAGCTCGACCCCCAGGATCCCCAGAAGGTCGCGCGCGCGGCGCTGCTGCGCACCGCGCGGCTCATCATGCGCGGCGAAGTCATGGTGCCGGCCGCGGTCTGGCCCCAGACGCGCTGATCCTCCCCGGACACGGCGATACACAGAAAAGGAATCGTACGACATGAGCAGAAAACCCCTGATCATCGACTGCCACGGCCACTACACGACGGCGCCGCAGGCGCTGGCCGACTGGCGCGACCGGCAGATCGCCGGCATCCAGGATCCGGCGCAACGGCCCAGCCCTTCCGACCTGCGCATCGGCGACGACGATCTGCGCGAGAGCATCGAGAAGAACCAGCTGCGCCTGATGCGCGAGCGCGGCTCCGACCTGACGATCTTCTCGCCGCGCGCCAGCTTCATGGCGCACCACATCGGCGATTTCCAGGTGTCCAGCACCTGGGCGGCCATCTGCAACGAGCTCTGCCATCGGGTCGCCACGCTGTTCCCCGACGAATTCGTCATGGCCGCCATGCTGCCCCAGTCGCCGGGCGTGGATCCGGCCACCTGCATTCCGGAACTCGAAAAGTGCGTCGAGGAATACGGCGCGGTCGGGATCAACCTGAATCCGGATCCCTCGGGCGGCCACTGGACCGCGCCGCCGCTGTCGGACCGCTCCTGGTATCCCATCTACGAGAAGATGGTGGAATACGACATCCCGGCGATGATCCACGTGTCCACCAGCTGCAATGCCTGCTTCCACACCACGGGCGCCCACTACCTGAACGCCGACACCACGGCCTTCATGCAATGCCTGACCTCGGACCTGTTCAAGGACTTCCCGACGCTGCGCTTCGTGATCCCGCACGGCGGCGGCGCCGCGCCCTACCACTGGGGCCGCTTCCGCGGCCTGGCCCAGGCGCTGAACAAGCCCCTGCTCGACGAACACCTGTTGAACAACGTGTTCTTCGACACCTGCGTCTACCACCAGCCGGGCATCGACCTGCTGACCCGCGTGATCCCGGTGAAGAACGTATTGTTCGCCTCCGAGATGATCGGCGCGGTGCGCGGCATCGATCCCGAGACCGGGCACCATTTCGACGATACCAAACGCTACATCGAAGCCGCCGCGACGCTCAGCGACGCCGACCGCTTCCAGATCTACGAGGGCAACGCGCGCCGCGTGTATCCGCGCCTGGACGCCGCCCTGAAGGCCAAGGGCCTGTAACCCCTGAGGAGGAATACGGAAATGAGCACCCCCCTGAACCAGCTCGGCATCGTCCACCGCACCATCCAGCGCGCCGATCCGGCCGCCGTCGAACAGCTCGCGCGCTTCGGCGTGGCCACCATCCACGAGGCCATGGGCCGCGTGGGCCTGATGAAGCCCGTCATGCGCCCCATCTGGCGCGGCGCGCGCATGTGCGGCACGGCCGTCACGGTGCTGCTGCAGCCCGGCGACAACTGGATGCTGCACGTGGCCGCCGAGCAGATCCGGCCCGGCGACGTGGTGGTGGCCGGCTGCACCACCGACAGCACCGACGGCTTCTTCGGCGACCTGCTGGCCACCTCGTTCAAGGCGCGCGGCGCGCGCGGCCTGGTGATCGACGGCGGCGTGCGCGACGTCGATACCCTGGAATCCATGGACTTTCCGGTGTTCAGCCGGGCCATCAGCGCCAAGGGCACCGTCAAGGGCACCCTGGGCTCGGTCAACATCCCCGTGGTGTGCGCCGGCGCGCTGGTGAACCCGGGCGACGTGGTGGTGGCCGACACCGACGGCGTGGTGGTGGTGCCCGCCGCCATCGCCGGCGAAGTCGCCGCCAAGGCCCAGGCCCGCGAGGACAACGAAGGCGCCAAGCGCGACATCTTCGCCTCGGGCGTGCTGGGCCTGGACTACTACAAGATGCGCGAAGGCCTGGAAAAAGCCGGCCTGAAATACATCGACTGATGCACATCGACCGAGACACATCGACAGAGGATTTGCGATGACCATCGCCGAAACCTACACCAAGACCCCGGGCTGGCTGGATTACTACGACGGCCCCAGCCGTCCGCGCTTCCGCCTGCCCGCCGGGGCGGTGGACGCGCATTGCCACGTGTTCGGCCCCGGCGCGGTGTTCCCCTACGCGCCGGAGCGCAAGTACACGCCCTGCGACGCGCCCAAGGAAGCCCTGTTCGCCCTGCGCGACCACCTGGGCTTCGAGAAGAACGTGATCGTGCAGGCGACCTGCCACGGCACCGACAACCGCGCCCTGGTCGATGCGCTGCGCGCCTCCGGCGGCCGCGCGCGCGGCGTGGCGACCGTCTCGCGCGAGGTCACCGACGCCGAGCTGCGGGCCATGCACGAGGCCGGCGTGCGCGGCACGCGCTTCAATTTCGTCAAGCGCCTGGCCGATTTCACGCCGCGCGAAGTGCTCGCCGAGATCGCCGCGCGCATCGCGCCGCTGGGCTGGCACGTCGTGGTTTATTTCGAGGCGCAGGACCTGCCGGAACTGTATGATTTCTTCACCACGCTGCCGACGACGGTGGTGGTCGATCACATGGGCCGGCCCGACGTGACCAAGCCCGTGGACGGCCCGGAATTCGGCCTGTTCGTGAGGATGATGCAGGACCATGAGAACATCTGGAGCAAGGTCAGCTGTCCGGAACGCCTGAGCCAGTCGGGCCCGCCGGCCCTGAACGGCGAGCAGCACGCCTACCGCGACGTCGTGCCCTTCGCGCGCCGGCTGGTGGAAACCTTCCCCGACCGCGTGCTGTGGGGCACCGACTGGCCCCATCCGAATCTCAAGTCCCACATGCCCGACGACGGCCTGCTGGTGGATTACATCCCCCAGATCGCGCCGACGGCCGAGTTGCAGCGCAAGCTGCTGGTGGACAATCCGAACCGCTTGTACTGGAGTTGAGCCATGTCCCTGAACAAGCCTTATACCGACGTGCCCGGCACGACCATCTTCGACGCCGACCAGTCCCGCAAGGGCTACCACCTGAACCAGTTCTGCATGTCGCTGATGAAGGCGGAGAACCGCGAACGGTTCCGCGCCGACGAACGCGCCTACCTGGACGAGTGGCCCATGACCGAGGAGCAGAAGCAGGCCGTGCTGGCGCGCGACCTGAACCGCTGCCTGGAGCTGGGCGGCAACATCTATTTCCTCGCCAAGATCGGCGCCACCGACGGGCGTTCCTTCCAGTACATGGCCGCCAGCATGACCGGCATGACGCAGGAGGAATACGCCGCGATGATGCTGGCCGGCGGCCGCAGCATCGAAGGCAACCGCCGCACCGGAGAAAAGCAATGAACCAGACGCATGCCCGCATCGGCGCGAGTGTCTACACCTCGCACGTGCCCGCGATCGGCGCCGCCATCGACCTGGGCAAGACCGGCAACGACTACTGGGCGCCGCTGTTCAAGGGCTACGAACCGTCCAAGCAGTGGATGAAGGACCATCGTCCCGACGTCATCTTCCTGGTCTACAACGACCACGCCACGGCGTTCAGCCTGGACATGATCCCGACCTTCGCGATCGGCTGCGCGGCGCAGTTCAATCCGGCCGACGAAGGCTGGGGCGCGCGTCCGGTGCCGACCGTCATCGGCCATCCGGCCCTGGCCGCGCACATCGCCCAGTCGGTGATCCAGCAGGACTTCGACCTCACCATCGTCAACAAGATGGACGTGGACCACGGCCTGACGGTGCCGCTGTCGCTGATGTGCGGCCAGCCCGAGGCCTGGCCCTGCCCGGTGATCCCCTTCGCCGTCAACGTGGTGCAGTATCCCGTGCCCTCGGGCCGCCGCTGCTTCGAGCTGGGCCGCGCCATCCGCCGCGCCATCGAAAGCTACGACGAGCCCCTGAACGTGCACATCTGGGGCACGGGCGGCATGAGCCACCAGTTGCAGGGGCCGCGCGCCGGCCTGATCAACCGCGAATTCGACAACGCCTTCATGGACCGGCTGATCGCCGATCCGGCCGGCCTGGCCGACGTGCCGCACATCGACTATGTGCGCGAGGCGGGCTCGGAAGGCATCGAGCTGGTGATGTGGCTGATCGCCCGCGGCGCCATGGCCGATGCGGCGGGCGGCCCGGCGCCGCGCGTCGCGCACCGCTTCTACCACGTGCCGGCCTCGAACACGGCCGTGGGCCATCTGATCCTGGAGGAACAACAATGACCGAACGCACCCTGAAGGTCGCGCTGGCCGGCGCCGGCGCCTTCGGCATCAAGCACCTGGACGGCATCGCCCGCATCGACGGCGTGGAAGTCGTCTCCCTGGTCAGCCGCGACATCGAAAAGACCCGCGAGACGGCGCGGAAATACGGCATCGGCCATGCCGCCACCGAGCTGGACGAAGCCCTGGCGCTGCCCGAGGTCGATGCCGTGATCCTGTGCACGCCGACGCAGATGCACGCGTCCCAGGCCATGGCCTGCCTGCGCGCCGGCAAGCACGTGCAGGTCGAGATCCCCATGGCCGACCGCCTGGCCGACGCCGAGGCCCTGGTCGCCCTGGCGCGCGAGACCGGCAAGGTCGCCATGTGCGGCCACACGCGGCGCTTCAACCCCAGTCACCAGTACGTGCACCAGCGCATCGAGCGCGGCGAGTTCCACATCCAGCAGATGGACGTGCAGACGTACTTCTTCCGCCGCACCAACATGAACGCACTCGGCCAGCCGCGCAGCTGGACCGACCACCTGCTGTGGCACCACGCGGCGCACACGGTGGACCTGTTCGCCTACCAGTGCGGCAGCCCCATCGTGCGGGCCAACGCGCTGCAGGGGCCGATCCATCCCGAGCTGGGCATCGCCATGGACATGTCCATCCAGCTCCTGGCGGCCAACGGCGCGCTCTGCACGCTGTCGCTGAGCTTCAACAACGACGGCCCGCTGGGCACCTTCTTCCGCTACATCGGCGACACCGCGACCTACATCGCCCGCTACGACGATCTGTACACCGGCCGCGAGGAGCCCATCGACGTCAGCCAGGTGGACGTGTCGATGAACGGCATCGAACTGCAGGACCGCGAATTCTTCGCAGCCATCCGCGAAGGGCGGGAACCGAACGCCAGCGTGGCGCAGGTCCTGCCGTGCTACCGGGTGCTGCACGACCTCGAGCAGCAACTGTCCGGCCAGACGGGCCGGGCGTGATCCACTCTTTCATCCTTACGAATCTACAAACAGGAGCGAGACCATGAAACTCAGCAAAACCCTGGTGGCGGCGGCCCTGGCCTTCGGCCTGGCCCCGGCATTCGGCACGGCCCAGGCCGCCGACCTGAAGATCGGCGTGGTGATGCCGATGTCCGGGCCGTTCGCCGCCCACGGCAAGCAGATCAAGCACGGCATCGACGTGTTCCTGGCCGAGCACGGCGACACCGTCGCCGGCCGCAAGGTCAAGATCATCATCAAGGACGACACCGGCATCGCCCCGGCGGTGGCCAAGCGCCAGGCCCAGGAACTGCTGATCAAGGACAAGGTCGACATCCTGGCCGGCTTCACCCTGACGCCCAACGCCTTTTCCGTCGCGCCCCTGGCCACGGAAGCCAAGGTGCCGATGGTGGTGCTGAACGCCGCCACCTCCTCGATCACCGAGAAGTCGCCCAACATCGTGCGGGTATCCATGACCCTGCCGCAGGTCACCGCGCCGATGGCGCAGTGGGCCTATGCCAACAACATCAAATCGGTCTACACCCTGGTGTCCGACTATGGTCCGGGCCACGACGCCGAGCAGCAGTTCCAGAAGACCTTCACCAGCCTGGGCGGCAAGATCACGGGCGAGGTCCGCACGCCGGTCAACACGCCGGACTACGCGCCGTTCCTGCAGCGCGTGAAGGACGCCAAGCCCGACGCCGTGTTCTTCTTCGTGCCCAACGGCGAGCAGGGCGTGGCCCTGGCCAAGGGCTACAAGGAACGCGGCCTGGACCAGGCCGGGATCAAGGAACTGGCCACGGGCGACGTGACCGACGAGGACGTGCTCGACGCCATGGGCGACGCGGCCATCGGCATGATCACCTCCTTCCACTACTCGGCCGTGCACGATTCGCCGGAAAACAAGGCCTTCGTGGCCGCCTACCACAAGGCCTTCCCCAACGACCGTCCCAACTTCGTGGCGGTGGCGGGCTACGATGGCATGGCGCTCATCTACAAGGCCCTGGAAAAGACCCAGGGCGACGCCGGCGTCGATGCCTTCATGGCGGCGGTCAAGGGCATGAAATGGACCAGCCCGCGCGGCCCGGTGGAAATCGACCCGGAAACGCGCGACATCATCCAGAATGTCTACATCCGCAAGGTTGAGAAGGTGGACGGCGTGCTGCAGAACGTGGAATTCGACAAGATCGAGGCCGTCAAGGACCCCGGCAAGCAGAAGTGATCGCCGCTCCGGGCGCGCGGCCCCCGCTCTCGCGGGCGAGGCCCGCCCGCCCGGACGGTCCGGAACCGGATCTTTCCCAGTCCTGGAATCAATATGACCATACTCTTTGACGGCATTGCCGCGGGCATGCTGCTGTTCCTGATCAGTGTCGGCCTGTCGGTGACGCTGGGCCTGATGAACTTCGTCAACCTGGCCCATGGCGCATTCGCCATGCTGGGCGGCTATGCCTGTGTCGTGCTGCTCAACAGCTATGGCGTTCCGTTCCTGGCGACGCTGCCGGCGGCCATCCTCGTGCCCGCCCTGGCCGGCATCGTGCTCGAACGCACCCTCTACCGCCGCCTGTACGCGGCCTCCGACCTGGACCAGGTGCTGTTCTCCATCGGCCTGGTGTTCATGTCCGTGGCCGCCGCCCATTATTTCTTCGGCGCGCAGCAGCAGCCGCTGCACCTGCCCGCCTTCCTGACCGGACAGATCCACCTGCCCGGCGTGGACGTCGGCGTCTACCGCCTGTTCCTGATCGCCGCCGGCCTGGTGGTGGCGCTGCTGCTGCAGTGGTCGGTGATCCGCACCTCCTTCGGCGCCCGCCTGCGGGCCGCCGTGGACAACCAGCGCGTCGCGCGCGGCATGGGCATCGACGTCAACCGCGTCTTCAGCCTGACCTTCGCCCTGGGCTCGGCCCTGGCGGGCCTGGGCGGGGCGCTGGGGGTCGAGATGCTGGGGCTGGATCCCGAATTCCCCGTGAAGTACATGGTGTACTTCCTCATCGTGGTGTCGGTGGGGGGCAGCGGCAACATCCTCGGCTCGCTGTATGCCGCCATCCTGCTCGGCGTGGCCGACGTGGCCGGCAAATACTACGTGCCGCAGATCGGCGCCTTCATCATCTATGCCGTCATGGTGGCGACCCTGATCTTCCGCCCCCATGGCCTGTTCGGCCGTTCCCACAAATAGGCCCCGACATGACGACCTCTACCTCGATCGGGACGCCGTCCCATCCGCAGTCCGGCACGGCGGACGCCCTCGGCCGCTACCGCCGCTCGGCCCGCTGGAAGCCGCTGGAATACCTGTTCTGGTGCCTGCCGATTCTGGCGTACTTCGCCTTCCCGGGCAACTACCTGCTGCTCAGCCAGATCGCCATCACCAGCCTGTTCGCCCTGTCGCTGGACCTGATCTTCGGCTACGCGGGGGTCATTTCCCTGGGCCACGCCGCCTTCTTCGGCGTGGGCGCCTACACCGTGGGCCTGCTGGGCTCCAACGGCTTCGGGGATCCGCTGCTGGGCCTGGTCCTGGCCGCCGCGATCGCCGCCCTGCTGGGCTTTCTCAGCAGCTTCCTGCTGCTGCGCGGCAGCGACCTGTCGCGTCTGATGGTCACGCTGGGCGTCGCCCTGATGCTCTACGAGCTGGCCAACAAGTTCACCTCCATCACCGGCGGGGTGGACGGCATGCCGGGCGTCGAAGTCGGGCCGATCCTGGGCATGTTCGATTTCGACATGTTCGGCCGCGTCGGCTACGTCTATTCGGTCGTCGTGCTGTTCGTGCTGTTCTGGTTCGCCCGCCGCCTGGTGTATTCGCCCTTCGGTCAGAGCCTGCGCGGCATCCGCATGAACACCCTGCGCATGCCGGCGCTGGGCGTGCCCGTGAACCGCCGCCTGATCACGGTCTACACCATCGGCGCGGGCTATGCCGGGGTGGCCGGCGCCCTGCTGGCGCAGACGAATTCCTTCGTCTCGCTGGACGTGCTCAGCTTCCAGCGCTCGGCCGACCTGCTGCTGATCCTGATCCTGGGCGGGGCGGGGCACCTGTATGGCGGGCTGCTGGGCGCCATCGTCTTCGTGATCGCCAACTATCTCCTGTCCGACATGAATCCCCAGTACTGGCAGTTCTGGCTGGGCCTGATCCTGGTCCTGGTGGTGCTGTTCGCCCGGGGCGGCATCCTGGGGACGGCCCGCCAGTGGATCGAATCTTCCCGCCAACGCGCCCAGTCGCGCGCCCGCACGGAGTCCCCTTCATGAGCCCCGTCCTGCAGACCCACGGCCTGGTGCGCCGCTTCGGCGGCTTCGTGGCCACCGACAACGTCGATCTCTCGGTCGCGCCCGGCGCCCGGCACGCCCTGATCGGCCCCAACGGCGCCGGCAAGACCACGCTGATCAACCTGCTGACCGGCTATCTGGAGCCCAGCGCCGGCCGCGTCGAGCTGATGGGCCGCGACGTCACGCGCATGCCGCAGCACGAGCGCGTCCGCCTGGGGCTGGTGCGCACCTTCCAGATCAACCAGCTGTTCATGGACATGACGGTGCTCGAATCCGTCGCCCTGGCCGTCAGCGAACGCAGGGGCCTGGGCACGCGCTGGTGGCAGCCGTTGTCCGCCCGCGGCGAGGTCATCGACGAGGCCGCTTCCATCCTGGAACGTCTCAAGCTGCTGTCCGACGCCCTCGAGACCACGCGCAACCTGGCCTATGGCCGCCAGCGCCTGATCGAGATCGCCCTGGCCCTGGCGCTGCAGCCCAAGGTGCTGCTGCTCGACGAGCCGGCGGCCGGCGTGCCCACCGGCGAAAGCCAGGAGCTGTTCGAGACCATCGCCCAGCTGCCGCGCGACGTCACCATTCTGCTGATCGAACACGACATGAACCTGGTTTTCCGTTTCGCCGAACGCATTTCCGTCCTGGTGTCGGGCGCCTTGCTGATCGAGGACACCCCCGAGGTGATCGCGCACCATCCGCGCGTCAAGGAAGTCTACCTGGGAGAAGCCCATGTCTGAGCTGCTGCGTCTGGAAAACGTCTGGGCGGGCTACGGCGACGCCGTCGTCCTGGAAGACCTGTCCCTGTCCCTGGCGGCCGGCGAGAGCCTGGCGCTGCTGGGCCGCAACGGCATGGGCAAGACCACGCTGCTGGCCACCCTGATGGGGGTCACCCGGCTGCGCCGCGGCCGCATCTTCTTCCAGGGCCAGGACATCGCCCAGGTGCCCAGCCACCGCCGCGCCCAGGCCGGCCTGGGCTGGGTGCCGCAGGAACGCGACATCTTCCGTTCCCTGACCGTCGAGGAAAACCTCACCGTGGTCGCCCGGCCGGGCGAATGGACCCTGGAGCGGGTCTACGCCATGTTCCCCCGGCTGCAGGAGCGCCGCGCGAACCTCGGCAGCCAGCTCTCGGGCGGCGAGCAGCAGATGCTCGCCATGGGGCGGGCGCTGATGCTCAACCCCAAGGTGCTGCTGCTGGACGAGCCGCTCGAAGGCCTGGCGCCGCTGATCGCCCAGGAACTGCTGCACATCATCGACCGCATGGTCTCGGAAGGCCGCATGGCCGTCATCCTGGTCGAGCAGCACGCGCGCCAGATCCTGCCGATCACGCGCCGGGCGGTGGTGCTGGAGCGCGGCCGTGTGGTCTATGCCGGCGACAGCGCGGAGCTGCTGCGCGACGGCACGGCGCTGGACCGCTGGCTGGGCGCGGGCGCCACGCAGGAGGGCGGGGAGGCCGCGCCGGCCCGCGCGCCGGCCGAGCGCATTCCCGCCATCGAAGCCATCCAGGAAGAACACCGCGCCATCGCGGCCATCCTCAACGGCCTCTCGCGCGTGGTGCAGGACATCGAGGACGGCCGGCTGGAGCCGGACTACACCCTGCTGGCAAGCATGATCGAATACATCGCCGAGATGCCCGACAAGCTGCACCATCCCAAGGAGGACCAGATCTTCGCCCTGCTGCGCACCAAGACGCACGACGTGGACGAGCACCTGGACCGGCTGGAGGCCGAGCACCGCGACACGATCCACGCCACCAGCCGGCTCGACCGCGCCCTGGTCAGCTACGTGCAGGGCGGCGCGGCGAGCTTCCCCGGCTTCCGCGACGCGGTGCGCAGCTACATCGCCGACGAATGGGTGCACCTCAACACCGAGGAGCGCCACATCCTGCCGGCGGCCCGCCGCCTGTTCGCCGCGAACGAATGGGACGCGATCAACGCCGACTTCGTCCGCAACGGCGACCCCTGGTCCGGCCCGGACAACCGCTATGCCGAGCTGTTCCGGCGGATCACCCTGCTGGCCCCGGCGCCCATCGGGGTGGGCGCGGCGCCGGCGCACTAGGCGGCGCGTCCGCCCCCCGGTTCCGCGCGGGACCGGGATCCGGGCCGGCCGGGCATGCGTCCGCGCCGGCCCGTGTCCGTTCCGGCGCCGCGCGGGCGCTCCGGCGCCATTCCGGCCGCGCTCAATCTTCCCGGTACAGTTCCAGCGCCACGCCGCGCAGCCAGCGGTTGGCCGGGTCCTTGTCGTAGCGGTGGCTCCAGTGGATGCCGACGTCGAACTGGTGGTGCGGGAGGTCGGCCTCGATGATGGCGTAGCCGCCGCGCGGCGCGAACGACAGGGCGATGTTGCGCGGGATGATGACGGCCAGGTCGGTGGCTTCGATGAGGGCGGGCAGCGCCATGAAATGCTCGGTCGTCACCCGCACCCGGTCGGCCGCGTGCAGGGCTTCCAGCGTCGTGCGCGTGTAGGCGTGCGTGCGCACGGTGATGAAGTCCAGGGCCTGGATGGCGTCCAGCGCGCGCAGCCGCGTGCCGTGGCGGCGCGCGAAGGGATGCCCCGCGCGCATCAGGATGATGTAGCGGTCCTGGAACATGATGGCCGAGCGCATGGACTTTAGGCCTGGCAGGAAGCCGAAGGCCAGGTCCACCCGGCCCTGGTCCATGGCGGGCCCCAGGTCGGCCAGCGGCACCCGCATGGTCTCGATGCGGGTGCGCGGCGCGCGCAGCCGTACCGTGGTGATGAGGCGGGGCAGGAACTGGTCCTCGCCGATGTCGGTCATGTGCAGCCGGAAAACCCGCTCCGCCAGGGCGGGATCGAAGCCCGAGGCGTCCCGCACGGCGCTTTCCAGCGCGCGCAGGGCCTCCTGGATGGCCGGTGCCATGCGCTGGGCGCGGGCCGTGGGCGCGACCCCGCCGGCGGCGCGCACGAACAGCGGATCGCCCATCAGGTTGCGCAGCCGGGTCAGGCCCTGGCTGACGGCGGGCTGGGTCAGGTCGAGCGCGGCGGCCGCGCGGCTGACGTTGCGGGCCGTGTAGATCGCGTCGAACACGCGCAGCAGGTTCAGGTCGAGCTTCATATCATTAGTATGGCTAATAAAAAATATTAAATCCATTTTATTGATTTATATCCCGCCCGATTCCATCATGTCTCGAATGAATAGAAGTGAAGCAAAGGCCGCCGTCCGGCGGACCGCTGCACGAACGAAGACAGGCCCCGCCCGGGGCCCGGAGGACGACAGGATGGAAGACGTGGCGCAGGACGCGGCGCGCGCGCAGGCGCGGGGGCAATCGCAGGCGGGCCGGGTGACGGTGCGCAGGGCCGTGACGGACCTGCTGCGCGAGTTCGGCATGACGACCCTGTTCGGCAATCCGGGCTCGACCGAACTGGGGCTGTTCCTGGATTTCCCCGCCGATTTCCGCTACGTCCTGGGGCTGCAGGAATCCGTCGCGGTCGGCATGGCCGACGGCTACGCCCAGGCCACCCGCAACGCCGCCTTCGTCAATCTGCATTCGGCGGTCGGCGTGGGGCACGCCATGGGGGCGATCTTCACGGCCTACAGGAACCGCACGCCGCTGGTGATCACGGCGGGGCAGCAGTCGCGCGCCATCCTGCCCTTCGATCCCTTCCTGTTCTCCAGCCAGGCGACGGAGCTGCCCAAGCCCTACGTCAAATGGAGCATCGAGCCGGCGCGCGCCGAGGACGTGCCGCTGGCCATCGCCCGCGCCTGCTACATGGCCATGCAGCCGCCGTGCGGGCCGGTGCTGGTATCCGTGCCCGCCGACGACTGGGGGCGCCTGTGCGAGCCCGTGCGGGCGCGCCGCGTCAGCCGCTCGATCCGCCCGGACGCCGCACTGCTGGCGCGCATCGGCGAGCGGCTGGATGCCGCGCGGCGGCCGGCCTTCGTGCTGGGCGCGGCGGTGGACCGGGACCAGGCCTGGGACGAGGTCGTGGCGCTGGCCGAGCGCCACCGCGCGGCGGTCTGGACCGCGCCGATGTCGGGGCGCAACGGCTTTCCCGAGGACCACCCCCTGTTCGCCGGCTTCCTGCCCGCCGCGCGCGAGCGCATCGTCGGCCTGCTGTCGGGCCACGACTTCATCCTGGCCCTGGGCGCGGCGGCCTTCGCCTACCACATCGAGGGCGAAGGCCCCCACATCCCGCCCGGCAGCGAGCTGGCCCAGATCGTCGACGACCCCAACACGCTCGCCTGGGCGCCGACCGGGACCGCGGCGCTGGGCAGCGTGCGCGCGGCCGTGCGCGACCTGCTGGACCGGCCGCAGCCGCCCCGGCGCGACGATCCGCCGCGCCGCGCGCCCGCGCCCCGCGCCGCGCCGACGCTGCCGATGTCGGTCGCCTACGTGCTGCAGACGCTGGCCGAGACGCGCGCGCCGGACTCGATCGTGGTCGAGGAGGCGCCCAGCGCGCGGCCGGTGATGCAGCGCCACCTGCCCATCCTGCGCGCCGAGACCTTCTACACCATGTGCAGCGGCGGCCTGGGCTTCGGCCTGCCGGCCGCCGTCGGGGTGGCCCTGGGCAAGCCGGGCCGCAAGGTCATCGGCCTGATCGGCGACGGCTCCAGCCTGTATTCGATCCAGGGGCTGTGGAGCGCCGCGCAGCTGAAGCTGCCGATCACCTTCCTGATCCTGAAGAACCGCGGCTACGCCGCCCTGCGCGAATTCGCGCCGGTGTACGGCTTCACGGCCGCCGATCCGCTGTACGGCGTCGATCTGCCCAACATCGATTTCGTCGCCGTGGCCCGGGGCCTGGGCTGCGAGGCCGCGCGCGTCTCCGATCCGGGCGCGCTGGCCGGCGCGCTGCGCACGGCCCTGGCCGCGCCCGTGCCGTTCCTGCTGGAAATCGACGTGGCCTGAGCCCGCGCGGCCCGGCGCCCGCATCCCGTTTCCATCTCCATCGAGGAGGACATCATGAGCACGATTTCCCTGTTGATCGGCGGCGAGCGCCGCCCGGCCGCCGGCGGCAAGACCTTCCAGCGCCGCAATCCGCTCGACGGCGGCGTCGCCACCACGGCGCCGGCCGCCACGCCCGAGGACGCCCGGGCCGCCGTGCAGGCCGCCGCCGGGGCCTTCGGCGCCTGGTCGCAGACCGGCCCCGGCGAACGGCGCGCGCTGCTGAACCGCGCCGCCGACGCCCTGGAGGCCCGCGCCGCCGATTTCACCGCCGCCATGGCGGCCGAGACCGGCGCCTCCGCGCTGTGGGCCGGCTTCAACGTCCACCTGGCGGCCGGCATGCTGCGCGAGGCGGCGGCGCTCACCACGCAGATCGGCGGCGAAGTGATCCCGTCCGATGTGCCGGGCAGCCTGTCCATGGGCCTGCGCGTGCCGGCCGGCGTGGTGGTGGGCATGGCGCCCTGGAACGCGCCCGTCATCCTGGGCGTGCGCGCCGTGGCCACGCCCCTGGCCTGCGGCAACACCGTGGTGCTGAAGGGCTCGGAACTGTGCCCGGCCACCCACGGCCTGATCGTCGAGGCGCTGCGGGAAGCGGGCCTGCCGGCCGGCGTGGTCAATTTCGTCACCAACGCGCCCGAGGACGCCCCCGCCGTCGTCGAGGCGCTGGTGGGCCACCCGGCGACCCGGCGGGTGAACTTCACCGGCTCGACCCGGGTCGGGCGGATCGTCGGCGAGCTATGCGCCCGGCATCTCAAGCCGGCGGTGCTGGAGCTGGGCGGCAAGGCGCCCCTGGTGGTGCTCGACGACGCCGACCTGGAGTGCGCCGTCAACGCCGCGGCCTTCGGCGCCTTCGCCAATTCGGGCCAGATCTGCATGTCCACCGAACGCATCATCGTCGACGAGCGCATCGCCGACGAATTCGTCCGCCGCCTGGCCGACAAGGCCCGCGCCCTGCCGGTGGGTGATCCGCGCGAGGGACCGGTGGTCCTGGGCTCGCTGGTGGACATGTCCGCCGTGCGGCGCTGCAACGACATGATCGACGACGCGCTCGCCAAGGGCGCGACGCTGCTGTGCGGCGGCAGGAGCGAGGACACCCTGATGGCCGCGACCCTGCTGGACCGCGTCACGCCCGACATGCGCATCTACGCCGAGGAGACCTTCGGGCCGGTCAAGGCCATCGTGCGCGTGGCCGGCGAGGACGCCGCCGTGGCCTGCGCCAACGACAGCGCCTACGGCCTGTCCGCGGCCGTCATCGGCGCGGACGTCGCCCGCGCGCTGCGCGTCGCCGGCCGCATCCAGTCCGGCATCTGCCACATCAACAGCGCCACCGTGGACGACGAGCCGCAGATGCCCTTCGGCGGCGTCAAGGACAGCGGCTACGGCCGCTTCGGCGGCCGCGCCGGCATCGAGGCCTTCACCGAGGTCCGCTGGGTGACGGTCCAGACCTCGCCCCGCGCCTATCCGTTCTGAGGACCGCGCCATGGCGAACGACGTCATCGAAGCCCTGCGCGCGGCGGTCGGCGCGGCCCATTGCCTGACGGGCGACGCGATCGAGGACCGCTACCTGCACGACTGGATGGTCAAGACGCCGCCGGGCCGGCCGCTGGCCGTGGTGCGCCCCGCGGATACCGCCCAGGTGTCCGCCGTCCTGCGCGCCTGCCATGCGGCCCGCGTGCCGGTCGTGCCGCAGGGCGGGCGCACGGGCCTGGCCGGCGGCGCCCTGCCGGCGCCGGATTGCGTCGTGCTGTGCCTGGAGCGGCTGGACGCCATCGAGGAGATCGATCCGGCGGCGGCGACCATGACCGTCGGGGCGGGCGTTCCCCTGGAGACCATCCAGCAGGCGGCGCAGGGCGCCGGCTTCCTGTTTCCCCTGGACCTGGGCGCGCGGGGCTCGTGCCGCATCGGCGGCAACCTGTCGACCAACGCCGGGGGCAACCGGGTGCTGCGCTACGGCATGGCGCGCGACCTGGTGCTGGGGCTGGAGGCCGTGCTGATGGACGGCACCGTGCTCAGCGGGATGAACAAGATGCTGAAGAACAACACCGGCTACGACCTCAAGCAGCTGTTCATCGGCAGCGAGGGGACGCTGGGCGTCATCACGCGGGCCGTGCTGCGCCTGTTTCCCCAGCCGCGCAGCCGCTGCACGGCGCTGTGCGCGCTGACGGACTACGACGCCGTGGTGCGCCTGCTGAACCACGTCCGTGCCGGCCTGGGGCCGCACCTGGCGGCCTTCGAGCTGATGTGGCCCGATTTCTACCAGTTGGTGACCTCCAGCCTGCCGGCGCTGTCCACGCCCCTGCCGCACGGCCATGGCGCCTACGTATTGCTGGAGTCGATGGGCACGGACCCGCAGGCCGACCAGGCCCGTTTCGAGGCCGTGCTGGGCGAGGCCCTGATGTCCGGCGTGGTCGAGAACGTCGTCATCGCCCAGTCCGAGGCGCACGTGGCGTCCCTCTGGTCGATCCGCGACGCCTCGGGCGAACTGCAGCGGATCTTCTGGCCGCACGCGGGCTACGACGTCAGCATCCCGACGGGCGAACTGGGCGGCTTCATCCAGGCCTGCACGCGCGCCGTGAAAAAGCAGTGGCCCGGGGCGCGGACCGTGTTCTTCGGCCACGTGGGCGATTCCAACATCCACATCGGCGTCAAGGTGGACGAGGAGCCCTTCCCCGAGCCCGACATCGACCGGACCGTCTACGGGCTGGTGCGCGACTGGGGCGGCTCGGTGTCGGCCGAGCATGGCATCGGCGTGCTCAAGCGGCCCTACCTGGGCTTCAGCCGCAGCGCGGCCGAGCTGGCGGCGATGCGGGCGCTGAAGGCGGCCCTGGATCCGCTGGGCCTGCTCAACCCCGGCAAGGTGCTGCCGGAACCGGAAGGCTGAGCCCGCGCCGGCCGCCGCATGGCGGCGGCACCCGGCCACGGGACGGATCGGCAGCCGGGGGCGAAAACCGGAGCGAGAGCCGTCCCGAAGGGCCGACGCGACACGGACGGAAGACGAACTCAGAGACGGACAAGAGACGGAGCAGGAGACGACATGCATACGCACCCGGCAGACGACGCGGCGGCAGCCCCGCCAGGACCCCACACGCACCGGTTCGGGCCGTTCGGCCGGGCCCTGCACGCCGCATCCAAGGCGCTCGCGGCCCTGGGCGGCCTGGCCTTCGTGGCGCTGGTCGCCATGTCGCTGATTTCCATCGTCGGGCGCAAGCTCGCGGCCATGCCGGTGCCCGGCGACATGGAGGTGCTGATGATGGTGGCGGCCGCCGCCTCGGCCGCCTTCTTCGCCTTCTGCCACCTCGAAGGCGGCGACGTCAAGGTGGATTTCTTCACCGCGCATGCCCGGCCCGGCGTGGTCCATGGGCTGGACGCCCTCGGCTCCCTGCTGGTGGGGCTGTTCGGCGCGCTGATCGCCTGGCGTACCGGCGTGGGCGCGGCCGCCCTGCGCGAGGCGGGCGAGACCTCGGCCATCCTGGGCTGGCCGGTGTGGGTTGCCCAGGCGGCCATGGTGCCCGGCTTCGTCCTGATGGCGGCGGCCGGCCTCTACATGTGCGGCCTGCACCTGCGGGCCGCCCGCTCCGGCGGGGAGGTTCGGCCATGAGCGGCATGACCATCGGCTTCATCATGTTCGCGGCGCTGCTCGCCCTGATGGTGATCCGCATCCCCATCGGCATCTCGATGTTCGTCGCCGGCGCCGGCGGCTACGCCTGGCTGACGGGCAGCTGGACGCCGCTGATGGCCTCGCTGAAGAACCTCGCGTATGCCCGCCTGTCCAACTACGACCTGGTGGTGATCCCGCTGTTCCTGCTGATGGGGCAGTTCGCCACGCACGGCGGGCTGAGCCGCAGCCTGTTCCGTTTCGTCAGCGCCTTCATCGGCCACCGTCGGGGCGGGGTGGCGATGGCGGCGGTGGGCGCCTGCGCGGGCTTCGGCGCCATCTGCGGGTCCTCCCTGGCGACCGCGGCCACCATGGGGCAGGTGGTGCTGCCCGAACTGCGCCGCTACGGCTACGCCGGCAGCCTGGCCACCGGCACGCTGGCCGCGGGCGGGACGCTGGGCATCATGATTCCGCCGTCCGTGCCGCTCATCATCTACGCCATCCTGACCCAGGAGTCCATCGGCAAGCTCTTCATGGCGGCCGTCATCCCCGGTCTGCTGGCCATGATCGGCTACATGATCGTCATCCAGATCATCGTGCGCCGGCATCCGGAGATGGGCCCCGCCGGCGCGCGGGTCGGCTGGCCGGAACGCCTGCGGGCTCTGGTCCAGGTCGGGCCGGTGCTGGCGGTGTTCGTGATCGTCATCGTCGGCATCTACGCCGGCTGGGCCACCCCGACCGAGGCGGCGGCCATCGGCGCGGCCGCCTGCGGCGTGATCGCCGTGGCCTCGGGCGGCCTGCGCTGGCGGGGGCTGCTGGAAAGCGCCCTGGGCACGGCCCAGGCGACGGCGATGATCTACCTGGTGCTGCTGGGCGCCGACATGCTGAACGTGGCCCTGGCCCTGTCGCAGCTGCCGGCCGAACTGGCCTCCTGGGTGCAGGGGAGCGGCCTGTCGCCGTTCCTGGTGATCGTCGCCATCCTGCTGGTCTACATCTTTCTCGGCTGCGTCATGGATTCGCTGGCCATGATCCTGCTGACCATCCCGATCTTCTACCCGATGGTGATGGGGCTGGATTTCTACGGCATGGGCCACGACGACAAGTCGATCTGGTTCGGCATCCTGGCGCTCATGGTGGTGGAGATCGGCCTGGTCCACCCGCCGGTGGGCATGAACGTCTACATCATCAACCGCCTGGCCAAGGACGTCCCGCTGACGGACACCTTCAAGGGCGTGCTGCCGTTCCTGGCGTCGGATTTCATCCGGATCGCGGCGCTGGTGCTGTTCCCCAGCCTGGCGCTGGTGCTGGTCAGGACGTTCGGGGCGTTGTAGCCGCGGCGCGTGCGCGCGCGCCCGATGCGGGACGCGCGCATGCGCCGCGGTGCTTGTTCGGTGCGGCGCGCGTCCGGTGCAAGCGCGTTCGCGCCGTGCGATGCGCATTCATTCAAACAAGGCGAACCACGCCGACCCATGAGGAGACACGCATGAAGCAGCATTCCAAGACATTCCGCGCGGGCAGGGTGCTGGCCGCGCTGGCCCTGGGCCTGACGGCGGCCGCGGGCGCCCGGGCGGCCGATCCGGTCGTCCTGAAGGTCGCCCATTTCCTGCCCGCCACCTCCAGCGCCCAGATCAACCTGATCCAGCCCTGGTGCGACCGGATCGCGCAGGAATCCGGTCAGCGCATGGTCTGTCAGATCTATCCGGCCATGCAGCTGGGCGGCACGCCGGCCCAGCTCTTCGACCAGGCCAAGGACGGCGTGGCCGACATCGTCTGGACCGTGCCGACCTACGCCGCGGGCCGCTTCGTCAAGAGCGAGGTCTTCGAGCTGCCCTGGATCGCGGTCAAGGCCGAGGCCGGCAGCCAGGCGCTGTGGGAATACGTCCACAAGTTCGCCCTGGACGAGTTCAAGGGCGTGCATCCGATCTTCATGCACCTGCACGACGGCGCGCTGTTCCATTTTTCCGGCAAGCACCCCCGCACGCTGGAAGACCTGAAGGGCCTGAAGATCCGCGCCGCGACCCGTTCCAACGCCCGCACCATCGAGGCGCTGGGGGCGGTGCCGGTGCAGATGCCGCTGCCCGCCGTGCCCGATGCCTTGAGCAAGGGCGTGGTGGATGGGGTGACCGTGCCCTGGGAGAGCGCCCCGGCCATCAAGCTGGCGGAAATCGCCTCCTACCATTTCGACGTGCCCGAAGGCGCGCCCCGGCTGTCGAACACGATCTTCCTGTTCGGCATGAACCAGGCGCGCTACGACAGCCTGCCGCCCGAGCTGAAGAAGGTCATCGACGACAACAGCGGCCTGAAGGCCTCGGCCTGGGCCGGCCGGGTCGGCTTCGACGAGGTCATCCCGAAGTTCAAGGCGCAGGCCAAGGCCGCCGGCAACCAGTTCTACGACATGCCGGACGCGGAATACCGGCGCTTCGTCGAGGCCACGCGCGGGGTCTCCCAGGAATGGATCGCGGCGGTCGATGCCAGGGGCGGCAAGGGCGCCGAGCTGCTCGCCGTGGCCCGCAACATGGTCAAGAGCCATGCGTCCGGCCGTTGAGCGCGGATCCGGCCAGGCGCCGCGCGGTGCGCGGCGCGTCCCGGTGCGGCGGCCGTCCTGGACATCGCGCATTTCACCACCCAAAGGAGACATACGATGAAACGACACGCATCCGTGCTGCGCCTGCTGGCGGGCGCGGCCGCCGGCCTGGCGCTGGCGGCAACCGCCCAGGGGGAACAGATCGTCCTCAAGGTGCACCATTTCCTGCCGGCCACCTCCAACGCGCAACTCAACATGATCCAGCCCTGGTGCGACCGGATCGCGCAGGAATCCGGTCGGCGCCTGGTCTGCCAGATCTATCCGGCCATGCAGCTGGGCGGCACGCCGGCCCAGCTCTTCGACCAGGCCAAGGACGGCGTGGCCGACATCGTCTGGACCCTGCCGACGTATTCGGCGGGCCGCTTCACCAAGAGCGCGGTGTACGAGCTGCCCTGGCTGGTGCCCAACGCCGAGGCCGGCAGCCGGGCCCTGTGGGCCTTCACGCAGAAGTACGCCCTGGACGAATACAAGGGCGTGCATCCGATCTTCATGCACATGCACGGTGGCACCCTGATCCACTTCGTCGGCAAGCGGCCCAAGACCCTGGCGGACATGAAGGGCCTGAAGATCCGTTCGGCCAACCGCGTCAATTCCCAGATGCTGGAGGCCATCGGCGCCGTGCCGGTGCAGATGCCGCTGCCCGCCGTGCCCGATTCACTGGCCAAGGGCGTGGTCGATGGCGCGGCGGTGCCCTGGGAGGGCGTGCCGGCCATCAAGCTCGACGAGATCTCGCGCTACCACCTGGACGTGCCCCAGGGCAAGCCGCGCATGGGCAATTCGATCTTCCTGTTCGGCATGAACCAGGCGCGCTACGACAGCCTGCCGCCCGACCTGAAGAAAGTCATCGACGACAACAGCGGCATCGAGGTGTCCGCCTGGGCGGGCCGCACCGTCTTCGACGAGCGGGAGGCCGAGTTCATGAAGACCTCCAGGGAAAACGGCAGCGAGTTCCACGCCATGGACGAGGCCGAATACCAGCGCTGGGTGGACGCGACCCAGGGCGTGCGCGACCTGTGGATCGAGGCGGTCGACAAGAAGGGCGGCCAGGGCGCCGATCTGTACACGGCCGCCCGCAACCTGGTCAAGGAGTTCTCGATGCGGCGCTGAGCCCGCCCGGGCCGGGTCCCGGGCGTTCGGACAGGCCCGGACGAGGCCCGCCCGGCGCCGCGCGGGAAGGCCGCCCGGGCCGGAGGGCGGCCCGGTTCAGCGGTGCCGGTTCAGGGCCAGGTGGCAGGCGCCGCCCAGCACCAGCCCCCAGAAGGCGCTGCCGATGCCCAGCAGGCTCATGCCCGAGGCCGTCACCAGGAAGGTCACCAGCGCGGCATCGCGGTGCTCGGGCGCCTGCAGCGCGTCGTGGATGCCTGCGCTCAGGGTGCCCAGCAGGGCCAGTCCCGCGATGGCGGCGACCAGTTCGTGCGGGAAGGCCGCGAACAGGGCCACCACCGTGGCGCCGAAGATGCCCGTGAACAGATAGAAGACGCCCGCCCAGACCGAGGCCTTGTAGCGCTGCGCGGCGTCCGGGTCGGCGTCGGGGCTCATGCAGATGGCGGCCGTGATGGCGGCCAGGTTGAAGGCGAAGCCGCCGAAGGGCGCGAGCAGCATGCCCGTCGCTCCCGTCCAGGAGATCAGCGGCGAGGCGGGCACGCGCGCGTAGCCGTTGGCGCGCAGCACCGCCAGGCCGGGGATGTTCTGGGACGTCATGGTGACGATGAACAGCGGCAGGGCCACGCCCACGAAGGTCGAGAGCGAGAACTCGGGCGCCATCCAGACCGGCCGGGCGGGAGTCCAGTCGAGCCCGGCCAGGGACAGGCCGCCCTGCAGGGCGGCGCAGACGATGCCGGCGGCCAGGGCCAGGGGGACGGCGTAGCGCGGCAGGGCGCGCCGGGCCAGCAGGAAGGCGAGCAGCATCGCGCCCACCAGCAGCGGGCGGCCCTGCATGGAGACGAACAGGTCCATGCCGAAGCGCAGCAGGATCCCGGCGAGCATCGCCGAGGCCAGGTGCCGCGGCACCCAGTCCATGATCTTCTGGAACCAGCCCATGACGCCGCACAGCGTGATCAGGGCCGAGCAGGCGAGGAAGGCGCCGATGGACTGCGCCAGGCCGACGTCGCCCAGGCTGGTCGCCAGCAGGGCCGCCCCGGGGGTGGACCAGGCGGTCAGCACGGGCGCGCGCCAGGTCAGCGCCAGACCGATGCAGGTGACGCCCATGCCGATGCCCAGCGCCCACATCCACGAGGCGAGCTGCTCGCCGTGCGCTCCGGCGGCGCTGGCCGCCTGGAACACGATGGCGACGGAGCTGGTGTAGCCGACCAGGACGGCGATGAAGCCGGCCGAGATGTGCGAGATCCGCAGCCAGCCCGCGATCCCTCCGGCTGTCGTGTCCGTGCTCATGCGTTTCCCTGGACGTGCGGGGGGCAGCATTTCATGGCGCGGCCTGGGTGATGCTGTGCGCCCAGGTGAAGGCCTGCTGGACCAGCGGGTCGAGCTGCTCGGCGGTGACGCCGAGCGCCTGCAGCAGCGGGGCGGGGTCTTCCTCGGCGTCGCGGTCCGAAGGGAAGATCAGGGTGGCCAGGCGCAGGTCCGGACCCAGGGCGCCTTCGCGCCGCAGCAGGGCGTCGCGCACCGGGACGTCGACGTGGACCTGCGCGAGCAGGTCCTGCATGGTGCCCTGGAACATCTGGTCCATGATGGACAGGATGCCGGTGGTGAAGGCGGCTTCCGCGCGCACGGTCTGCTCGGGGTGGACCAGGGTGGACAGGGCTTCCATCAGGTGCGCCCGCGCGCTGGCCTGGAGCAGGATGGGCGACAGGTAGCCCGCCGGCCGGCCGGCCTCGGTGTACATCAGGACCTGGATCCAGCGCTGCAGCTGCCGGCGGCCCAGCAGCATGATGGCCTGGTTCAGGGACTCGACCTCCTGGCTCAGGCCGAAGGCCGGGGTGTTCACCATGTCGAGCAGGGTCTTGACCAGTTCGGGGTCCTGCTGCAGGCAGGCCTGGATTTCCGGGGCTTCGCCTTCGCCCATGATCAGCGTCACCAGGCGCAGCAGGGTCTTCTGGCGCGGCGTGAGGGACGCCGCGGAGGCCAGGTCCATGGGCCAGTGGCCCTGGAACAGGGTGAAGCCCAGCAGCATGAAATTGTCGTGCGTCGCCTTGTCGGGCGAGTTCACGGCCATCAGCTGGCGGCCGGCCTGCTTGTGCTGGAAGCTCTGGCGGAAGATGTCGGCCTTGGTGCTCAGCGCGGGATCGAAGCGCACGATCTTGCAGAAGGGCAGGAGCGCTTCGCGGCCGGGCAGGGCGGCGAGGTCGCCGCGGATGGAGAATTTCGTGCCGCCCCGGGCCAGGCCCTGCAGCGCCTGGATCAGTTCCGGCGTGATCTCGGTCGTTTCCGGGAATTCGAGATAGGTGCGGTGGCGCGGCAGCATGTGCACGTAGGCGTTCTGCAGCAGGCCGGGGGTGCCGTCGATCCAGTGGGGAACGTAGGCGAAGAAGGCGCTGGCGCCATGCGTGCGCGCGGCTTCGATCAGGGCGGCGCCGGTGTCCGGATCGGGCGCCTGCGGCTCGGCGGTCCACAGCACGCGCATCCGGTAGCCGGCCAGGCCGCGGTTCTGGTCCAGGATCGGCTCGCGGCGGATCAGGCGCGGCGGCAGGGGGGGCGGGGCCTCGGCCGCGGCGTCGGTGGACGGATCGGTCGTCAGGGTAGGTTCTTCCATCGGGTCTCCTTGTGGGTGCCTGCGGTGTTTTTCACGGGCACGCGGCTCGCGCGCAGGCCTTGTCTCTTGTCGTCGTCTTGAAAAGAAAACGGCGGTTCTGGTCTTGTTCTTGTTGTTCCCGGCTTCCCGCCCGCGGCGGCTCGTCCGTGCAGCCGCCGCCGAGCATTGTACTGTGCCTGCCGCCGGGGGTCAGCACCGGCCGGTCCGCCAGCCTTCGCGGGAGGACGTTTCCGTCACGCGGTGCGAGATGTCCGCCCTCCGGGACGCCGCGCGCCCGTTTTCCGGGGGGTGGTCTACAATCGGGCATCGTTCCGCCGGAGAGACCCATGCCTGGATTGCTGCCTGAAGTAGACCCCGAGGGGCTGCTGGAATATTCGGTGGTCTACACCGACCGCGCCCTGAATCACATGTCCTCGTCGTTCCAGCAGGTGATGCGCGACATCTCCCGCACCCTCAAGTCGGTGTACGGGGCGCATTCCGCCATCGTCGTGCCGGGCAGCGGCACCTTCGGCATGGAGGCCGTGGCGCGGCAGTTCGCCACCGGCAGGCGCTGCCTGGTGATCCGCAACGGCTGGTTCAGCTACCGCTGGAGCCAGATCTTCGAGACCGGCCGCATCCCCTCCGAAGAGCGCGTGCTCAAGGCCCGCCCGACCGAAGCCGGCGCCCAGCCTTTCTTCGAGCCGCCGCCGGTGGCCGAGGTCGTCGCGGCGATCCGCGAGTTCAAGCCCGAGGTCGTGTTCGCCGCGCACGTGGAGACGGCCTCCGGCATCATGCTGCCCGACGACTACATCCGCCAGGTGGCCGACGCCACGCACGAGGCGGGCGGCCTGTTCGTGCTGGACTGCATCGCCTCGGGCACGATCTGGGTGGACATGCGCGAAGTGCACGCGGACGTGCTGATCTCGGCGCCGCAGAAAGGCTGGACCTCGTCGGCCTGCTGCGGCCTGGTGATGCTGGGCGAGGCCGCCCGCAAGCACATCGAGACCACGCAGAGCACCAGCTTCGCCTGCGACCTGCGCAAGTGGCTGGGCATCATGGAAGCCTACGAGAAGGGCGGCCATGCCTACTACACCACGCTGCCCACGGATTCCCTGACCGTGCTGCGCGACGTGATGGCCGAGACCGAGGCCTACGGCTACGAGCGCGTCAAGGCCGAGCAGCGCCAGCTCGGCCAGGCCGTGCGCGCGCTGCTGCGCGAACGTGGCTTCAAGAGCGTCGCGGCGCCCGGCTTCGAGGCGCCGGGCGTGGTGGTCAGCTACACCACCGACGACGGCATCCACACGACGCGCAAGTTCGCCGAGGCGGGGCTGCAGGCCGCCGCCGGCGTGCCCCTGGCCTGCGACGAGCCCGAAGGCTTCAAGACCTTCCGCCTGGGCCTGTTCGGCCTGGACAAGCTGCACAACGTCGAGCGTACCGTCGCCACCCTGGCGCGGGCGCTGGACCGGATCCAGGCGTAACCGGATCCGGGCGTAACCGGATCCGGGCGTAACCGGATCCGGGCGCGGCGCCCGGGCATGGGCTTCAGGCGCTGTCCAGCCCCATCTGCCAGAAGTCGATCTCCAGGCGGGTGGCGTCGCGGAACGTGGCCGCCAGCCCGTCCAGGCGTTCGGCGGTCTGGCCCGCCAGCCGCGCGTCCAGCCAGGCGCGCTCGGCCTGCGCCGCCGCCTGGAATTCCTCGCTGGCGTACATGGCGATCCAGGCCTCGTAGGGATTGGCCGTCCCTCGCACGGTGAACGGCTGGGCCTCGATCCAGCGGGCGATGTCCGCATAGCCGACCAGGCAGGGGGCCAGCGCCACGTGCAGGTCCAGTAGGTCGCCGCGATGGCCGGCGTCCAGCACGTAGCGGGTGTAGGCCATGGTCTCGCGGGCTTCGGGCAGGGCTTCCAGCTCGTCCGCGCCGATGCCCCATTGGGCGCAATAGTCCACGTGCAGGCCCATTTCCAGGTCCACGATGGCTTTCAGGCTGTCCAGGCCCTGGCGCAGTTCCGCGATGCTGCGGCTCTTGTAGACCGCCAGCCCCCAGGCGCGGGCGAAGTGCACCAGGAACAGGTAGTCCTGGCGCAGGTAGCGGCGGAAGGCCTCGGCCGGCAGGGTGCCGGCCGCCAGCCGGCGCACGAATTCGTGCCGGCAATAGGCTTCCCATTCGGGAGCGCAGCGGGCCACCAGGGCGGCGAAGGGCGTCGGATCGGATGCGGGCGTCATGCGGGTCTCCTTGGCGAGCGGGTATGCGGCCCCGAGTGTAGCCCGCGCGGGGGGCGTGCGCCGGCCGTGTGTCGGCCGCCTGCCTGCGGCGCGATCCGTGCGCCGGTCATCGCCATCCAGGCGCGGCCATGCGGCAGCCGTCCTCGCCGGCCGTCCGCGGCCCGCCTACGGTACGATAGCGTGGACGGCGGGGACCGCATCCCCCGCCCGTGGAAATGACTTCATGCGCTCCAGCATCACCTTCAAGCTGTTCCTGGCCATCCTGGCGACCTGCATCGTCGTGGCGCTCGCCATGGGCATGGCCGTGCGCTACAGCTTCGACAGCGGCTTCGACGACTATATCCGGGAACGCGAGAACCAGCGGCTGGACAGCCTGGCGCAGGCGCTCGCCGTCGATTACGCAGAGGCCGGCGGCTGGGGCTTCCTCGCCGGGAGCGGCGATCGCTGGGGGCGCAGCCTGCGCCTGTCGCGCTACGGCCGGCCGGGCGGCGAGCACGAGCATGAGCGCGACCGCGATGGCGGGCCGCCGCCGGGGCCGCCGCTCCGCGTCACGCTGCTGGACGCCGACGGCGGCTGGCTGGCGGGGCCGCGCGTGCGCCCCGGGGCCGAGCTGATGCGCCATCCCGTGACCGTCGAGGGCCGCTCCGTGGGCTGGCTGCTCAGTCCCGCGCCCATGCCCATGGTGGTCAACGACGAGATCGATCGCCGCTTCCAGGCCCGCCAGTTGCGGGCGACCTGGGTGATCGTCGGCCTGTCTGTGCTGCTGGCCGCCCTGGTCAGCCTGCTGCTGGCGCGCCTGCTGCTGGTGCCGGTGCGGCGTCTCGCCCTGGCCACCCGGCGGCTGGCCGACGGCGATTTCGACATCCGCGTGCGCGTCGGGGCGCCCGACGAGCTCGGGCGCCTGGCGCGCGACTTCAACCGCCTGGCGCACAGCCTGGCGCGCAACGCCCGCCTGCGCCGCGAACTGATGGCGGACGTGTCCCACGAACTGCGCACCCCCCTGGCCGTGCTGCGCGGGGAAATCGAAGCCCTGCAGGACGGCCTGCGCGTGCCGGACGAGGCCGCCCTGGCCTCGCTGGCGCACGAGATCGGCCGCCTGAACCGGCTGGTGGACGACCTGCACGAACTGTCGCTGGCCGATGCCGGCGCGCTGGACTACCGCATGCAGCCGCTGGACCTGTCGGCGCTGGCCGCACGGGCGCTCGACGCGGTGCGGGAGCGCTACGCCCGGGCCGGCCTGGCGCTGGACCAGGACATCGAGCCCGGCCTGCGGCTCTCCGGCGACGAGCGCCGCCTGGAGCAGCTGCTGGCGAACCTGCTGGAAAACAGCCTGCGCTACACCGACAGCCCGGGGCGCGTGCGGCTGCGGCTCGGCCGGCGCGACGGCCGCATCGTGCTGGAGCTCGCCGATACCGCGCCCGCCGTGGCGCCCGATCAATTGCCCCGCCTGTTCGACCGCCTGTACCGGGTGGAATCCTCGCGCAGCCGCCTCCACGGCGGATCGGGGCTGGGCCTGGCGATCTGCCGTTCCATCGTCCAGGCCCATGGCGGCGGGATTTCGGCGGCGCCGTCCGACTTGGGCGGGCTGGCGATCCGCGTCGAATGGCCCCCGGCCGAGGCGCGGGCGGCGGATGCGGCGGGCGGGGCGGACAGCCTGCGCGCGACGGACGAGGAGTGAGGCATGCGGATCCTGGTGGTGGAAGACGAGCCCAAGCTGGCCGAGGTGCTGCGGACCTACCTGCAGGCCTCCGGCTACGAGGTGCGCTGCGCGGGCGACGGCCTGGAGGTCATGCCCCTGATCGCGGACTGGCCGCCCGACCTGGTCTTGCTGGACCTGATGCTGCCTGGACGCGACGGCCTGGACCTGTGCCGCGACATCCGCGCCAGGACGGCCATCCCGGTCATCATGGTGACCGCCCGCACCGAGGAGATCGACCGCCTGCTGGGCCTGGAGCTGGGCGCCGACGACTACATCTGCAAGCCCTACAGCCCGCGCGAGGTCGTGGCCCGCGTCAAGGCGGTCCTGCGCCGCAGCGCGGCGGACCTGGCGCCCGCCCGCGCGCGCGAGACCGGCGGGCTGGAGATCGACGAGGGTGCCTGGAGCGCGCGCCTGGACGGCGTGCCGCTGGACCTGACGCCGGTGGAATTCCGCCTGCTCGCGCTGCTGGCCAGCCAGCCGGGGCGCATCTTTTCCCGCGACCAGGTGCTTGACGGCCTGTACGACGACCGCCGCGTGGTCACCGACCGGGCGGTGGACAGCCACGTGAAGAACCTGCGCCGCAAGCTGGCCGCCGTGCGTCCGGACGAGGAACTGATCCGCTCGGTCTACGGCGTGGGCTACCGGCTGGATCTCGGGGGCGTCTGAACCTCAGCGGGGCGGTTCGTCTGGTTCGTTCGCCCGTTCGGCGGCTCGCGCAGGATCCGCTGACGCTTCTCCACGAAGTCTTCACGATTCGCCCATTTTTGCGCCGCAGTCGGCCCTTAATCTGTCTCCATCGCGGCTCTATCGGGGGGCCGCCGGAAACGAAGAAAGGAAGACCGACATGAACTTCACCCACCTCACCCGCGCCCGCTCGCTCTCCGCCCTGGCCATGGCCGCCGCCCTGGTCGCCGCGCCCCTGGCCGCCTCCGCCGCTCCCGGCATGCCGGACGAGGGCGGTCCCCGCCACCACCAGAAGGGCGGCCCCGACTGCGGCCCGCGTGGCGGCGAATTCGGCCCCCGCGGCGGTGATTTCGGTCCGCGCGGCGGCGATTTCGTCCGCTTCGGCGGGGCCCACGGCCTGCGCGGCCTGGATCTCAGCCAGGATCAGCAGGACAAGATCTTCAAGATCCGCCACGACCAGGAACAGGCTTTCTACGACCAGAAGAAGGCCCTGCGCGCCGCGCACGAATCGCTGCGCGAACTGAGCCGGGCCGACACCTTCGACGAGGCCAAGGTCAAGCAGGCGGCCGACGCCCTGGGCCAGGCCCAGGCGCAGCTGGCCCTGCTGCGTGCCCAGACCGGCGCGCAGATCCGCGCGGTGCTGACACCCGAACAGCGCCAGAAGCTGGCCGACATGCATGCGCCCAAGCGCGCCGGCAAGCCCGCGAAGTCTTGATCGGCGCCGCCGACGGTGCCCGCCCGTCCTCGCCCTGGATCGGCCCAGGCAGGCCGGGCGGCTGAAGATCGGAAGCCCGGAAGTCCAGAAGTCCGGAAGTCCAGGGTCGGCATCGCGCCGGCCCTGGTTTTTTTCATGGCCGGGCGGGGGCCTGCCTCATCGGGCGAACAGCGTCCCCACCGACTGGAAGTGGCGCCGGTAGTAGGGATTGTCCAGCCGGTCGATGCGGACCTGGCCGCCGGTGGACGGAGCGTTGATGAAGCGCCCGTCGCCCAGGTAGATGCCCATGTGCGAGTTCGGCCGGCCCAGAGTGTCGAAGAACACCAGGTCGCCGGCCTGCAGCTCGCTGCGCGGCACGGGGCGGCTCATGCGGGCGATCTGCTCGGTATTGTGGGGCAGGGCGGCGCCGGCCGCCGTGCCGAACACGTATTTCACCAGGCCGCTGCAGTCGAAGCCCTGCCGGGCCTGCGAGCCGCCGTAGCGGTAGCGGGTGTCGAGCAGGCTCAGGGCCGTCATGACCACCTCGGTGCGCTGCGCCGGGTCGATGTTGGGATTGGCCGCAACCGGCCTGCGCGCGCCCGGGCCGGCGCAGGCCGCCAGCCACAGGCACAGCAGGCCGGCCGCCAGGGCGCGGGCGGCGCGCCATCCCGCAGGCGGGTCGGCGCGGCTCGCGGCGGACGGGAGGGCGGCCATGCGCGGATCAGCCCGGGGCCGTCCTGCCTTCCGGCCAGTAATGGCTGTCGGGCAGGGCGCGGGCGCCGAAGATCGCCTGGCCGACGCGCACGGTGGTGGCGCCTTCCTCGATCGCCCACTCGAAATCTCCCGACATGCCCATCGACAGCTCGGCGAAATCCGCGCCCTGCGGGGCGTCCTGGCGCAGCCGCTCGCGCAGGTCGCGCAGCAGCTGGAAGCAGGGGCGCACGCGGGCCTCGTCCGGGGAGAACAGCGCCAGCGTCATCAGGCCGCGCACCCGCAGCGAGGCGTAGGCGGGCAGGGCGCGGGCGAAGTCCAGCGCCTCTTCCGGCGCCAGGCCGAACTTGCTGGCCTCGCCCGAGGTGTTCACCTGGACGAAGACGTCCAGGCCGCGGCCTTCGTCCTGCAGGCGCCGGTCCAGGGCCTCGGCCACGCGCAGATTGTCCAGGGCCTGGAATTCCCGCGCGAAGCGGGCCACGAACTTGGCCTTGTTGGTCTGCAGGTGGCCGATGATCGCCCAGTCCAGGTCGGTCAGGTCGGCCATGGCCTCCCATTTGCCGTAGGCTTCCTGGACCTTGTTCTCGCCCAGCAGGCGGCAGCCCGCCGCGTAGGCCATGCGGATGCGGGATTCGTCCACGGTCTTGCTGACCGGCAGCAGGCGGACTTCGGCGGGATCGCGCCCGGCGCGGGCGCAGGCCGCGTCGATGCGGGCGCGGATGTCGGCCAGGTTGGCCCGGATTTCCTCCAGGGTGGCGGCCGTCCGGTAGGCGGGCCGGACGGGGGATGGCACAGCGTTCATTGCAGCGGTCTCGGGCAAGAAGGATGATGAGTCGAGGGCAGTCCCTAGGATAACCCCAACGCGCGGCAATCCCAATGCGGCGGGGCCGAAAGCCTTTTATGATGCTGTCTGATCGATCGAAGGAGCAGGCGTGACGGAACTCACTCCGGGGCTGATGCTGGTCCACGGCAATCGGGCGGAACAGCTGCGCGAGGTGCTGGTCGCCTGGCTGCGCCATTCGCCGCTCGACCCCCTGGAAAACGAGTGCCTGCTGGTGCACAGCAATGGCATCGCGCAGTGGCTGCGCCTGGCCCTGGCCGAGCGCGAGCAGGGCTGCGGCATCGCGGCCGCGCTGGATTTCCTGCTGCCGTCGCGCTTCATGTGGCAGGCCTATCGCGCCGTGCTGGGTGCGAATGCGGTTCCCGAGCAGTCCCCCCTGGACAAGGATCCGCTGGCCTGGCGGCTGATGCGCCTGCTGCCGGCGCTGGCCGGTGAGCCCGGCTTCGAGCCGGTGGCGCGCTTCCTCGCCGACGACGCTGGCGTGCGCAAGCGCCACCAGCTGGCCCACCGGCTGGCGGACCTGTTCGACCAGTACCAGGTCTACCGGGCCGACTGGCTGGATGCCTGGAGCCGGGGCGAGGCCGTCCTGCCCGATGCGTACGGCCGCGAACGGCCGCTGCCCGAATCCCAGGCCTGGCAGGCCCGCCTGTGGCGCGCCCTGCTCGACGACCTGGGCGCGGCCGCGGGCGAGCCGGTCGGCCGCGCCGCCGTGCACGCGGCCTTCATGGCGCGGATCCGGGCGTCCGGCGGCGCCCCGCGTCCGGCGGGGCTGCCGCGCCGCCTGCTGGTCTTCGGCATTTCCGCCATGCCGCGCCAGATCCTGGAGGCCCTGTCGGGCCTGTCGTGCTGGATCCAGATCCTGGTGTGCGTGAACAATCCCTGCGCCCATTACTGGGCCGACATCCTGGGCGACCGCGACCTGTTGCGGGCGCGCTTCCGGCGCCAGTCGCGCCGGCCGGGCATGCCGGAAATCCTGGACGAGGACGCGCTGCACCAGCAGACGCATCCGCTGCTGGCCTCCTGGGGACGCCAGGGGCGCGATTTCATCGGCCTGCTCGACGACATCGACGATCCGGCGCACCGGACGCGCTGCGGCCTGGCCCTCGAAGCCCTGCACCGGCGCATCGACGCCTTCGAGGAACTGCCCGGGACCACGCTGCTGGAGCAGCTGCAGGACGACATCCGTGATCTGCGGCCCCTGGCCGAGACGCGCGCGCGCTGGCCGGCGCTGGATGCGGCGCGCGACGATTCGCTGCGTTTCCACGTCGCCCACAGCGCCCAGCGCGAGGTCGAGATCCTGCATGACCAGCTGCTGGCGGCCTTCGCCGCCGATCCCGGCCTGCAGCCGCGCGACGTGATCGTGATGGTGCCCGACATCGAGGCCTACGCGCCCCACGTGCAGGCGGTCTTCGGCCAGTACGGCTCCGGCGACCGGCGCCACGTGCCCTATGCCCTGGCGGACCGCGGGCAGCGCCAGGCCGATCCGCTGGTCATCGTGCTGGAGCAATTGCTGTCCCTGCCGCGCCTGCGGCTGGGCATCCAGGAGGTCCTGGAATGGCTCGACGTGCCGGCGCTGCGGGCGCGCTTCGGCATCGAGGCCGGCGACCTGCCGTTGCTGCAGGCCTGGGTGCGGGACGCCGAGGTGCGCTGGGGGCTGCACGCCGAGCATCGCGGCGCCTTCGGCCTGGCGCAGGCGCCCGAGGCGGCCCATGGACACACCTGGCGCTTCGGCTTGGAACGCATGCTGCTGGGCTATGCGGCGGGCCCCGACGCGCCGGCCTGGCAGGCCATCGAGCCCTATGGCGAGACGGGCGGGCTGCAGGCCCAGGCGCTGGGCGCGCTGGCCCGCCTGCTGGACGCGCTGGACCGCCACTGGCGGCTGCTGCGCCAGGACGCCGCGCCCGCGCAGTGGGTGGCGTCCCTGCAGGCGCTGCTCGACGATTTCTTCCTGCCGGTGTCGGATGCCGACGAGCACACCCTGGCGCGTTTCCGGGAAATCCTGCAGGACTGGGCGCAGCTGTGCCAGACCGCAGGGGTGGACGAGGCCCTGCCGGCGTCCATCGTCGCCGAGCATTGCCTGGGCCAGCTGGACCAGGCCGGCCTGTCGCAGCGCTTCTTCGCCGGCGCGGTGACCTTCGCCACGCTCATGCCCATGCGGGCCATCCCGTTCCGGCGCGTGTGCCTGCTGGGCATGCAGGACGGCGCCTTTCCGCGCCAGCGCGTGCCGGCCGACTTCGACCTGATGGCGCTGTATCCGCGCCCGGGCGACCGCTCCCGGCGCGAGGACGACCGCTACCTGTTCCTGGAGGCCCTGCTGTCCGCGCGCGACCAGCTCTACATCTCCTGGATCGGGCACAGCATCCACGACAACACGCCGCAGCCGCCGTCCGTGCTGGTGTCCCAGCTCATGGACCATCTGGATCGGGGCTGGCGGTGCGCCGACGGGGCCGGGCCCCCGTCCCGCGCCCTGAGCCTGCACCATCCGCTGCAGCCCTTCAGCCGCCGCTACTTTCCGGTCCCGCCGGACAGCGGCCCGGGCGCGCTGTTCACCTATGCCGCCGAATGGCGCGGCGCCCGCCGGCCGGCCGCCGCCGCGCCGGCGCCGGCCCCCTTGCCGCCGCCGCGCCGGGACGCCGCCGTGCGGCTGGACGTCCTGCGCCAGTTCCTGAAGCATCCCGTGCGCGCGTTCTTCCAGCAGCGCCTGCAGGTGTACTTCGAGGCGCCGGATCCCGACCTGGACGAAGGCGAACCCTACGTCCGGGACGGCCTGGCGCAGTGGCAGCTGCGCGCCGAGCTGCTCGAAGCCCTGCGCCGTGCGCCCGGCCCGGCCGAAGCCGAGCCGGCGTTCCGGGACTGCCTGGAGCGCATGCGCCGGCGCGGCGCGCTGGTCGCCGGCGGGCTGGGCGAGGCGGCGGCCCGGGCGCTGCGCGACAGCGTGCAGGCGGCCATCGACCCCTACCGCCGCGCCTGCGGCGACTGGCCGCAGGTGTCCGACGAGACCCTGCGCATGGCCAGCGCCGCGCCGGATGGCGGCTGGACGTTCGAGGACACGCTGGGCGGCTGGCGCTGCGATGCGCAGGGCGGGTGGGGCCGGATCGTGCTGCTCGCCAGCCATCTGGTGGACGGCAGGGATTCCTATCGCATTGCGCCCATGGTGCCGGCCTGGCTGGACCATCTGGCCGCGCACGCGCATGGCCGGTCCCTGACGACGGTGCTCGTCAGCCCCAAGGGCTGCGTGTCCTTCGATCCGCTGGACCCGGATCGGGCCGCCGGCCAGTGGCGCGCCCTGTGGGACGCCTGGCGGGCCGGCATGCGCGCCGCGCTGCCGGTGGACATCGACGCGGCGGGCGCCTGGCTGCGGGCCGGCGCCGATCCGGAACCCGGCGGCAAGGCCTGGCGCGCGGCGGAGGAAACCTACCTCAAGCGGGTGGCCGACGACCTGTATCTGCGGCGCAGCTATCCCGATTTCGACCGCCTGTGCGCGGGCGGCGGCTTCTTCCATTGGGCGCAGGTCCTGTACGGCGAGGTGTCGCGGACCATCCGCTCGTATCCCGCCGCGGCGGAGGGCGGAACATGAGTGCGCAGCGCCAGGGGGACGGCATGAACGGTGCGCCCGCGATTCCCCAGGTCGATCCGCTGCGCTTCCCCCTGCGCGGCAGCCACCTGATCGAGGCCAGCGCCGGCACCGGCAAGACCTGGACGATCGCCGCGCTGTACGTGCGCCTGGTGCTGGGCCATGGCGGGCAGGATCCGCGCCTGCCCACCGAGATCCTCGTCCTCACCTTCACCGAGGCGGCCGCCCAGGAATTGCGCGACCGGATCCGCGCCCGCCTGGCCGAGGCCGCCGTCTGGTTCGCCGGCGAGGCGCGGGATGAAGCCGGCCATGGGGCCGATCATGAGGTCAATCGTGAGGCCGATCATGGGACCGATCATGGGACCGATCATGAGGCTGATCATGAGGCTGATCATGAGGCTGATCGTGAGGCCGATCATGGGACCGATCATGAGGCTGGTCATGGGGCCGATCACGAAACCGGTCACGAGACCGGCCATGCGGCCGATCCCTTCCTGGCGTCGCTGCGCCGGGAATGGCCGCGGGACCGCTGGGCCGGCTGCGCCCGCACGCTGGACCTGGCGGCGCAGTCCATGGACGAGGCCGCCATTTCCACCATCCACGCCTGGTGCGCCCGGGTCCTGCAGGAGCACGCCTTCGACAGCGGCAGCCTGTTCGAGCAGCGGCTGGAGCCGGACCTGGGCGCCGAGATCCGCCAGACGGCCTGGGACTACTGGCGCGCGCACGTGGCGCCGCTGGCGCCGGACGACCTGGCCGAGGTGCTGGCCGTCTGGTCCGGGCCGGATGCCCTGCTCGGCCTGTCCGGCCTGCTGACCCGCGAATCCCTGCCCGAGGCCGCCGACGAAAGCCTGTCCGCCGTGCTGGCGCGCCACCGGGCGGTGCGGCGGGAACGCCTGGCCGCGCTGAAGGCGCCCTGGATCGAGGCCGCCGACGCGCTGGAGGACTGGCTGGTCTCGCTGGGCAAGGACACGAAGATCCGGCCGGCGGACCTGCGCCGCTGGATGCAGGCGCTGCGGACCTGGGCGCGGGACCCCGAGCTGGCCGAACTGGATCTCAAGACCGGCTGGGACCGCCTGACGCCGCAGGGCATCCAGGACAAGTGGCAGGGCGAGGAGCCGGCGCCGCAGCATCCCGCCAGCGCGGCCCTGGTCCGCCTGCGCGCCGATCTGGCCGCGCTGCCCGGCGCGCGCGCGCCCCTGCTGCGCCATGCCCTGGCCTGGATGGCCCGGCGCCTGCGCCAGGCCCTGTCCAGCGCCGCGCTGCTGGGCTTCGACGGCCTGCTGGGCAATCTGGACGCCGCGCTGGAAGGCGCCGCGGGCGCGCGCCTGGCGCAGACCCTGCGGCGTCAGTTCCCGGTGGTGCTGATCGACGAATTCCAGGACACCGACCCGGTACAGTACCGCATCTTCGACCGCGTCTACCGGGTGGCCGACGACGACCCCGACACCGCGCTGGTCTTCATCGGCGACCCCAAGCAGTCCATCTACGGCTTCCGCGGCGCCGACGTGCACACCTACCTGCGGGCGGGCCGGGCCTGCGCCGGACGGGTGCAGACGCTGGGGCGCAACTACCGTTCGTCCGAGGCCATGGTCGCCGCGGTCAACCGCTGCTTCGCCCTGCGCGGCGCGCAGGCCTTTCCCACCGGCCTGCCGGACGTGGGCATCGCCTTCCATCCCGTGCAGGCCCAGGGCCGCGCCGAACGCTGGGAAGTCCTGGGCCGCCCGGCCCCGGCCATGAGCGCCTGCTGGATCGAGCCGGCCGCGCCGGACAAGCCCCTGTCCTCGACCCAGTACGAGCAGGACGCCGCCGCGCTCTGCGCCCGGCGCGTGGCCGAAACGCTGGCGCTGGGCCGGCGCGGCGCGGCGGGCATGCGCGAGGGCGGCCGGTGGACGCCGGTGCGGCCCGCCGACGTCGCCATCCTGGTCAACACCCATGCCGAGGCGCGCAGCGTGCGCCAGGCGCTGGCCCGGGCCGGGGTGCGCAGCGTGTACCTGTCCGAGCGGGATTCCGTCTACGAATCGCCGCAGACGGCGGAACTCGCCCTGTGGCTGGATGCCTGCGCCCATCCCGAGGACGAGCGCGCCCTGCGCGCGGCCCTGGCGGCCCCGGCGCTGGGCCTGGACTGGCAGGCGCTGGACCGGCTGGTGGAGGATGAACGCGCCTGGGACGCCCAGGTCGAGCGGTTCCAGGCCTACCGCCAGATCTGGCGCCAGCGCGGCGTGCTGCCCATGCTGCGCCGGCTGCTGCACGATTTCGACGTGCCGGCCCGCCTGCTGGCCGACGGCTACGAGGGCGAGCGGCGCCTGACCGATTTCCTGCACCTGGCCGAGCTGCTGCAGCAGGCCGCCGCGCACCTGGACGGCGAGCAGGCCGTGCTGCGCTACCTGCATCGCCAGGCCCAATCGCCTCAAGGCGAGGACGGGCGCCGCCTGCGCCTGGAAAGCGACGAGGGCCTGGTGCGGGTCGTGACCGTGCACAAGTCCAAGGGCCTGGAATATCCCCTGGTCTTCCTGCCCTTCGTCTGCAAGGCGCGTCCGGTGAAGGCGGGCGAGGGGCCGTACCTGCTGCCCGGCGCGGCCGGCCGGGAATGGGTCATGGAGGCGGACGCCGAAGCGCTGCTGCGCCTGGACGGCGAGCGCCTGGGCGAGGACGTGCGCAAGCTGTACGTGGCGCTGACGCGCGCGCGCCACGCCGTCTGGATGGCGCTGGGGCCGCTGAAGGCCGGCGGCGGCAGCGCCATCGGCCACCTGCTGGGCGCGGACCTGCGGGCGGCCTGGGACGGGCTGGCGCGGGCCCATCCCGGCCTGATGGCCTGGGACGCGGCATCGGCGGATGACGCCGGCGAGGCGCCGTTTGCCGGTGCGCCGGCCGAAGCGCCCGAGGCGCTGGGCGAAGCCCGCCGCCTGGCCGCGCCGGCCGTCGGCCAGCCCTGGTGGATCTCCAGCTATTCCGCGCTGTGCCTGGCCGATGCCGCCGCGCCCGAGACCGCCGCCGAGGACGTGCTGCGCGAGGGCCGCCAGGCCGATCCCGCGCCGGCGCCGCGGGCGGCGGAGGCCGCGCCGGTGCCGCTCGCCTCGGGCCTGCGCGACTTTCCGCGCGGCAGCGAGGCCGGGACGTTCCTGCACGGCCTGCTGGAATGGGCGGCGCGGCGCGCCTTCCGCGACCTGGACGCGGAGGCGCGCGACCTGATCGCCCGGCGCTGCGCGGTGCGCGGCTGGGAGGCGCACATCGACGCGCTGCACGACTGGCTGCTGCGGCTGGCGCGCACGCCATGGCGGCCGGCCCTGCCGGGCGACCCGGTGCTGCGCCTGGACCGCCTGCAGGCCTGCCTGCCGGAAATGGAGTTCTGGCTGCCGGCGCAGCGGGTGGACATCGGGCGCCTGGACGGGCTGCTGCGCCGCGCGACGTTCGGCGGCGCCGCCCGTCCCGCGCTGGCGGCGGGGCGGCTGAACGGCATGTTCAAGGGCTTCATCGACCTGGTCCTGCAGGCCGACGGCCGCTATTACCTGATCGACTACAAGTCCAACGACCTGGGCGCGCGCGCGGCCGACTACGCTCCCGAGGCGCTGGAGGCGGCCATGTGCGCGTCCCGCTACGACGCGCAGATGCTGATGTACGTGCTGGCGCTGCACCGCCAGCTGCGCGCGCGGCTGGCGGACTACGACTATGCGCGCCACATGGGCGGCGCGCTGTACCTGTTCCTGCGCGGCCAGGAGGCGCCCGGCCAGGGGCTGGTGGCCCTGCGGCCCGAACGCGGCCTCGTCGAGGCATTGGACGCGCTGTTCGACGGCGCGGACGGGGAGGCGGGCGATGACTGAGTTTCCCGCCTGGCTGGCGTTTGGCCAGTCGGAGGATGGCCTGCGCGACCTGGACGTGGCGTTCGGCCGCCTGCTCGCCCGCCAGGCGCCGCGGGCGCCCGAACTGGCGCTGCGCCTGGCGGTCCTGTGCAGCGCGCGGCTGGCCCACGGCCATCCCTGCCTGGACCTGCGGGCCCTGTGCGAATCGGGCCTCGACGCGCCGGGCGGCGACCCGGACGCGGACGAACGGACCGGGCCGCCCGCCTGGATCGACGGCGGGCTCGACGGCTGCCTGGCGGCGCTGGCGGCGGCCGGCTTCGCGGGCGACGGCGACGGCCCGCAGCCACTGGTCCTGCACGGGCATCGGCTGTACCTGGCCCGCTACTGGCGCGCCGGGCGGCGCATCCGCGAGGATCTCGGCCGGCGCCTCGCCCTGGAGCCGCCGGAGGCGCGCGAGCCCGCCCGCATCCGCGCCTGGCTCGACGCGGTGTTCGCCGGCCCCGCCGCCGAATCGCCGGACTGGCAGAAGATCGCCTGCGCCGCGGCCCTGCTGCACGGCTTCAGCATCGTCACCGGCGGCCCGGGCACGGGCAAGACCACCACGGTCGTGCGCCTGCTGGCGGTCCTGCAGGGCCTGGCCCAGGCGCGCGGCCTGGAGCGCGGCCTGCGCATCCGCCTGGCGGCGCCCACGGGCAAGGCGGCGGCGCGCCTGAACGAATCCATCGCCGGCGCCCTGGAGCGCCTGTCGGCCCCGGCCGACGCGGCGCTGCGCGCCGCGCTCGAACGCGTGCCGGCCGAAGTGCTCACCCTGCATCGCCTCCTGGGCAGCCGGCCCGATACCCGGCGCCTGAAGTTCCACGCCGGCAATCCGCTGGACCTGGACGTGCTGGTGGTGGACGAGGCCTCGATGATGGACATCGAGATGATGGACGCCGTGCTGGCCGCGCTGCCCGCCCATGCGCGCCTGGTGCTGCTGGGGGACAAGGACCAGCTCGCCTCGGTCGAGGCCGGCGCGGTGCTGGGCGAGCTGTGCGCGCGCGCCGAGGAGGGCCACTACACCCCGGCGCAGTGCCGCCGCCTGCTCGAATGCTGCGGCGAGACGGTGCCCGACGCGTGGCCCTGGCGGGATCCTGCCGGCACCGCGCTGGACCAGGCCGTGGTCATGCTGCGCCACAGCCACCGCTTCCAGGCCGACAGCGGCATCGGCCGGTTCGCCGCCGCCGTGAACCGGGGCGATGCGCCGGCCGTGGCCGAACTGTTGCGCCGGCCGCCGGACGGCCTGAGCCTGGTGCGGGTCGGGCCGTCCGCCGAGGGCGCGCGTGCCGCGTCCGGCGATGCCTGGCTGTACGACAGCGGCATTCTGGCCGAGGACGGCTGCCCCGCGCTGTTCCGCGTCCTGCGGGCGGCTCCCGATCCGCGGGCGGCGCAGGCGGACTGGGACCGCTGGGCGCGCGCCGTCCTGGCGCAGCAGGCCCGCTTCCAGGTGCTGTGCGCCCTGCGCGACGGCCCCTGGGGGGCGCGCGGGCTGAACCGGCGCATCGAATCCCGCCTGCGGGCCGAGGGCCTGGTCCCGGCGGCCGAGGACGCCTGGTATCCCGGCCGGCCGGTGCTGGTGCTGCGCAACCATCCCGCCCTGGGGCTGGCCAACGGCGACATCGGCGTGGCCCTGCCGCTGCCCGATCCCGAGCGGGAGGGCGTCCGGATGATCCGGGTGGCCTTCGCCGGCGCCACCCGGGATGCCGTGCGCTGGGTGTCGCCGGCGCGCCTGCCGGAAGTGGAGACCGTCTACGCTCTGACCGTGCACAAGTCCCAGGGCTCGGAATTCGACCGCGTGGCGCTGGTGCTGCCCGACCGGAAATCGCCCCTGCTGACGCGCGAGCTGCTCTATACCGGCGCCACCCGGGCGCGCCGCGCGCTGGCGCTGGTGCTGCCGGGCGGCGACGTCCTGCTGGACCGTGCCGTGCGGCGCAGGACCCGGCGCGCGGGCGGCATCTGGAATCCCTGAGCGGGCGTACCGTCGGGCTCATTGATTTCAGACAGGACGGCCATGCCGAAAGTGGGCCTGCCGCCATTGCGCCCCCGCTAAAATGAGGACCGGCGGGGGCAGGCGCCATGCCTGCGCGGCAACGCCCCCGATAGACGGATGGAGACCTTCATGACCTCGATATACGATCAGGACCTGCGCCAGACCCCGGCCAATTTCGCGCCGCTGACACCCCTGCTGTACCTGGAGCGGGCCGCCGAGGTCTATCCCGGCCGCACGGCGGTCGTGCATGGCGGGGGCGACGCCGCCGTGCGCCACACCTGGGCCGAGCTGTACCGGCGCTGCCGCCGCCTGGCGGGCGCCCTGGCCGCGCGCGGCATCGGCCGCGGCGACACGGTGGCCGTGATGCTGCCCAACGTGCCCGCCATGGTCGAGGCGCATTTCGGCATCCCCATGAGCGGCGCCGTCCTCAATACCCTGAACACCCGGCTGGATCCCGCCACCATCGCCTTCATGCTCGACCACGGCGAGGCGCGCGTCCTCCTGGTCGACCGGGAATTCTCCCGCGTCGTGAGCCAGGCGCTGGCGCAGCGCACGCGCACCGAACCCCTCCTGGTGGTGGACGTCGACGATCCCCTGTACGACGGCCCGGGCGAGGCTGTCGGCTCGATGGACTACGAGGCCCTGCTGGCCGAGGGGGACCCGGACTTCGCCTGGCGGATGCCGGATTCCGAATGGGACGCGATCGCCCTGAACTACACCAGCGGCACCACCGGCAACCCCAAGGGCGTGGTCTACCACCACCGAGGGGCGGCCATCAACGCCGTGTCGAACATCCTCGAATGGGACATGCCCAAGCATTCGGTCTACCTGTGGACGCTGCCCATGTTCCACTGCAACGGCTGGTGCTTCCCCTGGACCCTGGCGGCCCGGGCGGGGGTGAACGTCTGCCTGCGGCGGGTCGATGCGGCGGCCATGATCGCGCTGATGCGCGAGCACGGCGTCACCCATTACTGCGGCGCGCCCATCGTGCAGAGCATGCTGGTCAATGCGCCGCAGGCCCTGCGCGACACGATCCCGCCGGGCATCCGCGCCATGGTGGCGGGCGCCGCGCCGCCGGCCTCGATGATCGAGGGCATGGAGGCCCTGGGCATCGACCTCACGCACGTCTACGGCCTGACCGAGGTCTACGGGCCGGCCACGGTGTGCGCCAAGGACGACGCCTGGAACGAACTGGACATCGGCAGGCGGGCCGAGCTCAACGCCCGCCAGGGCGTGCGCTACCATCTGCAGAAAGCCGCGGCGGTGCTGGATCCGCAGACCATGCAGCCGGTGCCGGCCGACGGCCGGACCATGGGCGAGATCATGTTCCAGGGCAACATCTGCATGAAGGGCTACCTGAAGAACCCGCAGGCGACCGAGGCGGCCTTCGCGGGCGGCTGGTTCCACAGCGGCGACCTGGCGGTGATGTATCCGGACGGCTACATCAAGATCAAGGACCGCAGCAAGGACATCATCATCTCCGGCGGGGAAAACATCTCCTCGATCGAGGTCGAGGACGTGCTCTACCGCCATCCGGCGGTGCTCGCCGCCGCCGTGGTCGCGCGGCCCGACGAGCGCTGGGGCGAGACCCCCTGCGCCTTCGTCGAGCTCAAGCCCGACGCCCAGATCACGGCCGAGGACATCATCGCGCATTGCAAGGCCCATCTCGCCGGCTACAAGGTCCCGCGCCACATCGTGTTCGGCGAAGTGCCCAAGACGTCCACCGGCAAGATCCAGAAGTTTGAATTGCGCCAGCGGGCGGCGCAGTCCGCCTGAGGCCGGACATGTCGATCCGGCCGTCCTCGTCCGCGCCCTCGTCGGCGCCTTTGTCCGCGCCTTCCCCGGCGCTCTCGTCCGCGGCCCCGCCTGCGTCCGGCCGGGCCGGCGCCGCCCTGGGCCGGTCCCGGCGCGCCGGCGGCCCGGCGCACCTGTCACCGCACGCCTTGCTGAGCCCGGCGCAGATGGGCGCCGCCGACCGCGCCGCCCCGGCGGCGGGGGTGCCCGGCACCCGGCTCATGGCGGCCGCGGGCGCCGCCGTGGCCCGGGCGATCCGCGAGCGCTGGGCGCCGACGCCGGTGCGGGTGCTGTGCGGGCCGGGCAACAACGGCGGCGATGGCTTCGTCGCCGCGCGCCTGCTGCGGGAAGCCGGCTGGCCGGTGCGGGTGGCGCTATGGGGCGGCCGCGACGCCCTGCGCGGAGACGCGGCCTGGGCGGCCGAGGCCTGGAGCGGGCCGGTCGAGCCCGCCGTTCCCGGCTGCCTGGACGGCGCCGGGCTGATCGTCGACGCCCTGCTGGGCGCCGGACTGAGCCGGGCGCCGGACGGCGCGCTGGAAGCGCTCATCCATGCCGTCAACGCCGCCGGCGCGCCGGTGTGCGCCATCGACGTGCCCACGGGCCTGGACGGCGCCAGCGGCCGCTGCCCGGGCGCGGCCGTCCGGGCCGATCTGACGGTCACGTTCTGCCGCCGCAAACCCGGCCATCTGCTGCTGCCCGGCCGCGCGCTGTGCGGCGCGCTGATCTGCGCCGGCATCGGCATGCCCGACGCCGCGCTGGACGCCATCGTCCCCGAGGCCCACGTCAACCATCCCGACCTCTGGGCGGATGCCTTCCCCTGGCCGCGTTCCGAGGGCCACAAATACCGCCGGGGCCATGCCCTGGTCGTGGGCGGCGGGCGCATGCTGGGCGCCAGCCGCCTGGCCTGCCTGGCGGCCGCGCGCATCGGCGCCGGGCTGGTGACGCTGGCGGCGCCGCCGGCCGCCTGGGCGATCCAGGCGGGGGCGCTGACCTCGGTCATGGTCGAGGCCCTGCCGCCGGACGGCGCGCTGGACCAGGCCCTGGCGGATCCGCGCCGCAATGCGCTGCTGATCGGTCCGGGGCTGGGCCGCGCGCCCGAGGGGCGGGACCAGGTCCTGGCGCTGCTGGCGACCGGCCGGCCCTGCGTGCTGGACGCCGACGCGCTCAGCGTCTTCGCCGGCCGGCCGGACGCGCTGCTGGACGCCTTGCACGGGCACTGCGTGCTGACGCCTCACGAAGGCGAGTTCGCCAGCCTGTTCGATGCCGCGCCGGAAGTTGCGGGCGGTGTGGGAGCGGGTGGCGCGAGTGGTACGGGTGGTGCGGCCGGCGTGGGCGGTGCGGACGGCGTGGGTGGTGCGGACGGCGTGGGCGGTGCGGACGGCGTGGGCGGTGCGGCATCCGCGCCGGCGGAGAGCAAGCTGCAGCGGGCGCGCGCCGCCGCCCGGCGCGCCGGCGCGGTGGTGGTGCTCAAGGGCGCCGACACCGTGATCGCGGCGCCCGACGGCCGCTGCGTCATCAACGACAATGCGCCGCCGACGCTGGCCACCGCCGGGACGGGCGACGTGCTGGCGGGCTGCGTGACCGGCCTGCTGGCCGCCGGCATGCCGGCCTTCGAGGCCGCCTGCGCCGCCGTCTGGCTGCACGGCCTGGCGGCCGACCAGCTGGGCTGGGGGCTGCTGGCCGAGGACCTGCCGGGCGCCCTGCCCGGGGCGCTGGCCGTCCTGGCCGGCATGGATCGGGACGCGGAGGAATAATCCCATGGCGGACGTGGTCGCGCTGGTCTTCGATTTCGACGACACCCTGGCGCCGGACAGCACCTCGGGCTTCCTCCAGGACATCGGCGTGGACGTGCCGGCCTTCTGGCACGAACAGGTCGATCCGCTGCTGAACCACGAGGACTGGGACCCGGTCCCGGCCTACCTGTACCGGATGCTGGAACTGTCCCGCTCGGGACCCCAGGGCCCGATCACCCGCGACCGCCTGCGCGACTGGGGGCGCCGGCTGCCGCTGCACGAAGGCGTGACGACGCTGTTCGAGCGCCTGCGCGAGCGGCTGCGCCATGCCCATCCGACCGTGCAGCTGGAGTTCTACCTGGTGTCCAGCGGCATCGGCGACGTGCTGCGCGAGACGCCCATCGCCGGCTGGTTTTCCGACATCTGGGCGTCCGAATTCCATTACGGCCCTGACGGCGCCATCGAGTTTCCGCGCCGCGTGGTCAGTTTCACCGACAAGACCCGTTACCTGTTCCACATCCAGAAGGGCATCATCGGCTCCGACTCGCGCAACAAGCCCTTCGAGGTCAACCGCAAGGTCGATCCCGACAAGCTGCGCGTGCCCTTCGAGCAGATGATCTTCGTCGGCGACGGCTACACCGACATTCCCTGCTTTTCCCTGATCCGCCGCTCGGGCGGGGTCGCGTTCGGCGTCTGGGACCCGCGCCACAAGGAAAAGCGCAGCCGCGCCTGGGGCTTCATCGAGGACGGCCGGGTGTCCAACCTGAACCAGGCGCGCTTCGGCGAGGACGCCGAGCTCTACCAGTGGCTGGAGGCCGCCGTCGAAAGCCTGGCCTCCAAGATCGTGCTGCGCGCGCGGATGTACCGTGGCTGAGTCCCGTCCGGTTCGACTGGCCGCGGCCCCGTCCGCCGACGCGGCCGATCTCCTGGACGACGACGGCGCCATGGCGCTGGCGCTCGAACAGGCCCGCCTGGCGGCGGAGCAGGGCGAGGTGCCCGTGGGCGCCGTGGTGCTGGATGCCACCGGCCATCTGCTGGCGACCGGGCACAACCGCACGATCCTGGACCGCGACCCGACCGCGCACGCCGAAGTCGTGGCCTTGCGCGCCGCCGCCCGGCGGCTGGACAACTACCGCCTGACCGGCGCGCGCCTGTTCGTCACGCTGGAGCCCTGCGCCATGTGCCTGGGCGCCATGTTCCACGCGCGGCTGGCGGAAATCGTCTACGGCGCGCCCGACCCCAAGACCGGCGCCTGCGGCGGCGTGGTGGACTTGTCCGTCCAGCCGCGCCTGAACCACCACGCGCGGGTGCGGGGCGGGGTGGGGGCGCAGGCCTGCGGCGACCTGCTGCGCGACTTCTTCCGCGCCCGGCGCGCGGCCGGCCGCGCGGCGCGGGCCCAGGCGGCGACTGCGCCCGCGTCCGCTTCCTTCGTGCCCGCTTCCTCCGCGTCCGCTTCCTTCGTGCCTGCTTCCGCCGCGCCCGCTTCCTCCTTGCCCGCTTCCGCCGCGCCCGCCGCACCTGCTACCCTGACGGCGAGCGCGGCACCCGCATCCTTCTCCGAAGCCCCCGAGGCCGACGCTCCCCTTTTACGGAATTCCCTTTCCATGCCCAAACAGAAACCCGCTTCCGCCGCGCCCGCCAGCCCGGCGCCCCATCCTGCGTCCCATCCGGCCGCCGGCGGCGAACACACGCACCTGGTCTGCGCCGACCCGGACTGCGGCGCGCACGGCGTGCATGAGCAGCCTTCCGGGATCTACCTGATCTCGCCCTCGGGCGCCGTGGCCGATCCCGCCGCCCTGGACCTGGCCGTCGAGCGGCTGCGCGCCCTGGGCTTTCGCGTGGCCGTCGACCGGACCGCGCTGGCCGTGCACGAACGCTTCGCCGGCACCGACAGGCAGCGCCTGGCGGCCATCCAGCGCGCGCTCAAGCAGAAGCACCCGGTCGTCATGGCGACCCGGGGCGGCTACGGCCTGAGCCGCCTGCTGCCGCAGATCGACTGGCGGGCCGTGGCCGACAGCGGCAAGACCTTCATCGGCCAGAGCGACTTCACCGCCTTCAACCTGGCCCTGCTGGCGCGCACCGGCGCGGTCAGCCTGGCCGGCCCCACCGCGGTGTTCGACTTCGGCGGCAAGAAGGTGGACGACCTGACCCAGGCCCTGTTCCAGGAAACGCTGTCGGGCGAACTGGAGATCCTCAGTTTCGAGTCCCCCGGTGCCGATCCGGTGGATGCGCGCGGCATCCTCTGGGGCGGCAATCTGGCCATGGTGGCCTCGCTGGTCGGCACGCCCTACCTGCCCGACGTGCAGGGCGGCATCCTGTTCCTGGAAGACGTCTCCGAGCACCCCTTCCGCATCGAGCGCATGCTGACCCAGCTCTGGCACGCCGGTGTGCTGGAAAAGCAGCACGCCATCGTGCTGGGCCAGTTCACCGACTACCGCCTCGCGCCGCACGACAACGGCTACGACCTGGACGCGGTGGTGCGCTGGCTGCGCAAGACCGTGCGCGTGCCGGTGATCACGGGCCTGCCCTACGGCCACGTGAAGGTCAAGGCGACCCTGCCGGTGGGCGCCCCCGTCGGCATCGCCACCGAGGACGGCATGGCGCACCTGGTGCTGCGCGAGCACGGGCACTGAGCGAGTGGCCGTGCGGACGGGCGTCAGGCCCGCATCGTCCGTGCCTCGTCCGGTCCGTTGCGCAGCACGTCGGCGAGCGCCGCGAAGCTGCCGGTCGAGAAGCTGCTTGGCAGGAAGACATGAAGCCGGCACGATACCCGTGAATGGCTGCACGGGGCATCGTACCGGCGGTCTGGAAGATCGCCTGCCGTGATTGATCGGCAGTAACCTTGCTGTTTGGTCTTATTCGCCTTGGCTTGCCATGCGCTTGCTGCAGCAAGCTGCTGACCCCAGGGGGAGGGCAGTCTCGCTCAATCCCGAGTTCCTTTCGACGGGGCGGCTACGGCGGCATGGCCTTTCACCGTCAGACGGTAGCGCTGCATGCGGCTGGTGGGCGTATCGGGCAAGGTCATTTCAATCATGCCCATTTCGAGCAGCCGCCGGATCTGTTTGTGCAATTCTCCGGAAACCGTCTTGTGCCCCAGGGCTCTGGCCAACTGGGCCTTGCCCGACTCGTGCTCTTTCAGCAGCAATACGACTTTGGCCGCCAGGCTCGACTCTAGCCGTGACTCTAGCCGTGACTCTAGCCGTGAAATGTCGGCAGTGCCCAGAGGATGGGCCGGAGGAGACGGCTCCTTGATTTGAACAGACCGCCGATCCTGTGATAAATAGACGCTCAGCCGCACGCCGGTGGCTATTTCCGTCACCTTCGGTTCCGGCAGATCCTGGGCAACCGCTTCATCAAAGATCCGTCTGACGCCGCTGCCCCATTGCTCGATCATCCCCAATTCCCGAAATACCCGCGCGATGACGGGATTACGGATGCGGGAGACGCCGCTTTTCATATCCTCCACCGTCATGCCGGGCAGCAGCAGGCCAGGGCTCTCGACATCGACGCGATCATCGAAGAATGCGATGCGGATCGGGGTGCCGCGTTGGGAATAATCGCTGTGCACCAGGGCGTTGACGATTGCCTCGCGCAGGATGGTCAGAGGAATGCTCCATACGTCTTCCCGGCGCATGGCGCCAAATCGCGCGCTTTTGAAGGCATGTTTTTTCAGAAAGAACTCGATGGCCTCCACCGCCTGCGGCAGTGGATCATGGATTTCCATCTGGTCGAAGATATGGACCTTGTCCGTGCCCCGGAACCGCCCGCATTGCACCCAGGCGTCCGGAAAGTATTGTTCCCGATCCTTGCCGAAGAGCAGGACGGCTCCCTGGGTGGGAACCAGGCGATTCTGTTCGCGGCGGACCAGCTTCAGCGTGGCCAACGATTTTTCGTCCAGCGTTCGGCGGTCGCCAAACAGCTTTTGGGCGGCGGCCAGGTCCAGGTCTTCCAGAGTGAGTTCCGGCATGGTGATCTCATCGAACACCACGCCTCGTGCGGATCGCTGCAGTTCGGCGATCAGGTCCGGCCCCGCCTGGCGGTTGCTGGACCCCAGGCGCACGTAGACGCCTTGTTCCGGGCCCTGGGCTTTTACATGGTGCGGCCGGTTGCTGCTGGGAAAGACTTCGACGGCCAGCGCCGTGCGATTTCCTTGGCTGATGAGCTCCACGTTGGGAATCAGCCTTGGGACGATGGAGTCCGCGATCAGGTTGCAGATGCGCTCCTCCTCGTCCAGTGGGTCCGCCACCCCGATCAGCCGCCGCGCGTCATCCACACCAATGATCAGGCGTCCGCCGGCCGAATTGGCAAAGGCCACCAGAGTTTTGATCGCGTTGCGCGGGGAAGACAGATCCCGCTTGAATTCAAGCGTCTTGCCTTCGGGTGTCTGCAGCAGGGCATCCAGCAGCGGGCCATCCATGTCGATCCTCGTCCCCGGCCTCCAGCCAAAATGGCATGGTAGCCCACCTGCTAAACTAGCAGGTTGTTTTGACTCCAATTTTCCCCACCGCCACCGTGATCTCCACCAACAACCTCACCATCCAGTTCGGCTCCAAGCCCCTGTTCGAGAACGTCAGCGTCAAGTTCGGCGACGGCAACCGCTACGGCCTCATCGGCGCCAACGGCTCGGGCAAGTCCACCCTGATGAAGATCATCGGCGGCGACCTGGAGCCGACCTCGGGCAACGTCGCGCTGGAACCCGGCCTGCGGCTGGGCAAGCTGCGCCAGGACCAGTTCGCCTTCGAGGACGTGCGCGTGCTGGACGTGGTGATGATGGGCCACGTCGAGATGTGGAAGGCCATGGCCGACCGGGACGCCATCTACGCCAATCCCGAGGCGACCGAGGACGACTACATGCGCGCGGCCGAGCTGGAAGGCAAGTTCGCGGAATACGACGGCTACACGGCCGAGGCCCGCGCCGGCGAACTGCTGCTGGGCCTGGAAATCCCCGTCGAGCAGCACCAGCTGCCGATGCGCGGGATCGCCCCGGGCTGGAAGCTGCGCGTGCTGCTGGCCCAGGCGCTGTTCTCCAATCCCGACGTGCTGCTGCTGGACGAGCCCACCAACAACCTGGACATCAACACCATCCGCTGGCTGGAGAACGTGCTCAACGGCTACGACAGCACGATGATCATCATCAGCCACGACCGCCACTTCCTGAACGCCGTCTGCACCCACATGGCCGACCTGGACTACGGCGAACTGCGCGTGTATCCGGGCAACTACGACGACTACATGCTGGCCTCCACCCAGGCGCGCGAGCGCCAGGTGGCCGCCAACGCGCGCGCCAAGGAACGCGTCAGCGAGCTGCAGGACTTCGTGCGCCGCTTCGCCGCCAACAAGTCCAAGTCGCGCCAGGCCACGTCCCGCCTGAAGCAGATCGACCGCATCAAGGCCGAGACCGTGCAGGTCAAGCCGTCCTCGCGCCAGAACCCCTACATCCGCTTCGAGGTCAACAAGGTCCTGCACCGCCAGGCCGCGCACATCGAGGACCTGTCCAAGTCCTACGACCGGCCCATCATCCAGGGCCTGACCACCATGATCGAGGCCGGCCAGAAGGTCGCCATCATCGGTGCCAACGGGGTGGGCAAGACGACCCTGCTGCGCCTGCTGGCCGGCAAGCTGCCGCCCGACGAGGGCACGGTGCGCTGGTCGGAAAACGCCGACATCGGCTACATGGCGCAGGACGTGTCCGACCAGTTCGATTCCGACCGCGACCTGTTCGACTGGATGACGGACTACCGCCAGCCGGGCGACGAGGACCAGTCGATCCGCTCCGTGCTGGGCCGGCTGCTGTTCTCGGGCGACGAGATCACCAAGCCCGTGCGCGTGCTCTCGGGCGGGGAAAAGAACCGCATGAGCTTCGGCCGCCTGATGCTGGGGCGCCACAACGTCATGCTGATGGATGAGCCCACCAACCACCTGGACATGGAATCCATCGAGTCCCTGCAGTACGCGCTGGAACAGTACCAGGGCACGCTGGTGTTCGTCTCGCACGACCGCCAGTTCGTGTCGGGCGTGGCGACGCGGGTGATCGAGATCCTGCCCGACGGCCGGCTGAACGACTACCCGGGCACCTACGAGGAATACCTCGCGTCCCAGGGCATCGAGGCCTAGCGCGCGGCGGCCCGGACCGGAGAGGCCGCATTGGGTCCGCGAATCGTCGAACGCGGGATGCCCGCCACGGCGGGGATGCCGGGGCGGAATCGTCGGGGAAATCGTCCGGATGAGGGCGGGGCGCAGGCATGCCGCATACGCTGACCGCCGCGGTCCGGCACGAGGCCGAGATCCGCAAGAGCCGCTTCCTGGCCCTGGCGGCGCCCATCGACGCACCCGAGGCCGCCCAGGCCTTTCTGGAGGCGTCGCGCGACCCCCAGGCGACCCATAACTGCTGGGCCTGGCGCTTCGGCGCGCACTACCGCTTCCACGACGACGGCGAGCCCGGCGGCACGGCCGGCCGGCCGATCCTGCAGGCCATCGATTCCCAGGGCTACGACCGCGTGGCGGTGCTGGTGATCCGCTGGTTCGGCGGCATCAAGCTGGGCACGGGCGGGCTGGCGCGGGCCTATGGCGGCACGGCCGCGGAATGCCTGCGTGTGGCGGAGCGGGTGGAACTGCGCGAGGAATGCCGGGTGCTGTGTGATTGTCCCTATGCGGACATGGACCGCGTGCAGGCGCGCCTGCTGGCGGCCGGCGCGCGCATCGAGCAGGCGGAATTCGACGGCCGTGGCGTGCGCTGGCGCCTGGCCGTGGCGCGCGCCGATGCGGCCGCGCTGCGGGCCTTGTACACCGACCTGACGCGAGGCCAGGGCCGTTTCGAGGCCGTGACCGAGCCCGGCTCCGGCTCGGCTCCCGCGGACTGAACCACGCCGGGCGAATCCAGGCGGCGTGCGGTCCGCAGGGCGCGGCAGGGCTTCAGTGCGTGGTTGCGCCGCGCTTTTCCTGGGCGGCGATTTCCGCGTGGACCTGCGCCATGTCCACGGCCTTCACCTGGGTGAGGAGTTCTTCCAGCTGCGAGGCCGACAGCGCGCCGGCCTGCTGGAACAGCAGCACGTTTTCGCGGAAGACCATCAGGGTCGGGATGGAGCGGATGCGCAGGGCGGCGGCCAGCTCGGGCTGCTCTTCGGTGTTGATCTTGGCGAAGGTGACGTCCGCGTGCTTCTCGGCGGCGGCCTCGAAGGTGGGACCGAACTGGCGGCAGGGGCCGCACCAGGGCGCCCAGAAATCGATGATCAGGGGCTGGACGGCCTGGGTGGCGGCCTGGAAGGTGTCTTGGGTGAGTTCGATGACGCTCATGGAGTCTCCGGGGGCGGGGCGGGGCGGCAGGATGCCGCCCGGATTTCCTTTTATATGAGGCCGGCGGGCGTGTTTGCAAGTCGCTCCGGTTCGCCAGGCTGAGCATGGTCCGCAGGGACTTTCAAGCCGTTGCATCCCTCCACCTCGCGGCCTGCATGCCGCTCGGATTCGTCTGGCACAGGACAGTCCTCAAGGGACTGTCCTGTGTCCAGCCTCATCCACCTCGCGGCCTGCATGCCGCTCGGATTCGCCAGGCTGAGAATGGTCCGCAGGGACTTCCAAGCCGTTGCATCCCTCCACCTCGCGGCCTGCAGGCCGCTCGGATTCGTCTGGCACAGGACAGTCCTCAAGGGACTGTCCTGTGTCCAGCCTCATCCCGGAAACAGCGCGTATTTGATGACGAACAGCACGGCCACCAGCAGGGTGGCCGGGTGGATGTCGCGGAAGCGGCCGGACAGGGTCTTGATCGCCACGTAGCTGATGAAGCCGAAGGCCAGGCCGTTGGCGATGGAGTAGGTGAGCGGCATGGCGACGGCGGCGATGGCGGCGGGCACGGATTCCGTGATGTCGTCCCAGCGCACGTCCACCAGCTCGCGCAGCATCAGGCAGGCCACGTACAGCAGGGCCGGCGCCGTGGCGTAGGGCGGGACGATGGCGGCCAGCGGCGACAGGAACAGCGCCAGCAGGAACAGCACGGCGATGGTCAGCGCCGTCAGGCCGGTGCGCCCGCCCGCCTGCACGCCGGAGGCGCTTTCGACGTAGGCGGTGGTGCTGCTGGTGCCCAGCATGGAGCCGGCGACGATGGCGCAGCTGTCGGACAGCAGGGCGCGGCCCAGGCGGCCGGGGTTGCCCGGGCGGATCAGGCCGGCGCGGGTGGCCACCCCGATCATGGTGCCGGTGGCGTCGAAGACCTCGACCAGCACGAACACCAGGATCACGTGGAAGAAGCCGGTGTTCAGCGCCCCCAGGATGTCCAGCTTGAAGAAGGTGGGCTCCAGGCTGGGCGGGGCCGAGAAGACGCCCTGGAACTGGGTGTAGCCGGTCACGATCGACAGGATCGTGATGGCCAGGATGCCGATCAGGATGGCGCCGCGGACCTTCATGGCGCCCAGGGCGGCGATGATGAAGAAGCCCAGGATCGCGAACAGGGTGGTGGCGTGGGTCAGGTCGCCCAGGCCGACCTTGGTGGCCGGGTTGGCCACCACGATGCCCGCCGAGCCCAGCGCGATGATGCCCAGAAACAGCCCGATGCCCGCCGCGATGGCGGAGCGCAGCGAGGGCGGGATGCCCGCCACCAGCCATTCGCGGATGCCGGTCACCGTGAGGATCACGAACACCACGCCGGAAATGAAGACCGCCCCCAGCGCCTGCTGCCAGGTGTAGCCCATCTGCGCCACCACCGTGAAGGCGAAGAAGGCGTTCAGGCCCATGCCCGGGGCCATGCCGATGGGCCAGTTGGCCACGAAGGCCATGATGAGCGAACCCAGGGCGGCGGCCAGGCAGGTGGCGACGAAGACCGCGCCCTTGTCCATGCCGGTGCCCGACAGGATGTCCGGGTTGACGAAGACGATGTAGGACATCGTCAGGAACGTGGTCAGGCCCGCCAGTAATTCCGTGCGGACCGAGGTGTCGTGTTCCTTGAGCCTGAAGAACTGTTCCAGCATGGTGTCTCCTGTCGGGTGGACGTCGATGTTCACTGCTTGTTTTTGCCGCCGGACCGCCCCGAGGCAAACCGCGCCCTTCCCGGGAAAGCGGCAAGCCGAAGGCGCGGCGTAGAGGCCGCTTTTTGACTGCGTCATTCTAAATCCCTTTCGGGATCGGTTGTAAGGATCGGTTGTAAACTGGCGCCCTATGCTGATCATCGGATTCGAGAGCTCCTGCGACGAGACCGGGGTGGCCGTGGCGTGCACCGAACGCGGCCTGCTCGCGCACGCCCTGCACAGCCAGGTCGCCATGCACCGGGACTACGGCGGCGTGGTGCCGGAACTGGCCTCGCGCGACCACATCCGCCGCATCGTGCCGCTCACGCGCCAGGTGCTGGACGAGGCCGGCGTGCGGGCGGACGCGCTCGACGCGGTGGCCTACACCGCCGGCCCCGGCCTGGCCGGGGCCCTGCTGGTGGGGGCCGGCTTCGCCCGCGCCTTCGCCTGGGCGCGGGACCTGCCCGCGATTCCCATCCATCACCTCGAAGGCCATCTGCTGTCGCCCCTGCTGGCCGAGGAAGCGCCCGCTTTCCCCTTCGTGGCGCTGCTGGTGTCGGGCGGGCATACGCAGCTGATGCGGGTCGATGGCGTCGGGCGCTACGAGCTGCTGGGCGAGACCCTGGACGACGCGGCGGGCGAGGCCTTCGACAAGAGCGCCAAGCTGCTGGGCCTGGGCTATCCGGGCGGGCCGGAGCTCTCGCGCCTGGCCGAGCGCGGCGATCCGCACGCGCACGCGCTGCCGCGCCCCATGCTGCACAGCGGCGACCTGGATTTCAGCTTCAGCGGCCTGAAAACGGCCGTGCTGACCCGCATGCGGGCCCTGCAGGACGCCGGCCGCGCCGCCGATCCCGCGGCCCGCGCCGACCTCGCCGCCTCGACCGAGGCCGCCATCGTCGACGTGCTGGCGGCCAAGTCCCTGCAGGCGCTGCGCCGCACCGGGCTGAAGACCCTGGTGGTGGCGGGCGGCGTGGGGGCCAACCGGCACCTGCGCGCGCGCCTGGCGCAGGCGCTGGCCGCCCTGGGCGGCCGGGCGTATTTCCCGCCCCTGCACCTGTGCACCGACAATGGCGCGATGATCGCCTGGGCGGCCGTGCTGCGGGCGCGGGCCGGCCTGGTCGACCTGCCGTCCCTGCGCGGCGACGCGGCCTTCGCCGTGCGGCCCCGCTGGGACCTGCAGGACGTGTGCGTCGCCTGATCGCCCGGGGCGCGTTGCGGGCCGCACCGTGCGCGCGGCCGGCCGTTCCGATCGCGGCCGGCCTCCGACCCCCGGCAGCCCGGACCCCGGCGCCCCGGATCGACTGCCCGGAGGCCCGGATGGCCCCCCAGAGGCCCGGATGACTACGACTTCTTCTTCGAGCCGATGCGGCTTTCCTTGCCCGCCAGCAGCCGGGCGATGTTCTCGCGGTGGCGCGCCAGCAGCAGGACGCTGATGAACACGATCACGGAGATCGTGAGCGCGTCCGCGCGCCAGGCCACCTTGTCCCCCAGGATGTAGTAGAACGGCGCGAAGATGGCCGCCAGGATCGCCGCCAGGGACGAATAGCGCGTCACTAGCGCCACGATCAGCCAGGTGGCCGCCGTCGCCAGCGCCAGCCAGGGCTGCAGGGCCAGCAGCACGCCCAGGGCGGTGGCGACGCCCTTGCCGCCGCGAAAGCCCAGGAACAGCGGGTACAGGTGGCCCAGGAAGGCCCCCAGGCCGGCCAGGGGGATCGCCGCCCCCGGCAGCAGCCCGCGCTGCGCGGCCCAGGCGGCCAGCGTCACGGCCAGCCAGCCCTTGGCGGCGTCGCCGATCAGGGTCAGGACGGCCGCCAGCTTGTTGCCCCCGCGCAGCACGTTGGTCGCCCCGGGATTGCCCGAGCCGAAGCTGCGCGGGTCCTTCAGGCCCATGGCGCGGCTGACCACCACGGCGAAGGGAACGGAACCCATCAGGTAGCCGATGAACAGGGCGGCGGCCACGCCGAGGATGGAAGCGAAAGAGGTCATGGCAGAGGGGGCGGCCGGAGCGGTCCGCGGGGGTGGGTGATGGGCGCATTCTAAAGCGCGGCGGCGCGCGGGTACAATTCGCACCATCCGGTTTCAGGCGGGAAGGAAGAAAATGCGCATCCTGGTGTCCAACGACGACGGCTACAACGCGGCGGGAATCGAAGCCCTGGTCGCGGCGCTGCGGCCCCTGGGCGAGGTCACGGTGGTGGCGCCCGAGACCAACTGCAGCGGCGCCTCCAATTCGCTGACGCTGCGCCGCCCCCTGACGGTGCGCCAGGCGGCCAACGGCTTCCATTTCGTCAACGGCACGCCCTCGGACTGCGTCCACGTGGCCCTGACCGGGCTGCTGGGCTTCCGGCCCGACCTGCTGGTCTCGGGCATCAACAACGGCGCCAACATGGGCGAGGACACCCTGTATTCGGGCACGGTGGCGGCCGCGATGGAGGGCTACCTGTTCGGCGTGCCGTCCATGGCCTTTTCCCTGGTGGACCGCGAATGGCGCCATCTGGACTGCGCCACGCGGGTGGCGCACGATCTGGTGGCGCGGTTCCGCGACCGGCCCTGGGACGAGCCGCTGCTGCTCAGCGTCAACATCCCGGCGGTGCCCTACCGCGACCTGGCGGGCTTTCGCACCACCCGGCTGGGGCGCCGCCATCCGGCCGAGCCCGTCATCCGCAGCACCACGCCCTATGGCGAGACCGTATACTGGATCGGCCCGGTGGGGCGGGCGCTCGACGGCGGTGCCGAGACGGATTTCGGCGCCATCGAGGCGCACGCCGTGTCGATGACGCCCCTGCGCGTCGATCTCACCGACCATGCGCGCACCGACGCGGTCGCGCGCTGGATGGCAGACCGCGTGAGCGCCCCGGAGGCCCGATGAACAAGCCGCGTCATCCGCTGGTCAAGCCTGCCCGCAGCGCGCGCGCCGCCCCCGGGAGTTCCGCGCTGGGGCCCGGCTATTCGGCCGCCAACAGCAACACGCGCATCCACGGGCCGCGCCCGTTCACCCTGCCGCAATCCCCCCGGGGCAGGCCGCGCCCGCCGCCGCCAACCTGGGGCTGAATTCGGACCGGCTGCGCCTGCAGATGGTGCGCCGCCTGCGCGAGCAGGGCATCACCGACGAGCGGGTGCTGGCGGCCATGCAGGCGGTGCCGCGCCACCTGTTCGTGGACCAGGGCCTGGCCAGCCGGGCCTACGAGGACGCCGCCCTGCCGATCGGCTACGGCCAGACGATTTCCCAGCCCTGGGTGGTGGCGCACATGCTGTCGGCCATGTGCGACGGCCGCACGCCGGCGCGGGTGCTGGAGATCGGCGCGGGCTGCGGCTACCAGGCCGCCGTGCTGGCCCAGTTCGTGGCCGAGGTCCATGCCATCGAGCGGGTGCGCGGCCTGTACGAGCAGGCGCGCCTGAACCTGGCCCAGGGCCGCGCCCGGGGGCGGGTGCGCCTGACCTTCGGCGACGGCATGCAGGGCCTGGAGCACCGCGCACCCTTCGACGGCATTGTGGTCGCCGCCGCGGGGGTTAAAATCCCTGAAGTCTTGCTGCACCAGCTGGCTGTGGGCGCGCGCCTGATCGCCCCGGAAGGCGCCGCGCATCAAAGGCTGATCCTGATCGAGCGGACCGGTCCGTCTTCCTGGCACCGGCTCGAACTCGAAGATGTCCGATTCGTACCGCTGCGTCCCGGCACGCAGACTTAAGTAAGTAGGAGAACCACATGCTCGATGGGACGCTGGTGACAGATGCTCCGTTCACCCAATCGCCACGCACCGGGCGCCTTTTGCTGTTGACCGCCCTGCTGTCGGCCGCCGTCCTGTCGGGCTGCGCCTCGCGCTCCGCGCGCGCGCCCGTCGCCGATCATTCCAACGGCGGCGGCGCCACCGCCGCCACGAGCGCCCAGGCCTCGGGCACCTACGTCGTGCGGGCCGGCGACACGCTCTTCAAGATCGCCCAGGCCCACGACATGGACGTCTCCCGCCTGGCGCAGCTGAACAACATCAGCAATCCCTCCCAGCTGGCCATCGGCCAGGTCCTGCGCCTGGACGGCAACACCCCGATGCCCTCGGGCGGCTCGACGGCCACGACCTCGCCGGTCAAGACCACGCCCCCGGCCGGCGGCGAAGGCTCCGGGACGGCCTCCGCGGGCACGTCCGCGCCGGTCGAGACCACGGCGGCGCGCGCCAGCGACGCCAGCCTGATCTCCTGGGGCTGGCCGAGCAACGGCAAGATCATCCAGGGCTTCAACGCCACCACCAAGGGCATCGACATCGAAGGCGCGGTGGGCGCGCCCGTGACGGCCGCCGCCGAAGGCAAGGTCATGTACGCCGGCAACGGCGTGCGCGGCCTGGGCAACCTGATCCTGCTGGGCCACAGCAACGGCTTCATCACGGCCTACGCCCACAACCAGTCCCTGCTGGTCAAGACCGGCGAATCCGTGAAGAAGGGCGCGAAGATCGCCACCCTGGGCCAGAGCGACACCTCCTCGCCGCGCCTGCACTTCGAGATCCGCCGCCGCGGCACGCCCGTGAACCCCTTGTCGTATCTGCCGGCGCGATGATCCCGACGCTGGTCTTCGACCTGGAAACGATTCCGGATGCGGACGGCCTGCGGCGCCTGAACCCCGAATGGGCGGACCTGGACGACGACGCCGTGGTCGAGGCCGCCCTGGCGCGGCGCCGCGAGACCCACGGCAACGATTTCCTGCCGCTGCACCTGCAGCAGATCGCCGTCATCGGCTGCGTGTTCCGCGACGACCAGGGCTTTCGCGTGCGCACCCTGGGCCAGGCCGACGATCCCGAGGAAGTCCTGATCTCGGGCTTCTTCAAGACCATCGGCCATTACACGCCCACCCTGGTCAGCTGGAACGGCTCGGGCTTCGACCTGCCGGTGCTGCACTACCGCAGCCTGATCCACGGCGTGGCCGCGCCGCGCTACTGGGACACCGGGGAAGACGACCGCGACTTCCGTTTCAACAACTACCTGAACCGCTACCACACCCGCCACGTCGATCTGATGGACGTGCTGGCGAAGTTCAACGGCCGCGCCAACGCGCCGCTGGACCAGCTCGCCAAGCTGTGCGGCTTTCCCGGCAAGCTCGACATGGACGGCGGCCAGGTCTGGCAGGCCTGGCATGCGGGACAGCGGGACCACGTGCGCAACTACTGCGAGACCGACGTGGTCAACACCTGGCTGGTGTATTGCCGCTACCGCCTGATCAAGGGCGAACTGGACGCCGCCGCCTACGCGGCCGAGCTCGCGCTGGTGCGCGACACCCTGGCGGCGACCGATGCGCCGCACTGGCAAGAATTCCTCTCCGCCTGGCCTCATGTCTGAACCCATCCTGCTGTCCCTGGACGTCGAATCGCTGGATCTCGAAGGGCAGGGCATCGCCCACCACGAGGGCAAGGTCGTCTTCATCGAGGGCGCCCTGCCCGGCGAGCGCGTCCTGGCCCGCGTGACGCGGCGCAAGCCGTCCTACGACAAGGCCAAGGTCGAACGCGTCCTGCGGCCCTCCGCGCAGCGCACCCGGCCGCCGTGCCCGCATTTCGGCGTCTGCGGGGGCTGCGCCATGCAGCACCTGGAGCCGGCCGCGCAGATGGCCGTCAAGCAGCGTGCCCTGGAGGACGCCCTGGCGCACATCGGCAAGGTCCGGCCGCGGCAGATCCTGCCGGCGCTGCAGGGGCCGGCCTCCGGCTACCGCCACCGCGCGCGCCTGTCCGTGCGGCTGGTGCCGAAGAAGGGCGGCATGCTGGTGGGATTCCGCGAGCGCGCCAGCAGCTACGTGGCCGACATGCAGTCCTGCCTGGTGCTGCCGCCGCACGTCTCGGCCCTGCTGATGCCGCTGCGCAACCTGATCGGCGGCCTGTCGCGGCCCGACCGCGTGCCGCAGATCGAGGTGGCCGTGGGCGACGAGGCCACGGTCTTCTGCCTGCGCCACCTGGAACCCCTGACGCCGGCCGACCTGGACCGCCTGCGCGCTTTCGGGGCGCGGCACCGCATCGACTGGTGGCTGCAGCCCAAGGGGCCGGAGACGGCCCATCCGCTGGATCCGGCCCGCGCCGACGCGCTCGCCTACGCGCTGCCGGCCTACGGCCTGCGCATGCACTACCGGCCGACCGATTTCACCCAGGTCAACCCGCACATCAACCAGGCCCTGGTCGCCCGCGCGCTGAGCCTGCTGGACGTGCAGCCGGGCGACCGTGTGGCCGACCTGTTCTGCGGCCTGGGCAATTTCAGCCTGCCGCTGGCCACGCAGGGCCGCGCGGTCGTGGGCATCGAGGGCAGCGCCGCGCTGGTGGCCCGCGCCCGCGAGGACGCCGCCCGCCAGGGCCTGGCGGACAAGGCATCGTTTGCCGAACTCAACCTCTTCGAGGTGGACGCCGGCTGGCTGCGCGGCCTGGGCCATTTCGACCGCATGCTGATCGATCCCCCGCGCGAGGGCGCGCTGGCCGTGGCGCAGGCCCTGGCTGACCTGGCACCGGACGAACGTCCGCGCCGCGTCGTCTACGTGTCCTGTAATCCCGCCACCCTGGCGCGCGATGCCGGGGTGCTGCACCACGTGGGCGGATGGACGCTGGCGGCCGCGGGCGCGGTCAACATGTTCCCGCACACGGCGCACGTGGAGTCGATCGCGGTCTTTGAACCCTGAAGGAAGTCGCATGAGTCACGGGCAATGAGTCACGGGCATTCCGCTCCGGACGCGAACGGAAGACGCGCCATCCCGCGCACGGTCTGGATGCTGGGCCTGGTCAGCCTGTTCATGGACCTGTCCTCGGAACTCATCCACAGCCTGCTGCCGATCTTCCTCGTCTCCGGCCTGGGCGCCAGCGTGCTGGCCGTGGGCGTCATCGAAGGCGTGGCCGAGGCCACCGCTCTGATCGTCAAGGTCTTCTCCGGCGCGATCAGCGATTTCCTCGGCCGGCGCAAGGGCCTGCTGCTGGCGGGCTACGGCCTGGCGGCGCTCAGCAAGCCCCTGTTTCCCCTGGCGCATTCGGTGGGCATGGTGTTCGCCGCGCGCTTCATCGACCGCATCGGCAAGGGCATCCGGGGCGCGCCGCGCGACGCCCTGGTGGCCGATGTGACGCCGCCGGACATCCGCGGCGCGGCCTTCGGGCTGCGCCAGTCCATGGACACCGTGGGCGCGGTCCTGGGGCCGGCGCTGGCGGTCGTGCTGATGCTGGCCTTCACGGACATCCGCCACGTCCTGTGGTTCGCCGTCGTGCCCGGCGTCGTCGCCATGGCCCTGCTGTTCTGGGGCGTGCGCGAGGCGCGCCCCGATCCGGCCGAGGCGCGGGCGTTCCGCTCGCCCATCCGCTGGGACGCGGCGCGCGGCTTCGGCGCCGCCTACTGGCGGGTGGTGGCGATCGGCGCGGTGTTCACGCTGGCCCGCTTCAGCGAAGCCTTCCTCATCCTGCGCGGCCAGGACATGGGCCTGAGCGCCGCCTGGGCGCCCGCCGTGCTGATCGTGATGTCGCTGTTCTTCACGCTGTCGGCCTATCCGGCCGGCCGGCTGTCGGACCGCGTGCCGCGCAGCGCCATCCTGGCGGCCGGCCTGGTCCTGCTGGTGCTCGCGGACCTGGCGCTGGCGGCCACGAGCGGCGGCGCCTGGCTGCTGCTGGCGGGCGCGGCGCTGTGGGGGCTGCACATGGGCTTCAGCCAGGGCATCCTGGCCGCGATGGTGGCCGACACGACGCCGGCGGGCCTGAAAGGCACGGCCTTCGGCATCTTCAACCTGGCAAGCGGCATCTGCATGCTGCTCGCCAGCGTCCTGGCAGGCTGGCTGTGGCAGTCCTGGGGGCCGTCCGCGACCTTCCTGGCGGGCGCGGGCTTCGCCGCCGCGGCGCTGCTGGGGCTGGGCGTGCCCGTGGGGCGCGGGAAGCGGGAGTAGGGCGGCAGCCGCCGCGCGGGGCCGAGCCCGATCGGATACGGCTCGATCGGATACAGTAAGGCCTCCCGTTTCTGTTTTTTCTGCCATTCGGATCGAGCACGCCATGCCGCTCACGCTGAACACCGCAAGGACTCCATTGGAAATCTGGCTGGATGCCTGGATCCTGCCCTGGGTGCCCCAGGATGCCTGGGCCCAGGCCCTGGTGGGCGTGCTGGCGCTGGCGGGCGTGGTGTGGCTGGCGGGCCTGCTGGCTTCGCGCGGACTGGCGCTGGCCCTGGGGCGCGCCTTGCGGGTCCTGGGCCGGGACGATTGGAGCCAGGCGGTGGCGCGCCGCGGCGTCTATCGCCACCTGGGCCACGCCGTGTCCCTGCTGCTGATCGCCGCCAACATCCGGCTGCTCTCCATCGGCAGCCGGATCGAAGCCTCCCTGGAGCGGCTGATCCAGGCGGTCGCCCTGATCTACGTGTTCCTGGCCCTGACCCGGCTGCTGCGCGCCTGGCAGGACGTCAACATGCTGCGGGTGCAGCAGGGCCGGGGGCGTCCCATCAAGGGGTATCTCGAAATCGCGCAGCTGGCCGTCTGGGCGCTGTGCCTGGTGCTGGTGGTGTCCGTCCTGCTGGACCAGTCGCCCCTGCTGATGATTTCCGGCCTGGGCGCCTTGTCCGCCGTGCTGCTGCTGGTGTTCAAGGACACGCTGCTCTCGCTGGTGGCCAGCACGCAGATGAACACCAATGACATGCTGCGCATCGGCGACTGGATCGAGATGCCCCAGGCGGGCGCCGATGGTTTCGTGATCGACATGGCCCTGCACACCGTGAAGGTGCAGAACTGGGACAAGACCGTCACCACGATTCCCACCTACAAGCTCTTTTCCGAAAGCTACCGCAACTGGCGCCAGATGTTTGAATCGGGCGGGCGGCGCATCAAGCGCACCTTGCGCATCGACGCGGAATCGGTCCGGTTCCTGGACGACGCCGAAATCCTGGCGCTGCGCCGCTACCGCTTGCTGGGCGACTATCTGGCGGCCAAGCAGTCGGCCCTGGAAGATGCCAACCAGGCCCTGCGGGAAGCCGCCGAGATTCCGGCCAACCGGCGCCGCTTGACCAATCTGGGCACGTTCCGGGCCTATGCGCTGGCCTGTCTGCAGCGGAATCCGGACATCCGCCAGGACATGACCATGATCGTGCGCATGCTCGAGCCCGACAGCCAGGGAATCCCGGTGGAGGTCTATTGTTTTTCGCGCCTGACGGCCTGGGTCGATTACGAGCGGGTCCAGGGCGACCTGTTCGACCATCTGCTGGCGATCCTGCCGGAACTGTCGCTGCGGGTGTACCAGGCGCCTTCGGGGCATGTGTTCGCGCGCCTGGCCGGGGCCGCGGGCGGCCCGCGCGACGCGCCCGCTGCGCCGCCGCCCGAAAACGGCGGCGCGGAAACGCCGGGGGATTAGGCCTGCCCGCCGCCATTCACCTCGCCGCCTGCAGGCGGCCCGGATTCGTCAGGCACGGATCAGTCCGCGGGGACTGACCCGTGTCCCGACTCGTCCAGGATCCGCCGCGCCTCGATGCGCACGCGCTCGGGCGCGGTGCCGCCGATGTGCTTGCGCGCGGCGACCGAGCCTTCCAGGGTCAGCACCTGGAACACGTCGTCCTGGATGTCGGCGTGGAAGCCGCGCAGTTCGTCCAGGGACAGGTCGGCCAGGTCGCAGCCGCGCTCCTCGCAGGAGCGCACCGCCAGCGCCACGGTCTCGTGGGCGTCGCGGAAGGGCACGCCGCGCTTGACCAGGTAGTCGGCCAGGTCGGTGGCGGTGGCGTAGCCCTGCAGGGCGGCGGCGCGCATGGCGTCGGCCTTGACGCGCACCCCGCCGATCATGTCGGCGAAGATCGTCAGCGTGTCGCGGATCGTGTCGGCGGTGTCGAACAGGCCTTCCTTGTCTTCCTGGTTGTCCTTGTTGTAGGCCAGGGGCTGGCCCTTCATCAGGGTCAGCAGGGCGACCAGGTGGCCGTGCACGCGGCCGGTCTTGCCGCGCGCCAGTTCGGGCACGTCGGGGTTCTTCTTCTGCGGCATGATCGAGCTGCCGGTGCAGAAGCGGTCGGCCAGGTCGATGAAGCCCACGCGCGGGCTCATCCACAGGACGAGCTCTTCGGACAGGCGCGAAATGTGCGTCATGACGAGCGCGGCGGCCGCGCAGAACTCGATGGCGAAGTCGCGGTCGGAGACGGCGTCCAGGGAATTGCGGCAGACCTCGTCGAAGCCGAGGGTGCGGGCGACGCGCTCGCGGTCGATGGGGTAGGACGTGCCCGCCAGCGCGGCCGCGCCCAGAGGCAGGCGGTTGGTGCGGCGGCGGCAGTCGGCCAGGCGCTCGGCGTCGCGGCCGAACATTTCCGCGTAGGCCAGCAGGTGGTGGCCGAAGGTGACCGGCTGGGCGACCTGCAGGTGGGTGAAGCCCGGCAGGATGGTGTCCGCGTGCTCCAGCGCCAGGGCGGCCAGCCGCTGGCGCAGCTGCCCCAGCAGCCCGATCGCCAGGTCGATCTCGTGGCGCAGCCACAGGCGGATGTCGGTGGCCACCTGGTCGTTGCGCGAACGGCCCGTGTGCAGGCGCTTGCCCGCGTCGCCGATCAGCTCGACCAGGCGCTTCTCGATGTTGAGGTGGACGTCTTCCAGGTCCAGCGACCAGGTGAAGTCGCCGGCGCGGATCTCTTCCAGGATCTGCGCCATGCCGCGCTGGATGTCGGCCAGGTCGGCGGCGCTGATCACGCCCACGGCGGCCAGCATGTCGGCGTGGGCGAGCGAGCCCTGGATGTCGAAGGCCGCCATGCGCTGGTCGAAGCCGACCGAGGCGGTGTAGCGCTTGACGAGGTCGGAGACGGGCTCGGAGAAGCGGGCCGACCAGGCCTGCGACTTGTTGTCGAACTGATTGTGTGCGGACGGGGTGTTGGGATTGGGCATAGTGGGCGCATTATAAGGGAGGGGCCGTCCCGCGCGGCCGCCGCCGGGCCGGGCGGCCGGCGTCTGCGCTATATTAAAAGCTTTTCAGCGGAACCCCGACACCATGGCGCAGTCCGACATGAAGCAGATCACGGCGATCGTCAAACCCTTCAAGCTCGACGAGGTGCGCGAAGCCCTGTCCGAGCTGGGCGTCAACGGCCTGACCGTCACCGAGGTCAAGGGCTTCGGCCGCCAGAAGGGCCACACCGAGCTGTACCGCGGGGCCGAATACGTGGTGGATTTCCTGCCCAAGATCCGCATCGACGTGGTGGTCGCGGCCGACCAGGCCGAAGGCGTGATCGAGGCCATCATCCGCGCCGCGCGCACCGGCAAGATCGGCGACGGCAAGATCTTCGTCACCCCGGTCGAGCAGGCCGTGCGCATCCGCACCGGCGAAAGCGGCATCGAGGCGCTGTAGATCGGGTCCCGCTGCCTCGTTTCCTCTGCTTGTGCCGTCCGGCTTCAGGGCCGGCGCCGCCCAGCGACCACCCAGAAGGACGGCAGGAAGTATTCCGCCACCAGCAGCGGCTGTCCCAGGCGCACGAACACCGAATGCCGGGCCAGGATCGCCGCGCCCGTGGCGGCGCCCGTCCAGGTGCCGTCGGCGCGGCGCACCCGCAGCCGGCCGAAGCGGAAGCCGCTGCGCGCGATGCGCGGGTCCCGGTACAGGATGTCGGCCAGCGGGCGCTGGCCCAGGCCGCGCATGGCCTGCCAGACGCCCAGGCTGGCGCGCAGGGGGGTGAAGCTGCAGGCCTGCACGGCGGGGACGCCGTCGATCGTCATCAGGATCTCGCGCCACCAGACCGGGGCGCCGGCCGGCAGCCCGGCCTCGGCGGCCCAGCCGGGCGTCAGGGCCTCGACGGCCTCGCGGCGCACCGTCAGCCGCACCTCGCCCAGGCGGCGCAGTCCCGCGGTCAGGGCGCCGGGCCGCCGCAGCCAGGCCTGCCGCGTCCGGTCCAGTCCGGGTGCGGGTACGCTGCGCCAGGGGCGGGGGAGGGCGGTGTCCGGGGTCATGGAAAGCATGTCTTCGAGGGGCATCACGATAGCATGACCGATGGCGCCCGGCCCGGCCGGGCGGCGCGATACAATGCGCAGCATCATGGAACCCGTCCGAATCTCCAAACTCATGGCCCAGCGCGGCCTGTGCTCGCGGCGCGAAGCCGACGCCTACATCGAACGCGGCTGGGTGCGCGTCGATGGCAGGATCGTCAGCGAACTGGGCACCAAGGCCCTGCCCAGCGCCCGCATCACGCTCGAACGCCAGGCGGCCCGCCGCCAGACCGACAAGGTCACCCTCATCCTGAACAAGCCGGTCGGCTACGTGTCGCATCAGTCGGACAAGGGCTACCGCCTGGCCGTGTCGCTGATCCAGGCGCGCACCCAGTACCGGCCGGGCCATGGCGGACCGGCCTTCGATCCCGCGCATCTGCGCGGGCTGGCGCCCGCCGGGCGGCTGGACATCGATTCCCAGGGATTGCTCGTCCTGACGCAGGACGGGCGCATCGCCCGCCAACTGATCGGCGACGATTCCTCGATCGAAAAGGAATACCTGGTACGCGTCGAGGGCCGCCTGTCGGCCGGCGGCCTGGCCCTGCTGAACCACGGCCTGTCGCTGGACGGCCAGGCCCTGCGGCCGGCCAAGGTGCAATGGCAGAACGAGGACCAGCTGCATTTCATCCTGCGCGAAGGCCGCAAGCGCCAGATCCGCCGCATGTGCGAGCAGGTCGGACTGAAGGTCGTGGGCCTGAAGCGCGTGCGCATGGGCGGCGTCGTGCTGGGCGACCTGCCCGTGGGGCAGTGGCGCTACTTGCGGCCCGGCGAACGTTTCTGAGCCGGCGCGGGCCGGGCGGCGGCGCGCGGCGGGCGGCCTTCGGCCGGCCGCGGCGGCCGGGCCGGCTTTCTGGCGGGCGAGGCGCCGGCCGGGGAGCCGGCGGCGGCGTGGGTCTGCAGCGTATGCCGGGCGTGCTCGTCCTGGGCCAGCGTCTTTTCCAGCCAGGGCAGGGCGGCGCGCAGTTCCTCGTGCAGCGTCCAGGGCGGATTGATGACGAACATGCCGCTGCCGTGCAGGCCCAGGCCGTCGGCCGAGGGCTTGCGCACCGTCAGCGTGGCGTGCAGCCATTCCACCGGCAGCCGTTCCAGGGCGCGCGCCATCTCGTGCGCCTGGACGCGCTGCACCAGGGGATACCAGACCGCGAAGCAGCCGGACGCGAAGCGTTCCAGGCCGTCGCGCACCGCCTGCAGGGTGTGGCGGTAGTCCTGCTTGTCCTCGTAGGACGGATCGATCAGGACGATGCCGCGCCGGGTCGGCGGCGGCAGCAGCCGCTTCAGCCCGCCGAAGCCGTCCTCGCGGGCGATGGACACCTGGCGGCGCGAAGTGCCCAGCTGCCGCAGCGTGCTTTCCAGCACTTCGATTTCCGTGGGGTGCAGCTCGAACAGCCGCAGCTTGTCGTGCGGGCGCAGGGCGTGCAGGGCCAGCGCGGGCGAGCCCGGGTAGCGGCTGGCGACGCCGTCGGGATTGAAGTCCTGGATCGCGCGCAGGTAGCGCTCCACCAGTTCGGGCGGCCGGGGCGCGCCCAGCAGCCGGTCCAGCCCGTCGACCACTTCGCCGCTCTGCCCGGCCCATTCGCCGTCCAGGGCGTACAGGCCCGCGCCGGCATGGGTGTCGATCACCCAGTAGGGCGCGTCCTTGCGGTTGAAGTAGTCCAGGATCTGGACCAGGATGGCGTGCTTCAGGACGTCGGCGTGGTTGCCGGCGTGGAAGGCGTGACGGTAGCTGAACATCGCGGCGGCCTGCGGGGCTAGCGCGCCAGGCCCGGCGCATCGGCCCGGACGTGGTGCAGTTCGTCGGTGAAGACCGCGTGGCAGCCCCAGCCGAACAGCGTGCGGGCTTGGCCGGGATCGTCCACTGTCCAGACGGCCAGGGTGGCGCCCTGGCCGAGGATGTCGCGCACCGCCGCTTCGTCGGCGTGCTGCACGTCGATGTTCAGGCCGATGCAGCCCAGGCCCTGCTGGCGGGCCCGCCAGTCGGCCGGCACCGGGCCTTCGATGAGCAGGGCGCGGGGCAGTTCGGACGCGGCCGCGCGGGCGGCTTCCAGGGCGGCCTCGGAAAACGACGACAGCAGCGGCGGCAGGGCCGCGCCCGCCCACAGGCGGGCGGCCTCGCGGGCCACGACCGCGCCGGTCGCGGTGTCGTGGCCTGTGGTGGGCTTGATCTCGATGTTGCTGTGGATGCCGCGGGCGCGGGTACAGCGGGCCACGGCGTACAGGGATGGGGCCGGCTCGCCGGCGAAATCCGGCCCGTGCCAGCCGCCGAAGTCCAGCCGGCCGAGCGCGCGCCAGTCCAGTTCGCTGGCCAGGCCGCGGCCGTTGGAGGTCCGCTCCACCGTGTCGTCGTGCAGCAGGAAGGGCATGCCGTCGCCGCTCAGCTTGACGTCGTATTCCACCATCGAGAATCCGGCGGCGGCGCCTGCGCGTATCGCCGCCAGGGTGTTTTCGGGCGCCAGGCGGCCGCCGCCGCGGTGGGCGATGAAGGCCGGCCAGGGCCAGGCGGGATGGGATGGAGGCATGGGACGGCGCCGTGAAAGGAGGACAGTCCGCATTTTAGCCAGCGGGGGCGCCCCCCGCCAGGGAAGCCTTGAACGAGCCGAGCCATGGCCGCGCCAGGTCGGGGCTGCGCCGGACGCCACGGGTGCGCTGGATGTGCCGGATGTCCCGGATGCCCCGGACATGCCAGATGCGCTGGATGTGCCGGATGCCCCGGATATGCCAGATGCATCGGATGCGTCGGCACGGTGCGGGTCCGCCCCGCCGCCTTGGCGAGACGGTCGGCCGCGGTGGTAAACTGCGGAACATTTCGTTCGCGCGGCCCTGGGGCCGTCAGTCTCCAGCAGGTGAGCCGTTCATGTTCGATTTCATTCGCACGCATCAGCGCCTGATGCAGTTGATCCTTCTGATCCTGGTGGTGCCGTCCTTCGTGTTCCTGGGGATCAGCGGCTATTCCTTCGTCACGGCCGATCCGGCCCTGGTCGAGATCGGCCGGGCCGCGGTCAGCCGCGACGAATTCGTCCAGGCCCAGCGCAACCAGCTGCAGCAGATGCAGGAAAGCAGCCAGGGCCGCTTCGATCCCGCCCTGCTGGACAATCCCCAGGCGCGCCAGGCCCTGCTGGATCAGCTCGTGGATCGCAAGCTGCAGATCGCCGTGGCGACGGAGAACCATTTCAGCGTGTCCGACGGCGCCCTGCGCCGCGCCATCGCCGCCATGCCGCAGCTGCAGGTCGACGGCCAGTTCTCTCCGGACCGCTACCACGAGGTCCTCGCCTCCTACGGCCTGACGCCGCGCGACTTCGAGGCCGGGCAGCGCGCCGAGCTGGCCCTGGACCGCGTGCTCGGCCCGGTGCGCGACACGGCCGGCCTGCCGGCCCCGGTGCTCGATGGCCTCAAGCGCGCCCTGACCGAAGAGCGCACCATCCGCCTGCGGGTCTTCAAGGCCGAGGACCACGCCAAGGACGTGCAGGTGTCCGACCAGGACATCCAGGCCTGGTACGACGGCCACCAGGACGCCCTGCGCCTGCCCGAGCAGGTGTCCGCCGATTACCTGGTGCTCGACGAGGCCGCCGCCCTGGCCAGCGTGCCGGCCATCGAGGAAGCCCAGCTCAAGGACTACTACGAGCAGAACAAGGCGCGCTACGTGGTGCCGGCGCGCGTCAGCGTCAGCCACATCCTGATCAAGCTGCCGGCCGGCGCGTCCGACGAGGTCGCCAAGACCGCGCTCGCCAAGGCCGAAGACATCGTCGCCCGCGTCCGCGCGGAGCCGTCCGGCTTCGCCGAACTGGCGCGCAAGGAATCCCAGGACGCCGGCACGGCGCGCGACGGCGGCCGGCTGGGCTGGATCCAGCGCGGCACGCTGCCGCTGGCCATGGAGCAGGCCGTCTTCGCACTCAAGCAGGGCGAGGTCTCCGAGCCCGTGAAGGGCCCCGACGGCTACCACATCTTCATGGCCGACGAAGTCCAGCCCGAGCAGGGCGAATCCTTCGAGCAGGCCCGCGCCAAGGTCGAGGACGAGGTGCGCCGCCAGCTGGCCGCCGACCGCTACGCCGACATGGCGACCAAGCTCACCAGCCTGGTCTACGACAATCCGTCCAGCCTGGAGCCCGCCGCCAAGGAGCTCGGCCTGCAGGTCCGCCAAGCCGGCGGGATCGCGCGCGACCGCCTGCTGAGCGCCGACGAGGCGGGCCCGGGCGCGGCCTCCGCCTCGGGCGATTCCGCCATCCTGGGCGACGTGCGCGTGCGCCAGGCCCTGTTCAGCGCCCAGGTCTTCACCGACAAGCAGAATTCCGGCGTGATCGAGATCTCGCCCGACACCATGGCGGTGGTGCGCGTGCGCGAGGCGACGCCCGCGCACGTGCCGCCGCTGGACCAGGTCCGCGACCACATCCGCGCGCAGCTCACCGGCGAGCGCGCACGTGCCGCCGCCGTGGCCGAGGGCGAGAAGACGCTGGCCGAACTGCGCGCCCAGCCTTCGGCCGAGGGCTTCGGCGAGCCGGCGACGGTCAGCCGCCTGGATCCGGCCGGCCTGTCCAAGGACGTGCTCGACGCCGCGTTCGCCGTCGAGGCGGACAAGACCCTGCCGGCCTTCGGCGGCGTGGCGCTGGCGCACGCCTACGCCATCGTCCAGGTGGACAAGGTCCAGCCCGGCACGACGGACGCGCCCGCGCTCGACGGCCTGGGCCAGCAGATGGCCCGGGTCTGGGGCGGCGTGGAGCAGCAGGCCGTGCTGGCCGAACTGCGCCAGCAGCTGGGCGTCAAGGTCACGGACGAGGGCCGCAGGCTGATCGAGCAGGGAGACGGCGGGTCGAATTGACCGGCGCGGCGCGCCGCGCCGCGCCTCTTCAGGACGAAGGCCCCGATTCCATCGGGGCCTTCGTCTTTGCGCGCCGGGCGCGCCCCGGGGACGGGGGCGGGGTGCCGGGCGCTTCGATTCGAGCGTCCCGATCCGGCCGCTGTCCTCCATGCGCCGCGACAAGTCCTCCATTCAGGCGCCGCGGCAGGTCCGCCGTTCAGGCGCCGCGGCAGGTCCTGCCCATGTTGTTCTGGATGATCATCTGGTCGGTCGCGTCGGTCCTGCCGTCGTGGTTGAAGTCGTACCAGCTCGACTGGGCGCCGTTCAGCTGGCTCAGCTCCCGCCAGTTGTCCAGGTCCTGCCGGTCCACCACGCCGTCGTGGTTGCCGTCGCCCGGGCAGTTGGTGCTGTCGTAGTTCCAGTGGTAGTCGGCCACGCTGTCGTGCCGCTCCATCTCGGACTTGAGCCGCTCGTAGGCCTGCTGCTGCCCGGGATCCAGTGTGGCGGTGTCCAGCGGCGGGGCGGTGATCGCGGTCAGTTCGCTGCCGTCCCGGTCGAGCGCGGGAGAGGGCACGGCGGTGTCGATCCGGTAGAGCTCGTCCCGGATGTCGAAGCCGGTGGTGCTGTAGCGGTAGGCGCCGGGGTCCGAGGCCGTGCCCATGGCCGGATCGCACTGGTTGCGCGTCTGGCGCACCAGCTTGAAGGTGCCGTCCGTGACCGCCTTGGTGGTGACCGGCAGGAAGGTGGTCGATTCGTTCCGGCCGGCGCGGTACGCCTGGGCCTGGCAGCAGTTGTGGTAGCCCTCCGCCGGCACGCCGCTGGTCTCCGGAGACAGGTTGTCGCCGTACCAGATGCCGCCCTGCGCCAGACAGACGCCTTTTTGCGGGAACAGGGTCGTGCAGACGTTGTTGGCCGCCGGGATCACGCAGGGGGATTCGTTTTCGGACGAGCCGGCCGCCCTGAAGTTGGTGCCCATTTCCGTGAAGTTGGTGCTGCGGATGCCGGCCTGGTCGGCCTGGGTCAGGTAGGCCAGCATGGGCTGCGCGTCGAGCGTCTGGCCGGCCGGAATGCCGGTGTCCGCGTCGGCGCCCGCGATCTCGGCGAACAGCCGGTACAGGTCCACCGAGCCCACCATGTGCGGCACCTCGCGCCCGGGCGAGGCGACCATCGGACCGGCCACCAGCAGCGGCACCCACACGCCGGTCTGGTAGGGCGAGGCCTTGGCGCGCGTGGGATCGAAGCGGCCCGGCGCGGTGAACTTGACGCTGTTCACGTAGGTGCCGTTGTCGCCCATGATCACGACGAGGGTGTTGGTCCGCTCGGGATGGTAGTCCAGCGTGCCGTCGTCCTTGTATCTGGCTAGGCCCAGGCCCACCAGCAGGTCGCCGATCTTTCTGTCCACGGCCTCGATCATGAGGTTGGTGATGAGGTGACCGTCGATCAGGTCGGTGGCCTGCGTCAGTCCCGGCGTGCGCTCCGAGTCGGCCAGGGGCGAGCACACCAGATTGTCGTCGCGTCCCGGCGTGTCCTGCGCGATTAGCGCGACGGGCGGCACCTGCAGGGGCGTGTGGATGGCCGAGTAGCCCACGGTCAGCATCCAGGGCCGGTCGGCGGGCTGCTGCCCGGCCCAGGCGAGGGCGCGGTCGGTTTCCAGGATGCTGCGGTAGCCGCGCGAGGATGGGTCGGAGGCCGGCACGACATAGCCGCCGCCGTTGGCCGAGCTTTTCACCCATCGTCCCGTGTAGTAGCCGTTCTGCGCCTCGAAGTCGATGTAGGCGGGCGCGCTGGCCTGGCAGGACTGGCCTGGATCGAGGATGCCGCCGCGTTCCATGCAGGTGCGGCCCGGCGTGACGACGTCGCCGCCGACCGCCAGCTGCGTGCAGCCGCCGCCGGCGAAGTAGCAGGCGCCGGCATCGGCGCCGTTGACGGCGTCGATGCGCCGCGTCGGGACGAAGCCGCATTTGTAGGGGCCGCTGTCGACGTCGGCGCCTTGGGTCGCCAGGCCCGCCCGGGTGTCGATGTTGTAGGGCGCGCCGTCCAGGAAGCCGTCGAAATGGTCCCAGCCCAGCTTCCACATGCTGTCGTAGCCGTGCGGCAGGTTGAATGCGCCGTTCAGGTCCGAGCCCGTCAGGTGCATCTTGCCGATCAGGGCGCTGGTGTAGCCCTCCGTTTTCAGGAGCTTGGGCAGCGTCATCTCGTAGGGCGAGGGTGCGGAATTGGCCAGGTCGGTCGCCACCAGCGCGTTCAGCACGTTGGTCTGGGACGGATAGCGTCCGGTGAAGAAGGTGGCCCGCGTGGGGGTGCAGTCGGGCATGGCCCAGGCGTTGCGGAACAGCACGCCGGCGCGGGCGATGGCGGTCATGTTGGGGGTCCGGGCCGGAGCGGCGCCGCCGTAGCCGTAGGCCGTCATCTGGTCCACGCCCAGGTCGTCGAGCACGATGAAGAGGATGTTCGGTTTGGCCGAGGCGACCGGGCCGTCGGGCGCGGACGAGCCGGAACCGGAGTCGGAGCAGGCCGCCAGCAGCGCGGCGGCCGCCAGGGTCGCGGAGAGCAGGGGCCGGGCTTGTCTTTGAGTCATGATGGGCGCTCCTCGTGTGCGGCCGGAATGACAAACCGGCCCGGCCGTGACAAACTAAAAAAACGGTGACAATGAATAAAATATTCAAGATTGAAGATTAAAGGCCGGCCCGCCGCCGGCCTATACCATGAAAAGGGTAGGGGCGATGGAATCTGGCAGCGGATGTCCGGATGCCGGCATGGACCGGAGCGGCGAGGCGGCGTGCTGCCGCATGCTGCTGCTCGAGGACGACGCGGCCTTGCGGCGGCGTTTCGAGACGATCCTGTCGAGCTGGCGGGGCGGCCGCCTGGTCGCGGCCTGCGGCACCCTGGCCGCGGCGATGGCCGTCCTGCGCAGCGAACCGGTCGATCTGCTCATCACCGACCTGTGCCTGCCGGACGGCCATGGCGTCCAGGGCATCCGGCATCTGCGCGCCCTCCATCCCCGGGCCGAGGCCATGGTGATCTCCGTGCTGGCCGACAAGGAGATCGTGATCGCGGCCATCGAGGCCGGGGCGACCGGCTACCTGCTCAAGGACGTCGGCCCCGACGAGCTGATCGCGGCCATCGAGGAACTGCTCGCCGGCGGCTCGCCGATTTCCTCCTCGATCGCACGAGTCATCGTGCAGCGGCTGGGCGGGCAGGGGCCGCCCGCCCGCGACCGGGGGCCGGGTCCACCCGGCGAGGCGGCGCTGCTCACGCCGCGCGAAACGGAAATCCTGCTGAGCATCGCCAAGGGGCTGACCTATGCCGACGTGGCCGAGCAGCTCGGCCTGTCGCGCCAGACCGTGCCCGTGCACATCAAGAACATCTATCGCAAGCTGCAGGTGGGCAACCGCTCCGAGGCGGTGTTCGAGGCTTCGCGCCTGGGCCTGATATGGCTCTGAGCCGGCGCTGGCCCGGCATCGTGCTGACGGTCCTGGCGATGGCGGCGGCCTGTTCGCCGCTGTGGCTGACGCTGCCCGTGCCGCGGCATGCCCTGGTCATCGACCAGGCCCGGTTCACGGCGGCGCCCGGCGACGAGCCCGGGTGGGTGGCGCTGCCCCACGCGCAGGACCGCCACCGGGCGCGGAGCCGCTACCGCGCGGTCTTCGAGCTGGACGAGGCGCCCGCGCAGCCGCTCCATCTCCTCGTGCCCACGTTCAGCTACCGCGCGATCATCGCCCTGGACGGCGACCGCATGCTGGACACGGGCGCCGATTCCCTGGTCCCGGGCATCACGCTGGGCGCTTCGGCGCTGGTGCCGCTGTCGGGACGCCATCTGAGCCCGGGTCGCCACGAGATCGACATCCTGCTCGAAGCGCCGGGCGTCGCGCGCGGCTACCTGTCGGCCCTGTACGTGGGCACCGCGCAGCAGATCCTGCCGTACCACAGGCTCAGGGTCCTGGTGTTCGAGCACTCGCGCATGATGGTGCTGGCCTGCCAGCTGCTGCTGGCCATTGCCACCCTGATGATCTGGATCTACCGACCGCGGGAATCCCTGTACGGCTGGCTGTTCCTGCTGCTGGTGGTGTCCACGGCCTCGTACGCGGGCCTGCTGGCCGACATCGTGCCCGACGTGTCCGCCTGGCTGCCGTATGCCTTCACCGTCAGCATGTCGAGCGTCTTCATCCTGCACGTGATCGCGCTGAAGATCAACGGCACCGTGCCGCCGGCGTGGCTGCGCGCCTGCGTGGCGGCCGTGCCCGGCGCCTGCCTGCTGGCGCTGGCGGCGGGCGTGGCGCCGGCGCGCACCCTGGTGCTGGGCGTGGTGGCGCCCATCCTGGTGTTCTCGCCGCTGGTCACGGTCGCCCTCTCGGCCTGGGGCGCCTTCGTCCGGAAGGTGCCGGAGGCCTGGCTGCTCCTGCTGCCCCTGTGCCTGTTCTCGCTGGCCACCCTGCACGACGGCGCGATCGTCGCCGGCCTGCTGGACGGCCCGGTCTTCCTGTCGATCTATTACCGCCAGCTGCTGCTGGTGGCGATCGCGGCGATCCTCATGCGCCGCCTGGGCCTGAGCCTGACGCGCCTGGACGGCGCCAACGCCCACCTCAAGCAGCGGCTGGCCGAGCGCGAGGCCGAACTGCACCGGCTGTACGAAGAAGAGCGCGGCAAGGCCGCGTGCCGCGTGCGCAGCGAGGAACGCCACCGGCTGACGGTGGACCTGCACGACGGCCTGAGCGGCCACCTGGCCTCGATCATCGCACTGGCCGAGCGCGAGCGGTCGGCGGGCATTGAGCGCACGGCGCGCGAGGCGCTCGACGATCTGCGTCTGGTGATCCATTCGCTGGATATCGGCGACCGCGAGCTGGTGGCCGCGCTCGCCGGCCTGCGCGAGCGGCTCGAACCCCGGCTCAGGCGCCTGGACGTGGCGCTGGACTGGTCGATGGCGCGCCTGCCCGAGGTGTCCGGCGTCACGCCGACCTCCGCCCTGAACGTGCTGCGCATCGTGCAGGAGGCGGTCACCAACGCCCTGCGGCACGGCCCGGCCACCCGCATCGCGGTGCGCGGCCTCGCCGGCCCGCGGGGCGAGGCGCTCGTCGTCATCGACAACGACGGCGTCCCTTACGCGGAGGCGGATGCCGGGGGCGCGGGCCTGCGGAACATGCGCCGGCGCGCGGCCTCCCTGGGCGGCGCGCTGCGCATCGAGGCGCTGGCCGACGGGACGCGGGTCACGCTGACGCTGCCGCCCCGGCTGCCAGGGGACGCTGAAGGCTGAGGCGGCCTGGATTCCCCACGTCGCGGCTTGCAAGCCGCTCCGATTCGGCCGGCGGGGCTCGTCTTGGGGTGTGACATCCCTCCACGTCGCGGCTTGCAAGCCGCTCCGATTCGGCCGGCGGGGCTCGTCTTGGGATGTGGCATCCCTCCACGTCGCGGCTTGCAGGCCGCTCCGATTCGGCCGGCGGGGCTCGTCCTGGGATGTGGCATCCCTCCACGTCGCGGCCTGCAGGCCGCTCCGATTCGGCCGGCGGGGCTCGTCTTGGGGTGTGGCATCCCTCCACGTCGCGGCCTGCAGGCCGCTCCGATTCGGCCGGCGGGGCTCGTCTTGGGGTGTGGCATCCCTCCACGTCGCGGCCTGCAGGCCGCTCCGATTCGGCCGGCACAGGACAGTCCGCAGGGACTGTCCTGTGTCCGGCCTCATCCCTTCGCCCGGACGATTTTCTGGACTTGGGGGACGTGCCGGATGGCGCGGATGACCTGGGCCAGGTGCTTGCGGCTGTCGACCTGCACCATGATGTTGAGCAGGGCCGTGGAGGCGGCCTCGTCGGGCATGGTGAGCTGGATGATGTTGGAGTCGGCCTCGGTGATTTCCGCCGCCAGGCGGCCCAGCACGCCGCGCTCGTTCAGCACGGTCAGTTCCAGGCGCGTGGTCAGGTGCCGGGCGGTGTTGGTGTCCCAGATGACCGGGATCCAGCGCTCCGGCTCGCGCGCCTGCTGACGCTTGGCCACCGGGCAGTCGCTCATGTGCACCACCAGCCCGTGGCCCAGGCGGATGCCGCCGATGATCGCGTCGCCCGGCAGCGGGCCGCAGCAGGGCGCCAGTTGCACCGCCTGGCCCTCGTTGCCGTGGATCACGATGGGCGCGCTGGTGACGGACGTGAATTCGTCCACCGCCATGGCGGTGGTTTCCAGCATGGCGTTTTCCGGGGCGAAGCGGCGCGCCACCACGGCGGCCAGGCGCTTGCCCAGACCGATGTCGGCCAGGATCTCCGTGCGCGAGGCCCCGCCCGAACCCTTGGCCAGCCGTTCCCACTGAGGATCGTCGTCCTTGGGGTAGGGGATGGAGAGCTGGTCGAAAGCCTGGTTGAGCAGCCGGCGGCCGAAGGCCACGGATTCCTCGTAGCGCTCGTTGCGCAGGTAATGGCGGATTTCCGAGCGCGCGCGGCCCGTGCGCACGTAGTTCAGCCACTGGGCGCTGGGGCGCGAGGCGGCCGAGGTGATGACTTCCACCGCGTCGCCGCTGTGCAGCTCGGTGCGCAGCGGCGAGAATTCGCCGTTGATCTTGCAGGCCACGGCGTGGTTGCCGACGTCCGTGTGGATCGCGTAGGCGAAGTCCACCGGCGTGGCGCCGCGCGGCAGCGACAGGATCTTGCCCTGGGGAGTGAACACGTAGACCGCGTCGGGGAACAGGTCGACCTTGACGTGCTCAAGGAACTCGCCCGAATCGCCCGTCTGGCTCTGGATGTCCAGCAGGGACTGCAGCCACTGGTGGGTGCGTTTCTGCAGATCGTTGAGCGAGGTGCCCTGCTCCTTGTAGAGCCAGTGGGACGCCACGCCTTCCTCGGCCACGTGGTCCATGTCGCGGGTGCGGAACTGGAATTCCACCGGCGTGCCGTAGGGGCCGACCAGGGTGGTGTGCAGGGACTGGTAGCCGTTGATCTTGGGGATGGCGATGTAGTCCTTGAACTTGCCGGGCACCGGCCGGTACAGCTGGTGCAGCGTGCCCAGGGCCAGGTAGCATTCCGGCAGCGTGTGGACGATGACGCGGAAGCCGTAGATGTCGAGCACGTCGGAAAACGACTTCTTCTGCTCGACCATTTTCTTGTAGATGCCGTAGAGCGACTTTTCCCGGCCGCTGACTTCCGCGTCCAGGCCGGCGGCGGGCAGGGCGGCGCGCACCGCCTCGGCGATCTTCGAGATGACCTCGCGGCGGTTGCCGCGCGCCGCCATCATGGCCTTGTGCAGGACGACGTAGCGGTTCGGGTAGATGGCCTTGAAGCAGCGGTCCTGGAGTTCGCGGAACAAGGCGTTCAGTCCCAGCCGGTGCGCGATCGGCGTGTAGATTTCCAGGGTTTCGCGCGCCACGCGGCGGCGCTTTTCGGGGTTGACCGCATCCAGCGTGCGCATGTTGTGCAGCCGGTCGGCGAGCTTGATGAGGATCACGCGCACGTCGCGCGCCATGGCCAGCAGCATCTTGCGGAAGGATTCCGCCTGCTGTTCGGCCTTGGTGGCGTATTCCAGGCGTTCGAGCTTGGTGAGGCCGTCGACGATCTCGGCGACCTCGCCGCCGAATTTCTCGGCCAGTTCCTGCTTGCTGACGCCCTGGTCCTCGATCACGTCGTGCAGCAGGGCGGCCATCAGGGAGTCGGCGTCGAGCTTCCAGCCGGCGCAGATCTCGGTGACGGCGATGGGGTGGGAAATGTACGGCTCGCCGCTGGCGCGGAACTGCCCCAGGTGGGCGTTGTCGGCGAAGCGGTAGGCTTCCCGGATCCGCTCGATGTCGCGCGGGCCGAGGTAGCCGGAGACGATCTGGTTGAGCCCGGCCAGCGAGGCGATCGGGCTGGGCGCGGGTTCGGATTGCGGGGCGGGCGCCGTGTGCGGCTTGCGCCGCCGCAGGCGGGGACCCTTGCGCAGGACGGCGAGCAGTCCCGAGGACGCGCCGCGCAAACCTGAAAACGCCATGGCCCGCCCCGCCGGATCAGGTGGGGACTTTGCGCAGCATCTCGGTGCCGACCAGCCCCTGGGCGATTTCGCGCAGCGCGGTGACCGTGGGCTTGTTGTGGCTCTGGATGCGGGGCTCGTGTCCCTGGGCCAGTTCGCGGGCGCGATAGGTCGCGACCAGCGTCAGGTCGAAGCGATTGGGGACTTTTTCGAGGCAGTCTTCTACGGTGATGCGGGCCATGGGTGTCCTGGTTCAGGAAGCGGTTGACAGGGGTTTGCGGATGCCCAGCTGGGTGAACAGGTCGGCGTGCCGGACGGACTGCGCCGTATAGCGCAGCCGCGCCGCGCAGATCACGTGCCGCAGCTGCTCCAGTGCAAGGCTAAATTCTTGATTAATAATAACATATTCACAATCGGAGGCATGCGCCATCTCGCCGCCCGCCGCGAGCAGCCGGCGGGCGATGACCTGGGGTGCGTCCTGGCCGCGCTTTTTCAGGCGGGCTTCCAGGGCCTCGATCGAGGGCGGCAGGATGAAGATGCCGATCGCCTGGGGATAGTGGCGGCGCACCTGCAGGGCGCCCTGCCAGTCGATCTCCAGGATGATGTCGGTGCCGCCGTCCAGGGCCTGCTCGACCCGGTCGCGGGGCGTGCCGTAGAAATTGCCGTGCACTTCCGCCCATTCCAGCATGTCGCCGCGGTCGCGCATCGCCTGGAAGGTTTCCACGGACACGAAGCGGTAGTGCTTCTTGTCTTCTTCGCCGGGGCGGGGAGTGCGGGTGGTGCAGGAAATGGACAGCGCCAGGCTGGCGTCCTTTTCCAGCAGGGCATTGACCAGGCTGGACTTGCCCGCCCCGCTGGGGGCGACCACCATGAAGATATTGCCGGAAGACTGTGTCATGTCGCGTTCGAGTCGGCGCGCGGGGATGCCGGGCCGGGCTGGCCGAGCTCGGCCAGCGCCTCGGCGTAGGCCTGCGGGCCCGTGCACAGGAAGACGATGGCGTCGCCCGGATTCAGGTTGAAGAGCACGTCCTGGATCTGCTCGGAGGCGTCGTCGCCGTCGTGGATCGCGGCGACGTGGACGTCGCCGTCCCCCTGGAACTGCTCGGCCGGGACCAGCTCGGCCACCTGCTCGACGTCGGCTTCGCGCTGGGCCACGTAGACGCGGAAGGACAGGTCTTCCAGGGTGATGTCCAGGACCAGCCCACGGTCCAGATGGGAGATCAGTCGGCTTTCGAGCGGCATGGGCATGGGGAACGTGGGACGAGTCCTCGATTATAGACGCTTTGCCGGCGTGGCCCGGGTCCGGGGGGTGGGCACGGCGCCCGCCGGGGCGCGCCACGCGGCCTGATTGCCGGGAGGCATGGCTGGGCAGGGCCGGGCTGCGCAGGGCCGGGTTGTGGAGATTGTGCGGGGTGGTGCCTCCCGCCGTCGTGCGTCAGGCGAGGCCGAAGGTGGCCACCACCGGCGCGTGGTCCGAGGGCTTGTCCCAGCCGCGCGGCGCCTTGTCCACCGCGCATTCGAGGCAGCGCGCCGCCAGCGCCGGCGTCGCCAGGATGTGATCGATGCGCAGGCCGGCGTTGCGCCGGAAGCCCATCTGGCGGTAATCCCACCAGCTGAAGGTGCGCGGCGGCTGGTCGAACAGGCGGAACGTGTCCTGCAGGCCCAGACCCAGCAGGTCGCGGAAGGCCTGGCGCTCGGGATCGGAGACCAGGATGCCGCCGGCCCAGGCGGCCGGGTCGTGCACGTCCTCGTCGGCCGGGGCCACGTTGTAGTCCCCCAGGATCGCCAGTTCCGGGTGGCGGCCCATTTCCTCGCCCAGCCAGCCGCGCAGCGCCTGGAACCAGTCCAGCTTGTAGGCGTATTTGTCGCAGCCCACCGCCTGGCCGTTGGGGCAGTAGGCGCTGACGACGCGCACCAGCCGCCCATCCGGGCCGGGCAGGGTGGCGGCGATGATGCGCTGCTGGGGGTCGTCGTAGCCGGGGATGTTGCGCTGCACGTCCAGCAGCGGCGTCCGGCTCAGGATCGCCACGCCGTTGTAGGTCTTCTGTCCCGCCCAGCAGGCGTGGTAGCCGGCGTCCAGCAGGGCTTCGCGCGGGAATTTCTCGTCCGGCAGCTTCAGTTCCTGCAGGCACAGCGCGTCGACCGGATTGGCCCGCAGCCAGTCCAGGACGTGGCCCAGGCGGACGTTCAGGGAATTGACGTTCCAGGTGGCGAGTTTCATGGTATGAGGATTTGCTTTTTGGCTACCCAGTTTCAGGGCATTGGAAGATGCGGCGTCCGGATGCGCGGATGCCGCTATGGTATCAGCCAGGTCGCCTGGTCCCGCCCGTTGGCCATGAACGGGGAATGGGCGCCGCCCGGACGCGGCCGCGCTGATCCAGCTCAGGGTGTCAACCAAGGTGGACATGAAGCTCACGTCTGATGGTGTTCGCAGTGCTGTTCATGGGCCCGCAGCATCGGCTGATCGAATACGCCGAAATGTTCCGAGGCACCATCGCCGGCGCATCGGTGTATCTGCGCCGGCTGGTTGGGGCGCTCGAGGTTGTGCGTCCATAGCCAGCAGAGCCGGCCCGCTGTTCAACAGGACTGATAGGTCCGGTCTGCAGCGCCCCCCTCAGCGTCCCCCATGCCCCAGCCGGGGCGCCGCCGGGGCCGGCAGGGCGGCGGAGGACCGCGCGGCAACCTGGCCTCCCTGGTCCTTCAGGCGGAAGGTGGCGACCAGGCGCGCCAGGGTGTCGGCCTGCTCCTGCAGGCTGGAGGCCGCGGCGGCGGATTCCTCCACCAGGCTGGCGTTCTGGCGCGTGACGTCGTCCATCTGCGTGACGGCGGCATTGATCTCCTCGATGCCGGTGGTCTGCTCGCGGCTGGCCGCGCTGATCTCGCCCATGATGTCGGTGACGCGGTTGATGCTGTCGACGATGTCCTGCATCGTGGCCCCCGCGCGCGAGGCCTGCTCGTTGCCCTTGGCGGTCGATTCGACCGAGGTGTCGATCAGGCCCTTGATCTCCTTGGCCGCGCCGGCCGAGCGCTGGGCGAGCGCCCGCACCTCGGAGGCCACCACGGCGAAGCCGCGGCCCTGTTCGCCGGCGCGCGCGGCCTCGACCGCGGCGTTCAGCGCCAGGATGTTGGTCTGGAAGGCGATGGAGTCGATCACGCCGATGATGTCGGCGACCTGCTGGGACTTGGTGTTGATCTCGCTCATGGTGGAGACCAGCTCGGCGACGATGGCCCCGCCGTCGGTGGCGGTCTTGGCGGCCGAGGCGGCCAGGGTGTTGGCCTGCTGGGCGTTGTCGGCGTTCTGGCGCACGGTGGCGGTGATTTCCTCCATCGTGGCGGCGGTCTCGGCCAGGGAGCTGGCCTGCTGCTCGGTGCGCGAGGACAGATCCAGGTTGCCGGCGCTGATCTGCGCCGAGGCCGAGGCGATGGAATCGGCGCCCGCGCGCACGTCCTGCACGGTCTGCTGCAGGCTGATCATCATGTCGTGCAGAGTGTGTTCCAGCACGGTGATTTCGTCCTTGCCCTGGGGCGTGACGTCGTGGTCCAGGTCGCGCTGGGCGACGAGGCCGGCCAGTGTCACGGCCTGCTTCAGCGGACGGGCGATGGAGCGGTTGATGCGCCAGGCGAGGAGAATGCCGCAGGCCAGCGCCAGGACGGCCGCCAGCGCCACGAGGACCAGCGTCCGCTGGCCGGCCCGCTGGCTCTCGGCGAACAGCTGTTGTTCGCGTTCCCGCTGGAAGGTGTAGAGCGCGTCGATCGACTCCTGGTAGGCGGCGATCAGGCCGGGCATGTCCTGCAGGAAGAATGTGTTGGCTTTTTCGACGTCGCCCTTCTTCTGGTCCTCGATGGCGGTCTTGCGCTGGCCGGTATAGTTCTTGCGGGCCTGCAGCACTTTCTCGTACAGGGCCCGCCCCTCGGCGGTCTGGAGCAGCGTGCCGATCTGGTCCTGCAGGGAGGTGATGTTCTTCGAGGTGGCCGCCATCTTCGCCTGGATGGCCTCGCGCGCCGCGGGGTCCGGGATGTGCGTCAGGGCGAGCGTGCGTTCGCCGTTGACTTCGACGGAGCGGGCCCATTGCAGGATCTTGGCATTGATTTCGTTGCGGACCTGGACGGTCTCGCCGTTTTCCAGGTTTTTCTGCGTTTCCAGGACCCCCAGGCTGGCGAGCAGTACGGTGATCAGGATCAGGATGCCGAATCCGAGCGAAAGTCTGGTGCTGATTTTGATGTTGCGCATGCTCATGGCGGCTCCTTGGCGGCTGACGCGGAACGGCGCAGGGCATGCCGGCGCCGTTTTATGCTGAAACAGAATGAAATAACGTTATCTTTAACATGGATAAAAATCCGGGAGTGTGCCGAAATGAGCCCGGGAAGCGGGACAATTAGGCGTTAAGAGGTTTCCGGGGGCCCGCGGCGCCGGACGCGCGGCCTTTCCCGGTGCCCTATACTTTGAGCATGAATCTCCCCGCGTCGAGACGGCCGTTGCGCGCCCTGTGCCCGCCCTGGATCTGGACCTTGTGTCTGGCCCTGGCGCTGCGCGCGCTGGTGCCGGCGGGCACCATGCTCGACGTCGAGGCCCGGGACGGCATGTTTCCGGGCCTGGTGCTGTGCCCGGTGCAGAATCCGGGCCTGTCGATGGCCGGCCACCATCCAATGGACGGCCATCCTCATCCCGACGACCGTCCGCAATCCCAGGCCTGCCCCTTGTGCCTGCTGGCTCAGCATGCCGGCGGTCCGGCCCTGCCGACGGCCGTATCCATGCCGGTCCTGGCGGCGCTGGCCGCGGTCCTCCCGGCCGCGCCCGCCGCCGCCGTGCCGCCCGTCTCGCGCGTGCGCGGCGCGCCGCTCGGCTCGCGCGCGCCGCCCCCGCCTTTCGCTTTCGTTTAAGAAACCTCCGGACCCGTTGCGCGGTTTTCCGATCCCGCTCGTCCGTTTTTTCGTCCACGATTCATCCGAAAGGCATCTTCATGAAATTCACTCTTGCCGCGGGCCTGATGGCCCTGCTCGGCCTGGCCACGGCCGCCCAGGCCCACGTCACCCTCGAAACGACCCAGGCCGCCGCCGGCAGCTACTACAAGGCGGTGCTGCGCGTCGGCCACGGCTGCGATGGCGCCGATACCACCCGGCTGCGCGTGCGCATCCCCGACGGCGTGCTGGCGGCCAAGCCGCAGCCCAAGGCCGGCTGGACCCTGGACCTGACCCAGGGCAAGTACGAGCAGCCCCAGACCCTGCACGGCGCGCCGGTGGAAAGCGGCGTGCGCGAGATCAGCTGGAGCGGCGGCCTGCCCGACGCCTACTACGACGAGTTCGTCTTCCGCGCCTACCTGTCGGACGCCCTCAAGCCCGGCCAGACCGTGTATTTCCCGGTCGTTCAGGAATGCGGCCAGAGCGTGTCGCGCTGGATCGACACCTCGGGCGATCCGGATGCGAAAGGCCCCGCGCCGGGCGTGAAGATCGTGGCGCCCGCCCATGAGGGAGAGGGCGGCGGCCACGGTCATCACCATTGAAGGCCGCTCACCTCCTGGCCGTCTGCCTGCTGATGTGGGGCCAGGCGGTCTGGGGGCATGCCGCGCTGGTGTCGGCCGATCCGGCGCCCGGCGCCGTGCTCGACCGGGCGCCGGGCGCCGCCGTGCTGATGTTCAACGAACCCGTCAGCGTCACCGCGCTGCGCCTGCTCGGCCCCGAAGGCCCGCCCGTGGACGTGAAGCCGGAGCAGGCCGGAGGCAGCCGGATCCGCGTGCCGCTGCCCGGCGGCGCGGGGCGCGGCGCCTACCTGCTCAGCTGGCGCGTCGTGTCGGCGGACGGGCATCCCGTGGGCGGCGCGCTGGATTACACGGTCGGCCCGGCGGCCGGCCCGGCCGCCGCTTCGGCCAGGGCGGGCGCGGCCGAGTCGCCGCCCGCCGCGCGCCAGGCGGCCATCTGGCTGGGCCGCTGGCTGGGCTACGCCTGCCTGTTCGCCTGCGTGGGCGCGGCCTTGTTCCGTACGCGGAATCCCTCGGACCGCCAGGCCTGGGCCCGTCCCCTGGTCTGGCTCGGTCTGGGCCTGCTGCCCGTGAACCTGGGGCTCCAGGGGCTGGACCTGCTGGACCTGCCCCGGTCAGCCCTCGCAGGCTGGCCGGCCTGGGCGGCCGCTCTGGACAGCCGCTATGCCTGGACGCTGGGCCTGACCGCCCTGGCCCTGCTGGCCTTGGCGGCGGCCTTGCGCGCCCGCCGGTCCGGCATGGTGCGCGGGTGCGCGGGCGCGGGCCTGGCGCTGGCGGGCGTGGCACTCGCCGCCAGCGGCCATGCCGGCACGGCGCCGCCCCAGTGGCTGTCGCGCCCCCTGGTGGTGCTGCACGTGGCGACGGCGGCGGCCTGGCTGGGCGCGCTCGTGCCGCTGCTCAGGCTGCTCGGCGCCGGGGGAGGCGGGCGGGCCGGTCTGGCGCCCCTGGCCTGGTTCTCCCGCTGGATCACGTCCGTCGTGCTCGTCCTGCTGGCGAGCGGGGCGGGGCTGGCGCTGCTGCAGCTGGACCGGCCCGGAGACTTGTGGCGTACGTCTTACGGCATCGTCCTGAGCGCGAAGCTGGTTCTGGTGTGCGGACTGCTCGGCCTGGCGGCGTTCAACCGCTGGCGCTGCACCGGCCCGGCCCTGGCGGGCGAGGCGGCAGCCCGCGCGCGCCTGCGGCGCAGCATCCAGGTGGAAACGGCCGTCGCCGTGGTCTTGCTGGGAGTGGTGTCGCTCTGGCGCTTCACGCCGCCGCCGCGCAGCCTGGACGCCGCCGTGGCCGAGTCCGCTCCCCGGCCCGATGAGGGCACGGCCTCCTTCATGCTGTCCAATGATCGGGCGCATGCCCTGCTGACGCGCTCCGGCGGCGCGTGGCTCATCGCCTTGAGCGATCCGTCGGGCCAGCCGCTCGCGGCCGAGGGGCTGACGCTGGCGCTGAGCAATCCGCAGGCCGGCATCGAGCCGCTGCGCCGCGAGGCCCGTCGCCTGCCCGACGGGCGCTGGCGCGTCGAGGCGGGCTCCCTGCCCGCGTCCGGCGCCGGACACTGGCGGCTGAGCATGGAGATCCTGGTGAACGATTTCGAGCAGGTGACGCTGGAGGGGGTGCTGCCGCCCTGAGCAGCCTTGGGTTAAGGTATGCGGGTGCGGATCGGCGGGATGGGCATCGGGGGACGGGAATATTTCCATGCCGGTGCTGCAATAGATGCCCGAGCCCTTTAGAATCTCCGGTTCGGAGACCCCCCGCATTCATAAAAGGCCTGACATGAGCTCACTCCAGAAAGAAATCGATGAACGCACCAACCTGGCCGGCACCAACCGGTTTGAACTGCTGCTGTTTCGCCTGGGGACGGATGCCGTCCTGGGCCAGTCCGAGCTCTTCGGCATCAACGTCCTGAAGGTCCGCGAAATCGTGACCATGCCGGCCATCACGCCGATCGCGGGGGCGCCGAAGTTCTCGCTCGGCGTGGTGCACCTGCGCGACCAGGTGATCCCGGTGTACGACCTGCCCGGCATCATCGGCTGCAAGCTGGCGGCCGCGCCGACCCTGATGCTGGTCACGGAATACGCCCGCACGACCCAGGCGTTCACGGTCGAGTCGGTCGAGGACATCGTGCGGCTGGACTGGAACCAGGTCATCTCCGCCGAAAACACCGGCACGGGCCCCAGCCTGATCACCAGCATCGCCCGCCTGACCGAGGGCAGCGGCGACGAGGCGCGCCTGGCCCAGGTGCTGGACGTCGAGGCCATCCTGCAGGCCATCACGCCCGAGGAAAACCGCCACCAGGTCGATCCCAAGGAAGTCGGCGACAAGTTCGCCCTGAAGCCGGGCACCGTGGTGCTGGTGGCCGACGATTCCTTCGTGGCCCGCGCCCTCATGGAGCAGACCCTCAAGGCCATGGGCGTCCCCTACGAGATGACCAAGTCCGGCCAGGAGGCCTGGAACCGCCTGAACACCCTGGCCGCCAACGCCGAGGCCGAGGGCAAGACCATCCACGACAAGGTCTGCCTGATGCTGACCGACCTGGAAATGCCCGAAATGGACGGCTTCACGCTGACGCGCAACATCAAGCAGGACGCCCGCTTCAGCGCCATGCCGGTGGTGATCCACTCGTCCCTGTCGGGCTCGGCCAACGAGAACCACGTGCGCAGCGTCGGCGCCAACGGCTACGTGCCCAAGTTCTCCGCCGAGGAACTGTCCAGCGCCATCCGCAAGGCGCTGGGACGTTGATTTTTACCGCCGGGCCGCCCCAAGGTAAAAACGCCCCCCTGGGGGGCAGCAAGCCGAAGGCGCAGCGTGGGAGCATTCTCATTATAGGAATCGATATGCAAGACATCGTCATCGTGGAAGCCTGCCGCACCGCCATCGGAGATTTCGGCGGAGGGCTGAAGGACGTCGCCCCCTGCGAACTGGGCGAACTCGTGGTGCGCAACGTGCTGGAACGCGCGGGCGTGGCGGCGGCCGAGGTCGGCCACGTCGTCTTCGGCCACGTGATCAACACCGAGCCGCGCGACATGTACCTGTCGCGCGTGGCGGCGCTGAACGCGGGCATCCCGCAGGCCGTGCCGGCCTTCAACGTCAACCGCCTGTGCGGTTCGGGCCTGCAGGCGATCGTGTCCGCCGCCCAGGTGCTGATGCTGGGCGACGCCGAAGTCGCCATCGGCGCGGGCGCCGAAAGCATGAGCCGCGCGCCTTACGTGGCGGTGGGCCAGCGCTGGGGCTCGCGCATGGGTGATTCGCGCCTGGTGGACATGATGACGGGAGCGCTGTCCTGCCCGTTCGAGAAATACCACATGGGCGTCACGGCCGAGAACGTGGCGCAGAAATACGGCATCAGCCGCGAGGACCAGGACGCCCTGGCGCTGGAATCGCACCGGCGCGCGGCCCATGCCATCGAGCAGGGCCATTTCAAGCAGCAGATCGTGCCGGTGACGCAGAAGACCCGCAAGGGCGAAGTCGTGTTCGACCAGGACGAGCACGTGCGCTTCGACGCTACCCCCGAGAGCTTCAGCAAACTGAAACCCGTCTTCGCCAAGGAGAACGGCACTGTCACGGCGGGCAATGCGTCCGGCCTGAACGACGGCGCCGCCGCCGTGCTGCTGATGACCGGGCAGGCCGCCCGGGCCCGCGGGCTGACGCCCATGGCGCGCCTGGTGTCCTACGGCCACGCCGGCGTGGACCCGCAATACATGGGCATCGGCCCGGTGCCGGCCACGCGCAACGCGCTGGCGCGCGCCGGCCTGACGCTGGACCAGATCGACGTGATCGAGGCCAACGAAGCCTTCGCCGCGCAGGCCTGCGCGGTGTCCCGCGAACTGGGCTTCGATCCGGCCAAGGTCAATCCCAACGGCAGCGGCATCAGCCTGGGGCACCCGATCGGCGCCACGGGCGCCCTGATCACGGTCAAGGCGCTGCACGAGCTGCGGCGCGTCCAGGGCCGCCATGCCCTGGTCACCATGTGCATCGGCGGCGGCCAGGGCATCGCCGCCATCTTCGAGCGCCTGTAGTGGCGCGGCCGCGCGCCGCCCGGGACGCCCGGCGGCCGGCCGCCGAGGCCATCGAGGCCGACCTGCCGACCCTGTCGGAAGAGGGCGGCATCCGTTACCTGCATTTCAATTCGGAATGGATCCAGGGGGCGATGCGCATCGCCCGCCCCTCCGAACTGGTGCTGGCCTACACCCAGCAGATGATGGCCTGGCTGCTGTTCGCGCCGTCCGGCCCGCGCGATCGCGTCGGCATCCTGGGGCTGGGGGCGGGGTCGCTGCTGCGCTTCACCCTGCGGCATACGCGCTCCCCGGTGGATACGGTCGAGCGCAATCCCGCCGTCACCGCCCTGTGCCGGGCGTTCTTCCGCCTGCCGGGCAGCGCGCGCTCGGTCATCGATCATGCCGATGCGCGCGACTGGGTGGCCGAGCCGGGGCGGGCGGGGCGTTACCGCGCGCTGATGGTGGACCTGTACGACAGCCGGGCCGAAGGCCCGGTGTGCGGCGATCCGGAGTTCTACCGCGACTGCCACCGGATCCTGGACGAGCCGGGCGTGATGAGCGTGAACCTCTTCGGCCGCCACGAGAGCTTCGAGGAAAACCTGCGCGGCATCCGCGCGGCCTTCGGCGGGCGCGTGCTGTGCCTGCCGGAGATCGACGAGGGCAACACGGTGGCCCTGGCTTTCAAGGGCGACGCCCTGGACCTGTCGCGCCAGGACCTGCTGGACCGGGCCGAACGGCTGGAATCGCGCACCGGCCTGCCGGCGCGCCGCTGGGCGCGGTCGCTGCTGATCGGCGCCTGAGCTCCGTTTTGGGGTATGGCCCTCGCTGATTTGGGGTATGCATACCCCACACTGTGCTGGCTGGGCTCGGCACCCTGGGTTTGGTACTGCTGGGCGCCTCCTGGCAACAAACCGCTTGGCAACAAACCGCTTGGCAACAAAAAAGCCGTATCTCATTGAGAATACGGCTTTTCTTGGCGGGGCTTGGCGCCCCGGGCTTGCACCCCTTGCATGAATTCTGGTAGGCAGTACTGGATTCGAACCAGCGACCTCTACGATGTCAACGTAGCGCTCTAACCAACTGAGCTAACCGCCTTCAGGAAAGAAAAGCATTATAGAGTGGGCGCTGGGCACTGTCAAACGAGCCAGGCCGCGAATGGGCCGCCATGGGGTCGCCCGGAGGCCGACTTGGGCATATGGCGGGAAACCCACACCTGTTGGCATACCCATGAACATTTCGCGGTTGAAACAAGTTTCTACGATAAAATTCGCCGCAGTCTCCGTCGGGCGAACCACGAATCATCGTGAAACGATTTTACGTGGCATCCATCGAGCGGCGTCGCGGCAAGCGCGCCGAATTTTCCCTGAATCGCCTGGCAGCCGCGCTGCACGGCGGCATCGGCCTTGCGGCGCTGCTCGCGTCCCTGGGCTCGATGGCGGCCGGGCCGGCGCGGGCCGACGAAGGCATTTCCCAGGTCAGCCGCGGCGCCGATGGCCGCGATGGCGAAACGGCGTTCACCTGGTCCTCCGCGACCGAGGGCAAGGACGCGGATCCCTCGGCCTGGACCCAGTCCCAGCCGATCCGCAACGTGGCCTCGCCGGCGCTGGAGATCGGTTCCGTCGGCGGCGCCGGCGGCTCGGTCCACACCAAGGGCGTCTTCCATAACCTGCCGGGCAAGCCGGGCGGCAAGGGCGGCGCGGCCTCGCTTTCCGTGGCGCAGTCCGCCGAGATCTCCGGCGTGCTGGGCGTCTCCGCGCAGGCCAGGCCGCTGATCCGCGTCTTTTCGGTGGGCGGCACGGGCGGCCTGGGCTATACCTCGTGGACCGAGAGCGAAAGCGGCATCGGGCGCGGCGGCGACGGCGGTCCGGTTTCCCTGAACATCGCGTCGCGCGTCACCGCGACCAGCGATCCGGCGGCCCGGACCCGCGCGCTGCCCGCCATCCAGGTGCTCTCGCAGGGCGGGGCGGCCGGCGTCAGCAAGGACGGGCGCCGGTCCGCCGACGGCACGTACAAGGATCGGGTCGATACCGACCGCGGCGGCTCCGGCGGAGACGTCTCCGCCACCTTCGACAAAAGCGCCAGCGTCGGCGTGACCGGGGCGCTGGCGCCCGCGGTGTCCGTCAGCTCCCTGGGCGGCGACGGCGGGCACGCCAGCAACAGCGGCGGCTATCCCTCCAACGGCGGCGCCGGCGGCGCCGTCGATTTCGCCAACTGGGGCACCATCGCCGCCAATGGCAGCAATTCGACCGCGGTCATCCTGCAAAGCGCCGGCGGCGCGGGCGGCGGCGGCGCCAATGGCGCCTTCGCCGCGGGCACCCCGGGCGGCCGGGGCGGTGCCGGCGGCGTGGTCAAGGCGCTCAATGGCGGCACCATCGCCACGCGCGGCGACTACAGCTTCGGCATCATGGCCCAGTCGGTGGGCGGCGTGGGGGGCAGCGGCGGCGGCGCCGCCTTCGTGGACGGCGGCGACGGCGGCGGCGCGGGCCTGGGGAAACTGGTTTCCATCACCAATTACGGCACCATCACGACCACGGGCGCCGGTTCGAGCGGGATCGTGGCCCAGAGCGTCGGCGGCGGCAGCGCCCTGGACGCGTTCTACGCCACCCGGCCGACGGTGAACCAGGGCGGCGGATCGGGCGGCAACAGCGGCATCCTGCTTTTCGCCAGCGGCGGCACGGGCGGCCAGGGCGGCGTCGGCGGCGACGTCAAGGCCGAGCATCGCGGCGTGATCCGCACGGCGGGCGATGCCGCCCATGGCGTCCTGCTGCAGAGCATCGGTGGCGGGGGCGGCACGGGCGGCGCGGCTTCGGGCTCCACCGCGTTCCTGTCCGTGGCGCTGGGCGGCGCCGGGGGGGTGGCGGCAACGGCGGCGAAGTGACCTTCAACAGCACCCTGGGCCGGATCGAGACCGGAGGCAGGAACGCGACGGCGGTGCTGGCGCAATCCGTCGGCGGCGGCGGCACGGGCGGCTACGCGACTTCCAGGTCCGTCAGCCCGGCCGTGTCGGCCGCCTCCTCGCTGGGCGGCTCCGGCGGCAAGGGCGGCCAGGGCGGCGCGGTCAGGATCAGCAACAATTCCGCCATCCGGACCTCGGGCGAAGCCGCCATCGGGTTGCAGGCCTCCAGCATTGGCGGGGGCGGCGGCACGGGCGGCGGCGCCGCGGCGTTCGCCGTGGCGCTGCCCGCGGTCACCCCCTCGGGCCAGCCCCTGCCTTCTATCGCCCTGACCAATGCGATCGGCGGCTCCGGCGGCGATGGCGGCAAAGGCGCGGCCGCCGCCGTCGACAACCGCAACGCCGGCATCGAGACCTTCGGGGTGGGCGCCACCGGCATCCTGGCGCAGAGCATCGGCGGCGGCGGCTACGGCGGCGCCTCGGTGCTGCAGGGCTGGACGCTGCCGGTATTGGGCGGCGCCGGCGGCTCCAGCGGCCAGGGCGGCTACATCGAGGTGCGCACGCTGACGGGCAGCACCACCATCCGGACGACGGGGGCCAAGGCGCACGGCGTCTTCGCGCAGTCGCTGGGCGGAGGCGGCGGCACGGTCAGCGATGCGCTCAAGACCGACGACACGGCGCGCGCCGCGCTGGAGAAGACGGCCACGGTCCTGGCCGGCCTCATCGGCAAGGCCGGCGGCTCGGGCACGGTGCTGGACAACAAGGGCACGGGCGGCGACATCTCGATCAAGCTCGCCGGCGACATCCGCACGAGCGGCGCCGGCTCGTACGGGATCTTCGCCCAGAGCGGCTTCCAGCAAAGCAGCGGCGCGCTGGACGCCAGCCGCGCCGGCGGCAGCATCGCCGTCGATTATTCGGGCACGCTGCAGGGCGGCTCGGGCGAGGGCGCGGGCATCGTGATCGACGGCGGGCGCAACAACACCATCGTCATCGGCGCCGGTTCGCGCGTCGGCGCGCTTTCCGACCGGGCCATCGTCTCCACTTTCGGCCAGGAGTCCGTGCGCAACTTCGGCACCGTGGTGGGCGACATCGACCTGGCGCGCGGCAACACCACGGAATGGAACGAGTTCCGCAACGAAGTGGGCGGCACCTACGTCAGCGGCGGCAGCGGAACGATCAAGGTCGGCAACGGCTGGTTCTACAACGCCGGCACCTTCGATGTCGGCGGGGTGGGCAGGATCGCCACCGCCACGGTCCAGAAGGTGGACCTCCAGCTGGGCGGCACGCTGCTCGTGGATGTCAACAGCGTCGCCGCCGGGGGCCCCAAGGCCGACCTGGTGCAGGCATCCCGGGTGCTCGTCGAGGGCGTCAAGATCAAGCCGCATGCCGTCGAGGGACTGCTGCCCGGCAGCTTCACGGTGGTGTCGGCCTCGTCCCTGCAGACCGGACGGGCGGCCACGGCGGCCGGCGGCCCCGGCAGCCCCATCGCCTGGTCGGCGTCGCAAAGCGGCGGCGGCATCTCGATCTCCCCCTCGGCGGATTTCGTCGGCAAGGCGCAAGGCAATCTGACCGATACGGACCGCTCGCTGCTCGACAGCCTGCAGCGCGCCTGGGACGGCAACGAAGCCGGCATGGCGGGCATATTCGCCAGCATGGCCAACATCGAATCGGCCCAGCAGTACGAAACCGCGATCGGCAGCATGACGCCCACCGAGGACCTGGGCCAGCTGGCCTCGGACCAGACGCTGGCCGGGCGCAAGTCGCTCAATGCCGCGCTGAGCTGCCCGGTGTTCGACGGTGCGGGCGTCACCCTGCGCGAGACCCAATGCGTCTGGTCGCGCATCACCGGCTCGCGCACCACGCAGGACCGCGGGTCGGCGAGCGACGGCTATTCGCAGGACGGCCTGAGCTACCGCATCGGCGGGCAATGGGAGATCCGCCCCGACTGGTTCTTCGGCGCCACGGCGGCCTACAACGTCAGTTCCATGCACACCCGGGACAGCCTCACCTCGGTCCACGGGCGCAGCGGCGACGTCTCCGTCTCGCTCAAGCACCAGACCGGCCCGTGGCTGCTGGCGGGCGCCCTGCACGCCGGCTACGGCGACTACGACTCCAGTTCCCTGTTCTGGGTCGGCGACGACCTGTGGAGCGCCGAGAACAAGAACGATGTCTGGACCGCCGGCCTGCGGCTGCGGGCGGCCTACGAGCTGGCCTCGGACGACTGGTACCTGCGGCCCTATGCCGACCTGGACGTGCTGCACACCTACATGCCGGGCTACACCCTGGCCGGGGACGGCGCGACCCTCCAGGCCGGCGCCATGAAGGAATGGAGCGTGGCCGTTTCGCCGACCCTCGAAGCGGGCACCCGCGTCGACCTGGGCCGGTACGGGTGGCTGCGCCCCTACGTGTCGGTCGGAGCCACGTTCATCAACAACCGGAGCCTGGACAGCGACGTGTCCTTCTCCGACGGCAGCGGCAAGGGCATCACGTTCACTTCGAGTTCGTCCCTGCCCGAGCGGCTGTTCAACGTGGGCGCCGGCGTCCAGCTCTACGCGCAGGACAAGTACGAACTGCGCGCGGAATATCGGGCCCAGCTGGCCTCGGAATTCCGCAACCAGGAGCTCAGCCTGCGCGTGGCCATGCGGTTCTGACGCGCCGCATCCCCCTTGGGGGATGCGCCAGGACAAAGGCCAGTCCCCGCGGACTGGCCTTTTTGCAACGATCCCCGCCGCCGGGGATCGCCGGAGCGCCCGGAATCCCGCGCATTTCCTCGTATCAAATTGATTGTTGTCCGCCTGATTGCTACACTGGATGGATTCCTCCTGCATGGCAAATTCAGGCTTTTTACCTACGCGGCGCAGGCCGCGTTTCGCATTTTCAGGACACGCTTACATGGTTTGCATCACCCTTCCCGACGGTTCGCGGCGCGAATTCGACCATCCCGTTTCCGTGCACGAGGTCGCGCGCTCCATCGGGACCGGGCTGGGCAAGGCGGCGCTGGCAGGCCGGCTGGCTGTCGACGGCGAGCCGGCGCGGCTGGTGGACGCCAGCCACGTGATCGACCGGGATGCCTCCCTGAGCATCGTCACCGACAAGGATCCCGAAGGTCTGGACCTGATCCGCCATTCCACGGCGCACCTGCTGGCCTATGCGGTCAAGAGCCTGTTTCCCGATGCCCAGGTCACCATCGGTCCGGTGATCGAGAACGGCTTCTACTACGATTTCTCGTACAAGCGTCCCTTCACGCCCGAAGACCTGGAAGCCATCGAAAAGAAGATGGCCGAACTGGCGCGCCGCGACGAAGCCGTGACGCGCGAGGAATGGGACCGCGACGAGGCCGTGAAGTTCTTCCGCGGCATCGGCGAGGCCTACAAGGCCGAGATCATCGCCTCGATCCCCACCAACGAAAAGATCAGCCTGTACCGCGAGGGCGACTTCATCGACCTGTGCCGCGGCCCGCACGTGCCGTCCACCGGCCGTCTGCGGGTGTTCAAGCTGATGAAGGTGGCCGGCGCCTACTGGCGCGGCGACAGCAACAACGAAATGCTGCAGCGCATTTACGGCACCGCCTGGGCGCGCAAGGAAGACCAGGACGCCTACCTGCACATGCTCGAACAGGCCGAACTGCGCGACCACCGCCGCATCGGCCGCGAGCTGGACCTGTTCCACTTCCAGGACGAGGCGCCCGGCCTGATCTTCTGGCACCCCAAGGGCTGGACGATCTGGCAGCAGGTCGAGCAGTACATGCGCCAGGTGTACCAGGACAACGGCTATCAGGAAGTCAAGGCGCCGCAGATCCTGGACCTGTCCCTGTGGAAGAAGACCGGCCACTGGGACAACTACCAGGAAAACATGTTCACGACGGAATCCGAGAACCGCGTGTACGGCCTCAAGCCCATGAACTGTCCGGGCCACGTGCAGATCTTCAACGCCGGCCTGCATTCCTACCGCGAACTGCCGCTGCGCTACGGCGAATTCGGCCAGTGCCACCGCAACGAGCCCTCCGGCTCGCTGCACGGCATGATGCGCGTGCGCGGCTTCACCCAGGACGACGGGCACATCTTCTGTACCGAGGACCAGCTCCAGGAAGAATGCGCCGCCTTCACGCGCCTGCTGCAGAAGGTCTACGCCGATTTCGGCTTCACCGAGATCCTCTACAAGGTCGCCACCCGCCCCGAAAAGCGCATCGGCGCCGACGAGGTCTGGGACAAGGCCGAGCAGGCCCTGAAGGACAGCCTGGACCTCTCCCATTGCGACTACGAGGTCTCCGAGGGCGAGGGCGCCTTCTACGGCCCCAAGATCGAATACACCCTGAAGGACGCCATCGGCCGCCACTGGCAGTGCGGCACCATCCAGGTGGACTTCTCCATGCCCGCGCGCCTGGGGGCCGAATACGTCGACGCCCAGGACCAGCGCCGCACGCCCGTGATGCTGCACCGGGCCATCCTGGGGTCCCTGGAACGCTTCATCGGCATGCTGATCGAAAACCACGCCGGCGCGCTGCCCGCCTGGCTGGCGCCGCACCATGCCGTGGTCTGCTGCATCTCCGACGCCTCCGCCGCCTACGCCGAACAGCTCGCCCGCGACCTGAAGGCGCAGGGCCTGCGCGTGTTCGCCGACGTGCGGGGCGAAAAGATCACCCGTAAAATCCGCGAACATAGCCTGCAGAAAATTCCGTATATTCTGGTCGTCGGTGACAAGGAGCGCGAGTCCGGCGCCGTGTCCGTGCGCGGGCGCGGCAATCTGGACCTGGGCACGATGCCGGTGGCGGATTTCACCGCCCGGCTCAAGCACGAAATCTCGACCCGACAGCAGGGGACCGAACCGGCGCAGGCCTGATTCGACCCCTTTTTCATCAACTCACAGGAGTTCTCGACATCGCAACCGAAAAGAAACACCGCGTCAACGGTGAGATCCGCATTCATGAAGTCCGCCTGATCGGCGTGGATGGCGAACAGCTGGGCATCGTCCGCACATCCGAGGCCTTGTCCATGGCCGAACAGAACGACGTCGACCTGGTCGAAATCGCCCCCACGGCCAGTCCGCCGGTCTGCCGCCTGATGGACTACGGCAAGTTCAAGTACCAGGAACAGAAGCGCCAGCAGGAAGCCCGCGCCCGCCAGAAGATCATCCAGGTCAAGGAAGTCAAGTTCCGCCCGGGGACCGACGAAGGCGACTACCAGGTGAAACTGCGCAATCTGCGCCGCTTCATCGAGGATGGCGACAAGGCCAAGGTCACGCTGCGCTTCCGCGGCCGCGAGATGGCCCACCAGGAACTCGGCATGCGCGTCCTCGAACGGGTGCGCGACGACCTGGGCGAACTGGTCCTGGTCGAGGCCATGCCCAAGCTCGAAGGCCGCCAGATGGTGATGGTGCTGGCACCGCGCAAGAAAGCGAGTTAGCCAGGCATCACAGAGGCATTCATGCATTTTCTGTTCGTCATCGATCCGCTGCCCGCCCTGAAGGCCTGGAAGGATTCCTCCGTCGCCATCATGCGCGGCCTGGCGGCGCAGGGGCACGACTTCAGCTTCGCCACGATGGGCGATCTCTACGTCCTGGAAGGCCGCGTGCGGGTGTCGGCCACGGCGATGCGCCTGCGCGCCGATGCCGACTGGCACGGCCACGACTGGTGGACGCAGGATGCCGCGCCGCGCGACTGCACGCTTGCCGACTTCGATGCGGTGCTGATGCGCAAGGACCCGCCCTTCGACATGGAATACGTCTACGCGACGCACCTGTTCGACCATGCGGCGGCGCAGGGCGCGCGCGTGTTCAACGCCGGGGCGGCGATCCGCAACCATCCGGAAAAGCTCGCCATCACCGAATTCGCGCAGTACACGGCGCCCACGCTGGTCAGCCGCGACATGGCGCGGCTGCGCGCCTTCCACGCGCAGCACGGCGACGTCATCGTCAAGCCCCTGGACGGCATGGGCGGCAGCGGCATCTTCCGCCTGCGGCCGGGCGAGCCGAACCTGGGCTCCATCCTGGAAACCCTGACGGAACTGGGCACGCGGACCATCATGGCGCAGCGCTACATCCCCGAGATCCTCGACGGCGACAAGCGCATCCTGATCATCGGCGGCGAGCCGGTGCCGTTCGCCCTGGCGCGCGTCCCGCTCGTGGGCGAGACCCGCGGCAACCTGGCCGCCGGCGGCAGCGGCCGGGCGCAGCCGCTGTCGGACCGCGATCTCGAACTGGCCCAGGCCGTGGGCCGCAAGCTGGCGGAGCGCGGCCTGCTGCTGATCGGACTGGACGTGATCGGCGACTACATCACGGAAATCAACGTCACCAGCCCCACCTGCTTCGTGGAAATCACCGAGCAGACCGGCTACGACGTGGCCGGGCGCTTCGTGCAGGCCCTGGTCCGGGCCGTGGGCGCGGCATGACCCCGCGCGCACCGGGCCGCCCCTCGCGCGCATGCCGGAGTACGCGGCGCGCAGCCGCCGCGGCGGAGGCCCCATGAACACCCGCATCGCCCTGGTCATGCACGAGCCCCTGGGCGCGGCCTTCGAGGCCTGCGCCCGCCACGTGCTGGGCCGCGTGCCCGACCTGACGGTCTTCGACATCGCGCCCGACGCCGATCCGCCCGCCCAGACCGCCCGCATCCTGGACTGGATGCGGGCGCGCGGGCCGGCCGAGCCCGTGCTGATCCTCTGCGACCTGTACGGCGCGACGCCGTTCAACATCGCCGCCCAGGCCCTGCGCCGCGCGCTGGAGGAAGGCTACGTGGCGCACCTGCTGACCGGCACCAACGCCTGCATGGTGCTGAAAGCCTTGACAGACCAGCAGGAAAACCCCGAATCTCTCGGTGAACGCGTGCGACAGGGGGCGCTGCGCGGTATCGTGAATGCGGAACCCCCATGTGATTGCTAGAGCCCAGGAGCCCGTGCCCATGCCTTCCATCGATCTGGTGATTTCCAACAAGCTGGGGCTGCATGCGCGCGCGGCCGCCAAGCTGACCCAGCTGGCCGGGCGCTATCGCAGCGACATCTTCATCTCGCGGGGGGCTCAGCGCGTCAACGCCAAGAGCATCATGGGCGTGATGATGCTGGCCGCGGGCCTGGGCGTCACCGTCCGGATCGATGCCCAGGGCGAGGACGAGGCCCAGGCCCTGGCCGATATCCGCGCCCTGTTCGAGGGCCGCTTCGGAGAAGCGGAATAGACCAGGCCGATCCTCGCATGAGCCCGCCGGAATCCGTGCCGTCCGCGATGTGTTCCACCCTGTGCCTGTACGGCCAGGGCGTGGTGCGCGGCTATGCCATCGGCCGGGCCGTCGTCATGAGCGCGGCCTCGCTCGAAGTCGCCCACTACCGCATCGCCGAGAAGGACATCGAATCCGAGCAGCGGCGCTTCACCCTCGCGGTGGACGAGACCGTGCGCGAACTGGGCCAGATGGCCGAGGACCTGCCGGCCGACGCGCCGCGCGAACTGGGCGTGCTGCTGTCGGTGCATGCCATGCTGCTGCAGGATCCCATGCTGGTGCAGTCGGTCTGCCAGCTGATCGCGGAACGCCAGTACAACGCCGAATGGGCGCTGACGGCCCAGGGCCAGATCCTGGTGGAGCAGTTCTCCCTGATGGACGACGCCTACCTGCGCGAGCGCGGGGCGGACGTGCGCCAGGTGATCGAGCGCGTCCTGCGGGTGCTGTCGGGGTCCGTGCACTGGCTGCCGAACCTGGACGCCGTGGACGTGGACGGCAGCCTCATCGTGGTGGCGCGCGACATCTCTCCGGCCGACATGATGCGCCTGCGCGGCGGCCGCTTCGGCGCCTTCCTGACCGACCTGGGCGGGGCCACCTCGCATACGGCCATCGTGGCGCGCAGCATGAACGTGCCGGCCGTGGTCGGCATGGGGCTGGTGCGCACGCTGGTGCGCGACGGCGACCGGCTGATCGTCGATGGCCTGAACGGGCTGGTCCTGGTCAACCCCTCGGAGGCCGTGCTGCGGGAATACCAGGAACGGCAGGCCGCCTTCCTGCGCGAGCGCGACGAGCTCAAGGCGCTGCGCTTCGCGCCGGCCGTCACGCTCGACGGCATCCAGATCCGCATGGAGGCCAACATCGAATTGCCCGAGGAAGCCGCCGACGCCCTGGCGGCCGGCGCCGAGGGCATCGGGCTGTTCCGCAGCGAATTCCTGTTCATGGGGCGCTCCAGCCTGCCGAGCGAGGAAGAGCAGTACGAGGCCTACGCCTCGGTGGTGCGCACCATGGCGGGCCGGCCGGTCACCATCCGCACGCTGGATATCGGCGCCGACAAGACGCTCGACGGCGAGGTGACCGTGGCCACCAATCCGGCGCTGGGCCTGCGCGCGATCCGCTACTGCCTGGCCAATCCCGAGATGTTCAACACGCAGCTGCGCGCGCTGCTGCGGGCCGCCGCGCACGGGCCGATCCGGGTGCTGTTTCCCATGGTGTCGCACATGCACGAGATCCACGCCGCCCGCCGCGCCCTGGCGCGGGCCGCCGCGGAACTGCGCACCGCGGGTCTGCCCCACGACGCCGCCGTGCAGGTGGGCGCCATGGTCGAGATCCCGGCCATCGCCATCGCCATCGAGCCCTTCGCCGAGGCGCTGGACTTCCTGTCCATCGGCACCAACGACCTGATCCAGTACGTGCTGGCGATCGACCGGGGGGACACCGACGTCGCCTCCCTGTACGATCCCATGCATCCGGCGGTGCTGCGCCTGATCGCGCACACCATCAACGTCGGCGAGCGGCTGGGCAAGCCCGTGTCGATCTGCGGCGAGATGGCGGGCGACGTGCGCGTCACCCGCATGCTGCTGGGGCTGGGCCTGACCGGCTTCTCCATGCATCCGCAGCAGCTGCTGGACGTCAAGAAGGAAATCCGCCGGGCCCATTCCAACGCCCTGCGGGTCAAGGTCGCGTCGGCCCTGAACCGGGCCGAACGCATCGACCTGTCCACCCTGGACGCCTGAAGCCGCCGGTTTCCGGGCCATGCCCGGGTTCCTGGCCCTCCGGTTCGTTGGTAGAATCGTCCGATGGCCATAACCTGGTTCCCGACCCCGATATATCCAGACTCCTCTTGCGACTCGATCCCCTTCCCCGCACTGTGCGGCAGAAGGCCTCGCTGGCCTTCATCCTGGTGGTGTTGCTGGCCATCGGCAATGTCTCCATCGTCCAGTTCCTGCTGCGGGAGAGCGATGGCATGGCCGCCACGCTGAACGTCGCGGGCAAGATGCGCATGCTCAGCCAGCGCATCGGCCTGGAAGCGCTGGCCGGGCACCAGCAGCCGGGCGCGCCGGCCCCGGCGGCCGACCTGCCGGCCGCGTTCGAGGCGGCGCACGACGCGCTGCGCCACGGCGGCCATGCGTTCGATCTGGACGTTCCCCCCGTGCCCGCGGCGCTCGCGCCGCAGCTGCAGGCCGTGCACGAGGCCTGGACGCGCTACCGGGACGCCGTCGGTGCCCTGGCCGGGACCGGGACCGGGGCTGAAACAGGCACTGGAAATGGGACCGAAGCCGGGACCGCGGCTGGGGCCGGCGGGTCAGGCGCCGCCGTGGCGGACCTGATGCGGGCCGGCTCGGCGCTGCTGGCGCGCACCGAGGCGCTCATGGACGGCCTGGTCGCCCAGGTCCGGGTGGTGCAGCAGCGGGCGCTGTACGGCGCCTATGCGCTGTTCGCACTGGATCTCCTGCTGCTGGGGCTGGCCGGCTGGGTGGTGTCGCGCCAGATCCTGCGGCCCATCCATGCCCTGGTGCGCCAGTGCCGGGCCCTGGCCGTGGGCGACTACGCCGCCCGTTCGGCGCTGCCGCCGGGCGACGAGCTGGGCGAGCTGGGCCGCGCGCTCAACGATTCCGCGGCGCACATCGGGCAGCTCCTGCGGGACATCGAAAAAGAGCATGCGGCGCTGGCCGAGGCCCAGGCCATGTTCCGCGGCCTGTCGGACAACACGCTGGCCGGCATCTACATGATGGACGCCGACCTGCGCTTCATCTACGCCAATGCGCGGATGGCGGACATCCTGGGCTATCCGCAGGCCGAGCTGGCCGACGGCTTCCCCCTCGACCGGGTGTTCATCGGCCCGTCCTACGAGGCCACCCTGCGCCGGGTGCGCGACCGGTTCGCGGGAAGCGAGGCCCGGACGCGGCTCGAATGCACGGCGCGGCGCCGCGACGGCTCCATGGTTGAACTGGAAACCTTCGGCTCGCTGATGTCCCTGCACGGCCGGCCGGCCCTGATCGGCATCATGTTCGACATCACCGAGCGCAAGCGCGCCGAGGCGTCGGCGCGGCGGGCCGCCCTGGTCTACGCCCACACCAGCGAGGCCATGGTGGTCACCGACGCCGACGGCGCCATCCAGGACGTCAATCCGGCCTTCACGGCGGTCACCGGCTACACCCTGCAGGACGTGGTCGGGCGCACCATGAACGTGCTCAGTTCGGGGCGCCACGGCGACGAATTCTACCGGGCGATGTGGGCCCGGCTGCACGAGACCGGCCGCTGGAGCGGCGACATCCACAACCGGCGCAAGTCGGGGGAGGAATACGTCGAACGCCTGTCGATCAATACGTCCTACAACGAGGACGGCAGCGTCAACTGCCGCATCGGCCTGTTTTCCGACGTCACCGAAAAACGCCGCCGGGAGGCGTCGATCTGGCACCAGGCGCACTACGATCTCCTCACCCAGCTGCCCAACCGCCAGATGTTCCAGGAAAACCTGCGCCGCAGCATCGAGCATTCCCGCGAGAGCGGCGTGCCCTTCGCCCTGGTGTTCCTCGACCTGGACTTCTTCAAGGACGTCAACGACAGCATGGGCCACGAAGCGGGCGACCAGCTGCTGCGCCTGGTGGCGCGGCGGCTGAACGAATGCGTGCGCAGTTCGGACCTCGTGGCGCGCCTGGGCGGCGACGAATTCACGCTCATCATCCGCGACATCCACGATCCGGACGACATCTTCGCGCTGGCCGACAAGATCCTCGGCGCGCTGTCCCAGCCGTTCACCCTGGGCGACCACGTGGTGCAGATCTCCGCCAGCATGGGGGCGGCCTTCCATCCGCGCGACGGCGACGGCGACGCGGAACTGCTGCGGGCCGCCGATCTGGCGATGTACGCCGCCAAGGAAGAGGGCCGCAACCATTTCCGCGTCTACGCGCCCGAGATGCGCGCGCCCGCCCTCGCGCGCGACGGCCTTCAGTCGGGAGGCCTTCAGTCGGGATAGGCCGTTTCGCCGTGCTCCGCGGCGTCCAGGCCCTGGCGTTCCTCGTCGGGCGCGGCCCGCAGCCCCATCAGGCGGTCCACCAGCAGGGCGCAGACCGCGGCGCTGGCGCCCGCCCATGCCAGGCTGACCAGCACGGCTTCGATCTGCAGCCAGGTCTGGCGCAGCAGCGCCCCCAGGCCCGCCGGGCCGGGGCCGCCGAGATCGGCGCAATAGAAGACGCCCGTCAGGACCGCCCCGACGATCCCGCCCACGGCGTGGATGCCGAAGACGTCGAAGGCATCGTCCACGCCCAGGCGCCGCTTCAGGCCGCTCACGCCCCAGAGCGCGGCCCAGGAGGCGAGCGCGCCGATGACCAGGGCCGCGCCCGGCGCGACCAGGCCGGCCGCCGGCGTGATGCCCACCAGCCCGGCAATGGCGCCGGAGGCTGCGCCCAGCAGCGAGGCATGGCCCTTCAGGACGCGTTCCGCCAGCGCCCAGGCCAGCACCCCGCAGGCGGCGGCCAGCAGGGTGTTGGCCGCCGCCAGGACGGCCTGCCCGTTGGCGGCCAGCGCCGATCCGCCGTTGAAGCCGAACCAGCCGACCCACAGCAGCGCGGCGCCGGTCAGGTTCAGCGGCAGGCTGTGGGGCAGCATCGCCTCGCGCCCGTATCCCAGGCGGGGGCCCACCCAGCGCGCGCCCACCAGGCCGGCCACGCCCGCGCTGATGTGGACCACGGTGCCGCCGGCGAAGTCCAGCGCGCCGCGCAGGTGCAGCCAGCCGTCGCCGGCCCAGACCATGTGCGCGATCGGCAGGTAGCCCAGCGTGAACCACAGGCCGGCGAAGGCCAGCGCCGCGCCGAAGCGGGTGCGTTCGGCCATGCTGCCGGTGATCAGGCCGCAGGTGATCGCGGCGAAGGTCGCCTGGAACAGGGCGAACAGCAGCTCCGGGATCGTGCCGAGCAGGGGCAGGGGGGCGGCGGCGTCCCCGGGCCGGTAGAGGCCGGCCAGTCCCAGGCGCGTCCATCCGCCCAGGCCGCCGAAGCCCTCGGTGAACACCAGGGAATAGCCGTAGGCGAACCACAGCACCGTGATGAGCGCGCAGACGGCCAGCACCTGCGTCATGACGGACAGGGCGTGGCGCTTGCGCGCCAGTCCGCCGTAGAACAGCGCCAAGCCCGGCACGCACATCAGCCAGACCAGCAGGGTCGAGATCAGGGTCCAGACCAGATCGCTCTTGTCCATGAGGAAAGCTCCTGTTTTCGTGGGGTCAGAGGGCGGCTTCGCCGGTTTCGCCGGTGCGGATGCGCACCACCTGCTCCAGCGGCGTGACGAAGAGCTTGCCGTCGCCGATCTTGCCGGTGCGGGCCGCCTGGCACAGGCATTCCACCGTCATCTCGACCAGGGCGTCGGGAACCGCGACCTGGATCTGCAGCTTGGGCAGGAAATCGACCTGGTATTCCGCGCCCCGGTAGAGCTCGGTGTGCCCCTTCTGGCGGCCGAATCCCTTGGCCTCCGTGACCGTCATGCCCTGGATGCCGGCGGCCTCCAGCGCGGCATGGACTTCCTCCAGCTTGAAGGGCTTGATGAGTGCCGTGACGAGTTTCATGAATGCTCCTTTGCGGTGTGCTTGCACGGAGGATTCAAGCAAAAGGCGTGCCAGTTTTCACGTGGTAGCGGGTTCACGACGCCTGGCGGGGGACGGGGGACGGGAGGGCACCGAAGCCGGCCGCGAGGGGGCGGAGTCGCGGCGGGCGTGGCAGGGGCGGAGTGGCAGGGGGATGGCGGGTGCGGAGTGGCAGGTGCGGAGTGGCAGGGGGATGGCAGGGGGATGGCAGGGGGCGGGACGGCGCCGGGCCCGGCCGCTGCGGCGCACCAGAGAGGTGCGGGCCCGCCCCGCAACGGTGCGCGGGGCGCCCGCGCGGTGATTCCGTCTGCGAAAGGCCCTGGTTTTGTGTCCAGTTGTGGAGTGCGCGGCGGGCGGGGCGGCGCCGGTTCCGGCCGCTTTCCCCTTGTGGGGAAAAGGGTTTGGCCGTCCGGCGCCGCCGCCGGGCCGGACATCAGTCATTACATGTCAGGGTTTACCCGCGCCCGCAGGCCGCTAGAATTGTAACCAAGCCGGTTGTAACAGACCGGTCCTCGAAAATGATCCGCCTCTTCACGCAGCGGAATTCTACATATAGGGAAGATCATGAACATGACGCGAAAAACGCTGACTCTGGCCGCCCTGGCGGCATCGCTGAGCCTGCTGGCCGCTTGCTCCAAGAGCGATGACGCTTCGGCCCCGCCTCCGGCGGCCCCCGCGCCTTCGACGGCGCCGACTCCGGCTCCCGTGCCTCCCGTCACCCCCGCTCCGCAGGAGCAGCAGAACAGCGCCCCGGCCGACCAGCAGTCCATGCAGGACAAGATCAAGGAATCGACCGACGCCGCCAAGGAAAAGGTGGCCCAGGTGAGCCAGGCCGTCTCCGACAAGGCCAGCGAACTGGCCCATCAGGCGGGCGAAGCCGCCAACGACGCCCGCGAATCCGTGAAGGAAGGCGCGGCCAAGGCCGACGCCTCCATCCAGAACGCCGTCGGCAACTCGAACGGCGGTTCCAAGTAAACGACCCGTCCGCGCGGGACGACGCGGTCAAGCAGGACTGCGCATCAGGGCGGGACGGCACGCCCACGCGGAACCCCCCGCCCGGGGCGGCCGGCGCGTCCCGAGGGGCGCGCCGTGCGCGCCTTCATGTCGCCGCGCGGCTCAAGGCCTCGGGCCTTCTTTCGGGCCTTCCTTCGGCCCCTCCACCAGGGCCTTCAGCCGCTCGGCGGTCAGCGTGCCGCTCGCCGAGCGCCGCGTGCCGTCGGCGTGCAGCACCACCGTGTGGGGCATCTCCCCGCCCCAGCGCGGATCGATCAGGTAGTTGAGGCGCTGCACGGACGCGCCGGCATAGGCGCGCGCGGGCACGCCGGTGGCCTGCGCCGAGCGCAGGCGCTGGAGGACGGCCGCGGCGGAGGCGTTGCGGTCGGTATTGACCGTCACGGCCTGGACCCCGGCGTCGGCCGCGCTCAGTTCGGCCACGGCCCGCAGATTGGTTTCGCAATAGGCGCAGTACAGCGCCCACAGTTCGATGATGCGCACGCCGCGCGCCGGCGGTTCGAGCAGGGCCGGCACGTCCTCGGCCGTGAGGGGTTCCAGGGTTTCCGGGGCGCCGCGGCGGCGGCCGCGGGGATCAGCATCGACAGGATCAGAAGCCGCATTTGAAGCCGCATGTTCATGGTTGTCCAGTTCCTTCGGTTCCGGTGAGAGGGACGAGGCGCAGGCCGTCGGCCGTGCCCCAGGCGGCGTAGGCGCGGCCGCCGCGATCGAGCAGCACCTGCGGCGAGCCGGCGTCCGCGTCGGTGCGGGCGAGTTCCCGGGCGGCACTGAAATGCGCGCCCGCGTCGGCCGAAACCCGCGCCATCAGCTTCAGGCCGTCGGCATCGGCCTGGTTCCAGACGATCCAGACGCGCCCGTCCGCCGCCGCCACGTCGGCGTGCGCCGCGCCTTCCCGGGCGACGGCCAGCAGGCGGCCGGGCGGCTGCCCCGGCCGCAGCTGTCCGTACCAGATGACCGGCTCGCCGTCCTTGGCGGAAAACCAGACCGCGTGGCGGGTGCCGTCGGCGGCGAGGGCCAGGCCGGGGCCCTGGTGGGGGCAGGCGTCCACCCGCCAGCCGGTGTAGGTGGCGCGGGCGGCTTCGCGCGCGACGGTCCCGTCGCGCACCTCCGCGTAGGCGTGGTCCCGCAGCCCGTCCGCATCGGTGAAGCGCCAGAGCAGTCCGATGCCGCCTGCCGGGGCGGGCGCGGCGGCGATGCGGCAGCAATCGCAGCTGTGGTCGGCCAGCCGCCGTTCCGGTCCGAAGCGGGCGCCGTCATCGTCCGACCAGGCGTAGTAGACGGCCGTGCCCGCGTAGGGCTCCCCCCGCGCCTTGGCCGCCTGGAAGTCGCGCCGGTCGATCCAGGCGATCAGCACGCGTCCTTCGGCATCGACCGACATCGCCGCGAGGCGGTGGGTGATTTCGGCGTCGTCCCGGTGCACCCGGACGGGCGTCGAGAAGTGCCGGCCTCCGTCCACCGAGCGGGAAAACAGGATGTGCCCCGTGTACGGCCGGGGCAGCGCGCGGGTCCAGGCGACGTAGATTTCGCCTCGCGGACCCGTGGCGATCATGGGCCTGTCCTCGCCCATGGTCAGCACCGATCCGGCCGGCACGTCGATCAGGACGGGGGCGCTGAACGTGCGGCCCAGGTCGTCGGAATGGCGCACCGACAGGCGGCCGTCGTCGGCGGACGCCATCCAGAGCCGTCCGTCCGGCCCGAACGCGGCGCTGGTGGCCATGACCGGCGCCCCGTTCGCGCCATGATGGGAATGGGAAGCCGCCGCCGGGACGGCCGTCCGGGCGGAAAGGCTCCAGGGGGCCGCCGCGAGCACGGCGGACAGCAGCAGGGACAGCCAGGTGTTCATTTTTCGCATCTCCCGATGAAATGGGACCGCTTCACATCCGGAAGGCCGCCTGCACGTAGAGCGTGCGGCCGGGATAGGGGTGGTAGACGAAATACCGTTCGTCGAACAGGTTGTCCACGCCCACGCTCAATTCGCTGCGCCGGTCGGGCCGGTAGGTGAATTTCAGGTCGGCGACGGTGTAGGTGCTGGTGCCGCCGTAGACGTTGGGGTTGGTGTCGGCGTTGTTCAGCGTGTTGTATTGCCGCCCGGAATACCGCACGCCCGCGCTCGCCGAGGCCCGTTCGCCGAACCGGTACGTGGCCAGCAGCTTGGCGCGCCACAGCGGGATCCGGTAGAAGTACTTGCCGACGGATTCCGGGTTGGACGCGTTGGCGAGGATCTTCGACTGGGTGTAGGCCACGCTGGCGGTGAGGTCCAGGCCCTCCATCCCCACGTCGCGCCCCTGGTAGCCCAGTTCGGCGCCGCGCGAGCGCACCTTGTCGATGTTCTGGAAATTGGTGACGTTCGGGATGACCGTGGTGTCCGTCTGGCGGAAGATGGCGTCGCGCACGTCGTCCTGGAACAGGGAAAAGCGGAACACGCCGTTCCAGTGCCACCACTCGGCCGACAGTTCCTTGCCCAGGTCGTCTTCCGGCTGCAGGCCGGGGTTGTTGTTGACGATGGACGAGCCGCTGATCTGGCCCTGGAACAACTCGCCGACGGTCGGGAAGCGGTAGGCCCGGCCGATCGAGGCGCGCAGCGTCAGGTCGTCGGACACGTCGAAGGACAGCGACGCCTTGGGCGAGGCGTGGCGCTGCGCGGCCGCGGGATACGCCAGCCGCGCGGCCGCGGAGGCCTGGCCGCCGGCATAGGCCCGCCAATCCTCGTAGCGCAGGCCGTAGACGAGCTTCCAGCGCGGCAGGAATTGCCAGCCGTCCTGGACGTACAGCGCCTGCGTGCTGGTCTTGCCCTCGAACGCGTTCTTCAGCGCGCCGGAGTCGCCGCCGCGCCAGTTCGCCGTGTCGAAGGTGCCGCTGTTCGTGAAGTAGTGGTCGAAGTGGTAGCCCAGCGCCAGCCGGTGGGCCCGCAGGCCGGACTGCGCCTGCGGCGTGTAGCTGGCCTTCAGGTCGAACGTCTTCCAGCCCGTGCCGTCGCCGTAGGTGATGGTGCCGGGACCGTCGCTGGAGCCGCCGGCATTGGCCTGCCGCCCCACGCTGTGCGTCACCTCGAAGGCCGAGGCGTTCACCTCCGCGTTCCAGCCGCCCGCGCGCGTGGTCTTGAGCGACAGGCCGTAGAGCCAGTTGTCGCTTTCGCCCTGGCTTGCCGCCAGCGCCGCCGCGGGGATGTCGTACTCGCGTCCGTCGATGGCCACCTTGCCGGAGTAGACGGGATTGCCGTTCTCGTCCTCCAGGAATGTCGAGGTGTCGCTGGTGGAGCGCTCGCGCCAGTACGCCACGGACGCACCCGCCTGCAGTTCCGATGCCAGCTCGTATTGCAGCCTGAGCTTGAACTGGTCCTGGGTCGTGTGCTTGATGCCTTCGCCGCTCACCCCCAGGACCGCCGTGCGCTGCTCCGTCTGGTTGTCGTAGAAATACGCGCCCGACACCGGCGTGGCGGCCGCCGTCGCGGCCTTGTTCGATTGCGCCAGGGTGGCGAACTGCATCGGCTGGCTGGTGCTCTTCAGGCGGTTGACGCCCAGCAGGTACGACAGGCGCCCGATCCTGTCGCCGATCGTGGCGGAGGCCTCGTGGCCCTCGAAGTCCCGATCGACGCCGAACAGGTCGAAGTGCTGCGTGAATGCCTTCACGTTGGCGCGCGCCTCGAACCGGGCGGGCATGCGGGTGGTGATCAGCACCGTCGAGCCCATGGCGTTGCCCGGGTACAGCGCGGAGAAGGGGCCGTACGCGACGTCCACGCGTTCGATGTCGTCGGGGAACACCATCGACCAGCGCGGCGGGAAGGAGTAGCTGTTGCCCAGCAGGTTGCTCAGCAGCAGCCCGTCGGCGTAGACCAGGCCGCGGGCGCTTTGCGTGTTGCTGGTGCCGCGCACTGCGATGATCGAGTTCTGGTCGCCGATGAAGCGCTTGCGCACGTCCAGGTTGGGCAGGTATTTCAGGGTGTCTTCGCTGTTGACGACGTTCCAGTTGCCGAACTGCTCACGCGTGACGGATTCGACCGAGGCGGGCATGTCGGCATCGGTGGCGGGGCGTTCGGCCGTGCCGGTGACCGTGATGGCGGGCAGGGCGGCGGCGGACGATTCTTCGGCCCGCGCCGGGCCGCGGGGGAGGGCGAGGGTGGCGAGGACGGCGAGGACGAGCGGGGCGAAGCCGCACAGGGCTCCGGCGCGCGGCCGCAGGCCGTGCGCGGTCTTCCTGGTGGAAGCGGGGTGCATGGTGTTCTTCCTGACGAGAAGGGGATGGCCTTGCCGGCGCCTTTTGCGAGGCGCGCGGCGCGGGCACGAAAACCGGCGCGGCGGCCGGAAGGAGTCAGGAAGACGGCGGCGGGTCGCGCGGCCGGCCCGCGGGGAACGTGCCGAGCGGCACGTGGCGGATCCAGCGGGGCGCCGCCAGTAGGACGAGCGCCAGCAGCAGCACGGCCGGGGCGGCCGGCGCCTGGGCGGGCAGGAGGGAGCTTCCGGCGAGCAGACCGCAATAGCCGCACGCGTCCAGCGCGTCGGCCGGGCCGTCGTGGTGGCTTCCGACCTGGATGCGGTAGTCCGCCGCGGGCGAGCCCTCCAGGTCGGCGGGCGAGCACACGGCCACGGCCACGTCCCGCGGCGCGGCTTGCAGCAGCCAGCTGATCGTCGGTGCGGCGGCGAGCAGGCAGATCGCCACCAGGCCGAGCCAGGCGGCCAGACGGGCGGGGCGTTTGCGGGGTCCGGAAACCATGGCTGCGGGGGCCTGAAAGATCCTGGAGTGGGGAAAGTGCCTGCGGAAACCTGCTGCGGAAAACCGGTACTGAAAACCTGTACCGGGGAAACCCGATGCGGAAAACCGATGCGAAAAATACGATCGAGAAGCATTCTAAGTCATGGCGCGGGGCCGGGACAAATCCGTCCCGCGCGCCGCCCGCGGCCCCGCGTCCGCCTCTATAGTGGGGGCGGGGATGATGCGGGAGGAGTTCCGATGTCGCTTGCCGTTCTGTCCAGCCGGGCCCTGTTCGGGCCGCGCGTCTGGCCCGTGCAGGTCGAGGTCCACGTGGGCGGCGGCCTGCCGTCGTTTTCCATCGTCGGCCTGCCGGGCGCGGGCGTGCGCGAAAGCCGCGAGCGGGTGCGCTCGGCGCTGCTGAGCAGCGGTTTCGAGTTCCCGGCAGGCCGCATCACGGCCAATCTGGCGCCCGCCGACCTGCCCAAGGATTCCGGCCGCTTCGACCTGCCGATCGCGCTGGGCGTGCTGCTGGCCTCGGGGCAGATCGCCGACGCCCGGGGGCGGGCGCCGGACGTGCGGCATTACGTGCTGGCCGGCGAGCTTTCGCTGACCGGCAGCATCGTGCCGGCGGACGCCGTGCTGGCGATCGCGCTGTCGGTCGCGCGCGACGATCCCCGTGCCGTGTTGATCATGGCGCCGGAGGCCGCCGGGGTGGCCGCCCGCGTGCCGGGCCTGCGGGTGCTGGCCGCCGCCGGCCTGGACGAGGTCGTGGCGCATTTCACCGGCCGCGCGGCGCTGCCCGCCGCCGCGCCGGCGTGCGGCGAGCCGGCCGACGAGGCCCCGCCGCCGTGCCTGTCCGACGTGCGGGGGCAGGCGGCGGCCCGGCGGGCCCTGGAGCTGGCGGCGGCCGGCGGGCACGGTCTGCTGCTCAGCGGCTGTCCCGGCGTGGGCAAGAGCATGCTGGCGCGGCGCCTGCCCGGCCTGCTGCCGCCCCTGACGCCCGAGCAGGCCCTGGAAGTCGCCGCCGTGCACGGGCTGGCCCGCTCGCGGCCCTTGCTGTCCCGGGTGCCGCCGTTTCGCGCGCCGCACCACGGCGCTTCCATGCCGGCGCTGGTGGGCGGCGGCGCCCGTCCCCGGCCCGGGGAAATCAGCCTGGCCCATCACGGCGTGCTGTTCCTGGACGAATTGCCGGAATTCGGCCGCCAGGCCCTGGAAGCCCTGCGCGAACCCCTGGAAACCGGCTGCGTCACGGTCGCCCGGGCCGCCGGCAGCTGCACCTTTCCCGCCCGCTTCCAGCTCGTGGCCGCGATGAATCCCTGTCCGTGCGGCTGGCACGGGCATCCCCATCCGCAGCGGGAATGCCGCTGCTCGCGGGAGGCCATCGCGCGCTACCGGGGGCGGATCTCCGGACCGCTGCTCGACCGGATCGATCTGCACGTCGGCCTGGGGGTGGAGTCCGCGTGGCTGGATGCGCCGCCGGGAGAGCCTTCGGCGCCGGTGCGGGAGCGGGCGCTGGCCGCCCGGCACCGGCAGCTGGCGCGCCAGGGCTGCCTGAACGCCGAGCTGGACGGCGCGGCCCTGGAGCGCCACGCCGGCCCGGACGCCGAGGGCCGCGCGCTGCTGATGCGTGCGGCGGCGGCCTGGGGCTGGTCGGCGCGCGCCGCGCGCCGGGCCCAGCGCGTGGCCCGGACCCTGGCCGACCTGGACGGCAGCGACCGGATCGAGGCCGGGCACATGGCCCAGGCGGTGCAGTACCGCCCCGACAGCGGCGCGTGAGCCGCGGCGTGGACAGCAATCTGCGGCAGGGCGGTAAAATGCCGGTTTTCCCTTCCCCATTCCAGGAGGCCGCGATGATCGCCCCCAATCAATGGTTCGACGACTTCCAGAAGAACATGTCCGAACTGCTCGCCAAGACCCCGGCCGCCGACATCGAGCGCAACATGAAGGCCTTCATGGCGCAGACCTTCGCCCGCATGGACCTGGTCACCCGGGAAGAATTCGACATCCAGGCCGACCTGCTGGCCCGTGCGCTGGAGCGCATCGAGGCCCTGGAGGCGCGCGTCCAGGCTCTGGAGCAGGACGAGGAATAGACAGATCCAGGCAAATCACCCTATAATCAAGGGCTTTTCCCAATTTCCTCTGGGTCTGCTTCATCCCAGGGGATTCGTCTTTTGGCCCGGCTGCTTCCGGTTCTTTCGTGAACGGGGGACGTCCTGGGCGGGGAAAGGCGGGAAGCAGGGTTCGTGCATGCAGGTTGCGCATGCCGGGTCCGAAACACATGCGAATGCCAGGTCTGACAAGCGCCCGGATCCCGGGCCACCTGGATTTGCCAAGCCAACAGAGTATCGTCATGCCCAAGATGAAGAGCAAAAAAGGCGCTTCCAAGCGCTTCAAGGTGCGCGGCAGTGGTTCCATCAAGCGCGGCCAGGCTTTCAAGCGTCACATCCTGACCAAGAAAACCACGAAAAACAAACGCCAGCTGCGCGGTTCGGCTGCCGTCCATGAAACGAACGTCGCCTCCGTGAAGGCGATGCTGCCTTTCGCCTGATCGGAGATTACACATGCCTCGCGTCAAACGCGGCGTCACCGCTCGTGCACGCCATAAAAAAGTCATCAAGGCCGCCAAGGGTTACCGCGGCCGCCGCGGCAACGTCTTCCGGATCGCCAAGCAGGCGGTCATGCGCGCCGGCCAGTACGCCTACCGCGACCGCCGCAACAAGAAGCGCACCTTCCGCGCCCTGTGGATCACCCGCATCAACGCGGGCTGCCGCGAACTGGGCGTGACCTACAGCGTCTTCATCGCCGGCCTGAAGAAGGCCTCGATCGAACTCGACCGCAAGGTCCTCGCCGACATGGCCGTGCACGACAAGGCGGGCTTCGCCGCCGTCGTGGCCCAGGCGAAATCCGCGCTGGCCGCCTGACCGACACAGTTTCGTTTTCGATTCTGTATCATCGCAAACGGAGCTCCATCGGGCTCCGTTTGCGTTTTGGAATGCACATGGACTCATCGCTCGACGAACTGATCGCCCAGGCCCGCGCCCGTTTCGCCCAGGCCGGGGACGCCGCCACGCTGGAAAACGAAAAAGCCGCCTTCCTCGGCAAGCAGGGCTCGCTGACCGCGCTGCTCAAGGGCCTCGCCGCCCTGCAGGGCGAGGAAAAGCGCACGCGCGGCGCGCAGATCAACCAGGCCAAGCAGCAGGTCGAATCCCTGCTGAACGCGCGGCGCGCCGAACTGGCCCAGGCCGTGCTGGACCAGCGCCTGGCGGCCGAGACCATCGACGTCACCCTGCCGGGCCGCGGGCGCGGCACGGGCGGCATCCATCCGGTGATCCGCACCTGGCAGCGCGTCGAGCAGATCTTCCGCTCCATCGGCTTCGACGTGGCCGACGGCCCCGAGATCGAGAACGACTGGACCAACTTCACCGCCCTGAACAACCCGGAAAACCATCCGGCGCGCTCCATGCAGGACACGTTCTACGTGGACATGAAGGACGCGGACGGGCTGCCGCTGGTGCTGCGCACGCACACCAGCCCCATGCAGGTGCGCTACGCGCGCATGCACAAGCCGCCCATCAAGGTCATCGCCCCGGGGCGCACCTACCGCGTCGACAGCGACGCCACCCATTCGCCCATGTTCCACCAGGTCGAGGGCCTGTGGATCGCCGAGGACATCTCCTTCGCCGACCTCAAGGGCGTCTACACGAATTTCCTGCGGGCCTTCTTCGAGACCGACGACCTGACGCTGCGCTTCCGGCCTTCGTTCTTCCCGTTCACCGAGCCCTCGGCCGAGATCGACATGATGTTCACCTCCGGTCCCAACCAGGGCCGCTGGCTGGAGATCTCCGGCTCCGGCCAGGTGCATCCCCAGGTCGTGCGCAATTTCGGGCTGGACCCGGAACGTTACATCGGCTTCGCCTTCGGCTCCGGGCTGGAGCGCCTGACCATGCTGCGCTACGGCGTGGACGACCTGCGCCAGTTCTTCGAGGGCGACCTGCGCTTCCTGCGCCAGTTCAACGACTAGGCCCGCCAGGCCTTCCGCGACACGGAATCCGAATCATGCAATTTCCCGAATCATGGCTGCGCGCCTGGGCCGATCCCGACATCGACGGCCAGGAACTCGCCCATCGGCTGACCATGGCCGGCCTCGAAGTCGAGGACGCCGACCCCTACGCTCCGCCGTTCTCCGGCGTGGTGGTGGCGCGCATCGAATCGGCCGAGCCGCATCCGAATGCCGACAAGCTGCGCGTCTGCCGGGTCGATGACGGCTCGGGCGAGCCGCTGCAGATCGTCTGCGGCGCGCCCAACGCGGCGGCCGGGCTGCTGGTGCCCCTGGCGCGGCTGGGCGCCGAACTGCCGGGCGGCCTGCGCATCGGCCCGGTCAAGATGCGGGGCATCGAATCGCGCGGCATGCTGTGCTCGGCCCGCGAACTGGGCCTGTCCCAGGACCACGCCGGCCTGCTCGAACTGCCCGCCGGTCTGGAGCCGGGCCAGGACCTGCGCCAGGCGCTGGACCTGGACGACACGATCTACACCCTGAAGCTGACTCCCAACCGGGCCGACTGCCTGTCCATCCTGGGGGTGGCGCGCGAAGTCGCGGCGCTCACCGGCTGCGCGCTGCGCGCGCCGGACGTTCCCCGGGTGCCGGTCACCATCGACGACCGCCTGCCCGTGACCGTGCAGGCGCCGGACCTGTGCGGCCGCTTCGCCGGGCGCATCGTGCGCGGCGTGAACGCCCGCGCCGCCACGCCCGCGTGGATCAGGTCGCGCCTGGAGCGCGCCGGCCAGCGGCCGGTGTCGGCGCTGGTGGACATCTCCAACTACATCATGCTGGAGCTGGGCCGTCCCACGCACGTCTTCGACCTGTCCAAGGTCCAGGGCGGCCTGACCGTGCGCTGGGCGCGTGAGGGCGAACGGCTGGAACTGCTCAACGACCAGACCGTCGATCTGACGCCCGACGTGGGCGTCATCGAAAGCGGCCGGGGCCTGGAAAGCCTGGCCGGCATCATGGGCGGGCAGGATTCGGCCGTGACGCTGGAGACCACCGACGTCTACCTGGAAGCCGCCTTCTGGTGGCCGGAGGCCATCATGGGCCGGCCGCGCCGCTACAAGCTCAATTCCGAGGCCGGCCACCGCTTCGAGCGCGGCGTGGACTTCTCCACCATTCCCGAGCACCTGGAGCTCATGACGGCCCTGGTCCTGGACGTCTGCGGCGGCCAGGCCGGTCCGCTGGACGACCAGGTCGTCAACCTGCCCGCGCGCGAGCCGGTGCGCATGCGCCTGGCGCGCTGCGCCCGCGTGCTGGGCATCCCGCTGGACGCCGAGGCCGTCGGCGCCGTCTTCACGCGCCTGGGCTTCGCCTACGAGCGCCAGGGCGACGATTTCGTCGTCACGCCGCCGGCGGCGCGCTTCGACCTGACGATCGAGGAAGACCTGATCGAGGAAGTCGCCCGCATCCACGGCTTCGACCGCATTCCCGACCGGCCCCCGGTGGCGCCGGCCGTCATGCGGGCGGTGCCCGAGACCCGCTGCGGCCCGCACGCGCTGCGCGCCGCCCTGGCCGCGCGGGACTACCAGGAAGTCATCAATTTCTCCTTCGTCGAGGAAGCCTGGGAACGCGACTACTGCGGCAACGCCGACCCCATCCGGCTGCTCAATCCCATCGCCAGCCAGCTCGCGGTGATGCGCTCCAGCCTCATCGGCGGCCTGCTGGCCAACATCGCCTACAACGCCAAGCATCGCCAGACGCGCGTGCGGGTGTTCGAGCTGGGCCGTGTGTTCGCCCGCGATGCCTCGGTGGCCGACGGCGGCCTGGCCGTCGCGGGCGTGGCCCAGCCGACCCGCCTGGCCGCCGCGGCCTGGGGGCCGGCCCTGGCGGAACAATGGGGCGAGCCGGCGCGGCCGGTGGACTTCTTCGACGTCAAGCGCGATCTCGAAGCCCTGCTGGGCGCGCGCGCGGCCGAACTGCGCTGCGAGGCCGCCGGCCATCCCGCGCTGCATCCGGGCCGCAGCGCCCGCCTGCTGCTGGGCGGCCGCGCGATCGGCTGGCTGGGCGAGGTCCATCCGCGCTGGGCCCAGGCGCTCGATCTGCCGCACGCCCCCGTGGTCTTCGAGATCGACGCCGAAGCCGTATCCGAACGTATCTTCCCCCATCCGCAGGAGCTGTCCCGCCAGCCCGTGGCGGTGCGGGATCTGGCGATCTGGGTGGATGCGGACGTGCCGTGGCAGTCGCTGCTTGATACACTGCGGCAGCGGATCGCGGCCGACGGCGCCCTCTCCGTGGTCAAAGACATTAAACTGTTCGACATCTGGCGCGAAGCCGCGACCGCCCGGCAGCGCAGCCTGGCGCTGCGCCTCTGGTTCCAGGGACGCGATGCGACGCTGGAGGACCGCCAGGTCGAACACTGCGTGCAAAGCCTGCTCGCCGCCCTGGCCGAGACGCATGGCGCGCGCCTGCGCTCATAGGAGGAATCCCTGGTGAATACGGATCGGACGCTGACCAAAGCCCATCTGGCCGAACTGCTCTTCGAGCGCGTGGGCCTGAACAAGCGCGAGGCCAAGGACATCGTGGACACGTTCTTCTCCGAAGTCCGCGACGCCCTGGTCCAGGGCACGGAGGTCAAGCTGTCGGGCTTCGGCAGCTTCCAGGTGCGCAACAAGCCGCCGCGCCCGGGACGCAATCCCAAGACCGGCGAGGTCATTCCCATCGCCGCGCGCCGGGTGGTCACGTTCCACCCCAGCCAGAAGCTCAAGGACGGCGTGGGCACCGACGGAGGCGCCGCATGACCGCCGCCACGCCGGCGGCCGCGCTGCCGCCCATCCCCGCCAAGCGCTATTTCACCATCGGCGAAGTCTCCGAGCTGTGCGGCGTCAAGCCGCACATCCTGCGCTACTGGGAACAGGAATTCGCCCAGCTCAAGCCGGTCAAGCGGCGCGGCAACCGGCGCTACTACCAGCACCACGAAGTCCTGCTGGTGCGCCGCATCCGCGACCTGCTCTACGAGCAGGGCTTCACCATCGCCGGGGCGCGCAACCGCCTGGGCGACAGCGGCGACGCGCCGCACGACCAGGACGCCGCCGTGCGCCTGAGCGGCGCCGAACTGCAGGCGCTGCGCGCCGAACTGCAGGCCGTGCACGAGCGCCTGGCCCAGGCCCTGGACGGCAATCGTCGGGCCCACCAGGCGGCGGGACTGCTGGATCTCTGAGGCTGGATCTCTGAGGCCGGATCTCTGATTCAGCGGCCTTCCAGATGCACCGGCTGCTGGACGACCGTGCCGGCGGGCGGCGGCCGCAGGCCGGCCCACAGCGCCAGGGTCGCCAGGCACAGCGCCACGCCGATGCCGATCGCCAGGGCCAGCCGGCCGCGCCGCAGCCGCGGAACGCGCCGGGTGCGGCGCGGCGGTTCGTCGCCGGCGGCGGCGCGCGGCGCGGCGCCGGACGCCCGGGCCTCGCCCAGGACGGGCGGCTCGTCCCGTTCCATTCCCAGGCTCTGGCGGATGCGTTCCAGTACGGCGTCGGGCGGCGGCTGGACGGGCAGGGCATCGACGATCCCGAGGAAATAGGCTTCCCATTTCAGGGCGCGCGCGGCTGCCGCGTCGTCGTGGGCCAGCCGCGACTGGATGTCCGCCACGCGGTCGGGCATGTCCAGGCCCAGCACGTAGCGGGCGATCTCGTCGTCGGAGTAGGAAGGGTAGGTGGGTCTCATGCGCGCACGGCTTCGTCGATGTGCGCCAGGGCGGCGCCCAGGGAGGCCTCGATGTCGGGTTCGGTGCGGTCCAGGCGGGCCGCGATGCGGGCGGGATCGCCGCCGTGCAGATAGGCCTGCAGCAGCGCGTCGAGCTGCGGCGCGGGCAGGGCGGCGAGGGCGCCGGCCACCGTGCCGGCCGGCGCGTCCGCGGGCAGGCGGAGCGTGGGCAGGGGCGTGTTTTCCGCCGGATGGCGGCCTTCGGCGCGCATCTGCCGCGCCTGGGCCGAGGCGCGGTAGCGCAGGATGCTGTAGATCCAGGCGCGCGCGGTGCCGATGGCCGGGCTGTAGCCGGCCGCGTTGCGCCAGATCAGGACGAAGGTCTCGTGCAGCACGGCGTCGGCCGCGTCGGGATCGTCCAGCATGGCCAGGGCCAGGGCGCGCATCGCGGGGGCCTCGTGGCGGTACAGCGCGAGGAAGGCGGCGCGGTCGCCCGCCGCGCAGGCGCTCAGCTCCGCCTCGAAATCGAAAACCGAAACAGTCATACAATCTTTCCCGTTCACCGGGTCGCGGGATGCGCCGCCAAAGGCGCGTCCTCCAGGGATGCATTATTGTATGCGGTCCCGCCGGCGCGCTCCCAGCCGCTCGCCGCCCGCCTGTTTTCCGGATGTTTCCATGCGCTTTTCCCACACCGGCGCCGCGCCCGCGCGGCGCGACGACTGGCTGACCCTGAAGACCCTGTGGCCGTACGTCTGGGCCTTCCGCGGCCGGGTGACGCTCGCCTTCGTCTGTCTGGTGGCGGCCAAGGTCGCCAACGTCGCCACGCCGGTCTGGCTCAAGGACATCGTCGATGCGCTGGGCGTGGCGCCCACGCTGCTGGCCGTGCCGCTGGCGGCCCTGCTGGGCTACGGGCTGTCGCGCCTGGCGACCTCGGTGTTCGGCGAACTGCGCGACGCCCTGTTCGCCCGCGTCACCCAGGGCGCCATCCAGCGCGTCGCCGGCCAGGTCTTCCGCCATCTGCTGGCGCTGTCGCTGCGCTTCCACATGGGCCGGCGCACCGGCGGGCTCACGCGCGACATCGAGCGCGGCACCAAGGGCATCGGCTTCCTGCTCAATTTCATGGTCTTCAACATCGTGCCCACGCTGCTGGAGATCGCCATGGTCACGGGCGTGCTGCTGTGGCGCTACGACTGGACCTTCGCCGCGCTGACGCTGGGCACCATCGCCGCCTACGTGCTCTTCACGCTGAGGGTCACGGAACGCCGCATGACGTACCGCCGCACCATGAACACCCTGGACAGCCAGGCCAACGGCCGGGCGGTCGACGCGCTGCTGAACTACGAGACCGTCAAGTACTTCGGCAATGAGGACTACGAGAGCCGCCGCTACGACGCCGACCTGAGCCGCTGGGTGGACTCGGCCGTGCGCAACCAGGTATCGCTGAATCTCCTGAACATGGGCCAGGGCGCCATCATCACCGTGGGGATGACCGCGCTGCTGTGGCAGTCGGCGCGCGGCGTGGTGCAGGGCCACATGACCGTGGGCGACGTGGTGCTGGTGTCGGCCTACCTGACCCAGCTCTACGCGCCGCTGAATTTCCTCGGCTTCGTCTACCGCGAGATCAAGCACGCCCTGGCCGACATGGAGCGCATGTTCGATCTGCTGGGCAACCGCCAGGAGGTGGCCGACCGCCCCGATGCCGTCGAGCTGCGGGCGGACCGGGCCAGCCTGGCATTCGAGGCCGTGGATTTCGCCTACCAGCCCGACCGCCCGATCCTGCATGGCGTCAGCTTCAGCGTGCCGGCGGGCGGCTCGCTGGCCGTGGTGGGGGCTTCCGGCGCCGGGAAATCGACCCTGTCGCGTCTGCTGTTCCGCTTCTACGATCCCACCGGGGGCTGTGTGCGGGTGAACGGCCGCGACATCCGCGACTACACCCAGGCCAGCCTGCGCGCCCACATCGGCATCGTGCCGCAGGACACGGTGCTGTTCAACGACACCATCGGCTACAACATCGCCTACGGCCGTCCGGACGCCACGCAGGACGACGTCGAGCAGGCGGCCCGGGCCGCCCACATCCACGACTTCATCGCCTCGCTGCCGCAGGGCTACGACACCCCGGTGGGCGAGCGCGGGCTGAAGCTGTCCGGCGGCGAGAAGCAGCGCGTCGCCATCGCCCGCGCGCTGCTCAAGTCCCCCCCGATCCTGGTCTTCGACGAGGCGACCAGCGCCCTGGACACGCGCACCGAGCGCGCCATCCAGTCGCAGCTCGAACGCATCGCCCAGGGGCGCACCACGCTCATCATCGCGCACCGCCTCTCGACCATCGTCCACGCCGACCACATCCTCGTCATGGAGGCCGGCCGGGTGGTGGAGCAGGGCACCCACGCGGCCCTTCTCGCGCTCGACGGCCGCTACGCCCGCATGTGGCATCTGCAACAGTCCAGGCCCGTGGAAGACATTAGGGTTTGACCTATATCGTACCAAAGAGGTACTATTTGGTTTTCAACGCCCGTCCCTGGAACCCCCGATGCTGCGGATCAGCAAGATCGTCGATTACGGAATCCTCGTGCTCACGCACATGGCCTCCCGTCCGACGCACGTCTGCAGCGCGGCTGAGCTGGCCGGCGACCTGGGCCTGGGCCAGCCCGTCGTCAGCAAGGTCCTGAAACTGCTCGCCCAGCGCGACCTGGTCGCCAGCACCCGCGGCGCCCACGGCGGCTACCGCCTGGGCCGCGAGGCCGAGCGGATCAACGTGGCCGAAATCATCGACGCGCTCGAAGACCAGCCCTTCGGCCTGACCGAATGCACCGCGCTGCCGGGCGCCTGCAGCGTCGAGGGCGCCTGCCACATCCGCTCCCACTGGCAGCGCATCAACCGCATCGTGCGCCGCACGCTGGAATCCGTCACCGTGGCCGACATGCTCGACGGCGAGGGTCCCGGCGCCGTGTCCGCGCCCGTGCACGCATCCGCCGTTCCGGTTCCCGCGCCCGAAGCCGGCGCGCGCCGCGCCATCCCGAACATCACGAACTGGAGTCTGTCCAAATGAGTACCGTCAACGACAAGCTCGATTCCTTTCTCGACCGCGACTACGAGGCCGGCTTCGTCACGCAGATCGAATCCGAGACCTTCCCCAAGGGGCTCGACGAGGATGTGATTCGCCGCCTGTCCGCCATCAAGCGCGAGCCCGAGTTCATGCTCGAATGGCGCCTGAAAGCCTACCGCGAATGGCTCAAGATGGACCTGCCCCGCTGGGCCAAGGTCCACTATCCGGATCCCGACTTCCAGGACATCAGCTATTACTCGGCACCCAAGTCCAAGAAGGACGGTCCCAAGAGCCTGGACGAGGTCGATCCCGAACTGCTGCGCACCTATGAAAAACTGGGCGTGCCGCTGCACGAGCGCGCCAAGCTGGCCGGCGTGGCGGTGGACGCGGTGTTCGACTCCGTGTCCGTGGCCACCACCTTCCGCAAGCAGCTGGCCGACGTCGGCATCATCTTCTGTTCGTTCTCCGAGGCCGTGCGCTCGCACCCGGAACTGGTGCAGAAGTACATGGGCACGGTCGTGCCGCCCGGCGACAACTTCTACGCGGCGCTGAATTCGGCGGTGTTCTCCGACGGCTCCTTCGTCTACATCCCCAAGGGCGTGAAATGCCCGATGGAGCTGTCCACCTATTTCCGCATCAACAACGCCGACACCGGCCAGTTCGAGCGCACCCTGATCATCGCCGACGAAGGCGCCAGCGTCAGCTACCTGGAAGGCTGTACGGCGCCCATGCGCGACGAGAACCAGCTGCACGCCGCCGTGGTGGAGCTCGTCGCGCTGGACGACGCCAAGATCAAGTATTCCACGGTGCAGAACTGGTACCCCGGCGACGAGAACGGCGTGGGCGGCATCTACAACTTCGTCACCAAGCGCGGCGACTGCCGCGGGCCGCGCTCGCGGATTTCCTGGACCCAGGTCGAGACCGGTTCGGCCATCACCTGGAAATACCCCAGCGTGATCCTGCGCGGCGACGACTCCACCGGCGAATTCTATTCCGTGGCGCTGTCCAACCACCACCAGCAGGCCGACACCGGCACCAAGATGATCCACATGGGGCGCAACACGCGCAGCACCATCATCTCCAAGGGCATCTCCGCGGGCCACGGCAGCAACACCTTCCGCAGCCTGGTGCGCATGACGCCCAAGGCCGAGAACGCGCGCAACTACACGCAGTGCGACTCGCTGCTGATCGGCAGCAAGTGCGCCGCGCACACTTTCCCCACCATGGAAGTCCAGCATCCCAGCGCCAACGTCGAGCACGAGGCCACCGCCTCGCGCATCGCCGAGGACCAGCTGTTCTATGCCATGCAGCGCGGCCTGTCGGCCGAGGACGCGGTATCGATGATCGTCAACGGCTTCTGCAAGGAAGTCTTCAAGGAATTGCCCATGGAGTTCGCCGTCGAAGCACAGAACCTGCTCGGCGTGAGCCTGGAAGGCAGCGTAGGTTAAGGAGCCCTCTCATGCTGAAAATCGACAATCTGCACGCCTCGATCGAGGACAAGGAAATCCTCAAGGGCCTGAGCCTGGAGGTCAAGCCGGGCGAGGTCCACGCCATCATGGGTCCCAACGGGGCCGGCAAGAGCACGCTGTCCCAGGTGCTGACCGGCCGCGAGGCCTACAAGGTCACCGCCGGCACCGTCGAGTTCGAGGGCCGCGACCTGCTGGAGCTGAGCGTCGAGGAACGCGCCCGCGCCGGCATCTTCCTCGCCTTCCAGTATCCGATCGAGATCCCGGGCGTCTCCAACGCCTACTTCATGCGCGCTGCCGTCAACGCCATGCGCCGCGAGCGCGGCCTGCCCGAGCTGGACGCCATGGACTTCGTCAAGAAGGCCAAGGCCGAGATGAAGCTAGTGGGCATGCGCGACGAATTCCTCTACCGCTCGGTCAACGAAGGCTTTTCCGGCGGCGAGAAGAAGCGCAACGAAGTCCTGCAGATGGCGCTGCTGGAGCCCAAGCTGGCCATCCTGGACGAGACCGATTCGGGCCTGGACATCGACGCCCTGAAGACGGTGGCCGACGGCGTCAACCGCCTGCGTTCGCCCGAGCGCGCCATGATCGTCATCACGCACTACCAGCGCCTGCTGGACTACATCGTGCCCGACTACGTGCACGTGCTGGCCCAGGGCCGCATCGTGCGCTCGGGCGGCCGCGAACTCGCCCTGGAGCTGGAAGAAAAGGGCTACGGCTGGATCCAGGGCGCGGCGCCCGCCGCCAGGCCCGCCGCCCGGGGGGCCGCGGCATGAGCGGACAGCATCAAGCCAGTCCGGCGAGCGCCGGCCTGCAGGCCTGGGCCGATGCGTTCGGCCGGCGCGCCGGGAGTCTGCCCGGCGCCGGGGTGCCCTGGCTGGCCGACGTGCGCCGCCGCGCCCTCGACCGCTTCATGAGCGAAGGCTGGCCCACGCCCCGCATCGAGGCCTGGCGCCACACCTCGCTCGCGCCCCTGGCCGCCGCCGCATTCGACGACGGCGACGCCCAGCCGGTCGCCGAGCAGGTCGCCGCGCTGAAGGCCGCCGACCCCGGCCACTGGCTGGTGTTCGTCGACGGCGCCTACGACGCCGCCCTGTCCGAAGTCGGCGCGCTGCCGGCCGGCGCCACGGTCCTGCCCCTGTCGCAGGCCTGGGCCGAGCACGCCGAGGCCATCCGCGCCGCCTACGGCGACGCGGCCGACGGCCACAGCACCAGCGCCCTGAACCTGGCCCTGGCCAGCGACGGCGCCTGGGTCCGGCTGGGCCGCGGCGTCGCGCTCGATCGGCCCATCCACCTGGTCTGCGCGGCGGCCTCGCCGCGCGCGGCGCACTTCCTGCGCCACCTGGTGCAGGCCGAAGCCGGCGCCCAGGCCACCGTGGTCGAGCACTACGTGGGCGCCCCGGGGGCGGCCAATTTCCGCCACGCGGCCACGCGCCTGCGGCTGGACCAGGACGCGCGCATCACGCACCTGAAGCTGCAGCAGGAATCCGAGCAGGCCTGGCATCTGGGCGAGATCGACGCCACCCAGGGGCGCGGCTCGTATTTCGCCTCGCATTCGGTGTCCCTGGGCGCGCGGCTGGCGCGCCACGACATCGCCACGCATTTCGCCGACGAACGCTGCGAGACCCTGCTAAACGGCCTGTACTACGTCGACCAGCGCCGCCACGTCGATCACCACACCCTGATCGGCCACGAAAAGCCGCGCTGCGTCAGCCACGAGTCCTATCGCGGCATCATGGCCGACGCCTCGCACGGCGTCTTCAGCGGCCGCATCCTGGTGGCGCCCGGCGCCGACGGCACCGACGCCATCCAGCGCAACGACAGCCTGCTGCTGTCGCGCCTGGCCAAGTCCGACGCCCGGCCCGAGCTGGAGATCTACGCCGACGACGTGAAATGCGCCCACGGCGCCACCGTCGGCCGGATCGACGAGGACAGCCTGTTCTACCTGCGCTCGCGCGGCCTGGACGAGGCCCACGCGCGCGACATCCTGATCTACGCTTTCGCCGCCGCCAGCGTCGCGCGCATCGAATCCGATCCGCTGCGCCGGCGGGTGGAGCGCGCCGTGCGCGCCCTGCTGCCGGGCGGCGCCGCCCTGGAGGAAGCCGCATGAACGCGCCGCTCACCCCGCAGCAAAGCGCCCGGCTGGCCGCCGACCCCGCCGGGGAAGGCCCGCTGGTTTCGCCCTGGGCGGCCGATTTTCCGATCCTGGCGCGCCCGGTGCGCAAGCGGCGCCTGGCCTACCTGGACAACGGCGCCACCACGCAGAAGCCGCGCGCCGTCATCCAGGCGATGGAGGCATTCTACGAGCAGTCCAACGCCAACATCCACCGCGGCGTGCACTGGCTGTCCCAGCACGCCACCGACCTGTACGAGCAGGCGCGGGACCGGGTGCGCGTGTTGCTGAACGCGCCGGACAGCCAGGACATCGTCTTTACGGCCGGCACCACCGCCTCCATCAACCTGGTGGCCCAGACCTGGGGCCAGTCCCTGCGCCCCGGCGACGAAATCCTGGTCACGGGCATGGAGCACCACTCCAACATCGTGCCCTGGCAGCTGCTGTGCGCGCGCACCGGCGCCGTGCTGCGCCATGCGCGCATCACCGATTCCGGCGAACTGGACCTGGACGACTTCCGTGCCCAGCTGAACCCGCGCACGCGCCTGGTGGGCGTGGCGCACGTATCCAACGCCCTGGGCACGGTCAACCCGGTGGCCGAACTGGTGCGCCTGGCGCATGAGGCCGGCGCCCTGGCGCTGGTCGACGGCGCCCAGGCCGTGGCCCACGCCCCGGTGGACGTGCAGGCCCTGGATTGCGACTTCTACGCCTTCTCCGGCCACAAGCTCTACGGCCCCACCGGCATCGGCGCGCTGTACGTGCGCGGTTCCATCATGGCCGGCCTGCCGCCCTGGCAGGGCGGCGGCGACATGATCCGCACCGTCAGCTTCGAGGGCAGCACCTGGGCGGACGGCCCGCAGCGCTTCGAGGCGGGCACGCCGAATATCGGCGGCTCGATCGTGATGGGCGCCGCCATCGACTACGTCCTGGCCATCGGGCTGGAACGCATCGCCGCCCATGAGGCCGCGCTGCTGGCCGAGGCCACCGAACGCATGCTGGAACTGCCGGGCGTGCGCCTGGTGGGCACGGCCGCGCACAAGGCCGGCATCCTGTCGTTCCTGGTGGACGGCATCCACCCGCACGACCTGGGCACGATCCTGGACACCGACGGCGTGGCCATCCGCGCCGGCCACCATTGCGCCATGCCCCTGATGTCGCGCTTCGGCATCCCCGGCACGGCGCGCGCGTCCTTCGCCCTGTACAACGACGGGCGCGACATCGACGCCCTGGTGGCGGGCGTGCGCAAGGCGCAGAAACTGTTCGGGGTGGCATAGGCTATGAGGGACGACGACGGCCTGCGCGACCTCTACCAGGAGGTCATCTTCGACCACAACCGCAAGCCGCGCAATTTCCATGCGATGGACGACGCCTCGCACCGCGCCGACGGCCACAACCCGCTGTGCGGCGACCAGCTGACGGTCTACGCCAAGGTCAGCGACGGCATCGTCCAGGACGTCAGCTTCGTCGGCCACGGCTGTGCCATCTCCACGGCGTCCGCCTCGCTCATGACCGAGGCCGTGCGCGGCCAGTCGGTCGAGCAGGTCGAGGCGCTGTTTCGCAACATCCACGCCATGCTGACCGAGGCCCATCCGGATTGCGACCTGGGCAAGCTCGAGGTCCTGTCCGGGGTGCGCGAATTCCCCTCGCGGGTGAAGTGCGCCACGCTGGCCTGGCACACCCTGCACAACGCCATCACCCGGGCGGGCGACACGGCCGTCACTGAATAACGCGATGAACCAAAGGTAACATCATGAGCTTCAATCGTCAGGAAGTGATCGTCAACCGGGACTGCCCGGCGGTCACCGTCCCCTACGGCTCGCCCGTCACCATCGAGGCCGGCTGCGAGGCCGTCATCACCCAGCAGCTGGGCGGCACCTACACCGTCATGGTCGAGGGCAACCTCTACCGCATCGAAGGCAAGGACGGCGACGCCCTGGGCTTCGAGCCTGTCGAGGAGGTCAAGCACGTCCACCAGGGACCCGCCACCGCCGAATCGGTGGAGGAAGCCGCCTGGGCCATGCTGTCCACCTGCTACGACCCTGAAATCCCCGTGGACATCGTCAACCTGGGCCTGGTGTACGAATGCAAGGTCGTGCCCGCCAGCGTCCCGGACCGCTTCCGCATCGAGATCAAGATGACCCTGACGGCGGCCGGCTGCGGCATGGGCACCATGATCGCCGACGAGGCCCGCAACAAGCTGCTCAACATCGAGGGCGTGGACGAGGCCACCGTGGATCTGGTGTGGGATCCCCCCTGGAGCCGCGAGATGATCAGCGAGCCCGCGCGCCTGCAGCTCGGCCTGCTGTAGCGCCCGCGCCGCGGCGCCCGCCGCCGCGAGCGGTGCCCGAACCGGAGTGCCGCGACGGGGGCGTTCTTGATTTTTCGCAGCGTGGCGGCCCCCGGATCCTTATTCGTGTCATGAATCGCGGGTAAAGTATGCGGCATTTCATCCTGCCGCACACGTCATGTCTTCGCTTCCGGATCTCCAGGTGTGTGAACCGCCAATCTGCGACGCCGCCCGCCGCGAGCGGCTGGACGACATCGCCGCGCTGCTGCTGCGGGGCGAGCTGAACGCCGTCTTCCAGCCCATCCTGTGGATGCGGGAAGGCGCGCTCCTGGGATACGAGGGGCTCGTGCGCGGACCGCAGGGCAGCCCGCTGCGCGCGCCCGATCGCCTGTTCGAGGCGGCGCGCGCCCGCGGCCTGGGCGTCCGCGTCGAACACCGCTGCTGCCGCGTCGTGGTGCGGCGCTTCGCGGCGCTGGGCCTGCCGGGCCGCCTGTTCCTGAACATCAGTCCCCTGGCCCTGCTGCACGCGGCCGACGGCGCGCTGGACCTGCCCGCGCTGCTGGCCGAATCCGGCCTGGACCCCGCCCGGGTGGTGATCGAGATCACCGAGCAGGACCAGGGCGCGTTCTGGACCGACCTGCCTCCGGTCATCGCCCGGCTGCGCGCGAAGGGCCTGCAGTTCGCCATCGACGACCTGGGGTCGGGGTTTTCCAACCTGGGGCGCTGGCTGGACCTGCGGCCCGAATTCATCAAGACCGACAAGGTCTTCACGGCGGGCATCCAGGACGACCTGCTGCGCCAGCAGATCCTGCGCTCGGTCTGCGACATCGCCACCGTCGCCGGCGCCGTGGTCGTCGCCGAAGGCGTCGAGACCCTGGACGAACTGGCCTGCATGGCCGATCTGGGCGTGGCCTGCGCCCAGGGCTACTACATCCAGCGTCCCGCGGACGAACCGGTCCCGCCGCGCTGGTCCGAACTGACCGCGGGCCTGGCGGAACGCCGGCTGCGCGACATGCGCGACATGCACGAGGCGAGCGATGGCCGGGAGTCCGACCCGGCGCACGACGGAGCCGAAGGCCGGGCGCTGCGGCTGCTGCGGCGCGTGCCGTGCGTGTCCTCGGCCGTGTCCAACGAAGCCGTGTTCGACCTGTTCCGCCGCCAGCCGGATCTGCATACCGTCCCCGTGGTGGATGACGAGGTGCCGGTGGGCATGCTGACCCGGGCCTGCCTGATCGAGCGCTTCTCGCTGCCGTACCAGCGCGAGCTGTACGGCCCCAAGCCCTGCCGCCTCTTCATGGACGTCGCGCCGCTGATCGTGGACATGCACACGCCGCTGATGACGCTCAGCCGCTGGCTGGCCGAATCCGAAGGCCACGGCCTGGCGAACGACTTCATCATCACGGGGCGGGGGCGCTACCTGGGCATTGGCTCCAGCCAGGACCTGCTGCAGGCGCTCAACCGCCTGCAGCTGCGCGCCGCGCAGCATGCCAACCCGCTGACCCAGCTGCCGGGCAACGTGCCCATCGACCGGCAGATCCAGCGCTTCCTCACCGCCGGCCAGGCGTTCGTGGCCTGCCATGCCGACCTGGACCATTTCAAGCCCTTCAACGACGTGTTCGGCTACCGCTGCGGCGACGACGTGATCCAGCTGCTGGGCCGGGTCCTGTCGGCGCACGCCGACGCCGGCCAGGACTTCCTGGGCCACATCGGCGGCGACGATTTCATCCTGCTGTTCCGCAGCCCCGACTGGCAGGCGAAGTGCGAAGCCATGCTGGCCGACTTTTCCCGCGGCATGGCCCGGCTGCTGGAGGGCATGGGGCGGGTGGCGGCGGCCGGCTACGAGGCCGAGGACCGCCAGGGCCAGCGTCGGCACTACGATCCCCCGACCCTGTCGCTGGGCGCGGTGCTGGTCGAGCCCGGCGCCTACCAGTCGCGCCACCAGATCGCCCAGGCCGCCAGCGAGGCCAAGACCCAGGCCAAGAAACGCGTCGGGCCGTGCCTGTACGTCGAGCGCCGCCGGCCGCGGGCGTCGTCGGCGGCTCCGTCGGCTACGTCCTTGTCCACCGCATCGTTAGGGGTCGCCGGAAAAGAACAAGGGCCTACAGACCGAAATCTGTAAGCCCTTGATAATGCTGGTCGGGACGGCGGGATTCGAACTCGCGACCCCTTGCACCCCATGCAAGTGCGCTACCAGGCTGCGCTACGCCCCGAAAGAACGAAATTCTAGCATAGAAATTCTCAGGCCGCTCGGGATGCGGTGGACAACGCCCCATGCAAGGCATCGCCGCCCGAAGGGCTTCCGCCGGTTTCCGGACCCCCTCAAAGCTCCATCCGGTAGCCCACCCCGTAGACCGACTTGATCCATTCTTCGTTTCCGCCGGCCTCGGCCAGCTTGCGGCGCAGGTTCTTGATGTGCGTATCGACGGTGCGGTCGGTGACCACGCGGTGGTCGGTATAGATGTGGTTCAGCACCTGGTTGCGGGAGAAGACGTGGCCTTGCGCGTGGTACAGCAGGCTCAGCAGGCGGAATTCCACGGCGGTCAGGTCCAGGGGCCTGTCGTGCAGATGGGCGCAATAGGCGGCCTCGTCCAGCATCAGGGGGCCGCGGCCCCCCGCCTGCGGGACGTGGCGATACCGCCGCAGCACGGCGCCGATGCGCGCGACCACTTCCTTCGGGCTGAACGGCTTGCAGATGTAGTCGTCCGCGCCCACCTCCAGGCCCAGCAGGCGGTCGATTTCCTCGACGAGCGCGGTGACCATGATCACGGGAGGGTGGCCGCCCGCCCGCTGCAGGGCGCGGCATATGTCCATTCCTCCCATGCCGGGCAGCACGAGGTCGAGCAGCACGAGGTCGGGGTGCTGCGTCCGGCAGGCGGGCAAGGCCTGCAGGCCGTCGGCGACCCAGTGGTGCGTGTAGCCCGCGCTGGTCAGATACTTGCCCAGTATCGCCGCCAGCCGGGGCTCGTCTTCGACGATCAGGATGTGTCCGTGTCCGGTGGCGTTCATGGGATCAGGGGCAGTTCGATGGAAATGCCGAGGCCGCCGAGCGGCGAGCGCGCGGCGTGGATGCGGCCGTCATGGGCCTGGACGATGTTGCGGCAGATGGCCAGGCCCAGTCCGCTCCCGCCGCTGGCCCGGTTGCGCGATTCTTCCACGCGGTAGAACCGCTCGAACAGGTGACCGAGCTTGTCCTGCGCCACGCCGGGAGGACCGTCCTCGATGTGGAGCTGAATGGCGTCCGCCTGCCGCGCGCAGCGGATGCGCACTTCGCCGCCGGCGTCCGTGTAGCGCAGCGAATTCTCCAGCAGGTTGGCGAAGAGCTGCTGGAGGCGGCTTTCGTCGCCGAGCACCAGCAGAGGGCCTGCCTGGATGGATACGCGCAGCCGCAGCCCGGCGCCCTCGAAGCGCCGCTGCATGCTGGCCACGGTCGTGTTCAGCACCATGCCCAGGTCGATGGGCACCCGCTGGTAGGCCTGCCCGCCGATGTCCGTGAGCGAGAGGTCGTGCAGGTCGCCGATCAGCTTGCCCAGCTGGCCGACCTCCTGGTGTATGACGCCCAGCGATTCCGCGGTGGGCGGGTTGATGCCGTCCTGTATGGCTTCGACTTCCGCGCGGATGACCGCCAGCGGCGTGCGCAGTTCGTGCGAGATGTTGGCCATGAAGGTGCGCCGGGCGCGTTCGTTGTGTTCCAGGGCCTGCGCCATGTGGTTGAAATCCTGCGCCAATGCGCCGAGCTCGTCGCGCGGCCCGGCCTCGATGCGCAAGGCGTAGTCCCCTGCCGCCAGGGCGCGCGTGGCCTGCGCCAGGTTGCGCACGCGCCGCAATGCCGTCCGGGTGACCAGATAGGTGAACAGGGCCACCAGCACCACCGAGGCGGCGGCGATGATCCACAGCATGCGCAGCTGCTCCGCGAGAAAGCGCGCTTCGCCGGGCGCCAGGGCCTGCTCGAAGGGCACCATGGCGACCCACCCGACCGTTCTGCCGTCGACCACGACCGGCTGGCGGATCGACCGGGCATCGACCATGGGGTTGCCCACGATGCGGACGTAGTGGTCGTCGAGCAGGCCCATCCGGACCCCCGCGCCCGTCTGGTCCGCCGTCGATAGATGGATGCCCGCGTCCTTGGCCGGCGGCGGCCGGACGGTGTCTATCCAGAGGCGGATGTTGTCGTGCAGTTCGTCCCAGCCGCCATGCCGGCGGTAGAAGGCGGCTACGCGCGGCAGGACTTCCTCGATGCTCTGGCGTCCCTGATCGTTCAGGTAGCCGAAGAAGCCCTGCTGCACGCTGATCCGCATGGCGACGGCCTGCATCAGCATGACGGCGCTGCAAACGGCCAATACGGCCAGGAATAGCTTGATGATGATGCTGATCTTCATGCGAGCCCGGGGAAAGGCAGGCCGGTGCGCGGCGGTTCGTCCCCGGATCGGTCCGGAGCGTCCCCAGTGTAGCCATCGCGGGCCGGCGTGCGGCGGCATTCCGGCGCCCGGGGTGCGAACTCCATATTTTCATCACATTCCCTGGGCAGCATGCACTCGTTGAAATTTTGTGGAATCCGCCCATGCAGTCCGGTGTAGTCATTGGTCGCAGGCCGCTCTGGCGGCTTCTGCTGCTGTCCGCCCTGGTGCTGGGGCTGGCGGCCTGCGCGAAACAGGACGATCCGCCCGCCTCGCCGCACGCGGAGGTGGGGGTGGTGACGCTCCGGTCGGAACGCCTGCCGGTGGCAAGCGAGCTGTCCGGACGGACGCGCGCCTACCTCACCGCCGACGTGCGCCCGCGGGTCGGCGGCATCCTGCGCAAGCGCCTGTTCACCGAAGGGGCGGTGGTGCACGAAGGCGACGTGCTGTACGAGATCGATCCGGCCCCCTACCAGGCCGCCTACGACAGCGCCCGGGGGACGCTCGCCCAGGCCGAGGCCGCCGTCCTGTCGGCGCGCCCCAAGGCCGAACGTTATCGCAGGCTGGCGGAGCTGGATGCGGTCAGCCAGCAGGACAGGGACGACGCGCTGGCCAGCCTGAAACAGGCCCAGGCCGCGGTCGTGGCGGCCCAGGCCGGCCTGGAGAGCGCGCGCATCGATCTGGAGTACACCCGGGTGCGCGCGCCGATTTCCGGGCGCATCGGAACCTCCGCCTACACGCCGGGCGCCCTGGTGACGGCGGACCAGACGGACGCCCTGGCCACGATCCATCAGCTCGATCCCATCTACGTGGACGTGACCCAGTCCAGCGTCCAGCTGCTGAATCTGCGCCGCCGGATGAGGGAGGGGGCGCTGAAATCCGCCGGCGGCGGCGTGCCGGTCGGCTTGACGCTCGAAGACGGCAGCCGCTACGCCCACGAGGGGACCCTGGCGGTCGTGGCCTCGGAAGTCGACGAGGCGACGGGAACCGTCAAGCTGCGCGCGGTCGTGCCCAACCCGGACCATGAACTGCTGCCGGGCATGTACGTGAAGGCCTCGCTGTCGATGGCCATCGACGAACGGGCCGTGCTGGCGCCCCAGCAGGCGGTGTCGCGCAACGGCAAGGGCGAGGCCACCGTCCTGGTCGTGGACGATGCCGGACGGGTGCGGTCGCGCGTGGTGCAGACCGGTGCGGCCGTCGGCTCCCGCTGGGTGATCACCGCCGGCGCGGCGGCCGGCGAACGAGTCGTCGTCCAGGGGGCGCAGAAGGTCCGGGCCGGCGACGCGGTCCGCGCGGTGGAGATCGACCCGGGCTCGGCCGCATCGAGCCCGGGCGAGGCGCGTCCGGCTCCATCCGGGACCTCGGAGCAGCCGGCCTCCGGCGGCACCCAGGCGGACTGAGGCGATCCATGGCACGTTTTTTCATCGACCGGCCGATCTTCGCCTGGGTCATCGCCATCGTGATCACCCTGGGCGGCGTGATCTCGATATTCACGCTGCCGCTGGAGCAGTATCCCGACATCGCCCCCCCCTCGATTTCGGTGCGCGCCACCTACACGGGGGCATCCGCCGAGACCGTGCAGCATTCCGTGACGCAGATCCTCGAACAGCAGATGACCGGGCTGGACAATCTGCTGTACATGTCTTCCAGCAGCTCCACGGGCAGCGCGCAGCTGACGCTGACGTTCGAGTCCGGCACGGATCCGGACACGGCCCAGGTCCAGGTGCAGAACAAGGTATCGCAGGCCGATGCCATGCTGCCGCAGGCCGTGCGCCAGGAGGGCGTCATAGTGAGCAAATCCGCCATGGGCGACATGTTCATGGTGGTCTCCTTCCTGTCGGAGGACGGCAGCATGGATGCGACGGACATCGCCGACTACATGGCGTCCTCCGTCCAGGATCCGCTCAGCCGCGTCAACGGCGTGGGCAGCGTCAACGTCTTCGGTTCCGAATATGCGATGCGCATCTGGCTCGACCCGGAAAAGCTCGCCCACTACGGGCTGATGGCGTCGGACGTCGTGGCGGCGATCGAGGCGCAGAACACCGACGTGTCGTCCGGCGAGCTGGGCGGCCTGCCAGCCGCGTCGGGGCAGCAGCTCAACGCCACCGTGACGTCGCGCAGCCGGCTGCGCACGCCGGAGGAGTTCCGCGGCATCGTGCTCAAGTCGGATGCGGGCGGCGCGGCGGTGTACCTGGGCGATGTGGGCACGGTGGTGCTGGGCTCGCAGGACTACTCGTCGGTGTCCAGGTTCAATGGCGTGCCCGCTTCGGGCATGGGACTGCAGCTGGCCACGGGCGCCAACGCCCTGGACGTGGCCGAGGCGGTCAAGGCCAGGCTCGAAGAGTTGCGGCCGTATTTCCCGGATGGCCTGTCCTATCGGATCGCGTATGACACGACGCCGTTCGTGCGCCTGTCGATCACCGAGGTGGTCAAGACCCTGGGCGAGGCCATCGCGCTCGTGATCCTGATCATGTACCTGTTCCTGCAGAACTGGCGCGCCACGCTCATTCCCGTGGTGGCGGTGCCGGTGGTGCTCATGGGCACCTTCGGCGTGCTGGCGCTGCTGGGGTATTCGATCAACACCCTGACGCTGTTCGCGATGGTGCTGGCCATCGGGCTGCTCGTGGACGACGCGATCGTCGTGGTCGAGAACGTCGAGCGCGTCATGTCCGAGGAAGGGCTGCCTCCCCGCGAGGCCGCGTACGCATCCATGGGGCAGATCACCGGCGCGCTGGTCGGCATCGCCCTGGTGCTGACCGCGGTGTTCATCCCCATGGCGTTCTTTGGCGGTTCGACCGGGGAAATCTATCGCCAGTTCTCGGTGACGATCGCCGCCGCGATGATCCTGTCCGTCATCGTCGCGCTGACGCTGAGCCCGGCCCTGTGCGCCACCCTGCTGCTGCCGGTCGAAAAGGGCGGGCGCGTGCCGGCCAGGGGGCCGCTGGGCCGCTTCTTCCCCTGGTTCAACCGCGGCTTCGGTCGCATGACGGACCGCTATCGGCACGGGGTCGGCCGCCTCCTCGACCGCCGCGGTCCCGGCATCCTGGCCTATGCCTGCGTGCTGGCCGGGATGGGTCTCCTGTTCTGGCGGCTGCCGACCGCGTTCCTGCCCGAGGAGGATCAGGGCATGCTGATGGTCATGCTCAATGCGCCGGCCGGCGCCACGCAGCAGCGCACTCTGCAATCGATGGACGAGGCGGCCGGATTCATCCGCCGGCAGCCGGAAGTCGAGAGCCTCTTCACGGTGGCCGGCTTCAGCACCGCGGGCAGCAGCCAGAACTCCGGGATGGGTTTCGTGCGCCTGAAGGACTGGAGCGAGCGTACGGCCTCCGCCCGCGAGATCGCCGACCGCCTCAATGCCGCGATGGCGGACGCCGTGCGCGATGCGCAGGTCTTTGCCGTTCTGCCGCCGGCCATCGCCAGCCTGGGGCGCAATGCGGGCTTCACCCTGCAATTGCAGGACCCGGCCGGCAACGGCCACGAGGCCCTGGTCCAGGCGCGCGAACAACTGCTGGAGCGGGCCGGCAGCCGCGCCAGCCTGTCCGCCGTCCGGTACGGCGGCCTGGAGGATGCGCCGACCTACAAGCTGGCGCTCGACGACCGGAAGGCGGGGGCGCTGGGAGTGTCGGCGTCGGACGTCAACAGCACGCTGTCGGCGGCGCTCGGGGGCTCCTATGTGAATGACTTCGTCCACAACGACCGGATCAAGCGCGTGTATGTGCAGGGAGAGGCCTCCGCGCGCATGCTGCCGCAGGACATCGGGCGCTGGAAGGTGCGCAATGGCGACGGCGACATGGTGCCGCTCTCCGAGTTTTCGAGCGGCCGGTGGACCTATGCCCCCCAGACCATCACGCGCTTCAATGGCGCCGAGTCGATGGAGATCACCGGCAGCCCCGCCGCCGGCGTCAGCTCCGGCACGGCGATGACGGACATCGCCGGGCTCGTCGCCGGGCTGGACGGCGGCTTCAGCCATGCCTGGTCGGGCATGTCCTACCAGGAACGGCAGGCGGGGTCCCAGGCCTGGCTGCTGTACGCCGTCTCGGCCTTGTTCGTGTTCCTCTGCCTGGCCGCGCTGTACGAAAGCTGGTCGATCCCCGTGTCGGTCATGCTGGCGGTTCCGGTGGGCCTGGCCGGCGCGCTGCTGGCGACGTGGCTGCGGGACCTGAACAACGACATCTATTTCCAGGTGGGCCTGCTGGCCACCATGGGCCTGGCCGCCAAGAACGGCATCCTGATCGTCGAGTTTGCCAAGGCGCTCGAAGCGCAGGGCCGGCCCCTGATCGATGCGACGCTGCAGGCGGCTCGCCTGCGCCTGCGGCCCATCCTGATGACCTCCCTGGCGTTCATGCTGGGAGTGCTGCCGATGGTGGTCAGCTCGGGCGCCGGCTCGGGGGGACGGCATTCGCTGGGGACCGGCGTGCTGGGCGGCACGCTGTCCTCCACGCTCCTGGGCATCTTCTTCGTGCCCCTGTTCTACGTCCTCGTGCGGACCCGGTTTCCGGGCGGGCGCCCGCATGCGGCGGGCGTGGCGATGAAGGAGGCGCGGTGATGAAGCGCATGTTTTCCGCGATGCTGCCCGCCGCGGCGCTCCTGGCCGGGTGCGTGAGCCTGGCGCCGGACTATGCGCGTCCCGAACTCCCCGTGCCGCGGCAGTGGCGGGGCGTGGAGGCGGCCGGCGAGGCCGCGCGGGGCGGCGCGCAGCCGGTGTCGCTCCTCGACGTGGAGTGGCGCTCGTTCTTCCAGGACGAACGCCTGCGCCAGGTCATCGCGCTGGGGCTGGCGCACAACCGCGACCTGCGCATCGCGCTGTCGAATATCGAAAAGGCCCGCGCTCAATACCGGATCCAGCGTGCCGAGGTGCTGCCTTCCGTGGGAGCCGATGCCGGCCAGAGCGTCTCGCGCAGTCCCGCCTCGGTCAGCGCCACCGGCGTGTCGGCCGTCAGCCGGCAGTACTCGGCCGAGGTGGGCTTCAGCAGCTACGAGCTGGATTTGTTCGGCCGCATCCGCAGCCTGAAGGACGAGGCGCTGGAGAGCTATCTCTCCACCGCCGCGGCGCAGCGCAGCACGCGCCTGAGCCTGATGGCCGAGATCGCGGGCGATTGGCTGACCCTGGCGGCCGACCGGGAACTCCTGGCGCTTGCCCGCGAGACCCTGGAGAGCCAGCGGGCGAAGCTTGCCCTGAGCGAGCATCGCCATGCCCTGGGCGTGGTGTCCGGCCTGGACCTGGCCCAGGTCCGGCGCTCCGTGGAAAGCGCGCGTGCCGACGCGGCCCGCTACGCCGCGCAAGTCGAGCAAGACCGCAATGCCCTGGAACTGGTGGTGGGCGCCGCCGTGCCGGACGCATTGCTGCCGGACGGATCGGCGGGCGAGCCGGTCCTGCTGGCGCAGATTCCCGCCGGCCTGGATTCCACCGCGCTGCTGGTCCGGCCGGACGTGGTTTCGGCCGAACACGCGCTCAAGGCGGCCAATGCCGATATCGGCGCGGCGCGTGCGGCTTTCTTTCCCACCATTTCGCTGACCGCATCGGGCGGGCGCATCAGCAGCCAGCTCTCCGATCTGTTTTCCGGCGCCAGCCGGAGCTGGTCGTTTGCGCCCGGCATCCACATTCCCATTTTCGATGCCGGCAGCCTGCGCGCCTCGCTCGACGTCGCCCACGCCGAGCGCGACATCGCGGTGGCCGAATACGAGCGGACCCTCCAGACTGCGTTTCGCGAAGTGGCCGATGCCTTGTCCGTGCGCGCGTCGATGCAGGAGCGTCTGGCGGCCCAGCAGGCGCTGGTGCGGGCCAGCGGCCGGGCCTTTCAGCTCGCCGATGCGCGGTATCGCAACGGCATGGACAGCTATCTGGATGCGCTGGATGCCCAGCGCTCGCTGTACGAGGCGCGGCAGGGGCTGGTTTCCCTGTCGCTGACCGAGGCCAGCAATCGCGTCACGCTGTACAAGGTCCTGGGCGGAGGAATGAACATGGACCGGCAAATGATCATCACCGGACTGGGAGAATGACGATGGTCCGATTATCGGGCGCGAAACCGGCGCGTGCGCATGGTGCGCCCCCGGAAGTGCGTTTCTGGCCGAGTTTTCGCGGGTCCTATGGATGGGTCCATCGGGGCACGGCCTGGCTTTATGTGGATGCGCCCGGTGTCGTGCGCGGACGCGTGGACAGGATGGACGGCGGCCCCGGCGCCCCGTGGTATTGGTGGCAGACCGCGGACGCCACCGGCGACGAACTGGACCTGATGCGGGCCCGGTGGCGGGTGGAGCAGGGGATCGATGGGTCTTGAGAGGGCGGGCCGGCCCTGCCTCAGGGGGCGCCGGGGCCGCCTTCCGCGCCCGGGCCGATGCAGCGCAAGCGCGGGAAGTGGCTGCGATAGGGCCGCAGGTCGCGGCTGAGCACGCTCAGGTTGGCCGCGGCCGCATGGGCGCCGATGTAGAAATCGGGCAAGGGAACGAGGCGCGTGCCGCCGCTTTGGCGGTAGCTCAGGAAAGCCTGGGCCGCCAGCCCCGCGCATGACCATGGCAGGGGGCTGCGCAGCGTGTCGTAGACGTCGAGCATCGCGTCTAGGGCGTCGATGTCGGGCCCGGGGATCAGCAGTTCGGTGTAGATGACGAGATTGACGTGCAGGGGCGCCTGCTCGCTGCAGATCTGGAGCTGATCCACCGACCATACGTGCCAGCGGCTATCGGGATCCATGCAGTCGATCCAGACATTGGTATCGACCAGAAAGCCCGCCGAGCCATCGTACTTGGATAGATCAAACATGGTCCTCGTCGCTCGGCCGCAGGAACGCGATGATGGCTTCGCTGTCCATCTGCCTGAAGGGCGCATCGAGGCTCGAACGCACTTTGGCGGCGGCCGCGCGCAGCGCCTTGCGCCGGTCACCCATCCCCATGCCGGCCTTCTGGATGATGATCTTTCCGCCTTCCAGCGCGAACGATACCTGGCTGCCGGGCAGAATGCCCGCCGCTTCTCGCAGGCGCTTGGGGATGGTGACTTGCCCTTTTTCGGTCACTTGCATGGCAGGGTTTCCACAAAGGATTTCAGCAAAGTAAGAATTTCAAGTTGGAATTCTATCTTCGCACGGTGGCTGATGTAAATACCCGGGCTGGGCATCCTGATTCGGCCGCGGCAGCCCCGGGACCGGATAGGCCCTAATTCATGCGTATCGTCTCGCCGAAGGTCCGAAACAGGGCGCGCCGCTCCGGCGGCGCCTCCCGCGCCGCGGCCGTGAATGCCTTCGACAGGATCTGCGCGTCCGATTGCGCCATGCCGGTCAGCACGAGGCTGTCGGGCTGGCTGATCAAGTCGTTCCCGCACAGCGACAATCGCCAGCCGTCCGGCTCCCGTGTGAACAGGGCCACGCCGCCGCGCTCGCCCTGCGTCCAGCCCGCCAACGCGCGATTCGAGCCGACCACGACAGGATCGACGACGAGATGCGACTGCGGCGTGTCGTACGTGTCCATCAGCACCTTCCGGACCGCGGCCTGGTCCGGCGTATCCGCCGCCATGGCGATCGTGGGCGGGATCGTCAGCAGGCCGATGAGAAGGACGAGTTTCAGGCGGGCGGCGATGGACATGGCGGGGATCCTGGAAAGGGGAAGGGCGAACCTGCGGACGCAGGGGCTGGTCACAGCGCCGTGCGCCTGCCGAACATGGCCTTGGGCGATTTCCCGTGATAGCGGGTGAAGGCGGCGGTGAAATTGTTCGGGTATTTGTAGCCGACCTGCCAGGCGGTCTGTGCGACTTGATAGCCGGCTTCCAGCAGGGCGAGCGCCTTGGTCATCCGCAGCTCCAGCAGCAGCTCCGCGGGCGTGCCGTTGTACAGAAGGATCATGCCATCCTTGAGCTTGTTCTTGTTGATGCCCACGGCGGCGGCGAGATAGTCGAGCGTGATGGGCTTGTCCAGGCATTCGCCCATCATCCGCCGTGCCCGTTCGATGCGTTCGATCTCCGAGGGCGAGAACGGCAATGCGCGGGCACGGCGCGGAGGCGCCAGCAGATTGAACTGTTCGCCAAGCAGGCTGAGCGTGTGGATGTGCAGGTCCAGCCGGGATGGCTCGCCCTGGCAGGGCTGCAGGAGGCTGAGCAGGGCCCGGGCGTGCGCCATCGCCGCCGGCGTGCTGGCGCGGAAAGCCAGGCAGTTGAGCCGACGGTTGCCGAGGATCCTGTCGGTGCGCTCCCGTCCGGCATACCTGTCGATCAGGGCCTCATGCGCGATGATGCGCAATTGGGACACGACGCCACCGGCCTCGTAGCGCCGTTCGCCCGGGATGGCGCGAAACGCGGTGACCGTGGTGTGGCTCTGCACGAATTCCAGCCGGGTGGCGTCCTGGCCTTCGTAGCGGGAGCGGCCCTGCATGCCGAGGGTGACGACCATGACGCGGCCTTTGTGCGGGCCGCTGCTTTCTTCGATCAGCGGGATGCGGGGATGATAGTGCAGGCGGTTCAGGCCCAGGCCGGGTTCCAGTTCGACGAAGTCCTGGTAGCAGTGCCCCAGATCGTCGGGCAATTGCTGCCGAGCCTTGCCGTTTCCCGGGCGACTGTGGATGCGGGGTTCGTCGATCGACAACCGGTAGCCGCTTGTGCACGTGTCCACTTTCTTCCCTCCTGCTTTTCCACTGCGAAAGGCCTCTCGCATAGGAAATCATGCTCATCTCATAGAAATACGAGAATGATTCTCAATATCATAAGTTGGCCGGCTGTGGAATGCCAGATTTTTGTGCCGCAGCGGGCGTTTTGGTTTGAGACAAATCAATGTAATCAACGCATTAGGAGGATGAATTCATGTGTCCGAGTACCACCGAACAGACAGGGGCGGGCTTGGGCCCGTCCATCGGGATCGACGAGTGGGCGGGGAGGGCTGCGTGATGGCGCAGGTCGTCCTCGAAAACCTTCCCGCCTCCGTGACGCTGCCCCATGCCCTGCAGCCCTGTTGGGACATGCAGCTGGCGGGCCTGGGGGCCGATGCTATGCGCATGGCGTTGGAAGCCGGCATGTTCACCCATCTGGACGAGTTCGCCGGCGCGCCTGAACTGGCGCGGCGCCTGGGGCTGGACCCGGTGAACACGGGCCATTTCCTGGAGCTGCTGTGGGGCATGGAGCTGCTGGAGCGCAGGCCGCGGGGGGGTGGTGAGCCGGAATACCGCACGCAGGCGGCGTTGCGGCCGTACCTGCACACGGCATCGGAGCAATACTGCGGCGATGCGCTGCTGTTTCGCCATCGGGTGCTGCGGCAGGTGGGCACGCAACTGGAGGGGCTGGTGCGCGATGGCGCACCGCGCGCCCAGGCGGCGGATCCGGCGGTGGTACAGGCGGGCTGGGCGCGGGCGGCCCAGGTCCAGATCGCTCAGGAGCAGCGGGCGGTCACGGCCCGGGTGGCCTGCGACATCCTGGGCCGGCAGCCGGAATTCGCGCGGGCGCGCCGCATGCTCGACCTGGGAGGCGGCCCCGGCCTGGTGGCGATTGCCCTGGCGGGGCTTCAGCCTCGCCTGACGGGCGTCGTCTTCGAGTATCCACCGGTGGCCGCGGTCGCGCAGGCGGCGATCGAGCGCGCGGGCCTGGCCGACCGCCTGCAGGCGCGTGGCGGCGATCTGGCGGAGGCCGATTTCGGCGGTGGCTACGACTTCATCTGGTGCTCGTCGGTCCTGCATTTCGTACCGGACATTCCCGCGGTGCTGGCACGGCTGCGCGCGGCGTTGCGGCCCGGCGGGCTGCTGGTCTGCTGCCATGCCGAGATCGGCGGCGATGCGCGCCGGGCGCGGCCGGTACTGCAGTATTACCTGCACCTGCGCATGCAGGGCCGGCACGTGCTGCCGGGCGGCCGGCTGGCGGCGCTGCTGCGGGATGCGGGGTTCGCTTGCATCGAGCAGATCGACGAGGTGCGCTTTCCGATGGCGCCCGTCACCGTGCTGCTCGCGCGCAAAGACGGGGATTGCGCCTGAGCTCGGAGATCCCGGGCCTGGATCAGGGCCGAGTCCTCCGCATGCTTCAGCAGTATATGTTTCAGCAGTATCCTCCTGAAGCGGTCCAGCCACAGGTCGGCGAAGCGCCCGTGATCCTGCTGGGGCAGGGTGCCCGCGATGGCCAGGCTTCACAGCTTCCAGCTCACGCGCACGCCCACTTCCCTGGGGGGGCTGTAGATGGTGACCAGTCCGTTCAGGAAGCCGACCGCGTCATAGTGGCGGTCGGCGACGTTGTTGACATAGACGGTCAGATCGACGTTCTTGAGCATGTAGCCGGCGCTCAGATCAAGGATGCCAAAGCCGTTGCGCGAGTATGCGTTGGCCGCGTCCAGATAGACCTTGCTTGCGCCGTGCAGCCGCGCCTGCGCGTACCAGCCGCGCGCATCCTGGTAGCGCAGGCCGGCGTAGCCGCTGACGCGGGGCGAGAAGGCGTTGTCGTTGCCGCCGTAGCTTTTGGCGCCGTCCTGGAATTCGCGGAACGTGCTGCGGTTCAGCGCCAGGCCCGCCTGCAGGTTCCAGCCGGGCGCCAGCCGGTAGTCGATGTCGAATTCCGCCCCGATGGAGCGTCCGGTGGCCGCGTTGGTGATGAAGACCTGGCCGGGCGTCACCATTTGCTGCACCTGCATCTGCCGGATGTCCATGGCGTACAGCGCGGCGCCGTAGCGCAGCGTGTCGTCCAGCGCGGTGCCCTTGGCGCCGAGTTCGAGCGCCCACACCTTCTCGGGATCGTATTCGCGATAGGCGGCGGGCGAGAAGGCGTTGAAGCCGCCGGCGCGATAGCCTTCTGCCAGGCTGGCGTACAGGCTGGTGCGCGGATTGACGGCGTATTGCAGCGCCAGCTTGGGGGAGAATTGCGTATAGGTGCGAGATTGCCGATCCATGCCGGGCATGTCGAAGCGGATCCGGGTCTGTTCCAGGCGTCCGCCCGCGACCAGGGACCACGGGCCGGACAGCGGGATCGTCCAGTGCGTGAACAGTGCGGCGGTGCGCTGCTTCTGGATTCCCGAAGTCAGGGTCAGGGCCATGGGGGTTTTCTGGGCGAAGGACAAGTCCTGCTTGTCGTCGTCCAGGTACAGCCCGGCCAGCCAGCGCGTCTGGCCCGCTTCGCCGCCCTCCAGGCGCAGTTCCTGCGACAGGGTGGTGAACTCGTGCCGGCGCCCGATGTGCATCATGTCGGCGGGCTGGAAATCGGTGTCCTGCTGCAGGTCGTCCACGTAGGTGTTGCGCGCGGTGGTCGAGCGCAGCCGGATGCCGGAGTCGAACCGGTGCGTGACGTCCAGCGACCAGGTGCGCGCCGTGGATCGGTTCCAGCCCTCGGTGCCGGAGCGCACCTCGGCGCGTTCGGGCGAGGAGGGCGATCCCCACAGCGAGGCCTGGTCGCGGTATTCGTTCTGGGTGTAGCGCAGGATGGCGTCGGTGCGCGCCCCTGGCGTCCAGCGCAAGGCGAACCGGCCGCTGCGCCGCATCTGGCCGCCGTCCTTCTGGTCCAGCCACGTGTTTTCCAGGAAGCCGTCCTGGCGGCTGAAGGAACCCGCGACCCCCAGGAACAGCTGGTCCTGGACCAGGGGGTGGCTGAGGTCGAAGCGCAGGGCGCGCCGCTCATGGTTGCCCGCCTCGGCGGAAATGAAGGCGTAGGGCTCGTTGCCGGGCTTGCGGGTCGTGATGTTGATGACCCCCGCCTCGGCATTGCGGCCGTACAGCGTCGACTGAGGCCCCTTCAGCACTTCCACCTGTTCGACGCCCAATAATGGATCCTCGAACCCCTGCCCGCGCAGCGTGGGCACTCCATCGACGATGAGCGCGGTCGAGGAGGAAAAGGACGTCACGTTGGCGTTCATGCCGCGGATGACGGGAGGCAGCAGGCCGGATTGCCCCATGGGCTGAAAGCTCAGGCCGCTGACCATGCCCGACAGCGCATCCAGGCTTTGCGCGCCTTCTTCCGCGAGCGTCTCGCCATCGACGACGGCGATGGCCGCGGGCACGCTCAGGAGATCCTCGTCCTGCTTCTGCGCATGGACGATGATGGGAGGCAGTCCGGTGGCTCGATCCGTTTCCGCAGGACTGCCGGCCGCCGGCCGGTCCTGCGCAGTCTGTCCCAGCGCCGGGGCCGGCAGGCTCATCTGGATGAGGGCCGCGCCGCATGCCGCCGTGACCGCGCGCAGGGGGATGTGTCTGTGGATCGGACCATGTGTGCGGGATGCGCGTTCCATCTCGTCTGCGTTCCTTGTCTGTGAGGGTTGCGGGGCTGTCGCTGTCGGTGGACATGTGGATGCCTTTTGTCATGATAGATACGAATGAGAATGCTTGATATTCACATTCATATGCAAAGCGATCTTATTCCTATGCGATTCTCGGATCCGGTTCCAGGATGCCAAGGAGGAGGCCACACTCGCAGATTCACTCACACAGGAGAGCCCCATGGCCAGGATGCGTCTGCTCGGTTTGCAATGGCTGTTTGGCTGGATGAATCTGGCGCTGGCCGTGCCGGCGATCTACCTGATGTTCGGCATGCCGGTGGTGATGCGCCAGCATGACTGGAGCGGCACGGAAATCGGCCTGTTCCAGCTCGCGGCGCTGCCGGCGATCTTCAAGTTCCTGTTCGCCGTGCCGGTGCAGCGGATGCGGCTGGGGCGCGGGCACTTCGTGCACTGGCTGCTGCTGCTGTGCGTGGCGCTGTTGGCGCTGTACTGGCAGCTTGGCCGGGCGAACCTGATCGATGATCACGCGCTGCTGTTCGCGCTGACGCTGGCCGTCAGCGTCGCGGCCACCTGGGCCGACATCCCGCTCAATGCGCTGGCGGTGCAGTGGCTGCCGCGCGCCGAACAGATGCGGGCGGGCAGCATCCGCTCGGCGGCGATGTTCCTGGGGGCGATCGTGGGCGGCGGCATCCTGATCGTCGTGCAGGCGCGCCATGGCTGGCAGGCGCCATTCTGGCTGATGGGCGCCGGGCTGGCGCTGGGGATGCCGCCGTTCCTGCTCCTGTGCTCACGGGCCGCGCCGCGGGGAGCGATGGCCGCCGATCAGGCGCCCGAGCCCGGCATGCTGGCCGACTGGGCGGGATTCTTCGGCCAGCCCGGCGCACGGCAGTGGACGCTGTTGCTGCTGACCAGCTTTCCTTTCATCGGCGCGGCGTGGTTGTACCTGAAGCCGTTGATGCTGGATCTGGGCATGCCGCTCGAGCGCGTGGCCTTCATCGTCGGCATCGTGGGGGGCTCGACAGGCGCGTTGTTCAGTCTGATCGGTGGCCTGCTGATACCGCTGCTGGGGATTGCGCGCGCCATCGTGCTGTACCTGCTGGTGACGCTGGGTGCACTGGTCCTGTTGACGCTGACCGTCTGGATGCCGCTGGGCGAAGAGGGCTGGCTGATCGCCAGCGCGATCCTGGTCGCGGCCGGCATGGGATTGGTGTCGGCGCTGATGTTCGGCTTGACGATGTGTTTCACCCGGCGCCAGCGCAATGCGACCGACTATGGGCTGCAGGTCACGCTGTTCACGGTGGCGCGTCTGGCCGTGCCGGTGCTGGCGGGCATGTTGCTCGACGTGCTGGGCTACGACGGCATGCTGGCGGTGCTCACGCTGGGCGTTCTGGCCGCCTTTGGTATCGCCTTCCGGGTGCGCGAGGCGGTTGCTCGATCCACGCAGCCGATGCTGGTGGAACGGGATGGGCCGGCATGTCCATGAGCACCGAAAGCCGATATCCGGGCTCCCCGGCGGGCCTGCCCCTTCCTGTTGGTGATGGCCATGGCCCTGCCGATGCTCTTTTGCGCCATCGGCCTCCTTGGGCCTTCCCCCCGCCGGGCACGCTGCCGTGCTTCGTGCCGCTGCGCGTGCGCCGCCGGATGTGACCATCATGCGGTTCGCAGGCAAATTCGCTACACTGGGGTCATTCTATCCACCGCACAGGAGACGCCGGTGGACCTGAACCAGCGCTGCCACATCGAAACCGTGCTCGGCCTGACGAGCGGGCGCAAGCGCGCGCCCGCGATCCACGGCACGGGTTGCGACAGTCTCATACAGGACTCCTGGCAGCGCTGCGTCGATGTCCATGGGCTGGACCCGACCAGCCCGCAGCCGGCGCGGATCCTGCCCGGCGGCGAACTGCGCGAACACCAGGAGCGCGTCGAAGAATTCACCCGGATCGCGCGCGACGGCCTCATCCAGCTTTATCACCAGATCGCGGGCGTGGGCTATGTGGTCCTGCTGACCGACGCCCAGGGCGTGACGGTGGATTACATCGGCGACGAGCGCTCCGCGGCGGAGTTGCGCCGCACCGGCCTCTATCTCGGGGCGGACTGGGCGGAGACGCATGCCGGGACCTGCGCCGTGGGTACCGCACTGGCGACGGGCCAGGCGCTGACGGTGCATCAGACGGATCACTTCGACGTCACGCATATTCCGCTGACCTGCACGGCGGTGCCGGTATTCGATTCGCAGGGGCGGATGAGCGCCGTGCTGGATGCCTCGGCGCTCACGTCCCCGGCTCCCAAGTCCAGCCAGCAGTTCGCGCTGCAGCTGGTCAAGATCTACGCTCAGCGGATCGAGAACGCCTGCTTCATGCGGGCGCACCACCATGACTGGACGCTGCGCCTGTCGGCGTCGCCGGCCTTCGTCGACGTGGCGCCGGACATCCTGATCGCTCTGGACGCCGGGGGCCGCGTGATCGGCCACAACCGGTATGCGCAGAAGCTGCTGGAGCGCGAGCTTGGCCTGCCGGGCGCCGGGACGCGGCACGAGAGCCGGATCCTGGGCTGCGCGTTCGATGCGATCTTCGATGCTTCCTTCGAGCGGCTGGGAGACTATCTCGGCTCCCGGCGGCCGGAAGGGCGGGCCATCACCTTCACGAAAACCGGCCATACGCTGTTCCTCGCGGCGGTGCCCCCCGTGAAACGCCCGCAGGGGATGCCGGGAACGCTGCCCAGCGTGGCGGACCTCCCCGCGCCGCTCGCCGCGCTGACGGGCGGCGATGCGCCGCTCACGCGCCAGCTGCAGCGCGCGGCGCGGCTGGTGGATTCGCCGATCAATCTGCTGATTCATGGCGAGACCGGCTCGGGCAAGGAATATTTCGCCAAGGCGCTGCACGCGGCCAGCGCCCGCCACCGGCGGCCGTTCGTCTCGGTCAACTGCGCGGCCATCCCGGAGACCCTGATCGAGAGCGAGCTGTTCGGCCATCTGCCCGGCAGCTTCTCGGGGGCCGGACCCAACGGCAAGCGCGGATTGATCCAGGAGGCTGACGGCGGCACGCTGTTTCTGGACGAGATCGGCGACATGCCGTATGCGCTGCAGGCGCGGCTGCTGCGGGTGCTCGCCGAGCGCGAGGTGCTGGCCGTCGGCGCGGTGCGCCCGGTGCCGGTGGACATCCACGTGATTTCCGCCAGTCACCATGACCTGGAGCGGCTCGTGCTCGACGGACGCTTCCGCGAGGATCTGTACTACCGGCTCAAGGGCGTCGTGTTCACGCTGCCGCCCGTGCGCGAGCGCAGCGACCTGGACTGGCTCATCGGCAAGCTGCTGGGCACGGGGATCCGGATCGAACCGGCCGCGCGGGCCCGGCTCGGGGCCTATGGCTGGCCGGGCAACCTGCGCGAACTGCGCAACGTGCTGGAATATGCGCGGGCGGTCTGCAATCACGGCATCATCCGGGATGCGGATCTCCCGGATGATTTCGCGCAGTGCCAGCGCGCGGCGGCGCCGGTGCCGGGCGACGGCGGCGGGCCGCGGCTGGCGGGCCGGCCGCCTGGCCATCCGGATGGCGGCCCGCCGCCGTACGATGCGGCGCCGCTCGTCAGGGAACTGTGCGCCGCGGGCTGGAACGTAAGCGCCGCGGCGCGCAAGCTGGGCATCAGCCGGATGACCCTGTACCGGCGCATGAAGCGCTATGGCGTGCGCTCGCCCAATCAGATCAGCGCGGCGGGGGATACGCTGTGACAGGTGGCCTGTGACAGCTGTCACAGGCCGTTCCAGGTGTCGCGGCCGATCCGGCCGTTTTTTCAGGGTCAACCCTTAAATTCCGCCGGCTGGAAGCCTCCGCAGGGTTGGCACGCCTTTTGCATCTCCCGGGTCATGGCAATGATTCTGGGAGAACGCAATGCGCGAAGCTGCACGGCAGGCGGCGGCCGGCGTATCGGATCGGGCGGGGGCGGCCGGGGATGGCGCGGTCGTGGGCATCATTGCCAATCCCGTATCGGCGCGCGACATCCGGCGCGTCGTCGCCAATGCGGGCAGCCTGCAGCTTGCGGACCGGGCCAATATCGTGTTGCGCGCACTCGCGGCGCTGGGCGCCTGCGATGTGCGCCAGGTCCTGATGATGCCCGATCACGAGGGCCTGCGCGTCATGCTCACTCGCCATCTGGCGCGTGCCCGCGCGGCCGACGGGAGCGACCGCCGCTGGCCGCGCCTGGGCTGGCTGGAAATGCCGGTGACCGGCCGGGTCGATGACAGCTTCAGGGCGGCCCGCCTGCTGCGCGAAGCCGGGGCGGCCGCGATCATCGTGCTCGGCGGCGACGGCACCCATCGCGCAGTCGTGCGCGAATGCGGCCGGGTTCCCATCGCGGGCATCTCGACCGGCACCAACAACGCCTATCCGGAAATGCGCGAGGCCACGACGGCCGGCCTGGCAGTCGGCCTGTACGCGAGCGGACGGATTCCGGCGGCACGGGCCCTGGCGTGGAACAAGCGCCTGGACGTGGCGCTCAATGCGGGACGCGACGATGCGCGCAGCGACATCGCCCTGGTGGACGTCGCGATTGCGCGCGAGCGTTACATCGGCGCCAGAGCCCTCTGGAAAACGGATTCGCTCGCCGCCGTCTATCTGTCGTTCGCCGAGCCCGATGCGCTTGGCCTGTCGTCCATCGGCGGCCTGCTCGACCCCGTGGGGCGGCATGAGCCGGGCGGCCTGTGTGTCGAGCTGTCCCCCTCGGGCGTCCCCGGCGCGGAGGCCGCGCGGGCCGCCGGCGCCGGTGGACCGGATGCGGCCGGAGTTCCCCGCTTCGATCTGCGGGCGCCCATCGTGCCCGGTCTCATCGAGACCGTACCCGTGCATGCCTGGCGGCGGCTGTCCGATGGCGAGCCGGTGCGCGTGCGCCAGCGGGAGGGCGTCGTGGCGCTCGACGGAGAGCGCGAAATCACGTTCGGCCCCGATGACGTGCTCACCGTGACGCTGCGCGAACGCGCGTTTCGCAGCGTCGATGTCGGCGCCTGCCTGCGCCATGCCGCCGAACACGGGCTGCTGCGCCGCGCGCACGGCGATTCCCCGCCAATTTCCCCCACCGCTTCAGTTTCCTGAGGCGCCATCCCACCCAGCAAGGAGAGCCGCATGGCCATTGCCCATCCCACCGGATCGACCGCGTTGCCGCTCGGGCACGATGAACTGCTGCATTGCTATCGGAAAATGCGCACGATCCGCGAATTCGAGGAACGTCTGCATGTGGATTTCGCGCGGGGAGACATCCCCGGCTTCGTCCACCTGTACGCCGGAGAGGAGGCGACCGGCGTCGGTGTCATCCACCACCTGGGCGACGGCGACCGCATCGCCAGCACGCACCGCGGCCACGGCCACTGCATTGCCAAGGGCGTGGATGTGGTCGCCATGATGAAGGAAATCTATGGCAGGAAGGGCGGGGCCTGCAACGGCAAGGGCGGTTCCATGCATATCGCCGATCTGTCCAAGGGGATGCTCGGGGCAAACGGGATCGTGGGCGCCGGCGCCCCCCTGGTCTGCGGCGCCGCGCTGGCGGCCAAGTTCCGCGGCAAGGGCGAGGTGGGCATCACCTTTTTCGGCGACGGCGCGTCCAACCAGGGGACGGTGCTCGAAAGCATGAACCTGGCCGCGGCCTGGGATCTGCCGATGATTTTCGTGATCGAGAACAACGGCTATGCCGAGGCCACTTCGCGCTACTACGCCACTGCCGTGGACAGCTATGTCGATCGCGCGGCGGGATTCGGCATCCCGGGCGTCACGGTCGACGGCATCGACTTCTTCGCCGTGCACGAGGCGGCCGGAGAGGTGATCCGGCGCGCCCGCGAGGGCGGCGGACCCTCGGTGCTCGAATGCAAGGTGGTGCGCTTCTATGGCCACTTTGAAGGCGACGCGCAGACCTACCGCGCCCCGGGCGAGCTGGAGGACATCCGCCTCAACCGCGACTGCCTGAAGCTCTTCACCGCGCGCGTGACCGAGGCCGGCGTCATCGCGCAGGCCGAGCTCGATGCGATAGACCGCGAGGTGGCGGCCTTGATCGAAGACGCCGTGCAGCAGGCGAAGGCCGCTCCCTTGCCGACCGAGGCCGACCTGACCACCGACGTGTACGTCAGCTATTGAACCCGACTGAACCGACCAGGAACTTTTATCATGGCCCGAAAACTCAGTATGAAACTGGCGATCAATGAAGCAATCAATCAGGAGATGGCGCGCGATCCGAGCGTGATCATGCTCGGGGAGGACATCGTCGGCGGCGCCGGCGGAGGGGGGCAGAGCGATGCCTGGGGCGGGGTGCTGGGCGTCACCAAGGATCTGCACGGCAAGCACGGCGGACGCCTGCTCGATACGCCGCTGTCCGAGAGCGCCTACATCGGCGCGGCGATCGGCGCGGCGGCCTGCGGCATGCGCCCGATCGCCGAGCTCATGTTCATCGACTTCATGGGCGTGTGCTTCGACCAGATCTACAACCAGGCCGCGAAGTTCCGCTACATGTTCGGCGGCAAGGCGCAGACCCCGGTGGTCATCCGGGCGATGGTGGGCGCCGGCTTTCGCGCGGCGGCCCAGCATTCGCAGATGCTGACTCCGCTGTTCACGCACATCCCGGGGCTGAAGGTGGTGTGCCCGAGCACGCCCTACGACAGCAAGGGACTGCTGATCCAGTCGATCCGCGACAACGATCCCGTGATCTTCTGCGAGCACAAGAACCTGTACGGGATGGAGGGCGACGTGCCCGAGGCGCCCTATGCCATTCCCTTCGGCGAGGCAGAGATCGTGCGCGACGGCAAGCACGTCTCGATCGTGGCCTACGGCCTCATGGTCCACCGCGCCCTGGAGGCCGCGGCGCTGCTCGCCCGGGAGGGCATCGAGGCCGAGGTGATCGACCTGCGCACGCTGTCGCCGCTGGACATGGACACCGTGCTGGAGTCGGTCGAGAACACGGGGCATCTGGTGGTGGTCGACGAGGCGAGTCCCCGCTGCAACATCGCGGCCGACGTGGCGGCCCAGGTGGCGATGCAGCTCTTCGATGCCCTGGAAGGGCCCGTGCAGATGGTCTCGCCGCCGCACACCCCTGTGCCGTTTTCGCCGGCGCTGGAAGACATGTACATCCCCGGCGCCGAGCGCATCGCCCAGGCGGCGCGCCGCGCAATGGGCAAGAAAGGGAGCAAGTGATGGCTATGGAGATTACCCCGATCGTCATGCCCAAGTGGGGGCTGGAGATGCGCCAGGGCACGGTGCTGGAATGGCTGGTGTCGGTGGGCGACCCCATCGAGAGGGGCCAGGCGCTGGTCGACGTCGAGACCGACAAGATCTCCAATGCGGTGGAAGCCACCGATCCGGGGGTGTTGCGCCGCATCGTGGCGGCCAGCGGCGAGGTCCTGCCGGTCAAGGCGCTGCTCGCCGTCATGGCCGGGCCCGACGTGAGCGAGGCCGACATCGACGCGTACATCGCGGCCTACGAGGTGCCGGCCGCGGAAGCCGAAGGCGGGGACGACGGGCCGGCCTACCTGTATGCGGACGTGGGCGGCATCCGCGTGCGCCATGTGCGGCGCGGGCCGGACGAGGGCGTGCCGGCGCTGCTGATCCACGGCTTTGGCGGCGATCTGAACAACTGGCTGTTCAACATCGATGCCCTGGCCGGGCGCGGCCCGGTCATCGCCTTCGATCTTCCCGCGCACGGACAGACCAGCATCGCGCTGGCCGGCGCCACCCTGGGCGAGATGGCCGCCTTCGTCACGCGGTTCATGGACGCGGTCGGCGTGGAATCGGCCCATCTGATCGGGCATTCGCTGGGCGGCGCGATCGCCATGCGCCTGGCGCTGGACGCCCCCGGCAGGGCGGCCTCGCTGGCATTGATCGACAGCGCCGGTTTCGGCGACGACATCAACGGCGACTACACCGGCGGTTTCATCCGCGCCGCCTCGCGCCGCGAGCTCAAGCCCGTCGCCCAGCTGCTGTTCGCCGATGACAGTCTGGTCACTCGGCAGATGCTCGACGATCTGCTGAGGTACAAGCGCCTGGATGGCGTCACGCAGGCCCTGACGGCGCTCGACCGGCAACTGTTCGCCGGCGGGCGGCAGGCGGAGCAGCCTGGACGCGAGCTGGGCCGTTTCGACAAGCCGGTGCTCGTGGTCTGGGGCCGGGAGGATCGCATCATACCCAGCGCCCAGGCGCAGGCCGCCCCCGAAGGCGCGCGCATCGAGATCCTGGCCGGCGCCGGACACATGCCGCAGATGGAGAAGGCAAGCGAGGTGAATGCGCTGCTCAAGGCGCACCTGCAGGCTGCCTGAGTCGGGCGAAGAAAGCCTCGCCTCAATCGATTCCGGCCGCCGACTCGGGATTGACGCCCAGCCGGGCTCGCGGCCCTTCGGGCCGCCGGTGCAGGCCGGCGATCCGGTAGCCGGCGTAGAGCAGGCCGATCCAGAAGGGCAGGATCCAGACCGCGTTGCGCGTGCCGTCCAGCTGCGTCATCATCGCCAGGATCAGCAGCAGGAAGGCGGCGGTCAGGAGGTTGGCGTACGGAAAGAAGGGCGACTCGAAGCGCAGCGTGGAACCCTGCCGCCGGTGCGCCCGGCGGAACCGGAAATGCACCAGGACGATCAGCATCCAGGTGAGGGTGGCCGCGGCCGTGGCCACGGCCATGACCTGCATGAATGCGCCTTCGGGGATCAGGTAGTTCACGAGGACGATCACCAGGGTGCAGGCCGAGGAGAACAGGATGCCCGCCGCCGGGATCCGGTTGCGGTTCAGGCGCAGGAAGATCTTCGGGGCGTTGCCCTGTTCGGCCAGGCTGTAGAGCATGCGGCCGTTGCTGTACATGCCGCTGTTGTAGACCGAGATGGCGGCGGTCAGCACGACGAGGTTGAGGAGGTCGGCGGCGGCGGGGATGCCGAGCCGGGAAAAGATCATGACGAAGGGGCTGCCTTCCATGCCGACCTGGTTCCAGGGGTAGATGACGACCAGGATGGTCAGCGCGCCGATGTAGAAGACCAGGATGCGCCACATGACCTGGCGGATGGCGCGGGGGATGCTGTTTGCCGGGTCGTCGGATTCTCCCGCCGTGATGCCGATCAGCTCGGTGCCGCCGAAGGAAAACATCACGACCACCAGGGACAGCAGCAGCCCGTGGACGCCGTTGGGCAGGAAGCCGCCGTGGATCCAGAGGTTGTCGATCCCGGTGCTTTCGTGTCCCAGGCCGAAGACGATCAGGACCAGGCCCAGCACGATCATCCCGATGATGGCCAGGATCTTGATCAGGGCGAACCAGAATTCGCATTCGCCGAAGAACCGGACGTTGATCAGGTTGATGGCGGTGATGCCGACGAGGACCGTCAAGGCGCTCGCCCAGGCGGGAAAGCCGGGCAGCCAGTACGAGACGTAGATGCCGACCACGGACAGCTCGGCCATGCTGACCAGGATGTAGAGCAGCCAGTAGTTCCAGCCGGCCAGGAAGCCGGGGAAGGCGCCCCAGTACCGGTAGGCGAAATGGCTGAAGGCGCCCGAGACGGGTTCCTGCGTGGACATCTCGCCCAGCATGCGCATGATCAGGTAGATGAAGAGCCCGCCGATCACGTAGGACAGGATGATGCCCGGACCGACCAGTTGGATGGACGCGGCCGAGCCGTAGAAAAGCCCGGTGCCGATCGCGCCGCCCAGGGCGATCATCTGGATGTGGCGGTTTTTCAGGTTGCGGGCGAGTCCGCCGGCTTGAGTGGCTGACATGGGATTGTCTCCTGAGGCACCGGATTCCGGGGCGGCTTCGGCCTGCTCCCGGATCCGGCTTGTTCTTTGGTTTGTTTTTTGCTTTGTGCGGGATCAGGCGGCGATGGGTTCCAGCGAGGATTGGAAGTGGCGCAGGATGGGGGGTTCCCAGGTGATGCGGTAGCCCCGCGTGATGCGGTGCGCGCGCTGCTTGATTTCGCTCAGCGCCTCGGCCACGACGTCCAGGTGGGCCTGGGTGTACACCCGCCGGGGGATGGCCAGGCGCGTGAACTCGAAGCTGGCCTGCAGCTGCTTGCCGGTGTCGGGGTCGTTGCCCAGCATGTACGAGCCGATGTCGCAGCTGCGGATGCCGGCTTCCCGATACAGTTCGATGGCCAGGACCTGGCCGGGATATTCGGTATAGGGGATGTGCGGCAGCAGGGCGGCCGCATCCACGAAGATGCCGTGTCCGCCGACCGGGGACTGGTAGGCGATGCCGGCATCGTCCAGCAGGCCGCCCAGGTATTCCATCTGGCCGATGCGGTAGCGCAGGTAGCTTTCGTCGATCCCTTCGCGCAGCCCGACGGCCAGCGCCTCCATGTCGCGTCCGCTGAGCCCGCCGTAGGTGTAGAAGCCTTCGTAGGAAATGCAGGCGGTCCGGATGCCCTGGATCAGGTCCGAGGCGCCGTCGCGCACGCCGAGCAGCCCGCCCATGTTGACGATGGCGTCCTTCTTGGCCGACATGGTGAACAGGTCGGCGTGGCTGAACATCTCGCGCACGATCCGGGGGATCGGCACGTCCTTGTACTCCGCCTCGTCGCGCTGGATGAAATAGGCGTTCTCGGCGTAGCGGGCGGCGTCGATGCAGACCGGAATCCCGTATTGCCGGGCCAGTGCCGCGACTTCGCGCAGGTTCTGCATCGAGACCGGCTGCCCGCCCGCCGAGTTGTTGGTGATCGTCATGACGATGAGGCCGACGCGCCCGCCGTGTTCACGCAGCAGTTGCTCCAGGCGCGGCACGTCCATGTTGCCCTTGAAGCGGGCCCGTTCGGCGGGGTGCCTGGCGGCTTCGACGACGCAATCGATGCAGCGCGCGCCGGCGAGTTCGACGTGGGCGCGCGTCGTGTCGAAGAACATGTTCGAGAGGGCCAGCTTGCCGGCGGACAGCAGCAGCGGGAACAGGACCTTTTCGGCGGCGCGCCCCTGATGCACCGGCTGGATGTAGTCGTAGCCGAAGAGGTCGCGGGCCGTATCGATCAGCTTTTCGTAGCTGGCCGCGCCGGCGTAGGCTTCGTCGCCGCGCATGATGCCGGCCCATTGCCCGGTGCTCATGGCGCCCGTGCCGGAGTCGGTCAGCAGGTCGATGGCGCAATCTTCGCCCTTGAGGCCGAAAAGATTGTATTTGGCTTCGATGAGCCGGGACTCGCGTTCTTCGCGGGTGAGCATGCACAGCGGCTCGACCGACTTGATGCGGAAGGGTTCGGGGATGTATTTGATCGCCATGAGAGGCCTCCGGAAACGATTGGATGGGAGGACACCCCGGTCGTCGCGTGGACGCCTTGCCGGCGGCCGTGGACAGGCGGACAGTGCGAAGGATAAAGATTTCTTGTCTGCGATGTTTTAAGAAATTATTATCAATTTATAGGCGTAACAGCCACCTATGCGACGGATTATGCCGATGAGGCGGAAAATTTGCAAGAATCATTGAATTCGTTGCGCTTTTCATGATAAAAAATTATCATCTTGCATGAGGTTTCATTCTTTCCATCCTCGGGCGGAACAGCCGTGCGATGGGCCGCGGAGCATCGCTGTCCGCGGAGAACGGACGAACATCATGCAGAAAGCCTGGCTGCCGAACCACATCGCCTTGACCGGCTTCCTGGGCAGGACCCTGGGGCCGGATTATGAAATCGCCCTGTACGACCTGACGGAACCGGCCGCCGCGATCGTGGCGATCGCCAACGGCCACGTCACCCAGCGCACGCTCGGGGCGCCGCTGCCCCCGCTGCTCGGGCAGTGGCTGGACGAGCCCCGGGACGAGCAGCCGGAGGAGTGGATCCAGCTCGCCGACATGACGGCGACGGGCAAGCTGCTGCGGACCTCGGCGCGCGTCATCACCGACGAGGCCCGGCGCCGGGCCGGCCTGCTGAGCATCAGTTTCGACGACAGCCGCTACCGCGATCTCAGCGAACGGATCCTGCGGCTGCGGCACCCCGATTCCTTCGTCGACAGCCATTTCGTCTCGCAGGCGCTGGAGGACGTGTCCGCGGCCGGAGAAATGCCGCCGCGCCCGTCTCCGGCCTCGGGGCGCGGGCTGGCGGCGGACATTCTGGCCCGGGCCCGGGCCGAACTGAACGAGGAACCGGGGCGGCTGCGCCATCGTGAGCGCCTGAAATGGGTCGGCGGCCTGGATGCGCGCGGCTTCTTCGGCGTGAAAGGCGCCGTGGGCCTGCTGGCCGAGGAACTGGGCTGCTCCCCGGCCACGGTCTACCGCTACCTGAGCGCCGTGCGCGCCGCGGGCTAGCTGCTGGTTAGCCGCGGCGCCCGTTCGCGTAGGCTTCCACCAGCCGGTCGAGGAAGCCGTAGAGCTTCCGGTTCATGGCGCCGTAGTCGTGGGCGCGCAGGACGTCGGGCGGCTGCACGAACCGGCGCGCGGCGAATGTTTCCGGTTCCCGCTCCGATGCGGCGATCAGCAGTTCCACCACCGCGGGCGTGAATTCCATGTGGCACTGGAAGCCATAGACGAGATCGCCGTATTCGATGATCTGCCGGGGGCATCCTGCGCTGTAGGCGAGGATCTTCGCCTGTGCGGTCAGGCCCGGCATGTCGTTGTGCCAGTGGCCCACTTCCAGCGTGTCGCCGAAGTGCGAGAGCTTGCCGTTCGCCTTGCCCGCGGCCGTCAGCGTGATGGGGAACTTGCCGATTTCCTTTTCCGGGCTGTGCTCGTGCGGGGCGCCGAGGGCCGTGCCGATCAGCTGCGATCCGAGGCAGACCCCGACGACGGCCTTTCCGCCGGCGATGCACCGGGCGATCAGGGCGCATTCGGCGGCGGCGTCGAAGTGCGGGCATTCCTCCCGGGTGGTGGACGGCGATTGCGGGCCGCCCATCACCACCAGCAGGTCGATGCCGTCGATGGACCGCGGCAGCGGCTCATGGTCGTAGACGCGCGAATGGCTCGCCTCGAATCCGCGGTCCTCGACCCAGGTTTCATAGGCGCCGAGCGCCTCGAACGACTCGTGCACGACGAAATGGACCTTCATGATCTTCCTTGGAGCGCGTTGGGCAAGTGCGTTGAACGATCCGGGTGTGGCCGGGGGGCGCCGGCGGCCGGGCCGGATCGAGCCGCGGTCCGGGCTTTCGCGGGTGTTCCGGCCTCGCGCCCGTCCAGTCGCCTTGCCGGAAGTTTAATCGCGCCGGCGCCGGCGCGGGTCCCGGCCGGGTCCCGGATGCGCGCAAGCCGCATCCGGAGAGGGGGACGGCGAGCCTGGCCGCGAAAACCGGCCATGTTCGGACGTCTCCCATTTCGACGCCAGCGTCAAACTGGTGGCGGGCATTTTGCATCCGGCCAGCGAGGACTGGCACGAGGAGCCGCTGGAGCAGGGCGTCAAGCTGGTCCTCGTCCAGAGCGGCCAGTACGCGACGTTCAATCCGAAGCACATCCTGCGCCTGTGGACCCACTACGACCTGCCGTGGCAGGGACGGCGCTGGAGCGTGGGCGGCGGCGTGCAGGTGCAAAGCGAATACAAGGTCGTATCCGGCGGCGCCACCCTGCATCAGGGCGGCTATGCCCTGGCGAACCTGCGGGTGGGATACCGCATCGACAAGCGCTGGACGGCCGCGCTCAACGTCAGCAACGTCTTCGACCGCAGGTATTACCAGAGCTTCAGCAGCCTGAACTGGAGCAACCGCTACGGGGATCCGGTCAATGCCGCGCTGACGCTGCGAGGCACGTTCTGACGGAGGACTGCGGGACGATCCAGGGGCCGCCGGCCGTCGCCTCCGTGGCGGCGCGCACCGCAGAGGTGGTTTCTTCTTGACACACATCAATTTTTTTCCTTCAATGTTTGACAAAGTCAAAAGAAGGGGATGGAGATGTCAGAAGGACAGAGAAGCATTTTTCCTGCCGCGGGCGCGGCGATCGGGGCGGTTTTCCTGCTGGCCGCCTGCGACGGCGGCGGCTCCGGTCAGGTGGCCGAGGCGCCGTCCCAGCCCGATAAGCCCAACATCCTGTTCGTCATGATGGACGACGTCGGCATCGACCAGATGACGTCCTTCGGCTACGGCGGCGCCAATCCCCCGAAGATGCCCAATATGGATGCCGTGGCGCAGGCCGGCATCCGTTTCCGCAACACCTGGTCGCAGCCGGAATGCTCGCCGGCGCGGGCGAGCTTCTTCGTCGGACGCTATCCCACCCGGACCCACACCTACCAGGCGCTGGGCCCCAGCGACCTGGCCAATGCCCAGCTCTCGCCCTATGAAACGGCGGCGCCCCAGTTGCTGCGCAAGGCGGGGTACGAGAGCGCCATGTTCGGCAAGTTTCACCTCGCCGGCCCGGAAAACAACGAGGCGGGCATCGCCACGCCGGCCCTGTTCGGCTGGGACTATTTTTATGGCTGGATCGGCGGGCTGCCCGAATCCATCGATCTGCGGGCCGGCGGCGCCGTGCCGGCCGGCACCTCGAACCAGTGCGGCTTCGTGCCGGGGGCCACGGCCGCGGACGGGGCCGCGCATGGCGCCTGCCATTTTCCGGACGACAGCTGCCGGCCGGTGCGCAAGGACGCGCCGGAGCAGGACGTGGCGGGGCTGCAGTGCCTGGCGGCCGGCGGCATCCTCGTGCCCGGTGCGAGCTGCGCGGACCCGAAGCCGGCCGGCCTGGATTTTTCCCGCTACAACGGCTACTACGTGTCGCCCCTGGTGATCCTGGAAAACGGCCGGGCGGAGCAGGTGCCGCCCGAGGACAAGCGCGCCCGCGGCTATCGCACCACCATCGAGACCGACGCGGCCATCGACTGGATCAAGTCGCGCGCGGCCGGCAAGCCCTGGATGGCCACGGTCAGCTACACCGCGGCGCATACGCCCTGGCAGCAGCCGCCCGCGGCGCTGCTGTCCGACCTGGTCGGCCCCGGCGGCTATCCCGATGCCCACGTGTTCGACAACCTCAGCTGCACCAGCAGCGGATCGGCCGCCGACGTGCTGCGCATGCAGGTCCTGCAGAACCGCATGACCCAGGCGATGGACGCCGAGTTCGGCCGCCTGCTGGTGGAAACCGGGATCGCCGCCCGCAATCCCGACGGCAGCCTGAACTACGATCCCGCGGCCAGCAACACCGTGATCGTCATCGTCGGCGACAACGGCTCGCTGGGTCTGGCCGTCAAGGCGCCCTTCGACAGCTCGCGCGCCAAGGGCACGGCCTACCAGACGGGCGTCTGGGTACCGCTGATCGTGGCGGGGCGCGGCGTGGCCGATCCCGGCCGCGACGTCGAGCACATGGTCAACGGGGTGGACCTGTTCGAGCTCTTCGGCGAGCTGGCGGGCATCGATGTGCGCCAGGCATTGCCGGCCTCGCGCCCGGTCGATTCCGTCGGCATCCAGGCCTACCTGAAGAATCCCTCGCAGCCGGCCCTGCGCCAGACCAACTTCGCCATCAGCGGCCTGAACCAGCAGGCCGACGGCGGACGCAACGGGCCCTGCGTGGTGACGACCGCGGCGGGCGGCGGCACCTGCATGCAGATCGCCACCTCGAAGTCCGTCTGCGGCGACAACAGCGGCTTCTGGTGGGGCGAGGGGCACGACGACCTCGCGCCCATGGGCGGCGACAACGCCATCGCCTCCTACGGCACCTGCGCCCAGGTGAACCAGGTGCGCTACGAGAACGGCGTGCCGGAGGCCGAGCTGTACACCGTCATGCCCGACCAGTCCGTGGCCGTGCGGGAAGCGCGCTACAAACTGGTGCGCAATACCTTCAAGCGCTTCGATCCGGTCAAGGGCATCCACGACGAGGTGGAATACGAGTTCTACGAAGTCGACCAGGCGAAGGGCACGCCCCTGCTCGACGAGGAGGGCACGAGCAAGGTCAACCCCGACGGCACCCCCAGGCCGGGCTGGCAGGCGGGGGAGGAAGCCGCCTACAAGGATCTGAAGGACCGGCTCGACCGCCTGATGCAGTCGGCGGTGCTCTGCGAGGGCGACGGCAACATCGACGGGATCGTGGACCAGGCCGACCTGGAGAACTGGCGCCGCATCCACGCCGACTGGGGCAAGTCCAGCGTCTACGATTTCGCGGGCGCCGTCCCCGGCAGCCCGCCCGATGGCTACACGAACGGTCCCGACCAGGACGTCGTCAGCCTGAACCTCGGCAAGACCTGCGTCTATCCCGCCAGTGTCTACTGACCGCCCCCGCCTCCGCCCGCGATTCGTCGCCCTGTCCGCCGCGGTCCTGATCGCCGCGGCGGCGGGGGGCTACGCCTGGTTCCAGGTCCGTGCGCAGGCCGGGCCGGCCGAACCCGTCGCCATCCTCGGCGACGGCAAGGACACGCCCGGGAACATGGCATGGGTGCCGCCCGGCGTCTTCCTGATGGGCAGCGACAGCCGGCTCGCCCAGCGCAACGAGAAGCCGGCCCATCCGGTCCGGGTGAAGGGCTTCTGGATGGACCTCACCCACGTCACCAACGACCAGTTCGCCGAGTTCGTGCGGCAGACCGGCCATGTGACCACGGCCGAGCGCACGCCCGACTGGGAGACCGTCCGCGTCCAGCTGCCGCCCGGCACGCCCAGGCCGCCCGATTCGGTGCTGGTGCCCGGCGCCCTGGTGTTCGTCGGCACGGACAGGCCCGTGAATCTGGCGGACTACAGCCAGTGGTGGCGCTACGTGCCGGGCGCCGACTGGCGCCATCCGCAGGGGCCGGGCAGTTCGATCGAGGGCAAGGGCGACCATCCCGTGGTCCAGGTCAGCTACGCCGATGTGCAGGCCTATGCCCGGTGGGCCGGCAAGCGCATGCCGACCGAGGCCGAATGGGAATATGCCGCGCGCGGCGGCCTGGAGCAGGCCACCTACGTCTGGGGCGACGAGCTGATGCCCGACGGCAAGCCCATGGCCAACTACTGGGATTCCGGCCGCGGCGCTTTTCCCGTCGTCAGCCCCGAGGCGGGCGGCGCCGCCGGCACGCTGCCGGTGATGTCCTTCCCGGCCAACGGCTACGGGCTCTACGACATGACGGGCAATGCCTGGCAGTGGGTGGCCGACTGGTACGACGCGCGCTATTTCGCCCGCCAGGCGCAGGCGGCGCAGGGCAAGCCCATCGCCGATCCGCGCGGCCCGCCCCGGTCCTACGATCCCTCCGATCCGGGCGTCCCGGCCGATGCGCCCAGGCGGGTGATCCGGGGAGGCTCGTTCCTGTGCAACGAAAGCTATTGCCTGGCCTACCGGCCCAGCGCCCGGCAGGCGGCGGACCCCTACAGCCCCATGTCGCACGTGGGCTTCCGGCTGGTGTCCGACGCGCCGCCGCCGGCCTCGCCGTCCGTGCTGGCGCGGCTGTGGCCGCATTGAGACGGAGCGGGGAGGTGGAGCGGACCATGAGCATGCTGTGGGCTTCCTGGAACCTGGGGCAAGCGGCGACTCTGTGCGCCGCCCTGGCTTTCTCCCTGGCCTTGAACGTGCCGCTCGCCCGGGCCGCCTGGCGGCTGCCGCGCGCCCTGGATGGCACCCTGCCGGCCGAGCCGACGGCCGCCCATCGGCTGGGCCGCCGGGCGTTCCTGCTGGCGGCGCCCCTGCTGGCGGTGGCCTGCGCCTGGCGCTTCGGGGCGACCGGCGCGGCCCTGGCCGCGATCGTTTTCGTGTCGGTGCTGCTGGTCCTGGCCTGGATCGACGCCGAGACCGGCTACCTGCCGGACCGCCTGACGCTGCCGCTGCTGTGGCTGGGCCTGCTGGTCAATATGGACGCGGCCTTCGCGCCATTGGCGCATGCCGTGGCGGGCGCCGCGGGCGGCTATCTGGCGTTCTGGTGCGTGGCCGCCGGGTTCAGGGCGCTGACGGGCCGCGAAGCCCTGGGCCGCGGCGATTGCAAGCTGCTGGCGGCCCTGGGAGCCTGGCTGGGCTGGACGGCCCTGCCGCGCATCGTGTTCGTGGCCGCGTGCCTGGGCCTGGCGGTGGCGCTCGCGCGGCGCCTGGCGGGGCGGCTGGCGCCGGGCGAGGCCTTCGGCTTCGGGCCTTTCCTGGCCGCGGCCGGCGTGGCCGCCTTGTGGGGGATGTAGCGGGTGAAGGAGGTGCGGATGGATTCAGCGGCTTGCCGGCGGTCGCTCGACCGGAACGAAGCCCGGCGCGGGAGCCGGCGGCGCGGGCGTGGCGATGGTTTCTTCCATGCCGTCCTGGCTGACGACGATTTCGCCGGCGCGGATCGCGGTCAGGGTGATGCCGGGGGCCAGGTCGTCGCCGATCCGGAAGGCGCGCGCCGGCGCGCCGTCGATCGACAGCACCGCGGTGCTCCGGGCGCCGGCGGCCATCAGGCCGGCGATGCGCACCTGCAGGCGGCCCCGGCCGCTGCCGAACCAGCCTTCCAGGGGGGCCAGGGAAGGCGCCTGGGCGGCGTGCGGCGCCAGCAGCGGCGGCGCCGGAGCGGGGCGCGGCGCCAGCAGCAGGGCGCCCCACAGCCCGATCCCCGCGGCGATCGCCAGCAGGGCGGCGCCGCGCAGCATGCCGGGGGCGTGGCGGCGCAGGGATGCGGCGGCGGGAAGACGGAGGGCGGGCATGGGTCGCGGGTCGCGCTGTCCGGGCTTTTCAGTCTTTTTAGTATAGTGCCGGCTGCGGACTTCGTGCGCCGGCTTCGCGGCGGGACGAGGCGTCCGTCCGGACGGAGCATCATGCAAGCAGGTTTTTCCCTTCCAGGCGCGCCGTCGCAGCGCGGCTTCTCGCTGATCGAGATCATGGTGGTGGTCGTCATCATGGGCATCCTGGCCGCGCTCGTCGTGCCCAACGTCATGGACCGGCCCGACCAGGCCCGGGTGATCGCGGCCCGGCAGGACGTGGCCTCCATCCAGCAGGCGCTCAAGCTCTATCGCCTGGACCATGGCCGCTACCCGAGCGTCGAACAGGGTCTGGAGGTCCTGGCCGGCGGACCGGACGGCAAGTCCCGCTACATGGACCGCGTGCCGCGCGATCCCTGGGGCACGCCCTACCAATACCTGAATCCCGGCGTGCGGGGCGAGGTCGATGTGTTTTCCCTGGGAGCCGACGGCAAGCCGGGGGGCGAGGGCGTGGATGCCGAGATCGGGATCGATGCGCATTGACGCGCAGCGTGGCTTCACGCTGCTGGAGATGATGGTCGTGCTCCTCATCATGGGCATCGCGATGGGGGCGGCCAGCGTGTCCGCGTTCGGCGATCCCGGCATGCGCACGCTGCGCCAGGACGCCCACCGGCTGGCGGGGCTGTTCATGGCGGCGCAGACCGAGGCCCGGGCCGGAGGCGGGCGCATCGCCTGGCGCCCCGGGGCGCAGGGCTACGCCTTCGAGCGGCTGCCGCGTCCTCTGGTGCTGCCGGCCCGGATGGCCGTGCGCTCGGCCGGGGGCGGGACGACCGCTTCGGCGCGGATTCGCCCCTGCGGCCGCGCTCCTGGCTTTCATCCGGGCCGGTGTCGGTCGACATCCGGCCGGCCGGCGCCCTGGTCTTCGGCGGCGACTGGGTGGGCGCGCCGCTCGAGATCACGCTGAGCACCGGCGACCGGACGGTGCGGATCTCGCGCTCGGGCAGCGGACATTACGAGGTCCGGCCATGAGCGCGCCGGGCCGCCAGCGCGGCTTCACCCTGATCGAGGTGCTGGTGGCGCTGGCCATCGTCGGCGTGGCGCTGGCGGCCGGCATCCGCGCGCTGGGGGTGGGCATCGGCGGCGCGCAGGCGCTGCGGCTGCGCAGCCTGGCGCTGCAGTCGGCGGAGAACGTCCTGGGGGAAATGCGCCTGCAGGGGGAATTCCCGGCGGTCGGCCGGCATCGCCGGCCCTGTCCGCAGGCGGACCTCGCCCTGCAATGCGAACAATGGGTGCAGGCCACGCCCAATGCCCGCTTCCGCCGCGTGTCGGTGAGCGTGCGGCTGGAGGACGGCCCTGTGCTGTCCAAGCTCGATGGCCTGGCCTCGCGTCTGCCATGAGCATGCCGGGCCGCCCCAGGCGCGCACATGGGCGCCCGCGCCACGCGGGCCGGCCGGCGGGCGCCGCGCCCGGCGCCCAGCGGGGATTCACCCTGATCGAGGTCCTGGTCGCCCTGGTGCTGCTGGCGCTGCTGGGCCTGATTGCCTGGCGCGGGCTGGATGCCGTCCAGCGCGTCTCCGGGCGGCTCGACGCGCGGGCCGAGGAGACCCTGTCGCTGGTCAGGGCCTGGGGGCAGCTGGAGCGCGACCTGCGCCGGCATGCCGGGGAGGACGTTCTGCCCGCCTGGCGGGCGGCCGAGGGCGGACCGGACCGCGCCGGCCTGGCGTTTCCCGCGCCGGGCGTGGCCTGGGCCCGCGCATCCGGGCTGCTGCTGGTGCGCTCGACGGACGACGGCCGCTGGCAGCGGCTGCACTGGTACGTGAACCAGGGCGTCCTCTACCGGGCGGCCGGCGCGCCTTCGGACCGCCTGCCCCTGCCCGGACCCACGGACGCGGTCGCCGTCCTGGACGGCCTGCGCGCCTGGTCGCTGCGCGAATGGCGCCATGGCCAGGGCTGGACGGACCCGCAGGCCCCGCCGGCCGATGCCTCCGGCGCGGGCCGCGGCGCGGCGCGCCCGGGGACGGACGCCGCGCAGGCAATGGCGACCGTGGGTCTGGAAATCGTGCTGCTGCGCCAGGAAGCCGGCGAGCAACGCGCCTATCGCAAGGTGGTGGTGCTGCCATGAGACATCCTGTGACAGGCTCCGGCGGCGAGACTGCGGTTTTGCGCGGCACGATGCCGGTTGGGATCGTAGGATGTTCCGTCGATCCGGGCACGCCGGATCGTACGCACCCGAGCCCGCGCCCGAGCCTGAGCCCGAGCCCGAGCCCGAGCCCATATGCGCGGCACGGAGGCGGTCCGGCGGGCATCGCCGCCCGGTCCTCCCAGCGCGGCATGGCGGTGATCGCCGCCATGCTGGTGGTGATCGCGGCCGCCGCGCTGGCCACGGCCTTGATCGAAGGGCAGGGCCGGCTGGTGAGGGTGCTGGCGACCGAACGGCACCTGGCCCAGGCGCACTGGGTGCTGCGGGGCGGGCTGGACTGGTCGCGGGTCATCCTGCAGCTCGACGCGCGCGAGAACGCCACGACCCGGCTCGACGGCCTGTGGACCCAGCCGCTGGCGGATCTGCCCGTGGGGCCGGCCGACGACCCCGGCTCCGCCCTGTTCTCCGGCCGCATCGAGGATGCGCAGGGCAAGTTCAATCTGCGCGACCTGGCCGCGAACGGGCAACCCAGCCCCGCCGCCGTGCGGTCGCTGGAACGGCTGCTGCAGTGGCTGGGACGGGATCCCGCCCTGGCTAGCGCACTGGCGCGGCGGGTGGCCGACAGCCAGCCGGCGCCGGGGCGCGCGCCCGCCGCGATGGGGCTGCGCGGGGTGGACGAGCTGCAGTGGGTCGCGGGCCTGGGACCGGCGGGGGTGGAAGCGCTGCGGCCCTACGTGATCTACCTGCCGGAGACCGTGCCGCTCAATGCCAATACCGCGCCGGCCGAGGTGCTGGGCGCCGTGATCGAAGGGCTGGGCCTGGCCGGCGCGCGGGGCCTGGCCGCCCAGCGCGACCGGGGGCTCTGGTTCGTCAACCGGGGCGATCTCCTCAATCGCCTGCCGGAACTGCAGGCCGGCCAGGCGCGGCGCCTGGACGTGCGCAGCGACTGGTTCAGTGTCGCGGGGCAGGTCGTGGTGGGTGATACGATGGTCGGGCTGCGGGCCCTGCTCCAGCGCGACCGGCAGGGGAGAGCCTCGGTCCGCTGGGTCAGCTATGGATAAGAAGAACATGAGACAACACATGCGGCTGCTGCTGCCTCCCCTTTCCGAACTGACGCCCGCCACGCCGCTGGCCTTCGCGCTCGTGGGGCGCGATGGGCGTCTGCTGCGCTCGGGCGCGCTGGACCTGCGGTCGCTGGCCGCGGTGGCGGGCGCGGGGCCGGTGCACGCCATCGTGCGCGACGAGGACGCGGTCGTCGCCCGCATCACGGTGCCGCCCGTCCCCGCCCGGCGGCTGGGCGACGCGGTGCGCGGCAGCGTCGAGCCCATGGTGCTGTCCGACCTCGACCGCCTGCGCGTGGCCCATGGGCCGCGCCAGCCCGACGGCGCGGTGGCCGTCGCCTGGACGGCGCGCGAACCCCTGGAGCGGGCCTGGTCGCTGCTGACGTCCGCGGGCCTGCGCGTCGAGTCCCTGGTGCCGCATGCCCTGGCGCTGCCCGCGGACGATCCGCATCCCGGCCGCGTGCTGGAGCTGCCGGCGGGACCCCGCTGGCTGGCCCCCCTGCCGGCCTGGTCCTTCGTCGATCGGGAGCTGCGCGCCGCGGGCGGGGCGGGACGCTGGCGCCGGCCGCTCGCCTGGGCCGCCGCGGCGGGCGCCGTCTGGATCCTGGGGCTGAACGCCTATGCCGCCCGGCAGGGGCGCGAACTGGAGGATTTGCGCGAATCCATGCGCCGGACCGTGCAGCAGGCCTATCCGCGCATTCCCGTGGTGATCGATCCGCTGCGCCAGGCCCGCCAGCAGCGCGACGCGCTGCGGCTCGCCGGCGGCGGCGAGGCCGCCGACGATTTCATCCCGCTGGCGCTGGCGGCGGCCGAGGTGCTGGACTTCGCGCAGGGGCACGTGCTCGGCCTGCGCTACGCGGACGGTCGCCTGACGCTGACGCTGGCCGAAGGCTACCGGCCGCCGGCGGACGAAGCGGCGCTGGCGCGGACGGCGGCGGAGCGGGGCATCCGGCTGGCGCGCGACGAGACCCGGCCCCATGTCTGGCATGCCGGCCGTCCGGATGCGTCGGAGGGCACGCGTCGTCCGGCCGGGGAGGCGGGATGAGCGGGCCGCATGCGCAGCGCTGGCGGAACGCCTGGAACGCGCGGGCGCGGCCCGCGCTGGGCCGCTGGCATGCGGCCTGGCGGCGGCTGAGCCCGCGCGAGCGGCGCCTGCTGGGCCTGGCGGTCCTGCTGCTGGGGGTCGCCGTGCTGTGGCTGGCGGCCTTGCGTCCCGCGATCGGGACGCTGCGGCAGGCACGGGAACAGCTGCCCGTGCTGCGGGCGCAGGCGGCCGAGCTGGAGGCCGTCGTGCTGGAATCCCGGGCGCTGGGGCGCGAACGGCGCGGCGCCATGACCCTCGAAGAAACCGCCGCCGCGCTGCAGGAAAGCCTGCGGCGGGCCGGCCTGCAGGCGCACGGCCGCTTCGGCCCGGTGCGCGCGGTCGACGGCGCGATGCGGCAGCCGCTGACGGTGGAGCAGGCGCCCGCCGCCCGCTTGCTGGCCTGGCTGGCGCAGTTGCCTGAGATCGCCCGGGTGCGGGTGCATCGCCTCGACCTGGCGCGCAGCCACGTCGGGGGGCGCGACCGTCCCGGCCTGCTGAGCGGCAGCATCGAGCTGGCGCTGCCGGCAGGGAGCCCGCCATGAGCGCGCCCAATCGAGTCCGGCGCGCGCATGGGGACGCGCCCGGCGATGGCCGCGCGACGAGCCGCGCGGCGCGCCTGGCCGGCGTCCTGGCGCTGGCCGGCGCGGCCCTCCTGGCCGCGGCGGGCGTGCTGCCGGCCCGCTGGGCCATGGCCTGGGTGCCGGACGGCGCGCCCGTCACGCTGGTCGATGCCCAGGGCAGCCTTTGGTCGGCGCAGGCCACGCTGGCCGTCGGCGCCGGCCCGCTGCGGCGCAGCCTGCCCGAGCCGCTGCACTGGCGCTTCGCGTTCGCCGGCGGACCGCGCGTGTCGGTGTCGCATGCCTGGCTGGGCGGCCCGCTGGAAATCCGCCCGGCCTGGGGCGGCGTACGCATTTCCGGCCAGACCCTGCGGGTGCCGGCGGCGCTCCTGACGACTCTGCATGCCGTGTTCAACACCCTGGAGCCCGAGGGAGACCTCCTGCTGCAATGGCCCGACCTCGTGGTCGGCCGCGGCGGGCCCGAGGCCGCGCCGGGAGGGGAACTGCTGCGGATCCGGTGGCGGCAGGCCGGGTCCGCCTTGAGCCGCATCAGGCCGCTGGGCGACTACCGCCTCTCGGTGGCGGCCGCCGCCGGCCCGGAGCCGGGCTTCGCCCTGCGATTGAGCACGGAGGACGGTCCTCTGCGGCTGGACGGCGCCGGAACGTGGTCGCCTTCCGGCCGTCTCGTCTTCGACGGCCGGGCCTGGGCCGACGCCTCGGCATCCCCCGACACGCGGGTCGCGCTGCGCCGCCTGCTGGACACCCTCGGGCCCCGAACCGGTCCCGACGGAGCAACCCTTCTGCGGATTCGTTCATGAAAAGAGAGACTGCCCGATACCTGCCCCTGCTGCTGTCCGTGCTCGCCCTGGGAGGCTGCGCGGTCCCGGACGCCGCGCGCCAGGCCCAGGAATCGCCGCTGGTGGTCCGCACCTCGGTGGGGTCGGCGCCGTCCGTGCCCGTCGGGCGCCCGGCGAGGGCCGATGAGCCCCGGCAGGCGCCGCGCCCCCGCCGGCTGCAGCCCATCGCGGAACGGCCCGGGGCCTCGGCCGCCGCCCCCGGCGCCAGCGCGGACGGGCCGATGACCCGGCTCAATTTCCAGGAGGCCGATCTGGGCGCGGTGGTCCGTGCCCTGGCCAGCTTCACGGGGCGCAATTTCCTGGTCGATCCGCGCGTGCGCGGCCAGCTGACGCTGGTGTCGGATGCGCCGGTCGATGCCGATACGGCGTATGCCATGCTGCTGGGCGCCTTGCGCATGCAGGGCTTTGCCGTGGTGGAAGTCGGCGGCGTCAGCCGCGTCGTGCCCGAGGCCGACGCCAAGCTGCTGGGCGGGGCGGTGGTGTCCGGCGCGGAGCCGGCGCGCCGCGGCGAACTGCAGACCCGCGTCTTCGCCCTGCGCTACGAGAACGCCGCCGATCTGGTGCCGGTGCTGCGCCCCCTGGTGGCGGCGAACAACACCCTCGCCGCGCAGGAAGGCAGCAATTCCCTGGTCGTGACCGACTATGCCGACAACCTGGAGCGCATCGCCCAGATCATAGCCCGCATCGACACGCCGCTGGCGGTGAACACGGATGTCGTGCCGATCGAATACGGCGTCGCCCTCGACGTGGCCGCCCTGGCGCAGCAGCTGCTGCAGGACGGCAGCGGGCGCAAGACCCGGGACGTGTCCGTGCTGGCCGATCCCCGCAGCAATTCGGTGCTGCTGCGCGCCATCACGCCCGAGCGCCTGAAGCAGGCGCGCCAGCTGATCCTGCGTCTGGACACGCCCGAATCCCGCACCGGGAATCTGCATGTCGTCTACCTGCGCAACGCCCAGGCCAGCCACCTGGCCGAGGTGCTGCGGGGAGCGCTGACGGGGCAAGGCGGAAGCACCGATGCCCTGGACGGACCGCCGCTGTCGGCCACGCAGGCGCAGACCGGGCTGCCCGCCGCCGCGCTCTCGTCGTCCCAGGGAGAGGGCGCCGCGGCGGCGCTGCCGGCCGCCGACGCCCGCAGCATGGCCTTCTCCGCGGGAGGCGCCACGATCCAGGCGGATTCCGCCACCAACACCCTCATCATCTCCGCGCCGGAACCCCTGTACCGCAGCCTGCGCGAGGTCATCGACCTGCTCGACCAGCGGCGCGCCCAGGTGCTGATCGAAAGCCTGATCGTCGAGGTGAACGCCGACAAGGCCGCCGAGTTCGGCGTGCAGTGGATGGCCGGCGGCAACAGCCTGAACGGCGACGGCGCCGCCTTCTTCGGCGGCGCCAACCTGGGCGGGACCGGCATCGGCCTGGACACGGCCACCCGCACCACGATCGACGCCCTGGGCCAGGGCCTGAACCTGGGCGTCATCAACGGCACGGTCAACGTCATGGGCACGCAGATCCTCAATCTCAGCGTGCTCGCCCGGGCCATGCAGAGGCACGGCGGCGTGAACGTCTTGTCCACGCCGAACCTGATGACGCTGGACAACGAGGAGGCCAGCATCATCGTGGGCAATACCGTGCCGTTCGTGACGGGCTCCTACACGACCTCGGGCGACGGCGCCAGCAATCCCTTCCAGACCGTGCAGCGCGAGGACGTGGGCCTGACCCTGCGCATCCGGCCGCAGATCTCCGAAGGCGGCACGGTCAAGCTGGCCCTCTACCAGGAGGTCAGCAGCCTCGTCCCGACCGCCTCGCAGAACGGCACCTCGGACGTGACCCGCAAGCGGGCGCTGGAGACCAGCGTGCTGGTCGACGACGGCCAGATCATCGTGCTCGGCGGCCTGCTGGAGGACAGGATGGACGATTCCACGTCGTCGGTGCCCCTGCTGGGCGACATCCCCGTGCTGGGCAACCTGTTCAAGTACCAGAAGCGCAACCACACCAAGACCAACCTGATGCTGTTCCTGCGGCCCCACATCGTGCGCACCGCCCAGGACGGCGCCCGCCTGACGCTCGACCGCTACAACTTCATGCGGGCGGCCCAGGCCGGCCTGCCGGTCCAGGCGTCCTGGCTGATGCCGGACGACGTCATGACCGATCTGCCCGCGCTGCAACGCGATCCCGGCACGGGCCTGCTCGACCTGCGCGGCTTCCGGCGCGCCGACGAAGCCGCGCCGGCCGCCGGCGCGCCCGCGGACCCGGACGCTGCTCCGGCGGTGGCCGCGCCGGTCGGCCGGCCGGGGGCGCGATGAGCGCGCCGGGCCGCCGCCTGCCCTATGCCTGGGCGCGCGCCTGGCGCGCCCTGCTGGAGACCGGGGCGACGGGCGAGACGCTGACGGTCTCGGCGCGCACGCCCGCCTGGGCCCTGGCCGAGATCCGCCGGGTGCACGGCGCGGTCCCGCCGCGCACGGTGTCCGACGCGGAGCTCGACACCCTGCTCGCCGCAGCCTACGCCCATGCCGGGGATGCCGCCGCCATCGTCGACGAGGCGGCCCTCGACGTGGATCTGGACCGCCTGCTCCAGGACCTGCCCGAGGTCGAGGACGTGCTCGATACCCGCGAAGGCGCGCCGATCATTCGCATGATCAACGCCCTGTTCACCCAGGCCGCCCGCGACGGCGCCAGCGACATCCACATCGAGCCCTTCGAGGCCCACTCGGTGGTGCGCTACCGGGTGGACGGCACGCTGCGCGACATCGTCAGCCCGCGCCGCGCCCTGCACAACGCCCTGGTGTCGCGGATCAAGGTCATGGCCAGCCTGGACATCGCCGAAAAACGCCTGCCGCAGGACGGGCGCATCGCGCTGCGCGTGGGCGGCCGGCCCATCGATGTGCGGGTCTCCACGCTGCCCACGGGGCATGGCGAACGCGTCGTCCTGCGCCTGCTCGACAAGGAGGCGGGGCGGCTGCAGCTGGAGCGGCTGGGCATGTCGCCCGCCGTGCTGCGGGGGCTCGACGCGCTCATCAGGCGGCCCCACGGCATCGTGCTGGTGACCGGGCCGACCGGCAGCGGCAAGACCACCACGCTCTACGCCGCCCTGAGCCGGCTGGACGCCGCGACGACCAACATCCTGACGGTCGAGGACCCGATCGAATACGATCTGCCCGGCATCGGCCAGACCCAGGTCAGTCCGCGCATCGACCTGACCTTCGCCGCGGCGCTGCGGGCCATCCTGCGCCAGGATCCCGACGTGGTGATGATCGGCGAGATCCGCGACCTGGAGACCGCCGAGATCGCCGTCCAGGCCTCCCTGACCGGCCACCTGGTGCTGGCCACGCTGCACACCAACGATGCCGTATCGGCGGTGACCCGCCTGCTGGACATGGGCGTGGAATCGTTCCTGCTCGCCTCCACGCTGCAGGGGGTGCTGGCCCAGCGGCTGGTGCGCAAGCTGTGCGTCCATTGCCGGCGGATGCGGGCCGACGGCACGGCCGAGCGCGATCCGAAGGGATGTCCGGCCTGCGGCCACACCGGCCACAACGGGCGCACCGGCGTGCACGAGCTGTTCATGCTCGACGACACGCTGCGCGCCATGATCCACGAGGGCAGCGGCGAGCAGGCCCTGCGCGAGGCCGCCCGGCGCGGCGGCATGCCGGACCTGCGCCAGGATGGCGAGCGCTGGATCCGCGCAGGCGTCGCCGCCCGGGCCGAGATCGAGCGCGTCGCGCGCGATCCGTGACGGCGCGCAGGCGGTCTCCTCGACGCGCATGAACAGGTCCTAGCCCATGCCCTCCTATCAATACGAAGCGATCGATGCCGCCGGCCGCGCCGAGCGGGGAAGGATCGAGGCCGACAGCGAGCGCGGCGCCCGCCAGACGCTGCGCAACCGGGGGCTGCTGCCGCTGAGCGTGGTGGAAGCGCGCCGCCGCGCGGGCGCGGGCATCGGCGCCCGCGCGCGGCTGCGCGACGCCGATCTGGGCTGGCTGACGCGCCAGCTGGCCAGCCTGCTGGCGGCCCGCCTGCCGCTGGAGACCGCGCTGCGCGCGACGCTGGAGCAGGCCGAGCGTGCGCAGGTGGTGCGCGTGCTGACGGCCGTGTGCGACGACGTGCGCGCCGGCCTGCGTCTGGGACAGGCCCTGGATGCCCATCCCCGCGATTTCCCCGACGTCTACCGGGCGCTGGTGGATGCCGGCGAGCAGTCGGGCGATCTGGACCGGGTGCTCGAACGGCTGGCCGACTACATCGAGGCGCGCGGCGCCCTGCGCAACAAGGTGCTGACCGCCTTCATCTATCCCGGGATCGTCACCGTGGTGTCGATGGCCATCGTCGTCTTCCTGCTGAGCTACGTGGTGCCGCAGGTGGTGGGGGCCTTCACCCAGGCGCGCCAGACGCTGCCCTGGCTGACGCGGCTGCTGCTGGCCGCGAGCGCCGGGATCCAGGACTGGGGCCTGGCGGTGGCGGCGGGGCTGGCGCTGTGCTTCGTCCTGTGGCGCCTGCATCTGCGGCATCCCGCCGCCCGGCTGGCCTGGCACGCCCGGGTGCTGCGCCTGCCGCTGCTGGGGCGCTATGCGCAGGGCGTGGACGTGGCCCGGTTCGCCGCCACGCTGGCCATCCTCACGGGCAGCCGGGTGCCCCTGCTGCAGGCCCTGGAGGCCTCGGGCCGCACGCTGCGCAACCGCAGGCTGCGGGCCGCCGTGGCCGATGCCCTGCGCTGGGTGCGCGAAGGCGGCTCCCTGGCCCAGGCGCTGCAGGCGCAGAAGGTCTTCCCGCCGCTGCTGATCCATCTGGTCGCCAGCGGCGAGCGCACCGGCGAGCTGCCCGCCATGCTGGATCGCGCCGCGGGCGTGCTGGCCGCCGACCTGGAGCGGCGCGCCCTGACCTTCACCGCCGTGCTCGAACCGCTGATGATCCTCGCCATGGGCGGCATGGTGCTGGTGATCGTGCTGGCGGTGATGCTGCCCATCATCGAGATCAACCAGCTGATCCAGTAGGCGGCCAGCAGGCGGGCGGCCGTGCGGACCCGGTGCGGCGGCGGGGCCGGACCGTGGGGCTATTCCCCGCCCACCACGATCTTCCCCAGCTGCTCGTCGGATTCCATGCGGGCGATGGCCGCTTCCAGTTCGCCGAATGGAAACACCCGGTCGATGGCGGGCACGAGCCGGCCGTCGGCGACCAGCGGCAGGACCTGTTCGGCGACGCCCCGGACGATGCGCCGGCGCTCTTCGGGGCCGCAGCCCTTGCTGGACACGCCGAAGACCGTCAGGCGCCGGGCGTGCAGGGCGGCGAGGTCGAGCCGGCCTTCGAGCACGCCGTCCATGTAGCCGACCGTGGCCAGCCGGCCCTCGAAGGCCAGGCAGCGGACGCATTCCGCGAACACCGAGCCGCCGACGATGTTGACGGCCAGGCCGGCGCCCCGGCCGCCGGTGGCGGCCATCACGGCGTCGTGGAAATCGGCGGCGCGGGTGTGCAGGCCCACGTCCAGGCCCAGGCGTTCCAGGTCCGCCAGCTTGCGCGCCGAGCCGGAGGTGCCGATGACCCGCGCGCCCAGCGCCTTGGCCAGCTGCAGGGCGGCCACGCCCACGCCCGAGGAGATTCCGGTGACCAGCAGCCATTCGCCCGCGGCCAGCCGGCCCTGGGCGATCAGCATGTCGTACACGACCATGGTGGCGATCGGGAGGGCGGCGGCCTGGATCCAGGAGAGGCGCTCGGGTACGGCCATGGCCTCGTGCGCGTCCAGCAGCGCGTAGTCGGCGAAGGCGGCGCGGCAGCGCCCCATGACGCGGTCGCCGGCCTGGAAGGGGCCGGCATCGGCCCCGGCCCGCACGACCTCGCCAGCCGCCTCAATGCCCAGGACGGCCGGGGCGCCGGGCGGCTGCTTGCGCAGCGCCAGGAGCTCGCCGCGGTTCAGGCCGGCGGCACGCACGCGCACCAGCAGCTGCTGCGCGCCGGGCCCGGGGATCGGCGTGTCTCGAGGTTCGATCCGGATCCGGTCGTCGACCAGTCGGGCGGTATGGGCGCGCATGCGGGGCCTCGTGGATGAAGGGGAGGGAATCCGTGAAGAAGATACGGTAGCACGCACCCGGGATGGCACGCGTCCGGCGGAGGGCGTGCGGCCGGCAGGGGGACGTGTGGCCGGCGAGGGACATGCCTGATGAGGAACATGCCTGATGAGGAACATGCCCGATGAGGAACGTGCCCGGCGTGGGGCATGCGGCGGCCGCCTGGGCGCGGATGGGGGTAAACCAGGGTATCCGGGATTTTTTTCCTATAAGATAATTTTCCTATCGGAAAAAATGGAATACAGGCAATGAGCGACGAGGTGTTCGACTTCGCGGTGGTCGGCGCGGGCATGGCGGGGGCTTCCGTCGCCTACCGCCTGGCCCGGGAAGGGGCGTCCGTGGCGGTGCTGGAGCGCGAGTCCCGGCCCGGCTACCACTCCACGGGCCGTTCGGCGGCCATGTTCATGGAAAGCTACGGCACGGAGCAGATCCGCGCCCTGACGCGGGCCAGCCGCGCGTTCTTCGAGCAGCCCCCGGAAGGCTTCTGCGCGCATGCCCTGCTGCATCCGCGCGGCGTGCTGTACGTCGGGACGGCGGGACAGGAGCGTTTGCTGGACGACGCGCTGGCGATGTACCGGCGCGAGGGCCTGCGGGCCGAACGGATCGACGCGGCCCGGGCGAAGGCCATGGCGCCGTGCCTCGAAGCGGACAAGCTCGTCGGCGCCGTGCACGACGTGGACGCCACCGACATCGACGTGGCCGAGCTGCACCAGGGCTTCCTGCGCGGCATGGCGCGGCAGGGGGCCCGCCTGCGCTGCGACGCCGAACTGGCCGCCGCCGCGCTCGACGAGCAGGCTGGCGTGTGGACGCTGACGCTGGGCGGCGGCGACGCCGTGCGGGCGCGCGCCGTGGTGAATGCCGCCGGCGCCTGGGCCGATCCGGTGGCGGCGCTGTGCGGCGCGCGGACGCTGGGGATCGAACCCAGGCGCCGCTCCGCGTTCACGTTCGCCGCGCCGGAGGGGGTGGACGTCGCCGCCTGGCCGGCCGTCATCGGCGTCGATGAAAGTTTCTACTTCAAGCCCGACGCGGGCCAGCTGCTGGGCTCGCCGGCCAACGCGGACCCGGTCGCGCCGCACGACGTCGTGCCCGAGGAACTCGACATCGCCCTGGGCATCCACCGGATCGAATCGCTCACCAGCCTGCGCATCCGGCGGCCCCGGCATGTCTGGGCCGGGCTGCGCAGCTTCGCCCCCGATGGCGATTTCGTCATCGGCTGGGATCCGCGGCGTCCGGGATTCTTCTGGCTGGCGGGGCAGGGCGGCTATGGCATCCAGACTTCGGCGGGCGCGTCGGCGGCCGCCTGCGCGCTGCTGCTGGGCCGGGCGCTGCCGGAATTCCTGGCGCGGCAGGGCGTCGCCGCCGACCGGCTGAGCCCACGCCGCTTCGACGCGGACCGGACCTGAAATCCGCCCGGTGCCGCGAGCGCCGGGCGCCCGCGCCTCGGGCGCGCCGATTCATTCCATCATCACTGGCATCACTAGACCATCGGGAGACAAGGGCATGGATTCGTTCAAGGACGTCTGCAGGATCGCGGGCGCGTTCGTCGGCGTTATCATCGGCGCGGGATTCGCGTCGGGGCAGGAAATCCTGCAGTTCTTCGCCAGCTTCGGCGCCATCGGCCTGGTCGGCTGCGTGGTCTCGGGCGTGCTCTTCGCCCTGCTGTCGATGGCGTTCTCCACCATGGGCCAGCGGCTGGCGGCGGATTCGCACAAGGAAGTCGTCAACGCCATGCTGGGCCGCCACCTGGGCCTGGTGTTCGACGTGCTGATCACGTTCTTCCTGTTCGCGATCACCGTGGTGATGCTGGCCGGCGCCGGCTCGCTGCTGAATCAGTGGCTGGGCATCCCGGAGGTCTGGGGCAGCGTGCTGGCCACCGTCGCCACCATCCTGATCGTGTGCCTGGACATCCGCAGCGTGATCGCCTTCATCGGCGCCGTCACGCCGTTCCTCATGTTCATGACGGTCGTGGTGGCCGGCTACGTGCTGATGACGCCGCACGCCGGCCACGAGGCGCTCGCGGCCGCCGCGCAGACCCAGCCCCGCGGCGCCGGCCAGTGGCTGGTCGCGGCCCTGCTGTACGTGTCCTACAACATCGTGGCGGGGATGCCGTTCCTGGTGATCATGGGCGGGCAGGCCCGGTCGCGGGCGACCGCGCTGTGGGGCGGCGTCCTGGGCGGGCTGCTGCTGGGCGTCCTGATCCTGCTGATCGCCGTGGCGATGTACCTGCGCATGGACACCATCGGCGGGATGCCCATGCCGATGCTCTCGATCGCCACGCAGATCTCGCCCTGGCTCGGCCACCTGATGTCGCTGGTGATTTTCGGCATGATCCTCAACACGGCGGTCGGCATGCTCTATGCCTTCATGGCGCGCATCGTGCCCGCCGACAGCGGCAGGTTCCGCGTCGGCACCGTCGCGGCGGGCGTGCTGGCGCTGGCGGGCAGCTTCGTCGGCTTCATCCAGCTGGTGGGGATCGTGTATCCGATCTACGGCTACATCGGCTTCGTGCTGATGGCGCTGGCGTTCGTGGGCTGGCTGCGCGTGGCGCGCCGCGGGGACGGCGCCGCGTCCCGCGCCTGAGGCCGCATCGCCGGTGCCGGACGCCGGATCGACATAGAATGTCGCAAGCGCCCGATCGGGGCGCATCGCAACCTTCGCCATCATGCCCGGCCCGACGAACAAGAAAACCCGCGCAGTCCAGGTCCTCTCCAAGGTGCTTCCGGGCGCGGCCGCGCCGCCGGCCTCCGCCGCCAGCCCCGGGCTGGCGGGCCGGCACGAGGTCGGGGCCAGGATCCGCGCGGCGCGCAAGGAGCGGCGGCTGACGCTGCAGCAGGTGGCGCAGCGCAGCGGCCTGGCGGTGTCCACCGTCTCGAAGGCCGAGCGCGGGCAGATCGCCCTCAGCTACGAAAAAGTGCTGCAGCTCGGCCGCGCGCTGGACATCGACATGACGCGCCTGTTCATGCAGGCGGACGCGCGGCTCGAAGCGGACCCGGCCGGAAGCCCGACGGTCGTCAAGGACCGCTTCGCCGACGTGCAGCGCTACGAGACCGACCAGTACGAATACAGCGTGCTGTGCGGCGCGTTCCCGGGCAAGAAGATGCAGCCGCTCGTGGCGCTGATCAATGCGCGCGAGGCGCGCGATTTTTCGGAGACCATCCGGCATCCGGGCCAGGAATTCGTCATGGTGCTGTCCGGCCGGGTGCGCATCCTGTTCGAGAACGGCGAGGCCGTCGAGCTCGGCCGGCACGAGGCCGCCTACTTCGACAGCGGCGTCGGCCATGTCTACGTCAGCCTCAGCCGGCAGCCGGCGCAGGTGGTTTCGATCTGTTGTTGATGGGAGGTCCCGCATGACCCGCAAGACGATCAATGTCGCATTCACGTCCGATGACTGGCGCGGCGTCGCGCTGTCCAACTTCAGCCTGTCGCCCTTCGAGCTGGACGGCGTGCCGCTGGCCTCCGTGGAAGGCTTCATCCAGGGCATCAAGTTCCCGCCGGGCCATCCGGCCCGCGAACGCGCCTTCGCCTCGGCGGCCTGGGAGGCCAAGGAATGCGGCAAGGGGGCGGACAAGCGCCACGCCTACTGGGGCGAGGCGCGGATCGTGTTCGGGTCCGACGAGCACCACCGGCTGGTCGAGCGGGCGCTGCGCGCGCGCTTCGCCCAGAACGAGGGCCTGCGCCGCCTCCTGGCTGCCACACGCGGCCTGGAGATCCTGCACCAGACCGGCGAGGGGCCGGAGCCGGAGCGCACTTCGCTGCCGGCGGCCCTGTTCTGCCGCATCCTGAGCGACATCCGCGAGGCCGCGGCGCAGCCCGGGGATCTGGCGGAACGGATCGTCGAGCAGACGACCGACGCGCTGATCTACGCCGACCGCGCGGGCCGGATCGCGCGCTGGAACCAGGCGGCCTGCCGGCTGTTCGGCTTTTCCCGCGACGAGGCGCTGGGCGCCAGCCTGGATATCATCATTCCCGAGCACCTGCGCGCCGCCCACTGGGCCGGCTACGACGCCGCGCTCGCCAGCGGCCGCACGAAGCTCGCAGGCCGCCCGACCCTGACGCGCGGAGTGCACCAGGACGGCCGGAAGCTGTACGTGGAAATGACCTTCGCCCTGGTCAAGGACGAGTCGGGCGCCGCCATCGGCTCGGTCGCCATGGCGCGCGACGTGACCGAGCGGGTGGAACGGGAGCGCGCCGCGCGCAAGGCGCAGACCCAGGCGCAGGGAAGCTGAGGGCCGGGCGCGCCATGCGTCCGGCTCAACCCGCCTTCTTCATCAGGCGGCAGGTCGAGTCCTTCGGGCGGGTGAAGGCTTCCTCGCCGGGGATCGTGGCGACGGTCTTCATGTAGTCCCACGGGCCCTTGGATTCCTCGGGAGTCTTCACCTGCATCAGGTACATGTCGTGCACGTAGCGGCCGTCCGCGCGGATGTAGCCCTTGCTGTACATGTCGTCGAGCGGCATGCTTTTCAGCTGCGCCATGACCTTGTCCGCGTCGGTCGTGCCGGCGGCCTCGACCGCCTTCAGGTAGGTGGCCGTGGCCGAGTAGGCCGCCGCCTGGTGCGTGCTCGGCATCTTGTGCATGGTTTCGTCGAACCGCCGGGCGAAGGTGCGCGACGCGTCGTCCTTGTCCCAGTACCAGCTGTCGGTCATCAGCAGCTTCTGGGCGATGGGCAGGCCCAGGCCGTGGATGTCGTTGATCGTCATCAGCAGGCCGACCAGCTTCATCTTGTCCGCCAGGCCGAAATCGTTGGCGGCTTTGATGGAGTTGATGGTGTCCGCGCCGGCGTTGGCCAGGCCCAGCACCTGGGCGCCGGAGGACGCCGCCTGCAGGATGTAGGAGGACATGTCGGGCGAGGTGGGCGGGTGCCGCACCGATCCGACCACGGTGCCGCCGTTGGCCTTGACGACGGCGCTGGTATCGGCTTCGAGGGAATGGCCGAAGGCATAGTCGGCGACCAGGAAATACCAGGACTTGCCGCCCTGCTTGACCACCGCGGAGCCGGTGCCCTTGGCCAGGGCGACCGTGTCGTATTCGTAATGGACCGTGTAGGGCGTGCAGTCCTCGTTGGTCAGGCGGGCGGTGGCCGCGCCGATGTTGATGTAGGGGACGTGCTTTTCGTTGATGATCCCGTTCATCGCCAGCCCGGCGGCCGAGTTCACGCCGCCGATCAGCATGGACAGGCCCTGCTGGTCGATCCATTCCCGGGCGCGCGCGGAGGCGATCTCGGGCTTGTTCTGGTGGTCGGCCGACAGGATCTCGATCTTCTTGCCGAGCACCGTGCCGCCCGCGTCCCGCACGGCCATGCGGATGGCCTCCAGCCCTCCGGGGCCGTCGGTGTCGGCGTAGGGGCCGGACATGTCGGTGATGAAGCCGATGCGGATCACGTCCGGATCGGGCGCCGCCCGCGCCGCGCCGGCGGCGATCAGGCCGAGCAGGGCGGTGGCGAGCAGCGTGTGGCGAGGAATGCGGGTCTTCATGGTCGTCTCCTGGTTGTAGGGGTTCCCTCGTATGGGGTTCCCGGCTCGCCGGCCGGGTTCGTGTTGCGGGTGCGTCGTTGCGGGTGCGTCGTCGAAAGCGCGTCGTCGCGGATGGGCCGTTGCGGGTGCGCCGGTGCAGGCGGGCCGCCGTGGGCCTGCCGCTAATGGGTGCGGGCGCCGCCGCGCCGCTCGTTCAGAAGCTCGCGGGCGAGATCGGCGCGCACGTCGCCCGCCTCGACCATCCGCGCGGCCACCCAGGCGATCTCCTCGCCTCGATCCTGGGCGTGCCCCTGTTGACGACCGACGAGGTCTCCGGCGTGCTCTTCGTGGGCGACCGCTACGTGCGCGCGTACACGGCGTGGGAGACGTCCATCCTCTCGACGCTGGGTGCGCAGGCTTCCGTGGCGATCGGCAATGCGCGCCTGTTCGAGCAGGCGCGCGACGCGCTGGCGCAGGCGGGCGCGACCAACGCGCTGCTGTCGCGCCAGACGGCCGACACCCGCGCGGCGGCCGAGGCGCACGAGCAGCTCACCGCCCTGGTCGCGCGCGGCGGCGACCTGCCGGACGTGTGCGCGATGCTGGCGCAGCGGCTGGGCGGGCGGGTGGCCGTCTGCGACGAGGCCGGCCGGGAGATCGTCGCCGCCGACGGCGGGCGAGGCATCGAGGAGCCGACGGAGGAAGGGCGCTGGATCGAGGACGCGGCCTATGCCGCCCTGGCGGAAAGCCGGCGCACCGGCCGTTCCGTCGCCTATCGGAAAACCCGCACCGTATGCGCCATCGTCGGCGGCGACGGCCCGCTGGGCGGGCTGGTGCTCCATGGCACCGAGCCCCTGGGCGAGGTGGCCGCCCGCGTCTTCGAGCGCGGCGCCATGGTGACGGGCGTCGTGCTGCTGCACCAGGCGCAGCGCACGCTGTCCCTGATGGCGGATGCGCCGGCCGTGCTGCACGGCCTCGTCCACGGGCCGTGGGGCCGGCTCGAACGCCATGCGCAGCAGGCGGAGAAATACGGCGTGGACATCCACGGTCCCATGCGGCTGCTGCGGATCCGCACCGGGCGCGATGGCGGCCCCTACCTGCGCAGGCAATTGATCGAGCGCCTGGGCACGTCGAGCGCCTTGTTCGACGATGCCGGCGACGGCCTGGTCGTGCTGGCCAACGCGGCGCGGATGGACGCGGTGCGCGCGGCGGTCCAGGCCTGCCTGCGCCGCCATCGAGGCTCGTTCTCGGGCGTGGCGGGCCATGCCGTGGACCGTCCCGACGGCCTGGCCGCGGCGTTCGAGCGGACCGGGCGCTGCCTCGACCTGCTGGAGGCGTTGGGCCGGCGGGACGAGATTTTCGACGAGAGCCGGCTCGCGCTGTACCTGCCGCTCTTCAACCGCGCCGATGCGGCCGCCATCGAAGGATTCTTCACGGCCACGCTGGGCGGGCTGTACGCCGGTCCCGCCGCGCACGCGGATCGCCGCGCGGCGCTGGCCGGCACGCTGCTGGCCTATCTGGATTGCGGCTACAACGCGGCCGAGGCGGCCAGGAGCCTGTCGCTGCACATCAATACGCTGCGCCAGCGTCTGGAGGCGGTCGATGCGCTGCTGCAAGGCTGGCGCGACGCGGGCCGCGCGCTCGAAGTCCACGTGGCCCTGCGCCTCTGGCGGCTGCGCGATCCGCAGCGGTTCGCCGGCCCGGGCGCGCGGGTGTAGGCGGGCAGCCGGTGCGCGTCCGGGCCTCCGCGAGAGCCGGGGACGCCGCAGGGGGAGGTCATGCCGCGGGGGAAAGGTCGTGCTTCCGAGGCAAGGTCACGCCCCGGTGCCCTCGGGAGAGGTCATGCCCGTCCAACCCGGTTGCGGCCGGCATCCTTGGCCTCGTAGAGCGCCCGGTCGGCGCGGGCGATCAGGCTCGGGGCATCGTCGCCCGGGCGGTATGCCGCGACGCCCAGGCTTGCCGTGCAGTGCCCCACTTCGGGAATGGCCTGGCGCGCTATCGCCTGGCGCAGCCGCTCCGCCAATTGGGCGGCCTGCGCGATGCCGGTATCGGGGCACACGACCAGGAATTCCTCGCCGCCCCAGCGACCCACTCCGTCCGTGCCGCGGATGTGGGTTTTCAGCACCTGGGCGATGGCGACCAGCACGCGGTCGCCCGCCAGGTGCCCGCAGGTATCGTTGACGTGCTTGAAGTGGTCGATGTCGAGCAGGACGACGCTGAACGGCGTGCCGCTGCGGATGGCCGCAGCCAGTTGCGCCTCCAGCGATTCGTCGAGGCGGATGCGATTGGCAAGCTGGGTCAGAGTGTCCGTCACGGAGCGCCTTTCGAGCTCGCGATTGGTGGCTTCGAGTTCCGAGGTGACGGCCTTGATGAAATGCAGCAGCTTCGAGATGACGCGCGTGTGCTGACTGTCGTAGGGATCGTCCGGCGCCGGAGCGGTGCGGCCGGGCCTCTGCGCCGCGGACTCCGCGGCCGGGGCGGGTTCGCCTTCGCGCAGGCCCACCGCCACCAGGGCGGAATTGAGCAGATGCAGGCGCCTGGCGCCGCCGGGGGACGCCTGCATGCCTGGAGGCGGCCCGTCGGCAAAGAATTCCCCGTAGGTGAAGAAGCCGAAGGTCGGCGCAAGGGCCTCGAAGGGCAGCGATTCGCGCTCCACGTCTTCCTGCAGCAGGAACCGGCGGCAGCCGCAGCTGTACATGAACACGACGTTCGGCGCGAATGCCGCGCTGGCCGCCTGCACCTCCCCCGCGTGCTCGATGATCGTGCCGGCATCGCCGTAGCCGATGTGCACGACTTCCCCCGTGGCGATGTCGCCGAGGAACTGCAGCGAGTCGTCCTCGCAGGCGGCCACCGGCACCCGCGCCACCCATTGGCCGTCGCGCTCGACGAGCAGCGGAAACTCCAGCGCGGCCATGTAGAAGCTGTCATCCCTGCGCGCGCCGAGATAGCGCCGGTAGATATCGAAAGCCGGCCGGCCGTCGATTTCCTTGACGAACGGGCCGTCGGTCCGCGTGACCGTCATCGGATGGCTGACCGGTATCCAGCCCAGGTACGCCTCGCATTGCAGGGCGAGCTGCGTGCTTGCGAAAACCACTGCCACGATGCCGGCGTCCATGATCTCGCCGTCCGCGAACACGCAGGTGTTCAGCATCCTGGTGTAGTCGCCGGCACCTCCGCCGAACAGCGGAAAGTCGCCCACTTCCGGCTCCAGAGCGGCGAACAGCGGGTCCAGATCGATGCTCAGCGGTGTGGCCAGCAGCAGGACGCCGGCGATGTCGCTCGCGCTGACGCGGATCCTTCTCCCAAGTGCGGCGCCTGTTCCGGATTCGCCGCCCCGCGTGCAGGGCAGGGCGATGGCATGCAGCCGCGAGGACTCGAAGAAGCTGAAGCCGATGATGGTCTGGTTGGTCAGCAGGCGTCCCGCGGCGATCTCGCCCACCGTGGTCGCGCCGACCACCGTTGCCGTGGGTAGAAGTTTCGCCAGCAGGCCGGTGATGCCGCAGATATGCTCCGGCGATCCGCTGGCGCAGTACACCTGAACCAGAATCGAACGGGCGCCTCGCGCGGCGCGGGCCATGTCGCCATTCGCCACCTCGGCGCGCAATGCGGCGAGATCGGAAAACACATGCGTGAAATGTCGAATCATGCTGGCCCTCGTTCATGCGCCGCCGGCATTTTTGTGAGATCCCCGGGAGCCGGGCCCGGCATCCACGGCTTATGCGGCGTCCATGCCTGCTTATTTTGAATGAGATGCGCTATTCACGCATGCGCGATCCCGATTTGTATCTCGATGCGGTTGTCCGCGGACTCCGGACCGCGCCAGGCATGATAAATCTCACGGCTTTCGCCGCTGGCGCGCAGCCCGGCCGCCGCCATGGCCTGCAGCAAGGCTTGATAGCCGTCCGTGAACAGCTTGGCCAGCGGCCCTTCGTACATCAGGCGAACGCAGCGCAATGCCGGAAGCGCCGGCGGTTCGTCGCTGGCCACGGGCAAGCAAAAATCCAGCTCGAATTCGGTGTGTGCGTCCCGAGGCATGGACTGCGCAACAAAAAGCGGCGGCCCGTTGACCACGAGCTGGCGCGTCATCGCCTCGGCGTACAGGGCTCCGTAGGCCAGCGCGGCCTGCTCGCCAATCTGCGCAATGGTCATCCGGCCTTTGCGCCGCAGCACTGCAATGGCTTCGGTCGTATGAATGTCCATGATTCCCTTCTGGTTGAAATGAGTGCCAGGTCCCGGCCGGCATCGGTTCAGCCGAACCCGAGCTGGCATGCGACCAGGGCCACGTGGGATAGGGCATGGGAAGCCATCGCGGCTTCCAGGTGATGGCGCCAGAACAGCCAGCCGTAGAGCACGCCTCCCAGACCATTGAGCAGCAATGTGCGCGCCACCAGCATGGCGTCCATGTCAACCTGAAGCGCCAGCGCCGGAAGATGCGCGCAACCGAAGGCCAGCGCGGACAGCACGATGGAACCCCAGGCCGCCCAGCGCACCCGCCCAGGTCCCAAACAGCGCGACAGGCCCCACAACAGCAGGCTCATCAGCCCCCAGCGGGCCAGTATTTCCTCGGTCATGCCTCCATAGAGCATCCCGAGGGCCAGTCGCTGCCCGGGCGATGCCGACTGCTGCGCCTGCGCGAGCGCGCGCCCGCCATCACCCAGCCATGGCAGCCAAAGCGCATCCAGCGCCCACACGGCCGCGCCCACGAGCAGCCCCAGCGCCGCGCTCTCCAGCCACAACCGGTGATCCCCGGTCCTGGCCGCCGTTCCGCCCAGCACGCTGCGCAGCCCTGCGCGGGGCGCGCACACGGCCCCGACCAGGCTGGCGACGATCACGAGCAGCAAGGGGTTCAGTGCCAAGAGCGCGCGTTGCGCCGGCGCGGGCAAAGCCTGCAATTCCGGCGCGGCCGCCAACAACGCTGACGGCACCGGCAGCATCGATAGCGTGGCCACGCCCAGGCTCCCGAGAGCCAGGAGCGGCAGGACCCGACGGCTCAAGGGGACAGGGCAAGAAACAGGGCAAGACAAGGAAATCTCCCGTGCACGAGGCAACAGCGTCCACTGCCCGGCTATGCAGACCGTGCGGACGCAATTATCATACGATCGTATTTTTATAAGAAACTCACCGGATGGCAAGACCCAGATCCATAGACCGCGAGGCCGTGCTGGACTTGGCGGAGGCCATTGTCTGCCAGCAAGGCATCAGTGCTTTGACGATGGACGCCGTCGCTCAAGCGGCCGGCATCAGCAAGGGCGGGGTACAGTCGTGCTTCGGCACCAAAGCGGCGTTGATCGACGCGCTGTTTGCTCGTTTCGGGCAGGCGTACGAACGCCGTTTTCGCGAAGTAGCCAGCCTGGATGATGACCCGGCCGGACAGGTGCGAGCGCACGTCGAAGCCACTTTCGGCTCGGACGAGGTATCCAGCGCCAAGGCCGCCGGCTTGTTGGCGGCCTTGCTGCAATCGCCGCAAGACCTGGTCGGCACCCTCACCTGGTACCGTGAACGCGTGCGGAATTGGCAACTGGACGAGCCCGGCCGCCAACAGGCGCTGCTGGCTTTTCTCGCTACGGAAGGCGCCTTCATGCTGCGCTACTTCGGACTGGTGGAAATGGATGACGCCTTATGGCAGAAGGCGCTGCAACAGATACGGGCTCTCCTGGACGCCCCGCCATCCGACGCGAGTTGCAGCATGGACTGAAAGCGTCGATGCCGCCGAGCTTTTTGTGTCCGCCATCGTGACGCACTTGTCGCGGCAACGGCCCTTGTGCACGGCATGACGGCAGTCACTCGCAATGTGGCCGATTTCAAGCCTGCGGGAGTGACTATCATCAATCCGTGGGAGGCGTAGACGTGTAGAGTAAGTTCCTTCCGTCGGTTGATAACCCGACCTACAGCTCATACAGCTCCGCGAACAGGGGTACACCTATGTTCAGTGTACGCAGTTTTTGCGCGCGAACGGCATCAATACTTATCCGAGTGCAGTCAGCAACGTTCTTTACGAAGCTCGGAGCAAGATTCAGCGATGAAGGCCATGAGGAAATCACGAGGCGGAGCATCGTTGAAAGAGGATACAGGACACGTCCGAAATCGATTGACACTTCGTGGACACGACCGATCTCGGTAGAAAACAAAAAGGGAAACCGATCACATAAATGATTGATTTCCCTAAAATTTCTGGTGGGCCCCCCGAGAGTCGAACTCGGCACCAACGGATTATGAGTTTGTCGCCAACGTGCTATGCCTAGGAAAATCAAGCATAGGGAAGCGTAAGCTACAGAACAAAAAAGTAAGCTGCGACAGTAGTTTAGCGCAGCTTGACGAAGGTGGGCAAAACTAAGCCCTGTACCGCTGGAGTACCGCCATCCGAGGCGATCTTGAACCCATGGGCAGTCATGGCGACGGCTCCCACGGATTGACGATGGTCACTCCCGTCGGCTTGAAATCGGCCACGTTACGCGTTACCACGGTCATGCCGTGCACCAGCGCCGTAGCCGCGATGAGCGCGTCACGCTCGCCGCGCTTGTCCGGTACATGCAGCCGAGCGCAGCGCTGCGCCACAGCGGTATCGATCGGCAGTGTGCGCCCGGAGAACTCGGGTAATACGTGCCGCTCCAGCCATGAGCGCAGCATGGCCCCCTGGGTAGCGTCCTTGCGTTCAATCGACAGAACGCCAAGCTCCAACTCCATGATGGTGATGGCCGATACGAAGAGGTCGGCGGCATCGACGCTTTCCGTCCATGCCGTCACATTCCCATCAGCCTTGCCAAGCCGTACCTTGCGCAGCTCGGACAGCACGTTGGTATCGAGCACGTACATCATGAGAGATCAGCCGGCCGGGCTCCAATGGTCACGCGCGGTGGCTCAAACTCGATGTCCGCAACACCCGGCATCGCCAGCGCGTCGGCAATGTTGCGCCGCTGCTTCGTCAACCGTTGATAGTCATCGAAGCTCAACAGCACGTGAGCAGGTTTACCGCGATCCGTGATGAACACCGGGCCGCTCTTGGTGGCCTTCTTCGCTCGTGTCACGTCCTGGTTCAACTCTCGACTAGATAGGGTCGTGATGGTCATAGAGCACCTCCAGTATCAGCATTTGTAGTTACGTTACTACAATTCTGATCGAGAGGCAAGCGCTGATCAAGGCGATGGGGGGCGGGAGTTGCCAGTCTGACGGATCTCCCCGCCACTATTTATGCCGTCTCACGTGGTGAACGGAAAACCGAGGGGCAATCCGATGAGCGCCGCTCCCATCACCAACGTATATGCCTGTAACTACTCTCCATGCATTACTCAACCCAAACCACCCGGTCAAGCCCAAGCCGGAGCCCGACTTCTGATATCATCTCCCGCGCACCTGTATTTGTGGTTCTACCCGTTTCAACGAGAACTGCGGCATATGGACTTCCCGACTCCAATCTGTGCGCTCTTTCGAAAACCGAGATCACTATTGACTTCCAGTCTCGACTATGCCCCCAGCAAACAACCTTCCCATCCGTCAATAAACGCCCGTGAGGCTTTTCGTAAGTGTTCTTAACCGGCGCCCTGTCGTGGTCGAGTCCTGCCGCCAATAAAATATTTTCCGCATCATTCTCCAAGCGAGTACGCATATATGGTTTGAGCAGGGAGTCCTTGATATACACCCGCACCTTTCGGGCATCCATGAAATGCGCCAGGACTCCTCCGATGTCCTTGTCCTTAGACCAGTTTTCATACCAAGTCGCGCGATCAATGTCGGATAGCCCCGGCCAGCCCAATTCATCAGCCTTGTCCCATATTTTTTTCCGGATATTGTCCCGAACATCCTTGGCTACGGCCATACTCATTGAACCGCTCCCGGAGAAGGTGGCAAGGGGAAGTTGAACTCAGGCAACTCCAATTTCGCATCCCCCTCCCGATTGAACAGATCGGCTTGATCAAGCAACCACTCGAACATGAAATGGCCGGCCCCATGATCTGAGAATTGGACAATGCGCTCGACGAGATCGAGGCGCTCGACATCACCCGATATGGACTTTTGGAGATCGATAACCTCGGAGATTCGACGCAGGTCACTGACAAAGTCCAATACAACCACTTTGTCCTTATTCGGCGCCAAGCGTAGCCCGCGGCCGAGTTGTTGTACGAATATGCGACGGCTATGGGTCACTCGCATGAAAGCGAGCATATCCACATCGGGAACATCGACTCCTTCATTGAAGATGTCCACCGTCGTCACCGCGTTGATTGTTCCTCTACGCAACCCGGCCATTGTTTTCTCCCGATCACGAGGATCCATCTCTCCGGTGATGTGGGCCGACCGGAAACCATAGAGCTTGAGCATGGCCGAGAAAGTTTTCGCATGCTCGACACTCGCGCAAAACACGATCAGACTGCGACGGGATTCCTTCTTGAAAGTATCCGCGATAACCCTCGCCGCCTCTTCGTCACGAGTTGGGATGAGAAGGCGAGTATTAAGTTCTTTAATCGAATACTCATTCCTTGATTGCTTCCTGACAAACTCCCAATCTATGTTGTCGGCAAGCAGGCGATAGTCCGCTTCGCATAGGAACCCTCTACGCAATCCCTCGTCGATACCGATCTTGGCTACAGGCTGCCCAAGGATGGTGTCGATGTCGAAATGGTCGCCTCGCCACGGTGTGGCGGTGGCTCCACCAACCATTGGCGCTCCCAGTTCATCGATGACACGACGAAAACTCTCTGATCCGATGTGATGCGCTTCGTCAATCCAAACCAATCCAAACTCGGGCAGATTGCCGAGCCGCGGCAAAACGCTCTGAACCGTAGCGAACGTGATGCCGTCCCAGAAAGTAGGTTGCTCCCCACCAATCAGTAGATGAGTGGGGATGCTCTTGGGTAATTGCTGCCAGAACTCTCTTTGCAGTTGTTCGACTAGTTCGCGTTTATCAGCCAGAACCAGCACTCGTCCTGAGTCAATGACCTCGTCCCGCAATAGCTGGGCGGTGGTTTCAGCCATCACGACCGTTTTTCCCAAGCCCGTGGCGAGTACCAGTTGCCCTCGGCCGGTTTCTCGCAGAGCCGCACTCAACCGTTGAACGCAATCATCCTGGTAGTCACGTAGATCTCGTCGTGCCCTGGGATACTCGGGGCTGCGGCGCATCATCTCCAGTAATGTCGCCGGAGGAAGGGATTCGATCCGAATCCCCAATCGTGCCCACCGATCGATCGCCGCGTTCAAGGCGGGACCGAAAGCTCGCGATGTGGCGATAGCGAGTCGATCAGCTTCGTAAAACTTTGACGCCTCCACAACTTCGTCAACGGCATGGGGGTCGGGATAGCTGTCGCTGGTGAATTTGCATTGAACGACCCAGAGACTGCCATTCTTGACTCCGAGTACATCAGCCCCACGATCCCCGGAACCGCCGACGATGCGGACATCCTCGAAAGCGTTCTGAACCAAGAGTCTTGCCACATCGCGCTCGAAGGCTCGCCATGAACCATTCAGCAGACGGCGGGAGTCGAGGAAATAGCCCTCCATATCAGATGTTTCCGTCCTGCCCCAGTAGCCGCACGGAAAGCGTCGCTCGAATCAATTCGTCGCGATCACAGCGGTCAAGATCCCGCGGGCTTTGCGAAGCAAGCCAAACGGCATCCGCGAGATAGGCGTCATAGCGCTCCAGCACTCTCTCACGAGCTTCCTCGTTCACCTTGACGTCGCCATAGTCCAAAGAGGAGTGAGGCTGAGCCCAGAATTTTCCATCGAAGAAGAGCTCCGGATGGCGGCGAACGAATTGCTTGATATCCGCAGCCTCGGCGTAAGAGAGAAATTCGCCGCCATCGATCACAGCCTGGGCGCTGGTCATTCCGGACGAAGCGATTTTCCGCCTGATCTTCTCCTGCGCCATTTGTGGCAACTCAGAGAACAATACTCCGAATGAATCGACGCTACCGGATGCGCTGATCGATTGGGCGATGTCGCGAAGCGACCTATCCGCGAAGGAGATGATGCTCTTTGGGTCGAGTTTCGCATCCTCGGCGTACTCACCCCTCAGGTCGGAAAGAATGGTGGAGAACACCGCAGAATTCGGGCTGGCCTCCTTTAGGAACTCGTAGGTCTTAAAAGCCAACTCCGATAGCACCGCATCCGTGGGGGTCATTGTGACCGAGCGGAAAACAGGATGGTCGGGATCGAAGAGAAAGAGGAATGTCCTGGTGCCGGGGTCCTCTATCTTTAAGGTCCAGGGTGCCTTGGGAGGTAGGTCGGGATCATTCGAGGCGACCATGAACGCCTCGACCGTAAACTCCACCTTGAGGAGAGGATGCTTATAAACTCGGGACAGTTCGTGCAATTTCTGCCGCGGGGGTGGGGCAGACACGTTCTGAGCTGGAGACCCAGCCTCGGATGCCGGAGACGCCCCTTCGCTTTCCAAAGGCGTTTCCCCATCATCGTCGAGAAACCCAGCCGGTACCTCCGGTGAGGCCGATCCCGGACCGGAAGCTGTTGGCGTCGCGCCAACGATGCCACGATCCTCTTCCTCGACCAGTTCGTACCATTTCTCGTCGGTTTGGTACTCGGGATCTCCCTTGTGGAACAAGTCCGCCATTTCGATGGCGCGTTCGTTGTTCTTAACCGCCAGAATGCGCGACCAACGTCCAGTCTTGCCTTGTGGGCTGCTTCTACGAAACGCCTGGAACAATCGATACAGGGGGGCGGACTGAGGCTCGAACCCCAAGGCTTTCGCCTTCTGCGGTTGCAAGGGGCCTTCACCTCTGACCAAGGTCACCATCTCCGACCATGATGTGTCATCACGCTCGAAACGATCCTTGGTATAGCTTACCCGGCAGTGATCCAAGTGAATCTCGCCAATGAACCGGCCGCGGTTGCGCTGGTCGTCGATGGGGTATTCGCGCTCCGGTCGTTCGCCTCCGCTCCAGACGAATAGATCCTTGTTTTGCACCTCGATAACACGTCCATTTCGGATGATGTCGATGCCGAAATCTTCCTCATGCATGTATCGTTGCAACCCCACCCAACCATGCAATCGACGCTTAAGTTCAACCGTTTTGCACTCGGGGCTCGCGGTCGGACACCCCTGCGTGCCGGAGAAAGACAACATGCACGTGAGACAGTAGTGCCGCGACGGCAGCTCAACGTCAAATGTTTCCACCGCATGTACAGGTTTCCCGTCACCGCCAAGCACCGAACGGTCCGGATTCCAGTGGCAGGGACGTTTAGCCTGGATATTCTGACTATTGATTTGCAGGGAGAATGCCGCATCCTTTGAAAGCAATAGCGGCGCATATACGCGCGCAAGCTGGCGTCTGATCTTGTTGTGATTCGCGCTCTTCGAGAAATAAATTCGTTGATCGGTCTTGAGCCGAAGAATTTTGATCTCGGTCCCATGAGCGGCGGAATCCGACTTCGGCCGGATCAGTCGTGGGGTTTGATAAGTCCGAGTCCGACGCAGCTCGTTGAGGTCGATACGAAGACCGGTCCACTCCTTGTCACCCGCTCGCGTGGTGTACACCTCGGTAACCATACCCAAGCGAGCGGTTGCGATATTGAAACCCATACCGAACAACCCAAGATTGTCCAATGGGTTGTTGCCACTCCATCCTGCTCGGACGGCACGCTCCAACTGATCCAAAGTCATCCCTGGACCATTGTCTCGAATGGTCACGCTGGCATCTTCCTTGTCCTGGGTGGGCAGACTGATGACAACGGATGGAGACTCGACCTGGACCCCATCTCGACGCGCGTTGATGAAGGCATCGACACTGTTATCGATTAGTTCGGCGAGACACTTCCATTGATCAAGATTGATCTCCCCAAGGATTTGTAGAACTCGGGGATCAGGGGTTAAATCGAACTCCGTGGCAGTCATATCGCTCCTCATCTTCAACCAACCGTTGCGCAGGTGGCGCGTCTCTCATTGGCTTCACACCGCATCAAGCTATTCGCCACTGAACTAGCCACAACCTCGGCTAGTTGCACCGGGACAGCATTGCCCAACTGGCGCATGGTCTGGCTCCAGGAGCCATGGAACTCGTACTCATCAGGGAATGTCTGCAACCGGGCCGCTTCACGCACAGTGAAGTAGCGAACGCTTCCATCGTCCTTGATGAACATGTTCTCCCCCCCGGGAACACCGTGGTATCCAGCCTTCAATGTCTTGGCGGGATCATCAAGAGCGCTCCCGGTATGACCCACATAGGTACGTGCTCCCGGTGTGAATACGTGATTCGCTATGCCATTGTTCGGATGGGTTTCGGGGTCCGGGAGATCGCGCAATGCATCACGGGTTGTGCGCCAACGAGATATTCCCAACAGGGATGGGTTATCACGCAGACGTTGCACTCTCCGGGCATAGCGCGTTGGGATTTGGTTCATACGCCTCTTATCCAGCCCATGCTCATCCCAGTAAGTTCCCTCAATCCACTTGGAGACAAGCAAAGCATCTTCCGAATGCGTCTTTTGCGGGAATGACCATTCGGCCCCCAGATCAGAGCGGAACCCGACAAAGAAAACGCGCTCTCGTTTTTGAGGCACTCCGAAGTCTGCGGCGTTCAGAACGTCAAACAGGACGTTATATGTTGGAGCGTTCTTGTTCGACGAGTGATGCCGTTCCAGTCGGGATCGATGCTGTACCCAATTTTCTCCTTTACAACGAGAAAGCTCGGGATACTGCAATTGAAGATGGATATACGAAAAATAGGAGGTGAAGCTCTCTCGCATCAATCCCTTGACGTTCTCGAATATGAAGGCTTTGGGCATGAGTTCGCGGACGGCTCGAACAGCTTCCGGAAACATATTCCTCTCGTCGCGCTGCGCTTGATGCTTTCCTCCCATGGAGAATGGCTGACATGGGGGGCCTCCGGAAACGACAGCGATATCTGGCGCTAGAGATGAAAAATTGAACGTGCGCGCATCGACCTCATGAACCGGCCAACCTTCGACCGCATGGGCGTGGTGGCGCTGATTTTCCCGGAAGGTTTCGCATGCGTCATGATCCCATTCAACCACCGCGGCGTGATGAAAGCCGGCATTCGCCATACCAATAGCGAGTCCGCCCGCCCCCGCGAAAAGTTCAACGCTACGCATCGAGGAATTCCTTGATCTTGTTTTTTAACTTGTCGATATCGCCAAGCTCACATTCCCATATGGTCAAAACGGTCCATCCCTTTACCTGAAGTGCGTTTTCGGTTTTCAAATCCCGTTGGCGATTAGCCTCCAACTTCGGCAACCAAAAGTCCTCCCTTGACTTTGGCAGACGGGCCAAAGCGCAGCCTGGATGACGATGCCAAAAACATCCGTGGACAAAGATCACTTTCCTTCGAGAGCGAAATACGAGATCCGGTTTTCCAGGAAGATCTTTGCCATGTAGCCGATAGCGATAGCCAAGGGCATGCGTCAGTCTGCGCACGAGCATTTCCGGCACAGTGTCCCGTGAACGCACCCGTCCCATGATCTCTGAGCGACGAGCAGGGCTAACGCTATCCACCATGGCTCACTTGGATTGCGTGAGCAGGGGCCATTGACTTGCTACGTACTTCTCCGCAGCTTCTCGCATGACCCAGGCCAGGGATACCTTCTTGTCGCGCGCGATACGCTCCAGCTCTTGGTGAAGCTCGGGCGGTAGGCTCACCGACAGCCGAGTCTTGACCTGCGTTTCCCTCTCGTTGACAGCTTGCCGGTTCATGATTCTGGCACCCCAATGGTTACACCAAATTACACCACATTGGTGCGCATTCTGCCAGGAGCCCAAGAGACCTTCGCATCACTCCCCCAAGCCATCGAACCCCACTAGACGGGAGTCCAACAAGTGCCTAGCCAATGTCCCCACTCCTTTTCGTCATGACGAAATTTGCCGCGAGGTAGCGACTTCCGGCACGTAGTACCGGAACGTAATCGGACGTTGTGTAGCACACATTCCCGGCGAAAGCCTATCCTGCACTAGCCCACACTCCCCCTCGTTTCTTCGTCATGACGAAGAAATTCTTGGTCATGACCAAGACAGCCTGACAGACGGAGATATGGTTCGCCGCGCATCGGGCGGCCAGTCCTTGCTGGGCGAGGGTTACTTTCAACTGGCCGTTGCCTTCGGGCGTGGTGCCGCTGTTTGCAGTACGAGCCATCCACTTGCAATCAGCACGCCGCCCCCTTCGCCCTGCGGGCGTGGTGGAAAAAGGTGGCTTCGCCGCCGCAGCCTTCGGAGTGAGGAACACCAACTCGGATCAGTCGGCATGAGCGCCAAGAATTTCGTCATGACGAAATTTCGAGATCAGGACTCAGACCTCCAGCGCTGATCCTGGTCCCTGCCAGAGTCTTGTAGTCGTAGTAATCGTATTACTACGACTATTACTACCAATGCAGGGATGGTGACACGGCGATGACCTGGCCGAGCTGCCGGCGTCACCAATGCCCGACGCATGGTGACAGGCTCGCGCGATCGAGGAAGATCCACCGTCACCAAAAAGGAAGCCCCGCCGAGGCGGGGCCGTGGTGCGAATCGAGGGACTTACCGCCGACGCAGCGCAAGCCGGATGTGACGCCAGAAGATGCGCCATTCGCCAGGCTGGCCGCCATCGAGCAGCAGCGCCCGGAACAAGGCGAACGCCTCGCTCGGCCGCTTGCGGTACGCCTCGGCCATTGCTTCGTCGTGCGGTCTATCGCTCATTGGCTTTTCCGTTGCAGGTTGCCCAGGGTTGCCGCGTTGTATGCGGGCTGCCATCCACCGCCGCCGGCATTGGAAACGCTATTGCCTCGGAGCTTATTCACACCCGCTTTCCCAAGACCGTAGGCACCCTTGCCCAAGCCGTAAGCGCCTTTGCCAAGGGCCAAGCCGGCCTTTGCCGTTTGCTGGACGCCGCGCCGGCCTTTGTCCAGGCTATCGGTCAGGCCGCGCGCCGTCATGACGGCCATCGAGATACCGCCAGCCAGAGCCGCAGCCATCGGCATGACGCCCTTCACGATGCCATAGAGGATTGCTGCCACCACAAGCAGCTCCAGGGCCACCATGAGCATGTTTTGATCGGAGTCGATGACGACCTTCGATATTTCGTTGTCGTAGATCGTGACGCCGAGCGTCAGCACGGCCGCCGTCAGAGCAACAATCAGGACGTGGTTCAGCACGAAGCCCACCCAGGAATCGAAGAACTTCGCGGTAACCGGGAACATCAGGCACATGATGAATACCGGCCCGATGGCAAAGAGGATTTTCAGGTAGATGGTGGACATCAGGATGGCGATGCCGCTGAACACCACGACCAGGGCAAAGCCGATGGCAAGAATCCCCATGATGACGTACCACATGAAGATCGTCCCCATCTCCCGCCAACTGGCCGCCTGTGCTTTTTCTCGGCACTGCATGATCAGCTCAAGCCCCTTGCTCAAGCTGCTGTCCAGAGAGGCGTAGATCGAGCCACCCGCCGAGCCGGAGAAGGCGGACGTTAGCCCTTCTTCGATGCCCCGAAGGGCTTCGACAACACCATTCAGGTACATATCGGCATTCAGTGCCATCGTCCCCACGATCATGACCTTGACCATCTTCAAAAGCCCCGTTTTGAAAGGCTCCTGAACCTGCCCGGTCATCATCATGTAGGCGTACAGGGTGATGTAAAGCGTCAGCGCGCCGAGCGCCCAGGGATAGACCGTTGCAATGGTGTCGCCGGCCACATTCGTGACAAAGGTCGTCGTGGCATTGTCCAGGGTGCCGCCGATACCCTGGAAGACGTTTGTTGTTGCGGGCATGGCTACTTGCCTCCCATCTTGACGCCCGTCATGGGCTGGACGTTGAGGCCGCGCCGCTTGCCTGCATCGGCAAGGCTTTCAGCGCGTTCCGCGTTGATGCAGTTCGGCGTTTCGGACAGCTCGCCAGGATTGGCCCGGCACCTCGCCAAACGGTCGGCCCGCTCGGTTGCGTGTTCCTTGTACCAATCGACCGACTGGACGGGTTCGGCCGGTTCCGTGCAGCCGACCAGGACAGCCGCGACGATCAGGGAGAGGGCGAGCTTTCTCATTTTCCGACCTCCCGCGCTTCGGCTTCGATGGTGCGGCCGGCAGCTTGCCGGGCTTCATGTTGCTGCATGACTTTCAGCGCATGAGCTACTTCGGCCGCTTCGATGATTTGGCGAGAGGCGAGAAAGCGCAGCGTTGCTTCCCGGCGACCTGCATAGGTCGGTGTCAGGAACCTTTCCCGACCATTGAAGTAGCCGATGGACAGACTGGTAACCGCGCAGGCGACCGCCAGGAGCGTTGCTTGCCAGCTCATGAGCTGGCCTTGGCTGAACAGCGGCAAGGTGAAGCCGTACCAGTCGTTCGCGGCGAAGTAGGCCACCATCAAGGCCGCATAGATGGACACGCCATCCATAGCGAACATATGCACTTCGCGGCCGATGGTTTCCTTCCACTTGCCGAAGCGGCGCACGTCGCGCCAGAAGCCGATAACCATTGCCGCGTACAGGCCCGCGAGCAGGCCGGAGAGGACGTAAATCATGACAGTCCCCCTTACGGACGCAGCGAAAAGTTCATGGGCTGAACTTTGAGGCCGTCGCGCTTCGCAGCATCCCGCATGTTCATTTCGTGCGCGCGCTGTTCCTGCAAGCGATCCTCGGCCGCCGCCACCATCGCGTACATCTGGAGCTTGGTCTGCTCGTTCTGAATCATGGCCTGCTCGGCCGCGATACGGCCTTGCAGCTCGGCAATCGCCTTGGGGTCGGGTGTGTCGTTGATCTTCGCCATGAGCTGGTCGATTTGGTTCAGCCGTGACTTGGCCTTGTCGTAGGCGTCCAGGGCGAATGCCTTGTCCTGGGCACCCTTCACGGCCTGGGCCTCGCACGCGGTGCGCTGGTCCGCGATCTTGAAATGGGCGCAAGCATCGAATGCCTTGGTGTCTTCATAGATCGACTGCGCCCGGCCGCTCAGGCCGGCATAGCCGCCCGTTTTCACGGCGTCATAGACGCCCTGCCAGTCGGCCGGCAGATACTCGCGCAGCGCCGGGTTGTTCAGGATGCTGCCGAGGCCGCGCGAGCCAGTCAGGGACTCGTACTGCTGCTTCATCTGGTTGATCTGGCTGGTCATCTGGTCGTACTGCATCTTCCATTTGGCGATGGTTTCGACCTGGGCGGCGATCTGCTGCGCGATGGAAGCGCCGTCGGTGACCGGGATTTGGGCCTTGGCCTCGTGGTTGCCGAAGATCATCCAACCGGCTACGCCGAGGACGGCCAGGACTTTGATTGTGCTCATGTGATTGCCACTCCTTTTTGGTGAGAAGGAGGGGACGCTGGCCGTCTTTCCGACCTGTCCGCCGGCTCTTTCGAGCTACTGTTCCCGGCGGTCAGCCCCGCATTACTTGGGGCGGCACCCTGCCCGCGTTGCACGGGCTTCGGGCTAATCACAACGGTCTTTCCGCGTCGTCAGGGCCGTCTTTTCCGGTTCCCACGGTCACGCCACTTTCGGCGGGTCAGATCGGCATCTTGATGCCTTCCCCGATCATCAGGCCCTTCTTTTCAGGCCGGCAGCCCGGTACGCCGAAGCGCTCTTGGGGCAAACAAGCGTCCCCCTTGGGGGATACGGTGACCGGGGACAACCCGGCCGATTTACCAATCGGTTCGATCAATACTGAATTCTTCGCTCAAATACGGAATATTCGCAAGCTCCTCCAAGGCTTGATCCACGGTTCTGAACCAGAGTTGACGTCCGTGGCCATCAACAACGCGCCGGAAGTCTCCAGCGTTCTCCACGCTCAAGGCGTATCCGTGCCGCCGATTCGCTTTCAGGATCACACGCACGAGCCCCGTTCGCTCCAAGCTGTCGCAGTAAGCATCCAGCTCTCCATAGCGCAAGGTCGCAGTCGGGCGGCGGCTCTGCGGCCGAGAAGTCATTCGACGGTGGCCCCCTTTCTGCCCAGCATGGTCTGGATGCGCTCCAAGTAGTGACGGGTGACCTCGGGCGAGGCTGTCTGAACTGGTGTGCTCTGAATGCGCAATCTTTTTTCCTTCGCGGCAAGACCGGCCGACGGGGCGAAACGTCCTCGATGAAAGCGATCCAGAACCGCGCGAAACCAGCGCTCCGGGCTGGTCTTGATGCTCTGCGTTGCCATTACCCCAGCGAGTTCGTCCAGGAGCATCTGCGCATCGTTGGCATCGAGACCACTCACCATGGAGGCGATGGCACTGCGTTCCCGCTCATTCAGGCGCGAAGGCCACACCAATGCGCCGCAGGCGCCTTTCTCCACCTCGCCCGGTACGGGCGAAGGGGGCGGCGTGTGGATAACTTTCGCCGGTAGTTGTAGTGACGATTTATTGATGGTTCTAGTTGGTGGTTCATGGGGTGACGTAGCCCTGTCACCGGGGGGTGTCACCCGTGTCACCGGGGGCATGACGCCCGTGTCGCCCCCCGGTGCCAATCTGTCGGAGGGGGGTGACAATTTGTCGGGGGGAGAGGCGAGACTGAGACTATAGACATTGGAAGACTGGCTTCCGTCCTTCCGATAGTTACGCTCGATGTGCAGGAACCCAGCCGCCTCCAGCTCCTTCAAGACGCGCTGTACTGTGCGCTCGGACGTGCAGCACTTTTCGGCAATGAGGCGCACACGCGGCCAGCACTGGCCGACCTCATCGGCCGCATCAGCCAGGGCCATCAGGATCAGCTTTGAATTGGGTGGCAGCCGCTGCTCCCACGCCCAGTTCATCGCCTTGATGCTCATCGCGCCAGCACTCCTTGCGCACTACCATCGAGTGCGAGCGCGTCCTTCACTTGGAGGGTGCGGAAATACACGCGCCGGCCAATCCGCAGCATCGTGGGCTTGAGCTTGCGGGCGACATCAGTATCCGAGTACAGCGCAACCCGGATACCGTCTGGCGAGCGACCGAGCAACCCCGCCACGTCGCCAAGACTCATAAGTGGGCCATACCGTTGAAGAAGATATTCTTCCGTTGTCATCAATACATCCACCGAAATAATGAGTAGATGGACGTATTTTTTGACTGATATGGCTATTGGTCAAATTTAAGTCATTGATTTTTAAAGCAAAAATTAGCTATCTCGCCATACCAAAATGCGCCATCCGCGATTACCAAAATAGGGCGTTTTGGCGAAGATCATTTCGCAGATGGAAAAATGTCCTTTCAAATCAAATAATTGTGTCGGCTATGGAAATAATGAAATCCATTTAAATAATTCATGGATTTCCTGTCTTTTTCACCACTTGATCGAGCTTGCTCACCAAATCCTCGGCGCGCAGATGGGTGTAACGCTTGAGCATCTGCATCGATTTGTGGCCGCTGATGGCCGCGACTTCCTGGTCGGACAAGCCTGCTTCCACAAAGCGGCTGACGGCTTCGTGCCGCAGATCGTGAAAGCGGAAGTCCGGCACGCCGGCATCCTTCTTGATGCGCGTCCAGATCGGATTGAACTGGTAAGCCCGACGCTTGTTGTCACGTCCAGGCTCACCGAAAAAGATCAGGTCGGTATCAATGGGGCGCACCGGGTTGTTCAGCGCCTCACGAAACAGCCGGGTTGCCTCGACCGTCAGGGGAACGGTACGCGACATCGTGTTCTTCGTTTCCTGGAGGCGCACCACGCGCCGGTCAAGATCGACTTGGTTCCGGCGCAGGCCCGTAATCTCCGAAGAACGCATTCCTGTTTCGAGCGCGATGCGCACGATCCAGCCGAGCATCGGGTTCGAGTGAGCATCGACAGCCGCCATCAGGCGGGTTTCTTCCTCTCGCGTGAGCCGTCGATCCCGTCCAGGGCTGGGCGCTGGACGGCGAATGCTTTGCACGGGGTTGTAGGTCAGGCCGATACCCCATTCCTTGATCGCCACGTTGAACAGGTGGCCGAGCAATGCGAGATCGAGACGTACCGTGTTGGGCGAACGGGGCTTGGGGGCGGGCTTGCCCTTGGCGTCCTTGCGATCCAGGCCAGCGAGCCGGTCGTCGCGGTACTTGGCGATCAGCTCCGGTGTCAGCGCGGCCAGCGAATACTTGCCCAGGTTCTGCATCAACGGCTTCGCGTGTCTCGCGTCGCTGTCGGCCGATGCCGGACGCTTGGTTGGGGAGACCTCGGAAAGATAGCGCTTGAGCGCGTCCTCGATGGTCATGCGCTCGGACGGCGCACGTTGGATATAGACGCCGCGCACCATTTCGTCTTCGGTGCGCCGCGCCCAATCCTCGGCGTCGCGTTTGGTGCGGAAGGTCTTGGCTGTGGCCGGCCATCCCGTCTTGCGGATGAGCGCTTTCCACGTGCCTGAGGGTGTCTTGACGATGGTCGCCATTCGGTTGCTCCAGAACAGGGCTCGTGTACCGCCACTGTACCGAAACTGTACCGACGCGCCAGCGCAAGCAAAGATGGTGGGCCCAGCAGGACTTGAACCTGCAACCAACGGATTATGAGTCCGCTGCTCTAACCAATTGAGCTATAGGCCCTTTTTGCTTTTTTGATGGGGCGGAAGGGTGGCCGCCCCGCTCAATTCTGCCTCGCCGATCTGGCCTCGATCAGTGGATTATGAGTCCGCTGCTCTAACCAGGCATGAGCTAGAGGCCCGCCCCGGTCCCCGGTGCGTTGCGCCCGGGGCCGGAAGTCCGGGATTATCGCATAGCGCGCCGCCCGCCGCCCGCGGCGGAGAGGAGGGCGGACGGCGGCAATGGAAGGGCGATCAGCCGCCCGTCGCGCGATGGCCGCGCCCCGGTCCCGATGGTAATCTGGACCCTGGCATAAAAACAGCAACGATCCGGGAAGTCCTCCATGCGGCATCTTCTTTCGCGCATCGCGCTGGCGGCGCTGATCCTGTGCGGTTCCGCCTCCGCCTCGGCCCTGTCGGTGACGCGGTTCTCCCCCGAGGGCATGATGGCCCGGATCGCCCGCGTGCAGGCCGATTTCGATGCGCCCGCCGTGGCGCTGGGCGACGACGGGGCGGCCGATCCGTTCCTGATCGCGTGCGACGATGACGCCGTCAAGGGCGCGGGCCGCTGGACCGATCCGCAGCACTGGATCTATGTCTTCGACAAGCCGTTCGCCGGGGCGGTGTCGTGCCAGGCGAAACCCAACCCCGATTTCCGCGACCTGCAGGGCCGGCCGCTGGCCGGCGACACCCGCCGATTCGCCACCGGCGGGCCGCGCGCCCGCCTGGTCCGCCCCTGGGACCGCACCATCGCGGAAGACCAGGTCTTCGTGCTGCGCTTCAACGCCGCGCCGGACACGCAGTCCCTGCTGCAGCACAGTCATTGCGAAGTCGAAGGCCTGGGCGAGGCCGTGCCGGTGCGCCTGGTGACGGGCGTCGACCGCGCGCGGATCCTGAAGGCGGTCGCCGGCTACGGCGAGACGGACGCCTGGGACGACGCCCGCCTGCTGCAATGCAAGCGCCTGCTGCCGTCCAAGGCGCGGGTGCGGCTGGTGGTGGCGCCCGGCGTGCGTTCCGTGGAGCAGGCGGGCCGGCCGGGCGTGCCGTCCACGGCAGGGCTGGCCGAGGACTTCGAGGTCCGCACCGCCTTCAATGCCGTCATGAGCTGCACGCGCACGAACGCGCAAGCGCCGTGTTCGCCGCTGTTTCCCATTCTCGTGGCTTTTTCCAGGCCCGTGCCTCGGGAACTGGCGTCGCGCGTCGCGCTGAACGGCACGCAGGAACCGCGTGTGGCGCGGCAGTTCGGTCCCGATGACAATGAGCCGTCGGGCGACGCGGTCGAGACCCTGCAATTCGATCCCCCCTTCCAGGAGCGGTCTACCCTCACGCTGACGCTGCCCGAGACATTGCGCGACGACATGGGCATGCCGCTGGCCAACGCCGACCGCTTTCCCCTGGCGATCACGATGGACGCCATGCCGCCGCTGGCGAAGTTCGCCTCCGGCACGTTCGGCATCGTGGAGCGTTTCGCCGAGGGCGCGCCGGGCCAGGACCGGCCCGCGCTGGCGCCGCTGGCACTGCGCCGAGTGGAGCCGCAATTGCAGACCCGTGAGCTCGTTCTGTCCGCCGGCCAGGCGCGCGACCAGGTGATCACCGACGACGTCCAGGCCCTGCAATGGTATGCCCGGGTGAGGAATCTCCAGGAGGGCTCGCTCACGGCCGGCCAGTTCGCCGACCGGCTGGCGCTGCGCCCGCCGCGCGAGGCCCGCGAAGGCGAACCCCTCATCGACGTGCGCGCGCGTTCCGTGTTCGGCCCCAAGGACGAGGTCCGGACGCTGGCGCTGCCCGGCGTGCGGGATGCGGAGGGCCAGGACATCGAGATGGTCGGCATTCCTCTCGCCGAGCCCGGCCTGCACGTACTGGAGGTCGCCTCGCCCCGCCTGGGAGCCGCGTTGCTGAAACGCGAGGGCGCGGCGGCGGACGAGCAGGTCATGCACGTGCGCTCGGCGGTGCTAGTGACGAACCTGGCGGTCCACCTGAAGGCCGGGCGCGACGACACCCTGGTCTGGGTGACCACGCTGGACCAGGGCCGGCCGGTGGCGGGCGCGCGGGTGGCGGTGCTCGACTGCGATGGCCGCCGCCTGCTGGACGGGCAGACCGACGCGCAGGGGATCTGGCATGCGGACACGCCCGTGCCGACGGACCGGTATTGCGAAGGCGTGGAGCAATCGGGGGTGTTCGTCACGGCGCGCATTCCCGCCGACCATCCCCAGGCCCATGGCCAGGCGGATTTTTCCTTCGCCTGGTCGAACTGGGACCGGGGGATCGAGCCCTGGCGCTTCAACGTGCCGGTCAGCCGGTCCCGCGATCCCGACCTGGTGGCCCATGCGGTGCTGGACCGCACGCTGCTGCGGGTGGGCGAGACGGTCTCCATGAAGCTGTTCCTGCGCCGCCTGAGCCGGGCCGGCGTGGAAAACCTGCCCGCCGACCGCCTGCCCGCGCAGGTCCGCCTGACGCACGACGGTTCGGGCGATGCGCAGACCCTGGCCCTGCACTGGCAAACCAGCCCCAGCGGCGGCCAGTACGCCCTGGTCGACTACACGATCCCGCGCAAGGCCCATTTGGGCAGCTACTCGATCGAACTGCAGCCCGTGACGGACCAGCCGGACGACGAGTGGGCGCCCTGGCTGCACGCCGGCGAATTCCGCGTCGAGTCCTTCAAGCTGCCGCTGCTGACGGGTTCGCTGAAGATTACGGGCGGCGAGGCGCAGGCCGCCGGGCCGCTGGTTGCTCCGCCGTCAGTGCGGGCCGATCTGCAGCTGTCCTGGATCTCGGGCGGACCGGCGCGCGACCTGCCCGCCACGCTGTCGGCGGTGGCGCGGCCCCTGACGCCGGATTTCGCCGGGTACGGCGACTTCAGCTTCGGCATGGAGCCGTCGGCCGAGGGGGACGACGCGCAGTCCGGGGATCCGGAATCCGGCGGCCCCGCGGCTGCCGGCCTGCGGCGGCTGATCCTGGACCGGCGGCCGCTGCGCCTGGACGGCCAGGGCGGGGCGCGGGTGGACCTGACGGACCTGCCGCACCCGGCGGAGCCCCAGTCCTGGCTGTTCGAGGCGTCCTTCGCCGATCCCGCCGGCGAGATCCAGACGCTGGCCCAGACGGCGCGGGTCTGGCCCGCGGACGTGGTGGTTGGCCTGCGCACGGGCCGCTGGATGTCGCGCGGGGAAAAGTCCAGCGTCACGCTGCTGGCGCTGGACACGGCCGGACGGCCTCAGGCCGGCGTGCCGGTTCAGCTCGATGGGCGCGTGCGCACCACCTACAGCACCCGCAAGCGCCTGGTGGGCGGGTTCTACGCCTACGATTCCCATGAGCGGGTCGCCTCCCTGGGTACGCTGTGCCAGGGGAATACCGATGCGAAGGGCATGCTGGAATGCCCGGTCAGCCTGGACCGGGACGGCCGGATCGAATTGTCCGCCCAGGCCCGCGACGCGCAGTCGCGCGTGTCGCGCGCATCGACCTCGATCTGGGTCTGGGGCGGCGAGGCCTGGTTCGGCGAGGGCAACGACGACCGGATCGACGTGATTCCCGCCAAGGCCGACTACAAGCCCGGCGAGACCGCCGAATTCACCGTGCGCATGCCGTTCCGCCAGGCGCGCGCGCTGGTGGCGGTGGAGCGCGAGGGCGTGCTGGAAACCCACGTGGTCGAGCTGGATGGCGACGAGCCCGTGGTGCGCCTGCCCGTGCAAGCGGGCTGGGGGCCGAACGTCTACGTCTCGGTGCTGGTCGTGCGCGGCCGTATCCGCCAGGTGCCCTGGACCTCGTTCTTCGAGTGGGGCTGGCGCCATCCATTGGACTGGATGCAGGCGCGCGCCGCCCGGTCGGACGCCGCGCCGGAGCCCGCCGGGCTGGTGGACCTGGCCAAGCCGGCGTTCCGCTTCGGCCTGGCAGGCATCCGCGTCCAGAGCGAGGCCGACCGTCTGCAGGTCAAGGTCGAGGCCGACCGCGACGCCTACCAGGTGCGCCAGCATGCCAAGGTCCGCATCCAGGCGACCCTGCCCGACGGCACGCCGGCCGCCGGGGCCGGCGTGGCCTTCGCCGCCGTGGACGAGGCCCTGCTGGAACTGCGCGACAACGCCAGCTGGGACCTGCTGGGCGCCATGCGCGTGGAGCGCGACTACGGCGTGGAGACCGCCACCGGCCAGGGCGAGGTCGTCGGGCGCCGCCATTACGGCCGCAAGGCGGTGGCGGCAGGCGGGGGCGGCGGCTTCAACGCCACGCGCGAGCTGTTCGACACGCGCCTGCTGTGGCGCGGCGACCTGACGCTGGACGCGCAGGGCCAGGCCACGCTGGAGGTGCCGCTGAACGATTCCCTGACGCGCTTCCGCCTGGTGGCCGTGGTCGACCAGGGGCAGGGGATGTTCGGCACGGGCTTCACCGACATCGTCAGCACCCAGGACCTGCAGGTGGTGTCGGGGCTGCCCCTGGTGGCGCGCGAGGGCGACCGCTACGAGGCCCGCGCGACGGTGCGCAACCGCACGGCGCGGCCGATGACGCTGGCGCTGTCGGCGGCCGTGGCTGCGGCCGACGGTGTCGAGCAGGCACTGCCCGAGCAGGCCCTGCAACTCGAACCGGGGGCGGCGCAGACCGTGGCCTGGCCGGTGACGGCGCCAATGCTGTCCGGCCGGTCGGAGACCGAGGCGCTGAAGTGGCGCTTCGAGGCGCGCACCATCGAGGGCGAGGCGGCGGCCGACCGGATCGTCGTCACGCAGACGCTGCTGCCCGCCGTGCCGGTGACGGTGCGCCAGGCCACGCTGCTGCGGATCGCGGACGGGGTGCCGCAGCGGGTGCCGGTGGATGCCTCGGCGCGGGCGCTGGCCGATGCGTCGGGGCTGCCGCGCGGTGGCGTCCGGGTCAGCCTGCAGTCCAGCCTGGCGGGCTCCCTGCCGGGCGTGCGCGCCTGGCTGGAAGCCTATCCCTACACCTGCGTCGAGCAGCTCAGCGCCAAGGCGCTCGGGCGGCGGGATCCGGCCGCGTGGCAGGCCCTGATGAAGCGCCTGCCCGACTACCAGACCGAGTCCGGCCTGCTGTCGTATTTCCCCGGCGGGCGCGGCAGCGTGGTGCTGACGGCGCACCTGCTGGAACTCGCCGCGCGGGCGCAGGTCCCGGCCTACGATCTGCCGGCCGGGACGCGCGAGCGCATGCTGGCGGCCTTGCAGGACTACGTGTTCGGCCGTCTGACGGAAGACGGCTGGGCGCCCGTGCAGGACGATTTCTGGCGCAAGCTGATCGCCGTCGACGCGCTGGCGCTGGCAGGCGCCTGGCAGCCCGGCATGCTGGACAGCTTCGCCCTGGCCGTGGACGACTGGCCGACGGCCGCCGTGGTGACCTGGCTGTCGATCCTGCGGCACGTGCCGGAGCTGGACGACCGTGACGCCCTGTCGGCCCAGGCCGAGGCCGTGCTGCGCGCACGGCTGGCGCGGCGGGGCACTTCGCTGGCGCTGGCCGACGAGACGGCGAACTCGGGCTGGTGGCTGATGAGCAATGCCGCCACGGCGCAGGCCCGCCTGCTGATGACGGTGCTGGACCGGCCCGGCTGGCGCGCGGACCTGCCGCGCCTGCTGACCGGCCTGCTGGCCATGCAGCGCGATGGCGCCTGGTCCACGACCGCGGCCAATGCCCTGGGCACCCTGGCGGTGGACCAGTTCGCCCGCGCGACGGAAACCCATGCGGGCGAGGGCGCGGTGCGCGTAGCCCTGCCGCCGGGTGAGCCGGCCGTGCTGGCCTGGGCCGACATGCCCCAGGCCGACGGCATCCGCCGCCAGACGCTCGACCTGCCCTGGCCCCCGGCGCGCAAGGGCGCGTTGGAAATCGCCCAGCAGGGGCGGGGCGGCGGCTGGGCCACGGTCGCGGCGCGCGCCGCCGTGCCCCAGACCCAGGCCGTGGACGCCGGCCTGCGGGTCGAGCGCACGGTGACGCCGGTATTCAAGGCGCAAGCCGGCCGCTGGTCGGTGGGCGACGTCTACCGCGTGCGTCTGCGCGTCCAGGTCCGGGAGGCCCTGGTCTGGTCCGTGATCAGCGATCCGGTGCCGGCGGGCGCCTCCATCCTGGGCGGCGGGCTGGGGCGGGATTCCAGCCTGGCGGCGGCGGGCGAGAACCAGGAGGACTGGTGGAACCGGCCCAGCTTCGCGGAACGGGACGCCGGCGTGTTCCGCGCCTACTACGAGGTCATGGAGCCGGGCGAGCGGACGCTGGAATACACGGTGCGGCTGAACGTGCCGGGGGACTACCAACTGCCGCCGACGCGCGCCGAGGCCCTGTACCAGCCGGATGTCTTCGGCAGCGCGCCCAACGCGCCCCTGCGCGTGGCGCCCCAGCCCTGATGGACGCCGTGGGCCGGCGCCTGCGGGCCGCGGCGGGCGGGCTGGGTCTGGGTTTGAGTCTGGCCGTGGCGCTGGCCGTGGTGCCGGCGGCCCTGGCGCGGGTTCCGGCCCAGGTCCAGTCTCCGGTCCCGCCGCCGGTGGAGGGCCAGCGCCCGATGGAGGGCCGGTCCTCGCCAAGGGACCTGGTCCAGCCCCAGCATCAGCCTCCGGACGCCTTTCCGCCGGACTACGCGGCCGTTCGGGCGGCCTGGCGCCCTTCGGACGCGCGCCTGCTGGCCGCGGACGGGCGGGAACTGCAGCGCCTGCGCACGGATTTCTCCAGCCGGCGCGGCGACTGGCTGCCTCTGGCCGAAGTCTCGGCCGCTCTGCAGCGGGCCGTGGTGGCGTCCGAGGACCGGCGCTTCTACGCGCATGGCGGGGTGGACTGGCTGGCGAGCGCTTCGGCGGCCTGGTCGTCGGCCTGGGGCACGGGCGCCCGGCGCGGCGCCTCGACCCTGAGCATGCAGCTCGCGGCCCTGCTGGACCCTGACCTGCGGCGCGGGCCCGGCGGGCGCGGCATCCTGCAGAAGCTCGACCAAATGCAGGCGGCCTGGGCGCTCGAATCCCGCTGGACCAAGTCCGAGATCCTGGAAGCCTACCTGAACCTGGCGGCCTGGCGCGGCGAGCTGGTCGGCGTCGATGCCCTGTCCCGGGTGCTGTTCCAGAAGCATGCCTCGGGCCTGACCTTCCGCGAGGCCGCCCTGGCCGCCGTGCTGCTGCGCGGGCCGAACGCGCCGGTTCCGACGCTGGTTCAGCGCGGCTGCGCACTGCTGCGCGAGCTGGGCCGGCCGGGCGAATGCCGGGGCTTGCGGGACTTCACGCAGGCGGCCCTGGCGCGCGCCCGCGAGACGCGTTTCGACACCCCGGCGCTGGCGCCGCACTGGGCGCGGCTGCTGTGGGAGGCCGGGCGGGCCGATGCGCGCGGCGAGATCCGTTCCATGCTGGACAGCGGCCTGCAGGCGGCGGCGGTGCGTTCCGTGCGCCGGCGCCTGGGCGAATTGCGCGGCACCGGAGTGACCGACGCGGCCGTGGTGGTGCTCGACAACCGCAGCGGCGCCGTGCTCGCCTACGTGGGCTCGTCGGGCGCGCTGTCCGAGGCCGCCGACGTGGACCATGCGCGCGCCATCCGCCAGGCGGGCTCGACCCTGAAACCCTTTCTGTACGCCCTGGCGCTGGACGAGCGGCGCCTGACGGCCGCCTCGCTGCTGGATGACAGCCCGGTGGGGCTGGACGGGGGCGGGGGGCTCTACGTGCCGGACAATTACGACCACCGCTTCGGCGGCTGGGTCAGCGCGCGCACGGCGCTGGCCTCTTCCCTGAACGTGCCGGCCGTGCGCACCCTGATGCTGGTCGGCCCCGACGCGCTGGCCGGCCGCCTGACGGCGCTGGGCCTGCCCCTGGCGCGGGACGGGGACTACTACGGCTACAGCCTGGCGCTGGGCTCGGCGGACGTGACGCTGCTGTCCCTCGCCAACGCCTACCGGGCGCTGGCGCGGGGGGGCGACTACGCGCCCGTGAACCTGCGGGCGCGGCCCGGCGCCGAGGTTCAGGCGGGCAGCCGGCTGTATTCGTCCGAAGCCGCCTGGATCGTGGGCGACATGCTGGCCGACCGTCCCGCGCGCGCCCGCACCTTCGGCCTGGACAGCCCGCTGACCACGCGCTTCTGGACCGCGGTGAAGACCGGCACCAGCCGCGACATGCGCGACAACTGGTGCGTGGGCTGGTCGGCCGACTACACCGTCGGTGTGTGGGTGGGCAACAGCGCCGGCGCCAGCATGCGCAACGTGTCGGGCGTCAGCGGCGCCGGCCCCATCTGGCACGACGTGTTCGACTGGCTCTACCGGGACCATGTCCCGCCGGCGCCGCCGCGGCCGCCGGGCGTCGTGGAGCAGGCCGTGTCCTTTGGCGAGGGGCTGGAACCCGCGCGCACCGAGTATTTCCTGGGGGACACGGCCCAGGCCCGCTTCGCGCCGCCGGACGCGCGGGCGGATCCCGGCCGGCCGCGCATCGCCGAGCCCGTGGACGGCACCATCCTGGCCCTGGACCCCGACATTCCCTGGGACCGCCAGCGCCTGCGCCTGCGGGCGGTGGATGCCGTCTCCCGGCCGGTGGACGATGCGCGCTGGTTTCTGGATGGCGAACCCTACGGCGGTGCGGACAGGGCGCCGGACTGGGCGCCGCGTCCGGGCGCGCACGTGTTCGAGCTGCGGGATGCCGCCGGCGGGGTGCTGGACCGGTCCCGGGTCGTCGTCCGGGGCGCGCGGTTCGCGGCCGGGGTTCCAGCCAGTATTCCAACCGGGCTTCCAGATGGGGTTCCAGACGGGACTCCAGCAGGGACTCCAGACGGGGTTCCAGCAAGGATCCCGGCCGGTGTCCCGGCCGGAGGCCGCGCGGGCGGCCGGGATCCGGGGAACCATTCTGTTCCTCAGGGTAAACATTGATCACAGCGAAATATGCCATCATGCGGGCATGAACAAGATGCAAAGGAGGCGAGGGATGCGCAATCCGTGCAGTGGAGGCAGGCTTTGGTCGGCGGCTCTGGCGGGGACGATGGTGCTGGGCCTGGCGGGGTGCCAGGTTCCGCCCGGGTCGCGGAGCGGGGGAGACGAGATGGCCGCCGTGCCGGCCGCGACGCCGACGCAGGTGGGGCTCCGGCATGCCATCACCGAGAACCGCAAGGCGCTGGACCTGCGGGTGTTCCTGGCCGATGTGCGGTCCCGGCCCGGCTGGACGCCGGTCAGCCTGAAGCCCTCGGGCATGCTGTACGTGCGGCCCACGGCGGTGATCGGCCGCAGCGATCTGATCGGCATCCAGTCGGCGACCGATCAGAAGGGCGACGGCATCCTGGTGCTGATCCTGAGCGACGAGGGGCTGCGCAAACTGCGCGAAGCCACGGCGGCGAACCCCGGCCTGCGGCTGGCGCTGGTCGTGGGCCGCACCATGCTGGCCGCGCCCGGCTATGCCGCGCCGATCACCCAGCAGCAGCTCGCCTTCGGCGTGGGCTCGGCGCGCAACGCCGAACTGGCCGCCCGCTCGGTCGCCGGCGTGGACGCTTCGCCGTCCACGGGCGGGTTCTGAGGGGGGCGCGACCCTCCTGGAACTGGCGCCGCATCCCGGCTCGCGCCGCGTTGTTTTTTTGATGTGGTCGGCGCGGGACTGCAATTTTTTCTTGCCGCGATGACGCTGTATCGGTAAAAATCTACGCATTGCGTATATAGGAGCCGATGATGGCGATTTCCCAGCAAGTCTTTCTGCGCGACGCGATGCGCCGCCTGAACCTGACCCGCGACGTGTTCGCGGCCCGTATCGGAGTCAAGCGCCGCGCATTGGATACCTGGCTGCTGCCGGAAGGCTCGCAGGAAGCGCGGACGATGCCGGAAGTGGTGTCCCGCTTCGTCACCGAGATCGTGGAAAACGACGCCCTGATGCAGAAGTATGCGCAGAGCGCACAATCCGGGCCTTTGCGCGACCGCATCGCCATCGACAACAAGCACCAGCTGCTGTCCGTGGACCAGTTCACGCGCGAGTCCGTCGAGGAACTGTTCCGCGTGGCCGACCTGATGCAGCCCATCGCCCGGCGGCAGAAGGTTTCGCGCGTCCTGGAAGGCGCGGTGCTGGGCAATCTGTTTTTCGAGGCCAGCACGCGCACCCGCGTGAGCTTCGGCGCGGCCTTCTGCCGCCTGGGCGGCTCGGTGTGCGACACCACCGGCTTCACCTTCTCGTCCATGGCCAAGGGCGAATCCATCTACGACACCAGCCGCGTGATGAGCGGCTACGTGGATGCCATGGTGATCCGCCACCCCGAAAAGGGCTCCGTGGCCGAGTTCGCCGCCGCGACCAACATCCCCGTGGTCAACGGCGGCGACGGCGCGGGCGAGCACCCCAGCCAGGCGCTGCTGGACCTCTACACCATCCTGACGGAATTCTCCCGGCTGGGGAAACTGCTGGACGGCGCGCACATCGCCATGGCCGGCGACCTGAAATACGGCCGCACGGTGCATTCGCTGATCAAGCTGCTGGCCCTGTACCGCGGCATGAAGTTCACCCTGGTGTCCCCGCCGGGCCTGGAAATGCCGGACTACCTGCTGGACCAGGCCAGCCGCAACGGCCACGTCATCGAGCAGACCCACGACCTGGCCGCCGGCCTGAAGGGCGCCGACGTGGTCTATGCCACCCGGGTGCAGAAGGAGCGCTTCTCGGGCGAAAGCCTGGAGGGCTATTCGGCCGACTTCCAGGTCAACCGCGCCATCGTGGACGCCTGCTGCGGCCCGGACACCATTGTCATGCATCCGCTGCCGCGCGACAGCCGCGAGGGCGCCAACGACCTCAGCACCGACCTGAACCACGATCCGCGCCTGGCGATCTTCCGCCAGACGGACAACGGCATCCCGGTGCGCATGGCGATCTTCGCCGTGCTGATGGGCGTCGAAGGCCTGGTGCAGCATTCGCTGCGCGACGTGACCTGGACGCCGCCGTCCCACATCGGGCCGGATGACAGCGTGTTCCACGGGATCGATTGATCTCGCGGGCGGTCGCCTGGATCGCCGTGCCGAATGAACACCGTCCCGGCTGATCGTGCGTGAAGGGCGCGTGGCTGCGCTTGAGCCGAAGATCTTCTGATGTGTTTGGCGCGTGTCCTTCCATGTAAAAATGGCGCAGCCGGGCGATGGCTGGTTTTGTCCATGGCCCGCCGCCCGGTTTCGGGCAGCCTGGAGCATCAACTCGCAAGGAATGATCAGTATGGCCATTATCGAAGGATTTCGCGTCCGGAACTTCCGTGCGTTGCGCGATGTGACGCTGGGAAAATCATCCGGCCAGGGAGGCGAGCCCCTGACGCCTTTTACAGTGGTCATCGGCAAGAACGGTGTAGGCAAGAGCTCCTTGTTCGATGCGTTCGGCTTCGTGGCCGACTGTCTGGCCATGGATGTGGAAACGTCGTGCAGTTCATGGAGCGGGAGCACAAGGACCGGTTCAGGAACATTCTGGATCGTATCGCCAGCAAGATCCCCGGCATTGCTAGGATCGACACGGAGGTGACGGCGGACAAGCGGGTGTTGCTGCGTTTCAATGATGGCGCGTTCGACGATCCATTCTTTGCGCAGCAGATGTCCGATGGCACGCTCAAGGTGTTTGCCTATCTTCTGCTGCTGGAAGATCCCGATCCGCCGCCATTCATCTGCATCGAGGAGCCCGAGAATGGCTTGTATCACAAGCTGCTGGAGGCCCTGGCGCAGGAGTTTCGTGCGCATGCAAGCGGCAAGAAACATGCGCCACAGATTTTTGTGACGACGCATCAACCGTATTTCGTCGATGCGCTGGCACCCGAGGAAGTGTGGATTCTGGAAAAGGGTGCCGATGGCTATTCGACGATACGCCGGGTATCCGAATTGGAGATGGTCAGGAACCTGGTGGCCGAAGGCTTGCCGCCGGGTGGGCTGTGGTACAGCGATTATCTCGATGCGAGGTAGGCATGCACATCGAGTTTCTGGTGGAAGATGTATCCGGAGAGAAGCTGCTCGAAGCCGTACTGCCCAAGCTGCTTGGCGAACAGGGCGATCCGCACACATGGCGAACGCATTCTTACAAAGGTATTGGGCGCATCCCGAAGCATTTGAAGCCCGGCGCGGATGCATCGAAACGGATACTGCTTGACCGGCTGCCTTTGGCATTGCGGGGGTACGGTAAAACCCCTGGTATCGATGCCGTCGTGGTGGTATTGGCCCCCTGCTGGACCCGGATCGCAATCTCTCGCTCAGTTTTGGCAAACTGCGTGACGGCCTGCGCCGTTTGATCGCGCCCTGAGCGCCGCTGAAACAGCAACGTCCGTTGATGGATCCTCGCGGCATGCAAGCCGCGAGGAGGACGCAAGCCGAAGGCGCAGCGTGGGGGGCCCTGTTTTGCCGCCGGGCCGCCCCAAGGCAAAATGCGCCCCCATGGGGGGGCAGCAAGCCGAAGGCGCAGCGTGGGGGCCCTGTTTTGCCGCCGGGCCGCCCCAAGGCAAAATGCGCCCCCCATGGGGGGGGCAGCAAGCCGAAGGCGCAGCGTGGGGGCCCTGTTTTGCCGCCGGGCCGCCCCAAGGCAAAATGCGCCCCCCATGGGGGGGCAGCAAGCCGAAGGCGCAGCGTGGGGGCCCTGTTTTGCCGCCGGGCCGCCCCAAGGCAAAATGCGCCCCCCATGGGGGGGGGCAGCAAGCCGAAGGCGCAGCGTGGGGGCCCTGTTTTGCCGCCGGGCCGCCCCAAGGCAAAATGCGCCCCCCATGGGGGGGCAGCAAGCCGAAGGCGCAGCGTGGGGGCCCTGTTTTGCCGCCGGGCCGCCCCAAGGCAAAATGCGCCCCCCATGGGGGGGCAGCAAGCCGAAGGCGCAGCGTGGGGGCCCTGTTTTGCCGCCGGGCCGCCCCAAGGCAAAATGCGCCCCCCATGGGGGGGCAGCAAGCCGAAGGCGCAGCGTGGGGGGCCCTGTTTCTACTTCGTATCCGACCGCATCCCGCCCAGCGCCGCGACCAGGTCGTCCAGCAGGCGCGCCAGTTCGCCCGCCATCAGGGCGAAGTCGGCCTCGAACTGCTCGGCCTCGTTGGCGGCCTGGGCGTCCTGGTGTTCCTTCAGCACGTCCAGCGGCGCCACGCGCTTGATGTCCAGGTTGTCGGTCAGCACGAAGGACACGCGGTCGTTCCAGGTCATGGCCAGACGCGTGCACTGCTTGCCCGCCTGGACGTGGCGGCGGACCTCGTCGAGCTCCACCGTCTGGCGCACGTAGCGCACGGTGGCGCGCGACTCGCCGGTGGAGCGCAGTTCCGTGTCCTGGTCGACGGAGAAGCCGGCCGGGGGTTCGTCCTCGGACAGCCACAGCGTCATGGCGGCCGCGGGCGACATCTCCACGTGCAGCGGCACGATGGGGAAGGGCGTGAGCGTCTTGGCCAGCAGGCCCAGGACCTCGTCGCTGCGCGCGGCGGCCGCGGCGTCGATGGCCACCCAGCGGTTCACGGTGTCGATCCAGATCCGCGTGTCGTGGGCGATGACGAAGGCGCGCGGCAGCAGCTCCATCGTCATCTGCTCCTTGATCTCCTTCATCTGCTTGCGCCCGGGCTTGTAGCCCTGCTGCTCCTCGATCTGCAGGGCACGCGCGCGGCTGGCCTGGTTGACGACCGTGGCCGGCAGCAGCTTCTTTTCAGTGTGCAGGTTCAGCAGGATCTGGCCGTGCTGCGCGTAGACCAGGCCGCTGTCCTCGCGCGGCGGCAGCCAGCCCGACACCTGGCTGTCCTGGCTGCCGCCGGGCTGGAAGGCGAGCGGCTCCAGGGCCGCTTCGAGGTCGGCGGGGGTCAGGGAGGCGTTGGGGGCGAGGCGATAGAGTTTGAGATTCTTGAACCACATGGTCTTGTACGGCGGGGCCGGCGGGCGGCGGTGAAAATGGGCCTTGATTGTACGCGGTAAAGTCCCCGGCGGCCGATCCCGTGCAGCTCACAGGCGCGGCGGTGCGCGCAGGGGCCGGCGGGCGATTGGTATATGCTATGCCTCCATCGAATCCGGCATCGCGGGCCGGCAATCTTGAAATGCGCGGGCGCGCCGGCGGACCGGCGGGCGGACGACGATCGAAAGGAAGGCGCAATGTGCGGTTTGGCGGGTTTTCTGGACAGCGGCGGCGGGCGTGACGCGCATGCGGCTGCCGTCATCCTGGAGCGTATGGCCGGCACCATCGTGTCGCGCGGGCCGGACGACGCCGGCGTCTGGGCCGACGGCTCGGGCATCGGGCTGGCCCACCGGCGCCTGTCCATCCTGGACCTTTCGGCGGCGGGGCACCAGCCCATGACGGGCCCCTCGGGGCGCCACGTGATCGTCTTCAACGGCGAGATCTACAACCACCTGGATCTGCGCCGGGAACTGGAGCAGTCCGGCCTGGCGCCGGGCTGGCGCGGCCATTCGGACACCGAAACCCTGCTGGCGGGCTTCGCGGCCTGGGGCATCCGGGCGACGGTGGAGCGCTGCATCGGCATGTTCGCCTTCGCCGTCTGGGACACGCAGGCGCGCGTCCTGACCCTGGGACGCGACCGCCTGGGCGAAAAACCCCTGTACTACGGCTGGCAGGGCGCCGGGGACGAGGCCTGCTTCCTGTTCGGCTCCGAGCTCCAGGCGCTGCGGGCGCATCCGCGCTGCGCGGCGGACGTCGACCGCGACGCCCTGTGCCTGCTGATGCGGTACAACTACATTCCCGCGCCCCATTCCATCTACCGCGGCATCTCCAAGCTGCCGGCGGGCTGCCTGCTGACGGTGTCGCTCGACCGGCGCGAGCCGCGGATCGAGGCCTACTGGTCGCTCGTGGAGGTCGCCGTGGCCGGCAGCCGCGCGCCGTTCGCCGGGTCCGACCAGGAAGCCGCCGATGCGCTGGAGGATCTGCTCAAGTCCGCCGTGCGCCAGCAGATGCTCGCCGACGTGCCGCTGGGCGCCTTCCTGTCGGGGGGCATCGATTCCTCGACCGTGGTGGCGCTGATGCAGGCCCAGTCCGCGCGGCCGGTCAAGACCTTTTCCATCGGTTTCCACGAGCAGGACTACAACGAGGCCGAGCACGCCCAGGCGGTCGCCCGGCACCTGGGCACCGAGCATACCGAGCTGTACGTCACGCCGGAACAGGCGCTGGACGTCATCCCCCGGCTGCCCGACCTGTACAGCGAGCCCTTCGCCGATTCCTCGCAGATCCCGACCTTCCTGGTGGCGCAGCTCGCGCGCCGGCATGTCACGGTCGCGCTGTCGGGCGACGCGGGAGACGAACTGTTCGCCGGCTACGGCCGCTACCTGCACAACAGCCGGCGCTGGAACCGCTTCGCGCGTGTGCCGCACGGCCTGCGGCGGCTGGCGGCCGCAGGCATCCGTACGCTGTCGCCCGAGGCCTGGAACGCCGTGTTCCGGCCGCTGCGGCCGGTGCTGCCCGGACCGCTGCGCAGCGCCCTGGCCGGCGAAAAAATGCACCGGGGCGCCCGCATGCTGTCGGCCGGGCGCATCGACGACCTGTACCTGGAGTCGATCACCCGCTGGGAGCCGGCGGACGTGGTGATCGGCGGCCGCGAGCCCCCGACCTGCCTGCGCGGCCGGCCCCTGCCGCTGGAAGGCCTGGACGACATCCAGCGCCTGATGGTCCTGGACACCGTCAGCTATCTGCCCGACGACATTCTGGCCAAGGTGGACCGGGCCGCCATGGGCGTATCCCTGGAAGGCCGCATGCCGTTCCAGGACCACCGGGTGGTGGAATTCGCCTGGCGGCTGCCGCAGTCCATGAAACTGCGCGGCGGCACGACCAAATGGATCCTGCGGCAGGTGCTGTACCGGCACGTCCCCCGGGAACTGATCGAGCGGCCCAAGATGGGGTTCAGCGTCCCCGTGGACCATTGGCTGCGTGGCCCGCTGCGCGACTGGGCGGAAAGCCTGCTGGACGAATCGCGCCTGCGGCGCGAAGGCTTTCTGCGGCCGGAGCCGATCCGGCGGATGTGGGCGGAGCATGTGTCCGGGCGCCACAACGGGCAGTATCCCCTGTGGGGCGTGCTGATGTTCCAGGCCTGGCTGGAACGGACGCGGGAGCGCGGCGCGTCCGGCGCGGGCCTGGAAGGATAAAGGCCCCAAGGACGTGCATCCGCGCGCCTTCCGGCCCCGGGGATGCGCTAAGATCGCATCCAGACGCCGTCTCCGAGGCGGCGGGGGGCCGGCCGCCGGCTGCTCGATGGCCGGCCCATTCCTTGATCAACCCTGAGCCTTTGCCCGATGAACGGATCGTTTTCCCCGAAGCGCCATGTCTCCTGAAACCCTGCCGCTGCGCGTCGTCCTGCTGGTCGGGGGATCGGGGACGCGGCTGTGGCCGATGTCGCGGGAGCATCATCCCAAGCAGTTCCTGCCGCTGTTCGACGGCCGTTCCCCCTTGCAGGACACCTGGCTGCGCGTCGCGGACCTGCCGCAGGGCGCCCCCATCGCCGTGGCCAACGAGGCGTACCGCTTCCTCGCGGCCGAGCATCTGCGCCAGGCCGGCTTTCCGGCCCAGGGCACGCTCATCCTCGAACCCGAGGGCCGCAACACGGCCCCCGCCATCGCCCTGGCCGCGCTGCGCGCGACGCGCGACGGCGCCGACGCCCTGCTGCTGGTCCTGCCCTCGGACCACGCCCTGGAGGATCGCGCCGCCTTCAGGCAGGCGGTGCAGAGCGCCTCGCCGGCGGCGCGCGCGGGCTGGCTGGTGACCTTCGGGGTGTTACCGGACCGGCCCGAGACGGGCTACGGCTACGTGCGCGCCAGCGCCGAGCCGCTGGACGGCCTGCCCGGCGTCCACGCGGTCGAGTCCTTTTCCGAGAAGCCGGACGCGCAGCGCGCCGCCGCCTACCTGGCGGCGGGCAACTACCACTGGAACAGCGGCATGTTCCTGTTCCGGGCCTCGGCCTACCTGGACGCCCTGGGCCGCCTGCGCCCGGACATCCTGCGGGCGTGCCGGGCCGCCATGGCGCGCACCCGCGACGACGGGGACTTCACGCGGATCGAGGCGGCGGCGTTTCTCGGCTGCCCCGCGGAGTCCGTGGACTATGCCGTCATGGAGCACGCCGACAAGGTGGCGATGGTCGGGCTGGCCGCCGGCTGGAGCGACATCGGCTCCTGGGACGCCTTGTGGCGGATCGCCGCGCGCGACGGCGAGGGCAACGCGCTGCAGGGCGACGTCCAGGCGGTCGGCTGCCGCAACGTCTACGCACGCAGCGACGGCCGCCTGGTTTCCCTGCTGGGGCTGGAGGACGTGGTGGTGGTCGATACCGCGGATGCGGTGCTGGTCGCGGCGCGCGACCGGGTGCAGGACATCCGCGGCCTGGTCGCCGAGCTGAAAGGCCAGGGGCGCCCGGAGGCGCTCGTGTCGCATCGGGTCTTCAGGCCCTGGGGGCATTACGAGTCGATCGACGCGGGAGACCGGTTTCAGGTCAAGCGCATCATCGTGCGCCCCGGGGAGCGCCTGTCGCTGCAGCTGCACCATCACCGGGCCGAGCACTGGATCGTCGTCAAGGGGACGGCGCGGGTCACGCGCGACGGCGAGACGTTCTTCCTGACCGAGAACCAGTCCGCCTACATCCCCCTGGGTACCAAGCACCGCCTGGAAAACCCCGGCACCATTCCGCTGGAACTGATCGAGGTGCAGTCCGGCACCTACCTGGGCGAGGACGACATCGTGCGCTTCGAGGACGCCTACGGGCGCAGCGAGACGGCGGGAGCGGGCCTGGCGGAACTGCCCGAGGAGGATCTTTCGGGCGGCTAGGACCCGCTGGCTTCGGCTTCCGGCATCCCGCGTTCGATATCCGGTCTCCAGCCCATCCAGCATCCAGTACCCGGCATGGGATCCAGGCGCAGGACGCCCGGTTCCTGGCTTTCGGGCTGGGCGCTGGGCCCTGGGCGCGCCGGCCTCCAGCGCTGGAAAAAAACGGCCCGGACGAGGCCGGGCCGGGAGGGCATCCGTCCGCGCGCACGAAAAGGAGCTCGCGGGGGGCGCGGACGGCGGCAGCCGGCGGCTGGGATGCCCGGGCGGACAAAGGGGATCGAAGCGCCCGGGCAAGCGTCGGCGTGCCCCGCCATTCTAGAGCCGCACGCCTGACGCGACTCTGAATTGCGGCCCCGGACCGCACTCCTGAATCGCATTCCTGGATCACGGCCCTGGATCACGGCCCTGGATCGTCACCAGCCTGCGCGAGTTGCTCGCCGGAGACCGTGAATCCGGCGTCCTAGGGCGCGTTCAGGTCGTTGTGCCGGGTTTCCTTGACGAACAGCAGGCCCACGACCAGCGTCATGATGCATACCGCGATCGGATACCACAGGCCGTCGTACATGTTGCCTGTGGTGGCCACCGTGGCGAAGGCCACGGGCGGCAGGAAGCCGCCGAACCAGCCGTTGCCGATGTGGTAGGGCACACTCATGGAGGTGTAGCGGATGCGCGTGGGGAACATTTCCACCAGCATGGCGGCGATCGGCCCGTAGACCATGGTGACCTGCAGCACCAGGAAGAACAGCAGCAGCAGCACCATGGTGAAGTTGATCTGGGACGGATCGGCGTAGGCCGGATAGCCGTGGTTGCGCACCGCCTGGCGCAGTTCTTCCTGCAGCCGCGCGTTGCGGCGGGCGAATTCCGCGCGCGGCAGCGAGGTGCCGTCGAAGGAGTCGATGCGCTGTTCGCCCACCAGGGCGTAGGCCATGGTGCCCGGGGGGGCGGTCTGGTTGATGTAGTGGACCGAATGGCTCGCCATGAAGGCCTTGAGCAGGTCGCAGGCGCTGGTGAAGGAGGCGATGCCCACGGGATTGAACTGCAGCGAACAGTCCTCGGGATTGGCCACGACGTACACGGGCGCCTGGTTCTGCGCGCGTTCCAGCGCCGGGTTGGCGTAGTGGGTGAGGCCCTTGAACACGGGGAAATAGGTGAGGGCGGCGATCAGGCAGCCGGTCATGATGATGGGCTTGCGGCCGATCCGGTCAGACAGCGCGCCGAACACCAGAAAGAACGGACAGGCCAGCAGCAGGGCCAGCGCCACCAGGATGTTGGCGATGTTGGCGTCCACGCCCAGCGTCTCGGTGAGGAAGTACAGCGCGTAGAACTGTCCGGTGTACCAGACCACGGCCTGGCCGGCCGTCAGGCCGATCAGGGCCAGCAGGATCAGGCGCAGGTTGCGCCAGCGCCCGAAGGCTTCCTTGATGGGCGCGCGCGAGACCAGGCCTTCGCTCTTCATGCGCGTGAAGGCGGGCGATTCATGCAGGCGCAGGCGGATCCAGACCGAGATCACCAGCAGCAGCACGGAGATCAGGAACGGTACCCGCCAGCCCCAGGCGTCGAAGGCCTCCTGGCCCAGCGTGGCGCGGGTGCCCAGCACCACCACCAGCGACAGGAACATGCCGGTGGTGGCGGTGGTCTGGATCCAGCTGGTGAAAAAGCCGCGCCGGCCCTGCGGGGCGTGCTCGGCCACGTAGACGGCCGCGCCGCCGTATTCGCCGCCCAGGGCCAGGCCCTGCAGCAGGCGCAGCAGCAGCAGGATCATGGGCGCGGCCGTGCCGATCGAGGCCGACGAGGGCAACACGCCCACCAGGAAGGTGGACAGTCCCATCACCAGGATCGAGACCACGAAGGCGTACTTGCGCCCGACCATGTCGCCCAGCCGGCCGAACACCAGGGCGCCGAAGGGCCGCACGGCGAAGCCGGCTGCGAAGGTCAGCAGGGCGAAGATGAAGCCGGCCGTGGGGTTCAGGCCGGTGAAGAAATGCTGGGCGATGACGGCCGCCAGGGATCCGTAGACGTAGAAGTCATACCATTCAAAGACGGTGCCCATCGAGGACGCCAGGATGACGCGGCGTTCCTCGTGGGTCATGGGACGGTTGGCTTCGTCCATGGCATCGTGCGGCATGGGTCGGGCTCGGTTCATGATCGGGTCCTGGGCGCATCGTCGCGGGGGAAGGAAACGCGCAGCCGGGTGCCGGCGCTGACGGGATCGCGGTGGTTGCCGGGCGGCAGGAAGGCGATGGTGGCGTGGTGGTGTTCGGCGACCTCGCGCACGATCGCCAGGCCCAGGCCGCTGCCTTCGGCACCGTGGCCGAGGATCCGGTAGAAGCGGTCGAAGACCTTGGACTGCTCTTCGGGCGGGATGCCGGGGCCGGAGTCCTGGACTTCGAGGCAGACCCGGTCGCCCTCGGGCAGCGCGCGCACGGTGACCCGGCCGCCGGCGGGCGTGTAGAGCAGGGCGTTGTCGATCAGGTTGTTCAGCAGTTCGCGGATCATGACCGCGTTGCCGAAGACCGGCAGGGGCTCGCCGGGCGATTCAAAGCCCAGGTCGAGGCGGCGCTGCAGGGCGGTCTCGACCCATTCCAGGGTGCAGGCCTCGGCCAGCGGCAGCAGGTCGAGCACTTCCGTGGTGCGGGACTGGTTGGGGTCGATCGATTCCGCCCGCGCCAGCAGCAGCAGCTGGTTGACCAGCCGGGTGGCGCGCTGGGAGCCGGTGATGAGCTGCTGCAGGCTGTCGCGCATGCGCGCGGGCTCCTGCTCGCGCAGCGCCAGTTCGCATTGCGTGCGGATGCCGGCCAGCGGGGTCTTCAGCTGGTGGGCGGCATTGGCGACGAAGCGCCGCTGGGACTCGATCGAGTCGGACAGGCGCTGCAGCACGTTGTTCATGGAGGCGATCAGCGGCACGATCTCGGCCGGTGCCAGGTCGTCGCGGATGGGGGACAGGTCGCTGGGCTTGCGCCGGCGCATGTGCTCCTGCAGCAGGCTGAGCGGCTCCAGGCCCTGGGTCAGGCCCAGCCCGGCCAGCATGGCGGCCAGCGGCAGGATGATGAGCTGGGGCGTCAGCATGCCGGTGAGGATTTCCTGCTGCAGCGTGGCGCGCGCCTCGGCCGGCTCGGCCACGACCGTCAGGAAGCCGGTGCCGTCCTGGTCGCGCCCGCCCCACACATAGGCCATGCGGATGGACTGGTGGTTCAGCGACGCGTTGCGGAAGCGGATCTGGTCGATGTCGTAGCCCCAGTTTTCCGGCGTGGGGATGCTGGGATCGCCCGCCAGCAGGTGGCCGTTGGCGTCCAGGATCTGCCAGCTGGTGGCCGATTCGTCGGCGCTGCCGGCCAGCACCGTGCGGGCCGATTCGGACAGCGCCACGCCGCCGGCCAGGCGCTGCTGCTCGACCTCGTGGCGCAGCAGGCGCAGGTGGCTCGCCAGCGTCCGGTCGTAGGGCGAATTGGCGATGTTCAGGGAGATGAAGTAGGTGATGACGATGCCGATCGACCACAGCACGAACAGCGGCACGATCATCCACAGCAGGATGCGGCCCAGCAGGGTCGCGCGGCGGCGGCGGGGCCTGCGCGGTACCGGGTCGGCGAACATGGCGGGGAGCGCGCCGTCAGCCGACGGCCGCCGCGTCCGCCGGCACGGAGCGGTTGTCGGGCTCCAGGCAGTATCCCAGGCCGCGCACGGTCAGGATGTGGACGCCGGCGGGCTCGATCTTCTTGCGCAGCCGGTGGATGTAGACCTCGATGGCGTTGGTGGTGACTTCCTCGCCCCATTCGCACAGCAGATCGACCAGCTGGTGCTTGCTGATCATGCGGCCGCTGCGCGAGAGGAAGATTTCCAGCAGGCTGGTCTCGCGGGCGGACAGTTCGACGGCGGCGTCGTCGATGGTGGCCACGCGCCCGTTCAGGTCGAAGGCCAGGCGCCCGTGGCGCAGGACGGAGGCGCGCGCGCCGCCGTGGCGGCGGATCAGGGCGCGCACGCGGGCTTCGAGTTCGCTGAGGGCGAAGGGCTTGGACATGTAGTCGTCGGCGCCCAGGTCCAGGCCTTCGACGCGCTGCTCGATGGAGTCGGCGGCCGTCAGGATGAGGACCGGCAGGGGGGTGCCGCGCTGGCGCAGCTTGCGCAGCACGGACAGGCCGTCCAGGCGCGGCAGGCCCAGGTCCAGGATCAGAAGGTCGAAGGCTTGCAGCTGCAGCGCGGAATCGGCGCTGGAGCCGTCGCTGACGACGTCCACGGCATAGCCGTCGTAGCGCAGCGATCGGGACAGCCCGTCCGCGAGAATGCTGTCGTCCTCGGCAATCAGGATACGCATGGCGGGAATGACATCCAGGGAGAGGCGGGCGCCCGGGCGCCCTGACTGCCGCCATTGTGGCATGCGCGGCCCCGCCGGGTCATTAGGGTAAACGATGGGCGCCGCGACGGACGCGGCACCGGACGCCGGGGAAAGGCCGGGCGGCCGCCGGCGCCGGGCCCCGCCGGCGCGGCCGGGATCGAATTGGCACATCTGTATTTTCATACAGTATAATTAATGCCATAATTTCCCGAATCCCGCCGCAGGCGGACCCGGCCGATCCCTGGCCCGGGTCCCGGCGGCCCGTCACTCACGATAGGAATTCCCTCATGGATGAACGCTCCGGCAAGGCCAACCCCGAACGCGCCAAGGCGCTGGCCGCCGCGCTGTCTCAAATCGAAAAGCAGTTCGGCAAGGGCTCCATCATGCGCTATGGCGACAACCAGGTCGAGCACGACATCCAGGTCGTGTCCACCGGTTCGCTGGGGCTGGACATCGCCCTGGGCGTCGGGGGCCTGCCGCGCGGCCGGGTGGTCGAGGTCTACGGCCCCGAATCCTCCGGCAAGACCACGCTCACCCTGCAGGTCATCGCCGAAATGCAGAAGATCGGCGGCACCTGCGCCTTCGTCGACGCCGAGCACGCCCTGGACGTGCAGTACGCCGCGCGCCTGGGGGTCAATCTCGAAGACCTGCTGATCTCCCAGCCCGACACCGGCGAGCAGGCCCTGGAAATCACCGACGCCCTGGTGCGCTCGGGCTCGGTCGACCTGATCGTGATCGACTCGGTCGCCGCCCTGGTGCCCAAGGCCGAAATCGAGGGCGACATGGGCGATTCGCTGCCCGGCCTGCAGGCCCGCCTGATGAGCCAGGCCCTGCGCAAGCTCACCGCCACGATCAAGCGCGCCAACTGCATGGTGATCTTCATCAACCAGATCCGCATGAAGATCGGCGTCATGTTCGGCAACCCCGAGACCACCACGGGCGGCAACGCGCTGAAATTCTATTCCTCGGTGCGTCTGGACATCCGCCGCATCGGCTCGATCAAGAAGGGCGACGAGGTCGTCGGCAACGAAACCCGCGTCAAGATCGTCAAGAACAAGGTCGCCCCGCCGTTCAAGCAGGTCGAGTTCGACATCATGTACGGCACCGGCATCTCCCGCGAGGGCGAGATCATCGACCTCGGGGTCCAGGCCGGCCTGATCGACAAGTCCGGCGCCTGGTACAGCTACAACGGCGAGCGTATCGGCCAGGGCAAGGACAACGTCCGCGACTACCTGAAAGAGCATCGGGACATGGCCTTCGAGATCGAGAACCGGGTGCGCGAGCACCTGGGCATCGTCCCGCGGGCCGTGCCCGCCGCTTCCGCCGCCGATGGGGAATAGGGCCGGCGACGGCTTCAGCGCCGTGTCCGGCGGCGATGCCGCATCGCCGGACGGCGATGGCCCGTCCCGGCGCGGGTCCGGGGCCAGGCCTGGCGCCGGTTCCGGCCCCAGCCTGAAGGCGCGGGCCGTCGCCTACCTCTCCCGGCGCGAGCATTCCCGCCAGGAACTGCGGCGCAAGCTCTCCGCCTGGTGCGACGATCCCGCCGCCATCGAAGCCGTGCTCGACGAACTCGCGCGCGAGCACTGGCAGTCCGACCAGCGCTACGCCCAGGCCTACGCCCACCGCGCCGCCGCGCGCCAGGGCGCGCAGCGCATCCTGGGCGCCCTGCGCCAGCAGGGGCTGGCCGACGACGAGCTGGCCGGCCTGCGGGATTCCCTGCGCGCCACCGAAGCCGATCGCGCGCGCGCCGTCTGGCAGCGCAAGTTCGGCCAGCCGCCCGCCGATCCCCGCGAATACGCGCGGCAGTACCGCTTCATGGCGGGGCGGGGGTTTTCCGCCGACTGCATCCGGCGCCTGCTGGACCGTTGATCAGCCCGGCGCGCGGATGCCCGGCAGGGTCTCGAAACACGTGCGCCGGGCCTGCTCCAGGAAGGCCTGGATGTAGGGGGTTTCCACGTCCTCGGCGCGCACGCCGGCCTGCAGGGTGCGCCAGATGCCCGATCCCAGCCGGCAGATCCGCAATCCCGGCAGGTTCCTGTATTCCTCCAGCGCCCAGCTGGGCAGCGCCGCCACGCCCCGGCCGCTGGCCACCAGCTGCACGATCATGGGCGTCAGCTCCGCCGTGCGCACGGCGGCGGGCTCCACGCCGGCCGGGTCCAGGAAAGCCGTGTAGACGTCCAGCCGGCTCCGGTCGACCGGGTAGGTGATCAGCACCTGGTCGGCCAGGTCCTCCGGCAGGACGCGGCCGGCCGCGCCCAGCGGCCCCTGGCTGGCCACCGCCAGCACCAGCTCGTAGGCGAACAGTGGCGTGTAGTCCACCGATTCCAGCGGCTCCGGGTCGGAGGTGATCACCACGTCCAGGTCGCCGCGCGCCAGGGCGGGCAGGGGGGCGAAGGAAAACGCCGCCGTCAGGTCCAGGGAAACCTCCGGCCAGTCCTTGCGGAAGGTGTCCAGCGTGGGCATCAGCCACTGGAAGCAGGAATGGCAGTCGATGGCGACGTGCAGGCGGCCGGCGCGGCCGGCGGCCAGGCGGCGCAGTTCCTGTTCCGCCGCGCGCACGCGCGGCAGCACGTCCTCGGCCAGCGCCACCAGCCGCAGGCCCGCCGTCGTCAGGCGGGCGGGGCGGGTGCGCCGGTTCAGCAGCGGCGTCTTCAGCCGCACTTCCAGGTCGCGCAGCTGGTGCGACAGGGCCGACTGGGTCAGGTGCAGGCGCTCGGCGGCTTCCTGCAGGCTGCCGCCGTCGCGGATGGCCAGCAGGGTTTCCAGGTGGCGAAGCTCAATCATGAATTTCTCTCATGTTATCCGTGCAGGATTTGATTTTTTATTTTCTGCCTCTCCAGGCAGAATGTCGTTCATTGAATAATTTTAATGTTATCAGGATTAATCATGACGATCATTCATAATCTAGGTTTTCCCCGGATCGGCGCCGCCCGGGAACTGAAGCGCGCCCAGGAAGCCTACTGGGCCGGCAAGGCCGACGCGGACAGCCTGCTGGCCACGGGCCGCGCGCTGCGCGCCCGTCACTGGGCGATCCAGGCCGAAGCCGGCGCGCAGTGGGTGCCGGTGGGCGATTTCGCCTGGTACGACCAGATCCTGGAATGGACCACGCTGCTGGGCGCGGTGCCGGCGCGCTTCGGCCAGGCGGACGACGCCCCGGTCGAGCTGGACACGCTGTTTCGCATGGCGCGCGGCCGCGCCCCCTCGGGCACGCCGGCGGCGGCCTGCGAGATGACCAAGTGGTTCGACACCAACTATCACTACATCGTGCCGGAACTGCATCCTGGCCAGACCTACCGCATCGCGCGCGAATCGCTGTTCGAGCAGGTGGCCGAGGCCCAGGCGCTGGGCCACCGCGCCCGCCCTGTGATCCCGGGGCCGCTGACCTGGCTGTGGCTGGGCAAGGGCGATGCCTACGCGGGCGGGGCGGGCGACGCGGCCAAGCTGGACCTGCTGCCCGGCCTGCTGGCCGTCTACGAGCAGGTGCTGCGGCGGCTGGCCGCCCAGGGCGTGGAATGGGTGCAGGTGGACGAGCCCATCCTGGTGCTGGACCTGCCGCGGGCCTGGCGCGAGGCGCTGGCCGGCGTCTACGCCCGCCTGGCGGCGCAGGGGCCGAAGCTGCTGCTGGCGACGTATTTCGGCGGCATCGAGCACAACCTGGACGTGGTCCGGTCCCTGCCGGTGCACGGGCTGCACGTGGACCTGGTGCGCGCGCCGGACCAGCAGGCGGCCGTGCTGGCCGCGCTGCGCGACGGCCAGGTCCTGTCCCTGGGCGTGATCGACGGGCGCAACGTCTGGCGCGCCGACCTGGACCGCATCCACGAACAGGTTCGCGCGGCGGCCGCCCGCCTGGGCAGCCGCCTGTGGCTGGCGCCCTCGTGCTCGCTGCTGCACAGTCCCATCGACCTGAGCCTGGAGACCGCCCTAGACAAGGAATTGCGCGGCTGGCTGTCCTTCGCCGTGCAGAAGCTCGACGAACTGCGCCTGCTGCGCGCCCTGGTGGACGGCGATGCCGACGACCTCGACCGGCAGGCGCTGGCGGCCGCCCGCCAGGCCGTGCGCGATCGCGCCGCCTCCGCCCGCATCCACCGCCGCGACGTGGCCGCGCGCCTCGCCGCCTCGGATTCGATCCGCCGCGCGCGCGCGCCCTTCGCCCGGCGCATCGCCGCCCAGCAGGCGCGCCTGGGCCTGCCGCGCTATCCCACGACCACCATCGGCTCCTTCCCGCAGACGCCGGAGATCCGCGCGCTGCGCCGCGACTGGCGCGCCGGGACGCTGGGCGACGCCGCCTACGAAAAGGCGATCCGCGAGGAAATCGAGCGCGTGGTGCGCTTCCAGGAGGAAATCGGCCTGGACGTGCTGGTGCACGGCGAACCCGAGCGCAACGACATGGTGGAATACTTCGGCGAGCTGCTGGCCGGCTTCGCCTTCACCGCCTACGGCTGGGTGCAGAGCTACGGGTCGCGCTGCGTCAAGCCGCCCCTGATCTACGGCGACGTGGCGCGCCTGGCGCCCATGACCGTGGCCTGGTCGGCCTACGCGCAGTCCCTGACGGACAAGCCGGTCAAGGGCATGCTCACCGGCCCGGTGACGATCCTGCAATGGTCCTTCGTGCGCGACGACCAGCCGCGCGAGCAGACCTGCCGCCAGATCGCCCTGGCCCTGCGCGACGAGGTCCTGGACCTGGAGCAGGCCGGCGTGACCGTGATCCAGATCGACGAGCCGGCCTTCCGCGAAGGCCTGCCGCTGCGGCGCGGCGACTGGGCCGCCTATCTGGACTGGGCGGTGGACTGCTTCCGCCTGTCCACCAGCGGGGTGCGCGACGACACGCAGATCCACACCCACATGTGCTATTCGGAGTTCAACGACATCATCGAATCGATCGCGGCGATGGACGCGGACGTGATCACCATCGAGACCTCGCGCTCGAACATGGAGCTGCTGGGCGCGTTCGAGGCCTTCGCCTACCCGAACGACATCGGGCCGGGGGTCTACGACATCCATTCGCCCAACGTCCCGCGCGAGGACTGGATGGTGGACCTGGTGCGGCGCGCCGCCCGGCGCCTGCCGGCCGAGCGGCTCTGGGTGAATCCGGACTGCGGCCTGAAGACCCGCGGCTGGCCGGAAACCCGCTCGGCGCTGCAGGCCATGGTGCAGGCGGCCCGGACGCTGCGCGAAGCGGCCTGAGCGCGCGGCGGGGGCATGGCCCCGACACGAGCGGGGCTACATAAGCGGGGGCTTATACACGGTATATAATTGAAAGGTTTTACGAATTCCGGCCTTTCCGTTCCCAATGCCCTTGTCCGATCCGGCGTGTCCGCGCCGTCCCATCCACACGCGCTCCATTCGCGTCGAATCCTATGCCCGGGATGACGGGCTATGGGACCTCGAAGCCGAACTCGTCGATACCAAGGCCTACGATTTCCCGGTCCGCGGGAACGAAGTCCATCCCGCGGGCGCGCCGGTGCACCACATGCGCCTGCGCGTCACCATCGACGACCACTTCACCATCACCGCCTCCGATGCCGCCTACGAAGCCGCGCCCTACGGCGAATTCTGCAGCGCGATCGCGCCGGAATACCAGCGCCTGGTCGGCCTGAACCTGCTCAACCAGTTCCGCAAGCGCGTGCGCGAGCGTTTCGGCCGCACGGCCGGCTGTACCCACGTCACCGAACTGACCGACGTGCTGCCCACCGTGGCGGTCCAGACCATGGCCGGGCGCCAGCGCCAGGAGGCCGACACCGGCGAGCGGCCGTTCCAGCTGGACGGCTGTCACGCCCTGCGCGTGGATGGCCCGGTGGTGCGCATGCATTATTCCCCCTGGTACGTCCCCGCCGAGGCCCATTCCGATGAAGCCTAGCGTCCCCCACGGGCCGCGGGCCGGATGGCGTTCCTCGGACCGGCACGCCGAAGCGGCGGGCCGGCGGCTTCCTTTTCTCTCCACTGACAGGTAACTCATGAAAATTCACGAATATCAAGGCAAGGAATTGCTGAAGAAGTTTGGCGTGACTGTCCCGCGCGGCATTCCCGCGTTCTCGGTCGAGGAGGCCGTGGCGGCAGCCGAAAAACTGGGGGGTCCTGTCTGGGTCGTCAAGGCGCAGATCCACGCCGGCGGGCGCGGCAAGGGCGGCGGCGTGAAGGTCGCCAAGTCGCTGGACGAGGTCCGCACCCTGGCCGGCCAGATCCTGGGCATGCAGCTGGTCACGCACCAGACCGGCCCCGAAGGCCAGAAGGTGCGCCGCCTGTACATCGAGGAAGGCGCCGACATCCAGAAGGAATACTACCTGTCCGTCGTGACCGACCGCGCCACGCAGAAGGTGGCCTTCATCGCTTCGAGCGAAGGCGGCATGGACATCGAGGAAGTCGCCCATTCGACCCCCGAAAAGATCGTCACCGTGCAGATCGACCCCCTGCAGGGCTTCACCCGGGCCGACGGCGAGAAGCTGGCCCAGGGCGTCGCCATGCCGGCCGATTCCGTGGACCAGTTCATCGACGTGTGCCAGAAGCTCTACACCTGCTACATGGAAACCGATGCCTCGCTGGTCGAGATCAACCCCCTGAACCGCGACGGCAAGGGCAACATCGTCGCCCTGGACGCGAAGTTCAACTTCGATTCCAACGCGCTGTTCCGCCACCCCGAGATCGTCGCCTACCGCGACCTGGACGAGGAAGACCCCGCCGAGGTCGAGGCCAGCAAGTTCGACCTGGCCTACATCCAGCTCGACGGCAACATCGGCTGCCTGGTCAACGGTGCCGGCCTGGCCATGGCCACGATGGACACCATCAAGCTGTTCGGCGGCGAGCCGGCCAACTTCCTGGACGTCGGCGGCGGCGCCACGGCGGAAAAGGTCACCGAAGCCTTCAAGATCATGCTCCGCAACGACGGCGTGAAGGCCATCCTGGTCAACATCTTCGGCGGCATCATGCGCTGCGACGTGATCGCCGAAGGCGTCATCGCCGCCTGCAAGGCCGTGAACCTCAGCGTGCCGCTGGTGGTGCGCATGAAGGGCACCAACGAAGAAAAGGGCAAGCAGATGCTGGCGGCCTCGGGCCTGCCCATCATCAGCGCCGACACCATGGCCGAAGCCGCGACCGCCGTCGTCGCCGCCGCGAAATAAGCATCTCAGGGAATAGAACATGTCGATTCTGATCAACAAGGACACCAAGGTCATCACCCAGGGGATCACCGGCAAGACCGGCCAGTTCCACACCCGCATGTGCCGCGACTACGCCAACGGCCGCGCCGCCTTCGTGGCCGGCGTGCACCCGAAGAAGGCCGGCGAGGACTTCGAGGGCATCCCCATCTACGCCTCCGTGAAGGACGCCAAGCAGGCCACCGGCGCGACCGTGTCGGTCATCTACGTGCCGCCCGCGGGCGCCGCCGCCGCCATCTGGGAAGCCGTCGAGGCCGACCTGGACCTGGCCATCTGCATCACCGAAGGCATCCCCGTGCGCGACATGCTCGAAGTGCGCAACCGCATGCGCGCCGAGAACCGCAAGACCCTGCTGCTGGGCCCCAACTGCCCGGGCCTGATCACGCCCGACGAAATCAAGATCGGCATCATGCCGGGCCACATCCACCGCAAGGGCCGCGTCGGCATCGTCAGCCGCTCCGGCACCCTGACCTACGAAGCCGTGGCGCAGGTCACGGAACTGGGCCTGGGCCAGTCCAGCGCGGTCGGCATCGGCGGCGACCCGATCAACGGCCTGAAGCACATCGACGTGCTGCAGATGTTCAACGACGATCCGGACACGGACGCCGTCATCATGATCGGCGAGATCGGCGGGCCCGACGAGGTCAACGCCGCGCAGTGGGCCAAGGACCACATGAAAAAGCCCGTGGTCGGCTTCATCGCCGGCGTCACGGCGCCTCCGGGCAAGCGCATGGGCCACGCCGGTGCCCTGATCTCGGGCGGCGCCGACACCGCCGACGCCAAGCTGGAAATCATGGAAGCCTGCGGGATCCGCACCACGCGCAATCCCTCGGAAATGGGCAAGCTGCTCAAAACCGTGCTGTAATGACAGACCGGCGCGCGGGCGGCTTGCGCCCCGCGCGCCGATCGTCCAGGCCCCCGGCGTGGGGGCTTTTTCTATTCTTTTTCTGCTTATCGACCAGGAGGCGGGCGCGGCATGCTCGAATGGCTGGAACAGCTGCATTGGGGCGCGGTCTTCCAGATCGTCCTCATCGACGTGCTGCTGGGCGGCGACAACGCCGTCGTCATCGCGCTGGCCTGCCGCCGGCTGGAACGCCGTCGGCGCCTGCAGGGCATCCTGTGGGGCACGGCGGGCGCCATCGTTCTGCGGGTGGCCCTGATCGCCTTCGCGCTGACGCTGCTGGTCTTTCCCGGCCTGAAAATCGCCGGCGCGCTGCTGCTGCTGTGGATCGGCGTCAAGCTGCTGCTGCCCGACGACGGCGCGCATGGCCGGATCGAAGGCGCCGGCTCCGTCTGGGCGGCCGTGCGCACCATCATCATCGCCGATTTCGTCATGAGCCTGGACAACGTCATCGCCATCGCCGGCGCGGCGCAGAACACCGCCGCGGAACACCAGATGGCCTACGTCGTCTTCGGCCTGCTGATGAGCGTGCCCATCATCGTCTGGGGCAGCACCCTGGTGCTGAAACTGATCGACCGCTATCCGCTGGTGGTGACGCTGGGCGCCGGCCTGCTGGGCTGGATCGCCGGCGGGATGCTGGTCACCGACGCCCTCCTGGCCGACCGGCTGGCAGCCGTCCCCGGGCCGGTCCGCCTGATCGCCGAAATCGCCGGGGCCGTGCTCGTCATGGGCCTGGGCACCTGGCTGGGCCGCCGCGCGGCGGCCGCACGGACCACGCCATGAAACTGAAACGTCCCACCCTGCTGCAGGGCCTGGCCATCCTGGCCGCGCTGGGCCTGCTGCTCCGTCTGCTGCTCTCGAGGTATATCGCATGACCCATGCCCCGGCTCCCCGAACCCTTGTCATCGCCACCCGGGCCAGCCGCCTGGCGCTGTGGCAGGCCCGCCATGTGCAGGCCCGCCTGCAGGCGCTGTATCCCGGCTGCCGCGTCGATCTGCTGGAAATGACCACGCGCGGCGACCAGATCCTGGACCGGACCCTGTCCAAGGTCGGCGGCAAGGGCCTGTTCGTCAAGGAACTGGAAACCGCGCTGCTGGACGGGCGCGCGGACCTGGCCGTGCACTCCCTCAAGGACGTGCCGGTCGATCTCACGGCCCCGTTCGCCCTGTCCGCCATCCTGGAGCGGGCCGACGCCTGCGACGCGCTGGTGTCCAACACCGTGGCCTCGCTGGACGAACTGGCGCCGGGCGCCGTCGTCGGCACCTCCAGCCTGCGCCGCGAGGCCCAGCTGCGCGCGCGCCATCCCCATCTGGTGGTCAAGCCCCTGCGCGGCAACCTCGACACCCGCCTGGCCAAGCTCGACCGCGGCGACTACGCCGCCATCGTGCTGGCCGCCGCCGGCCTGCGGCGCCTGGGCCTGGCGGAGCGGATCCGCGCCGTCCTGCCGGTGGAAATCAGCCTGCCGGCCGCGGGCCAGGGCGCCCTGGGGATCGAGACCCTGGCGGACCGGGCCGAACTGCGCGCTTGGCTCGCGCCGCTGGCCTGCGCCCGGACCACCGCCTGTGCCCTGGCCGAGCGCGCCGTGTCGCGCGCGCTGGGGGGCTCCTGCCAGGTGCCGCTGGCGGCGTACGCGGTGCTGCGGGACGGCCGCCTGCGCCTGCAGGCGCTGGTGGCGGAACCCGACGGCAGCCGCGTCCTGCGTGCGCAGGCCGAAGGCGCGCCCGAGGCCGCCGAGGCGCTGGGGGCAGACGCCGCCCGCGACCTGCTCGGCCAGGGGGCGGACGCGATCCTGGCCCGCCTGTCCGAGTCCGCCGCGTCCTGAACGGCGTCCGGATGGACCCGCACGCTCCGGTCGTGCTCACGCGCCCCGCGGGGCGCAACGAATCGCTGGCCCGCGCCCTGCGCGCGGCCGGCGCGACGGTGATCGAGGCGCCGGCCCTGGCGATCGAGCGCCTGGACGTCGAGGCGCCCCAACTCGCGGCGGGCGATCTCTGCGTCTTCGTCAGCCGCCAGGCGGTGGACGCCTGTTTCGCCGGCCGCGCCGGCGCGCCCTGGCCGGACGGCGTCCGCGCCGCGGCCGTGGGGGCGGCCACCGCCCGGGCGCTGCGCGCGCACGTGCCCGGGCACCTCGTCCTGGCGCCGGCCGCCGGCGCGCCGCCCGATTCGGAAGCGCTGCTGGCCGTCATCGAGGCCGCCCGCCTCGCGCCCGGCCGCGCCCACATCCTGCGGGCGCAGCGGGGGCGCGACTGGCTCGCGCGGCAGCTGCGGGCGCGCGGCTGGGCGGTGGAATGCCATGCCCTGTACCGGCGCAGCCCCGTGGCCTGGGACCGCGCCACCTGCGCCGCCCTGGCGCAGTCCGCCGCCTGTACGCTGCTGCTGACCAGCCCCGAGGCCGTCGACGCCGTGTCCGACAGCCTGCGCCTGCAGGGCCTGGACTGGCCGCCCGCCCTGCGGCTCGTCACCCTGCACGAGCGGATCGCGCGGCGTTTACAATGCATCTATGCCGACCGCCCCGCGGGCGCGCTGACCGTGCGCATCAGCGCGCCCGATGAGGCCGCCTTGTTTCAGGCTATATTGGCATCTGCACGATCAGACTAGAAGATCAGCCTAGAAGGACCCGTACGCCGCCATGACCGATACCGATCACAGCTCGCCCGCCTCGACTCCAGAATCGGCGCAGCCCGCCTCGGCGCTGGCAACGGCCCAGGCGGGGGCGGGCAGGGCGCGCCGGGGCGGCTTCGTCCCGGCGGTGGTCTTGCTGGCCCTGCTCGCCCTGATCCTGGGCGGGGCGCTGTACTACCAGAACCAGCAGTACCGCACCCTGCGCGCCGACCTGCAACAGCAGCACGAGCAAAGCGTCCGGCTGGTCCAGGAAACCCGCGAGCAGGCCGGCCAGGCCCTGTCCCTGGTACAGGAGCAGGCCGCCCGGATCGAGGACCTGCGCGGCGCGCTGGACGCCACTTCCGGCCAGGTCCAGGAACTCGACCAGGCCCTGCGGATGATGACCGACAGCGGCTCGGACCTGCTGCTGCTCAACGACATCGACCACCTCGTCACCATCGCCCAGCAGCAGCTCGCCCTGGGCGGCAACGTCGCCAACGCGATCATCTCCCTCGAAGCCGCGCAGGCCCAGCTGGCGCGCGCCAACCGGCCCGGGCTGGCGGCGCTGCAGCAGTCGATCAACGGCGACCTGGACCGCCTGCGCGCCGTGGCCACCATCGACCTGCCGGCCCTGTCGGCGCGCATCGACCGTCTGTCCGACCTGATCGGGACCGCGCCCCTGCTGGTCCCGGATGCCGCCGCGCATCCGGCCGGCCAGGCCACTCCGGCGGCCGCGCAGGCGCCGGCGGCCGGCACGCCCGCCGCCGAACCCCACCCCGCGGCGCAGCCGGCGCCCGAAGGCTGGCGCGCCGTGGCCGCCGACGCCTGGCAATGGACGCGCGACGCGGCCGGCCTGGTCTCGCGCGACCTGCGCAGCCTGTTCGACGTGCGCCGGGTGGACGACGCAGCCGCGCTGCTGATGTCGCCCGACCAGGCCCTGCGCTTCCGCGAAGTCCTGAAGCAGCGCGCCGTGACGGCCCAGCTGGCCCTGATGATGCGCCAGTCGCGCATCTGGCAGGCCGAACTCGAACAGCTCTCCCGGGCCATCGACCAGCGCTACGACATGCGCGCCGAGTCCGCCCGCGAAGCCCTGAAGATCGCCCGCGAACTGCACGACACCCCGATCGAGATCGCCCTGCCCACGGTGGACAACAGCCTGGCCGCGATCGCCGCCGCCCGGGACGCGGCCGCCGAGGAAGACGAGCAGGACGCGCCCGCCCCCGGCGATTCCCTGCGCGACGCGGCGCCGTCGCCCGCCGTCGCCGGCTCGGTCTGAGGGGAGCGCGATGCGATCCTGGATCTGGACCCTGATTCTGTTCGCGGCCGCCGTGGCGCTGGCCCTGGTGCTGCGCGAGCACGGCGGCAACGTCCTCATCGTCGCCCAGCCGTGGCGCATCGAACTGTCCCTGTCGCTGGCGGTCGTGCTCGCGCTGGTGGCCTTCCTGGCGCTGCACTGGCTGCTGCGCGCCCTGAACTGGCTGGGCACCAGCCCCGGCCGGCTGCGCGCCTGGCGCGGGCGCCGCGCCCAGAAGCGCGACATCGAACTGCTCGAACGCGGCTGGATCAACGTCCTGGAAGGCCGCTACGTCCAGGCCGAAAAGGACCTGTCCAACCTGGTGTCGCGCACCCGCTCGGCCGACCGCAAGGTGCTGGCCGGGCTCAGCGCGGCGCGCGCCCTGCACCTGCTGGGCGAAACCGCGCGGCGCGACCAGGTGCTGCGGCTCGCCCAGGAGGGCGCCGGCCAGGATTCCCGCCTGCGCCAGGCCGTGGATACCGTGACGGCGGAAATGTACCTGGACCAGAACCGCGCCGAGGAAGCCCTGGCCCTGCTGGAACCCCTGCAGGACGCCTCGTCGCGCTTCCTGCATGGCACCCGCCTGCTGCTGCGCGCCCATCGCCAGCTCGGCCATGCGGACCGCGTGTACGAACTCACGCGCCTGCTGCTGCGCCGCGGCGCGATCGACGAGACCCAGGCCCGCCAGTTCATCCGCGAATCGACCGCGCAGCGCCTGTCCCGCGTCGAGGAATCCGACTGGAACGCCGTCTGGGGCGACCTGAGCGCCGACGAACGGCTGGATCCCGACGTGGCCCTGGCCGGCGCCCAGGCCCAGGTGCGCCTGGGCCATCCGGCCGAGTCGGCCCGCATCCTCGAAGCCGCCCTGGGACGCCGGCTGGACGACCGCCTGCTGCGCCTCTACGCTCAGTGCGACGCCACGCAGGCCGGTCAGCGCCTGGGCCATGCCGAACTCTGGCTCAGGTCCAGCCCCGACCATGCGGGCCTGCTGGCGGCGCTGGGTCAGCTCTGCCTGGCGGCCCGCCTCTGGGGCCAGGGCGAGCATTACCTCGAACGCAGCCTGGCCCTGCGCGCCGACACCCACATCCACGCCCTGCTGGGCAATCTGCACGACGCCCTGGGCCATCCCGACCAGGCCCTGCGCAACTGGCGGCTGGCCTGCCAGGCGGCGGATGCCGAAATCCCCGCCGTCAGCCGGCTGCTGCCCGCCGCCGACATGCGCGGCGACCCCCGCTTCGACGAGGCGGTCGCGGCGGACGAACCGGCCCCGGCGGAATCGCCCCTGGCCGTGCCCCCCGCGGCCAGCGGCGTCTACGTCCAGGACGAGACGGGCGGCGCCATGGAGCCCGTGGCCGCGCCGGCGCCCCGATCGGCGCCCGAAACGCCGCCCGCGCCCGCGTCCATGACCGCCGAGGACGAATATTTCGACACCGCGCCCATCCCCGGGGTGGACATGTCCCAGACCTCGGACGGCGGCGCGCGCAAGTAGATCGTTTTTTCAGTCTGACCTATCAAGGAACCCCATGAGCCTAGATCGAGTGCCGGCCGGCGACAAGCTGCCTGAAGAATTCAACGTCGTGATCGAAATCCCCATGAACGCGGATCCGGTCAAGTACGAAGTCGACAAGGCCAGCGGCGCCGTGTTCGTGGACCGCTTCATGCTGACCGCCATGCACTACCCCTGCAACTACGGCTACATCCCCCAGACCCTGTCGGAAGACGGCGATCCGGTGGACGTGCTGGTGATCGCGCCGTTCCCGGTGCAGGTCGGCTCGGTGATCCGCTGCCGCGCCCTGGGCGTGATGAACATGGAAGACGAGGCCGGCAAGGACGCCAAGCTCCTGGCCCGCCCGGTGGACAAGCTCTACCCGCCGTACCGCCAGATCGAATCGACCGCCGACCTGCTGCCCGAGGAACTGCAGCGCATCCAGCACTTCTTCGAGCACTACAAGGACCTGGAAAAGGGCAAGTGGGTCAAGGTCCAGGGCTGGTCGGGCGTGGATGCCGCCAAGCAGGAGATCCGCGCCTCCGTCGAACGCTACGAGCAGGCCAAGGCCTGAGGCGTTCCTTCGCCTGTGCGTGCCTGACGGCCCGGCTTCGGCCGGGTCATCGTTTTTGCCGCCGGGCCAGTTTTTTCCGGAGTCCATGATGGATGAAACCGTGATTCCCCGTCCCGAGGCGGCCACCGTGGCCGTCCAGGGCAGCTCGGCCCGCTTTCCCGTGCGGCGCATCTACTGCGTCGGCCGCAATTACGCGGAGCACGCGCGCGAAATGGGCGATTCGGGGCGCGAGCCGCCGTTCTTCTTCGCCAAGCCCGCCGATGCCGTCCTGAACGTCGCCGACGGCGCCGAGGGCGTGCTGCCGTATCCGCCGCTCACCCGGGACCTGCACCACGAAGTCGAGCTCGTGGCCGCGCTGGGCTCGGGCGGACGCGACCTGACGCCCGAGCAGGCGGCCGCTTGCATCTGGGGCTACGCCATCGGCCTGGACATGACGCGCCGCGATCTGCAGGCCGCCGCCAAGAAGTCCGGCCGGCCCTGGGAAACCGGCAAGGCCTTCGATCACAGCGCGCCCATCGGGCCGCTGCATCCGGCCGCGTCCGCCGGCACGATGGCGCAGGGCGCCATCACCCTCTCGGTCAACGGCCAGCCGCGCCAGTCGGGCGACCTGTCGGACATGATCTGGTCGGTGCCGGAAGCCATCGCCTACCTGTCCACCCTGTTCGAGCTGCGGGCCGGCGACCTGGTCTTCACCGGCACGCCGGCCGGCGTCGGCGCCGTCGTGCCCGGCGACCGGCTCGAAGCCGCCATCGAAGGATTGGGCACCCTGCGCCTGCGCATCGGCTGATCCGCCGTCCGCGCCGGTGTCCGGGCCGGCTTCCACGCCGCCGCAGCATGGTTCCGCGGGCGGATCGGACGCCGGCCGCGGATAACGGGCGGCAGGCGTGGTCCGGAATGCGGGCGGCCGGCGGCGCGGAAGGCGGGCGGGACATTTTCAGCCAGCACGGGAAGTGCGAATAGGCGGGCGGGCGAGGGCGGGGCACACTGGGCTTCATCCCGTTACCGGAGCCCGCCATGTCCGCCTTCCTTCGTCTGTCGCGCCGCGCCCGTCCCGGCGCATTCTCCGGCCGCATCCGCCGCGTCCTGCCCGGCGCGCCGTCCTTCGGCGCCGTGCGCGAGCCCTCGCGGCCGGGCGTGCCGCATGCGCCCGTCCTCCTGTCGTCCAGGCCCGTCCCGTCCACCCGGTCCGGGCAGCGCGGGCAGGCGATGGTGGAATACGTCATTGTCGTCGCCCTGGTGGCCGTGGCCGCCATCGCGGTCTACCAGCTCTTCGGTCAGGTGATCCGTGCCCAGACGGCGGCCATGGCGCGCGAGATCGCCGGCGAGGACGGCTCCGAGCAGTCCCGCATCGCCCAGACGGCGGCTGAATCCGCCGCCGCCCAGGCGGCCGCCAAATCGCTGAAGTCCTTCACCGGCAACGCGGCGGCGGGGCAGTGACATGGCCGGCGTCCGCCCCGCGCTGCGCGCCCAGCAGGGCCAGGTCCTGGTGCTCGGCATGCTGCTGGCGGCCGTGCTGGGCCTGGCCTGGATGCGCTATTTCGCCACCGGCCAGGTCCTGGCCGCCAAGACCCGGCTGGTCCACGGCCTGGATGCAGCCGCCTACAGCGGCGCCCTGGTCCAGGCGCGGACGCTCAATTTCCTGGCCTACCTGAACCGTGCCCGGATGGCGCACCAGCTGGCCATGGCGCACCTGGTCACGCTGGGCAGCTGGGCGCACTACGCCGGCATGGAATCGCGCCGCCTCGCTCAGGGCAACCCGCCCGCCCACCTGATCGGCCTGATGTTCGGCGCCGACCACGGCCGCGCTTATCTGGCGGCGGCCGGCGCCGCGGGCCTGGAGGCCCAGGCGCGCGCCGGCGGCGCGCTCGGCCGGGCCTACGCCGCGCACGAGCGCTTCGTCCACGAGCTGTCGGCGGACCTGTCCCGCGTCCTCGCCCGGGACCTGCCCCTGGCGCGCCAGGATGCGATGCAAGCCGTGCTGGCCGGGCATTATCCCGAACGCCGGCCCGAGGACCTGCGGCCCGTGGTGTCTGAAGACGCCTGGCCCGGCCTGCTGCGCCACCATGCGCCGGATGCGCCGCTGTTCGACTGGGTGCGCGATCTGGCCGGCCTGTATCCCTTCCTCGATCCGCGGGACCACACGGCGCGCAATCCCTGGCCGGTCAGCGCCCGCTGCCCGCAGCTGCGCCACGAACTGCGGCGGCGCGGGGGCACGGCGCTGGACGAATCCGGCCGCTGGCGGGCGGGGGATACGCAATCCTTCCACGCGGTGCGCTCCAACCGCTGGATCGGCTGCTACTACCGTGAATACGCCATGGGCTGGGCCTGGATGCCGGCGCAGCCCGGCCAGGCGATGGACGCGAGCCACGTCGAGGACCCGCCGGAGGATTTCGCCGACCAGGATTTCTGGCGCTGGGTGCGGGCGGCGACGCAGTGGGATCTGGTGGGCGGCCGGGACAATCCCCTCGCCAATTCCTATGCCCTGCGGGACCGCCAGCCCTGGTCCTCCCGCGGCCTGGGCGGCTACCTGGACGTCGCGGCAGCCGCCGGCCCGGACGCCGCGTCGGGATTCGTCGTGCACATGGAGCTGGCGGATGCCTCCGGCCGCCCGATCCGCGCCCGCAGCGCGGCGGAAAGCCTGTTCTCCCGACCCGAGCGGCGCGCGGACGGGCTGGACGAGACGCCGAGCCTGTTCCATCCCTACTGGCACGCGCGCCTGGCGGCCGGGCTGTCCGATGCGCCAGGAGACTGACATGGCCGATCACGCATGCCGGGGCGGGCATCGGCGCGGACGCCAGGGCGGCCAGGCCCTCGCCGAAACCCTGGTCGCGCTGGCCGTGCTGGGCAGCCTGTGGGCCGCCATCGCCTGGCTGGGGCGCCTGCAGGATGCCGGCCTGCAGCTGGCCCATGCCAGCCGCCGCGCCGCCTTCGCCCATGCCCACCAGGGTCTGGCGCCGGAGGCGCTGGACGCGGGGGCGGACGGCTACCTGGACGCGCCGGGCCACCGCTGGCGGACGCGGCGGGGCCTGGATCTGCTGGCGGCCGAGGCGCGCCTGGCGCTCGAACCCCTGGATGCCCTCGCCGGCCGCCAGGCCGGCGATCCCGTGGCCGGCGCGGCGGACCTGCGCCGGGAATTGCGGCTGGGCGATCCGACCGTCTGGCGCGCCGCCGCCCGGGCCGAGACCGCCGGCGGGGAGGCCACCACGGGCGCCCTGTCCGATTTCGACCGGCTGGGGCTGCGCCTGAGCCGCCATACCGCCATCCTGCGCGGCGACGGCGCCGCCGCGGGCGATGCCGACACCCAGTCGATCCTGGCGGGCAGTCCCGGCGCCTGGGCCGATGCGGCCGCGGCGTCCCGGTCGGCCGGCCAGTCGGTCCTCGGCCGCCTGCGCGGCGTGGACGCCGCCTGGGGCCGCGCCTCGCCCGACTGGGACTGGATCGACCGCTGGACGAGCAGCGTGCCGCGTCCGCACCTGCAACCCTGGAGACAGCCATGAATCCGTCCATTCCGCCCCTGCGCCCGCCTTCGATGCTGATGGCGGTCCTGCTGCTGTGCGCCGGCCCGGCCTGCGCCGCTCCCGCACCCTGGGATCCGGCCCGTGCCGTCGCGCTGGCGGAATGGTCCTGGGCGGCGCCCCTGGCCTTCGACCTCCCGGGCGCACGCCTGCAGGTGCGGCGTTTCCGGGCGCCGATGGCGCCAGTGGATGCGGCGCGGCGGCTGACGCGCGCCGCGGCGTCCCGGTTCGACCGCCTGCAGTTCTCCGGCTCGGTACTGTCGCTCTCCGGGGTCCATGAAGGCCGGCACTGGCTGGCGCAGCTGCGGCCCGCCGACGACGGCGGCGCGGGCACGGTCGGCCTGCTGTCCAGCCTGGGACCCGAGGAACGCCGCGAGGCCGGCTTCGATCCGGCGCAGATCGCGCCGCCGGGCGCGCGGGCCGTGCTGCGGGCCTCCAGCCGCATGGCCGGCGGCACCGGCCTGCTGGCCAGCTATCTGTGTCCGGGGCCGTATCCGCGCGTGGCCGCCGCCGTGCGGCGCGCGCTCCAGGCGCGGCACTGGCGGCCGGTGGCGGCGGCCGCGGGCTCCGGCGAGGTGGCCGGGTCCGCGCGGGCGCAGGCGGCTCCGCTGGCCGGCGAATGGGCGCGGCCCGATGGCGGGCGCCTGACGGTCCATCTCCACCCCCGGGCCGACACCGTCGCCCTGACGTTCTGGCACCGGCCGAAGGAGGCCTCATGATCCTCACGACGTTCCCGTTTCCCCGCGTTCCCCGATCCGCCGTCCTCGGGACGCTGGCCCTGTCGGCCGGCCTGCTGGCGGCCGGCGCGCTGGCCCTGCACGTGCGCGAGCGCGAGCGGCAGATCGAATCCCGCAGCCGCCTGGACATGGTCGAACGCATCGTGGCCGCCCGGGATCTCGCGGTCGGCACCCGGCTGTCGCCGGACGATCTGGCCGTCCGCAGCTTTCCCGCCCGCTGGGTGGGCGGCGACACCTTGCCGCTGGCCCGGCTGGGCGAACTCGAGGGCCGCGTCCTGGGCACCGCCGTGCGGGCCGGCGACGCGCTGCTGCCCGTGCACACCGTGCGCCCCCAGCCCGCTTTTTCGGCGCATCTGGCCCCCGGCCGGCGCGCCATCACGCTGCCCGTGGATCAGGTCAATTCCCTGTCCGGCCTGCTGCAGCCCGGCGACCTGATCGATCTGTACGTGTCCTTCGATCACCGGCGCAAGCGCCTGACGGTGCCGCTCCTGCAGGGCGTGCTGGTGCTGGCGACGGGCCGCGAGACCCGGACCACGGAAGCCGGCGCCGAGGAATCCTCCTATTCCACGGTGACGCTCGATGCGGCGCCCGAAGACGTGGTGAAGCTGGTCGCCGCCCGCCAGGCGGGCACGCTGACCGCCATCCTGCGCCATCCTGGCGATGCCCATGCCGACCGGCGGGCCGCCCGCGGCGATCTGGCGTCCCTGCTGGGGGTGGGCGATCCGCCGCGCGCGCCGGCCCGGCGGGCCGTCATCCTGTACGGAGCCTCGGGCGCCCGCGCCTTGCCGGCCTGGGCCGATCCAGAGGCGCCGGCGGCGCGGCCCGGCAGCGGCTGGTTCGACCTGCCCGTGGGGCAGGCGCTGGCCAGCGCCTGGATGCATTCCATGGCGGAGCAGGCCATGTCGCCGCCGCTGGCGGTGCCGCCGGACGGCGAGGAGGCCGACGACGCCGCCATGGGCCGGGCCGGCCTGCCGCAAGACCACGACGAGGAGACCCCATGATCGCGCCGGTCCGTCCCTCGCGCGCCGGCCGCGGCGCGCAGCGCGAGGATGCCCCGGTGGAACCGCGCCCCGCATCCGGCCGCCGGCTGTGCGGGGCCTCGCGCGGGGTCGTGCGCGGAACCTCGTGGAGGGCTGTGCGCGGGGCCATGCGCCAGAATTTGTGCCGGACCTCGTGCCGGACCTTGCGCAAGTCCTTGCGCAAGTCCTGGAATCCGTTCAGGGGACGACTCTGGAATCCGTCCCGAGGTCCGTTCCAGCGCCTTTCCTGGCGCCTGTTCGGGAGCCTGTCCGGGAGCTTGTTCTGGGGACTGGCCCTGTCGGGCCCCGTCCTGGCCGCCCCCGTCCCGGGACCCGCCGCCGAAACCCCGCTGGCGCTCCAGGCGGGCGAGGTCCGGGTGCTGGGCATCCCCGGCGTGGCGCGGGTGGCGGTGGGCGACGGCAGGATCCTGAACGCCGTCAGCACCGACGACCGCGAGGTCATCGTATTCGCCCGCAAGCCCGGCTTCAGCACGCTGCACGCCTGGACGGCCGACGGCCAGGCCTACCGCTACGCCGTGGAGGTCGCGCCCGAAGGGGCGCGCCAGCTCCAGGACGAACTGCGCAGCCTGCTGGAGCGCATTCCGGGCGCCCGCGTCACGACCCTGGGCGACAAGCTGCTGGTCGAAGGCGACGGGCTGTCCGACGGCGACCGCCAGCGTCTGGCGGAACTCGGGCGCCGCTATCCGCAGCTGCTGGATTTCACCGGCACGGTCGGCTGGGACCAGATGGTGCTGCTCGACGTGCGCGTGGTCGAAGTGCCCCGCTCCCTGCTGCGCGAAGTCGGCCTGCGCTGGGGCAGCGAGGGAGCGGGGGGCGTCAACGCCGGCCTGGGCTGGGACGGCGGCTCGCGCCGCTATGCCGACCGGCCGGGGGAGACCGTGCTGCCCCTGGCCTTCCCGTCGCCCCAGGCTGCCGGCTACTTCGGCATCAATGCGCTGCTGTCGGCGCGCATCGACCTGCTGGCCCAGGACGGGCGGGCGGTAGTGCTGGCCCAGCCCCAGCTCCTGGCCCGCAGCGGGGCGACCGCCGAGTTCCTGGCGGGCGGCGAAGTGCCCTACAGCACGGTGGACGGCAACGGCAACACCCAGACGGCCTTCAAGCCCTACGGCGTGTCGCTGCGCATCACGCCGTCCATCGAACGCAGCGGCGCCGTGCGCTCGCGCCTGGAAGTCGAGGTCAGCGCCATCGACCCGTCGCTGTCGGTGCCCGGCGGCCCTTCCCTGAAAACCCGGCGCACGGCCACCGAATTCAACGTGCGTTCCGGCCAGACCCTGGTGCTGGCCGGATTCCTGTCGCGGGACACGGCCCGCAACGTGGACCGCCTGCCGGGCCTGGGCGATCTGCCGATCCTGGGGGCCCTGTTCCGCTCCACGCGCTTCCAGCGCAACGAGACGGAGCTGGCCATCCTGGTGACGCCCCAGCTGGTCACGGCGGAGCATCCCGACCTGCGCCGGCGCGTCCAGCGCGCGGATGCGATCCTGGAGCGGGCCTTTCCGGCCGAGCCCGCGCTGATGGCGCCCGTTCGCCCCATGCCCCTGGCTGCCGCCCCACGGCCCCGGCCGTCCTGGAATCCGCGCGCCGTCGGCCCCGGTTCGCAATGGCAGGGGGCCGCCGGGCCGGAACCCCGCGCCGGGGAGGCCATGCCATGAGATCCGTCGTGAGAACCGCCATGAGATCCGCCGTGAGATCCGCTTGGGGGCTCGCACCGGGATCCGCCTTGCGATCCGCCATGAGGCCTGTCATGAGGCCTGCCATGCGATCCGCGGTGAAACAACACGTCATGCAATGCGGCATGAGATACCCTGTGCCGCGGCTCCGTCGCGGGATCGTGGCTCGGCGCCGTGCTCACCGGGCGGTCGGGGAGGCATGATGGACGGCATCGAACTCGACCTGTGCTTCGAGGATGGCCGCCGCCGGCGCGAGCGGCATGCCCTGCCGCTGTCGATCGGCCGCGACGCCGCCAGCGGCCTGGTCCTGCGCGCCTGGCGGGTCGGGCGCCGGCACGCGCGCCTGCTGCGGCGCCAGGATGAAATCTGGATCGAAGACCTGGGTTCCCTGTTCGGCACCGTCGTCAACGGCGAACGGGTCGCCGCGTACGGCCCTCTCCTCGCGCACGACGAGGTGGTCATCGGTCCATGCCTGATGCGTGTCCTGCCGGCGGGGGCGGAGACCGTGCCGCAGTCGGGACCGGCCGGCCCGATCGGAACGCTCGCGGCCGCCCCGGGCGGGTTCGCCTTCGCCGGAACGGTGGCGCGGGGCGGCGCATCAGCGGGCGGCGCGCTGGAGAACGGTGCGTCGAAGGGTGCCACGGCGGGCGGAATCGCCTCCGGGGGGATCGATCCGGAGGGCGTGGTTCGCTGCATGGCTTCCTCCCCTGGGGCCGCCCAAGGCGGAGCGGTTCCAGGCGGGATCTCCTTCCACGAAGCCGTCCGGGGCGGAATCGTTCCAGACGGAACTCTCGCTCATGAAGCCGTGCCAGGCGGAACCATGCCGGACGGAATCGCTGCCGATGGCCTCGCGGCCGATGCCCGGGCCCAGACTCGGGCCGGCGGGGCACGCCCGCATGGCGGCCGCTCGAACGAGGCGCCATCCCGGCCGCAAGGCGGCGCGGTCATCACGGCCGGTGCGGTCGGTGTGGCCGGCGCGTTTGATACAGCCGGTACGTTTGGTACGGCCGATACGTTTGGTGCAACCGGTACGTTTGTTGCGGCCGGTGCAGCCGGCACAGCCCCTGCAGTCGGGGGGGCTCCGTTCGGCGGGCCCGACCCTGCCGGACAGGCCCACCGGCGCCGCCTGCACGAGGGCCTGATCGCGGCGCTGCAACTGCGCCGCCGCGACATCGGCGGGATGAGCGACGCTGCGCTGCGCGCCGAGGCCGCCGCCGTGCTGGCCGGCCTGATCGCGGCCGACGAGGCCCTGCCTGCGGGGCTCGACAGGCAGGCGCTGGCGCGGGAGCTGGTGGACGAGGCCGTCGGCCTCGGGCCGCTCGAACCGCTGCTGGCCGATCCGGGCGTCACCGAGATCATGGTCAACCGCCACGATGAAATCTTCGTCGAGCGCGGCGGGCGCCTGGTGCGCGCCGCCGCCAGCTTCAGCGGCGAGCAGGCGGTGTTGGGCATCATCGACCGGATCGTGGCGCCGCTGGGACGGCGGATCGACGAGAGCGCGCCCATGGTCGATGCCCGCCTGCGCGACGGCTCGCGGGTGAATGCGGTGATCGCGCCCATCGCGCTGCGCGGCGCCAGCCTGACGATCCGCAAGTTTCCCGCGCGGCGCCTGGACATGCCCGACCTGCTGGCGGTCGGCGCCCTGGACGAGGCCATGGCGCGGTTCCTGACGCACTGCGTGCGCCATCGCAGGAACCTGATCGTCTCCGGCGGCACGGGCTCGGGCAAGACCAGCCTGCTGAACGTCCTGTCCAACGCCATCCCGGCCGGCGAGCGCATCATCACCATCGAGGACGCCGCCGAACTGCGCCTCAACCACGCCCACCTGGTCAGCCTGGAAGCCCGGCCGCCCAATGCGGAAGGCCGGGGCCGCGTCGAGATCCGCGATCTGGTGCGCAACGCGCTGCGCATGCGCCCGGACCGCATCGTGGTGGGAGAATGCCGCGGCGGCGAGGCCTTCGACATGCTGGCCGCCATGAACACCGGGCACGAGGGCTCGCTGACCACGCTGCACGCGAACAGCCCGCGCGATGCCCTGGGCCGGCTGGAGACCATGATCCTCATGGCGGGCATGGACCTGCCGCTGGCCGCGATCCGCGAGCACATCGCCTCCAGCATCGATTTCATCGTCCAGCTGGTGCGCGCCGCCGATGGCCGCCGCCTGGTGAGCGCGATCGTCCAGGTGACGGGCCAGGAGGGCGGCCGCATTCAGCTCCAGGAACTGTTCCTGGGACGCGTCGGGCCGCCCGCCGTGTTCACCGGCTGCGGCCTGCCGCCCGACGGCTTCGAGGGCGCGGCAGCGCTGGACACCGCCCTGTTCTCCGGCCGCACGGTCATCCAGGGCCGGGCGGCCCTGGACGAGGCCCCGCCGCGGAATGCCTCGTCCGGCGGTACTCCGTCCAGCGATGCCTCGCCCGGCGGCACCCCGCCCGGCGATGCCTCCCGCCGGGACGCATCGTCTCCGGGAGGCGCGTCATGTCGATCCTGATCTTCGTGCTGCTGGCGGGCAGCGTCGCGCTCGCCGTCTGGTGGTTGTTCGGCCAGGCCGAGCGCGCCTGGGCGCGCTACGAGGACCGCATGCGCGACGAGACCCGGCGCACGCTGGACGCCTCCTTCCTGTTCCTGGACATGGCCCAGCTGCGGCCGGCCGTGGCCGGCCTGGGCCTGGCGCTGATGCTGGCGGTGGCCTGGCTGGCGGGCCGCTGGTGGGGCGTGCTGCCCGTGCTGGCCGGCCTGCTGTGCGCGCCGCCGCTGATCCTGCGCCACGTGCGCCGGCGCCGTGCGCGGCGGTTCGACGCCCAGCTGCCCGATCTGGTCCTGGCGCTGGCTGGCGCGTTGCGCGCGGGGGCGGGCGTCCAGCCGGCCTTGCGGCATCTCGTGGCCCAATCCAGTCCGCCGCTGTCCCAGGAGTTCGGCCTGATGCTGCGCGAACAGCGCCTGGGCCTGGGTTTCCAGGACGCCCTGCTGCAGCTGCGCGCGCGCATGCCGACGGAATCCTGCGGCCTGGTGGTGTCGGCGCTGGGCATCGCCGCCCGCACGGGCGGCAGCCTGGCCGACACGCTGGAGAGCATCGCCCAGACGTTGCGGGCACGCCAGCACTGGCTGGGCCGGGTCGAGGCGCTGACCGCGCAGGGCCGCATGCAGAGCCGCATCATGGCCGGCCTGCCGGCGGTGCTGGCACTGGTGCTCAGCCGCCTGGAGCCCGAGGCCATGGCCTTGCTGTGGCAGACCTGGTATGGCTGGATCGTGCTGGCGGCGATCCTGCTGCTGGAGGGCCTGGGCATCTTCTGGATCCGGCGCGTGGCCGCGATCGAGGTGTAGGGCGGCGGGCCGGCGACCGAGGGGAGAAACGGCATGGCGTGGTTCTGGATCGGTTTGTGCCTGGCGGCGCTGGCGGCCTGCCTGGGCCTGTGGGTGCTGGGCGGTCCCTGGGCCGCGGCGCGTGGCGAGGCCCGCATCCGGCCGCCCGCCTTCTGGTGGCCCTGGGTGCTGGCGCTGGCGCCCTGGTGCGCGCCCTTCGTCACCTGGCGCATGCGCCGTGAACTGCAGCGTTGGGGGCCGCGCGCCGGTCTGGCGCCGCATTGGGCGGCGGACCGCTGGCTGGCGGCCTGCGTGCTCTTGGCCGGCTGCGGCGCCGCGCTGGCCGGGGCGGGCGCGCTGATGGGAGGCGCGCCGGTGCGGATCGGCATCCTCGCGGCGCTGGCGGGCGCCGCCCTGGGCTTCGTCTGGCCGGACCAGATCCTGCGCCGCCGGGCCGCGGCGCGGCGGCTGCGCATGATGCGGGAGCTGCCCTTCATGCTGGACCTGCTGACCCTGTGCGTGGAAGCCGGCCTGAGCCTGCCGGCGGCGCTGCATCAGGTGGCCGGCCATGCGCCCGACGGCCCGCTGCGCCAGAGCCTGCGGGATGCCGCCGCGCTGGAGCGCACCGGCGTGGACCGGCCGCGCTGGCTGCTGCACTGGGCGGACCACGCGGACGTGCCCGGGGTGCGCAACCTGGTCGCGGCCCTGGCCCAGGCCGACCGGCTGGGCATGGGGCTGGGGCCGCTGCTGCGGGCCCAGGCCGAGCGCCAGCGCAGCGAACGCTTCCTGCGCGCCGAAAAGCTGGCGCTGGAGGCACCGGTGCGGATGCTGTTCCCCATGGTGCTGTGCATCTTTCCCTGCACCTTCCTGGTGATCGGCTTTCCCGTGGCGGTGAAGCTGCTGGATGCGGGATTCTGATGCTGTGCCCCGATACCTGGGGTGGCGGCCGAAGGCGGCCGGGGCCCTGCCGGCGGTTTGCCTGGCGCGGTCCCCGGACGCCGGCGCCGTGGCTCGCCTCGGCCGGGCCTTTGCGCCTGTATTGCGCGCGCTCGTTCGCCGCGCGCCTGCTGGGTCTGCGCCTGTGGCCCGACTGGGGCGCGCGGCCCCGCGGACTGCTCCTGCCGGGGTGCCGCGCCGTGCATACCCTGGGCCTGGCGCAGCCCGTGGACCTGGTGTTCCTGGATGCCGCGGGCCGCGTCGTGCGGGTGCTGCCGCGCGTGGACCCGGGGCGTTGCGTGCTGTGCCGCCGCGCCCGGGCCGTCGTCGAATTGCCCGCGGGCTATTGCGCCCGGCGCGACTGGCGCGCTCAGGTCGAGGCCGCCTGGCTGGGGCGGAAGATCGTGGTGTAGATGGTGTAGAAGCTGCAGTACAGCAGGGCGGTGATGAAGACGTCCAGCAGCAGCGCGAGCCAGGCCAGCAGGCCGGCCGGCAGGCCGACGGCGGCCAGCCCTTCCAGCAGGCCGTGCAGGCCGAAGAAGAGGGCCGCCCAGGTGGCCACGTAGAGGATGATGGCGTATTTGTTGCGCCAGCACGCGACCATGGAATAGAACAGCGCCCGGCGCAGGGGCAGCCGGTGCCAGCCGACCAGGGCCGGCGTGTGCCAGAACAGGGCCGACAGCAGCACGTAGAACAGGCCGAACACCATCAGCGGACCTTGCAGGGCCTGGAGCAGGGCGGTGAAGTCGGGCTGCTCGGCGGTGCCCAGGGCGTCCAGCATCGAGGACATGAAGGGCAGCACGGCGGCCAGGGCGGCGAGAAAGGAGCAGCCCAGGTAGGCAAGGCCCAGTTTCAGCAGGGCGCCCGTCGTGCCGGGGCTCTGCAGCGGCTGGAGCCACAGGCCGGGCACCATCCGCACGCCTTCGTCCAGCTTGCGGCAGGCGCACAGCGTCAGGAAGGCCAGCAGCGGGGTCAGCAGCACCAGCGCGGCCTGGCCCAGCACCGGAACGAGGGCGCCGACGTTGACGAAGAAGCTGGTGGCGACGCTCCAGAAGATCATGGCCATAGGCTGGCGGCGGAACAGCCGGATGCCCTGGACGATCCAGGACCAGCCGGCGCTGGGGGGCAGAATGGCGGCTTGCAGGGACGTCATGGGCGGGGCAGGGCGGGCGCGGGCTGCTCGGTGCGCAGCCGCAGGATGCGCTCGAAGTGGCGCGGATCGTGCGGCTTGAGCGTCTGGGCCGGCCGGGGCAGGTGGAAGTCGTACAGGCGGGAGATCCAGAAGCGCAGGGCCGCCGCGCGCAGCATCGCCGGCCAGGCGGCGCGCTCTTCCTCGGTGAAGGGGCGCACGGCGTGGTAGGCCTGCAGCCAGGCCTCCAGGCGCCGGCGCACGAAGGCCCCCGTCGCGCGGTGGATGCACCAGTCGTTGACGCTGACCGCCACGTCGAACAGCCAGGTGTCGCAGCCGGCGAAGTAGAAATCGATGAAGCCGCCCATGTGGGGCGACTCGAAGGTGCCGTCGAACAGCACGTTGTCGCGGAACAGGTCGCAGTGCGCGGGCCCGTAGGGCAGCCGCGCGGGCGCGCCCGAGGCGGCGAAGGCGATCTGCTCGTCCAGCGTGCCCTGCAGCAGGGCGGCCTGCCCAGGATCCAGGAAGGGCGCTAGAGCCGGGGCGGTGGCCTTCCACCAGTCCAGGCCGCGCAGATTGGGCTGGTGGATGGGGAAGTCCTGCGCCGCCAGGTGGGCGCGGGCCAGGGTCTGGCCGGCCAGGGCGCAATGGGCCGGGCCGGGCTCGGGCTCGTAGCCGCCCGACAGGCGCGTCACGATCGCGGCCGGCTTGCCGTTCAGCTCGGTCAGGCGGGTGCCGTCGAGCAGGGTCTGGGGCTCGGGCACGGGTACGCCGCGGCCGGCCAGGTGGTGCATCAGCTCGATGTAGAACGGCAGCTGTTCGGCGGTCAGGACCTCGAACAAGGTCAGGACGTAGGCGCCCCCGGTGGTGTCGAGGAAATAGTTGGTGTTCTCGATGCCGGCGGTGATGCCGCGCAGGGCGACCAGTTCGCCCAGCTGGTAGCGCCGCAGCAGCGCGCGGGCATCGTCTTCGGTGACGGGGGTGAATACGGCCATGGGGATACGCATGCGGCCGCGAAAGGCCGGGGTTGGAGTCGGAATCGGTCAGCCGGGATTTTAGACGAAAAGCCGGGCCCGGCTTCGGCGCGGGTCCGCGCCGCCCGGCTAAAATGGCGGATTGCCCAGGAATGTTCCGCATGTCCCACTCTTTGCCCGGCAGCCCCCGGCCCGGCGACCGTCCCGTCAGGCCCGGATCCATGTCCCGACCCGCGCCCCAGTCCGCGTCCGAACCCCGGCCCTGGCGCCTGTGCGTGGCGCCGATGATCGACGTCACCGACCGGCATTGCCGCTATTTCCATCGCCTGCTGTCGCCCCGCGCCCGCCTGTACACCGAGATGATCACCACCGGCGCGCTGCTGCACGGCGACGTGGGCCGGCACCTGGACTTCGATCCCGCCGAGCATCCCGTGGCCCTGCAGCTGGGCGGCAGCGAGCCGGACGCACTGGCGCAGTGCGCCCGGCTGGGCGAGCGCTGGGGCTACGACGAGATCAACCTGAACTGCGGCTGCCCGTCCGAACGGGTCCAGCGCGGCGCCTTCGGCGCCTGCCTGATGGCCGAGCCGCATCTGGTCGCCGATTGTGTGCGCGCCCTGCGGGATGCCGTGTCGGTGCCGGTGACGGTCAAGCATCGCCTGGGCCTGGACTACGACGAGTCCTACGATTTCGTGCGCGATTTCGTCGGCATCCTGTTCGAGGCCGGCTGCCGGGTGTTCATCGTCCATGCGCGCAACGCGGTGCTCAAGGGACTGTCGCCCAAGGACAACCGGGAAAAGCCGCCGCTGCGCTATGCGGATGCCGTGCGCCTGAAGCAGGATTTTCCGGATGCGGCGTTCGTGCTGAATGGCGGCCTGGCCGAGGTCGGGACCTGCCTGGAATGGATGGAGCGCCTGGACGGCGTGATGCTGGGCCGGGCGGCCTGGCACCATCCGGACATCCTGGCCGAGCTGGACCGCCGCATGGCGCCCGGTGCGGCATTTCCGGACCCCGAAGCCGTGCTGGACGCCTGGGTGGATTATGTGGCGGCGCAGCACGCGCGCGGCGTGCCGATGCACATCATGATGCGCGGCGTGCTGGGCTGGCGCACCGGCCGTCCCGGCGCGCGGCAATGGCGGCGCATGCTGTCGGACCCCGCGCTGCTGCGGGCCGAAGGCCCGGCACTGCTGCGCCGCGCCTGGCAGGCCGTGGGCTGAACGGCGAACCCCCGCATCGGTGAACCCCCGCGCTGGCGGATCTCCGCGCCGGCAAGCCCTTCGTCTTCGGGGAAGAAGAGGGAAGCGCCGGGCGGCGTCCGCCGCCCGGCCGTGCAGGGGGCCTTGCGGCCGCGCCGGACTCAGGCCTTGCGGGCCGTCTCGGACGTGTCGGCGGGCCAGTCGCGGATGTAGGCCTTGAGCATGTCGTTCTCGAACTGCTGCGCCTCGACGATGGCGCGCGCCATGTCGTAGAACGAGATCACGCCCATCAGGGTGGGGCCGTCCATCACGGGGATGTAGCGCGCGTGCTTGTCGAGCATCAGGCGCTGGACCTCGTCGGCGTCGGTGTTGGGCGTGACGCTGACGGGCGCGTCGTCCATGATGCTGCGCACCGTGTAGTCGCCGGCCTGGCCGTCGTGGGTGTTGAGGTGGTTGATGATTTCGCGGAAGGTCAGCATGCCGGCGAGCCGGCCGTGGTCCATGATGACCAGCGAGCCGATGTCGAGCTGGCTCATGGTGGCGATGGCTTCGCGCACCGGCATGTCGGGCGTCCCCGTGTACAGCGTGTGCCCCTTCACGCGCAGGATTTCATTGACTTTCAGCATGTCGATTCCCAGTGGCGCCGCGGTCCGGCTATTTGTCCATTATTGTGCATCATCGTCCCGGTTTTCGATAGCGTCGCCGCCGATAGCGTCGCCGCCGAAGAGCGCGTCCAGGACGGGCGGGTCGCCCAGCAGGGTGCGCGACAGGGCGTCGAGCATGCCGGGCCGCAGCCCCGCCTGCGCGCGGTCGATCAGCAGCCGGTCCACCAGCGGGCCGATGTCGGCCCGGGCCGGATCGCAGGCCAGTACCCATTGCTCGCCGTCGGCCACCGGCACGACGTAGCCCAGCTCCCGCAGGGCGCCGAGCATGTCGCGCAGGGCGTCGGGATGGACGCGCAGGTGCTTTTCCAGGTAGCCCAGGCTGCGTCCCGGCGGCAGCGCGCCGCGCGCATGCCACAGGATGCGCAGGATGCCCAGCGCGTCGACGGCCTGCGCCCCGACGTGCCGGCGCAGCGCCCAGCGGTGCAGGCGCAGCGCCGGCAGCAGCGAGGCCACCGTGGCGCCCATCAGCACCACCAGCCAGGACAGGTAGATCCACAGCAGGAAGATCGGCAGGGTGGCGAAGGCCCCGTAGATGACGGTGTAGGAGGGAAAACGCGTCAGGTAGGCGGTGAACCCGGCCTTCATCACGGCCAGCACCGCCGTGGTGCCCAGGCCGCCCAGCGCGGCGTCGCGCCACAGCACGCGGCAGTTGGGCACGAACATGAACAGGGCCGTGAAGCCCAGGACCGACATCAGCAGGGGCACCAGGTTGAGCAGCAGGCCGATGCCCTCGGACAGGTCGCCGATGTAGCCCAGGGATTCCCGTGCCAGCACCGAACTGGCCCACAGGCTGGCGCCCATCAGGATCGGCCCCAGCGAAATGATCGCCCAGTACACCAGCAGCCGCTGGCGCATGGGGCGCTGGCGCGCGACGTTCCAGATTTCGTTGAAGGCCTCGTCGATGGTCATGATGAGCATGATCGAGGTCACCACCAGGAAGGCGCTGCCCACCGCCGTCAGTCCGGACGCCTGCGCGGCGAACTGGTTGAGGTAGCTCATGATGGTGTCCGACACCGAGGGCGGCAGCAGGCTTTCGCTGAGGAAGGTTTCCAGGGCCTGGCGGAACTGGGCGAACAGCGGGAAGGCGGTGAACAGCGCCAGCACCACCGCCAGCAGCGGCACGATCGCCAGCACCGTGGTGAAGGTCAGGCTGGAGGCCACCCGGGTCAGCTTGCGGTGCGCGGCGAAGTCCAGCGTGAAGCGCAGGACGTCCAGTGCGCGGCTGCGGCGCTCGGCCGGGGACGGGGCGGTGGTTTGCGGTATCGTCATGGGGCGGGCAGGGGTTTCGGGTCATAATACCAGCATGGAAAGCATGGAAATCAAGTTCAGTCCGGGCCTGCACGGCCTGGCGTGCGTCTGCCTGTTCGGCCTGATCGTGCTGTGCGTGGGCTGGGAGCTGTGGTGGGCACCCCTGCGCCCGGGCGGCACGCTGATGGCCCTGAAGGCCGTGCCGCTGCTGTTCGCCGTGGGCGGCGTGCTGCGGCGCCGGCTCTATACGCTGCAGTGGGTGTCCATGCTCAGCCTGCTCTACCTGATGGAAGGCGTGGTGCGGGCCTGGTCCGACGTCTCGCCGCTGTCGGCGGCGCTGGCCGGCCTGGAGATCCTCCTGTCGCTGGGCCTGTACCTGGGCGCCATCCTCTATGTGCGTCCCGCCAAGCGGGCGGCGCGCCATGGCTGATGCGCAGGCGGACGGCCCGCTGGCCAGCCTGCGCGCGGGCTGCTCGTTCGCGTCCCTGCCGCAGGCTTTCTACTCCCGGGTGCAGCCCCGTCCCCTGCGGGAGCCGCGCCTGCTGCACGCCAATCCGGACGCCGCGGCCCTGATCGGCCTGGACGCCGCCGCGCTGCGCTCGCCCGAATTCCTCGCCCTGTGTTCCGGCGCCGGCCGGCTGGCCGGCATCCAGCCCCTGGCCACGGTCTACAGCGGCCACCAGTTCGGCGTCTGGGCCGGGCAGCTGGGCGATGGCCGGGCGCATCTGCTGGGCGATGTCCGCACCTCCGGCGGCACCTGGGAACTCCAGCTGAAGGGCTCGGGCCGCACGCCGTATTCGCGCATGGGCGACGGCTGGGCCGTGCTGCGCTCCAGCGTGCGCGAATACCTGGCCAGCGAGGCCATGGCCGGCCTGGGCATCCCGACGACCCGGGCGCTGGCGCTGGCCGCCTCGGACGATCCGGTGGTGCGCGAGACTGTCGAGACCGCCGCCATCGTCACCCGCCTGGCGCCCAGCTTCGTGCGCTTCGGCCATTTCGAGCACTGGGGCCATTCGCACCACGAGCAGAAGGCGCTGCTGGACTACGTCGTCGAGCACTGGTATCCCGAATGCCGGGAGACGGCCGGCGGCGAGACCGACACGCCGGCCACGGCCTGCCGCCTGCTGGCCGAGGTGACGCGGCGCACGGCGCGCCTGATCGCCCAATGGCAGCTCGCGGGCTTCTGCCACGGAGTGATGAACACCGACAACATGTCCATCCTGGGCCTGACGCTGGACTATGGGCCGTACGGCTTCATGGACGCCTTCCAGGCGGACCACGTCTGCAACCACAGCGACACGGCGGGCCGCTACGCCTGGAACGCCCAGCCGGCCGTGGCGCGCTGGAATTTGTACCGCCTGGCGGGCAGCCTGCTGGTGCTGGGCTGCGAGGCGCCCTCGCTGGAAGCCTGTCTGGCGCCCTTCGAGGCCGAGTTCCTCGCGGCCTACCGGGACGGCCTGGCGCGCAAGCTGGGGCTGAACGCCTGGCGGCCGGAGGACGCGGCGCTGGAGGACGACTGGTGGGGTCTGCTGCATGCGCAGCGGGCCGATTTCACTCTGGCCTTCCGCCGGCTGGCCGATGCCGACCGCGATCCCGGCCCCTGGCTGGCGCTGTTCGCCGATCCCGCGCCGGCGCGCGCCTGGCTGGACCGCTATCTGGCCCGGCGGGCCGGGCAGGGCGGGGATGCGGCCGCGCGCCGCGCCGCCATGGACCGCGCCAATCCCCTCTACGTGCTGCGCAACCATCTGGCGCAGCGCGCCATCGAGGCCGCGCAGCGGGGCGATGCCTCGGAAATCGACCTGTTGCTGGGCCTGCTGCGCGACCCGTACACCGAGCGTCCCGGCTTCGAGTCCCATGCCCAGCCGCCCGCCGACGACACGCCGGCGGTGCCGGTGAGCTGCTCGTCCTGAGGACGGGGTGCGCGCGGGCCGGACCGTTACGGCCCGCCGCCCCGCCGCCGTCCGGCCGCCAGGGTCCGCTATCGCGCCTGGCCGACACGTCTGACCGTCACGCCTGACCGCCACGTCCGGCTATCACGCTTAACGATCACGCCGGCCGCAGCGATTCCGCGGGCGGCCCCAGGCGGAAGCGGCTGACGGCCGCCACGAGCGAGGACGCCTGCTGCGCCAGGCTGCCGGATGCGGCGGCCGCTTCCTCGACCAGCGCCGCATTGCTGCGGGTGATGTCGCTGAGCTGGGAGACGGCGGCATTGATCTGCTCCAGGCCCAGGGACTGCTCGTCCGTGCTGGCGCGCACGTGGCTCACGAGCTGGTTGAGCTGGCCGATCTGCTCGCCGGAGAAGCGCGTGTCTTCGGCGATCGCCTGGATGCCGCTGGCTACCTGCTCGGCCTGCCGCGTGCTGTTTTCCACCAGGCTGGCGATTTCCCGCGCCGCGTTGGAACTGCGCAGGGCCAGCGCCTGGACTTCCATGGCGACCACATCGAAGCCCTGCCCCCGCTCGCCGGCGCGCGCCGCCTCGATGCCCGCGTTGAGGGCCAGGATCTTGGTCTGGAAGGCGATGCCCTCGATCAGGGCCGTGATGCCTTCGATCTGGCGCGAGGTGTGGCTCATGCGTCCGATGGCCGCTTCGATGGCGCGCACCTGCTGCAGGCTGCGGATCACGGCGGCATTGGCGCGGGCGGCGAACAGGGCGGCCTGGCGGGCCGTTTCGGCGTTGTTCCGCACGGTGCCGGTGATTTCCTCCATGGCGGCGGCGGTTTCCGAGATGTCGGCCGCCTGCAGCTCGGTGCGTTCGGCCAGGTCCGTGTTGCCCAGGTGGATCTGGCTGGAGCCTGTGGCGATGTGGTCGCTGCTGGCGCGCACCGAGGACACGATCCGGCGCAGCGATTCCTGCATGTGGGCCATCGCGCTGAGCACGCTGTGGGGCGGCGCCCGGGAGGTGTCGATGGGCAGGCTGAGGTCGCCCGCGGCGATCGAATGCGCGATGTCGGCGACCTCGGCGGGCTCGGAGCCCATCTGCCGCATCAGCCAGCGGGTCAGGACGATCCCCAGGAGGACCGCGCACAGGGCGCTGGCGATGGTCAGGCCGACGATCAGCAGGCTGGCGCGGTCGTAGATGGTGCGGGTGTCCCGGCTGAGCGCGCCGGCCTGCTGCTGCCGCTCTTCGATGAGCCGGCCCATCAGCGCATCGGCATGATTCGCCAGCGGCACGATCTCCCGGTACAGCATCGAGACCGATGCGCGCACGGGCTGCAGGGGCTCGCCGGCGATCAGCCGGGCGACCTGGCGGATGCCGGCGGCATAGGCCTGTGCCGCGGCCCGGGTTTCCTTGAGCAGGGGCGAATCGGCGTTGGGATCGGCGTCGGGGGCCGTGGCGGCCAGGGCCTGCTGCAACGCGCCGAGATGCCGCTCGACGGCGGCCAGCTGGGCATCCCGGGTTTCCTGGGCCGGGGCCAGGGCGGCGATGCGGATGGCGCGGGCGGCCAGCAGCATCTGCTGGTTGGCCAGGGCCGCCTGCTGCAGGTTGCGCAGGTCCCGGTGGTACATGGTTTCCGCCAGGGTGTGGATCCGCCCGCTGGCGTACAGGCCGATGGCGCCCATCAGCAGCGTCAGGGCCGCGCCCGCCAGGAAACTTGCAATCAGCCGGGTGGCGACGCCGGGCCGGCTCAGGGTACGCATGCGCAAGGGAATTCTCCGATGTGTTCCGCAAGAATGGGAGTCCGTGATGGGTGTCCGTGGACCGCGAGAATGATTGTCCGATCCGGGTGGACTTGTAAAGGCCGTACCCGGGTACGGAGCCGTCCGGGTTATCCCGCATGGGGCCTCCGGCGCGCGGCAGCGGCGCGCCGATCTCAACGGCGCGCCGATCTGTTAGCCTTGAAGCACTCCGTTTTTCCGCTCGCGGTTTTCCGTCCTTTGCCATGAATGCTCCGAACGACGCCCGTTCCCTCATCTCTTCCTGCGACCACTGGGTCGAACATCCGCGAGGGCGCATCTTCGTCCGCGTCTGGCGGCCGGGCGTGTCAGAGGCTTCGGATGTGCCAGAGGCTTCGGATGTGTCGGAGTCTCCAGGCGCATCCGAGGCGTCCGGGGCCGCCGGCGCTGCGGGGACCGCGGGCATGGCTGGCTCGGCCGGCTCCGCGCCGCCGCCCATCGTGCTGCTGCACGATTCGCTGGGCTGCGTCGAGTTGTGGCGCGATTTTCCGGCGGCGCTCGCCCAGGCCACCCGCCGGACGGTGGTGGCCTACGACCGGCCGGGCTTCGGGCGCTCCGACCCGCGCGCGGATCTGCCGTCGCCGGATTTCGTCGCCGAGGAGGCGGCCGACGTGTTCCCCGCGGTCTGCGAACAACTGGGCATCTCGGCGTTCGTGGCCATGGGCCACAGCGTGGGCGGCTGCATGGCGATTCCCTGTGCGGCGCTGCACGCGGAGCACTGCGAAGCGCTGGTGACGCTGGCGGCGCAGGTCTATGCGGAAGACCGGACGCGCGCGGGCATCCGCGCGGCCAGCGCATCGTTCCGCGATCCGGCGCAACTGGAGCGGCTGGCCAAATACCACGGCGACAAGGCTTCCTGGGTGCTGGCCGCCTGGGTCGAGACCTGGCTCAGCCCGGACTTCGACGCCTGGTCGCTGACCGGCGTGCTGCCGCGCGTGCGCTGTCCGGTCCTGGCGATCCACGGGGATCAGGACGAGTACGGCTCCACCATCCATCCCGAGCTGATCCGCCGGCACAGCGGCGGGCCGACACGCATCGAACTCATGCCGGGCGTGGGGCATTTCCCCCACCGGGAACGCATGGACGAGGTGCTGCGCCTGGTGGCGGCGTTCCTCAGCGGTCCTCGCAGTCCTCGATGAACCGCGGGCGGCCGAATAGCCAGCCCTGCGCCCGCTGCACGCCCAGTTCCGCCAGCTGGTGCGCCTGGGCCTCGGTCTCGACGCCTTCGGCCGTGAGCGAAAGCCCCAGCGTGCCGGCCAGCCGTCCGAGATGCAGGACCACTTCGCGGGCGGTGCGGGAATCGCAGACGCGCCGGGTCAGGCGGTGGTCGATCTTGACCGCGTCCAGCGTCAGTTCGACCAGGGCCTGGAGATTGGCGTAGCCGGTGCCGAAGTCGTCCAGGTGCACCTGGATGCCCTGGGCGCGGATCGCCCGGATCACCGGCCCGCAGCGTTCGGATTCCAGCAGGCAGCGCTCGGTCAGTTCGACGTTCAGGAACGGGCCGCCCAGCGCCTGGACCAGTTTCGAGAGCAGCGCGGCGGTTTCCAGGGTCCTGGCGTCCGCCGCCGACAGGTTGATCGACAGGCGGACGGGATCGGCGATCCGGTGGGTGATGCGCTCCTCGGCGGCCAGCCGGCAGACCTGCCGCGTGATGTCGCGGATCAGGCCGGCGCGCTCGGCGATGGGGATGAAGACGTCAGGACCGATGGACATCCGCGGCCAGCGGATCAGGGCTTCGATGCCGACCGGCCGGCGGCTGCGCAGGTCCACGATGGGCTGGTAGGCCAGGCGGAATTCCCGCCGCTCCAGGGCGAGCCTCAGGGCGGCCAGAAGGCCCGGCCCGGTGCTTTCCGCGAGAGACCCCCACACCCCATCGATCTGCGCGAGGGGGGAACGGTCTCCGGAATGGCGCCCTGCCGCGGCTTCTTCCATAAGGTTTAGGCCTTTAATTTTTTGATTCTAGTCAAATCGTTTTGTTACGGATAACATAACCGTGCGTCGTATAGCGGTGAGAGCGCGGCCGATCTGCATGGAAGGCATATCGGTACGCGGCATTCATGAATTCCTGATTGCCAGCGGGCAATCTAACGTCCGTACCCAGGTACGGAATCAAGGGATTCATGAGGTGACGCATTGAACATCAGTCGTGCCGCGAAACTGGCCGGCGTGAACGTGGAAACCATACGGTATTACCAGCGCCGCGGCCTCGTCGCGGTGCCGGCCAAGCCCATCGGTTCCCACCGGCGCTATTCCCTGGACGTCGTCGAGCGGATCCGCTTCATCAAACGGGCGCAGGCCTGGGGCTTCTCGCTCGACGAAATATCCCTTCTGCTGCAGCCTGCGCGCGAGGTGCAATGTGCCCAGGTGCAGGAACTGGTCCAGGAGAAGATCCAGACCTTGCATAGCCAGATGCGGGACCTGGGCCGGATGGTCGCGGGGCTGGAATCCCTGCTGGAGCAATGCCGCGGGCAGCCAGGCTGCGCCCAGTGCCCGCTGCGGGGCGATGCGCTGTGCCTGGCCCCGGGTGCGGCCTGACGCCGCCGTTGCCGTTGCCGTTGCCTTCGTCTTCGCCGCCACCGTCGTGCTCCAGGTCCGCGGGCCCCATGTCCTTTTCCATCCGGAACTGCCGCACGACGCCCAGCAGCTGCAGAGCCTGTTCGCTCAGGCTGGCGGCCGCGGCGGCCGATTCCTGCACCAGCGCGGCGTTTTGCTGGGTGATGTCGTTGAGCTGGCTCACGGCGGCGTTGATCTGGCCCAGGCCCGAGGTCTGCTCGGTGGTGGCCGCGTCCGCGGAATCGATGAGCTGAGCGACCTGCCGGATCTTGTCCACCAGCGACCGGATCTCGACGCTGGCCTGTTCGATCTCCCGGGCGCCGGCATCGGTGCGCTCCACGCTGCGGGCGATGAGCGCCGTGATCTCGCGCGCGGCCAGCGCGCTTTTCTGCGCCAACGCGCGAACCTCGCCGGCCACCACGGCGAAGCCGCGGCCCTGCTCGCCGGCGCGGGCGGCCTCGACCGCGGCGTTGAGCGCCAGGATGTTGGTCTGGAAGGCGATGCTGTCGATCACCTGCACGATGCCGGCCACTTCGTGCGAGACTTCCTGGATCCCTTGCATGGTCTGGAGGATGGATTCGATGCGCTGGCCGCCGTCCGCCGCCGCCTGGCTGGCATCCGTGGAGAACCGGGCGGCCTGGCGCATGGCCTGCGCCGTCGCGGACACGGTGCCCGAGATCTGGTCCATGGCGGCGGCCGTCTCGGTGATGTCCGCGGCCTGTCGCTCCGTGCGTTGCGCCAGGTCGGTGTTGCCCAGGCGGATCTGCTCGGAGCCGCTGGCGATGTGATCGCTGCCCGCGCGCACCGTGCCCACGATCCCGCGCAGGGACTCCTGCATGTGCAGCATGGCCCGCATCACGCTGTCGCGGTGCGCGCGCGAGGCGTCGAGCGCCGTGCTCAGGTCGCCATGGGCCACGGCCCGGGCCACCCGCGCCACGTCCTGCGGCTCGCCCCCCAGCGCGCGGCTCAGGCCGCGGGTGAGGGCCAGCCCGATGCCCAGCCCCAGGGCGACGCCGCCCAGGGTCAGGCCGAGGATGAGCCAGACCATGCGCGCGTAGATCGAGGCGGTTTCCTCGCTGAGCGCGGCCGCCTGGGCGAGGCGCCGTTCGATGAGCTGGGCCATCAGGGCGTCCAGGCGGTTGGCCGTGGGAACGACCTGGCCGTACAGGATGCCGACGGATTGGCGCGCCTGCTGGAGCGGCTCGGTCGGCAGGATGTCGGCCACCTCCAGGATGTGCTTGCGGTATTCGCGCGAGGCTTGCGTGGCCTGGGCGAGCAGGTTGCGCTCCTCGGGCGTGGTGAACGCCTGCGCGGCGCGCGCCAGGTTCGCGTCCAGATTGTCCAGATGCTGCCGGACGGCGCGCAATTGCGCGTCCCGGACTTCCGCCGTGGGCGCCAGCGCGGCGATCCGGATGGCCCGGGCATTCATGAGCAGCTGCTGGTTGGCCTGGGCCGTGTCGCGCAGGCCCACGGTATCGCGGCGGTACATGGTCTCGGCCATCTGGTTGACCGTACGGGTGGCGTACAGGCCCAGCGCGCCGATCAGCGCGGCGATGCCGCTGACGATGAGGAAACCGCAGATGAGCCGCGTGGACGTACGCAGGGTTCGGCGCTGTGCCATGGAGCCTCCTTCGGGAGCGTCGTTCGATCGCTGGAAAGCTACGCTCCGTACCCGGCTACGGAGTCAAGCCCCGCGCCGCCGGCGCCCGGGCCGCGCAATGGCAAAGATGCGATAATCGGTCGGTGCGTGCGCGGCGCCCGCGTGCCCGCGTCCCGGCCGCCCCGGCGCGGCCCTCATGAGAAACCACCACCGAGAAACCACCACCCATGTCCGGCAATACCCTCGGAAACCTGTTTCGTGTCACCAATTTCGGCGAATCGCACGGCCCGGCCATCGGCGCCGTGATCGACGGCTGCCCGCCGGGCATGGCGCTGTCGGAAGCCGACATCCAGGCGGAACTCGACCGGCGCCGGCCGGGCACCTCGCGCCACGTCACCCAGCGCCGCGAGCCGGATACCGTGGAAATCCTGTCGGGCGTGTTCGAGGGCATCACCACCGGCACGCCCATCGGCCTGCTGATCCGCAACACCGACGCGCGCAGCAGGGACTACAGCAACATCGCCGACACCTTCCGCCCCGGCCACGCCGACTACACCTACTGGAAGAAATACGGCGTGCGCGACCCCCGCGGCGGCGGGCGCTCCTCGGCGCGCCTGACGGCCCCCACCGTGGCGGCGGGCGCGGTGGCGCGCAAATGGCTGATGCAGGAACACGGCGTGCGCATCCGCGGCTGCATGAGCCAGCTCGGGCCGATCCCGATTCCCTTCGTGTCCTGGGACGCCGTGCCGCAGAATCCCTTCTATGCGCCCAACGCCGACATCGTGCCGGAACTCGAAGCCTTCATGGACCGCCTGCGGCACGACGGCGACTCCATCGGCGCGCGCATCGAAGTCACGGCCGAAGGCCTGCCCGCAGGCTGGGGCGAGCCCATCTACGACCGGCTGGACGCGGACATCGCCCACGCCATGATGGGGCTGAACGCCGTCAAGGGCGTATCGATCGGCTCGGGCTTCGACTGCGTCTCGATGCGCGGCTCGGAACACGGCGACGAACTCGGCCCCGACGGCTTCATGGGCAACCACGCGGGCGGCGTGCTGGGGGGGATTTCCTCCGGCCAGCCGCTGCGGGTGTCGCTGGCGATCAAGCCCACGTCCAGCATCCGCATCGAGCGCCGCTCGGTGAACCGCGCCAACGAGCCGGTCATGGTGCAGACCCTGGGCCGCCACGATCCCTGCGTGGCGATCCGCGCCACGCCCATCGCCGAGGCTCTGCTGGCCATCGTGCTGATGGACCACGCCTTGCGCCACCGGGGGCAATGCGGGTGAGGCCGCACGTGAAAGGGTCCCCGCGGATCCTTTCACGCCGGCCGAATCGGCGCGGCCCGCGGGCCGCCCGTCCCATTCGAGACATGCCGCCACTGTGAAGGAATGATGATGATCCGAGCCATCCGAAACCTTTCCGCGATGGGCCTGGCCGCGCTGCTGGCGGCCTGTGCCCAGGTCCAGACCACCCAGTCGGGACTGGTGGGCGTGAACCGCACCCAGACCATGTCCACCCTGGTGTCCGAGGCCGAACTGAACCAGCAGGCCGAAGTCGAGTACCGCCAGATCCTGGCCCAGGCCAAGGCCAAGGGCGCGCTGGACACTCCCGCCGCGCAGACCCAGCGCGTCCAGGCCATCTCGCGCAAGCTCATCGCCCAGGTCGGCGTCTTCCGGCCGGATGCGCGCAACTGGGCCTGGGAAATCCACCTGCTGAAATCCGGCGAGGTCAACGCCTGGTGCATGCCGGGCGGCAAGATCGCGGTCTACACCGGCCTGCTCGACAAGATTCAGCCCACGGACGCCGAACTCGCGGCGGTGCTGGGGCACGAGATCTCCCACGCCCTGCGGGAGCATGCGCGCGAACAGGTCTCGCGCCAGATGGCCGCCAACGTCGGCCTGTCGATCCTCTCGGCCGTCACCGGCAACCAGGCCGTGGCCGACCTGGGCTCCTCGCTGACGCAGGTCATGTTCACCCTGCCCAACAGCCGCTCCAACGAGACCGAGGCCGACCGCATGGGCGTGGAACTGGCCGCCCGCGCCGGCTACGACCCGCGCGCCGCCATCACGCTGTGGCAGAAGATGGAGCAGTCCGGCGGCGGGGGACAGCCCGAAATCCTGTCCACCCACCCCTCGTCGCAAAGCCGCATCGCGGATCTAGCCCAGGCCTCCGAGATCGTGCTGCCGCTCTACCAGGGCAAGAAATAGAGCAGGAAGCAGGGCGGGAAATGGGGCAGGAATAGGGCAGGAATAGGGCAGGAATAGGGCAGGAAATAGCGCAAGAAACGCACCGCAAGAAACGGCGGCAGCGCCACACCGCAGCGTTCCCCGCTGCTCACCGCCCACCGCCATCGCCCACCGCCGCAGGCCCGATGGGCCCCCGGGTGGAGGGACTGTTCGCAGCCTGTCCCGGAACCCGGGGGCCCGTCGGGCCGTCCCAAGCAAGCCCACCCGAACAAGCCAGGATCCCCCGCAAAGTTTCCGATGAAACACCCCCGCCACCTCATCCAAGCTGGTATCTGGTACCTCCAATACTAGGATATTCGCTGGCCTTGTCCGGCAAGATCACACTGGCATAATGGATTCATCGCGTCCGCGGGCCCGGATCCTTCCGGGCATACGCCCGCGGACGGCGCCCCTTTCCCGACGATTCTCGAGGCCACGACCATGCCCCAAACCCTGTACGACAAGCTCTGGGACGCCCATGTGGTGCACCAGGGCCCGGACGGCACCTGTCTGCTGTACATTGACCGCCACCTCGTCCACGAAGTCACCAGCCCGCAGGCCTTCGAGGGCCTGGAACTGGCCGGCCGCAAACCGTGGCGGATCTCCGCCAACCTCGCCGTGGCCGACCACAACGTGCCCACCACGGCGCGCAGCGAGGGCATCCAGGACCCGGTTTCGCGCCTGCAGGTCGAGACCCTGGACAAGAACTGCGACACCTGGGGCATCACCGAATTCCGCATGAACGACCGCCGCCAGGGCATCGTCCACGTCATCGGGCCGGAGCAGGGCGCCACCCTGCCGGGCATGACCGTCGTCTGTGGCGATTCGCACACCAGCACGCACGGCGCCATGGGCGCGCTGGCCTTCGGCATCGGCACCTCCGAAGTCGAGCACGTCCTCGCCACCCAGACGCTGCTGATGAAAAAGAGCCGCAGCATGCTGGTGCGCGTGGAAGGCGAACTGCCCTTCGGCTGTACGGCCAAGGACCTGATCCTGTACGTGATCGGGCGCATCGGCACGGCGGGCGGCACCGGCTACGCCATCGAGTTCGGCGGCAGCGCCGTGCGCGGCCTGTCCATGGAAGGCCGCATGACGGTCTGCAACATGGCCATCGAGGCCGGCGCGCGCTCGGGCATGGTGGCCGTCGACCAGACCACCATCGATTATTTCAAGGGCCGCCCCTACGCGCCCGAGGGCGCCCTGTGGGACCAGGCCGTGGAATACTGGCGCACCCTGCATTCCGATCCGGACGCCACCTTCGACCGCGTGGTGGAGATCGACGCGGCCGACATCGAGCCGCAGGTCAGCTGGGGCACCTCGCCGGAAATGGTGGCCGCCGTCGGCGCGCAGGTGCCGGACCCGGCCGCCGAGGCCGACGCCGTGCGCCGCAAGGGCATGGAGCGCGCCCTGCAGTACATGGACCTGAAAGCCGGCACGCCGCTGACCGAGATCGCCATCGACAAGGTCTTCATCGGCTCCTGCACCAATGCGCGCATCGAGGACCTGCGCGCCGCCGCCGCCGTGGCCAAGGGCCGCCGCGTGGCCGCCAACGTGCGCCTGGCCATGGTCGTGCCGGGCTCCGGCCTGGTCAAGGCCCAGGCCGAACGCGAGGGCCTGGACCGCGTCTTCCTGGACGCCGGCTTTGAATGGCGCGAGCCGGGCTGTTCGATGTGCCTGGCCATGAACGCCGACCGGCTGGAGCCGGGCGAGCGCTGCGCCTCGACCTCGAACCGCAACTTCGAGGGTCGCCAGGGGCAGGGCGGCCGCACCCATCTGGTCAGCCCCGCCATGGCCGCCGCCGCCGCCGTGGCCGGACATTTCGTCGACGTGCGCACTTTCCAATAGGATTCCGAACATGCAAGCCTTCACCACGCACCGGGGCCTGGTGGCCCCCCTGGACCGGGAAAACGTCGATACCGACCTGATCATTCCCAAGCAGTTCCTGAAATCCATCAAGCGCACGGGCTTCGGCCCCAACCTGTTCGACGAGCTGCGCTACCTGGACCACGGCGAGCCGGGCATGGACAACAGCGGCCGACCGCTGAATCCGGATTTCGTGCTGAACCGGCCGCGCTACCAGGGCGCCTCGATCCTGCTGTGCCGCAAGAACTTCGGCTGCGGCTCCAGCCGCGAGCACGCGCCCTGGGCGCTGCAGCAGTACGGCTTTCGCGCGCTCATCGCGCCGTCCTACGCCGACATCTTCTTCAACAACAGCTTCAAGAACGGCCTGCTGCCCATCGTGCTGCCCGAGGCCGTGGTGGCGCGCCTGTTCCAGGCGGTCGAAGCCGCGCCGGGCTACGAGCTGACCGTGGACCTGGCCGAGCAGCGGGTGTCCGCGCCCGACGGCGAATCCTGGTCCTTCGAGATCGACGCCTACCGCAAGGAATCGCTGCTGAAGGGTCTGGACGAGATCGGCCAGACCCTGCTGCACGCCGACGAGATCCGCGCCTTCGAGGCGCAGCGCATGGCGCGGCACCCCTGGCTGGTGCGCCAGAACCCCGCCAGCCTTTGATTTTTCACCTTTTCCTCAACCCCATGGCGCCGCGCGCGAGCGGCGCCCTCCGGCCCGGCCCGCGGCTGGCGCGAATCCGTTCGCGCACCGGGGACCGGGCCTTCAAGAACCGGAATCCTTCATGACTTCTCGCATCGCAGTCCTGCCGGGCGACGGCATCGGCCCCGAAATCGTCGAACAGGCCGTGCGCGTGCTGCGCGCGCTCGACCTGGACCTGGAGCTGGCCGAGGCGCCCGTGGGCGGCGCCGCCTACGCGGCCAAGGGCCACCCCCTGCCCGAAGACACCCTGGCCCTGGCCAGGCAGTCCGACGCCGTGCTGTTCGGCGCCGTGGGCGACTGGAAATACGACCACCTGGAACGCGCCCTGCGCCCGGAGCAGGCGGTGCTGGGCCTGCGCAAGGCGCTGGGTCTGTTCGCCAACCTGCGCCCGGCGATCCTGTACCCGGAACTGGCCAACGCTTCCTCGCTCAAGCCCGAAGTGGTCGCCGGACTGGACATCCTGATCGTGCGCGAACTCACGGGCGACATCTATTTCGGCCAGCCGCGCGGCGTGCGCACGCTGGAGGACGGTCCCTTCGCGGGCGAGCGCCAGGGCTACGACACCATGCACTACGCCGAGACGGAAATCCGCCGCATCGCCCACGTGGCCTTCCAGGCCGCCGCCAGGCGCCAGGGCCGGCTGTGCAGCGTGGACAAGGCCAACGTGCTGGAGACCTCGCAGTTCTGGCGCGACATCGTGACCGACGTGGCCCGCGAATATCCCAAGGTCGAACTCTCCCACATGTACGTGGACAACGCCGCGATGCAGCTCGTGCGCGCGCCCAAGGCCTTCGACGTGGTGGTGACCGGCAACCTGTTCGGCGACATCCTGTCGGACGAGGCCGCCATGCTGACGGGCTCGATCGGCATGCTGCCCTCGGCGTCGCTGAACGCCAGCCGGCAGGGCCTGTACGAGCCCAGCCACGGTTCGGCGCCGGACATCGCCGGCCAGAACGTCGCCAATCCCCTGGCGACCATCCTGTCGGCGGCCATGATGCTGCGCTATTCCCTGGACGCGCCCGCCGCCGCCGACCGGATCGAGGCCGCCGTGCAGGCGGTGCTGGCCCAGGGCTTGCGCACGGCCGACATCTTCGAGGCCGGCACTACCCGGGTTTCCACCTCGGAAATGGGCGATGCCGTGCTGAAGGCATTAAACTGAAGCGTTAAACTGACGCATTACACTAGGCGTATACACACATCCACTTTCACGGTTCAGGCAGGGATTATGGCTCAGGCAGTCGGTTTGGTCGGTTGGCGCGGGATGGTCGGCTCGGTGCTCATGCAACGCATGCGCGACGAGAAGGACTTCGATTTGTTTGAACCGGTCTTCTTTTCCACCAGCAACGCGGGCGGCGCGGCGCCGTCGTGGGCGGCGGGCGCGGGCCCCCTGCAGGACGCGCACGACATCGAGGCCCTGCGCAAGCTGCCGATCATCGTCACCGCCCAGGGCGGCGACTACACCACCGAGGTCTACCCCAAGCTGCGCGCCGCCGGCTGGAAGGGCCTGTGGATCGACGCCGCCAGCACCCTGCGCATGAAGGACGACGCCATCATCGTCCTCGACCCCGTCAACCGCCCGGTGATCGACGCCGCCCTGCAGCGCGGCGTGCGCGACTTCATCGGCGGCAACTGCACCGTCAGCTGCATGCTGATGGGCCTGGCGGGCCTGTTCAAGGCCGACATGGTCGAATGGATGACCTCCATGACCTACCAGGCCGCCTCGGGCGGCGGCGCGCGCCACATGCGCGAGCTGCTGGTCCAGTTCGGCATCCTCAACCGCGCCGTGGCCGACCAGCTCGCCGACCCGGCCTCGGCCATCCTGGACATCGACCGGGGCGTGCTGCAGGCCCAGCAGGATCCCGGCCTGCCGCGCGAGAACTTCGGCGTGCCGCTGGGCGGCAGCCTGATCCCCTGGATCGACAAGGACCTGGGCAACGGCGTCTCGCGCGAGGAATGGAAGGGCGGCGCGGAAACCAACAAGATCCTCGGGCGCGGCCCGGGCTTCGGCACCGATCCGGTGCCGGTCGACGGCCTGTGCGTGCGGATCGGCGCCATGCGCTGCCACAGCCAGGCGCTCACCATCAAGCTGCGGCGCGACATCCCGCTGGACGAGATCAACGACGCCGTGCGCACCGGCACCGACTGGGCCCGCCTGGTGCCCAACGACCGCGAATCCTCCATGCGGGACCTGACCCCCGTGGCGGTGACCGGCACGCTGGACATTCCCGTCGGGCGCCTGCGCAAGATGTCCATGGGCCCCGAATACCTCAGCGCCTTCACGGTCGGCGACCAGCTGCTCTGGGGCGCCGCCGAACCTCTGCGCCGCATGCTGCGCATTGCCTTGGGTGAACTCTGAACATGAGTGAAAAAGGCCCCCACGCTGCGCCTTCGGCTTGCTGGTCCACCTCGCGGCCTGCATGCCGCTCGGATTCGCCAGGCGCAGATCAGTCCTCAGGGACTGCTCCGCGTCCCGGCTCATCCCCAGGGGGGCGCTTTTCATCTTGGGACGGCCCTGCGATGAAAAAGGGCCCCCACGCTGCACCTTCGGCCGGCCGCGTCCACGCTGCGCTTCCGGCGCGCATCCGCTTCGCGGCCGGCGCGCTGGCGCTGGCTTTCCTGACGGGCGGGGCGGCCCAGGCGGCGACTTTCGGGCATGCGCGCCTGGCCTCGGGCGCCGGCGAGCCGCTGCTGATCCTGGTGCCGGTGTCGGGCCTGACGGACGCCGATGTGCAGGCGCTGTCGGCCCGGCCCGCGCCGGCGGCCGACTGGGCGCAGGCCGGCCTGACGCCGCCGGTGCCCCTGGACAGCCTGTCCGTTTCCGTCGGTGCCGACGTCCGGCCCGACGGGCGCCGCGTCCTGCGCATCGGCTCCGGGCAGGCCTTCGACGGCACGCTGGCCGACCTGCTGCTGGACGTGCGCACCGCCACCGGCGCGCAGCGCTACCAGGTCTCGCTGGTGGCGCCGGGGCCGGCCCGCGCCGCCGCACCTGCCGCCGCCGCAGCACCGGCGGGGCAGGGCGGCGCTTCGGCGACTGCCGTGGGGGCGGCGCCGCACACCAGCACCCGGCGGGTGCCGGCCGGTGCCATCGCGGTGCGCCGCGGCGACACGATGTTCGCCATCAGTCGCCGCCATGCGGTCGATGGCGTAACCATCTACCAATTGATGATGGCGCTGCAGCGCGCCAATCCGCAGGCCTTCATCCACGGCAACGTCAACCTGGTGCGCGCCGGCGCGTCGCTGGCGGTGCCGGACATCAACGACATGCTGTCGATTTCCGACGCCGAGGCGCGGCGCCAGTTCCAGGTCCAGGCCGCCGCCTTCGCGCGGATGCGCGCGCGCCAGGCCGGCACGGCGGCCGCGGCGGGCGCGGGCCAGGCCTCGGCCGGCGCCGTCTCGCAGGATGAATCGCGCGCGCAGGCCGAGCCCGCCGCATCGGCGGGCGACCGCCTGCGCCTGAGCGAAGCCGGGCGCGGCGGCGCCGATGCGGCGGCCGACGCCCGCGCGGCGCGCGGCCATGCCCTGAAGGATGCCGAATCGCGGGTCGGCCAGCTCGAAAGCAACGTCCAGAACCTGAACCAGGCGCTCCAGGCCCAGGGCGAGGCTGCGCGCAGCGCCGTCGCCCAGGGGGCCGCGGCCATCGGCCAGTCGATCCAGGAGGTCGCCAGCGCGATCAGCGAAGCCAGCCAGGAAGCCGCCGCCCAGGCCGACGAAGCGGTCTCGGCGGGCGGCGAAGCCGGGGCTTCCGGCGCGCCCGGCGCCTCGGGGACTCCGGGCGCCGCCGGTACGAAAGGGGCTCCCGGTGCGAAGGGAGCTTCCGGTGCCGCGGCCGCTGCGGGGGCTTCAGGCGCATCGGGTGCCCCGGCTGCGTCCAAGGCCTCGGGTGGATCCAATGCTTCGGGTGCGTCCAATGCTTCGGGCGCCTCCAATGCCTCCGGGACGCCCGGTTCGGCAGGCGCAGCGGGCTCGACGGCTGGCTCTTCGGGCTCGGCGGGAACTGCCGGGTCTCCGGGTGCGTCAGGCGCTCAAGGCGCTACGCAGGTTCCAGGCGCTGCAGGAGCTCCGGGCGCCGGGACTGGCGCGGCCGCGGCCGGGACCCAGGCCGGCTCCATGGCTGGCGGCGGAGCCGCTTCCGCCGGCGGTGCGGCTGCTTCGGGCGCCGGTGCGAATTCGGGCGCCGGTGTGAATTCGGGCGCCGGTGCGAACGGCACAGCCGGTGCGGCCGGTGCGCCTGGATCCCAGGCCGCCGGATCGTCCGCGAACACGGCGGGCGCCCCGGCCACCGGCTCCGCCGTGGCGGGCTCCGGCTCCACAGCCGCAGCAGGCACCGGCACGGCCGCCGCGGGATCCGCCGGATCGGCGCCCAACCCGGCCGCCCTGGCGGCCGAGCTGCAGCCCTCCGAGCGTGCCCAGCACCGGGCCTCGTGGCTGCAGGACCACCTGCTGGGCGTGATGACGGGCCTGCTCGCCCTGATCGTGCTCATCATCGCCTGGCTGCTGCGCCGGGCCAACGCCGCCCGGGACGAGGCCGACGCCACCCCCCGGGTGACCGAATCCATGGTGCGCGAGCGGATCCAGGACATCGACCTGGATCTCGAACCAGGCGAATCGCGCCCGCCGCGGTCCTAGCCGGACGCGGACGGGCGGCCCTGCCGGCCTTCCGTCCGCTCCGGCGCCCCGTGCGCACACCGGAAACCGAACCTCGATGGGACGCATCGCGCTCGGCTTGAGCTACGACGGCCGGGGCTGGCAGGGCTGGCAGACCCAGCCCGGCGGCCGGACCCTGCAGGACGCCCTGGAGTCGGCGCTGCGCCGCTTCCTGGCGGCGCCCGCCGTGGCCACCGTGTGCGCCGGCCGCACCGACGCCGGCGTGCACGCGCTGCAGCAGGTCGTGCACCTGGACACCGGGGCGGTGCGGCGCGACGAATCCTGGGTGCGCGGGCTGAACGCCCTGCTGCCGGATGCCGTGGCCGTGCAGTGGGCCTGCGCCGTCCCCGGGAGCTTCCACGCCCGCTTCGACGCCCGCGCGCGGACCTACTTCTACGTGCTGCGCAGCGCCCCGGTGCGCTCTCCCATCCTGCACGGCCGGGTCGGCTGGGTGCACGACCGGCTCGACGACGGCGCCATGCGCGCCGCCGCGGCGCTGCTCGTGGGCGAACACGATTTCAGCGCCTTCCGCTCGTCCGAATGCCAGGCGGCCAGCCCGGTGCGCACCCTGCAGGCGCTGGAGATCGTGCGCAACGGGGATTTCCTGGTGTTCGAGTTCCGCGCCAACGCCTTCCTGCACCACATGGTGCGCAACCTGATGGGCGTGCTGGTGATGGTGGGGCGGGGCCGGCGCCCGCCCGAGTGGGCGGCGGAATTGTTGCGCGCGCGCGACCGGCGGCGCGCCGCGCCCACCTTCATGCCCGACGGCCTGTACCTGGCTCACGCCGATTATCCGGATGCGGACCTGCCGCAGCGCACGGCCCGCGAGGCCCTGCGCCATCACCTGGGGGGGCTGGATGCCTCTTCGGGTACGGCTGGCCCTCAGCCGTAGCCGTCTGGCATAGGGCAGTCCGTAGGGGACTGCCCTATGTCCCGCCTCATCCCGAGGCGGCATGTTTGATGCTTCGTATAGAATTGAGCGATTTGATTGCGGACGACGCAAGCCCGCGCCGTTCCGTTTCCCGTTTCATGGAAGCACGATGAAACTTCTCCTGACGATCTCCCGGTGGATCGACGCTTTGAACACGGTCGTCGGCCGGGCCGTGACCTGGCTCGTGCTGGTGGTGGCCGTGGTCAGCGCCGGCAACGCCGTGATGCGCAAGCTGTTCAGCCTCAGTTCCAACGCCTGGCTGGAATTGCAGTGGTACCTGTTCGGGGCCATCTTCCTGCTGGCGGCGGGCTACACCTTCCTGCGCAACGAACACGTGCGGGTGGACGTCCTGTCGCAGAAGCTGCCCGAGCGCGCCCAGGTCGGCATCGAGATCTTCGGCGTGCTGTTCTTTCTGCTGCCGGCGGCCTGCCTGGTGTTCTGGCTGTCGATCCCGTTCTTCTGGGAATCCTGGATCACCCATGAGCTGTCCTCGAACACCGAGGGCCTGATCCGCTGGCCGGCCAAGCTCCTGATCCCGGTCGGCTTCGCCCTGCTGATCCTGGCGGGGCTGTCGCACCTGGTCAAGTGCATCGGCTTTTTGCGCGGCCAGTGTCCCAATCCGATGCAGGTCTCCAGCGGCAAGAGCGACGAGGAAGCGCTGGTGGAAGACATCCTGGCGGCCCAGCGGCAGGCCGGCCTCGAACAACAAGAGCAGGGACGCTGAGCATGGAATTCCTCGTCGACAATCTCGCGCCGATCATGTTCTTCAACCTGATCGTGTTCCTGCTGCTGGGTTTTCCGGTCGCCTTCTCGCTGGCCGCCACGGGCGTGCTCTACGGCCTGGTGGCCATCGACCTGAACCTGATGAGCCCGCTGCTGTTCCAGGCGCTGCCCCAGCGGGTGTTCGGCATCGTCGGCAACGACACGCTGCTGGCCGTGCCCTTCTTCACCTTCATGGGGCTGATCCTGGAGCGCTCCGGCATGGCCGAGGACCTGCTCGACACGGTCGGCCAGCTCTTCGGCCCGCTGCGCGGCGGCCTGGCGATCGCGGTGGTGTTCGTCGGCGCGCTGCTGGCGGCGACCACCGGCGTGGTGTCCGCCTCGGTCATTTCCATGGGCCTGATCTCGCTGCCCATCATGCTGCGCTACGGCTACGACCGGCGCCTGGCCTCCGGCGTCATCGCGGCCTCCGGCACGCTGTCGCAGATCATCCCCCCCTCGCTGGTGCTGATCATCCTGGCCGACCAGCTCGGGCGCTCCATCGGCGACATGTACCGCGGCGCCATGCTGCCGGGCCTGCTGCTGGCCGGAGCCTACATGGTCTACGTCTTCCTGGTGGCCATCGTGCGGCCCGGCCACGTGCCGGCCCTGCCGCCGGAAGCGCGCGGCTTCGTCGATGCGCGCGGCCGGCGCGGCCTGCGGTCCCTGGCCATCCTGACCCTGATCGCAGCCGCGGCCGCCCACTGGGGCTCGGACCACTATTTCCGCGCCCACACCGACGTGCCGGTCGACGAGCGCGTCGTCATCGTGCTGCTGATCTGGGGGCTCGCCGCGCTGGCGATGGCCCTGGTCAACAGGTTCCTGCGCCTGAAGCTGCTGTCGTCCCTGGCCGAGCGGGTCGTGTTCGTGATGATCCCGCCCCTGGCCCTGATCTTCCTGGTGCTGGGCACCATCTTCATCGGCGTGGCCACGCCCACCGAGGGCGGCGCAATGGGCGCCATCGGCGCGCTCATCATGGCGGTGTCGCGCGGCCGCTTCTCCATGAAGCAGCTGCGCCAGGCCATGGAAAGCACCGCCCGGCTGTCCTGCTTCGTGGTGTTCATCCTGGTGGGCTCGACCATCTTCAGCCTCAGCTTCCGCGGCATCAACGGCGACCTCTGGGTGGAACAGCTGCTGCTGCACGTGCCGGGCGGCGAGCTCGGCTTCCTGGTCGTGGTCAGCCTCCTGACCTTCTTCCTGGCCTTCTTCCTCGACTTCTTCGAGCTGGCCTTCATCATCGTGCCGCTGCTGGGGCCGGTGGCCGAGAAGATGGGCATCGACCTGATCTGGTTCGGCGTGCTGCTGGCGGTGAACATGCAGACCTCCTTCGTGCACCCGCCGTTCGGCTTCGCGCTGTTCTACCTGCGTTCGGTCGCCCCCAAGGAGGACTACCACGACCGCGTCACCGGCAAGCTGATCGCGAAGGTGACCACGGCCCAGATCTACTGGGGCTCGATCCCCTTCATCGTCATCCAGATCCTGATGGTGGCGACGGTGCTGGCCTTCCCGGGCCTGGTGACCCACTACAAGAGCGATGCGCCCACCGTCGATCCGGCCAGCGTCACCTTCGGCCAGGACAGCGCCTACGGCCTGGACGGCTACGGTTCGGGCGACGCGGGGGACGCGTTCCAATGAGCGCGCCGGCCGCCTTGCCGGATGGCGCGGAGCCCGTCTCCACGCTCGCGCCCCTGTCCGTGTCCGGACCTCGCCGCACGCGCGTCAAGATCTGCGGGCTGACCCGGGCGCAGGACCTGGACGCGGCCGTGGCCGCGGGCGCCGACGCCATCGGCCTGGTCTTCTATCCGCCCAGCCGCCGCTGCCTGACGCCGGACCAGGCCGCCGCGCTGCGCGTCCGGGTGCCGGCATTCGTCGGCGTCACGGCCCTGTTCGTCAATCCCGAAGCCGAGGCGGTGCGCCGGGTGATCGAGGCCGTGCGCCCCGACCTGCTGCAATTCCACGGCGAGGAGTCGCCCGGCTTTTGCGCCGGCTTCGGCGTGCGCCACGTCAAGGCCTTCCGCGCCGGGGCGCCCGGGCTGGACACGCCGGCCGCGCTGGCGCGTGCCTGCGCGGCCCACGGCGAGGCGGCCGGCTGGCTGTTCGACAGCTACAGCGCCGGCTACGGCGGCAGCGGCGGCGGCTTCGACACCGCGCTGCTGGCCGATGTCCCGCGCGGCCCCGGCATGCCGGCCCTGATCCTGTCGGGCGGCCTGAAGGCGGATACGGTCGGCGCGCAGATCGCCGCCCTGGCGCCCTATGCCGTGGACGTCAGCAGCGGCGTGGAATCGGCGCCCGGGATCAAGGACGCGGCGCGCATCCAGGCCTTCATGCGGGCGGTGCGCGCCGCCGACGCCCTGCGTGACGCCTGAGCCGCACGCCGCCTGAGCCGTGCGACCCCCGAGCCGTGCGACACCCGAGCCGCGCGCCGCACGAGAGCCGTGCGACACCTGAGCCGCACATCGCTCGAACGGCATTCCGCGCGATGCGCGGCTGCGCCTCGTGGCATCAATCGCCGGACGGGGCGGGGCTTTGATGGCGCGGCGAGAGGGCGTCCGATGTTTATTGATCTTTGATTCCGTTTTTCCCCATCTCATTGGCATTTGATGCTTCGATCGCCGCGCCATTTCGCATCCAAGCTACAATAATTGCCGCCGCAGGGATATCCCCTGCAGAAAATATTGGTGCCGGCGGGTAGACTGGACGCCGCATTGCCCGATCCGGACACGACCCGGCATCGTTCCCCATTCAAAGGAGTTCCTTCATGAAGCTGCATTCCGTCCTTCGCTCGCTCGCCGGCGCCGCCGCCGTGGCGGGCGCGCTGGCCGCCGCGCCGGCCCAGGCGCAATCCGTGGCGGTCACCTCCATCGTCGAGCATCCCGCCCTCGATGCCGTGAAGGACGGCGTGCACGAAGCCCTGGCCGCCGCCGGCTACACCGAGGCCAAGGGCCTGAAATGGCAATTCCAGACGGCCCAGGGCAATACCGCCATCGCCGCCCAGATCGCCCGCAAGTTCGTGGGCGACAAGCCCGACGTGATCGTCGCCATCGCCACGCCCTCGGCCCAGGCCGTGGTCGCCGCCACCAAGACCATTCCGGTGGTCTATTCCGCCGTCACCGATCCGGTGGCCGCACAGCTGGTGCCGGGCTGGGAAGCCTCGGGCACCAACGTCACCGGCGTGTCCGACGCCCTGTCGCTGGAAAAGCAGGTCGATCTGATCAAGAAGGTCGTGCCCGGCGCCAAGAAGGTCGGCATGGTCTACAACCCCGGCGAGGCCAATTCTGTGGTCGTGGTGAAACGCCTGCGCGAACTGCTGCCGCAGTCGGGCATGAGCCTGGTGGAAGCCACCGCCGCCCGCACCGTGGACGTGGGCGCCGCCGCCCGCAGCCTGGTGGGCAAGGTCGACGTGATCTACACCAACACCGACAACAACGTGGTCTCGGCCTACGAATCGCTGGTCAAGGTCGGCAATTCCGCCAAGATCCCCCTGGTGGCCTCCGACACCGACAGCGTCAAGCGCGGCGCCATCGCCGCCCTGGGCGTGAACTACCACGACCTGGGCGTGCAGACCGGCAAGCTCGTGGTGCGCATCCTGAAGGGCGAGAAGCCCGGCGCCATCGCTTCCGAGACCAGCTCCAAGCTCGAACTCTACGTCAACCCCGGCGCCGCGGCCCAGCAGGGCGCGACTCTGTCCGACGCCCTGATCAAGTCGGCCGCCCAGGTCGTCAAGTAACTTCCCGCGCGTTTCGCATCCCCGGGCCGCCTCCAGGCGGCCCGGCTGTCATGGCGGCTTCCCCGCGGCCGCATCCAGAGATTTTCATTCCATGTCCATCTATTCCATGTGGGGTGCCTTCGAGATCGGGCTGATATTCGGCCTGGTCGCGTTGGGCGTCCTCATTTCCTTCCGCGTGCTGAACTTCCCCGACCTGACGGTGGACGGCAGCTTTCCGCTGGGCGGCGCGACGGCCGCCATCCTGATCCATCACGGCACGGATCCCTTCCTGGCGACCGGCGCCGCCACCCTGGCCGCCGGCTTCGCCGGCATGGTGACGGGCTGGCTCAACGTCCGGCTGAAGATCATGGACCTGCTCGCCAGCATCCTGATGATGATCGCCTTGTATTCGATCAACCTGCGCGTCATGGACGCGCCCAACGTGCCGCTGATCACCGACCCCACCGTGTTCACCGTGCTGCAGCCGGAGGGCATCGAGGACTACGTCGCGCGCCCGCTCATCCTGCTGGCGCTGGTGGTGATCGTCAAGCTGCTGCTGGACTGGTTCTTCGCCACCCAGGTGGGCCTGGCGATGCGCTCGACCGGCTCGAACCCGCGCATGGCGCGGGCCCAGGGCATCCGCACCGGCAACATGGTCCTGCTGGGCATGGCGATCTCCAACGCCCTGTGCGGCCTGGGCGGCGCGCTGTTCGCCCAGTCGCAGGGCGGGGCGGACATCTCCATGGGCATCGGCACCATCGTCATCGGCCTGGCCGCCGTCATCATCGGCGAATCCATCCTGCCCAGCCGCCGCCTGATGGTGGCGACGCTGGCGGTGGTGGTCGGCGCCGTGCTCTATCGCTTCTTCATCGCGCTGGCGCTGAACGCGGATTTCGTGGGCCTGAAGGCCCAGGACCTGAACCTGGTCACGGCCGTGCTGGTCACGATCGCGCTGGTGATCCCGCTCGCCAAGCAGCGTTTCCGCAAAAAGAAGGCCTAGGGCCTGTCCACACAAAGAGGCCCCGCCATGCTGAGCGCCCAGAACCTGCATCTCACCTTCAACCCTGGCACGCCCATCGAAACACAGGCCCTGCGCGGCATGTCGCTGGACATCCCGGCGGGCCAGTTCGTCACCGTGATCGGCTCCAACGGCGCGGGCAAGTCCACCTTCCTGAACGCCATCTCCGGCGAGCAGGGCGTGGACAGCGGCGCCATCCTGATCGATGGCGAGGACGTCACGCGCCAGCCGGTCTGGGACCGCGCGCGCAAGGTCGCGCGCGTCTTCCAGGACCCCATGGCCGGCACCTGTGAAAACCTCACCATCGAGGAAAACATGTCCCTGGCCCTGGGCCGGGGCCAGTTCCGCAGCCTGCGCCAGGCGGTGCGCGAGGAAATGCGCGTGCTGTTCCGCGAGCGCCTGGCCATGCTGGGGCTGGGGCTGGAAAACCGCCTGACCGACCGGATCGGCCTGCTCTCGGGCGGCCAGCGCCAGGCCGTGAGCCTGCTGATGGCGGCCCTGCGCCCCTCGCGCATCCTGCTGCTGGACGAGCACACGGCGGCGCTGGATCCGCGCACCGCCCAGTTCGTGCTGGAGCTGACCGTCCGCATCGTGGCCGAACATGGCCTGACCACGATGATGGTCACCCACAGCATGCGCCAGGCCCTGGACGTGGGCGACCGCACCGTCATGCTGCACCAGGGCCGGGTGGTGCTCGACGTCGCGGGCGACACCCGCCGCGGCCTGGAAGTCCCCGACCTGCTCGCCATGTTCGAGAAAGTACGCGGCGAGGAACTCGCCGACGACGCGTTGCTATTGGGATGAGGCTGGACACGAAAGAGTCCCTGCGGACTCTTTCGTGCCTGCCGAATCCGAGCGGCTTGCAAGCCGCGAGGTGGGCGCAAAATTCTTTTTGACAAAAAACGCATTTGTTGTCAGAATGCGCCGATGTCACCCAAGCTCAGTTCGGAAGCCATGATCGCGCGGCGCGCCAGGATACTGGACGCGGCGCGCTGGTGCTTCCTCAATTTCGGCTTCGCCCGCACGTCCCTGGGCGACATCGCCCAGCGCGCGGGGATCTCCCGCACCTTGCTCTACCGCAGCTTCAAGGACAAGGAAGACCTCTTCATGCAGGTCTTCGACGACTGGATGCTGTCGCGCCTGCCGCTCGCCATGGAAGTGGTGCAGGCGCCCGGCTCGCCGCGTGAACGCCTGTTCGCCGTCTGCCGGCGCGTGCTGCTGGAGCCCTGGTCCGAAATGGAAGCCGCGCCCATGTCCAGCGAATTCCTGGAAGTCTGCCAGGGCCTGAGTCCCGAAGTCGCCGGGCGGCACCGCGCGTCCCTGCTGGAATGCCTGGACCGCGTGTTCGACGATCCCGCGGTCGCCCTGGTGTTCCTGCTGGCCATGGAAGGCCAGATCGAGGACAGGCCCCGCCTGGAAGTCCTGGAGCGCCGGATCCGCATCCTCGTGGATCACTTCGCGGCGGACGGGGCATGATGCATGGATTCATGGGGCACGAGTCCAGGCCGCCGCATCGGTTTTCAGGGTTTTCCCCTTATACTTTTGGCTTGCCTGCAGGGCCGGCGATCCTGGCCTTCGCATGACCGGGTGGCCATTTTTTCGCTTCATCAACCGAAAGAAATCGAAAAATCAACATTTCTGGAGCTTTTCCTATGGTCTTTGATCGACTGACCGCCGTCCGGACCCTGCGGCCTCTCGCGCTGGTGTCGCTGCTGGCCCTGGCCGCCTGCTCGGGCGAGCCGCAGCAGGGGATGCAGGACATGAAGGTCCCGGTCAGCGTGGTGCAGGTCCAGCCCCAGGCCGCAGTCATCCGCACCGAACTGCCCGGCCGCGTGCAGGCGATCGAGGACGCGGAAATCCGCGCCCGGGTCAACGGCATCGTTCAATCCATCGACTTCGAGCAGGGCAGCCAGGTCAAGGCCGGCCAGCTGCTCTTCACCATCGACCCGGCGCCGTACCGCGCGGCCCGCGACCAAGCCGCCGCGCAGCTGAAAAACGCCCAGGCGTCGGCGCAGACGGCACGCCTGCTGGCGCAGCGCTACGCCACCCTCATCAAGCAGCACGCGGTCAGCCAGCAGGAATACGACAACGCCGTCGCCCAGGCGCGCCAGGCCGAGGCGGCCATCGCCGCGGCGCAGGCCGCGCTGGACGCGGCGCAGATCAACCTGGACTACACCCGGGTCACCTCGCCCATCGACGGCACCATCGGCAAGGCCCAGGTCACCGTGGGGGCGCTGGTGAGCGCCACCTCCGCCACCTCGCTGGCCACCGTGCACCGCCTGGACCAGGTCTATGTGGACATCACCCAGCCGGTGGCGCAGATCGCCGCCCTGCGCCGCCAGATCGCCGACGGCATCGTCAAGCCCGACGCCAACGGCGACGCCCAGGCCGAAGTCCTGCTGGACGGCGGCGGCACCTACCGCCATCCCGGCAAGCTGCTGTTCTCGGGCGTGGCCGTCGATCCCGGCACGGGCCAGGTGAACCTGCGCGCGCTGTTCCCCAATCCGGAACAGATCCTGCTGCCCGGCCTGTACGTGCGCGTGCGCCTGGTGCAGGGCGTGGACCAGCAGGCCCTGGTGGTGCCCGAGCAGGCCATCCAGCGTGCTTCCGACGGCAACAGCACGGTCGTCCTGATCAAGGACGGCAAGGCGACCTTCACGCCGATCCAGGTGGGGCCGCACACCGACAAGGGCTACATCGTCTATCAGGGCATCCAGGCGGGCGACCAGCTGATGGTCGAGGGCTTCCAGAAGGTCCGTCCGGGCGCTCCGGTCCAGCCCATCCCCTGGAAGGGCCAGGCGCCGGGCGGCCAGGCGGGGCAGGGCGGCGCGGCCCAGCCGCCCGCCGCGGGCGGCCAGGGCGGCGCTGAACAGGCCGGCGGCCAGGCCGCGGGCGACAAGGCCGCCGGCGGGCAGCCCGCGGGCGCCAAGCCCGCCGAAGGCCAGGCCGCACAGGGCCAGGCTCACTGATCCGGCCCCGGCCGCCCGACACCCCTCCTCCGGATTCCACGCGAGCTCTCATGCCACAGTTTTTCATCGAACGACCGATCTTCGCCTGGGTGGTGGCGCTGGCCATCGCCCTGGCCGGCATCCTGGCCATCCCCAACATGGCCGTATCGCAGTATCCCGACGTCGCTCCGCCCACGGTGAACATCAACGCCACCTATCCGGGCGCCTCGGCCTCCGAGGTCTCCACCAGCGTGGCGAGCGTCATCGAGAACGAGCTGAACGGGGCCAAGGGCCTGCTGTACTACGAATCGGTCAGCGATTCCAACGGGCAGGCCGAGATCACCGTCACCTTCGCGCCGGGCACGGACCCCGACCTGGCCCAGGTGGACGTGCAGAACCGCCTGTCCAACGTGACGGCCAAGCTGCCCGCCGCCGTCGTGCAGCAGGGCCTGAAGGTCAGCCAGACGAATTCCGGCTTCCTGATGGTGGTCACGCTCTCGTCCAAGGACGGCTCCATCGACCAGTACGCCCTGGCCGACTACATCACGCGCAACATCCAGAACCCGATGTCGCGGATCAAGGGCGTGGGCAAGTTCCAGCTCTTCGCCGCGAGCCGCGCCATGCGCGTCTGGGTCGATCCGCAGAAGCTGGTCGGCTACGGCCTGAGCATGTCCCAGGTCAACAGCGCCCTGGCGGCGCAGAACCTGGTGATTTCCGGCGGCCTGCTGGGCTCGCCGCCGAACCCCGACACGCAGCGCACGGTGGTGCCGCTGACCGTCAACGGCCAGCTCGCCACGCCGGAGGAATTCGGCGACATCGTGCTGCGGGCCAATCCGGACGGCTCCTCGGTGCGCATCCGCGACGTCGCCCGCGTCGAGCTCGGCTCGGACAACTACCAGTTCGGCGCCCGCCTGAACGGCAAGCCCACGGCCGCCTTCGCCCTGTCGCTGACGCCGTCGGCCAACGCCCTGGAAACGGCCAAGCTGGCCAAGGCCAAGATGGCCGAGCTGGCCAGGTTCTTCCCCGACAACATCACCTACGCGATCCCCTACGACACCTCGCCCTACATCGACCTGTCGATCGAGCAGGTGGTCCACACCCTGTTCGAGGCCATGGTGCTGGTGTTCGTGGTGATGTTCGTGTTCCTGCAGAACGTGCGCTACACGCTGATTCCGGCGCTGGTGGTGCCGGTGGCGATGATGGGGGCCTTCGCGGTGATGCTGGCGCTGGGATTCTCGATCAACGTGCTGACCATGTTCGCCATGGTGCTGGCCATCGGGATCCTGGTGGACGACGCCATCGTGGTGGTGGAGAACGTCGAGCGCATCATGGCCGAGGAAGGCCTCTCGCCCAAGGAAGCCACGAAGAAGGCCATGCCGCAGATCAGCGGCGCCATCGTCGGGATCACCCTGGTGCTGACCACGGTGTTCCTGCCGCTGGCCTTCATGTCCGGCTCCGTGGGCGTGATCTACCGCCAGTTCTCCGTGGCCATGGCGGTGTCCATCCTGTTCTCGGCGCTGCTGGCGCTCAGCTTCACCCCGGCGCTGTGCGCCACCCTGCTCAAGCCCATCCCCAAGGGCCACCATGAGTCCAAGGGCGGCTTCTTCGGCTGGTTCAACCGCGGCTTCGATCGCACCACGCGGGGCTATACCCGCTGGGTCTCGCGCAGCCTGAAGCGCACGCTGCGCATGATGATCGTCTTCGCCGTGCTGGTGGGCGTGATGGGCTGGATGTACCTGCGCCTGCCCACCTCCTTCCTGCCCGAGGAAGACCAGGGCTACGTGATCGCCAACATCGAGCTGCCTTCGGGCGCCTCGTCCAGCCGCACGGTGGAGATCATCGAGCAGGTCGAAAAATACTTCATGGCGCTGCCGCAGGTCGCCAACATCATCGCGGTCCAGGGCTTCAGCTTCAACGGCAACGGCCTGAACGCCGCCATCGCCTTCGTGCCCCTGAAGGACTTCTCCGAACGCAAGGGTCCGGCCGACTCGGCGCAGGCGATTTCCGGCACCGCGATGGGCAAGCTGCTGTTCGGCCTGCCGGACTCCATGGTGATTTCCATCACCCCGCCGGCGATCTCCTCGCTGGGCAACGCCTCGGGCTTCGACCTGCGCCTGGAGGACCGCAGCGGCGTGGGCAGCGAGGCCCTGCAGGCCGCCACCCAGCAGCTGCTGCAGCTCGCTTCGCAAAGCGCCATCCTCACCGGCACGCGCGTCACCGGCCTGGGCGCCGGGCCGCAGCTCAAGGTGCAGATCGACCGCGCCAAGGCCGCCGCCCTGGGGGTGGACTTCTCCGAAGCCGCCAACCTGATCTCCACGGCCATCGGCTCGTCCTACGTCGGCAAGTTCACCAACCAGGGCTGGGTGCAGAACATCTGGGTCCAGGCCGAGCAGGACGCCCGCATGGATCCGGACGACATCCTGCGGCTCAACGCCCGCAACGCCGACGGCGACATGGTGCCGTTGTCCTCCTTCGTGTCCCTGGAATGGACCCGCGGCCCGGTCCAGATCGTGCGCTACAACGGCTACGAATCCATCCGCATCGGCGGCTCGGCGGCGCCGGGCTATTCCACCGGCCAGGCCATGGCCGAGATGGAACGCCTGATCACCCAGCTGCCGCCCGGCCTGAGCTACGAATGGACCGGCCTGTCCTACCAGGAAATCCAGGCGGGCAGCCAGTCCGCGATCCTGATGGGGCTGTCGATCCTGGTGGTCTTCATGGTGCTGGCCGCCCTGTACGAAAGCTGGGCCATCCCGCTGTCGGTGATGCTGGCCGTGCCGCTGGGCATGCTGGGCGCCGTGCTGCTCAGCAGCCTGATGGGCAAGGACAACGACGTGTACTTCATGGTCGGGATGGTGACCGTGATCGGCCTGGCGGCGAAAAACGCCATCCTGATCGTCGAGTTCGCCAAGGACCTGTACGCCAGCGGCGCGGGCCTGGCCGAATCGGCCATCGAGGCCGCGCGGCTGCGCTTCCGCCCCATCCTGATGACCTCCTTCGCCTTCATCCTGGGGGTGGTGCCCCTGGTGACGGCCAGCGGCGCGGGCGCCGCCAGCCAGAACGCCGTGGGCCTGGGCGTGCTGGGCGGCATGCTGGCGGCCACGCCGCTGGCCGTGATCTTCGTGCCGACTTTCTTCGTGGTGATTCTGAAATTGTTCAAGACCAAACCGAAACTGCTGGGCCACCAGGCGCCGCACATCCCATCCGCCGGCGAGTCCGGTGCGGGAGAACGGACATGATGAACCGACGACTCCCCGCGCGCGTCCTGGCCGTCTCCGCGCTGGCGCTGGCGCTGGGCGCCTGCTCCCTGGCGCCCACCTACCACCGGCCGGCCGCGCCGGTGCCCGACCGCTTTCCGCTCACGGCCGCCGGCAACGGCCAGGCGGACCAGGCCGCTCAAGCCGTCCAGGACACCCAGGCCGCCCTGCCGGCCTGGCGGGACTTCTTCCAGGATCCCCGCCTGCAGGCCCTGATCGAGCTCGCGCTGAAGAACAACCGCGACCTGCGTATCGCCGTGGACCGGGTTGAAGAGGCCCGCGCCCAGTTCGGCATCGCCCAGAGCGACCGCCTGCCGACTATCGGCGTGCAGGGCACGGGGCAGGTCACCCGCTCGCCGGCCGACATGCGCAACGGCGGCGCCGACGCCAAATCCGTCAACCGCAGCTACGTCGCGGGCGTGGGCATGACGGCCTTCGAGCTGGACTTCTTCGGCCGCGTGCGCAACCTCAGCGAAGCCGCCTACCAGTCCTACCTGTCCACCGACCAGGCGCGCCGCACCGTCCAGCTGGGGCTGATCGCCCAGACGGCCGAGGCCTACTTCCGCCTGCGTTCGGCCCAGGCCCTGCACGAACTGATGGACAAGACCCTGGAGGCCCGCAAGGGCACGCTGGACCTGGTCCAGTCCCGCTTCGACGTCGGGGTCGCCTCCGACCTGGACCTGGCGCAGGCACAGTCGCAGTACGACACGGTGCGCGCCGACCGCATCGCGACCGAGCGCGCCATGGCGCAGGCGGTCAACGCCCTGCAGCTGATCCTGGGCACGCCGGTGCCCCAGGACCTGCCCGCGCCGCAGCCGTTCGGCCGCGCGCAACTGCTGTCCTCGCTGCCCGCGGGCCTGCCGTCGCAGCTGCTGGAACGCCGGCCCGACATCATCGGCGCCGAGCACGACCTGATGGCGGCCAACGCCCAGATCGGCGCCGCGCGCGCCGCCTTCTTCCCGCGCATCTCCCTGACCGGGCTGCTGGGCTTCGCCAGCCCCGAACTGGACGGCCTGTTCGGCGGCAGCCAGCGCTACTGGCAGTATTCGCCGCAGATCCAGATGCCGCTGTTCTCGGGCGGGATCAAGGGCAACCTGGACCTGGCCAAGGCGCGCAGCAACATCGCCGTGTCGTCCTACGAAAAGGCCATCCAGACCGCGTTCCGCGAAGTCGCCGACGGCCTGGCGGGCGAAGCCACCTACAGCAGCCAGCTCGACGCCCTGCGCGCCACCGAGGAATCCGCGCTCAAGGCCCTCAAGCTGGCCCAGATCCGCTACGAGACCGGCGTGGACAGCTTCCTGCAGGTGCAGTCCGCGCAGGTCGCCCTGTACGGCGTGCAGCAGCAGTTCATCCAGCTGGGCACCGACGCGCTGTTCAACCGCGTCGAGCTGTACAAGGCGCTGGGCGGGGGCTGGTCCGCCGACGACCTGCCGGAGGCCTCCTGATGGAACTGGGCGTCAACATCGATCACGTCGCCACCCTGCGCCAGGTGCGCCTGACGGCCTATCCCGATCCCCTGCAGGCGGCGCTGCGCGCCGAGGATGCCGGCGCCGACCTGATCACCCTGCATCTGCGCGAGGACCGGCGCCACATCCAGGACGCCGACGTGCGCGCCATCCGTCCCGCCCTGCGCACGCGCATGAACCTGGAATGCGCCATCACGCCGGAAATGCTGGCGATCGCCTGCGACATCGGTCCGCAGGACGTCTGCCTGGTGCCGGAAAACCGGCGCGAGCTGACCACCGAAGGCGGGCTGGACGTGCTCGGCCGCTACGACGAGGTCGCCTCCGCCGTGGCGCGGCTGCACGACGCCGGCATCCGCGTGTCCCTGTTCATCGATCCCGAGGCCGGGCAGATCGCCGCCGCCGCGCGCACCGGCGCCCGCGTGATCGAGCTGCACACCGGCGCCTACGCCGATGCGCCCGACGCGGGCGCGCGCGCCGCCCAGCTCGAACGCGTGCGCGCCGCCGTCGCCGTGGGGGTGGGCGAGGGCCTGCGGGTCAACGCCGGCCACGGCCTGCATTACGACAACGTCGAGCCCGTCGCCGCCCTGCCGGGGATCGCCGAACTGAACATCGGCCACGCGATCGTCGCCCAGGCCGTGTTCGACGGCTGGGAGCCCTCGATCCGGCGCATGAAAGCCCTGATGGTCAGGGCGTCCCATTCCTAGGAGCCCCTTCCATGTCCACGCCCCTCGATGTCCTGCTCGGCCGCCAGTCGGTCAAGTTCGTCCAGGCGCCCGGTCCGACCGACGCGCAGCTGGACCTGATCCTGCAGGCCGCCCTGCGCGCGCCCGACCACGGCGGCGTGAAGCCCTGGCGCTTCGTCCTGGTGCGCGGCGCCGACGTGCCCGCCCTGGTGGATGTGGGCGTGCGGGCCGGCATCGCCGCGGGCACGCCCCTGCCGCAGCCCAAGGTGGACAATGCGCGCAAGTGGCTCTCCAGGGTGCCGCTGGTGATCGCCCTGGGCTGCCGCCCCGATCCTTCCGGCCGCATCCCCGAACACGAGAGCCTGCTGGCCGTGGGCGCGGCGGCCATGAACATGCTCAATGCCGCGCACGCCCTGGGTTTCGGCGCCTTCTGGAGCACCGGCATCGGCACCTACCTGGACGGCGTGGGCGAGGCCCTGGGCTTCGATCCCCTGGACGAGCGCTTCATGGGCTACCTGGCCATCGGCACGCCCATCGAACCGCCGGCGCCGGTCCGGCGGCCCGACTGGCGGGATCACGTGTCGGAGTGGCACGCGCCGGCGCCGGCCTGAGCCCGCGCGCCGTCCTCGATGCCTTCGAGGATCGGGCATTCCGGCCGGTCGTCGCCATGGCAGCGCTGCGCCAGCTCGCGCAGCGTCGCCGCCATGCCGCGCAGCAGGGCGGCCTTGGCCTCCAGCGCCTCGATGTGCGCCAGGGCCAGGCGTTTGACCTCCGCGCTGGCGCGGCCGCGGTCGCGCCACAGGCCGGTCAGCTCCGCGATCTGCTTCAATGAAAACCCCAGGTCGCGCGCGCTGCGGATGAAGCGCAGCGCGTGCAGGTCGGCCTCGCCGTACTGGCGGTAGCCGGCGGCGCTGCGCGCCTGCGGGACGAACAGGCCTTCCTGCTCGTAGTAGCGGATCATCTTGGGGCTCAGGCCGGTACGGGCGGCCGCCTCGCCGATCGTGAACGGCGCGCGGACGGGGGCGGCGGCGCGCGGCCTGGAACCGGCATCGCGCCGGGTGCGGGATTCAGCCATGACGGACCTCCAGGGGCAGCCATTTCAGGCGCAGGGCGTTGACCACGACGAAGACGCTGGACAGCGCCATGGCGCCGGCCCCCAGCATGGGTGAGAGCTGCAGCCCGGTGTAGGGATACAGGGCGCCGGCCGCCACTGGGATCAGGGCGGCGTTGTAGGCGAAGGCCCAGAACAGGTTCTGGGCGATGTTGCGCAGCGTCAGCCGCGACAGCGCGATGGCGCGCGCCACCGAGTTCAGGTCCTCGTTCATCAGCACCACGTCGGCCGATTCGATGGCCACGTCGGTGCCCTGGCCGATGGCGATGCCCACGTCGGCCGTCGCCAGGGCGGGCGCGTCGTTGATGCCGTCGCCGACGAAGGCCAGGGAGCCGGCCTCGCGCCGCAGGGCCCGCAGCAGTTCCGCCTTGTGCGCGGGCAGGGTCCGGGCGTGGACGATGTCGATGCCCAGTTCGCCGGCCACGGCGCGGGCGGCGGCCTCGTGGTCGCCGGTGATGAGCGCGGTCTTCAGCCCCAGGGCGTGCAGGCGGGCGATGGCCTCGCGCGCGCCGGGCCGCAGCGGGTCGGCCACGGCGAGCACCCCCGCCAGCCGGCCGTCGCGCGCCGCCAGGAAGACGGTCTTCCCCTGGCCGGCCAGGGCCCGGACCTGTGCCTCGACCTCGGCCTCGACCGGTACGCCGTGGTCGCGCATCAGGGCCTCGCTGCCCAGCAGCCAGCCGTGCCCCCCGACCCGCCCCTGCACGCCCGCGCCGGTGAGCGCCGCGAAGCCCTCCACCGGCGCCAGGGGCAGCCGCTCGGCCCGGGCGGCCTCCAGCAGGGCATGCGCGATGGGGTGTTCCGAGGCGCTCTGCACCGCGGCCACCGCCGCCAGCAGGGCGGGGCGGTCCAGGCCGTCCAGGGGCAGGGCGTCGCTGAGCGCCGGCCGGCCCAGGGTCAGCGTGCCGGTCTTGTCGAAGGCCGCCACGCGGACGCTGCGCAGGCGCTGCAGGGCGTCGCCCTGGCGGAACACGATGCCCAGGCCCGCCGCGCGGCCCGTGGCCACCATGATCGAGATCGGCGTGGCCAGCCCCATGGCGCAGGGGCAGGCGATGATCAGCACCGCCACGCCGGCGATCAGCGCGTGCGTCAGCCGCGGCTCGGGGCCCCAGAACAGCCAGCCCAGGAAGGCCAGCACGGCCAGGCCCATGACGGCCGGCACGAACCAGCCGGTGACCCGGTCCACCAGGCGCTGGATCGGCAGCTTGGCCCCCTGCGCCTGTTCGACCAGGCGGATGATGTGGGCCAGCACCGTGTCGGCGCCGACCTGCGTGGCGCGCATCACCAGGCCGCCGCGCGTGTTCAGCGTGCCGCCGATGAGGCGGTCGCCCGGGCGGCGCGTGGCCGGGATGGGTTCGCCCGTGATCATGGATTCATCCACCCAGGACTCGCCCTCGACGACTATGCCGTCGACCGGAATCTTCTCGCCGGGCCGCACCCGCACCTCGTCGCCGGCCGCGAGCGCGTCGATGGGCAGCTCGGCCCAGTCGCCGCCGCGCCGCGCCCAGGCGGTGCGCGGCCGCAGGCCGATCAGGTGGCGGATGGCGGAGCCGGCCCGGCCCCGGGCGCGGGCTTCCAGCCAGCGGCCCAGCAGGATCAGGGTGGCGACGACCGCGGCGGCCTCGAAATACAGGTGGCGGACCTCGTCCGGGAAGAGGGCGGGCGCCACCGTGACCAGCGCGGAATACAGCCAGGCGCTGCCCGCGCCCAGGGCGACCAGCGTGTTCATGTCCGGCCCCAGGTGCCGCAGCGCCTTGAAGCCGCGGGTGAAGAAGGCCCGGCCCGGCCCGGCCAGCACGGCGGTGGCGAGCGCGAATTCGGCCCAGGCCAGTGCTTGCGGATCGACCAGGGACTGGATCGCATGGTGCAGGGCGGGGACCAGGTGCCCGCCCATCTCGACCAGGAACACCGGCAGCGTCAGGACCAGGGCCAGGAAGAAGCGCCGCCCGGCGGCCGCGTCTTCGTTCGCGTCCGCGTCGCCGGCCGCCTGCGCGGGATCCTCGCGGCGGAGCAGCCGCGCCTGGTAGCCGCGTTTTTCGACGGCGGCGACCAGCGCTCCTGGATCGGCGCCCTCGGCCGCGAGGGTGACGTGGGCGCGGCGCGTGGCGAGGTTGACGCTCGCCTGGGCCACGCCGGGGACTTTCGTCAGGGCTGTTTCGACCCGGCGCACGCAGGAGGCGCAGGTCATGCCCTCGACTTCGAGGTCGAGCGCGGAAGGGGCGGGCGGGGTGGACATGGACGGGCTCCGGTTCATCACGATGATTGTAGGATGAGGCTTGACCATGTGGTAAGGTCAAGGGGCGCCGCTGGGCCGCCGGTCACGCACAACAACCATGGGAATGCCATGACGATACGCATCGACAGACTCGACCACCTCGTCCTCACGGTCGGGGACGTCGCCGCCACCTGCGACTTCTACTCGCGCGTGCTCGGCATGGAGGTCGTGACCTTCGGCGAGGGCCGCAAGGCCCTGGCCTTCGGCCGCCAGAAGATCAATCTGCACCAGCGGGGCCGGGAAATCGAGCCCAAGGCGGCCGTGGCGCTGCCCGGCACCGCCGACCTGTGCCTCATCGCCTTCGAGGCGCCGCAGGCGGTGCTGGCCCACCTGCGCGCCTGCGGCGTGCCGGTGCTCGACGGCCCGGTGCCGCGCACGGGCGCGACGGGGAAGATCACCTCGGTGTATTTCAGGGATCCGGACGGAAACCTGATCGAGGTGGCGAGCTACGACGAGGCTTGAGCTTCCCGCCGTGTCAAGGTTTAAGATGCCGGCTGACCCTTTCCAGGAGCCTTCCCCATGAAGACCGAATTCATCGTTTCCGACATGACCTGCAACCACTGCGTGCAGACCATCACCCGGGCCGTGCAGGACGTGGCGCCCGACGCCGCCGTCCAGACGGACCTGGGCGCGCACCGCGTCACGATCGAGTCGTCGGCGGACGCGGCGACGCTCCAGGCCGCCATCGCCGAGGAAGGCTACGACGCCCAACCCGCTTGAAACGGGGCGCGACAATGAGCGATCGGATCATCGACTGCGACGTCGCCATCGTCGGCGCCGGTTCGGCCGGCCTGCCGGCCTACCGCGAGGTCCTCAAGGCGGGCCTGAAACCCCTGCTGATCGAAGGCGGGCCGCACGGCACCATGTGCGCCCGGGTGGGCTGCATGCCGTCCAAGCTGCTGATCGCGGCGGCCCAGGCGGCGGCCGATGCGCGCCACGCCGACGGCTTCGGCATCCGCCTGGGCGGTCCGCCCCGGGTGGACGGCCCGGCCGTGATGGAGCGGGTGCGGCGCGAGCGCGACCGCTTCGTGAGCTTCGTGGTGGACGACGTGGAAGCCATGCCGCCGGAACACCGGCTGGACGTCCCCGTGGAATTCCTGCGCGACGGCGTGCTGCGGGCCGCCGACGGCCGCGAGGTGCATGCGGAACGCATCATTCTCGCCACCGGCACGCGGCCGAACGTGCCCGAGCAATACCGGCCGCTGGGCGAGCTGGCGATCGTCAACGACGACGTGTTCGACTGGCGCGACCTGCCGCGCAGCGTGCTGGTGATCGGCTCGGGCGTGATCGGCGTCGAGCTGGGCCTGGCGCTGGCGCGCCTGGGCGTGCGGGTGCGGGTGCTGAACCGCTCCGACAGCTTCGTCCATCTGGCGGATCCCCGGGTGCGGGCCGCCGCGCTGGAGCTGCTGGGACCCGAGCTGGCCCTGGTGCAATGCGCCCGGGTCGCCACGGTGCGCCGCGAGGGCGATCAGGCCGTGGTGGGCTGGTCGGTGGACGGCGGCCCCGAAACCGAGGAACGCTTCGATCGCGTGCTGCTGACGGCGGGCCGCAGCCCGGCCCTGGACGCGCTGCACCTGGAGCGCACCACGATGCCGCTGGACGAGCGCGGCCGGCCGCGCTTCGATCCGGCCACGCTGCAGGTCCACGGCCAGCCGGTGTTCCTGGCGGGCGACGTGACCGGCCACCACGCCATCCAGCACGAGGCCTCCGACGACGGCCGGCTGGCCGGGCGCAACGCGGCCGCCTGGCCCGACGTGCGGGCGCTGCCGCGCCGTGCGGCCATGGCGGTGGTGTTCAGCGATCCGCAGATCATGCAGGTGGGCGGCGGCTACGCGGCGCTGGGCGATCCGGAGGCGGTCGCCATCGGCGAGGTCGATTGGACGCGCCAGGGCCGCTCGCGGGTCATGCTGCGCAACCGCGGCCTGCTGCGCGTCTACATGCGCAAATCCGACCGGCGCTTCCTGGGCGCGGAAATGATCGGGCCGGACGCGGAGCACGTCGCCCACCTGCTGGCCTGGGCTTTGCAGATGGAATTGACCGTGCCGGACATGCTCAAGCTGCCGTTCTACCATCCAACGATCGAGGAAGGCATCCGCACGGCGCTGCGCGACGCCGCGCGGTAGAGCGGGCCCGGACGGAGGTTCCCGCGGACCGTTTCGCGCCGGGCGGATCCGGGCGGCATGCGGGCCGTGCGCGGGGCGCGCACCGCAGGGCGGCATGTTCGCCGCCCGGTTTCAGCGCAGCATCGGCTTCAGCGCAGCCAGCAATTCTTCCTGGGATTCGCCGTCCGAAGCCAGCCAGGCGGCCTTGCCCTGCGTGTCGAAGGCGTAGATGCCGCGGCTGTGGGCGACCTCGTAGGGGGCATCCGGGTGCTGCGGATCGGGGCGCTCGATCTGGTAGGCGACCCGGTAGCGCCGGGCGAGCGCGGCGATGGCTTTTTCATCGCCCGTCAGGCCGATGGCGTGGGGATCGAACTGGTCCACGTAGGCCTGCAGGATGTCGGGCGTGTCGCGGTGCGGATCGACGCTGACGAACAGGATGCGCACCTGGTCGGCCTTGGGGCCCAGGGATTCGGTCACCTGGGCCAGTTGCGCCATGGTCGTCGGGCAGATGTCCGGGCAGCTGGCGTAGCCGAAGAACATCAGCACCACCTTGCCGGCGAAGGCCTGCTGGGTGACGGTCGCGCCGCCCGCGCCCTGCAGCGAGAACTTCAGGTCCGGCAGGAAGCCGCGCACCGGATGGACCGCCGCCAGCGCCAGGCTCGTGCCGGCCAGCCACAATATGAGTCCTGACAATAGGTGTTGCACGAAAGCGCCCTTTTTGCCGCTGGATGAGCCAGGACATGGGTCAGTCCCTGCGGACTGACCCACGCCTGACGAATCCGAGCGGCCTGCAAGCCGCGAGGTGGACGGGAGCTTCATCTCACGCTTCCAGCAACCCGCTATGCCGCAGCAGGGCCTCGATGCTGGGATCGCGGCCGCGGAAGGCGCGGAAGGATTCCGCGGCCGGGCGCGAGCCGCCGACGGCGATGATCTCGTCCAGGTAGCGGCGGCTGGTGTCCGGGTCGAACACGTCGCGCGTGCCGTCCGGACCGGGCCGGGCGGCTTCCTCGAAGGCGGCGTAGGCGTCGGCCGACAGGACCTCGGCCCATTTGTAGCTGTAGTAGCCGGCGCCGTAGCCGCCCGCGAACAGGTGCGAGAAGGCGTGCGGGAAGCGGTGCCAGGCGGGCGGGATCAGCAGCGCGACTTCCTGGCGCACCTGGTCCAGCGTGTCCAGGACTTCGCTGATCGACAGGCCGCTGGAGCGGGTGTGGATCAGCATGTCGAACAGGGCGAATTCGACCTGGCGCAGGGTCTGCAGGCCGCTCTGGAAGTTGCGCGCGGCGATCATGCGGTCGTACAGGGCGCGGGGCAGGGGCTCGCCGGTGTCCACGTGGCGCGTCAGGGACTGCAGCACGTCCCATTCCCAGCAGAAGTTCTCCATGAACTGCGAGGGCAGCTCGATGGCGTCCCATTCCACGGCGGCGAAGGCGGCGGCGCCGGGATCGTCCACGCGCGAGAGCAGCGTGTGCATGGCGTGGCCGCTTTCGTGGAACAGGGTGATCACGTCGTCATGGGACAGCAGGGCCTCGCGGCCGTCCTGCGGCGAGGGGAAATTGCAGGTCAGCCAGGCGAGCGGCGTGTGCAGGCGCCCGGCATGCACGCGGCGGCTGCGCTCGCTGTCCACCCAGGCGCCGCCCTGCTTGCCGGGGCGGGCGTACAGGTCCATGCCCAGGCGGCCGAGTTCCCGGCCCTCGGCGTCCAGCACCCGGTAGATGCGCGCATCGGCGTGCCAGGCGGGCGCGTCGGTGACTTCCAGGCGCACGCCGAACAGGGTGCGGATCACCTGGAACAGGCCGTCCAGCACGCGGAACTCGGTGAAGTAGGGGCGCAGTTCCTCGTCGGAATAGGCGTAGCGGCTTTCGCGCAGGCGTTCGGACGCGTAGGCGATGTCCCAGGGTTCCAGGGGATCGAGCCCGAGCTCGCGCGCGGCGAAGGCGCGCAGTTCGTCCAGGTCGCGCTGGGCGCTGGGGCGGGCGCGGGCGGCCAGCTCGCGCAGGAAGTCCAGCACCTGGCCGGCGCTGTCGGCCATGCGGGTTTCCAGGCGCAGGCTGGCGAAGTCGGGGTGGCCCAGCAGGGCGGCTTCCTCGGCCCGCAGGGCCAGCAGCGTCTCGATGGATTCGGAATTGTCGAAGGCCGGATCGCCCTGGTCCGAGGCCCGCGTGGCGTGCGCCCGGTACAGGGTCTGGCGCAGGGCACGGTCCCGGGCGTGCAGCATGACCGGCAGGTAGCAGGGCATGTGCAGCGTCAGTTTCCAGCCCTGCTCGCCCGCCGACCGGGCGGTCTGGGCGGCCGCGGCGACCACGTCCGCGGGCAGGCCCTCCAGGCGGGCCTCGTCGGTGATCAGCAGGGACCAGCCGTCGGTCGCGTCGAGCACGTTCTCGGAGAATTTCTGCGCGACCTGGGCCTGCAGTTCGGCGTTGCGGGCGTAGGTCTCGCGCGCGGCGCCTTCCAGTTCGACCCCGCTCAGGCGGAAGTCGCGCAACGCCAGCTCGACGATGCGGCGGCGGGTCGGCGACAGTCCGGCGAAGGCCGGGCTCGCCGCGAGCGCGCGGTAGCGTTCGTACAGGCCGCGATGCAGTCCCACCCAGGTGGAGAATTCGCTCATCAGCGGCAGGCAGGCGTTGTAGGCGGCGCGCAGTTCCGGCGTGTTGACCACGCCGTTCAGGTGCCCGGCGATGGACCAGGCGCGGTGCAGGCGTTCGGACGGGTCCTCGATGGCCTCGACCAGATTGTCCCAGTCGGGCGGGTCGGTGCGCGCGGCGGCGGCCTCGATCGCGGCGCGCGAGGCCTCGATCAGCTCGCGCACGGCGGGCTCGATGTGTTCGGGCCGGACGGCGCCGTAGTCCACGAATGCCTCGGCCGGAACGAGGAGGGGATTGCCGGCGGTGCGGGTACTGTTCATGCGAGCCCAGGTGGGGGCGGCGCCCCCGTTTTTCAAGTCTGCCGCGTCACGCTTTCGAGTCTGCCGCGGCATGTCCGCGGTTTCACGTCCACGGCCTGATCTCCGCGGCCTCATCTCCGCGGCGCCATGCCCGCGGCCTCAGGTCTGCAGCGTGCGCTCGGCCGCCTCGACGGTGTTGACCAGCAGCATGGCGATGGTCATGGGGCCCACGCCGCCGGGCACCGGCGTGATCGCGGAGGCGACCGCGGCGGCCGAGTCGAAGTCCACGTCGCCCACCAGCCGGCCGGACTCCAGCCGGTTGATGCCCACGTCGATCACGACCGCGCCGGGCTTGACCATGTCGCCGGTGACGATGCCCGGCCGGCCCGTGGCCACCACCAGCACGTCGGCCCGGCGCGTCTGGGCGCCCAGGTCGCGGGTCTTGGAATTGCACAGCGTCACGGTGGCGCCGGCCGCCAGCAGCAGCATGGCCATGGGCTTGCCGACGATGTTGCTGGCGCCCACGATCACGGCCTCGGCGCCGCGCAGCGGGACGTTCTCGGATTCCAGCATCTTCATCACGCCGTAGGGCGTGCAGGGGCGGAACAGCGGCCGGCCGGTCATCAGCAGGCCGGCGTTGCTGACGTGGAAGCCGTCCACGTCCTTGGCCGCGCTGATGGTCTCGATCACCAGCCCGGTGTCGATGTGGCCGGGCAGGGGCAGCTGCACCAGGATGCCGTGGATGGCCGGATCGGCGTTGAGCGTCTCGATCACGTCCAGCAGCTCGCCCTCGGGCGTGTCGGCGCCCAGCGGGATGACGCGCGAATGCATGCCGGCCGCGGTGCAGGCGGCGGCCTTGTTGCGCACGTAGACCTGGGAGGCCGGGTCCTCGCCGACCAGCACCACCGCCAGGCCGGGCGTGACGCCCTGGGCCTTGAGCGCGCGCACGCGTTCGGCCACCTCGCCGCGCACCCGGGCGGACAGGGCCTTGCCGTCGATCAGTCGGGCGCTCATGTCAGGTCTCCTCGGCGCGGGCCAGGGCGATCTTCATCAGGTCGGCCACGGTGGTGACCTCGAGCTTTTCCATGATGTTGGCGCGGTGGGCTTCGACGGTCTTGATGCTGATGTTCAGGTCGCCGGCGATCTGCTTGTTCAGCCGCCCGGCCACGATGCGCTCCAGCACCTGCTGCTCGCGCGCCGTCAGCCGGCTGAGCACGGCCTGCTGGTCGCGCTGGGCGTGGGCCTCGCGCACGCGCTCGCGGGCCTGCTCCAGCATGCCCGCCACCAGGGCGCGCAGGTCGGCCTCGTTGAAGGGCTTTTCCAGGAAATCGACGGCGCCCTTCTTCATCGTGGAGACCGCCATCGGCACGTCGCCGTGGCCGGTGATGAAGACGATGGGCAGCGGCGCCTTGCGGGCGATGAGGGTTTCCTGCAGTTCGAGGCCGCTCATGCCGGGCATGCGGATGTCGGCGATCAGGACGCCGACCTGCTCGGGATCGTAGGCGGCGAGGAATTCCTCGGCGCCGGCGAAGCTGCGCACGGCGTAGCCGTTGGCCTCGAGCAGCCAGCGCAGGGAATCGCGGACCGCCTCGTCGTCGTCGACGATGTAGATGGTGCTGGGGATTTGGGTATCGCTCATGCGTGCTGTTCCTCCGTGATTTCCGTGGACTGGGAGCGCGGCGGGGCCTTGGGCAGGGTGAAGCGGAAGATCGTCCCGCCCTCCGGATTGGGGCTCGCCCACAGGCGCCCGTGGTGCGACTCGATGATGGTGCGGCAGATGTTCAGGCCCATGCCCAGGCCTTCGGACTTGGTGCTGTAGAAGGGCTCGAACAGCCGGTCGGGATTGCGCAGGCCGTGGCCGCGGTCGATCACGGCGATCTCGATCTGGGGATGCTGGTCGGTGATCCGCACGTGCAGGCTGCGGCACTCGCTGTGTTCCATGGCCTCGACGCCGTTCTTGAGCAGGTTCAGCAGCACCTGCTCGATGAGGATGGGATCGGCCATCACTTCCGGCATGGGCTCGGGCAGGTTCTGGACGATCTCGATGCGGCGCTTGCGGGCGTCGATGTCGGCGAAGCCGACGGCGTTTTCCACGATCCGCGCGAGGCCCACGGCTTGGCGGCGCGGTTCGCTGCGTTTCACGAATTCGCGGATGCGGCTGATGATCTTGCCGGCGCGCTCGGCCTGCTGGGAGGCCTTTTCGAGCGCCTGCAGCAGGGATTCGGTCGAGGCCTTGCCCGACTTGATCATCGCCACGGCCGCCATATTGTAGTTGCTGATGGCCGTCAGCGGCTGGTTGAGCTCGTGCGCCAGGGACGAGGCCATTTCTCCCATCGTGGTCAGGCGGCTGGTGAGCTGGGCCTTTTCCTGCTGCACGCGGGATTCCTCCTCGTGCTTGCGGCGTTCGGTGATGTCGCGCGCCACCTGCAGGCGCACGCGGCGGGAGTCGGTCCAGGCCAGCATCCGGTGGTGGACCTCGAACCAGCGCTGGGCCGTGGGCGAGAACAGCTCCATGGTCTCGTCGGTGAAGCGGCCCAGGCGCCCGCCCAGCAGTTCCGCGTGGCCGCCGGTCTGGGCGCCGAACAGGCGCCGGTAGGTGCGGTTGGCGAACAGCAGCTCCAGGCCCTCGGGCGTGTCGGCCACCACCGAGATCGCGTCGTCCAGCCCTTCGAGCACGGTCATGAAGCGCTCGTGCGCGGCGGTCAGGGCCTCGCGGATGCGCTTGGGCTCGGTGATGTCGGTCATGGAGGTCATCCAGCCGATCTGCTCGCCCTTGGGGTCGCGCAGGGGCGAGACGTACATGCGCGCGGTGAAGCGCGAGCCGTCGCGCCGCTGCGCCTCGATCTCCAGGCCGCTGCTGGGGGTGCGTCCCGACAGCAGCTGGGCCAGGGTTTCGCGGTGATGGTCGTGGCGCCCCGGCAGCCAGTAGGGGAAGGGCGCGGTGCGGCCGATCAGGTCGGCTTCGTTCCAGCCGATCATGCGGCAGAAGGCCGGGTTCACGTAGGCGATGCGGCCCTGCATGTCGAACACGCGCATGCCCGTGGACATGGAGTTTTCCATGGCGCGGCGAAAGCCGGTCTCGGCGATCAGGGCGGCCTCGGCCTGGGTGCGGAAGCGTGTGTAGCGCCACAGCGCCAGCAGGCTGAAGACGATCACCAGCGACAGGGCGAACACCACCATCATCAGGCGCTGCTGGCGGGTTTCCTGGTCGATGGTGACGAACATCACGCTGTCGCTCTGCAGGCGCTGCAGCCAGATGAAGGCGCCCATGACGCACAAATAGAGCACGAGCACGATCGCCGGCGTCAGCCAGTACAGGCGGCGACTGTGGCGAGCATGCTCGTAGAACGTCGTCGGAATCAGGGACTTGCGATTCGAGGAAGCCATGGACGTGAGGGTATCGCGGTTGCGTCATTTTAGACGTGAAAACCTCCATTCAACTTTTCACATAATAAAAATACATATCATCTAATGAAATTTTGCTTGTGCTGGCGCGGGGTCTTTCCTAGAATGGCTGCAAGTGCCGGCTCCCGGGGCGCGTCCGCGTCCGGGACATCCGTTGCAGGGCCGCTGGCACACCTCCTCACTCTCTCTCGATCAATTTAGTCAGGCTGGCGCGATGTGTGGTCGCGTCATCGAACCACACCACAGGAGACACACACCATGTCCTCTCTTGACCAAGTCCACGCGGCAGCGGCGGATGTCGATCAGCAGGAAACCCAGGAATGGATCGATGCGCTGGAAGCGGTGCTCGATCGTGAGGGCGCGGAACGCGCCCACTACCTGATCGAGCGGCTCATCGATCTGGCCCGCCGCAGCGGCGCGCACATTCCCTATTCGCTGAACACGGCCTACGTGAACACCATCCCCCCGGGGCTGGAGCCGCCGCATCCGGGCAACATGGTGCTCGAGGAACGCATCCGTTCCTACATCCGCTGGAACGCCATGGCCATGGTGGTCAAGGCCAACAAGGTCGAGCCGCCCGACGGCGGCAGCCTGGGCGGCCACATCGCCTCCTTCGCCTCGCTGGCGACCATGATCGAATGCGGCCAGAACCACTTCTGGCACGCCGAGTCGCCCGATCACGGCGGCGACCTGATCTACTTCCAGGGCCACTCGTCCCCGGGCATGTACGCGCGCGCCTACCTCGAAGGCCGCCTGACCGAGGAAAACATGAACTACTTCCGTCAGGAAGTCGGCGGCAAGGGCAAGGGGCTGTCGTCCTACCCGCACCCCAAGCTCATGCCCGATTTCTGGCAGTTCTCGACGGTGTCCATGGGCCTGGGGCCGATGATGGCCATCTACCAGGCCCGCTTCCTGAAATACCTGCACGCCCGCGGCCTGGCCAACACGGCCGAGCGCAAGGTCTGGGTCTTCGTGGGCGACGGCGAGGTCGACGAGCCCGAAACCCTGGCCGCCATCGGCCTGGCCGCGCGTGAAAAGCTCGACAACCTGATCTTCGTCGTCAACTGCAACCTGCAGCGCCTGGACGGGCCGGTGCGCGGCAACGGCAAGATCATCCAGGAACTCGAAGGCGCCTTCCGCGGCAACGGCTGGAACGTGCTCAAGCTGATCTGGGGCGGCTACTGGGATCCGCTGTTCGCCCGCGACAAGGAAGGCATCCTGCGCCGCATCATGGAAGAGACCGTGGACGGCGAATACCAGGCCTACAAGGCCAACGACGGCAAGTTCGTGCGCGAAAAATTCTTCGGCAAGCATCCCAAGCTGCTGGAGATGGTCAGCCGCATGAGTGACGAGGACGTCTGGCGCCTGAACCGCGGCGGCCACGACCCGCACAAGGTCTACGCGGCCTTCGCCGCCGCCGCCGGCCACAAGGGCCAGCCTTCGGTCATCCTGGCCAAGACCATCAAGGGCTACGGTATGGGCCACATCGGCCAGGCCAAGAACCCCACCCACCAGCAGAAGAAGCTGGACATCGATTCGGTGCGCGAATTCCGCGACCGCTTCAACATCCCCATCCCCGACGACAAGCTCGAGGAAATCCCCTTCTTCAAGCCGGCGGCGGACTCGCCGGAAATGAAATACCTGCACGAGCACCGCAAGGCGCTGGGCGGCTACCTGCCGCACCGCCGCCGCAAGGCCGACCAGTCCCTGCCGGTGCCGCCCCTGGACGCCTTCAAGGCCGTGCTGGAGCCCACCGCCGAGGGCCGCGAGATCTCCACCACCCAGGCCTTCGTGCGGGTGCTCAACCAGATCCTGCGCGACAAGGACCTCGCCCCGCGCGTGGTGCCCATCCTGGTGGACGAGTCGCGCACCTTCGGCATGGAAGGCCTGTTCCGCCAGATCGGCATCTACGCCCCGGAAGGGCAGAAGTACGTGCCGGTGGACAAGGGCCAGGTGATGTACTACCGCGAAGCGGAAAACGGCCAGCTGCTGCAGGAAGGCATCAACGAGGCCGGCGGCTTCAGCTCGTGGATCGCGGCGGCGACGTCGTATTCCGTGAGCAACTGCATCATGATCCCGTTCTTCATCTATTACTCGATGTTCGGCTTCCAGCGCTTCGGCGACCACGCCTGGGCGGCGGGCGACATGCTGGCGCGCGGCTTCGTGCTGGGCGGCACGGCCGGGCGCACCACGCTGAACGGCGAGGGCCTGCAGCACGAGGACGGCCACAGCCACATCCAGGCCTCCCTGATCCCCAACTGCGTGGCCTACGATCCGGCCTTCGCGCACGAAGTCGCCGTCATCATCCGCAGCGGCCTGCAGCGCATGATGCATGACCAGGAGGACGTGTTCTTCTACATCACGGTCATGAACGAGAACTACGCCCAGCCGGGCCTGAAGGCCGGCGACGAGGAAGGCATCCTCAAGGGCATGTACAAGCTCCAGCCCAGCGCCAAGCCCGCCAAGCATCACGTCCAGCTGATGGGCTCGGGCACCATCCTGCGCGAAGTCCTGGCGGCCCAGGAACTGCTGGAAAAGGACTGGGGCGTGACCTCGGACGTCTGGAGCGTGACCAGCTTCACGGAACTGCGCCGCGACGGCCTGGACGTCGAGCGCCACAACCTGCTGCACCCCACCGAGCCGGCCCAGGAGGCCTACGTCACCCGCCAGCTCAAGGGCACGCAGGGTCCGATCATCGTCTCCACCGACTACATCAAGGCCTACGGCGACATGATCCGCCCGTTCGTGCCGCACGGGCGCCCCCTCAAGGTGCTGGGGACCGACGGCTTCGGCCGCTCGGACTTCCGCTCCGAACTGCGCAAGCACTTCGAGATCGACCGCCATTTCGTGGTCCTGGCCGCCCTGCGCAGCCTGGCCGACGAAGGCGCCATCGACATCAAGAAATGCGCTGAGGCGATCGCCAAGTACGGCATCGATCCCGCGAAGGCCAATCCGCACCACGCCTGAGGAGGACGAACAACATGAGCAATATCGTGGAAATCAAGGTCCCCGACATCGGCGACTTCGACACGGTCGAAGTGATCGAAGTCCTGGTGGCGGAAGGCGACAAGATCGAGGCCGAACAGAGCCTCATCACGGTCGAGTCCGACAAGGCCTCCATGGAAATCCCCGCCTCGCAGGGCGGAGTGGTCAAGTCGGTGAAGGTCAAGCTGGGCGACAAGGTCAGCGAAGGCTCGGTCATCCTGGAGGTCGAGGCCGCCGATGCCGGCGCCGCCTCCGCTTCCGGCGCCTCGGCGCCGGCCGCCGCGCCCGCGGCGGCACCCGCGGCGGCGTCCGCCCCGCCCCCGCCGCCGCGGCTCCCGCCGCGCCGGCCGGCCCGGGCGGCACGCAGTCCGTGGTCGTGCCCGACATCGGCGACTTCGATTCGGTCGAGGTCATCGAGATCCTGGTCAAAGCAGGCGACACCATCCAGCCCGAGCAGAGCCTGATCACCGTGGAATCCGACAAGGCCTCCATGGAAATCCCCGCCTCGGTGGGCGGGGTGGTCAAGGAACTGAAGGTCAAGCTGGGCGACAAGGTCTCCCAGGGCGCCGAAATCCTGGTGGTGGAAACGGCCGGCGGCGCGCCCCAGGCGGCGGCGCCTGCCGCCGCTCCGGCGCCCGAACTCGCCGAGCCCTCGGGGCCCGCGGCGGCGGCTCCGTCCACCGCGCCCGCGCCGGCGCCGGCCGGGTTCTCCATGGCGTCCAGCGCGCCGGAGCGCACCTCGCCCACGGCGGCCTTCGCCGAGGCCGACGTGCCCCTGCGCAACCTGCCGCACGCCTCGCCCTCGGTGCGCAAGTTTGCCCGCGAGCTGGGCGTGAACCTGGCCCAGGTCACCGGCAGCGGTCCCAAGAACCGCATCACCGCCGAGGACGTGCGCGCCTACGTCAAGCAGGCCCTGGCCACCGGCGGCGCCAGCCCCGTGGGCTCGACCCTGCCGGCGGGCGGCGGCTTCAGCGTGCTGGGCTGGCCCAAGATCGATTTCGCCAAGTTCGGCGAAATCCAGACCAAGCCGCTGTCGCGCATCAAGAAGATCTCCGGCGCCAACCTGCACCGCAACTGGGTCATGATCCCGCACGTCACCAACAACGACGTGGCCGACATCACCGACCTGGAAGCCCTGCGCCAGCAGCTGAACGCGGAAAACAAGAAGTCCGGCGTCAAGGTCACCATGCTGGCCTTCCTGATCAAGGCCGTGGTCGCGGCCCTGAAGAAATATCCGGAATTCAATGCCTCGCTGGACGGCGACAACCTGGTGCTCAAGCGCTACTTCCACATCGGCTTCGCGGCCGACACCCCCAACGGCCTGGTGGTCCCGGTGATCCGGGACGCCGACAAGAAGGGCGTGCTGGAACTGGCGACGGAAACCTCCGAGCTCGCCGCGCTGGCCCGGGACGGCAAGCTCTCGCCCTCGCAGATGCAGGGCGGCTGCTTCTCGATCTCGTCGCTGGGCGGGATCGGCGGCACGGACTTCACGCCCATCATCAACGCGCCCGAGGTCGCCATCCTCGGCGTCTCGCGCTCGGCCATGCAGCCGGTCTGGGACGGCAAGGCCTTCCAGCCGCGCCTGATGCTGCCGCTGTCGCTGTCCTACGACCACCGGGTGATCGACGGGGCCGCCGCCGCGCGCTTCAACGCCTATCTGGCTGGCCTGCTGGCGGACTTCCGCCGCATCATCCTGTAAGGGGGACGGCATGAGCCTCATCGATCTGAACGTCCCCGACATCGGCGATTTCGACGCGGTCGAAATCATCGAGATCCTGGTCAAGGCGGGCGACACCGTCCAGCCCGAACAGAGCCTGATCACCGTGGAATCCGACAAGGCCTCCATGGAGATTCCGGCCGAGCAGGGCGGGGTGGTGAAGGAAATCCTCGTCAAGCTGGGCGACAAGGTTTCCCAGGGCACGCCCATCGTCCGCATCGAGGCCGCCGGCGGCGGCGCCGCCCCGGCCGCGCCGGCGCAGGCCTCGACGCCGGCGCAGGCTCCGGCGCCCGCCGCCGCGCCTGCGCCCGCACAGGCCGCCGCGCCTGCATCCTCCGCCCCGGCCGCCGCGCCGGCGGCTGCGGCTCCCGCGCCCGCGCAGTTCTCGGGCACGGCCGAGGGCGAATACGACGTCCTGGTGCTGGGCGCGGGCCCCGGCGGCTATTCGGCCGCCTTCCGCGCCGCCGACCTGGGCCTGAAGGTCGTTCTGGTGGAGCGCTACGCCACCCTGGGCGGGGTCTGCCTGAACGTCGGCTGCATTCCGTCCAAGGCCCTGCTGCACACCGTCGGCGTGCTGGAAGAAGCCAAGTCCCTGGCCGCCCACGGCATCGCCTTCGGCGAGCCGGCGATCGACCTGGACAAGCTGCGCGGCTACAAGGATTCCGTGGTGGGCAAGCTCACCGGCGGCCTGGCCGGCATGGCCAAGGCCCGCAAGGTCACGGTCATCCAGGGCGTGGGCAGCTTCGCCGATCCGCACCACCTGACGGTGGCCAGGGCCGACGGCGGGCAGACCACGGTCAAGTTCGCCTCGGCCATCATCGCCGCCGGCAGCCAGTCGGTGAAGCTGCCGTTCCTGCCGGACGATCCGCGCATCGTCGATTCCACCGGCGCGCTGGCCCTGAAATCGGTGCCCAAGCGCATGCTGATCGTGGGCGGCGGCATCATCGGCCTGGAAATGGGCACGGTCTACTCCGCGCTGGGCGCGCGCCTGGACGTGGTGGAAATGCTGCCCACCCTGATGACGGGCGCCGACCGCGACCTGGTCAAGGTCTGGGACAAGATGAACGCCAGGCGCTTCGACCACGTCATGCTCAACACCAGGACGGTGGCCGCCGAGGCGAAGGACGACGGCATCTGGGTCACCTTCGAGGGCGCGGCCGCGCCCAAGGAGCCCCAGCGCTACGACCTGGTGCTGCAGGCCGTCGGCCGGTCGCCCAACGGCCGGAAGATCGGCGCGGAAAACGCCGGCGTGGCGGTGTCCGACCGAGGCTTCATCGCCGTGGACAAGCAGATGCGCACCAACGTGCCGCACATCTACGCCATCGGCGACGTCGTGGGCCAGCCCATGCTGGCGCACAAGGCCGTCCACGAGGCCCACGTGGCCGCCGAAGTCATCGCCGGCCACAAGGCCTACTTCGACGCGCGCGTGATCCCCTCGGTGGCCTACACGGATCCCGAGGTCGCCTGGGTCGGCCTGACCGAGGACGCCGCCAAGCAGGACGGCATCGCCGTCAAGAAGGGCCTGTTCCCCTGGCAGGCCTCGGGCCGCGCCATCGCCAACGGCCGCGACGAGGGCTTCACCAAGCTGCTGTTCGACGCGGAAACCGGCCGCATCCTGGGTGGCGGGATCGTGGGCACCCACGCGGGCGACCTGATCGGCGAAGTCGCCCTGGCCATCGAGATGGGGGCGGATTCCGTGGACATCGGCAAGACCATCCACCCGCACCCGACGCTGGGCGAGTCGATCGGCATGGCCGCCGAAGTCGCCGACGGCCATTGCACGGACGTGCCGCCCGCGCGGAAGAAGTAAGGGCCCCACGCTGCGCAGTCTTCGGCCGCTTGCTGCCCCCCAAGGGGGCCCTCCGGCCACCTCGCCGCCTGCAGGCGGCGAGGGACCTCCTTGCGGACAGCAGGGATGCCCGGCCTGTCCCCGAACGGCAGGTGCTAATATCGGCACCTGCCGTTTTTCTTTCATCCCCATCCTTCATTCCATGTCCATTTCCGCTCCCGCCCAGGGCGCCGCGCTCGCCGACTGGCTGGCCTATCTCGAAACCCTGCACCCGAAACCCATCGACCTGGGCCTGGAACGCATCCGCGCCGTGGCCGCCCGCTTGAACCTGTCCCTGGACTGCGTCAAGATCACCGTGGCCGGCACCAACGGCAAGGGTTCCACCTGCGCGATGCTGGAATCCATCCTGCTCACCGCCGGCTACAAGGTCGGCAAATACACCTCGCCCCACCTGCTGCGCTTCAACGAGCGCATCCGCGTGAACGGCGAGGAGGCCTCCGACGCGGACATCGTGGCGCGGCTCGAACGCATCGAGGCGGCGCGCGAGGGCGTCACCCTGACGTACTTCGAGATGACCACGCTGGCGGCCCTGCTGCTGTTCCAGGCCGCCCGGCTGGACGTCGCGGTGCTGGAGGTCGGCCTGGGCGGCCGGCTGGACGCGGTCAACCTGATCGACGCCGACTGCGCCATCCTGACCAGCGTGGACCTGGACCACATGCAGTACCTGGGCGACACCCGCGAGGCGATCGGCCGGGAAAAGGCCCACGTCTTCCGTCCCGGCCGGCCCGCCATCTGCGCCGATCCGGTGCCGCCCCAGACCGTGATCGACCACGCCCAGGCGATCGGCGCCGACCTCTGGCGCGTCGGGGTCGATTTCAACTATTCCGGCGACCGCCAGCAATGGGCCTACGGCGGCCGCTCGCAGCGCCGCAACGCGCTGGGCTATCCCGCCCTGCGCGGCGCCAACCAGCTGCTGAACGCCTCGGCGGCCCTGGCGGCCCTGGAGGCCCTGCGCGAGCGCCTGGTGGTCACCCAGCAGGACGTGCGCCAGGGCCTGCTGCACGTCAGCCTGCCGGGCCGCATGCAGATCCTGCCCGGCCTGCCCGCCACCATCCTGGACGTGGGGCACAATCCCCACGCGGCCTCGGCGCTGGGCCAGAACCTGGACAGCATGGGCCATTATCCGCACACCTACGCGGTGGTCGGCATGCTGCACGACAAGGACATCGAGGCCACGCTGTCGCGCCTGTCGCGGCGCGTGGACCGCTGGCTGTGCGCCACGCTGGGCGGGCCGCGCGGCACCTCCGCGCAGGAACTGGCCGCCATCGTGCGCCGCATCGGCGGCGAACAGGCGCCGGTCGATCCCTTCATCGCCCAGACCAGCGAAATCGTCCGGCCCACGGGCGAGCACAAGCCGGGCGTGCGGGCCGCTCCCCGGCCCGCCGTGGCCGCCCGGGACGTGCAGGTATCCACATTTGACAGTCCGGAACAAGCCTTTGCCGAGGCCAGGAGGCTGGCGACCGACAATGATAGAATCCTCGTGTTCGGATCGTTTGCCACGGTCGGCCCCGTGCTCGACCTCCTGCGCCGCGAAGGCCGGGATGTCCTAGCCTGATCGGGCCGGGGGCCGATCCGCCACTTTTGATGGGTTGGCTGCACGATGTTTTTTCGCAAGGGAACCGAAACGGGACAACGCGCTCCGGCACGATCCGCCGGCACCGAGGCCCAGCTCCGTGAACTGCGCGTGAAAGCCCGCCGCCGCCTGATCGGCGCCCTCGCGCTGGTGCTGGCGGCCGTCATCGTCGTGCCCTGGCTGTTCGACGAACCCGTGCCCGACGACACGCGCGCCCCGATCGTGGTGCCGGCGCCCGTCGCCAGCCTGCCGCCGGCCGCCGAGCCCGCTCCCGCCCAGACCGACGCGGCCTCGGGCGCCGTCCAGGCCGATGCCGCGCCGGCCGATCATCCGGCCGGCGCGGCCTCCGCCCCCGGCGTCGGAGAGCCCGCCGACGCGCCGCAGGCCGCCGGCCAGGCGCAGCCGCCGGCGGCCTCCGCCGCGCCCGAGCCGGCTCCCGCGGCGCAGCCGGCCCGGCCCAGCCCGCGCCGCCGCGCGAAAAACCCGCCGAGCCCGTCCGGCCCGCCGACAAGCCCGCCGCGGAACGCGCGCCGGCCGGCCGCACCGACGACGGCTCGGTCGCCCTGGCCCTGCTGGCCGGCAAGGCGCCGCCCGCGGCCCGGTCCGAGGCCAAGCCCGCCGCGGGGGGGCGCTACTACCTCCAGGTCGCCGCCTACACCACCGAGCAGGACGCCCAGGCGCGGCGCGACAGCCTGCGCCAGGCCGGCGTCACCGACGCCTACGTCGAACGCGGCCAGTCCAACGGCCGCACCGTCTACCGGCTGCGGGTGGGGCCCTTCGGCTCCCACGAGGCCGCCCAGGCGGCCCAGGCCCGGCTGCGGGCGCTGGGCTACCAGAACGGCCTGATCTCCGGCAAGTGACCAGCTTCGACTACTTCGTCCTGGCCGTCGTGGCCGTCTCGGCCCTGATCGGCCTGCTGCGCGGCTTCCTGCGCGAAGTCCTGTCCCTGGTCGCCTACCTCGCCGCCTTCGTGGCCGCCATCTGGTGGGGGCCGGCCGCGTCGGACTGGCTGCTGGGCCTGATCGACAACGGCCTGCTGCGCACGCTGGCCGCCTACGGGGCGGTCTTCATCCTGGCGCTCCTGCTGGTCGGCCTGCTCAACATGGCGCTGGGCGCGCTGGTGGACCGCACCGGCCTGACGCCGGCCGACCACGGCCTGGGCGCGGTGTTCGGCGCGGTGCGCGGCGTCGTGCTGGTCCTCGCCCTGGTGGGCCTGGCGGGCTACACTCAGCTCCCCCAGGAACCCTGGTGGCGGGACGCGCGCACCTCGGCCGCGGCCGTCCGGGGTTTCCAACACGTCAAATCGCTGCTGCCCGCCGAGGTGGCGGAACTGCTTCCCTATTAGCTTCCCTATTAGCCAGCCAGCCAGGATCCATTCCCGGCCGGGATCCCTACTCAGGAATTCATTCTCATCATGTGCGGAATCGTGGGTGTCATGGGGCGCAGCCCCGTCAATCAACTGATCTACGACAGCCTGCTGCTGCTGCAGCACCGGGGCCAGGACGCGGCCGGCATCGCCACCGCGCACGATCAGTTCTTCAGCATGCACAAGGCCCACGGCCTGGTGCGCGACGTGTTCCGCACGCGCAACATGCGGGCGCTGCCCGGCAACAGCGGGGTGGGGCAGGTGCGCTACCCGACGGCCGGCTCCAGCGCCAGCGTGGACGAGGCCCAGCCCTTCTACGTGAACGCGCCCTTCGGCATCACCTTCGTGCACAACGGCAACCTGACCAACTGGCGCGAACTGCGCGAGTCCCTGTTCAAGCACGACCGGCGCCACATCAACACCAACTCCGATTCCGAGGTCCTGCTCAACGTCTTCGCCCACGAACTGCAGCAGGCGTCCAATGGCGTCACCCTGGACGCGCACGCGGTGTTCCAGGCCGTGCGCGCCGTGCACCGGCGCGCCAAGGGCGCCTACGCCGTCATCGCCAGCATCAGCAGTTTCGGCCTGGTGGCCTTCCGCGATCCGCATGGCATCCGCCCGCTGTGCCTGGGCCGCCACGACACGGAATCCGGTCCCGAATGGATGCTGGCCTCCGAATCCGTTGCCCTGACCGGCAGCGGCTTCTCCTTGGTGCGCGACATCGCGCCCGGCGAGGCGGTCGTGATCACCGAGGACGGCGCGCTCTGCGCCGAGCTCTGCGCCGATCCCGGCCTGGAGCAGACGCCCTGCGTCTTTGAATACGTCTATTTCGCCCGGCCCGATTCCGTGATGGACGGGATCTCGATCTACGACGCGCGCCTGCACATGGGCGAATACCTGGCGGACAAGGTCGCCAAGTCGCTGCGCCTGGGCGACGTGGACGTGGTCATGCCGATCCCGGATTCCTCGCGGCCCTCGGCCATGCAGTTGGCCGCGCGCCTGGGCCTGAACTACCGCGAAGGCTTCATCAAGAACCGCTACGTCGGCCGCACCTTCATCATGCCCGGCCAGGCCGTGCGCAAGAAGTCCGTGCGCCAGAAGCTCAGCGCCATCGACATGGAATTCCGCGGCAAGAACGTCCTGCTGGTGGACGACTCCATCGTGCGCGGCACCACCAGCCGCGAAATCGTCGACATGGCCCGGGCGGCGGGTGCGAACAAGGTCTTCTTCGCCTCGGCGGCGCCGGCGGTCCGCTATCCGAACGTCTACGGCATCGACATGCCGACCCAGGCCGAGCTGATCGCCACCGGGCGCGACGAGGCCCAGATCGCCCGCGAGATCGGCGCCGACGGCCTGGTCTACCAGGACCTGGACGATCTGGAACAATCCCTGCGCGACCTGAATCCGGCCATGCGGTCCTTCGAGTCGTCCTGCTTCAACGGCCGCTACGTCACCGGCGACATCGACGAGGCGTACCTGGAGCGCCTGAGCCGCACCCGCGGCCTGCCGCAGCGCTCCGGCGCCATGGCGGCGGCCGAGGATGAGGTCTGACACAGGACAGTCCCTGCGGACTGTCCTGTGCGGAACGAATCCGAGCGGCTTGCAAGCCGCGAGGTGGAGCGCCGCAGTACCGCCCGGGGTTCAGTTCCGGGCGCTGCGCGTCAGCGCGGCCAGCGCCAGCGCGGCGCAGACGGCGAACAGCAGCAGCCCCCACAGCGCATATTCCACCCCCAGCAGGCTCACGCGGGCGTCCATGCACGTCGCGTAGATGCCGAACAGCCAGGGCAGCGAGGCGTCCAGCCCCGAGGCGGTGATGAAGCGGTCGGCGAAGGTCTGGGCGCAGGAGAACATCTGCCCGGCCACGCTGTACTGGTACCAGGCGGCGGCGATGCCGCCCACCGCCAGGAGGGCCGCCGCGGCCGCGCCGATGCGGCGCACGATCGCCGGGCCCCAGCCCATGCCGGCCAGCCCGCAGACGGCGGCGATGGCCAGCAGGATCAGCCGCTGCAGCACGCACCAGGCGCAGGGCTTCATGCCGAAGGCGTATTGCGAGATCAGGGCGAAGCCCACGGCGGCCAGGCACAGCAGGGCGACGAGGCGCAGGAGACGGTCGGAGCGGGTCAGGGTCATGGCGAAGGCGGGTGCGGGTTCAGGGTCGGGTGGGTCGTCGGGTTCGTGGAATCTGCGGAGTCCGCGGGGGCCGTGGCGTCCGCCGCCGCGCCCAGCGCTTCCAGCACCTGGCGCTCGAACTGCCGCTGGCCGCGGGGGTGCTCCAGGCCGGGGCCGTCGAGCACGAAGATATCCTCCACCCGGTCGCCCAGGGTCATGATCTTGGCCATCCGCAGATTGACGTCGTGGCGGGCGAACACCCGGGCCAGGTCGTGCAGCAGGCCGACGCGGTCGGCCGCCGTGACCGACAGCCGCCAGTTGCCGCCCAGTTCGTCGGGCTGCAGGGTGACGCTGGGCATGATCGGAAAGGCGCGCGAGCGGCGCGATCCCGCGCGCGGCGCGGGGGCGTCCCGGCGCGCGGCCGGCCCGCCGCCCAGCGCGGCGCGCAGCTCGTGCTCGATCAGGGCGGCGTAGGAGCGGTAGTCGCGGTCGTGCTCGGGCAGCAGCACGATGAAGCTGTCCAGCGCCCAGCCCTGGCGCGTGGTGTGGATGCGGGCGTCCTGGATGCTCAGGCCGTGGCGGTCGAAATAGGTGCAGATGTCCATGAACAGGTCCGGCCGGTCGGGCGCGTAGGCGAGGATCTGCAGGGCCTCGCTCTGGCCCAGGACGCGGGCGCGCACGACCGGATCCGGCCCCTGGAAGCAATGGTACAGGTGGCGCGTGTGCCAGGCGATCTCGTTGGCGTCGTGGCGCAGGAAATAGGCCACGTCCAGCTGCGACCAGAAGGCCTCGCGGCTGTCGTCGCGCAGCCCCATCCGGCGGACCTCGGCGGCGGCGGCGTCCTTGCGCAGGGCCAGGATGGTCCGGGTGTCGGGCCGCTCGCCCCCCAGCGCGGCCAGCGTCCGATGGTACAGGTCTTCCAGCAGCTTGCCCTTCCAGGTGTTCCAGACCTTGGGGCTGGTGCCGCGGATGTCGGCCACCGTCAGCAGGTACAGGGCCGCCAGCCGGCGCCCCGATCCGACCTTGGCGGCGAATTCGTGGATCACCCGGGGATCGCTCAGGTCGCGCTTCTGCGCCACCTGGGACAGGGTCAGGTGCTCGCGCACCAGGAAATCCAGCAGCTCGACGGACTCGCGCGGCAGCCCGTGGCGGCGGGCGAAGCGCCGCACTTCGGCGGCGCCCAGCTGGGAATGGTCGCCGCCGCGCCCCTTGGCGATGTCGTGGAACAGCGCCGCCACGTACAGCAGCCAGTGGTCGTCGAGACCGGCGATCAGCTGGCTGGCCAGGGGATATTCCTGGGCATGTTCGGGCATGGTGAAGCGCCGCAGGTTGCGGATCACCATCAGGATGTGCTGGTCCACGGTGTAGGCGTGGAACAGGTCGTGCTGCATCTGGCCGACGATGCGCCGGAACACGGGCAGGTAGCGCGGCAGGATGTTCCACATCGTCATGTCGCGCAGGGCGTGGACGATGCCGCGCGGCTGGCGCAGGATCTCCAGGAACAGGCGGCGGTTGGCCGGATCGTCGCGGAACGCCCGGTCGATGCGGTGGCGGGCGTGCCACATGGCGCGCAGGGTGCCGGCCGCCATGCCCTGCAGCTCCGGGTGGCGCTGCGTGACCAGGAACACCTTCAGCAGCAGGCTGGGCGTGCGCTCGAAGGCGTCCTCGCGGACCAGGGCCAGCCGTTCGCGGCGCACGCAGAAGTCCTCGTCGAGCGCGACCGTCTCATCCTGCGGGCGGGGAAACAGGCGTTCCTCCAGCGCCAGCATCAGCAGCCGGTTGACCTGGCAGACCACGCGGGCGGCCCAGTAGTAGCGCTGCATCAGCAGTTCGCCGGCGCGCCGGTGCGGCTGGTCGATGAAGCCGTAGACGCGGGCCAGGCGCGGCTGCAGGTCGAACAGCACGCGGTCCTCGCGGCGTCCGGCCAGCAGGTGCAGCTCGATGCGCAGGCGCTTGAAGGCCAGCTCCGCCCGCCGCAGGGCACGGAATTCGGCCGAGGTCAGCAGGTCGGTGCGGGCGACGGCGCGCCAGGTGTCGCCCAGCCCGGCCGCGCGCGCCAGCCACAGCAGCACCTGCAGGTCGCGCAGGCCGCCGGGGGCCTCCTTGCAGTTGGGCTCCAGCGCGTAGGGCGTATCCTGGTGGCGCGCGTGGCGCTGCTGCATTTCGGTGCGCTTGGCCAGGTAGAAATCGCGCGGATCCAGGTCCTGCTGCATGCGCTCACGGAAGCGCCGGAACAGCGAACGGCCGCCGGCCAGCCAGCGGGCTTCCAGCAGGGAGGTCTGGATGGTGATGTCGGCGGCGGCCTCGTGCCGGCACTGCTCCAGGGTGCGCACGCTCAGGCCCGGCTCCAGCCCGATGTCCCACAGGGCCGCGACCAGGGCCTCGATGCGCTCGCGGTCGGCCGCGTCGGGGGCGCGTTCGAGCAGGATCAGGATGTCGAGGTCCGAGCCCGGATAGAGCTCGCCGCGGCCGTAGCCGCCGACCGCCGCCGCGCAGGCGCCCACCGGCAGGGGATGGATCTTCAGCAGGCCGCGCAGCGTGTCGTCGGCGATGCGCCGCAGGGCCGACAGCAGCGTGTCGGGCCGCAGGTGAATGCGCCAGGCACGGACGGCCTCGTCCCGGCGCGCCTGCATGCGGGCGCGCAGTTCGGCCAGGACGGGGCGGTGCGTGTCGGCGCTCTCCTGGTTCATGGCGCCTCCTGGCGCCTACGCGCTCCCCACCTCGCGGCCTGCATGCCGCCCGGATTCGGCAGGCGCGAGACAGTCCGCAGGGACTGCCCCGCGTCCCGCCTCATCCTTGACGAAGGCGGGCGGCGCCGGCATGCCGGGCGACACCGTCAGCACTTCGTAGCCGTCGTCGGTGACCAGGATGCTGTGCTCCCATTGGGCCGACAGGCTGTGGTCGCGCGTGACGACCGTCCACTGGTCGGCCAGCGTGCGGATCTCGCGCCGGCCGGCGTTGATCATGGGCTCGATGGTGAAGATCATGCCGGGTTCCAGGCGCAGGCCCGTGCCGGGCTTGCCGTAGTGCAGCACCTGGGGATCCTGGTGGAAGCGCCGGCCGACGCCGTGGCCGCAGTATTCGCGCACCACGGAAAAGCCCGCGGCCTCGGCGTGCTTCTGGATGGCGTGGCCGATGTCGCCCAGGGTGGCGCCCGGGCGCACCTGCTCGATGCCCAGCCACATGCATTCGTAGGTGGTGTCGATCAGCCGGCGGGCCAGGATGGAAGGTTCGCCCACGCAGTACATGCGGCTGGTGTCGCCGAACCAGCCGTCCTTGATGATGGTGATGTCCATGTTGAGGATGTCGCCGTTCTTCAGGACCTTGTCGCCGGGAATGCCGTGGCAGATGACGTGGTTGACCGAGGTGCAGATGGAGGCGGGGAAGGGCGGATAGCCGGGCGGCGCGTAGCCCACGGTGGCCGATTTCACCTGGAGCGTGTTGGTGAGGTAGTCCATGCACAGGCGGTCGAGCTCCCCCGTCGTGACCCCGGGGCGCACGTGCGGTTCGAGGTAGTCCAGGATGCTGGCGGCGGCCTGGCAGGCGGCGCGCATCTGGTCAAGTTCGTGGGGGTCGGTGACGAGTTGGCTCATGGGGTGCTTGCTGTGAAGATGAGATGAATAGTAGAATTATAGGCTTAGCTGTAAATAGCGTACCTCGCCGCCCCAAGGGTGTGCGCGGATGGCATGGAAGAGATTGCCGGATGATTGCCGGGCGTGATTGCCAGGCATCGTTGCTAGGGCATGAAGGCATTGCAGTGCCCGAAGCCTGCCCGACGTCGATGCTTGAAGATTCGGCCTTCTTTTCCATGTTAGTCCCGGATACTGGCCTGGTACAAGACCAAACCCTCACGGAGAATTTTCATGTCGCTCATGCGCGAAATGCTGGAAGCCGGTGTCCATTTTGGCCACCAGACCCGTTACTGGAACCCGAAGATGGCCGAATACATCTTCGGCCAGCGCAACAAGATCCACATCGTCAACCTCGAACGCACGGTCGAGAAATACCTGGAAGCCAGCCAGTTCGTGCGCCAGATCGCCGCGCGCGGCGGCAACGTGCTGTTCGTCGGCACCAAGCGCTCGGCCCGCGAGATCATCGCCGCCGAGGCCCAGCGCTGCGGCATGCCCTACGTCGACAGCCGCTGGCTGGGCGGCATGATGACCAACTTCAAGACGGTCAAGACCTCGATCAAGCGCCTGAAGGACATGGAAGCCCAGCAGGCCGAAGGCGCCACCGAGCACATGACCAAGAAGGAAGCGCTGATGTTCGCGCGCGAAATGGACAAGCTCAACAAGTCCATCGGCGGCATCAAGGACATGAACACGCTGCCCGACGCGCTGTTCGTGATCGACGTGGGCTACCACAAGATCGCCGTGGCCGAAGCCCGCACCCTGGGCATCCCGGTGGTCGGCGTGGTCGACACCAACCACTCGCCCGAAGGCATCGATCACGTCATTCCGGGCAACGACGACTCGTCCAAGGCCATCGCCCTGTACGCCCGCGGCATGGCCGATGCCGTGCTGGCCGGCCGCGAACAGAGCCTCAACGGCCTGGTCGAGGAACTGGCCGAAGGCGAGGAATTCATCGAGGTCGAGCAGGACCAGGACCAGGAATAAATTCCTGCCTTCCGCCGTCCCGGCCCGCCGCCTCCCGGCGGCGGGCTCGTCGCGCGCCGCCCCTCGGCGCGCGCACTGATTGAACAGGAGAGAACACAATGGCTCAAATCACCGCCGCCATGGTCAAGGAACTGCGCGAAAAGACCGACGCGCCCATGATGGAATGCAAGAAGGCCCTGACCGAGGCCGAGGGCGATCTGGCCCGCGCCGAGGAACTGCTGCGCGTCAAGCTGGGCAGCAAGGCCTCCAAGGCCGCCGGCCGCATCACCGCCGAAGGCCTGGTCGGCCTGCACATCGCCGCCGACGGCAAGAGCGGCGCGCTGGTCGAAGTCAACTGCGAAACCGACTTCGTCGCCAAGAACGACGATTTCATCGCCTTCGTCAACGACCTGGCCCGCATCGCCGCCGAACGCAACCCGGCCGACCTGGCCGCCCTGAACGCCTGCGCCATGGGCGACGGCACCGTCGAATCCGTGCGCGCCGCCCTGGTGGGCAAGATCGGCGAGAACATGTCGGTGCGCCGCTTCCAGCGCTTCGACACCGTGGACGCCCTGAACAGCTACGTGCACGGCGGGCGCATCGGCGTGCTGGTGGACTACGCCGGCGCCGATGAAGTCGGCAAGGACCTGGCCATGCACATCGCCGCGACCAAGCCCCGCGCCCTGAACGCCGACGGCGTGGATCCCGCGCTGATCGCCGCCGAACGCTCCGTGGCCGAACAGAAGGCCGCCGAGTCCGGCAAGCCGGCCGAGATCGTCGCCAAGATGGTCGAAGGCTCGGTGCAGAAGTTCCTGAAGGAAGTCACGCTGCTGTCGCAGCCCTTCGTCAAGAACGACAAGCAGACCGTCGAGCAGATGCTCAAGGAAAAGGGCGCCCGCATCAACCGCTACGCGCTGTTCGTGGTGGGCGAGGGCATCGAGAAGAAGTCCGAGGACTTCGCCGCCGAGGTCGCCGCCGCCGCCAGCGGCTCCTGATTCCGGCCGATTTCGATTTCAGGTACGATGGCATCGCGCCGGACGCGCGATGCCTGTTCGCATCCGCAGCCGGGGGGCTCGGCCTCCCGGCAGCCGTGCCGCTCGTCCGTATTGCTTCATACCTCGAATATTTCTCCTTCCAGGAACCTTTTGCATGTCCACCCCTGCCTACAAGCGCGTTCTCCTGAAACTTTCGGGTGAGGCTCTGATGGGCGGCGATGCCTTCGGCATCAACCGCGCGACCATACTCCGCATGACCGAGGAGATCCACGGCGTCGTGTCCCTCGGCGTGCAGCTGGCCGTGGTGATCGGCGGGGGCAACATCTTCCGCGGCGTGGCGCCGGGCGCCCAGGGCATGGACCGGGCCACGGCCGACTACATGGGCATGCTGGCCACCGTCATGAACGGCCTGGCGCTGCAGGACGCCCTGAAGAACCACGGCGTGGACACCCGGGTGCAGTCGGCCCTGAACATCGACCAGGTGGTCGAGCGCTACATCCGGCCCAAGGCCCTGCGCTACCTCGAAGAGGGCAAGGTCGTCGTCTTCGCGGCCGGCACCGGCAATCCCTTCTTCACCACCGACACGGCCGCCGCGCTGCGCGGCGCCGAGATCGGCGCCGAGATGGTCCTGAAAGCCACCAAGGTCGACGGCATCTACAGCGCCGACCCCAACAAGGACCCGAACGCCACGCGCTATTCGCGCATCAGCTTCGACGAGGCCATCGTGCGCCGCCTCGAAGTCATGGACGCCACGGCCTTCGCGCTGTGCCGCGACCAGAAACTGCCGATCAAGGTCTTTTCGATCAACAAGCCGGGAGCCCTCCGGCGCGTCGTCTGCGGCGAGGACGAGGGCACCCTGGTCCAGGTATAGGAAACCTCATGAGCCTTTCCTCCGACATTCGCCGCTCGGCCGACGAGCGCATGGGCAAATCCATCGACTCCCTGAAGGCCAACCTGGCCAAGATCCGCACGGGCCGCGCCCACGCGGGGATCCTGGACCACGTGCAGGTCGAATACTACGGCTCGCCCGTGCCGGTGAGCCAGGTCGCCAACGTGAGCGTGATCGACGCCCGCACCCTCAGCGTGCAGGTCTGGGAAAAGTCGATGGCGGGTCCGGTCGAAAAGGCCATCCGCGAATCCGACCTGGGGCTCAACCCCATCGCCATGGGCGACAACATCCGCGTGCCGATGCCCGCCCTCACCGAGGAACGCCGCCGCGACCTGACCAAGGTCGTGCGCAGCGAGGGCGAGGACGCCAAGGTCGCGGTGCGCAACCTGCGCCGCGAGGCCAACGAGGCCCTGAAAAAGCTGGTCAAGGACAAGGAAATCTCCGAGGACGAGGACCGCCGCGGCCAGGACGAGGTGCAGAAGCTCACCGACCGCTACGTGAGCGAAATCGACAAGCTCGTCGCCCAGAAGGAAGCCGAGATCATGACGGTCTAGGGCGATGGGCTTCCTCAGGCCCCATCGGCCCTCCGCGCGACGCCCCGGCGTATGACCGAGACCCTTTCTTCCACGCTTGCCATTCCCGAGACCGGGGACGTGCCCCGGCATGTCGCCATCATCATGGATGGCAACGGCCGCTGGGCGACCCGGCGCATGCTGCCCCGCACGGCGGGGCACGTGCGCGGCGTGCAGGCCGTGCGCCGCATCGTCGAGGCCTGTGGCCTGCGCGGCGTGCGCTACCTGACGCTGTTCGCCTTCAGCTCCGAGAACTGGCGCCGCCCGGCCCAGGAAGTCTCCCTGCTGATGCGCCTGTTCGTGCGCACCCTGGAAAAGGAAGTCGATCGCCTGGAGGCCCAGGGCGTGCGCCTGCGCGTGGCCGGGGACCTGTCGGCCTTCGACCCGCACCTGCGCGGCCTGATCGAGGACGCCGAGCGGCGCACCGCCGGGCAGTCGGCCCTGACGCTGACCATCGCCGCCAACTACGGCGGCCGCTGGGACATCCTGCAGGCCGTCCAGGCCCTGCTGGCGCGGCGGCCCGAGCTCGCCGCCCATCCCGAGCTGCTGGACGAGGCCGCGCTCTCGCCCTGGCTGGCCATGGCCTATGCGCCCGAGCCCGACCTGTTCATCCGCACCGGCGGCGAGCAGCGCATTTCCAATTTCATGATCTGGCAGCTGGCCTATACTGAACTGTATTTCACCGACTGCTGGTGGCCCGATTTCGACGCCGAGCAGCTCGACCAGGCCTTCGCGTGGTACCGGGGGCGCGAACGGCGGTTCGGCCGCACCAGCGCCCAGCTGCGCGACACCGTCTGAAAGGAACCCGCCATGCTGCGCCAGCGCATCCTCACCGCCATCGTCCTGCTGTCGATCGTGGCGGCCGCCGTGGCCGCTCCCACGCCCTGGCCGATGCTCGCGCTGCTGGGCCTGATGACCGGCTGCGCGTTGTGGGAATGGCTGCGGCTGGTGACGCCGGGCGCCGCCGTGCACTGGGGCGGGGCGGTGCTGGCGGTCCTCGCGCTGGTGCCGCTGTCGCGCCTGCTGGCCGACGGCCAGCCGGGCCTGGAAGCCGCCTTCGGATCGGTCCTGCTGCCGCTGGCGGTGCTGTTCTGGCTCGCCTTCGCTCCCGCCGCGGTGGTGCGCGCCCGGCTGCCGGACGCCTGCCGGCCCGGCGTGCTGGCCCTGGCCGGCTTCCTCGTCCTGGCCGCCACCTGGTACGCGCTCGCCTGGGTGTTCCTGCGCCATGGCGCGGCGGCGCTCGTCAGCCTGTGGGCGCTGATCTGGGCCGCCGACATCGCCGCCTATTTCACCGGCCGCGGCCTGGGGCGGCGCAAGCTCGCGCCGCGCGTCAGCCCCGGCAAGACGATCGAGGGCGCGGCCGGCGGCATCCTGGCGGCCACCGTGTGGCTGGTCGCCACGGCGCTGTGGTGGCAGGGCAGCTTCGGGGCGCTGCTGCTGGCGCACGTCGGCTGGGCGGGCCTGGTCGTGGCCGGCGTGGCGCTGGCGGCCTGGTCCATCGTCGGCGACCTGTTTGAATCCCTGCTCAAGCGCCGCGCGGGGGTCAAGGATTCCAGCCAGCTGCTGCCGGGCCACGGCGGCGTGTACGACCGCATCGACGCGGTGCTGCCGGTGGCGCCGGCCGCCGCACTGCTGCTGATGGCCGGTTCCTAGGCCCGTCCGTCCTTGCATGTGAACATGAACGCGGTCTTCTCCACTCCCGCGGACAGGCCCTGACCCGGCGCCCGTCCGTTTCGCATCCACAGGTTCCAACGCCATGTCCGTCCAGCAACGCCTCTGCATCCTCGGCTCGACCGGTTCCATCGGGGTGAGCACGCTGGACGTGGTCGCGCGCCATCCGGACCGGTTCTCCGTCCATGCGCTGAGCGCGCACAGCCGGATCGAGGCGCTGGCGCAGCAGGCGGCGCAGCACGCGGCGCGGGTGGTGATCGTGCCCGACGACGCCGCCCGGGCGCGCTTCCTGGCCGCCTGGCCGGCCGGCCGGCCGCTGCCGGAAATCCGCCAGGGCGCCCAGGCGCTGGCCGACACGGCGGCCGATCCCGAGGTCACCGCCGTCATGGCCGCCATCGTGGGCGCCGCCGGGCTGCCCGGGGCGCTGGCGGCGGCGCGGGCCGGCAAGCGGGTGCTGCTGGCCAACAAGGAAGCGCTGGTGGCGGCGGGCAGCCTGTTCATGCGCGCCGTGCGCGAGTCCGGCGCCGAGCTGCTGCCCATCGACAGCGAGCACAACGCCATCTTCCAGTGCCTGCCCCAGTCGGCCGATCGCGCGCGCGCGCCGGCAAGCCCGGCCAAGGGCGTGCGCCGGCTGCTGCTCACCGCCTCGGGCGGGCCGTTTCGCCGCACCGCGCTGGACCAGCTCGACGCGGTGACCCCCGACCAGGCCTGCGCCCACCCCAACTGGCGCATGGGCCGCAAGATCTCCGTGGACTCGGCCACCATGCTGAACAAGGGGCTGGAAGTCATCGAGGCCCACTGGCTGTTCTCCATGCCGATGGCGCACATCCAGGTGGTGGTCCATCCCCAGAGCGTGGTCCATTCCATGGTCGAATACCTGGACGGCTCCATCCTGGCCCAGCTGGGCCAGCCCGACATGCGCACGCCCATCGCCTACGGCCTGGGCTATCCGGAGCGCATCGACGGCGGCGTCGGCCTGCTGGAGCTCGCCCGCCTGGGACGCCTGGATTTCGAGCCCCCGGACCTGGCGCGCTTTCCCTGCCTGCGGCTGTCCTTCGACGCGCTGGGCCAGGGACAGGGCGCCTGCATCGCGCTGAACGCGGCCAACGAGGTCGCGGTCGACGGCTTCCTGCGCGGGCGCATCCGCTACACCCAGATTCCGTCCATCATCGAGCGCTGCCTGGACGACTCCGTGGCGCACGGGACGCAGACGCCGTCCTCCCTGGCGGAAATCCTCGACCTGGACGCGCGCACGCGCCGCGTCGCGGCCGGCTTCTGCCAGGCCCGCTGATTCCCTCGTTCTCCGGCCTTCGTTCCCATGCTGCTCACCCTGTCCGCCTTCGTCCTCGCCCTGGGCCTGCTCGTGACCTTCCACGAACTGGGCCATTACTGGGTGGCGCGGCGCGCGGGCGTGCCGATCGTGCGCTTCTCGGTCGGATTCGGCCCGGTGCTGCTGCGCCGCCGCGACCGGCATGGCACCGAATGGGCGCTGTCGGCCATCCCGCTGGGCGGCTACGTGAAGATGCTCGACGAAGCCCCGCCGGAGGCCGACGAGGCCACGCGCCGCGCCGTGTTCAATGCCCAGCCGCTGGCGCGGCGCGCGGCGGTGGTGGCGGCCGGCCCCGCCGCCAACCTGGTGCTGGCCGTCGTGATCTACGCCTTCCTTGGCCTGTGGGGCACGCAGGAGCCGGCCGCCGTGCTGGCGGCGCCGCCCGCCGGCACGCCGGCCGCCCTGGCCGGGGTGCAGGACGGCGACGTGCTGCGCGCCGTGGCCGGCGAGCCGGTGGCGTCCTGGACCCAGGCCCGCTGGCGCCTGGCCGAGCCCCTGTCCCTGGGCGGCGACGTGCCCGTGACGCTAAAATCGGCCGACGGCGCGGTGCGCGATGCAACCCTGAAGCTCGCGCCCCAGGCCGTGGCGCCGGACGATCCCGATCCGCTGCTGGCCGCCGGGCTGGCGCTGCGGGCGCCGGTCCCGGTGGCCGGCGAGCTGGTGCCGGGCGGGGCCGCCGAGCAGGCCGGCCTGCGCGCCGGCGACCGGATCCTGGCGGCGGGCGGGCTGCAGCGGCCTTCCGTCGAGGCCTTCGTGCGCACCGTCCAGGCGCACGCCGGCCAGCCGCTGCCCCTGGTCGTGCTGCGCCAGGGCGACCGCGTCTCCCTCAGCGTGACGCCGCGGCCCGAAACCGCGGAGGACGGCCGCGCGGTCGGCCGCATCGGCGCCCTGATCCAGGCGGAGCGGCCCGAGGTGCTGGTGCGCCTGGGTCCCCTGGACAGCCTGTGGCAGGGCGTGCGGCGCACCGCCGACATGAGCCTGTTCACGCTGCGCATGATGGGCCGCATGGTGGTGGGCGACGTGTCCTGGAAGAACGTCACCGGTCCGGTCACGATCGCCGAATACGCCGGCCGCACCGCGCGCATCGGCCTGGAGTCCTACCTGGGCTTCCTCGCGCTCATCAGCATCAGCATCGGCGTGCTCAATCTGCTGCCCATTCCGATGCTCGACGGCGGCCACCTGCTGTTCTACCTGATCGAGGCGCTGCGCGGCGGCCGGCCGCTGCCCGAGCGGGCCCGCGACCTGGGCCAGCGGCTGGGCCTGGGCGTCGTGCTGGGCCTCATGGTTCTGGCCCTGTTCAACGATTTTGCGCGGCTTTTCAGTTGACGAGGTTGTGACTTACAATCCCGCATCGCTCAAGCGTGTTCCTCCACGGCCAAATAGGATTGCCAGGATGTCGTCTCCCCGGAATTTTCGTCTGATCAAGCGCGCCATTCCCCTGGTGCTGGCGGCCCTGCTGGCGCCCGCCGTCGCGGCGGCCTTCACGCCCTTCGTGGTTCAGGACATCCAGGTCAAGGGGATCGAACGCGTCGATCCGGGCACGATCTTCACCTATCTGCCCGTCAAGATCGGCCAGAAATTCACCCAGGAAGAAGCCTCGGCCGCCATCCAGAAGCTCTACGGCACGGGCTTCTTCAACGACGTCAAGATCGACGCGCAGGGCAACGTGCTGGTGGTCACCGTCGAAGAACGGCCCACCATCGCCTCGATCAATTTCAACGGCATGCGCGAATTCGACGTCAAGGCGCTGACGAAATCCCTGGCGCAGGTCGGCTTCGGCCAGGGCCGGATCTTCGACCAGGCCATGCTCGACCGCGCGGTCTTCGAGCTCAAGCAGCAGTACCTGTCCAAGGGCAAGTACGGCGTCCAGATCAACCCCGTCATCACGCCGCTGGAGCGCAACCGCGTCGGGGTCAGCTTCGACATCTTCGAGGGCGAAGTCGCCACCATCGACAAGATCGAATTCATCGGCAACAACACCTTCTCCTCCAGCACGCTGGAAGACCAGATGGAGCTGACCACCGGCGGCTTCATGACCTGGTACACGGGCACCAACAAGTACTCGCGCGAAAAGCTGGAAGGCGACGTCGAGCGCATCCGCTCCTACTACCTGGACCGCGGCTACCTGGAATTCTCCATGGAGCCCCCGCAGGTGTCGATCTCGCCCGACCGCAAGGCCATCTACATCACCATGACGATGCACGAAGGCAAGCCCTACAAGCTGGGCCAGGTCGGCCTGGCCGGCGACCTGCTCGGCCTGGACGACAAGCTCCAGCCGCTGGTCACCGTCAAGGAAGGCGAGACCTTCTCGGCGGAAAAGACCAACGCCGTGGCCAAGTCCATCACCGACTACCTGGGCTCGCTGGGCTACGCCTTCGCCAACGTCAATCCCAGCCCGGTGCTGGACCGCGACAACCACATCGCCAAGCTCACCTTCTACGTCGATCCGGGCCGCCGCGTCTACGTGCGCCGCATCAACGTGGGCGGCAACACCCGCACCCGCGACGAGGTCGTGCGCCGCGAGATGCGCCAGCAGGAAGCCGCCTGGTACGACTCCTCCAGCATCAAGACCTCCAAGGAACGCGTCGACCGCCTGGGCTACTTCACCGAGGTGGACGTCAAGACCGATCCGGTGCCGGGCTCGCCCGACCAGGTGGACGTCAACGTCGACGTCAAGGAAAAGCCCACCGGCATGATCAGCCTGGGCGTGGGCTACGGCTCCACCGACAAGCTGATGCTGTCGGCCGGCATCAGCCAGGACAACGTCTTCGGCAGCGGCAATTCGCTGTCCCTGAACGTCAACACCAGCAAGACCAACCGCGCGGCGGTGATCTCGCACACCAATCCCTACTGGACCCAGGACGGCATCAGCAAGACCACGTCCGTGTACTACCGGCGCACCACGCCCTACGACGTGTCCGACAGCGGCTCCACCGGCTGGTACACGGTGGAATCCATGGGCCTGGGCCTGAACTTCGGCGTGCCGATCTCGGAAGTGGACCGCATCTTCGCCGGCGTGACCTTCGAGCGCAACGCCCTCAAGGACATCCGCCGCACCGGCACCAATCCGGCGCCGCTGGCCTACCAGAACTTCGTCGACGACTACGGCGACACCACCAACGCCGCCATCTTCAGCCTGGGCTGGGCCAAGGACACCCGCGACAGCGCCCTGGCGCCGCGCCGCGGCAGCTACACCCGCGTGTCCGCCGACATCTCCACCCTGGACCTGCGCTACTACAAGCTCAGCGGCCAGCAGCAGTTCTACTGGCCGCTGGGCCGCGCCTTCACCCTGGCCGTCAACGGCCAGGTGGACTGGGCCAAGACCTACGGCAGCAGCGGCAAGGCCTTCCCGGTCATCAAGAACATGTACGCCGGCGGCATCGGTTCGGTGCGCGGCTACGAGGGCGCCTCGCTGGGCCCGCGCGACACCCTCACCGACACCTATCTGGGCGGCTCGCGGCGCATCGTCGGCAACGTGCAGCTCTACCTGCCGTTCCCCGGCGCCTCGCGCGACCGCACCCTGCGCTGGTTCATGTTCACCGACGTCGGCCAGATCGACACGACCGACGGCTCGGCCTGCGCCAACGGCCAGTACGGCCAGGTGGCCGATCCCTGCGGCTGGAAGTACTCCGCGGGCCTGGGCCTGTCCTGGGAATCGCCGCTGGGGCCGTTGCAGCTGTCCTTCGGCCGCGCACTGAACGCCAAGGAAGGCGACCAGAAGCAGGTCTTCCAGTTCCAGATCGGCACGGGTTTCTGATTCTCCGCGTTTGATGGCACAATAAACCCTTTTGTAGCTGCTTTGATCCTAGGTGGGTTCCTCATCATGTTTGTTTCAGGTCTGAATTTTTCAACGTTGGCGCAACGCGCCGTGCGTAGCCACCGGGCGCTCGCCCTGGCGGCGGCCGTGGGCCTGGGGGCGCTGTTCGTCGCGCCGTCCTATGCCCAGGGCACGAAGATCGGTTTCGTCAGCACGGAACGCATCCTGCGCGATTCCAAGCCCGCCAAGGCGGCTCAGGCCAAGATCGAAGGCGAATTCAAGAAGCGCGACCAGGAACTGCAGCGCCTGGCCGACAGCCTGCGCTCCGAAGCGCAGAAGCTCGACAAGGACGCCCCGGTGCTGTCCGAGGCCGAGCGCGTCAAGCGCCAGCGCAAGCTCCAGGACATGGATTCCGACCTGCAGCGCAAGCGCCGCGAATTCCAGGAAGACTTCAACCGCCGCCGCAACGAGGAATTTTCCGCCATCGTGGAAAAGGCCGACGCCGCGATCAAGAAAATCGCCGAGCAGCAGAACTACGACCTGATCATCCAGGACGCCGTCACGGTCAGCCCGCGCGTGGACATCACCGATCAGGTCATCAGCGCCCTGGGCGGCTGATTTCCCATGCCTGTGCTGCTCGCGCCCGATCGGGCACCCGCATTGTCCGAACTTCTGCGGGCAGCCGATACGGTCGGGCTGGGATGCGGCATCACGGGCGCCCCGGACGCGGGCGCGCTGAAAATCGCGGGGATCGGCTCCCTGGGCTCGGCCGGCCGGTCCGAAATCAGCTTCCTGTCCAATCCCCGCCTGCAGTCCCAGCTGGATGACTGCGGCGCGGCCGCCGTCATCCTGCGCCCGCAGGACTGGGAAGCCTACCAGGCCCGCCATGCCGGCGCGCCGCCCTGGGCCGCGGTGCTGTGCCCGCAGCCCTACCTGATGTACGCGCTGCTGGCCCAGTGGTTCGACCGCCATCGCCAGGCCGGCCTGCCCAAGGGCATCCATCCCAGCGCCGTGATCGCCGACGACGCCGAGCTGGCCGACGGCGTGCACGTCGGGCCGCTGGCGGTGATCGAGTCGGGCGTGCGCATCGGCGCGGGCGTGCGCATCGGCGCGGGCTGCGTCATCGGCGCGGGCAGTTCCATCGGCGCGGACAGCCTGCTGCATGCCCGCGTGACGCTCTATCACGGCGTGCACGTCGGCGCGCGGGCGATCCTGCATTCGGGCGTGGTGCTGGGGGCCGACGGCTTCGGCTTCGCGCCCGATCCGCGCACGCCCGGCGCCTGGGCCAAGATCGCCCAGCTGGGCGGCGTGCGCATCGGCGACGACGTGGAAATCGGCGCCAACACCACGGTCGACCGCGGCGCGGTCGAGGACACGGTGCTGGGCGACGGCGTCAAGCTCGACAACCAGATCATGATCGGCCACAACTGCCGCATCGGGGACCACACCGCGATGGCCGCCTGCGTGGGCGTGGCCGGCTCCACCACCATGGGCCGGCGCTGCGTGATCGGCGGGGCGGCGATGTTCGGCGGGCACCTGACGCTGGGCGACGACGTGCACATCTCGGGCGGCACCGCGGTCACCTCGGACATCCTCAAGGCGGGGCGCTATACCGGGGTGTTCCCCGTGGCCGAGCACGCCGCCTGGCAACACAATGCGGCCGTGATCGGCCAGCTCGCGCAGTTGCGCAAGCGGCTGCGCGCCGCGGAACGACAAGGCGCCGCCGGTACGGCCGGCCAGCCGACGAACCACAAGCAGGACGCATAAAATAATGGAACTCGACATCAAAGACATCATGGAACGGCTGCCTCACCGGCAGCCGATGCTGCTCGTGGACCGTGTTCTGGAGATGGACCCGGGCAAGAGCATCGTGGCCATCAAGAATGTCACCTACAACGAGCCCTTCTTCCAGGGGCATTTCGCCCATCATCCGGTGATGCCCGGCGTCCTCATCATCGAGGCCCTGGCCCAGGCGGCCGCGCTGTTCTCCTTCGCCGACGCCGGCGCGCCGAACCTGGCCAGCACCAAGATCGCCTACTACCTGGTCGGCGTGGACGGCGCGCGCTTCCGCCGCCCCGTGGTGCCCGGCGACCAGCTGCGCATGGAAGTCTCGGCCGACAAGCTCAGCCGCTCCATCTGCAAGTACACCGCCGTGGCCAAGGTGGACGACCAGATCGCCGCCGAAGCCAAGATCATGTGCGCGGTGCGTATCCTGGAGGAATGATGGGCGCGGCACAGATCCATCCCACGGCCCTGGTCGCGCCGGGCGCGGTGCTGGGCGAGGACGTCGCCGTCGGCCCCTACAGCATCATCGGCGAGCACGTCCGCATCGGGGCGCGCACGCGCATCGGCCCGCATTGCGCCATCGACGGGCATACCGTCATCGGCCCGGACAACCATTTCTACCGCTACTGCTCGATCGGCGGCATCCCCCAGGACAAGAAATACGCGGGCGAGCCCACGGCGCTGGAAATCGGCGCGGGCAACACCTTCCGCGAATTCGTGACCGTGAACACCGGCACCGTCCAGGACGCGGGCACCACGCGGCTGGGCGACGACAACTGGATCATGGCCTACGTCCACATCGCCCACGATTGCCAGCTGGGCGACCACATCGTCATCTCCAACGGCGTCCAGCTGGGCGGCCACATCCACATCGGCGACTGGGCCATCCTGGGCGGCCTGTCGGCGGTGCACCAGTTCGTGCGCATCGGCGCGCACGCCATGATCGGCGGCACCAGTTCCGTGCGCCAGGACGTGCCCCCCTACATGATCGGCGCGGGCGACTCGTTCCGGCCGGTGGGCATCAACGCCGAGGGCCTGGGCCGGCGCGGCTTCACGCCGGCCGACGTGCAGGTGCTCAAGGACGCCTACAAGATCCTCTACCGGCGCCAGCTGAGCGTGGAGCAGGCCATCGAGGCACTGGCGGTCCTCCAGGCCGAACACCCCGGCGAGGCGCCCGCCGTCCAGACCCTGCTCGATTTCCTGCGGGCCTCCAGCCGGGGCATCGCCCGGCCATGACCACGCGCCTGAGCGCGGGCCCCGACCCTCAGGGCGAGGCCAGGCGAGGCCCTATCTTTCAGACGGTGCCGAAGGCACCCCCGCCGGGTGGCGGAAACGCTCCGGCCCCAGGACCGGAGCGTTCCACCTTTACCGCCGCCATCGTGGCCGGAGAACCCTCCGGCGACCTGCTGGCGGCGCGCATGCTGCGCGGCTTGCGGGCGCGCGATCCGCAGGTCCGGGCCAGGGGCATCGGCGGCCCGGCCATGGCCCGGGAAGGTTTCGAGGCCTGGCACCCCATGGACGCGCTGTCCGTGTTCGGCTACGTCGATGCGCTGCGCCGGGCACCGCGCCTGATCCGCACCTGGCGCGACACCCGCCGCCGCACGCTGGACTGGCGTCCGGACGTGTTCGTGGGGGTCGATGCGCCGGACTTCAACCTGCGCCTGGAAGAAAAACTGCGCGCCGCCGGCATTCCCACCGTGCATTTCGTCGGCCCGTCGATCTGGGCCTGGCGCTTCGAGCGCATCCACCAGATCCGCCGCGCGGTCTCGCACATGCTGGTGCTGTTCCCCTTCGAGGTCGAGCTGTACCGCGGGCAGGGCGTGCCCGTGACCTACGTCGGCCATCCCCTGGCCGAACTCATTCCGGTGCGGCCGGACCGCGCGGCCGCGCGCGCGCGCCTGGGCCTGGAGCCCGGCCGCCGGGTGCTGGCCCTGATGCCCGGCAGCCGCGAATCGGAGATCCGGCTGCTCGCGCCCCGCTTCCTGCAGGCCGCGCAGATGCTGGTGCGCCAGGACCCCGGCCTGCGCATCGTCGTGCCGATGGTCAACCAGCACCGCCGCGCCCAGTTCGAGGCCATCCTGGCGCAGCATCCCGTTCCCGGCTGCCGGGTCCTGTCGGCGCTGCCCGGGACGGGGCAGGGGCCTGCGCAGGGACGCGGCCCCGCGGCGGCGCCGGACGCGCCCGCCCGCGCCGATGGCCAGGACACGGCCGACTGGCCGATCGCCTGGCATGCCATGGAAGCCGCCGACGCGGTGCTGGTGGCCAGCGGGACGGCCACCCTGGAAGCCGCGCTCTTCAAACGGCCGCTGGTGATCTCCTACGTCATCACGCCCTGGATGCGGCGCATCATGACCTGGAAATCCGGCCAGGACGCCCCGAGCCTGCCCTGGATCGGCCTGCCGAACATCCTCGAGCGCGAATTCGTCGTGCCCGAGCTGCTGCAGGAGGCCGCCACGCCGCAGGCCCTGGCCGAGCACACCTGGGCGGCCCTGACCGACGCGGCGCTGGCCGAACGCATCTCGCGCCGCTTCACGGCGCTGCACGAAACCCTCAGCCGCGACACGCCGGGCCTGGCGGCGCAGGCCATCCTGGACGTCAGCCATGGCCACGCAGCCTGACCTGTTCGGCGGCCCGGTGGCGGGCGATGCGCAGGCGCCGGCCGCCGGCCGGATCCTGGTCGCCGGCGTGGACGAAGCGGGGCGGGGCCCCCTGGCCGGCCCGGTCTACGCCGCCGCCGTCATCCTGGACCCGGACCGTCCGATCGAGGGCCTGGACGATTCCAAGAAGCTCAGCCCCGAACGCCGGGAATCCCTGGCCGGCCTGATCCGCGAACGCGCGCTGGCCTGGGCCATCGCCAGCGCCAGCGTCGAGGAGATCGAGCGGCTGAACATCCTGCGGGCGACGATGCTGGCCATGCGGCGCGCCTGTCTGACCCTGCGGCACGCGCCGGCGTCGATCCTGGTGGACGGCAACCGCCTGCCCGAGGGCCTGCCCTGCCATGCCCGGGCCGTGGTGGGGGGCGACGCCCTGGAGCCCGCGATCTCCGCCGCCTCGATCCTCGCCAAGACCGCGCGCGACGCCTGCTGCCTGGAACTGCACGCGCGCTACCCGCAATACGCCTTCGATCGCCACAAGGGCTACGGCACCGCGCTGCATCTGGCCCGGCTGGCCGAATTCGGCCCGTGCCCCGCGCACCGGCGCGGCTTCGCCCCGGTGCGCGTCCTGCTGGACGCCGGCGTTGCCGGGCGGCATGCGGGCCACGAGGTAAACGGCCGGCAGAAGGCGCGGCGCGGGGACGCGCCATGACGTCCATACCCGTACGCCACATCGCGTCGCGCGACAACCCGGACTACCGCGCCTGGCTGCGCCTGGCCCAGGGCCGGCCGGGCCGCCGCGACGCCCGCGTCATCCTCGAAGGCGAGCACCTGTGCCGCGCCTGGCTGGAGCACAAGGGGCCGCCGCCGGTGCTGGTGGTCGGCGAATCCGCGCTGTCGCTGGACTGGGTCGGGCCGATCTGGCAGGCCTGTGCGCAGGGGCGCCGCGTCGTCCTGCAGAACAACCTCGCCGCCGTCCTGTCCCAGGTCGAGCACGGCCCCGCCGTGTTCTTCATCGTCGAGGCGCCCGCCCCGACGCTGCCCGAGCGCATCACGGCCGGCTGCCTGTGGCTGGACCGGGTGCAGGATCCGGGCAATCTGGGCACGCTGCTGCGCACGGCGGCGGCGGCCGGCCTGCGCCAGGCTTACCTGTCCGACGGCTGCGCCTCGGCCTGGTCGCCCAAGGTCCTGCGCAGCGGCCAGGGCGCGCATTTCGCCCTGGAGATCCACGAGCACGCGGACCTGCCGGCGCTGACCGGGCGGCTGGACATCCCGCTGGCCGCCACCACCCTGGAAAGGGCCGAACTGCTCTACCTGAAGGACCTGCGCCAGCCCTGCGTATGGCTGTTCGGCAACGAAGGGCAGGGCGTGGCGGACGAACTGATGGCGCGGGCCGACTGGCGCGTCCACATCCCGCAGTCCACGGCGGTCGAATCGCTGAACGTCGCCGCCGCGGCGGCCGTCTGTCTGTTCGAGCAGCGGCGCCAGCAACTGGTGGCCGCCGTCAGGGAACGCACGGCGCGGCGCAGGCAGGGCTGAACGGCATCGGCTCGCCAGGCCAGGCCGGCAAGGCGGCATGGCGAGCCCGGGCGCCGAAGGCTAATAGCTCATCCGGTCCAGGCCGACCTCGTCGAGTATCTTCGTGGAGATTTCCTCGATCGAGCGGGTGGTGGTGGACAGCCAGGGGATGTTTTCCATGCGCATCAGGCGTTCGGCGTCGGCGACTTCCTGGCGGCATTGCTTCAGCGAGGCGTAGGTGCTGTTGGGGCGGCGTTCGTTGCGCACCTCGGACAGCCGGTCGGGCTGGATCGACAGGCCGAACAGCTTGCGCCGGTAGGGCAGCAGGGCGGCGGGCAGGGCGCCGCGGTCGAAGTCTTCCGGAATCAGCGGGTAGTTGGCGGCCTTGACCGCGTACTGCATCGCCAGATAGAGGCTGGTGGGGGTCTTGCCGCAGCGCGACACGCCCACCAGGATGACGTCGGCCTGCTCCAGGCCCTGGACGTACTGGCCGTCGTCGTGCGCCAGGCTGAAATTGATGGCCTCGATGCGGTTGTTGTACTGCTTGCTCAGGCCGTTGGTGTGCGAGCGGCCCACCGAACGGCTGGCGCTCACGCCCAGCACGCCTTCCAGGTGATGGACGAAGGAGCCGAACAGGTCCAGGAAGACGCAGGGCGCGGCGCGGATGCGGTCGGCGATTTCCGGGTCCACCAGGGTGCTGAACACCAGCGGCGGCGGGCCGCCGCGGTCGGCCTGCTGGGTGATGCGGCGCGCGGCGGCGTCGGCTTTTTCCACCGAATCGATGAAGGGCAGCCGCACCGACTGGAAGGCGATGGCCTCGAATTGCGAAAGCACCGCGTGACTGAAGGTTTCAGCCGTGATCCCGGTGCTGTCGGAGACGATGAACACCGGGCGTTCGATGAGGGAGTCGGTCATGGATTGTTGAACCACCAAGCGTCAGAAACGGTACAATCCGCGAAAGGTTACCAGTCACCCGAACCGGGAGCAAGGGAACATCCGCACGGGCCTTGGGTTCGCGCAAGGGTTCCAGAGGCTGGTTTGCCGGGCGCACGCGATCATGCCGCGCACGCGGGGGCTTTTTTCCTCCGCGCCGCGTACGCCGGGCAAACACGCTTTTTCTATCTCAAAGGTGACACCATGTCGTACGTCGTATCGTTCGAGCAGCTCCGCATGACGGATGTGGACTCGGTAGGAGGCAAGAACGCTTCTCTAGGTGAAATGATCAGTCAGCTGGCCGGCGCGGGCGTGCGCGTGCCGGGCGGCTTCGCGACCACGGCCGAGGCCTTTCGCGACTTCCTCAAGTCCACGGGGCTGGACGCCCGCATCAACGCGCGCCTGGATGCGCTCAACGCCGACGACGTGCGCGAACTGGCCGCCGCCGGCGCCGAGATCCGCCAGTGGGTGATCGACACCCCGTTCCCGGCCGACTTCGAGCGGGCCATCCGCGCGGCCTTCGCCCAGCTCGACGCCGACGGCAAGGGATCCTTCGCCGTGCGCTCGTCGGCCACCGCCGAGGACCTGCCCGACGCGTCCTTCGCCGGCCAGCAGGAAACCTACCTGAACGTGGTCGGCATCGACGAGGTGCTGGACAAGATCCGCCACGTGTTCGCCTCGCTGTACAACGACCGCGCGATCTCCTATCGCGTGCACAAGGGCTACGCGCACGCCGAGGTCGCCCTGTCGGCCGGCATCCAGCGCATGGTGCGCTCGGACAAGGGCAGCGCGGGCGTGATGTTCACCCTGGACACCGAATCCGGCTTCAAGGACGTGGTGTTCATCACCTCGTCCTACGGCCTGGGAGAGACCGTCGTCCAGGGCGCCGTCAACCCGGACGAATTCTACGTCTTCAAGCCCACGCTGGCCTCGGGCCACTATCCCGTCATCAGCCGGCGCATCGGCTCCAAGCTGATCAAGATGGAATTCGACGAGCAGCGCGTCTCGGGCCACGCCGTGCGCACGGTCGAGGTCCCCGCCTCGGAGCGCAACCGCTATTCCCTGAGCGACGAGGAAATCATCGAACTCGCCCGCTACGCCACCATCATCGAAGCGCACTACCAGCGCCCGATGGACATCGAATGGGGCCGCGACGGGGTGGACGGCAAGCTCTACATCCTCCAGGCCCGTCCCGAAACCGTCAAGTCGCAGCAGAGCCACCACGACGTCCAGGAACGCTACCGCCTGAAGGCCACCGGCGAAGTCCTCATCACCGGCCGCGCCATCGGCCAGAAGATCGGCTCGGGCACGGTGCGCGTGGTGGCCGACGCCTCCGAAATGGACAAGGTGCGCCCCGGCGACATCCTGGTCACCGACATGACCGACCCCAACTGGGAACCGGTCATGAAGCTGGCTTCCGCCATCGTCACCAACCGCGGCGGGCGCACCTGCCACGCGGCCATCATCGCGCGCGAACTGGGCATCCCCGCCGTGGTGGGCTGCGCCGACGCCACCGACGTGCTGGCCAACGGCCGCGAGGTCACGGTGTCCTGCGCCGAAGGCGACGAGGGCCGCATCTACGACGGCCTGATCGAGACCGAGATCGAGGAAGTCCGCTGGGGCGAGATGCCCGACATCGGCCTGAAGATCATGATGAACGTCGGCAACCCGCAGCTGGCCTTCGACTTCTCCCAGATTCCCAACGGCGGCGTCGGTCTGGCGCGCCTGGAATTCATCATCAACAACAACATCAACGTCCATCCCAAGGCGATCCTGGACTACCCCAACGTCGATAGCGACCTGAAAAAGGCCGTCGAGTCCGCCGCCCGGGGCTACGCCAGCCCGCGCGCCTTCTTCGTGGAAAAGCTCGCCGAAGGCGTGGCCACCATCGGCGCGGCCTTCTATCCCAAGCCCGTGATCGTGCGCCTGTCGGACTTCAAGTCCAACGAATACCGCAAGCTGGTGGGCGGCTCGCGCTACGAGCCCGAGGAAGAAAACCCCATGCTGGGCTTTCGCGGCGCGTCGCGCTACATCTCCGAGGATTTCGCCGAATGCTTCCGCATGGAATGCGAGGCCCTGAAAAAAGTCCGCGACGAGATGGGCCTGACCAACGTGGAAATCATGGTGCCCTTCGTGCGCACGTTGAGCCAGGCGCGGCGCGTGGTGGACCTGCTGGCCTCCCACGGCCTGAAGCGCGGCGAGAACGGCCTGCGCCTGATCATGATGTGCGAAGTCCCGACCAACGCCATCCTGGCCGACGAGTTCCTGCAGTACTTCGACGGCTTCTCGATCGGCTCGAACGACATGACCCAGCTCACCCTGGGGCTGGACCGGGATTCGGGCATGGAACTGCTCGCCGCCGACTTCGACGAGCGTGACCCGGCCGTGCAGTTCATGTTGCGCCGCGCCATCCAGGCCTGCCTGAAGGCCGGCAAGTACGTCGGCATCTGCGGGCAGGGCCCCAGCGACCATCCCGACCTGGCCCAGTGGCTGCGCGACGAGGGCATCCTGTCCATGTCCCTGAACCCGGACACGGTGGTCGATACCTGGCAGCGCCTGGCCGACACGAAGATCGCCGCCTGAGCGAGCGGCACGCGATGCCGTTCCATGCCCTGATCCCGTCGCCCCTGGGGCCGATCCTGCTGGCCGCCGACGAGGCCGGCCTGACCGGCCTGTACTTCACCGACCAGCGGGATCTCCCGCGGGTGCCGGGGGTCGAGGCCGCCGCGGCGGTGGTGTCCGATCCCACGGCGGGCTTCCAGGGCAACCGGGCGATCCGCACCTTCAAAGCGACGCGGGAACGTCCGGCGGGGGCAAGCGGCGAGCTGTTCCCCCCGGGCTCCGCCGCCGCGTCCGCGCCGGCGCCCGTCCGGCGGCGGAACGGGGACGCGGCCGACGGGTCCGGCGCGGCGGCGCCCCTGCGCCTGCTGCAGGAAGACACGCCGGCCGCCGTCCTCGCCGTGCTGGAGCAGACCCGGCGCGAACTGGACGAATACTGGCGCGGCGAGCGCACGGTCTTCGGGATGCCGCTGGCGCCCCGGGGCACGGCCTTCCAGCAGAAGGTCTGGCAGGCGCTGCTGGAAGTCCCCTGCGGCGAGACCCTGTCCTATGGCGAACTGGCCGAGCGCGCCGGCCTGGGCGCCGGCCACGGCCGCGCGGTCGGCACCGCCGTGGGCAGCAACCCCATCAGCATCATCATCCCCTGCCACCGCATCCTGGCCCGCAACGGCACTCTGAACGGCTACGGCGGCGGCCTGGGCCGCAAGGTCCGCCTGCTGGAAATCGAGGGCTTCACGATCCGCTGAGGGATGGCTGGCCGGGCAGCGATCCGCCGAACGGGAATCGTCCGGGCAGGCTGCCGGGCGGCCACCGCGCCGCCTCAGCCCTGGACGGGAGTGCCGGCGCCGGCCAGCGCCCGCTGGCCCGACAGGTAGACGTTGTCCTTTTCCAGCGCACGGCCCGCGCCGATGGCTTCGATCCAGTCGGCGGTCGTGGCGACCGCGGCGAAATTCGAGTGGAACACGGTGCAGAACACGCGGTGGATCTCCTCCGCGCTCGCCTGGCCCGCCGCGTTCCGGTAGGCCGGCGAGCCGCTGGCGTCGGACAGGAATTCCGCGCCGAATCCCCGCTGCAGGGCCTCGAAGATCGTCGCCGCGTCGCAGTTGTGCGTCATGTAGCCCGCGACGGTCACGGTATCGATGTCCCGCGCGGCCAGCCAGTCGGCCAGGTCCGTCCCGGCGAAGGCGCTGGCCCGGGTCTTGTGGACGGTGTGGTCCACCGGCAGCCCGGCGACGGCCGGATGCGGCCGCCAGCCGTCCGAGCCGCGGGCGAACACGGGGCCGTTTTCGGGGCCGTCGTGCAGCACGCGCACGACCGGAATGCCCGCGCCGCGGGCGGCCTCCAGGGCCAGGCCGATGTTGCGCAACGATGTTTCCACGGGGGGATGGGCGATGGGCAGGCGGCCGGTGAAGTATTCGTTCTGCACGTCGATGAGCAGCAGGACACGGCGAGGGGAGGCGGGCATGCGGGGCTCCAGAAAGGGAAGTTTTCGGATGGCACGGCGCGTTTTCACGGGCCGATGCGCCATTGTGGCGCCGGCCGCCCGCGGCCGGGAGTGGCCTGAAAACCATGATTCGATAAAATCGGGCCATCATGGATGATTATCTGATCCAGCCTCCCGGCTGTCTCCCCGCCCGATCCCTCGGCTCCGGCGCGGCCCCGCTCAGGATCGCCGTCGTCGCCTTCGACGGGATCACGCCCTTTCACCTGTCGGTTCCCGCCCTGGTCTTCGGCGCGCGGCCGGGCGGCGCCGCCACGGGTTTCGAGGTGCGGGTATGCGCCGCCGACCCCGCGCCGCTGCGGACGACGGCCGGATTCTCGATCGTCCCCGAATACGGCCTGGCGGAACTGGAGCGGGCCGACTGGGTGATCGTGCCTTCCTGGCACGAGGACGGCCGCCCGGCCCCCGACGCGCTCGTCCACGCCCTGCGCCGCGCCGGTGCGCGCGGCGCGGGCCTGGTGGGCCTGTGCCTGGGCGCGTTTCCGCTGGCGCAGGCCGGGCTGCTCGACGGCCTGCGCGCCACGACCCACTGGGCCTACGCCGACCGGCTGGCCGAACGCCATCCGGGCGTGCGGGTCGAGCGCGAGGCGCTCTACGTGGACGAGGGCAGGGTGCTGACGTCGGCCGGCGTCGCGGCGGGGCTGGATTGCTGCCTGCACCTGCTCGGCAGGCTGGGCGGCGCCGCCGCCGCCGGCCGCGCCGCCCGGACGCTGGTGGTCGCGCCGCACCGGGACGGCGGACAGGCCCAGTTCATCGAGCGGCCGATGCCGGCCTCGCCCGGCGAAGGGCGGCTGGCCCGCGTCCTGGGCTGGGCCGCCGCCCACGTGGAGCAGCCGCACACCATCGACACGCTGGCCGCCCGGGCGGCGATGAGCCGGCGCAGCTTCACGCGCCATTTCCAGCGCGCGACGGGGACCTCGCTGAAGCAGTGGCTGCTGGCCAGGCGCCTGGAACGCGCGCGCGAGCTGCTGGAGGAGGGCGCCCTGCCGATCGATGCGGTCGCCCAGGCGGCCGGCTTCGGCTCGGCCCTGTCGCTGCGGCAGCATTTTCGCGCCCGCCTGCGCACCACGCCCACGGCCTACCGACGCACCTTCCGCGAGGGACGGCCCTGAAACGGGCAGGACGACGTGCGGGATGACGTGCAGGACGCGGGCCGATGCGCCGCCGGACTGCGCGCCCGGCGCGCGTTCGATCCCCGGACGTACGTTCCGCCCCGCCCAATCCCCGGCGGACGTTCGATTCCCGGGCGTTCCCAGGGCGGACGTTCGATTCCCGGCCGATCCCAGGGCGCGCATTCGATCCCCGCTCAATCCCCCTTGCGGGCGCGGGTGTCGTGCTTCATCAGCCGCTCTTTTTCGCGCGCCCAGTCCTTGTCGCGCTGGGTGTCGCGCTTGTCGTGCAGCTTCTTGCCGCGCCCCAGGCCGAAGTCCAGCTTGATGCGCCCGCCCTTGTAGTGCAGGTTCAGCGGCACCAGGGCGTAGCCGCGCTGCTCGACCTTGCCGATCAGCTTGCTGATTTCCTCGGCGTGCAGCAGCAGCTTGCGCGTGCGCGTGGCGTTGGGGTGGATGTGCGTGGAGGCCGTGGGCAGCGGGCTGACGTGCATGCCCAGGATCCACAGGGCGCCGTCGCGCACGATGACGTAGCTTTCCTTGAGCTGAACGTGACCGGCGCGGATGGCCTTGACTTCCCAGCCTTCCAGCACCAGTCCCGCCTCGAAGCGTTCCTCGATGAAGTAATCGTGGGTGGCCTTGCGATTTTCGACAATACTCATGGGGGTCCGACCAAGGCGGGAACTGAAAATGTAAAATCCCTTCATTCTAGCCCAACCGACCGCCTTGCCGATGCCCTCGATCCAGCGCTCCGTCCTCGTCCCGTTCAGCTGCGCACAGATGTTCGACCTGGTGGCCGACGTGGGGCGCTACCCTGAATTCATGCCCTGGTGCGGCGGGGCCGACGTGCAGTGGCGCAACGAACAGGGCATGCAGGCCACGGTGCAGATCCATTTCGCCGGCATCCGCCAGAGCTTCACCACGCGCAACGACCACGACTATCCGCACAGGATCGTCTTCCACCTGGTGGACGGGCCGTTCTCCAGCCTGACCGGGCACTGGACCTTCCAGCCCCTGGGCGAGGACGGCTGCAAGGTGCTCTACACCATGGAATACACCTTTTCCAGCCGCGCGCTCTCGGCGGTGGTCGGGCCGGTCTTCAACCGGATCGCCACCAGCTTCATCGATTCCTTCACCCAGCGCGCCCACGCGATCTACGGAGCCTGAGGTGCGGGTGCACATCGCCTTCGCCGCGCCCACGCGCCTGTGGCGGCGGACCCTGGACGTGCCCGAGGGCACGACCGTGGGCCAGGCCTTGGCCCTGAGCGGTTTCGCCGAGGAATTCCCCGAGTTCACGGACCATCCGCCCGCGATGGGCGTGTACGGCGAGCGCTGCGACGCGCGCCGCGTGCTGCGCGAGGACGACCGCGTCGAACTGTACCGGCCGCTGGTCTTCGATCCCCTGGAATCCCGCCGCCGGCGCGCGGCGCACCGGCAGGATGCGGGACGGCGGCCCGCGAAGGCGGACAACTAGCACGCCACGGACCGGGCGGCGGACCCGCCGGGCCGATGAACAGGCAGGCGCCGAGGGGCTCGCATCGGGCGGTGCAAGAGGCATGCCGCGGGAAAATGTCGCGTGCGCGACAGCCGCGCCGCGGCGGCTGCGCTAAGGTGGGCGGGCCGCACGGAAGCCGGCTCTCAAAGTGCTACATTAAGCCTGCGGCGCATCGGCCGGCCCCTACCCGGGCCGGGCCGCGTCGGGCGGCGCCACGAGCATGCCGCGACAGCCCCCTACAAAATCCGGAGACACGCACCATGGATTTTCGCCTCACCGAGGAGCAACAGGCCTTCGCCCAGGCCGCCCGCGAGTTCGCCCAGGGGGAACTGGCCCCCTACGCGGCGCAATGGGACGAGGAACATATCTTTCCCCGCGAGGCCTTCGCCAAGGCCGGCGCGCTCGGGTTCTGCGCCATGTACGCGCCCGAATCCATCGGCGGGCTGGGCCTGCCGCGGCTGGACGCCACGCTGGTGTTCGAGGAGATGGCCGCCGTCGATCCCTCCACCACCGCCTTCATCACCATCCACAACATGGCCACCTGGATGATCGGCTCCTGGGCCCAGCCCGGCGTGCGCGAGTACTGGGGGCCGCTGCTGGCCAGCGGCGAAAAGCTCGCCTCCTACTGCCTGACCGAACCCGGCGCGGGCTCGGACGCCGCCTCGCTCACCACCAGCGCGCGCCGCGAGGGCGAGCACTACGTCCTGAACGGCGCCAAGGCCTTCATCTCCGGCGCGGGCGACACCGACGTGCTGGTGGTCATGGCGCGCACGGGCGGCGAGGGCGCGCGCGGCATCTCCGCCCTGGTGGTGCCCGCCGACAGCGCCGGCATCGCCTACGGCCGCAAGGAAAACAAGATGGGCTGGAACAGCCAGTCCACGCGCCCGATCACCTTCGAGAACGTGCAGGTGCCGGTGGCAAACCGCCTGGGCGAGGAAGGCGAGGGCTTCCGCTTCGCCATGAAGGGCCTGGACGGCGGGCGCATCAACATCGCCACCTGCTCGGTGGGCGCGGCCCAGGGCGCCTACGAGGCCGCGCGCCGCTACATGGGCGAGCGGCGCCAGTTCGGCCGCGCGCTGGCCGACTTCCAGGCGCTGCAGTTCAAGCTGGCCGACCTGCTGGCCAATATCGTGGCCTCGCGCCAGATGGTGCGCCTGGCCGCCTGCAAGCTCGACGAGGGCGATCCGCAGGCCAGCGCCTACTGCGCCATGGCCAAGCGCCTGGCCACGGACCTGTGCTTCCAGGCCTGCCTGGATGCGCAGCAGATCCACGGCGGCTACGGCTACCTGAAGGACTACCCGCTGGAACGGCTGGTGCGCGACACGCGCGTGCACCAGATCCTGGAAGGCACCAATGAAATCATGCGCCTAATCGTGGCGCGCCACATCCTCACCCAGGAGGCCGATCTGCGATGAGCGCGTCCCCCCTTGCCGAATCCGCCGGCCAGGCGCCGGTGCTGTTCCAGGAGCTTCCCGCGGGCGGCGGGCGGCGCATCGGCGTGGCCACGCTCAACAGCCCGCGCACCTTGAACGGCCTGTCGCTGCCCATGTGCCGGCTGCTCGACGACCGCCTGCGGGCCTGGGCCGGCGACGACGGCGTCGCCGCCGTGGTCCTCAAGGGCGCGGGCGGCAAGGCCTTCTGCGCCGGCGGCGACCTGCACAGCCTGTACCGCGCCATGCTCGAAAGCCCGGCGAGCGACGCCTGGGCCAACGTGCCGGCGCGCGAGTTCTTCGAGACCGAATACCGGCTGGACCACCTCATCCACCGCTACCCCAAGCCCGTGCTGTGCTGGGCCGACGGCATCGTGATGGGCGGCGGCGTGGGACTGATGCTGGGCGCCAGCCACCGCATCGTCACCGGCGCGACGCGCTTCGCCATGCCGGAAGTCACCATCGGCCTGTATCCCGACGTGGCCGGCACCTGGATGCTCAGCCGCCTGCCGCGCGGCATCGGCGCCTTCCTCGCCTTCACCGGCGCCCAGCTGGGCGCGGCCGACTGCCTGCACTATGGCCTGGCCGACCGGGTCTGCGAGGCCGGCGAGCCCGACGCCCTGCTGGCCGCGCTGGCGGCCACGGACTGGACGGCCGATCCGGCCTGCCACGCCGCCCAGGTCGATGCCGCGCTGGACGCCTGCCAGGTGCCGGCGCCCGAGCCCGGGCCGCTGCAGCGCCACGCCGACGCCATCCGGCTGGCCTGCGGCCGCGCCGATTTCCTGGAGATCGCCGCCGCCATCGCCGCCTGGAAGGACCACCCCGATCCCTGGCTGGCGCGCGCGGCCGCCACCTTCCTGGCAGGCTCGCCCGGTTCGGCCCGCCTCAGCCACACGCTGCTGGCGCGCGCCCGGCACCAGTCCCTGGCGGAAACCTTCCGCATGGAATTCGCGGCTTCGCTGCATTGCTGCGCCGAGCCGGACTTCCGCGAGGGCATCCGCGCGCTGCTGATCGACAAGGACAAGTCCCCGCGCTGGAACCCGGCCACGCATGAGCAGGCCACGGCGGACTGGGCGCGGCGCTTCCTGGTCCCGCCGGTCCCCGAGGGCGAGCCGCATCCGCTGGCGGACCTGGGGCCCTGAGCCGGCGGCCGCGATCGCGGGCCGCGCGGGCGGCGCGCATCGCCCCCGGCAGCCCGCGCGTCCACGACCGCAACCCACGGCCGCAACCCACGACCGCAACCCACGACCGCACACCCGCGGGACCGGGCAGCCACAAGAATTCCACGCATCATCACAGGAGACACACATGAGCAGCACCATCGGATTCATCGGACTGGGCCACATGGGCGGCCCGATGGCACAGAACCTGGTCAAGGCCGGCCACCGGCTCCAGGTCTTCGACCTGGTCCCCCAGGCCGTCCAGGGCCTGGTCCAGGCGGGCGCCACGGCCGCGGCCTCGGCGGCCGCAGCCGTGGCCGGGGCCGACGTGGTCGTCACCATGCTGCCGGCCAGCCGCCACGTCGAGGGCCTGTACCTGGGCGAGGACGGCCTGCTGACGGCCATCGCCCCGCGCGCACTGGTGCTCGAATGCAGCACCATCGCCCCCGAATCGGCCCGCAAGGTCTCGGCCGCCGCCGCGCAGCGCGGCATCCGCATGCTCGATGCGCCGGTGTCCGGCGGCACCGGCGGGGCCGTGGCCGGCACGCTGACCTTCATCGTCGGCGGGGCCGCCGCCGACCTGGAGTCGGCCCGGCCCTACCTGCAGGCCATGGGCAAGAACATCTTCCACGCCGGCGACGCGGGCGCGGGCCAGGTCGCCAAGATCTGCAACAACATGCTGCTGGGCATCCTGATGGCCGGCACCGCCGAGGCCCTGGCCCTGGGCGTGGCCAACGGCCTGGACCCCCGGACGCTGTCGGACATCATCGCCAAGAGCTCGGGGCGCAACTGGGCGACCGAGCTGTACAACCCCTGGCCCGGCGTGATGGAGAACGCCCCGGCCTCCAAGGGCTACGCCGGCGGCTTCGGCGTGGACCTGATGCTCAAGGACCTGGGGCTGGCGGCCGAGGCATCCATGCAGGCGCGCGCGACCACGCCGCTGGGCGAACTGGCGCGCAACCTGTACGCGCTGCACAGCGCCCAGGGCCACGGCATGCTGGATTTTTCCAGCATCCTGAAGCTCTACCACCAGCCACGCTGAAAAACGGGCGGGCTCGTCCCGCCCGGAGGGTTTTCAGCCGTGACGGATATCTCCCTCGCCGCTTGCAGGCGGCGCGGGTTCTCCGGCCCGGATCAGTCCGCAAGGACTGATGTGGGTCCGAACGCATTCAGCACGGCGCCGTCGGGCGAACCCGCCGCGTAGCGCATCGCCGGCCAGTCCGACAGCGTGATCTCGGCGGCCACGTGCAGCAGGCCCTGGTGGACCGCCGACTCGATCACGCGTCCCACGGGCCGGCCCGTCGCGTCGCCGGCGGCGTACAGGTCGGATCCCGGAGGCAGGGCGGGGGCGTCCGGCGCCCAGGGCGCCGTGCCATAAGCCAGGCGGCGCTTGACCGTGCCGCGGTAGTGGCTGCGGGCGATGACTTCCTGGCCGGGGTAGCAGCCCTTGGCGAAATCGATGGTGCCGTTCAGGTCCATGTCGAGGGACGCGGGCAGGAACTGGTCCTGCGAGGCGGCCCGGATCCAGGGCCAGCCGCCGGCCAGCCGCGCCGCGGTCCAGGCGTCGCCCGCGCCCGCGGCGGCGGTCGGCCTATCCGCCGCGCCCGGCCCGGATGACCCGGACAATCCAGACGTTGCGCCCGGCCCGGACGGCCCGGCCGGTTCGGACGTGTCCGAGGGTGCGATGCGCCAGGCGGCGGGCCGCGCCGCCTGCGACATGGGCGCCACGATCCAGTCGGCGCCGTCGATCGAGGCCCGGGTCCAGGGCGGCGCCCCATGCAGGCTGGCCGGCACGGCCCCGGCGCCCAGGGCGCCCCCGATGTGCACCGCCGCGTCCGGATCGATCACGACGCGGGCGCGCAGCACGAACATGCGCAGCCGCTTGATCAGGCTGTCCGCCAGGTCGCGCGAGACCATCCAGGCCAGGCCGCCGTCCTGCGCGCGCCACAGCACGCCGTTGGCCAGCAGGCGGCCCTGGGGCGTGCAGTACGCGGCCGGCGCCGCCTGGTCGGCGCCCAGGCCGGTGACGCCGTGCGTGAGCTGCCCGTGCAGGAACGATGCGGCGTCGGGGCCCTGGACGCGCACCAGCGCGCATTCGGGCAAGGGTTGAAATCCGTCGGTGGCAAGACCTTCCATGGGTGAATCCGTGAATATTGCAGGCAATCGATCTGCGCCCATGATAGCGCGGGTGCGCAACGGGCCGGCGCGCGGCCGGGTTCCGCACAGGGATATGCCATGCAGCGGTCATCGCAGAATGAGCGTACGATTTTTTCCGTTTTCCGAGACGCCCCCATTCAAGGAGGGTTCAAGAATCATTCAAAGCCATGCAAAGCCATAGTATTCAATATTTTTTATGAATCATCTAAGATGATTTGAATTTATTTATTTATAACCTCTGCTTAGAATGGCGGCCGTATCCCTTGCGAGCCCGGCTCAGACGATGCCTCCCATTTCCGCCATTCCCCAGCCCCTCCCGTCCACCGGCCGCCTCGGCGCCGTCCGCTCGCACACGGAGGGCGGCGCGCGCACCCCTTCGGTCTGGTATGGCCTGCTGCTCGCCGGCGGCCTGGGCCTGGCGGCCTGGGGGCTGGGCGCGCGTTTTCCGTTGATCGGCGGCCCCGTGTTCGGCATCCTGCTGGGCATGGCCTGGCGCAATCTGCTGGGCCTGTCCCCGCTCTTCACGCCCGGCGTGGTCTTCGGCAGCCGCCAGGTGCTGAAATGGTCCATCATCGGCCTGGGCTTCGGCCTGAGCCTCGGCCAGGTCGTGAAGACCGGGGCCTCGTCCCTGGCCGTGACCCTGGTCACGCTGTCCGCCGCCTTCCTGACCGCCTGGCTGCTGGGGCGCTGGCTGAAGCTGGGCGGGCACCTGAGCACCCTGATCGGCGTGGGTACGGCGATCTGCGGCGGCTCGGCCATCGCGGCGGTGGCGCCCATCATCCGGCCCGACGATCACGAGACGGCGCTGTCGATCTCGACCATCTTCCTCTTCAACGTCGCCGCGGTCCTGCTGTTTCCGCCCCTGGGCCACTGGATGGGGCTGAGCGACGCCGGCTTCGGCCTGTGGGCCGGGACCGCCATCAACGACACCTCCTCGGTGGTGGCGGCCGGCTACAGCTACGGCACGGCGGCGGGGGACATCGCCACCATCGTCAAGCTGACCCGCGCCACGCTCATCATCCCGGTCTGCATCGCCATCGCCTTCTGGACGGCGTGGCGCAACCAGCACTCGGAAACCCGGCTGCCGCTGGCCGCGATCTTTCCCTGGTTCATCCTCTGGTTCCTGGCGGCCTCGGCCACCCGCAGCCTGGGCCTGATCCCCGCGGCGCTGCTCGAACCGCTGCACCTGCTCTCGCAATTCCTCATCATCCTGGCGCTCACCGCGATCGGCCTGTCGTCCGACCTGCGCCGCATGGCCGTGGCGGGCGTCCGCCCGCTGCTGCTCGGCCTGGGCGTGTGGACGGCCGTGTCGCTCAGCAGCCTGGGCGTGCAGCTGCTGCTGGGCAGCCTCTGAACCCGAACGCCGCGAGTCCCGCCGGCCGCCCGCCGGCGTGCAAGCGCCGGCAGGCCAGCCGACGTTCCAGTTAAACTGGCAGGCATGAAAAATTACCCCCACGCCGCGTCCTGTGGGCTTGCCGTCCACCGCGCCGCCTGCATTCATCCCGGGACGGTCCGGCGATGAAAAAGGCCCTGCGCGCATTCCTCTGGCTGCTGATCCTCGGCCTGACGGCCGCGGCGGTCGCCATCGCGGCGGCGGCCTGGTGGGGCTGGAAGCGCCCCGTGCCCATGCGGGCGCCGGTGGTGGATTATCTGATCGACGCCGGCAGCACGCCGCGCCAGATCGCCCTGGCCATGCGCGACGCGGGCATCGAGATCCAGCCCGAGGCCTTCGTCTGGCTGGCGCGCCTGAGCGGCCGCGACACGTGGCTCAAGGCGGGCGCCTACGAGGCCCGCCAGGGCGACACCCCTTGGCTGCTGCTAGAGCGCATGGCCAACGGCGACATGACCCAGGCGCGCCTGACCTTCCCGGAAGGCTGGACCTTCGCCCAGATACGCGCGGCGCTGGACGCCGACCCGCAGATCCGCCACGACACGCTCGGCATGGACGACCGGACCCTGCTGCGGCGCCTGGGCCTGGAGGCCGACGCGCCCGAAGGCCTGTTCCACCCCGACACCTACGTGTTCGCGCCGGGCAGCTCCGATCTGGACATCCTGCGCCGCGCCGCCCAGGCCGGCCGCCAGACGCTGGAGCGCGCCTGGGCCGGGCGCGACCGCGACCTGCCGCTGGAGACGCCCTACCAGGCCCTGATCCTGGCCTCCATCGTGGAAAAGGAAACCGGCCACGGCGCCGACCGGGCGCGCATCGCCGGCGTGTTCGTCAACCGCCTGCGCATCGGCATGCCGCTGCAGACCGATCCCACCGTCATCTACGGCCTGGGCGCCGGCTACCAGGGACGCCTGCGCAAGAAGGACCTGGAACGCGATACCCCCTGGAACACCTACACCCGCGCCGGCCTGCCGCCCACGCCCATCGCCAGCCCGGGCAAGGCCGCCCTGGAAGCGGCCCTGCATCCGGAGCGGCATAATTACCTGTATTTCGTGTCGCGGGGCGATGGCACCAGCGAATTTTCCACCGACCTGGCGGCGCACAACCGCGCCGTCGGCAAATACATCCTCAAGCGATAGCCCATGACCCGGAGCGCCTGCTTCATCACGCTCGAAGGCCTGGACGGGGCCGGCAAGAGCACGCACATCCCCTGGATCGAGGAACGGCTGCGCCGGGCCGGCGTGGACCTGCTGTCCACCCGCGAGCCGGGCGGCACGCCCCTGGGGGAAATCCTGCGCGAACTGCTGCTGCACCGTCCCATGGACCTGCGCACCGAGACCCTGCTGATGTTCGCCGCCCGCAACGAGCACTGGCGCACGCGCATCCTGCCGGCGCTGGAAGGCGGCCAGTGGGTGCTGTGCGACCGCTACACCGACGCCTCCTTCGCCTACCAGGGCGGCGGCCGCTCCCTGGGGGCGGAACCGGTGCGCATCCTGGAGGACTGGGTGCAGCAGGGCAGGGGACCGGACTGCACCCTGCTGTTCGACGTGCCGCTGGAAACCGCCCGCGAGCGCCTGTCGCAGGGGCGCGCGCACAGCGACCGCTTCGAGCGCGAGGACGCCGCCTTCTTCGAGCGCACCCGCCAAGCCTATCACGCCCGGGCGGCGGCCGATCCGGGCCGCTTCCGCGTGATCGACGCCCGCCGGGGCATCGCGGAGATCCGCGCCGAACTGGACGGCATCCTGGAGGAACTGCTGCGCGCGCGCGGCTACGCGCCCGTTTCCGCCGCCTCCGCGCCCCCGGCCGCATCCGGCACGTCCCCGGGGAGCCCGGCATGAGCGGCATGGCCAACAAGGCCGGCGCGGCGGCGCCCGGGGCCCCGCTGCAGGACGGCGCGGCCGCCCCGGCCGGGGGGGCGGAGTCCTTCACGGATTTCCTGCCCTGGCAGCAGGCGCCGGCGCGCCGCTGGCTGGCTTCGCGCGAACGTTTCGCCCACGCCTGGCTGATCCACGGCCGGCCCGGCTGCGGCCAGATGGAATTCGCCCTGGCCGGGGCCGCCAGCCTGCTGTGCGAATCGCCGCGCGACGGCCTGGCCTGCGGCGCCTGCCAGGCCTGCCGCTGGGTGCTGGCCGGCAACCATCCCGACCTGCGCCGCATCCGGCCCGACGCCCAGGCGGTGCGCGAAGGCGCGCTGGACGTCGCCGAGGACGCGAAGAAGCAGCCTTCGCGCGAGATCCGCATCGAACAGATCCGCAGCCTGCTGCCCTGGTTCAACACCGCCACCCACCGGGGGGGCTGGCGCGTCGCCCTGCTGTACCCGGCCGAAGCCCTGAACACCATCGCGGCCAACGCCCTGCTGAAGATCCTGGAAGAGCCGCCCGAGCACACCGTGTTCCTGCTGTCGGCCCAGGCGCCCGACCGCCTGCTGCCGACGCTGGTGTCGCGCTGCCGGCGCCTGCCCCTGGCGGTGCCGCCCGCCGCCGAGTCCCTCGCCTGGCTGCAGGCGCGGGGCGTGAAGGACGCCGCCGCCCGGCTGGCCGCCGCCGGCGGCGCGCCGCTGCTGGCGCTGGAGCAGGCGCGGGACGGCCGGCCCGTGAAGCCGGACTGGCTGGAGCTGTTCCTGGACCAGGCGAGCCGGGGCGGCGACGGCGCCGCGCTGGCCGACGCGCTGCAGGCCGGCGAGCCGGCCGACTGGGTGGACGGCTTCCAGCGCCTGTGGCTGGACCTGAGCCTGGGCGTGCACGGCCTGCCGCCGCGCTATCATCCCGCAGAGGCGGCACGGATCGCCGCCATCGCCGGCCGCCTGGACCCGGCGGCCCTGGCCCGCGCGGCCGACTGGCTGGGCGAGCAGCGGCGCCTGGCGCGGCATGCCCTCAACCCCAAGCTGCTGGCCGATCACGCCGCCCGCCATCTGCTGCAGTCGGTGCGGCCCGCGCGCGCTCCCGGCCGCGCCGATCCCGGGGCCGGCGCCTAGGCCGGGGCCCGGCCCGAACACACGCAGTCCCCAAGACACCCACGTTTTGCCATCATGTACATCGATTCCCACTGCCATCTGAACTTTCCCGCCCTGCAGGACCAGCTGCCCGAGGTGCTGGAGCGCATGCGGACGGCCGGCGTGGGCCATGCCCTGGTCGTCAGCGTCAACCTGCGCGACTGGCCCGGCCTGATGGCGCTGGTGGAGCGGCATCCCTTCCTGCGGGCCTCGGTGGGCGTGCACCCGGACAACGACCCCGAGGACGACGACGGCATCGAGCCGACCCTGGACGACCTGGTCAGCCGCGCCGCCCATCCCAGGGTCGTCGCCATCGGCGAGACCGGCCTCGACTACTACCGCCAGGGCGAGCCGCTGGAATGGCAGCGCGAACGCTTCCGCACCCACATCCGCGCGGCGCACGAGACCGGGCTGCCGCTGATCATCCACACCCGCGCCGCCGCCGAGGACACCCTGCGCCTGATGCGCGAGGAACGCGCGCCGGGCGGGGTCATGCACTGCTTCACCGAATCCTGGGAGGTCGCGCAGGCGGCCCTGGACCTGGGGTTCCACATTTCCCTGTCCGGCATCGTCACCTTCAAGAACGCCGTCCAGATCCAGGACGTCGCGCGCAGGGTTCCCCTGGACCGCCTGCTGATCGAGACCGATTCCCCCTACCTGGCCCCCGTGCCCTACCGCGGCAAGCTGAACGATCCTTCCCGGGTGATCCACGTGGCCGAAAAAATCGCCGAACTGCGCGGCGTGCCCGTCGCCGAGATCGAGCGGGCGAGCGCCGAGAACTACTGGCGGCTGTTCGACAAGGCCGCCGCGCCCGCCTGAACCCTTCGCTGCCGGCCCGCCGCCCCGGCCGGCCGGTTTCCATTCCCCTCGACGGAGGTCTTCCGCCATGTCCCTGTCCACTCCCGCTCGATCCGGCGCACGGCGCCGCCGCCGGCCGTCCGCCCCGGCCCTGGTCCTGGCGCTGGCCGTGGCGCTGGGCGCCGGCCTGCCGCCCGCGGCCCTTGCCCAGCAGGCGCCGACGGCCGACTGGTGGTCGGCCATCCGCCGCGACGACGTGTCCGCCGTCCAGGGCATGCTGCTGCGCTACACCGACCCGAATGCGCTCAACGCCCTGGGCAACCCGGCGCTGACCCAGGCGGTGCGCGACCAGTCCTGGAAGGTGTTCGACGCCCTGCGCGCCGCGCCCGACGTGCGGATCGACGAGCCCAACGCCCGCGACGAGACCGCGCTGATGTACCTGTGCATCCTGGGACAGACCGAGCGGGCCCGGGCGCTGATCGCCGCGGGCGCGCAGGTCAACCGCCTGGGATGGACGCCGCTGCACTATGCCGCCTCCAAGGCGCAGCTGGAGACGGCCCGCATGCTGATCGAGCACGGGGCCATCATCAACGCTCCCGGCCCGGACGGGACCACGCCGCTGATGATGGCGGCCCTGTCGGGCAAGGCGGAAATGGTCCGCCTGCTGCTGGCGCACGGCGCCGACCCGACCATGTTCAACACCGCCCGCGAGACCGCGGCGGACTGGGCGCGCAAGCGCAACCACCAGTCCCTGGCCGCCGCCCTGGACGACGTCGCCGCCCGCACGGCGCGCAGCAGGCAGGGCGGGGCCGCCGCCGCGGCGCAGGCCGGACAGGGCGAAGCCGCGCAGGCGCCCGCGCCCGCAGGGCCGGACGCCGCGTCGCCGGCGCCGGCGGCCAAGGCGGGCGCGGGGGACGAATCCTCGTTCTCGCGCTATTTCGACCTGGACCGCTTCGAGGATACGCCGCAGGGCCGCTGAGCAAGCGGCACCGAGCAAGCGGCACCGACCGGGCGCACGGGGCCGCGCGGCGCGCGCCGCGGGTCCGCCGGCGCGGCGATCCCGGTCCGCAGCCCGTCCTGCAACCCGCTCCGCAACCGCTAGTTCAGGAACACCCGCGCCTGGCGCGGCCGGGCGATGAAGCGGCGGTGGCCCTGCGCCCGGATCCGGTCGAACTCGGGGCTGGGCATGACCACCTCGATGATCTCCTGGGTGTCCTCGCGGCGCAGTTCCAGCTGCGCCAGCGGCCCGAAGGCGTGCGCCCGCTGCAGGTTCACCAGCAGGCCACGCCCGGCGGGCGGCTGGTCGGCCGCCGGCAGCGGCTCGATCTGGATGTCGTGCGGCCGGACGTAGGCCGTCCCCGGCGCGTCGGCCGCGCCTTCCAGGCCCGGCATGTCCAGGGCCGCGCCGCCGGTGTGCAGCCGCCCGTCGCGCACCCGGCCGTGGAACAGGTTCACGTGCCCCAGGAAGCCATAGACGAAGGCGGTCTCGGGCGCGTCGTATACCGCCTGCGGCGCGCCCCGCTGCTCGACCCGGCCCTTGTTCATGATGACGATCTCGTCGGCGACCTCCAGGGCCTCCTCCTGGTCGTGCGTGACGAACAGGCTGGTCATGTGCAGTTCGTCGTGCAGGCGGCGCAGCCAGCGCCGCAGTTCCTTGCGGACCTTGGCGTCGAGCGCGCCGAAGGGTTCGTCCAGCAGCAGCACGCGCGGCTCCACCGCCAGGGCGCGCGCCAGGGCGATGCGCTGGCGCTGGCCGCCCGACAGCGCCGCCGGCCGGCGGTCGGCCAGCCAGTCCAGCTGCACCAGCTCCAGCAGCCCCATGACCTTCTCGCGGATCCGGCGCTCGTCGGGCCGCTGGCCGCGCGGCTTGACGCGCAGTCCGAAGGCGACGTTCTCGAACACCGTCATGTGCTTGAAGAGCGCATAGTGCTGGAACACGAAGCCGACCTGGCGCTGGCGCACGTGCGTATGGGACGCGTCCTGCCCCTCCAGCAGGACCTGGCCCCCGTCGGGATGCTCCAGCCCGGCGATGATGCGCAGCAGCGTGGTCTTGCCGCAGCCCGAAGGCCCCAGCAGCGCGGTCAGCCGGCCGTCCGGAAAGGCCAGGGACACGTCGTCCAGCGCCGTGAACGCGCCGAACCGCTTGTGGATGTGGCGGACTTCGATGCTCATGAGGATTGCTCCGATGGGTTGCGGGCGGCCTGGGCGCGCAGGTGCCATTCCGCCAGGGATTTCAGGGCCAGCGTCAGCAACGCCAGCAATGCCAGCAGCGAGGCCACCGAGAAGGCGGCCGCGAAGTTGTATTCGTTGTAGAGGATCTCCACGTGCAGCGGCAGCGTGTTGGTCAGGCCGCGAATGTGGCCGGACACCACCGACACGGCGCCGAATTCGCCCATGGCGCGCGCGTTGCACAGGATCACGCCGTAGAACAGCCCCCAGCGGATGTTGGGCAGCGTGACGTGCCAGAAGACGCGCCAGCCCGAGGCGCCCAGCACGATGGCGGCTTCTTCCTCCTCGCAGCCCTGCGACTGCATCAGCGGGATCAGTTCGCGCGCGACGAAGGGCACGGTGACGAAGACCGTGGCCAGCACGATGCCCGGCACGGCGAACAGGATCTGGATGTCGTGCGCCTGCAGCCAGGGGCCGAACCAGCCCTGGGCGCCGAACATCAGCACGTAGATCAGGCCGGCGATCACGGGGGATACGGAAAAGGGCAGGTCGATCAGGGTGATCAGCAGGTTCTTGCCGCGGAACTCGAAGCGGGTGACGGCCCAGGCGGCGCAGACGCCGAACACCAGGTTCAGCGGCACGGCGATCCCGGCCGCGATCAGCGTCAGGCGGATGGCCGCGCGCGCGTCGGGCTCGGTGACCGCGGCCACGCAGGCCTCCCAGCCCTTGCCCAGGGCCTCGTGAAAGACCGCCGCCAGCGGGATGAAGAGGAACAGGAACAGGAAGGCGAACGCCGTTCCCATCAGCGCCAGGCGGACGAACCGGCCTTCGGCGGCCGGCCGCGCGGCGGCGGCCTGGGGGAGCGAATCGAGAGCGATGGAGGTCATGGAATCGGACGGTTCATGCGGTTGGATGCGGGCGTGGATTCATGCGCGCGGCTGCGGATGCGTGGCTATGGATGCGGGGCTGCAGATGCGTGGATGGGGGGATGCGTGGATGGGGAGCTCGGGCGGGCCCTAGCCGGCCTCGCCGGTCGAGCGCCGCCGCACCCAGGCCTGCAGCAGGTTGATGGCCAGCAGCAGCAGGAAGGAAATCCCCAGCATCACCACGGCGATGGCCGTGGCGCCCGCGTAGTCGTACTGCTCCAGCTTGGTGACGATCAGCAGCGGCGCGATTTCCGAGACCATCGGCATGTTGCCGGCGATGAAGATCACCGAGCCGTATTCGCCGGCCGCGCGCGCGAAGGCCAGGGCGAAGCCCGTCAGCAGGGCGGGCAGGATCGCGGGAAACACCACGCGGACGAAGACCTGCGCGCGCGAGGCGCCCAGGCTGCTGGCGGCTTCCTCGTATTCGGGGGCCATGTCCTCCAGCACCGGCTGGACGGTGCGCACCACGAAGGGCAGGCCGATGAAGACCAGCGCCACCACCACGCCCAGCGGCTTGAAGGCCACCTGGATGCCCAGCGGCGCCAGCAGCCCGCCCAGCCAGCCGTTGGGTGCGTACAGCGCGGTCAGGGCGATCCCGGCCACGGCCGTGGGCAGGGCGAAGGGCAGGTCCACCAGGGCGTCGATCAGCCGCTTGCCGGGAAACCGGTAGCGCGCCAGCACCCAGGCCACGATGCCGCCGAACACCGCGTTCACGGCGGCCGCCAGCAGCGCCGCGCCGAAGCTCAGGCGGTACGAAGCCAGCACCCGGGGCGCGGTGACCGCCTTCCAGAAGGCCTCCCCGCTCAGGGTCGAGGCCGTCAGGAACGCGGCCGACAGCGGCAGCAGGACCACCAGGCACAGATAGGTCAGCGTCAGGCCCAGCGTCAGGTTGCGTCCGGGCAGGACCCGGTGCGCGACGGGGGCGTGCGGCGCGAGCGTCGTGAGGGACATGGCTCCGCCGCCTTATTGCGCGTTCGGCTGATAGATCTGGTCGAACACGCCGCCGTCCGAGAAGTGCGTCTTCTGCGCCTCGGTCCAGTCCGGCGCCACGTCCGTGATCCTGAACAGCGACAGGTGCGGGAACTGCCCCGCGTGGCGCTCGGCGACCGCCTTCAGCGTGGGCCGGTAGTGGTTCTTCGCCGCGATCTCCTGGCCGGCCTCGGTGTACAGGTAGTCCAGGTAGGCCCGCGCCACGTCGCGCGTGCCGCGGGCGTCGACGACCTTGTCCACCACCGCCACGGGCGGCTCGGCCAGAATGCTGACCGAGGGCACGACGATGTCCACCTTGCCGGGGCCCAGTTCCTCGATGGCGAGGAAGGCCTCGTTTTCCCAGGCGAGCAGCACGTCGCCGATGCCGCGCTCGACGAAGGTCGTGGTGGAGCCCCGCGCGCCCGAATCCAGCACTGGCACCTGGCGGTAGAGCTTGCCGACGAACTCGCGCGCCTTGGCCTCGTCGCCGCCGGGCTGGCGCAGGGCGTAGCCCCAGGCCGCCAGGTAGTTCCAGCGCGCGCCGCCGGAGGTCTTGGGGTTGGGGGCGATGACCTGCACGCCCGGCTTGATCAGGTCGTCCCAGTCGTGGATGCCCTTGGGGTTGCCCTTGCGCACCAGGAAGACGATGGTGGAGGTGTAGGGCGCGCTGTTCAGCGGCAGCTGCCGCTGCCAGTCCTTGCGGATCGCGCCGCGCTCGGCGATGGCGTCGATGTCCGGCGCCAGCGCCAGGGTCACCACGTCGGCCTGCAGGCCGTCGATCACCGAGCGCGCCTGCTTGCCCGAGCCGCCGTGCGACTGGCGGATCGTGACGTGGTCGCCGGTCTTGTCCTGCCAGTACCGGGCGAAGGCCTGGTTGTAGGCCTGGTACAGCTCCCGCGTGGGATCGTAGGACACGTTCAGCAGTGTGACGTCGGCGGCGTGCGCGGCGCCCGCCAGGCTCAGGGCGGCGGCCAGGGGTAGCAGGAAGCGGAAGGGGGATCGCATGGAAAGGAGCCTCGTGATGCGGGAGATCGAGGCATCAGGTTAAAGCGTTCCTTTCCCGGACAGAACGAATCGTTTTGTCCAACGATATGAACACTGCGCATTATGCAGCGGTGCTATATGCGTATGCGGGCGTATGCGGGCGCGGCGGCCCGCGGGCGGCGCGCGGCTACGTGCGCGGCGGCAGGAACTGCGGCCGCAGGACGCCCCGCAGGCGCTCGTAGGGGATCAGCAGTTCCGGCTGCCCCCAGGCGTAGGGGGCGATCTCGTAGGGCTGGTACTTGACCAGCACGCCCAGGTCGGTCAGCCCCACGTTGTCGCTGGGCGCGAAGGGCCACATGCGGTCGAAATTGTCCCGGTTGTCGATGGCGTCGGCATGCTGGTCCAGCCAGCGGGCATGCTCGGCGCGCAGCGCCGCGTCGAAGGCCGGGCGGGCGCCCGGCGCCAGCAGGTTGTCGATCGTCAGGGCCTTTTCCGCCGCATTGTCCCAGTTCAGCAACTGCGATCCGGTCATGCCGTGGGCCATGCCGGTGCGGTACTGGGCCGCGTCCAGCTCGACCACGGTGAGGCGCTCGTTGCGGTAGCGCGTGCGCGCCGTCAGCTGGACCTCGTCGCGGGATTCGGCGGTCTTCCAGTAGTAGGCCTCGAAGCCGGCCAGGGTGTCGTAGGGCGCGGCGCTTTGCGCATCGACCCAGGTCATCGCGGCCAGGGCGTGGTCGACCAGCTCGGTAAGGCGGGGATGCCCCGGGAAGGCCAGGGAATCGACCGTCAGCTTCGGACATTCGCCCTGGCAGCCCGGCCGTTCGCGCGACCATTTCACCGGCTGCGTGAACAGGCCGTCCTGGCGCGTCTGCTGGTCCAGCCGGGCCGGCACCAGGCTGAGGTTGTCCCGCGGCCCGCCGGCGCAGCCGGCCAGCGCCAGGGCCAATGCCAGCGCCGCGATCGGCAGGGCGGGGCGCGGGGAAAGCGGCGGACGGGTGTCGGACGGCGGAAGCATCGGCAGCATCGGCATGGGCATCGTGGGCGGGGTGGCGCGCGGTGTGGAGGATCGGGGGCCGCACGGGTGATTCCGGACGGCCGGATCGGGGAGGATCGTGGATAATGGGGGCTTTCCACCCCGGGAATCCGCATGATCAGAATCTACCACAACCCGCGCTGCAGCACGTCGCGCAAGGCGCTGGAAACGCTCCAGGCCACGGGGCGCCCCGTCGAAGTGGTCGAATACCTGCACCACCTGCCGCCGCGCGACGCGCTGCGCGAGCTGATCCGGGCGGCGGGCCTGACGGTGCGCGAAGCCCTGCGCGCCAAGGAACCGGCCTACGAGTCCCTGGGGCTGGCGGATCCGGCACTGACGGACGAACAGCTGCTCGACGCCATCGAACGGCACCCCGTCCTGCTGAACCGGCCCTTCGTCGTCACGGACAAGGGCACGCGCCTGTGCCGGCCCTTCGACACGATCCAGGAAATCCTCTGACCCGCGTCTTCATCCTTTCCTGACGTCCGCTCATCATGACCCCGGCGGGCCGATGCCCGCCGACGCCCAGCGAGGGCCTCGCCGTGTTCGACTTCATGTATGACCTGCCCGAATGGGCGATGTTCGTCTCCTGCGTGCTGCTGGTGGGCGGCCTCTCGGCCGCGGCCCTGGCGCTGATGTATGCTCTGCGCCGCCTGTGGCCGCCCGGCTCGCACGGGCCCAACATGGTCAACACCATGCTCTCGGGCATCCTGCTGCCCACCGGGATGGTGATCACCTTCGTGGCGGCCGACATCTGGCAGCAGGACGCCAAGGGCCGCACGGCGGTGGAAAAGGAAGCCGTCGCCGTGGCCGATACGATGCGCGTCGTCAAGTTCCTGCCGGCCGATCTGCGCGAACAGGTCACGGGCGTGCTCGACGATTACATCCGCGAAGTCGTCGAGAACGAATGGCCGCTGATGGGCGAGGGCCGGGCCAGCCAGATCGCCGAGGATCAGCTGGAGACCCTGATGGTCATCTCGGTGCGGATCGAGGCCGGCACCGACGGGCTCGGCGTGCAACGCGCCGCCGAGGCATTGCGGCGCTATACGATGGCCATCGAAAAAGCGCGCAACCAGCGCCTGCTGGTCTCGCACAGCCGGGTGATGCCGACGAAATGGATCGCGGTGCTGGTGCTGCTGTTCGTCGCCGCCTGCGTGCTGAGCGAACTGCACATGACCCAGCGCAGGCCGCTGATCCTGTCCCTGACGCTGTTTTCCCTGGGCTTCGGCGCCACGCTCTACCTGATCGCCTCGTTCGACCGGCCCTTCACGGGCACCACCATCATCGAGCCGACCTCGCTGTCCGTGCTGCTGGTGCGAGGGTAGGGGCGCCCAGTCCCTGGATGAATGAAAACGCCCCGGGCCGCCGCATGCGCAGCGGGCCGGGGCGCGTCGGCGGGCATGCCTCAGGGCTGGACCGAGGGTACGCCGGCCGGGAAGCTGCGCGTGCGGTGCGTCACCGGCAGGCCGCGGCCCTTCAGCAGGATGTTCCAGTAGAACCAGGGCATGAAGCTGCGCTTGAGCCACCAGTAGAAGCGGCGCGGGATGCGCGGATCGAAGGGGAAGCTGGGCGTGATCGTGCCGCCGTAGGTGAATTCGGCCAGCAGGACCTTGCCGCGCGAGGTCGTCAGCGGGCAGGCGGCGTAGCCGTCGTAGCTTTCGACGTTGCCGGCGCCGCGCAGGACGCTCAGCAGGTTGAGCGTCAGCACCGGGGCCTGGCTCTTGATGGCGGCGGCCGTCTTGCTGTTGGGCGTGGACGTGCAGTCGCCCAGGCCGAACACGTTGGGGTAGCGCGTGTGGCGCAGCGTGTTCTTGTCCACCTCCAGCCAGCCGTTGGCGTCGGCCAGCGGGCTGCTGCGGATGAAATCGGGCGCGCTCTGCGGCGGCACGACGTGCAGCAGGTCGTAGTGGACTTCCTCGCGCACCTTCTCGCCGTCCACCACCGACTCGAAGACGGCGATCTTTTCCGCGCCGCGCACCTGGACCAGGTTCTGGCCGTAGTGCGGTTGGGCGCCGTAGGAGGCCATGACCTTGTCCAGCGCCTGGGCGTAGAAGGGCACGCCGAAGACCGTGGCGCCGGCCGAGCGGAACTGCAGGCTGTCGGCCTTCACGCCGCGGCGGCGGAAATGGTCGGCCGCCAGGTACAGGGCCTTCTGCGGGGCGCCCGGGCATTTCACCGCGCCGGCCGGCTGGGTGAAGATCGCCGTGCCGCCCTGGAACTGGCGCACCAGCTCCCAGGTGTAGGGCGCGAGGTCGTAGCGGTAGTTGCTGGTCACGCCGTTCTTGCCCAGGGCGTCGGCCAGGCCTTCGATGGCGTTCCAGTTGATCTGGATGCCGGCGGCCACCACCAGGTAGTCGTAGCCCACGCGGCTGCCGTCGGCCAGTTCCACCAGGCGCTCGTCGGGCAGCAGGGCGGTCACGCGCTGCGCGATGTGGCGCACGCCGTCGGGCAGGCAGTCGTGCAGGGAACGGCGGGTGTCCTCGGCCTTGTAGGCGCCGCCGCCCACCAGGGTCCAGGCGGGCTGGTAGTCGTGGTGGCTGGACGGATCGATGACGGCGATGTCCAGGCCGGGCTCCTGGCGCCGGAGCTGGGCGGCGACGGTGGTCCCGCCCGTACCGGCGCCGACGATCACCACGGTGTGTTTGCGGATGGATGCGTTGCTCATGAGGGCCTCGAATGGGTCGGATGGAGCCTGGGGCGGGGCGCCCGACGGCAAAATAGGCCCCCACGCAGCGCCTTCGGCTTGCGGCCCCCCGGAGGGAGCGCTTTCTGCCTTGGAGCGGCCCGGCGGCACGATGCGACCATTCTAGGAGCCGGCCCTCCGGGGGAGAACGACCGATGGGCTATGTCTTTATGACCGTCGCAGCAGGAAACCCGATGATGCTCATGGGTATTCGGCCGAGGACGGGGGATCGAGCCGGGATCGGGACCAGACCCGGGCAAAGCCGGGACGGGACAGGAGGCAGTTCGAGGGCGCGCGGGCGAACCGCGACGCGCGCCGCCGCGGGCGGCGGGCGGCGGGTGGCGGGCGTGAGGCAATGTGGAACACGGGCGAGCCTCCCGATGGAAAGGCCCGCCCGCGGCCGCGGCCCGCCGGCGCGCGCTCAGGCGTGCGGAGCGGGCAGGGCGGCGGGCCCGTCCGCCGACGGATCGAGCTTGAAGCCGGCCACCGCCTGGGCCAGGATCCGCGCCTGGTCGCGCAGGCTGTCGGCGGCGGCGGCCGATTCCTGGACCAGCGCGGCGTTCTGCTGCGTCATGCCGTCGAGCTGCTGCACGGCGATCTCGATCTGGCTGATGCCCAGGCTCTGCTCGCTGGTGGCGACCTTGATCTCGCTGATGATGTCCGTGACGCGCTGGACCTCGGACACGATCTTGTCCATGGCGGCGCCCGCCTGGCGGACCTGCTCGCCGCCATGCGCGACCTGGGACACGTTGGTGTCGATCAGGGCCTTGATCTCGCGCGCCGACTGGGCGCTGCGCTGGGCGAGCGAACGGACTTCGGAGGCCACCACGGCGAAGCCGGCGCCGTGCTCGCCCGCGCGGGCGGCCTCGACCGCGGCGTTGAGCGCCAGGATGTTGGTCTGGAAGGCGATGGAGTCGATCACGCCGATGATGTCGCCGATGCGGGACGCATTTTCGTTCATGCCCTGCATGGTCTCGACCACGCGGTGCATCAGTTCGCCGCCCTCGCGCGCGGCGGCGCGCGCGCTTTCGGCCAGCTGCACGGCGGCATTGCCCGAATCGGCGGTCTGCTTGACGGTGCTGGACAGCTCTTCCATGGAGCTGGAGGTTTCCTGCAGGCTGGCGGCGGCGCCTTCGGTGCGGCGCGCCAGGTCCGTGTTGCCGGCGGCGATCTCGTCCGAGGCCAGGTGCACGGAATCCGTGGTCTGGCGGATGCTGCGCAGCGTGCCGGCGATCTTGTCGACGAACTGGTTGAACGAGGCCCCGACCTGGGCCAGTTCGTCGTGGCCCGACTGGTCCAGGCGCCGGGTCAGGTCGCCCTCGCCGGAGGCGATGTTCTGCAGGGCGTCCTTCAGCATGCCCAGGCGGCGCAGCAGGGCGCGGGTGAGGAGCGCCAGGGCCAGCGCCGCCAGCGCGATCATGACGATGCCGGTGAGGATGGCCTGCAGGCGCATCTGGCGCACCCCCGCCAGGATGTCGCCCTGGTCCAGGGCGATCGCCAGCATCCAGTCGGTGCCCTGGATGCGGTGGGCGCTCAGCCAGTACCGGCCGGCGGCGTTTTCGGCTTCCGCGAGCTCGCCGGGCTGGTCCGCCAGGCGCTGGAGCCGGGGGATGTCGTAGCCGGCGAAGACCTCGGTCGCCGGCTTGAGCGACAGCTGCGCGTCGGGGTGGGCGATGATCTTGCCGTCGCCGGAAACCAGATAGGCGAAGCTGTGCTCGGTGGGGCGCAGCGCGCGCGTGCTGGCGACGATGTCGTCCAGGCCGATGTCGGCCGCGATGACGGCACGGGTCTTGCCGTTTTCCTGCACGGGCACCGACACGCTGACCACCAGGCCGTTGGTGGCCGCGTCCAGGTAGGGCGAGGTCAGGACCGGCTTGCCGGCCTGCGCCGCCAGCGTGTACCAGGGCCGGCTGGTGGGATCGTAGCCGTCCGGCAGCTTGAGCACCTGGCCGAACTTCATCTTCTTGTCCGCGGAGCCGATGTAGGTGGCCATGAAATGCCCGGAATGCAGCGCCTGCAGCAGGAAGGGCTCGGGCGCGTCCGTCAGCGCCACCGGCTGCACTGATGCCAGGATCGCGACCTTGCTGCGCGCCCAGCTTTCGATTTCGCGGGCATTGCTGTTGATCAGGCTTTCCGTCTGCGCCGAGACGAGGTCCCTGACGGCGGTCTGGGCGGAATACAGATTGGCGGCGGCGAGCAGGCCCATGGCGACGGCGACGGTGGCCGCGGAAGCCAGGACCAGCTTGGCCCGGATGGATAAGGAGCGGATGCCCATGGGATCGGAGTCCAAGTGAAAGAATCGATGCCGGCGTGCGGCCGGTCGGAAAAAAGAGCGCGGAAAGAGCGCGGAAAGGCGGCGCGTCTTTCCGGAAACATCCGGCGAAAGACCTTTTCGGCGTGTTTCGGTTACAGTTTAATGCTCAAGCGTTGCCTTGCGTCTTGGCTGAAACCCCGATTGCTTTCCGACTCGCGATCGTATGAAATCCTTACCTGACCAACACCAGCTCGAAACCCTGACGGTCCTCGTCGAAGGCCGCGTCCAGGGCGTCGGCTTCCGCGCCGCCACCGTCCGCCAGGCGCACCAGCTCAAGCTCGGCGGCTGGGTGCGCAATCTGCCCGACGGCCGGGTGGAAGCCCTGATCCAGGGCGAGCACGCCGCCATCGACCGCATGCTTTCCTGGCTGCTCCAGGGGCCGCCCGCGGCCCGGGTGACCGGCGTGACGCACACCGAAACCCCGACGGAACGCCACTACGATCGCTTCGAGCAGATCTGAGCCGGCGCGATCGGGCGCGACTGAACCAAACGGGTTTTTCACGCTCCAACCCATGCCCGCCGATGCCGGCGGACCCGACCTGCCAGGCTCATGTCCAGAGCCGGTTCATCTTCCGAATATCCCGAGGTACGCATGCAACGATTCTTCGCCTTCGGCCTGCTGGCCGCCGCCCTGGGGGCCTCCCTGTCCGTCCACGCCCAGGCGGGCGAGGCGGTCACCGTCTACCAGGATCCGAACTGCGGCTGCTGCCACGGCTGGGCCGAGCACATGCGCGCCGAAGGCTTCGACGTGCGCGAAGTGCCTTCGAGCGACATGGCGGCGATCAAGGCCCGCCTGGGCGTGCCGATGGAGCTGGCGTCCTGCCACACGGCGCGGCTGGAATCGAGCGGCCAGGTGGTCGAGGGCCACGTGCCGGCCTCGGCCGTGCGCAAGCTGCTGGCCTCGAAGGACACGCGCGGCGCCGCGGCGCCCGGCATGCCGCTGAATTCGCCCGGCATGGGACCCATGGACGGCAATCTGGTCACGCTGGACTTCGACGGCAGGCCGTTCTCGCGCGATTGAACGCGCCGCGCCCGCGCGCCGGCGGCCCAGGGCCGCCGGGCCAGGGCCTTGCCTCAGCGCGTGGCCGTTCCGGGTGCGGGATGCGTGCCGGCGGGCCCGGCTTCGCTGCGGTCCTCGTGCGGCCTTTCCACCACCAGTTCCACCCGGCGGTTGCGCGCGCGCCCGTCGGCCGAGCGGTTGTCGGCGATCGGCCGGGCATCCGCGTAGCCCACCGCCTTCAGGTGCCCCTTGGCGATGCCGTTGGCCTGCAGATAGCGCACCACGCTGCCGGCCCGGGCGCTGGACAGTTCCCAATTGGACGGATAGCGGGCGTTGCTGCGCACCGGCACCGAATCCGTATGGCCCTCGACCGTGATGTCGTAGCCGGCGTCCGACAGCACCTTGGCCATGCGCTGCAGCACCGACAGGCCGGCGCGGCTGAGATCCGCCTGGCCCGTGTCGAACAGGATCTCGCTGTTGATGCGGAAGCTGATGGAGCGCCGGTTGACGATCACTTCGACGTCATGGCCCAGTTCGCCCAGCGGCAGGGAGGCCGCCAGAGCGGCGCCTTCGGACGATTCCGCGGGCTCGGGCTCTTGCGCGGGCGCCGCGCGATCCCCGTTCTCGCGGGCGGGCGCCGGGGAGGGCGGAGCCGCCGGGGCGGCCTGCGGGCCGGATGGGGCCGGAGCCGCCGGGGCGGCCGGCGCCGAGGGCGCCGCAGCGGCGGCATCCGGTTCTCCGGTGCCGGTGCCGGCGGCCGGGGCTGCGGGCGCGGCATCCTGCGAAACCGGCGCGGGCGGCGCCGGCGGGCCGACGAAGTCGGCGTGCGGCCGGGGGCCCGGCGCGGAGCCGGGTTCGGCCCCGGGCTCCGAGGCGGGGGCCGGGGCGGCTGCGGAATCCGCCTGCGGGCCGGGCCGGACGGCGGGCGCTTCCACTGCGGGTGCGGGTGCCGGTGCGGCCGCCACGCCGGTGCCGGCGACTCCCGTGTCGATATCCGGGAAAGTCCCGAACAGGGGCGAGCGCTCGGGCTCGGCCGGGGGCGGCGGGGCGAACAGAAGTTCGGCGGCCGGCGCGGCCGGGTAGGGGAATGCCTCGTCCGGCGCGGGAATCGGCGCCAGCGCCACGGAAGCGGCCGGCGGCGAGGACGCGGCCGGCGAAGCTGCCTGGATGGTGGCGCCCGGCGCGGGGGCGCGCTTGCCGATGGAACCCGAAAACGCCAGCATCACGATCATGGCGACCAGCATCAGGGTCATCATGTCCAGGTAGGTGATGAACCAGAGCTCGTCCTGGGAGGCCTCGGCGGCCTGCGGCTCCAGGCTCCAGCGCGCGGACGGGTCCGAGCGCTTGCGGTTGCGCCGCAGCGCCTGCCGGGCTTCCCGCAATTCGGCCTCCAGGCCCCGCATGCGCTGGGCGATGGCCTCGGCCGGGCTCGGTTCGCCTGGCACGCGCCTCATGACGGCTCCGGCTCCTTGTTCCGAAGGGCGGCGGCCGGCTCCAGGTCGCGGATCTCATCGCGGATTTCCGCGATGAAGGCCTTCAGCGTTTCCCGCATCAGGGCCGGGCTGCGCTTCTGGCTCATCATGGCGATGCCCTGCATCAGGGTGTTCATGAGGATCAGGCGCTGTTCCGTGCGGCGCTCCAGCTTGACCGCCACGGGCTTGAACACCAGGTTGGCCAGCAGCACGCCGTAGAAGGTCGTCATCAGGGCCAGGGCCATCTGCCGGCCGATGGCGGTGATGTCGCCGTCGCCCAGCAGGAACAGCAGGTTGACCAGGCCCACCAGGGTGCCCAGCATGCCGAAGGCCGGCGCGAACCCCGCCATGACGCGGAACAGCTGGGCCTCGGCGTGCTCCTTGGCCTTCATCCGCGCGATGCGCCACTGCAGCAGGTCGAGGATGTCCTGTTCCGGCACGTTGTCGATCACGAACTGCACGCCGTTGCGCAGGAAGGGGCTGGACACCCGCTGCAGCGCCTGCTCGACGGCATGGATGTCGCTCTGCATCCAGATGCGGGCGATTTCGACCAGGTCTTCCAGGTCCTTGTCCACGTCCAGGCGTTCGCGGTGGACGACGCTGCGGATCAGCCCGAAGATGCGCATGACCTCGCGCAGGGGATAGGCGATGAAGGTGGCCGCCGCCGTCCCGATCAGCACGATGCCCAGGCCCGGCCAGTCGACGAACAGGCCCGGGTCCTCGGCGGACAGGAACAGGACGATGGCCAGCAGCAGGATGCTGGCGACGATGCCGATCAGGGTGGACGGATTCATGCCGGTGCGCGAATGAAAAAACAGGGCCATCTTACCTGAAGGCGGCGCCGCCGGACGGCGGGGAAGGGGAGGCGCACCGCTACAATGCGGCCATCCCCACCTGTGCGCCCGGAGCCCGCCCGGGCGCGCGCCACCGGAGTTTTCCCCCATCATGCATGCCAGGGTCCTGCGCTATCTCGACGAAGTGGTCCGCCGCGGATCGATCCGGAAGGCGGCGGAATACCTGCACATCGCGCCCACCGCGGTGAACCGGCAGATCCTGGAACTGGAAAGCGAGCTGGGCGCGCCGCTGTTCGACCGCATCCACAAGCGCCTGCGCCTGACGCCGCTGGGCGAGATGGTGCTGGCGCACGTGCGCCGGACGCTGCGCGAATACGACATCCTGCGCGAACGGATCGAGGAATTCAAGGGCGTGCGCCGCGGCCAGGTGTCCATCGCGGTCACGGCGGGCCTGGCCGATGCCCTGATGCCTTCCCTGGCGCATGCGTTCCGGCAGCGGTTCCCCGGCATCACCGTCCGGATCCTGGACCTGCCGATCACGGAGATCACCGCCGCCGTGGAGCGGGGCGACGCCGACCTGGGCCTGGGCTACGACCTGGCCGATGCGCCGTCCCTGCGCGTGCGGGCGGCGAGCGACTGGCGCATCGGCGTCGTCGTGCCGCCCGGGCATCCCCTGGCGGAACGCGCCTCGGTCCTGCTGAGCGAATGCGCGGGATATCCGCTGATCCTGCCGGCTGCGCCGCTGTCGATCCGCTCCCTCCTGGACGATGCGTTCGCCCGCAACACCATCGAAGTCGCGCCCGCGGCCGAATCGACGTCGATGGCCCTGATCCAGCGGCTGGTGATGCAGGGCGACGGCATCGCCTTGCTCAATCCCCTGGACGTGATGGAAGAGCGGGCGCGCCAGACCTTGATGTTCATCCCGCTGCGCGACCGGAACGTGCGACCGCAGCCCCTGGCGCTCATCGAGCGCGCCGGGCGCCAGCCCAACGCGGCGGCGGAGCTGATGGCGCAGAGCATCGAGTCGGCCCTGGCGCAGCTTTATCCGCAGATCGGCTGATCCGGGCCTGATGTCCACTTTTTGTGGACAGATATCGCTAAATTCTGATCTTGGATCAAGTCATCGAAGTACCCTAGACTGGCGTCCATCCCGACTTCCGCAGCGAGACCCGCCATGCCGTTCCTGATTGCCCTTCACGCCGACGTCCTGGTCACCATGGACGCGCAGCGGCGCGAAATCCCCGATGGCGCCCTGGTGGCCGAAGGGCCGGCCGTGAAATGGGTGGGCCCCACGAACGAATTGCCGGAATCCTACCGGCAGGCGCTCGACAGCGGCGCCGCGCAGCGCCTCGACATGCGCGGCCACGTGGTCGTGCCGGGCCTGGTCAATACCCATCACCACATGTACCAGTCCCTGACGCGCGCCGTGCCGGCCGCGCAGGACGCCGAGCTGTTCTCCTGGCTGGGCAATCTGTACATGCTCTGGTCGCACCTGACGCCGGAAATGATCCGCGTGTCCACCCGCACCGCGATGGCCGAACTGATGCTGTCGGGCTGCACGACCACCAGCGATCACCTGTACCTGTATCCCAACGGCGCGACGCTGGATGATTCCATCGCCGCCGCACAGGAAATGGGCATGCGCTTCCACGCCGCGCGCGGTTCGATGAGCGTGGGCCGCAGCAAGGGCGGCCTGCCGCCGGACGCGGTGGTCGAGGAAGAGGCGGCCATCCTGCGCGACAGCCAGCGGCTCATCGAAAAATATCACGACGATCGCCGCCATTCGATGCTGCGCATCGCGCTGGCGCCGTGCTCGCCGTTCTCGGTCTCGCGCGAGCTGATGCGCGAATCGGCGCGGATGGCGCGGCACTACGGCGTGTCGCTGCACACGCACCTGGCCGAAAACGAGAACGACGTCGCCTATTCGCGGGAACAATTCGGGCTCACCCCGGCGCAGTACGCCGAGGAACTCGGCTGGGTGGGGCACGACGTGTGGCACGCCCACTGCGTCAAGCTCGATCCCGAAGGAATCGCGCTGTTCGCGCGCACCGGCACCGGCGTCGCCCATTGCCCGTGCTCGAACATGCGCCTGGCCTCGGGCATCGCGCCGGTGCGGGCGATGCGCGACGCGGGCGTGCCGGTCGGCCTGGGCGTGGACGGCAGCGCGTCGAACGACGGCGCCCATCTGCTGGGCGAGGCGCGCCAGGCCATGCTGCTGCAGCGGGTCGGCCACGGGCCGGCCGCGATGAGCGCGCGCGAAGCGCTGGAAATCGCCACGCTGGGCGGGGCGCGCGTGCTGAACCGCGACGACATCGGCGCGCTGGCGCCCGGCATGTCCGCCGACTTCGTGGCCTTCGACATGACGGCCGCCGGCTATGCCGGCGCCGGCCACGACCCGGTGGCCGCGCTGGTCTTCTGCACGCCGGGCCACGTCGCCACCAGCGTCATCGACGGGCGCGTGGTGGTGCGCGACGGCCATCTGCTGACCGCCGACCTGCCCAACGTGCTGGCCCGGCACCGGCAGCTCGCGCACGATCTCTTCCTGCGCGCGAGCGGCGGCTGAACCGCCATATCCCGCGCCGCATTCCGCACCGGGCATGCCGCCGGCCCGAACCCGATCAGGCCGGCTCGACGGTTTCGCCCGAAAGACTTGCCCGAAAGACTTGCTCGAAAGACTTGCTCGAAAGACTTGCTCCACAGCTCCGGCCGTCAGGATCCGGACGGCGCTGTCCCATCCTAGTAATTCGCATAATGTATATTATGTAAAGTCAACGATTACGCTTCCTGGCCTTGGGGTCTTCCTGGACGTCTATTCAAGTAAAACTATGGGTATTTTTCAACTAAATTTTAATAGGGAGAGCTGCCTCCTCCCTTGTGCCGTTCCCTGGGCGTTGAGCACTAGTGTGGTGTTTTATTAATACGATTATTTATACCCAGCTGTGGCCGCTCTTGCACGCGCGACTTTCGCGAGGATGGCCTCGGCGCTCTTGGTCCAACGAAATGGCTTGGCGCTATAGGCATTATGGGTATCGATAAACTGGCGGATGGCCTCGCGCAACTCCTGCACGCTGCCAAAGGCGCCTCGATACAAGGCTCGGCGCTCAAGGCTTGCGAACCATCGCTCGACGGCGTTCAGCCACGAGGCACTCGTGGGCGTGAAGTGCAACTTCACGCGGGGGTGCTTGGCCAGCCAGGCTTTGACTTCCGCCGTTTTATGCGTGGAACTATTGTCGAGGATGACGTGCAAGTCCAGGGCGGGGTCTGTCGCCTTGTCGATCTGGCGCATGAAGTCGAGGAACTCCTTTGCGCGGTGGCGTGCCGTGATACGCCCCATGACGTTGCCCGTGAGAATGTCGAACGCCGCATAGAGACTCGCTGTGCCGTGGCGCTTGTAGTCATGCGTGCGCCGCTCGACCTGCCCCGGGCGCAACGGCAGCATGGGCTGCGTGCGATCGAGCGCCTGAATCTGCGTCTTCTCATCGACCGAGAGCACGACGGCGTTCTCGGGCGGGGCCATGTACAGGCCCACCACGTCGACGACCTTCTCGGCGAAGTGCGGGTCATTGCTGATCTTGAAGGTCTGCAGCCGATGCGGCTTCAGATCCGCCGCCTGCCAGACCTGACGTACCTGGTAGACGGAGGCCCCGGTGTGCTTAGCCATCAGCCGCAAGCTCCAATGCGTGGCCTCGGCCGGGACGCGCTGTGTGGTGAGCGTGAGGATCTCGTGCACCTTCTGTTCACTGAGCTTGCGGGGCTGCCCGGGACGCGGGAGATCCCTCAACCCCTCAAGCCCCTGTTCCTCGTACCGATTGCGCCACTTGAACACCACAGGTGCCGACAATCCCAGGCGTTCACTCACCTTGGCAGGCGGCATCGCGGCGTCCAGCTCCAGCAGAATTCTGGCGCGCTGGGCCAGCCGTTGGTCAAGCGTGGTCTTACGCAACCATGCTCGCAGCTCGGTGCGATCCGAGTCAGACAAGTGAAATTCTGCCGCCGGCTTGCTCATGGTGGACACTCATCGAAAGAAGCGTCCACCATTTTATTTCAAACTATTGAATAAATAAACAAATTAGTCGTCCCTGATTTATTCATTTCTGCGTAGGATGACCCGCCGAGCGCACCTACGCCCTCAAGGCCAGCGTCTGCAATCCGCCCAGCCGGCGGTTTGATCCATATCTGAGTCCTCCGTCTGCTCTTGCCAGCCGGAACAGCCTGGAAGCACCACGTTTTTGCAGGCGCAAAAAAATCTGCCATAGGAAGGACACGCCCTTGCGGGCGATCATGCGCAGCAGCCATTTGATGTTGTAGCCCGCCGCACACAGCACGGCGTGCAGTTTGTCCCCGGTTTCCCCCTTCAGGTGACAGCGGCCCATACGATGATCTGCTTTCAGGTGTCCGATGATCGGCTCGATGGCGCTGCGTCGCTTGAGTTGACGCCGTTCCTGCGGCGTCAGCCGCCGGGGCTTGCCCCGATGCACAATGCGCAGTGCCGGGTTGTCTGCATCCACGCCCCGGTACCCCAAGTCTACAAACACCGTGCTCGGCGTGGGCGCACGATCCTGCATCAGGATGCCGGCCTGCTCCATCTGCTCATGCAACGTATGCCCGTCATAAGGATTGCGGTGAAACGCCCGAGCACCCACGATCAGATTACCCTTGAAAGTGCTGGCAATGCCCACCTTCACCCCGAACTCATAAGGCCGACGCGCTTTACCCTTGCTGATGCAATCGACTTCCGGCGCATGCCAGGCGTACAACTTGCGCTGACCCGCCTGGGCCTTGCGCTGTGCGCTCTGGGCCACAAGGTCAAGGGCCTTGCGCACGACCTCCTGCAGGGCGGCTTGCACGGCCTGGGCGAGAGTACCGGCCTTGCGTTCGATCTCACGAGCCAATCGGCCCACAATCGTTCTCTGACGGCGGATCACCCGGCGCATGCGCTTGAACTGACGGGCGTGGGCGTAGCGCCCGGCCTGAAGGCTGAGCGCCGGCCCTTCCTTGGCAAAAGTCTGCTTCAACGACAGACCGGCACCCTGGGCCGCCTCGACCAGTTTGGTGCGTGCCACCTCCAACAACCGGCTATCCGTGGGATGGGCAATGGCCTTCTCTTGGACGGTCGAATCCACAATCACCCGGCCCAGTTCCTGCGGCTCGATCAGCTTCAGATCCACCGCCACGTTGATCGTCTGGGCCAGCAATTCCTCCACGCCGTCCTCGCCCAACAGCTTGCGGAACTTCACCAGGGTGGTGGCATCGCAAGGCGCACGATCCTCGTAGTACGCCTGACCACTGAAGAACTGCCAGCGCGGCGTATCGGCCCAGCGGGCCACGACGCCTTCATCGGACTCGTTGAAAGCGTGCTTCAGATACAGCAGCGAGATCATCACGCGCAGCGCAACGCGAGGGCGTCCGGCCTTGCTCGCCGAACTCTTGCGCGGCGGCTTCTCGCCAAACAGGTCCAGGTCAGGCATGGCTTGATCCGCATGCGCCTTGCGCACGAACCGATGCGCCACGCCGGCCTCGATCTCCTGCCACGGCATGCGTGAGGCCAGCACCGCCAGCGGATGGCGCAGATCGATCATCTGGTCGATGCGGGAACGGAAGAAATCGTCGGTGGCGGGGCAGGCAAACATGAGGATGAAACTCCCAGAAAATAGCCTCTATTGGATCGCAAACTGGGAGTTCTGGCCATCGGAAATCACCCGGAAAACCAGTGTTCATGCGGGTTTGGTAATTGTTCAGGGACGACAAATTAATGAAACACAACACTAGAGAGTTGGCTTTACTGAGGTACCCCGCTTTGATAAGGGAGGTACGACTTTTCTGTCCCCTTTGTGCACGGAACGACGTGTCCGGCGCGCCTTTCCCTGCATCAGCAGTTCCATCTGACGGTCTTTGGTCTGTAGCTGATGACGCAACGTGTTGATCTGCACTGTCAGCTGTGTGGACGCGCTTTCCCATCTGGTCTCAGCTGCACGCGCAGCTTGGGCGCCCGCCTCCAACTGTGCTTTCAGCGCTTGTATTTCGGTTTCGGCTTTCATGGCACGCTGGATCTGTCCGCTGGACGCTGTGAGGGCTTGGTCAAGTTCGTGTCGATGCTGGGTAGCGGTGGCGCCAGCTGCTTTCCGCAGCTGCACCAACTCCTCTTGCGCCCTTTTCAGCGCTTGGCGATGCTCGTCGATTTCTCCCAGCCAGCGCCGCTCGTGAGCGGTGTGCCGCGCCTCGGCGGCCATCAATGATTCCTGGTTGGTGGTGTGCGCCGCTTGTAATGCCTGCTGTAGCGCCGTTACCTGATCCCGCGACTCGGCCAGTTGGCTGTGGGCCTCCTTGAGCTCATGGGCGCTTTCGCGCATCTGCCGCTCAGTAGCCTGCAAGCGGGTTTCTGCAGCGGCGGCTTGGTCCTGGGCAGATTTGGTGGCAGCCTCCAAGTCAGATTCCCGAACGCGCAGCCGGTCTCTTTCCTGCTCATGTGACGCGCGATCTACTTCGAGCGCTGCCTGAGCATTGGCAAGTTCTTCACGCTCCGAGGCGGTCTCAGCCGTACATTCGCCCCGTGCCGTCACCAATGCTGCCTCCCATACTTGAGACACAGCATGCGTAACGGCTTGCGGGATATCGCTCGCCCCACCCTGCCCGGCCAGCAAACGCTCGCCCAAGCCTCGAAACCAGTTCTTCAGATGGGGGCCCACGGTGTTGGGCGAACCACGCCCCAGGTGCAGGCGCACTTTCTCAATGGTCGGTTGCTCGCCAGCATGCAGCAAGGCATCAGCCGCAGCCCATACATCCGCTTCTTTTACGCCGGTTGCCATAGTTCTATCCTCTTGCGCATTCTGTGCTTGCCGCGGTCGTGGGTTTCCAATAGATTAGGTCGGATAATTAAAAGTTATCCGAGCTTATTCATAATTTCTGTAATATAAAATACAACATACATATTTTACAATACAGTCTATAAACCCACTAGAGAAATTCCTGATGAAGACGCCGCAGACTGGTATTTCCGGCATCGTTGCGCAGCAGCGCACGGAAGCGACTGAACTGGACGAAGTATTCACGGGTAGTGCAGCAATCCACGCGTTGCTGCGCGAAGGCAGTGCCGCAAATACCCTCGCCTCTTATCGATCCGCCATCCAGTATTGGGCGGCCTGGCATCAGTTGCGCCTGGGCACGCCGCTTGCGCTGCCCATCCCGGTCAAGACGGTGCTGCAGTTCATCGCGGATCATGTGGAGCATGCAAGTGATGCGGGCCTAGCCCATGATTTGCCGGCGTCGATCGACGCCGCCCTGGTGGCGATCCGCGCCAAGCGGTGGCCTGGCCCTTTCAAACTGACCACAGTGCGCCACAGACTCGCCGTGCTTTCGGAAGCACATGAAGCGAAAAATCTGCCAAACCCCTGCCGCAGTCGTGCCGTACAGCTCGTCATGGAACGCACCCGTAGCGCCTACGCCAAACGCGGTGAGGGTCCGGCGCGTAAAGACGCACTGACCAAGGAGCCGCTAGAGCAGCTGCTCGCGACCTGCGATGATTCCCTTATCGGCCTACGAGACCGCGCCCTACTCCTTTTTGCCTGGGCAAGCGGCGGGCGCAGACGCTCCGAGGTCGTACGCGCCACCCTGGAAAATACCCATCGGGTGCCCGAGGGCTTCCTCTTTACGATGGGCGCATCGAAGACCAATCAGCAAGGCATCGCCCGAGCGGATCAGAATAAGCCTGTAGTTGGCCGCGCAGCGCTCGCGCTCGAGGCGTGGCTCGCGGCCTCACAGATCGAGTCAGGGCCAATCTTCAGGCGCGTGCGTCGTGGTGGCGTCATCGGCACGGCGCTAAGCTCAGAAGCTGTCCGCAGAATCGTGCAGGCACGGGCCACGAAAGCTGGCATAGAGGGCGACTATGCCGCACACAGCTTAAGATCGGGTTTTGTCACTGAGGCTGGGCGCCAGGGACTGCCGCTGGGTGACATCATGGGCATGACGGGTCACGCGAGTGTGGCAAGTGTCATCGGCTATCACCGTGCGGGGGCTGCGCTTTCTTCAAAAGCCGCACGCCTGCTAGATTGAGGCATAGTAGCGTGGCGCCCAGCAGCTACGCGGCACCCGAGGGGCGCCTGAAATAGTGCGCTCATGCCGATGCTGGTGATGAATGTCCGGGTAATGCGGATGGCGATGGCAGTCCCCATAAAGGGAGCCGTAGAGAAATACGCCCCTGCCCGATCCGATCTGAGTGCCTTTCAGCACGTGCACTGACCGAGTCGCTTGACCTTTACACGGAGGCAATGTTTACCATATAAGCACTCGACCCTGATATCTGATGTAGGTTCACAAGCATCGCATATAGCATTCCAATGGAATTGAAGCGGCTCGTAACCCAACAGCGTCATCGCCGTTGCTGCTGCTCGGTCACTTCCCTTTGCATGCGCAGGACGTCCGACGCCCAAGTGCTCTTGATATAGGCGAGCACCGCAACGATCTGCTCATCACTCAGGGTGTTACCAAACGCTGGCATGTCACTCTGATAGCCCGGCGGCGCCGTGCGGCCCGGTACTAGGCCGTTTTTCACCAGGTCGAAGAGTACCGCGTCGGGATGATGCCAGGTATGGCCCGTACGGTCATGCGGCGGCGCGGGCAGTCTGCCGTTCGCCAGGCGCTCGCGCCAGTTGGGCTGGCCCTGCAGCTTTGCGCCGTGGCAGGCTGCACAGGTGTTTGCGTAAATCGCCTTGCCCTGCACGACCAGATCCTGATTTACAGGGTCAATGAAAGTTGCGCTGGATGGGCGACTCGTCCAGTACAGCAAGACAGCTCCAGCAACCGCTACAGCCCCCACCGCCGTAACGGCCCATTTTTTATGGATTCGAAGAAACATCATAGCTGGATCTGAGGCAGGCCCCGTTCAGTTGAAGTAGTCGTACTTGTACCGGGAAAGGTCACTGCTTTGCCGCAGGCTCCTGAACCTTGTCCGCGTACTTGATGAGAATATCGCCCATTGCACGCATCATTTCGCCATGCATCTTCATGGCGGTCTTGCGATCGAGGCCCGCTCCCATCGCCATCGGGCAACCTTCCATCATGCTGCCGCCCATGGCACCATCGCCCATCATGCCACCCTGCATGCGCCCGCCTTCTCGCATGCCTCCGTGCGCGTCGCTTGCATCGCCCTGCCCTCCGCTGCGCATTCCCATCATGCCGCTACCCATCGCACGGGACGAAGCCGCATTTCCCATCATGGAAGAGTTTTGGCCCGAGCCACCGTCCTGTTGCATCATCCCAGAGCCCTCAGAACCACTCTGAGTGGCAGTGGCAGCAATGCTGGGTGCACCCATACCGATTGCCAACGCGGCAAGGGAAGCCGCAACGATCGTTTTCGCATTCATAGCTCGCTCCTGAGCATCAAACAGAAAGACCTGGATTGGTCGTCACTTCTTGAAGAGATATTTCACCAGTGCCGCAATGGCAAGCACCAGCACGGCTGCAATGAGCAGCCAAAAGATGGCCATGAGCCACATCATCCCACCCATCATCGAGTCACCCATCATTTGGGCCTGTGCGACGGCGGGCACCAGCGCTCCGGTAGCGACGGCAACCCACAGAGGCAACAGCGCAGACACGTCTTTAGGCTTCCTCATGAGCAACACTTTCCTTCTTGGATAGACGGGCACGGCACCGACCCGTACGAGCAGAATACACAGCAGTCACCCGATTTTGGTTTCAGCAACGTCTTGCATTGCCCACACTCATAAAAGAACTGACAGGTATCCACCGGCATCGCCTCCCGCTGCATATGACCGCAGTGGGGGCAGGTAACGACAGATTCAAAGATGATCGGAGCTTCCATAGCTATCCAACGTGGAGAATCCACCTATGAGGCGCTTGCCATCGGCGCCCAAAATTTCAGCACCGATACGCAATCTCAATGGCAACACTCGCAGCCTAAACCTTGGCACAATGAGAAGGTCAACTCACTGTCACCTTGCCCACCATCCCGGCTTCCCTATGGCCCGGGACCAGGCACGCAAAATCCACCGTACCGGGTTTGTCGAACGTCCATACCAGCCCGCCGACCTTGCCTGCCGCGAGCGTGATCATATTGGGCTCGGCATGCTTCATCCCTGACATCTTCTGCATTTCGGCGGCATGCGCCTTCAGGTCTGCCATGGTGCCGATTACCATTTCATGCGGGATCTTCCCAGCGTTCTTCACAAAGAAGCGGATGGTCTCACCCGCTTTCACCGGGATTTCACTGGGTGTGAATCGCATGGAATCATCCATCGTAATTTCGACCGTGCGGGTGACCTTTGTGGGATCGCCGGGTCGGCCGATGGCAGAATCCACTGCCGACATGGTGGACATATCATGCCCTGGCATACCGTGAGCGGGCGCTTCATGCCCGCCCGAGTGCCCACCGGCCGCCCAGGCAAAGGTCGGCAGGACGCCGAGCGCCAGGATGGCCAAGGGTTTCTTCATCATGAAATTTCTCCTGAAAACTTGGTTAAATGAGCGGCCAACAGTGGTCGCCAATAAAATGATCAGCGGACAGAATCAAAAGCGGAGGCTGACACCTGCCACAAAACGGGTCTCTTGCTTCGGTTCGCCTGCAGCGCGTGCGTAGTCTGCAGTTTTGCCAAAATTGCTGGCCCATTCCACACCGATATAGGGCGTGACCTGGCGCGTGATTTCGTACTTGAGGCGCAGACCAGCCGTGCCATTCGAAAGCCCACTGCCGATTCCCCGGCGTTCGTCGTCTTTGCCGTAAAGATTGACCTCGACGCTGGGCTGGAGGTACAGGCGCTGCGTGAGCAGGACGTCATACTCCGTCTTGAGCCAAAGCGCTGTGCGCCCATTGGAGCCCACGAACGCAGTCGCAACGACATCGAACCAGTACGGAGCAAGGCCTTTGAGGCCCAAGGCAAGCCACTGACGGTTGGGCATGCCTGCGCCGTGATCGAACCGCAAGCCGAGTTCCGTATCCCAGAACGTGGAGACCGCATGGCGCCAGAGCAATTGCGTTCTGGAATCGCGCAGCTTGCCGCGCGCCACCTCGCCTTCGGCCTTGAGGGCCGCGCGGTTGTAGGTGCCGCCAACCCAGGCTTCGCCGTCGTAGCTACCCCACTCTTGCCCGCGTGCCCTGACGTACTCCAGGCGATCGATGTAGACAGACGCGAAATTGTGCTCATCTGACATCCGAAGTGCTTGTGAGGGCGGCAAGGCATACTTGCCGGCGTTACGCACATAACCCTCGGAATACGCATTTGGGTCTCGCGCATCGGCAGGTGCCGATCCCCCCTGCATCTGCATGGAGCCATGATCCATGCCTGCCATATCCATCGCGCCATGCCCCGCTTCTTGTGTAGCCGCAGAGCCAGTATCGGGAGACACCGAGGAAGCGGCAGGGGCCGGTGTCGCAACATTGTGGCTGGCATGCCCGGAATGCGCCTGAGCGCTGGCTAGGGCGGGAACAGCCATCGCGGCGGACATTGCTGCAGCAAGCAGGGTTATCTTCACCGAGGAAAGGCTTTTCATGGTGGCAGCATCCTGGATAGGGTGGGTAATTTTCATGCGACGACCACCTCACGGAACATGCCGGAATCCATGTGCAGCATCAGGTGGCAGTGCCACGCCCAGCGGCCAAGGGCATCGGCAGTCACCAGAAAGCTGATCCGCTGGGCGGGCTGCACCGGAATGGTGTGGCGCCTTGCTTGAAACTGGCCATCGGGCGCTTCAAGCTCGCTCCACATGCCGTGCAGATGCATGGGGTGTGTCATCATCGTGTCGTTCTGCAGAATGACCCTGACCCGTTCGCCGTAGCGGAAATGTACCGGCGTCGATCGCCCATACTCGACCCCGTCGAACGACCAAGCATAACGCTCCATGTTGCCGGTCAGGTGAAGTTCCACCTCGCGTTCCGCACCGCGCGAGTCCATGGCGCCATCGATCGTATGCAGGTCGGCGAGCGTCAGCACGCGCCGCCCGTTGTTGCGCAGCCCGATGCCGGGATCGTCCAGATTGGTGCGCGGCATGTCTACCCGCATGTCGGTACTTGCGCCGTATTCCGTCTTCGCGTGTCGCACCTGGCTGCTGGCGGGCGCGGCAGCCATTGCACCGTGATTCATGCCCGACATCCCCGCCATCCCTGAATGGTCCATTCCCGGCATCGCACTATGATTCATGCCTGCCATACCACTGTGATCCATCCCGGCCATAGCGGAGCCTGAGCTGCCACCCGAAGCCTTATCCATGGCGCCCATCATATCGGCCATGGTGAGCCATTCGACGGGATCCAGCGCAGGAACCGCAGCAGTCAGCCCCTCACGGGTGGTCAGCGTGCCGCACGCATAGCCCGTACGGTCCATGGCCTGGGCGAAAACGGTGTAGGCATCATCTTTCGGTTGAACCACGACGTCGTAGGTCTCGCCAGGCCCAAAACGAAACTCGTCGACGGTGACTGGCTCCACATTCACGCCATCTGCCTGGACGATGGTCAGGGGCAGGCCGGGAATGCGCACGTCGTAAAAGGTATTGGCTGCACCGTTGATGAAACGCAGCCGGACTCGTTCTCCGGGTTTGAAAAGGCCTGTCCAGTTGCCGGCGGGTGTCACGCCATTCATCAGGTAAGTCAGCACATCCGCCGACAGATCTGCCAGGTCGGTCGGATTCATGCGCATCTCGCTCCACATCTTGCGCTTGTCCACGGCCGCTTTCAGCCCCAGGCGAGAAACATCCTGGAAAAAGTCCACGGCAGTCGGCTGATTGTGGTTGTAGTAGTCCCCCCGCATCTTGAGCTTTTCGAGAACCCGCATTGGATTCTCGTCGGTCCAATCGGAAAGCTGAATGACGTGCTCGCGGTCAAATCGCAGCGAGTCCGGCTGGACGGGGTCGATGATGATCGCGCCGTAGACCCCAGTGGCCTCCTGCATGCCGGAGTGCGAGTGGTACCAATAGGTGCCGCTTTGCTGCACCTTGAAGCGATAAATAAATGTCTGCCCGGGAGCGATCCCCGCAAAGCTCAACCCTGGCACCCCGTCCATCTGGAAGGGCAAGATGATGCCGTGCCAGTGGATGGAAGTCGGCTCGGTGAGGCGATTCTTCACGCGGAGGGTGATGGTGTCCCCTTCTCGCCAGCGCAGGGTGGGCGCGGGAAGCGAACCATTCACGGTCGTGGCCATGCGCGGGGTGCCGGTGAAATTCACTGGCGATTCGCCGATTTCAAGATTGAATTCTGTGCCGCGCAAGACAGCGGCTGAGCCCGTGTGGGTGCCCGCAGCCGCAGCAGTTGCTCGTGCGTAGGGCGAAAGGCCCAGCAGGACGCCGCCTGCGGCAAGCCCCTGAACAAAGCGGCGGCGCGACAAGGCTGGAACGGAAGTAATGGAGGCGGCAGGTCGTTTCACGAATGTGATTCCTGTTCATGCGAAGGTAGAAGCCGATACTCTACGCAGGCGCGTCTGTCAGGCCGATGACGCCACCATTACAAACCTGTCATCTGAGCGTCATGTTGGCGTCATCCCCTTGCCACTAAAATTGGAAAACGGTTGCGTTGCATTCCTCTCACTTTTAGTGGCAACCCGAACACACAAGGGGGCAGGCGCATGAAGTTGCTCCTGGTCGAAGACGAGGTCAAGACGGGTGAATATGTACGGCAGGGACTCGCCAAGTCGGGCTTCGTCGTGGATCTCGTGCGCACGGGGCTGGATGGCCATCACCTGGCGCTCACCGGTTCCTACGACCTGATCATTCTGGACGTGATGCTGCCCGATGTGGATGGCTGGCATATCGTGCGGGCACTACGCGAGGCCCGGTCATCGGTACCCGTTCTGTTTCTGACCGCGAGAGACAGCGTGGACGATCGCGTCAAGGGGCTGGAACTGGGCGCAGACGATTATCTGGTCAAGCCCTTTGCCTTCTCGGAGCTTTTGGCGAGGGTGCGCACCCTGCTGCGGCGCGGCAACGCGGCAAGCCTGCAGGATCAGTTGCAGGTCGCCGATCTGGTTCTAGACATTGCGCGCCGCCGCGTCCAGCGCCAGAACCAGCGCATCAGCCTGACCAACAAAGAATTCGCACTGCTGGAGCTCCTGGTGCGCCGTCAGGGTGAGGTGCTGCCGCGATCGCTCATCGCATCGCAGGTCTGGGACATGAATTTCGACAGCGACACCAACGTGATTGATGTCGCGATCCGGCGCCTGCGGGCGAAGATCGATGACGCTTTCGAGCCCAAACTCATCCATACCATTCGGGGTATGGGATATATGCTTGATGCCGGCGCACCGGACTGATTCATGAACCGGCGCCCTGCTTCTCTTGCAGTACGGCTGACGGTCTCCATCGGGGTGGTCATCACTGCCGTACTGCTGGTGTTTGGCTGGACGGTTGAGCGATCCATCAGCAACCACTTCGTCCATCAGGACGTGGACGAGCTCGATGCAGTCATCCGAACACTGCGACATACCCTGGCCGTGATTCCACCGGGTATCCCGCCAAAGGCACTGCGCGAACGCCTGGCCGAGGCGATATCCGGTCACCACAATGCGCAATTCCAGATCTCTACCGCAGACGGCACAGTCATTTATGCAACACCAGGCCCCAGCCTGAGCCAGCTCGCCAAAGACGTCCAGCCTGTCAAGACGGTCACCGCCGACAATGTCAGCGTTTGGCGAACAAACGGTGAGACCTTGCGTGCGGCCGTGGTGCAGGCACCTTCCGCCGTCGGCCCGGGTGCAGAACCAGTCACGATTGCTGTCGCAACGGGCATCGACTTTCATCTGCACTATCTGCAGCGCTTTCACACCAATCTCTGGATACTCACTGCAATCGCCTGCCTGGTTGCAATCTTCGCGACATGGCTTGCGGTACTCCAGGGTCACGCGCCCATCCGGCGCATCAGCCGCGACATCCGAAAAATCAGGACGGACCAACTGCACGTCCGGTTGGATCTGCAAACGGTGCCCGTCGAGCTGACGGAACTGGTGTCAGCCTTCAACGACATGATCGGGCGGCTGGAGGCGCTCTTCCAGCGCCTGTCGGATTTTTCCGGCGACATCGCCCACGAGTTGCGCACGCCCATTACAAACCTGAAGACCCAGACTGAAGTCGCCCTTTCGCAGCCACGCGACATCGAACAATACCGTGAGATCCTGTACTCGAACCTGGAAGAATACGAACGCATGGCAAAGATGGTGAGCGACATGCTGTTCCTCGCCCAGGCCGACAACCAGTTGCTCAAACCCGAATTCGCCACAGTCGATCTGAATGTGGAGATTCAGGATCTCTTTGACTACTTCAGTGCGTGGGCCGAGGAACGCGAAGTCGGCCTGCACCTCACTGGAAGGCCCGTGTGCATTCAGGGAGACCGGCTGATGATTCGTCGCGCCCTGAGCAACCTGCTCTCCAACGCTATTCGGTACACACCGCCAGGGCATCGCGTCACGGTCAACCTGGCAACGGCCGACCATCAAGTCGGCGTGCAGATCCGTAATCCTGGCCCGGTCATTCCCGAGGAACACTTGTCCCGCATCTTTGACCGGTTCTACCGATTGGACGCCTCGCGCCAGCGCAGCGGTGAAGGCGCAGGCCTGGGGCTTGCAATCGCGAAATCCATCATCGAAGCGCACGGTGGCAGGATTGGCGCCCAATCGACCACTGGCGCGACCACATTCGAACTTTCGCTTCCGCTCGCGCCCTGCGCCGATTCGCAATCGTCCAGCGAATTTGTTCATCAGTTCAACCGTTTCGAGCCCGACCGGCCAGAAACTTGAGAATGCATCTTGTCATCCACCCACGGGCGCACCGCATCCCACGACGGCCGCTTCGATCCGGCGCAGCGCTTGATCCTCTTGCTGCTCTTGTGTTCCACGGCGCTGGTCGCAGCGACGGGCGTTTATCTTTATATCTTGCCCGCTGCACCCCAGTGGGTGTTTCTGGTCGCCATCCGGATTCACACCTACGGCGCCTGGGTAGCGATCATTGCACTCTGCTTGCATGCATTCGCAGGGCTGGGAGTTCTTCACACACACCGCGGCCTGCTCGGTGCAATGTTTGGTGACGGCACGGTGCCCATCCCAACAGCCCTCACGCTCTGGCCACGCTGGACACAGAAAAAACTGCATGACCTCAAAGGAAATCCGCATGGACCATCATCACACACACCGTCATGACCCGCATCCGAGCCACGACGGAGGCGGGGACATGACCAAACCCGTGGACCTCCCTGCAGACACGATCTATACCTGCCCCATGCACCCGGAGGTCCAGCAAGATCACCCAGGCCATTGTCCAAAATGCGGCATGGCGCTCGAACCCGTCATCCCGCTGGACACTGAAGACCACAGCGAACTCGCAGCGTTCGAGCAGCGCTTCTGGTGGACGCTGCCCCTCACGCTCATCATCACCGTGCTTGCCATGGCCGGCCATCGGTTTGCCTGGTTCGATATGGCCACACAAAGCTGGATCGAGCTCGTGCTGTCGCTACCGGTCGTGTTCTGGGCGGGCCGGACGTTCTTCGAGCGCGGCTGGCAGTCGATCGTGCACCACAGCCCCAACATGTGGACACTCATCAGCCTGGGCACTGGTGCCGCCTTCGTCTACAGCGTGGTCGCCACACTCGCGCCCGATGTGTTCCCGCAATCTTTCGTCTCCATGGGGCGCGTCGCCGTGTACTTCGAGGCGGCTGTTGTCATCATTTCGCTGACCCTGCTGGGGCAGATGCTGGAGTTGAAGGCGCGGTCACAGACTTCCGCCGCCATCAAGGCGCTGCTGGGCCTCGCCCCCAAGACAGCACGGCGCATCAACGCCGATGGCAACGAAGAGGACGTGCCGCTCAACCACGTGCACGTGGGCGACCTGCTACGCGTGCGCCCGGGTGAAAAAGTGCCTGTGGATGGCGTCGTTACGCAAGGGCAAAGCGCTGTGGACGAATCCATGCTCACGGGCGAGCCCCTGCCCGTCACCAAGCGCGTGGGCGATGCGCTCATCGGTGCTACGCTCAACACCAGCGGCGCGTTGGTGATGCGCTCAGAAAAGGTGGGTGCGGCCACCATGCTCTCGCAGATCGTGCAGATGGTCGCTTCTGCGCAACGATCCAAGGCGCCCATGCAGCGCATGGCTGACGTCGTGGCCGGTAAATTCGTGCTCACCGTGGTGGGGATCGCCGTGGCCACCCTGCTCGCCTGGGGGTTCTTCGGCCCCGAGCCTCGCTGGGTGTTCGGTCTCATCAACGCTGTAGCGGTACTCATCATCGCCTGCCCGTGTGCGCTGGGACTCGCGACGCCCATGTCCGTCATGGTGGCCACCGGGCGCGCAGCAACACAGGGCGTGCTGTTTCGCGATGCGGGCGCCATTGAAAAGATGCGTGAGGTGGACACCCTCATCGTGGACAAGACCGGCACCCTCACGGAGGGCAAGCCCGCCTTCGATACGGTCATCCCGGCACCCGGTTTCACGTCCGACGAGGTACTGCGCCTTGCAGCCAGCCTGGATCAGGGCAGTGAGCATCCGTTGGCCGACGCCATCGTGACGGCCGCGCGGGCTCAGGGCCTACAGCTTTCGACGGCGGAAGATTTCGAATCCGGCAGCGGCATTGGGGTGCGCGGCGTAGTCAGCGGCAAACGGCTGGCGTTGGGCAACACCGCCCTGATGGACCAGGAGAACATCGACGTCACGGCGTTGCGAAAAGAGGCCGAGCGGCTGCGCAGCGAAGGCGCGAGCATTATGTACTTGGCAGTGGATGATCATGCCGCCGGCATTCTGGCGGTCACCGACCCCATCAAACCCAGTACGCGCGAAGCCATCGACGCCCTGCACCAAAAAGGCCTGCGCATCGTCATGGCAACAGGCGACGGCCTGACCACAGCCCAGTCCGTTGCTGGCAAGCTGGGGATCGATGAGGTACACGGTGAAGTCAAGCCGGCAGACAAGCTGGCTTTGGTGGAGAAACTGCAGAAAGAAGGCCATATCGTTGCCATGGCAGGCGATGGCATCAACGACGCGCCGGCGCTGGCTCGGGCCGACGTGGGTATCGCCATGGGCACCGGCACCGACGTCGCCATGAATAGCGGCCAGATCACCTTGGTCAAGGGAGACCTGCGCGGCATTATCGCCGCACGCCAGATTTCCTCTGACACCGTGCACAACATGCGGCAGAACCTGTTGTTCGCCTTCGTGTACAACGGGATCGGTGTACCCATCGCCGCCGGTGTCCTCTACCCGATCACGGGCTGGCTGCTCTCGCCCATGATTGCGGCACTCGCCATGAGCCTGAGTTCGGCCTCGGTGATCTTCAATGCGCTGCGGCTGCGTCGTGCGTGAGGCTTGCCCGAACACTAGTGCCGGTGCTGGTGGTGAATGTCCGGGTAATGCGGGCTGCTCCACGACTGAGCTCCGCTACGCCCAAGCTGGCTAGTGTGGTGTTTTATTAATACGATTATTTATACCCAGCTGTGGCCGCTCTTGCACGCGCGACTTTCGCGAGGATGGCCTCGGCGCTCTTGGTCCAACGAAATGGCTTGGCGCTATAGGCATTATGGGTATCGATAAACTGGCGGATGGCCTCGCGCAACTCCTGCACGCTGCCAAAGGCGCCTCGATACAAGGCTCGGCGCTCAAGGCTTGCGAACCATCGCTCGACGGCGTTCAGCCACGAGGCACTCGTGGGCGTGAAGTGCAACTTCACGCGGGGGTGCTTGGCCAGCCAGGCTTTGACTTCCGCCGTTTTATGCGTGGAACTATTGTCGAGGATGACGTGCAAGTCCAGGGCGGGGTCTGTCGCCTTGTCGATCTGGCGCATGAAGTCGAGGAACTCCTTTGCGCGGTGGCGTGCCGTGATACGCCCCATGACGTTGCCCGTGAGAATGTCGAACGCCGCATAGAGACTCGCTGTGCCGTGGCGCTTGTAGTCATGCGTGCGCCGCTCGACCTGCCCCGGGCGCAACGGCAGCATGGGCTGCGTGCGATCGAGCGCCTGAATCTGCGTCTTCTCATCGACCGAGAGCACGACGGCGTTCTCGGGCGGGGCCATGTACAGGCCCACCACGTCGACGACCTTCTCGGCGAAGTGCGGGTCATTGCTGATCTTGAAGGTCTGCAGCCGATGCGGCTTCAGATCCGCCGCCTGCCAGACCTGACGTACCTGGTAGACGGAGGCCCCGGTGTGCTTAGCCATCAGCCGCAAGCTCCAATGCGTGGCCTCGGCCGGGACGCGCTGTGTGGTGAGCGTGAGGATCTCGTGCACCTTCTGTTCACTGAGCTTGCGGGGCTGCCCGGGACGCGGGAGATCCCTCAACCCCTCAAGCCCCTGTTCCTCGTACCGATTGCGCCACTTGAACACCACAGGTGCCGACAATCCCAGGCGTTCACTCACCTTGGCAGGCGGCATCGCGGCGTCCAGCTCCAGCAGAATTCTGGCGCGCTGGGCCAGCCGTTGGTCAAGCGTGGTCTTACGCAACCATGCTCGCAGCTCGGTGCGATCCGAGTCAGACAAGTGAAATTCTGCCGCCGGCTTGCTCATGGTGGACACTCATCGAAAGAAGCGTCCACCATTTTATTTCAAACTATTGAATAAATAAACAAATTAATGAAACACAACACTAGCGTCTTGCGTGCCCCGGCCAGATCCGACAGCCACTGCGCGTAGTCGGTTGCGCGGTCGCGCAAGGCCGCGCAGCCCAGCGTCTTGATTGCGCGCCATATCCGCATGCAGGCCGTGGCACTCGCCGAGGGAAGGCTAACGATCAGAGTCAGCCAAGAGTCTGAAGTAGGAGTCATGGCGGAAGAATAGGTCTTCGTCATGATCGCTGCAATCATGTAGAGATATCTACAAATTACCTAAGCGTATCCCTCGAATACCGGAATTCACTGGGATCTACGGCCCCCATTGGGCCAAACTCAGACCAGTGCCTGTGTCGCGAATTTGTACGACTCCCATTGATAGGTCTTGGCCATAAGGTTTCTCGCCGCAATTGATGGCGTTGAGCCACGCGAAGATTCTCCTTGCCGTCACTTCAATTTCGCACACCGCCGCTGCGCTTAATAGCGTCGTCAGAGGCGATTCTTCATTCCATTCGCAGCAAGGCCAGTTCTGGGGAGCCACGGCAAGATAACCGTTTGCTAGGAGGACGGCATCTGTCGTGTAATTAATTAGTCCCGCATCCTTTAAAAGGGGCGTCTGATTGATGAAATCAGCTTTAGCTTGCCATGCCTTGCGAGCTGATAACACACGACTGGGGTGGTCCCAACCCAGTTCGAGCTCTTCCAATGCGCGCTCATATGGACACTTATAGCCCCAATGTGGCCAGCCACGCGGGTTGACCGTAAGCGCTCCATCTCCTCCATAATTGTTCGCTCTCGGGCCTTCCGGCATCGTATCGGTGTTGAACAAATACCGGAGAATCGAGAATGTCAGATGGAAAGGAAAGGGATCAGGCTTACTGGGAATCTCATCTGGAGTCGATCACCCGCGAAGGGATCGGCACCAAGGCTTACGCCCAACGTGAGGGTATTGCCGTCTGCAGCCTGTATTATTGGCGCCGACGTCTGAAGGCTCAGTGCCATGGGCCGCAGTTGCCGACCCAGAGCGCGAATGCCACGGCCGCACGGTTGTTCGTGCCTGTGAGCATGGACGCCGGCAGCGTCCCGGTCAACCGCTATATCCTGTCGCTGGGCTGCGACCTGCGCCTGGAGCTACCCGGGCTGCCCAGCCCACAGTGGCTGGCCCAGGTCAGTCAGGCGCTGCAAGGGCAGGCGCGCTGATGCACCCGGGCGCTTCAATCGGGCAAGTCTACCTGTGCTGCCTGCCCGTGGACTTCAGAAAGCAGATCGACGGCTTGGCGGCGCTGGTGGAAAGCGAGCTGGAGCTGAACCTGTTTGGCGATGCGCTGTTCGTGTTCGCCAATCGGCAACGCAGCCGGATGAAGATTCTTTACTGGCATCGAAACGGCTTTTGCCTATGGCAAAAGCGGCTGGAGAAAGCACGTTTTGCGTGGCCGGCGCCGGGCTCTGGCCCCACTGTAACGCTCACGCCCAAGGAGCTGGAGTGGCTGCTGGAGGGCTTCGATCTATGGGCAAATTATCCTCACAAAACTCTGAAATATCAATCAGTTATGTAATATTTTGAGGTATAATGTCGCATGTCTGAACGCCATGCGATTCCCCTCCTATCGAACGTCGAAACGGCGCCCCAACCGGGGGGGTTGCCGACCACCATCGAGGCCTTCCACCTGGCCTTACAGGCCGAACGCGAAAAGGTGTTGGCTGAACTGCGGCCTACGCTTGAGCGCGAAATCACCGAACACGTCACGGCACAAATCGAACGCACCGTGGCCGCACAAGTCGAAGCGCATCGCCAGGCCCTTGAGGCGAGCTTCGATCAACGGGTCGCCGCTGGCGTTGCACAAAAGGTTCAGGAAATCCTTGAGCAGTGGCGCCTGAGCCGCCACCGGATGTTCGGCCCCAGTAGCGAGTCACATCAAGGCGAACTGTTTAACGAAGTCGAAGCCCTGGCTGACCAGGCCGCCGGCACTGAAGACGAGCACGAAGGGGAACCAGCGCCTGTACAAGACAAGGCCCGCCCCAAACGCGGCCACCGCCGTGCATTGCCGCCGGAACTGCCGCGCGTTGAGCTCGTGATTGATGTACCCGAAGATGAGCGCCAGTGCCCTTGCGGCACACCTATGGTGCGCATCGGCGAAGACGTGAGTGAACAACTGGACATCGTGCCGATGCAGATCCGTGTCATCCGCACGGTGAGGCCGCGCTACGCCTGCCCCAAGGGCGACCAGGCTCCGGTGCAGCCACCGGCACCGGCGCAGATCCTGCCGCGCAGCAACTTCAGCGCCGGCTTCCTGGCGATGATGGCGGTGGTGAAATACGTGGACGGCCTGCCGCTGGCGCGCTTTGAAAAGGTCTTGGCTCGCCACCAGGTCGAGGTGCCGCGCCAGAGCATGGCGCGGGCCATGATCAAGCTTGCCCAGGCCTTGCAGCCGCTGCACAATCTGGCGCGCGACACCTTGTTGGAGGCGCCGGTCATCTACATGGACGAAACCACGGTGCAGGTCTTGAAAGAACCGGGGCGAAGTCCGACGGCAAAAAGTTATATGTGGGTGCAGCGCGGGGGGCCGCCGGGGCGTACGGCGGTGCTGTTCGATTACGACAAGAGCCGTTCGGGGAAGGTACCGTTGCGTCTGCTGGAGGGCTGGCAGGGCTACCTGATGACGGACGGCTACGAAGGCTATGCGCCGGTGGCCCGCTTGCCCGGTGTGGAGCACCTGGCGTGTGCAGCGCACGCGCGGCGAAAGTTCGTCGAGGCCAAACGCTCCAGCCCCAATGGCAAGAGCGCCCGCGCCGACTACGCGCTGGATCTGTTTGCCCGGCTTTACCGTATCGAGGCCAAGGTGAAAGACGCGAGCGATGCGCAGCGCTTCGAGGCGCGCCAGACGCACAGCTTGCCGATCCTGCAGAAATTGCGCGCCTGGCTGGATGAGACCTTGCCGCTGGTCACCCCCAGGAGCAAGCTGGGTGAGGCGCTGGGGTATTTGTGCAAAGTGTGGCCGCGCCTGATCCGTTACACCGAACGCGGCGACCTGCCCATCGACAACAACCTTCTGGAAGGCGGGGCGATCAAGCCGTTTGTGATCGGACGAAAGGGGTGGCTGTTCAGTGACACCCCCGCCGGGGCGCATGCCAGTGCGGTGCTGTACTCGTTGCTGCAGACGGCAAAGGCCAATGATCGCGAACCCTATGCGTGGCTGCGCTTCGTGCTGGAACGCCTGCCGCTGGCAAGAACGGTCGATGAAATTGAGGCCTTGTTGCCGTGGAATACCCATGACCAGGATTTAGCCATGAATCTGGCTGCCTCGGAATAATGGGGTAGATGCACCGCTTACAGAGCACCTTCGTCGGGGCGCTTCCAGCCGGAGGTGCCGAGATCCCCTTCGTTGCAGCGGCGACTGTATCTTCCCATCTTGCACCCGTTGGTCGTTACGGTTGTGGGAACGGCTGACGATAGAAACTATACAGTTTTGCTAGAAAAGTTGGAAGTAGCAGTGTTTTACCCGAACAATTTTCAAGTAAAACTATGAGCCATCAGAACAAAAGCAGCTTAAAGTCAATGGCTTACATAAGAAATCGGCCCTGAATTATAAATAACTCATTGATTTTATTGTAAAATAAAGCCACTCCAGACTATCAAATCCCCCAAAAACAGCCCGCTGGGGCTCATTTTCTGGGAGATTGCCCCGAAACCGCATGAGCCAGATTGACGATTTTTTCCGCAGCCGCCTGGACCAGATGATTGATCTGCGTAAACCCCTGGCGGTGCTTGCCACGCATATTCCTTGGCAGGAACTGGAGGCGGCTGTCGCACACCGTTTTGCGCGTCAGGTGCGCACCGGCCGGCAGGTTGAGGATATTGATCTGTTTGGCCCGACGATGGCCGTGGTAGGGGCCGGCCATTCAAACGCGGGGCGTCCCCGGCTGCCGATGCGGCTGATGATTTCGCTGCTGTATCTGAAGCACACCTTCAACGAGAGCGATGAAGGCGTCTGCGAACGCTGGAGCGATGCACCCACCTGGCAGTATTTTTCGGGGCAGGAGTATTTCGAGAATCGCCTGCCGTGCGATCCCAGCGCCATCAGCCGATTCCGGGGGCTGTTGGGTGAGGAAGGCGTCGAAGAGCTGCTGGTGCAGACTTTGGTGGTGGCCATCAAGCTGGGGCTGATCGAGCGCACGGCGATGCAGTCGGTGATAGTGGACAGCACCGTGCAAGCCAAGGCGGTGGCGCATCCCACCGACAGCCGTTTGCTGGAGGTGGCGCGCCAGAAGATCGCCTGCGCGGCCAAGGCGCACGGCATTGCGTTAAAGCAGAGCTACGCCAAGGAAGGCCGGGAGCTGGCCAGGAAAGCGGGCCGCTATGCGCATGCCAAGCAGTATCGGCGCATGCATAAGACGATCAAGCGCCAGCGCACGATTCTGGGTCGTCTGGCGCGTGACATTGAGCGCAACAAGACAGTGCTGGCGCAGAGCATCCAGGACGCCTTGGACCCGTTATTGGCTCGCGCACATAAGATCGCGGCTCAGAGCCGTCGGGGCGCGAAGGTGAAGGGAAAAGACAAGGTCTACAGCTGGCACGCCGATGAGGTGGAGTGCATCAGCAAGGGCAAGGCCCGTACGCCCTATGAGTTTGGAGTGAAGGTGGGCATTGTCACCACCTTGAAGGGGAATCTGATCGTGGGAGCACGCAGCTTCCCTGGCAATCCGTACGATGGCCACACACTGGCCGAGCAGTTGGAGCAGTCCCGCATCCTGATGGAGGCGGTGGACGTGGCTCCGCAGACCGTCTACACGGATCTGGGCTATCGAGGCGTTGATGCCGAGATCCCGGAATATAGCCTTAAACACCGAGGCAAATTCAAACGTCTCACCGACCAGGAGCGCCGAATGCTTAAACGGCGCCAGGCGGTGGAGCCGGTCATTGGGCATCTGAAAAGCGATCATGGAATGAATCGCTGTCATTTGAAAGGCCAAACGGGTGATGCGATCCATGCGGTGTTGTGCGCGGCAGGCTTCAATATCAAGTGGCTGCTGCGCATGATTGCCCGCAAGGGCATCGGCCCTTTATTTTTGTGCCGATTTATTGCGTGGATTGGTCGTCAGATTCAACGCCTGATGCCCATGATGGGCTCAAGAGGCGATTGGGTTGATCCGGTGGGCTGCCTGCCCTATCGAAATCCGTGGCCTCGGATCGCCGGAAATTCGGCCTGAAACAGGACAAATGAATTTTTCAGGGACGACTAAGAAGCTATCGACAGAGTTTTACTTGTATGAACGTCTACCTGTTCACGATCTTCCTGTGGCCGATCACGGTGCTTGCCGTGCTCTGGACACGGCTCGCTGCACTCCGCGATGCGCGGCATCGATGACGCGCCCTTGACCGCTACCGGAGGCCGACGCCATGACAGAGAAAGACACCCGTCCGGATGCCGCACGCAAGACTCCCGAACGTCTTCGGGAATCGCAGCCGCTGTGCCCGCAGTGCGGCGAGCCGATCGAGGCCTGCGATTGCGCGCAGCGCTGGGAGAACGAAGGCGGAGCGCCGTACCCGCGGAAAAACGGGAAACCCGGCTGACTTTTCGCCGTTCGCGCCGGCAATTCAAGCGGTCTCGATCCGCACGGCGATCAGGCAGGCGTCGCGGGATTTCGGCGTCAGCCTCAGGATCGGGCGGTCGCCCGCCGCCACGCAAAGATGCAGCGTGTCGCCGGCTTCCAGCACGCCGCGGCTCAGGCGGCCGGGCATGTCCACCTCGTAGGCTCCGCGCCAGCCGTGCCACAGCCAATGTCCCGGGGCGAGGCGCCGGGCGAGCGCGCCGTGGAACGCCTGCGCGTGGCCCTGCGCCTTCGTGCGCCGCAGCATCAGGTTGAAATCCCGCACGGGACCGGCGAGCAGTTCGCAGCGGTAAGGCTCCTCGCCGGCGAAGCGGAAGCCCTGGCCGGCCGGCAGGATGATGGCGCGTTCCGTGCGCTCCTGGATCAGGCGGATCGGGCCGCCCCGGGTGACGAGCAGCACGCGGTCGACACCCTCCCAGTGCGAGAACGGCCCGGGCGCCGCGACGTCGGCGGCGCTGACGCGCCACAGGAAATCGTCCATGCCCGCTCCGGCGGGATGGACCGCGATCTCGCGCGTGACGCCGCCGCCGTTCTTCCAGGGACTCTTGCGCAGCTCGGCGGCGCGGATGAAGCGCAGCCAGGTCGCGGCCGATCCGCCGCGGGACATCGACATGACGGGGATGCCTTCGGAATCCGCTAGGGCCTCAGCAGATGCCAGGCCAGCCGGGCGGCGGCGCGGGCCGTGTGGTGATCGACGTCGTGGTCCGGGTTCATCTCCGCGATGTCGGCCAGGCGCACTTTGCCGCTCTTCTTGACCGCCAGCACGCAGGCCTCCACGACGCTCAGGGGCACGCCCAGGGCGGCGGGCGCCGACACGCCGGGCGCCACGCCGGCGGGCAGCACGTCCAGGTCGATCGTCAGGTAGACCAGATCGGCCTCGGCCAGCAGGCCGTCGATCTGCCGCAGGCGTTCGGGCAGGTGGCGCTCCTGCATGTCCATGTCTTCGACGTGAAAGACGTCCAGTGCCCGGGCGTGATCGTACAGCCCCCGGGTATTGCCCACGGGCGACACGCCAAGGCACGCGTAGCGGATGGGCAGCCCGTGGTCGCGGCCGTATTCCAGGATCTGGTCGAAAGGAGTCCCCGACGACCCCGGCCGGCTGGTGCGCAGGTCGAAATGCGCGTCCAGGTTGACGACCAGGATGCGCGGCGGCGCCCCGCCCTCTCCTTCCAGATGGGCGGCCAGCCCCTGGAAGCTGGCCCAGGCGACCTCGTGCCCGCCGCCGAGCGTGACGGGACGCGCGCCCGCGTCCAGCACGGCGGCGACCTTGCGCGCCAGCGCCCGCTGGGCTTCTTCCAGCGCGTCGCCCTCGCAGGCCACGTCGCCCGCGTCCCAGAAACGTTCCAGGTCGTGCGCGGGCAGGTTCGCCAGCATGCGCCGGATCGCCCCGGGCCCTTTCGCGGCGCCCGGACGGCCGTGGTTGCGCCGCACGCCCGCGTCGCTGGCGAAGCCCAGCAGGACGGCGTCCCCCGCCCCGCAGCCGTCCAGCCCGGTGCGCACGATCTGGTGCAGCCGGCGGGTGTCCCCGCTTTCGGACGCGTCGTCGCGCCCCGTCCAGAGTGTGTCGCTCATGATGCGCCCGCCTCCATGGGACCCTTGCTGAGTACCGCCTGCAGGAACGAGCGGGTGCGCTCGTGCCTGGGCTGCTGGAAGATGACGTCCGGGCGGTCCGCCTCGATGACCCGGCCGTAGTCCATGACGACCACGGTGTCGGCCATTTCCCGGGCGAAGCCCATTTCATGGGTGACGACCATCATCGTCATGCCTTCCTTGGCCAGCAGCTTCATCACCTGCAGGACCTCGCCGACCAGTTCCGGATCCAGCGCCGAGGTGGGCTCGTCGAACAGCATGACCTCCGGCTCCATGGCCAGCGCCCGGGCGATGGCCACCCGCTGCTTCTGCCCGCCCGACAGGCTGTTGGGCATGGCCCGGGCCTTGGATGCGAGCCCGACCTTGGTCAGCAGCGCCAGCCCTTTTTCGTCGGCCTGCGCGGCCGAAGCGCCCCGCAGGGTGCGCGGGCCGATGGTGACGTTCTCCAGCACGGTCAGGTGCGGGAACAGGTTGAAGGACTGGAACACCATGCCCACGCGGGTGCGCAGGTGGTTCAGGGCCTTTTCGGGCATCAGCGCGCCCTCGTCGAGCAGGCGCTCGCCGCAGAGTTCGATGGTGCCCCGCTCGGCGACCTCCAGGCCGTTGCAGCAGCGCAGCAAGGTGCTCTTGCCCGAGCCGCTGGGGCCGATGACGACCACGACCTGGGACCGGTCGACCTCCAGGTCGACTCCTTTCAGGACCGCATTGTCGCCATACGACTTGTGGAGATCGCGGATCCTGATCATGACGTCGGACGTACTCATTGCACCATGCCTCCGGCCTGCAGACGCAGCTCGACGCGGCGCAGGATTTTCGATGTGGCGCTGGTGAGGATCCAGTAGATCAGCGCGATCACGAGATAGACCTCCAGCGAGCGGTAGGACACGCTGATGATCTTCTGGCCCTCGTGCATGACGTCGTGGATGGTGACCAGGGAAACCAGCGCCGAATTCTTGATCAGGGCGATGAACTCGTTGCCCAGCGGCGGGATCATGCGCACGACCGCCTGCGGCAGGATGATCTTGGCCATGGCCTGGGCCGAGGACATCCCCAGGGACCGGGCCGCCTCCATCTGCCCCTTGTCCACGGACTGGATCGCGCCGCGCACGACCTCAGAGACGTAGGAGGCCGAATACATGCCCATGCCCAGCACCCCGCAGACGAAGGCCGGCAGCAGGATGCCGAAGCGGGGCAGCCCGAAGAACCAGATGAAGAGCTGCACCAGCAGCGGCGTGCCGCGGAAGCAGGACAGGTAGACGCTGCATGCCTTGTAGACGATCCTGCGCCGGGGGTTCAGGCGGCCGATGCCGATCAGCAGGCCCAGGCAGCAGGAAAGCAGCAGCGCGCACACGGTGACCTCCACCGTCACCCAGGTGCCACGCAGCAGGTCTTCCCAGCCGGCGAGCGCGGGCGTGAAGTCCAGGTTCATTTCTTCCCCTCGAACCACTTGTCGACCAGGCGCTGGTACACGCCGTTGGCCTGGATGGTCTTGAGCGCCTGGTTCAGGTCCTTGGTCAGCCCGGGCTCGTTCTTGCTCACGGCGATGCCGTATTCCTCCGTCGTGATCTGCTCGTCCAACACCGTGAAGCCGGGATTCTGCTGCGCGAACAGCTTGGCGGCCGGCTTGCCGGTCACCGCCGCGTCCGCGCGGCCGATGTCCACCAGGTTGAACATTTCCTGGTTCTTCTCCACCTCGACCCGCTGCACCTTGGGATAGTGCTGCTGCATGTAGTTCACGGACTTGGTGCCGACCTGCACCGTGACGCGCCGGCCGTCCAGGTCCTTCAGCGTCTTGATCGGGCCGCCGCTCTTGGTCAGCACCACGAGCCCGCCGGCATAGTACGGATCCGTGAAGTCCACGGCCTGCTTGCGCGCGTCCGTGATGTAGATCGCCGACATGGCGGCGTCGGCCCGGCCGGACAGCACCGCGGGGATGAGCCCCTTGAAGTCGATGTCGGTCCAGGCGATCTTCTTGCCCATGGCCTGGGCCAGGGCCTCGGTCAGCTCGATGTCGAAGCCCGTCCGCTTGCCGTCCACGGTCATTTCCATGGGCGGGAACGTCGGGTCGGTCACCACGCGGATGGTGTCGGACGCCGCCTGGCTGGCGGCGGACGCGCCGCCCAGCGCCAGGGCCAACAGGGTGATTCGGAAGGTCTGGGAAAATTTCATGGAGAGTCTCCTCGGTGTGTGGGCTTGTCTCGGGTCAAAGGCTCTGCAGCCGCGATGAAATGTGCGCCGCCCCGCGCACGATCATCTCGATGAATCGTTCTTCCTGTCCTTGCGCCCGCAGCGAAGGCGCCATCAGGGTGATGACGGCCACGGCGGCATGGCCGTCATGCTGGAACAGGGGCGCGCTCGCCCCCCAGACGCCGGCGTCGACTTCGCCGTTGGTGACCGCGTATCCCTGGATGCGGATCCGCTCCAGCTGGTGTTCCAGGTCGGCCCGCGCGGCATCGTCGAGCAGTTGGTCGCGCTGCAATTGATCCAGCACGGCGCGCCGCCGCTCGACGTGCATGAACGCCAGCAGCGCCTTGGCCGAGGCGCCCTTGCACAGCGGCAGCATCCGTCCCTTGACGAAGGAGCAGCGCAGCGGATGCCGGCTTTCCACCATGTCGAGACAGACGATCTGGTGCTTGACGGCCATGAGCAGCCCGATCGATTCCCCGCTGAGGTTCGACAGGGCTTCCATTCTTTCGTGGGATTCGAGCGTGAGGAACGAGGACTGGTCGAATCCCCAGGCCAGGGGCACGCACATCGGTCCGGGCGAGAATTCGTTGTCCCGTCCGATCACGAAGCCCCAGCGCCGCAGCAGGGACAGCTGGCGGTACAGCGTGCTTTGCGCCAGGCCCGTCAGGTCCATCAATTCGGCGATCGTGGCGCCGCGTCCGAGCCGGGCCAGCGTCGCCAGGACGTGCAGGACCCGCTCTGCGCTGCCTTTGGCCACGGCGTGATCTTCTTGCATGCGGATGGGCCCTCGCGGAGGAAATGGCTGGCGGCGAAACCGTGGCGGCACGAGGCGGATCCTTGGCCGGCCCCCCCTGTCCCGCACGGAATGAAGCCCATCATAAATATTTTTTGATAATTTCTTGTCTTGTATTCTTATCCAGTGAGAATATAAGGGAAATCACTGAACCGCGCCAGGCTCGCGCAGCACGTGGCGGATGCAGTCCAGCGCCAGTTCCACCGCTTTCGGGCGGTATTCGTCCCGCCGCCAGTACATCGACACCGAGCCGAAGACCTGCAGCTTCAGCGGCAGGATGCGCAGCAGGTTCATGTCCGCCAGCGCGCTGGCCGAACGGTGCGAGGCGACGCCGATCGCGTCGCTGTTGCTCAGCAGCGCGATGTTGGCGATGACGGAGTTGGATTCGATGTAATTGGGCGGCAGACTCAGGCCCGCCGCGGCCAGCGCGGTCTCCAGCGCCTTGCGGATCGGCGATCCGCGCGGCCAGACGACCCAGCGGTACTGCCGGACGTCGTCCCAGCCGATCTCGGCGCGGCCGATCAGGGGGTGGTCGCGGCGCACCGCCAGATCGACCGGCTCGGTGTACAGGAGTTCGGCATCGAAGCCGGCCAGGCTCGCATCGTCTTCCATCGTGCGGCCGATGACGATGTCCAGGTCGCCCTGGCTCAGCAGATTGAGCAGCAGGTCCATGGTGCCTTCGACCAGGTCGATGCGCAGGGTGGGCATGCGCGCGGCCATTTCCAGCACGGCGAGCGGCCCGGCCTCGGTCGCCGCCACGCCGGAGGCCCCCAGGGCCACGCGCCCCGCCCCGCCCTCTCGCAGGATGTTCATGTCGGCCGCCGCCCGGTCGAGCTGGGCCTCGATGCGGCGCGCGTGCGCGATCAGCGCCTGGCCGTGCACCGTGGGTGTCAGCCCGCGGGCGTGGCGCTCGAACAGCGTCAGGCCGACGTCGCTTTCCAGGTCCTTGAGCCATTTCGACAGGCCGGGCTGCGTGGTGTGCAGCGCGGCCGCCGAGTGGCTGAGATTGCGCGTCTGGGCCAGGCTGAGCAGGAACCTGAGGTTGCGCAGGCGGATGCGGTCGGTCCAATCGCTACCCATGACGGGCTCCTGGAAGGCGGCGCGCCGCCGGCGCGGGGCACGCCGGCGGCACGGGACGGTCTCACGGCTACTTCTGCTTGCCCGGATCCTTCACGGCCTCGAAGGTGGCGAATTCGACGTTGCGCAGTTCGCCATCGACCCGCTCCAGCCTGCGGATGTATTCGTTCTGGATGATGTCGCGGGTGTCGGGATCGATCTGCACGGGGCCGCGCGGGCTTTCCCACTTCAGGCCCCGGGCGGCCGCGATGAAGGCGTCGCCGCTCGCGTCGCCGCCGGTCTTCTCCAGGACCTTGTAGATGAGCTGCATGCCGTCATAGCCGCCCACCGACATGAAGTTCGCGCTGTCCCGGTGGGCCTTGGCGTAGGCGGCGACGAAGGCCTTGTTCGCCGGCGAATCGTGCGCGGTCGAATAATGGAAGGCGGTGATCATGCCCAGCGCGTTGTCCCCCAGGGCCGGCAGGGAATTTTCGTCGGTCATGTCGCCGGGGCCCATTTCCTTGATGCCGAGCTTGTCCAGGCCCATCTCGCGGAAGTTCTTCGCCAGGGCCACCATCGAGCTGCCCGGCGGCACGAAGAAGAACAGCGCATCCGGCCGGCTGTCCTTCACGCGCTGCAGGAAGGGCGCGTAATCCGGCGTGTTGACCGGCGTGCGGACCTCGCCCACCACCTTGCCGCCCAGCTCGGTGAAAGTCTTCTTGAACTGCTCCTGGGCGTCGTGCCCGGGGCCGTAGTCCGCCACCAGGATGTAGGCCGAGCGGATGTCGTTCTTGACGGCCCACTGGGCGATGGCCCAGGAGCTCTGCGGCAGCGTCATCGAAACGCGCACGATGTAGGGCGACTTCTCGGTGATCGAGGAGGTGGCGGCGTTCATCACGATCATGGGCACCTTGGCCTCGGTGGCCAGGGGGGCGACCGAGAAGGCGTTGGGCGTCAGGTCGAATCCGGCGAGGATGTCGACCTTGTCCTTGATGAGCAGTTCCTGGGCCTGGCGCTTGGCCACCGCCGGCGCGATGCCGGTGTCGTCCTTGACGATCAGCGTGACCTTGCGGCCGGCCACCGTGTCGCCATGCTGGGCGATGAAGGTCTCGATGCCGTTCTGGATCTGCTTGCCGTAGTCCGCATACGGCCCCGACACCGACAGGACCAGGCCGATCTTCAGATCCTTGGCCTGGACCGGCAGCGCGAGCGCCACCCCGCCGATGGACAGGGCCGCGACGCCCAGGATTGTGCGCAGTTTCATTGTCTCTCTCCTTGGTTGACGAAATTCGTTGTCGCCGTCATCGCTGCCGGATGGCGAAGGTCCGCAGGAAGCCCGCCAGTGCGTCGGTGTCCGTCAGTGCCAGCACGCCGGCGACGTACTGGTCGGGGCGCACGATCACGATAGCACCTTGCCGGTCGATGCCGCGCAGCTGGAAGATGTCCTGGTCGGGCAGCGCCGCGTAGACGTTTTCCAGATCGGTCAGCTGGTAGGGGCCGACGCGCGGCAGGAACGCCCGGGGGACTCCGCCGATGTCCACCGCGGTGTGGTCCTGCTGGTAGACGACCTTGACGTCGAACCAGGCGTTCTCGTCCAGGCCGGCCGGCGTGTAGCCCCGGATGGGCGAATCGGGGGACTCGTCCAGCCAGCGCCCCAGGGCCGCCAGCGGCGAATCCTCGCCGGCGCGCGCCGCGTCGGCGAACACGTAGATCCGCCAGCGGCCGTCGGCGCGGGCCTCGTGCCCCAGGTGCAGGCGGTTGGCGTCGGCCACCCGCATCACCTCGGCGGAGCGGAAGCGCTTGCCGACCGGATAGCCCGTGGCCAGCGCCTGGCGGCTGTCCGCCAGCGTGATCATCGACGGCTCGTACTGGGTCATGAAGCCCTGGGCGAACTCGGTGATGCGCAGGTAGGCCTGCTCGAACTCGGCATGCGAGGCGAAAGCTTCCGCGGACTTGGCCATCTGCGTCGCCCAGCGCAGGTCCTGGTCGATGAGCGACTGGCCGACCTTCTGGCGCTCGGCGGAATAGGTGTCGAGCAGGCCGGCGGGGCTGCGGCCTTCGAGGACGTGGCCGAGCTTCCAGCCCAGATTGAAGCCGTCCTGCATCGAGGCGTTCGTGCCCTGCCCCGCCTTGGCGCTGTGGGTGTGGCTCGCATCCCCGGCGATGAAGACGCGCGGCATGCGGTGGCCCACCTGCTCCGGCGGCACGTCGTCGAAGTGGTCGCACAGGCGGTGGCCCACTTCGTACACGCTGTGCCAGGCCACGTGGCGCACGTCCAGCCGGTAGGGATGGAAGATGCGCTGCGCCCGGGCGATGATCTGCTCGACCGGCGTGCGGCGGATGGCGCCGCCGTCGTCCGGGGCCACGTCGCCCAGATCGACGTAGACGCGGAACAGGAAGCCGCCCTCGCGCGGGATCAGCAGGATGTTGCCGTCGGATTCGGACTGGATCGCGCACTTGGTGCGGATGTCCGGGAAATCGGTGTCGGCCAGCAGGTCCATGACGCCCCAGGCGTGGTTCGACGACACGCCGCGCAGCGTCTGGCCGATGGCCTTGCGCACGCCGCTGTGGGCGCCGTCCGACCCGAGGACGTAGCGGGCGCGCACGACGCGCTCCTCGCCGGCGTGGTCGCCCGTGCTGCGCTTCAAGGTGACCGTCACGGGATGGTCGCCTTCATCGGCGACCGTCAGGCCCACGAACTCGTAGCCATAATCCGGCTTCATGCGCGTGGGGGCGTTTTCCATGAATTCGGCGAAGTAGTCCAGCACCCGGGCGTGATTGACCGTCAGGTGGGGATATTCGCTGACGTTCTGCGGGTCCTCGTCGACGCGGGACACGCGCACGATGTTTTCGGGCTGCGCGGGATCGGGCTTCCAGAATGCGGTTTCGGTGACCTGGCAGGCCTCGGCGATCAATTGCTGCGCGAAGCCGAACGCCTCGAAGGTCTCGATGCTGCGCTTCTGCATGCCGTCGGCCAGGCCGATTTCCAGGCGCCCCGCCCTGCGTTCGACGATGCGGGTGACGATGCCGGGAAACTGGGACAGCTGGGCCGCCGCGATCATGCCGGCCGGCCCCGCGCCGACGATGAGGACGTCCACCTGGTCGGGCAGATCCTCCGGGCGGTCGATGCCGGCGCCGGCCGGCGGCTGGATGCGCGGGTCGGACGAAACGTAGCCGTGGTGATGATATTTCAAAGCAGTCTCCTGAGGGATTTTGTGGAGATCTTTTCGCGAGAAGAACTGCTGAATATTCTAGGGTTGAATCACGTCTATGTCATATTTTTATGAATGAAATATTCCTATCATCCATATGAAAAAAGATATACCTCGGGGCGGAAGAAGGAGCCCGGTGCGATGCCTCGCGGGGGGCATCCCGTCGGGACATTGCGTCATGTCAACGTCGAACGGCCGCCGCAGGCGTAGATTGGATTTCGAGATCCGATTGCTTCGCCGACAGGAGGCCGCCATGCTCGAACGTATTGCCCTCGACCTGACCAAGGACGCCAACCAGGCGCGCCGCGTGCAGCTGGCCATCCAGCTGGCGGCGCGCCACAAGGCCGAGCTGATCGGCATCTGCACCGATCCGCCCCTCCCGCGGTACATCTACGACGAGGGCGGCATTTCGCAGCAGATCCTGGCCAAGCTGCAGGAGCAATCCACGCAGGAAAAAATCGAGACCAAGACCCATTTCCTGCAGCAGGCCGCGCTGGCGGGCATCCAGGCTCAATGCCGGATGCCCCAGAGCCCCATCGAGGAAGCCCTGGCGGCGCATGCCCGTTCATGCGATCTGCTGATCATGAGCCAGACGGACACGGCGCAGGCGAACTGGGCCATACCGCCCAGCGTGGTCGATTCCGTGATCACGGCGGCCGGGCGGCCCGTGCTGGTCGCCCCCTACATCGGAGACGCGCATCGGCCCATCGGCCGGAAGGTGCTTTTCTGCTGGGATTACGGCCGCCGGGCCGCGCGGGCGCTGGCCGATGCCGCCCCGCTGCTGCGCGAGGCATCCGAGCTCACCGTCCTGACGGTCGATCCGCAGCCGGACATGCTGCGGGCGCTGGACATCCAGCCGGGAGACCTGGCGGCCTACTGCGCCGCGCATGGCTATCCCGCGCCCCGGACCGTGCACACGATGAGCGAAGGCGTCGGAGTCGGCAATGCCATCCTGAACGCGGCCACGGATTACGATTGCGACATGATCGTCATGGGCCTCTACAACCGCAGCCGCGTGCGCGAATGGATCCTGGGCGGCACGTCCAAGACCCTGCTGCAATCGATGACCGTTCCGATCCTGTTTTCGCACTAGCGCCCCGCCGCCCCGGGAATCCGCATTTTCCGGGCGCCGGCGGGCTTCAATGAGGAGCGGCAGCCATGACAGCGGAACGGCATCGCATGCAGGCGATGGTCCTGCATCGGACGGGGCGGGACCTGCGCTTCGAGGAACGGGACATTCCCTCTCCCGGGCCTGGAGAGGTGCGCGTGCGCGTCGAAGCCTGCGCCGTGTGCCGCACGGACCTGCACGTCGTGGATGGAGAACTGCCGGACCAGCGGGTGCCCATCGTGCCGGGGCACGAGATCGTCGGGATCGTCGAGGCGGCCGGGTCGGGCGTCGCCGGCATCGCGCCGGGCACGCGGGTCGGGGTGGCGTGGCTGGCCGGCACGTGCGGCGTCTGCGCGTACTGCCGGGAAGACCGCGAGAACCTCTGCGAATCGGCCGCGTTCACCGGCCATACGCGCGATGGCGGATTCGCGAGCCACGTGATCGCGGACGCCGCCTATGTGTTTCCCTTGCCTCCGGATGCCGACCCCGTCAAGCTGGCTCCCCTGATGTGCGCCGGCCTGATCGGCTGGCGCTGCCTGCGCGCGCTGGGCGCGGCGCGGAACGTCGGCCTGTACGGCTTCGGCGCGGCCGCGCATCTCGTCGCGCAGGTGCTCCGCTGGGAAGGCAGGGCGTTCCACGCCTTCACGCGTCCCGGGGACGAGCAGAGCCAGGCGCTGGCGCGATCCCTGGGCGCGGCCTGGGCCGGCGGCTCGGATGCCCTGCCGCCGGTGCCGCTGGACGGCGCCATCATTTTCGCGCCCGTCGGGTCGCTCGTGCCGGCGGCGCTGGGCGCCGTCCGCAAGGGCGGCCGGGTGGTGTGCGGCGGCATCCACATGTCGGACATCCCCTCGATGCCCTACCGCCTGCTCTGGGGGGAAAGGGAACTCGTCTCCGTGGCGAACCTCACCCGGCGCGATGGCCGGGAATTCCTCGAACTGGCCGGGCGGATCGGCATCGCGCCCAAGACGACCCCCTACGCCCTGCGGGACGCCAACCGCGCGCTGGACGATCTGCGCTCACCCGGCGCGATGGCCGGGAATTCCTCGAACTGGCCGGGCGGATCGGCATCGCGCCCAAGACGACCCCCTACGCCCTGCGGGACGCCAACCGCGCGCTGGACGATCTGCGCTCACCCGGCGCGATGGCCGGGAATTCCTCGAACTGGCCGGGCGGATCGGCATCGCGCCCAAGACGACCCCCTACGCCCTGCGGGACGCCAACCGCGCGCTGGACGATCTGCGGCAGGGACGGATCGACGGCGCGGCCGTCCTCGTTCCCTGACGGTCTTTTTCGCGCCGGCGGGCCGGCGTAGAATTGCAGCATGTCCGACCTGTGGCTCGCGGCGATGAATCCGCCTGCCCGATCCCTCGGGATCCAGCAGGATCGGGCGGTTCATGGGGGATGGTGCAATGGAGAATTTCGACGCAAGCCCTCCGGTTCCGCCGATGGCGCGCATGCCTCGTCCATCCGGACCCGGCCCCGCTTCTCCCGCTCCATGCAAACTGGCCGCCACGGGCGCCTGCCTGGTCCCCGGGCTATGCCGCAACCCGAAGACGGCGGTCGCCAGCCGTGCGAATGGCGGCCGGCCGCCCTCCCCGGCCGGCGGCGTCACGCGCCGCATCGTCCATCGGGGGCAGTCCCTGTACCGTGCCGGCGACGCCTTCGCCAATCTGTACCAGCTGTATGCGGGCTCGATGAAGCTGCGCATCACCAACAGCGCCGGCATGGAGCAGATCGCGTCGTTTCCCATCGCCGGCGCACTGCTGGGCCTCGATGGCATAGACACCGGACACTACGCGTGCGACGCCATTGCCCTGGAAGACTCCCTGACGTGCATCCTGCCGTTTGCCGACCTGGTGGCCCGCTCCAGGGCCGATGCGCCGTCGGCGCTGCAGCTCAGCAGAGCGATCGCGCAGGAGACGAACCATTACCGGCGCCTGATCATGGTGCTGGCCGGCATGAACAGCGAAGAGCGCGTCGCCCATTTCCTCCAGGACATCTCGGAGCGGATGGCCGCCGGCGGCTATTCCTCGCGGGAGTTCGTCCTGAAGATGACGCGCGCGGACATCGCCCGCTACCTGGGCATGAAGATCGAGACGGTCAGCCGCGCGTTCACCCGCCTGCACCTGGCGCGCATCCTGGACGTGCGCGGCCGGCACCTCCGCATACGCGACCCGGACGCCCTGCGCCGGCTGGGCGCCGGCCGCTGAGGGCGGCCCTCCGCTGGAGCGCTCCCCGCTCCGATGCGTCCTCGCGGCGCCAGGTCCGCCCCCCCGGCCGCCCGGCGCGGGAAGGGTGCCGGGCGCCGCCGCGCCCGCTCAGCCGATCCGCCAGGCCAGCGCCGCCAGCGCGGCGGCCAGCACCGGCAGCGTCAGCGCCAGCCCCATGCGGCAGTACTGCCCCCAGCCGATGCGGATGTCCCGGCCGCGCAGCACGTGCAGCCACAGCAGCGTGGCCAGGCTGCCGATGGGCGTGAGCTTGGGCCCCAGGTCGCAGCCGATCACGTGCGCGTAGACCATGGCCTCGCGCACCACGCCCTGCGCCTGGGACGCCTCGATCGAGAGGGCGCCGATCAGCACCGTGGGCAGGTTGTTCATCAGGGACGACAGGACCGCGCTCAGCAGGCCCGTGCCCAGGGTGGCCGTCCAGACGCCCTGCCCGGCCAGCCAGTCCAGCGCCTGCGTCAGGAATCCCGTCAGGCCCGCGTGGCGCAGGCCGTAGACCACCAGGTACATCCCCAGGGCGAACACGATGATCTGCCAGGGGGCGCCGCGCACCCGGCGCAGCACCGGGATGCGCCCGCCCCGGGCGGCGACCAGGGCCAGGGCCAGGGCGCCGGCCGCCGCCGTCGCGCTGACCGGGATGCCCAGGGGCTCCAGCACGAAAAAGCCCAGCAGCAGCCACGCCAGCACGCCCCACCCCGCCCGGAACGTCGGTCGGTCGCGCACGGCGGTCGCCGGCGCCGGCAGCCGCTGCACGTCGTAGCGCGCCGGGATGGCGCGGCGGAACACCCCGCCCAGGACCGCCAGCGAGGCGAGGATGGCGGCGAGATCGACCGGCGCCATGATGGCCGCGTAGCGGGCGAAGCCGATGCCGAAATAATCCGCCGTGACGATGTTGACCAGATTGGACACCACCAGCGGCAGGCTGGCCGTGTCGGCGATGAAGCCGGCCGCCATGACGAAGGCCAGCGTCGCGCGGGGCGAGAAGCGCAGCGCCGCCAGCATGGCGACGACGATCGGCGTCAGGATCAGCGCCGCGCCGTCGTTGTTGAACAGCGCGCTGACGCCGGCGCCCAGCAGCACCATCAGGACGAACAGGCGCCCGCCCCGGCCCCCGCCCCAGCGCGCCATGTGCAGGGCGGCCCACTCGAAGAAGCCGGCGGCCTCCAGCAGAAGGCTGATGATCACGACCGCGACGAAGGTGCCGGTGGCGTTCCAGACGATGCCCCAGACCACCGGGATGTCCGCCGGCCGGATGACGCCGGTGAGCAGCGCCAGCCCGGCGCCCAGACAGGCGCTCCAGCCGATGCCCAGGCCGCGCGGCTGCCAGACGACCAGCGCCAGCGTCAGGACGAACAGAGCCAGGGCGAGCATCAGGCCCCCAGCCCGCCGGCGGCGTGCAGCAGCGTCAGGCCGCCCAGGCCCGCGAACAGCACGGCGGCGATGCTGTGCACCAGGCGGACGGGCAGGCGGTCGGCGGCGCGGGCGCCGAAATACACGGCCGGGACGTTGGCCAGCATCATGCCCAGGGTGCTGCCGCCGACGACCGCGACGAGGCTGTCGTAGCGCGCCGCCAGGGCCACCGTGGCGATCTGGGTCTTGTCCCCCATTTCCGCCAGGAAAAACAGCACGAGGGTGGCCGTCAACACGCCCAGGCCGCGCATCGGCCTGGGCGCCTCGTCGAGCTTGTCGGGGATCAGCAGCCAGCCGGCCATGAGCAGAAAGGAGATCCCCAGCACCCACTGCAGGACGACGGGATCGAGCAGCTGGGCCACGAGCTGGCCGGCCAGGCCCGCCAGGGCGTGGTTGGCCAGGGTGGCGATCAGCACGCCCAGACAGATCAGGACGGGCCGGTGGTAGCGGGCGGCCAGCACCATGGCGAGCAGCTGGGTCTTGTCGCCGATTTCACCCAGGGCGACCACGCCGGTGGAAACGAGGAAGGCATCCATGAAGAGGAACATCCGGGGGCTGACGCGACTACGCCCCCGCCGGCCCCATGCGGCGGGAAACGCAGTCAGCGGTCTTGCCAGGCCCGGGTATGCGGATGCGGATACCGGCGGGCCGCGCGCGCCATGGCCGGACGGCCAAGCGTGTTGACGCATGCACCCGCGCATGGCGCGCCGTCCTGGACGGGCCTGTGCGCGAGTCGGCTACTCCCCGATGACGGGTGGCGCGAATTATACCGGGGATTTCCTTCCTCCCGATTCCCGCTTCGCGCGCAAGGGCGCGCCGGACGATGCGGGCGGCTTTGTCGTATGATGGTCTTCTACCCGTTTCTCCCCCTTCATACCATCATGCCCTCAGGTACCCGAATCGTCGAATTCGACCGCCCGGACATGGCCGTCGGCACCCATACGGTGGCCGAGGCCTGGGCCCGGGTGAATCCGCCGCTGTCCCCCCAGGAACGCGAATTCCAGAAGGACCGCGTCCGGCGCCTGCTGAAATCCCGCAACGCCGTCCTGGTCGCGCACTACTACGTGGACGCCGACATCCAGGACCTGGCCGAGGAAACCGGCGGCTGCGTCTCCGATTCCCTGGAAATGGCGCGCTTCGGGCGCGATCACGCGGCCGACACGCTGGTGGTCTCGGGCGTGCGCTTCATGGGCGAGACGGCCAAGATCCTCTCCCCCGAAAAACGCATCCTGATGCCCGACCTGGACGCCACCTGTTCCCTGGATCTGGGCTGCGACCCGGTGGCCTTCGCCGCGTTCCGGGCGCAGCACCCCGACCGCACCGTGGTGGTGTACGCCAACACCAGCGCCGCCGTGAAGGCCCAGGCCGACTGGATGGTGACCTCCTCCATCGGCCTGGACATCGTCGCCGAGCTGCACCGCCAGGGCAAAAAGATCCTCTGGGCGCCCGACCGCCACCTGGGCTCCTACATCCAGCGCGAGACCGGCGCGGACATGGTGCTGTGGCAGGGATCCTGCACCGTGCACGACGAATTCAAGGGCATCGAGCTGGACCTGATGCGCAAGGAGCACCCGGACGCCCTGGTGCTGGTGCACCCCGAATCGCCCGCCCCCGTCGTGGCCCAGGCCGACGTCGTGGGCTCGACCTCGCGGCTGCTGGCGGCCGTGACCGAATCGCCGGCCACGACCTTCATCGTCGCCACCGACCAGGGCCTGCTGCACAAGATGCGCCTGGCCGCGCCGGACAAGACTTTCATCGCCGCGCCCACGGCCGGCGAATCCGCCACGTGCAAGAGCTGTGCCCACTGCCCCTGGATGGCCATGAATTCCCTCAAGGGCGTGGCCGACGCGCTGGAATTCGGCAGCAACGAAGTCCACCTGGACCCGGCCCTGGGCCGCCGGGCCAAGGTCTGCATCGACCGCATGCTGGATTTCGCCGCCGCGCGCCGCCGCGACACGCGCCCCGGCCCCGACCTCGCCCAGGAGCAGGCCCTGTTTTCGGGGATCGGTCCGGCATGAGCACGCACAGCCGCTTTCCCTTCGGCCGCAACCCGGCGCGCCATGCCAGGGGGGCCGCATGAGCCCCGCGCCCTCCACGCTGCGCAACCCCTACGCCCCCTTTCCGCCCGCCCTGCAGACGTCCTTCGAGGCCAACATCGAGCGCGCCCTGGCCGAGGACGTCGGCACGGGCGACGTCACCGGCCTGCTGATCCCGGATGACCAGGTCGAGGCCGCCCGCGTCATCGTGCGCGAACCCGCCGTGCTGTGCGGCGCGCCCTGGTTCGAGGCCGTGATGCACCGGGTGGACGAGCGCATCCTGCTCGACTGGGCCTACGCCGAGGGCGACCTGATGGAGGCCGACTCGGTGGTCTGCCGCCTGCACGGCCCGGCGCGCGCGCTGCTCACCGCCGAGCGCACCGCCCTGAATTTCCTGCAGCTGCTCTCCGGCGTGGCCACGGCCACCCGCCGCTACGTGGACCTGATCGCCGGCACGCGCGCGGCCATCCTGGACACGCGCAAGACGCTGCCCGGCCTGCGCCTGGCGGAAAAATACGCCGTGCGCGTGGGCGGCGGCCGCAACCAGCGCCTGGCCCTGTACGATGGCATCCTGATCAAGGAAAACCACATCATGGCGGCCGGCGGCATCGCCGCCGCCCTGCGGGCCGCGCGGCAGGTCTCGGGCGGCGTTCCGATCCAGATCGAGGTGGAATCCCTGGACGAACTGCGCCAGGCGCTGGACGCCGGGGCCGAGTCCGTCCTGCTGGACAACTTCAGCCTGGACGACCTGTCCGCGGCGGTCGCGCTCAATGCCGGCCGCGCCCTGCTGGAGGCATCCGGCGGCATCCGCCACGACACCGTGCGCGCGATCGCCCGCACGGGCGTGGACCGGATTTCCATCGGCAGCCTGACCAAGGACGTCCGCGCCGTCGATTATTCCCTGCGGATCGTGTAGCCGGGGGCACCGCGGCCCCAGCCCGCGCGCCGGACGCGCCCGTGCGCCGAAGCCAGCCGGATGCGCCGCGGCCGCGCCTCAGCGGAAGCCGTCTTCCGGCGTCATCACCGTGGGCAGCGCCCGCGGCAGCGTCCAGGGGAAGTCCTGGCAATAGTGCAGGCCGCGGCTTTCCTTGCGCGACAGCGCGGCGGCCACCACCAGGGCGGCGACCTGGATCAGGTTGCGGCATTCCAGCAGGTCGCTGGTGACGCGGTGCTCCTGGTAATACGCCTCGATTTCCTGGTCCAGCAGGCTGATGCGCTGGCGCGCGCGGCCCAGGCGCTTCTGCGTGCGCACGATGCCGACGTAGTTGGACATGAGGCGCCGGACCTCGTCCCAGGCGTGCGTGACCAGCACGGCCTCGGAGCTGTCGCGCGCCCGGCTGTCGTCCCAGTCCGGCACCCGGCCGGCCAGGGGCTCCGCCGCGGGCTGGGCGTCGATGTCGTGCGCGGCGTTGCGGCCGATCACCAGGCATTCCAGCAGCGAATTGCTGGCCAGGCGGTTGGCGCCGTGCAGGCCGGTGTAGGCCGTTTCCCCCACCGCGTACAGGCCGGGGATGTCGGTGCGGCCGTTCATGTCGACCACCACCCCGCCGCAGGTGAAGTGCATCGCCGGCACCACCGGGATCGGCTCGCGGGTCATGTCGATGCCGAATTCCAGGCAGCGGGCGTGGATGGTGGGGAAGTGCTCGCGGATGAATTCGGCCGGCCGGTGGCTGATGTCCAGGTCCACGTGGGTCAGGCCGCGCTTCTTGATCTCGAAGTCGATGGCGCGGGCCACCACGTCGCGCGGCGCCAGTTCCAGCCGCTCGTCGTGCCACTGCATGAAGCGCTCGCCCGCCTGGGGGCCGGCCGAGGCCGGCAGGCGCAGCACCCCGCCTTCCCCGCGCACGGCCTCGGAGATCAGGAAGGACTTGGCCTGCGGGTGGTACATGCAGGTGGGGTGGAACTGCATGAATTCCATGTTGGCCACGCGGCAGCCCGCCCGCCAGGCCATGGCGATGCCGTCGCCGGTGGAGGTGTCGGGATTGCTGGTGTGCAGGTAGACCTTGCCCGCGCCGCCCGTGGCCAGCACGACGCGGGGCGCCAGAATGGTGTGCACGCGGTCGGCGCGCTCGTCGTAGACGTAGGCGCCCAGGCAGCGGGCCGGCTGGTGGGCGGCCACCGGCGCCTCGCCGTCCAGGATGCGGCTGGTGATGAGCTCGACCCCGGAATGGTATTCCAGCAGGGTGATGTTGCGGTGGGCCCGCACCTGCTGCTCCAGGGTGAGCTGGACCAGGTGGCCGGTGGCGTCGGCGGCGTGGATGATGCGCCGCTGGCTGTGGCCGCCCTCGCGGGTCAGGTGGAAGCCCAGTTCGGCGCCCTGGTCGGGGGTGAAGGGCACGCCCAGTTCGATCAGCCAGTCGATGGCCGAGCGGCCCTGCTCGACGATGTGGCGCGTGGCGTCGGTGTCGCACAGCCCGGCGCCCGCGACCAGCGTGTCGGCGATGTGCTCGTCATGGCTGTCCTGGGAGTCCAGCACGGCGGCGATGCCGCCCTGGGCCCAGTTGCTGGATCCGTCCAGCAGGGCCTTTTTCGACAGCACGACGACCTTCTTGTCGGCCGCCAGGTGCAATGCCACCGTCAGGCCGGACAGGCCGCTGCCGATGATCAGGACGTCGTATTGGTGATTCATGACACTTCTTGGTTGAGTGATCGAGTCCCCGGTCTCCCCGAGCCGGGGGAGTCATTCTATCCCTGTTTCCTCCACCTCGCCGCTTGCAGGCCGCTCGGATTCGACAGGCGGAATGTTCTCAAAGAGCGGCATCCCTCCACCTCGCGGCCTGCAGGCCGCTCGGATTCGACAGGCGGAATGTTCTCAAAGAGCGGCATCCCTCCACCTCGCGGCCTGCAGGCCGCTCGGATTCGACAGGCACGGGACAGTCCGCAGGGACTGTCCCGTGTCCTGTCTCATCCACATGCCCCTGTGTACCCGCAGTGGGTGCAGAACTGGCAGCCGTCCTTCTTGATGACGCTGTGCAGGTGGCATTCGGGGCACTCGGCGCCGTTGATGACGGGCGCCGGACCGGCCGGACGGGCGGGCGCGGCGGCGTCGGACTCGGCCTGCACCACGCCCATCTGCTCGACCGGCTCGCCGTGCTCGTCCAGGATGCCGAGCATCGCGTAGCGATGGATCAGCAGGCGGGCGATGTAGGCCTCGGTGGAGGGGAAGGAGCTGGACTTGTCGGCGCCGGGCACGCGGGCCAGGAAGTCGCCCTGGGGTTCGGCGTAGTTCATCAGCTTGCGCAGCTTCATGGCGATCCAGGCCGGATCGACGATGCGCATGTCCAGGCTCAGCAGCTTGAACAGGCCCTCGAAGGCGCGCGGGAACTTGCCGGCGCCCCAGACGGAATACGGCCGGGTGGAGCCGTCGGGCATGCGCAGTTCCTTGACCATCAGCACGAAATCGTCGCCCGTGACCGGATTGAGGACGTCGCAGATCCAGCCCATCGTCCCGTCCGGGCCGGTCTTGGGCTCGCGCGGCGCGATCAGGGCTTCCATCATGGCGGACTTGGCCTGGACCGAGGCGTCGATGCCCAGGGTGCGGTGGCGGAACGCCACCAGGCGCGCCAGGGCGGCCACGGTGGAGGGCACCCAGATCGGCTCGCCGGTTTCCGGATCGAGGATCTGGAAGGCCGTGCCCCCGTTGGTGCCGGCCAGGACTTCCAGCTTGCGGCTGAGCCAGGGGAAGTCGTCGGTGTACATGTCCAGGCTGAGCATCTTGGCCACGGAACCCAGGCCGCGCGGCGGACGGGCGCCGTTGACCCAGACCTCGAAGGGCCGGTTCTGCAGGTCGGACACGAAGACCACGAAGCTGCCTTCCGGGGATTCGATGGCGTCCGACGCCCAGCAGGACGCGCCGCGCGGCAACCGCGGGCGGTTGGGCCAGCGCAGGCTGTTGAGCACCGGCTCGATGACGCGCTTGAGCACCAGCCGGCGGTCGGCCTCGGACAGGGAGATGGCCTCGGGCTGGGCGGGCGCGTCGGCCGCCGGGGCGACCGACAGCACGGCGGCGCGCTTGCCGCTGGGCCGGTAGGTGGTGATGCCCTTCAGGCCGAGCTTCCAGGCCTGCATGTACAGGTCCTTGAAGTCCTCGTAGGGATAGTCCGCGGCCACGTTCACGGTCTTGGAGATCGCGGCGTCGACGTAGTCCTTGACGGCGGCGACCATCAGCGCGTGGTCGCGCGCGGAGATCTCCAGCGCGGTGCGGAAATACGGCGGCAGCGCGCCGGACACGTCGCCCCCCATCAGGCGGTAGAGGCGGTAGGCGTGGTCCTCGACCACGTAATCCTGCTTGCCGCCGTCGGCCATGCGCTTGGTGCGCGTGTAGGTCCAGGAAAACGGCGGCTCGATGCCGTTGGAGGCGTTGTCGGCGAAGGCCAGGGAAATCGTGCCCGTCGGGGCGATCGAGGTGAGGTGGCTGTTGCGGATGCCGTGTTCCGCGATGGCGGCGCGGATGTCCTCGGGCAGGCGCCGGGCGAAGCCGCTCGCCAGGTAGGGCCCCGCCTGGAAGCCGGGGAAGGGGCCGCGCTCGCGGGCCAGCTCGACCGAGGCGCGGTAGGCGGCATGGGCCACCTCGCGGGCGAAGCGGGCCGCCATGGCGCGCGCCGGCTCGCTGTCGTAGGCCAGTTTCAGCATGATCAGCGCGTCGCCCAGGCCGGTGACCCCCAGGCCGACGCGGCGCTTGTGGGCGGCTTCCGCCGCCTGCTCGGGCAGCGGCCAGACGGTGGCGTCGAGCACGTTGTCCAGCATGCGCACGGCCAGTGCGACGACCTCGGCCAGGCCGTCCCAGTCCACGGAGGGCTCGCCCTGCAGGCCGAAGGGGCTGCGCACGAAGCGCGTCAGGTCGATGGAGCCCAGGCAGCAGCAGCCGTAGCCCGGCAGCGGCTGTTCGCCGCAGGGGTTGGTGGCGTCCAGCGTTTCCAGGTAGTGCAGGTTGTTCTCGCCGTTGATCCGGTCGTGGAACAGCACGCCGGGCTCGGCGTAGTCGTACGTGGACTGCATGATGCGGTCCCACAGCGCGCGCGCCCGGATCTCGCGGTAGACCCACAGGCCGTCCTCGCGGCGATGGGCGCCGGCGGCCTTGAGGTCGTCCGAGGGCTCGGCCGCGTGGGTCAGGGGAAACAGCGCGTCGTCCTCGACGGCGCGCATGAACGCATCGGTGACGTTGACCGACACGTTGAAATTGGTCAGCTCGCCGGCCGTCTGCTTGGCCTCGATGAAGGCCTCGATGTCGGGATGGCCGACGTCGAGCACGCCCATCTGCGCGCCGCGCCGCGAGCCGGCCGATTCCACGGTTTCGCAGGAGCGGTCGAACACGCGCATGTAGGACACCGGCCCGGAGGCCTTCGAGGCCGTGCCCTTGACGATGGCGCCCGCCGGGCGGATGTGGCTGAAGTTGTACCCCACCCCGCCGCCGCGGCGCATCGTCTCGGCGGCCTTCTGCAGGGCGTCGTAGATGCCCGGCCGGCCGTCCACGGGATCGGACACGGAGTCCCCCACCGGCTGGACGAAGCAGTTGATGAGCGTGGCGGCGAGCTCCGTGCCGGCGGCCGAATTGATGCGCCCGGCGGGGATGAACCCGCGCTGCTGCGCATCCAGGAACGCGGCCCGGTAGCGCGCGCGCTGCTTGGGCTTTTCGACCGCGGCCAGCGCGCGCGCCACGCGCTGCTGGATCTCGACGATCGAGGTTTCCGCGCCCTTGGCGTATTTTTCCCGCAGGACTTCGACGGAAATGGATTGGGTTTCCAGGCCCGAGAAAACATCGACTCGGTTCATGCCGGCTCCTGTGATGAAAGACGATGATTGAAAAAACCCTGCGGCGGCCGACGGCCGCGCGCAGGGTCTCCGGACGCGCCCGGGGCCGTCCGGCCCGGCGATGGCCGCCAGGCCGGGGCCCCGCGAGGACCGGACGATCAGTGCGGGGCGCCCGCCACCAGCCAGTCGACCACCGTCTTGATGTCGGCATCGGAAATGCCGACATTGGGCGGCATCGGGATCGGACCGTAGACACCCGAGCTGCCGCCCTTGATGTGCTTGGTCAGGACTTCGGCGGCGTCCGCCTGGCCCTTGTGCTTGGCAGCGACTTCTTCGTACGCCGGCCCGATGACCTTCTTGTCGACCGCGTGGCAGGCCAGACAGGCGTTCTTGGTCAGGATGTCCTTGACCTGGGCGAAATCCGGCGCTGCGTGGGCGGCCTGGCCCACGACCAGCAGGGAAAGGCTCAGGGCGAGAGCGGACAGTTTCATGTGTGAATCTCCGTCAGACAGGGAAGTTTCCGATGGGCGCCCCACGAGCGCCCTGCATCACCCGCCGCCGGCGAAATGGCGGCGGAACCGCCTCATTACACCACGGGCGGCGGGCGGGCGGAAGATTACCACTACGATTTATAGGTTTTCGCACGCGGCGGCTTTTCGCCGGCGGGCGCCCGTCCTATCATGGAGCCACAGACCTCTGCGCGGAGCCTCATCATGATCAACGGCGCGCTGCCGCCCCCCTGGGACATCGAGACCTGGCTGAACGTCCACGACGCCCCGCCGACGCTGGAGTCGCTGCGCGGGTCGGTGGTGGTGGTGCACGCCTTCCAGATGCTGTGCCCGGGCTGCGTCTCCCACGGCCTGCCGCAGGCCAAGGCGATCCACGAGTCCTTTCCGCCCGGGCGCGTCCAGGTGATCGGACTGCATACGGTCTTCGAGCACCACGCCGCCATGGGCGAAGTCGCGTTGCGGGCCTTCCTGCACGAATACCGCATCCGCTTCCCCGTGGGCATCGACCGCCCCGCCCCGTCCGGCAATCCGATCCCCCTGACCATGCAGGCCTGGGGCCTGCAGGGCACGCCGTCCCTGGTGATCCTGGATGCGCGCGGCGGCGTGCGCCTGCATCATTTCGGCCGGCTGGACGACCTGCGCACGGGCGCCGTCATCGGTCAGCTTCTGGCCGAGGCGGACGCGATGGCCCCATGAACCCGGCCAGCAGGTCGATGGGAATCGGGAACACCAGGGTGGAGGATTTGTCGCCCGCCACCTGGGACAGGGTCTCCAGGTAGCGCAGCTGCATGGCGGAGGGTTCGCGGGCCAGCGTATGGGCCGCGTCGGCCAGCGCCTGGGCCGCCTGGCGCTCGCCTTCGGCGTGGATGACCTTGGCGCGGCGGTCGCGCTCGGCCTCGGCCTGGCGCGCCATGGCCCGCACCATGGTCTCGTTCAGGCCGATGTCCTTGATCTCGACGTTGGTGACCTTGATGCCCCAGCCGTCGGTCTGGGCGTCCAGGATGGTCTGGATGTCCAGGTTCAGTTTTTCGCGCTCGGCCAGCATCTCGTCCAGCTCGTGCTTGCCCAGCACCGCCCGCAGCGTGGTCTGCGCCAGCTGGCTGGTGGCTTCCAGGTAGTGTTCGACCTGGATGATGGCCTTGGCGGGATCCACCACCCGGAAATACAGCACGGCGTTCACCTGCACCGACACGTTGTCGCGGGAAATCACGTCCTGTGGCGGGATGTCCAGCGTCACCACGCGCATGTCCACGCGCACCGCCTGCTGCAGGAAGGGAATCACGATGATCAGCCCCGGCCCCTTGCTGCTGGTGTAGCGGCCCAGCGTGAAGATCACGGCACGCTCGTACTCGCGCAGGATGCGGAACAGCTTGAACAGCACGACCACCAGGAAGACGAGCACCAGCAGGCCGAGGCCCGTATCCAGTTCGAGGAACATCATGAGGGTTCTCCCAGAGAGACGTCCCTCTCGGGGACGGGTTCGACTTCCAGCATCAGGCCGCGCTCGGCCCGGACCCGCACGGTCTGGCCGGGCCGCAGCGGCGCATCCGCATGCACCTGCCAGATCTCGCCGCGCACCAGGGCGCGCGCCCTGCCCCGCAAGTCGGATGCCTGGGTGACTTCGCCGATCATGCCGGGCAGCTCTTCGTTGCCGCCCCGCGCCCGCCCGCGGTGCGCCTGGATGGCGATGACCGCGGCCAGCAGCAGGATCAGCCCCAGCAGCGAAAGGGCCCAGACCGACTGAGAACCGAAATAGACCAGCAGCATGTCCTTTTCCGAGAAAGTTGAGGCGCCCGGCCCGGTCCCGCCGGGCGAACACCGGTCCGGTTCGATCCGATCCGGCCGGGCCCGCCGCGGCGCAGCCGCGCGCCAGGGACACCCGCGCCGGGCGCCGGGGATGCGTTCAGGCGATGCGGTGGCGCCTGGCGTAGTCGTTCATCGCGTCGGCCAGGACCAGCGCGTGGTTGTGTTCGGGATCCTTGGCGCCGAACACCAGGGTGATGCGCCGGCCCCCGGCGGCCTCGAAGACCTCGCCCATGCGGGCCTGCGCCTGCTCGTCCTTCAATTCGGCGGCGTAGTCGCGGCGGAAGCCGTCCCAGTGCTCGGGCTTGTGGCCGAACCAGGTGCGCAGCGCCGGGCTGGGCGCCAGGTCCTTGCACCAGAGGTCGTACTGGAACGCGGCCTTGGACAGGCCGCGCGGCCAGAGCCGGTCGATGAACACGCGCAGGCCGTCGGTGTCCGCGGGGTCTTCGTATACGCGCTTGATCTGTACGGGCGATTTCATGCTGCATGCCTTGCACGGGCCCGCGGCCAGGCATCCGTGGCCGCGGGCCGTCTGTTGCGTCGCAGGCGCGGGACGGTCCGCGGGGACCGTCCCGTGTCCCGCCTCACCCCTTGCTCGGATGCGTCATGTCCAGGGGGACGATCCATTCATCGTACTGCCCATCGGTCAGAAAGCCCAGCGCCAGCGCCGCTTCCCGCAGGGTGCTGTGCTCCTTGTGGGCCTTCTTGGCGATCGCGGCGGCCTTGTCGTAGCCGATGTGGCGGTTCAGCGCGGTGACCAGCATCAGGTTCTTGTTCAGGTTTTCCTCGATGCGCGGCAGATTGGGCTCGATGCCCACGGCGCAGTGCTCGTCGAAGGACAGGCAGGCGTCGGCCAGCAGGCCGATGCTTTCCAGGACGTTGTGCACCATGACGGGCTTGTAGACGTTCAGCTGGAAGTTGCCCTGGGACCCGGCGAAGGCCACGGCGGCGTCGTTGCCGTAGACCTGGGCGCAGACCATGGTCATGGCCTCGCACTGGGTGGGGTTGACCTTGCCCGGCATGATGGACGAGCCCGGCTCGTTTTCCGGGATCAGCAGCTCGCCGATGCCGCAGCGCGGGCCGCTGGCGAGCCAGCGCACGTCGTTGGCCATCTTCATCAGCGCGCCGGCCAGGGTGCGCAGCGCCGCCGAAAGATTCACCAGCGCGTCGTGGGCCGACAGGGCGAAGAACTTGTTTTCCGCGCTGCGGAACGGCAGGCCCGTGATGTCGGCGATGCGGGCGGCGGCCAGCTCGCCGAAGCGCGGGTGGGCGTTCAGGCCGGTGCCCACGGCCGTGCCGCCGATCGCCAGGTCGTAGATGCCCGGCAGCGCCGCCTGCACGGCGTCCAGGGCGAAGTCGATCTGCGCCACCCAGGCGCTGATTTCCTGGCCCAGCGTGATCGGCGTGGCGTCCTGCAGGTGGGTGCGGCCGGTCTTGACGATGTCCTGGAAGGCCTTGGCCTTGGCGTCCAGCGTGGTGCGCAGGCGCCCGACGGACGGGAAGAAGTGGCGCGACAGTTCTTCCGCCACCGCGATGTGCATGGCCGTGGGGAAGGTGTCGTTGGAAGACTGGCCGCGGTTGACGTGGTCGTTGGGGTGCACCGGGGCCTTGGAGCCCACCTGCCCGCCGGCCAGTTCGATGGCCCGGTTGGAGATGACCTCGTTGGCGTTCATGTTCGACTGGGTGCCCGAGCCGGTCTGGAACACCACCAGCGGGAATTCGGCGTCGAGCTTGCCCTCGATGACCTCGTCGGCGGCGCGCACGATCAGGTTGCCGATGTCCGCCGGCAGTTCGCCGAGTTCGGCGTTGGCCTGGGCGGCGGCCTTCTTCAGCACGCCCAGGGCGCGGATCACCGGGGGCTGCCAGCGGAACCGGGCCACGCCGATCGGGAAGTTCTGGATGGAGCGCTGCGTCTGCGCGCCCCAGTAATGCGCGGCGGGCACCTCGATGGCGCCCATGGAATCGGTTTCGGTCCGGCTTTCGGCCATGATGTCAAACTCCAGAAGATAGGGATGAGGAAAGGGATGCGGATTCGGGCGCCGGCGCGGCCGCCTGGAAGCGGCCTGCCCAGGCCTGCGCCACGTCGAGCATGCGGTGGGCGAAGCCCCATTCGTTGTCGAACCAGATCAGCAGGTTGGCGAAGCGGCCCTGGTTGACGCGGGTCTGGCCCAGATCGACGATGACCGAGTGCGGATCGTGGTTGAAGTCCACCGAGGCGTGGGGCTGGCCGGTGCAGGCGATCAGGTCCGGACGGGCCCGGGCCGCCTCGGAAAAGATCGCGTTCAGGGCCTCGGGGGAGGTATCCCGGCGCAGGTTCACGGCGAGGTCGATGGCCGAGACGTTGAGGATCGGCACCCGCACGGCCTTGGCCTGGACGCGGCCGGCCAGGCCGGGCAGCATGCGCTCGATGCCCTGGGCCAGGCCCGTGGACACGGGCACGATGGACTGCATGGCCGAACGGGTGCGGCGCAGGTCGGCGTGGTGGTAGCCGTCGATCATGGGCTGGTCGTTCATCACCGAATGCAGCGTGGTGAGGAAGGCGCCGTCCACGCCCAGGCGGCGCTCCAGCAGGTCCAGGACCGGGACGGCGGCGTTGGTGGTGCACGAGGCCGCCGACACGATGCGCTGGCCGGCCCGCAGGTCGGCGTCGTTGAAGCCGTGCACGATGGTGCAGTCCACGTCGGCCGCGCTTCTGCCGGGATGCGAGACCAGCACCCGCGGGCAGCCCGCGTCCAGGAAGGCCTGCAGGCTGGCGCGCGTGGCGAAGGCTCCGGAGCATTCCAGCAGCAGGTCGAAGTCCAGCCGGCGCCAGGGGCCGTCGGCCGGCTCCCGCGCGTGGGAAACGGGAATCGCCTGCCCGGCGATCTCCAGCCCGCCGTCGATCTCGCGGACCTCGCCCGGGAAGATCCCGTGGGTGGAATCGAAGCGGGTCAGGTAGGCCATGGAGGCCAGGTCAGCGGGCTCGTTGATCGCCACGACGCTCAGGGCGCGGCGGTGCCGCGGGGATTCCGCCAGGGCGCGCAGCACGCAGCGGCCGATGCGGCCGTAGCCGTTGATGGCGATGCGCAGGGGGCGGGACGCGGCGGATTCGGGGCGGTCGGCGGGCATGGAGGCGTGTCGGGGAAATCAGCGGGCGGCGCGGTAGCCGGCGACCACGTTGCGCGGGTCGTCGCGCAGGAAGGCGTCGATATTGTCGCGCACCTGGCGGATCACCGTGCGGATGGCCGCGGAGCTGCTCCAGGCCACGTGCGGGGTGAGGATGAAATTCGGCAGGTCCAGCAGGCGCATCAGGGGATGATCGGGCGCGGGGGGCTCCTGGGACGAGACGTCGAAGCCCGCGCCGCTGATCTGGCCGGCGCGCAGCGCGTGCTCCAGCGCGTATTCGTCCACCAGCCCGCCGCGCGCGGTGTTGATGAGCAGCGGCTTGCGTTCCATCAGGGCGAATTCGGCCGCGCCGATCATGCCGCGGGTCTGGGCGTTGAGCGGGCAATGCAGGCTGATCACGTCGCTGGTGCGCAGGACGTGGTTGAAATCGGTGTAGTCGTTGGTGGGCTCGCCGGCGTCGCGCCGCGCGGCGAACTGGACCTTCATGCCGAAGGCGCGGGCGATCTCGGCCACGGCCTCGCCCAGGGCGCCCCGGCCGATGATGCCCAGGGTCGAGCCGGCCAGGTCATGGATGGGGAAGTCGAAATAGCAGAACTGCCCGCTCGCCTGCCAGCGGCCGTCGCGCACCGACTGGCGGTAGGCCAGCAGGTTGCGCCGCAGGGCCAGCATCAGGGCGAAGGTGTGCTCCGGCACGGCGTGCACGGCGTATTCGCGCACGTTGGACACGATGATGCCGCGCCGGTCGCAGGCGTCCAGGTCGATGTTGTCGGTGCCGGTGGCGGCGACCGCGATCATGCGCAGGCGCGGCGCCTGGGCGATCGCGTCGCCGGCCAGCACGACCTTGTTGACGATCACGACGTCGGCGTCGCGGATGCGCTCGGCCACCTGCGCCGGCGCCGTGCGCGGATACGTCACCAGTTCATGGAGCGCCTGCGGGCCGGTGAAATTCTCCGTCGCCGGCAGGGAATCCCGGTCGAGAAAAACGATGCGCAGGGGGTCCATGGAAGAAGCCTCATCGAAAGACAGCGTCAACCCTGTAGTCTACCCCATGGACGAGTCCGGACACCGGGCGGTCCCCGCGGACTGCCCGGTGCCTGACGAATCCGAACCGCTCGCAAGCGGTGAGGCGGGGGGATGCTTCAACCCGCGCCGGCGTCCGTGGTGGTATAAAAAGCAAGGCGAACCCGCCCTGCTCCTGAAACATCAAACACCATGAAACTCTACTATTTCCCCGGCGCCTGCCCCCTGGCCACCCACATCGTGCTCGAATGGATCGGCAAGCCCTACGAGACCGTCCGCCTGACCCGCGAGCAGATCAAGGAAGCCGATTACCTGGCGCTCAACCCGACCGGCGCGGTCCCGACCCTGGTGGACGGCGATTTCGTCCTGACGCAGAGCGCCGCCATCCTGAACTACCTGGCCGAGCTCAACCCCGAGGCCCGGCTGCTGGGCGACACCCCGCGCGAACGCGCCGAGACCCACCGCTGGCTGGGCCTGTGCAATTCCGACCTGCACAAGACCTTTTCCCTGGTCTTCGGCCCGGGCTACTACACCGGCGGCGACGAGGCCCTGGGCCAGGTCGTGGCCGGCAAGGCGGCCGAGAAGCTGCAGAGCCTGTTCGCCATCGTCAACGAGCGCCTGCGCGGCCGCGACTGGCTGACCGGCAGGCGCTCGGTGGCCGACGCCTACCTGTTCGTGCTGCTGATGTGGGCGGACGCCAAGCAGATTCCGCTCGCCGGCCTGGACGAGCTGCGCCGCTTCCAGGCCCGCATGCGCGCCGACGCCGGCGTTCAGGCCGCGCTGAAGGATCAGGGATTGGCCTGACTCGGGACAGCCCCCTGCGGGCGGTCCTGCGTACAGGCCAATGAAAATCGGCACAATGAAAATCGGCCCCGCCGGAAGACGGGGCCGATCGCCGTTCGGCGCGGGCGCGGAGGACCGCGACGCGATGCCGCAGCCGGCTCAGGCGCCGAGGTACGCCTTGCGGACCTCGTCGTTGCTGAGCAGGTTGGCGCCGGTGTCGGCCAGCACGACCTTGCCGGTTTCCAGGACGTAGCCCCGGTCGGCCACCTGCAGGGCCTTGTTGGCGTTCTGCTCGACCAGGAACACCGTCACGCCTTCCTCGCGGATGGTGCGGATGATGTCGAAGATCTGCGCGATGATCAGCGGCGCCAGGCCCAGGGTGGGCTCGTCGAGCAGCAGCAGCTTGGGCCGCGTCATCAGCGCCCGGCCGATGGCGAGCATCTGCTGCTCGCCGCCGGACATGGTGCCGGCGCGCTGGTTGGCGCGCTCGCGCAGGCGCGGGAACAGGTCGAAGACGTGTTCCATGCCTTCTTCGGTCTGGGCGCGGTTGAGGAAGAACGCCCCCATGTTGAGGTTTTCCGCCACCGTCAGGTCGGGGAACACCCGCCGGCCTTCCGGCGAGATGGCGATCCCGCGCTGCATGATGATGTGCGTGGACTGCTGGGTGATGTCCTCGCCCAGGAAGGTGATCCTGCCCGAGCGGGCGCGCGGATTGCCGCAGACCGACATGAGCAGCGTGGTCTTGCCGGCGCCGTTGGCGCCGATCAGGGTGACGATTTCCCCCTGGTTGACTTCCACGGACACTTCGTTCAGGGCCTGGATGGCCCCGTAGAACGTGCTGACGTTTTCGAGCTTGAGCACGGTCATTCCCCCAGATAGGCTTTGATGACGCGGGGATCCGCGCGGACTTCGTCGGGCAGGCCGGTGGTGATGGGCTTGCCGTGCTCCATGACGAGGATGCGGTCGGACACGCCCATCACCAGGCTCATGTCGTGCTCGATCAGCAGCACGGCCACGCCGAATTCGCGCCGCAGCTGGTCGATCAGCGATTGCAGGTCGCGCTTTTCCTGGGGATTCAGGCCCGCGGCCGGCTCGTCGAGCATCAGCAGGCGCGGCTGGGTGATCATGCAGCGGGCGATTTCCAGGCGCCGCTGGTGGCCGTAGGCGAGATTGCCGGCCTCGCGGTTGGCGTACTGGCGGATGCCCATGAAATCCAGCCACTGGACCGCGCGTTTCTTGGCCTCGGTCTCGGAATGCCGATAGGAGGGCAGCTTGAACAGGCCCTGCAGCAGGCCGGTTTCCATCAGGGTGTGCTGCGCCACCATCAGGTTTTCCAGCACGGTGAGGTTCTTGAACAGGCGCACGTTCTGGAACGTGCGCACCAGGCCGTGGCGCGCGACCTTGTGGCTGGGCATGCCGGTGATGGCCTTGCCGTCCATGACGATCTCGCCCGTGGTGGGCTTGTAGAAGCCGCCCACGCAGTTGAACACGGTGGTCTTGCCGGCGCCGTTGGGGCCGATGATGGCGAAGACCTCGTCGCGGCGCACGTCGAATTCGACCTGGTCGACGGCCAGCAGGCCGCCGAACCGCATGGTCAGTCCGCTGACCTTCAGCAATGTTTCACTCATGATTCCAATTCCACTTGCGGACGTTTCACCGGCAGCAGGCCCTGCGGGCGCCAGATCATCATGACGACCATGACCAGGCCGAAGATCAGCATGCGGTATTCGGCGAATTCGCGCGCGATCTCGGGGATGACGGTCAGCAGCACGGCGGCCAGGATGACCCCGAGCTGGGAGCCCATGCCGCCCAGCACGACGATGGCCAGGATCAGCGCCGATTCGATGAAGGTGAAGGATTCCGGATTGACCAGGCCCTGGCGCGCGGCGAAGAACGCCCCGCCGAAGCCGGCGAACATGGCGCCCATGGTGAAGGCCGAGAGCTTGATGTTGCGCGGGTTCAGGCCCAGCGAGCGGCAGGCGATCTCGTCCTCGCGCAGGGCTTCCCAGGCGCGCCCGATCGGCATGCGGATCAGGCGGCTGGTGAAGTACAGGGTGAACAGCACCAGCACCAGCGCCATCAGGTACAGGTAGATCACCACGTCCTGGCTGTTGAAGGACCAGCCCATCAGCTCATGGAAGGTGGGCGTGCCGTCCGTCGAGCGGCGCACCATCTGGTAGCCGAAGAAGGACGGCTTGGGGATCCCCGAGATGCCGTCCGGGCCGCCGGTGAACTGGGTCAGGTTGATGAGCAGCAGGCGGATGATCTCGCCGAAGCCCAGCGTCACGATGGCCAGGTAGTCGCCCCGCAGCCGCAGCACCGGGAACCCCAGGATGAAGCCGAAGAAGGCCGACACCAGGCCGGCGAACGGCAGCGCTTCCCAGAAGCCCCAGCCGGCCCAGTGGTACAGCAGGGCGTAGGTGTAGGCGCCGGTGGCGTAGAAGCCGACGAAGCCCAGGTCGAGCAGGCCGGCGAAGCCCACCACGATGTTCAGCCCCAGGCCGAGCATGACGTAGATCAGCACGAGCGTGGCGATGTCCACCTGGGCGCGCCCGGTGAAGAAGGGCCAGGCCAGCGCGAACAGCACCAGCACCAGGATCGCCCGGTGGCGGAACTTGTCGCTGATGGCGGGAATGCGGAACCGCGAGGGCGCCGCGGCCTTGCCGGCCCGGCGCTGGCGCAGCCAGGCGTTCAGGATCTGGACCACGAAGACGGCCAGCATGCCGCCGAGGATCATCTTCCAGTCGGGCTGCAGATAGGTTTCCTGGCCCCGGCGCAGGATCTGCAGGCCATACACGGGGGCAATGATCACCCCCGCCAGCAGCGAGGCGATCGCTGCATTCTTGAGATTCTGATTCATTTAGACTTTTTCCACCTCGGGTTTGCCCAACAGCCCCGTGGGACGGAACAGCAGGATGAAGACCAGCAGCAGGAAGGCGACGATGTCCTTGTACTGCGAGGAGATGAAGGCGGCGGCGAAGGTCTCGGCCAGGCCCAGCAGCACACCGCCCAGCATGGCGCCGGGAATGCTGCCGATGCCGCCCAGCACCGCGGCGGTGAAGGCCTTGATGCCGGCGATGAAGCCGATGAACGGGTTCAGCTTGCCGATGGCCAGGGCGATCAGCACCCCGCCGACGGCGGCCAGCATGGCGCCGATGACGAAGGTGATGGAAATGATCCGGCCGGTGTCGATGCCCAGCAGGTTGGCCATGCGCAGATCCTGCGAGCAGGCCCGCGAGGCCTGGCCGGTGCGCGAATACTTGATGAACAGCGTCAGGCCGATCATCATCAGCACGGTGACCACGATGATCAGGATGCGGGAATACGGCGCGGTCACGCTGAAGTCGCCATCCCCCACCGTGAAGTTGAACGACCCGGTGATCAGCGCCGGCACGGCCATGTCGCGGGCGCCCTGCCCGGTGGCCACCCAGTTCTGCAGGAAGATCGACATGCCGATGGCGGAGATCAGCGGCACCAGGCGGGGACTGTCGCGCAGCGGCGCGTAGGCGATCTTTTCGACGGCGAAGCCGTAGACCGCGGTCACCAGCACGGCCATGATCAGCATGATCAGCACCATCAGGGGCAGCGGCAGGCCGCTGCCCACGCCGATGGCCGAGAGCGTGACCAGACCGACGTAGGCGCCGATCATGTAGATCTCGCCGTGGGCGAAGTTGATCATGCCGATGATGCCGTACACCATGGTGTAGCCGATGGCGATCAGGGCATAGATGGCGCCCAGCGACAAGCCGTTGAACAGCTGTTGCGTCAATAGAGGAAGCAGGTCGGACATAATGTCGGGGGAGTGAGACGAGAAGACGGCCGGGCGGCGGGCGCCCGGAAGAACCGCAGCGGCCCCGGCGCGCGCCGGGGCCGGCCGAGCCCGTCAGGGCTGGATCTGGGTCAGGTTGCCGTTGGCATCCCAGCGGAAGACCGCGAATTCAAAGTGCTTGAGGTCGCCCTTCGCATCGTAGTCGACCTTGCCGATGGCGGTGTCGAAGCTGTGGCCGTGCATGTAGTCGGCGACCTTGGCCGGGTCGGCGCCGACGGCGTTGATGCTGTCGGCCAGCACCTGGACCGCCGCGTAGGCCGTCATGGTGAAGGCGCCGTCGGGGCTGCGCTGGTATTTCTTGAACTGCTCCAGGATCTGCTCGTTGCCCTTGCGCTTGGTGAAGTCGGCGGGCAGGGTCACCAGCAGCTTGTCCACGGCCGGGCCGGCGATGGCGGCGAGGTCCTTGTTGGCCACGCCTTCGGGGCCCATGAACTGGGTTTCCAGACCCTGTTCGCGCGCCTGGCGCAGCAGCAGGCCCAGTTCGGGGTGGTAGCCGCCGAAATAGATCAGGTCGGGGCCCAGGGCCTTGAGCTTGGAGATCACGGCGGAGTAGTCGCTGTCGCCGACGTTGATGCCCTCGAACATGGCGATGTTCACGCCGTCCTTTTCCAGGGCCTTCTGCACCTGGGTGGCCACGCCGTTGCCGTAGGTCTGCTTGTCGTGCAGGATGGCGACCTTTTTCGGCTTGAGCTGCTTGGCGATGTATTCGGCGGCGAAGGGACCCTGCTGGTCGTCGCGGCCGATGGTGCGGAAGAAGAAGTGCGGCTTGATGGTGTCGGTGACCAGCGGGGACGTGGCGCCCGGGGTGATGGCGACGATGCCTTCCTGCTCGTAGACGTTGACCGCGGGCACCGTGGTGCCGGAGCAGGCGTGGGCCACGGCGAACTTGGCGCCGGCGTTGACCACGCGGTTGGCGGCCGGCACGGCCTGCTTGGGCTCGCAGCCGTCGTCGATCAGCAGCGGCTCGATCTTCATGCCCTTGATGCCGCCGGTTTCGTTCAGCGCATCGATGGCCGTCAGCGCGCCCGCCTGGATCTGGTCGCCGTACTGGGTGTTGGGGCCCGTCATCGGCTGCGGAATGCCGATCTTGAGCGTGTCGGCATGGGCGCCGGCAGCCAGAGCCAGAGCTCCGAATGCGAGGATGCAGGGGGTGATGCGCAGTGTGAACTTCATTCGATAGTCTCCGGTAGAGGCGCCGTTGGCAATTTCAACAACCCGGTCGGGGTCGAAGCCAGGAGCGCCAAGCCTTGGTTGTGCTTCCGCCCTGAGCGGCACGCGTATTCTGACGGCTCGCCCCGGGGGTGTCACTACGGTTAATCCCTTATGACGGAACGTGACGATGCGCTTTCCCGGATTATTCGGGGACGGATCAACCCGAGAATTCGCGCGCCAGTTCGCCCGCCCGGCGGGCGGCGGCCGCGACCGCCTCGCGCATGATGCCGGACAGGCCGCGCTCCTGGAACACCGCCAGGGCCGCCGCCGTGGTGCCGCCCCTGGAGGTCACCCGCTCGCGCAGCACCGCGGGCGAGTCCGGCGACAGCGTTGCGAGCTGGGTGGCGCCGTGGAAGGTGCCCAGCGCCAGCTGGCGCGCCTGCTCCAGCGTCAGGCCCTGCTCGACCCCGGCCGCGATCAGGGCTTCGAGGAACAGGAAGACGTAGGCCGGCCCGCTGCCGGAGACGGCCGTGACGGCGTCGATGGCGGCGTCGTCGCGCACCCAGATCACCTGGCCGACGGCGCGCAGCAGCTCCTCGGCCAGGGCGCGGTCGGCTTCGTCCACGCCGTCCAGGGCCGCCATGCCCGTCATGCCGCTGGCGATCAGCGCGGGCGTGTTGGGCATGCAGCGCACGACCCGGGCGTAGGGCTCGGCAGCGGAACCCATCCAGCGGGCGATCGCCTCGCCGGGGATGCCGGCGGCGATGCTGATGACGAGGGTGCCGGGGCGCAGCCAGGGGCGGCACTGGCGCACGACCTCGGCCATGATCTGGGGCTTGACGGCGAAGAACCAGACGCGGCATTCGGACAGGCGCCCATCGGGCGCCGCCGCCGTGGTGGTGCCCAGCGCGTCCCAGCGCGCGCGGACGGCCTCGCCGGGGTCGATGACGTGGACGCTGGAGGCGGCGCAGCGCCGGCCGATCAGGCCGCTGGCCAGGGCGTTGGCCATGTTGCCGCCGCCGATGAGGGCGAGAGAAAGTTCGGTTTTCATGACCCGGCATTGTACGGACAAGCGCCATCACATAGAAAGCCCTGCGCGGGGCATCAGAAAGAAAACGCGCGAGAAACGAAAAGAAAAGCAAGGAAATCAGGGATTGCCAAAGCCGTCATAAGCTGATCACAATGGCTTCCTATAATCCCCTCCCGCCGCCACCCGGGCTGGATCGGGGGCACAACCACAGGAGACCACCATGTCTTTTTCCTTGTTTCGCGCGACCGCGCTGGCCGCCCTGCTGACCGGCGCGGGCACGGCCCAGGCCGCCACCGACGTCACCTTCTGGCACTCGATGGAAGGTCCGCTGGGCGAACGCGTGGCCAAGCTCGCCCAGGACTTCAACGCCAGCCAGTCCGACTACGTCGTGCACGCCGTCTACAAGGGCAACTACGGCGAATCCATGAACGCCGGGATCGCCGCCTTCCGCGCCGGCAACGCGCCCGACATCCTGCAGGTCTTCGAGGTCGGCACCGCCACCATGATGTACGCCAAGGGCGCCATCAAGCCCGTCCAGGCGCTGTCCGAGGCCGTCGGCGACCCCATCGATCCGTCCACCTTCCTGGGCGCCGTGGCCGGCTACTATTCGTCGCCGGACGGCAAGCTGGTGTCCATGCCCTTCAACAGCTCCACGCCGGTGCTGTACTACAACAAGGACGCCTTCCAGAAGGCCGGCCTGGACCCGGAAAAACCGCCCAGGACCTGGCCCGAGGTGGCCGACGCCGCGAAAAAGCTGCGCGCCGCCGGCATGGAATGCGGCTATTCCTCGGCCTGGCCGTCCTGGGTCCTGCTGGAAAACTTCGCCGCCTGGCACAACGTGCCCTACGCCAGCCAGGACAACGGCTTCGGCGGCCTGGACGCGCGCCTGCAGCTCGACAGCCCGCTGTTCCGCAAGCATCTGGGCTTCCTGGCCGACATGGCCAAGGCCGGCACCTTCACCTACGGCGGGCGCGGCGACGCGGGCAACGCCCTGTTCACCTCGGGCAAGTGCGGCATGTACACAGGCTCCAGCGGCATGCGCGCCTCCATCATCAAGACCGGCGGCTTCGCCTTCGGCACCAGCACCCTGCCCTACTACCCCGACGTCCAGGGCGCGCCGCAGAACTCCATCATCGGCGGCGCCTCGCTGTGGGTGTTCTCCGGCAAGTCCGACGCCGCCTACAAGGGCGTGATCAAGTTCTTCAAGTTCCTGTCCAGCCCCGCGCAGGCCGCCGCCTGGCACCAGGGCACCGGCTACGTGCCCGTCACCAAGGCGGGCTACCAGGCCACCAAGGAATCCGGCTTCTATGACAAGAATCCCGGCACGGAAATTGCGGTCAAACAGCTCGATGCCGCCACCACCGCCAACTCGCGCGGCATCCGGCTGGGCTACCTGCCGCAGATCCGCGACATCGAGGACAGCACCATGGAGCAGATCTTCGCCGGCAAGACCAGCCCCGGGGACGGCCTGAAGAAGATGACCGCCGAGGGCAACGCCCTGCTCGAACGCTTCGAGAAAAGCGTCAAGTAGGCCCGGGGCCGGCCGCGCTCATGGAGAAACGGGTCGTCTTCCGCCACCGCAGCCTGCCCTGGCTGCTGCTGGCGCCGCAGCTCGCCATCACGCTGGTGTTCTTCTTCTGGCCGGCGGGCCAGGCGCTGTGGCAGTCCTTCCGCCTGGAAGACCCCTTCGGCCTGTCCTCGCAGTTCGCCGGCCTGGACAACTTCGCCGAGCTGTTCGCCAGCGCCGACTATCTGGACTCGTTTCGCACCACGCTCTGGTTCTCGGCGCTGGTGGCCTTCGGCGGGCTGGCGATCTCGCTCGTGCTGGCCGTGATGGCCGACCGCGTGGCGCGCGGCGCGGGGATCTACAAGACCCTGCTGATCTGGCCCTACGCGGTCGCGGCGGCGGTCGCCGGGGTGCTGTGGCTGTTTCTGTTCTCGCCCTCGGTCGGCATCCTGGCGGTCTACCTGGCGCAGCTCGGCTTCGACTGGAACCCGCGTCTGGACGGCACCGACGCCCTGGCGCTGGTCGTCTTCGCCTCGGTCTGGAAGCAGGTGTCCTACAACTTCCTGTTCTTCCTGGCCGGCCTGCAGTCCATCCCCCGCTCGCTGATCGAGGCCGCCGCCATCGACGGCGCGGGCCCCGTCCGGCGCTTTCTCACCATCGTCTTTCCGCTGCTCTCGCCCACCACCTTCTTCCTGCTGGTGATCAACTTCATCTACGCCTTCTTCGACACCTTCGCGGTGATCGACGTGGTGACGCAGGGCGGGCCGGGACACGCCACCGACATCCTGGTCTACAAGGTCTACAACGCCGGCTTCAAGGGCCTGGACCTGGGCGCCTCCGCCGCCCAGTCCGTGATCCTGATGCTGATCGTCATCGGCCTGACGGCGCTGCAGTTCCGCTACGTCGACCGCAAGGTGAACTACTGATGCGAGGTCAACCGCCGATGCGAAGCGCATTGCTCATGCGGGGTGCGCCGCCGATGCAAGGCCCACCCTCGACGGCGGCCGGTCCCGCCCTTTCCGGAGGCGCCCATGGTTGAACGCCGCCCGCTGCTGGACATCGTCTCGCACCTCACGCTGATCCTGGGCGTGGCGGTGATCGCCTTCCCGCTGTACGTGGCCTTCACGGCCTCCACCCAGACCGCCCAGGAGGTCGCCCGGGCGCCGATGTCCCTGATCCCCGGCCCGCATCTCCTGGAAAACTACTGGGCCGTGCTCAAGGGCGGCGCGATCAACACCCCGCCCGTGGGCCGGATGCTGTGGATCAGCGCCTTCATGGCCCTGGCGATCGCCATCGGCAAGATCGCCATCTCCATGCTGTCGGCCTTCGCCGTGGTGTATTTCCGCTTTCCCCTGCGCATGCTGTGCTTCTGGATGATCTTCGTCACCCTGATGCTGCCGGTGGAAGTGCGCATCGCCCCCACCTACGCGGTGGTCGCCGGCCTGGGCATGCTCAACAGCTACGCCGGCCTGACGCTGCCGCTGATCGCCTCGGCCACGGCCACCTTCCTGTTCCGGCAGTTCTTCCTGACCGTGCCCGACGAGCTGGTCGAGGCCGCGCGCATCGACGGCGCCGGCCCCATGCGCTTCTTCAAGGACATCCTGCTGCCGCTGTCGCGCACCAGCATCGCCGCCCTGTTCGTGATCCAGTTCATCTACGGCTGGAACCAGTACCTGTGGCCGCTGATCATCACCACGCACGAGGACATGTACCCCGTGGTGGTGGGCATCCGCCGGATGATCGCCGGGGGCGACAGCGTGACGGAATGGAACCTGGTCATGGCCACGGCCATGCTGGCCATGCTGCCGCCCGCCGCCGTCGTCATCCTGATGCAGAAATGGTTCGTCAAGGGCCTGGTCGATTCGGAAAAATAGCTTCGGAAAAAAGGACGGCGCATTCCCCATGGCAACCCTCAGCTTCCGCGACGTGCGCAAGACCTACCCAGGCGGCGTGGCCGTCATCCACGGCATCGACATGGAGGTGCGCGACGGCGAGTTCGTCGTGATCGTCGGGCCGTCGGGCTGCGGCAAGTCCACCCTGATGCGCATGGTGGCGGGCCTGGAATCCGTCACCGGCGGCGAGATCGCCATCGGCGGCCGGGTCGTCAACGAGCTGGAACCCGCCGAGCGCGACATCGCCATGGTCTTCCAGAACTACGCGCTCTATCCCCACATGAGCGTGTTCGACAACATGGCCTACGGCCTGAAGATCCGCCGCCTCGCGCGCGACGAGATCCGCCGCCGCGTCGAGGACGCCGCCCGCATCCTCGAACTGGACCAGTTGCTGGACCGGCGTCCGCGCCAGCTGTCCGGCGGCCAGCGCCAGCGCGTGGCCATGGGCCGGGCCATCGTGCGCGAGCCGGCCGTGTTCCTATTCGACGAGCCCCTGTCCAACCTGGACGCCAAGCTGCGCGTGCAGATGCGCCTGGAAATCCAGAAGCTGCACCGCCGGCTGGGCACCACCAGCCTGTACGTCACCCACGACCAGGTCGAGGCCATGACGCTGGCCCACCGCATGGTCGTCATGAACAAGGGCGTGCCCGAGCAGATCGGCACGCCCGCCGAGGTCTTCGAGCGCCCCGCCACCGTCTTCGTGGCCGGCTTCATCGGCTCGCCGCCCATGAATCTGCTGCGGGTGGAGGTGGATGTGCAGGGCCGTGTGGCCGGCCCGGACGGCGCCGCCCTGCCCCTGGCCGCGCCCGCGGCGGCCGCGCGCGCCCTGGTCCTGGGGCTGCGCCCGGAGCACCTGGTGCTCGGCGCGCCGGGCCTGCGGGCGCGGGTCGAGATGGTCGAGATCCTGGGCTCGGAGCAGCTGATCCACGCACGCTGGGGCGAGCAGCCGCTGGTGCTGCGCTGCGCCGTGTCCGAAACCCGGCAGCGGCCTCCGGCCGCCGGCGACGAGATCACGGCCGGCCCGGACGGCGAGCACCCGGCGCACTGGTTCGACGCCGAAACCGGGAAGCGCGTCGGGGACTGAACCCGGCCGGCGCCGCGTGGACGGCCGGGGATGGCCGCGCGGACGGCCATGAAAAAACGGCGCGGCCCGGTTGGGCTGCGCCGTTTTCCCGCGTCCGGGGCGCCGCGCGGCGCCCCGGACATGGACCGGCTTTTACTTGAAGACGGACTTGGAGCCGTCGGCGTGCCAGGTGAAGACGTCGAACTTGAAGGACTTGAGATCGCCCTGCTTGTTCCAGGCGATGTCGCCGATCGGGGTCTTGACCGAGTTGCCGTGCAGCCAGGCGGCGACCTTGGCCGGGTCGTCCTTGCCCGCGCCCTTGATGCCGGCGGCGATGGCTTCGACGGCGGAATAGGCGGTGAGCTGGAAGGCGCCGCCCGGGTTGCGGTTCTTGTCCTTGAAGGCCTTGACCACGGACGCGTTGGCCGGGTCGGTGGTGAAGTCGGCGGGCAGGGTCACCAGCATGCCTTCGACGGCCGGGCCGGCGATGGCGTTGATGTCCGGGTTGCCCACGCCTTCGGGACCCATGAACTTGGCCTGCAGGCCCTGCTCGGCGCCCTGGCGCAGCAGCAGGCCCATTTCGGGGTGGTAGCCGCCGTAGTAGACGAAGTCGGCGCCCGCGGACTTGAGCTTGGTGATCACGGCGGAGTAGTCGCTGTCGCCGGCGTTGATGCCTTCAAACAGGACGACCTTGATGCCGGCCTTTTCGAGGTCGGCCTTGACGGCCGTGGCGATGCCCTGGCCGTACGACTGCTTGTCGTGCAGCACGGCGACGGCCTTGGGCTTGACCTTCTGGGCGATGAATTCCGCGGCGGCGGGACCTTGCTGGTCGTCGCGGCCGATGGTGCGGAAGATCATGTCGTAGTTCTTGCCGTCGGTCACCAGGGGCGAGGTGGCGGACGGGGAGATCATGACCACGCCTTCGTTGTTGTAGACGGGCGTGGCGGCGATGGTGGCGCCGGAGCACACGTGGCCGACGACGTAGTGGATCTTTTCATTGACGACGCGGTTGGCCACGACCGGACCCTGCTTGGGCTCGCAGCCATCGTCGATCACGACGGCTTCCAGCTTGTTGCCCAGCACGCCGCCACCGGCGTTGATGGTTTCGATCGCCGTGTCCACGCCTTCCTTGACCATGTCGCCATACTGCGTCAACGCCCCGGTGAAGGGCCCCGCGATGGCGATGCGGATGGTATCGGCATGCGCCACGGAAGAAAGCATCATGCCGGCGGCCAGGCCCAGTGCGGCTGCCATCGGCGTAAAGCGTACGTTCATAAGACCTCCTGTGAAAGACCTGGAAAAGAATACACGAAACCCCCGTACAGCGGTCATTGCGCCGTACGGGGGTTTTCCCGATATCGCGTTGCGCACCGCGGCAAAACGGCGCGCGGATCTGAGGTCAGGCCAGCAGGCTGCGCAACATCCAGGCGTTCTTTTCGTGCACGTCCAGGCGCTGCGTGAGCAGATCGGCCGTGGGCTGGTCGTTGACGGCGTCGGCGCACTGGAAGGCCCGGCGCGCGGTGCGCGCGACCGCCTCGTTGCCTTCGACCAGCATGCGCAGCATGTCTTCGGCCGACGGCACGGCGGCGGGCTCGGCGATGGAGCTGAGGCGCGCGTACTCGGCGTAGGTGCCGGGCGCGTAATGGCCGAGGGCGCGGATGCGCTCGGCGATGGCGTCCAGCGCCTGCCAGGTTTCCGTGTACTGGGTCATGAACAGCTGGTGCAGGGTGCTGAACATGGGGCCGGTCACGTTCCAGTGGAAATTGTGCGTCATCAGGTACAGCGTGTACGTGTCGGCCAGCGTCCTGGAGAGTTCCGCCACGACGGCAGCGCGATCCTGGGCCGAGATGCCGATGTCGATCGGCAGGCCGCTGGAGGGCGCGACGGCGGATTTCTTCGAGCTGGTTTTCTTGGCGGCTTTGGCCATGGGACACTCCTTTGAAAGGTCAGTCATACGGGTCCAGAATAGCATGCGCGGCGCGCGCCCGGCATCGCCGCGCCGCCCGGCGCGCCGCGGCCTCAGCCCGCCTCGACGGCCAGCGGGGCCGGGTCTTCGAGCATGGTCGCGCCCGGCATGCCGCAGTGGCGCACGGCCTGGATCAGGGCCTCGATGGCCGCCTGGCGCGGGAAGCTCTTGCGCCAGACCAGCACCACGCGGCGGTCGGGCGCCGGCGGCTTGAACGGCACGAAGCGCAGCAGCCGGCTTTCGGCCCCCCGCACGCCCAGCGCGCTGGCCGGCAGGACCGTGATGCCGATGCCCGCGGCCACCATGTGGCGGATGGTTTCGAGCGATGACCCCTCGAAGGTGCGCTGGATGCCTTCGCTGGAGGCCGAGAAGCGCGAGAGTTCCGGGCACACTTCCAGCACCTGGTCGCGGAAGCAGTGGCCGGCCCCCAGCAGCAGCATGGTCTCGTCCTTCAGGCGGCTGGAATCGATCTGCTTTTCCTTCGCCCAGGGATGACCGTGCGGCAGGGCGACGTAGAACGGCTCGTCGTACAGCGGGCATTGCGACAGCCCGGTGTCGGGCAGCGGCAGGGCGACGATGGCGCAGTCGATCTCGCCCTGGCGCAGCAGTTCCAGCAGCCGCGTGGTGTAGTTTTCCTGGAGCAGCAGGGGCATCTGCGGGGTGCGGCGGATCTGCTCGGGCACCAGGTAGGGCAGCAGGTACGGCCCCACGGTGTAGATCACCCCGACGCGCAGCGGGCCTTCGAGCGGATCGTGCCCCTGGCGGGCGATCTCGCGCAGGTTGGCGCCCTCCTCCAGGACCTTCTGCGCCTGGGCGACGACGCGCAGGCCGATGGGGGTGATGCCGACCTCGGCGCCGCCGCGCTCGAACAGCACCACGCCCAGTTCTTCCTCCAGCTTGCGGATGGCCACCGACAGCGTGGGCTGGCTGACGAAGCAGGCTTCCGCGGCGCGGCCGAAATGGCGCTCCCGCGCCACGGCGACGATGTATTTCAGTTCGGTCAGAGTCATGGTGAAAGTCCCCAGGTCGGGTCAACTGCGCAGATACTGGTCGGCGCCCGCCATCCAGCGTTGCCGGTGGGCGCGGGCGTGCTCGGGAAAATCGGCCGACAGCCAGGCGGCCGCTTCGCGGGCCTGCTCCAGCAGGTCCTCGTCGGATTCCAGGTCGGCGAAGCGCAGCAGGGCCTGGCCCGACTGGCGCAGGCCCAGGAGCTCCCCGGGGCCGCGCTGGGCCAGGTCGCGGCGCGCGATCTCGAAGCCGTCGGTGGTCTCGTACATGGCGCGCAGGCGTTCGCGGGCGATGGCCGACAGCGGCGGCTGGTAGAGCAGGACGCAGGTGGCCTCGCCGCCGCCGCGCCCCACCCGGCCGCGCAGCTGGTGCAGCTGCGCCAGGCCGAAGCGCTCGGCATGCTCGATCACCATCAGGCCGGCGTTGGGCACGTCCACGCCGACCTCGATGACGGTGGTGGACACCAGCAGGTCGATGTCGCCGGCGCGGAAGGCGTCCATGACCTCCGACTTTTCCCGCGCCGGCAGGCGGCCGTGCATCAGGCCGACGCGCAGGTCCGGCAGGGCCGCGCGCAGCAGTTCGTGGGTATCGACGGCGGTCTGCAGCTGCAGGGCCTCGCTTTCCTCGACCAGCGGACAGACCCAGTAGGCCTGGCGCCCGGCGCGCACGACCTCGCCCACGCGGGCCAGGACTTCGTCGCGCCGCCGGTCGTCGAACAGGCGCGTGCGCACCGGCACGCGCCCCGGCGGCAGCTCGTCCAGCACCGAGACGTCCATGTCGGCGAAAAAGGCCATCGCCAGGGTGCGCGGGATCGGCGTGGCGCTCATGCTGAGCTGGTGGGGGCGGTAGCGGGCCTGGTCGCCCTTGCGGTTCAGCGCCAGGCGCTGCCCCACCCCGAAGCGATGCTGCTCGTCGCTGATCACCAGCCCCAGCGACTCGAATTCCACCTTGTCCTGGATCAGCGCCTGGGTGCCGACCGCCAGCCGCGCCTCGCCGCGGGCCATGGCCTGCAGGGCCCGGCGGCGCTCGGCGGCCGGCAGGCCGCCGGTGAGCCAGACCGCCGCCACGCCCAGCGGCGCCAGCCATTCGGACAGCTTGCGCCAGAGCTGCTCGGCGAGGATTTCCGTGGGCGCCATCACGGCGACCTGGGCGCCGGACTCGATGGCCTGTGCGGCCGCGAAGGCGGCGACCAGGGTCTTGCCGCTGCCCACGTCGCCCTGCAGCAGGCGGTGCATGGGGTGCGTGCGCGCCAGGTCGGCGCCGATCTGCGCCACGGCGCGCGTCTGGGCGCCGGTGGGCTCGAACGGCAGGCCGGCGAGCAGGCGGCCCGTCAGGCTGCCGTCCCCCTTCAGGCTGCGGGCGGCCTGGGCGCGGCGCGCCGCCCGGGCGTCGGCCAGGGCGAGCTGCTGCGCCAGCAGCTCGTCGAACTTGATGCGCCGCCAGGCGGGATGGTTGTGTTCGGCCAGCGATTCCAGGGAAATGTCCGGTCCCGGATGGTGCAGCAGGCGCAGGGACGGCTCGAAATCGGCCAGCCGGTAGGCCTCGCGCACGGCGGCCGGCAGGGTGTCGCCCAGGTCGGCCTCGTCCAGGGCGCGCGCGATGGCCTTGCGCAGGGCGGCCTGCGGCAGGCCCTGGGTCGTGGGATAGACCGGCGTCAGGGTGTCGGGCAGCGGGGTGCCCGGCTCGGTGATCAGAGGATGCACGATCTCCAGGCCGTGATAGCCGGCGCGCACCTCGCCGCGCGCGCGCACCCGCCGTCCGGCGTGCAGGCGCGCCTGCTGGCCGGGATAGACGTGCAGCCAGCGCAGGCCCAGGCGGCCGGACTCGTCGGCCAGCGTGGCCTGCAGCTCGCGCCGGGGGCCGAAGCGGATTTCGCTGTCCACGATCTCGCCTTCAAACAGGGCATGGGCGCCGGGGCGCGCCGCGCCGATCGGCGTGATGCGGGTCTCGTCCTCGTAGCGCAGCGGCAGGTGCGTGGCGAAGTCGGCCGGGGTGCGCAGGCCCAGCCGCTCGAACAGGCGGGCCTGCGGGACGCCCGCCGTCTTGCGGGCGCCGGGCGCGGCCCGGCGCGGCTTGCCAGCCGAGGTCACGGCGTACGGTCCGGCGGGCGGCGGGGCGTCAGAGCGCCAGGACGGCCTCGACCTCGAACTGCGCGCCCTTGGGCAGGCTGGCGACCCCGAGGGTCGAGCGCGCCGGATAGGGCTGGGGAATGATTTCCGCCATGATGGCGTTGGCGCTGGCGAACTTGCTGAGATCCGTCAGGAACAGGGTGAGCTTGACGATGTCGTTCAGCGTGCCGCCGGCCGCCTCGATGACGGCCTGCATGTTGGCGAAGGACTGGCGGACCTGGCCCTCGAAGTTTTCCGATACCAGCTCGCCCGTGCCGGGCTCCAGCCCGATCTGGCCCGAGAGGAAGACCAGCTTGCCCGCCGGTGCGCTGACCGCCTGGGAATACGGGCCGACGGCGGCCGGGGCGGCATCGGTGTGGATGATTGCCTTGCTCATGGTGGGAGACTCGGTGATGGTTGAAAGACTATCAGAGTGTACCGACCAATAGCAAAAAATAAAAGCCGGCGCGAGCCCGCATCACCCGCTGTTCGAGGTGATGCGGACCCGCGCCGCGCCTGAACCGAGCGGTGAGTGCCGCGCCCTACTTTTCGGCGAAGGCGCGCTCGAAGACGTAGTCGCCGGGCTCGCCGACGCCCGGCGAGGCGACGAAGCCGCGCGCGTCCAGCATGGCGCGGATGTCGGTCAGCATGGCCGGGCTGCCGCAGATCATGGCGCGATCGACGGCGGGATCCAGCGGCGGCAGGCCAATGTCGGTGAACAGCTGGCCGGTTTCCACCAGCGTCGTCAGCCGGCCCTGGTGCTCGTAGGGCTCGCGCGTCACGGTGGGGTAGTAGATCAGCTTCTCGCGCACCATTTCGCCCAGGTATTCGTCCTGGGGCAGCTCGTGGCGGATGTAGTCGGAGTAGGCCAGCTCGCTGACGAAGCGTACGCCGTGCATCAGGATGACTTTCTCGAAGCGGTCGTAGACCTCCGGGTCCTTGATGATGCTGAGGAACGGCGCCAGCCCCGTGCCGGTGGCGAACAGGTACAGGTGGCGGCCCGGACGCAGGTCGTCGACCACCAGCGTGCCCACCGGCTTGCGGCTGACCAGGACGATGTCGCCCGGCTTGAGGTGCTGCAGGCGCGAGGTGAGCGGACCGTTGGGGACCTTGATGCTGAAGAACTCCAGATTGTCCTCGTGGTTGGCGCTGGCGATGCTGTAGGCGCGCATCAGCGGCTTGCCCTCGACTTCCAGCCCCAGCATCACGAAATGGCCGTTGTGGAAGCGCAGGCCGGGATCGCGGGTGGTCTTGAAGGAGAACAGCGTGTCGTTCCAGTGACGCACGCTGAGGACTTGCTCGGAATTGAAAGCGGCCATGACGAAGGTCGGACTCCAGGATTCGGGGTATGGACGGGGATGAACCGGTATGAATAGATGGTACGGCGATGGCCGGGAAACGCAAGGCCGGACCTTGCGAGGCGCAGGGGTTTTCTTGATTTCGCGCAAGATGGCGTGCGAAAGCGGGCCGCCGGGCCAGGATCGGGGCGCATTTTAATACGTTCAGCTTGCTTTAAACTGAACGCGATGCTAAATTTCGATCCTATTTGAGAACTATTCTCATTTTAACTCTTCGAGCGAGCCGCCGCCATGCCCATCCGTCTCCGCGCCCCTTCCGTCGTCCGACGCCTGTCCCTGCTGGCCGCCGCCCTGCCGCTGATGGCGGGCACCGCCCTGGCGGCGGAGGTCAATCTGTACACCACCCGCGAGCCCAAGCTCGTCGAGCCGCTGCTGTCCGCCTTCACCCAGGACACCGGCGTCAAGGTCAATACGGTCTTCGTCAAGGACGGCCTGCTGGAACGGGTGCGCGCCGAAGGCGCGCAATCGCCGGCCGACGTGCTGATGACGGTGGACATCGGCAATCTGCTGGACCTGGTGGACGGCGGGGTGACCCAGCCGGTCGACTCCGCCACGCTGAAGGCCTCGATCCCCGCGTACCTGCGCGGGGCCGACGACCAGTGGTTCACCCTGTCGCTGCGCGACCGGGTCGCCTACGTCGCCAAGGACCTGGACATCAAGTCCTTCCACTACGAGGACCTGGCCGACCCGCGCTGGAAGGGCAAGGTCTGCATCCGCTCCGGCCAGCATCCCTACAACACCGCGCTCATCGCCGCGATGATCGCCCATGACGGCCCCGAGGCCGCGGAACAATGGCTGCGCGGCGTGAAGGCCAATCTGGCCCGCCCCGCCGCCGGCGGCGACCGCGACGTGGCGCGCGACATCCTGGGCGGGATCTGCGACGTCGGCATCGCCAACGCCTACTACGCCGGCCACATGAAGAACGCGGCCGAAGGCAGCGACGCCCGCCGCTGGGGCGACGCCATCCGCGTCATCCGGCCCACCTTCAAGAATGCGCCGGGCACCCACGTCAACATCTCCGGCGCCGCCGTGGCGCGCCATGCGCCGAACCGCGCCGAGGCCGTCCGGTTGCTGGAATACCTGATCTCGGACAAGGCGCAGACCCTCTACGCCCAGGCCAACTACGAATACCCCGTCAAGGCGGGCGTGATGCTGGATCCGACCGTGGCGAGCTTCGGCCTCCTGCGCATCGACACCCTGCCCCTGACCGAGATCGCGCGCCACCGCAAGCAGGCCAGCGAGCTGGTCGATCGCGTCGGCCTGAACCGATAGGCGGGAAGTCTTGGCAAGGCGGGACGCCAGGGCGGCGGGCGGCCGGTTCCAGACCTGGCCCTGGCACGCCGGAACGGCCCTGGCGGCGCTGGGCGTGCTGGCGCCGGTCCTGGCCCTGGTGGGCCAGGCGGGCGCGGGCGCGGGCGGCCACTGGAGCCACCTGCTGCGCTTCGTGCTGCCGGACGCGCTGGCCCAGACCCTGGGCCTGCTCGCCGGAGTCGGCCTGCTGGCCGCCGCCCTGGGCGTGGGTGCCGCCTGGCTGGTGACGGCCTACGAGTTCCCCGGCCGCAGGATCCTGTCCTGGGCGCTGCTGCTGCCGCTGGCCGTGCCCACCTACGTCGTGGCCTACGCCTACCTGGACATCCTGCATCCCATCGGCCCCGTCCAGGAAGCCCTGCGCGCCCTGCTGGGCCATGCCAGCCCGCGCGACTTCCGCCTGCCCGACCTGCGCAGCCTGCCGGGCGCCATCGTGCTGCTGGCCTTCGTGCTCTATCCCTACGTCTACCTGACCACCCGCAGCATGTTCGCCAGCCAGGCGGCCCACCTGATGGAAGCCGCCCGGCTGCTCGGCCACGGCCCGTGGAGCGCCTTCCGCCACGTGGCCCTGCCACTGGCCCGTCCGGCCATCGCCGTGGGCCTGTGCCTGGTGCTGCTGGAAACCCTGAACGACATCGGCGCCTCCGAATTCCTCGGGGTCCAGACCCTGACCGTGGCCCTCTACACCACCTGGGTGACGCGCTCCGACCTGGCGGGCGCCGCGCAGATCGCGCTGGTGGCCCTGGCGCTGGTGACCGTCCTGATCGCGGTCGAGCGCCACGGCCGGCGGCGCCTGCGCTACACCGGCGCCCGCCGCGCGGCGCCGATCCGCCCGCGCCGGCTGCGCGGCGCGGCGGGCTGGCTGGCGGCGCTGCTGGGCCTGGCGCCGGTCGTGGCGGGCTTCGCCGCGCCGGCCGCCTACCTGCTGGCCCTCGCCCTCGAACGGCTGGGCGGCGGCCAGGGCCCCTCGCCCGCCCTGCTGCGGGCCGCGGAGCAGACGCTGACGGTCTCGGCCCTGGCCACGGCTGCCACCGTGGCCATCGGCCTGGTCGTCGCCTGGAGCCGCCGCATCCTGCCGCGGGCGGCCGCCTGGCGGCGCGCCCTGCCCCGGCTGGCGACGCTGGGCTATGCCCTGCCCGGCACCGTCCTGGCGATCGGCCTGCTGTTTCCCCTGATGGCGGTCGAGCGGGGCCTGGCGGCGCTGCGCGCGGGCGCGGGGCTGGACCCGGCGGGCCTGGTGCTGCTGGGCACCCCGACCGCCCTGGCGCTGGCCTACGTGATCCGCTTCCTCGCCATTCCCGTGGGGACGCTGGAAGCGGGCCTGGACCGGATCCCGCCGTCCCTGGACCAGGCCGCGCGGCTGCTGGGCGAGAACGTCCACGGCACGCTGCGGCGCGTGCACCTGCCGCTGCTGCGCCCGGCTCTGGCCGCCTCGGCGCTGCTGGTGTTCGTGGACGCGATGAAGGAACTGCCCGCCACCCTGCTGCTGCGGCCGCTGAACTTCGACACCCTGGCGACCTGGCTGTACGCCGAGGCCGCGCGCGGCACCTACGAGGAAGGCGCCATCGCCGCCCTGGGCATCGTCGCCGCCGGCCTGCTGCCCGTGATCCTGCTGGCCCGTTTGATGGACCGGCCCGCCGCCTGAGAGCCCGACATGCTGGAACTGGACCGGATTTCCCTGAGCTACGCCGCCGACGGCGGCCGGCGCCCCGTGCTGCGCGCCCTGAGCCTGACCCTGGAGCGCGGCCAGATCGCCTGCCTGCTGGGCGCCTCGGGCTGCGGCAAGACCAGCGTGCTGCGCGCCATCGCCGGCTTCGAGCCGCTGGACGGCGGTTCGATCCGGCTGGACGGGCGCCTGCTGTCGGGCGAAGGCGCCCGCGTCGAGCCCGAGCACCGGCGCGTGGGCATGATGTTCCAGGACTACGCGCTGTTCCCCCACCTGGACGTGGCGGCCAACGTCGGTTTCGGCCTGCGCCGCCTGGACGCCGCCGAGCGCGGCCGGCGCGTGCGCGCCCTGCTGGAGCTGGTGGGCCTGGCGGGCCAGGAGGCGCGCCGCCCCCATGAGCTGTCCGGCGGCCAGCAGCAGCGCGTGGCGCTGGCCCGGGCGCTGGCGCCCGAACCCGAGCTGCTGCTGCTCGACGAGCCCTTCTCCAACCTGGACGTGGACGCCCGCGAACGGCTGGCGTTTGAATTGCGCGACCTGCTGAAGGCGGCGGGGCGCACGGCGCTGGTGGTCACTCACAACCAGGCGGAGGCCTTCGCCGTGGCGGACCGGATCGGCATCCTGCAGGCCGGCCGGCTGGCCCAGTGGGACACGCCCTACGGCATGCACCACCACCCCGCCACGCCGGAGATCGCGGCCTTCATCCAGCGCGAGGCCCTGATGGCCCGGCGCGCCCAGGCCGCCCTGCGCGGCGCGCCCCCGGCCGCCGCCTGAGCGGTTCGAGACGCCGGCGCCCGACTTCAGTCCTCGTCGGGCCGATCCGTGTCCGGTTCGTCGAGCCCCAGTTCGCGGCATTTGCGGGTCAGGGTGTTGCGGCCGATCCCCAGGCGCAGCGCGGCCTCGCCTCGGCGGCCGCCGGCCTGGCGCAGCCCGGCCCGCAGCAGCGTGCGCTCGAAGTCCCGCTGCAGCGTGTCCATCACGCAGGGTTCGCGGCGGGCCAGCCGGCCGCGCGCCTCGGCCTCCAGGGCGGCGCGCCAGTCGGGCCGCGCCGCGCCGCCCTGCCCCGGCGCATGCGCGGGATCGAGGCCGGCGCCAGGGGCGGAACCGGCTCCAGCGGGACCGCTGCCCGGTCCGCTTGCGGAATCGGCCGCGCCGGCGGCATCGGCGCCCAGGATTTCCGGCGGCAGGTCCTCCAGCCCGACCTCGGCGCTGGGCGCCATCACCGTCAGCCACTGGCAGACGTTCTCCAGCTGGCGGATGTTGCCGGGATAGTCGAAGCGGCGCAGCGCCGCCAGCGCGGCGGGATCGGGCCGGCGCACCGGCACGCCGAGTTCCGCGGCGCTGCGCGCCAGGAAATGCCGCGCCAGGGATTCGATGTCCTCGCGGCGCTCCCGCAGGGGCGGCAGGCGCAGGCGGATGACGTTCAGGCGGTGGAACAGGTCGGCGCGGAACAGGCCCGCGCGCACGCGCTCTTCGAGCGGCTGGTGGGTCGCGGCCACGATGCGCACGTCGGCCTGGACGGGCCGCGCGCCGCCCACCCGGTAGAAGGCGCCTTCGGCCAGCACCCGCAGCAGGCGGGTCTGCAGCTCGGCCGGCATGTCGCCGATCTCGTCCAGGAACAGCGTGCCGCCATCGGCTTCCTCGAAGCGTCCCCGGCGCGACTGCACCGCCCCGGTGAAGGCGCCGCGCTCGTGGCCGAACAGCTCGGCCTCCAGCAGGTCGCGCGGGATCGCGGCGGCGTTCACCGCCACGAAGGGGCCGGCGGCGCGGCGGCTGTGCCGGTGCAGGGCGCGGGCCACGAGCTCCTTGCCGGTTCCCGATTCCCCGGTGATGAGCACCGTGGCGCCGGACTGGGACAGGCGGCCGATGGCGCGGAACACGTCCTGCATGGCGGGCGACTGCGAGGGCGCCATTTCCGCCTCGCCCAGCACGAATCCGGCATCGCCGGCGGAGTCTTCCCCCGCGGCGCCGGCCCGGGTGCGCGACGGCGCCGACTGGGCGGCGCGGCCGATCAGCTCGACGGCGGCCTGGATGTCGAAGGGCTTGGCCAGGTAGTCGAAGGCGCCCTGCTCGAAGGCCGCCACGGTCGTGTCCAGGTCGGTATAGGCCGTCATCATGATGACGGGCAGGCCGGGCAGGCGCGCGCGCACCGCCGCCAGCACGGTCAGGCCGTCGGGGCCCGGCATGCGGATGTCGGACACCAGCACGGCCGGCGCGCACGGGTCCTCCGCGCCCTCCAGCGCGTCGAGCGCTTCCTTCAGCGCCGCGCCGTCGGCGAAGCTGCGCACCGGCCAGCCGGCCCTGTCCAGGGCCTTTTCCAGCACCCAGCGCATGCCGGGCTCGTCGTCCAGGATCCAGATCGGGTTCATGCGGCTCCCTGTCTTTCGATGCCCCGCCTTCCGGCTGCCCGCCCCCTGGCTCCCCGCATCCCGCTCATGCGACCTCCAGCGGCAGCAGCAGGCGGAATTCGGTGCGGCCGGGGGCGGAATCGAATTCCAGCAGGCCGCCCTGGCGCTGCAGGCATTCCTGGGCCAGGCTCAGGCCCAGGCCGGTGCCCTGCGCCCGCCCGGTCACCAGGGGATGGAAGAGCTTGTCGCGCAGGGCCTCGGGCACGCCGGGACCGTTGTCGGCGACCGCGATCCGCAGCCCCATGCGGTGCTGGCCGTCGGCCAGCACCGGCTGATGCAGGATGCGGGTGCTGATCCGCAGCACCGGAGCGGCCACGTCCGCCGTCTCGGCCAGCGCCTGGGCGCCGTTGCGCGCCACGTTCAGCAGCGCCTGCAGCAGGGGGTCGCGGTCGGCGCGCATGTCCGGCACCGAGGCGTCGTAGTCGCGCTCCAGGCGGATCCGCTCGCCGAACTCCAGGCGGATCAGGGCCAGGACCCGCTCGCACACCTCATGGATGTTGAAGACGCTGGGCGCGGCGGCCGGCTGGCTGGGCGAGGCCAGGCGGGTCACCAGGTCGGCCAGGCGGTCGGCCTCGGCCACGATCACGCGGGTGTATTCGCGCAGGTCGTCGCGCGGCAGCTCCATTTCCAGCAGCTGGGCGGCGGCGCGCAGGCCCGCCAGGGGATTGCGCACCTCGTGGGCGAGGTTGCGCAGGGTCTCGCGCTGCGCGGCCTGGCGGCCGCGGGCCTGGCGCAGGTCGTCCAGGTGGCTGCCCTGATGGACCGGAATCTCGATCACCCAGGCCCAGGGCTGGCCGCGCAGCGGCGTCTTCAGGACGCTGTCGAAGCCCTCCAGCCAGGGCTGCGCGGGCTGCCCCGCCAGCTGGCGCAGGGACTGGCCCAGCAGTTCCTCCGCCGCGCCGTTGGCATGGCGGATGTGGTGGGACTCGTCCAGCAGCAGGACCGCGGTGCGCAGCAGGTCGAGGCCGGACGTGTCCACCCCGGGCCCCGCTAGAGCGTGTAGTACAGGTCGAATTCGACCGGGTGCGGGGTCACGCGCAGGCGGTCGAGCTCATTGGCCTTCAGGTCCAGGTAGGCGTCCAGCAGGTCGTTGCTGAAGACCCCGCCGCGCGTCAGGAACTCGCGGTCGCGGTCCAGGGCTTCCAGGGCCTGTTCCAGCGAGGAGCACACCGTCGGGATCTTGGCGTCTTCCTCCGGCGGCAGGTCGTAGAGGTTCTTGTCGGCCGGGTCGCCCGGGTGGATCTTGTTCTGGACGCCGTCCAGGCCCGCCATCATCAGGGCGGAGAAGGCCAGGTACGGATTGGCCAGGGGATCCGGGAAGCGCGCCTCGACGCGGCGCGCCTTGGGGTTGCTGACGTAGGGGATGCGGATCGAGGCCGAGCGGTTGCGCGCGGAATACGCGAGCTTGACCGGCGCCTCGTAGTGCGGCACCAGGCGCTTGTAGGAATTCGTGCCCGGGTTGGTGAGGGCGTTCAGGGCGCGGGCGTGATGGATGATGCCGCCGATGTAGTACAGGGCGAATTCCGACAGCCCGCCGTAGCCGTTGCCGGCGAACAGGTTCTGGCCGTCCTTCCAGATGGACTGGTGCACGTGCATGCCCGAGCCGTTGTCGCCCACCACGGGCTTGGGCATGAAGGTGGCGGTCTTGCCGTAGACGTGGGCCACGTTGCGGATCACGTACTTCATGATCTGGGTCCAGTCGGCGCGCTGCACCAGGGTGGAAAAGCGCGTGCCGATCTCCAGCTGGCCGCAGTTGGCGACCTCGTGGTGGTGGACCTCGACGGGCACGCCCATCTGCTCCATCAGCAGGCACATTTCCGAGCGCATGTCGGCGAAGGAATCGATCGGCGGCACGGGCACGTAGCCGCCCTTGACGGCGGGACGGTAGCCCAGGTTGTTGCCGTTGGACTCGCTGGCGTTGGACCAGGCGGCCTCGTCCGACGAAATCTTGACGAAGCTGCCGCTCATGTCCGCGTTCCAGCTCACGCCGTCGAAGACGAAGAATTCGGGTTCCGGGCCGAAGTAGGCGGTGTCGCCCAGGCCGCTGGACTTGAGGTAGGCCTCGGCGCGGCGGGCCAGGGAGCGCGGATCGCGGTCGTAGCCCTTCAGGTCGGACGGCTCGACCACGTCGCAGGTCAGGATCAGCGTGGTTTCCTCGCGGAAGGGATCCAGGCGGGCCGTGCCGGCGTCCGGGATCAGGATCATGTCGGAGGCCTCGATGCCCTTCCAGCCGGGCAGCGACGAGCCGTCGAAGGCGACGCCCGATTCCATCCGGTCCTCGTCCACCAGTCCCGCGGGGACGGTCAGGTGATGTTCCCGACCCAGGGTGTCGGTAAAGCGGAAATCCACGAACGCCACTTCGCGTTCGGCGATCATCTGCACAACGTTTTCAGGGGTGGACATAAAAGCTCCTGCGCCAAGTCATGTCGTCAAAGGGGAAAGCCCGAGGCTTCGTCGGTTTCATTAGCAATGACCGTGCCAACTTTCAGGGCCGCGATTCCAGGGGGCGTGAGCCCTTTGCCGGTGCCGGGGCGGTCATTTCGGCGCATGGACGCACCATTCAGGTGCACATTCTAGTGCAGATCCGGGTGTATGCACCAGAACGGTGCGAATCCGCGTGCATGGATGCGGGGATGCGGGATGCGGGATGCGGGGTGCGGGGAGCCAAGGGCCGGACATCCCGGCGCGTCTCCGCCCCGGGACCGGCCCTTTCCGGCATTCGACGTCCGGCGGCGGGCCAGTGTCCGGGCCCGGCGTCCGGTGTCTGTCGTCCGGTGTCTGTCGTCCGGTGTCTGTCGTCCGGTGTCTGCCGTCCGGTGTCTGCCGTCCGGCGGCTCAGGGCAGGAATTCCATCTGCAGTTCGTTCAGGAAGCGCCAGCCCTGGGGCGTGGCGCAGATCCGGTCCAGGCCGGGTTCGAGCAGGCCGCGGTCCACCGCGCGGCGCATGGCCGGCAGGAGGGCCATCAGCGACAGGCCGGTGCGCTCGATGAACAGCCCGCCCTCGACGCCTTCGCGCAGGCGCAGGGCGTTGAGCATGAACTCGAAGCCCAGATCGCCGTGGCTCAGTTCGCGGCGTTCGACCACGTGCCGGCCGGCCCCCTCGGTCGCCAGCCGCATCCAGGCGTCCGGCATGCGCGCCCGCGCCTGGCGCGTGATGCGGTCCTGGAAGGAGATCTTGGAATGCGCCCCCGGGCCGATCCCCAGGTAGTCGCCGAAGCGCCAGTAGTTCAGATTGTGCTGGCAGGCCTGGTGGGGCCGCGCGTAGGCCGAGACCTCGTAGCGGTCGAAGCCCGCCGCCTGCACCAGTTCCGCCACCCGGTCCTGCATGGCCGCGCTCAGTTCGTCGTCCGGCACCCGGGGCGGGTATTTGGCGAAGACCGTGTTGGGCTCCAGCGTCAGGTGGTAGAGCGACAGGTGCCCCGTGCCGAAGGCCAGGGCCTCGCGCACGTCCCGTTCGCACTCGGCCAGGGTCTGCTCCGGCAGCGCGAACATCAGGTCCAGGTTGACCCGGTCCACGGCGCGCTGGGCCATTTCGATGGCCGCGCGCGCCTGGGCGGCGTCGTGGATGCGTCCGAGGCGGCGCAGCTTGTCGTCGTCGAAGCTCTGGATGCCGAGCGAAATCCGGTTCACCCCGGCCTGGGCGTAGCCCTGGAAGCGGGCGGCCTCGGCGGTGCCCGGATTGGCTTCCAGGGTGATCTCCACGCCGGGGGGCAGGTTCAGGTAGGCGCGGAACAGGCCGATGATCCGGTCGATCGCCTCGGCCGACAGCAGGCTGGGCGTGCCGCCGCCGAAGAACACCGTCGAGACCGGCCGGCCCCAGACGTCCGGCACGGCCTGCTCCAGGTCGGCCTGCAGCGCCTGCAGGTAGGCTTCTTCCGGCAGCTCGCCGCTGCGCTCGTGCGAATTGAAGTCGCAATACGGGCATTTGTGCACGCACCAGGGCACGTGCACGTACAGCGACAGCGGCGGCAGCGCCACCAGGCCGGGCTTGCCGCGCACGCCGGGGCGGCCATCGCCTTCGCGTTCGGGCGTGGGAACGGGCACCAGGCGCTTCATCGCGGCGCTCCGCCCGCCGGGCCGCCGTCCTGGTCCGGGAACGAGCCGAATTCGCCGCGCAGCGCCCACAGCAGGCCGCGCAGGGCGCGTGCGCGGTGGCTGAGGATGTTCTTCTGCTCCAGGGGCAGCTCGGCGGCGGTCATGCCCAGGTCGGGCAGGTAGAAATACGGGTCGTAGCCGAAGCCGTTGGCGCCCCGCGGGGCGTCCAGGACCTCGCCGTCCCAGGAGCCCTCGACCACGATGGGGCGTGGGTCGTCGGCGCTGCGCATGTAGACCAGGACGGCGACGTAGCTGCCGCGCCGGTCGGTGCGGCCGGCCATCTCGGCCACCAGCCGGGCGTTGTTGGCCGCGTCCGAGCGCGTGCCGTCCGGCATCCGGGCGTAGCGCGCCGAATGGACGCCGGGCGCGCCGCCGAGGGCGTGGACGCACAGGCCGGAATCGTCGGCCAGCGCCGGCAGGCCGGTGGCGCGGCTGGCGTGGCGCGCCTTGGCCAGGGCGTTTTCCACGAAGGTGTGGAAGGGTTCCTCCGCCTCGGACACGCCCAGCGCACTCTGCGGCACCATGTCGATGCCGGCGGCCGCCAGGCTGGCGGAAAACTCCCTCAATTTGCCCGGATTGCCCGAGGCCAGCACGACCTTTTTCATCGCCGGGCCGTCCCGAGACGAGCTGGCCGCAGGCGCGGCGTGGGGGCCACTTTTTTCATGCCGCCTCCAGGGCGCGCGCCTGCGCGCGGATCAGGGCCTGGATGCCGACGGTGGCCAGGTCCAGCAGACCGTCCAGCTCGTCGCGGCGGAAGCTGCCGCCTTCGCCCGTGCCCTGCACCTCGACGAAATCCCCGGCGCCGGTCATGACCACGTTCATGTCGGTGTCGCAGGCGGCGTCTTCCGGATAGTCCAGGTCCAGCACCGGGCGCCCGTCCACGATGCCGACCGAGACGGCGGCCACCTGGCCGCGCAGCGGATCGGCCGCCAGCTGGCCGCCGGCCATCAGACGGCGCACCGCCAGCGCCGCCGCCACCCAGGCGCCGGTGATGCTGGCGCAGCGGGTGCCGCCGTCGGCCTGCAGCACGTCGCAATCCAGGTGCAGCGTGCGCTCGCCCAGCGCCCGCAGGTCGAACACCGCGCGCAGGCCGCGGCCGATCAGGCGCTGGATTTCCTGGGTGCGGCCGCTCTGCTTGCCGCGGGCCGCCTCGCGCTCGCCGCGGGTGTGCGTGGCGCGCGGCAGCATGCCGTATTCCGCCGTGACCCAGCCCTGCCCGCGCCCCTTCAGGAAGGGCGGCACCTTGTCCAGCACGCTGGCGTTGCACAGCACGCGGGTGTCGCCCATGCAGGCCAGTACCGAGCCTTCGGCGTGGCGCGTATAGCCGGTCAGCAGTTCGATGGGGCGCAGTTCGTCGGGCCGGCGGCCGGACGGCCGCGGCGGGGCGGAAACGGGGGCGGAGGGGAGCGTCATGAGGGAATTTCCTGCGATGGGCCGCGCGATGGGGCCGGACTACAATAAGGCCCCATTGTAGATAAACGCCGACGAGACCGCCCCATGATCCGCAGCATGACCGCCTTTGGCTCCGCCCGTCTGGATTCCGACGCCGGCTCGATCAGCGCCGAGATCCGCAGCGTCAACAACCGCTTTCTGGACCTGAGCCTGCGGATCCCGGAAGATCTGCGCTTCGCCGAATCCCGCCTGCGCGACCTGGTCGGCCGCCAGGCCCTGCGCGGTAAGGTCGAGCTCAAGCTGAGCTACGCCGCGCTCGACCGCGAGGCCCTGCGCCCGCTGGATCCCGAGGCGGTGCGCGCGCTGGCCGAACAGCTGCAATGGGCGCGCCGATTCATTCCCGACCTGCCCGCCCCCACGCTGGCCGAACTCCCGCGCGAAGGCGGGCTGCGCGGCGGGCTGGACGCCGAAGTCTGGCTGCCCCTGTGCGAGCAGGCCTGCGCGCAGGCCCTGGAGGAATTCGGCGCCGCGCGCCAGCGCGAGGGCGCCCGGCTGGCCGAGGCGATGCTGGCCATGGCCGGGGAGGTCGATGCCATCGTCGCGCGCGTGGAAACCGAACTGCCGGCCCTGGTGCGCCAGCACCAGGAGCGCGTCGCCCAGCGCCTGCGCGAGGCCCTGGAGGCCGCCAGCCCGGAGGGCTTCGCCGCCATCGGCGGGGCCGAGCTCACCGCCCGCATCGCCCAGGAAGCCAGCCTGTTCGGCCTGCGCGTGGACGTGGCCGAGGAACTCACCCGGCTGCGCTCGCACCTGCAGGAACTGCGCGAGATCCTGTCCGGCAGGCATGCGTCCGCGGCGCGCGGCGGCAGCGGCAAGCGGCTGGACTTCCTGTTCCAGGAAATGAACCGCGAGGCCAACACCCTGGGCTCCAAGGCCGCCGCCCTGTCCGTCACCCAGGCCGCCATCGACCTGAAGCTGCTGATCGAGCAGATGCGGGAGCAGGCGCAGAACATCGAGTGACCGCCTGGGGGAAACCCCCATTTCTGCGTCATCTTGATCCAAGTTAAGGCGCTCGACCCCGGTAATTGATCTCGGGGGTTCGGGCGCTCTGCGCGCCGCCTTTGGGCACCCGGTCCGTGCCGCTCAGAAAAAACATCAAGAACATTTCGTATCTCTATGATACATAGGAATATGTTCTTGAAAAACAATCTCTTGGACGCGGTCATTCACGCCGTTTCTCCATCTTGCGCCGCAGCAAAGAAAACCATCGTTTGATGTTTTCCTGATCTTTCATGCATCAACCATATCCCGCATCCGGCTTGATGGCTTCGCGGCTGCCCGGCCACCCCCGCTCCTAGACTGTCCCTGCCATCCACAACCTGGAGGAAAGGGAATCATGGCGCAACGCATCATCGACGGGGTCCTGGCGGCCCTGGCGGGCCTGGTCAGCGTGCTGCTGTCCTGGCCCTATTGGCGAGATTTCGAGTACTGGCCGGAATCCCATGCCATGTGGTGGCTGTACATCGCCACGGGCTACGTCCTGGCGGTGTACGTGTTCTACATCTTCATGGGCAGCCTGCGCACCCTGTTCCTGCATGACGAGCAGGCGCGGGCCCCGGCCGCCGGACGCGAAGGCCTGGCGCGGGAGGAACGGTCATGAGCTGCCTGAATGGTGCCGACTGCCGCGAACCGGCCATCCGCCGCGGCGCCCTGGCCGTGCTGGGGCTGATGCTGGCGATCTTCCTGCTGCTGTCGGTCTGGTCCTTCCTGCCTTCCCGGGTGCAGGCCATCCCCGACTCGATCCAGTACGGCGGCGTGGACGCGGTGGAAGGCAAGCGCGTCTTCCAGGCCTACAACTGCATGGGCTGTCACACCATCGTCGGCAACGGCGCCTATTTCGGGCCCGACCTGACGCGCATCTACGCCGACGCCGGGCCGGCCTGGCTGGCCGCCTTCCTGCCCTCGGCGGGCGGCTGGCCGACCTCGGCCGCCGTGCGGGTGCAGCTGCAGAACCCCGCGGCCCAGGAAGACGCCGGCTCCGCCGACCTGCAGGCCTACCTGCGGCGCCATCCCGGCGCGGCCGAACGGCTGGACCAGCGTGGGGGCCGGCACACGCTGATGCCCAACCTGCCGCTGGACGCGCGCGAGGTCACGGCGCTGATCGCCTTCCTGAAATACACCTCGGCCATGCACACCGAGGGCTGGCCGCCCAAGCCGCGCGAGGACCGGCGGATTCCCGCCGGCCTGGCCGGGCCGGCGGCGGCCGGCGGCACGGCAGCCCCCGTGGCTCCCGCCACGACAGCCTCCGCCCCGGCGGCCGCGGCCGCCGCGCCGGACGCGCAGGCCCAGGATCCCGTGGCGCGCGGCCGCCAGCTGGTCTCCGACCTGGGCTGCGTGGCCTGCCATGCCACCGACCAGAAGCGCACCGTGGGCCCGGGCTGGGGCGGCCTGGCCGGCCACGCGGTCGAGCTGGCCGACGGCACCACCGTCACGGCGGACGAGGCCTACCTGGTCCGCTCGATCCGCCAGCCCGACGCCCAGATCGTCGCGGGCTACCCGCCGCACGTCATGCCGTCCTACGACGCGCTGATCGACGAGGCCGACATGAAGGCCATCGTGGCCTTCCTGCGCAGCCTGTGAAAAGGAAGCCATCATGATCAAGATCGACTATCAGACACAGCGCCTGAGCCTGCGCTTCTTCCTGCTGATGCTGGTGCTGTTCGGATTCCAGGTCCTGTTCGGCCTGCTGATCGCCGTGCAGCACGTGGACCCGCACCTGCTCTCGGGCATCCTCAACTTCAACGTCCTGCGCGCCGAGCACACCAATCTCGGCATCCTCTGGATCCTGTCGGGCTTCATCGGCACCATCCTCTTCATCGGCCCCCTGCTGTCGCGCCGCGAGCTGGCCGCTCCCGGCCTGATCCGCTTCCTGTTCTGGGCCCTGCTGGCGGTCACGCTGTGGAACGTCGCCACCCAGTCCCTGGCGGCGCGCGGCATCGCCGGCTGGTGGCTGGGGCAGCCCTGGCTGCAGGAAGGCCTGGAATACCTGGAGGCCGGCCGCGCCGCCGACATCGTCATCTTCGTCGGCTTCGCCATCCTGGCCTGGGTGGTGCTGCGCACCTTCCCGGCGCGCCGCGAATGGAACGAGATCCACTGGGGGCTGGCGATCGGGGTCACCGCCCTGACCTTCGTCTGGCTGTTCGGCGTGTTCTTCGTCGAGCGCCTGGACCTGCAGGAATACTTCCGCTGGTACGTGGTGCACTACTGGGTCGAGGGCGTCTGGGAAGTCATCCACATCAGCCTGGTCGGCTTCCTGCTGGTGCTGATGTTCAAGGCCGACGTCAAGGCGGTGGGCTACGCCGTGTTCTGGGGCGTGGCGATGGTCTGGCTGTCGGGCCTGATCGGCAACGCCCACCATTACTTCTGGATCGGCACGCCGGAATTCTGGCAGTTCTGGGGCTCGCTGTTCAGCGCCCTGGAACCGCTGCCGCTGGTGTTCTGCTTCTGGCACATCTACCTGGACGCCCACCAGGACCGCCGCCCGCTGGAAAACGCCCCGGCCTTCTACTTCATCCTCGGCTCGGTGGTGCTGGAGCAGGTGGGCGCCGGCATCCTGGGCTTCACCATGACCTTCGCGCTGACCAACGTCTGGTCGCACGGCACCTGGGTCACGCCCAGCCACGCTCACCTGGCGCTGTTCGGCACCTTCGGCATGCTGGGCATCGCCTCGGCCTACTACGCGCTGCCCCTGCTGCGCGGCGTCAAGGACTTCGACCAGCGGCTGGGCCGGATCGCCTTCTGGCTGGTCTTCGCCGGCATGCTGGGCATCGCCTTCGCCTTCGCCATCGGCGGCACGATCCAGGTCTTCCTGTACCGCGCCATGGGGCTGAACTGGTTCGGCGGCCAGGTCTTTCCCGCGATGCAGTTCTACAAGGTCCTGGTGCCGGTGTTCGGCCTGGTCTTCCTCACCGGCGCGGGCCTGCTGATCTACGACCTGCTGACGCTGGGGCTGCGCGCCCGCACCGCTCCCCGTCCGCAGGTGGTCCCGCCCGCGGCCGGCGCGGGACGCTGGGGCCGCACGCTGCACGGCGCGGAAGCCGGCCTGTGGCTGATGGGCATGTGGCTCTTCGGCGCCTTCATCACCCTGGGGCTGCTCAGCTTCAACCTGGATGCCGTGGCCCAGGGCGATCCGACCATCCCCTACGTCCTGGCCGGCCTGGGCTACCCGGGCCTGCTGCTGATCACGCTGCTGTTCGTCTGGCGCTTCCTGGCCTCGCTGGAGGCGCGGGTGGCCGGGGCGGCGGGCGAACCGGCGCCGTCCGGCCCCGCCGCCGGCCCGGCACCGCTCGATCAGGCCGCCCGGGCCTGAGCTCCCCGGCGCAGGGCGGCCTGGCGCACCGCCCAGGCCGCCAGCAGGAACGGCGCCGTCAGCGGCGGCAGTTCCAGCGCCTGGAAGCCCCGCATCAGGCCGAGGCTGAGCAGCGCGCCCAGGCAGGGCCACAGCCAGCGGTCGAGGCGGCCCGGGCGGACCGCCCGCAGCGCCTCGGCCGCGAGCACGGCGTTGAAGCCGTACAGGCCCAGCCCGGCCGCGTCGGACGGGAAGCCCGCCAGGGCCGCCGCCAGCAGGCACAGGCCCGAGGCCAGGCCGGCGGACAGCGCCGCCCCGGGCGCGCCCAGCGCCAGGCCCAGCAGGCACAGGGCGCCGGCGCGGGGATCGTCCAGGAACATCACCTGCCCCACCCCGCGCAGCAGGCCCTGCACCGCCTCGCCCCAGCCGGGATCGACGGCGGCCGCGGCGGCGGCCCGCGGCAGGTCCAGGCCTTCGGCCGCCGCCATCAGCAGCCAGGTCACGAGGACGAAGGGCGCCGTATAGGGCGGCGCCGCGCACCGGTTGCGCCATACCCGCGCCGCCCACGTCGCCAGACAGGCCAGGGGCGCCACCAGGGACCAGGCGAGCGGCCCGGGCGGCAGCACGACCATGATTCCCAGCCCGGTCAGCGCGCCGTTGTAGCCGTCCAGGCCGGCGCGGCCGCCGGCGTCGGCGCGGCCCGCCGACAGGCCCCACACGGTCCCGGTCAAGGCGCCCAGCAGGCAGGCGCCCGCCAGCGTCCAGGACTGCCAGGCCACGGCGGCCAGCAGGACGGCGCCGGCCCGCGCGCTGGGCAGCAGATAGACCTGGCCGATCCCGCGCAGCACCCGGCGGCCGAAGACGGCGCCGAACGGAAACGGATCGCCGGACGAATCATGAACCCGCTGGAACATGGAGCGCGCCTGGAAGATGAATGAATCAATGAATGACGTGGCTGTCGGACCGGAGCCGATGACGGACCGGAGCCGATGAGGGGCCCCAGCCGCGATCGTACAGCGGGAACGGCGCGTGCGGGCGCGGCCGGCGGAATAGCCTCCATTACGGCCGGCGCATGTCCCGGCCCGGCCTCCAGGACCGGCGTACAATCGGGCGGATGTCATCGTCCGATCCATCATGAAAAACTCTCTCGCCACGGCGCCATCCGCCGCGCCTCCGTCCGAGCCCGGCGTCGCCTTCCCCGTCCTGGGGGCCATCAGCCTCACCCACCTGCTCAACGACATGATGCAGTCGGTGCTGCTGGCCATCTACCCGGTGCTGCAGGGCCGCTTCGACCTCAGCTTCGCCCAGGTCGGCATCATCACCCTGGCCTTCCAGTTCTCGTCCTCGCTGCTGCAGCCGCTGGTGGGCCGGTTCACGGACCGCCGCCCGCTGCCCTATTCCCTGCCGATCGGCATGGGCTTCACCTGCTGCGGCCTGCTGCTGCTGTCCCAGGCCTGGAACTTCCCCCTGGTGGTGCTGGCCGCCACGCTGGTGGGGGCCGGGTCCTCGGTGTTCCATCCGGAATCCTCGCGGGTGGCGCGCATGGCCTCGGCCGGCCACCACGGCCTGGCCCAGTCGATCTTCCAGGTGGGCGGCAACATCGGCTCTTCCATCGGCCCGCTGCTGGCGGCCCTGCTGATCGTGCCGCACGGCCAGGAAAGCGTCGCCTGGGTGTCGCTGGCCGCGCTGGCCGGCATCTGCATCCTGCTGGGCGTCAGCCGCTGGTACGCCGCCAACCTGTCCGGCGTGCGCGGACGCGCGTCGCTGCGCAAGACCGACAACGGCCTGTCGGCGCGCCAGGTGCGCGGCGCGGTGTTCATCCTGCTGCTGCTCATCTTCAGCAAATATTTCTACCTGGCGGGACTGAACAGCTATTTCACCTTCTTCCTGATCGACCGCTTCGGCCTGGACGTCCAGCAGGCGCAATATTCCCTGTTCGTGTTCCTGGCCGGCGTGGCCACCGGCACGCTGGCCGGCGGCCCCATCGGCGACCGCGTCGGCCGCAAGCGCGTCATCTGGGGCTCGATCCTGGGCACGGCGCCGTTCTCCCTGGCGCTGCCCTACGCCAACCTGCACTGGACCCTGATCCTGGTATTCTGCGCCGGCTTCATGATCGCCTCGGCCTTCCCGGCCATCATCGTCTACGCGCAGGAACTCATGCCCGGCAAGACCGGCACGGTCTCGGGCCTGTTCTTCGGCCTGGCCTTCGGCATGGGCGGGATCGGCGCCGCCGCGCTGGGCCGGCTGGCCGACGCCACCAGCATCGCCTTCGTCTACCACCTGTGCGCCTTCCTGCCGCTGCTGGGCCTGGCCGCCTTCTTCCTGCCGGACACCCGGCGCCGCGCCGCATGAAGTCGGCCGTCACCCGCCCGGCGGTCTGGCTGACGGCGGCCAGCCTCCTGCTGCTGGCCGCCAACCTGCGCCCGCTGTTTCCCAGCACCGCCATCCTGCTGCCCGAACTGACCCGGGCCCTGGGCCTCACCGGCGCCCAGGCCGGCTACCTGACCACCCTGCCCGTGCTCTGCATGGGCCTGTTCGCCCCCTTCGCGCCGCGCCTGGCGCAGCGCACCGGCATCGAGCGCACCCTGCTGCTGGTGCTGGCGCTGATCGCCGCGGGCACGGCCCTGCGCGGCGTCCTGGGCGTGACGGGCCTGTTCCTGGGCACCGGCCTGGCGGGCGCGGGCATCGCCCTGGGCAACGTGCTGCTGCCCAGCCTGGTGAAGCGGGATTTTTCCGACCGCGCAGCCCTGATGACCGGCCTGTACACCATGAGCCTCGTGGGCGGCGCGGCCCTGGCCGCCGCCGTCACGCTGCCGGTCACCCGGGCCCTGGATGGCCGCTGGGACCTGGGCCTGGCGCTGTGGGCCGTCCCGGGCGTGGCAGCGCTCGCCGCCTGGGCGCCGATCGCCCTGCGCGCGCCCGGCCGCCCGGCGGGCGGGCGCCACATCCTGCCGGTCGACGGTCTGCGGCGCGACGGCCTGGCCTGGGCCGTCACCCTGTTCATGGGCCTGCAGTCGGCGCTGGCCTATTGCGTGCTGGGCTGGATGGCGCCGATGCTGCGCGACCGCGGGCTGGATGGCACCGAGGCCGGCCTGGTGACCTCCCTGTCCATCCTGCTGCAGGTCGCCGCCTGCCTGCTGACGCCCGTGGCGGCCGCGCGCTGCCGCGACCAGCGCGGCCTGGCGGTCGTTCTGGCGGCCGCGGCCACCCTGGCCCTGATCGGCATGATCCTGGGGCCGCGCTGGGCCATCTGGCCGCTGGCCGTGATCCAGGGCATCGGCCAGGGCGGGCTGTTCGCCCTGGCCCTGATGCTGATCGTGCTGCGCTCCGGGGATGCCCACGTGGCCGCCCACCTGTCCAGCATGGCCCAGACCACGGGCTACGTGCTGGCCGCCAGCGGCCCGCTGCTGATCGGGGTGCTGCACGACTGGGCGGGCAATTTCCGGGCCTCGACCGGACTGCTGGCCGTACTCGGCGTCTGCACGGCGCTGGCCGGCTGGCGCGCGGGCCGCAATGCGCTGGTGCGCGCCACCGTGGTCCAGGCCGCGGACGGCGCCGCGGCCGGGGCGTCCTGAGCCCAGCCCGACCGCATCGAAAGCCGGAACGGCCCGCCGTGCGGTGCGCGCGGCGGGCCGTTCCGGATCAGGCCTAAGGATGCGATGCGGGCGGGATCAGAGCCCCGCGCGCGAGAACACCAGGGTGGCGTTGGTGCCGCCGAAGCCGAAGCTGTTGGACAGCGCGGTCTCGATGCGGGCCTGCGGCAGGGTCTCGCGCAGGATGTTCATGCCTTCGGCCGCCGGGTCCAGGGTGTCGATGTTGGCCGAGGCCGCGACGAAGCCATGCTGCATCATCAGCAGGGTGTAGACCGCCTCGTTCACGCCCGCCGCGCCCAGCGCGTGGCCGGACAGCGACTTGGTCGAGGCGATCCAGGGCTGGTCGTCGCCGAAGACTTCGCGGATGGCTTCGAGTTCCTTGGTGTCGCCCACCGGCGTGCTGGTGCCGTGGGTGTTGATGTAGTCCACGCGGGCGTCCACGCCCGCCAGCGCCTGGCGCATGCAGCGCACCGCGCCTTCGCCGGACGGCGCCACCATGTCGTAGCCGTCGGACGTCGCCCCGTAGCCGACGATCTCGGCCAGGATGCGCGCGCCGCGCGCCTTGGCGTGCTCGTATTCCTCGACCACCAGGATGCCGCCGCCGCCGGAGATGACGAAGCCGTCGCGGTCGGCGTCGTAGGTGCGCGAGGCGCGTTCGGGCGTGTCGTTGTAGCGCGTGGACAGCGCGCCCATGGCGTCGAACATGAAGGACAGCGACCAGTGTTCTTCTTCCGCGCCGCCGGCGAAGACGATGTCCTGCTTGCCCAGCTGGATCTGCTCGACCGCGTTGCCGATGCAGTGCGCGCTGGTGGAGCAGGCCGAGCTGATGGAGTAGTTCACGCCCTTGATCTGGGCGCCGGTGGCCAGGCAGGCGGACACGCCGCTGGCCATGGCCTTGGTGACCATGTAGGGGCCGACGCGGCGCACGCCCTTTTCGTGCAGGGTCCGGATGCCGTCGTTGATCGAGGAATGCGAGGCGCCGCCGGCGCCGACGATCAGGCCGGTGCGCGGATTGGACACCAGGTCGGGCGTCAGGCCGGCGTCCTGGATGGCTTCCTGCATGGCCAGCCAGGCGTAGGCGTGGCCGTCGGCCATGAAGCGGCTGAGCTTGCGGTCGATCCGGTCGAGCGCATCGAGATGCACCGAACCCGCCACGTGCGAGCGCAGGCCCTGTTCGGCGTATTCCGGCTGGAAAGTGATGCCGGAGCGGCCCTGGCGCAGGCTGTCGAGGACCTCGGACTGGTTGTTGCCCAGGCTGGACACGATGCCCATGCCGGTGACGACGACACGACGCATGATCGAAGCTCCTAGAAATTGTCCGTGCGGGTGAACAGGCCCACGCGCAGGTCGTGTGCCGCGTAGATCTCGTGGCCGTCGACCTCCATGCGGGCGTCGGCGATGCCCATCACCAGCTTGCGCATCATGACGCGCTTCATGTCGATGGTATAGCGGACCAGCTTGCCGGTGGGCAGGACCTGGCCGGTGAACTTGACCTCGCCCACGCCCAGGGCGCGGCCCCGGCCCTGGCCGCCGCAGCAGCCCAGGAAAAAGCCCACCAGCTGCCACATGGCATCCAGCCCGAGGCAGCCCGGCATGACCGGATCGCCCTTGAAATGGCAGTCGAAGAACCACAGGTCGGGGCGGATGTCGAGCTCGGCCACGATCTGACCCTTGTCGTGCGCGCCGCCCTTGTCATCGATGTGCGTGATCCGGTCGAGCATCAACATGGGCGGCAGCGGCAGCTGGGCATTGCCGGGACCGAAGAGTTCCCCGCGCCCGCACGCCAGCAGTTCGTCGTAGCTATAGCTGTTCTTTTGCATGATTTTCCGTCTGAGATCCCCGGCTCGGCGGTCGTGGCGGGCGCAGGGGCGCCCTCTAAACCAGGTAAGCTGACTAGTATAACCCGATCCATTTTCAGCCGACGGCGCCGCCGGCCGGTACCCCTGGAAGCCCGGGCCGCGCGCCCGAGGCCCTGCCGGAATCCGGGCAGGCACTGCCAGCGGCAGCCACGCCCGCATCCTTCCCGCGCATCCTTCCCGCGCATCCTTCCCGCGCATCCTTCCCGCGCATCCTTCCCGCACGTCCGGCCCGTCAAGGCTGTCCGTCGTCGAACCACACCGTCACCGTCCCGCGGACGAAGACGGGCGGGTGGCCGCCGCCCCAGCCCTCGACCCGGTGCACCAGCAGCAGCGGTCCGCGCGCCGCCCGGCCCCGCAGCAGACCCGTCTCGATGCTGCGGCCCTCCAGCGGCACGCACGGCCCCTTTTCGGAACCCCAGCACAGGCGGGTGGAGATCCGCGCGCTGCTGTCGTAATCGCGCGACGCGTAGACGCGGGTGATGCGCGCCGAGTCCGGCACCGCCGGATCCCGCGGGCCCGGCGCGTAGAGGACCGCCACCGCACGCCCCTGCGCCTGCAGGCCCTGGCTGACCCAGTCCCGCGTCCAGGCCCGCTCGCCCGCCTGCGCGGCGCCCGCCGCCAGGAGCAGCGCGAGCGAGGCGGCGGCCCCCGCACCGCGCGGGATCAGGCCAGCACGCCTCATTCCTGGGGCAAGGCGGGCGCGCCCGGCCCGCTCAGCTGGAAGACGCCGACGGCGCGGTTCAGGCCGTTCATCTGGTCGTTCAGAGACTGGGCGGCCGTGCCCGCCTCGACCACCAGCGCGGCGTTCTGCTGGGTCACCTGGTCCATCTGGCCGATGGCGAGGTTGATCTGCTCGATGCCGGCGGCCTGCTCGCGGCTCGCCAGGGTGATTTCCGACATGATGTCGGCCACCCGCTGCACGCTGGAGACGACTTCGGTCATGGTCTGGCCCGCGCCGTCGGCCATCTCGGCGCCGGCCTGGATCTTCTGCACGGTGCTGTCGATGAGGCTGCGGATTTCCTTGGCCGCGTTCGAGGACCGCTGGGCCAGCGCGCGGACCTCGGAGGCCACCACCGCGAAGCCCTTGCCCTGCTCGCCGGCGCGGGCGGCCTCGACCGCCGCGTTCAGGGCGAGGATGTTGGTCTGGAAGGCGATGCTGTCGATCACGCCGACGATGTCCGACATCTGGCGCGTCGAGGCGTTGACCTCGCCCATGGTCTCGACCACCCGGGAGACGTTCTGGCCGCCGCGCGAGGCGATCTCGGAAGCGGTGGCCGCCAGCGTGTTGGCCTGCTGGGCGTTGGCCGCGTTGTGGTTCACCGTGCTGGTGATTTCTTCCATGCTGGCGGCGGTTTCCTGCAGCGAGGCGGCCTGCTGCTCGGTGCGCGCCGACAGGTCGAGGTTGCCGTGCACGATCTGGCCGACGGACTGGCCGATCCACTCGGTGCCCTGGCGCACCTGGGCCACGGCCTGGGCGATGCCGTCGCGCATGACCCGCATCGCATGCATCAGGCTGGCCTGGTCGCCCGGGCGCACCGGGATGTCCACGCGCAGGTCGCCGCGCGACATGCGATCGGCGATCTGGATGACCGCGTCGGGCTCGCCGCCCAGCTGGCGCACCAGCCGGCGCGACAGGACGGCGCCCAGGACCAGCAGGATGAGCGCCAGGATGGCCGCCGCCAGCGCGAAGCCGCCGGCCTGCCCCCAGACGACGGCGTCGACCGTGTCCAGGTACACGCCCGAGCCGAGGATCCAGCCCCAGGGGGCGAATTCCTTCACGTAGGAGACCTTTTCCACGGGCTGGTCGACGCCCGGCTTGGGCCACAGGTAGAACACGTAGCCGTCGTGCGTGGGGCTCGCCTTGACGGTATCCACGAACGCCACGAACAGCTTCAGGCCGTTGGGATCCTGCATGCCCGACAAGTCCTTGCCTTCGAGTTCGGGCTTGATCGGGTGCATCACCATGCGCGGCGCCATGTCGTTGATCCAGAAATATTCCTGGCCGCTGTAGCGCATGCCGCGAAGGACCTCCATGGCCTGCTTCTTCGCCTGCTCCTCGGGCAGGGCGCCGGTCCCGGCGAGGCGGTGGTAGTAGGTGATCACCCCATAGGCCGTTTCGACCGCCTGGCGCGCGCCGACCTGCCGTTCCTGCAGCAGGGCGCCGCGCTCCATCCACAGCAGGGATGCCGTCAGCACGATGATCCCGATGATCGCCGCCAGGGTGAACAAGGCGAATTTGAACGCGGTCGTGCGCGTCCAGGCTTTCAATGACCGTGACATGATGTCTTCCTCTTCTTATTGTCCGCATTCCGGATGCGCCCGCGGTCTTCGACGGGGCGGCCGCTGGCGGAGACAGCGCGGTCGCGAAATCAGTATACGATTGGAGCATTCCGCCCAAGTCGCAGAAAAAGGGCCATATCCCGGGATTCCGGCCGCGCCGGTCCCGCCCCCCATTCCATACCCTATGTGCATCGCCTACCTGTCCCTGGGGGCTTCCGGCCAGCCCCTGCTGATCGCCGCCAACCGCGACGAATTCCACGCGCGGCCGACGCGGGCGGCACGCCCCTGGGCCGAAGCCCCGCAGCTGCTCGCCGGCCGCGACCTGCAGGGCGGCGGCACCTGGATGGGCGCCACCGCCGCCGGCCGCTACGCTCTGCTGACCAACTACCGCGAGCCCGGACGCCCCATGCCGCCCGGCGCGCCGTCGCGCGGCCTGCTGGTGCGCGACTTCCTCCTGAGCGAAGACGATCCCGCCGCCTGGATCGCCGCAATCGCGGCGCGGATGGACGCCTGGGCGGGCTTCAACCTGATCGCGGGCGATGCGCGCCAGGCCTGGTACCTGGGCAACCGCGATCCCGCCCGCGCGCCCCGCCGCCTGGGACCGGGGCGGTACGTGCTGTCGAACCACCTGCTCGACACCCCCTGGCCCAAGGCCGCGCGGCTGCGCGCCTCGCTGGACGCCCTGCCGCCCGCGGCCTGGGAGGCCGCGCCCGAACAGGTGTTCGAGCGGCTGCGCGACACCACCCCGGCCGACGACGCGCGGCTGCCGGCCACCGGCCTCGCCCCGGAGCGCGAACGCCTGCTGAGCAGCCCCTTCATCATCAGCCCGGACTACGGCACGCGCTGCTCGACGGTCCTGGCGGGGACGGCCGACGGGCGGGTCTTCTTCAGCGAGCAGGGCTACGATGCCGCGGGGCGCCCGCTGGAGCGCCACGACTGGCGGCTGTAGGCCGGGACGGCCGGCCGGTCCCCTGGCGGCATCGCGCAGCACCGCCGCACGGGCCGCATCACGCCGGGCGAGAGCGCGCCAGGCCCGAGCGCGCCGGGACGGGCCGCGCGCTAAAATGCCGTTTTCAACGCCCCACAGGAAATCCCCATGAGCACCGGGCTCGCCAGCCAGATATCCGACGCCGTCAAGGCCGCCATGCGCGCGCACGACAGCACCCGCCTGGGCACCCTGCGGCTGCTGCAGGCCGCCATCAAGCAGAAGGCCGTGGACGAGCGCGTCGAGCCCGACGACGCCGCGATCCTCGCCATCATCGAAAAGCAGGTCAAGCAGCGGCGCGAATCCATCGCGGCCTTCGAGTCCGCCGGCCGCACCGACAGCGCCGCCCAGGAACGCGCCGAACTGGACATCCTGAAGGAATTCCTGCCGCAGGGCGCCTCGCCCGAGGAAATCGCGGCCGCCCTCGATGCCGCCGTCGCTCAGGCCGCCAGCCAGGGCCTGCAGGGCGGCGCCGCCATGGGCGCCGTCATGGGTCAGCTGAAGAAGGCCCTGGCCGGCCGCGCCGACATGGCCGCCGTATCCGCCCAGGTCCGCGCCCGGCTCAACGGCTGATCGGGCGCGCGCTCAGCCGCCCGCGGCAGCCAGCGGCTCCGCCGGCGCGGCCTCCGGCACCAGCGGCTGCCCGGCCCTGAGGCGCCGCACCAGGTCGGGATTGCGCACGAACGCCCGCCCGAAGGCGACCGCCTCGCCCCGCTCCGCCTGGACGGCGCGCAGCGCCGATGCGGGATCGTAGCCCTCGCTCAGCACCAGCGCACCGCTGAAGGCGTCCCGGATCACCGGCGCCAGCGCGTCCGGGCCCTCGTGCTCGCGCACGCAGATGAAGGCCACGCGGCGCTGGCCCAGTTCGCGGGCCACGTGGCGGTACAGCGCCGCGGGATCCGAATCCCGCATGTCGTAGCGGTCGCCGCGCGGCGACAGGTGCACGCCGACCCGGCCCGCGCCCCAGATGCCGGCGCAGGCCTCGACGATTTCCAGCAGGAAACGGCTGCGCTTGCACACCGAGCCGCCGTAGTCGTCCTGCCGGCCATTGGAGCCGTCGTGCAGGAACTGGTCGATCAGGTAGCCGTCGCCGGCATGCACTTCCACCCCGTCGAATTCCGCCAGCCAGGCGTGGCGGGCCGCCTGCTCGAAATCCGCGATCACGCGCCGGATCTCGTCGAGCCGCAGGCTGCGCGGCACGACGAAGCCTCCCGCCTGAGGGCAAGGTCCCCGGCCGCAGGGAATGGCGCTGGGCGCCACCGGCATCTCGCCCGACAGGTATTCGGGGTCCGACACCCGGCCGGCGTGCCACAGCTGCAGGACGATGCGCCCGCCGCGCCGATGCACGGTGTCGGTCACCGTCCGCCAGGCCTGCGCCTGGGAGGAATTCCAGATGCCCGGCGTGTTCGGATGGCCGATGCCCAGCGGCGACACCGAGGCCGCGCCCGCCAGGATCAGGCCCGCGTCGGCGCGCTGCGCATAATAGGCGCGCATGCCCTCGTCGGGCACGCGGCACTGCACGGACCCCGGGCCCGCGGCGGGCGCCATGACGATGCGGTTGGGCAGCTCGATTTCCCCCAGCCTGACCGGATCGAACAAACTTGTCATATCATGCGGGAAAAAGCGGGGCTGGTTCAGCGCATTCCCTGTCGTAATTTGCTGCAACGCACCATCCAAATATCAAATTCAAGCAAAAATCCATCAGGGTTTTTACCAGATTTTCGGGCGTCTGACCATGGTCAAAACGCCATCCGGCGTCCGCTGGCCGAACTCTGGCGCCCCGTCCCGGCGCCTTGTATGCTCAAATCGCCCTAAACGGACACTGAGGAAGCACCATGGGACAATTCGCCGTCATCGGCCTGGGCCGTTTCGGCAGCGCCACCTCGCTGGAACTGATGCGGCTGGGCCATTCGGTCCTGGGCGTGGACGCCGACAGCCGCGTCATCGACCAGATGGCCGACCGGCTGACCCGCGCCGCCATCGCCGACGTCACCGACCGCGACGCCCTGGCCGAACTGGGGCTGCCCGAATACGACGTGGTTCTGGTCGCCATCGGCGAGGATCTGCAGGCCAGCCTGGTCTGCACCGTGCACCTGAAGGCGCTGGGCGTGAAGGTCCTGTGGGTCAAGGCGTCCTCGCGCGCGCACCACCTGATCCTGGCCAAGCTGGGCGCCAACCGCATCATCCATCCGGAAGACGAGATGGGCATCCGCATCGCCCAGGTGCTCAGCTACCCCATGGTCAACGACTACATCTCGCTGGGCAACGGCGACTTCGTGGTCGAGATCGAGGCCAGCGCGCAACTGGACGGCCGCACCCTGGGCGACGCCCTGACCACCGATCCCCCGGGCGCCATCCACGCCCTGGCCGTCAAGCGCAAGGGCGAGACCACCGTGCACCCCACCGACCAGTTCGTGGTGCGCACCAAGGACACCCTGATCCTGTTCGGCCCGCTGCACTACCTGAAGAACGCCGCGCCGAAACTGCGCTGACCGTTCCCCGGTCCGGCCTCCCGCCCCTTCCGACCGGCCCCACCGATTCCGACCGATTCCGACAGCATGGCGCGCATCAACATCCACCCCCTGCAGGCCTACCGCCAGGCGCGCCGCACCGGCCAGCTGCAGGCGAGCCCGCCCGCCGTCCTGGCCGGCAGCTTCCTCATATTGATCCTGGTCGGGACCGTGCTGCTGTCCCTGCCGGTGGCGCAGCGCCATCCCTTCGGCATGTTCGAGGCCCTGTTCACCGCCACCTCGGCCGTCACCGTCACCGGCCTGATGCTGATCGACCCCGCCACGGACCTGAGCTTCTTCGGCCAGGCCGTGCTGCTGGCCCTGGTGCAGATCGGCGGCATCGGCTTCGTCACCTTCGCCATCATCGCCACCCTGACCCTGGGCAGGCGCGTGAGCCTGAAATACCAGGCCCTGGCGCTGGAGGCCTTCAACCAGACCAGCGTGGCCCGCATCCGCCAGACGGCGCTGACGGTGCTGAAGTTCTCCCTCGTGATCGAGGGCGCCGCCATCCTGATCCTGACGCTCTGGTGGTGGCGCCACGACAGCCTGGAGCACGCCTTCCTGCTGGCCGGCTTCCACGCCGTCTCGGCCTTCAACAACGCCGGCCTGTCGCTCTTTCCCGGCAGCCTGGCCGGCTTCGCCCAGGACCCGGTCACCACTTTCGTGATCACCGGCTGCGTGATCCTCGGGGGATTGGGCTTCAGCGTGCTGGCCGACATCCAGCAGAAGCGCAGCTGGACGACGCTGGCCTACTACACGCGGCTGATGCTGATCGGCACGCTGGTCCTGAACCTGGCCGGCTTCGCGCTGTTCTGGCTGATCGAGGCGCGCAACCCCAACACCCTGGGCGCGCTGCCGGCCGCGGGCCAGGGGCTGGCCGCCTGGACCCAGGTCGTCGCGGCGCGCACGGCCGGCTTCGCCAGCGTGGACGTCGATCAGCTCTACGACAGCTCGCGCTTCCTGCTCACCGGCCTGATGTTCATCGGCGGCGGCTCGCTGTCCACCGCCAGCGGCATCAAGCTCGCCACCTTCATCGTCCTGCTGGCCGTGGTCCGCGCCTACATCCTGCAGCGCAAGGAAGTCGTGCTGATGCACCGCACCATCGCCCCCGAGACCATCCACAAGGCCCTGGCGCTGATGATGGTGTCGGGCCTGCTGGTCTGCCTGGGCATCTTCCTGGTCAGCCTGTTCGAGGACATGCCCTTCATCGCCGTGGTCATGGAAGTGATGTCGGCCTTCAGCACCACCGGCATCAGCCCCGATCTGACCCGCGTCCTGAGCCTGCCCAGCCAGATCGTGCTGATGCTGCTGATGTTCGTCGGCCGCCTGGGGCCGCTGACCCTGGTCTACAGCCTGGGCACGCAGCGCCGCAGCCGGGTGCGCTACCCGGAAACGGTGGTGCAGATTGGATGAGCCCGGACACGGAACAGCCCCTGCGGACTGTTCCGTGCAGGGCGAATCCGAGCGGCATGCAGGCCGCGAGGTGGAGAGATGCCTGCCCCACCCCGATCCTCAATGTACTAATATTCCTCTTTCCGCATTTCCCAAGACCCAACCTCTCATTAGGATCCCGTCCATGGTGATTTCCATCGCACGACAGGCGGCGCTGTGCGCCGCCCTCGGCCTTGCAGGCCTGGCCGCCACGGCTTCGGCCGCCACGCTGAAAATCGGCACCGAAGGCGGCTACCCGCCCTGGAGCATGGTCGACGCCAGCGGCAAGGTCACCGGCTTCGACGCCGACGTCGGCCATGCCCTGTGCAAGAAGCTCGACATGAAGTGCCGCTTCGTGGTCCAGGCCTTCGACAGCCTGATTCCCGCCCTGCAGGCCGAACGCTTCGACCTGGTGATCTCCGGCATGTCCGTCACCGCCGAGCGCGCCAAGGTCATCGCCTTCAGCATCCCCTACGCCACGGAAGATTCCGCCTTCGTGCTGCCCCAGGGCGACGCGCTGCTGAAGGCCGCCGATCCCAAGGCCCTGATGGCCGGCCTGGCGGGCAAGACCGTCGGCGTGCAGAGCGGCACCACCCAGGGCGCCTACCTGCAGAAATACGCGCCGGACCTGAAGCTCAAGACCTACGAGACCCAGGACCAGATGCAGATGGACCTGTCGGCCGGCCGCCTGGACGCGACCTTCTCCGAAGTCACCCCGCAGAGCCAGTTCCTGGACACCACCGGCAAGGGCAAGTTCGCCCTGGCCGACGCCGTGGTCAAGAGCAGCGCCGACCCGGACATCCTGGGCCTGGGCATCGGGGCCGGCATCAACCAGAAGAACACCGAGCTGAAGGCCAAGGTGGACAAGGCCCTGTGCGAACTGATCGCCGACGGCACCATCAAGTCCTCCAGCACCAAATGGTTCGGCGTCGACCTGTCCAACTACGCCGCCTGCAAGAAGTAATGCCCGACGACGCGGCCGGCGCCTGCGGGCGCCGGCTTCATTCCCCCGGGGCCGCCGGCCGCCCGCCGGCACCGTCCCGGGGTTTTCCATCCATCCCATGATCCAGACCCTGCACGACATCCTGAGCGCCGGCTGGGGCGCCATGCTGCTGCGCGGCGCGGCCATGACCGTCTTCATCAGCGTGTGCGGCATCGGCCTGGGCATGGCCATCGGCATCGCCGGCGCGGCCGCCAAGACCGGCGCCAACCGCCCGGCGCGCGCGCTCGTCGGCCTGTACACCCTGGTCGTGCGCAGCGTCCCCGAACTGCTCATCATCTACCTGCTGTTCTTCGGCGCGGTGCAGCCCGCCGCCGACCTGGCCGACTGGCTGGAATGGGACGAGCTGATGAGCACCGTCTTTCCCATGCTGATCGGCATCCTGGCCATCGCCCTGATCTCGGGGTCCTACAGCGTGGAAGTCTTCCGCGGCGCCTTCAAGGCCATCGACCCCGGCCAGCTCGAAGCCGCCCGCGCCATCGGCATGGACCGCGGCCAGTGCCTGCGCCGCATCACCCTGCCGCAGCTCTTCTGGTACGCCCTGCCCGGCGCCAACAACGTCTGGCAGGCCGCCCTGAAGGACACCGCCCTGATCTCCCTGGTGGGCCTGGTCGAGCTGATGCGCGCCGCCGTGCTGGGCTCGGCCGCCACGCGCGCGCCCCTGATCCTGTACCTGATGGCCGGCATCCTGTATTTCCTGATCGGCGCCTGCAGCCAGGGGCTGTTCGTCTGGGCCGAGCGCCACTTCGGACGCGGCATGCGGGGGGCCGGACGATGATCGAACTGTTTGAAAAAGCCGTGCCCGTGCTGATCGAGGGATTCTGGATCACCCTGCGCATCGGCCTGTTCTCCATCCTGTTCGCCTCGCTGCTGGGCCTGGGCGCGGCGCTGATGCGCACCGCGCGCAACCCGCTGGTCGCGGGCGCGGCCTTCGCCTACAGCACCGTCTTTCGCGGCACGCCGCTGCTGATCCAGCTCTTCCTGCTGTACTACGGCATCGGCACCCTGGGCTTCGTGCGCGAGCAGCCCGCCCTGTGGTGGCTGTTCTCCGACGGCGCGCGCTGCGCCATCCTGGCCATCGCCCTGAACAGCGGCGCCTACATGAGCGAAGCCATCCGCGGCGGCCTGCAGTCCGTGCCGGCCGGCCAGCTGGACGCCGCCGCCTCCTGCGGCATGAGCCGCCTGCAGATCTTCCGCCGCATCCACTTTCCCCTGGCCATCCGCCAGGCCTTCCCGGCCTACAGCAACGAGCTGGTGCTGGCCATCAAGGGCACCAGCCTGGCCTCCACCATCGCGGTCATGGAGCTCACCGGCTTCGCCCGGCGCCTGATGAGCCAGAGCTACCTGATCGTCGAGACCTTCATCATCGCCGGCATGCTGTACCTGGCCATCAACGTCACCCTGCTCGGCTGCGCCTGGCTGGTGGAGCGCAGGCTGGGGATCCGGACGGGGGAATAGGATCGCAGGCCACCACCCCTTCGAAATCCGCAGAGGGACATGCAGCGCCAGAGTGGTTCATAAGTCTACGCAAACACCATATAAACAGGGTGCTGATGTACACTTAATCCCATGAACCAGCGCCAAGCCATTCGCGTTCTCCGTGCCCTGGACGACGCCGGCCGCTATGTATTCCGGCGCCAGCATCTGCGCACCTGCTTCCACGAGGATTCGGAAAAGACCTTTGCCGCCGGGCTGGCCCGCCTGGTCGATACCGGCGTCCTGACCCGCGCGGGCCGGGCCGTCTACGTTCATGACGCGGCGAAATCCCGCGACGGGTACACGATCGAACGCATCGCCATCGCCCTGCGTCCCGCCGAGCTCAGCTACATCAGCCTGGAATCCGCCCTGGCGGAATACGGCGTCATCTCGCAGATCCCCATCGATCGCATCACCCTCATGACCACCGGACGCGAAGGTGAAATCCGGACCCCTTACGGCACCATCGAGTTTGTGCACACCAAGCGCGATCCGGCCGATCTGCGCCAAGCGACGCTTTCTTCCGATCATCCCTTGCGCATGGCCAAGATCGACACGGCCATCCGCGACTTGCGGCGTGTCGGCCGCAATCTGCATTTGATCGACCCGGAAGCCCTCCAGGAGGCCTTGGCCAAACCATGAAAGAAAACTTCAATCATCTGGTGGAACTGGCCATGCGGGACGCGGGGCGCGCCCATATGCGTCCCGTCATCGAAAAAGAACTGCTGCACTATGACATCCTGTTCGCCCTAAGCGAAGCCAAGCTGCTCGACACTTTGACGTTTCAAGGCGGGACTTCGCTGCGCCTATGCCATGGCGCCCCACGCTTCTCCGAAGACCTGGATTTCGCAGGCGGACCGGGGCTGAACACGCGCAAGCTGCAGGACATCAAACAATGCCTGGAAGACTACCTGGGAAGCCGCTATGGCCTGGATGTCCGGGTTCGTGCCCCGCAAATCCGGGGAATGGATGACGGGCCGGCAGAGCCCGGACACACGCAGATCGCAAAATGGCGGATCAGCATCCAGACCGCCCCCTCTCGCCCTGATCTTCCCAGGCAGCGCATCAAACTCGAAGTAGCCGATATCCCCGCCTACACGCGAGACATCAAAAGCCTGGCGCGCAATTACCCTTTCCTGCCCGATGGTTACGCGGATGTACTGCTGGGCGTTGAGTCTCTTGACGAAATCATGGCCGACAAATTGGTCTCCCTGCCAGCCTGTGTCCGCTACGTGCGGCACCGGGACATCTGGGACCTGCGCTGGCTCAAACAACAAGGCGCAAGCCCCGACGTTGCCCTGGTGGAGCGCAAGATCGAAGACTACGGCGAAGTCCGCTACCTGGACAAGCTGCGGGCGATGATCGACCGGCTCGGCGAAATCGTGCGTGGCACGCCATTCACACAAGAAATGTCGCGCTTCATCCCCCAGGATGTACAGGACAGGACGCTGCACCGGAACGGATTTGGCACCTTCCTGACCAACGAAGTCCAAGGCCTGTTGCGAGTGGTGGAAAAGGCGCTGGACTCAGGCACCCGCGCCGACGATTCCTCTTTTCCAATGTAGAACATCCGGCATGAAGCGCGCATCCGACCAGCCCGTCCCCTGCCCCTGCGGCCTTCCCGCCGCCTACGCCGATTGCTACGGCCGCTGGCACCATGGTTCCTTGCACCTGCAAGCGCCCGACGCCCAGGCCCTGATGCGCTCGCGCTACAGCGCCTACGTGCTGGACGAACTGGACTACCTGCTGCGGACCTAGCCTGGACATTTCGTCAGCAAGCCTGGTGAAGTGATTTTCGGGTGGTCAGGCTGCTCCGGCGACGCGGCGGCGGGGATCGGCGGCATGGGAAGCGTTTTTTCAGTGCCGCAGGCGCAATTCCCCCTACCCCCGTTGTTTTATAGCGTGCCGGGGCAGCACTTTCTCAGCGCTACGGGGCCATGGCGCGGGCGGCATGCGCGTAGACATGGCGCAGCGGATGATGTGAGGCCAGCAGGATGCGGACCCGCCGGGTATTGCGCACGATGGCCGCACCGATCTTCAGCAGGCGTACCCGGATCGTGGCGGCGCTGGCACGCTCCAGTTCAGTCCCTCGCAGGGCCGTTTCGCGCAGGCGCTGCATCAGCGTATAGGCCAGGGCCGCCAGCAACAACCGGAACTGGTTGGCGGCGAACCGGTGGCAACTGGCACGTGTGCCGAACAGATCGAGCTGCGCCTCCTTGATGCGGTTCTCGGCTTCGCCCCGAGCGCAGTACAGCTGATCGTACAGCTGCATGGCATCGCCGTCCCGGATGTTGGTGACCACGAAGCGCGGGTTCACGCCCTGGGCGCCGTATTCGAGCCGGGTCAGCACGCGCCGGGGCCGATCCCACGACCCGGCCGCGTAGGTAAACTCGCTGACCAGACGTTGCTTTTTCCCAGTGCGCGCGTAATCGCCTTTGAGGATTTCCTCAGCCTGCCCGACACGCGCCTGAAGCCGTTTATTGCGTGCCAGGCCGATGACGTACTGCACGCCGCTGCGCTCACACCAGCGGATCAGCGGCTGGCGGCAGAACCCCGAGTCCCCACGGATGATGATCCTGACCTCGGGCCATGCCTGACGCAGCCGGTTCACCAACAAGCGCAGCACCGCCGCCGCGTGCCTGGCCCCGTCAATGCGGCTGGGGCGCAGCAGGCAGGCCAGCATCGACTGGCCGCAGAACACGTACAGCGGCAGGTAGCAGTGATGGTCGTAATAAGCATGGAACTGCTTGAGCTCCTGCTCACCGTGCAACGGGATATCCGAGGCATCCACATCCAGAATCAGCTCCTCAGGCGGCGTGGCGAAGCTGGCGATGAAGTGTTCGATGAGCACCCCATGCAGCGCCCAGGCGTCGGCGCGGGTAGCACCCGTTTCCAGACGGCTGAGCGTGGGTGAGCTGGCCAGGGGACGATCCCGTCCGACGGCTGTTTGCATCAGCAGGTCCTCACGCAGCGTATCGTGATCGTTCAGATCTTCGTAGCCGCAGCACAGGCCGTACAGGCGCTGGGCCAGCAGATCGCGCAGGCGGTGGTGGACCCGGCCCGCGGCTCGACGATCCGTCAGCGCCTTGGCCGCCATACGCGACAGGCCCGTGCGCGCATCAATTCTTCGCAGCAGCATCAGCCCGCCGTCGGAACTGAGGTCACCGCCTTGGAAATTCGCCTGCAAATGGCGGCGTCCAAGGCGTCCAAAGTTCAGTTCTTCAGTGGTACGATTCGGCATAGGCGATTCTTTTTGGTTGTTTGGCGTGAGAACCAATAACCATAAGCCCTCGGGCAAGAATCGCCTATTCCTTTGTAAGCGCTCCATCTCCTCCATAATTGTTCGCTCTCGGGCCTTCCGGCATCGTATCGGTGTTGAACAAATACCGGAGAATCGAGAATGTCAGATGGAAAGGAAAGGGATCAGGCTTACTGGGAATCTCATCTGGAGTCGATCACCCGCGAAGGGATCGGCACCAAGGCTTACGCCCAACGTGAGGGTATTGCCGTCTGCAGCCTGTATTATTGGCGCCGACGTCTGAAGGCTCAGTGCCATGGGCCGCAGTTGCCGACCCAGAGCGCGAATGCCACGGCCGCACGGTTGTTCGTGCCTGTGAGCATGGACGCCGGCAGCGTCCCGGTCAACCGCTATATCCTGTCGCTGGGCTGCGACCTGCGCCTGGAGCTACCCGGGCTGCCCAGCCCACAGTGGCTGGCCCAGGTCAGTCAGGCGCTGCAAGGGCAGGCGCGCTGATGCACCCGGGCGCTTCAATCGGGCAAGTCTACCTGTGCTGCCTGCCCGTGGACTTCAGAAAGCAGATCGACGGCTTGGCGGCGCTGGTGGAAAGCGAACTGGAGCTGAACCTGTTTGGCGATGCGCTGTTCGTGTTCGCCAATCGGCAACGCAGCCGGATGAAGATTCTTTACTGGCATCGAAACGGCTTTTGCCTATGGCAAAAGCGGCTGGAGAAAGCACGTTTTGCGTGGCCGGCGCCGGGCTCTGGCCCCACTGTAACGCTCACGCCCAAGGAGCTGGAGTGGCTGCTGGAGGGCTTCGATCTATGGGCAAATTATCCTCACAAAACTCTGGAATATCAATCAGTTATGTAATATTTTGAGGTATAATGTCGCATGTCTGAACGCCATGCGATTCCCCTCCTATCGAACGTCGAAACGGCGCCCCAACCGGGGGGGTTGCCGACCACCATCGAGGCCTTCCACCTGGCCTTACAGGCCGAACGCGAAAAGGTGTTGGCTGAACTGCGGCCTACGCTTGAGCGCGAAATCACCGAACACGTCACGGCACAAATCGAACGCACCGTGGCCGCACAAGTCGAAGCGCATCGCCAGGCCCTTGAGGCGAGCTTCGATCAACGGGTCGCCGCTGGCGTTGCACAAAAGGTTCAGGAAATCCTTGAGCAGTGGCGCCTGAGCCGCCACCGGATGTTCGGCCCCAGTAGCGAGTCACATCAAGGCGAACTGTTTAACGAAGTCGAAGCCCTGGCTGACCAGGCCGCCGGCACTGAAGACGAGCACGAAGGGGAACCAGCGCCTGTACAAGACAAGGCCCGCCCCAAACGCGGCCACCGCCGTGCATTGCCTCCGGAACTGCCGCGCGTTGAGCTCGTGATTGATGTACCCGAAGATGAGCGCCAGTGCCCTTGCGGCACACCTATGGTGCGCATCGGCGAAGACGTGAGTGAACAACTGGACATCGTGCCGATGCAGATCCGTGTCATCCGCACGGTGAGGCCGCGCTACGCCTGCCCCAAGGGCGACCAGGCTCCGGTGCAGCCACCGGCACCGGCGCAGATCCTGCCGCGCAGCAACTTCAGCGCCGGCTTCCTGGCGATGATGGCGGTGGTGAAATACGTGGACGGCCTGCCGCTGGCGCGCTTTGAAAAGGTCTTGGCTCGCCACCAGGTCGAGGTGCCGCGCCAGAGCATGGCGCGGGCCATGATCAAGCTTGCCCAGGCCTTGCAGCCGCTGCACAATCTGGCGCGCGACACCTTGTTGGAGGCGCCGGTCATCTACATGGACGAAACCACGGTGCAGGTCTTGAAAGAACCGGGGCGAAGTCCGACGGCAAAAAGTTATATGTGGGTGCAGCGCGGGGGGCCGCCGGGGCGTACGGCGGTGCTGTTCGATTACGACAAGAGCCGTTCGGGGAAGGTACCGTTGCGTCTGCTGGAGGGCTGGCAGGGCTACCTGATGACGGACGGCTACGAAGGCTATGCGCCGGTGGCCCGCTTGCCCGGTGTGGAGCACCTGGCGTGTGCAGCGCACGCGCGGCGAAAGTTCGTCGAGGCCAAACGCTCCAGCCCCAATGGCAAGAGCGCCCGCGCCGACTACGCGCTGGATCTGTTTGCCCGGCTTTACCGTATCGAGGCCAAGGTGAAAGACGCGAGCGATGCGCAGCGCTTCGAGGCGCGCCAGACGCACAGCTTGCCGATCCTGCAGAAATTGCGCGCCTGGCTGGATGAGACCTTGCCGCTGGTCACCCCCAGGAGCAAGCTGGGTGAGGCGCTGGGGTATTTGTGCAAAGTGTGGCCGCGCCTGATCCGTTACACCGAACGCGGCGACCTGCCCATCGACAACAACCTTCTGGAAGGCGGGGCGATCAAGCCGTTTGTGATCGGACGAAAGGGGTGGCTGTTCAGTGACACCCCCGCCGGGGCGCATGCCAGTGCGGTGCTGTACTCGTTGCTGCAGACGGCAAAGGCCAATGATCGCGAACCCTATGCGTGGCTGCGCTTCGTGCTGGAACGCCTGCCGCTGGCAAGAACGGTCGATGAAATTGAGGCCTTGTTGCCGTGGAATACCCATGACCAGGATTTAGCCATGAATCTGGCTGCCTCGGAATAATGGGGTAGATGCACCGCTTACATTCCTTTTTACCCGCCTGACGAAATTTCCGGGCTAGCACCCCGACACCCGGCCGGCCGCGCTGGAACCCAACGAGCCCGGCACCCGCTGGCTGGGACTGGACGTGCGCCGCCACGTCCGGGTGGACGCCGACCACGAGGTCGTGGAATTCGTCGCGCGGGTGCGCGTCCACGGCCGCGCCACCCGCATCCATGAAACCAGCCGGTTCACGCGGGTGGACGGGATGTGGGTGTATGTGGACGGGGCCGCTTGAGTACACTTGAGTGATCCTCCCGGTCCGACCGCCCCGGTCGTCCTTCTTCGAACCCCACCCCCGTGCCATGATGCTGATCTACGATGCCCAGAGCCCCGCGCCGCGCTGCCTGCGGATGTTCCTGCTCGAAAAACAACTGCGGCTGCCCGCCACGACCATCGACGTGATGACGGGGGAAAACCGCCAGACGCCCTATCTCGCCATCAATCCGGCGGGCCAGACGCCGGCCCTGCGCCTGGACGACGGCACCCCCCTGGCCGAGGCGGTCGCCATCGCGGAATACCTGGAAGAACGCCATCCCGAGCCCGCGCTGATCGGCCGCACGCCCGAACAGCGCGCGCAGACCCGGCAATGGTGGCGCCGGGTCGAACTCAACATCACGGAATTCATCCACAACGCCTACCACTACGCCGAAGGGCTGGCCCGCTTCGAGTCGCGCATCCCGGTCGCGCCCGAGGCGGCCGAGGGCTTGAAGCGGGTAGCCCGGGACCGCCTGCGATGGCTCGACGGCCTGTTCGGTCCCGACCCCTACCTGTGCGGCGAACGCTTCACCGCCGCCGACATCTGGCTGTACGTCTGGCTGGATTTCGGCGAATCCGTCGGCCAGCCTTTCGACCACGGCCTGCCGCGCATCGGTCCGTGGTTCGAGCGCGTGGCGGCGCGGCCCAGCGCGGCGCGCAGCCGCGCGCTGCTGTCATCCGCCAGGCCGGCCTGATTCAGAACGGCTTGATCGCGACCTTCAGCACGCCGTCGCGCTGGTGGGCGAACAGATCGTAGGCCGCGACGATGTCGTCCAGCGGATAGTGGTGGGTCACCAGCACGCCCAGATCGAGGCGTTCGGCGGCGATCACGTTCATCAGGCGGCGCATGCGCTCCTTGCCGCCCGGGCACAGAGCGGTATTGATGCGATGGTCGCCCAGGCCGGCGGCGAAGGCGTCGAGCGGGATCTTCAGGTCCTGCGAATACACCCCCAGGCTGGAGAGCGTGCCGCCGGGCTTGAGGCAGCGCAGGGCCTGCTCGAACGTGGTCTGCGTACCGAGCGCCTCGATGGCGGCATCGGCGCCGCGCCCGCCGGTGAGCCGCATCACCTCGGCGACCACGTCGCAGGTATTGAAATCGAGGGTGACGTCGGCGCCCAGCCGCCGCGAAATGCCCAGGCGGTGCTCGTTGCCGTCCACCGCGATGATGGTGGTCGCGCCCAGCAGGCGCGCGCCGGCCGTCGCGCACAGGCCGATGGGGCCCTGGGCGAAGACGACCACCGTGTCGCCCAGGCGGATGTTGGCGTTTTCCGCCCCCTTGAAGCCGGTGGACATGATGTCCGGACACATCAGCACCTGCTCGTCGGTCAGTCCGTCCGGAATTGGCGCAAGGTTGGCCTGCGCATCCGGCACCAGCACGTATTCGGCCTGGGTGCCGTCGATCAGGTTGCCGAAGCGCCAGCCGGCGGTGGCCTTGTAGCCATGACAGCCGCACCGCCCCGAGGGGATCAGGTAGCTGCCGTCCTGCGACGGCACGCCGTCCTGGGCGGCGTAGGAGCCGAAGTTCGGGCAGATCGCCCCGGCGATCACGCGCTGCCCTTCCTGGTAGCCGGTGACCGCGCTGCCGAGCTTTTCGATGACCCCCACGGGCTCATGGCCCACCGTGAGACCCTGGGCGACCGGATACTCGCCCTTGAGGATGTGGATATCGGTGCCGCAGATCGTGGTGGTGGTGATGCGGATCAGCGCATCGTTGGGGCCGACCTCCGGGATGGGTTTCTCGGCCAGTTCGATCCGGCCAGGTTCGACGAATACGGCGGCTTTCATTGTGGCGACCATCGGGTGCTCCTTCCATGAGATCGGCGGGTTCGTGGCCTGCCCGCCCGCAGGCGATGGTCTCATCGTAACGGCTTGCCGCAGCCCGATGCTTGCGCCAGGTCATGGAAATCCCCATTCACCATGGGGTCATCCACCCTGCCCCGAAATCAGCGACAGCATGTCGCGCGGCACCTGATTGGCCTGGGCCAGCACGGCGGCGGATGCCTGCTGCAGGATCCGGGCCCGCGTCATGCTGGAGACCTCGACCGCATAATCGGCGTCCTGGATGCGGGACTGTGCGGCGGCCGTCGCATTGCGTTCCTGCGCCAGGTTCTGGATGGCGCCCTCGAAGCGATTGGTCAGGGCGCCGTACTGCCCCCTGTAGGTGTCCACCTTGCCCAGAGCCTCGCTGAGCCTGGCCAGCGCCTCGCGCGCCTGCTCGATCGGATCGAGCTCGACCGTGTCCAGACCCAGGGACACGCTGTCCGAAGGCGTCGGCTCGATCGTGACCTTCTCCACGTCCTGCCCGAAATTGGCGCCGACCACGATATCGGTGGGCTCCGAATAAGGCGGCTGGATCCGGGTCTCCGGACGGGGCATCACGTCCCAGCTGGCCGTGGCCTGAAACGCCCCCTGTCCCACCACGAGGATCAGCAGATCCTCCGTGACCTCGTCGATCGACAGCCGCTCCAGCCGGCCGCCGGCGCCATTCGTGCCGTCGTTGAACGCCGCGTCCGTCTCGTAGCGGTCGCCATCGCCACTGTACGAAAAATTCATGCCGTTGTAGCTGCCCGATGCGCTGCCGTCGATGTCGAACGCGGGACCGCCCTGCACGAGCAGACTGTCGTCGTACGCCGCCCCGGGCAGAAACCCGTTGGACTCCGTCAGGACCCGCCCCTGGATCGACGCAGCATCGACCACCTGATTGTTCTTCCAGACGGCATCCCCGCCCGCTCCCAGGATCGGCGTTCCGGCCAGGTGCTTGCCATCCCGCGTGAACAACTGGATGTCGTCGTCCGCGCCCAGGGAATCGATGTCCAGCACGAAATTCTTCGCCCCGGTCGGGATGTACGCCGTCGACACGATGCCGGAGGTGAACGAAGCCGGCTGGCCGCTTCCCGGAAACTTCGCAAAGATCGGCGGCGTGTCGCCGATCTTGACGGGCACCTGCGTCGAGGCATCCGGCGCCAGGGGATGGCGGCCGAAGATTTCCGTCCCGTAGGCGATCCGGTCGATCTCCGCGCGGATCTGATGGAACTCCTGGTTGATCGCCGCCCGGTCCGAATCCGACAAGGTCCCGTTGGCCGACTGCACGGCCAGTTCGCGCGCCCGCTGCAGCAGATCGTTGATGCCGTCCAGGCCGCCTTCGGCCGTCTGCATCAGGCTGATGCCGTCGTTGATGCCCCGCATCACCTGCGCGCCCGCCCTCAGGCCGGCTTCCATCCGATTGGCGATCGACTGGCCGGCGGCATCGTCCTTGGCGCTGTTGATGCGCAGCCCCGACGACAGCCGCTCGATCGCCTGCCCCAGCGCATTGCCCGCCTGCCGGTTGCGATCCTGCGTCTGCAGGGAAGAAACATTGGTGCGGACGGAAACCATGGAATCTATCCAAATCGAACGAGACCCTGCGAAATATAACAAATCGCGTCAAGAAGGGGGCGGATTCAGTATCGCCAGAGGGGCCCGTCTTGACGCGGTGGTGGGGCATCCTTCGGCAGTCTAGCCTTCCCGCATCTCCCCGGCCTTTTTCCGGTACTCGGCCGCCAGCGCCGCCCGTCCCGTGTTCTCGTACAGCACCGCCAGGTTCTGCGCCGCCAGGTAGCTGCCCCGGCCGGCGACCGATTCAGACAGATCCGGGCGCTCGCCGATTTCCAGGCATTTCAGCCAGCTGGATTCCACGATCGGCAGGAACTGCGATTCCGCCTCGGCAGGATGCCGGATCGCCCAATCCAGAAAAACGTCCGCGACGCAAAAGAAATAATCGGGGGAATCCTGCCAGTACGGGAATTCCTCCTCGGCCAGCAAGATCGCCTGCTCCAGCCGGCCGGCCCGCTTCAGGCAGTACAGGGCGCGCATGATCAGGTCGTAGCGGAACGACTGGTCCCGGGCGCACAGCGACACCGCCCGGGAAAAATGGTCGGCCGCCTCCTCATGCCGGTCATAGAGGGCGAGTTCCTTGCCCAGCTGATAGAGCAGATAGGGATCTTCCGGCACCTCGGCCAGCGCCACGCGCAGCAGCGCCTCGTTGCGCCCCTTCTTGGCCTCCAGGCCCTCGGGCATGTAGCCGTCGTGGCCGACACGGATATCCAGCCGCTTGCGTGGCAGATTGCCGGGATTGGCCGCCTGCTCATGGATCCGGCCCACATAGCGCACCCCTTTGGGCAGCACGCGGGTTGTCCATTCGGTCGCCTGACGGACCTCGCCGCCCTGCACGAAGCGATTGAGAATGGCGACCTGCCCGAGGAACGGCGCTGACCCCAGGCGGCGCAGCTGCTCGTGTCCCGACTCCAGCCAGTTGTCGGCGTCCAGGATCAGATTCCAATCCGCCGCGGAATGATCCAGCGCCGCATTCCGGGCGGCGGAGAAATCATCGACCCAGTCGAAATGATGCACCCGGGCGCCGAAGCGCCGGGCGACGGCAACCGTGTCGTCCGTCGATCCGGTGTCCAGCACGATGAGTTCATCGATATGGCCCTGCACGCTGGACAGGCAGCGGGCCAGCGTGGCCGCGCCGTTCTTGACGATCATCACCAGGGCGATGGTGGGAGGGTTCATCTGATTGACTCGCAAACGGGGCAGCCGTGATCATGCCCCAATCCCCAACCCAGCGCCATCGGAATACATCGCGCAAGCCCCCGGACGGCGCACAGCGCGGTCAATCCTTGAACACCTCTTCCAGCGAAGCGGCGTCCACGAAATTCAGCGACCAGGTTTCCAGATCCTCCGTGCCGGCGGCGCGGATGCGCTGGACGACCGCCTCGTCCACCGGCCCGAAGCGGCGCTGGATCTGGCGCAGCAGCAGGTCGGCCTGGCCGCGTACCATCCCATGGCGCTCGGCGATCGTCACGTAACTCATTTCATGCTCCTGTTCCAGCCGCTGGGCAGCCAGAAAGTAGTCCGTCTCCATGTCCGCCGGCAGGCGGAGCATCCATTCCACCAGTCGCAGCAAGGGGCCGATCCCATCCCGCGCGTAGCCATAGCCATACAGGCGGCGAGTCAGATCCAGCAGCGGCGCCAGCCGGCTGGCCTTGTCCGGATGCCCCGCCGCCTGCAGCTGCGCCATGATCACCACGGCAAACGGATTGGCCGGCGCCAACGCATCCAGCTCGTCCCAGCGAGTCCGCCAGTCGTTCAATTCTACAATCGGAAAGGTGAACCGGGTCCGCTGCGCCAGGAAGTCGCTCTGATAGGTCAACGTGGCGGCCGGCGCGTCCTGCGGCGAGCGCCAAGGCTGGTCGATCAGAACCCCCAGGCTATAGACCTGCGGCGGCAGCAGTGCCCTGCCCTTGCGCCGTTCCCGCTGCCGGATCAGCACGTTGTATTCCAGCATCCGCCAGCCAAAGACCTGCAGGGCCAGCGGGCCGGACAGGCGGCCCTGGACCTCGACATGCACCAGCAGCAAGGCGTCATCGCCGCTGCGCAGGCGAACCCGGGCCAGCTTGTCGGCATGGCGGCGGCCCTGGCCGGGTGCGCTGGCGCGCAAGACCGCCTGCAATTCCTTGTCCAGGAATTCGACCGGCACCGACCTGTCGATGAGGGAATACAGGTCCGGGGTCAGCAGGGCCAGCGCCTGGGGAAAATAGAGTTCGAGCGCGTCCTTCCATGGACTGTCGTGATCGTCCGCGAGGGCGGGCGGCGATGCGTTGCGGGCGGACATGGCGGGCTTCCTGGCTCGGGAAGCCTTATTCTGCGCAGACGATGCTGGTCCTGCCAGACTGGGAAATACGGACGGAGGAAAATATCCCGCTTATATCATTGATAAATAAGACATTTCGTACAAATACACTGATCCGGGGAAAAAGCAATGTGTATATATCTGTGTGCTCTTTTGTAATGGAGAAAGCAGCACATGGCTCAGAACCTTCTATCCACCCGCACGATCAACTCCGCCAAGGCGGCTGGCAAACCCTATCAACTCCGGGACGGCGGCAGCCTGTTCCTGTCGGTACAACCCAGCGGAAGCAAGCTCTGGCGCTACCGCTACCGCCTGAGCGGCAAGGCCCAGGTGTACGCCATCGGGCGCTATCCCGATGTCACCCTGGCTCAGGCCCGGCGGGAACGGGACCGCGTACGCGACCTGATCCTCCAAGGCATACACCCCCTATGGGAGCAAATCCACGCACGCATGACGAGCCGCCCGCACCTCCTTCGTTTGAAGCGGTCGCGCGCGCCTGGCTGGCCGCCAACCCGCAATGGAGTCCGGGGTACTCCCGCCAGATACGGCGGTATTTTGAAAATGACATCCTTCCCGCCATCGGAACTGTGGCGGTCGCCGACCTCACCCCCACGCACATCCGCGCGCTCATCGCATCGATCGCGGATCGCGGCGCCCGCTGCGCCGCGCTGCTCGCGCAGCAGTGGACATCCCAGGTCTTCTCCCACGCCATCCTGCAGGGGCTGCGCGAGGACAACCCGGCCAGCCTGCTCAAAGGCTTGGTCAGGCGGCCGACCGTGCGCCACCATCCGCCGCTCGGCTGGTCCGACATCCCGGAATTCTTCCAGCGCCTGGACGCCTGGGACGGGCATCCCGACATCGCCATCGGCCTGCGCCTGCTGGCGCTGACCTTCGTGCGGCCTTCGGAGCTGCGGCTGGCCCGCTGGCAGGAGTTCGATTTCGACAATGCCGTCTGGATCGTTCCGAAGGAGCGCATGAAGATGCGCCGGCCGCACATGGTGCCGCTCTCCCGGCAGGCCCTGGCGATGCTCCGCTCCCTGCGCGCCTGATCCGGCCACGGCCCCACGCTGTTTCCCAACCGCCGGGACCCGGACGGCGTGCTTGCCGCGAGCAGCTTCAACCACGCCATCGGCCGCCTGGGATACGGCGGTCGGTTTTCCGCGCACGGATTCCGGGCGACCGCCACGACCCTGCTCGGCCTGCTCGGCTATCCCGACAAGCTGGTGGATCTGCAGCTTGCGCACCGCCGCCGGGACGCCTCCCGGGCGCCCTACGATCACGCGCGTTTCGTCGGCTCCCGGACACTCCTCATGCAGGACTGGGCCGACATCCTGAGGGCCCTGGCCGACGGCGAGCGGTATGCCCGCCTGTCCCAGGCGTTCGGCCCCCTGTCGGAGCGCAGGACCCGGATGCTGAGCGTGATCGAGCGGGAATGATCCGCCCGCGGGAAGACGCCCGCGCCGCCTGGCATGCGGCTGCTTTCCGCCCTCGAAAGGACCCAGCCCGCCCCAGGGCGGCCCGGGGGCAAAAAAACTCGCGGACCGCCCTAAAGTTCCCTCGCCCCCCTCCGTTAACGGGGCAGAACAGGAGGTCACTCGGTTTGTCATCCTGGGCAAAAAGGGCGAATCCTTCGCCGAATCTCTTAGGAGTCTCTCATGGCTGTTATCAACACCAACTACCTTGCTCTGGTCTCCCAGAACAACCTGAACAAGTCCCAATCCTCCCTGAACTCCGCCATCCAGCGCCTGTCCTCGGGCCTGCGCATCAACAGCGCCAAGGACGACGCCGCCGGCCAGGCCATCGCCAACCGCTTCACCGCCAACATCAAGGGCCTGACGCAAGCCGCCCGCAATGCCAACGACGGCATCTCGATGGCGCAGACGACGGAAGGCTCCCTGAACGAAATCAATAACAACCTGCAACGTATTCGCGAGCTGACGGTCCAGGCCTACAACGGCACGAACTCCTCCGATGACCTGAACTCGATCAACGCCGAAATCAAGCAGCGCCTGGACGAAATCCAGCGCGTCGCCGACCAGACCCAGTTCAACGGCACCAAGGTCCTGAACGGCTCCGCCGCGTCCGGCATCGCCATCCAGGTCGGCGCCAACGACGGCGAGACCATCACGATCTCGGGCACCGACGCCCGCGTCAACACGCTGCTGAGCGGCACCTCCGCCATCAACTCCAACGGTCTGGTCATTACCGCTTCCGGCGGCGTGTCCTCCGTGGCCTCCGGCGCTCTGGCTGAAATCGACGCCGCCATCAACAACGTCGACAAGATGCGCAGCGACCTGGGTGCGATCCAGAACCGCTTTGAATCGACCATCGCCAACCTGAACAACACCATCACCAACCTGACGGCTTCGCGCTCGCGCATCGAAGACGCCGACTACGCGGTGGAAGTGTCCAACATGACGCGGGCCCAGATCCTGCAGCAGGCCGGCACCGCCGTCCTGGCGCAGGCCAACCAGGTCCCGCAGACCATGCTGTCCCTGCTGCGCTAATTCGCCAGACTGCATCGGGGCGGGTCCTACCCCGCCTCGTCCAGACTCCAGAAGCAGCAAAGCCGCCGGCTGTCATCCCTGGCGGCTTTTTTTCGTCTTCCGGCCTCGATGGGCCGGAGCCCTGGCATCCCTCCCCGCCAAGGCCTTCGCGCGCTCTCAGTCGGCCGCTGGCGCCACACCCCAGGCGCGGGCCCACTGATCCAGGAATTCGCCTTCCAGCATCCAGCGCCCCAGGACCGCATCGCGCAAGGCGTCGCCCTTGCGCGCCAGGGCATCGGGATCGGCCAGATGGGCGCGAATGGCCTCCATCCAGTCCTGGTGGCGGTTGCGCACCCGCGTCACGGGCAGATCCCCGCGATACGGCTCGATGTCCGTGGCGATCGCCGGCACGCCGCAAGCTCCCAGTTCCAGCAGGCGCAGGTTGCTCTTGCAGCGGTTGAACTGGTTGGTTTCCAGCGGCACCACGGCCAGGTCCAGGTTGAGGCCGGCCAGCTTTTCCGGATACTGGCCGATCGAGACCCCGGGATGATATTCGCACTGCACGCCCTCGGGCTTCATGCCCATGAAGACCCACTCGACCTCGTCCCGCAGATCGTGGACGACCGAGCGGATCTCCGCCAGGTCGCCCGCATGGCTGACCCCGCCGGCCCAGCCCACGCGCATCTTCCGCCCCGCGCGGCGCCCGGCCGAAAGACCGCGCCACGAAGCCGGCGGCAGGCCATTCAGGGCCACGCGGATATCGCCGTGGTAGTCGGCATATTCCTCGGCCAGCACCGGCGTGGAAACCACCAGCCAGTCCACCTGCTCGATCGCGCGGCGCATGTTCTTGATCACGCCCTGGGGCAGCTTCTTGCGGTAGATGCTGCGCGTCGGGATGTTGGGCAGGTAATCGTCGAACTCCAGGACGACCTTGGCGCCGGTGATCTCGCGGTAGCGCCGGATCTGGGTCAGGATCCCCTCGTTCAGCCACGCGCCCTGCAGCACGATCACGTCCGGCTGGATGCGCGCCACGTCGGTGAAATGGAAGTCGCCCAGCTTGAGCCCGCCTTCCAGGCGCAGTTCGCCGGCCATGGCCTCGAAGGGGTACAGGATCCGGTAATGGCCGCAGCCCTGCCAATCCGCATGGGCCGCCAGCACCACGGGCAGCGGCCTGCCCGGCAGCGGCTCCTGGATCCGCGAAGCATCGGCGCTGAGGTCGAAGCCCGGCGAGCGCTTGCCGAAGGCCGGATGATAGTGCGGGTCGCGTGCCAGTTGTGGCAGCCACCGGTGATACAGCCGATCGCGCTGCGCGTCGTCGGGGCTGGCTTTCAGGCCGAACTTTTCGGTCAGCAGCCGGGTGGCGCCGCCCATGTGCAGCAGGCCGGTATCGGGCTCCAGCGCCAGCAGATATCCCGCCTGCGTCGCCTTCATGCACAGGTCCGCATCCGCGTAATAGACGGGGAAGGATGCGGCATCGAAACCGCCCAGTTCGTGGAAGACCTCCCGCCGCATCATCAGGCACGAGGCGCTGAGCGCGCTGACGTTCTGCTGGACGATCAGGCGGCCCATGTAGCCCTGCCGGTCGGAAGGCAGGCCCCGGAACGCCGCGCCGACGCTGTTGTCCATCCCCAGCACCTGGCCGCACTGCTCCACCCCGCCATCGGGCAGGTCCAGGCGCGAGCCGGCCATCCCCACCTCGGGCCGCAGCGCATGCCGCAGCAGGCGCTCCAGCCAGTCCGTCCGCGTGCGCGGCGAAAACTGGATGTCGTTGTTCAGGAACAGCAGCACGTCCCCGCGCGCCTGGCCGGCGGCGAAATTGTTCATGGCCGCGAAATCGAAGGCCTGCGGCCAGCGCAGCACGCGGATCCGGTCCGTTCCCATGCCTTCGAGCCCGGCGAGGAAGGCCACGGCATCGGGCTCGACGCTGCCGTTGTCCACGATCAGCAGTTCGTAATGGGGGTAGGCCGTGTGCTCCATCAGCCCTTCGACGCAGGCCCGCAGGACCGGCTGCTGGTCACGCGTGGGAATGATGATGGAGACCAGCGGCTGCGTGTCCAGCGGGTATTCGATGCGCTGCAGGCCGGGCGCCAGTCCAGGTCCGATCCGGGCCTCCAGGCCCATGCGCACGAAATGAGCCTGGATCACGGCGGGGAACCAGGCCATCGTCGCCGGATCGCGCACCCAGTCCATCAGGCTGCGCCCGCCCAGCTGCAGGACTTCGGGCACGTGCCCCACCACCGGCGGGCCGACCTGCTCCACCAGGCGCCAGATCAGGTCCACAGCCGCCAGGTCGGCGACCCGCTCGTCCAGTCCGCCCGCCGCCTGGATGGCCGCCGTGCTAATGACCGGATTGCGGCCGATATAGGGATAGCTGCGCAGGAGATCGACGTTGAAATCCGGCTTGAGCATCGGATTGACCGGCACGTCCGCTTCGAGGACGGCCTCGTCCGCGTACCAGACCAGGGGATCGGGCTTGCGCAGGCGGTATTCCCCCAGCGCCAGCGTCGCATGGGGCACCAGGCGGTCGCCCGCGTACAGGATCCACAGGAAGTCGGGCACGCCTCCCCGATCGATCCGGTCCGACAGCTGCCTCGTCCAATGGACCTGGCCGCGCAGCAGCTCGATGCCGTTGCCGGCCGCCTCGTCCGGGATGTCGCGGCCGATCAGCCAGACGCCATCGACGGGCCGATGCTGGGTGCCCAGGCTTTCCAGGGTCGCCACCAGCGCCTGCACGTCCGCGCCATCCGGCACGATCACGGCGGCGCCCAGGGTGCCGACATCCGGATTCGCCTGCAGCAGGGTCTGGATCGCCAGGATGCGGGCGGCCGAAGGCGCACGGTCGGCCAGCCATTCGGAAACGCCCCAGCTCTTGATTTCCTCTTTCCGGACCAGAGCCTTGGCCCGATCGCGGATGCGCGCCCCCAGGTTGATCGGCGTGAAGCCTTGCTTTGGATCGTTCAGGGGCCTGATGCGAACGAGATGGTTGTTTTCGGAGCGGTACCAGCCCAGCTCGCGGATCATCCGCCGGAAGTCGCTATGGCCTTTTTCTCCGATCCCGGGCTGGTCGCGGCCCTTCTGGCTGAATTGTTCTCTCGAGACGCGGAAAGCGGAATAAGGCTGATGCAGCAGGGCCAGGTGGCCGCGGCGCAGCAGCTTGATCGTCATGGCCAGATCGCCGACCCACTCGATATACTGGCCGCCCAGCTTGAGCAAACCGCGATGCTCCACGACGATGGGATCATAATCGTCCCGACGGAACATGATCGAGGAGGGCTCGCCAATGAAATTCAGCGTGACGTCGCCCAGGAATGAAACGGCATCCTTTCCATGAATGACGACGTCCTCGTCGAACAGAGGAACCGTTGCAACGCTGTCGGGCAGTCTTTCGCCTTCCTCGCCCACCAGGAACCGGCGGGATCCGACCACGGCGACGCGCGCATCCTGCGCCAGGACCTCCACGAACCGGGAAATCATCCCGGGCAGCAGGACATCATCGTCGAACAGCGGCTTGATATACTTTCCGCGCGCCTTCTGGATGCACGAAGACAGATTGCCCCCGCCACCCAGGGAAGTTTCGTTTCTGCAATACCGAAAATTATCGATCCGCCTGTCTTCGACGAGTTTTTTGAACAGGTCGAAAACGTCCTCGGTGGGGCAATCGTCTCCCACCACGATCTCGTAATCCGAAAAATCCTGCGCCAGCAGGCTGTCGATTGCCGCCTGGAGATATTTCGACCTGAATGCCGGAATCACCACGGAAACCAGGGGAGGACGCTCGCTTCGAGACGTTTCAAAATCCATTGCCATCAATCCATTTCCGGTAAGCGTTGAATCACATCTTCTGGATCAGGTAGCTGTTCTCGAATCCGCGAACGGATCCCAGGACATTGAATCCATTGAAATATCCCCCCGCGCGCAGCAGATCGACCGCGGGCCCGACCTCCGGACTGTACCGGACGTCCATGTAGTCGTCGAACACGATGAATCCCTGGGAAACCACGCTGGGGGAATACAGCAGAAAATCCAGCAGGACATTCCTGCCCTCATGCCCGCCATCGATATGCAGCAGCGCCACGCTGGGGGAAAGATCGTAGTACCGCTCCGCGCACAATTCGGAGAGGCCTCTCAGCACGACGGCATTCTGGAACAGCAGGTTCCTGTAATGGCTGAATTCCTCGTACTGCTTCGGCAATGCGAAGGGATCGATCCCGATGATTCTTCTTTCGTGATTGCACGCCTCGTTCATCAAGGACAGCGATTTTCCCTTCCAGACCCCGATTTCGACGATATCGCCCGGCAGATCGGCGATCAGCGCGCACAGATAGGCCAGCAGCCTGACCTGGTCGTGGAAAGAAAGCTCCTTGCGTTCCATCGCCTGATCCTGCGGCAACAGCGCCTGGGCGTGCTGGAAGCCCTGGCCGAGCAGATCCCAGACCGTGGCGACCATTTCATTCAATTGCGGATTTTCCAGGAGTTCGTACAGCTCTTTTCTGGTGATCATTTTTGTCCCTGAACGATCGAAATGGCGCCTATATTTCCAGGAAATCCGGTGAATTCCCGATCGGCCGATAGAGTAAGATCGGTACGGTTTCCCACAGTGCTTACGCGGCCCATCCGGGCACAGGACGACATGATCTCACAGCGCCCCGTTTTCGTCACCGAGCCGCACCTGCCGCCTTTGCAGGAATTCATTCCCTACCTGGAAAAGATCTGGGCCAGCAAACGCCTGACCAACGGCGGCCCCTTTCACGAGCAACTGGAAAACGAACTGGCGGCCTACCTGGGCGTCCGCCACCTCAGCCTGTTCGCCAACGGAACCCTGGCGCTGGTCACCGCCCTGCAGGCCTTGCGCATCGGCGGCGAAGTCATCACCACACCGTATACCTTCGCCGCCACCGCCCATTCGCTGCTGTGGAACAACATCAAACCCGTGTTCGTCGACATCGATCCGGACACCTGCAACCTCGACCCGGAACGCATCGAGGAAGCCATCACCCCCGCCACCACGGCCATCCTGCCGGTGCATTGCTACGGCCTGCCCTGCGACGTCGACCGCATCCAGCAGATCGCGGACGTCTACGGATTGAAGGTCATCTACGACGCGGCGCACGCATTCGGCGTCAAGAAAGACGGCGCGAGCATCCTGAACCACGGCGATCTGGCCGTCCTGAGCTTCCATGCCACCAAGGTGCTCAACACCTTCGAGGGCGGCGCCATCGTCTGCCCGGACGCCAAGATCAAGCAGCGCATCGACTACCTGAAGAACTTCGGCTTCGCGAACGAAGTCACGGTGGTGGCACCGGGCATCAACGGCAAGATGAACGAAGTCTGCGCGGCCATGGGGCTGCTGCAGCTCAAGCACATCGACCGGGCGCTGGAGATCCGCACGGCCATCCATCGGCGCTACCAGGAAGCCTTCAAGGACATCCCCACGCTGCGCATGCAGCAGGTTCCGGCCAACCTGGAATGGAACCACGCCTACTGCCCCCTGTTCGTGCATCCCGACCACCCCGTCGGCCGCGACGAACTGTACGCCCTGCTGAAGTCGCACCAGATCCACGCCCGGCGCTACTTCTATCCCCTGGTCAGCTCGTTCCCCATGTACCGCGGGCTGGCCAGCGCCGCCGCCGAACACCTGCCCAATGCCCATGCGCTGGCCGAACGGGTCATCTGCCTGCCCATCTATCCCACCCTTCAGACGGAAGACCAGGAGCGGCTGATCGGCATCATCCTGCAGACCGCCCGATGAGCAAACGCATCCTGGTCTTTCCCTGCGGCTCGGAAATCGGCCTGGAGATCCACCGGGCTCTGTGCTATTCCACCCATTTCGAGCTCATCGGCGCCTCCAGCGCGGACGATCACGGCCGCTTCGTCTACGACAATTACGTGGGCGGCCTGCCCTTTCACGACAGCCCGGATTTCGCGCCCCGCCTGGCCGAAATCATCCAGACGCATCGCATCGACGCCCTCTACCCGACGATGGACGCGGTGGCCGAAACGCTGCAGGATCTGGCGGAACGCCTGGGTGTGCGCGTCATCGGCAGCCCGGCGGCCGTCACCCGCATTTGCGCCTCCAAGACCCTCACCTACGACACACTGGACGGCCTGGTTCCGATTCCTGCGCGCTACCCCGACCTGGCGGCGGTCCCCGCCTATCCGGTCTTCATCAAGCCCGACCGGGGCTATGGATCGCGCCATGCCGCCCGCGCCGACGATGCCGCCGGCGCCGCCGCGCTGCTGGCCCGGCAGCCCGGCCGGGACATGCTGATCCTGGAATACTTGCCGGGACGCGAATGGACCGTCGACTGCTTCTCGGACCGCCACGGGGTGCTGCTGTTCCATGCGGTCCGGGGGCGCGACCGGATCAGCAACGGCATCAGCGTCCACACCTCGCCCAGCGCCGACTTCGCCGGACTGTTCACGGACTGGGCCTCGGCCATCAACGAAAAACTGCGGCCGCGCGGCGCCTGGTTCTTCCAGGCCAAGCTGGACGGCGCCGGCCAGCCCAAACTGCTGGAAGTGGCCGCCCGCTTCGCGGGATCGTCCGCCCTGCAGCGCGGCCTGGGGGTGAACCTGCCGCTGCTGAGCGCATTCGACGCCTTCGACTGGCCCGTCTCGGTCGCGGCCAACGACTACCCGATCGAACTGGACCGCGCCCTGGAAAACCGCTTCCGCATCCAGCTCGACTACCGGCACGTGTACGTCGACCTGGACGACTGCCTGCTCGTCAGGGGACGGCTCAACACGGCGCTGATCGCCTTCCTGTACAAGGCCATCGACGGGGGCTGCACGATCACGCTGCTGACGCGGCATGCGGACGATCCGCGCGAGACCTTGCGCCGCGTCCGTCTGGGAGCGATCTTTGACCGCATCATCCACATCACCGACGGCAGTCCCAAGTCGACTCATATCGATCTGCTGCCGGCCATTTTCATCGATGATTCGTTTCGCGAAAGAGACGCGGTGGCCCGGCACCTGGGCATCCCTGTTTTCGCCCCGGACATGATCGAAGCCCTGTTCTGAGAAGTCCCGAACCCGCCATGAAAACCGTCCTGACCTACGGCACCTTCGACCTGTTCCACATCGGCCATCTGCGTCTGCTGCAACGCCTGAGCGCCCTCGGAGACCGCCTGGTTGTCGGAGTCTCCACCGACGAATTCAACCATATCAAGGGCAAGAAGACCGTGGTCCCGTTCTCCGACCGGATCGAGATCATCCGGGCGCTGCGATGCGTCGATCTCGCCATTCCGGAAACGTGCTGGGAGCAGAAGGCCGAGGACATCAAAACGCATGGGGTAGCGGTCTTCGGCATGGGCAGTGACTGGGAAGGCCGCTTCGACGAGTTGAAGGCCTACTGCGAAGTCGTCTACCTGCCACGCACCGAAGGCATTTCCAGCACACACATCCGAAAAACGCTGAAGATCCTGGACCAGACGCATATCGGGGAGCTCAAGCAGGCACTCGACCTGATTTCCTCCATCATCGACCGCTTCGACTGAACGAGTCTCCCGTCCCATGATGCGGCTTCTATTCCCCCTGTTCCATCCGCTGTGGCGGCTGGTCGATTTCATGACCCCCAAAAGGGCGGATCACTGGGCCTTTGCGACGCACCACCTGCATACGAACCGTTTCATCGAGAATCAACGCGCGATGTTCGAGGCGGTCAAAAGGGACCCCGCCATCCGCAAGATCGTTTTCTACCGTGGTCAGACGCCCGACCTCCAGATAGAGGATGCCGTCCGGTACGAGGTCGTCAGGCATGGCAGCTTGCGAGGGTTGCTGTTGCTCGCGCGCTGCAAAGTCGTTTTCCTGACGCATTCGGTGTCCATGGACTACTCGCTTCTGTCAAGCGACACCAGGAATTGACCCCCTGGCGACACCTAAAACTGACCCCCCCTACGGTTGAACGAACGGCTGCCCGATGGCAGCAGAACTGGGTTTGATGAGCCCTGCCTTACGCTTTGTACGCAGCCGGTAGCTGTCGCCCCGGATGGTGAGGACATGGCTGTGATGCAGCAACCGATCGAGGATGGCGGTAGCCACCACGGCGTCGCCGAAGACCTCGCCCCATTCGCTCACGGCGCGGTTGCTGGTCACCAGCAGGCTGCCCCGTTCATAGCGCCGCGAGACAAGCTGGAAGAACAGGTTTGCCGCCCCCGGCTCCAGGGGCAGGTAGCCCAGCTCATCGATGATCAGCAGCTTGGGCTTGGCGAAGTGACGCAGGCGTTCCTCCAGGCTGCCCGCGGCATGTGCACTCACCAGTTGCGTGATCAGCGCCGTGGCCGTGGTGAACAGCGTCGAGTAGCCCGCCCGAACGGCTTCACGCCCCAGGGCGACGGCCAGGTGGCTCTTGCCCACCCCGGGCGGCCCAAGCAGCAGCAGCGCATCGCCGTTGGCAATCCACCGCCCGCAGGCAAGCTCCCTGATCTGCGCGGGGTCTACAGCGGGCTGGGCACTGAAGTCGAACCCGTCCAGGGTGCGCACGAACGGGAAGCGGGCAATCGACAGCCCCATCTGGATGCGGCGGTCCTCCTTGCGGGCCACCTCCTGCGCGCACAGGTAGGCAAGCGCCTCGCGCAGGCTCAGCTCCTGGCGCGCCGCCTCATCGAGCAGGGTATCGAGCCGTTCGCGGATCGCCGTGAGCTTCAGGCGCCCAAGCATGGCGTCGAGCCGGTCTGGATCCTGGATGATCATTGCCAGCCTCCGCCGGTGATCGCCTCGTAGACCGAGAGGTCGCGCTGCAGCAGTGCCTGTGGCACGACGGGAATGGGTCCCTGCACCTGATCGCCGGGTGCCGTGGACCTTGAGGGCTGCCCCGGGGCTCGGTAGCCAACGATGCCCTGCAGGTGCTCGGGCAGGCAGCGCGTCTGGCGCCGCCCGGCAAGCTCGGGGTGGCAAGCGACCTCGCGCCCGTCATCGAGCACGCGCAGCTCGCAGCCCGCGATATGAACCTGTACCAGGCGCCCCGCCAGGCGCCACGGCACGCTGTAGCGATTGGTGTCGACCTCGACGGTGGCGTCGCGCGCGACGCGTCGCGACAGACTGCGCGTCTGCTCGAAGGGCGGCCGATCCGCCAGCGGCATCAGGTGCAGGCGCTCGAGACGGAAGCGCTCTGCGGGGATCTCGCCCGTGGTGCCGTGCACCCGCTGATCGGCCACCTCGCGCATCCACCAGTCCAAGTGGGCTTGCAGGTGCGCCCAGGACTCGAAGGTGTGGCCCGCCATGGCGTTGCGCTTGACGTAGCCCACGCTCCTCTCGTCCTTGCCCTTAGTGCGCGGCCGATAGGGGGCGCAGGCCACGGGCCGGAACCCCCAGTGATGCGCCAGCGCGCGGAACCGGTCATTGAAGACCACCTCGCGGCTGGCCGCGTCGTGGTGCTCGACTAGCGCCCGCGCGTTATCGACCAGGACCTGGCGGGGAACACCCCCAAAGTGCTGCAGCGCCGCCTCGATCCCAGCAAACCAGGCCGACTGGTGCTGGTGCGGGAAGGCCTGCACAAAGATGCGACGGCTGTGGCCCAGCGTCGCAACAAATAGCTGCACGCCGACTTCCGCACCAGCGATCTGGGCCTTACGGCTGCCAAAGTCGATCTGCATCTGCTGGCCCGGCGGCGTCTCGAAGCGCACGGTGGCCTGAGCGCAGGCGGCCAGCTCCCGGCGCCACGGGGCACAGGCCCGCTCCACCGTGCGTAAGCTCACCGTGATGCCATGCTCGCTGCGCAGCTCCTGCTGCACGACAGCGGCGTTGCCTGCATGGGCCATGAAGCGCTCGCGCAGCCACGGCGCCACGCCGTCGAGTGCCCGCATGCGCTGCGGGCTTGCGTACGGTGCCCAACCGCCCTGGCGCAGATAGCGCTTGACGGTGTTCCTACTGATCCCCAATTCGGCGGCGATACGCTTGGTTCCCCAGCCGCAGGCCTTGAGCCGACCGATGGCGACGACATCCTCTGGGCTTTGCATCGGTTCCCCCCGTGACTGAACAAGGGGTTGGTTGTACTCGGCTTCTTGCATGGATGATCCCTCCTGATGTGATCATGAAGGGGTCAGTTCTCCATGTCGCCAGGGGGTCAGTTTGTCATGTCGCCTGACAGCTTCGCTGGGAAGGCGGGCGATTCAGCATCCTGAAGCTGGCCATGGGCGCACGGCTGGTCGTCAATCTGTGGCACGGAATCCCCCTGAAGCGGCTGCTCTATGCGGCCAACGAAGCCACGTCCCGCCATACCGACCGGATGAAGTACCGGGTGGAGGAGAGGCGGGGCTATGCGGGGCTGATCGCTTCGTCCGACATCGACAGCTATGCCATGGCGGCCATGTTCTATCCCTTGAACTATCGTCAGATCTGGAGCACAGGCCTTCCGCGCAATGATTTTCTGACCCAGGCGGAAGAGCGGCTGCCCCGCTATATCCGTGATTCCCTGCAACTCATCCGCCGGAAGCGTCAGGCGCGCAAGCTGGTGCTTTATGCCCCAACCTACCGCCAGACGGCCGTCAGTGAGAGCGCGTGCTATTACCAGTTTTCGGACGATGAAATCGGCCGCCTGAAGTCCCTCCTGCGCGCGCGAGGCGCCGTCCTGGGATACCGGCCGCATTACTTCAGAAACAGCACGCTCTATTTCAACCTGGACCGCTACATCGACGACGAGCTGATATTCGACATGTCGCAAGACGCGATACCGGAATTCTCCGCTCTTGCCAGGGAATGTGATCTTCTGGTCACGGACTACTCCAGCGTCTATATCGAAGCGCTCTATCTTGACAAGCCCATCATCTGTTTCGGCTATGACATCGAGCACTACAAGGCTCACGAGGATGGATTGCTCTACGACATGGCGCTGGCATTCCCCGGTCCCATTGCGCAGGACTTCGACACCTTGATCCAGCGCATGGACGAGGCGTTGGGCCATGACGGCGAGCCCTCCCATCGGCAGCAACGGACCACCGCAAGAAGGATATTCTTCAAGTACAACGACTCGATGAACTCGGAAAGAGTCAGGCAGGAAATACTGAAGCGCCTAGAAAACCAGGCGTGAAACATCATTTTTGTGCTCTGCTCCGCAGCCTGTACGCCAACCCCTTCAGGCGATGCACCCTGAGCGCCCATCCGGCCACCAGGGAATATATTCTGCTGTTTCCGGTGGCGGCCGCCAGCAGCAGCGGATCGGGTCCCCACAGGCGCAGCATGCGGCGAAAGTCCTTCAACAGTGCCGATATTTCTTTCAGGTAATCCCCTTCCCTCGCCTTCGGGATGCGCGATCCGGTATTGATGACACCGAACAAGGTGGATCGTATGTAGCCATAGATCTTCGCCCCGTACCACCGTCGATAATCGGCTCGGTCCTTCAGCAAAGACTCGACGCAGCGGCATTCGCGGATGATGTTGAAATGACCGTCATGGGTCGTATGCAGGCTGGACCGGGGGTGCCTCCTGTAGTTATGTAAGACATCAGGTATGAAATAGAAGGTGCCGGCCTCGACCGCCGCGCGGATGCTCCACACCATGTCTTCGTAGAAGGTCTGACGGGGGAACAACAGCCCATGATCCCTGATGAAGCCCATTCTGTAGGCTTTGTTCCAGGGAACATGCAGATTCCTGATGGCGCCTTTCCTGACGGCCGGATCCGTCAGATCCACCCACCGATCGCCCAGATCGACATACCGGTTGGGAACATTGGGGATTTTCCTGCCATCCGGCCACACCTGCTGATGATTGAACATCAGGACATCCGGTTCCCATTCCTTCAGGCGGCTCACGATCGTCGGGATGGCTTGCGGCTCGAACCAGTCATCGCCGTCGAGAAACATGCAATATTCCCCGGAGGCATGTGCCAGCCCGATGTTTCTTGCCTCCCCGGGACCCAGGTTTTCGTGGTTCTCGACGACCCTGAACGCCGATCCGCATCCCGCTGCCATGCGATGGATCAGTTCCAGACTCCGGTCCGTCGAGCCATTGTCGACCACGATGATCTCGTGGTCCGCCCCGGCCAGGCACAGACAGCTCGACACCGCCTGCTCGATGTAGCGCTCGCCATTGAAAGAAACGATGATGATAGACAGCAGCATTGCAGCAATATACCCATCCGGAACGAAGCCGGTCTTCCGCCCGCTGGAACGCCGCGCTACGGCCGGACGAACTTCATTTTAAAATCGAACGCGATCTTCCCCATCCGTTTCATCCGGGCCGCCCACGCCGCCGCGCGGAAATAGACACCCCGGCGCCCCGTCATGGCGGCATAGAACAACAGATCGGGCTTCCATATCCCCAGCAAGGACCGGAATTCCCTCAGGAGGACCACCATGTCCCGGAGATAGGCCTCTTCCCTGGACTCCGGGATGCGGTATCTGGTATTGATCACGCCATACAGCGCCGATTGCGCATATCCATACAACGGCATGCCATACCAGCGGCGGTAATCATCATGCTCGCCCAGGAAGTCCTTGAGACGCCGGCACTCGTGGATCACCGCGAAATGGCCTTCGTTCCTGGTGTTGATGCTCGACTGCGGATGCTGCCTGTAGTTGTAGACGATGTCCGGCATGAAATGGAAGGAGCCCGCGCACACCATCGCCTTGATGCTCCACAGCAGGTCCTCATGATAGACGAGCCTGGGGAATTCGAGCCCGTGCTTTTCCACGAACCGCCTGCCATAGGCCTTGTTCCATGAGATGTGCAGGTTCCGGATGGCCCCCTTCCTGACGTCCGGATCGCTCAGGTCCGCGGCCTCGTCGCGCAGATCGACATACCGGTTCGGGATGTTCGGTATCCTTCTGCCATCCGCCAGGGCGCGCTGATGATTGAACATCAGCAGATCGGGGCGCCACTGGCGCAGGCGATCCATCACCCGCCGGATCGCTCCGGGCTCGAACCAGTCGTCGCCATCCAGGAACATGAAGTAGTCGCCGGACGCCTGGCGCATGCCGATGTTGCGCGCTTCCCCGGGCCCCACGTTCTCGTCGTTCGAGACGAGCCTGAGCGGCCATCCCCGCCCGTCCATCAATTCATGGACGACCTCGCCCGTGCGATCCGTCGACCGGTTGTGGACGACGAGCACCTCGCAATCGGGGTCATCGAAGCACGCGCAACTGGCGATCGCCTGCTCGATGTAGTCCTCGTTGTTGTATGCGACGACGATTATGGACAATAGCATTGCGGTAGCATCCTCGCATGGCTGCACGCCGGATGGTCGAAAAAATCGGGATGCCCGATGAGGAGAGCCTGATCCTGCATGCCGGATCAGGAACGGTTCATCCAATATTCCCTGTCATCCTGGGCATGCAGGGACTGGAGGGTATAACGATCCGCCAGAATGCCGATGACCAGGCTTTCGAGATGGCGCAGGATCCTGGCATCGCCGCGATACAGTTTCTGCAGATCGTCCAGGTAGTAGATCACGAGATCGTGGATCGTCAATACATCCCGGCTGCCCGTGATCCTTTGCGAATAGTCCACGGTACGGGCCTCGTCGAAGTATCTGCGAAAATAGATTTCATCCTCCAAGTAGCGCACTCCGCCATGCCAGAGAAGGCGACTCAGCATCACGTGATCCAGGCCTCTGACGTGCCTGAACTCCAGGTCGTCGAGGCAGTATCGCCGAAAGACGGAGTAAAACATCGTGCAGTTGGTCAGCAGTCTGACTGACTGCATATACCTTTCCACGCGCCTGCGGCTGAAATCGTAGATGGCGTCCGGCATGGGCACGGGCTCCGATTCGCCGACGAAACGGAATGGCCGGCCTGCTGCCAGGGCAACGCCGGGGTCTTCATCCAGACACCGCACGGATTTTTCCAACAGCGCAGGGGATATATGATCGTGCGCACCGAGCCACATGAAATACTCGCTCATGGAATTCCTGAGCAGGAACTCAGTGTTTTTCGCCGCGCCAATATTTTCCGCGTGCCGATACAGCACGAACCGCTCGTCGCCGGCGCAACGATCCTGGATCAGATCCCAGCTGCCATCCGATGAGTGATTGTCGCAAACCAGATACTTCACTTCACCATAGGTCTGTGCTTTCAGGGAATCCAGCATCCGGTCCAGGTATCCCGCCTCGTTGTATACGGGAACCCCCACGCAAAGTTTGCAGGCTCGATCGACTAGCATGCGCCCCCCCACTGACAAAATACGTCACTCATCTTCAACTCCATCATGCGTTCACTTTGACACCAGACCCGATTCCAGCAACGCGCGTCTGGCCTGGATGGCATCGACCCGCATTTCCTCCGGCGCATCAAAGGGGCGGCCATCGATCCAGAACAAAGGATCCTGACCCTCCGGCATTCGGCCGTTGCGCAGGCAACCGATGTGCCAGGCATTGAAAGACTCGGTATACGCCAAGCGCGAAGGCGGAAAGCGTCCTCCCCGGAAGCCGACGTCGTCCTGGGTAGTCGTCAGCGTCCCCTTGCGATAGGAAAGCAGAGAAAGCGGCTCACGGACCTGCAGGATCGACTGCGGACCGTAGACAAGCCGCAGCCGCCAGAAGAACTCGGCATCGGCGCCCATGCGCACTCCGCAGTCCCAGGCGCCGGTTTCCCGCAACACCCTGGCCCTCCGGAACAACAGGGAAGAATAGTTGAAGTGGACCGGGTCGGCGTGGCTGCTGGTATTGATCGAGCCATCATCATGAATACGCACGGCGCAGGACGTCGTGGCGATCAGATTTTCGTCGCGCAGCAGGGGCGCCATCTGGAATTCGAGCTTGAGGGGGTGTGACCAGTCATCCGAATCGAGACATGTCACGAATTCACCACGCGCATGACTCAAGCCGATGCTTTTAGCCAGATAAGTGCCGACATTGTGCCGCAACCGCACCATGCGCACGCGAGGATCCCGATCAGCCCATGCCTGTATCAAATCAGGTGTATCGTCGCCGCTGGCATCATCCACGACGATGACCTCCAGATCCTCGTAAGTCTGGCGCAGTGCGGACTCGATCGCAGCGGAAAGCCGGGTTCCCGCGTTGAAAGATGTCATCAAGACGGTGACGAGCGGTCCATGCCTGCCGGGCAGCGCGGCCGGGACCGCGACATTGCAAGGATTGAGCGGCAAAGAGGCATCCAGCGGTGCCAGGGGGGGCATGCCATAGGCGCCCAGCACGCGGCTGAGCAGATCGGCCTGCTGCGCCGGAGGGACGACGTCCAGCGCCATCCGATACAGGTAAAGCTCGGGATATCGGCCGGCCAGTCCCTCATCCAATGCCGCTTCCAACACGGCCCTGGCCTGGTCCATGCACCCCGCCCGCTGCAGCAGCAGTATGCGCAACGTCGGCGGCAGTTCGTGCAGCGAATCCCCGGCCAGAGCGAGAGATTCGCGAGGTAGATAAAACGAGAGGTGCTTGGCGATGGAGAGTCGCAGCGTCTTCGGAACATCGTCCCAGGGAACCGACGCCAGCAGTTCCATGACTCGCGCGTCCTGACCGCAGGCAGCCATCGAAATCACGGACGGCAGCAGATGACGCCCGATGTACTGTGGATCGGCGGACCGCAGCGGCAACGCGGCGACCGTCGCGTACATGCCCAGTCTGAAATAGGCCCAGGGTTGCCAGATGCCTGTTTCGTCGGTCGGTCCGGATCGGGTCAGCGCCAGCGCGCGCGCGAACTCATCACGATCCGCATAGTTTTGGGCACGAAGCGTCCCGGACATGTGTCACCCTCAAGATCAAGATACTCAGTTTCATATCCGTTTCAGGAACCCGTCGGGCGCCACCGTGATCTGCAGCTTGTCGTGCATGCCCCGGTCGATCTCGAACTCCGGGTGCCGCTCCAGATACGCACGCACCGCCGTTTTCGGATTGTTTCCCGGGTCCCACGGACGGTCCTCGAAAAAGCCCGGCGGCATGTCCTCCACGAAGGTATCGAACACCACGCAATAACTGCCTACGCTCACCAGCGGCGCGTACGCGTCCAGCTCGGCCAGCACGTGCTCGTGCGTGTGATTGCTGTCCAGGCACACCATCACCTTCGAATGGCCCGCCGCCAGGCCGCGCACGCGCTCGACCGTCTCGCCGGCAACGCTCGAGCCCTCGATCATGTGGATGCGGGAGGCCATCGGATGCCTTTCCATCGCGACGCGGTTGTGCGCCCGGATGTCGATATCGATGCCCAGCACCTTCCTTTTCGAGACTCGAGGATCGAACGACACGCCCGCCTCGATCGCATCGCACATGTCCAGCAGCGCCAGCATCGAGGCGCTCAACGCCAGCGACCCGCCATGGGCGATGCCTGTCTCGATGATCAGGTCCGGCCTGACCGCCCAGATCAACTCCTGCATCGCCACCATGTCCTGGGGATACTGAATGATGGGCCGGCCCATCCAATCGAAGTTGTAGACGTACTTGCGCGCCATGGACTCGCGCAGCCAATCCTGGGACAGGCGCTTGAAGTCCTCGTCCCGCCCGTACCGGACGATGCGCTCGGCCCGCTCCTGGTGGAACGCGGCGATGGGGTCTTGATTTGTCATGTGATGAACCAGTATGAGTGATTTATTGATCGAGGCATTTCCGGAATTCCTCCACCAGACCAGGCACCGTGGCGAGCACCGGAGCCGGCGCAAAACCGAACTCCTCCCGGATCCGGACGATGTCGATCGGCGCGAACCGGTATTCGCGCGCATCCGGCGCGCGCCCTACCTCGCAGCCCGTCACCCGCGCCAGCGTGTCGCACCAGTGCTCATGCGTGAGATTGATGCCGCTGGCGACGTTGTAGACTGGCGCCTCCCCGTGCAAGCCGATCCGCAGGATCAGTCCGACGGCGTCGCGCAACAGGATGTAGTCCTTCTCGGAACTCGGCGCGCTTCTGAGCGTGATGCGCCCCGAGAGCGCCTCTCGGATCAGTTCCGCATGGAAATTATGGCTATGCGGGTCAACACCCACGACGTTCGAAAGGCGCGCGACGCGGCAACGCGGCTTGCCCGAATGCAGACAGATCGCCTCTCCCGCCAGTTTCGACAGGTTGTAAAGATCGGAAGGATCGCCGGGATTGACGGCCAGGGGCGCATCCTCATGCGTACGGCCCGAGCCTGCGTACACGCGCGTCGAGGAAAGATAAAGCATCGACTGGAAGCGCTGGCGCTCCAGCAAATCCGCAAGCAGCGACACATGCGTCCGCACGGTATCGAATGGCCGGCTGCGGAAGTCGGCCGTCATGCCGATGCAGTAGAACACATGCCCCAGGTCCATGGCCGGGTCGGGACGCTCGTCTCTGCCGGGTGCATGAACCTCGTGGCCCGCATCAACCAGCGCCCGCGTCAGCGCCCGACCGATGAACCCGCTCGCACCGAACACCGTGCAGCGGCTCATGACCGGCTACCCAGCTGCCGCAAGGGATTGCCGCCATACACGCCATAGGCCTGCAGCTCCCCGCGCACGACACTGCCCGCAGCGATGACCGCGCCCCGACGCACGCACGCGCCATCGAGCAGCACGCAATTGGCCCCGATCCAGACATCGTCTTCGATCACGATGCCGCCCTTGCCGGGCCGGAATCCCTGGCTGCGGATCAGCCGATCGCGCGACCGGTATTCATGATTCACAGGCGCGAACGTGCAATTGGCCGCGATCGCCACGCTATCGCCGATGACGATCCCGTTGCCGGTGTAGAAGACGCATCCCGAGTTGATCACCACATCGGCGCCGACGACCATGTCGCCTGTGCCCCCCGCGGGCTTGACCTTCACGAAGGCATCGACCACCGAGCGCTCGCCGATGACGATCCGCGAGCCCCTGACGGAGTCCTCAATGTCGGCCAGGGCAGACACGACCGCGGATGGGGCCACATCGATCATGCGACCTCCAGCCGCGGCACCGCGGTCACGAACTTCGTCCCCAGCTCGGCCAGATGCCTGTTCTGCTCCCTGACTTCGGCCGCAATGTTCCACGGCAGGATCAGCACGTAGTCCGTCCGCCGCTCGGCCAGCGCCTGCGGCGCCAGGATCGGAATATGGCTGCCCGGCAGGTACTTGCCCTGCTTGGCGGGCGCCGCATCGCACACGAACGGCAACAGATCGGGTTTCACGCCCGCGTAATTCAGCAAGGTATTGCCCTTGGCCGCAGCGCCATAGGCCGCCACGGTCTTGCCCAGGCGCTTTTGCTCCAGCAGGAAACCCAGCAGTGCATCTTTGACCTGGTCGGCGCGCGCCTGAAAGGCCTGGTAGGTGCTCAGATCCAGCAAGCCGCCTTCGACTTCCAGGCGCAATATACGTTCGACTTCGGGCTGTGCCGCAAACGCCGCAGCCGCATGGCAGCCGTAGACCCGCACGCTGCCGCCGTGCGTGGGCAGTTCCTCGACATCGTAGATTCGCAAGCCGGCCGCCTCGAAGATCCGTTGCGCCGCGTGGATGGACAGGTACGAGAAATGCTCGTGATACACCGTATCGAACTGCGCATGCTCGATCAAACGCAGCAAGTGCGGGAACTCAAGCGTGATCGTGCCCCCGGGCTTGAGCGCCGCCGCCAGACCGCGCGTGAAATCATTGATGTCGGGCACGTGCGCGTAGACGTTGTTGCCCGCGATCAAGTCGGCCTGGCGGTCTTCGCCGGCCAGCCGGTGGCCCAGCGCCTCGCCAAAGAACTCGCGCAGCACCGGTACGCCGATGGCCTCGGCCGCCGCCGCCGTGCCAGCCGTGGGTTCGATGCCCAGGCACGGAATGCCGGCGGCGACGAAATTCCTCAGGAGGTAGCCATCATTGGAGGCGACCTCGATCACGAAGCTCTGATTGTCCAGGCCCAGACGTCGGGTGATCGCCTGCGCGTACCGCTGCGCATGGGCGAGCCATCCTCTGGAAGTGCTGGAAAAATAGGCATAGTCCGGACTGAACAATTCGTCCGCGCGCGCGTAGTCTTCAGTCTGCACCAGCCAGCACTGATCGCAGACGCGGATCTTCAGCGGAAACCAGATTTCGGGCCGGTTCAGATCCTCGGCCTTCAGGTAGGCGTTGGAAGGCGGCGCAAAGCCCAGATCCAGGAAGGTATGGCGCAGGAGCGCGCCGCAATGGCGGCAATTCATGAATTCAAGTCCAATCCGGTGAACTCCGGTGCTATCCCGGGATGATGGCGGTCGCGCTCGGATTGCAGCGCGATCGGCAGAGGCCATTCGATCCCCAGCGCCGGGTCGGTGGCCGACAGTCCGTCCTCGGCCTGAGCGGCGTAGGGCTCGGTGTGCAGGTACAGCAGTTCGCAATCGTCGGTGAGCGCCTGAAAGCCGTGCGCCAGGCCCTCGGGAATCAACAGCGCATTGCCATTGTCGGCGGACAATTCCACGGCGCGCCATTGCAGGAAGGTGGACGATCCGGCTCGCAGATCCAGGCCCACGTCCCACACCGCGCCGCGCAGGCACGTCACGAGCTTCATCTCGGCGTGCGGCGGATGCTGGAAGTGCATGCCTCGCACCGTGCCCCGCGCTTGAGTCCAGGTGTGGTTGATCTGGGCCACGGGCTTGCGCCAGCCGGCGGGCGCCAGTTCTTCGGCGCAAAAGAGCCGCGACAGGAATCCCCGCTCATCGCCCAGGCGCTGGCGCCGCACGACGCGCAGACCCTCGATGCCGGTTTCCGTGATGGTGAAGCGGCTCATGATGCCGTGCCTGCCGCCTCGAAGGCCTGGATATCGGCCTCGCACAGGGCTCTGGCATCCGCGCCCTCGCATTGGCGGCGATACCAGGTCATCGTGCGGCTTACCGATTCCTGCAGGCCCCAACGCGGCCGCACCCCCAGCTCCGTGCGGGCACGGGCGACTTCCAGCGCCAGCCAGCCGGCCTCGTGCGGTCCCTCGGCCCCATCGCCCCATTGGACGTCGCCACCGCCATAGGCCAGCCGCGCCTGGCCGATCACCTGTCGCACCGTGGCAGCCTCGTGGGTATGCGGACCGAAGTTGTAGGCACCGGCCAATGCCGGCTGCCCATGCAGGATCTCGGCCAGCCGCAGGTAGGCTGCCACTGGCTCCAGCACGTGCTGCCAGGGCCGGGTCGCCTGCGGACGGCGGACCGGCAGCGCCTGGCCGGCCCGCCAGCAGCGCACCGCATCGGGAATCAGGCGGTCGGCCGCCCAGTCGCCTCCGCCGATCACATTGCCCGCCCGCGCCGAGGCCACCGCCACGCCCTGGGAGGACAGCCAGGCATCGCGGTAACTGGCGATCACCATCTCGCTGGCCGCCTTGCTGGCGCTGTAGGGATCATGCCCGCCCAGCGCATCGTTCTCGCGGTAGGGATACGGCTGCTCCAGATTGCGGTAGACCTTGTCGGTGGTCACCATCACGGCGGCCCGCACGCTCTCCAGGCCGCGCAGCGCATCGAGCACGTGGACGGTGCCCATGACGTTGGTGGCATAGGTCGCCGGCGGATCCTCGTAGCCGGCGCGCACCAGCGCCTGCGCGGCCAGGTGAAAGACGATTTCGGGTTCGGATCGACGCACCCGATCCTTCACGGCCCGCCCATCGCGGATGTCGATGAAATGGCTGTCGCACAGCTCGCCCACGCGCGCCAACGTGTACAGATTCGGCGCGCCGGCCGGCGGCAGCGCGATACCCGTCACCCGCGCGCCCAGCCGGTGCAGCCACAGCGCCAGCCAACCGCCCTTGAACCCCGTGTGGCCGGTCAGCAGCACCCGCCGGCCCCGCCAGAAGGCAGGATCAGGATTGACCGGGGTGGAGCCGTCCGTGCGCATCATGCCCAGGTCTTCCACGGCGCCTGGCCCGACACCCACAGGTCCTCCAGCAGGTTCTTTTCCCGCAAGGTATCCATGGGTTGCCAGAAGCCGCTGTGCTCGAAGGCCATCAGCTGGCCGTCGCGCGCCAGCGAGGTCAGCGGTTCGCCCTCCCAACTGGTCTGGTCGCCCGCGATCCGATCCAGGCATGCGGGCGAGAGCACGAAAAAGCCGCCATTGATCAGTCCGCCGTCGCCCCGCGGCTTCTCGGTGAAGCCCGCCACCCGGTCGCCATCGCGTTCGAGTGCCCCGTAGCGCCCCGGCGGCTGCACCGCCGTCACCGTCGCCAGGCGGCCATGCTGCCGGTGAAACCGGACCGAAGCACCGATATCCACGTCGCTGACGCCGTCCCCATAGGTGAAGCAGAAGGCATCCTCGTCTTTCAGGTAGTCGCCCACCCGCTTCAGGCGCCCGCCCGTCAGAGTCGTCTCGCCCGTATCGACCAGTGTCACCCGCCAGGGCTCGGCATGCCGCTGGTGCACTTCCATGCGGTTGGTGCTCATGTCGAAAGTCACGTCCGACATGTGCAGGAAGTAGTTGGCGAAGTACTCCTTGATCACGTAGCCCTTGTAGCCGCAGCAGATCACGAAGTCCTGGATGCCATGATGCGAGTACATCTTCAGGATGTGCCACAGGATGGGCTTGCCCCCGATCTCCACCATCGGCTTGGGCTTGAGGTGCGTTTCCTCGGAGATGCGGGTGCCCAGCCCACCGGCCAGGATGACTGCTTTCACGGTAAGATCCTTTGAGTCGGCGCCATCATCACGGACATGGATGCCATCCAGCGAAGGGGAAACAGGGGCGAAACCGGCCCGGCGCCTGCATGCAGAGAGTATAAGGAGCCAAGCCGCGCCGCAATCCCATGAACAGGCACTCGAACCTTCCACTTTCCTGCCCACGCATTCGCTCCGGCGAAGCACGGGCGTTCTTGGAACGACACGGCACGGAACACATCAGACAATGGAAGCGATTTCTCTGGCGCATCAGGCAAACGCATGGCGGGCCGAACCCGGCGGCCGCCCCAGAGCCAGGATAGGCATCCGCCTCCCGCACAACGCCGTCAGCAACCAGTTCACGCTGCTGCTGCGCGGGCTGGCGGACCACCACGAAAAAATCGAGGCATTCGCAATCACGAAACTTCGGGAGTTTGAAGAAAACCGGGCATGGTACGAGCAGGCGCTGGACGGGCAACGGCTGATCCACTATTCCGATCTGGAACATGATCTGCTGAGCTGTCTCGATGCGGTGATCCTCCCGGAGTCCAATCATGACATATACGGCGAATTCCCCGAAGATGTGATCAAGATCGGCCTGCCTCACGGCGTGGACATCCCTCTCCGGAATACCGTGATCGGTTATGGGGGCGGCTACTGCTTCGACTACATCCTCGGGATTAGGCAGGAGACCCGGCCGGACCGGACCCGCTTCGAGGGCCTTTTCCCCCGGGCACTCCGCAACCATGCCCTGGACTCCATCTGCGAAATACCCTTCGGCTTTCCGAAGCTGGACGAGTTCATCCGCGAAGTCACTGCCCAAGAGCAGCGGCAACCGCGTGCCATCGTCTACCATCTTTCCAGCCTGGCCCTTGAAAATCCGGGGTCCTTGAAGCTGATCGAACCGACCCTGAAGAGACTGCTGGACAACTTCCCGGCGCACCGGATCGTCTTCCGGCCCATCATGTCCGACCGCGATCATGCCATCGTGGTGGCCTGCCGCGAACTGGGGTCTTCCTACGGCAACTTCCACTTCAGCGACGCCGATTCCTACATCCCCGATTATGCGGCGGCGACGGCCATGGTCTGCCATCGCGCCTACAGGCTGCATCTGTTCGGCCTGGCCACGGGCCGTCCGACATTCCTGTGTCACCCGGAGGGCGAGCCCGCAGTGTCAGACGACCCGACCGTCGTCGTCTGCCCGGAAAGCCGGCTGATCGATGAGCTCAGGGCCTATGTCGATCGAACTCCGTCCGTCGTGCCCGTGTCCGAACGCATGGACCACTGCCGCAAGGCCGGGATCCACAATCCAGGCGCGTCCATCGCATACCTCGCCAGTGCCATCGACGACATCCTCCGGGGAAAGGCGCGCCCGGACTGGCGGCGCCATCGCCTCGATCCGGAAGTCCATCCGGATCCCGCCCTGAAAACGCACCTGGCCGTGCAGCTGGCTTCCGCCCGGCCTGCGAACATGGCGTTTCTGGCGCTCGCCGCCAAACAGCCGGAAAATCCTGAAGCCCTGCTATTCATCGCGGACAGCTATGCAAGGGCGGATTTCATGCCGTCGTATTACTATCCGATGGCCTTGCACCATTTCCGCACACTCGCGGACCGGAAAGACCTGTCTTCGTTCTTGAAAAACCGGATGGCCCGCTGGTGGGAATATCGAGGCCGGCACATTCTCGACGACATGCTGCAGGCCTCGAAATCCAGCGGTATCGCGCTCCCAGGCGAGATTCTCTCCCTTCAAAAGGACTGGTCGCATACGAATCATCCGGATGATGGCGAAGCCCGGGATGAAACGGCATTCATCAAATTCGAGACCTTGGTCGACCTGCGGACGCCGAAGCTCGTTCATCATGCTGGCCCGCTCGTCCTCTATGGCGCCAGGAACCTGGCACGCGACTTTCTGACGCACAGACATGCGGGCAACAGAAACATCCTCGCAATCGCAGACCCCGACCCCAGGATGCAAGGCCAGAATCTGGCGGGCCATGCCATCCAGGCACCCGATACGCTGCCCGAAAACGACGTCCCCATCCTGATCTGCTCCTATGACTACCTCCCGGACGCTTTCAGGGACATCCGCCAGTCGCTGGGGCCTGATCGCACCATGTACGCCATTTGCAAAGACCGCATGATCGCCGACCTCCTGCCACTGTTGGACACCCTGCAGCTTCCTTTCAACGATTGACGCGCTTCCTGGATATCCATATGATCTGCCGCTGTTCTGGAGGGGTTGGCACATGGTGATCTGGCTGATCGGGCTGTCCGGCTCGGGCAAGACGACGCTGGGCAGCGAAATGGCCCGCCAGCTCCGGGCGCGGCACCCCAATACCGTGCTGCTGGACGGCGACACGCTGCGGCAGGTCTTCGCCTTCGACCGGGGCAGCGACCCCTATACCGTGGAGGGCCGGCGGCTCAATGCCGAGCGCATCGCAGCCTTGTGCGAGATGCTCGACCGCCAGGGCATTCACGTGATCAGCTGCATCCTGTCGATCTTTGCCGACATGCGGAAGGCCAACCGAACCCGGTTCAGCCGCTACTTCGAGATCTTCATGGATGCGCCCCTGGAAGCGCTGCGCCAGCGGGATGTCAAGGGCCTGTATGCAGCCGCCGACTCCGGCAAGATTCCCAACGTGGTCGGCGTGCACATCCCGTTCGAGCGCCCCTCGGGATCGGACCTGGTGATCGACTCGTCCGGAGATGCGCCGGACGTTCCCGCCCTGGCAGCACGGGCACTGAAACAGGCCGGCCTGGACATGGGTGCCCCGGCATGACAGGCGCGCCCTACCTCTACGCCTCGGGCGATCTGCTGGAAAACAGGAATACCTATTTCTATACCCCGTTTGGCGGACAGGACTTCCTGCGCGCCTGGCGCGACCAAAGAATGGCCATCCTGGCGGCATGCGACCCCAGCCCAGGCGGCACTGCCCAGACGCCGGAACGTCCGGCGCCCGTCATCCAGATCCTCCAACGCCTGAAAACGGCACTGGCTGCAGCCTCGCTCCCGGCCGCCGACCGCCTTACGCTGGATCGAATCCTGCAGCGCTTCGAGGTGTCCAAGCGACTGCACGACGACTACACGGCGGCCTGGAAGCCGCAGGATCCGGCCCGCTACCACGGCCCGGAACGCTATCTCCTGCTGGCCGAAGTGCTGGTGCGGGCAGCGGCATCGGCCGCCGACCTGCGTTATCTCAACGGCCTGCTGAAATGCGTCGATACGCTGACGTCGGACGGCATGGCGGCGACAGCCATCCGATCCGGCGCGGCTCGGCTGAGAGCCATCCTCGACCAGGAACGGCAGCTGGTCGATCGCATCGCCACGCGTTCGCAGGCTCCGCATGGACAGGCCGCAGCCGCAATCGAGCCTCTGCGGCCACGCACCGCGTCGATCACGCTGCACGGCATCGGCCTGGCCGCCGCCCCTACCGCCCGATCCCAGGCCTACGTCCAGACCCTGGCGGCTTGCGGCCTGCACCCGGAATTCGTCCTGCTGCTGGGCGATCACTCGCCAAAGCCCGCCATTGCCGCTCCCCGACCCACGCGCCACTGGCATGGCATCCCGCTCGTGGACCTGGACGAACCCGTCATCGCCACCTGCCGACGGGCCGGCATCCCGACCCATGCGATCCAGGCATCCAGCATCAACGAAGCGCCCGCGCTGGATGCCCTACGGCGGCTGCGGCCGCACACGCTGATCTATTCCGGCGCGGGCGGCCAGATCGTGTCACCCGAGGCGCTGGGCATGGAAACCCGGTTTCTTCACATGCACGCGGGCCACATTCCCGAATACCGGGGCAGCACCACGATCTACTACGCCCTGCTGAACGGCGAACGACCCGCCGTGACGGCGATCTTCCTGGACGCCCGCATCGACACCGGCGGCATCCTGGTCCGCCGCAGCTACCCCATGCCGGAGCGGAACATCGACATCGACCGCGTCTACGATGCCTCGGTCCGGGCCGATACGCTGGTCCGGCTGCTGCACGACTACGCCGCCACCGGGTCGTTTCCCGTGCCTCGTCCCCAGGCGCAGGATGAAGGGGCGACCTATTTCGTCATCCACCCCGTCCTCAAACACCTGGCCATCCTGAGCCTGCCGGACCACGAACATGGCTGATGATCCGATGGACTGCGCATTCACGTTCGGCACCAAGGCCGAAACCCTGAGCAACTTGATGGGCCGCATCCGGTCGGGCGCCATCGGCGAATCGGCGCACTTTTCCTGCGAGCAGTGGCTGGCGGACCCCGAGCGGGTACTGGCCGGCCTCCAGGCGAAATTCGGCAGCCGGACCGTTGCCGTGCGCTCGAGCGCCCTGTCGGAAGACGCGGCGAACTCGTCCATGGCTGGCGCGTTCCTCAGCGTCCTGGACGTGCCCGCCTCGGACCTGAACGCCCTGGACGCGGCGATCCGGCAGGTTGTGCGGTCCATGACGGGGAATCCCAAGGACCAGGTGCTCGTCCAGGCGATGGCCCAGGACATCGTGGTCAGCGGCGTGGTCATGACCTACGACATGGTGCACGGCGCACCGTACTTCTGCATCGACTACGACGACGAGACCGGACGCACCGACGCGGTGACCAGCGGGAACGGCGTCCACAAAAGCCTGTACGTGCATCGGGAGTGTCCCGAACACCTGATCCGGTCGGAGCGCATCGCAGCCATCCTGCGGCTCGCGCGCGAACTGGAACGGATCTGCCATTGCGCCGCGCTGGACATCGAGTTCGGCCTGGATGGCCGAGGCGGGATGCATCTGTTCCAGGTCCGCCGCATCGCTCTGGCCCGTAACTGGCATCCCGTCACGGAACGCCGCGTCCACCGCCAGCTGACCCAGGCCGAGCGGTTCATCGAACAAGCCTCCCGGCCCCGGCCGGGAATTCTGGGCGCCCGCACCATCCTGGCCGTCATGCCGGACTGGAATCCGGCCGAGATCATCGGTACCACCCCGCGCCCGCTGGCCGCGTCGCTGTACCGGCATCTGATCACGGAGCGGATCTGGAGTCGGGCACGCGCCCGGATGGGCTACCGGGACACCGGATCCGCCGAATTGATGGTCACGATCAACCATCACCCTTACATCGATGTGCGCCACAGCTTCAATTCGTTCCTGCCCGCCACCCTGCCGGACGAGATCGGAAACCGGCTGGTGGATGCCTGGCTGCAGCGCCTGGAAGAGCATCCCGAATTCCACGACAAGATCGAATTCGAGATCGTGCCGACCTGCCTGGATTTCCGCTTCGACGCGGCATTCCCGGAACGCTATCCCGGCCTGCTGCAGGCCGGCGACCTGGTCCGATACCGCGAATCGTTGCGCCGCCTCACGCTCGACAGCCTTCGGCCCGTTCCGGACAATACCCTGGATCTCGCCCTGCAAAACGCCGGCCGCCTGGACGAGGAGCTCTCGCGCACCCCCCCAGCGGGCCCCGATCTGGACCAGGCGGCGCATCTGCTGGATCGCTGCAAGGCATCCGGCACGCTGCCTTTCGCCGTGGCGGCCCGCCATGCCTTCATCGCGGAAACCCTGCTGCGGTCCGCCGTCCAGCGCCAGGCCCTGACGCAGGACCGGCTGGCCCATTTCAAGCGCGGCATCACCACCGTGACCCGCGACCTGCTGACGGACTACCAGGCCGCCGGCGCGGCCGGTGCAGGCTCCCGGGCCCGCTCGGACTTCTTCCGCCGCTATGGCCACTTGCGGCCGGGGACGTATGAAATCACGTCCTTGCGCTACGACGAGCGCGACGACCTGTTCGCGGACATGGATCCCGGCACGCCGGTGCCCGCGGCGGAGGCCTTCGCCCCCACAGCCCCGGAAATCCGCGCCCTCGACACCCTGCTGTCGGAAGCAGGATTGGGAGAAATCGACGCCCGGACCCTGTTCGCCCATGCCGCCAAGGCCATCGCCGCCCGCGAGCGGATCAAGTTCGTCTTCACCCGATGCCTGTCGGATGCGCTTTCCGCCATCGTCCGATGGGGCGCCTCTCACGGCCTGTCCCGGGACGATCTGTCCTTCCTGGACTGGGACTCGATCCGCGCGTCGCGCCACCAGGCCATCATGGACGACATGGATCGCCACTACCTCGGCCTGGCGGACCAGGCGCGGCGTTCGATGGACGCCGCCCACGCCCTGCGCCTGAGCCATATCCTCTTGAGCGGCCGCGACATCCACGTGGCCACGCTGAACCGCAGCGTGCCCAATTTCATCGGCCTGGGACACGCGACGGGCGCCGTGGTGCGGCTGAGCGCCAACACGTCCTCCACCATTCAGGTCCAGGGCCGGATCGTCTGCATCGAAAACGCGGATCCCGGATTCGACTGGATCTTCACCAAATCTCCCGGCGCCCTGGTCACCCAATATGGCGGCGCGAACTCCCACATGGCCGTGCGCTGCGCGGAACTGGGCCTGCCGGCGGCCATCGGTGTCGGGGAGCAGATCTATCGCCGCGTATCCCATGCCCATCACGTGGAGCTGAACTGTGCGGAAAAAATCCTCCGCCCCATCGAAGCGGCCTGACGGGATCCGCATCGGCCTGACCATGCGCATCACCTCGGCGCCGAACTACGCAGAACCGAGGGATGCCATCGCCCAGGACTGGGCCACGTTTCTTGCCGCAGCGCTGCCCGAGGCAAGCTGGCTGCCGCTGCCCAATCTGGGTCGGGAACGCATCCGCGCCTACTGCGAATCCTGGGGCGTGAACCGCCTCATCCTGACGGGCGGAGACGACATCGGTGCCACACCCCTGCGCGACGAGACCGAACAGGCCCTGCTGGAATGGGCCAGCGAGGCGTGCCTGCCCGTGCTGGGCGTCTGCCGCGGCCTGCAGCTCATGGCCGTGCGGGCGGGATGTCCGCTGATACCCGTGCGGGGCCACGCCGGCACACGGCATCCGGTCACCGGCCTCATCGCCAAGGACGTGAACAGCTTCCACACGTATGCGCCGCAGGCCTGCCCCGCGGGCTTCGAGGTGCTGGCATCGGCACCGGACGGCGCGATCGAAGCCATGCGCTGCACCGGCAAGCCCTGGGAGGCCTGGATGTGGCACCCGGAACGCGAACCCGCCCCCTTTGACCCGACCGACCGACTGAGACTCCGGAAGCTGTTTCTATGAAAGCCATCATCCTGGCCGCCGGGCGCGGCAGCCGCATGCGTCACATGACCGATGACCGCCCCAAATGCCTGGTCGAATTCCAGGGACGCGCGCTGCTGGACCGCCAGATCGGCGCCCTGCACGCCGCCGGCATCCAGGACATCGGCATCGTCACGGGCTACCGCCGCGAGATGCTCGCCGACCGCGCGACTCGCGAATTCCACAACCCGCGCTGGGCGCAGACCAATATGGTCGCATCGCTTGCCTGCGCCCACGAATGGCTGTCCCGGGAACCCTGCGTCATCAGCTACTCGGACATCTTCTACGAGCCCCATGCCGTATCCCTGCTGATGGACTCGCAGGCGGCCCTGGCCATCACCTACGATCCCGACTGGCTGGACATCTGGCAGCGGCGCTTCGCCGATCCGCTATCGGACGCGGAAACGTTCCGGCTGCGCCCGGATGGCACGCTGGCCGAAATCGGCCGCAAGCCCGGCACCGTGCAGGAAGTCCAGGGGCAATACATGGGGCTGCTGCGCATCGGTCCCGCCGGATGGTCAGAAATCCAGCGAATCCGCGAGGGCCTGCCGGATGCCGATCGGGATGGAATGCACATGACGGGGACGTTGCAGGCCGTCGTCCAGGCGGGCCGGGTGCCTGTCGAGGCGATTCCTTATCGCGGAGCCTGGGGGGAGATCGACAGCGAGACGGATCTGGCCGCTTATGTCGGATAGCCTTGGCGAACAGGGCCACGCCTCACAGCTCTTTGAAGCGCGCGTCGCAGATGAGCAGTCCGGCGCCCTGGTCCTCGCGGTCGCGGTAGTCGTCGCCGCGCGCACCCCTGGGATGGCCGACCCTGGATGAACTGATGGCGCAGAACCGGCAGGAACACGAGCGGAGCCATGCCAGGAAACCACAATTCCACCCCTGAAGACCTGCTTCATACCCCCAGGCGGCGGACACTTTTATCCGTCCGTACACCCCAGTCTGGCGGGACGGTGGGGGCATGCTCAGAATGAGGCTTCCCGCATCCGGAAGCTCGCCATGCCAGCCCGCAACACCGCGTCGCCCGCCACCGCTGCCAGCGACGATCACGACAGCCCTTGGAAAGAAGCACTGGAGATATTCTTTCCGCACGCGATCGAATTGCTGGCCCCGGCGCTGCACACGGAAATCGACCCCGCCGCTGCCCCCGACTTCCTGGACAAGGAACTGCAGGCCATCGTCTTGCCGGGCAAGAAAGGCCGCCGCTTCGTCGACAAACTGGTGCAGGTGCGCCTGCGCGGCGGCAGCGATGCCTGGCTGCTGATCCATGTCGAAGTCGAACGGCGCCTGCGCGGCCGCCAGGCCCTGACCCTGTTTTCCTGGCGCATGTACGAATACCGCCACCGCATCCAGACCCGCCTGATGCGCCAGCGCGGCCAAACCCTGCCGCCGCAGGTCTACAGCCTGGGCATTTTGCTGAACAACCCCGGCGTAGGCGACCAGTTGGTCTACACCGACGAACACCGGGGTCAAGGAGTGCGATTCACCTTTCCTGTCGTAGAATTGGAATCATGGCGCCCCCGCTGGGATGAACTGGAATTCCTGGCACCCGGCAACCCGTTTGCGGTGGTGGTCATGGCGCAGCTGCTGGCCAACCGCTACCGGGACAAGCGCACGCGGCTGGGGCCGAAGTTCGATCTGGCGCGCAGCCTGCGGCGATACGGCTATGCGCCAGAAACCGCCAGCCAGATCTACCGGCTGATCGAATGGATGATCACGCTGCCCAAGGACCTGGAACCGGAATACCTGCGGGCGGTCAGTGCCCTGTCGGAGGAAAGCAAGATGACATACGTGACGCTGATTGAACGCGAAGGCATCAAACGAGGCCGTGCCGAGGGCCGCGCCGAAGGCCAGGCCGATCTGCTGCTGCGCCAGATCCAGCGCCGTTTCGGCGCAGTGGACGAGGCCACCGTCCAGCGCATCCGCAGCGCCCAGGCGCAAGGCCTGGAAACCTGGTCGCTGAACATCCTGGACGCGGAAACCCTGGAAGACGTGTTTCGGGGCTAGTTGCGCTCCTCCTGTCGCCTACCCAAGCACAAGGCTCGGCGCGCTTTTGGCGCATGGGCCTGTGAAACGAGGCATTTTCGCAAACAGCCGATCAAACCTGGAGGCTGGCAACGGGGGGGAGGGGCTGACAGACGGTCATGAGTACAATGATGGGGCCCCGCGCCTCCGCCACGCCTCGCTCATGAGATGACTCCACCAGCCGCCGCCCAAGCCGATCTGTTCCGCCACGTCAGTGCGGAAAAAGCCGCGCTGTACCGCTGCATCATGGAGTGCTTTGCCGCCGCCAAGCGGCAGTTCCGGCTGCATCTTCGCCCCGATGAAGTGCTGGAAGACGGCGACTGGTCGGCGCTGGCCGGCCCGGCCGCGCCGCGGCTGGAAGAGATCCAGGCGGCGCTGGCGCAATTGGCCGAATGGGGCAACCTCGAATCCCAGCCGGACACCGCCCGCGTGGCCAGCATCAGCGATTTCTACCGCGCGCGCTTCGTCTACCGGCTCTCGCTGGGCGGCGAGGCGGTGGAAGCGGCGTTGACGGCCTTCAGCCGCACGCTGCGCCGGCGCGCCGAACTGCAGACCATCGCGCTCGAGGACATCGCCCACCGCCTGAAGGCGCTGCTGGCCTTGGCCGACAGCGCCGAGCCCGACACCGTCAAGGTGCACGAGACCCTGCGCGACCTGGTGCGCGTATTCGAGAGCCTGGCCGACAACGCGCAGGCCTTCATGGCCGGCGTCGGCCGCGGCGTCGAACTGCAGCAGGCCGAAGCCGCGGCCGTGCTGGCCTACAAGCGGCGGCTGATCGACTACCTGGAACGCTTCATCGGCGACCTGGTGGCCCGCTCCGGCGGCATCGCCCAGCACATCCTCGCGCTGCAGCCGCGCATCGATGCGCTGCTGTGGCTTGCCGCCCAGCGCCAGGCCCGCGACAGCGCGCCAGGCGACGAGGCCGGGCAGATCGACGCGGTGGCCCGCGGCTGGCAGGCCTGGCGCGAGCGCTGGAAGGGGCTGCGCCGCTGGTTCCTGGCCACCGGGCACGCGCCGGCGCAGTCCGAACTGCTGCGCGCCAAGGCGCGCGCGGCGATCCCGCAACTGCTGTCGGCCGTGGCGACCCTCAACGAGCGCCGCAGCGGACGCAGCGACCGCTCGGCGGACTTCCGCATGCTCGCCGGCTGGTTCGCCGCCTGCGAGGACGACGTCCAGGCCCATCGCCTGGCGCGCGCGGCCTTCGCGCTCAACCCGGCCCGCCACTTCTCGCTGAACCCCACGCTGGCGCCCGGCGCGCGGGATCTGCCCGCCAGCACGCCCTGGGCCGAAGCGCCGCCGCTGCGCATCCACCCGCGCCTGCGCGAATACGGCCAGGCATCGCCGCGCGGCGCGCTGCCGCGCGTGCAGGCGCGCGACGCCGAGCGCCAATTGCTGGCCGCCCGGCTGCATGAGGAGCACGCGCAGATCGAAGCCGCCCGCCAGCGCCTGGCCAGCGGCCGCGGCACGCGCCTGTCCGAACTCGGCACGCTCGACCCGCATGCCTTCGCCCTGTTCCTCGCCTTGCTGGGCGAAGCATTGACCGCGCAATCCTCGCCCGACGCCGAGGTGGACGTCCCCAGCGGCGACGGCCTGCTGCGCATCCGCCTGCGGCCGCTGGCCGCGGACAGCCGGGCCACGATCCACACCGCCGCCGGGTCGTTCAGCGGCCGCGATCATCTGGTCACCATCACCCGCACGGAAGCAGCACCATGATCCGCAGCGACAGCCGCGCCATCGGACGCCAGCAGGCCCGCCACCGCGACGACGAACGCAGCCAGGCGCTGCGCGCCCTGCTGATGACGCCGCTGATGACCCCGGCCCATGACGGATTTGCTGCCGTACGCCGCCATGCCGACGAACTGCGCGCCTGGTTCGCGCGCGAGACCGGCTGGACGCTGCACATCGAACGCGACTGCGCGCGTCTGTACAAGCGGCCGGCCGACCTGGACGACGCCAGCCGCGGGCTGCCCGGCTACGAGCGCAGGCGCTATGTACTGCTGTGCCTGGCCTGCGCGGTGCTCGAACGCGCCGACCCGCAGATCACCCTGCGCGTCCTGGGCGAGCGGCTGCTGGCGCTGGCCGCCGATCCCACGCTGGAATCGCGCGGCTTCCGCTTCACCCTCGGCGCCGCGCACGAGCGCCGCGAACTGGTCGCCGTCTGCCGCAGCCTGCTGGAGCTCGGCGTGCTGCAGCGCGTCGCGGGCGACGAAGAAGGCTACGTGCGCGGCGGCGGCGAAGCGGCCGAGGGCGCGGACGCGCTGTACGACGTGCGCCGCCGGGTCCTGGCCGGGGTGCTCGCCGCGGTGCGCGGCCCGTCCACCTGGCCCGCCGAGCAGGCCCCGGCGGATCTGGCGGCGCGCCTGGCATCGCTGGTCGCCGAGCATCAGCCCGACAGCGAAGAAGGACGGCGCACGGCCCTGCGCCATCATCTCGCGCGCCGTCTGCTGGACGATCCCGTGGTCTACCTGGATACCCTCGACGCCGAATTGCGTGCCTATTTCATCAACCAGCGCGGCGCAATGGCCAACCGCCTGTGCGAAGCCGCCGGACTGGTCGCCGAGCAGCGCGCCGAAGGCCTGGCTCTGGCGGACGAAGACGGCGAACTGACCGACATCGCCATGCCGGCCGAAGGCACCGAGGCCCACGTCACCCTGCTGCTCGCCGAGTTCCTCTCCCGGCCGCGGGAAGCCGCCGATCCGATTAGCCACGACGACGTCATCGCCTTCCTCGCCGAGGCCCGCGAAGCACACGGCAGCTACTGGCGCAAATCGGCGCGCGAGCCCGGCGCCGAGCGCGAGCTCGCCAGCCTGGCGCTGGAGCGCCTGCGGAAACTGCAGCTCGCGACCTGCGACGACACCCACGTCCGGCCCCTGCCCGCACTGGCGCGCTTCGCGCTGGGCGAGGCCGACATCCGCCAGCCGGCCGCGCCCGCGGCCGCCCATCCGACCCTGTTCGAATGACCGACACCGCCTCCCCGTCCCTGCCCGTCCCCGCCCGCGCGCGCTGGCAGCCCCTGCGCCTGGGGCTGGTCGAGCTCTTCCACTACGACAGCGAGGAATTCTGGTTCCACGACGGCCACCTGCTGCTGCGCGGCAACAACGGTACCGGCAAGTCCAAGGTGCTCTCGTTGACCCTGCCGTTCCTGTTCGACGCCCAGCTCAAGCCTTCGCGCATCGAGCCCGACGGCGATGCCAGCAAGAAGATGGCATGGAACCTGCTGCTGGGCCGCCACGACCGCCGCATGGGCTATGCCTGGCTGGAGCTGGGACGCGTCGACGCCGACGGCCGGCCGCACTACCTCACGCTGGGCTGCGGCATGCTGGCGGCGGCCGCGCGCGCCCAGGTCGACAGCTGGTTCTTCGTGCTCGACCGGCAGCGCATCGGCCAGGACCTCTGGCTGATGAGCCCTGCGCGCGTGGTGCTCACGCGCGAACGCCTGCGCGACGCGCTGCAGGATCACGGGCAGGTGTTCGACACCGCCACCGCCTACCGGCGCGCGGTCGACGAGCGCCTCTTTCACCTGGGGCCGCAGCGCTACGCCGCGCTGATGGACACGCTGATCCAGCTGCGCCAGCCCCAGCTTTCCAAGAAGCCGGACGAGGCCAGTCTTTCCAACGCGCTGACCGAGGCGCTGCCGCCGATCTCCGGCGAGCTGCTGACCGACGTCGCCGACGCCCTGAACCAGCTCGAGGAATACCGCCGCGAACTGGAGGAGTACGAAGCCCTGGAGCATGCCGTCGTCCAGTTCAACCAGCGTTACCAGCGCTACGCCGCCACCCAGGCCCGGCGCCGCGCCCGCAGCCTGCGCAGCGCGCAGACGGGCTTCGACAACGCCAGCCGGGAACTCAACGAGGACCGCCTCGCCCTGGACACCGCGCGCACGGACGAAGCCGGTGCCCTGCTGGCGCAGCAGCGGGCGGAGACCGCGCTGGCCGGCCTGCGCACCCGGCTCGACGAACTGCAGAACGACCCGGCGATGGCCGACGCCAAGGCCCTGGACAAGGCCGCCGCCGATGCCGGCCAGCGCCAGCACGAGGCCGATGCCGCCCTCGGCGAACGCCAGCGCCGGCAGGCCCGTTTCGAGCAGGAACAGCAGGCCACCCGCCAACGCGCCCTGCGTGCCGAGGACGGCGGCCGCGCACTGGCCGATGCCCGCGCCCAGGCCCGCGAGGCGGCCGGGGCGGCCGGCCTGGCGTCCATCTACGAAACCAGCCCCCTGGCCTGCGCCGACGCGCAGGCCTTGACTGCCCCGGTGCTGGAATCGGCACAGCGGGAATTGCGCCACACCGCAGCAACCCGGCGCGAGCAGGTCGCACACCTGCAGCGCCGCTGCGACGAAGCCGAGCAGGCTGCGCAGGCCCGGGACCGCGCGCAGGACGCGCGCGACGAACGCGCCGACGAGGCCGAGGCCGCCGCCACGCGCCGCGAAGAGGCCGACGCCGCCGTCGAACGGCAGGGCCGGGACGCACTGGAAGCCTGGCAACACCATCTGGATGAAGCACGGCAGCTGCGGGTGCCCGACAGCGGCGGCGTCCTCGAAGCGCTGGCCGCCTGGACCGCGAGCCTGCAGGGCGACAACCCCGCGCGCACCGCCCTGCACGCGGCCCAGCAGGCCGCCAGCCTGCGGCTGGCCCAGCGCCAGGCCGCGCTGCAAGCCGAGCGGCACGCCCTGGAACAGGAACAGGCCGCGCTGCATGCGGAGCATGCGCGCCTGCAATCCGGCGACGACACCCAGCCCCCGCCGCCGGCATGGCGCGCGCCCGATGCGCGCGCGGGCCGGGCCGGCGCCCCCTTGTGGCAACTGGTCGAATTCGCGCCGGCCGTGCCGGCCGGACTGCAGGCCGGGCTCGAAGCCGCGCTGCAGGCCTCGGGCCTGCTCGATGCCTGGGTGACCCCCGACGGGCGCTTGCAGGATCTCGATGGCGCGCCGCCGCCCCATGACACCCAATGGCTCGGCCGGCCGTCGCGCCCGGATTCCCTGGCTGCCTGGCTGCAGCCGGCGGCGCCGGCCGATGCCACGCCGGCGGTCGCCCCCGCCGTGCTGCGGCGCCTGCTCGAAGGCGTTGCCTGCGGCGAGCGGGACGACCCGGCCGCCGAGGCCTGGATCGGCCCCGGCGGCCGCTTCCGGCTGGGCGCATTGGCCGGTGCCTGGCACAAGCCCCGCGCCGAGTTCATCGGCTACGCGGCGCGCGCCGCCGCCCGCGCGCGGCGTCTGGCCGAAATCGCCCAGCGGCTGGAGATGCTCGACGAGGCGCTTGCGCAGCTGCGGGCCGGCTTCGCGCAACTCGATGCCGATCAGCGCCAGGCGGCCGGCGAATGGCGATCCGCGCCCACCGACGATGCCCTGCGCGCCGCGCATCTGCAAGCCAGCACGTGCGTGCGCGAGTTCGGCGAGGCCAGGCTGCGCCTCGACCAGGCCGAGCAGGCGTTGCGCCAGGCCAGCCAGCAGTGGGAAGCGGCCAGCCAGACCCTGGAACAGGACGCCGCGGATCTCGCGCTGCCGCCGGCGCGCGAAGCCCTGCGCACCATCGATCAGGCGCTGCTCGCCTTCGGCGACCGGCTGCATGCCCTGGCCGGCGCCGCGCGCACCTGCCACGACGCGCTGGCCGAACACCGGCAGCAGGTCGAACGCGAACGGCAGGCCCAGGCCGATGCCGAACAGGCGGCCGAGCAATCGGTCGAACGCGATCTCCTGGCCGAAAACGCCCGCATCCGCCTGCAGACGCTGCGCGAATCCGTCGGCGCCAAAGTCGAGGAACTGCAGCAGCGCATCCGGGACGCCCGGCTGGCCGTCGTCCGCGCAGAGGCGGAACGCAAGTCGAGCGACGAAGCGCTCCGGCATGCGGGCGAGGCGCGCGCCAGGGCCGAACAGAAGGTCGAAGCCGCCGAGGCCGTCCTGGCCGAGCGCATCGACACACGCCAGCACGCCATCGCGCACTGGCAGGGCTTCGCCGCCACCGGGCTGCTCGAAATCGCGCTGCCCGATGCCGAACTGCCGCCGCACACCGCGCCCTGGACCATCGAACCCGCCCTGGCACTGGCACGCCGCGCCGAACAGGCGCTGCTGCAGATCAAGGACGATGACGACGCCTGGAACCGCGTGCAGAACCAGATTTCGCAGGACTACACCGAACTCGGCCGCGCGCTGGCCGCGCTCAGCCACCGCGCCCAGGCCGAAACCAGCGATTTCGGCCTGATCGTCAGCATCGTCTACCAGAACCGGCCCGAGCGCCCCGACCAGCTGGGCGCGCGCCTGGCCGGCGAGATCGCGCAGCGCCGGGAGCTGCTGACCGCCGGCGAACGCCAGGTGCTGGAGAACCACCTGCAGGCCGAGATCGCCAGCGCCATCCACAAGCTGCTGCACGATGCCGAGCGGCAGGTGCTGGCGATCAACGAAGAACTGGCCAAGCGCCCGACCTCCACCGGCGTGCGTTTCCGCCTGCAATGGGAGACCCTGCCGGAAGGCGGCGAGGACGGCGCCCCGGTCGGCCTCAAAGCCGCCCGGCAGCGCCTGCTCAACACCAGTACCGACCTGTGGAGCGCCGAAGACCGCCGCGTGGTCGGCGAAATGCTGCAGCAGCGCATCGCCGCCGAGCGCAGCCGCGCCGATGCCGACCAGGGCGGCAGCCTGCACGAGCAGCTGGCGCGCGCGCTCGACTATCGCCGCTGGCACCGCTTCCGCGTCCAGCGCTGGGACGGCCAATGGCGCCCGCTGTCCGGTCCGGCCTCCAGCGGCGAGCGCGCCCTGGGCCTGACCGTGCCGCTGTTCGCCGCCGTCTCCAGCTACTACTCCCAGGCCGATTCCACGCATGCGCCGCGGCTGGTGCTGCTCGACGAGGTCTTCGCCGGCATCGACGACGCCGCCCGCCATCATTGCTGGGCGCTGATCCGCGAATTCGACCTCGACTTCGTGGTCACCAGCGAACGGGAATGGGCCTGCTCCGCCGAACTGCCGGGGGTGGCGATCGCCCAATTGCAGCGCCACGAAGGCATCGACGCGGTCCACGTCTCGCGCTGGACCTGGGACGGCCAGGCCAGGCGCCAGGCATCCGACCCCGACCGCCGCTTCCCGCCGGCCGCCTGAGCGGCCCAGGCCGCGCGCTCCCGACCGCATGTCCGACGACGCCATGCTCCCGCCCGATCCACACGATGAACCGCCCGATTCGCGCCTGCAACGCCTGCTGGGGAGCGACGCCCTCGCCCCGTTGCGCCAGCGGTTGCGCCAGTACTTCGAGCGCATCGGCCCCGATGCCGCCGCATCGACGCTGCGGCTGGCCGGGCTCGACCCCGCCGCGCACACGGCCCTCTGCCAGCTGACCGGCAGGCCCGTGCGGCTAGCACGCTCGATGACCCTGGACATCCCCCGGCTGGACGCGGCGCTGCGCGCGGCCGGCCTGGCGGATTCCCTGCGCAGCGCGCTGGAACGCCTGGACGGCCCCATCGTCTACAAGACGCGGCAGCGCCTGGAACTGCAGGCACGCTGGGCGGCCGCGATCACCTCGGCCCGTGTGTGCCCGCTGTTGCGGGCGTGGCTGGACACCCCCTCGGCCCGGCCGTTGCTCAAGCGCCTGAGCCGCGTCCCGGAACGCGCCGCGCCCCTGCTGGATGCCGCCGACCGCGTGCTGCGCGCCCTTCCGGCGCAAGGACAGCCCCGCTCGCAACTGGCGGCCAGCCTGCTCGGCGATGCCCACGCCCTCGATGCCGGGCGGCCGGCGGCCACCCTCGTCCTGGCCGCCTGGCGCCATCATGAACAGCGCCACCCGACGAACCGCACAGCCGCCGACGACGCCGAAACCCGCCGGAAAGAAGAAGGCGCGGAAGAACGCCGCCGCGATGTCTGGGCGCGCGCCGGCGTCCTGGTCAACGAACTGGCCCGGCCCGCGCTCTTCCTCAACCTGCCGGTCGCCGATCCCGCTCCCGCGCCGGGACGGCCGGGCGAGCCGTCCTACCTGTCGCTGCGGCAGCTGCTTCGGACTCCTCCGGCCTGGGCGGTCGCCGACTGGGCCGTCCACATCTGCGAGAACCCCAACTTCCTCGCCATCGCGGCCGACCGGCTGGGCGCCCGATGCGCCCCCCTGGTCTGCACGGACGGCATGCCGTCCGCCGCGCAGCGCATCCTGCTCGACCAATTGCACACCGCCGGCGCACGGCTGCTCTATCACGGAGACTTCGATTGGCCCGGCATCGGCATCGCGAATTTCGTGATCCGCACCTGGAACGCAGCTCCTTGGCGCATGGGCACCCGGGACTACGAGGCCGCCGCAGGCACCGCCACGCACCTGCGGCATGAGCTCGGCACCGCGCCCATCGACGCCGACTGGGATCCCATGCTCGCATCCGCGATGCGCAAGCACGGGACCGCCATCGCAGAGGAAGCCGTGGCAACCGCGCTGCTGGAAGACCTATGCATCCCCGGCACGGAAGAAAACTGACCGGATTTCCCGGGAAGGTCCGCCCTCCATCGCTCCACCCTGCCCGCTCCGGCACGAGGCCATCCGCAACGTCGGGTGTATTCTCCCTCTATCGCCGCGATACCGTCGCACGACGCCATCCCGAGCGTCGGCGAGCCGCCCGCAGCCGCACTCCCCACCCACATCCCGGATGGACGAAATGAACGACTCGTTCTTCACCCGGCGCCCGCCGCCACCCCCCGAGAGTATCCCCGAAGCGCAAGCCGGCTGCCCCGGCGGGCCTGCCACGAACCCGCCCTTGCCCGAGGCCGAGCGCCTGCGGGCCATCGTCGAATCGCCCACGTACCGTCTCGCGTACGAGGATCTGGACCTGCTCACCCAGAAGGACCTGCGCCCGCTGCGCCTGCAGCTCGAACTGCTCAAGCCCGAGCGCGTGCTCTACGAGCAGGGCGTCCATTCCACCGTGGTGGTGTTCGGCAGCGCGCGCGTGCGCGATGCCGCCACCGCGCGCGACCGGCTCGCCGCGCTGGAACGGCAGGCGGATTCCGCGGCGGCGGATCCCGTGCTCGAACGGCAGCTGGCCCAGGCCCGCCGCCGTGTCGAGCAGGCGCGATACTACGAGGAGGCGCAGCGTTTCGCGCGGCTGATCTCGGCGCGCTTCCAGCAGGAAAGGCGATGCGATTTCGTCGTCGTCACCGGCGGCGGACCGGGCATCATGGAAGCCGCCAACCGCGGCGCGTTCGAGGCCGGCGCGCGCTCGATCGGGCTCAACATCACCCTGCCGCACGAGCAGGCCCCCAACCCCTACATCACGCCGGCACTGGCATTCCGTTTCCACTACTTCGCGATGCGCAAGATGCATTTCCTGATGCATGCGCTCGCCCTGGTGTCCTTTCCGGGCGGCTACGGCACCCTGGACGAACTGTTCGAGGTGCTGACCCTGATCCAGACCGGCAAGATGCCCCGCATTCCGGTGGTGCTCGTCGGGCGCACGTTCTGGCGCCGCGTCGTCGATTTCGACTACCTGATCGACGAGGGCTACATCGCGGCCGAGGACATCGACCTGTTCCAGTACGCGGACGACGCCGAGGAGATCATGGCGGCCCTGGAAGGCTTCTACGCAGGCACCCCGCGCAAAGGCGCCGGGGAATGAACGCGGCACCCCGCCTGCGAGACTGATCGCTGCGAGCGTGATCACGTCCGTACGCCCAGGAACTGCCACGAGCCGCCTCGGCTGGCCTTCGATCCCGGCTGGCCTTCGATCATCCTCCGTCTGAAGCGGCAGTCCCCAGGCATGCGATTTGCTGCCCCGATGCCCCATGCACATCGCAACGAACCGCCGAATGGCCTCCTGCTTCCCAGGCCTGGACCATTCCGAACGGTTCCGACGGAGGCCAAGATGGTGACGGACAAGGACCTGGCGCGCGCCCGGCAGGACAAGGATTTCGACGAAACGGCCAGCCTCGTGAAAACAGGCGCGACGCAACCGGCGCTGGGGCCCAGCGACTCCAGCGACTCGGGCAACGACCTGCCCGCCGACATGCCGGACACGGACAGCGACCGGCACAACACGGGCGAGCGCCCGCAGGTCGAAAACACCGGCGAAGAGCCGCTGGAAGACGACATCGAACCCGACAGGATCGTGCCGGACGAGGAGGCCGGGCTGGCCCGTACGCCGCCGGATCCGGTGCGCAACGGCGGGAGGACGGGTTAACGGCGGACGCCGGGGGGCGGCGCCGCGCTGCCCCTCCCCGCCGTCCCGAGCCCAGGCGGTCAGCCCGGCAGGACGGAGAATCACGGCTGACGGAGAATCACAGGTGGCCGCGGGCGGCCACATGAGCGATCGCGGGCGACCCGGGGCCGCGGGAACCTGCCGGACCGGAGCGAAAACACGCCTATCATGGCATACGGCATGGAACACACTCTCCCGCCCCGTATGCACAACCAACCTCTGACCCTCGACCAGGCCCGCAGGCTGCAGCTCGCCGCCCAGGGCCTGCTGACGACGCCGCGCCGCAAAGCCACTCCCGCGGACCTGCGCCAGTGCATCGAGCGCATGCAGCTGCTGCAGATCGATACCATCCACGTGGTGGCGCGCAGCCCGTACCTGGTCCTGTTTTCCCGCCTGGGCCACTATCCGCCGGCATGGCTGGACACAGCCTTGGCGCAGGGCCACGTGTTTGAAACCTGGGCGCACGAGGCCTGTTTCGCCCCCAGGGCCGACGTGGGCCTGCATCGCAGCTACAACCAACAGGCGCGCGTTCACTGGGGCCTGAAGCGCGCACGGGAAAACGTCGCCAGCCACCGGGCCCAGCTGGACGCGCTGCTGGCCCACATCGACGCCCACGGCCCGGTCAAATCGGCCCACTTCAAGCGCACGGACGGGCAAGGCGGAGGCTGGTGGGGCTGGAAGGACGAAAAACGCTGGCTCGAAACCCTGTTCGCCACGGGCGCCCTCATGGTGGCCCGGCGGGACAAGTTCCAGCGCGTCTACGACCTCGCCCATCGCGTCTGCCCCGCACTGGCGGACGCGCCCCTGCCCGACGCCGCCGAAGTGCATGCGCAATTCGTCGAGAAGGCCGTCCTTGCCCTGGGCATCACCCAGGCCCGCTGGATCCACGACTATTTCCGCCAGAAACCCCGGTTGAAGGATCCCGATCTGGACGCGCTGGTCGCCCGGGGCGTGCTGCGGCGCGTGCCGGTGCAGGGCTGGCCCGGCCCCGGATATGTCCACCGGCGGCACGCCGACCTGCTGCAAAAGGCCCTGGAGGGCCGGCTGCGCGCCACCCACACGACGCTGCTGTCCCCTTTCGACCCGCTGGTGTGGGACCGCGAACGCGCCTCGGCGCTGTGGGGATTCGACTACCGCATCGAGTGCTATACGCCCGCAGAGAAGCGCACCTACGGCTACTTCGTCCTGCCCATCCTGCACCGGGGCGCGCTGGTGGGGCGGCTGGATGCCAAGGCGCACCGGACGCAGGGCGTGTTCGAGATCAAGGCGCTGTTCACGGAACGGGACGCCACGCTGAACGACGCCGCGCTGCGGGCCGTGGCCGGGGCGATCCGGCGATGCGCGGACTGGCACGGCACGCCCGAGGTGCGCGTGAGGCGCACGGAGCCCGCCGCCTTGCTGGCGCGGCTGCAAGAGGCCTTGCGCGATGCGGCACGCTCCCCCATGTCATAAGCGCTTTCGCAGATGGACGCCCTACGCCGGCCGCTGCCGTATCGCCTTCGCCGCCGCCAGAGCCACCAGCAGGTCCAGATGCGCCCCGCCGGCATTCTTGAACACGGTCGCCCTCTCTCTGCGTCCCGGCGCGGCTCGCAGGAGGTCGAACAGATCGCCTTTGATATCGCTGCGGGCCAGCACGCCGTTGGCGATGGCTTGCACGATATCCCCCGCGGCGACCGCCGTGTCGGCGTAGTCGACGAAGACGTCGGCCTGGGCAATCACGTCGTCGTCGGCCTCGCGCATGTCGGACAGATAGCCGCCGACCAGATCGACATGCGCTCCGGGTTTCAGGAAACGGCCTTTGACGATTGGACTCGCCGTACCCGTGGCCGCGGAAATGATGTCGGCCTGCGATACCGCGTCATCGACATTCGCGGCAATGTCGATCTCCCGGTCCAGTTGCGTCAATGATCGCGCGACGTGATCGAGCTTCTGCACGGTGCGGTTCCAGAGCATGATCCGCTCGATCGACGGCCTGGCATGCACGTGGGCCTGCGCCAGCGCCACCGCGATCGGCCCCGCGCCGATCACGAGCAGCGTCTTGCTGTCATCGGCCGACAGGATCGACGACGCGAGCGCCGAATCCGCCGCGGTCTTCCAGCGCGTGATTTCCGGGCCGTCGAGTATGTACGAGATGCGCTTCGTGAGCTCGTCGATCACGACGAAAATGGCGTCTTCGGTCGGCAGCGGCGTGTCCTTTTGCGCGTTGGGCGGGAAGATGGAGCAGACCTTGATGCCCGCTCCGTGGCCCGGCAGCACGACGCCGCGTGAAAACAGGCTGAACGGATCATCCCGGACCAGCAAGTCTCCGGTGTTCGGCCGCGCCCCGAGATGGCCTTCGCGCAGCGCCGCGATCGCGCGTTCCCTCGTCATGACGGAACGAATGTCCTGCGCGGACAGCATCACGGTGCTCATCTGCTTACTTCTCCAATTTTGCAGGCATCCACTTTCTGCTCTGGCGGACGCACGCGCTCAATCGCACGGCGCGATCGGGTGCTTCAACGCGGTCCGGATCCATTCGATCGGCTGACAACGGCGACGGGATCGCCGAGAACGTCCATTTTCGGCGAGACGCCCAGGCCCGGCTGATCCGATACCGACATATGGCCGTCCTTCAGTTCCGGGCCGCCCGACGCGATGGCGAGGCTGTGGTACTCGTGGAACGCCGACGACTGGAAGTGAAAACCCGCCGGTGTCGAGTGCGCGAGATGGCAAAGCGCGGCAGTCGCGATCTCTCCACCCCACGAGTCTTCGATGGTGAGCGAAATTCCGAACGTCACGGCCAGATCGCGGAATTGCCTTGCCTTCGTCAGCCCGCCGACCCGGCCCACCTTCAGATTGACGACATCCATCGCATGATCCTGGCAGCCGCGGACCAGCGTGCGGATGTCCTCCATGCACTCGTCGAGAATCATCGGATGACCGGTATGCTGCCTGACGGCAAGGCACTCCTCGTAGCTGGGGCACGGCTGCTCGATGTAGATATCGACGTCGCGGATCGCCTTGACGACGCGCAGCGCTTCGTGCTGCCGCCAACCGGTATTCGCATCGGCCGCCAGGACATTGCCGGAGCGCAGTTCGGCGGACACCTGCAGGATCCGCTCGATATCCGAATCCGCCCCCGCGCCGACCTTCATCTGGAACTGCTTGAAGCCCTGGTCCTGGTATTCGCGGATCTTCCGCGCCATCGCATCCGGATCCTGCCGGGTGACCACCTTGAAGAGCTTGACGCGGTCCTGCAGGCGCCCGCCGAGCAGATTGCAGACCGGCTGGCCGGTCGCCTTGCCCAGAATATCCCAGCACGCCACGTCCAACGCGGATTTCACATACGGATGGCCCTTGAGCAGTTCGTCCATGCGGACATTGATCCGGCCGATCTGGCACGGATCTTCACCGATCAGCCCCTCCGCGATCTTGAGAAGGCCGGTGCGCGCGCCTTCGGCATAAGCGGGGAGATACGATGGTCCGAGCGGACAAATTTCACCGACACCGGCAAGCCCCGAGTCCGTCTCCACGATGACGATGGTCGAGTCGAAGGAAGCAAACGAGAACGTCGACCAACTGTAGGCGCCCTCTTTCAGGGGCAGATCGACCTGGTACAAGGAAATTTTCGAGATTTTCAAGATGACGCTCCGTTCCGTCCGGAAGGTGGGTTCGAGTGTGGATACGGAGCACTATAATTGCCTGGAATATAAAAGAATTGTACGTTTCGGACAATTCATGGTGGGGCTTGCGGGGACATCGGATGCGAGGTGACTATTCTTTCCTGCGGCCGGGATCCATCGGGAGTCCGCGAGCGCCAAATCCCGGCAAGCCTCACCCCGGCATGTCGATGAAGGCCTGGGCGCTCAGCCAGACGCCCCGCTCGGCCATGAGCCGGGCGGCCGGCTCGTCCATCAATTGGCCATGTTCGATGAGCTTGACGCCGGCGCGGACGGCCGCCTGGACGGCGCGCGGCGTGTAGGCGTGAACCGCGACGTAGGTGCCCCAGTTCTCGGCGGCCTCGACGGCGGCGCGGAGTTCGCCCTCGGAATACTGGGCGACATCGATCGGATCGTAGTGCGAGGACACGCCGCCGCCCGCCGCCATTCCGGTCGAGCTCACGCCCGACAGGTTCATGCCCGGCATTCATGAGGCCGGGCCGAGCCCATGATACATGTAACCGCCCGGTGGAAGCGCGGGGGCGGCCCCCGTTGCGCGGCCGCCATGTTGCGCTGTACCGATGCGCATGTGCGCCTCTTGATCAGGACAGGCGGTTGCGGAACAGCCAGGCGGCAAGCGGCAGGGTGATGGCGGTCATCGCCAGCAAGGGGACGAATTGCGGTCCGATGTCGGCCATCCCGGCGCCTTCGAGGTAGACGCGGCGCACGATGTCCATGCCGAAGCGCAGCGGATTGGCGATCGTGGCGATCTGCAGCGCCTGCGGCATGTTCTTCACCGGCGTCAGCAGGCCGGACAGCAGCATCAGGGGCATGATCAGGAGAAAGGTGTAGAGCATCGCCTGCTGCATGGTCAGCGACAGCGCCGAGATCGAAAGCCCCACGCCTACGGCGGCGATGGTGAAGGTCAGCAGCCCCAGATAGAGCAGCCAGACCGAGCCGTTCATCGGTATCTGGAACCAGAACCGGATGATGAGGAAAATGATCGTGGACTGCAGCAGGCCAATGAGAATCGCGGGCACCGCCTTGCCGACGAGGATCTGCATCGGCGTGAGCGGCGTGACGAGCAGTTGGTCGAAGGTGCCTTGCTCGCGCTCCCGGGCGACCGACAATGCGGCGATCAACAGGGTCTGCAGCATGCTCAAGGCGGCGATCAGTCCCGGCATCATGTTCCAGCGCGACTCCAGGTTGGGGTTGAACCAGGCGCGCCGTTCGATGGTGATGCCCGGGGAGGCGCCGCCGAGCGAGGCGTTGTAGCCGGCGACGATCGCGCCGACGTAGGCGGCGGCGGAACCGGCTGTGGAGGAGTTGCGTCCATCCAGGATCACCTGCAGCGGCGCGGGCTGGCCAGCGTTCAGCCGTTCCTGGAAATCCGACGGGATGCTCAGCACGAGCAGTGCTTCGTTGCCATCGATCATCTCGGCGATCTGCGCCGGGCTGGCCAAGGTGGCGGCGCGATGGAACACGCGGGTGCCGTCCAGCCGCGCCAGCAGCTCAGTTGACGCCGCGCTGCGGCTCTGGTCGAGTACCGCATAGGGCGCATCGGCGAGGTCGTAGGTGGCGCCGTAGCCGAACAGCAGCGCCTGCAGCAGCGCGGGCAGGAACAGGATCATGCGGCTGGCGGGATCGCCCAGCATCGCCAGGAATTCCTTGCGCACCAGAGCCGCGATCTGCGCGAGCGGGAGGATGAGGGAAGCCATGGGCATCAATCCAGTGTCTTGCGCAGGGTGCGCCGCGTGGCCCAGGCCAGCACGATGGCGTAAAGGGAAAGGACACCAAGACTGCGCAGGATGCCGGGCCAGTGGTCGCCGGCCAGGAGCAGGGTCTTGATGAGCCCCATGAAATGGGTGGCTGGCAGCAAATGGCCAATCACCTGGACCACCCCCGGCACGTTGCGCAAGTCGAAGACGAAGCCGGAGAGCATCATCGCCGGCAGGAAACTGACCAGCAGCGCCACCTGGCTGGCCTGGAACTGATTGCGCGTCCTGCCCGAGATGAAAAGCCCCAGGAGCAGCGACACCACGAGATACAGCATGGAGGCCACGACGATGACCCACAGCGAGCCCCGGATGGGCACCTCGAACAGGAACCGGGCGGCCGACAGGCACATGGCGATATCGATGGCGCCCACGCAGAGATAGGGTGCCAGCTTGGCCAATACCAGCTCCATCGGCCGGACCGGCGTGACGAACAGCGATTCCAGGGTGCCGCGCTCCCATTCGCGCGCGATCAGCAACGAGGTCAGAAAGGCACCGATCAAGGTCAGTACCAGCACGATCAGGCCCGGCACCAGGAACCAGGTACTGATGCCCGCCTCGTTGAACCACATGCGCTGCACCACCTCGACGTGGCCTGCGGCCGGAGGCTCTTTGCCCGCGCGATCGACCTGCCGCAGCGCCTGGATGCCGACGGCACCGCCGACATACCCCTCGATGGTGGACGCGGTGGAGGAATCCACGCCATCGAGCAGCAGCTGGATGCGCGCATCGCCGTCGGCCAACCGGCGCGAGAAGTCCATCGGTACGCGCAGGATGCCGTCCACTTCGCGTGCGCGCATCAGCCGTTCGGCTTCCGCCATGTCGTCGACCCATACCGGAGACAGGTACGGCGACCCCTGCAGGCCGCCGACCGCTTCGCGCGCGGCCGGCGAGCGATCCTCCAGCACCACCGCGACCGGCGCGTTCCGCACGTCGAAGGACAGGCCGTAGCCGAACAGCAGGATCAGCATGGGCGGCAGCAGCACGCCCACCGCCAGGTTGCTCCTGTCGCGCAGCATCTGCCGCATTTCCTTGCGCACCAAGGCGATGAGCCGCGGGATGAACCCGGAGGTTCTCATGCGCCGGCTCCTGCGCCGTTGCGCCTGCTTTCGGCACGGCCCTGCTCGACGATGGCGATGAAGGCGCTGTTCATGTCCGTGCCCGCGCCACGGCCGGCCTGTCCACGAACCTCCTGCGGCGTGCCCAGTGCCAGCACCTTGCCGGCGTCCTGGATCGCGATGCGGTCGCAGTACTCGGCTTCCTCCATGAAATGGGTGGTGATGACGACCGTGACGCCGCCCTGCGCCAGGGCGGTGATCGTGCGCCAGAAGGCGCGGCGCGCCAGCGGATCGATGCCGCTGGTGGGCTCGTCCAGGAACAGGATCTCCGGCTCGTGCAACAGCCCGGCCGCCATCGCCAGGCGCTGTCGGTAGCCGCCCGGCAGCACGCCGCTGACGGCCGCGGGTTCCAGGTTGAACTGCTCCATCACGGCGGCCACGCGCGCGCGCAATGCCTGGCCGCGCAGGCCGTAGGCGCCACCGAAGAATTCCAGGTTCTGGCGCACCGTCAGGTTGCCGTACAACGCGAACTTCTGCGACACATAGCCGATTCGCGCGCGCGCCTGCGCACGCGCCGTGCGCAGATCCAGGCCGGCCACTTCGAGGCGCCCGCCGGTGGCCGGCAGCAGCCCGCACAGCATGCGGAACGTCGTGGTCTTGCCCGCGCCGTTGGGGCCGAGCAGCCCGAAGATCTCGCCGCGCGCCACGTCGAAGGTCGTACTTGCAACCGCGGTGAAGCCGCCGAATTTGCGCACCAGGTCGCGCACCACGATCACCGGCTTGCCGCCCTTGCCGCCCTTGCCATCCGCGGCAGTCGGCGGCGACGGCCTGGGCGCAGCGGCGGGCACCTCCAGGTCCGCATCCCGGGCGTGCTGCCGGCGCAGCATCATCATGAATGCGTCTTCGAGTTCCTCCCGGCGCGGCTGGTCGTCCATGCCGCCGAGCAGCTCGCGGACTGCACGCTCATCCGCGCCAGGCTGGCGGACGAACCACACCGCGCCTGCCTTCGGCACCGCATCGACGATCAGCGCATCGGCGTCGATCAGCCGAGCCTGCAGATCGCGCGCCGGCATTGCCGGCGGCGGCGAGACGACGAAGGTCAGGCCGCGGGCGCGCTCGCGCAATGCGTCCGGCGCCCCCTCGGCGAGCAGCTTGCCTTCGTGCATCACGAACACCTGCGCGCAGCGCCCGGCCTCGTCCATGTAGGCGGTGCTGACGATCACGCTGAGATCCTCCTCATCCACCAGCTGCCGCACGATCTTCCACAGGTCGCGCCGCGACAGCGGATCGACGCCGGCGCTCGGCTCGTCCAGCAGCAACAGGTCCGGCGAGCGCACCAGGGTGCAGGCCAGGCCCAGCTTCTGCTTCATGCCGCCCGACAGCTTGCCGGCCGGGCGGCCGGTGAAGCGCGCCATGTCGGTCATCTCCAGCATGCGCGCAAAGCGTTCGCGGCGAACCCCCCGCGGCACGCCATGCAGGTCGGCGTACAGGTCCAGGTTCTCCTGCACGCTGAGGTCCTCGTACAGGCCGAAGCGCTGCGGCATGTAGCTGATCCGGTCCTGCACTGCCTGCGGGTCTTTGGCGACGTCGATGCCGAGCACGCGCAGCGTCCCCGCGTCCGGCGTGAGCAACCCGGCCATCATGCGCATCAGGGTGGTCTTGCCGGCGCCGTCCGGGCCGACCAGCGCCGTCAGCTCGCCCGGGCGCACGCGCAGCGACACTTCGTCGACGGCGTGCAGCGGTCCGCCGCCCGGCGCCTCGAAGGTCTTGCGCAGGCCCGCGGCGAGAACGGTTGCGCCGCTGTCGCTCATTGCGCGGCGCCAGCCATCAGGCGAACCGTCGCCGGCTGCCCCAGACGCAGCACGTCGTGCGGATCCTCGACGAGCACCCGCACCTCGTAGACGAGGCTGGTGCGCAGTTCCTCGGTCTGCACCGACTTGGGCGTGAACTCGGCCACCGACGAGATGTAGCCGACCTTGCCCTCGATGGACCGGTCGGGGGCGCCATCCGTGGTCACGCGCGCGTTCTGACCGGGCTTGACCCTGCCCAGGTCGGGTTCGCCGACATAGACCCGCACCCACTTCGGCTGCGTCACCGCCAAGGCGAAGACCGGCCGCTGGGGCGTGGCCATGTCGCCCGGCTCCAGCAGGCGGGAGCGTACGGTCGCATCCACGGGCGCCTTGAGTTCGCCTTGCGCGATCCGGTACTGCAGCCCCGGCTACCGGCAGCGCACCAACGGACACTGGGACGATCGCGAAGCGTTCGCGCAGCACGCGCGCAAGCTGCGCGAGGTAGTGGCATCGGCCCGCATCGAAGTGTTGGACGAACTGCGTGACGGCCAGCGCTACGCCGACCACCATCGCGTCCACGTCAGCAAGCGCGACGGCACACAAGTCGTACAGGAGGTGTATCTGTTCGCGGAACTGGATGCCGAGGGGCGCTTCGCGCGCATCGAGGAAATCACGCTGATGCTCGAAGGCGCGGAGTCCGACCGCGATATAGGCCACATGAAATGATGCACGCCGCGTCGCCGCCCGATGTGACGTGATTCAACTGTTTGCTTGGAGATGGGTCACGGCTGCTGCCGCGCCTGGTTTTGCTTTTCACCGCGCCCAGAGCGGAACGGCCTGGGCGCGGTGTTGGGCGGCCCCCGGCATCCGTCCGAACCAGCGAGGCGCCCGGCAGAACCTGCGCCATTTGGGCGGCGACCAGTGCCACTGCCGTATCGCGGTCCGGCGCCTTCCGGCCGAAGGCCAGCGCGACGTGCCCTTTCACTGCGCAACCGCCGATATCCCGGATGTCCCAAGCGTCGTCCAGAAGATTGGAGGCGGCGACGAAATCTTGGCTCAGCCGGTGGTGGTGACGAAACATCAGCACCGTTCCACCACCCAACGCCCAGAACGGGGCCGTGATGCCGCCATGCCGGCTGATCTCGTCGATCAGTGCCAGCGCTCGCGGGAACAGTTTCTCCCAGGGACCACTAGCCCGAAGATTTCTTCAGCAAACCTGCTGAAGCGATTTTTGGGTGCGCAGGCTGCCCCGGCGATGAAGCAGTAGGGATCAGCGGTGTGTGGAGCAATTTTTCAGTGCCGCAGACGCAATTCCCCCTACCCCCGTTGCGTTATAACGTGCCGGGGACAGCACTTTTTCAGCGTTACGGAGCCATGGCGCGGGCGGCGTGCGCGTAGACATGGCGCAGCGGATGATGCGAGGCCAGCAGGATGCGAACGCGCCGGGTATTGCGCACGATGGCCGCACCGATTTTCAGTAGACGTACCCGGATCGTCGCGGCGCTGGCACGCTCCAGTTCAGTGCCTCGTAGCGCCGTCTCGCGCAGGCGCTGCATGAGCGTATAGGCCAGGGCAGCCAGCAGCAGTCGGAACTGGTTGGCGGCGAAGCGATGGCAGCTGGCTCGTGTGCCGAACAGATCGAGCTGCGCCTCCTTGATGCGGTTCTCGGCTTCGCCCCGAGCGCAGTACAGCTGCTCGTACAGCTGCATGGCATCGCCGTCCCGGATATTGGTGACCACGAAGCGCGGGTTCACGCCCTGGGCGCCGTATTCCAGGCGGGTCAGCACCCGCCGGGGGCGGTTCCACGAGCCGGCCGCGTAGGAGAACTCACTGACCAGGCGCTGCTTGCGCCCGGTGCGCTCGTAGTCGCGCCTGAGGACTTCCTCAGCCTGCGCAACGCGCGCCTGAAGGCGCTTGTTGCGAGCCAAGCCGATGATGTATTGCACATCACTGCGTTCACACCAGCGTATCAATCGCTGACGGCAGAATCCCGAGTCCCCGCGAATGATGATCCTGACTTTTGGCCATGCCTGGCGCAGCCGGTTCACCAGCAGGCGCAGCACCGCCACCGCATGCCTGGCCCCGTCAATACGACTGGGCCGCAGCAGGCAGGCCAGCATCGACTGGCCGCAGAACACGTACAGCGGTAGATAACAGTGGTGGTCGTAGTAAGCGTGGAACTGCTTGTGCTCCTGCTCGCCGTGCAGCGGGATATCCGAGGCATCCGCGTCCAGAATCAGTTCCTTGGGGGCCGTGGCGAAGCTGGCGATGAAGTGTTCAACCAGCACCCCATGCAGTGCCCACGCATCGGCGCGGGTCGCACCCGTTTCCAGACGACTGAGCGTGGGCGAGCTGGCCAGGGGACGATCCCGCCCGATCGCCGTTTGCATCAGAGAATCGGCGCGCAGGGTATCGTGATCGTTCAGGTCTTCGTAGCCGCAACACAGGCCGTACAGGCGCTGGGCCAGCAAATCGCGCAGGCGGTGGTGGATGCGACCAGCGGCTCGGCGCTCGGTCAGCGCCTTGGCCGCCATGCACGACAGGCCGGTACGCGCATCAATTCTTCGCAGCAGCATCAGCCCGCCGTCGGAACTGAGATCGCCACCCTGGAAATTCGCTTGCAAATGGCGCCGTCCAAGCCGCCCAAAGTCCAGTTGTTCGGTGGTACGATCTGGTATCGGCACATCTTTCCCCAAAATCTTGTTCGCACCTTGATTTTATGCGGGTTTCAGGGATGTGCCGATTCCTTTTGGTGAAAAATCCAGGCTAGGGGCAAGGCTCCGGACTTCATACCCACAGCGTGCGACGGTGCACGGACAGCGATCCGGCCAGCTTCGCCACGTTGCGCCAGACCTGCTTTGGTGGCAGATGCGTATGCGAGGCTGCCTCCTCCACGGCCATCACGACGACAGGCACAGGGGCGTCGTCGAGCAAATGGGTCAGGTGTGGAGCAAATGAAGCAAGCACTTCACCACTCGCCAGCGCTTGCTCGAGCGCCTCGGGCATCAGTTCATGCGCATAGCTGACACTGGCCGTCTTAACCACCATCCACAATCCACACTTCTTGCGCCACGCCTACGTATCCAGCTTTGGACTGTCCAGGCCCAGCACCGCCATGACCTGCCCTACCCGGTTGACACCCAGATCGCTCAGGGTGCCGTTCTCCAGACAGACGAGGGTCTGACGAGACAGGCCCCTCAGGTGCACCAACTGCGCTTGGGGCAGGCCAAGCTCTGAGCGCCGGGACCGCACGGCATGGCCGATATCGACGAGGTTCATGTAAACAGCAACCAGGTAAAATGTCTGAAATTTTTGACATCGTGCTCCTGCCTGCCATGGCCTGCAAGAGGCGGATTCAACAGTCTGTCCTAACTACTCCGCTGCCATCGCTCTTACTTGCCGAAATTTCTAGCAACTAGACTAATATCGTGTCATGGCGTAACAAGGCGTAATGTGTGTTACGGCGAGGCACTACAGGGGATTCCATGGACGAGACACAACCGCAAAGTTCGGCCGCCGCTGCCGAACTGAAGATCGACGTAACCCTGATCGCCAAATTGAACTTGGCGGACTTCCAGAATGCGGTTCCGCTGATCCGGGACCTCTGGCTGATCAACGAAACCGACCAGACACATGAGCAGGTCGAATTGGTCCTGACGTCCGACCCGCCTTTTCTTAAGCCGCGCCGTTGGCGGATTGATGCCCTGGCAGCGGGCTCCCGCTATCCAATCCGCGATCTGGATGTGAACCTGGACGGCGGATTGCTGGCTCGGCTGACCGAAGCCGAGACGGCCATAGTTTCTCTGGCACTGCGTTCCGTGGGCGCGGATGCGTTCAACCCTGCTCTCGCCCACCGCGATACCCAATACCGTCACGTACATCCCCTCCCGGTCAGAAGCCTTATAAGTCAGGGACTTAGGCTTCAGGTTGCGCAGTGCTGTGTCGGTAAGCATCGAGGTTTTCCTCCTGACCCCTGACGGCTTTTACCGTCAGGGGTCAGGAGACCCGTCGATGCCCGGAAAGCCGCATGAAACAAGCTTTCCAGGGGAGTGTTTTACCGTCAAAGACCGGTTTGGTCTCAATAGTAAACGGGAGGGTCTTAATCAGACCTCCGGTTCTTACCGTCAGATCTACCGTCAACCCGTTCTGCTGGCCGGCGATAGTCACCGATAGCTGCCGCGACGTATTTATTTCTAAATCAACACGTTACGTCAGTTTTTCGATAGCTAGTGTTGTGTTTCATTAATTTGTTTATTTATTCAATAGTTTGAAATAAAATGGTGGACGCTTCTTTCGATGAGTGTCCACCATGAGCAAGCCGGCGGCAGAATTTCACTTGTCTGACTCGGATCGCACCGAGCTGCGAGCATGGTTGCGTAAGACCACGCTTGACCAACGGCTGGCCCAGCGCGCCAGAATTCTGCTGGAGCTGGACGCCGCGATGCCGCCTGCCAAGGTGAGTGAACGCCTGGGATTGTCGGCACCTGTGGTGTTCAAGTGGCGCAATCGGTACGAGGAACAGGGGCTTGAGGGGTTGAGGGATCTCCCGCGTCCCGGGCAGCCCCGCAAGCTCAGTGAACAGAAGGTGCACGAGATCCTCACGCTCACCACACAGCGCGTCCCGGCCGAGGCCACGCATTGGAGCTTGCGGCTGATGGCTAAGCACACCGGGGCCTCCGTCTACCAGGTACGTCAGGTCTGGCAGGCGGCGGATCTGAAGCCGCATCGGCTGCAGACCTTCAAGATCAGCAATGACCCGCACTTCGCCGAGAAGGTCGTCGACGTGGTGGGCCTGTACATGGCCCCGCCCGAGAACGCCGTCGTGCTCTCGGTCGATGAGAAGACGCAGATTCAGGCGCTCGATCGCACGCAGCCCATGCTGCCGTTGCGCCCGGGGCAGGTCGAGCGGCGCACGCATGACTACAAGCGCCACGGCACAGCGAGTCTCTATGCGGCGTTCGACATTCTCACGGGCAACGTCATGGGGCGTATCACGGCACGCCACCGCGCAAAGGAGTTCCTCGACTTCATGCGCCAGATCGACAAGGCGACAGACCCCGCCCTGGACTTGCACGTCATCCTCGACAATAGTTCCACGCATAAAACGGCGGAAGTCAAAGCCTGGCTGGCCAAGCACCCCCGCGTGAAGTTGCACTTCACGCCCACGAGTGCCTCGTGGCTGAACGCCGTCGAGCGATGGTTCGCAAGCCTTGAGCGCCGAGCCTTGTATCGAGGCGCCTTTGGCAGCGTGCAGGAGTTGCGCGAGGCCATCCGCCAGTTTATCGATACCCATAATGCCTATAGCGCCAAGCCATTTCGTTGGACCAAGAGCGCCGAGGCCATCCTCGCGAAAGTCGCGCGTGCAAGAGCGGCCACAGCTGGGTATAAATAATCGTATTAATAAAACACCACACTAGCAACCGCCCTTGTCGCATCCGATGAGTCAGCCGATTGGTAATAAGAAGAATAATCTTCTTATTCTTCTTACCCGCCGTGAGGCTACGCGATGCGCAGGGACTGCCGTACCGCGTCCAGGGCTTCGCGGAAGTCGTCTCGCGAGGCCAGGCCCGTCTCGGCTTGGTAGTACAGCACCATGAACATATTTGCGACGGCCTCGGCCATCGGTGAGAGCTGCCGCGCCGCCTCCTGGTCGATCCAGTCCAGGGCCGCGAGCTGCGCGGCCGCATGATGAACTGCCTGGGTTGCGGTTGCATTGGTAGGATTCAAAGTTGCCATGATTCACCTCTCTATCAGGTGGGTTGTGGAAGTGTCGGCCGGCCCCACGCCGGCCGGCGCGCTTATCGGCTGCCGGTGCCGTAGAAGCCGGCGGCCTCGGCCAGTGGCGTGCTTCTTGCCCCGCCGCTGTAGTTGCTGGCATTGCCGCTCACCTTGGCTGCCGACCTGGCGGTCTCGATGGCGGCTTGGGCAGGGCGATTCACGAAGGCGGCGACTTCCGCGTCGCGCCCGGCATCGATCGATTGATCGCCGACTGGCTCAAACTCCACAGCATGAGCCTGGCGCTGCTCGGCAACAGTAACGTCCAGGCAGTCGAAAAATCCTCTCGGCGTCATCGTCATACCTCCTTGTCGCGGTTGGCGAACGCGGCGACTTCATCCTCGGGTTCGGCAGCGGTCGAATCGGCCCCTGCCAGGCTGTTGCCGCCGAAGCTGGGCACATCCTCGGCCGCCCGGTCTGTCTGGCTGCTCGCCCGGATCGCGGCGGCAATCTTCCCGCCGGTGGTGTCGGCGATGCGTTCGGTTGCGGCGTCGCGGATGCTGGCCGCCTTGGCCTTCGCAACGTCGCCAATGCCCTGCGCCAAGTTCGCAGCCGTCGCCGCGAAAAGGCTTCCCGCACCTTGACCACCAGCGTCGCCGCCTTCGCTGGCCTTCGGGATCGAACCGCTGCCCGAGCTGCCGGCGTGACTGGCCTGCTGTGCCGCCTTGCTCTGGCCGCTGCTGCCCGAACTGCTTGAGCTTCCCGAGTTGTAGAAGCCGGCCGCCTGGCCGAGTGGCGTATCTGTTCCAGCACTGGAACCGCCGCCACCAACGCCCGCCGCCTCCGCGAACGATCCAGCATCAGAATCACCGCCAGCAGCACCACCAAGCATGGGCATTCCGCCCGACTCGCCCCCGGCGCTAGACCCCGCTTTCTCGAACGCTGCCTTGATCGCCGACATGCCGCCGGCGGCCGAGGCTGCACCGCCCATCGCCGCCGCGCCAGCCACGCTTGCGGCTCCGGCGGCCATGCTCACCGCGCCCATAGCCGCGCCGATGGCAGCACCTGCACCGAAGTTGCCAATGCCGCCAGCGCCACCGATACCCGAGCCGGTGATGATGCCGGCGACAAGCGGGGGCACGCGATTGACCAGCATGAGCAACGCCACGCAGAAAACCAGCATCACGCCCAGCTCTTCAAAGTTCAGGGTGCCGGTGTTCATCCTGGCGTAGAAGCTGGAAAGCAGGTCGTTCCCGATGCCGACCAGGAGCACCATCGTCATGATCTGCACGGCCACGCCCAGCACGGTCTTGTAGTAGTTGATCGCCATGTCTGAAGTCCAGCGTGAGCCGCCAAAGCCGAGAAAGAAGATACCGGCGTACATCAGCAGCCAGCTCGACACGAGCAACAACAACATGTTTATGGCGACGACAGCCAGCAGGATCAGGATGCCGAGGCTCAATGCCACACCGATGAAACTATCCACGGGCGACCAGATCGACGAGTTGCTGAATGCCTGCTTCAAGATCATGAAGCCGATATCCACGATGCCCGAGGGTGTCACCGAAGACACGCCGGAAGCCTGCTCGCCGATCCGGGCCAGTGACTGGATGATCGAGTTGGCGAAGGCCGGGCCGTTGCGCAATAGCCAGAGGAAGAAGCCGAAGAACAGGATGAACCTGATGAACTCGGCAAAGAACTCGCCAATGTCGGCCTTGCGCAGCGCCATGAAGCCGAAGGTGAAAACCAGCGAGATCGTGCCCAGCGTCCAGAACAGGAACATCGCGGCATTCATCACCGCCGCCTGCCAGGACGTGGCCCGCGTGGCGAACTCCGTCACCACCTGGTCAAGCATCCCCTGGTTGGTGAGCTGGGCCGATGCGGCGGTGGAGTAAAGCGCGAGGGCGACGCCGATCAGCGCCGCCTTGTGCAATGCTTTCATGGCTTCACCTTCTTCTGGCCCTTCGGGTCGGCCAGTTCGAGCCAGTTCATGGGCTTCTCGGTCGGCGCGATGCCGCCGCTGGCCGGCGACCGGCGCGAGCACAGCCCGGCGAATTTTTCTCGCGTGGCCCTGTCCTCAATCTTCTTGATCGCCTTAATCTGGCAATTGGTGTCATTGACCTCGGGCATGGGCGGGATGGCCGGCTTGTTGTCGCAGCCAGCCACCAGCACCACCACGAGGCCGGCAAGCAGCATCGTTTTCTTCATGGTGCAGGGCCTCCGTCAGCGGGTCAGTTCGAGCCAGTTTTTCGGGCTGGCCGTGCGCTCGATCCTGGATTCCCTGGAAGTCGCACCGGCGGCCTGCTGTTGCGCCTCTAGGTCGGCCTGCGCCTGCATCCTGGCCGTCGCGGCGTTCTGCTGCGCGATCAGCAAGCCACGGATTTGCAGAAGCTGGTTTGCCTGGTTGGCGGCAAGCTGGTTGGCGAAGCCGATGGCTTGCATCTGGCCAGTCGCACCCTGCGCGGCCGACTGGAGCCGTTCGAGCTGGCGAGCGTCGGCGGTAAGGTTGCGCTGCTGCTGCTCCAGGCCCTTGAAAAGCGCGTCGTTCGCCTTCTTCTGGCTCTCGCTCGCCAGGTTGCGGTTCTGCTCCATCGCGGCGCGCTCGGCATCCGAGCATCCGGCGGCCGAGAAGCACGGCGAGCTGCGGTAGTAGCTCACGTCCTGGAACTTGCCCAGGTAGGCGTCGAGACTGCCGAGCTGGTTCCTGTAGTAGTCCAGCGTGTTGACGGCATTCATCAACCCGTTGATCGTGGACTGCGCCTGATCCCAGATATAGGCGGCCGGGGCCATCGTGTTTTGCAGCATGTTCTCGTACTGCTGCAATTGAGTCTGGTACTGCTCGATCTGCTTGAGCGTCTGCGCCACCGACTCGATGGCCGTCATGACGTTCTGCACCAGGTTCCCGCCGTCGATGACGGGAATGCCAGCGTGCGCCGGGGTGATGATGCTGCCGGCCAGAGCGGCGGCGAGCGCGGTTTTAGCCGCTAACAAACGGACGTGCTTCATGGTCGCAATCTCCATTCGATGAAAGAAAGGCAATGCCTTGACCAAGCTGGCGCTTGTCCACGGCAAGGTTTCATCGAAGAGCTGCGCCACCAGCTGATCGGTATCGCCCTGGGCACTGAGGCCCGGACTTCGGTTTCTGCTCTTGGCCCTTATGGGGTGCCCCCGGCCCTATGCGTCCTCCCAGGGGTTGATAACGGTCAGACCAGCGGCCCGGAAAGGGCTTGTGTCTCGCGTGGCAACGATAAATCCGTTGGCGAAGGCAACGGCAGCAATGCAGGCATCGGCCGTTTCAATGCCGCTACCGGCCTTACGAGCCGCCGCCAGCACCTGGGCATAGGCGCTCGTGCAAGCCAGGTCGAACGGCAGCACACGGCCGACGAACGAGGGCAGCACGCGCTTTTCCAGGTACTCATGCAGGCTGTTTCGGCGCTTGCCAGCCGGCAGCATCGCCACGCCGGCGCGCAACTCTGCCACGGTCATTGCAGACAGGAAAAGCGTCTCCAGCGGCTGTGCGTCGATCCACTCGATGACGCGGACCTCGGGCGCTGGTCGCAGCGGCTCCGAAACCACGTTGGTATCAAGCAGGATCATTCAAAGCTCGCAGCACGGGCTGGGGTTTTGTCACGCACGCCCTCGAAGACGGCGAACTCTTCTTCGGTCAGCCTCACCTTGCGGCCGATCTCGGCCAGCATCGAGCCGAGCTTGACCCGGCCCTGCGGCTTCACGGCGGATTCCAGAATGTCGCGCATCTCGGCCTCGATGCTGCGGCCGTGTTGAGCAGCCCGCACACGGATGGCGCGATGCACTTCATCAGGAACATTTCGGACGGTAACGGATGGCATCTTTCAACACCTCACTATGCTTGATACGCTTGCATTTTATCAAACTGCAAGCAACCGCGCAATTATCGGCCCAGCCGCTTGCCTTTTCCATGGTGTTTCGCCTTCTTGGCTTCCATCTGTGTCCGTAGCCGCGCCTCGCGCTGTTCCAGTTCGGACGGCGCGGGCCGGGCCGGCTGCTGCGCCTTGGCCGCCGGCGGTGCCGGTGTGGCCTGGATCGGCGCTTGCACCGGCTGCTGGGCCTTGCCCTCGATGTGCAGGCCGTCGAGTTGGCTCAGCGTGCGCAAGCTATGTCGGCGATGCGGTGGCGGCTCCTGGCCGACTGCCGGCACGCCTGGCCGACGCTGGGCCTGGACTTTGATGGCTTCAGCCTGCCGCCGGCTTTCCAGTGCAGAATCGGCGAAGGTGATGGGGAGCTGGGCATCGACGGCGGCACGGATCACGGCCGCCTTGAACGCCACGCTGCCGCTGACAGTGATGCGCTCGCCGTAGCGTTCCATCGCCAGGCGCAGCGCCGCCGCCACGCCGGCGCGGTCGGACTGGCTGGACACGGCCAGACGCTCGCCGTCATCGCGCACGGCCGAGCTGCCGGCACGGTAGATGATCGTGCCCTTCTTCGTGATGTTGTCGATCACCGGGGCATGGCCGGGTTTGGTCTGGCCGTCGCCCTGAATGGTGTCGCCCTTGAGGCCCTGGGCCGCCTCGCGGGCACGCAGCACATCGAGCGCCTGGCCGTCGCCAGCCATTGCCTGTTGCTTGAGCCAGTCGGCCCACGGCCGCCGGCGGTGCTCCTGGTAGATCGCCGCCCGCTCCTGGGCGTGGCGCTTGTGGATCGCATCCAGGTCGGCCCGCAGCGCGGCGCTGGCCTGGGCATACAGCAACTTCTTGGTCAGCCGGCCATCGGTCAGGTGCTTGATCGCCGCCCGCCTGGCGGCCGCCCCCTTCTTGGCGTTCTCGATGGCCCGATCCTTCCGGCGCTTGGCCTCGGCCAGCACGTCGGCCCTGGCAACCGTCAGGGTCTGCTGTGCGTCCTTGTACCGGGCGTACAGCTCGACGGTGTTCACGCGCAAGCGGATCGGGTCTTTCTGGTACTGCCGCTTCGCTTTGGTTCGCGTCTGCTGTTCGGGCGAAGCCTCGAACGGGCCAAGCCGCGCCTCCAGCTTCGGCTTGGAAAGGTCGCGGGCCAGGGTGCTCGCCTTGACCATCGTTCCGTCGCCGGCCTCGATCACCAGGCCGTTCGCATGCTCGCGCAGTTCCAAGCCGTTATCGCGCATGACCTGGTGCAGCTCCTGCCAGGATTGCGCGCCCTTGATCTCGTCCAGACACTCGCGCTTGATCCAGCCGACCAGGCTTTCCACACCCGCGTGCCGCTCCATGTCGGCCGCCCTGCCCTCGGCCCCGCGCTGGCGTGGCTCGTGGTTGTCTTTCTCCAGGCCGTAGTCGCGCTCCAGGGCCGTGCAAAGCTCGGCCAGCGCCCGATGCGAGTAATACGGCTCGTGCATCGTGTGCCGCGTCGGATGAATCTTGTTGATGGCGATGTGGATGTGCAGGTTGTCGGTGTCGTTGTGAACGGCACTGATGCGCTGGTGTTTGCCGTAGCCCAGCCCGGCGCAGATACGTTCCTCAATCGCCCGCAGGGTGTCGGCGCTGGGCTGCTCACCGACCCGGAAGCTGACGATCAGGTGATAGGTCTTGTCACCCTTGGCCCGCGTGTTCGTGTGCTGGGTCGCCAGAACCTCGGTGATGGCGTCCTGCACCGACACGGCATCGCAGTTCGTGATCTGCACCTGGCCCAGCCGGTGATCCTTGCTCTGCGCGTCGGTGACGTAGTTCACCAGGCCGGCGAAGTCGGACTTGCCCAGCGAGCGCATGGGCACGTGCTTGGCGATCATCGGCCGGCCTCCGGCTTTTTAGCCGCTAAAAAGCTCAAGGCTCGGCCCTCGGCTGCACCACGGACTTCATGAGCCGGCTCATTTCGTCCTGAGTGGCTTCGATCCGGCCCAGCAGGGCAAGGATCGTGGCGTCACCGAAGCGGGCCGTGCGTGGGTCGTCGGTCAGCCATAGTTTGAGCAAGCCACCCAGCCGGCCAAGGTCGCCGTTCACGCGCACCAGCTCGCGCACGTATTCGTAATCCATGACGCCCTTGATCTGGTAGCCCTGGCCCACGTCGCGCAGGTAGCGCGCAACACTGATCCCCGCCCTCCTTGCGTTCGCTTCGATCTCGGCCCGCTCTTCGGGCAGGCAGTACACCTTGATGGGCGGGCTGTTCTTGCGCGTGACTTTCTTTTCGCCGTCCATTCACCCTCCGGTCCACGACTGAGAACAGCCTCGCAGAGCAGGATTCCCGTTGAGCACCGCCAGGTGCGAATAAGGGCAAGTGAAGAAGGACGACCCGCTTGCGGGTGGGCCTACTTCACACATCCTGCCCGCATCACCACCGCGTTTTCTGCACGTATGCAGATTGGAATCTGTCGCTATTGCTCTGCTATTGGCATGCGATTGCGCTGCGATCACCACGGAATCGGCAGAGTCGCGCTGCAATCGTGAAAAGACGCTATGGAATCGCGATAAAACCGGACTTCCCAATCGGTTTCCTTTCGCTTTCCACCGCATAAAACCAACACTTTCCTTGCGCTTTCCACACACCCGAAAAAACAAGTTGAACGCCAAGGGGAGAAAGACGCTGTTACGTGTCTGTCGGCGACTCATTTCTCCACCTCGTTCCCGTACTGAGCACGGTAGGTGTAATGCTCGTCGCAATCGGCAATCAGCCCCATCTGCTCAAGCATTCCACGCTCCCACGAGCCGGGCCGGCGGCTACCATCCGCAACACTGGCCAACACGAAGCCAATCAATACGGCTACGCTGTCCATCGGATTTGGGGCGCTGTGAGTGCGGTGCAATTCGACGATGTATTCCAGCTCCTTGAGGACGCTGCTGTTGACGGTGATCTGCATTTTTCTCTCCTGCGTAGCTCACTACTTGAAACACAAAGTTGAACGCCAAGGAAATGAACTACTTTCATCCGCCCCTCATATGTCAATGAACCCGGCATAAGCCTGCATGGGCCTGCGGTCTGTCAGGCGACATGACAAACTGACCCCCTGGCGACATGGAGAACTGACCCCTTCATGATCACATCAGGAGGGATCATCCATGCAAGAAGCCGAGTACAACCAACCCCTTGTTCAGTCACGGGGGGAACCGATGCAAAGCCCAGAGGATGTCGTCGCCATCGGTCGGCTCAAGGCCTGCGGCTGGGGAACCAAGCGTATCGCCGCCGAATTGGGGATCAGTAGGAACACCGTCAAGCGCTATCTGCGCCAGGGCGGTTGGGCACCGTACGCAAGCCCGCAGCGCATGCGGGCACTCGACGGCGTGGCGCCGTGGCTGCGCGAGCGCTTCATGGCCCATGCAGGCAACGCCGCTGTCGTGCAGCAGGAGCTGCGCAGCGAGCATGGCATCACGGTGAGCTTACGCACGGTGGAGCGGGCCTGTGCCCCGTGGCGCCGGGAGCTGGCCGCCTGCGCTCAGGCCACCGTGCGCTTCGAGACGCCGCCGGGCCAGCAGATGCAGATCGACTTTGGCAGCCGTAAGGCCCAGATCGCTGGTGCGGAAGTCGGCGTGCAGCTATTTGTTGCGACGCTGGGCCACAGCCGTCGCATCTTTGTGCAGGCCTTCCCGCACCAGCACCAGTCGGCCTGGTTTGCTGGGATCGAGGCGGCGCTGCAGCACTTTGGGGGTGTTCCCCGCCAGGTCCTGGTCGATAACGCGCGGGCGCTAGTCGAGCACCACGACGCGGCCAGCCGCGAGGTGGTCTTCAATGACCGGTTCCGCGCGCTGGCGCATCACTGGGGGTTCCGGCCCGTGGCCTGCGCCCCCTATCGGCCGCGCACTAAGGGCAAGGACGAGAGGAGCGTGGGCTACGTCAAGCGCAACGCCATGGCGGGCCACACCTTCGAGTCCTGGGCGCACCTGCAAGCCCACTTGGACTGGTGGATGCGCGAGGTGGCCGATCAGCGGGTGCACGGCACCACGGGCGAGATCCCCGCAGAGCGCTTCCGTCTCGAGCGCCTGCACCTGATGCCGCTGGCGGATCGGCCGCCCTTCGAGCAGACGCGCAGTCTGTCGCGACGCGTCGCGCGCGACGCCACCGTCGAGGTCGACACCAATCGCTACAGCGTGCCGTGGCGCCTGGCGGGGCGCCTGGTACAGGTTCATATCGCGGGCTGCGAGCTGCGCGTGCTCGATGACGGGCGCGAGGTCGCTTGCCACCCCGAGCTTGCCGGGCGGCGCCAGACGCGCTGCCTGCCCGAGCACCTGCAGGGCATCGTTGGCTACCGAGCCCCGGGGCAGCCCTCAAGGTCCACGGCACCCGGCGATCAGGTGCAGGGACCCATTCCCGTCGTGCCACAGGCACTGCTGCAGCGCGACCTCTCGGTCTACGAGGCGATCACCGGCGGAGGCTGGCAATGATCATCCAGGATCCAGACCGGCTCGACGCCATGCTTGGGCGCCTGAAGCTCACGGCGATCCGCGAACGGCTCGATACCCTGCTCGATGAGGCGGCGCGCCAGGAGCTGAGCCTGCGCGAGGCGCTTGCCTACCTGTGCGCGCAGGAGGTGGCCCGCAAGGAGGACCGCCGCATCCAGATGGGGCTGTCGATTGCCCGCTTCCCGTTCGTGCGCACCCTGGACGGGTTCGACTTCAGTGCCCAGCCCGCTGTAGACCCCGCGCAGATCAGGGAGCTTGCCTGCGGGCGGTGGATTGCCAACGGCGATGCGCTGCTGCTGCTTGGGCCGCCCGGGGTGGGCAAGAGCCACCTGGCCGTCGCCCTGGGGCGTGAAGCCGTTCGGGCGGGCTACTCGACGCTGTTCACCACGGCCACGGCGCTGATCACGCAACTGGTGAGTGCACATGCCGCGGGCAGCCTGGAGGAACGCCTGCGTCACTTCGCCAAGCCCAAGCTGCTGATCATCGATGAGCTGGGCTACCTGCCCCTGGAGCCGGGGGCGGCAAACCTGTTCTTCCAGCTTGTCTCGCGGCGCTATGAACGGGGCAGCCTGCTGGTGACCAGCAACCGCGCCGTGAGCGAATGGGGCGAGGTCTTCGGCGACGCCGTGGTGGCTACCGCCATCCTCGATCGGTTGCTGCATCACAGCCATGTCCTCACCATCCGGGGCGACAGCTACCGGCTGCGTACAAAGCGTAAGGCAGGGCTCATCAAACCCAGTTCTGCTGCCATCGGGCAGCCGTTCGTTCAACCGTAGGGGGGGTCAGTTTTAGGTGTCGCCAGGGGGTCAATTCCTGGTGTCGCTTGACACGGTCTTCATAGAGGCCACTATTGACACTTGAGGGGCGGGCTGCGGTGTTATTGACACTTGAGGGGCCTGACCAAGGCGGAGCGCTGCCAACGATCCGGTGACCCTCTCTTCTTGGCGTTCAACCATCGGCCCCTGGCCGATTGAGAAAGTCCGTCAAGACTTGATCGACAAGGTGCAAGCGCCCGCCTCAAGCGGGCGGTTACACCGCCTGGATATCCTGAAATATCCTGAATATCCTGCCAAAACCGCAAAATATCGGGCCGCTGTGGCACGCTTCCGGGCCGCTGTGACACGCCCTCGGGCCGGTGTGGCACGCTATCGGGCCGCTGTGACACGCTTTACCCTGTCTGTGGCATCTATTTCGATGCCGATTTCGATCAACCCGACGGCATCGTCCTTCAGCCGTCGCCGGTAATTTCGCAGCGTCATGCCGTTGACTGCCTCACCTCCTACGGCACGAATCAAGGTGTCCAGGTGCCAGCCTCCAGCCGGGTCGTGTCTGTGGGTGAGCACATGCCGCGCAAGAGCCTGACTGATCCCGTGTTGCAGCCGGGCAATGGGGGCCGGCGGGTAGTACAAAGACAAATCCCTTTCCAGCAACATCACCAGGGCAACGCCCAGCCGAACGCGCCACAAATGACGCTCGCCGCCGCTTAGCGGATCGTGGCGGGTCATCGGTGACGGGATAACGTGGTCAATCAGGCCGCCGATGATGCTGTCACCACTGCGCTCCATTTCGGGCGTCACGATTTCGACCGTGGCAGCCCGCAAGTCGGTCAGCAGCTTCTTGATGCGGTCGTGGCTGTACTGGCAATCGGATAGCACCCGGCGCAGCCTCGCCGGATCGATCAGCAGCTCGATGCCGCCGTCCGATATTTCGCGGCGGCGTTCTGCCACGTACAACATGGATTCCACAATATCAGCATGACGCTGCCCCAGCCTGCCGGTTACGCGGCATCGACCGAAACCGGTGTCTATCCACTGCCCCGCACGTTCCCGTGGGCGCTGACTGGGCTGATAGATCATCACGCGGGCCTGCAATGCCGTGCTGGTCGGAACGACCTGATTACCAGTCGTCATTGCCGCCTCTCGCTACGGATTTCAGCTTCGTAGGCGACTGGCGTTTCTGCCGTTCAAGTACAGCCGGCTTGAGCACGCCACCCTCGTGCCGCCTGAACCAACACTCCTGAAAGGGAGCACCGTAGTTCGCTTTGCTGACGCCATAGCGGACGAAGAACCCCCGCCGCCCCTCATCAATACCCCATTCCTCGGCCTCGGCCTGCGTCATGCCGGACAGATACGACTGCCAGCGGATGTTATCGACCAGCACCGATGATCCACGGCTGGCCTGCTGTTGATCGCCAGCACCTCCCATCGCCGCGCCCTTGTTGGCGTGGTGCAGAAACACGATGGAGCAGCCGGTATCGGCGGCTATGGCCTCCATGCGACCAATGACCTGCGCCATAGGTCCACTGGCGTTCTCCTCCTCGATATGAAAGCGGCGCAGGGTATCCAGAACCATCAGGCGATGACCTTCCGCGGCCCGTTTGAGGCCATCGAACCAATCTCGGGCCATGATGTTGGGGCATTTGCCAATCAGCGGCTCAATCAGCAAGCCATCCGCCACGGCTTGCCGCTGCGCAGCGGTAAGGTGTGTGCCAAGGGCGTGCAAGCGATGATGGATCGCAACCGGTGGGTCTTCGGCTGGCAAGTACACCACCGAGCCGGTGGGCAGCTCGCCCACCTCCAGCAGATCAGGGCCGCCGGCAATCTGCGCAGCCAATTGCAGGATCAGCATGGACTTGCCTGCACCGCCAGGTGACACCAGTGCGCCAACCGTTCCGGCAACCATATTTGGTAAAACGTAATCAATTGGCGGCGGAGGCTCGGTGAACGCCGCCATCAGATCAAGGGCCATATCAACCCCTCGCGTCGCCGGGTCGGTCGGCCTGAATGCCCGACAACTTACGCGCGTTGATCCACTCTTCGACTTCCGATAAATCCCACGCGACATTCCTGCAAGTGAGGGCGATACGTCTAGGAAAAGCGCCTCTCTGCTCCAGGTTGTAGATGGTTCGCGTCGAGAGCGGAATGATCTCCAACAGCCTTTTTCTGTTGATGAGGACTTTGCTGGTTGCTGCCTTCATGGCCCGGCCTCCAATTGCTAACGAGTGCCTTATGGTGCCTAGCAATTCATACTGAGACAGCCTTATACTTACCCAAAGAGGTTGACTCCATGAAAAAAGAGCAGACCATCACAATCTGGGAAGGATGCGACCCCGGCATCTCGAAAGCCATCGAACACTTTCAGGATCGCTGGCACCCTTACTCCATTGCTTCGCGGCGCTACCCCATCGTGCGATTGATCCAGGAAATCATTGATCCCGCGATAGCCAGCTACATGGAAGCCCTCCCCGCACGCTATTCGGGCTTCGTCTCCGGTGTCGGGGCGGGAATGGACTTCAGCGAGACCATTCGACTGGTCGGATTTGATGCGATGGTTCGCCTACAACGACAGTTACTGCGCCACTTCGTCAAGACAGTGGACAAGCAGGGCTCAAGGGATCAACGCTTTGTGGCGACTATCGAATCTCTGACCGGCCTGGTTTGGGACTGCGCATGCAAACGCCCCAAAAAATCGACCGCCACCACTGGTGTCAATCTCAACGCGCAACGCAAACACGGCTTTTGCGAACTATGCGGAGAGCTGACCGAGTTCGCCGACTTCATGGCAACGGTCTCTGACGAGCAAGTCAATGACGTAGAGCTGCAAGACCGCAAGAGACTCGAACTCAGCCACCAGTACTGCGTCAGGCATAGGCCCATCTTGGCGAATGGCAGCCGGAACCCCGCGTATAGACAAGCAAAGCGATCCCTCGCGCAATTCGACCTTGAACTTGAGCGGCTCAACCGTCAGTGCGCGAAACGTGCCACGCCGCAAGCCGCCTCTGGCGACCCGCTGGTGGATCGCTATTTCTACCACTACATGCTGGGCCAGACCGTACAGCCAGCCGACAGAGGAGAACTGCGCAACCAAGCGCGCTTGATGGTGGACTCGAAGCTATCAGACCGAAAAAAGCAAATACTGATACTTCAGTGGAGCGGGCTCAATCAGTCGGAGATCGCGCAAAAACTGGGCATCGAACGCCAGGCAGTATCGAAAGCGCTGAAGTCCTTGGCCTCGACACCCCGAATGCTTCTACTGAAGGAGTAGAACGCCAAGGGAAATTTTAGCGGCTAAAACTCACCGACTAAGATTTGGCCCAGATCCTTGTCAGACAGAAAACGACCCGTTGCCGACGCTCGCCCCAGACTCAGGGATCGCAGCAGTGAGGACCGAGAGCGGACGCTGACAGCAATCCCGATCACGCCAGGGATGACATCTTCAGCCCGATGATGCCGGCAATGACCAAGCCAAGGCTGATCACCCGAGGGAGGGACACGGGCTCGCCCAACAGCGCCATGCCCACGACGGCGGTGCCCACCGCGCCAATGCCGACCCACACCGCATAGGCCGTGCCTACCGGGAGGTCGCGCATGGCCCAGCCGAGCAGCCCGATGCTTGACAGGAAGGCCAAGGCCGTGCCGACAGAGGGCCAGAGGCGCGTGAAGCCTGCGGTGTACTTGAGCCCGATGGCCCACACGACTTCAAGCAGTCCGGCGACGAATAGAGCGATCCAGTTCATCAGGTTTCCCAATGGTTGTGGGGCCGTCCCCGATGAAGTACGAGAAGCAAAGTCGTCCCTGCTTCCGCCCACCGCCTGCATGACAGAGGGAAATGAAGATTGCGGCTCTGACACTCGCCGCTGCATGGTGTGCCGTGTGCGTTGTCATGACTCGCGGCGAGCCAGCGCCAGGAAAACGCCGAGCGTCATCATCGTGCAGCCGGATAGGCGCGTCAGCAGCCGCGCCCGGGTCACCCGCGCGGCGTTCGACTGCAACAGGCGATCGGCACCGAATACCGCCAGGACGTCAACGAAGGTGTTCATTGCAACGCAGATGCATCCCAGCAGGGCAAGCTGCGGAGCCAGCGAAGCCTCCGGCGTAGTGAACTGGGGGAGGAAAGCGAGAAAGAAGAGCGCGGTCTTGACGTTCATGGCCTCGACCATGATGCCCTCCATGAAGGCGCGGCGAGCGCCTTGGGCGCGGACCTGTTTTGCCTCGACGGACGGCTCCTTGCGCGTCAGCATTCGAATGCCCAGATAGACCAGGTACGCTGCCCCAAGGTACTTGACCAGGTTGAACGCCAACGCCGACTGGGCGATGAGCAGCGAGAGGCCCAGGGCGGCCGCTGCCACATGAACGAGTCCACCGAGGCCGGTTCCCAGGCAGGAGGCCAAGCCTTCGGCGCGACCGCCGGCAACGGTTCGGGCCACGACATACGCGATGCCAGGACCAGGGGTGATCGCCAGGACCAATGCAGCGACGATGAAGGCGAGAAGAGACATGGAGCGGATCTGCTCAGGGTTGCGGATCACCGCTGGTGCCGACGGACTCGCCGGCAATGCGCGGCTCGGGTGAGAGCGGATGCGGGATGCGGCCATCGCCGTACGACCTGATGACCCGGCCGATAACGATGTGGCATCCGTTTATCCACTTCGCTTGCTTCTGCTTCGCTGCAAGGTGCTTCGGGTGATCGATGAGCTGCTGGAGCGCTTCCAGCGAGCGCCAGTAGTAGACGGTCGAGATCAGCCCGGACGCGGGGTTCTCCCACGCCTCTTCGCCCAGGTAGCCAGGTATCGCCTTCGCGACCTCGGCGATGGCTTGATCCAGCCGGTGAAACTCGTCGTCGTACTCGCCCTTGGCGAACGTGAACGTGGCGGTATACAAGTCGGTTTGTTCCATCGTCATGCGGATTGCGTCGTTGTTTCTTTCATCGCCTGTGCGAGGCCGAGATTTCCCTGCTCTTCCAGGCCGCGAATGGCACCTTCGCGATCGCGGGCCTGATGATGCTGGCTGAGCTTGCGCTTGCCGTCCAGCCGACTGAGGCGGACCTCGATTCCGACGATCTGGCTCAGCTGCTCCGCCATGAAGTCCGGCGGGGCGTCGCTCATCTTCCACGGTTCAGGCTGGTTCGCTTCGTGCTGGCGCGTCAGTCGACCAACGACAGCGCGAACGAACTTCGCCTGGTCCCGGACATGGATCGTCCCGTGAGCATGCACGACCTCGTAGTTCCAGGTCGGCACGCGGCGGTGTGTCTCATGCTTGCCCGGGTACCAGTTGGGCGAGATGTATCCCTGAACGCCCCGGAAGACCACGAGGACGGAGGCGCCGTCGCTCACCTCGCTCCAGACCGGATTTGCCCGCGCGACATGTGCCTGAAGCACGCCGCAGGGGCCTTGTTGTGCGTCGAGCAAGAACGGCAGGTGGTGCGCTTCCAGGCCTGCTGCAGTGTGCGTCACCAGCATGCCCAGGGAATGCTCTCGAACGATGCGGTGAAGTTCCTCAACCCGCGGCTCGGCGAATTGCTTGGGAAGATACATGTGGCGCTCCTGTCCGGATCAAGTGCCGGCACGCCCGGCACGTGCGCTCACTATGCATGACAACCTGCCTGTATAAAATAGCCAGTTATTGACTATCTGACTGGACCAGTTGCCGCGATGGGTATGGATGAGAATGGACAACGGGGTTCCAGCCGTGCGCTCTACGACGAAATCAGAGCCCGGATCGCAGATGGCACGTACAGGCCAGGCGCAGCCCTGCCGTCGACGCGCGCGCTGGCGGCCGAGCGTGGGTTTTCACGCACCACCGTATCACTCGTATACGAGCAACTGGCGTCGGATGGGTTCATCGAAACGCGGGCTGGTGCCCCCAGCCGAGTCGCGGCCGGGGCGGTTCCCGACGCCCGGACGGACCGCGATGCGCAAATCAGCGCCGAGGACGGGGGTGCACATCGCCACGCCGGGCGGCTGTCCGTAATCGGAACGCGCGTGGCCGCCTTGGCGCTGCATGAACCGGTCCCGACCGCCGCAGATGAAATCGACTTCGTCTACGGGCCTTTGGCCGGACGCGACTTCCCGATCTTGCCCTGGCTGAAGGCCCTGCGTGCGGTCGAACGCCAGCGAAGTGCACGCCTGGCTTATGAGGACCCGCGTGGCAACCTCGATCTTCGCAAGGCGCTGCAGACGCACCTCAGTCAGTCGCGCGGCTTGTCCTGCTCCGTTGACCAGTTGCTGATCGTAAACGGCTCGCAGCAGGCACTCGACCTCTGCGCACGGCTGCTCATCAGCCCCGGCGACCCGGTCGTCGCCGAGAACCTCGGCTATCAGATGGCGCATCACGTCTTCGAAACCTATGGCGCCAAGCTTCTCCCGATCGACGTCGACAGCCACGGACTGCGGACCGACCTGCTCGCTCAAGTCCCTCGGGCACAGATGGCCTACGTGACACCGACGCATCAGTTCCCGCTCGGATCATTCCTGCCGATCGGACGACGACGTGCGCTCCTGGCCTGGGCTGCCGAACGGGATGCCTGGATCATCGAGGACGACTACGACAGCGAATATCGCTATTCGGTTCGACCCGAACCCACGCTGCGGTCGCTGGATAGCAGTGGCTGCGTGATCCACGTCGGGACGTTCTCGAAGACACTGTCGCCACAGCTCCGTCTGGGCTACATGGTGCTGCCGCCGCGCCTGGTGGACGTCTTTAGCGCGGCGAAGCGGCTGACCGACCGGCACGTGACGACCGGTAGTCAACGTGCGTTGGCGGTGCTCTTGGAGGACGGCAGCTATGACCGTCACGTCCGGCGAATCCGTCGTCTGCAACATGCACGACAGGCAGCACTCGTTCAGGCGATCACCTCACACTTGGGCGAGCGCGTCGAGATCCAGGGAGCGGCCAGTGGGCTGCACCTGGTGGTGTGGTTTCGCGAGTTTGCCGCCGAGAAGGAGCCGATTCTGATCGAATCGGCCCGCCAGAAAGGCGTTCGCCTGTATCCGGTCAGCCAGTTCTTTCATCCCGCAGGCCGGGCGGATGCTTCAATTCGTCCGGCTGGTCTGGTCATGGGTTACGCGCTGCTGGAGCGAGATCAGATCGAAGAGGGTGTTCGGCGCCTGGCAGCTGCGCTGCGGGAGCTCGGAAGCGATCGCTTCTGACATCAACTGGCGCCGCTGGCGGGGCGCGCCCACCCTCAGTGTCCGTTTCCATGTCCGATTCCACAATGAAGCGGCCTTAGATCGTGCAAGACTCAGGGGCCGCTCCTGGCCGAAAGCTGTAGTTGAAAACTCGCCTCAATCGCGTCTAACAACATGCACCGATTACCTTTGAATTCAGCAAAAAAATCAGCGACTCCGACCAGTCCACTCATCGATCATGTTCGCCCAATCCTGCAACATCGCAGTTCGCTGCTCGCGGTACTCGGCCTTGTTGTAGACGGCCCTTACGCCCTTCTGCTCGTGCGCCAGACACTTCTCGATCCAGTCCGTGTTGTAGCCTGCCTCGTGCAGCAGCGTGCTCGCCGTGCGCCGCAGGTCATGCGGCCCGAACTTGGTGAGCGACTTACCCTCCTTCTGCGCCAGGCGGTACGTCAGCGTCAGCACCTGGTTGAGCGTGGCGCTGCTCATGGGTAGGTCCGAGTCATACCGTGACGGCAGCACATAGTCCGATCCGCCGGCAAAGGTTTTCAAGGCAATGAAGATATCCAGCGCCTGGCGGGACAAAAACACCAGGTGAGGATTTCGCCGCTTCATCCGCTCCTTCGGGATCGTCCAAAGCGCCTCGCTGAAATTGATCTCGCTCCAGGTCGCGTTAGTCAACTCGCTCTTGCGCACCATCGTCAGCAGCAACAGCTTGGCCGCTGCCCGGATGGATGGCGTCGTGCCGATGCGCTCCATGTACTGATACATCAGGCCGATCTCGTCGGGCGTCAGCGCACGGTCGCGCGGCTCGAACTTGGCAATGGTTGTCGGGCGCACCAACTCTGCCGGGTTCTCAACCTTCTGGCCGCGCTCGATGGCCCAGCGAAAAACCTGCAACACCACTTCGCGGGCATGCACTGCGGTGGCCGGTGCGCCGCGCTCAACGATGGCATCGGTCAGCGCACGCAAATCCTCATGGGTGATCTCCGCCAACTTCTGATTGCCGAATTTCGGCTTCAACTCGCGTTCGTAGACCGAGCGGCGCATGTCACGGGTGGAGTCGGCCATCTGGTAGCCGCGCAGCCACTTTTCCGCCCAGGCATCGAAGGTCTCGGCATCCTTGATGCGGGCCTTGTCCCGCGCCTTCTCCTTGGCTGGAGACTTCCCGGCCGCGAGCATCTTCTTGGCCTCGCCCAGCCGCTCGCGGGCTTCCGCCAGGGTGATACCGCCAACACCGTAGCGACCGAAAGTGATGGTCTCCTGTCGGCCGTGGATCGAGTAGTTGTAGCGGAACGAGATCGAACCAGCAGGCGTGACGGCCACATAGAGGCCGTCACGGTCGTTCTCCTTGTAGAGCTTGTCCCTCGGCTTGAGGTTTCGCAGCTTGGTATCGGTCAGCATGGTCTTGGCAAGGCTCCTTTGTCCTATACCATGCTGGGAACACCCTTTTTCTTGGCGTGAAAATCAATCTAAATCAACAAGTTAGATGATTTCAGTACCATGAACCATCTTCCGATGGCTTCATGGTATCGCGCCCTCAACATGGCATCATGTCGCTCATCGTACCATCTGCCATGCCATACAAAAACGGTGCTTCGCGATGCCATCAGTTGCCAGAACTTGCCAGACGCCAAGGAATAAAATTCATATCTGACAATGAGTTAGGTTTGCCTTGATGCCTCGTCTTGCCAACCCTTGCCAGACGCGGGATCATTCCCACTCAATCGTAGCCGGCGGCTTGCTCGACACATCGTACGTCACCCGATTGATCCCCCGCACCTCGTTGATGATGCGCGAGGACACCTTCTTCAGCAACGCATAAGGCAGTTCCGCCCAGTCCGCCGTCATGAAATCAGTGGTCTGCACGGCGCGCAGGGCCACGACGTAGTCGTAGGTGCGGCCGTCGCCCATCACGCCCACGGACTTCACCGGCAGGAACACCGTGAAGGCCTGGGACGTCAGGTCGTACCAGGACTTGCCGGATTCGGGCTCGATGGTGTTGCGCAGTTCGGTGATGAAGATGTCGTCGGCGCGGCGCAGCAGGTCGGCGTATTCGCGCTTGACCTCGCCCAGGATGCGCACGCCCAGGCCGGGGCCGGGGAACGGGTGGCGGAAGACCATTTCGGGCGGCAGGCCCAGGGCCAGGCCCAGGTGGCGGACTTCGTCCTTGAACAGCTCGCGCAGGGGCTCCAGCAGCTTCAGGTTCAGGGTCTCGGGCAGGCCGCCGACGTTGTGGTGGGACTTGATGGCGACGGCCTTGCCGGTCTTGGAGGCGGCCGATTCGATGACGTCGGGGTAGATGGTGCCCTGGGCCAGCCAGCGGGCGGACTTGAGCTTGGCCGATTCGGCCTGGAAGACTTCGACGAATTCGCGGCCGATGATCTTGCGCTTGGCCTCGGGATCGGCGACGCCGGCCAGCTTACCCATGAACTGTTCGCCGGCATCGACGTGGATGACGCGGATGCCCAGGTGCCGCGCCATGGTGTCCATGACCTGCCTGGCTTCGTTCAGGCGCAGCAGGCCGTGGTCGACGAAGACGCAGGTGAGCTGGTCGCCGATGGCCTTGTGGATCAGGGCGGCGGCGACGGAGGAATCGACGCCGCCGGACAGGCCCAGGATGACTTCGTCGGAACCGACCTGCTCGCGGATGCGGGCGACGGCTTCGGCCACGTAGTCGGGCATGTTCCAGTCGCGCGAGCAGCCGCAGATCTCGGTGACGAAGCGCTCCAGGATGGCCTGGCCCTGGACGGTGTGGGTGACTTCGGGGTGGAACTGGACGGCGTAGAAACCGCGTTCCTCGTCGGCCATGCCGGCGATCTCGCACGAAGGCGTGGAAGCCATGCGCTTGAAGCCCGGCGGCAGGGCCGTGACACGGTCGCCGTGGCTCATCCAGACTTTCAGCATGCCGTGGCCTTCGGCGGTCTCGAAGTCCTGCAGGCCGGTCAGCAGGCGGGTGTGGCCGTGGGCGCGGACTTCGGCATAGCCGAATTCACGATGGTCGGAAAATTCGACCTGGCCGCCCAGCTGCAGCGCCATGGACTGCATGCCGTAGCAGATGCCGAGCACCGGTACGCCGGCCTGGAAGACGGCGGCGGGGACTTTCAGGGATTCCTCGGCGTAGGCGGAGGCGTGGCTGCCCGACAGGATGATGCCCTTCAGGCCCTGTTCCTGCTGTTCGCGGATGAAGTCGTCGCCCACGTCGCCCGGGTGGATTTCGCAATAGACGCCGGTGTCGCGCACGCGGCGGGCGATGAGCTGGGTGACCTGTGAACCGTAGTCCAGGATGAGGATGCGCTGGTGGTGCATGATGGATGGGCGATCGGGAGGGCTGTTCAAGGCGTTAATGTAACCCAGGCGCGCCCCGGGTGTCCCGGCGCGGCGAAGCGATCCCGGAAGGCGCCTCGGCAGGGGGCCGGCCATGCGCGAGCGGGCCCCGGCGGCATCCGGACACCCGGCGGCGCCCGCACGCCTTGGTCCGATCGGCGCATGCCGGTTACAGTACAAGCCTGAAGGAGACGACACAACATGGCATCCCGCCCCTCTCGCATTCCCCTGCCCCTGGCCGGCCTGCTGGCCCTGGCCGTGGCCATGGGCATCGGCCGCTTCGCATTCACGCCCGTGCTGCCGATGATGCAAGCCGACCTGGGACTGAGCCTGGCCCAGGGCAGCTGGCTGGCCAGCGCGAACTACCTGGGCTATCTGCTGGGCGCATTGCTGGTCACGCACCTGAGCTGGCCGCCCGCGGCCCTGCTGCGGCGCGGCCTGTGGCTGGTGGTGCTGATGACGGCAGCGATGGGGCTGGACAGCCACTGGCTGGGCTGGCTGGCGTGGCGGCTGCTGGCCGGGGTGGCCAGCGCCTGGGTGCTGATCGGCACGTCCGCCCTGTGCATCGCGCGCCTGAACGCCACGGGGCAGACGGAACGCAGCGGCGTGGTGTTCGCCGGCGTGGGCTGCGGCATCGCGTTCGCCGGGCTGGCCTGCATGGGCCTGACCCTGGCGGGGACGACGGCCTCGCAGGCCTGGCTCTGGCTGGCGGCGGCGGCGCTGGGCGGCCTGATGGGCGCGTCGATGCTGTGGCGGACGGTGGACGCCGCCGCGCCGCCCCCGCCCGCGACGAGCGCGTCGGACCCAGCCGCGACGACCGCGTCGGACCCGGCCGCGGCGCGCGCGGCGGCTTCCGGCGAGCCGCCTTCGGGCAGGCCGCCGGCCGCCCCGACGGCCGCCGCCCGGCAGGCCGACGGCGCTTCGGCCCACGCCGTCCCGCCCCTGCACTGGGGCCTGATCCTGTGCTACGGGGTCTACGGCTTCGGCTACATCCTGCCGGCCACGTTCCTGCCGGCCCAGGCACGGCTGCTGGTGCCGGACCCCTGGCTGTTCAGCCTGGCCTGGCCGGTTTTCGGCCTGGCGGGCGCGGTGTCCACGGTGATGGCCAGCCGCCTGGCGCGCCGCTACACCCGGCCGCAGATCTGGGCCGGCGCCCAGGTGGTGATGGCGGTGGGCGTGCTGCTGCCCGCGATATGGCATGCGCTGCCGGCGATCCTGCTGGCGGCCTGCTGCGTGGGCAGCACCTTCATGGTGATCACGATGGTGGGCCTGCAGGAGGCCCAGGCCGCGGTCGGCCAGGCCGGCGCCAAGCGCCAGATGGCGGCGATGACGGCCTCGTTCGCCCTGGGCCAGCTGATCGGTCCGATCTTCTTCAGCCTGACGCACGCCTGGTTCGGCGCATCGCTGGAATTCGCCCTGGTGCTGGGCACGCTGGGCCTGCTGGCGGGCGCCGTTCCGATCCTGCGGCTGCGACGCCCGGCTTCGGCCGGGCAGCCCCGGGAACAGCGGTAAGCAGCTCCCCGATCCGGGCGGCGGCATGCCGCCCATGCGCTCCCGGCTTTCAGCCCGCCAGCCGCTGATACACCAGGGTGGCGAAGATCGCCGCGCCCTGCGCGAGCAGCGCGTCATCGAAGTCGAATTCGGGATGGTGGCAGGTCAGGCCGTCATGGCCCAGGAAGAAATACGCGCCCGGGCGATGGTCCAGCAGGTAGGCGAAGTCCTCGGACGCCATGAGCGGCGTGACGGGATCGACGACTTGACCGGTCCCCAGCACGGCGGCCGCCGCGCGCTTGACGTGCTCCACCGGGCCGGCCTGGTTGACCGTGGGCGGGGAACTGAGCAGATGGCGGAATTCGACTTCGCAGCCATAGCCGCGCGCCGTGCCTTCGCACAGGCCGCGCAGGCGCTCCAGCACGCGGGCCTGAGCCTCGCGCGACAGGGTGCGCACAGTGCCGCGCAGCACCGCATGGTCGGCAATGACGTTGATGGCGCTGCCCGCCTGGAACTGGCAGACGCTGAGCACGGCCGTATCGAGGGGGCTGACGTTGCGGCTGACGACGGATTGCAGGGACTGCACCAACGCCGCGCCGGCCACGATGGGGTCGTTGGCCTGATGCGGCATGGCGGCATGGCCGCCGACGCCCCGGATGTGGATCTCGAACAGGTCGCAGGCCGACAGGATGGCGCCGGTGCGCACGCCGACCTGCCCCGGGCCGATGCAGTTGTTGTTGTGCAGGCCGTAGAGTTCGTCGCAGGGAAAGTCGCGGAACAGGCCGGCCTCGGCCAGCGCCTTGGCGCCCGTCAGGGGCTCCTCGGCCGGCTGGAAGATGAAGACGATGCGTCCGGCGAAGTCGGGATGGGCCGCCAGATGGCACGCCGCGCCCAGCAGGATGGCGGTATGGCCGTCGTGGCCGCAGGCGTGCGCGACACCGGCGTGGACCGAGCGGTGATCGTGAGCGCCCGCATCCGGCATGGGCAGGGCATCCATATCGGCGCGCAATCCCAGGATCGGCCCCGCTCCCCGGCGTCCGTCCAGGACCCCGATGACGCCGGTGGTGCCGCCGTACCCCTCGTGCACGGCGATACCCCAGGAACGCAGCAGTTCGGCCACGCGGGCCGCCGTGCGGTGCTCTTGGTGGCCGAGTTCGGGGTGCCGGTGGAAATCCCGGCGCCAGGCCTGCATGGCCTGCGCCAGGCCGTCGTCGATGCGCACGCCCGCCGAAGCGGCGGGGGCGGCATGGACGCCCGGGACCGGGTCGCTGGCGGCCATGCGTTCAATCCGCCCGATAGTTGGGGGCTTCTTTGGTGATCTGCACGTCGTGGACGTGCGATTCGCGCACCCCGGCGGCGGTGATTTCCACGAATTCGGCCTGGGCGTGGAGATCCTTGATGGTGGCGCAGCCGCAATAGCCCATGGAGGCCCGGATGCCGCCCACCAGTTGGAAAATGATGGCAATGACGCTGCCCTTGTAGGGGACGCGCGCCTCGATGCCTTCGGGAACCAGCTTGTCGACGTTGTTGTTGGGATCCTGGAAATAGCGGTCGGCCGAGCCGTCGGCCATGGCGCCCAGGCTGCCCATGCCTCGATAGGACTTGTACGAACGCCCCTGGAACAGCACGACTTCGCCGGGGGCCTCTTCGGTGCCCGCGAACATGCCCCCCATCATGCAGGTGGATGCCCCCGCCGCCAGGGCCTTGGACACGTCGCCGGAATAGCGGATGCCGCCGTCGGCGATCAGGGGCACGCCGGTGCCTTCCAAGGCCTGGGCCACGTCGGCGATGGCGGTGATTTGCGGCACGCCCACGCCGGCCACGATGCGGGTGGTGCAGATGGAGCCCGGGCCGATGCCGACCTTGACCGCATCGGCGCCGGCCTCGACCAGTGCGCGCGCAGCGGCGGCAGTGGCGATGTTGCCGCCGATGACCTGGATGTTGGGGTAGTGTTTCTTGACCCAGCGGACGCGGTCGATCACGCCGGCCGAATGTCCGTGCGCGGTATCGACCACGATCACGTCCACCCCGGCGGCGGCGAGTTTCTCGACGCGCTCGTCCGTGCCCTCGCCCACGCCGACGGCGGCGCCGACGCGCAACTGGCCCTGGGCGTCCTTGCTGGCCAGGGGGTGCTCGGTGTTCTTGACGATGTCCTTGACGGTGGCCAGGCCGCGCAACTGGAATTTGTCATTGACGATCAGCACGCGCTCCAGGCGATGACGATGCATCAGCGCCTGGGCCTCTTCGAGGGTGGCGCCTTCGGTCAGGGTCACCAGGCGTTCCTGGGGCGTCATGATCTCGCGCAGGGATACGTCGAGGCGGTCCTCGAAACGCAAATCGCGATTGGTGACGATGCCCACCAGCTTGCCGCCCTCGACGACCGGCAAGCCCGAGATGCCATGCTGGCGCTGCAGCGCGATGGCGTCGCGCACCTTCATCGTGGGGGTGACCGTGACCGGGTCGATCACGATGCCGAATTCATGGCGCTTGACGCGCGAGACTTCGCGCGCCTGCTCTTCGGCGCTGAGGTTCTTGTGAACGATCCCGATGCCGCCTTCCTGGGCCATGGCGATGGCCAGGCGCGACTCGGTCACGGTGTCCATGGCGGCGGACACGAGGGGGATGTTGAGCTGGATCCCCCGGGTCAACTGCGTGGTCAGGCGCGTATCGCGCGGCAGAACCTGGGAAAAGGCCGGGACCAGCAGGACGTCGTCGAAGGTCAGGGCTTTTTTGATCAGACGCATGAAAGAACTCCGCACAAAGAGCGATTATAGCGTTTCAAGCCAGATGAACCCGCGCATTGCGGAACATCCGCATCCACGGCGTATAGCCGCCGTGGGGCGCGTCGTCCCCGCCTCGATCCGCCGGGCCCCAGCGCTCAGGCCGCCAGGACATCATGACGTTGCGCGTGACGCGTTCGGGGTGCGGCATCATGACGGTGTAGCGGCCGTCGGCCGTGGTGACCGCCGTCAGGCCGGCCGGGCTGCCGTTGGGGTTGGCCGGATAGGCTTGCGTACGCGCGCCCCGGTTGTCGATGAAGGCCATGGCCTCGACCACCCGGGCGGCGTCGCCCTGGCGGCTGAAATCGGCATAGCCTTCGCCGTGCGCGACGGCGATGGGCACGCGCGCGCCGGCCATGCCGGCAAAGAAGATCGACGGCGAATCCAGGACCTCGACCAGCGACAGGCGCGCCTCGTATTTCTCGGACACGTTGCGCGTGAAGCGCGGCCAGGCGTCCGCGCCCGGGATGAAGTCGGCCAGCGCCGCCATCATCTGGCAGCCGTTGCACACGCCCAGCGCGAAGCTGTCCGGGCGGGCGAAGAAGGCGCCGAACTGGTCGGCCAGCGCCGCGTTGAAGCGGATGGTGCGCGCCCAGCCCTCGCCCGCGCCCAGCACGTCGCCGTAGCTGAAGCCGCCCACCGCCACCAGGCCGCTCATGCCGTCCAGGCGGATGCGGCCTGCCAGCAGGTCGGTCATGTGCACGTCCACGGCCTCGAAGCCGGCGGTGTCGAAGGCCCAGGCCATCTCGACCTGGCTGTTGCAGCCCTGCTCGCGCAGGACGGCGATGCGCGGCCGCGCGCCGGTGGCGATGAAGGGCGCGGCCACATCGTGCTGGGGATCGAAGTCCACCCGCGGCGACAGGCCCGGATCCTCGACGTCGAGCCAGGCCTCGTATTCGGCCTGGGCGCAGTCGGGATGGTCGCGCCGCGCCATGATGCGCCGCGTGGTCTCGCTCCAGGCCTGGCCGAGTTCGGCCAGGGGGCGCTGGTAGATGATGGAACCGTCGCGGAAGACCTGCAGCTCCCGGCGCGCGTTGGGCATGCCCACCACGTGGGTGCAGTGCGACAGGCCCGCCTGGCGCAGGTGGCGCAGGACCTCGTCGCGGTGCGCGCGCGGCACCTGCAGCAGCCAGCCGGCTTCCTCGTTGAACAGGGCCGCCAGATTGCGTTCGTGGTGCTGGACGGCCACCTGGTCGGCGCGGATCTTGTAGTCGCCGGCGTCGGCCGTGTGCGGATCGATGGTCAGCATGTCCAGGTTCAGCGACACGCCCAGGCGCCCGGCGAAGGCCATTTCGGCCGCCGCCGCCAGCAGGCCGCCGTCGGAGCGGTCGTGGCACGCCAGGATCCAGCCCTTGGCCGCCAGCTCGCGCAGTGCCAGGAAGGCCGCGCGCAGCAGGGCCGCGTCGTGCAGGTCCGGGGTGTCCGTGCCGATGGCGCCGTAGGCGTGGGCCAGCACCGAGCCGCCCAGGCGCTGGCGCCCTTCGCCCAGGTCGACCAGCAGCAGCACGGAGCCTTCGGCCGCGTCGCGCAGCTGCGGCGTCAGGGTGGCGCGCACGTCGGCCACCGGCGCGAAGGCCGTGACCACCAGCGACACCGGCGACACGATCTGGTGGTCGCCCGCCTCGTCGCGCCAGGCGGTGCGCATGGACAGGGAGTCCTTGCCCACCGGGATCGACAGGCCCAGGCTCTGGCACCAGTCGCTGACGGCGGACACGGTGTCGTACAGGGCCGCGTCCTGGCCGGGCGCGCCGCAGGCGGCCATCCAGTTGGCCGAGAGCTTGATGTCCTCCAGGCGGGCGACGCCGGCGGCGGCGAGGTTCGTCAGGGCCTCGGCCACGGCCATGCGGCCGGAGGCGGCCGGGTTCAGGACCGCGATCGGGCTGCGTTCGCCCAGGGCCATGGCCTCGCCCGCCACGCCTTCGTGGTCGCGCAGGGTGACGGCGCAGTCGGCCACCGGGACCTGCCAGGGGCCGACCATCTGGTCGCGGGCCGTCAGGCCGCCCACGGTGCGGTCGCCGATGGTGATCAGAAAGGACTTGTTCGCCACGGTGGGATGGCGCAGCACGCGCTCGACGGCCTCGGGCAGCTCGATGCCGCCGAGATCCAGCGGCTCGCCCGCCACGGCGACGCGCCCGGCGCTGCGCTGCATGCGCGGCGGCTTGCCCAGGATCACGTCCACCGGCACGTCCACGGGCCGCAGCCCGGCCGGGGCCGTTTCGCCCGCCGGACGGTCCAGGCCTGGCAGGCCCTCGTCCAGGGTGACGCGCAGGCGGCGCTCCTCCGTGGCGACGCCGACCACCGCGTAGGGGCAGCGCTCGCGCTCGGCGATGCGCGCGAAGCGGTCCAGGTCTTCCGGACGGAGGGCCAGGACGTAGCGTTCCTGGGATTCGTTGCTCCAGATCTCGGCGGGCGACAGGCCGGATTCTTCCAGCGGCACGCGCCGCAATTCAAATTCCGCGCCGCGCCCGGCGTCGTTGACCAGCTCCGGGAAGGCGTTGGACAGGCCGCCCGCGCCGACGTCGTGGATCGCCAGGACGGGGTTGGCTTCGCCCTGCTGCCAGCAGCGGTCGATGACTTCCTGGGCGCGGCGCTGCATTTCCGGGTTGCCGCGCTGCACGGAATCGAAGTCGAGTTCGGCCTGGTTGCTGCCCGCCCCCATGCTGGAGGCCGCGCCGCCGCCCATGCCGATGCGCATGCCCGGCCCGCCCAGCTGCACCAGCAGCGCGCCCGGCGGCAGCGGGTCCTTGTGCGTGAGCCGCGCGTCGATCTGCCCCAGGCCGCCGGCCAGCATGATGGGCTTGTGGTAGCCCCAGCGCGTGCCGCCCGCCTGCTGCTCGAAGCTGCGGAAATAGCCCAGCAGGTTCGGCCGGCCGAATTCGTTGTTGAACGCGGCCCCGCCGATGGGGCCTTCGATCATGATGTCCAGCGGCGCGGCGATGCGCTCGGGCGCGCCGCCCGCGTCTTCCCAGGGCTCGGCGGCGCCGTCCACGCGCAGGTTCGACACGGTGAAGCCGGTCAGGCCGGCCTTGGGCTTGGAGCCGCGCCCGGTCGCGCCCTCGTCGCGGATCTCGCCGCCCGCGCCGGTCGCCGCGCCCGGGAAGGGCGCGATGGCCGTGGGGTGGTTGTGGGTCTCGACCTTCATCAGCGTGTGGGCCACGACGTCGTGGCGCCGATAGACGGTGTCGCCGGCGCCGCCCGCGTGGAAGATCCGCGCCGGTCCGCCGGCCATGATGGCGGCGTTGTCCGAGTAGGCGACGATCGTGCCTTCGGGCTGGGCCGCATGGGTGGCGCGGATCATGTCGAACAGCGTGTGCGGCTGGGCCTGGCCGTCCACCGTCCAGTGGGCGTTGAAGATCTTGTGGCGGCAGTGCTCGCTGTTGGCCTGGGCGAACATCATCAGTTCGACGTCGGTGGGATCGCGCCCCAGGTCGCGGTAGGCGCGCAGCAGGTAGTCGATCTCGTCGTCCGACAGGGCCAGGCCCAGGCGCGCGTTGCAGGCTTCCAGGGCGGCGCGGCCTTCGGCCAGCACCGGCACGGCCTGGACGGGGCGGCCTTCCAGGGACGCGAACAGCGCCTGGCCGTCGAAGTCGTCCGCCACCACGGTCTCGGTCATGCGGTCGTGCACGCAGGCGGCCACGGCGGCCAGCTGGTCCGCATCCAGCGCGCGCGCGCCCAGCAGGCCGCGTTCGGGCACCACGGCGTAGCGCACCCCGCGCTCGATGCGGCGCACCTGCGGCAGGCCGCAATGGCGGGCGATGTCGGTCGCCTTGCTGGCCCAGGGGGAAATCGTGCCCAGGCGCGGGATCACCAGGAAACGCGCCACGTACCGCCCGTCCGGCAAGGCCTCGGACGCCCGGCCGTCGTCGAGCAGCGCCCGCAGGCGCGCCCGGCCCGCCTCGTCCGGTTCGCCGTCGAGGCCGACGAAATGGCAGGCCTGCGCGCGGACGTCGGCCACCGGCAGATCCCGGGCGGCCAGGGCGCGCAGCAGGCGTTCCCGGCGGAAGTCGGACAGGACGGATGAACCGGGGAAGATCAGTACGGTAGTCACGGCGGGACGGCTCGGGGGCATGGGAAACCGACTATTTTAGCCGCGATCGACAGCCGCGATCAGGGATCCGGATAGCGGATGTCCAGTATGTCGAGCTCCTCGATCCCCGAGGGCGTGCGCAGGGTCACGGTATCGCCTTCGCGCGCCTTGATCAGGGCGCGGGCCACGGGCGAGACCCAGCTGATCCGGCCGGCCAGGGGCTCGGCCTCGTCCACGCCGACGATGGTGACGGTGAATTCCTCGCCGCGGCTGTCGCAGTAATGCACGGTCGCGCCGAAGAAAACCTGGTCGCGGTTGGGCTGCTGGGCCGGGTCGACGACCTCGGCCGACTCCAGGCGGCGCGTCAGGTAGCGGATGCGCCGGTCGATCTCCCGCAGCCGTTTCTTGCCGTACAGGTAGTCGCCGTTCTCCGAGCGGTCGCCGTTGGACGCGGCCCACGACACGACGGACACCACCTCGGGGCGCTCGACGTTCATCAGGTGCATCAGCTCGTCGTTCAGCGCCCGGTAGCCGGCCACCGTCATGTAGTTCTTGGTCCCGGCGGGCAGCGCCCGGGATTCGGGCAGGTCGTCGTCCTCGTCGCCTTCGGACTCCTTGACGAAAGCCTTGTTCATCGCATCACTCCACTAGATCCAGTCGCGCCACACCGGCGTCAGGTATTCCGGCAGCGGCGGCACGCGGCCCAGTTCCGCGCGGGGGATGCCCGGCGCGTGAAAATCCGAGCCGCGCGACGCCTCGAAGCCGTAGGCCTGCGCCACGCGGGCGTAACGGTTGCACTGGGCGGGCGTGTGGCCGCTGGAGACGACCTCCAGGCCGACGCCGCCCAGCGACTTGAATGCCTCGAACAGCGCGTCGAACTGCTGCAGCGTATAGCGGTAGCGTCCGGGGTGGGCGATCACCGCCTTGCCGCCGGCCGCGCGGATCCAGGCCACCGCCGCTTCCAGGCTGGGCCAGCGCATCGGCACGAAGGCCCGCTTGCCGTCGCCCAGGTAGCGGTCGAAGGCCTGCTGCAGGGTCCTGCAATGCCCCTGCTCCAGCAGATGGCGGGCGAAATGCACGCGCCCGATCAGGTCCGGATTGTCCACCTGCCGCAGGGCGCCCTCGTAGGCGCCGGCGATGCCGCAGTCCTGCAGCCGCTCGGCGATTTCCCCGGCGCGCTCGAAGCGGCTGCGGCGGATGCCGGCCAGGCCCGCGCGCAGGTCGGGCTGCTCCGGATCGATGTTCAGGCCCAGGACGTGGACCGTGAGTCCGCAGAACGTCACGGAAATCTCCACGCCGGGGATGAAGCCCAGGCCCAGTTCGCGCGCCGCGGCGGCGGCCTCGGCCAGGCCGGAGGTCTCGTCGTGGTCGCTCAGCGACCACCAGTCCACCCCCTGCTCGCGGGCGCGCGCGGCCACCTGCGCGGGCGGCAGGACCCCGTCGGAGCAGGAGGAATGGCTGTGCAGATCGACGTTCAGCGGCATGATTCCGGTGCGCGGAGGCGCGGTGCGGGCGGCCGGCGGACCGCCCGGATTCAGCACGAGGCAGCGAGCAGGAAATCGCGCACCGCGGCGATCTGCGCGTCGGCGCGCAGGGTGGGCGCATGCCCCACCCCGTCGAATTCCACCAGGCGGGCGCGGGGATTGCGTTCCAGCATCCGCTGCGCGGTCTCCGGCGTCAGGATGTCGGACTGCGCGCCGCGCAGGATCAGGGCCGGCACGGGCAGGCGGTCCCAGGCCTGCCACAGCAGGGCCTCGGCGGCGGCCGTGGCCTCGGGGGTCTGCAGGGCGAAGGGCTGGGCCAGGCGCAGGTCGTAATGCTTGACCCACCGGCCGTCCCGCTCGGGGAACACGTACCGGGTGAGCGCATCCCAGCCGGCCTCGTCATGCGGTCCGAAGGCGGCGGACACCGTCCGGACGTAGTCCACCGCCTGCTCGTAGCGCGCGAAACTCAGGTCCTGGCCGACGTACGTGCCGATCCGCGCCAGGCCGTCGAAGTTCAGCGTGGGGCCGATGTCGTTGAAGACCATGCGGCCCAGCGGCACGTCGGGCGCCGCGCCCAGCCCCAGCGCGCCGCGGGCGGGACGCAGGGCGGGCGACACGGCCGCCATCCCCGCCAGGCCCAGCCCGATCAGCCCGCCCATCGACGTGCCGACCCAATCCAGGCGCGCCGGCCGCAGGCGGGCGACCAGCGTCGTCAGGTCGGCCACGTACTGGGGAATCGCGTAGCCGGCCGGATCGATCAGCCAGTCCGAGCGCCCCCGCCCCACCACGTCGGGGCAGGCCACGCGGTATTCGCGGCTCAGCGCGCGCGCCAGCGCATCGAAGTCCCGCCCGGTGCGGGTCAGCCCGTGCACGCAGACCAGGACCCGGTCGTTGTCCGGATCGCCCCATTCCCAATACGCCATGCGATGCAGGCCCGCCGGACTGGCGCAGGCGACGAAATCCAGGCGGGGCTCGTCGGCCGTTGGGGTTCGGGAGTGCGGGGCTGGGGAAGCGGAAGACATGGGGGCACCTCGTGTCGGACGGACGCCCTTATTTAAACATGGCGATGGACGGGGCGAGGAGAAGCCCCCGCCCCCGCCCGCGGCGCGCTCAGACGTGCAGCGCCTGCCCCAGCGCCCGCAGGGCCGCTTCCTGGATCGCCTCGCCCTGGGTCGGATGGGCGTGGATCGTATGGCCCACGTCCTCCAGCCGGGCGCCCATCTCGATGGACTGGCCGAAGGCGGCGGCGAATTCCGACACGCCCCGCCCCACGGCCTGCCAGCCCAGGATCAGGTGGTTGTCGCGCCGCGCCACCACCCGCACGAAGCCGTCGGTCGATTCCAGCGTCATCGCCCGGCCGTTGGCCGCCAGGGGGAAGGACGCGTCGATGGCGTCGATGCCGGCCTGGGCCGCCTGCTGCGGCGACAGGCCCGCCGTGACGACCTCCGGATCGGTGAAGCACACGGCCGGGATGGCCGCCGGCATGAAGCGCCGCGTGTGGCCGGCGATCTGCTCGGCCACGCATTCGCCCTGCGCCATGGCGCGGTGCGCCAGCATGGGCTCGCCCGTCAGGTCGCCGATGGCCCAGACCCCGGTCATGGACGTGCGGCAGCGGTCGTCCACGCGCACCGCCTGGCCGTCCATGTCGAGCATCAGGGAACTGAGGCCGAAGCCCCGGCTGCGGGGTTTGCGTCCGACGGCCACCAGCACCTGCTGCGCGGGCAGCACGTCCTCGGTCTTGCCCGACTGGACCCGCAGGCCCTTGCCGTCCTCCGCCAGGCCCAGGACCTGGGTCTGCAGGTGCAGGCCCACGCCCAGGGATTTCAGCGCGGCGTGCACCGGCTTGACCAGGTCGGCGTCGTAGACGGGCAGGATGCGGTCCTGCGCCTCGATCACGTCGACCTTCACGCCGAGCTTGCGGTAGACCGTGCCCAGCTCCAGGCCGATGTAGCCCGCGCCGACGATGGCCAGGGACTTCGGCAGTTTCCTGGGCGACAGCGCCTCGGTGGAGGAAATCACCGGGCCGCCGAAGGGCATGAAGGGCAGCGCGGCGGGTTCGGACCCCGTGGCGAGCAGCAGGTGCTCGCAGCGGATGCGCTGCGGCGCGCCGGCCTTGCCGCGGACGACGGGATCGACGTCCACGGTCTTGCCATCGACGATGCGCGCCCAGCCCTGGACGACCGTGACCTTGTGCTTCTTCAGCAGCGCGCCCACGCCGGCGGTCAGCTTCTTGACGATGCCGTCCTTCCAGGCGACGCTGCGCGCCAGGTCGAGTTCGGGCGACTGGGCGCGGATGCCCAGCGGCGAATCGCCGGCGTAACCCTGCAGCGCGTGGAACTGCTCGGCCACGTGGATCAGCGCCTTGGACGGGATGCAGCCGATGTTCAGGCAGGTGCCGCCCAGGGCTGCGCCTTCGACCAGCACGGTGGGAATGCCCAGCTGGCCGGCGCGGATGGCCGCCACGTAGCCGCCGGGGCCGCCGCCGATGATGAGCAAGGTGGTATGGATGGGATTGGACATGCTGCTTACTCCACGAACAAGAGCGCCGGGCACTCCAGGTAACGCCGGATGCACTGGATGAACTCGGCGGCATGCATGCCGTCGACCACGCGATGATCGAAGGACGAGGACAGGTTCATGAGCTTGCGCGCCACGACCCGGCCCTCCTGGAACACCGGCCGCTCGACCACGCGGTTGACGCCGACGATGGCGACTTCCGGATGGTTGATGACCGGCGTGGACACGATGCCCCCGAGCGCCCCCAGGCTGGTCAGGGTGATGGTCGAGCCGCTCAGCTCGTCGCGCGCCGCCTTGCCCTGGCGGGCGGCCTCGGCCAGGCGCGCGACTTCCGCCGCGCACGACCAGAGGTCCAGGGTCTCGGCGTGATGCAGCACCGGCACCATCAGGCCCGACGGCGTCTGCGCCGCCACGCCCAGATGCACCGCCCCGTACTGCGTCACCACGCCCGCGTCGTCGTCGTAACGGGCGTTGATCTGCGGAAACTCGCGCAGGGCCAGCACCATGGCGCGCGCCAGGAACGGCAGCAGGGTCAGCTTGCCGCGCTCGGCGCCGTGCAGGGCGTTCAGGCGCGCGCGCAGCGATTCCAGCTCGGTCACGTCGATTTCCTCGACGTAGGTGAAGTGCGGAATGCGGCGCTTGGATTCCTGCATCTTCTGGGCGATCTTGCGCCGCAGGCCGATGACGGGGATCTGGGTTTCCTCGTCCTGGGAGGCGTAGAGCGTGCCGGTGGTGCGGTTCGAGGTCGCGTTGCGGTCGCGCGCCAGCCAGGCGTCCAGGTCGCCGTGCGTGATCCGGCCGGCGGGGCCGGTGCCCGGCACGTACTGCAGGGTGATGCCCAGGTCCCAGGCGCGGCGGCGCACGGCCGGCGAGGCCAGCGGGCGCTGGCCTTCGGGGCGCGACGGCGCATGCGAGGCCGCATGCGGCGCCTGTCCGCCGCGCGCGGCGGGAGCCGGCGCGGATGAAGCGGGCACGGCAGCGGACGGCGCCGCGGCGGCCTTCGCGCGATCGCCGTTGCGGGGCGCGGCGGCCGCGACGGGTGCTTCGGACTCGGGTCCGGGCTGGGGTTGTTCGGGCTGGGGCGCCGGTGCCGGCGCCGCGGGTGCAGATGCGGTCGCGGCCGCGGCGGGCGCCGCAGCCGCCCGCGACGTCGCCCCGACCATGTGCTCGTTGCCCTCGCCCTCGACCTCCAGGCGGATGAGCTCGGAGCCCACCGCCATGACGTCGCCGACCTGGCCGCCCAGCGACACGACGCGCCCGTGCACCGGGGACGGCACCTGGACGGTGGCCTTGTCGGTCATGACGTCGGCCAGGACCTGGTCTTCGACGACGGCGTCGCCCGCCTGGACGTGCCATTCGACGAGTTCGACTTCCGCGATGCCTTCGCCGATGTCCGGCATCTTGATGATGTGAATACCCATTATGCCTCCCGGAACACGCGCTTGAACGCCTCCGCAACCCGCTTGGGGCCGGGGAAATAAGCCCATTCGTGCGAATGGGGATACGGCGTGTCCCACCCCGTGATGCGTTCGATCGGGGCCTCGAGATGATAGAAACAATGCTCCTGGACCAGGGCGCACAGCTCGGCGCCGAACCCGCTGGTGCGGGTGGCCTCGTGCAGCACCACGCAGCGGCCGGTCTTGCGCACCGAGGCCAGGATCGCGTCCAGGTCCAGCGGCCAGAGGCTGCGCAGGTCGAGGATGTCGGCGTCGATGCCGGCCTCGCGCGCGGCGACCTCGGCCACGTACACCATGGTGCCGTAGGTCAGCACGGTCAGCTCGCGGCCTTCGCGGTAAAGCGAAGCCGAGTCCAGCGGCACGGTGTAGTAGCCTTCGGGCACGTTGCCCAGCGGATGCTTGGACCAGGGCACGACGGGCTGGTCGTGGTGGCCGTCGAAGGGGCCGTTGTACAGGCGCTTGGGCTCCAGGAAGATGACCGGGTCGTCGTTCTCGATGGAGCTGATCAGCAGGCCCTTGGCGTCGTAGGGGTTGGACGGCATGACGGTGCGCAGGCCGGCCACGTGCGTGAACAGGGCCTCCGGACTCTGGCTGTGGGTCTGGCCGCCGAAGATCCCGCCGCCGCAGGGCATGCGGATGGTCAGCGGCGCGGTGTAGCCGCCCGCCGAGCGATAACGCAGGCGCGCCGCCTCGGAGAAGATCTGGTCGGCCGCCGGGTAGAAGTAGTCGGCGAACTGGATCTCGACCACCGGGCGCAGGCCGTAGGCCCCCATGCCGATGGCCGCCGCGACGATGCCGCTTTCGGAAATCGGCGCATCGAATACGCGCGAGGGGCCATACTTGGCCTGCAGGCCTTCGGTGCAGCGGAACACGCCGCCGAAATAGCCGACGTCCTCGCCGAAGACGACGATGTTCTCGTCCCGCTCCAGCATGACGTCCATGGCCGAGCGCAGGGCCTGGATCATCGTCATGGGACGGGTCTTGGTTTTTTCCTGTGCCATGCTCACACTCCCAGTTCCTGGCGCTGCCGGCGCAGGTGGACCGGCATGTCCTTGTACACGTCCTCGAACATGGTCGCCACGCTGCTGGTGCGCCCGGTGGCCAGCGTGCCGTGGGCCTCGGCCTTCTTCTGGGCGGCGACGACCTCGGCCTCGCAGGCCTTCTGCAGTTCCTGGTGTTCCTGTTCGGACCAGATGCCGCGCTTGAGCATGTGGTCCTTCAGCCGCGCGATCGGATCGCCCAGCGGGAAGCGCGACCAGTCGTCGGCCGGCCGGTATTTGGACGGATCGTCGGAAGTGGAGTGCGGCCCGGCCCGGTAGCTGACCCATTCGATCAGCGTGGCGCCGTGGTTGCTGCGCGCCCGTTCGGCGGCCCAGCGGGACACGGCGTGGACGGCCAGGAAATCGTTGCCGTCCACCCGCAGCGAGGCGAGGTTCGAGCCGATGCCGCGCGCCGCCAGCGTGATGCCCTCGCCGCCCGCGACGGACTGGAAGGTGGAGATCGCCCACTGGTTGTTGATCACGTTGAGGATCACCGGCGCCCGGTACACGTGCGCGAACAGCAGCGCCGTCTGGTAGTCGGACTCGGCCGTGGCGCCGTCGCCGATCCAGCCGCAGGCGATGCGGGTGTCGCCCTTGATGGCCGAGGCCATGGCCCAGCCCACCGCCTGGGGCATCTGCGTGCCCAGGTTGCCCGACAGCGTGAAGAAGCCTTTTTCCGGCACCGAATACAGCACCGGCAGCTGGCGGCCCTTGAGCGGATCCTGGTCGTTGGAAAAGATCTGGCACATCATGTCGAACAGGGGGTAGTCCTGCGCGATGAGCAGGCCCTGCTGGCGGTAGGACGGAAAATGCATGTCGCCTTCGCGCAGCGCCAGCGACTGGCCGATGGCGATGGCTTCCTCGCCCAGGCATTGCATGTAGAACGAGGTCTTCTTCTGGCGCTGGGCGATGACCATGCGGGCATCGAAGATGCGCGTCTTGACCATGGCGCGCAGGCCGCGGCGCAGCAGTTCGTCATCGGGCGGGTCTTCGGCCCAGGGACCCTGGGCGTTGCCCTCGTCGTCGAGCACGCGGATCAGCCCCATGGCCAGGTCACGGGTGTCGTAGGGCGCGATGTCGATGGGAGGCTTGCGCGCGGCCCCGGCGGGTTGCAGGCGCAGATAGGAAAAGTCGGTTTCCTGACCGGGACGCCCCGAGGGCTCGGGCACGTAGAACTTCAGAGGTGTCTGTGTCATGGTCGCAAAAATCTTTTGGATTTTTCACAAGCCCGCAGGAGAATCCCGAATCCGGGCCGGTGCCTGGAAAATCCGCTGAACGGATTCCCGTGGCCGGGCGGATGAGCTCGAACATTCTCGAAAGGACCACAGTCGTCTTGTGGACGGCTGCCGGATCATCGCCGATCCGGCGCCAAGACGCAAGACCGCGAAAACCACTACAGGCGCCGTCCATGCCCTTAACGACGGGACGACTCCAGGACACTGTACAACGACAGGCCGGTGCCGCGCGACCAGGCATTTACCCCGGCTTGCAGATCGAAACGTCCCTCGTTCCGGGACCGAAGAACCGAACCGCGGCCTGACCGCCTGGCTGCGGCTCGTCGCGCAGCGCAGCGCCCATCCCGCGGAAGACTTCCCGCCCGTGCCAATGGCGGCGGGACGACTCCAGGACGCTGGACAGCGTGAGTCCCTCGGCGCGCGACCGGGCATCGATCCCGCCTTGCAGATCGGTGCGCCACAGGGTGGCACCCGCCCGGCGCCAGCGCTCCAGCACGGCGGTGTCCGGATGGCCGTGCCGGTTCCAGGCGCCGGCCTGGAAGATCACGTGGCGCGCGGCGGCGGCCCCGACGAAGGCGGCCGACGACGAGGTGCGCGAGCCGTGGTGCGCAGCCACGACCACGTCCGCCGGCGTCAGTCCGCGTTCGACCAGGGCCGTCTCGGCGCGGATCTCGATGTCGCCCGTCAGCAGCAGGCTGTGATGCGCGCCGCGCACCCGCAACACGCAGCTGCCGGCGTTGGCTTCCGCGCCCGGGCGGCGCGCGCGCACGTCCAGCGGCCAGAGGAATTCAAATTCGACGCCGTCCAGACGCCAGCGATCGCCGAAGCGGCAGGGCGCCGCCGCCCGCGGCAAGGGCGTGTCGGCGGCGCCCAGCTTGCGGGTCTCGGCGCGCAGCCAGGCATCCAGGTCGAAGGAAGCGAAAGCCTGCGCCACCGGCACCGCCGCCAGCACGCTGCGGACTCCGCCGGCATGATCCAGATCGGCATGGGACACGACCAGCGCGTCCAGGCGGCGCACGCCCAGGGCCTTCAAGGCGGGGACGATCGTGCGGACACCCTCGTCCGCATCCCGCGCGTGGCGCGCGCCCGCGTCGAACAGCAGCGTGTGCCGCGCCGTGCGGACCAGCAAGGCGCTGCCCTGCCCCACGTCCAGCGCACGCAGGTCCCACTCGCCATCGGCCGGACGGGCCGGCGGCCACAGCAGCATGGGCAGCAAGGCCAGCCAGGCCCAGGCGCGGCGGCGGCGCAATGGATCGGCCCAACCCCGGGCGCGGCGGCGCGATGGAGCGGTCCAATGCGCGGCCGCGCCGTAATGGGATGCAGCCATCGTCTCCCCATCCCCGCCCCGGCCCGGAACGGCGAAAGCCGTTCGTCCCGCCTCTGCCGGCTCGCCGAAAGGACCCGCCATGCGCTCTCCGGACGGCCGGCCGCCCGATCCACCCCCCGGCCAGAGCGCCACCGCCGCCCCGGCCAGCGCCAGCAGATACAGCCACGCCGGACCGGCCGGCACGGGCCAGGCCGGCAAGGCGGCCAGCCATTCGGTCGGCCGCATCATCAGGACCAGCGTGCCATGCGCGAGCCAGGCCAGGCCGGCGGCCACGGCGTCCAGCCCCGGCACCAGCGCCACGCCGGCCAGCAGCAACGACAGGGGCGTGACCAGCAGTTCGATGACGGGGATGGCGTAGGCGTTGGCCAGCGGGGACACCAGCGAGACCTCGTGAAAGGTCCAGGCCAGCGGCGGCGCCAGGGCCCAGGTGATCGCCCACTGCAGGCGCGCCGCGAGCATCAGGCCGCGCAGCCAGCGGTCGCGCCGCCGCTCGGCCGGGCGGGCGCCAGGCGCCGAACGAGGCACGGTCGCCGCCCTATTCCCGGCCTGCCCGCCCCCAGCCTGTTCATCGCCAGCCTGCTCATCGCCAGCCTGCCCGCCCCCAGCCTGTTCATCCCTCGCCTGTTCATCCCCAGCCCACCCATTCCTGATCGGCTCGTTCCTAGATGATTCATTCCCCGCCGGCTCATTCCCGACCGGCTCATTCCCGACCGGCTCGTTCCCAGTCCGGTCATCCCCGAGCAGCCGCTCCCCGGCCGCTCCGTCCTCGCCGGCATTCTCTGCCCGCGCGCTGACGGCCAGCAGCACGGCCACGGCCAGGAACGAGAGCCAGAATCCGCCCGCCAGCACCGCCCAGGGATCCGTCAGCACGACCGCCGCGGCCGCCAGGGCCAGCACCCGTGAACCGCTGACGCGCAGCTGCAGGGCCTGGGCGCCCGCCACCACGGCCAGCATCATGAAGGTGCGCCGCGCGGGCACGCCCCAGCCCGCCAGCAGGCAGTACAGCCAGGCGACCAGCAGCGCCGCGAGGGCGCCCGCCCGCCGGGCGGGCCAGCGCTCGGCCAGGCAGCGCCCGCGCCAGCGCAGACGGCGCCACAGGCCATACACCGCCAGCCCGCCCGCGCCGGCCAGCAGGGTGATGTGCGAACCGCTGATGGAGACCAGGTGGGTGATGCCGGTGCGGTTGAAGACGGCCCAGTCGGCATCGTCCACTCCGTCCTGGTCGCCAATGGCCAGCGCCCGCAGCACCGGCCCGTAGCGCAGGCCTTGCAGATGTGGCGCCATGGCCTCGCGCACCGCATGACGCGCGCGCCCGGCGATCACGGACAGGCCCGCCCAGTCCTCGTCGCGCAGCCATTCCGGTGTGCCTCGCACCGTGCCCTGCGCACGGATGCCGGCGGCAAAGGCATGGGCCTCGGCATCGAAGGCATGCCGATTCTGCGCGGCGCGCACCGGCCGCAGCACCAGGGCCATGCGCCAGACCTGGCCGGGACGCACTTCGGGAAACGGAGGATCGGGCGGCCGCGCGGGCGCATAGGGGCCGCGCCAGCCGGCGGCCGGCCAGCGCACCCGGATCCGCTCGGGCACGCCGCCGGGATGCGCGTCCAGCACCACGGCCTCGAAAGTCAGGCGGTCCGGCTGGAGCCGGGGCAGGCTGTCGACGCGCAGCGTCACCCGCGACACGCGGTCCACGTTGCCGTCGGCCAGCGCCTGTGCCAGCCGCGCCTGGGCGCACAGCACGGTGAAGACGAAACCGGCCCAGGCGCTCAGCAGGCACAGGACCGACGCGCGCAGCAGGAGGCCGCGCCCCGGACCCGAACCGCGCCTCCGGGCCGGTTCCATCGGACCGGCGCGATGATCGGCCGCACCTGGCCGCTCCGCCCAGCACGCCCCCACGCGCCGCATCGCACCGCCGTTCCGGACGGTCCCACGACCGGCCCGCCACGCCGCCCATGCCGCCAGCCCCGCCATGCAGGAAACCAGCGCCAGCGTGCCGCCCCCCGGCAGATCGGCCAGCCGATGGGCGCCGAGCACGCCGCCCAGCCCCGCCGCCACCATCGCGCGCCCGAGCATGCCTTCCCCCGAAAACGAATCCTCTTTCAGCTTAGGGGGTGAACGGGCCGCCGGAACGCCTCACGCGCATTCCGGTCCAGGGGGGAAACCACGTAGTGCCTGGCAAGACCCGCTTGTGGAAAAGCGTCCGGCTTCAATAAGCTGTCGGATTGGCAACCCGCACATCTGGAGATCCCATGAAGGTCAAACGAATCGTCGCCAACATCCCGACACCCGACCCCGCCGCGGTGGATGCGTTCTACCGGGACATTCTGGATCTCGAACTCGCCATGGACCACGGCTGGCTCCGCACATACACAGGCCCCGGCAAGATGACGGTCCAGGTCAGCTTCGCAAACCAGGGCGGTTCCGACACGCCCGTACCGGACCTGTCCATTGAGGTGGATGACCTCGATGAGGCCTTGCAACGCGTGCGGAAAGGCGGGATCCGGGTGGAATACGGTCCCGCCAACGAGCCGTGGGGCGTCCGCCGGTTCTACGTCAGGGACCCGCTCGGTACGCTCGTCAATATTCTTCAGCACGAATAGCTACGCGCCATCCGCCTCGCCCAGGGCGCGCGCCAGCCGGGGCAGCACCCGGCGGGCATTGACGGCGCACTGCGCGATCAGCGCCTCGGCATCAAGACCGCGCAGCCCGGCCAGGACGCGGGCGATGCCGGCCGTCTGCGCCGGTTCGTTGCGCGCGGGCCACGGCCGGCCGTCGGCGCCGCGCCCCAGCCAGGCGGGGGGAATGTCGGGCGCGTCGGTCTCCAGCACCAGGGCCTCGGCCGGCAACTGCGCGGCCAGGCGGCGGATCTGCCGGGCGCGCTCGAAGGTCATGGCCCCGCCCAGCCCCAGGGCGAAGCCCTGCGCGATGAACTGCCCGGCCTGCTGGAAGCTGCCGTTGAAGGCATGGGCGATGCCGCCGATCGGCGGGCGGCGGCGCAGGTGCTTGAGCAGCACGTCCTGCGACCGGCGCACGTGCAGCAGCACCGGCAGGCCGTGGCGCCGCGCCAGGTCCAGCTGGCGCGTGTAGAACCGCTCCTGGCGCTCGCGCCGTTCCGGCGCCCTGGCTTCCTCGACGAAGAAATCCAGCCCGATCTCGCCGACCGCCACCAGCCTGGGATCGTTCCGCGCCGCCGCCAGGGTGGCATCCAGCGCGTCCAGGTCCGCCTCGGCCGAGCGCTCCACGTACAGCGGATGGATGCCCAGGGCGTAGCAGGCGCCCGGGGTGGCATGCGCCAGGTCCCGGACGGCCGCGAAGTTGGCGCGCGCCACGGCCGGGATCACGATGCCCCGGACGCCCGCGCGCCGCGCGCGCTCGATCACGGCGGGCCGGTCCGCATCGAATTCCGCGGCGTCCAGGTGGCAATGGGTGTCGATCAGCATGGGCTCTCCGTTCGGGTAGCGGGCCTGCGGCCCGGCGCCGGTCAAACCGCCGGGCGACCGGGCATGGCCGGAAGCGGCCGCCCCGGGCCGCCCTGGGCCGCACCGCGGCAGCGCCGCGGGCGACCGGATGCAGCATGCGCCGGACCCGGCCCGCGGCCTACCCGGCCCTATCCACCTCGCCGCTTGCAAGCGGCTCGGATTCGTCAGGCATGGCGCAGTCCGCAGGGACTGCGCCATGTCCGGCCTCATCCAGCCGTCCCGCCTGCATGTGGAAACGCCGGTGCGCCAGGGCCGCCAGCGCCGGATCGTGGGTGACGATGACGAAGGCCGTGCCCAGTTCCCGGTTGACGCGCGCCAGCAGCGCGAACATGGCGTCGGCCGTGCGCCGGTCCAGGTTGCCGGTGGGCTCGTCGGCCAGCACGCAGGCCGGCTGCGTCACCAATGCCCGCGCCAGGGCCACGCGCTGGCGCTCGCCGCCCGAGAGCTGGCCGGGGAAATGCATGGCCCGGTCCGCCAGGCCGACCTGGTCCAGGATCGCGGCGGCCTGCGCCCGGGCCTGCGCCCGCGAGCAGCGGCGCACGATCAGGGGCATGGCGACATTGTCCAGCGCGGTGAATTCCGGCAGCAGGTGATGGAACTGGTAGACGAAGCCCAGGGCCTGGTTGCGCAGGCGGCTGCGGCGCCGCTCGTCCAGCCCCGTGGCGGCCTGCCCGGCAATCCACAGCCGCCCCGCGTCGGGCTCGTCCAGCAGGCCCAGCACGTGCAGCAGCGTGCTCTTGCCCGAGCCCGAGGCGCCGACGACGGCGACCATCTCATGGGCGTGGACCGCCAGGCTGACGTCGCGCAGGACCTCGACCCGCCCGGCGCCCTCGTCATAGGTCTTGGCCAGGTGCTCGGCGCGCAGCACGGCGTCGGGAGCGGCGGAATCAGTCATGGCGCAGCACTCGGGCGGGTTGCAGGCGGGAGGCCCGCCAGCTGGGGTACAGCGTGGCCAGCAGGGACAGGGCCAGGGAGGTCCCGCCGATCACGGCAATGTCGCCCACCTGGGGATTGGACGGCAGCTCGCTGATGAAATAGATCTGCTGGGGCAGGAACTGGATGCCCAGCGCATGCTCGATCCAGGGCACGATCACGTCGATGTTGTAGGCCACCAGCGTGCCCAGCGCCACGCCTCCCAGCGTGCCCACCACGCCGATCAGGGCGCCCTGGATGAGGAAGATGCGCGCGATCTCGGCCGGGGTGGCGCCCAGGGTGCGCAGGATGGCGATGTCGGAGCGCTTGTCCTTGACCGCCATCACCAGCGAGGACAGCAGGTTGAAGGCCGCCACCGCCACGATCAGGGTCAGGATCAGGAACATCATGCGCTTCTCGGTCTGCACGGCGGCGAACCAGGTGCGGTTGTTCTGGGTCCAGTCCATGGCCCGCACGCCCGCCGGCATCCGCTCCAGCAGGGAATGGGCCACCTGGGGGGCGCGCTGCATGTCGGCGATGCGCAGGCGCACGCCGCTCACGCCGCTGTCGCGGAACACCCGGGCGGCGTCCCGCACGTCGATGAACACCAGCGAGGCATCGTATTCGTAGTAGCCGGAGGAAAAGATCCCGGACACCGTGAACTGGCGCATGCGCGGCGTGAAGCCGGCCGGCGAGATCGAACCCTGCGGCGCCAGCAGCAGCACCGTGTCGCCCACCATCAGCCCCAGGGACTGGGCGATCTGGCTACCCACCACCATGTTGAAGGAGCCGGGCGCCAGGCTGTCGAGCTTGCCCGAGGCCATCTGGCCGGCCAGGTCGGAGACCTCGGGCTCGATGGCCGGATCGATGCCGCGCACCTGCACGCCGCTCAGGCCCTCGCCGCGCGCCAGCATGCCCTGGGCCGCGACGAACGGCGCCGCACCCCGCACGGCCGGGTCCCGGCGGGCGGCATCGGCCAGGTCCCGCCAATGCTCCAGCACCTGTCCGTGGTCCGAGCCGGGCACGTAGAGCTCGATGTGCGGCAGCACCGACAGCATGCGGTCGCGCACCTGGGTCTGGAAGCCGTTCATCACCGACAGGACGATGATCAGGGCCGCCACCCCCAGGCCGATGCCGGCCATGGAACTCGCCGCCACGAAGGACACGAAGCGGTCGCCGCGGCGTCCGCCCCGCCCCGCGCGGGCCAGGCCCGCGTAGCGCGCCCCTATCCACCATTCATACGCCATGCGTATCGCCATCCTCGTCCGATTGATACCCTACAATTCCGCCATGCACATCGTGATCCCCGGGGCATTGCCCGAACCCGAAGTCGCCGCCGAACTGGCGCCCCACCTGGCGCAACGCGCCCCCACCCTGGCCCGCTGGCTGGGCCTGGGCACGCCGCGGACGGCGGCCTGTCCGGCCTCGGACGCCTGGTGCACGCCGCTGGAACACTGGCTGCTTCGCGCAAGCGGATTCACGCCGGCACAAGACGAGCATATTAGCGCAGGACTGGGGCCGCTGCGCCTGCCCGGGGCGGACGACGAGCCCGTCTGGCTGGCCGAACTGATCCACATGGCGCCTTCGCGCGACGGCGCGGCCCTGCTGCCGGCCGACACGCTGGCGATCACGGCCGAGCAGTCCGCCGCCCTGATGGAAGCCGCCCGCGAACTGATCGCCGACAGCGGCATCGGGCTGACGCCCGACACTCCCGATACCTGGCGGGTCCACTGGCCAGAACCGGTCCGCCTGGCCTGTGCCAGCCCGGCGCTGGTCGCCGTCAGCGCCGTCAACGACTGGTGGCCGCAGGACCCGGCGGCGCGGCCCTGGCGCCGCCTGATCAACGGCCTGCAGATGGCCTGGTACGATCATCCAGTCAACCAGCAACGCCAGTCCCAGGGCCTGGCGCCGGTCAACAGCCTGTGGCTGTACGGCGGCGCGCGCCGCCGCCAGCTGAGCCGCCCACTGCCGGATGATCTGCGCATCGAGACCGCGCTGCAGGCCCATGCCGCGGCCCAGGACTGGGGCGGCTGGATCGAGGCGCTGGCGGACCTGGAGCGGCGCTGCTTCGCTCCCCTGGCCGGCGCCGCGCCCACGCTGGTGCTGACCGGGCGCGAACGGACCGTGGAACTGGACGCGCGCGGCGGCTGGCTGCGGCGCCTGCGTCCGCACGACTGGAGGCGCTGGTGGTGCGCCCGCTGATCCTCGCGCGCACCGCCGACCCGGCCCGCACCCGGGCCCTGGCGGCGGCCGGCGCCCACCCTCTGCTGGCCCGCCTGTGGGCCGCCCGCGGCCTGGAACAGGCCGGCCCCACCGAATGGGCCGCCCTCATCCCCCCGGCCCGGCTCGGCTGCGTCGACCAGGCCGGCGAGCTGCTGGCCGACGCGATCCAGGCCGGACGGCGGCTGCTGATCGTGGCCGACTACGACTGCGACGGCGCCACCGCCTGCGCCGTGGCCGTGCGCGCCCTGCGCGAGATGGGCGCGCGGGTCGATTTCCTGGTCCCCAACCGCTTCGAGACCGGCTACGGCCTGTCCCCGGCGGTGGTCGAGCTGGCCTGCCGCCATCCGGCCGGCAAGCCGGACCTGCTGGTGACGGTGGACAACGGCATCGCCAGCATCGAAGGCGTCGCCGCCGCGCGCGACGCGGGAATCGAGGTCATCGTCACCGACCACCACCTGCCCGGCCCCGACCTGCCCGACGCCCTGGCCATCGTCAACCCGAACCAGGCCGGCTGCGGCTTTCCCTCCAAGCACCTGGCCGGCGTGGGCGTGATCTTCTACGTCATGCTGGCCCTGCGCGCCGCGCTGCGCGCGCGCGGCGTCCTGCCCCCCAAGGGCGGCCCGAAGCTCGAAGCCTACGCCGACCTGGTGGCCCTGGGCACGGTGGCCGACGTGGTGCGCCTGGACGCCAACAACCGGCTGCTGGTCGGCCAGGGGCTGCGGCGCATCCGCCAGGGGCGCATGCAGGCCGGGCTGGCGGCCTTGTTCGAGGTCGCCGGCCGCGATCCGGCGCGGGCCGGCACGGACGACCTGGGCTTCGCCCTGGGGCCGCGCATCAACGCCGCCGGCCGCATGGCCGACATGAGCCTGGGCATCCACTGCCTGCTGGAGGACGATCCCGGCCGCGCCCTGGAACTGGCCCGGGCGCTGGACGAGATCAACCGCGAACGCCGCGTCCGGGAAACCGTCATGCGCGACGAAGCCCTGGCGCAGCTGGACGCGACCGCCCAGGCCCTCGCCGCCAGCGTCTGCGTCTGGCAGCCGGGCTGGCATCAGGGCGTGATCGGCCTGGTGGCCTCGCGCCTGAAGGAAACCTACTGGCGCCCCGCCCTGGCCTTCGCGCCGGACGACGGCGACACCCTGCGCGGCTCGGGCCGCTCGATTCCCGAAGTCCACCTGCGCGACGCGCTGGACCTCGTCAGCAAGCGGCTGCCGGGCGCGATCCTGCAGTTCGGCGGCCACGCCATGGCGGCCGGCCTGACGCTGCGCACGGCGGCCTTCGACGATTTTTCGCGGCAGTTCGACGCCGCCGTGCGCACCCTGGGCGGGCGCGAATCCTTCGAGCCGCGCCTGGACACCGACGGTTCGCTGGAACCGGACTACCTGACCGTGGAAACCGCCGGCCTGCTGGCCGACCAGATCTGGGGCGCCGGATTCCCGCCGCCCCTGTTCCAGGACCGCTTCCGCGTCCTGCACCAGCGCCTGCTGAAGGACAGGCACCTGAAACTGTTCCTGGAGCGCGACGGCCTGCGCCTGGACGCCATCTGGTTCAATCACGCCGACCCCCTGCCCGACGCCATCGAGGCCGTCTACCGGCTGGACTGCAATACCTGGGGAGGGCGCAGCAGCGTGCAACTGCTGATCGAGGACGCGCGGGACGCGGCCTGAGGGCGGCCCGGGGATCGCCGCGCGCCGCGGCCGCCCCGCCGCGAGCCGCGCAGTCGAATAGCCGCGCAGCCGCGGCCGGCCCCCGGACCGCGGCCGCGCCGTTCAGCCCGGCGCGGCGCCGGAGCGCGCCGGCCACGCGGCCAGCAGCAGGCCCGCCAGGGCCAGGCCGAAGGCCAGGGCCTGCGGCACGTCGAAGGGCTCGTCCAGCATCCAGACCCCGACGCAGGCCGACCCGACCGGCAGCATCACGGTGAACACCCCCGCGCGCGAGGCCGGCACGCGGCGCAGGCCGGTCATCCACAGCCAGATGGTCCAGCTCGACGCCAGGCCGTAGAACAGCAGCAGCCCCCACACCGTCCAGGACACCGCGCCGAAGTCGAACCGCCAGGCGGCCCAGGCGCCCGCCGGAAGCATCAGCGCGAAACCCCACAGGTTCATCAGGGCGCTGATGCGCCGCGACGACAGGACCGCCGTCAGGCGCTTGCCGATCACGGCATAGCAGGCCTCGCACAGCACCGCGCCGCCCAGCAGCGCGTAGCCCAGCCAGAGGTCCTCCCCGCCGCCGGCCGGACCGCCCGCCGCCTGCGCCGGCCCGGGCCGCGCCAGCGCCAGCAGGGCGATGCCGGAGACGGCGCAGGCGATGGCCGCCAGCACGCGCGGACGGATCGCCTCGCGCAGCACGACGCGGCTGAGCAGCGCGATCGCGGCCGGGATGGCCGACATCACGACCCCGGCCGCCACGGCGCCGCTGAGGCTGACGCCCAGCACCATGAAGACCGTGAAGAGGAAGCTGCCGATGAAGGCTTCCAGGAACACCAGCAGGCGCACGCGCGCGGTGGGCGCGGGCTCCGCGGCCGGCCGGCGCAGCCAGTGCAGCATGCCGGCGCCGCCGATGCCGAAGCGCAGCCAGCCCAGCAGGAACACGGGAAACACGGCCGCCAGCGGCTTGCTCAGGGCCACGCAGGCGCCGACCACGAACATGCTGGCCGCCAGGCTGCCGTAGGACAGCAGCGGCGGCGGCCCGTCTCCCCGCGCATCCAGGCTCATGGCGCGCTCACTCGCGCGGCTGCCGCGAGGACAGGACGATGCCGCCGATGATCAGGGCGAAGGCCAGCGCGTGGAAAATCCGCGGGTGCTCGCCCAGCAGCCCCAGCGACAGCAGGGCGGCGATCAGCGGCGTCAGGTTGTTGAAGAAGCCCGCCAGGGTGGGGCCGACGCGCTGCACGCCGGCGCCCCAGCAGCGGAAAGCGATCACCGCCGGGCCGACGGCGACGAAGGCCACGGTCAGCGCCAGCGGCCAGCCCCAGTCGATCCGCCAGTCCGTCAGCCCCCATTCGAGCGCCGCGAACAGGCCCGACCAGGCCACGCCGTAGACCACCTGCCCCAGCAGGAAGCCGGCCCAATGGGCCCGCACCGGCGCGTCGGCCGGCACCCGCGTCAGCTGCCAGCTGTAGAAGGCCCAGACGATGGTGGCCAGCACCATCAGCAGGTCCCCGGCGACGAAGTGCAGCGTCAGCAGCTGTTCCCAGTTTCCCTGGGACAGCACCACGGCCACCCCCGCCAGCGACAGCACCGAGCCCGCCACCTGGGCCGGCCGGATCGCCACGCCGTGGAACACGCGGCCCACGATCAGCATCCACACCGGCATGCTGGCCGCCACCAGCGTCACGTTCACCGGCGTCGAGGTATGCAGCGCGAGGTACTGCAGCGAGTTGTAGAGCCCCACGCCCAGCAGGCCCAGCACGGCGTAGCGCCGCCATTCCCGCCAGACGGCGCTGCCCGCGCGCAGCACCCGATAGCCCACGGGCAGGAGCAGCAGCAGGGCCACCGCCCAGCGCAGGAAATTGAGGGTCAGGGGAGGCACCATCTGGGCCACCGCCCGGCCGACGACGGCGTTGCCCGCCCACAACAGGGGGGGAATCAGCAACAGGGCCGCTGTGCCGGGGCTCATTCGTTCATTCATGCGGATCGGGAAACAGGAACTCAGCCGGAATTCTACCCGCACCGCTACCCGCACCGCCCGGCGCGCCGGCTCCGCGTCCCGCCGCGCAGGCGAAACGCCGCGCCACGCACCCGAAATCCACGGCATGGATTCTTGACGAATCCCTGATGAATTCTTGACATAAGATGCCTCAAGCACTATGATTATAAGTACTTGATAATCAGCGGTTTTCAATTCTGGCAGCTTTTTTGCCGGTCTACGCGGGATTTTCCCGCCGTCCCTTCGGGGGTTTTACGCCCCTGCCCGGATTCCGATCGCCCCCGCGACCCCGTCCGCATGCCGCGCCCCCGGCGCACCGCGTGCCCGCTGATTTTTTGTCTCTACACCGGAGCGCACCACCATGGCCAAAGAAGAACTGCTCGAAATGCACGGATCCGTGACGGAAGTCCTGCCGGATTCCCGTTTCCGCGTGACGCTGGACAACGGGCACCCGGTCATCGCCTACACCGGCGGCAAGATGCGCAAGCACCACATCCGCATCCTGGCGGGCGACCAGGTCACCCTGGAAATGTCGCCCTACGACCTCACCAAGGGTCGCATCACCTTCCGCCACCTGAACCGCGGTCCCGGCGCCAGCAGCGCGCCGGCTCCCCGCCGCCGCCACTGATCCCGCCCGCGTCCCTTCTCCGGCGCAACCGCCGGACCGGGTCCGCGTCCTCCGCGCCCGGCGATCCTCCGGCATCGCCCGCCGCCCGCCCCGGACTCAATGGCAGTCCGGCACCGTCTGATCCAGATACACCTCGAACGCAATGTCCCGGGCCTGCAGGCGCGCGAGCGCGCGCAGCCGCTCCGGCGACGTGGCCTGCCGCATGGCCGCCTCGCGCGGCGCCGCCAGACCATCGCGCGTCAGGCGGGTGAGCGTCAGCGTCCGATAGGGCGCCAGCTGCGCCGAGAATTTCTTCCACTCGGGAAACGCCAGCAGCGCCTTGAGGAAATCCTCGTCCTGCACGGCCGCGTCGCACTGGCCGATCCGCAGCGCCAGCAGCGCGTCGGCCGCCGAGGGGTAAAGCTGCTCGATCGCGCCGAAACGCGCCGACAGTTCGCCTGAAGCGCGGCCGTCGGCGCTCAGGCACACGGTCCGGCCGCTCAGGTCGGACCATGCACGGATGTCGGTATCGGTGCGCATGATGGCCATGGGGCTGGCCGACCAGCCCAGCGCCGCGGCGCGCACGCCCGCCGGCGGCGCGGCATCGTCGCCGGGCCACACCCCCACCCAGGCATCCAGCGCGCCCTCGGCGACCTGCCGCGCGGCCTGCCCGGCCGCCACGGCCCGCAGGGTGCTGCCGCCCTGCTCCGCCCGCCCCGCCAGGACCTCGATGCGGGCCGGGGTGCGGACCTTGGCGCCCGGCGCCTGGGGCGTCGGCACCGCCGCCACGCCCAGGATCCAGCCCTCGCCCGCCGCCGCCGCGGCCGCCGGCGCATCCGCGGCGGATGCCGCCAGGCCGGCCCGCGGCAGCGCCAGCGCCCCGGCCACCAGGCTCGCCAGCAGCCCCGTCATCAGGCCCGCCAGCGGCCCCCTCGGCAGACCGGTCCGCGGGAATGGACCGGTCCGCGAAAATGGATTCGCAGCTTCCTTCATGGCTTCGCACCTCCCGGCCGCCGGCCGGGCCTCACACGTATTGATAGCGCAGCACCTTGCGCTTGATGTTTTCCAGGAACACCTGGTCGATCAGCGTGGCCAGGATGGCGATGGTCAGGATGTTGGCCATCACGCCCACCATGTCGGCCGTCTCGCCCGCGTAGGCCAGCGAGCGGCCCAGCCCCTGGCCGAAGCCGATCAGCATCTCGGCCGAGATCAGCGCCCGCCAGGCGTTGCCGAAGGCGAGCTGGGCGCCGGTGATGAGTTCGGGCATGACGGCGGGCAGGTAGACGCGCCGCAGCATGTCCCAGGGATTGGCGCCCATGACCCGGGCCGCCGACACGTGGGTCTGCAGCACGCTTTCGGTCGCGTTCATGACCGACAGGGCCGCCGGGAAGAACGCGGCCAGCGCGATCACCACGATGATGGGCACGTTGCCGAAACCCATCAGGATGAGGAACAGCGGCACCCAGGCGATCGACGGGATCGACTGCAGCACGATGATGGCGGATTTCAGGACTTCGCGGAAGAACACCAGCAGCCCCCCGGCCAGGCCGAAGCCGATGCCGAACAGCAGCGCGAAGGCGTAGCCCACGCCCAGCCGCCCCATGCTGCCGGCCAGGATGGCGCGGAATTCGGCGGTCCGGATGTCGTGCCACACGCGCTCCAGCACCTTGGGCACGCCCGGCATCAGGAAGTCCGGCAGGGTCCAGGCGGCCATCTGCCAGAACAGCAGGATGGCGGCGATGGCGATCAGCATGGCCAGCTTGCGCGCGGCCGGGGAAAGGCGTCGTTTTTTGCTCATGGATTCCGGACGAGGCTTGGCCGGGCGCCGGGAAATCTCCGGACAGGATCCCGGGCCGCGGAGTCCGCGTGCCGCCTGGCCTGTCCAGTGCTTCCCCACCCGGCCATCAGGAGGTTTTCAGGCCCGTTCACACGCGGCGGCGCAGCGCCGGACCGCATGGAGAAGCCTGGAGACGGGGTGCCATTATCGCGCACCCCGCCATCCCGCGTCTCAGAGCTTGCGGGTCTGCTGCCAGTCCAGATCGACGATGGACTTCACCTCGTAGGGTTTGCCGTCCTGGGTCTTCAAGGCGCCCTGGGCCTGCATGATGTCGGCCACTTCCTGCATGCGCGCCAGGTCCTGCGGGGTGAGCGCGGCGCTGAAGGTCTGCGTCTGGATCGCCTTGCTGATGACCTGCTCGCGCGGCACCTCGCCGTGCTTCAGGGTCTTCAGGGTCGGCTCGGCGATGAAGTAGCCGGCGATCAGCTTGGCGGCCTCGTCGGGCTTGTTCTGCAGCAGTTCGATGGCCTCGCGCTGGGCGTCCAGCGACTTCCAGACCAGGTCCTTCCTGTTCTTCAGGGTCTCGCCCGAGGTGATCGTCACCATGCAGGGGAAGGGCCAGACTTCGCCGATCTCGTAGATCTGCTTCACCGGCGCGATCAGCTGCGCGATGCTGGCCTGGGGCTCGAACAGGAAGGCCGCGTCCACGCGCTTGCCGACCAGGGACTGCACGGCCACCTGCGGGCTCACGCCCATCACCGTCACGTCCTCGGGCGCCAGGCCGGCGTTCTTCAGCACCACGCCGCGCAGCACCGTGTCGGCCGTGCTGCCTTCCTTCTGGGAAGCCAGGGTGTGGCCCTTCAGGCCGGCCACGTCCTCGATGCCCGTCTCTTCGCGCACCACCAGCGCGTGGAAGCCGCGCTGCGCGCCGGCCACCACTTTCAGGTCCGCGCCGCGCGAGGACCAGGAGGCCGCGTTGGTGAAGCCCAGCACGCCGGTGTCGAGCTGACCGCCGACGATGGCCTTGATCAGATCGGTGCCCGACTTGAACTCGATCAGCTGCACGTCCAGGCCCTGTTTCTCGTAGAACTTGCCCTCGTAGGCAGCGATGGCCTGGGCGTCGTCCATGACGCGGATGTAGCCGACCTTGAAGGGTTCGGCGGCCTGCGCCTGGGACGCCAGCGTCAGCGCGGCGAGCAGGGGAATCAGGAAACGAATTTTCATGCTGCGAGTTCCTCGGAAATGGAAGATGCGTGTTCGGTGTCGTCGACGATGCCCAGCAGGCCCAGGATTTCCCGGCGCATGGCGGCGAAGTTCGACAGGTCGTGGGTCTTGTCGGTGTCCGACAGGTGGAATTCCTTCAGCACGCGCGACGGCCGGGCGCTGAACACCAGGATGCGGTCGGCCAGGAACAGCGCCTCGTCCACATCGTGGGTCACCAGCAGCACCGTGGGCCGGGTTTCGCGGATCAGGGTGCGCAGGGCGTCCTGCAGCGTCATGCGGGTGAGCGCGTCCAGCGCGCCGAAGGGCTCGTCGAGCAGCAGCACCTCGGGGTGCGTGATGAAGGCGCGCGCCAGGGCGCAGCGCTGGCGCATGCCGCCCGAGACCTGGTGCGGGAAATAGTCCTCGAAGCCCTTGAGGCGGACCTTGTCCAGCCAGAGCCGCGCCTGGCGCTGCGCCTCGGCGCGCCCGACCTTCTGCAGCTCCAGGGCCATGGCCACGTTCTGCACCAGGGTCAGCCAGGGGTACAGCGCGTTTTCCTGGAACATCAGCATGCGGCTGGGATCGGGCTTGCGCACCGGCCGCCCGTCGGCCAATACCTGGCCGGACGAAGGCTTTTCCAGGCCCGCGGCCATGTGCAGCAGGGTGGACTTGCCGCAGCCCGACGGCCCGACCAGCGCCACCAGCTCGCCCGGCGCGATGTCGCGCTCGAAGTGTTCGACCACCCGCAGGTCGCCGAAATGCTTTTCAACCTGTTGGAAAGAGAGATTCATATGCGCGGCCGGCGGGAAAGAAATCGGTATCAAGGATGTTCGATACTTTAACGATCCAGCTTAATGAGCAACAACGATTCATTCACCATTTCTTTATTTCTTATGGAAATATAAAGAAGGGGCCGCGGCTGGAACGGAAGCGGGCCGCGGCGCTACGATAGGGCATTCGCCACCCTGGAACCCCCTTCCCATGTCCAGTCCGTCCTCTCCGGATCCGCTCGCCCGGCTGCAGGCCGTCCATGCCGGGACCCGCCGGCGCCTCCAGGCGCTCGCCGGCGCGGAGGCGTCCGACCCGCGCGCCGCCATCGCCTGGATCGAAGGCCCCGCGCGCATCGCGCACGACATCCTGGAGCAGCGCCTGTTTCCCGCCCTGATCGAATCGATGGCGGGATCCGACGCCGTGTGCCTGAAGGGCATGACCGGCGGCCTGGCGCGGGGCCGCGCCGACCTGGACCGGCGCTGGCGCCAGGCCGTGCGCCCCGCCCTGGAAGAACGCGCCGATGCGGCCGGCCGTGATGCCCGCGACGCCCGTGATACCCGTGGCGCCCGCGACGCCCATGAAGCCTGCGACGCCCATGAAACCCTCGCCGCCTGGACCGGCGACTACCTGGACTGGCTGACGCGCGCCGACGAGGAACTGCTGCCCATGGCGGCCCGCCTGCTGGACGACGCCGCCCTGGACGAGCTGACGGCCGACTGCGCCCGGCTCGACGGCGCCGCCTGATCCGGCCCGCGGCCGGCCCCGCTGCCGCCCCGCCCCGCTGCCGCCCCGTCCACCGCCGACACACGGCTGTCATGTTCGGCCGCCATACTCCCTGCGCCAGCCCGTGCCGCCAGGCCCGAGCGCTTCGACCGGAGGGATTGCCGCATGCGGTTCGCGTCCACGCTGAAAACCCGTTTCATCCTTTTCATGATCGTGCTGACGCTGTGCGCCGGCCTGGTCATGGGCGCCGTGGCCCACCTGCGGCACACGGCCGACACCTTGCGCGACGCGGAGGCGGCGCGCTACCGGGCCAGTCAGCTGGCAGGCTGGTATCAGGCGCAGGCCAACGCCCTGTCGCGGGATGCCGCCGCCTTCGTCGCCAGCGGACAGCCGGAATTCGAGCAGCGCTACCTGGAGCACCTGGCCGTCCTGGAGGGTCGCGCGCCCGACGCCCGGGGGATCCGGGCCGACGCCCGCGCGCGCTTCCGGCAGGCGGGACTCGACGCGGCCGAACTGGCCCTGTTCGAGGACGCCCACGCGCGGCTGCGGGCGCTGGCGGCCACCCAGCGGGAAGCCATCGGCACCGCCAAGGGCGAACTGGACGACGGCCAGGGCGGCATCCGGATCGCCCTGCCCAATGCGCTGCTTGCCTCGGCACTGCTCTTCAGCCAGCAATACGCCCAGGCGGAAGCGGACATCGCCGCCCTGATCGATGCCTTCGACACCCGGCAGGCGCGGCGCATGGAGGCGCGCGTCGGGCGGGCCGCGGCCGACGGCCAGACGGCCGGGCGCATCGCCCTCGGCGCGGTGCTGGCGCTGCTGCTGTGCGGCCTGCTGGCGCTGCGCGGCCTGTACCGTTCGGTCAAGCGCCCGCTGGACCGCGGCGTGGCGCTCGCCGGCCACCTGGCGGCCGGCGACCTCTCAGTCCCCATCGGGGTGACGAGCCACGACGAGATGGGGCGCCTGATGCACGCCCTGGAAGGCATCCGCCAGGGCCTGAACCGCACCCTGTGCCGGGTCGCCGACCACTTCGCGCACGTCAATGCCGGTGTGGACGTCCTGTCCCGCGGCCAGGAGGCCGCCCTGGGCGACAGCCACGACCAGTGCGCCATGGCTGGGCAGATGGCCTCGGCCATGAGCGGCCTGGACGATACCGTCCGCCTCAACCACAACCGGGCGGTCGAAGCTTGGCGCCTGAGCGAACAGGGCGACGGCGAGGCCCGCACGGGCGCCGAGGCGGTCGCCCGGCTGGCGCAGGCCATGGACGGCATCGCGCAAGGCGGCCTGCGCGTCGAGGACGCCGCCCGCCAGATCGGCGAGATCGCCTTCCAGACCAATCTGCTCGCCCTCAACGCCGCCGTCGAGGCCGCCCATGCCGGCGCCCACGGGCGCGGCTTCGCCATCGTCGCGGCCGAGGTCCGGTCGCTGGCCCTGCGCTGCGACCAGGCCGCCGGGCTGATCCAGTCCACCATCGAAGCCTCGATCCGCGACAGCCGCCAGGGCGCCGCGCTGGCGGCCGAGGCGCGGCTGGCGATGGATCGGGTGGTCCAGAGCACCGGGCGCAGCCGCCAGATCATGGACGAAGTCGCCGCCGCCACCGAGTCCCAGTCCCAGGCCATCCACGAGACGACGCAGGCGGCGCGCCGCCTGGAGGCCATCGGCGCGCGCGGCGCGCGGCAGGCCCAGGCCGCCGCGCGGGTGGTGGCCGAGCAGCGGGCCCGCGTCACGGACCTGCGCTGGACGCTGGCGCAATTCCGGCTGGAAACCGCGCAATCCCCGGAAGCGCCGGGGGAAGCGTCCGGCCGCCCCGGCCGGGCCGCGGACCCGAACCCGAACCCGGACCCGGACCCGGACCCGCAACCGCAGCAACCACAGCAACTGCAGCCACAGCAACCGCAACCACAGCAACCGCAGCCACAGCAACCGCAGCCACAGCAACCGCAGCCACAGCCACGGCCGCAGCGGCCCGAGCGGCCGGACATGGCCGCCCTGCCCCTGGACCTTCCCCCCAGGCTCGCCGCCTGAGGAACGCGGCCGGCCTCAACCCGGGTCCGGCCGCCCCCGCGCCAGGCGCAGCAGGCGGCGGACCATCGCGGCGAAGGTCAGCAGCCAGCCCAGCCAGGCCGCGTACAGGAACGCGGGGGGCAGGAAGCCCAGGAAGTCGAAGCCCATCGCATGATTCATCTGCCAGGTGCAGGCGGCGTACATGCCCAGCGGGAAGATCGCGCCCCAGTACAGCGGATCGTAGCTGAACGGAAAGCGCTGGAAGACGTAGCGCCAGATCCCCAGCAGCAGCAGCATCGGGATCCACCAGGTCCCGGTGGCCCAGTAGAACACCGTGAAGCCCTTCAGGAAGGGCAGCAGCGACACCAGGTACGGCGCCTGGGGCGCGTTCAGGATCAGCAGCGAGCCGGCCAGGGTGGAGATCGCCATGGCGCCCATGTTGATCCAGTACGGCGGCGACAGGTCGCCCGGCGAGAAGGGAAAGAAGCTGTAGCGGTAGAAGATCAGCGACATCATCCAGATGTACAGCATCCCGCCCCACAGCCACATCGACAGCGCCATCAGGTTCAGCTCCAGGCGGAAGGGCTGTCCGCTGCGGGCCGCCAGCAGCGCGCTGGACACCGCCAGCGCCTGGGTCGCCACCACCGCCAGCAGCCAGGCGCCGCTGATACTGCGGTCCAGCGGCGGCTTGTCCTTTTTCACCGTGAAGGCGGTGAAGATCGTGTAGGTCAGCCCCACCCACAGGACCACGGCCAGCACCCACAGGGCGAAGCCCGTGGCGAGGTCGTCGCGCAGCAGGACGAACTGGCTGGAGAGGATGCCGGTGGCCGCCACCATCGTGAAATAGCCCGGCCCCTTGGCGTGGTCGATCATGTCGCCGAAGAAGCGCCGGGGGAACCGCCACGCGCGCAGCAGGTAGGCCAGCCACAGCGCCACGTACTGGACCGCGTTCAGGGCGAACAGCGCCCGGGCCAGCCGCGGATGGCCCATCATGTCCGAGGCCAGCGAAACGATGCCGGTGGCCATCACCAGGCCGAAATACGCCGGCGACAGCCCGCGCAGGGGTTCTTGCCACCACGGCGGCGCGGTGTCCGCGGGCTTGAGCCCGCGCGGGCCGGCGGGAGCGGGTACGCGGCGGTCCGGTTCCGGTGCTTGCATGGCGGGGGTCTCCTTCTGGTTTGGCGCTGCGCCGCCCTCCGGCGCCCCTGCCCGGAGCGCGCTAAAATGGCGGATTGACCCGCATTTTAATGCGCGCGCCCAGCCCTGGAACCAGACACCGGACGCTCCTGCGCGCGCCCCACACAGGACACCTCCATGGAAGCCGAACGCCAGAACCAGATCATCGCCCGCATCGACGACTACACCGAGCGCCAGGGTCTGCTGCGGAGGTATCTTTGACTACGATGCCAAGGCCGAACGCCTGCTCGTCGTCAACGCCGAACTGGAAAACCCGGACGTCTGGAACGATCCGCAGCACGCCCAGGACCTGGGCCGCGAAAAGAAATCCCTGGAAACCGTCGTCCACACCCTGGCCGACCTGGAACGCGGCCTGAACGACGCGCGCGACCTGTTCGAGCTGGCCAGCGCCGATGACGACGACGCCACCCTGCTCGCCATCGAGCAGGACTGCGCCGCCCTGGGCGAGCGCCTGGAAGAGCTCGAATTCCGCCGCATGTTCAACAACCCGGCCGATCCCCTGAACTGCTTCGTCGACATCCAGGCCGGCGCCGGCGGCACCGAGGCCCAGGACTGGGCCTCCATGCTGCTGCGCCAGTACCTGCACTACGGCGAGCGCAAGGACTTCAAGACCGAGATCCTGGAAGAATCCGAGGGCGAAGTCGCCGGCATCAAGTCGGCCACCATCAAGTTCGAGGGCGAATACGCCTACGGCCTGCTGCGCACCGAGACCGGCGTGCACCGCCTGGTGCGCAAGAGCCCCTTCGATTCGTCCAACGGCCGGCACACCTCCTTTGCCAGCGTCTTCGTCTATCCGGAGATCGACGACTCCTTCGAGATCGACATCAACCCGGCGGACCTGCGCATCGACACCTACCGCGCCAGCGGCGCCGGCGGCCAGCACATCAACAAGACCGACTCGGCCGTGCGCATCACGCACCAGCCCACCGGCATCGTCGTGCAGTGCCAGAACGACCGCTCCCAGCACCGCAACCGCGCCGAAGCCATGCAGATGCTGAAGTCGCGCCTCTACGAACTCGAAATGCGCAAGCGCATGGCCGAGCAGCAGAAGCTGGAAGACGCCAAGAGCGACGTGGGCTGGGGCCACCAGATCCGCTCCTACGTCCTGGACCAGAGCCGCATCAAGGACCTGCGCACCGGCGTCGAGATCTCCAACACCCAGAAGGTCCTGGACGGCGACCTGGACCCCTTCATCACGGCCAGCCTCAAGCAGGGCGTCTAGCCCGCGGCGCGCACGGGACGCCTCCGGCCGCCGCGGCCGGGCCTTCCCGGCCGCCCTCGTCCTCTCCCACTCATTGCACGACATGACCTCGCAGAACGACACCCCAGTCCAAGCCCCCGACGAGAACCGCCTGATCGCCGAGCGCCGCGCCAAACTCGACGCGCTGCGCCAGGCCGGCCCCGCCTACCCCAACGACTTCCGTCCCGACGCCCGCGCCGCCGACCTGCACCGGGACTGCGGCGCGCTGGACGAGGACGCCCTGCAGGCCCTGGGGCGGCGCGCCCGCGTCGCCGGGCGCATGATGCTCAAGCGCATCATGGGCAAGGCCAGCTTCGCCACGCTGCAGGACGCCAGCGGGCGCCTGCAGCTGTACCTGGACCGCGGCGTGCTGGGCGACGAGGCCTACGCCGCCTTCAAGGCCTGGGACATCGGCGACATCGTCGGCGCCGAAGGCGAGGTCTTCAAGACGCGCAAGGGCGAACTGTCGCTGCGCGTGCAGTCGCTGCGTCTGCTGTCGAAATCCCTGCGGCCCCTGCCGGACAAGTTCCACGGCGTGGCCGACCAGGAACTGCGCTACCGCCAGCGCTACGTGGACCTGATCATGACCGAGGGCACGCGCGAGACCTTCCTGGCGCGCAGCCGCATCGTCACGGCGATCCGCCAGATCATGTCGGAGGCCGATTTCCTGGAAGTCGAGACCCCGATGCTGCACCCCATCCCCGGCGGCGCGGCGGCCAAGCCCTTCGTCACCCACCACAACGCGCTGGACATGCAGATGTACCTGCGCATCGCGCCCGAGCTCTACCTGAAGCGCCTGATCGTGGGCGGCTTCGAGCGGGTGTTCGAGATCAACCGCAATTTCCGCAACGAGGGCGTCAGCCCGCGCCACAATCCGGAATTCACCATGATGGAATTCTATGCGGCGTACACCGACTACCGCTGGCTGATGGACTACACCGAGTCCCTGATCCGCGAGACCGCGCGGCGCGCCCGCGGCACCGCCAGCCTGAGCTACCAGGGCCAGCCCCTGGACCTGGAACGCGCCTTCGACCGCCTGACGATCACCGAGGCCATCCTGAAGCACGCGCCCGGCTACGCGCCCGCCCAGCTGCAGGACGAAGCCTGGCTGCGCGGCGAACTGCGCCGCCTGGGCGCGGACATGGACGGCCCGGTCCTGGCCCACGCGGGCCTGGGCGCGCTGCAGCTGGCGCTGTTCGAGGAAACCGCCGAAGCGAAGCTCTGGCATCCCACCTTCATCATCGACTATCCGGTGGAAGTCTCGCCGCTGGCGCGGGCCTCCGACACGCAGGCCGGCATCACGGAGCGCTTCGAGCTGTTCGCCTGCGGGCGCGAGATCGCCAACGGCTTCTCCGAGCTGAACGATCCCGAGGACCAGGCCGCGCGCTTCCACGCCCAGGTGGCCGCCAAGGACGCCGGCGACGAGGAAGCCATGTACTACGACGCGGACTACGTGCGCGCCCTGGAATACGGCATGCCCCCCACCGGCGGCTGCGGCATCGGCATCGACCGGCTGGTGATGATGCTCACCGACAGCCCCAACATCCGCGACGTGATCCTGTTCCCGCACCTGCGGCCCGAGGACTGATCGGCGTCCCGCGGGAACGGCGCATCCTGTGCGCACCACGACGAAAAGGCCGGAAATCCGGCCTTTTCGCTGTCCGATCCGCGGGCCGGTTCCCTGTCCGGGTCCCGGCCCGCGCCTGCGCCCGCCGCGCAAGGCGGGCGCGGCCGGCCTGTGCGCTCAGACGGTGAACGACTCCCCGCAGCCGCAGGCGGCCTTTTCGTTGGGGTTGTTGAAGCGGAAGCCCTCGTTCAGGCCCTCGCGGGCATAGTCCAGCTCGGTGCCCTGCAGGTAGGGCAGGCTGTCGGGCGACACGTACACGCGCGCGCCGAACTGCTCGAAGACCTGATCCTCGGCGGAGGGATCGTCCACGTATTCCAGATGGTAGGACATGCCCGAGCAGCCCGAGGGCTTGACCCCCAGGCGCAGGCCCAGGCCCTTGCCGCGTTTGTCCAGATGGCGCTGGATGTGTTCAGCGGCCTGTTGCGTCAGCGTGATTCCCATGATGTGCCTCAGGAACGGTGGTTGTCGATGGATTCGGGTGCTTGCGGGCGTAGTCGGCCACGGCCGCGCGGATGGCGTCCTGGGCCAGCAGCGCGCAATGCAGCTTGTCGGCGGCCAGGCCCAGCGCCTGGACGAAGTCCTGGCTGCCGATGGCCAGCGCCTGGTCCAGGCTGCGCCCCGGCAGCCATTCGGTGGCCAGCGATCCGGCCGCGATGGCCTCGCCGCAGCCGAAGGCCCGGAAGCAGGCGGACTCTATGGTAGCGCCATCCAGCCGGATCTGCAGCTTCAGGATCTGGCCGAGCTCGGGCGAACCCACCAGCGCGGTGCCCACGCAAGGATCGGCCGCGTCGAAAGAGCCGACGTTGCGCGGATGCAGGTAGTGTTCCAGGACCCGCGGCCCGTACGACGGACCCGCCATCAGCAGTGCTCCGCCCAGGCGCCCAGCGTGCCCTGCCGGCGCATTTCCCACAGGGGGGACAGCTCGCGCAGGCGCCCGATCTGGGTGCGCAGCAGCCGCACGGCGCGGTCCACTTCGTCCTGCGTGGTGGCGCGCCCCAGCGTCAGGCGCAGCGAGCTGTGCGCCAGGGTGTCGCTGCGCCCGAGGGCGCGCAGCACGTGGGACGGCTCCAGGCTGGCCGAAGTGCAGGCCGAGCCCGAGGAGACGGCCAGCTCCGGCACGGACATCAGCAGGGCCTCGCCCTCGACGTGGGCCACGCTGATGTTCAGGGTGTGCGCCACGCCCCGCTCCAGGTCGCCGTTGACGTAGACGTCCGGCAGGTCGCGCAGGCCGTCCCAGAGGCGGTCGCGCAGCGCGCGGATGCGGGGGACTTCGGCGTCCATCAGCTCGCCCGCCAGGGCGAAGGCCTCGCCCATGCCCACGATCTGGTGGGTGGGCAGCGTGCCCGAGCGCAGGCCGCGTTCGTGGCCGCCGCCGTGGATCTGGGCCTCCAGGCGCACGCGCGGCTTGCGGCGCACGTACAGCGCGCCGACGCCCTTGGGGCCGTAGGTCTTGTGCGCCGACAGGGACATCAGGTCCACGCCCAGCGCCTGCACGTCGATCGGCAGCTTGCCGGTGGCCTGGGCGGCGTCGGTATGGAACAGGATGCCGCGTTCGCGGCACGGCGCGGCCAGCGCGGCGATGTCCTGGATGACGCCGATTTCGTTGTTCACCAGCATCACCGACACCAGGATCGTGTCGGGGCGCAGCGCGGCGGCCAGGGCCTCGGGACTCACCAGGCCGTGGGCGTCCACCTCCAGCCAGGTGATCTCGAAACCCTGGCGCTGGAGTTCCAGGCAGGGATCCAGCACCGCCTTGTGCTCGGTGCGGACCGTGACGATGTGCCGGCCCCGGCCGGCATGGAAATGGGCCGCGCCCTTGATCGCCAGATTGTCGGATTCGGTGGCGCCGGAAGTCCAGACGATCTCGCGCGGATCGGCGTGGATCAGCCCCGCGACCTGGGCCCGGGCCCGCTCCACGGCCTCTTCCGCGTCCCAGCCCCAGGCATGGCTGCGCGAGGCGGGATTGCCGAAGCGTTCGGTCAGCCAGGGCAGCATGGCCTGGAGGACGCGGGCGTCGACGGGCGTGGTGGCGGAATGGTCCAGGTAGATCGGAAGCGGGTCCTGTGGCATCGAAACTCCGGGAAATCAGGCCGATACGGGCTCCTGGACCCGGGAGTCGGCCGCCACCGGCGTGATCGGGATCGTCGGGCGGCCGTTGCGCATGTGGCCGGATTCCTGCCATTCGCGCAGCCGCTGCTGGTCGACCAGGTCCTGCAGCGAGACCGAGTCCAGGTATTCCAGCATTTTACGACTCAAAGTCGCCCACAGGTCGTGGGTCATGCACTTGCCGCTGTGGCCGTTGCGGCCGATGTCGCAGTTTTCCTTGCCGCCGCAGCTGGTGGCGTCCAGCGGCTCGTCCACGGCGAAGATGATGTCCGCCACGGAGACGTCGCGCGCATGCCGGGCCAGCGTGTAGCCGCCCCCCGGGCCGCGCACGCTGTCGACCAGCTCGTGCCGGCGCAGCTTGCCGAACAGCTGCTCCAGGTAGGACAGGGAAATGTTCTGGCGCGCGCTGATGGCGGCCAGCGTGACCGGGCCGCTGTGATGGCGCAGGGCCAGATCGATCATTGCCGTGACGGCGAAACGTCCCTTGGTCGTCAAACGCATGGTGAAGTCCTCTGTGGGTGCGGAAAATTTCCGGGCAACTCTAATACCCGACTATTTGAGTCAAGTGTACCCTTTTACCCGACTAAAATACTCGGTTTTAGATCGGGAAAATCAGCGGAACTTGATGGTTGTCAATTCCCACTGTCCGCAGTGGTCATCGGCCGAGGTCGCGCCCCGGACCTCCGCACCGCGAGCCTGCCCGCACACGGGCCCACCCCAAGCCTTCGCCTCCGGAAACGGTCACGCCCGCAGAGCCGCGCCGCCGGAAATTTGACGCCCGGAACCGCATGCCGGGAACCTCATGCCCGCGGGCCCGCGCCCATGAATGCGAAGGGCGCCCGCAGGCGCCCCGACATGGAAGGGAAGGATCCTCAGGCGGCCTGGTATTGCAGCGCGCGCTTGCGCACCAGTTCGAGGACGCCCTGGCAGGAGTCTTCGATGTAGTCCAGGACCTTGTTGAAGCCTTCGGGACCACCGTAGTAGGGATCGGGCACCGTGGCTTCCTCGAATTCGTTCGAGAAGCGCATCAGCAGCATGAGCTTGTGCTGGTAGACCTTGGGGCACTGCTGCTGCAGCGCGGACAGGTTTTCCCAGTCCATGGCCAGGATCAGGTCGGCGTCGCGGAAATCATCGGCGCGGACCTGCCGGGCCACCAGCCCCGACAGATCGTAGCCGCGCTTGCGCGCGGCCGTCTGGGCGCGCGCATCCGGCGCCTCGCCCACGTGGAAGTGGTGGGTCGCGGCGGAATCGACGGCGATCGCATCGGACAGCCCGGCCTCGTCGACGAGGTGCTGGAACACGCCCTGGGCGGTGGGGGAGCGGCAGATATTGCCCGTACAGACAAAAAGTACCTTATGCATGATGAGTGAAAGTGTGCGGGAAAACCCGGAAATAGGCAAGCATTTTCTGTGGAAAACCGCAAAAAAACCTGACACTTGAAGCACTTCCGAAGCGGCCCCGCAACAGGCCGGCCCGCAACAGGCCGGCCCGCAACAGGCCGGCCCGCGACGGGCGGACGGGAGACCCGGCGCCGTCCGCGCGAAACCGGGGACGAGGCCAGGCCCGGCGCCGCCGGCGCATCCGGGCGCCGGGCGTCACTCCATCAGCGCGCGGGCCTTCAGGGCGCGCAGGGCGTCGCGCACCGAGGCCGCCTGCTCGAACTCCAGGTTGCGGGCGTGCTCGTTCATGCGCTGCTCCAGGCGGCGGATCTCCCGCGCCAGGGACTTTTCGTCGTGCAGGGCCGATTCGTCGTAGCCCGCCGCGACCGGCGCCGCGGCCGCCGCCGCGGACACCCCGTCGATCAGGTCGCGCACCGCCTTGCTGACGCCGCGGGCCGTGATGCCGTGCTCGATGTTGAAGGCCTGCTGCTTTTCCCGGCGGCGGGCCGTCTCGTCCATGGCCCGGCGCATGGAATCGGTCACCCGGTCCGCATACAGGATGGCGCGCCCGTTCAGGTTGCGCGCCGCGCGGCCGATGGTCTGGATCAGGCTGCGCTCGGAACGCAGAAAGCCTTCCTTGTCGGCGTCCAGGATCGCCACCAGCGAGACTTCCGGGATGTCCAGGCCCTCGCGCAGCAGGTTGATCCCGACCAGCACGTCGAAGGCGCCCAGGCGCAGGTCGCGGATGATCTCGACGCGCTCCACCGTGTCGATGTCCGAATGCAGGTAGCGCACCTTGAGGCCGTTTTCCCCCAGGTATTCGGTCAGGTCCTCGGCCATGCGCTTGGTCAGCGTGGTGACCAGCACCCGCTCGTGGCGCGCGATGCGCAGCTTGGCCTCGCCCAGCAGATCGTCGACCTGGGTGGCGGCCGGGCGCAGCTCGACCTCCGGATCCACCAGGCCGGTCGGGCGCACCACCTGCTCGACCACCTGGTCCGCGTGCGCGGCCTCGTAGGGCCCCGGCGTGGCGGAGACGAACACGCACTGCGGCATGCGCGCCTCGAATTCCTCCAGCCGCAGGGGCCGGTTGTCCAGCGCCGAGGGCAGGCGGAAGCCGAACTGGACCAGGGTTTCCTTGCGCGAGCGGTCGCCCCGGTACATGCCGCCCAGCTGGCCGATGGTGACGTGGCTCTCGTCGATGAACATCAGGGCGTTGGCCGGCAGGTAGTCGATCAGCGTGGGCGGCGGCTCGCCCGGCAGGGCGCCCGACAGGTGCCGGGAATAGTTCTCGATGCCCTTGCAGAATCCCAGTTCCTGCAGCATCTCCAGATCGAAGCGGGTGCGCTGCTCCAGCCGCTGGGCCTCGACCAGCCGGCCCGCCGCCGTCAGTTCGGCCAGGCGCTCGCGCAGTTCGTCCTTGATCGTCTCGATGGCGCGCAGCACGGTCTCGCGCGGCGTCACGTAGTGCGAACTGGGAAAGATCGTGAAACGCACCAGGCTCTGCACCGGCTTGCCCGTCAGGGGATCGAACAGGTCCAGGGACTCGATCTCGTCGTCGAACAGCGTGATGCGCAAGGCATGCTCGGCGTGCTCGGCCGGGAAGACGTCGATCACCTCGCCGCGCGCCCGGAAGGTCCCGCGGGAGAATTCCGTGTCGTTGCGCTCGTACTGCATGGACACCAGCCGCGCCAGGATTTCCTGGCGGCCGATCCGGTCGCCCGTGCGCAGCGTCAGCACCATGGCGTGGTAGTCGCCCGGGTTGCCGATGCCGTAGATGCAGGACACCGTGCCCACGATGATGGTGTCGGGGCGCTCCAGCAGGCTCTTGGTGGCCGACAGGCGCATCTGCTCGATGTGCTCGTTGATGGACGAGTCCTTCTCGATGAACAGGTCGCGCGAGGGCACGTAGGCCTCCGGCTGGTAGTAATCGTAGTAGGACACGAAGTATTCCACCGCGTTGCGCGGGAAGAATTCGCGCATCTCGGCGTAGAGCTGGGCGGCCAGAGTCTTGTTGGGCGCCAGCACGATGGCCGGCCGCCCGGTGCGGGCGATCAGGTTGGCCATGGTGTAGGTCTTGCCCGAGCCCGTCACCCCCAGGAGCGTCTGGCACATGAGCCCATCGCGCACGCCCTCTTCCAGCGTGTCGATCGCGGCCGGCTGGTCGCCGGCGGGCGGATAGGGCTGGAAAAGCTGAAACGGACTGTCTGGAAAATGCACGAAACCCGGCGAGTCCTCCACCGGGTCCGGGGTATTTGCGCGGCTCTCCATGGTTCGCCTGGACACTATTCGGGTAAACCCCTTATTATCTCATCGTTGGCCTTCGCGACCAAGGAATCCTTTGCATCAGTCTCCCCACGTCCGACGCGCTCCTTGCCGGGATGGCCGGCGGACGGGCGGACCGGTGCATGGCGTCTCCAGACCTTTCCCCTTGTCCCTACGGAATCCCATGTCCTCCATCTTCGCATCCGTCGAACTCGCTCCGCGCGACCCCATCCTGGGCCTGAACGAACAATTCAAGGCCGACACCCGGCCCACCAAGGTCAATCTCGGCGTCGGCGTCTACTACGACGACGCGGGCCGCATCCCGCTGCTGAAGGCCGTCCGCCAGGCCGAGGCCCGCCTGTTCGAGCAGGCCGAGCCGCGCAACTACCTGCCGATCGACGGCATTCCCGGCTACAACAACGGCGCCCGCGCCCTGCTCCTGGGCGCCGGCTCGCCCCTGATCGCCGAGCACCGCTCGCTGACGGTCCAGACCCTGGGCGGCACCGGCGCGCTGAAGGTCGGCGCCGACTTCCTCAAGCAGATCCTGCCGAACGCCCAGGTCGCCATCAGCAACCCCAGCTGGGCCAACCACCAGGCCCTGTTCGCCGCCGCCGGCTTCCCGGTCGTCAGCTACGACTACTACGACGCCGCCACCCATGGGCTGAATTTCGACGGCATGCTGGCCTCGCTGCGCGCCCTGCCCGCCGGCACCATCGTGGTGCTGCACGCCTGCTGCCACAATCCCACGGGCGTCGATCCCACCCTGGAACAATGGCAGGACATCGCCCGCACGCTGCAGGCCGGCCAGCTGGTGCCCTTCCTGGACATCGCCTACCAGGGCTTCGGCGCCGGCATCGAGGAAGACGCCGCCGTGGTGCGCCTGTTCGCGGACCTGGGCATGACCATGTTCATCAGCTCCTCGTTCTCCAAGTCCTTCTCGCTGTACGGCGAGCGCGTCGGCGCCCTGACGCTGGTCACCGGCGGCGACGAGGAAAGCACGCGCGTGCTCAGCCAGTTGAAGCGCGTCATCCGCACCAACTACTCCAACCCGCCCACCCACGGCGGCGCCCTGGTCTCGACCGTGCTGAACACGCCCGAGCTGTACGCGCTGTGGGCCGAGGAACTGGCCGGCATGCGCGACCGCATCCGCGCCATGCGCCACCAGCTGGTCGAAAAGATCCAGGCCCAGGGCGTGAGCCAGGACTTCAGCTTCGTCAAGGCGCAGCGCGGCATGTTCTCGTACTCCGGCCTCACCAAGGACCAGGTGGAGCGCCTGCGCGAGGAATTCGGCATCTACGCCGTGGGCAGCGGCCGCATCTGCGTGGCCGCCCTGAACAGCGGCAACATCGACTACGTGGCCGAGGCGATCGCCCGCGTAATCAAGGCATGATCAAGGCATGATCAAGGCGTGATCGGGCACTGACCCGCCCGCCCGCGCCGCGGCATGGCGCACGACGGGGCCTCTTGCGGGGCCCCGTCGCCGTTTCAGGACGGCCGCCCTGCTGCTGGCCGCCCTGCCGCTTGCGCGGCGCGCGCCCTTCGGTCACAATACGGGCTGTGTTTCCATCCAGTAGCGCGTCATGGCCCTGAAACTCACCGCCCGGCAGTCCCAGATCCTGGACCTCATCCGGCAATCCATCCAGCAGGCCGGCCGCCCTCCCACCCGGGCCGAAATCGCCCGCCAGCTGGGGTTCCGCTCGGCCAACGCGGCCGAAGACCACCTGCGCGCGCTGGAGCGCAAGGGCTACATCCGCCTGTCGGCGGCCACCTCGCGCGGCATCCAGCTCACGGAGCAAGCCCGCAGCCCGGACGCCGATCCGGCGGGCGCGCCCGCCGCTGCCCGCCCCGCGCGGGACGGCATCCCCGCCGGCGCCGGCCCGGCCCACGGGCTCCATCCCCCGTCCGGCACATTGCCTGGCGCATTGCCCGGCCCCCTGCCCGGCGCCCCGGTCTGGCTCGCGCCGTCCGACAGCCGCCTGGTGCCGCTGGTGGGCCGCGTCGCCGCCGGCAGCCCCATCCTGGCGGCCGAGCACATCGAACGCGAAATCCCGCTGGCCCCCCACCTGTTCGAGTCCGCGCCCGACTACCTGCTGCGCGTGCGCGGCAGCAGCATGCGCGACGCCGGCATCCTCGATGGCGACCTGCTGGCCGTGCGCAGCACGCCCCAGGCGCGCCATGGCCAGATCGTGGTCGCCCGTCTGGGCGACGACGTCACCGTCAAGCGGCTGGACCACCAGGGCCGCCGCATCCGCCTGCTGCCCGAAAACCCCGACTTCCAGCCCATCGACGTGGGTCCGGGCGACGACTTCGCCATCGAAGGCATCGCCGTCGGCCTGATCCGCACCACCGCGCTGCACTGAAACGCCGGCGCTCCTCTGCGCGCATCCGGGCCAGAAGCGGCAAGGGCTCCCTTTCGGGGAGCCCTTGGTCGTTTCGCCGGCCCTTCTCCGGCCGCTGAACCGCGCCGCGCACGGAGGGGAAGCCGTTCCGATCCGCCGGGCTCGGGCCGGTCCGAACGGGGACCGGCCCGGGGCCAGGTTCGCCTCAGTGCTTCATCACCCCGCTGCCGCCGGCTTCCGCCGGCTTGGCGGCGGCGACCGCCTCGGCCGCCAGGCGGGCGACTTCCTCGTCCGACAGGGGCACGGGCATGCGCTGCAGGGCGACTTCCAGCACCCGGTCGATCCAGCGCACCGGGATGATCTCCAGGTGGTTTTTCACGTTGTCCGGGATTTCCGCCAGGTCCTTGACGTTTTCCTCCGGGATCATCACGGTCTTGATGCCGCCGCGATGCGCCGCCAGCAGCTTTTCCTTCAGGCCGCCGATTTCCAGGATCTCGCCGCGCAGGGTGATCTCGCCCGTCATGGCCACGTCGGCGCGCACCGGGATGCCGGTCAGCGCCGACACCATGGCCGTGGTGATGGCGGCCCCGGCCGAGGGGCCGTCCTTGGGCGTGGCGCCTTCCGGGAAGTGGATGTGCAGGTCGCGCTTCTCGAAGGCCTGGTCGGCGATGCCCCACTTGCGGGCGCGGGCGCGCACCACCGTGCGGGCGGCCTCGACCGATTCCTTCATCACGTCGCCCAGCGAACCCGTGCGCAGGACCACGCCCTTGCCCGGCATGTCCGCCGCCTCGATGGTCAGCAGGTCGCCGCCGACTTCCGTCCAGGCCAGGCCGGTGACCTGGCCGATCTTGTCTTCCTTTTCGGCCACGCCGAAATTGAAGCGGCGCACCCCCAGGAAGTCGTTCAGGTTGGAGGAATCCACCACGATCGCGGCCTGGCCGTCGGCATGCTTCAGCTCACGGCCCTCGGCACCGGCGCTCAGCAGGCGCTTGACGGCCTTGCGGCAGATCTTGGAGATCTCGCGTTCCAGCGCGCGCACCCCGGCCTCGCGCGTGTAGTAGCGCACGATGTCGCGGACCGCGTTTTCGGAGATGCTCAGCTCGCCTTCCTTGACGCCGTTGTTCTTCATCAGCTTGGGCAGCAGGTGATCGAAGGCGATGTGGACCTTCTCGTCTTCCGTGTAGCCCGACAGGCGGATGACTTCCATCCGGTCCAGCAGGGCCGGCGGAATGTTCAGCGTGTTGCTGGTGGCCACGAACATCACGTCCGACAGGTCGAAATCGACCTCGATGTAGTGGTCCTGGAAGGTGTGGTTCTGTTCCGGATCGAGCACTTCGAGCAGGGCCGAGGACGGGTCGCCGCGGAAATCCGCGCCCAGCTTGTCGATCTCGTCGAGCAGGAACAGCGGATTGCGCACGCCCACCTTGGCCATGTTCTGCAGGATCTTGCCGGGCATGGAGCCGATGTAGGTGCGCCGGTGGCCGCGGATCTCGGCCTCGTCGCGCACGCCGCCCAGCGCCATGCGCACGAATTTGCGGTTGGTGGCGCGGGCCACGGACTGGCCCAGCGAGGTCTTGCCCACGCCCGGGGGCCCGACCAGGCACAGGATCGGCGCCTTGAGCTTGTCCACGCGCTGCTGCACCGCCAGGTACTCGACGATGCGCTCCTTGACCTTTTCCAGGCCGTAGTGGTCGGCGTCGAGGACTTCCTCGGCGTTCTTCAGGGAGTTGTTGACGCGGCTCTTCTTGCGCCACGGCAGGCCCAGCAGCGTGTCGATGTAGTTGCGCACCACGGTGGCCTCGGCCGACATGGGCGACATCAGCTTGAGCTTCTTCAGCTCGGCGTCGGCCTTCTTGCGGGCTTCCTTGGGCAGGTGCGCGGCCGCGATCCGGCGTTCGAGCTCTTCGATGTCGGCGCCTTCCTCGCCCTCGCCCAGTTCCTTCTGGATGGCCTTGACCTGCTCGTTCAGGTAGTAGTCGCGCTGGCTCTTTTCCATCTGCTTCTTGACGCGGCCGCGGATGCGCTTCTCGACCTGCAGGATCTCGATTTCCGATTCCAGCTGGGCGAGCAGGGCTTCCAGGCGGCGCGCGGCGCCGGGCATGTCGAGCAGGGACTGCTTCTGCTCGATCTTCAGGGGCAGATGGGCGGCGATGGTGTCGGCCAGGCGGCCGGCGTCCTCGATCCCGGCCAGCGAGGTCAGGATTTCCTGCGGGATCTTCTTGTTGAGCTTGACGTACTGCTCGAACTGGGCCACGACGGCGCGGCGCAGGGCCTCGGCCTCGGCCTGGTCGGACTGGTCTTCTTCGATGCCCGAGACGCGCGCCGCGAAATGCGTTTCGGCGTCGGTGACTTCATGGACGCGGGCGCGCTGCAGCCCTTCGACCAGCACCTTGACGGTGCCGTCGGGCAGCTTCAGCATCTGCAGGATGTTGGCCGCGCAGCCGATCTCGTACAGGTCGTCGGGCGTGGGCTCGTCCTTGCCGGCGGACTTCTGGGCCACCAGCATCACGCTGCTGCCGGCTTCCATCGCCAGCTCGAGCGCCTTGATGGAACGCGGCCGCCCCACGAACAGGGGGATGACCATGTGCGGAAAGACCACGACGTCGCGCAGCGGCAGCAGCGGCAGTTCCACAGGTTCCTGGGTCAGAATCTGGCTAGCAGACATGGTTGATTCCTCAAACTATTGAATCTGAAAGAAAAAGGAAGCGCGGGCTTCCTTTTTCGTATTGTGCCTGCTGATGAATATGGTGCCGTACAGACGCTTTTCAAGAGCTGGGGGCACACTGCCAGTATACGGGAACCGGCCGTCCGGCGGGCGCGAAACGCCCCCGCCCGGAAGATGGGCGCGGCGCCGGCCGCCCTTCCGGCGGGAAGAACGAAGGGCGGGGTCCGGGCCGCGCTCAGGCGGCGGCCGAGCGCAGGGGCTTGTCTTCGGCGTGGCGGTCGGGCCGGGGGCCCTTGATGAGCGTCGGCGAGGTCAGGCCTTCGACGGCGTCCTTTTCCAGGACCACGCGGTTGATGTCCTGGCGCGAAGGCAGTTCGTACATGGTGCCCAGCAGCGCCTGCTCGATGATGGAGCGCAGGCCGCGGGCGCCGGTGCGGCGCTTGATGGCCCGGCGGGCGATCGCCGTCAGGGCCTCGGGCGTCACTTCCAGCGCGACGTCCTCCATCTCGAACAGCTTCTGGAACTGCTTGACCACGGCGTTGCGCGGCTCGGTGAGGATGCGCACCAGCGTGTCCTCGCTCAGTTCCTCCAGGGTGGCGACCACCGGCAGGCGGCCGACCAGTTCCGGGATCAGGCCGAACTTGATCAGGTCTTCCGGTTCGACCTCGGCGAACAGTTCGCCCACGCCGCGCTCGGAGCGCGCGCGCACCGTGGCGGCGAAGCCGATGCCGGAGCGTTCGCTGCGGTCGCGGATGATCTTTTCCAGGCCGTCGAAGGCGCCGCCCACGATGAACAGGATGTTGGTGGTGTCCACCTGGACGAAGTCCTGGTTCGGGTGCTTGCGCCCGCCCTGCGGCGGCACCGAGGCGACCGTGCCTTCGATGAGCTTCAGCAGGGCCTGCTGCACGCCCTCGCCCGAGACGTCGCGGGTGATGGACGGGTTGTCGGACTTGCGCGCGATCTTGTCGATCTCGTCGATGTAGACGATGGCGCGCTGGGCCTTCTCGACTTCGTAGTTGCAGTTCTGCAGCAGCTTCTGGATGATGTTCTCGACGTCCTCGCCGACGTAGCCGGCTTCCGTCAGGGTGGTGGCGTCGGCCATCACGAAGGGCACGTCCAGCATGCGCGCCAGGGTCTGGGCGAGCAGGGTCTTGCCCGAGCCGGTCGGCCCGATCAGCAGGATGTTGCTCTTGGACAGCTCGACGTCGCCGTCCTTGGCGTCCTGGTAGCGGATGCGCTTGTAGTGGTTGTAGACCGCCACCGCCAGGTTGCGCTTGGGCGTTTCCTGGCCGATGACGTAGCCGTCCAGGAAGGACTTGATTTCCTGCGGCGTGGGCAGTTCCTTGCGCACGGCGGCCCGCGCCGCGTCCTGGGACTCCTCGCGGATGATGTCGTTGCACAGGCTGATGCATTCATCGCAGATGAAGACGGAAGGCCCGGCGATCAGCTTGTGGACTTCGTGCTGGCTTTTGTTGCAGAAGGAGCAATGCAGCGCCTTGTCCTCGCTGGATCCCTTTTTTTCGGTCATGGCTATCCAATCACTTGGCTTCGTCGGTGCGCGAAACCAGTACCTTGTCGATCAGTCCGTATTCCCGCGCATCGTCGGCGGACATGAAGTTGTCGCGTTCGGTGTCCACGGCGATGCGCTCGATGTCCTGGCCGGTGCGCTCGGCCAGGATGCCGTTCAGGCGTTCGCGCAGGCTGAGGATTTCCTTGGCCTGGATCTGGATGTCCGAGGCCTGGCCCTGCGCGCCGCCCGAAGGCTGGTGGATCATGATGCGGGAATTGGGCAGCGCGTAGCGCTTGCCCTTGGCCCCGGCGGCCAGCAGGAACGCGCCCATGCTCGCGGCCAGGCCGGTGCACAGGGTGGAGACCTCGGGCTTGACGAACTGCATGGTGTCGAAGATCGCCATGCCGGCGTAGACCGAGCCGCCCGGGGAATTGATGTAGAGCGAGATGTCCTTGTCGGGGTTCTCCGATTCCAGGAACAGCAGCTGCGCCACGACCAGGTTGGCCGACTGGTCGTTGACCGGGCCCACGAAGAAGATCACCCGTTCGCGCAGCAGGCGCGAATAGATGTCGTAGGACCGTTCGCCGCGGCCGGACTGCTCGATCACGATGGGCACGTAGCCCAGGCCGGTGGGGACGACCGAGTCCCCGCCGTACATCGACGCGTAGAAATCGGTGAACCGGTTCATGTCAGCGGGCACCCATCAGAGTATCGAAATCGACGGCTTCGTCGGTGACCTGGGCGGACGCCAGGACGTGCTCGACGAGGTTGTCTTCCAGGACCAGCGATTCGATCTCGGCGCGGCGCTGGCGGTCGGACAGGTAGTAGGCGACGACCTGGGCGGGCTGCTCGTAGCTCTTGGCGAATTCCTCGATGCGGGCGCGGACCTGCTCGGGCCTGGCCTTGAGGTCGGCGGACTTGATGAGCTCGGCCACCAGCAGGCCCAGGCGCACGCGGCGCTCGGCTTCCGCGCGGAAGGTGTCCTCCGGGATGGGGATGCTGTCGGCGTTGGGCAGGCCGCGCTGCTTGAGTTCCTCGCGCGCGGCGGCCGTGCGGTTGGCAATCTCGTTGTCCACCAGGGCCTTGGGCAGGTCGAAGTCGCAGGCGGCGGCCAGGGCGTCCATGACGCTGGCCTTGGTGCGGTTCTTGGCGCGGGCCTGGGCCTCGCGTTCCACGTTGGCGCGCACATCGGCCAGCAGGGCGTCCACGTCGCCTTCGGCCTGGCCCAGGGCGCGGGCGAAGTCGGCGTCGAGTTCGGGCAGTTCGGGCTCGGCGACTTCCTTCACGGTGATGGTGAATTCAGCCTGCTTGCCGGCCACGGCGGGGCTGCCGTAGTCTTCCGGGAAGGCCAGCGGGAAGGTCTTGGTCTCGCCGGCCTTCAGGCCGGTGGCGGCGGCCTCGAACTCGGGCAGCATGCGGCCCTGGCCCAGCACGAAGGGGAAGTCCTGGGCGCTGCCGCCCTCGAAGGCCACGCCGTCGATGGTGCCGGTGAAGTCCAGGGTGACGCGGTCGCCGCTCTGGGCGGCGCGGTCGGCCGCCGGCTTGAAGACCGTGCGCTGGCGGCGCAGGATGTCGAGGGTCTTCTGCACTTCGGCTTCGCCCACCTCGACGGTGTTGCGGGTGATCTTCAGGGAGGACAGGTCCGGCAGCTGGATGTCGGGATAGACCTCGAAGGTGGCGGAAAACGCCATCACGCCGTCCTCGGCGCCTTCGACCTTGGGTTCCAGGCTGGGGGTGCCGGCCACGCGCAGGTTCGCGTCCTGGATGACCTTGTCCAGCGACTTGCCGATCTGGGTGTTGATCACGTCGTAGCGGACCGACGGGCCGTGGCTGCGCTCGATCACCGACAGGGGCGCCTTGCCGGGGCGGAAGCCCTGCACCTTCGCCGTCCGGGCGACGCGCTTGAGCTGCGCCTGGACTTCCTTTTCGATGTCGGCGACCGAGACGGTCAGATCAACGCGGCGCTCCAGGCCGGACAATTTTTCAACCATGGGCTGCATTCGGAACCTATTGAAAGATGAATAGTAAACGGGGTATTTTAGCGGAAAGTGGAGCGCCTCGTAGAAACCCGGGAAGCCCCGTCAAACCACGCTATAATGGCCGGCTTGCCTGGCGAACGTGGCGGAATTGGTAGACGCACCAGATTTAGGTTCTGGCGCCGCAAGGCATGAGAGTTCAAGTCTCTCCGTTCGCACCACCGGACCGGAGCCTTCGTCCGTGTGGACGCTGCGCATCAGCCCCCGAATCCCGCGCAAGAAACGCCAGCAGGCGGCGTTCCGCCGCGCTCAGCCCGCGCGGGCCGGGCGGTGCGGGCCCGCGCGCCGGGATCGCGCCGTCCAGGTACGCCGACACCACGGCCGGGTGCACATAGCATGCGCGGCAGACCGTCGCGGTATTTCCCAGGCGGCGGGCCACGGATTTCATGGCCTCGTTCACCCGGCGTTCGCGTTCCCGCGGCCGGCCGCCATCCCCGTCCCCATCCTCCGCCCGGCTCAGCAGGTCCAGGGCCATCACCGACCCGCCCCAGGTCCTGAAGTGCTTGGCGCTGACGTCGCGGCCCGCGATCTCGCGCAGGTAGGCGTTGACCGCCGCGGAATCGATCCGGTGGAACGCGCCGCGCTCGTCATGATACTTGAACAGCCGCTGCCCGGGCAGGTCCAGGCAGCGGCGCACCAGCCGCGCCAGCCTGCGGTCGACCACCGTGACGTCCTGATCGACGCCGCTCTTGCCGCGGAACCGCAGGCGGATCTTCGCGCCCGAGACGGTGGCGTGGCGCCGGGTGAGCGTCGTCAGGCCGTAGCTGCCGTTGCCGCGCGCATAGCGCGCGCTGCCGATCCGGATGAGCGTGCCGTCCAGCAGCGCCACCGCCAGGGCGAGGATCCGCTCCCTGGGCAGGCCCGGCAGGCGCAGGTCGCGGCGGACCCGCCGCCGGATCCGCACCAGCGCGGCGCCGAAGCCGGCGAGCTGGTCGAATTTGTGCCGGCCGCGCCGCGCGGTCCAGTCGGGATGGTAGATGTACTGCTTCCGGCCCCGCGCATCCCGTCCGGTGGCCTGCAGATGGCCGTCGGCGCGCGCGCAGATCCAGACGTCCTCGTAAGCGGGCGGAATCGCCAGGGCCCGGATGCGCGCCAGGACGGCCGGGTGGCGCACCAGCCGCCCGTCGCGGTCCCGGTAGCGGAAACCGCCGTGCCGGTCGCGTTCCCGGCGGTAGCCGGGCTCGTGGTCCCCGGTGCAGGCGAGCGCGGCCCGGGGCGCCGCGGGCGCCCTCCGGGGTGTCCTGGGCGTCATGTCGGTGTCGGCGCGCGCCCCGGCCCGCGCGCGCGCCGGATGGCATCGAGCCGCTCGCGCCACGCCGGCGACACGCAGGCCCGCGCCGCGTCCTCCGGCAGGCGGCGGCGCCAATTGGGGAACTCGTCCACGGTGCCCGGCACGTTGGGCGCCTCCAGCACGCCCGCAAGGTCTTCGAGCGTCGTCAGCACGAGCGGACACGGCGCCGCGGCGACGAAGCCCAGCATCGCGGCGATGGGCGCGCGGCGCGGCGGCGCGGCGGCGGCGCCCGGCCCGGCCACGCACGTCCACAGCTGCGCGCGTTCCTGCGCGCGCCGCAGGCGCAGCGCCGAAGCGGTCTCGCCCGGCCCCAGCAGCCGCGCCTGCTCGCGCTGGTCGATATCGACTCCCTGCCACCATCCGGCGAGCGTGGGCAGATCGTGCGTGGTGGCCATCGCCGCCGCGGCGGGCGGCCAGTGCGACGCGGGCAGGAAGGGCGCCGGTGCCCGCCGCGGCGCCGGCTGCCGCATGAACCAGAGCACGTCCATGCCCAGGATTCCGTTCCGTTCGAGGGCCGCATCCAGGCCGGCCGGGACGGTGCCCAGGTTTTCGCCGACGACCAGGGCCTGGCGACGCCAGGCTTCCAGCGCCGTGAGCGCCAGGAGCTCCCGCGCCGGCATCCGCAGGTAGGCGCCCTCCGCGGCGCCGGCCCCTTCGGGGATGACCCATATCCGCTCGAACCCCGCGACGTGGTCGATGCGCAGGCCGCCGACGTGCGCGAGGCCGGCGCGCAGCACGGCCAGGAAGGGCTCCTGCGCCCCGGCCCGCAAGGCGTGCGGAGAGAAGGCCGTCAGATGCCAGTTCTGGCCCAGGGGACTGTAGAGATCCGGCGGCGCGCCGATCGACACGCCCTCCAGCAGGTGGCCGGCCTGGCTCCACGCCTGGCTCCCGGCCGGGCTGGTGCCCACCGCGAGGTCCGCCATCAGGCCGATGCGCATGCCGGCGCCGCGCGCCGCATGGTGAGCGCCGCGCAGGCTGGCCGCGGCCAGCCACTGGAGGAAACAGTGGAAATCGACCTCGCGGGCGTGCGCGCGGGCGTAGGCGCGCACCCCGGGCGCGCGCGCGTCGCGCCAGCACGCGCCCCACCGGGTCCAGGGCAGCGGACGCCCCCGCTCATCCGCGGCGATCGCGGGATCGGCCTGCAGGCACTCGAACACCGCGTGATCCTTCAGCGGCTGGCCCTCGCCGGCGACGAAACACCGGTAGTCGCGCCGGACGCCTTCGCCGAGCCGCGGCAGCGCCGCGTGCAGCCGGCGCAGCAGGCGCATCCGGACGGCGGCCGCCCGGGGCCAGTCGATCCGATCGGGCGCGTCCAGCGCGGCCCAGTCCACCGGACCCAGGGACCGCATCGCCGCGCGGACCGCGTCCTCGCCCAGCACGTCGGCGGGCGCGGCGTAGGCGGCGTTCAGGAACAGCCGGTTCGACGGGCCGTAAGGACTGCAGGCCGCCGGGTCGGCGCTGAACATCGCATGGGCCGGGCTGAGCATCAGGGCGTCCGCGCCTTCCCGGGCAAGCTGCTGCGCCAGCCGCCGGACCGCGCCGAAGTCGCCGTATCCCCAGGTGGACGCCAGGGGATCGCCCCCGGCGCTGCGCAGGCTGTAGATCTGGGCCATCGCGCCCCACAGCCGGTCGCCCCGCCCGATCATCCGGCCGGCGACGGTGTCGGCGCCGCGCGGCGCGATGGCCAGGCGCACGGGCTCGCCGCCGCGCGGCAGCAGGCGATAGTATCCCGGCTGCAGGGGCGCGCGCAGCCAGGCGCCGGACGGGCCGCCGGCCAGGCGCACGGCGTGCGGCGGCGCGCCGCCGCCCTCCGCTTCCAGCAGGCAGTCTCCCGGCGGCAGGCCGGGCAGGAAGAGCCTGCCGCCGGCACGCCCGACCCGCAGCGCCGGCAGGCCCGGAATCGCCGGCGCCTCCACCGCCGCGCGGCTGTCGCGGATGTCCGCCGCGGTGGCGCAGGGCAGGCCCATCGAGCGCAGCAGCGCGCGCAAGGTATCCGGCGACACGCGCCGCGCCGCGCCGGCCGCATCGGTCCAGCACTCCTGCAGGCCGGCCCGCGCCGCCAGCGCGGACAGCCCGTCCCCCGCGGCGCCGCCGGGGCCGCCGGCGTGCCGGCTCATGGCCGCCTTCCGGTGCCGCGTCCGCCGCGGGCCGCCTTCACGCCGGCGCCTCCTGGCGGCCCCGCGCCGACAGCAGCACGAGGGCGTGCGGCGCCACCTCGATGCCTTCCGACACCTCGATGCCTTCCGACACCTCGGCGCCCTCCGCCGCGGCGGCGGCGGAGAGGTCCCCCCGGCTGGAATCCAGCTCGCACGTCCAGGCGAGGGCGGGCGCGGGCAGGACGAAGGACAGGGCCTCGTGGCAGGGATTGAGCAGCAGCAGCGTGACGTCCACCCTCCCCTCGCGGGCCGCTGCGCGCCGCAGCGCGAACGCGCGCCGCTCGCCGTCGTCCCACTGCCCGGGGGCGATCGCCTGCCCGTCCGGCTCGAAGCAGCTCGCGCGCGGAATGCCGGGCAGCAGTTCCTCCGCCAGGTCCAGATAGCGGCTCGCATGCAGGCTGGGGTGGCGCCTGCGCAGCTCGGCGAGCCGTCCGACGAAGCGCGTCAGCGCCACGCCCGCGGGGCTGCCGGCGCGGCGCCAGTCCAGCCACGACAGCGGATTGTCCTGGCAGTAGGCGTTGTTGTTGCCCGACTGGGTGTGGCCGAACTCGTCGCCCGCCAGCAGCATCGGCGTGCCGTCGGCGAAGAACAGGCTGGCGAGCAGGGCGCGGCGGACGCCATCGCGCAGCGCGACGATCGCCTCGTCCTCGACGGGGCCTTCCGCGCCCCAGTTGGCGCTGAAATTCTCGGCGGTGCCGTCCTGGCCGCCCTCGCCGTTGGCCTCGTTGTGGCGTTCGGCGTAGCTCACCAGGTCGGCGAGCGTGAAGCCGTCGTGGGCGGTGATGAAATTGATGCTGCTCCAGGGCCGCCGGTGGCGGCGGTCGAACAGGCCGCGGGAACCGCAGAGCGCGGCGGCCATCCCCGGCCGCTGCTCCGCGTCGCCGCGCCAGTAGCGCCGCGTGCTGTCGCGGAACACGCCGTTCCACTCGGCGAAGCCCGGCGGGTGCTGGCCGAGCTGGTAGCCGCCCAGGCCCACGTCCCAGGGTTCGGCGATCAGCTTGAGGCGCGAGAGCACCGGATCCTGCAGGATGGCATCGAAGAACCCCGCCCCCGGATCGAAGCCCGTGCCTTCGCGCCCGAGCGTCGCGCACAGGTCGAAGCGGAAGCCGTCCACGCGGTACGCGCCGGCCCATTCGCGCAGGGAATCGAGCACCATGCGCAGCACCGCCGGATGGGACAGGTTCACCGTATTGCCGCAGCCCGTCTCGTCGATGTAGCGGCGCTCCTCGCCCGGCACGAGCCGGTAGTAGCTGGCGTTGTCGATCCCCCGCCAGGACAGCGTGGGACCCCATTCGTTGCCCTCGCAGGTGTGGTTGTAGACGACGTCCAGCACGACCTGGATGCCCGCCGCGTGCAGGCGCCGGATGGCCCGGCGCAATTCGTTGGCGCCGTTGGGCACGTAGCTCGGCTCGGGGGCGAAATACGCCAGGGTATCGTAGCCCCAGTAGTTGCGCAGGCCCCGCTCCACCAGCAGCCGGCTTTGCAGGAACGCGTGCACGGGCAGCAGTTCGACCGCCGACACGCCCAGCCGCTGCAGATGCTCCACGAAACGGGGATCGCCCAGCGCCGCGGCCGTCCCGCGCAAGGCGGCGGGCAGGTCTTCGCGCATCATCGAGGCGCCCCGCAGGTGAACCTCGTAGATCAGGGTATCGTCCCAGGAGGTGTCCGGCGGCCGCGAATCGCCCCAGGCATACGGCTGCTGCGGGGAGACCACGCATTTGGGCATCAGCGAGGCGCTGTCGCGCCGGTCCATGCTCAGGTCGCCGCGCGCGTGGCCGACGCGGTAGCCGAACAGGGCGTCGCCCCAGTGCACCGCGCCGTGCAGCTGGCGGGCGTAGGGGTCGAGCAGCAGCTTGGAGGGATTGAAGCGGTGGCCGTGCTCGGGATCGTAGGGCCCGTGCACGCGGAAACCATACAGCAGGCCCGGCTCCGCGTCGGGCAGGTAGCCGTGCCAGACCTCGTCGGTGCATTCGGGCAGCGCGGCGCGCCGCAGTTCCTTGCGACCGTGGGCGTCGAACAGGCAGAGATCGACCCGGGTGGCGTTGGCCGAGAACAGGGCGAAATTGACGCCCAGCCCGTCATGGCTGGCACCGAGCGGATAGGGCCGGCCGGCCGACAGCGGAGCGTGCAGGAAGGTTTCGTTCATCATTGCGGTTCCAAGGGGGCGAGCACGAGCGTGCAGGCGCCCGGCAGGTCCAGCGTGAGGGTGCAGGGGCGCCCGTGCCGGGGTTCCGCCCGCGCCGCGACATCCCGCCGCGCATCGGCCGCCCCGTCGGGATCGCTGGAGTCCAGCAGCAACCGCCAGGGCCCGCCGCGGCTCGCCCCCAGCTCGTAGCCGGGGCGCGGCACCGGCGTGAAATTGCAGACGGCGAGCAGCGGCGCATCTCCGGGGGCGGATCGCTCGAACGCGAACACGCTGTTGTCCACGTCGTCGCCGACGGTCCACGAGAAGCCCGACGCATCGGCGTCGCCCGCGTGCAGGGCGGGCCGGTCGCGGTACAGGCGATTGAGCCGGCCGACCCATTGCTGCACGGCCCGGTGCGCCGGGTCGTCGAGCAGATCCCAATGGACCGTGGCATCGTGGTTCCATTCCTCCCACTGGCCGATCTCGGCGCCCATGAAGAGCAGCTTCTTGCCGGGATGGGCCCACATGAAGGCCAGGTAGGCGCGCAGCGCGTCCAGCCGGCGGGCCGGGTCGCCGCCCATTTTCGCGGCGAGGGCGCCCTTGCCGTGCACGACCTCGTCGTGCGACAGCGGCAGGATGAAGCGCTCCGAGAATGCGTACTGCAGGCCGAAGGTGATCTCGCCGTGATGGTGGCGGCGGTGGACCGGATCGCGCCGCATGTACTGCAAGGTATCGTGCATCCACCCCATGTTCCATTTGTAGTCGAAGCCCAGTCCGCCCTGGCGGGTGGGCGCGGTGACGCCCGGCCATGCCGTGGATTCCTCGGCGATGGTGATGGCGCCGTCGCCCCGGGCGCGCACGCCGTCGGTCAGCTCCCGCAGGAAATCGATCGATTCCAGGTTCTCGCGGCCGCCGTGGCGGTTGGGGATCCACTGGCCCGGCGCGCGGCTGTAGTCGCGGTACAGCATCGAGGCGACGGCGTCCACGCGCAAGCCGTCGAGATGGTATTGGGCGAGCCAGTGATGGGCGCTGGCCAGCAGCATGGCCTTCACCTCGTTGCGCCCGAGGTTGCAGATCGCGCTGTGCCAGTCGGGGTGGTGCCCTTCGCGCGGGTCGGCATGCTCGTAGAGCGCGGTGCCGTCGAAATGCTCCAGGCCGTGCGGATCCTCGGGAAAATGCGAGGGCACCCAGTCCAGGATCACGCCGACTTCCGCCGCGTGGCACCGGTCGATGAAGCGCGTGAAGCCGCGCGGCGTCCCGTTGCGCGCGGTCGGCGCGAACAGGCCGAGCGGCTGGTAGCCCCACGAGCCGCCGAACGGGTGCTCCATGACCGGCAGCAGTTCGATGTGGGTGAAGCCGAGCGCGCGCGCATAGGCGGGCAGCCGCTCGCCCAGCCGCTCCCACAGCTCGCTCTCGCCCTCCGGGCGCGCCCAGGAGCCGGCGTGGACCTCGTAGATGCTGATCGGCGCGCCGGGATGCTGGCGCGCCGCGCGGGCGGCGCACCAGGCGCCGTCCGTCCAGTCCATGGCCGGCGCGTCGTCCACCACCGAGGCCGTGTGCGGCGGGCATTCGGTGCGCCGGGCGAGCGGATCGGCCTTCCAGCGCAGGATGCCGTCGGCGCCCAGCACGGCGAACTTGTAGCGGTCCCCGGCGCGCGCCTCCGGCAGAAAGCATTCCCAGACCCCCGCCTCGGGGCGCAGCCGCATCGGATGGCGCTGCGGATCCCAGGCGTTGAAATCGCCCACCAGGGAGACGCGCCGCGCATTGGGCGCCCAGACGGCGCAGCGCAGCCCCCGCACGCCGCCGACCTGCGTGAGCACGGGAGCGAGCGCCGCGACGGCGCGCCAGTCGCCGGCGGCGAAACGCCGCAGCGCGGCTGCGTCGATCAGGGGGCCGGGCATGGGGGATTCCTCGCTCATGACGGTCCGCCCGGGGTGGAGGCATGCGGACCGAGCAGCGCGCCGGCGATGCGGACGAGCGCGTTCAGGGGGATCGGCAGCCATTCGGGACGGTGGACCGCTTCGTAGCGCACCTCGTAAGCCGCCTTCTCCAGCTGCGCGATCGTCAGCAGGAGGGATTCCGTCTCGTCGTCCAGCGCCAGCTCGGGCGACCGCGCGTCACGATAGCCCGCCAGGAAGGCCTCGCCGGCGCGCGCGCGAAAGGTCGCCAGCAGTTCATCGGGAGACGCGGCGGGCGGCGGGCCCGCCGCCTCCGCCTGTCCCGGCCCCGGAGGCGCTGCCGGCGGCGTCTCCGTCACGTTCGGAACGGCGATGTCGCGCCGCGCGACCGCGGCGGCATAATCGAAGGAACGCAGCATCCCCGCGAGGTCCTTGTAGATGGTGGCGGCCTGGCGCCGTTGGTCGGCGGCGTTGAGCGGTTCGCCTTCAAAGTCGATCAGGTAGGCGTCGGCCTGGGACACCAGGATCTGCCCCAGATGCAGGTCGCCGTGCACCCGCAGCCGCATGGCGCCCGGCGCGCGGCGGGCCGCCTCGTCCACGCGGGACGCCAGCGTCGCCCGGCGGGCGCGCAGGAAGGCCACGGCATCCCGCGCCGGCGCCAGGACCTCGGCCGGCAGCCGCGCCAGCGCGTCGAGCGCCGCGGACAGCTCGCGCAGCGCGCGCTTGCCGTCGGCCGCGACGCCGGCCGGACCGCCCTGCACCGCCGGCGGCGGGCCGTCCTCTCCGGCGTCCCAGGGATGCACGAAGACCGCGTGCAGCTCGGCCAGCCGCTGCCCCATGCGGCGCGCCAGCGCCAGGTAGCCCGACAGGCCGTCCTCGAATGCGCCGGCGTCGTTTCCGGCCAGCACCGCGGCGGCCAGGGTGCGGTTGAGGAATTCCAGCGTCCAGCGCCAGGCGTCCCCTTCATTGGGAATGTAGCGGTGCAGCACCGCCAGGGTGTAGCGCCGGCCGTCCGGATCGCGGTATTCGACCGTGCCCAGCAGCGGCGGGGTATGGGCATAGCCGGCCTGGGTCAGCCACCGGCTCATCTCGATCTCCGGTTCGGGTCCCGGCTCGACCTGCCGCAGGACCTTGACCACGAAGCGGTCGTCCACGATGGCGGAGCTGTTGCTCTGCTCGCCGCCGACCCAGCGCACGGGCGCGTCCGGCGCGAGCGGCTCCCACGCCTGCGCGAGCCGCCGCGAGTGCAGCCCCGCCCGGGCCGACGGCGCCGGCCCGCCCTCTTCCGCGGACGCGGCGCGCATGCCCTCCACGAGCGCGCGCAGGAAATCGGCTTCCTGGAACGCGTCGGCCAGCATGCCCGTGTCGGCGCCGCAGCGGATGCGGGCGATCGGGTAGCCGGGCCGGACGTCCTCGCTCCAGCACAGGGCGACCGGCACGTTCAGGCGCCGGACGCCGGCCTGCGCATCGCCCATCAGCACCCAGTAATGCCGCGCGGCCGGGGGCGCGGGCGGCGCGTCCGCGCCCGGCGCGGGGGCCGCTTCCTTCAGCGGAATCATCTCCTTCACGTGCAGGTCGGACGGCTCGGCCCCCGACCAGCGCTGCCGTGCCAGGTAGGCCGGCAGCGCCTCGCTCTCGAAGAGCCGGCGCGCCGCCTCGCCGAAGGCCTGCGGGTGCTTGGAGCGCAGGACCAGGGTGACCAGTTCCGGCATCTGTTCGGGCTTTTCGACGTGCCAGTCCGGCGGCGCGGCCTCGGTGCTCAGCTCGAACCAGTAGAAGCCGTACGGCGGCAGCGTCAGCAGGTAGGGCAGTTGGCCGATCCGGGGAAACGAGGATCCCGCCAGCATTTCGACCGGCACCGCCCCCGCATGGGCCTGCAGCGGGAGCTCGACCGGCTGCGCCGATGCGGACAGGTTGGCCACGCAGAGGATGGTGGTGTCCTCCCATTGCCGCAGGTAGGCCAGGATCTTGCGGTTGCCCGCCGACAGGAAGGTGAGCGTGCCGCGGCCGAAGGCGCGCGTGCGCGCGCGGCAGGCGAGCAGGCGCCGGGTCCAGTTCAGCAGCGAATGCGGGTTGCGGTGCTGCGCCTCGACGTTGATGACCTCGTAGCCGTAGAGCGGCCCCATCAGCACGGGGACCTGCAGGCGCTCCGGGTCGGCGCGCGAAAAGCCCCCGTTGCGGTCCGCCGACCATTGCATGGGCGTGCGCACGCCGTTGCGGTCGCCCAGATGGATGTTGTCGCCCATGCCCAGTTCGTCGCCGTAGTACAGGATGGGGGTGCCCGGCATGGACAGCAGCAGGCTGTTCATGAGCTCGACCCGGCGCCTGTCGCCCTCCATCAGGGGGGCGAGGCGCCTGCGGATGCCCAGGTTGATGCGCGCCTGCGGGTCCGCGGCATAGACCTTCCACAGGTAGTCGCGCTCCCGGCTGGTCACCATTTCCAGCGTGAGCTCGTCGTGGTTGCGCAGGAAGACGGCCCACTGGCAGGAAGCGGGGATGGGCGGCGTCTGGCGCAGGATGTCGATGACGGGAAAGCGGTCTTCCTGCGCGATGGCCATGTACATGCGCGGCATGAGCGGGAAATGGAACGCCATGTGGCATTCGTTGCCCTCGCCGAAATACTGGCGGGCGTCCTCGGGCCACTGGTTGGCCTCGGCCAGGAGCATCCGTCCCGGGTATTCCGCCTCCACCACCGCGCGGATGCGCTGCAGGATGGCGTGCGTCTCGGGCAGGTTCTCGTTGTTCGTGCCTTCGCGCTCGATCAGGTAGGGCACGGCGTCCAGGCGCATGCCGTCCACCCCCATGTCCAGCCAGTAGCGCATGATGTTCAGCACTTCCGCCAGCACGCGCGGGTTGTCGTAGTTCAGGTCCGGCTGGTGCGCGTAGAAGCGGTGCCAGTAATAGGCCCCGGCGACCGGGTCCCACGCCCAGTTCGACGTTTCCGTGTCGCAGAAGATGATGCGCGTGCCCGCGTAGGCACGGTCGGTGTCCGACCAGACGTAGTAGTTGCGGGCGACCGTGCCCTTGCGCGCCTTGCGCGCGCGCTGGAACCAGGGATGCCGGTCCGAGGTGTGGTTGATGACCAGTTCGGTGATGACCCGCAAGCCGCGCGCATGCGCGGCGCGGATCAGCTTGCGCAGGTCCGGCAGGCTGCCGTAGTCCGGGTGCACCCGGCGATAGTCCGCGATGTCGTAGCCGTCGTCGCGGCGCGGCGAGGGGTAGAACGGCAGCAGCCAGATCGCGGTCACGCCCAGGTCGGCGATGTAGTCCAGCCGCGACAGCAGGCCCGGCAGGTCGCCCACGCCGTCGTTGTTGGAATCGAAAAACGACTTGACGTGCAGCTGGTAGATGACGGCGTCCTTGTACCAGTCGGGTTCCGGCGCGCAGGGTTCGGGCTTGGACATATCGGCTCGCATCAATGGGAAGGCAGTCCGTGTGAAGGCAGTCCGGGCAGGCGCCAGATGCCGTACGGGGATTCCGGATGCAGCCGCGCATGCGCGCGGCAATCCGGCCAGTGCTCCGCCGCGCCCGTCAGGAGGTTCTCGGCCGAGGCGATCGGGCCCAGCGGCACCTGCACGTCGATCGCGCGCGCCGGATCGAGATTGACGACGACCAGCAGCACGTTGGACTGCGCCGCGGAGTACCGGGCATAGGCCAGCACGCCCTCGGCCTCGCAGGGCAGGCCGAGATAGCCGCGGTGGTCCTGCAGGGCCGGGTTGGCGCGCCGGATGGCATTGAGCCGGGCGATCTCCGCGCGGATGTTGCCCGGCGCGTGCCAGTCGCGCTGGCGCACTTCGTATTTTTCCGAGTCGGCGTGCTCCTCGCCGTCGGGCAGGGCCGCCGCTTCGCAGAGCTCGAAGCCGCTGTAGACGCCCCACAGGCCCGAGCCCGTCGCCGCCAGCGCCGCGCGCACGAGAAAGCCGGGCCGGCCATGCCGCTGCAGGTACAGCGGATTGATGTCCGGCGTGCTGGTGAAGAACATCGGCCGGAAGAAATCGGCGACCGGCGGCTGCGAGAGTTCGCGGAAATAGGCGTCGAGCTCGTGCGCGGCATTGCGCCACGTGAAATAGGTGTAGGACTGGGTGAAGCCCGCCTTGGCGAGCCGGTACATCATCGCCGGCCGCGTGAAGGCCTCCGCCAGGAAGACGACGTCCGGATCGCGCGCGTGGATGTCGGCGATCAGCCATTGCCAGAACGGCAGCGGCTTGGTGTGGGGATTGTCCACCCGGAAGATGCGCACGCCGTGCCCGATCCAGAAGCGCACGATCTCGCGCAGGGCGCGCCACAGCGCGGTCTTGCGCCGCCACGGCGGCGCATCCGCGTAGAACGCCACGTTGACGATGTCCTGGTACTGCTTGGGCGGGTTTTCCGCATGGCGCAGCGAGCCGTCCGGACGCCAGCTGAACCAGTCGCGGTGGCGGCGCAGCCACGGATGGTCGGGCGCGCACTGGATGGCGAAGTCGAGCGCGATTTCCAGCCCTGCGCGGCGCGCGGCATCCACCAGGCGGACGAAGTCGTCCAGCGTGCCGAGCCGGGGATCGACGGCGTCGTGGCCGCCCGCCTCCGAACCGATCGCGTAGGGGCTGCCCACGTCCTCCGGCGAGGCTTCCGGGCTGTTGTTGCGGCCCTTGCGGTCGCGCCGCCCGATCGGATGGATGGGCGGCAGGTAGAGCACGTCGAACCCCATCCGGCGGATGTCCGGCAGGCGCGCGATCACGTCGTCGAAGGTGCCGTGCCGCCCCGGCACGGGCGATTGCGAGCGCGGAAAGAGTTCGTACCAGCTCGCGTAGCGCGCCTGCGGGCGGTCCACCCACAGGCGCAGGGGCGCCGTGGCATGCGCGAACGTCGGCTTTGCCGCATCCCGCAGGAAGGCCGCGAGCGGGGCGGAGAGCAGCGCCTCGATGAGCCGCGCGTCCGGGGGCGCATCGGCGGCCGCCTGCAGCATGTCGAGCGCCTGGCGTACCCGCGCCCACTGCGGCTCGTCGCGCGCGGCGCCGTCGGCGTAGTGCAGCAGGCGCGCCAGCCACTGCGCGCCTTCCGCCAGGCTCTGACCCAGCGCCTGCCCCGCGTCGAACTTGGCGCGCCACTCCGCGCAGAATCCGGCCCAGACGTCGATCCAGGCGAGGATGCGGTATTCGTGGCCGCCGATCCGCTCGGGCCGGCATTGCGCGCTCCACCGGTCGTTGCCCCGCGCCTGCATCGGCACCTCGTGCCATCCGGCCTCGTCGCAGGCGCGCCAGCACAGATTGGCGGCCAGCCTGGCATGGCCGTCGGTGAAGACGGTGGCGCTCACCGCCAGCGTTTCGTGGCTGATGCGCTTGACCGGCCACGCGCCCCCGTCCACCGCCGGCTCGATGCGCTCGATGCCGATGCGCGGCGCGAGGAGGCCGCGCCCGTCGCCCGGCAGCGCGGCGGCGGGAACGGGAGCGCCGGGAGGCGCCGGCGCCGTCCATTGCCACAGGGCGCAGCCGGCCGGCGCCAGCAGCGCGCCCGGCCGCGGGCGCAGCGCGGGCGGCACGCCGCGCCCGTCGTCCGGGCCGGCGGGCAGCAGGCCGGCCCATTCCGACAGGTCCGCCGCGGCGTGCGGATCGCCTTCGGCGGACAGCGCCAGCAGGGCGCCCCCGGCGCCGGGACATGCCCGCACCAGGGCGGTGGCCCGGCCCGTGCGGCCGCCCACCGTCCCGAAGGTGGCCGGCAGCCGCGTGCGGCGGCGCCAGTGCGCAAGCGGCCCCAGGGTGGCGGCATCGGGCGGTCCGTCCAGGATCAGGCCTTCGCCGCTCACGGCGGCGGCGGCCAGCCAGCGGGTCTCCCGCCGCCGGCCCGCATAGGCCAGGACGGGCGCGAGCGCGGACAGGCGCGCGTGTTCCTGTGCCAGCCAGTCGGCCCGGCCGTCCCACCATGCGAGCGACGATACGGTCCAGTCGAAGGGAACGGGCGCGCAGCGCGCCAGCTCTTCGGGCGTCAGGCCCGGCGTCCACGCGATGAAGCGCACGCCCGCGTCCGCCTCGCGCAGGGCGCCCAGCAGTTCGTGCCAGATTTCGGCCGCCAGGTGCTGCGGCGTGCGGAAGCAGTAGCCGGCCACCCCCAGGGCGCTCCAGTCGCGCAGCCGCGCCGCCCACGCCTGCACGAAGGCGGCGGGCGGCGCCTGCACCACGCGCCGCGTGCAGAGGTCCTCGCGCGGCGTGCGGGGATCGGTGCGGGGATCCAGCGGCTCGGGCCGCAGCCACTCCGCGGACGCCGTGTCCGGATGCGCTCCCCGCGCCACGCGATCCAGCGCCATTTCGAGATGGCAGCTCAGGCCGCCGGCGGCGAGGCGGCGGCTGGCTTCGGCGATCTCGTCGCGCACCGGCGCGCCGCCTTCGCTGCGGTCGGCGTCCAGCGGCGCCGCCCCCGCGGGCCGCCCGCCGGTGCGCCAGGGCGGCGGCGCGAGGATGCCGGTGGCGCCGGCGGCGCGCCACTGCGCGGCCTCCGCAGCCGCCCGCGCCAGCGAATCCACCCTCACCAGGCAGGGCCAGCCCGTCTCCGAATCCCGTCCCCCGGCCATGGCCGCTACCCGGCCCGCGCGCAGCGCGCTTCCTTGGCGCAGGCGATGAAGAGATGGGCGATGGCGCCCGCGAACGCCTCGTCGAACCAGGGAAAGCAGCCGCTGACGCCCACCACGACGCCGTCGACGACCACGCTGCCCCACAGGGGCTGCTCGTCCGCCTCCAGGCGGTGCGGCGCGACGTCGCAGATCCCATGGCCGTTGCGCCGGGTGCGCCAGCTCATGCGGGCCTTGCCGCGGGCGTAGGCGGCATAGTCGGCGTCCCAGCGCGCCACCTCGCCCAGGCTGTGCTCGTACAGGACGGCGTCCTCGAATGCCGCCTCGCCGGGCAGCACGAGCGGGTTCATCACCACGACGTGCAGGAAGCCGCTGTCGCCGGCCTCGCGCGAGTCCATCGCGGCGGTGATCATGGGCAGCGACAGGCGCACCGCCCGCGCCGCCGTTTCCCGATCGAAGAATGCGCCCCGCATGAAAATCCTCCATTGCCCTTGCAGTCGCCGGAATGCAGCAAACGGCGTGCCCGCATGCGCACGGAAGTTTTATTTGTATCACCGTGTAGGAGGCTGCGCAGCGCGGCGCTCAACATGGGGCATATCGCTTTCTCAAACCTGGAAACGAATCGGCGCATTATTTCTTTGTTACTGGAGAAAATATTCGCAAGAAAACGGCGCATTAATCGCGGCCAATATCGTGCTAGGGTGTAATCGCACATCCACATCACGGAGGCTGAATCATGAGAAAACTGAAATTGATCGTCACCCACGTGGCCATCGCAGGAATGCTGGTCAGCCTGGGAGCCTGCAGCGGGATGTCGCGGCAAGGCCGGGACACGGCCGCCGGCGCGGGGATCGGCGCGGTGGGCGGCGCGGTCCTGACGGGCGGCAGTGCCGCGGGCACCATCGGCGGGGCCGCGGTGGGCGGCATCGTGGGCCACGAGGTCGGAAAATAATCGCTCCGCCCCGGCAATATAAACATCAACGCAGAATAAACATCAACGCAGGAATGCCGTCGCACGCCGTCGAGCGAAATCCAAGCACGCCGTTCCTGATTCGGGAGAATGTCCATGCTTTATTACGCCGTCGTTTTTCTGATCATCGCGCTGGTCGCCGGCGTCCTGGGATTTTTCGGTATTGCCGGGGCCGCCGCCAGCATCGCGAAAATATTGTTTTTCATCTTCATCGTCCTGTTCGTGCTGTCGCTCATATTCGGCCGCAGGCGCTTGTGAATGCCATGGCGAAAATCTTCCCTCTCCGTCCGGCGGGCGCGGCGCTCCTGCTGCTGGGCGCACTCGCCGGGGTGCTGGTCGGGCTGTACGCATATTTCACCCCCCTGACCGGCGTGACGGGCACCCTGGGCGCCCGCTGGGCGATCGTGGCGGCGGCCGTGATCGCCCTGATGGCCGTCCCCCTGGCGCGGCTGGGGCCCGGCGCGGGCCGCATCGCCTGGCGGATCGCGCTGCTCATCCTGCTGGTGGGCAACGGCCTGGCGGGCGCCCTGCTGCACGAGTGGGGGCTGCTCGGCGCGATGGCCGCCGGCCTGGCTGGCCTCGCCCTCGAAACGCAGCGGCCGGCGGGCCGCGCGGGAAAGCAGGATCATGGATACGCGTAGCGGCTTCGGTGCCGGCGGCGCGGCCCGGCGGGCCCGCGGCCTGGCGGTCGCGTGCCTGCTCGCGGCGTGCCTGCCGGTCCTGCCGGCTGCGCGGGCGCAGGAATGGGACAGCTTCCACGGCCAGCTGAGCGCCCAGAAATACAGTCCCCTCACCCAGATCGATGCGGACAACGTGGCGCGGCTGAAGAGGGTGTGGCAATTCCACACCGGCGACGTTTCCGACGGCACGGGCGATCTGCCGGCGACCGTATGGTCCGCCACGCCCCTGTTCGCCAACGACACGCTCTACATCAGCACGCCCTTCTATCGGGTGTTCGCGCTGGACCCGGCCTCGGGCCGGGTGAAGTGGCGGTTCGACTCGCATTCCACGCTCAAGGCCATGACGCAGCCGGCCCTGAAGACGCGCGGCGTCGCCTACTGGGCGGCGCGCGACCCGCGGCCCGGCCAGCCCTGCCAGAAGATCGTCTATCTCGGAACCATGGATGCGCAGCTGTTCGCGCTGGATGCCGACACCGGCAGGAAATGCGAAGGTTTCGGCCGGCATGGCGTGCTGGACATCAATGCGCAGAACACCGTCCACGCCAAATATCCGCTGTCCCTGCTGCAGCCGCCCACCGTGGCGGGCGATCACCTGCTGCTGGGCTGGGCGGGCAAGGACTGGGCCTACGCGCAGGCGCCGCCGGGCACGCTGTTTTCCCTCGACGCGCGCACCGGCAGGCTGGAATGGACCTTCCATGCACTGAACGAGGAAATGAGCCGGGTCAGCGGCACCGCGAACGTCTGGACGGCGGTGTCCGTCGACCCGCAGCGCGGGCTCGTCTACGTCCCCGTGTCCTCGCCCTCGCCGAACTACTGGGGCGGCTATTGGCCCGACGACGTGCCGCTGGCGACCTCGACGACCGCGCTGGACCTGGAGACCGGCAAGGTCGTGTGGTCCCGCCAATGGGTCCATCACGACGTCTGGGACTACGACATCAACGCCGCGCCGACCCTGATGGACATCACCGTGAACGGCAGGCGGATCCCGGCGCTGATGCAGTCCACCAAGCAGGGCTTCCTGTTCGTCGTCAACCGCGAGACCGGCGAGGACGTCTGGCCGATCGAGGAACGGCCGGTGCCGCAAGGCGACGGCTCGGTCCAGGGCGAACATCTGTCCCCGACCCAGCCGTTTCCGACCCGGCCCGCGCCCCTGCTCGACCAGAGCCGCAAGCCCGAAGTCTGGGCGCCCGCCGACATCGCCGGCGCGGGCGAGTGCTCCCGCCTCTGGGACAAGCTGGAATACCGGGGCATGTACACGCCGCCGACGGCCCGGGGCGAGGGCGCGCTGGCCTACCCCGACAGCGCGGGCGGCGTGCAGTGGGGCGGCGTGGCGTTCGACCCGGTCGGGCAGACCGCGGTCGTGAACGTCTCGCACATCGTGCAGTACGTCAAGCTCTTCGACCGCAAGGCCTACGACGAGGCCGACTCCGGCGCGGGCAACGAATCGGGCTTCGCTCCGCAGCAAGGCGCGCCCTACGGCATGCGCCTGGAAGTCGCCCTGAACTGGCTGGGCATGCCCTGCTGGCGGCCGCCCTACGGCGAGCTGGTGGCGCTGGACATGCACACGGGCGAGGTGAAATGGCGCCGCCCCGTCGGCGCGGCGCAGAAATACGGCTTCTTCATGCCCGAGCGCTGGGGTTCGCCCACCATCGGCGGGCCCGCCGTCACCGCGGGCGGCCTGGTCTTCATCGGCGGGTCGATGGACGCCAAGGTCCGCGCCTATTCGCTGAAGACCGGAGAAGAGCTCTGGTCGGACCAGGCCCAGGCCCCCGTGGTCGCCAATCCCGCCGTCTATTCCTACCACGGCCGCGAATACGTGGCGTTCGTGGCCGGCGGGAATTCCATCATCAAGGACCAGGTGGGCGATCAGCTGGTGGTCTACGCGCTCGCGCCAAAGTAGCCGCGCCGGGGCGGCACGCTGTTAAAATTTCGGGTTCAATTTTTTCCCGAAACATTTTCCCGAGCCGCCCCGCCATGCACACCGCCCTTCAGAACCTGATCGAATCCGCCTGGGAAGACCGCGCCTCGCTGCGCCCCGGCCAGTTCCCCTCCGACCTGGCCGACGCGGTCGAGCAGGCGATCCGGGGCCTGGACGAAGGCACGCTGCGCGTGGCGGAAAAGATCGACGGCCAGTGGCGGGTCCACCAGTGGGTCAAGAAGGCCGTGCTGCTGTCCTTCCGCCTGGCCGACAACCGCGTCATGGGCCAGGCCCCGCAGCTGTACTACGACAAGGTGCCGCTGAAATTCCAGGACTACGGCCCGGACGACTTCCAGCGCGGGGGCTTTCGCGTGGTGCCGACCGCCACGGTGCGGCGCGGCGCCTACATCGCGCCCGACGCGGTGCTGATGCCCTCCTACGTCAACATCGGCGCGCGCGTGGGCGCGGGCACGATGGTGGACACCTGGGCGACGGTGGGCTCGTGCGCGCAGATCGGCAGCCACGTCCACCTGTCGGGCGGCGTGGGCATCGGCGGAGTGCTGGAGCCCCTGCAGGCGGGCCCCACCATCATCGAGGACAACTGCTTCATCGGCGCGCGCTCCGAGATCGTCGAGGGCGTCGTCGTCGAGGAAAACTCCGTGCTGGCCATGGGGGTGTTCATTTCCCAGAGCACGCGCATCTACGACCGCGCCACCGGCGAGATCCACTATGGCCGCGTGCCGGCCGGATCCGTGGTGGTGCCCGGCTCCCTGCCCGCCGCCGACGGCAGCCACAGCCTGGCCTGCGCGGTGATCGTCAAGCGGGTGGACGCCAAGACCCGCGCCAAGACCAGCATCAACGACCTGCTGCGGGCCTGAGGCCCGTCCGCACGGCGCAAGGAATCGCACGCATGGCCGACACCGACGTCCTCGCCCTCGCCCGCGCCCTGATCGCCCGCCCCTCCGTCACGCCGGAGGACGCGGGCTGCCAGGACCTGATCGCCGAACGCCTGCGGCCGCTGGGCTTCGCCTGCGAGCCGCTGCCCAGCGGCCCGGTGCGCAATCTCTGGGCGCGGCGCGGCACCGGGGCTCCGCTGCTGGTGTTCGCGGGGCACACGGACGTCGTCCCGCCGGGGCCCGAGGCCGAATGGCCCAGCCCGCCCTTCGTCCCCACGGAAGCCGGCGGCCTGCTGACCGGCCGGGGCGCCGCCGACATGAAGACCTCGATCGCCGCCTTCGTGGTCGCGGCCGAGGAATTCGTCGCCGCCCATCCGGACCACCCGGGCTCGATCGCGCTGCTCCTCACCTCCGACGAGGAAGGGCCGGCGACCGACGGCACCGTCCACGTCTGCCGCGTCCTGGAGGCGCGCGGCGAGCGGCCCGACTACTGCGTCGTCGGCGAGCCGACCTCGGTGCGGGCGCTGGGCGACACGATCAAGAACGGCCGGCGGGGCTCGATGTCGGCCCGGATCACGGTGCGCGGCATCCAGGGCCACGTGGCCTATCCGCACCTGGCCCGCAACCCGATCCACGAACTGGCGCCCGCCCTGGCCGAACTGGCCGCGGCCCGCTGGGACGAGGGCAACGAATACTTTCCGCCGACCACCTTCCAGGTCTCGAACCTGCACGCCGGCACCGGGGCGGGCAACGTCATCCCCGGCACCGCGACGATCGACTGCAACTTCCGCTTTTCCACCGCCAGCACGCCCGAGGGGCTGCAGGCGCGGGTGGCGGCGATCCTGGACCGCCACGGCCTGGACTACGGCATCGACTGGACGATCGGCGGCCTGCCCTTCCTGACGCCCCGGGGTACACTGTGCGGGGCCCTGCAGGCCGCCATCGCCGGGGAAACCGGCGTCCAGGCGGAACTGTCCACGACGGGCGGCACCTCGGACGGGCGCTTCATCGCCCGGATCTGCCCGCAGGTCGTCGAATTCGGCCCGCTGAACCGCACCATCCACCAGACGGGCGAGCACGTCCCCCTGGACAGCCTCGCGCCGCTGAAGAACATCTACCGCCGCATGCTGGAAAAGCTGCTGGCCTGACCCCCATCCCGGTCCGCGCCCGAGGGGCGCGGCCGATCCTCTTTCTCACGCACACCATGCCCTCCCCCCACACCGAACTCCTGACCCTGCGCGACCTGCTGCGCTGGTCCATCAGCCGCTTCCACGCCGCCGGCCTGGTCTTCGGCCACGGCAGCGACAACGCCTGGGACGAGGCCGCCTACCTGCTGCTGCACGGCCTGCACCTGCCGCCCGACACGCTCGAACCCTTCCTGGACGCGCGCCTGCTGGAGCGCGAGCGGCTGCGCTGCGTGGACCTGATCCACGAGCGCATCAACACGCGCAAGCCCGCCGCCTACCTGACGGGCGAGGCCTGGCTGCAGGGCGAGCGCTTCCTGGTGGACGAGCGCGTGATCGTGCCGCGCTCGCCCATCTCGGAGCTGCTGGCCGAGGGCCTGGCGCCCTGGATCGAGGACCCGGACGCGGTCGGCCGGGTGCTGGACCTGTGCACCGGCTCGGGCTGCCTGGCGATCCTGGCGGCCCACGCCTTCGGCAACGCCGCGGTGGACGCGGTGGACGTGTCCGCCGACGCCCTGGCGGTCGCGCAATCCAACATCGAACTGCACGGCCTGCAGGACCGCGTCCAGGCGCTGCGCAGCGACCTGCTGGCCCAGGTGCCGGCGGACCGGCGCTACGACCTGATCGTCTGCAACCCGCCCTACGTCAACGAGCGGTCGATGAAGGCGCTGCCGCCCGAATACCGGCACGAGCCCCGCCTGGCGCTGGCGGGCGGCGCCGACGGCATGGACCTGGTGCGCCGCATCCTGGCCAATGCGCCCGATTTCATGGCGCCCGAGGGCCTGCTGGTGCTGGAGATCGGCCACGAGCGGGCGCACTTCGAGGCGGCCTTCCCCGAGCTGGAGCCCGTCTGGCTGGACACCGCCGCCACCACCGGCCAGATCCTGCTGCTGCGCCGCGCGCAGCTGGCCCCGTGATCCGCGCCGCCGGCCTGACCCTGCGGCGCGGCGTCAAGGTCCTGCTGGAAAACGCCGAATTCGTCGTCCATCCCGGCGAGCGCGTCGGCATCGTGGGCAAGAACGGCGCGGGCAAGTCCTCGCTGTTCTCGCTGCTGCAGGGACAGATCGATCCGGACGCCGGCACGCTGGACATGCCCGCCTCCTGGCGGCTGGCCAGCGTCGAGCAGATCCTGCACGACACCGGCCGTCCCGCGCGCGAATTCGTCATCGACGGCGACCGCCGCCTGCGCGAGCTGCAGGCGCGCCGCGCCGCCCTGGGCCCCGAGCAGGGCCAGGCGATCGCCGAGCTGGAGGCCGCCCTGGTCGAGGCCGAGGCCTGGAGCGCGCCTTCGCGCGCCGAGCAGCTGCTGGCCGGCCTGGGCTTCGCCCCCGACGAATGGACCCGTCCGGTCGCCAGCTTTTCCGGCGGCTGGCAGATGCGCATCGCCCTGGCGCGCGCGCTGATGGCGCCGTCCGACCTGCTGCTGCTCGACGAGCCCACCAACCACCTGGACCTGGACGCCATGCTGTGGCTGGAGCGCTGGCTGGCAGGCTATCCGGGCACGGTGCTGCTGATTTCCCACGACACCGAATTCCTCGACGCGGTCGCGCGCGTCATCCTGCATTTCGAGCAGCAGTCGCTGGTGCGCTACAAGGGCGGCTACGAATCCTTCCTGGAGCAGCGCGCCGAGCGCCTGCGCCAGAACCGCCTGGCGATCCAGCGCCAGACGCGCGAGGCGGCCCACCTGCAGTCCTTCATCGACCGCTTCAAGGCCAAGGCCACCAAGGCCAAGCAGGCGCAGAGCCGGGTCAAGGCCCTGGCGCGCATGCAGACCCTGGCGCCGCTGGCGGTGGAGTCGGGCATCGACATCCGCCTGCCCGAGCCCGCGCAGACGCCCGACGTGCTGCTGACGCTGGAGGACGCCGCCCTGGGCTATCCGGCGGACGGCGCCGCCGCGCCGCGCACCATCCTGCAGGACGTGAGCCTGATGGTGCGCGGCGGCAGCCGCATCGGCATCCTGGGCGTCAACGGCGCCGGCAAGAGCACCCTGGTCAAGACCCTGGCGCGCGAACTGGCGCCCCTGGCGGGCGGCTACCGCCCGGCCAAGGGCCTGGAGATCGGCTATTTCGCCCAGCAGCAGCTGGACGTGCTGGATCCGGAGCTGAGCCCGCTGCAGCACTTCGTGCGCATCGCCCCCGACACGCGCGAACAGGAACTGCGCAACATGCTGGGCGGCTTCGGCTTCGGCGGCGACATGGTCAGCCAGCCGGTGGCGCCGTTTTCCGGCGGCGAGAAGGCGCGCCTGGCCCTGGCCCTGATCGTCTGGCGCAAGCCCAACCTGCTGCTGCTCGACGAGCCCAGCAACCACCTGGACGTGGACACCCGCGAGGCCCTGGCGCGCGCGCTGGCGGAATTCCCCGGCAGCGTGCTGCTGGTGTCCCACGACCGGCACCTGCTGCGCACCACCGTGGACAGCTTCTGGATCGTGGCCGACGGCCGGGTCCAGCCCTTCGACGGCGACCTGGAGGACTACCGCGACTGGCTGCAGCAGCGCCAGGCGCAGCGCAACCAGATCGCGCGCGCGGCGGCGCCGGCGCCGGGCCAGGACCGCAAGGCGCAGCGCCGCGAGCAGGCCCAGGCGCGGCAGGAACTGGCCGCCCGCCGCAAGCCGCTGGAAACCCGCCTGAAGCGGGTCGAGGACGCCATGGCCAAGGTCCAGGCGCGGCTGGCGGAACTGGACGCGCTGATGGCCGATCCGGCGTTCTACACCGACGCCCACAAGGACGTGCGCCCCGGCCTGATGGCCGAGCACGGCGAACTGAGCAAGGCCCTGCAGGGCCATGAAGAGGACTGGCTGGAGATCCAGACGGAGATCGAGGCGCTGGAAAAGTCCTGATTTACCTCCATATTCCAGGGCTGAATAATTTAATACTCTTATATTCGTTCGGCATGAGAATGGGGATCCTTAGAATGGGCAGGTCTTATAACCTCCCGTCCAAAAGATCCGCGCCATGAGCCGCCTCCCCATCCAATCCGTCGAATCCGCCCCGGCCGAAGCCCAGGACCGCCTGCGCGCGGCCGCCCAGGCCAACGGCTTCCTGCCCAACCTGCTGGGCGTCCTGGCCAACGCGCCCACCGCCCTGGAAACCTACCAGGTCGTCGGCGCCATCAACGGCCGCAACAGCCTCACCCCCACCGAACGCGAGGTCGTGCAGATCACCGCCGCCGCCTACAACGGCTGCGGCTTCTGCGTGGCCGGCCACACCAAGCTCGCCTACAAGAAGCTGCAGCTGCCGCAGGAACTGGTCGAGGCCCTGCGCGGCACCCAGGCCCTGTCCGATCCCAGGCTCAACGCCCTGGCGCAATTCACCCTGCAGGTCCTGGAGCACCGCGGCCAGGTGCCCGACGAGGCCCTGGACGCCCTGCGCGCGGCCGGCTACGGCGACGCCCAGGCGCTGGACGTGGTGCTGGGCGTGAGCCTGGCCACGCTGTGCAACTACGCCAACAACCTGGCCCGCACCCCCATCAACCCGGAACTGCAGGCCTACGCCTGATCCTGGAGGCCCGCATGTCCACCGACCTGCTGCCCGCCGTCCACGGCGAGGGCATCGACACCCTGATCCGCGAAGTCCTGGCGCCCCAGGCGCAAGCCATCGACGAGGGCCGCTATCCGGGCGACTTCATGCGCGCCCTGGGCCGCCTGGGCGGCTTCGGCGCCGCCCTGCCCGCCGGATCGGGCGGCCTGGGCCTGGACCTCGCGGCCCAGATCGAAATCATCGCCCGGGTCGGGCGCGTCTGCGGCTCCACGGCCTTCCTGACCTGGTGCCAGGCGGCCTGCGCCTGGTACCTGCGGCAGACGGACAATGCCGCCGCGCGCGCACGCTACCTGGCGCCCATCGCCCGGGGCGAGATCCTCGCCGGCACCGGCATGTCCAACGCCGTCAAGCACCTCGCCGGCATCGAGCGCATCAACCTGCGCGCCCGGCGCGACGGCGAAGGCTACCGGGTGAACGGCGCCCTGCCCTGGGTCTCGAACCTGGGGCCGGGCCACCTGCTCATCGCCGCCGCCGCCCTGGAGGAAGGCGGCTACGTCATGTTCGTCGTGCCGCCGGGCTCGGAAGCCCTGACGCTGCGCCCCTGCCCGGCCTTCGCCGGCATGGAGGGCACCGGCACCTATGGCGTGCACCTGAAGAACGCCTGGATTCCCGCGGAAGACGTGCTGGCCGAGCCCGCGGCCTTCGAGGACTACATCCGCCGCATCAAGCCCGGCTTCCTGCTGCTGCAGATCGGCATGGGGGTGGGGCTGGTGCAGGCCAGCCTGGAAACCATCCACGCGACCAACCAGCGCCTGAGCCACGTCAACACCTACCTGGACGACCAGGAGGCCGACCTCGAACGGGACTTCCAGGCGCTGCGGGCGGAAACCCTGCGCCTGGCCGGCCTGGACCTGGACGCGCTGCCGCTGGACATCCTGCGCGCCCGCGCCCGGGCGTCCGAACTGGGCCTGCGCGCCACGCAGTCGGCCGCCCTGCACGCGGGCGCCGCCGGCTATCTGATGAGCAGCCCGGCCCAGCGCCGCCTGCGCGAGGCCTTGTTCGTCGCCATCGTGACGCCGGCCCTGAAGCACCTGCGCAAGGAAATCCACGCGCTCGAACAGCAGGCGGCCTGAACGATGAGCCTCGCCACGGCGCTTTCCGAACCGGCCGCCGCGCCCGCATCCGCGCCCGCCGCCGCAGCCGGTGTGCTCGGCGCCGAGCGCGTGGCCCTGGGCTACGCGCGGCCGGGCGCCGGCCCCCACCGCATCCTGCAGGATTTTTCCCTGGAACTCCAGGCCGGCGAGATCGTCGCCCTGCTGGGCCCCAGCGGCGTGGGCAAGTCCTCGCTGCTGCGGGTGCTGGCGGGCCTGCAGATGCCGCTGGCCGGCCAGGTCCGCCTGCGCGGCCGTCCCCTGGCCGGCCCCGCGCCCGACGTCGGCTTCGTCTTCCAGGACCCCTGCCTGCTGCCTTGGCTGACGCTGGAGGAGAACGTCGCCTTCGGCCTGGATTTCCGCCACCAGCCCCGCCTGGACGAGGCGCTGCGTCGCCAGCGCGTGCAGCAGGCCATCGCCGAGGTCGGCCTGACGCAGGCCCGGACGCGCTACCCGGACGAGCTGTCGGGCGGCATGGCGCAGCGCGCCGCCCTGGCCCGCAGCCTGGCGCGCGCGCCCGAGATCCTGCTGCTGGACGAGCCTTTCAGCGCCCTGGACGAAGTCACCCGCAGCGAGATGCAGACCCTGCTGCTGGAGATCAGCGCGCGCCACCACGCCGCGGCGATCCTGGTGACCCACGACATCGACGAGGCCCTGCTGCTGGCCGACCGCATCCTGCTGCTGGGCGGCCAGCCGGGCCGCCTGATCGGCCAGTGGCGGCCCGACCGGCCCCACCCCCGCGACGAAACCGATCCCCGCCTCACCGCGCTGCGCGTCGAGATCCTGCAGGCCCTGCGCGCCGCCCGCCCCCCGAAACCGAACCTCGCATCATGACCCTGAAACTCATCGATTCCTGCTGCGGCGCCGCCGCCGGCGCCCTGGCCGGCCGCCGGCAGTTCCTCAAGCTGTCCTCGCTGTTCACGATGGCCGGCGCCCTGCCGCTGCTGCAGGCCGGCCGGGCGGCGCGCGCCGCCGAGCCGGACGCGCCGGTGCGCATCGGCTACCTGCCGATCACCGACGCCACGCCGCTGCTGGTGGCCCATCACAACGGCCTGTTCGAGAAGCGCGGGCTGCAGGTGGAAAAGCCGCGCCGCTTCCGCAGCTGGTCGCAGATCGTCGAGGCCTTCCTGAGCGGCCAGGTGAACGTGGTCCACCTGCTCATGCCCATGACCATCTGGTCGCGCTACGGCAGCAAGTCCCCGGCCAAGGTGGTCGCCTGGAACCACATGGAAGGCTCCTGCCTGACCGTGCGTCCCGACATCGCCAGCCTGGCCGACCTGGGCGGCACCACGGTCGCCATCCCGTTCTGGTATTCGGTGCACAACATCGTCCTGCAGGCCATGCTGCGCGAGGCCGGGCTGGAATTCATCAGCGACGGCGAGCCGACGAAGCAGCAGGTCAAGCTGGTGGTGATGTCGCCCGGCGACATGCTGCCCGCCCTGGGCACCAAGCGGATCTCCGGCTACATCGTGGCCGAGCCCTTCAACGCCAAGGCCGAGGAGCTGGGCGTGGGCAAGGTCTGGCGCTTCACCGGCGACGTCTGGCGCAACCACGCCTGCTGCGTGGTGACGATGCACGAGCGCGACCTGCAGGAGCGTCCCGAATGGTCCCAGAAAGTGGTCGACGCCCTCGTCGAGGCGCAGGCCTGGACGCGCGGCCACCGCGAGGAAACCGTGAAGATCCTGGAGCGCGGCAACCCGGCCGACTACACCCCGCACGAGCATTCGACGCTGGCGCGGGTGCTGCTGGCCTCGCCCGAACGCGACGCGGAATACGCCCGCAGCGGCGCCATCCGCCACACCGGCTGGAACGAGCGGCGCATCGACTTCCAGCCCTATCCCTTCCCCAGCTACACGGAAAAGCTGGTGGAGCTGCTCAAGACCACCTACGTGCTGGGCGAGAACGCCTTCCTGAAGGACCTGGACCCGGCCGAAGTCGCCCGCGACCTGGTGGAAGAACGCTACGTGCGCAAGGCCATCGAGGCCCAGGGCGGCCCGGCCGCCTTCGGCATCGCGGACTACACGCGCACCGAAACCTTCTCGGTCGCCTAGACCGGCCCGGACCACGGACCCACGCCCATGAAAACACGCATCGCACCGCTGCCCGCCCCCAGGCGCCTGGCCCTGAGCCTGGGCGGACTGCTGGCCCTGCTGCTGCTCTGGGCCGCCGGCATCGGCCTGATCGGCGAGGAGACGGCCATGGCCGGCCTGTTCTCGCCGCTCAAGGCCCTGCCCAGCCTGGTCCACCTGGTGCTGGACAACCAGCTGACGGCGCACACCCTGGTCAGCCTGCGGCGCGTAGCCGTGGGCCTGTTCTGGGCGCTGGTGTTCGGCATCCCGCTGGGGCTGGCCATCGGCGCCTCGCAGAAGCTGGAGCTGGCCACCAGCGGCGCCTTCCAGTTCCTGCGCATGGTCTCGCCCCTGTCCTGGATGCCGATCGCCGTGATGCTGTTCGGCATCGGCGACGCGCCCATCTACTTCCTGCTCAGCTTCGCCGCCGTCTGGCCCATCATCCTCAACACCAGCGCGGGCGTGCGGCAGCTGGACGCGCGCTGGCTGATGCTGGCGCGCAGCCTGAGCGCCACGCGTTCGGAAATCCTCTGGAAGATCGTGATCCCCGGCTCCCTGGGCCACATGCTGACCGGACTGCGCCTGGCCATCGGCATCGTCTGGATCATCCTGGTGCCCTGCGAGATGCTGGGGGTGAGTTCCGGCCTGGGCTATTTCATCCTGGACACGCGCGACCGCCTGGCCTATTCCGAGCTGATGGCCGTGATCGTGCTGATCGGCGCGCTGGGCTTCCTGCTGGACGCCACCGCGCAGCGGCTGCACCGGCGCTGGGCGCGGCGATGACCGGCCGCGGGCCCGGGACTCAGACTCAGGCTCGCGCCTGGGCTGGCTCGGGTCAGTCGAGCACTTCCAGCTTGGCCACGCCCAGGGCCAGGGTCTTGGTGCCGGCGTCGCAGAATTCGATGCGCGCCTGGGCGTCGGCGCCGCTGCCGCTCAGCGCCACCACGGTGCCTTCGCCGAAGCGCCCGTGGCGCACCCCCGTGCCGATGCGGAAGCACTGTTCGCCCACCGTGACGCCGGCCGCCTGAGTGCGCGGCGCGCGCGGCGCGAAGGTGCTGCCGTCCTCGCCCTGCCAGCCGCCCAGGCCGCGCCGGAAGGCGCCGCTCCAGGGCTGCTGGGCGGCGGCCGGGCGCTGGCGCGGGGTGATCCATTTCAGGTGCTCTTCCGGGATCTCGTCGAGGAAGCGCGAGCGCATGCCGTAGCGCGTCTGGCCGTGCAGCATGCGGCTCTGCGCCAGGGTCAGCGTCAGGCGCTCGCGCGCCCGCGTGATGGCCACGTACATCAGGCGGCGTTCCTCTTCCAGGCCACCCGCGTCCAGCAGGCTGTTTTCATGGGGGAACAGGCCCTCTTCCAGCCCGGTGATGAACACCACGTCGAATTCCAGGCCCTTGGCCGCGTGCACGGTCATGAGCTGCACGGCGTCCTCGCCGGCCTGGGCCTGGTTGTCGCCGGCCTCCAGGGAGGCGTGGCTGAGGAAGGCGCCCAGGGGCGACATGACGGCGGGCGCAGGCTGCGCGGCCGCGCCGAAGGCCGGATCCGGCGCATCGGACGGACCCGCGGCACCGGAGTCCGCACCGAAGGCCGGCACCGGCGCGCCGGGCGATCCGGCGGCGTCGGCCGCCACGTCGGCGGCAATGGCCGCGCCTTCGGGAATGCGGCCGGCGGGCAGGCCCTGGAAGCCTTCCTCGGCCACGAAGGCGGCCGCGGCATTGACCAGTTCCTGGAGGTTTTCCAGGCGGTCCTGGCCCTCGCGGTCGGCCCGGTAGTGGGCCTCCAGGCCACTGTGGTGCACCACGTGGCCGATGAGCTCGGGCAGGTCCAGCGTGCGGGCTTCCTCGGCCAGCTCGCGGATCAGGGTGGCGAAGCGCGCCAGGCTGGCGCCCGCCTTGCCCGGCACGAAGGCCACCGCGCCGGCCAGGCTGGTGCCCTGCTGCGCGGCCATGTCGGCCAGTTGCTCCAGCGTGCGCGCGCCGATCCCGCGCGTGGGGAAGTTCACCACCCGCATCCAGGACGTGTCGTCGTTGGGATTGTCGATCAGGCGCAGGTAGGCCAGCACGTGCTTGACCTCCTGGCGCTCGAAGAAGCGCTGGCCGCCGTAGACCCGGTACGGCACGCGGGCGGAGAACAGGGCGTGCTCGATGGGGCGCGACTGGGCGTTGCTGCGGTACAGGATGGCGATCTCGTGGGCCGGGCGGCCCTCGCGGATCAGGGCGCGGACCTCGTCCACCAGCCACTGGGCCTCCAGCGCGTCGGAGGCCTGCTCGACCACGCGCAGGGGCTCGCCCTCGCCCGCGTCGGTCCAGAGGTTCTTGCCCAGGCGGTTGCTGTTGTGCGCGATCAGGGCGTTGGCCGAGTCCAGGATGTGGCCGTGCGACCGGTAGTTCTGCTCCAGGCGGATCACATTGCCGTGCGCATGGCGCTGCTCGAAGTCGGCCATGTTGCCGACGTTCGCCCCGCGGAAGGCGTAGATGGACTGGTCGTCGTCGCCCACCGCGAACACCGGCGTGTGCGCGCCCGCCAGCAGCATCAGCCAGCGGTACTGCAGCACATTGGTGTCCTGGAATTCATCCACCAGAATATGCCGGAAACGGCGCTGGTAGTGCTCGCGGATCGGCGCTTCGCGCTGCAGCAGTTCGTAGGCGCGCAGCAGCAGTTCGCCGAAATCGACCACGCCCTCGCGTTCGCACTGGTCCTGGTAGCGCTGGTACAGGTCGGCCAGCCGGCGGGCGTGGGGGTCGCGCGCGTCCAGGTCGCCCGGGCGCAGGCCGTCTTCCTTGGCGCCGTTGATCATGCGCTGCACGTCGCGCGGCGGAAAGCGCTCGTCGTCGATGCCGGCGGCCTTCAGCATGCGCTTGATGGCCGAGAGCTGGTCGGCGCTGTCCAGGATCTGGAAGGTCTGCGGCAGGCCGGCCTCGCGGTGGTGCGCGCGCAGCAGCCGGTTGCACAGGCCATGGAAGGTGCCGACCCACATGCCGCGGGTGTTGATGGGCAGCAGCGCCGACAGCCGCGTGAGCATTTCCCGCGCGGCCTTGTTGGTGAAGGTGACGGCCAGCAGGCCGTGGGGGCCGACCTGCCCGGTCTGGATCAGCCAGGCCATGCGGGTGGTCAGGACGCGGGTCTTGCCGCTGCCGGCGCCGGCCAGCACCAGGGCGTGCTGCGCGGGCAGCGTGACCGCCGCGCGTTGTGGTTCGTTCAGGCCGTCTATCATGCAAAGTCGATTCAAGAGCACTGCGAAAGAACCCCTAGTGTAGCCCTTGCGCCCGGCCGGCCGCTGGCCCCGGGCCGGGATCACCCCGGCGTTTTCCCCGGCGTTTCGTACAGGACATGTCCCCAGTCGTGCATCAACTGGAAAAACACGCGGGCGTGCTCCAGACCGAGGTCGGGCAGTGCTTTTTGCGCCTGGCGCAGCACGTGCCGGACACTGCGCCGGCCGTCGACGGCGTCCAGCAAGGCGGTCCCATTGCGGTTCAGGGAGAACTCGTGCCAATCGCGCTTGAGCTGCGCAGGCCGATCCTGCTGGATGCTGCCGGGTTGCAGGATTTTCAAAAAAGGGTGCCGCACCGGGACATACGCCAACCAGCCGGGGGTGTCGAAGCGCGGACGCAGCGCCAGGCGCCGGGGGTGGCACAGCAAAAACCGGTGCGTGCCCCGCGTCTGGGCCAGGAGTTCCAGCGTGGCCCACCGCTCTTCGGGCGGCAAGGCCTGGATACGGGCCAGGGCCGGGTGCTGCAGGCCCAGGACCGCCCGGGCATCGTAATCCTTGGCGTCCGTCCAGCCCCAGAAGCCCAGCCCGTTTTCGCGGGCGAACGCCAGGACCTGGGGCACGGTATAGGCGCGGTCCTGGGGATGCAAAAACGTATCCACGATGCCCGCGTCATAGCGCAGATCGTCCGCCACGGCCAGATAGCGGCGCAGCACATGATCGTCCGGCAGGCACGCCAGCGTGGCCCGCACCAGGGCGACATCTTCCGGGGTTTGCCCGCAGCCCAGGCGGCGGAAGACCTCCTGCATCAGGTACACACCCAGGCGCAGGCTCTGGCCATACAGCATCAGGTTCATCATGCCGTCGGGGGCCAGCACCGCACGTAACGCCTGCAGGCCCGCGTCCGGGCTGGGCAGGTGATGCAGCACCCCGGTACACACGATGTAGTCGAGCTGCTGGCCCAGCCGGGGAACTTGCAGCAGGCCCATGTGCCGCAGGGTCAGGTTGTGCAGCCCATGCTTCTCTTTCAGGAACTGGCTGTGCTGCAGGCTGTTCATGGAAATGTCGATGGCCGTCACCTGCGCCTCGGGCATCGACAAGGCGTTGTACGCCGCCTGGTTGCTGCCGCAGCCGGCGATCAGCACGCGCAGGCCCGCCAGGCTGCGGCCCTCGGGCCACAGCAGGGGGCCGAACAAATGCGGTGCGGCAAATTCAAAATAGCCGTCGGCGATGGCCGCCTGCATGTCCTGGACGGGCTGGGGATACACCCAGGCGCTGTACTGCCGGGCCACGATGTCCGTGACCTTGTCGGGGGCCGGCGCAGCGCCTGGGGCAACCGGGCCGGGCACCGAGGAGGCCGAAGCCGCAGTCATCCCGGATACCAGGCTATGCCGCCTGCAGCACCAGGGTATGGTCGGCGGCGGCGCTTCCCAGAGCCGCCAGGTCGGTCACCCCGGTCAGCTGGATGACCAGATCGGTGCCGGCCTGATAGCTCGAATCGCCTCCCCGCTCGACCGCCAGGTAGGTATCGCCTTCAAATACAAAGGCCAGGGCATTCCCGCTACTGCTGCTGCCCAGCACCTGGAAGGCGGCAGTGATCCGCCCCGCCAGATCTGTCTCATCTACTATGCCGGAAAAGGTGGCGATCCCCTGGGATGCGTGGACGGTAACGCCACCACCAACGATGGTATCGCGATTCTCCACGATGCCGGTATAGCCCGCGATCTTCAGGACATCGCCATGGGCCGCCATCGTGTCAAACCCGGCAATCTCGATGAACTTGCCGTTCCGTGCATCCAGGTCGGTTGCGCTCTGGATGACGAGGACATCCGACCGGGCCAGCGACCGCGCCAGATCGACGCTATCCGCCCCGCCATTCAGAGTGATCTGGTTCTGGCCGCTGCCGCCCCTGATCGTATCGGCGCCGCTGTCGGTGGCGGCGGTGAGGTTCCCGCTCAAAGCCGTCGCATCCAGGGTGATGTCGGTGCCCTGAACCAGACCCAGACTCAGGTTGGCCGCCCCGGAAATATTGACCACGGCTCCGGCGGCCACCGACAGGCCCGCGCCGGCCACGCCCGCCAACCCCGTGTTGCCGACGCTGCCAGGGGAGCCGCCAGTGCCGTCAGTGCCCCCAGTTCCACCATCGGACAGGCCGCGAAGGCCGGCCGCACCGCCGATGCCGAGGGAGCCGCCCACGCCGCCATCCCCTCCTTGGGAAACAAGAAGATTGTCGGCCACGCTGCCATCGGCATTGGTATTGGAGACGATGTTGACGGCGTTGAAATCGTGCAGATCCACCACGACGCCCCCGGCACCGCCATTGCCGCCATGGCCGCCGTCGCCCCCGTGACCGCCATTGCCCCCATTGCCGCCATTGCCCCCGGCCCAGCCATTGCCCCCGTTACCCCCGGCCCCGCCATTGCCTCCCTTACCGCCCGAGCCCCCGGCCCCGCCTATGGACTGCAAGGTGACCCCGGCCAGGACAAGAGAGATCTCGTGCCCGCCGCTCTGCGACACCGACAACGCCGAACCGGCGTTGCCGCCATTGCCGCCGGCCCCGCCGTGACTGCCGCTGCCCCCATGACCCCCATTACCACCATCGAAATGGAGAATACTACCCACGGCGCCATTCCCTCCAAACCCGCCATTGCCGCCGTTTGCGCCAGCGCCCCCGGCACCGCCCAGGACAGTGATGTCCTGGTGGATGACCAGGCTGATGTCGTGATGGACACCCGTGAATACCAACCCAGTGCCCGCTGCGCCATCATCCCCATCCTCGCCCGCTGCGCCATCCCCGCCTGCCCCACCCGGGGTCACGCCAGTGGCGCCATCCGCCGATGGCGTGCCCGCGCTGCCCGCCGCGCCGGCCGATTGAACCCGCCCCGCCAAATCCAGCGTCGTAAACCCGGAAAGGGTCAAATCCAGGGTGAACGCCTGGGTGGCGTGCAGCTGCAGATTCTGGAAACTAATGACACTGGGCCCTCCGATGGCGGTCGCCAGAGTGCCGTCGATGACGGTGTCGGCCAGCACCAGGGTATTGGTGCCGACCCCGCCATTCACCATACCGTCGCCATTGAATTCGCCCGCCGCAAAGGTCACGGTGTCATTGCCCGCCCCCCGTGAAAATGGATATCGCCATTGCCGACCTTCAGGCTGAGGTCGCCCGTCATGCGTACGGCATCGATGTTGTCGATGGAAGCAGCCAGGACACCCGTCATCGTCAACGATTGACCGCCCGTCAGGCGCAGGACCGGCCCCTCGAAGTCCAGGGCTCCCAGGGTATTGGGGCCGGACCCGCTGGAATCGATCGTCAGAATGTACGGACCATCGACAGCCAAGTGGACATCCCCCATTTCGGTGCCGTTGGAGACGGCCAGCCTCGCCAAGGGAGAAGCCCCGAAATCGGCGGTCAGCGCCTGCGTGCCGGTGACGTGATTCAACCCCAGGATCTGGTTATCCCTCAGGACAATCTCGCTGCCGGCCGCCCCCAGGGGGGCGGAAAGACTGACATCCACATAATTGAGCTGCGTCACGTCCTCCAGGCCGCTGGTATTCACGGCCCCGCCCGTCGTGCCATGCAGATTGATGATTTCGACGCGGGTCAACTGGGGCAGCACGGCCGACTCGCCATAAAAATTGAAGGTGTCGGTACCGCCCCCGCCGTCGATCTTGTCGGTCGGGGTGACGGTCGTCTTGCTCCGGTTGTCGCCCGTGAACACATCGTCCCCATCGGTGGCATGATGATTGGCCACGTTGAAGTCGTCGATGGCGGTCGTCAGGGCATAGGGGTCGGGAGGGGTGCCGCCGCCGGAATGGTCCTGTTCAAACGTATCCGGCAGCGGCAGCAGCGCGGGCGGCACATGCACGCCGGGAGGCACGACCAGCTTGATGCCTTCGGGCGGTACGAAATCGACGGGGATGGGCGTATCGGCCGCGGGAACCCAGCCCTCGGGCGGCTGAAAGCTCGGCAGAAAGGGAGCGATCGCGTACACGCGCGCCAGCGCCAGGTCGTAATTGCCCACCGTCAACGCATCAACGAACTGGGCGTCGCTCTGGAAAATGCTGAGGACGATGCCATTGCCCAGGTCGCGGCCTTCCAGCACGCCGTAGCTCATCAGATGCTGCAGCGCGGTGGTCTGCCCGGCGTCCACCGCGGCGGCCACGTCGGGATTGGCGCCCAGGTAGGCGGCCAGGTCGATAAAGGGGGACAAGGCGCGCACTTCCCCGCTGCCGTACTGCAGGAAATGCTGCACCGCATTCATGCCGTCGCCCACCGCGGCGGCCACGTCGGGATTGAGCGCCAGATAATATTCCGGGTCGAAGACGATCAGCGGCGAACGGTCTTCCTGGATGCCGTACAGCAGGAAATGGTCGTAGGCGGTCGTCAGGCCGGCCTGCACGGCGGCGGCGACATCCGGGTTGGCCGCCAGATAGTGTTGCGGGTCGAACAGAGGGCCGGGGGTGCCCGGCCTTCGGCCTTGCCGTACAGATTGAAATGCTGTTCGGCGGTCAGGCCGCCCTGCGCGACGGCGGCGGCGACATCCGGGTTGTAAGCCAGATAGTAAGCCTCGTTGAACAGGTCATACGGCATGGTTGAGTCTCCGGGTCGGGCAGTCCCACAGCGGACAAACCAGGCGATCGGCGGCCATCCAGGCAGCCTGCTCGCCGTTTGAATCATCGTGGGTATTGCGGATTGTTGTTATGTCCGCTGATTTTATCGATTATTGCCCGCAAGCGCTTCAGGATTGAATCAATATTCAATGCGTATGCGCTTTTGCAACATCCGGTCCATGCCCGGATACGCTCAGGCCGCGTAGCGTCCGAGCTGGAGGGCGAACTGCTCCAGGGCGTCGATGCCGCTCGCCCGGGCGCGCAGGCACCAGGCGCGCAGGTCGGCCAGCAGCTGCTCGCTGCTGGCGCTGGAGGATTCCCACAGGGCCGTCAGTTCGCGGCGCATCTGCACCACGGTGGAGAGCGCGGGCGCGAGCGAGAGGGCGCGTTCCACCTGGGCCTGCTCGCGGGGTGCCAGCGCGGCGGCGTCGCGCACCAGCCATTTGCGGCAGCGCCGCAGCAATTGCCACTCGCCGCGCCGATGACGCTGTTTCAGGGCTTCGAGCTCGTGCGCCAAGGCGGCCTTGACCACCCCGGAATAGCGCGCCAGGACTTCGTAGCGGTGGACGATGATGCCCTGGAGCTGGTCCTGCCCGAGCGTATCGGCGGCGTCCGGCGCGCGCAGCCGCAGCCGGGGCGCGACCCGGCGCACCTGGGCCAGGCCCAGCGCCTGCAGGATGCGGATGTAGGCCCAGCCCAGGTCGAACTCGTACCAGCGCGAGGAAAACTTGGCCGAAGTCCCGTAGGCGTGGTGGTTGTTGTGCAGTTCCTCGCCGCCGATGAGCAGGCCCCAGGGCACGACGTTGGTGCTGTCGTCCGGGCAGGCGAAATTGCGGTAGCCCCAGGCATGGCCCAGGCCATTGACCACGCCCGCCGCCCAGAAGGGGATCCAGGCCATCTGCACCGCCCAGATCGTCAGGCCCACGACGCCGAACAGCGCCAGGTCCAGGATCAGCATCAGGCTCACGCCCAGCAGGTTGTGGCGGCTGTACAGATGGCGCTCGATCCAGTCGTCGGGCGTGCCGTGGCCGTAGCGCGCCAGGGTTTCAGCGTTCTTCGCCTCGTCGCGGTAGAGCTCCGCCCCGCGGAAGAAGACCTGCGCCAGGCCGAACACGGCGGGCGAATGCGGGTCGCCCTCGCGCTCGCACTTGGCGTGGTGCTTGCGGTGGATGGCGACCCATTCGCGCGTCACCATGCCGGTGGTCAGCCACAGCCAGAAACGGAAGAAATGCGCCACGGCGGGATGCAGGTCCAGCCCCCGGTGCGCCTGGCTGCGGTGCAGGTACAGGGTCACCGCCGCAATGGTGACGTGGGTGAGCGCCAGCGTCACGCCGACCAGGGCCCAGGGGCCGAGATCCAGCATGCCGCCGTGGAGGAAGGAAAGCCAGGTGTTCATTGCGTTCGGGCCGGGCCCGCGTGGTGCCGAAAGGACGCTTTCAGTTTAGCCCGGAAATTTCGTCAGGCGGGTAAAAAGGAATAGGCGATTCCTGCCCGAGGGCTTATGGTTATTGGGTCTCACGCCATACAACCAAAAAGAACCGCCTATGCCAAATCGTACCACTGAAGAACTGGACTTTGGACGCCTTGGACGGCGCCATTTACAGGCCAATTTCCAAGGCGGCGATCTCAGCTCCGACGGCGGGCTGATGCTGCTGCGAAGAATTGATGCGCGCACGGGCCTGTCGCGCATGGCGGCCAAGGCCTTGACCGAGCGCCGGGCCGCTGGCCGCATTCATCACCGCCTGCGCGATCTGCTGGCCCAGCGCCTGTACGGCCTGTGCTGCGGCTACGAAGACCTGAACGACCACGATACGCTGCGCGGGGATCTGCTGATGCAAACGGCTGTTGGGCGAGATCGTGCCCTGGCCAGTTCACCCACGCTCAGCCGCCTGGAGACGGGGGCGACCCGCGCCGATGCGTGGGCGCTGCATGGGGTGCTGGTCGAACACTTCATCGCCAGCTTCGCCACCGCGCCCAGGCAACTGATTCTGGATGTGGATGCCTCGGATATCCCGCTGCACGGCGAGCAGGAGCTCAAGCAGTTCCACGCCTACTACGACCACCACTGCTATCTGCCGCTGTACGTGTTCTGCGGCCAGTCGATGCTGGCCTGCCTGCTGCGCCCCAGCCGCATTGACGGGGCCAGGCACGCGGCGGCGGTGCTGCGCCTGCTGGTGAACCGGCTGCGTCAGGCATGGCCCGAGGTCAGGATCATCATCCGTGGGGACTCGGGGTTCTGCCGTCAGCCGCTGATCCGCTGGTGCGAACGCAGCGGCGTGCAATACATCATCGGCCTGGCACGCAATAAACGGCTTCAGGCGCGCGTTGCGCAGGCCGAGGAAATCCTCAAGGACGGCTACGAGCGCACCGGGCGCAAGCAGCGCCTGGTCAGTGAGTTCACCTACGCGGCCGGGTCGTGGGATCGGCCCCGGCGCGTGCTCACCCGCCTGGAGTACGGTGCCCAGGGCGTGAACCCGCGCTTCGTGGTCACCAACATCCGGGACTGCGATGCCATGCAACTGTACGATCAGCTGTACTGCGCCCGGGGCGAAGCCGAGAACCGCATCAAGGAAGCGCAACTCGATCTGTTCGGTACGCGCGCCAGTTGCCACCGGTTCGCCGCCAACCAGTTCCGGCTGCTGCTGGCGGCCCTGGCCTATACGCTGATGCAGCGGCTGCGCGAGACGGCGCTACGAGGCACCGAACTGGAGCGCGCCAGCGCCGCCACCATCCGGGTGCGCCTGCTGAAGGTCGGTGCGGCCATCGTGCGCAATACCCGGCGGGTCCGCATCCTGCTGGCCTCGCATCATCCGCTGCGCCACGTCTACGCGCACGCCGCGCGCGCCATGGCCCCGTAGCGCCGAGAAAGTGCTGTCCCCGGCACGCGATAAAGCAACGGGGGTAGGGACCATTGCGCCTGCGGTACTGAAAAACAGCTTCCCGCGCCGCCGATCCCCTCCGCCGCGTCGCCGAGGCAGCCGGACTACCGGGAAATCACTTAAACAGGCTTGCTGACGAAATGTCCGGGTTAGCCCACGCGGTTTTCCCGCGTCAGCCCCCGGGAACCTCTGATCAAGTCTTATTCAGGGGTTCCCTTGGCGCGCTGCATCACCGCGGCGAAGAAGCCGTCGGTGCCGTGGACGTCGGGGCGCAGCCGCAGGAAGGGGCCGTCCAGCGCCACCTCGATGCCCCGGTCGGCCAGGATGGCGCCGGCGTCCAGCAGGGAGAATTCCGGGTGCGCGGCCAGGAAGGCCTCGACCTGCTGCTCGTTTTCCTCCGGCAGGATGCTGCAGCTGGCGTACACCAGCCGCCCGCCCGGCATCACGCAGGCGGCGGCGTCGCGCAGGATCGCCGCCTGGGTTTCGCGCAGCTGGGCCAGCGATTCGGGATGCTGGCGCCATTTCAGGTCGGGATTGCGGCGCAGCGTGCCCAGGCCGCTGCACGGCGCGTCCACCAGCACGCGGTGGGCCTTGCCCCGCAGCCGCTTGACGCGCTGGTCGTTGCGCTCCGCGATGGCCACCGGCACGATGTTGGACAGGCCGCTGCGCGCGAAGCGCGGCTTGGCCCGGGCCAGGCGGGCGGCCGACACGTCGAAGGCGTACAGCCGGCCGGTGGAGCGCATCAGCGCGCCCAGCAGCAGCGTCTTGCCTCCCGCGCCGGCGCAGTAGTCGATGACCATCTCGCCGCGCCGGGGCGCCACCAGCGCCGCCAGCAGCTGGCTGCCCTCGTCCTGCACCTCGATCTCGCCGCGCTCGAAGGCGCCCCAGCGGTTGACGGGCGGGCGCCCCTGGATGCGGATGCCCCAGGGGGAATACGGCGTCGGCCGCGCCGCCCAGCGGGCCTCGGGACCCGCGGCCCAGGCGGCCAGCAGGGCCTCGCGCTCGATCTTCAGCGGATTGATCCGCAGGTCCAGGGGCGCGGGCACGTTCAGCGCCTGCAGCAGGGACTCGGCGTCCGGCAGGGCCGCCAGGCGCTCGTCGAGCCAGTCGGGCACGCTGTGGCGCACCGCCCGGGGCAGGCCGGCGGCGGACAGCGACAGCACGTGGTCCAGCCAGGCGCGCTCGTGCTCGTCCAGGCCGGTGTCCAGCGTTTCGCGCGGCCAGACGGAGGCCAGGCCCAGCACCGCCAGGCGCCGCGTGCCCGAACCCGCGCCGATCTCGGCGAACTGGCGGTAGCGCCGCAGGTGGCGCAGCACGTCGAACACCGCTTCGGCGATCTCGCCCCGGTCGCGCAGCCCGGCATTGGAGTGGGCGCGGAACCAGTGCGACAGCACGGCGTCGGCCGGATATTTCCATTGCAGGACTTCGCCCAGCACCTGGCGCACCTGCTCGATGCGCGCCGCCGCCATGACGTAGGGCCGCGCGGGCTGGCCCGCCGTCTGGCCGCGGCCGGCGTCCTTGCCCCGGGGTGCCTGGGCGTCGCGCCCGCCGCCGGCGGCGGCGGGGCGGCCGCGCGGCCGGGAACGGGATGCGTCCCGCGTGTCATTCCTGCTCATGAGGAGCCTCCTGAAAGAGTACGGCGCCGGCCCAGGCGCGGTGCGGGGCGTCCGCGACCGCGACGCGGCCGTCCCCCAGCAGCCGCACGCGGCCCTGCGCCAGCCAGCGCAGCGTCTGGACGTAGATCCGGTGCTCGACCGGCAGCAGCCGGGCCGCCAGGCTGTCGGGCGTATCGCCGGCCAGCACCGGAATGGCGCCCTGGGCGATGATCGGCCCATGGTCCAGCACCGCGGTGACGAAGTGCACGCTGCAGCCGTGCCATTGCACGCCCTGGGCGAGCGCCTGCTCGTGGGTGTGCAGGCCGGGAAAGGCCGGCAGCAGCGAGGGATGGATGTTGATGATGCGGCCCTCGAAATGGCGCACGAAATCGGCGCCCAGCACCCGCATGAAGCCGGCCAGCAGGATGTAGTCGGGCGCCAGGGCGTCCAGCCGCGCCCGCAGGGCGGCGTCGAAGGCCGCGCGGCTGGCGAAGTCGCGGTGGGCCAGGACGTCGGCGGGCAGGCCGCGCGCGCGCGCCCAGTCCAGCCCCGCCGCGTCGGCGCGGTTGGACAGCACGGTGCAGATGTCGACGGGCAGGTCTTCGGAGGCGACGGCCTCGGCCAGCGCCTGCATGTTCGAGCCCCGGCCCGAAATCAGGATGGCCACCCGGATCGGCCGGTCGGGGGAATGCGGCATGCGCGAGGTCTCCAGCAGGAAGAAAGGCGGAAAAAGAAGGCGTGCGGCCCGGCGGCGACGCTGGGCGCAAACATAAAATTGTAAACTCTCGCCTGTGAATACCGACATCCGACTCTACCGCCACCTGCCCCGGCACGATTCGACGGCCCCCAGCGCCGTCACCATCGGCAATTTCGATGGCGTGCACCGGGGCCACCAGGCCATCCTCGCCCAGGTCCGCGAACGGGCCGGCGCGCTCGGGCTCGTGCCCACCGTCATGACCTTCGCGCCGCACCCGCGCGCCTTCTTCGCCCACCGCGGCCAGCGGCCGGAACTGATCCCCACGCAGATCAGCAGCCTGCGCGACAAGGCCGGCCTGCTGGGCGAACACGGCATGCGGCAGATCGTGATCCAGCGCTTCGACCAGCACCTGGCCGACATGGGCGCCGAGGACTTCATCCGCCGCCTGCTGGTGCAGGGCCTGAACACCCGCTGGCTGCTGGTCGGCGAGGACTTCCGCTACGGCCACAAGCGCAGCGGCGACATCGACCTGCTGCGCCGCATGGGGCGCGAGCACGGCTTCGAGGTGCGCACCCTCGCCGACGTGGCCGACAGCCAGGGCCAGCGCATTTCCAGCTCCGCGCTGCGCACCGCGCTGGCGGTGGGCAACCTGGAACGCAGCTGCGAGCTGCTGGGCGCGCCCTACCGCATCAGCGGGCACGTCATCCATGGCCGCAAGCTGGGCCGCGACCTGGGCTTTCCCACGCTGAACCTGCGCGTGCCCGAGCCCTGTGCGGCGCGCTCCGGCATCTACGTCGTGCGCGTGCACGGGCTGGACGAACACCCCCTGCCGGGCGTGGCCAGCCTGGGCGTGCGCCCCACGGTCACCCGCGACGGCACGCTGTTGCTGGAGACGCACATCCTGGATCGGCGGGTGGACGCCTACGGTAAACTGGTGCGCGTCGAATTCCTCGAATTCCTGCGCGACGAGGAATCCTTTCCCGACCTGACCACCCTGACCGCCGCCATCCGCCAGGATGCGCAAGGCGCTCGCGACTATTTCGCCTCCCATGGACTATAGAGACACCCTGAACCTGCCCGAATCCCCCTTTCCCATGCGCGGCGACCTGCCCAAGCGCGAGCCGGGCTGGATCAAGGAATGGGAGGAAAAAGGCCTGTACAAGCGGCTGCGCGATGCCCGCCAGGGCGCGCCCCTGTTCATCCTGCACGATGGCCCGCCCTACGCCAACGGCAAGATCCACATCGGTCACGCGGTCAACAAGATCCTCAAGGACATGATCGTCAAGAGCCGTCAGCTCGAAGGGTTCGACGCGGTGTACGTGCCGGGCTGGGACTGTCACGGCCTGCCGATCGAGAACGCCATCGAAAAGCTGCACGGCCGCAACCTGCCGCGCGACGAGATGCAGGCCAGGAGCCGCGCCTTCGCCACCGAGCAGATCGCGCAGCAGATGACGGACTTCAAGCGCCTGGGCGTGCTGGGCGACTGGGACCACCCCTACAAGACCATGAACCACGCCAACGAGGCGCTGGAACTGCGCGCCTTGAAGAAGGTCATGGAACGCGGCTTCGTCTATCGCGGCCTCAAGCCGGTGTACTGGTGCTTCGACTGCGCCTCGTCGCTGGCCGAGTTCGAGATCGAATACGCCGACAAGAAAAGCCAGACGCTGGACGTGATGTTCCCGGCCGCCGACCCCGGCAGGCTGGCCGCCGCCTTCGGCCTGGACAGGCTCGACAAGGAAGCCTTCATCGTCATCTGGACGACCACGGCCTGGACCATCCCCGCCAACCAGGCGCTCAACGTCAACCCGGAACTCGAATACAGCCTGGTCGACACCGAACGCGGCCTGCTCATCGTCGCCTCGGCGCTGGTCGAAAAGTGCCTCGAACGCTGGAAGCTGCACGGCCGGGTCATCGCCACGGCCAAGGGCGAAAAGCTCGAACACATGCCCTTCAGGCACCCGCTGGCGCACGTGGACAAGGGCTACGACCGCCTCTCGCCCGTGTACCTGGCCGACTACGCCACGGCCGAGGACGGCACCGGTATCGTGCACTCGTCGCCCGCCTACGGCCTGGACGACTTCAACTCCTGCACGGCCAACGGCCTGGCCTACGAGGACATCCTCAACCCCGTGCAGGGCCACGGCGTGTACGCGGACGACCTGCCGCTGTTCGGCGGCCAGCACATCTGGAAGGCCGTGCCCGCGATCCTCGACGCCTTGAAGGCCGCGGACCGCCTGGTGGACACCACCACCATCACCCACAGCTACCCGCACTGCTGGCGCCACAAGACGCCGGTGATCTACCGCGCCGCCGCGCAGTGGTTCATCCGCATGGACGAGGGCGAGGGCGTGTTCACCGACCCGGCCCAGAAGCCCGCGAAGACGCTGCGCCAGATCGCGCTCGAAGCCATCGACCAGACCCGCTTCTACCCCGAGAACGGCCGGATCCGCCTGCGCGACATGATCGCGGGACGGCCCGACTGGTGCATCTCGCGCCAGCGCAGCTGGGGCGTGCCCATCCCGTTCTTCCTGCACGTGGACACGGGCGAGCTGCACCCGCGCACGATGGAGATCATCGACCAGGCGGCCGACCTGATCGAACAGGGCGGCGTGGAGGCCTGGAGCCGCGTGACGGCCGAGGACATCCTGGGCGCCGAGGACGCCAGGCACTACACCAAGAGCACCGACATCCTGGAAGTCTGGTTCGACTCGGGCTCCACCTTCTGGCACGTGATGCGCGGCTCGCATCCGGCCATGCACCACGACAGCGGCCCCGAGGCCGACCTGTACCTCGAAGGCCACGACCAGCACCGCGGCTGGTTCCACAGCTCGCTGCTGCTGGCTTCGGCCATCTTCGGCCGCGCGCCCTATCGCGGGCTGCTCACCCACGGCTTCACCGTGGACGGCCAGGGCAAGAAAATGAGCAAGTCGCTGGGCAACACCGTGGCGCCGCAGGACGTGAGCGGCAAGATGGGCGCCGAGATCATCCGCCTGTGGGTGGCGTCCACCGACTACTCGGGCGACCTGGGCATCGACGACAAGATCCTGGCGCGCGTGGTGGACAGCTATCGCCGCATCCGCAACACGCTGCGCTTCCTGCTGGCCAACACCAGCGATTTCGACGCGGCGACGGACGCCGTGGCCTACGAGGATCTGCTGGAGATCGACCGCTACGCCCTGGCGCGCGCGGCCCAGCTGCAAAAAGAGATCCTCGGCCACTACCAGGTCTATGAATTCCACCCCGTGGTCGCCAAGCTGCAGCTGTTCTGCTCCGAGGACCTGGGCGGCTTCTACCTCGACGTGCTGAAGGACCGCCTCTACACCACGGCGCCCAAGAGCCTGGCGCGCCGCAGCGCCCAGACCGCGCTGCACCGGATCACCCACGCGCTGCTGCGCTGGATGGCCCCGTTCCTGTCGTTCACGGCCGAGGAAGCCTGGAAGATCTTCGGCAGCGGCGACAGCATCTTCCTGGAAACGTTCACCACCCTGCCCGAGGGCGACGAGGCGCTGCGGGCCAAATGGACGCGCATCCGCGAAATCCGCGACCAGGTCAACAAGGACATCGAGGCCGTGCGCGCCGAAGGCAAGGTCGGCGCCTCGCTGCAGGCCGAGGTGACCGTCGCGGCCCAGGCCGAGGACCTGGCCCTGCTGCAATCGCTGGGGGACGACCTGAAGTTCGTCTTCATCACCTCCGCGGCCCGGGCCGTGGCGGGCGACGGCGACCTGCGGATCGATGTGCGGGCCACGACGCACGAGAAGTGCGGCCGCTGCTGGCACCACCGCGCCGACGTCGGCCGGGACCCGGCGCACCCGGAACTGTGCGGCCGCTGCGTGGACAATCTGTACGGCGATGGCGAAGCCCGCGCCCATGCCTGATCCGGGCGCCGGCCCGCACGCCCCGCCGGGCGGACCGGACGCCCCGGCGGCCGCGCCGCGCGCGGCGCGCCTGCGGCCGCTCGCCGGCTGGCTGGCCTGGGCGCTGGTCCTGGTGCTGCTGGACCAGGCGACCAAGGCCTGGATCTCGGGCGCGCTGGGCTACGGGCAGCGCATCGCCGTGCTGCCGCCCGTCTTCGACCTGACCCTGCTGCACAACACCGGCGCGGCCTTCAGCTTCCTCGCCGGCGGCGGCGGCGCCCAGCGCTGGCTGTTCACCGGCATCGCCGCGGCCGCCGCCGTCCTGATCCTGCGCTGGCTCTACACCCACGCGACCGAGCGCCTGCTGTGCGCGGCCCTGGCGAGCATCCTGGGCGGCGCCGTGGGCAACGCCATCGACCGCCTGCAGCACGGCCACGTCGTCGATTTCCTGCTGTTCCACTGGCGCGACTGGTACTTCCCGGCCTTCAACCTGGCCGACGTGGCCATCACCTGCGGGGCCGTGCTGCTGATCCTGGACGAAATCCTGCGCGCCCGCCGCGCGCGCCCATCCTGAAGGAGGCCCCCATGGACCTGTCGGGCAAACGCATCATCCTGGGGCTGACGGGCGGCATCGCCTGCTACAAGTCGGCCGAACTGCTGCGCCGCATGCAGGACGAGGGCGCCACGGTGGACGTGGTGATGACCGAGGCCGCCACCCGCTTCATCACGCCGGCCACGATGCAGGCCCTCTCGGGCCGCCCCGTCTGGGTGGACGCCTGGGACGCGCGCATGGACAACCGCATGGCGCACATCAATCTCACGCGCGGCGCCGACGCGGTCCTGGTGGCGCCGGCCAGCACCGATTTCCTGGCGCGCGCCGCCCTCGGCCTGGCCGACGACCTGCTGACCACGCTGTGCGTGGCGCGCGGCGCCGTGCCGCTGCTGGCCGCGCCGGCCATGAACCACGAAATGTGGACCCACCCGGCCACCCAGCGCAACGCGGCGCAGCTGCGCGCCGACGGCGTGACGCTGATCGGCCCGGACGCCGGCCCGCAGGCCTGCGGCGAGACCGGCTCGGGCCGCATGATGGAGCCCGACCGGATCCTGCGCGCCCTGATCGCCTTCTTCCAGCCCAAGACGCTGGCGGGCCGCCGCGTGCTGCTCACGGCCGGCCCCACCAGCGAGACCATCGATCCGGTGCGGGTGCTCACGAACCGCTCGTCCGGCCGCATGGGCTACGCCCTGGCCCGGGCGGCGGCCGAGGCCGGCGCGGCAGTGACCCTGGTGTCCGGCCCCGTCGCGCTGCCCTGCCCCGACGGCGTCGAGCGCATCGCCGTGCGCAGCGCCGCCGACATGCACGCCGCCGTGATGGCGCGGGCGGGCGGCGCCGACCTGTTCATCGCCGTGGCGGCCGTGGCCGACTGGGGCATCGCCAACCCTTCCTCCCTCAAGCTCAAGAAGCAGCCCGGCGGCCAGCCGCCGCAACTGGAATTCGTCCAGAACCCCGACATCCTGGCCGAGGTCGCCGCCCTGCCCGGCGGCCCCTGGTGCGTGGGCTTCGCCGCCGAGACCGACCACCTGGCCGAGCACGCCCAGGCCAAGCGCGCGCGCAAGGGCATCCCCGCCATCGTCGGCAATCTGGCCCAGGAATCCATGGACGCCGAGGACGCCGAACTGGTGATCTTCGACGAGACGGGCGCCCACCCCCTGGCGCGGCAGCCCAAGCTGCACGCCGCCCGCGCGCTGGTCGCCTGGATCGCCGGGCACCTGCCGCCCCGCTGAGCCCCCCGCGATCCGCCCGCCGCGCGGCGGGCCGCGTCCCGCTTTTTCCGGCCGCGACCGCGCCCCGCTTTTCTTCACCACGGACCTTCATCACCATGCAACGACGTCTCATCCAGGCCCGCATCGTCAACCCCCTGCTGGGCACGGACGCGATCCCCCTGCCCGACTACGCCACCGGCGGCTCCGCCGCCCTGGACCTGCGCGCCTGCCTGGAAGCGCCCGTCACCCTGGCGCCCGGCGAACGCCTGCCGGTGCCCACCGGGCTGGCGCTGAACATGATGGACCCCGGCCTGGTGGCGATCGTGGCCTCGCGCTCGGGCCTGTCGCTCAAGCACGGCATCCGCGTCGCCCAGGGCATCGGCGTCATCGACGCCGACTACCATGGGGAAATCAAGGTCCTGCTCGCCAACGACGGCGGCGCGCCCTACGCCATCCAGCCGGGCGAGCGCATCGCGCAGCTGCTGTTCCAGCCGGTCGTGCAGGTGGGGCTGCACCTGGTCGGGGCCTTCGACACGGCCACCGAACGCGGCGAAGGCGGCTTCGGCAGCACCGGCCGGCATTGAGCTTCCGGCTTCATCGCCGGCGCCCTGCCGAAGCGTCCGGACGTCCCCGCTCCGCACGGACGGGGGATCAGGGTTTATCCTGATATCCGATCAAGAACACTGGCGCCGGCATCCGGGCTGGACCGGCGGGACGGCCGATCCGGCCCTTCCTTTTCGCGGCGGGACGGCCGATCCGGCCCTTCCTTTTCGCGCCGGGGCGGCGCCCCGGCGCAGGCCGGCCATTCCCATGCCGGGAATAATTCCATTTGAATTTCAATGGCTTGGATCATTGCTGCCGGCATTTTTCCACCCTGGACGCATCAGGGTTTATCCCAGTTCGTACAAAAAATATTATCAATATATTATTAAGCCAGTCCAAAATGAGGGGATCGGCCGCAGGCCTCGCAGTCCCTTATCTAGGCGATATCCCTGGTTGCACTAGCGGATTTCAGATGGTTATACTTCGCCCGTCTTTCGGGTTGCCCCTTTTTCCTTCCGTAAAGGTTTTACCTGATTGACAGGGTTAACCAACCCCTTCGCACGACCGCGCCGTTCCCATCCGGCGGCGCGGCCCGAGAAGGCCGGCCTCCTTCCCACCGAGACAAGGGAATCCCCCGGGAATGGGGCCGCTTGCATCGCACACGCTCTACCCGACCCACCCCAGCGATTGGATCCGTCACAAAGGAGAATCCAGACATGAGCAGGCTGACCAAACTTTCCACCCTCACCGCAGCGATCCTGCTGGCGACCGGCGCCGGAACGGCGTTCGCCGCCGACGGCCCCATCAAGATCGGCGTGCAGGCCCCCATCACCGGCGAATACGCCGCCGAGGGCCAGGGCATCGAGAACGGCGTCCAGCTGCTGGTCAAGCAGCAGAACGCGGCGGGCGGCCTGCTGGGCCGCCAGATCCAGGTGATCGTGTGCGACGACGAAGGCAAGGCCTCGCAGGCCGCCATCTGCGGCCGCAAGCTGGTGAACGACGGCGTGATCGCGGTGATCGGCACCTACACCAGCGGCGCCGCCCTGGCCGCCGCGCCGATCTATTCGGCCGCCAACGTCATCCAGACCTCCGACGGCACCAGCGACGAACTCACCCAGCGCGGCTGGAAGACCTTCTTCCGCAACGCGCCGCCCAACAGCGACGAAGCCGTCTTCGCCGCCAACTACATGGTCAACGTCAAGAAGTACCAGCGCATCGCGGTGCTGAGCGACCACTCCAGCTACGCCACCGGCCTGGCCCAGAGCGTCAAGAAGGCGGTCCAGGACCAGAAGGGCAACCTCGTGGCCGAGGACTTCATCAACGCCGGCACGCAGGACTACAGCGCCGTGCTGACCAAGCTGAAGTCCAAGAACCCGGACGCCCTGTTCTTCTCGGGCTACTACACCGACGGCGGCCTGATCCGCGCCCAGATGAAGCAGCTCGGCATGAACGCGGTCTTCATCGGCGGCGACGCCAACCAGAACGCGGCCTTCGCCAAGATCGCCGGCAACGCGGCCCAGGGCGCCATCATCGTCAACGTCCCCGCCCCGGAAAACCTGCCCTATCCGGAAGCCAAGCAGTTCCTGGCCGACTACACCAAGGCCTTCGGCGCGCCGCCCCCCAGCATCTACACCTTCACCAACGCCGACGGCCTGCGCGCGGTCTTCGCCGCCATCGAGGCCACCAAGAGCACGGACACCGCCAAGCTCATCCCCTGGCTGCACGACATGAAGCAGCCCTTCCCCGGCCTGACCGGCCCCTTCACCTGGGATGACAAGGGCGAACGCATCGGCAGCCCGATGTCGGCCTTTGAAGTCCAGGCCGACGGCAGCTACAAGACCGTCTACCCGACGAACTGAGCCTGCCGCTCGACGGCGCCCGCGCCCCCCGCGGGCCGGGCGCCGCCCTTTTCGCCACGCCCGGTCCCGGGCGGCGCGCCTGCCGCGACGCGGCTCTCTCTGGAAACCGATCGATGGACTTTATCCTCCAGCAATTCATCAATGGGGTGACGGTCGGCGGCATCTACGCGCTGATCGCGCTGGGCTACACCATGGTCTACGGGGTGCTCAAGCTGATCAACTTCGCCCACGGCGACCTGTGCATCCTGGGCGCCTTCATCGGCCTGACCACCCTCACCTCCGGCGTCTTCGCCGGCCTGTCCACGCCGGTCCTGCTGGTCCTGGCGTTCCTGATCGCCATGATCGTGGTGGCCGTGGCCGGCACGCTGCTCGACCAGTTCGCCTACAAGCCCCTGCGCAAGGCGCCGCGCCTGTCGGCCGTGGTCTCGGCCCTGGGCGCCTCGATGCTGATCCAGAACGGCATCATGCTGATCTGGAGCCCGAACGTCCAGGTCTTCCCCAGCAACCTCCTGCCCAACATCAACTGGGAGATCGGCGGCGCCCACATCAGCTTCGTGCAGCTGCTGATCATCGTCGGCGCCTTCGTGCTGATGGCCGCGCTGTACTTCTTCGTGCACCACACCCGCGTGGGCACCGCCATCCGCGCCACCGCCATCGACCAGGACGCCGCGCGCCTGATGGGGGTCAACGTCAACCGCGTGATCGCCATGGTCTTCATCATCGGTCCGGTCCTGGGCGCGGTGGGCGGCCTGTTCATCGGCCTGTACTACCGCCAGACCTACTTCACCATGGGCTGGTCCTACGGCCTGAGCGCCTTCATCGCGGCCATCATCGGCGGCATCGGCAACATTCCCGGCGCCATGCTGGGCGGGCTGGTGCTGGGCCTGTTCAATGCCTTCGCCGCCGGCTACGTCTCCAGTTCCTGGCAGGACGCCATCACCTTCGCCCTGCTGATCGGCATCCTTCTGGTGCGCCCCACGGGCCTGCTGGGCGAACGCGTCGCGGAAAAGGTGTAATCCATGGACAAACACATGAAACAAGCCACTCCGGCCGCCCGCGCGGACCGGGCCCGCGCGCTGCGCCTGGCCGGCCCCGCCCTGTGGGCGCTGGGCCTGCTGATCCCGCAGCTGCTCTCGCCCGCCTGGATCACCATCGGCGGCATCTTCGCCATCTATTCCATCGTCGCCCTGTCCCAGGACATCGTGCTGGGCCGCGCCGGGATGTACGACATGGGGCACGCGGTCTTCTTCGGCATCGGCGCCTACACCTGCGCGATCCTGTCGCTGTCGTTCAACTGGCCCGTGCTCTGGACCATCCCGGTGGCCATCGTGCTGGCGGCGGCCCTGGGCGCGATCCTGTCGGCGCCCATCGTCAAGCTGCGCGGCGACTACCTGCTGGTGGTCACGATCGGCTTCAACGCCATCTTCGTGCTGGCCATGCAGAACAACCTGTTCGGCCTGACCGGCGGCGCCGACGGCCTGTTCGGCGTGAGCGGCCCGACGCTCTTCGGCCACATGTTCGGCACGCAAAGCGACCTGTTCTACCTGAACTGGGTCGTGCTGGCCGTGGTCCTGTGGCTGATGGGCAACCTGGACCGCTCGGCGCTCGGGCGCACCTTCCGCTACATCAAGCACGACGAGCTGGCGGCCGGCACCCTGGGGGTCAACGCCCGCAACTACAAGGTCGCCGCCTTCGCGCTGTCGGCCGGGCTGGCCGGGCTGGCCGGCACGCTGTTCGCCATGCAGCTCTCGGCCGTCAGCCCCGGTTCGTTCCGCTTCACCGATTCGGTGGTGCTGTTCGCCATCGTGCTGGTCGGCGGCCAGGCCTCCGTGCCCGGCGTGCTGCTCGGCACCGCCATGATGTTCGTGGTGCCGCAGATCTTCACCGAATTCGCCCAATACCGCTATCTGGCCTTCGGCGTGGCGATGATCCTCGTCATGATCCTGCGTCCGCAGGGCATCTGGCCGGCTCGCAAGGGGATCGCATGATGAATACCGCCGTTTCCCGCCCGTCCGGCGACGGGTCCGACGTCCTGCTCGAACTCGACGGCATCGGCATCAGCTTCGGCGGCCTGCGCGCGGTCGACGACCTCAGCTTCAAGATCCGGCGCGGCGAGATCGTCGGCCTGATCGGCCCCAACGGCGCGGGCAAGACCACGGTGTTCAACATGATCACCGGCGTCTACCGGCCCACCGACGGCCACATCCGCTGGCATGGCCGCGACATCACGGGGCTCGCGCCGCACCGCATCGCCGAGGCCGGCATCCGCCGCACCTTCCAGACCATCCGCCTGTTCCAGGACATGACGGTGCTGGAAAACGTGATCGCCGGCCAGCACCTGCGCATGCGCCAGTCCTGGTGGCAAGGCCTGCTGAACACGCCCGCCCAGCGCCGCGAGGAACGCGAGCTGGTCGAGCGGGCCATGGCGGTGCTGCGCCAGCTCGGCCTGGCCGACGTGGCCCAGGAGATCGCCACCTCCCTGCCCTACGGCGCCCAGCGCCGCGTCGAGATGGCGCGCACGCTGGTGGCCGAGCCCGAGCTCGTCATCCTGGACGAGCCGGCGGCCGGCCTGAACGAACAGGAATCGGCCGCGCTGAACGACACCATCCGCGCCATCCGCGACTCCGGCATCACCGTGATCCTGGTGGAGCACGACATGAGCGTGGTGATGAACGTCACCGACAACATCGTCGTGATCAACTTCGGCAAGAAGATCGCCGAGGGCAAGCCCGCCGAGATCCGCAGCAACCCGCTCGTCATCGAGGCCTACCTGGGCCAGGACGACGACGAGGACGACCCGCTGATGAACGCCGTACAAGACCAGGTGAACGCATGACCGCTCCTCTGCTCCAGATCGAAGACCTGCGCGTCAGCTACGGTCACATCCAGGCCCTCAAGGGCATTTCCCTGCACGTCCAGGAAAAGGAGGTGGTGGCCATCCTGGGCGCCAACGGCGCCGGCAAGACCACGCTGATGCGCACCCTGAGCGGCCTGATCACGCCGCAGTCGGGCAAGATCACCTTCGCCGGGCACGACACCACCCGCATGGGCGCCGACCGCATCGTGCGCCTGGGCATCGGCCAGTCTCCCGAAGGCCGGCGCGTGTTCGGCACCCTCTCGGTGGAGGAAAACCTGCGCATGGGCGGCTTCACGCGGCCGGCGGGCGAAACCGAGGCAAGCTGCGAGCACGTCTACAAGATCTTCCCGCGCCTGTACGAACGCCGCGCCCAGCTCGCCGGTACGCTGTCGGGCGGCGAGCAGCAGATGCTCGCCATCGGCCGCGCCCTGGTGACCAAGCCGCGCCTGCTGCTGCTCGACGAGCCCAGCCTGGGCCTGGCGCCGATCATCGTGCGCAACATCTTCCAGGTGCTGCGCGAGGTGCGCGACACCGGCGTCACCATCCTGATCGTGGAACAGAACGCCCGCATGGCGCTCAAGCTGGCCGACCGCGGCTACGTGCTGGAGGTCGGCAAGCTCTCGCACGAAGGCTCCTCGCGCGAGCTGCTGTCCTCGCCGGAGATCCAGGCGGCCTATCTGGGGCACTGACGCGACACCGACGCCCGCCGCGGCACAAGGAAACCATGCTCTCGCTGACCTGTCTGGGGGGCGCCGGTACCGTCACCGGCTCCAAGCATCTGCTGAGCCACGGCGACACCCGCCTGCTGGTGGACTGCGGCCTGTTCCAGGGCCTGAAAAACCTGCGCGAACTCAACTGGCAGCCCCTGCCGCTGCCGCCCGCCGACATCGACGCGGTGGTGCTGACGCACGCCCACCTCGACCACTGCGGCTACCTGCCGCGCCTGGTGATCGACGGGTTCAAGGGCCGCATCCACGCCACGCCCGCCACACGCGACGTGGCCGAGCTGATCCTGCTGGACAGCGCCAGCCTGCAGGAAAAGGACGCCGAATTCTCCAATCGCAAGGGCTTTTCCAAGCATGCGCCGGCCCTGCCGCTCTACCGCGTGATCGACGCCGAACGCGCCATGGCGCGCTTTTCCGACGTCCCGCTGCACCGGACGATCGCGCTGCCCGGCGGCGCCCGGCTGACCCTGCGCCGCGCCGGCCACATCCTGGGGGCGGCGACCGCGCAGATCGACATCGGCGGCCGGCGCGTGGTCTTTTCCGGCGATCTCGGCCGCTACGGCGATCCGGTGATGCACGACCCCGAGCCCGTGCCGCACGCCGACTACGTCGTCATCGAATCCACCTACGGCAACCGGCGCCACGATCCCACCGATCCCGTCGAGGCCCTGGCCGCCGTCATCGAGCGCACCGTGCGGCGCGGCGGCACCGTGGTCATCCCCGCCTTCGCCGTGGGCCGGGCGCAGACCCTGATCCACGCGCTCTGGAAGCTGCGCCAGGCCGGCCGGCTGCAGAATGTCCCCGTCTACCTCGACAGCCCCATGGCGGCCAGCGCCACCGCGCTGCTGGACCGGCATGCCGGGGAGCACAAGCTCGCCCCGCGCGACTACGAGGCCGCCTGCGCGGCCGTGACCTACGTGCGCGACGTCGAGGGCTCCAAGGCGCTGTCGGCCAATCGCTACCCCAAGATCATCCTCTCGGCCAGCGGCATGGCGACCGGCGGCCGGGTGCTGCACCACATCGCCGCCTTCGGCACGGACCACCGCAACACCCTGCTCTTCTCCGGCTTCCAGGCCGCCGGCACGCGCGGGCGCAAGCTGCTCAACGGCGCCACAGAGACCCGGATCCACGGGCAGTGGATCCCCATCGAGGCGGAAGTCGCCGAGCTGCCCATGCTGTCGGCGCACGCCGACAGCGACGAGCTCCTGCGCTGGCTGTCCGGCTTCCGCGAGCCGCCCCGGCGGCTCTTCATCGTCCACGGCGAGCCGGAAGCCTCCGAGGCCCTGCGCGAGCGCGTCCTGCGCGAACTCGACTGGCAGGTCACCGTGCCGCTGCAGAACCAGACGTACGCGCTGTAGGCCGGACGGCGCCCGCGGCCGACGGCCTGCGCATGGTGCAAGCCGCGGCGCGGACTCCGCGGCCCGCGCATCGGCCGGGCGGCGCATTGGGTTATGCTGTGGGTCCTACCTCGCACACTCACAGGAACATCCCATGACCCAAGCCTCCGCCCGCCACATCCTGGTCGACAGCGAAGAACAGTGCCTGAAGCTGAAGGCCGACATCGAAGGCGGCGCCGATTTCGCGGCCGTCGCCCGCGAGCATTCCAGCTGCCCGTCCAGCCGCGACGGCGGCAATCTGGGCACCTTCGGCCGCGGCCAGATGGTGCGCGAATTCGACGAGGTCGTCTTCAGCGCGCCGGTGGGCGTGGTCCAGGGGCCGGTCCGCACCCAGTTCGGCTACCACCTGGTGGAAGTGACCGACCGGCAGGACTGATCAGAGGACTGTCGCAGCCCCCCACCTCGCCGCTTGCAAGCGGCTCGGATTCGACAGGCTGGGAATGGTCCGCAGGGACCATTCCCAGTCCAGTCTCATCCCACCGCGCGGCCTGCAGGCCGCTTGGATGATTCCGGCGGCCGACAGTCCGCAGAGGATTGTCGCAGCCCCCCCACCTCGCCGCTTGCAAGCGGCTCGGATTCGACAGGCTGGGAATGGTCCGCGGGGACCATTCCCAGTCCAGTCTCATCCCACCGCGCGGCCTGCAGGCCGCTTGGATGATTCCGGCGGCCGACAGTCCGCAGAGGACTGTCGGACCGTCCGGAATCATCCCACCATCATCAAGCTGGCATTGCCGCCGGCGGCGGCGGTGTTGACGCAGACCGAGACTTCGCGGACCAGCATTTCCAGCGGATAGGTCTTGCCGGCCGACAGCTCGTCGACGCGGCGGGCCAGGACGGGGACGATCGGGCCGGGCCGGCCGACGATCGCGCGCGACAGCGCCTGCAGGCCGTCGCTGTCGCCCTCGTAGAGCACCGCCTGGAAGTCGGCCGTGGCGACGGCCTCGGGCGCGACCCAGCGCACGGCGGCGCCCGCCGGGCGCGCGGCGTGGAAGGCGCGCACTTCCGGATGATCCACCCACAGCATCTCGTTGCCCGTGCGGTGGCAGGCCTCCATCTGGGCCTGCGCGCCGGCCGCGCTGGCCGCGTGGCACAGCACCGTGCCGCGCGGCTTCAGGTGGTACTGGTTGGTCTCGCCGGTGGGGCCGGGCAGCGTCAGCGGCCGCGCGCCCTTGCCCACCACGCCCTCGACCGGCAGGGTGCCGGGCGCGTCGGCCAGCAGGCGGTGCAGGTACAGCGGGCCGCCCGCCTTCGGGCCGGTGCCCGACAGGCCCTCGCCGCCGAAGGGCTGCACGCCCACGGTGGCGCCGACGATGTTGCGGTTGACGTAGACGTTGCCCGCATGGATGCGCTCGATGACGTGGCGCACGGTCTCGTCCAGGCGGGTATGCACGCCGAAGGTCAGGCCGTAGCCGCGGCCGTTGATGGCGTCGATCACCGCATCCAGATCCTGACGGCGGTAGCGCAGCACGTGCAGCACGGGACCGAAGACCTCGCGCTCCAGCTCGGCGATGTCGGCGATCTCGATCAGGGTGGGCGCCACGAAGGTGCCGTGGCGCGTCTGCGCCTCGTCGAGCGGATAGCGGTCGACGGCATGGCCGGCCGCCTGCATGGCCTGGACGTGGCGCTCGATCACGGCGCGGGCCTCGGCGTCGATCACCGGGCCGATGTCGGTGGACAGCAGCTCGGGACGGCCCACGCGCAGTTCGTTCATGGCGCCGCGCAGCATCGCCAGCGTGCGGTCGGCGCAGTCCTCCTGCACGCACAGCACGCGCAGCGCGGAACAGCGCTGGCCGGCCGAGTCGAAGGCCGAGCTGAGCACGTCGTAGACGACCTGCTCGGTGAGCGCCGAGGAATCCACGATCAGCGCGTTCTGCCCGCCGGTCTCGGCGATCAGCGGGACCGGGTGGCCGGCGCCGTCCAGGCGTTCGGCCAGGGTGGCGGCGATCAGCCGCGCGACCTCGGTGGAGCCGGTGAACAGCACGCCGCGCACCGCCGGGCTGGCGACCAGGGCCGCGCCCACGGTCTCGCCGCGGCCCGGCAGCAGCTGCACCGCATCGGCCGGGATGCCGGCGCGATGCAGCACCGACACGCCGTAGGCGGCGATCAGCGCGGTCTGCTCGGCCGGCTTGGCCAGCACGACGTTGCCCGCGGCCAGGGCGGCCGCGACCTGGCCGGTGAAGATCGCCAGGGGGAAGTTCCAGGGGCTGATGCACAGCACCGGGCCCAGCGGCCGGTGGCTGTCGTTGGAGAAGGATTCCTCGATCCGGACGGCGTAGTAGCGCAGGAAATCGACCGCCTCGCGGACTTCGGCGATGGCGTTGGGGAAGGACTTGCCCGCCTCGCGCACGATCAGGCCGATGGCCGACTGCATCTCGTCTTCCATCAGCTGGGCGGCATGCCGCAGGCACTGGGCCCGCTCGGCGGGCGGCGTGGCCTGCCAGATCGGCGCCGCGTACTCGGCCCGCCCCAGGGCGGCCCGGACGTCGGCCTCGTCGGCCTCGATCACCTGGCCGACCACGTCGCGGCGGTCCGCCGGGTTGGGCACGGGCCGGGCGCGCTCGCCGCGCCATTCGCCGGGCGGCGCAGCGCGCCAGTCCTGCGCGGCGGCGCCCAGCAGCGCGGCCGCCAGGGAGCCCAGGCGATGCTCGTTGCTGAGGTCCAGGCCGGCCGAATTGGCGCGGTCCTCGTGCGCCCGGTACAGGTCGCGCGGCAGGGGAATGCGCTCGTGCGGCGCCCCCAGGGGCTGGATGGCGCGGGCCTTGCGGACCGGGTCGGCCACCAGGGCGTCGATGGGCAGGTCGCGGTCGCCGATCTGGTTGACGAAGGAGGTGTTGGCGCCGTTTTCCAGCAGGCGGCGCACCAGGTAGGCCAGCAGGGTCTCGTGCGTGCCCACGGGAGCGTAGACGCGGCAGGGCCGGTTCAGGCGGCCCTTGGAGACCGGGCCGACGACCTCCTCGTACAGCGGCTCGCCCATGCCGTGCAGGCACTGGAATTCATACTGCCCGGGGTAGTAGTTTTCGCCCGCCATGTAGTAGATGGAGGCCAGCGTCTGGGCGTTGTGCGTGGCGAACTGGGGAAAGACGGCTTCCGGGGCGGACAGCAGCTTGCGCGCGCAGGCCAGGTAGGACACGTCGGTATGGATCTTGCGCGTGTAGACCGGATAGCCTTCCAGGCCGTCGACCTGGGCGCGCTTGACCTCGGAATCCCAGTAGGCGCCCTTGACCAGGCGGACCATCAGGCGGTGCTTGCTGCGGCGCGCCAGGTCGATCACGAAATCGATCACGAAGGGCGCGCGCTTCTGGTAGGCCTGGATGACGAAGCCGATGCCGTTCCAGCCGCGCAGGCGCTCGTCGAAGCACAGGGCTTCCAGCAGGTCCAGGGACAGCTCCAGGCGGTCGGCCTCCTCCGCGTCGATGTTCAGGCCGATGTCGTAGCGGCGCGCCAGCGCGGCCAGCCCGACCATGCGCGGCAGCAGCTCTTCCATGACCCGGTCGCGCTGGGCGCGCGAATAGCGCGGATGCAGCGCCGAGAGCTTGATGGAGATGCCCGGGCCTTCGTAGATCCCGCGTCCCTGGGAGGCCTTGCCGATGGCGTGGATGGCCTGCTCGTAGGACTGGTAGTAGCGCGCGGCGTCCTCCGCCGTGGTGGCGGCCTCGCCCAGCATGTCGTAGGAATAGCGGAAGCCGATGTCCTCGAACTTGCGGCTGTTGGCCAGGGCCGAGGAAATCGTCTGGCCGGTGACGAACTGCTCGCCCATCAGGCGCATGGCCATGTTCACCCCGCGCCGGATCAGCGGCTCGCCGCCCTTGGCGATCAGGCGTGTCAGGGCCTGGGACAGGTTCTGCTCGCTGTTGACGCTGACCAGCTTGCCGGTGACCAGCAGGCCCCAGGTGGCCGCGTTGACGAACAGCGAACGGGATTCGCCCACGTGCGCGCGCCAGTCGCCATGGCTGATCTTGTCGCGGATCAGGGCGTCGCGCGTGGCCTGGTCGGGAATGCGCAGCAGCGCCTCGGCCAGGCACATCAGGGCGACGCCTTCCTGGCTGGAGAGCGAGAATTCCTGGATCAGGCCTTCCACCCCGCCGCCCTTGCGCTTGTCGCGCAGGGTCTGGACCAGGCGCCGGGCCAGGGTCTCGACCCGCTCGGGCTGCGACGACTCGGCCTGGTCCACCAGCATGGCGACGCATTCCGGTTCCGGACGGCGGTAGGCGGCGGTGATGGCGGCGCGCAGCACGGACTGCGGCAGGACTTCCTGGGCGAACTCGTGGAACGGCGCCAGGGGCTCGGGTTCCACCGCGGACGCTTCCGTGGAATCGGCGTCCGCGCGCCGGTCGATCTCGGCGGGCACCTGGCCGCGCTCGATGGCCTCGATGTAGCTCAGCAGGGCCTGCTTGTGCAGCCAGTGCGGCGTGCAGCCCAGTGATTCCGCCAGGACCCGCAGGCGCTCGCGCAGCGCCTCATCGACCTTTACACCCAAGGTTACAGTAGCCATGTTCCAGGTATTCCACGTTGGTGTCGCCGGCCGGGGACCCGGCTCGCATCAGGCGCCATGCTAAAAGGTTGCACCTGAACCCGCCATTATGGTTAACCCGAAATCAGTCAGGTGCAACCGAATTCTGACACGGTTGGTTTTCCCTGTAAATCGGCCGTGGAATCCGAGGCCGCGGCGGCGATCAGGGCCGCCAGGCGGTCCAGCGCCCCGCGCTGGGCTTCCACCAGCGAGGCCACGCCCGCGCCGGCGGGCAGGCGCACGGCGGCCCGGCACAGGCGGATGCGGTCGGCGCCCGGCGCGCGGTCCGTCCAGTCCGCCTCCAGCGCCACGAAGCGGTCCCAGACCATGTCGAAGCGGTCGATCCGCACTTCGATGCGCCGGGCGGGCCGGGATCCGGCGTCCGGCAGGCGCTGCAGGTCGGCCGCGCCCAGCCGGCGGCCGACCTCGGCGGCCAGCGCATCGCGGATCTGGTCGCCCAGCGGCGCCGCCCAGAGCGAATCGTTCAGCACCTGCACCGCCGGGCCCCGGGCCGGGTCGCGCACCACCAGCTGGGGGCGCTCGGCCTCGGCCGGAATCCGCGCGACGGAGAGGCGCAGGCCGGTTCCGGCCGCCCGCGGAGCGGGGGACGCCGAGGCCGGCTGAACACCCCGAGCCCCCTGGGCCGCCTGATCCCCCTGGGCCGCCTGATCCTCCTGGGCCGCCGGGGCCGTGCCGGCCGTGGACGCCGGCAGGCCGGCCGCGGGCGCCGCCAGGCTGTAGTAGCGCGGCGGCGCCACCGCGCAGCCCGCCAGCAGGGCCGCCAGACCCAGCAGACGTCCCCAGGTCGAAATCGTCCCTCTTACGCTCATGATGCGCTCCTCATCCTCGTCAACGCAGCTCGTCGGGCGCACGCCCCCGGATCAGGGCGTCGGGGCGGGCCTGCAGCGCATCGGACAGCAGGCGCAGGGCGCGCGCCGCGCGGTCCAGTTCGCTCAGGGTGTCGCGCAGCCCGCCCAGCAGGGGCGCATCGGGCGCCAGCACCGCGCCGATGCGGTCCAGCGAATTGCTGGCCGAGTTCAGGGCCCGCGTCGCCTGGGGCGCCACCTGGGTGTCCAGGCGGCGCAGCAGGCGGTTCAAGGCCTCCAGGCTGGCGCTCAGGTCGCGCCCGATCGCATCGATCGGCACCTTGTCCAGCTTGGTGACGATATTGCCGAGCTGCCCTTGCAGCCGGTCGAAATCCCCCTGCACCGTGGGCACCAGGAAGCCGCTGCGGCTGGAGAGGTCGCCGGGGATCTTCGGCTCCGCATGGGCCTCGCCGGGGAAGAAGTCCAGCGCCACGTACTGCTGGCCGGTCAGCAGGCTGGCGGTGCGCAGCTGGGCCCGCAGGCCGCGTTCGATCAGCGGCTCGAGCAGCGCCTCGCCCTGCAGGCCGCCCGCCACGCCGTTGTGCAGCTGGCGGTAGGCGCTGCCGAAGCGCACCGGATAGAGCAGGCCCCGCACGCGGGAGAAGAAGCGCCGGCGCGCGCGGTCGAATTCCAGGTCGATGTCCACCACCTTGCCGATCGACATGCCGCGGAAATCGATGTCGGCGCCCACGCGCAGGCCCCGCACCGACTGGTCGAAGCGCAATTCGACCGACACCGGATCGCCGTCCGGATCGGCCAGGGCCTGGTCGCGCGAACCGAACAGGCGGTACTCGGTGCCCGCGGCGGCCGGCGTGCTGTCGGCGGGGCCGTCGTAGGAGCTGGACTCGTCGGCCTGGGCGAAGGCGATGCCGCCGTCCAGGATCGCCGCCAGGCCGCTGGTGCGCATCTGGACGCCGTCGGTCGATACCGTCAGGTCCACGCCGCTGTCGTTCCAGAAGCGCGTGTCCGGCGTCACGTAGCGGTCGTAGGGCGCCTCGACGAAGACGTGCAGGCCGACCGAGCGGCCGTCGGGCGCCATGTCGTAGCTGACGACGCGGCCGACCTCGATGCGGCGGTAATGGATGCGGGACCCCACGCGCAGCGAGCCCAGCGAATCCGCCCGCAGCACGTAGCGGGTGCCGACCTGGCCGCTGAGCACCTCCGGCGGGTTGGCCAGGCCCTCGAATTCGCGCACCGATCCGTCCTCGGACCGCGCGACGGGCGCATCCACGTCGATGTAGACCCCCGACAGCAGCGTGTCCAGCCCCGAGACGCCCGCGAGACTCACCTGCGGACGGACGATCCAGAACTTGGAGTCCTTCTGCGTGATGTATTCCGAGCCCTCGCGCCTGAGCTGCACGTCCACCAGCACGTGCTGGCGGTCTTCCGCCACGCGCACGTCGGACACCTCGCCCACCACCACGTCGCGGTAGCGCAGCTTGGTCTGGCCGGCCTCGACGCCGGCCGCCGACAGGAAGCTGATGGTGATCACCGGCCCGTTGCGCACCCAGACCGAGGCCAGCAGCGACAGCCCCACCGCCAGCGCCAGCAGGGGCACCAGCCAGACCCAGGACCAGCGCAGGGAGCGGCCCGGCCGGATGACGGGCGCCGCAGCGTCCCCGGAGGGGCGCGTGGCCCCGGCGGGATAGGCGCCTTCGGCGCCGGCTGGATCGTGCTCGGGGCGGGGCGGTGGGTCCTCAGTGTCCATGGGTCTCCTTTGCCGGCCGGGCGCCCCGCAGGACATCCCAGCCTCGACGCGGATCATAGCGCATGGCCGCCGCCATCGTGAGCACGACCACGGCGCCGAAATTCAGCGCGGCCGGCCCGACGCTGATCTGCGACAGGCCCGGGAAATTGGCCATGGCGGCCATCAGGACGACGACGAAGACGTCCAGCATGGACCACTGGCCGACGAATTCGACCCCGGCGTACAGCCGCGTGCGCTGCCGCTGGACCCGCGCGCCCAGGGGGCGGTCGCGCAGCAGCAGGAAGGCCAGCGCCAGCAGCTTGGTCACCGGCACCAGCACGCTGGCGACGAAGACGATCACCGCCAGGTCCCAGGAGCCGTAGCGCCAGAGCTCGATCACGCCGCCCAGGATGGTGTGGTTGCTGCGGCCCAGCGCGGTGCGGACCTCCATGATCGGCAGGAGATTGGCCGGAACGTAGAAGATGGCCGCCGCCAGCAGCAAGGCCCAGACCTGCGCCGCGCCGCCGTGGCGGGCGGGGCCCAGCGCCGCCCCGCAGCGCAGGCAGCGGCCGGAAGGCTGCGGGGGCTGGACGCAGCCGCAGGCGTCGCACACCCGGCCCCGCCCCTGCGCGCCGGACACCGGCACCAGGCCGGCGTCCTCGGCCTGGCGCCACAGGGCGTGCGCATCCCAGCGCCCCAGGCCGGTCAGCAGGAAGCAGAGCGCGAGAAAGCCCAGCAGGCCGGGCGCCACCTGCAGGTGCGCCAGGCCCGCGACCTTGACGACGGACACCAGGATGGCCAGGATCAGCACCGTCGCCATGGACCAGGGCGCCAGCCACCCCAGCACCCGCAGCGTGGGCCCCAGGTCGGGCGGCAGGCGCCGCGCGGCGATCGCCTGCATCACCCACAGCGTCAGCGCGATCTGCAGCAGCGGGAACCAGAATCCGGCCAGCCCGGTCATGACCGAGACGCCGTAATAGCCGCGATCCCAGCACAGGCGCAGCGCCTGCCAGTAGGTCAGGTCGAGGTCCAGGCCCTGGAGCGACACGCGGACGATGGGGAACCACTGGGCGATGGCGAACACCGCCAGGCAGGCCCAGGCGAGCGCGACCCATTGTTCCAGCGACAGCCAGCCGCGCCGGTACAGCACCGTGCCGCAGCAGCGGCATTCGGCCCTGCCGCGCGCGCCCGGGTCGAGCCGGACGTGCAGCGTGTCGCAATGAGGGCAGGCGATCAGGGGCCCGCGCGCCATCAGGGCCTGTTCATGCGGAGAGCCCTAGTCCACGAGCTCGGGCTCGGGCCGGGAAGGCTCCGGCACCACGCCCGGGCCCTCGTCGCCCTCGGGGAAGTTGAGCACCACCCGCTCCTGGGCATCCAGGTCGACCTCGACCCGCCCGCCGTGCACCAGGCGGCCGAACAGCAGCTCGTCGGCCAGGGCGCGGCGGATGGTGTCCTGGATCAGGCGCTGCATGGGCCGGGCGCCCATGGCCGGGTCGAAGCCGGCGCGCGCCAGATGATCGCGCAGCGCCTGGGTGAACACCACCTCGACGTGCTTGTCGTGGAGCTGGTCTTCGAGCTGCATGAGGAACTTGTCCACCACCTGCAGGATGACCTCGCGCGGCAGGGGCGAGAAGCCGATGATGGCGTCCAGCCGGTTGCGGAATTCGGGCGTGAACTGGCGCTTGATTTCCGCCATCTCGTCGCCCGTGCGCTGCGGCGCGGCAAAGCCGATGGCATTGCGGTTCAGCGTGTCGGCGCCCGCGTTGGTGGTCATCACCAGGATCACGTTGCGGAAATCCGCCTTGCGCCCGTTGTTGTCGGTGAGCGTGCCGTGGTCCATGACCTGCAGCAGGATGTTGTAGACGTCCGGATGCGCCTTTTCGATTTCGTCGAGCAGCAGCACGCAATGCGGCTGCTTGGTCACGGCCTCGGTCAGCAGGCCGCCCTGGTCGAAGCCGACGTAGCCCGGCGGCGCGCCGATCAGGCGCGACACGGTGTGGCGTTCCATGTATTCGGACATGTCGAAGCGCAGCAGTTCGATCCCCAGGACGAAGGCCAGCTGGCGCGCGACCTCGGTCTTGCCCACGCCCGTGGGGCCGGAAAACAGGAAGCAGCCGATGGGCTTGTCGGGGCGCCCCAGGCCCGAGCGCGCCATCTTGATCGAGGCGGCCAGGGCGGAGATGGCCTGGTCCTGGCCGAACACCACGGCTTTCAGGTCGCGCTCCAGCGTGGCGAGCTTGTTGCGGTCGTCCGTGGAGACGTTCTGCGGCGGGATGCGGGCGATGCGCGCGACGGTGGTCTGGATCTCGGCGCGGCCGATGAGCTTTTTCTGGCGCGACTTGGGCAGCAGGCGCTGGGCGGCGCCGGCCTCGTCGATCACGTCGATCGCCTTGTCGGGCAGGAAGCGGTCGCTGATGTGGCGCGCGGCCAGTTCCGCCGCCGCCGTGATCGCCGCCCCCGAGTAGCGCACCTGGTGGTGGGCCTCGAAGCGCGCCTTCAGGCCGCGCAGGATCTGGATGGTCTGCTCCACCGTGGGCTCGGGGATGTCGATCTTCTGGAAGCGCCGCGCCAGCGCGTGGTCCTTCTCGAAGACGCCGCGATATTCGGTGTAGGTGGTGGCCCCGATGCACTTCAGGTGCCCGGAGGACAGCGCCGGCTTGAGCAGGTTGGACGCGTCCAGCGTGCCGCCCGAGGCGGAGCCCGCGCCGATCAGCGTGTGGATCTCGTCGATGAACAGCACCGCGTGGCGGTTGTCCTTCAGGGTCTTGAGCACCAGCTTCAGGCGCTGCTCGAAATCGCCGCGGTACTTGGTGCCCGCCAGCAGCGCGCCCATGTCCAGCGCGTAGACCTGGGTCTGGTGCAGGACCTCGGGCACGTCGCCCTGGGTGATGCGCCAGGCCAGGCCTTCGGCGATGGCCGTCTTGCCGACGCCGGCCTCGCCCACCAGCAGGGGATTGTTCTTGCGCCGGCGGCACAGCACCTGGATGACGCGCTCGACCTCGTCCTCGCGGCCGATCAGCGGGTCGATGCGGCCCTTGAGGGCCTCGGCGTTGAGGTCCGTGGCGTAGGTTTCCAGGGGGGATTTCTGCTGCTCGGACTTGGGATCGGCCACGGGCGGCTCCAGGCGCGGATTGTCCGCGGCCGGCGGGTCCTCGGACACCTTGGTGATGCCGTGCGACAGGTAATTGACCACGTCCAGCCGGGACACGCCCTGCTGCACCAGGAAATACACCGCGTGCGAGTCCTTTTCGCCATACATGGCGACCAGCACGTTGGCGCCGGTCACGGCGTTCTTGCTGGAGCCGTTGGAGGACACGTGCATGATGGCGCGCTGGATCACCCGCTGGAACCCGAGCGTGGGCTGGGTATCGACGTCGCCCTCGCCGGGGAAGACCGGCGTGTTCTCGACGATGAATTTGCGCAGATCCTGACGCAGCAGCTCGATGTCCGCGGCGCAGGCGCGCAGGACTTCGACGGCCGAGGCATTGTCCAGCAAGGACAGCAGCAAGTGCTCCACGGTGATGAATTCGTGTCGGGCGGCGCGGGCCTCGACGAACGCCATGTGCAGGCTGACTTCGAGCTCTTCGGAAATCACGCTTCCTCCATTGCATATCGGAGCGGATCAAGCAATCCGTTATGCCTATTCTATGACTAAAACCGCCCGCCGTTTGAGGCTCCGGGGCTCGGGATCGTCCCTAAGCGCGGGCGCGAGGGGCGGAGAAGCGCCGATGCGTCAGAAAATACCCCCACGCTGCGCAGCCTGCGGCCGCTTGCTGCCCCCAAGGGGGCGCTTTTTGCCTTGGGGCGGCCCGGCGTCAAAAAAACGGCACAGGCTCCATCAGGCATTGCAGCGGATGCTGATCGGCATGGGCCAGGCGCAGCACGGCGTCGACCCGGGTGGCGGCCACGTCGCGCGTGTAGATGCCACAGATGCCGCGGCCTTCGTGGTGGACCTGCAGCATGATGCGCTCGGCCTCTTCGCCGCCCTTGTGGAAGACCCGCTGCAGCACGTGCACCACGAAATCCATCGGCGTGTAGTCATCGTTCAGCAGCACGACCTGATACATCGGCGGCGGCGCGAGGCGCACCGGCGCGGTTTCACGCACCAGTTGCTGCTGATTTTGGATGTCGGTCGGCATGCGAATCAGAACCTAGTGGTTTCCATAGTTGACTGAATGACTTGGAATTCAGCATGATCGTCGTGTCCCGCAGGCCGCCCTCACGGATGGCCGGGGCCGTTCAAACCCCACACTATAGTCGAGAGGCAGTTTGCATGTCGGAATCCATCGAAAACACCGGAGAGTCACAAAAGCTGACAGGAACGGTCAAATGGTTCAATGACGCCAAGGGCTTTGGCTTCATTACCCCCGACAATGGGGGTGAAGACCTTTTCGCACATTTTTCGTCCATCCAGATGAACGGCTTCAAGACCCTGAAAGAAGGGCAGAAGGTCGTTTTCGATATCGCGCAGGGTCCGAAAGGCAAACAAGCCCTGAACATCACCGCCGCCTGATCGAGGCGCGGGTGTTCTTTTCCATTTTAACGCGATGCGGGGCCCGGGGCGGGCCCTGTTTTTTTGCCGCCGGGCCGTCCCAAGGCAAAAAGCGCCCTCGCCGGGGGCAGCGAGCGGCCGCAGGCTGCGCGGCGTGGGGGCCCTCTTTTGCCGTCATCCTTGCCGCCCTCGTCCTGGCGGGTCTGCCGTGCCTTCGGGCGGCGGCGCAGCCGCCCCTGCCCATCGTGGCGCTGCGCGTGGGCGGCCATCCGGTCCAGGCCGAATACGCCGCCACGCCCGAGGCCCTGCGCGAAGGGCTGATGCACCGGACCGCGCTGGCGGCCGACGCCGGCATGCTGTTCGAGCTGGGCGAGCCCGACATCCACTGCTTCTGGATGAAGAACACCCTCATCCCGCTGTCCATCGCCTTCATCGGCCGGGACGGGCGCATCGTGGACATCCAGGACATGCAGCCGCGCAGCCTGGAGCCGCACTGCCCGACGGCGCCGGCGACCCAGGCCCTGGAAATGAACCAGGGCTGGTTCGCCCGGGCCGGGGTGCGCGCGGGCGACCGGGTGACGCGCTGAGCCGCCGCTTACGAGGCCGCGCTTTCCCGCTCCGCCGGCTTGCGGTCCGCGCGCCGGGCCATCACCGCCAGCGCTGCGAAGGCCAGCGCCAGCGGCACGAAGGACACCCACAGGACCACGTCCCAGCCATAGGCCGCGAGCAGGCCGCCCGAAGAGAAAGAACCGACCGCCATCAGGCCGAAGACGATGAAGTCGTTGAGCGACTGCACCCGCGTCTTTTCTTCGGGCCGGTGACATTCGAGCACCAGGGTGGACGCGCCCAGGAAGCCGAAATTCCAGCCCAGCCCGAGCAGGATCAGCGTCGCCCAGAAATGCGCCACGTCCACGCCCCCCAGCCCGATCGCGGCCGACAGGCCGGTGAGCACCAGGCCCGCCGTCACCACGCGCCCGGCGCCCCAGCGCGCGATCAGGTCGCCGGTGAAGAAGCTGGGCCCGTACATGGCGATCACGTGCCACTGCAGGCCCCAGTTGGCCGATTCCTGGGAATGGCCGCACAGATGCATCGCCAGCGGCGCGGCCGTCATCAGGAAATTCATCAGCAGGTAGGACACCGCCCCGCAGGTCGCCGCCGCGATGAAGCGCGGCTGGCGCGCGATCCGCCCCAGCGGCCGGCCGCCGGCGATCTCCTGCGTCGTGGGCAGGGGCAGCCTCACCCCCAGCAGGATGAGGGCGGACAGGGCCGCCACGACCGCCTGCATGAGGAAGGTGGCCGTGAAGCGATGCGGCGGCCACAGGTCCATGGTGTAGGTGACCAGTTGCGGTCCCACGACGCCCGCGGCGACGCCTCCGGCCATGACCAGCGAGAGCGCGCGGGCGCGCCGGCCGGGCGCGACGCCGTCGGCGGCCGCGAAGCGGAAGGACAGCACCACGGCCGCATAGCCGCCGCCGAAGAAGGTCCCCAGGCAGAACAGCCAGAACCATCCCAGCAGGACGGCGCACATGGCGAGCAGCCCCGCCAGCACGCCGGCGCCCGTGCCGGCCAGGAAGGCGGCGCGCCGGCCATGGCGCCGCGCGATCGCGCCCGCGGGCAGGATGCAGGCCGCCATCCCCACCACGAAGATGGAGATGGGCAGGGTCGCCAGCACCGGCGAGGGCGCGAGCTGGTCGCCGACGATGGCGCCGGTGGCGTAGACCACCACCGCGTTCGCGCCGGCCAGCGCCTGCGCGATGGCAAGCCGCCAGATGTTTCCGTTCTGGACTTCCACGGGCAGGAGGCCGGCGGAGTCGTGCGCGGATGCGGCCGGGCTGTCGTGCGTCATGCTCTTTCCGTCGTCGTCATGGAAAGACGGCGGACGCATCGCTGCGCCGCCGTCTTCGCGGGAGCGGCCCCGCAGGGGGCCGGGACCGGCGCGCCGCGCGCGCCGCGTCGCGGAGGATCAGGAAGCCAGGTTGGCCGCCGCGAAGTCCCAGTTCACCAGGTTCCAGAAGTTTTCCAGGTACTTGGGACGGGCGTTGCGGTAGTCGATGTAGTAGGCGTGTTCCCACACGTCACAGGTCAGCAGGGCCTTGTCGTCGGTGTTGACGGTGGTGCCGGCGTTGCTGGTGTTGACGATGTCCAGGCTGCCGTCGGGCTTCTTCACCAGCCAGGTCCAGCCGGAACCGAAGTTGCCGGCGGCGGACTGGGTGAAGGCGGTCTTGAAGGCATCGACGCTGCCCCACTTGGCCTCGATGGCCTGGCGCAGCGCGCCGGCGGGCTCGCCGCCGCCCTTGGGCGACAGGCTGCTCCAGTAGAAGGTGTGGTTCCAGACCTGGGCGGCGTTGTTGAACACGCCGCCGCTGGACTTGCGGATCACCTCTTCCAGGCTCAGGGAGGCCAGCTCGGTGCCTTCGATCGCCTTGTTCAGGTTCGTCACGTAGGCCTGATGATGCTTGCCGTAGTGGTATTCCAGGGTTTCCTGGGAAATGTGGGGGGCCAGTGCGTCCATCGCGTAGGGCAGCGGCGGCAGGGTGAAAGCCATGACAGTTCCTTCAAAAAGATGTTGCATGCACCACGTTCGGCGCGTCCTGGAAACGGCCCGTCCGGCAGCGATTCCGCCGGGCGGAGCGGACCAGGACGCCCCTGGTGTCCCTAGAGCAGCGCATCGGTCCGGGTGACCTCGGCCTGGGCCCTGCCCTGGCCGAACTCGATCTCGATGGGCTCATGAATCTTCAAGTCTAACGCATTTTTGACGATCGTCCCGTCGCCGCGGCGGACCAGGGCATAGCCCCGTCCCAGCACGCGGTGCGGATCCAGCGCGCCGAGGGCGGCCAGGACCGCGTCCAGCCGCCGGTGGCGGCGCTGCAGCAGGCCGTCCAGGCCCGCGGACAGCCGATCGAGCGCCGCCTGCGGGAGCAAGCGGCGTTCCCGCAGCCGCCGGTCCAGGCCGGCCTGCAGCCGCCGGGCGGCGAATTCCAGGCGCTGGCGCCGCAGCTGCAGGCGCTGGGCCGGGGACACGAGCTGGGCGCGGGCCCGGTCCAGGCGGATAGCCGCGTGCTCCAGGCGCCGCTGCTGGCCCCGCACCAGCAGGTCGCGCGCGGCCAGCAGGCGGCCCAGCGCCTGGCCGCGGTCCTCGCAGCACAGTTCGGCCGCCGCCGTCGGCGTGGGCGCGCGCAGGTCGGCGACGAAATCGGCGATGGTGAAATCCGTCTCGTGCCCCACGCCGCTGACGACCGGCATGGGGCAGGCGGCGATGCGCCGCGCCAGGGTCTCGTCATTGAAGCACCACAGGTCCTCCAGGCTGCCGCCGCCGCGCACCAGCAGCAGCGTATCGACCTCGGCCCGTTCGGCGGCCCGGTCCAGCGCGGCGCACAGCTGCGGCGCGGCGTCGCGTCCCTGGACCTGGGCCGGGTAGACGATCACCCGCACGTGGGGTGCGCGCCGCGCCATGACCGACAGCACGTCGCGCAGGGCGGCCGCCGACAGTGAGGTCACGACCCCCACCGCCCGGGGCAGCACGGGCAGCGGGCGCCGCCGGGCCGGATCGATCAGGCCTTCTTCCGTGAGCCGGTCGCGCAGGCGCAGGAAGGCCTCGTGCAGGTCGCCCCGGCCCGCCTGGCGCAGGGACTCGACCTGCACCTGGTAGTCGCCCCGGGGCTCGTAGAGCGAGACCTGGACGCGGAATTCGTAGCGGCCGCCGGCCTCGGGCACGAACCCCACCGCCTGGGCGCGCCCGCGGAACATCACCGCGCGCACGGCGGCGGCCTCGTCCTTGATGGAAAAATACCAGTGTCCGGACGCGGCCCGGGTGAAGTTGGAAATCTCGCCCGCCACCCACAGGCGCGGCACGCCCTCCTCCAGCAGCCGCGCCACCCGGCGATTGAGCTGCGACACCGTCAGGACGGCGTCGCCGGCCGAAAAACCGCCTTCGGCAAGCCTCGGAACAGAAAAACTCATCGAAACCTATCCACAGAAAGCCCTGCTTTGTCAAACCCGCCTATTTTCGGGCCTGCCAGGGGGACTCATCAACATTCACTTCAAAAAATACACGTAAGTCTTTGATTTTCAATAAATTGAAATTCCATCGACCGGTGTGCAAAAAATAACCAATCCAGTACGAAGGGCCATGAAACGTGCGCATCCGGACTCTTGTGCACAGAATTATCCACAGAAACTGTGGATACCGCCGCGAAAGCCGCGTCCCGTCTTGCGCTCGGCCCCTGGAAGGCCCGCGGACGCGGCCTGCGCGCCGGACGCACCCGCGCAAGCCGGCGGCCGGCCCGCCGCCGGGCACCCCCGGCATGCCCGGCGGCGGCCTTGGGGCCTTGGCATGACCTTGGCATAAAATACGCATTTGCGCCGATTCCCGGCCCCGCACCCCAAGGATCAGGACTGTGCTGGACATCATTCACGCGGCCGGCTGGCCGATCTGGCTGCTCGTCGCCACCTCGGTCATCACGCTGGCGATCATCATAGAACGATTCCTGGCCCTGCGCGCCCGCCACGTCATGCCCGCCGGCCTGCCCGAACAGGTGCTCGAACTCGTGCGCCGCCAGCAGGACGAGCCCGACGCCATCCTGCGCCTGGCGCGCGGCAGCCCCATGGGCCGCATCCTCGCCGAGATCGCCGCCCACCGCCACCAGGACGACACCTGGCGGCTGGCCGCCGTCGAGGCCGTCGGCCGCGACGTGTCCTGGCGCCTGAACCGCTACCTGCCCGCCCTGGCGACGATCTCCGTGATCGCGCCGCTGCTGGGCCTGTTCGGCACCGTGGTCGGCATGATCGAGATCTTCGGCGCCTACGACCCCGCCGGCGGGGACCCGGCCCAGCTCGCCCGCGGCATCTCGATCGCCCTCTACAACACCGGCTTCGGCATCCTCATCGCCATTCCCGCGCTGGCCTTCCACCGCTACTTCCGCTCCCGCGTCGAATACTTCCTGCACACCATGGAGCGCGAGGCCGAAACCCTGAACCGCCTGATCAGCCGGCGCGCCGCGACATGAACTTCCACCACCGCCGCGCCCACGACGAGCCCGAGATCAACCTGATCCCGCTGATCGACGTGCTGCTGGTGATCCTGATCTTCCTGGCGGCCTCCACCTCGTTCACCCGCCACCGCCAGCTGCAGGTCGCGCTGCCCCAGGCCCAGGCCGAGGCGCCGGACGCCTCGCCCTTCCTCGAACTGGCGATCAGCCGCGACGGCCTGTACGCGCTCGACGGCCACTACGTCGACGCGACGGACGACGCCGCCCTGGCCGAAAGCCTGCGCCAGGCGGCGGCCGGCCGGCCCGACCTCGCCCTGCGCATCGACGCCGACGGCCAGGCCGCGCACGCCGCCGTCGTCCGCGCCCTGGAAGCCGCCCGCCTGGCGCACATCGGCAAGGTCCATTTCCTGACCCAGGCCCGGCCATGAACGCGCCGGGCCACCCCAAGCGTGCGGGGGGCTCATGAACCGCAGGCTGGAGGATTTCATGCTGGCGGCCTGGAGCCGGCGCGGCGGCCTGAGCACGCTGCTGCTGCCCCTGTCCCGCCTCTACGGCCTGCTGTCGGCGCGGCGCCTGCGCGCCGGGGCGCGCGCCGCCTGGCGGGCGCCCGTGCCGGTCGTGGTGGTCGGCAACATCCTGGTCGGCGGCACCGGCAAGACGCCCGTCACGATCGCCGTCTGCCAGGCGCTGCAGGCCCGCGGCTGGCGGCCAGGCATCGTCAGCCGGGGCTACGGCGCCGCCGTCGGGCCGCGGCCGCGCCTGAGCGACGAGGGCGCCGCCGCCGCCCGCCTAGGCGACGAACCGGCGCTGATCCACGCCGCCACCGGCGCGCCGGTCGCCGTCCACCCCCGCCGCGCCCTGGCGGCGGCCGCCCTGCTGGCGGCCCATCCCGACGTGGACGTGCTGATCGCCGACGACGGCCTGCAGCACACGGCGCTGGCGCGGGACCTGGAAATCATCGTCCAGGACGGGCGCGGCACCGGCAACGGCCGCCTGCTGCCGGCCGGCCCCCTGCGCGAGCCTCCCGAACGCCTGGCGCGGGCCGACTGGCTCGTCACCCACCTGGCGGCGGGCGAGCCGGCGCCGCCCGCCGCCTCCGCCGTCCCCGCTCTCCTGAACTCCCGCGCCTCTCCCGCTTCCCCGGCGGGCGCGGCGCGCGCGCCCCGCGCCGTCGTCATGCGCCTGGAGCCCGAAGGCGCCACGCACCTGGCCAGCGGCCGCGACCTGCCCTGGGACGCCTGGCGGGCCGAACAGGGCGCGGCGCCCTGCTCCGCGGCGGCGGGCATCGGCCGGCCCGAGCGCTTCTTCGCCATGCTGCGCGCCGCCGGCGTCGTCCTGGCCCGCACCCTGCGCGTCCCCGACCACCAGGCGATCCCGGCGGAGGCATTGCGCGGCCTGCCGCCCGGCCCTATCCTCATCACCCCCAAGGACGCCGTCAAATGCGCCGCCCCACACGATCCCCGCCTGTGGGCCGTGCGCGCGGCGCCGGCCTTTTCCGACCCGGGCTGGCTCGATGCGCTCGACCAGGCGCTGCGGGCGGTGGCCGCGCGCGCCGGGGCGGGCGGCGAATAAGGGCCGCGTGCCGGGAAGGGCCGCGTGCCGGGGCCCAATGGCGGACCCGCACGCACCCCATGCAAACCCTTCGCCGGGATGTGGAAACCAGTGATGCGGAAACCAGCCGCACAAGCACGGCGGCAGGCATTACACTCTATGCTTTGCCATCCCTTCCGGATCCACGCCGCCCATGGAAACCCGCCTGCTGCAGATCCTCGTCTGCCCCGTGTGCAAGAGCGCGCTGCGCCACGACCGCGAACGCCAGGAACTGGTCTGCGCCGCCGACCGCCTGGCCTATCCCATCCGCGACGGCGTGCCCATCATGCTGCCCGCCGAAGCCCGCCCGCTGGACGCTGCACCGGCACCGGCCCCGGCCCCGGCCCCGGCGCCCGCGGCATGAACGCACCAGCCCGCCCCGCGCCCGAACGCCTCCTCCGGGGAACGGCACGCCGCGCCAGGGGGGCCTCATGAGCTTCACCGTCGTCGTCCCGGCGCGCGCCGCCTCCACCCGCCTGCCGGGCAAGCCGCTGCTCGACCTGGGCGGCCTGCCGATGGTCGTGCGCACCGCGCGGCAGGCCGCGCTTTCATCGGCCGGCCGGGTCCTGATCGCCACCGACCACGCCGACGTCGCCCGCGCCGCGGCCGAGCACGGCATCGAAGTCCTGATGACGCGCCCCGACCACCCCACCGGCACCGACCGCCTGGCCGAAGTCGCCACGGTGCTGGGCCTGGACGACGACGCCATCGTGGTCAACGTCCAGGGCGACGAGCCGCTCATCGATCCCGCCCTGATCGACGCCGTGGCGGCCCTGCTGGCGCGGCATGCCGACGCCGCCATCGCCACCTGCGCGGCGCCCATCCTGGACGCCGGCACCCTGTTCGACCCGAACGCGGTGAAGGTGGTCTGCGGCGCCAACGACCGCGCCCTGTATTTTTCCCGCGCCCCCATCCCCTGGGCCCGCGACGCGCTGGCCGACGGCCGGCAGCGCCTGGCCCCCGGGCTGCCGGCCTGGCTGCACATCGGCCTGTACGCCTACCGCGCCGGCTTCCTGCGGCAATTCCCGGAACTGCCCCCGGGCCGGCTCGAACGCGTCGAATCCCTGGAACAGCTGCGCGCGCTGGAACAGGGCTTTCCCATCGTGGTGCACGCCACCGGCGCCGTCCCGGCGCGCGGCGTGGACACGCCCGAAGACCTGGCCCGGGTGCGCGCCCTGTTTGACGAGGGTGAAGCCCCGTCCGCATCGGCTTGAAACCCTGCAGAATCTGCTGCATTGCGGCATAATCGGAAAAATTTGAAAAATAGTGATTGATCGGAGGAAATCATGCGTTTGATTCTGCTAGGCCCCCCGGGGGCGGGAAAAGGCACCCAGGCGGCCTACATCACCGAGGCATTCGGCATCCCGCAGATTTCGACCGGCGACATGCTGCGCGCGGCGGTCAAGGCGCAGACTCCGCTCGGTCTGGAAGCCAAGAAGATCATGGACAGCGGCGGGCTGGTTTCCGACGACATCATCATCGGCCTGGTGCAGGACCGCCTGCGGCAGCCCGACTGCCGGGCCGGCTACCTGTTCGACGGCTTCCCGCGCACCATTCCCCAGGCCGACGCCCTGAAAAACGCGCACGTGCCGCTGGACTACGTGATCGAGATCGCCGTCCCCGAGGAAAACATCATCGAACGCATGAGCGGCCGGCGCGTGCACGTGGCCAGCGGCCGCACCTACCACGTCAAGTTCAATCCGCCCCGGCGCGAAGGCCTGGACGACGAGACCGGCGAGCCGCTGATCCAGCGCGACGACGACCGCGAGGAAACCGTGCGCCACCGCCTGTCGGTCTACCGCGACCAGACCCGTCCGCTGGTGGACTACTACTCCAGCTGGGCGGCCACCGGCGCGGCCGAGGCGCCGCGCTACGCCCAGATCTCGGGCGTGGGCTCGGTCGAGGAAATCCGCGACCGCATCCTCGGCATCCTGCGCGCGCACCACGCCGCCTGACCGTCACCGGACCCCGCCATGGACATCCGCAACCAAGTCATCCTCATCACCGGCGGCGCTTCGGGCCTAGGGGCGGGCACGGCCCGCGCCTTGACGGCCCAGGGCGCCCGCGTGGTCCTGGCCGATGTCCAGGACGAAGCCGGCCAGGCGCTGGCCGCCGAACTCGGCCAGACCTACGTACACTGCGACGTCACCGCCGAGGCCGACGCCCAGGCGGCCGTCGACGCCGCCACGGCGCAGGGCACGCTGCGCGGCCTGGTCAACTGCGCCGGCATCGCGCCGGCCTCACGCATCGTCGGCAAGAACGGCCCGCACGAACTGTCCCTGTTTCGCCGCGTGATCGACATCAACCTGATCGGCACCTTCAACATGGCCCGGCTGGCCGCCCAGGCCATGTCGGCCAACGAACCGCAGGTCACCGGCGAACGCGGCGTGCTCGTCAACACGGCCTCGGTCGCCGCCTACGACGGCCAGATCGGCCAGTCCGCCTACGCCGCCTCCAAGGCCGGCATCGTCGGCATGACGCTCGCCATCGCGCGCGACCTCTCGCGCCTGGGCATCCGCTGCATGACGATCGCCCCGGGCATCTTCGGCACCCCCATGATGTTCGGCATGCCCCAGGAAGTGCAGGACTCCCTGGCCGCCAGCGTGCCTTTCCCGCCGCGCCTGGGCCGCCCCGAGGACTACGCCAAGCTGGTGCTCTCGATCTTCGAGAACGACATGCTCAACGGCGAAACGATCCGCCTGGACGGCGCCATCCGCATGGCGCCGAAGTAGTTTGAGCCTTCTCCGTTCGGCCGCCACCATCAGCGGCCTGACCCTGTTTTCCCGCGTCACCGGCATGCTGCGCGACGTGCTCATCGCGGGCATGTTCGGCGCCGGGCCGCTCACGGACGCGTTCTGGGTCGCCTTCCGCATCCCCAACCTGCTGCGCCGCCTGTTCGCCGAGGGCGCCTTTTCCCAGGCCTTCGTGCCCATCCTGGGCGAAGTCCGGCAGCGCGGCGACCACGAATCCCTGCGCCGCCTGCTGGACCGGGTGGCCCTGCTGCTGTTCGTCGCCCTGTGCGGCGTGACGCTCGTCGGCATGCTGGGAGCCGCCTGGGTCGTCACGGCCATGGCCAGCGGCATGCGCGACCCCGCCCGCGCCCACGAATTCGGCGAAGCCGTGTGGATGACCCGGGTGATGTTCCCCTACATCCTCTGCATGTCGCTGGTGGCCTTCGCCTCGGGCGTGCTCAACACCTTCAGCCGCTTCGCCGTCCCGGCCTTCACCCCGGTCCTGCTGAACCTGTCGATGATCGGAGCCAGCCTGCTGCTGGCCGGGCACATGGCGCAGCCCATCCACGCCCTGGCGGTGGGCGTGATGATCGGCGGCGCGCTGCAGCTTGCGGTGCAGTGGGTCGCCCTGGGGCGCCTGGGGCTGCTGCCGCGCTGGGGCCACGGCCTGCGGGCGGCGTGGCGCGACCCGCTGGTGCGCCGCATCCTGCGGCAGATGCTGCCGGCCACCCTGGGGGTGTCGGTCGCCCAGCTGTCCCTGCTGATCAATACCAACATCGCCACCTGGCTCGCCCCCGGCAGCGTCACCTGGCTGTCCTTCGCCGACCGGCTGATGGAATTCCCGACCGCCCTGCTGGGCGTGGCCCTGGGCACGGTGCTGCTGCCCAGCCTGTCGGCCGCCCATGCCCGCGAGGACCACGCCGCCTACAACGCCCTGCTGGACTGGGGCCTGCGGCTGGTGCTGCTGCTGGGCCTGCCCGCCGCGCTGGGCATGGCCCTGCTGTCCGACGGGCTGGTCGCCGTCCTGTTCAACTACGGCGCCTTTTCCGCCGCCGACGTGGCCCAGACCCGGCTGGCCGTGATGGCCTACGCGGTCGGTCTGCTCGGCCTGCTGGCCATCAAGATCCTGGCGCCCGGCTTCTACGCCAAGCAGGACATCCGCACCCCGGTGCGCATCGCCATCGCGGTGCTGGTGTTCACCCAGCTGATGAACCTGATCCTGGTACCCTGGCTGGCCCATGCCGGGCTCGCCCTGTCCATCGGCCTGGGCGCCAGCGCCAACGCCCTGACCCTGGTGGTCCTGCTGCGCCGCCGCGGGCTGTACGCCCCCCTGGCCGGCTGGTCCGGCTTCTGCCTGCGCCTGCTGCCGGCCCTGGCCGCCCTGGCCGCCGTGCTGCTGGCCGCCGACCGCTACCTGGACTGGATCGCCCTGGCCGCTCATCCGGGCATCCGCGCGGCCTGGCTGGCGGCGGTCCTGGCCCTGGCCGTCCTGGCCTATTTCAGCGCCTTGTTTTTATTCGGTTTTCGCCCCAGAGACTTTACACGCCGGCGTGCATAGGCTAGAATCGCTGTCTTTGACGCAACCCCGAATACAGATAACCTTTATGGCCAATTCCGCTCAAGCCCGCAAGCGCGCCCGCCAGGCCGTCGCTCACAACAAACACAACGCCAGCATGCGCTCGATGCTGCGCACCGCAATCAAGCGCGTGCGCCAGGCCATCGAAGCGGGCGACCAAGCCGCCGCCAACGAAGTCTTCCGCAAGGCCAGCAGCGTCATCGACCGCGTGGCCGACAAGCAGATCATTCACAAGAACAAGGCCGCCCGCCACAAGAGCCGCCTGTCGGCCGCGATCAAGGCCCTGGCCTGATCCAAGCCCCGGGGGCTTGCGCAAGAAAAAGGACGCTTCGGCGTCCTTTTTGCTTTGCACGATGCAGGCATCGGGAGGCTGGGATGCATGAGTTTGTCAGACAAGGCACCCGGATTCGACAGGCACGGGCCTGTCTCCAGCCGTGGCATCCCTCCACCTCGCGCCTTGCAAGGCGCTCGGATTCGACAGGCTGAGCATGGTCCGCAGGGACCATGCTCAGTCCCGTCTCATTCCAATCTCCCCAGCAGCAGGAACTCCATCAGCGCCTTCTGCACATGCAGGCGATTTTCCGCCTCGTCCCAGACCACGCTCTGCGGGCCGTCGATGACCTCGCCGGTGACTTCCTCGCCGCGGTGCGCCGGCAGGCAATGCATGAACAGCGCGTCGGGGTTGGCGGCCGCCATCATGCGGGCGTCCACGCACCAGTCGGCGAAGGCCAGGCGCCGGGCCTCGTTCTCGGCTTCGTAGCCCATGCTGGTCCAGACGTCCGTGGTGACCAGGTCGGCGCCCTTGCAGGCTTCCAGCGGATCGTCGAATTCGCGCAGGATGGTTTCCGGCTGGCCGCCCACGCGCAGCGGATCCAGGCGGTAGCCGGCCGGCGCCGACACGTGCAGCGTGAAGCCCAGCAGCTCGGCCGCCTGCAGCCAGGTGTAGGACATGTTGTTGGCGTCGCCGATCCAGGCGACCGTCCGGCCGCGGATCGGGCCGCGATGCTCGATGAAGGTCAGGATGTCGGCCAGGATCTGGCAGGGGTGGTATTCGTTGGTCAGGCCGTTGATGACCGGCACCCGCGAATGGGCGGCGAAGCGTTCGATGCGCGTCTGTTCGAAGGTGCGGATCATCACCAGGTCCACCATGCGCGACACCACGCGGGCGGTATCCTCGATGGGCTCGGCGCGGCCGAGCTGGGAGCCTTCGGTGGTCAGGTAGATGACCGAGCCGCCCAGCTGGTACATGCCCGCCTCGAACGACACCCGGGTGCGGGTGCTGGCCTTCTCGAACACCATCGCCAGGTTGCGGTCGTGCAGGGTGTGGTGCGGCAGATAGCGTTTGAACTTGTCCTTGATGAGGCGCGCCCGGTCGATGACGTAGAGGATCTCGTCCTCGGAAAAATCGCGCAACTGCAGAAAATGACGCAAAGGCCCGGTCGGATTGGCGGCAGACATGTCAAACCCTGAGTAAAACGGCCATATTACCGTGCGCCCGGGGCGCGTGCAAAACCCTGGGCTCCCCGATCGGATACAATGCGCGGCGAAGGGGATGACACCCGTCCTTGACCTCGCATGCCGCCCGGCCCGCCGCACCAGCGAACCGCGCGCCGCACAGGACGAGTCCCGTCTTTGGAATCACCACATGAGCGACCCTGTCCAGCATTTGATCATCCATGGCAAGACCCTGGAGGGCCAGCGGTTTCGGCCCAGCGACTGGGCCGAGCGCCTGGCGGGGGTCCTGTCCCAGTTCCGGCCGGCCGGTTCCATCGCCAACCCCCTGTCCTATTCCCCCTACGCCATGCCGCGCACGCTGAACGGCCTGCCCTGCGTGATGATCGACCACCGCCTGCGCCAGCTGGAACCGCTGGCCTGGAAATTCGCCTGCGACTTCGCCCACAGCAACCGGCTACAGACCACCGACACGGCCGCGCGCAACGAGGACGCGGACGCCGTGCCGCCGGCCTCGTCGGCCGCCTGAAGCGCCGGGCGGGCGGCCCGCCGCGCGGCGCGGCGGCGTGGACCCGGCGGCTCCGGATCCCCGAGTCGGGGGTTCCGCGCTCCGAGTCCTGAGTCCCGAATCCCGGTTCCGAGCCCTGGATTCCGAGTCCTGGTTCCCAAGTCCTGGGTTCCGTTCCGCGCCGCGAGCTCCATTCCCCTGCGGCTGTGCCAAAATCATCTCATGACGACCCTGGATCTGTTCGGCGATCTCGACCCCGGACGGCGCACGCGCCTGGGGCCGCAGGCCTGGGTGCTGCGCGGCTACGCCCTGCCCCGCGTCGATGCGCTGCTGGCGGCCCTGGCCGATATCGAGGCCGAGGCGCCCTTTCGCCAGATGAAGACGCCGGGCGGCTTCACCATGTCCGCCGCCCTGAGCAGCTGCGGCGCGCTCGGCTGGACGAGCGACCGGCGCGGCTACCGCTACAGCTCCCTGGACCCCGACAGCGGCCGCCCCTGGCCGCCCATGCCCGAGGTCTTCGTCCGCCTGGCGCGCGAAGCCGCCGCCGCGGCCGGATTCGAGGGCTTCGCGCCGGACGCCTGCCTGATCAACCGCTACCTGCCCGGCGCCCGGATGTCGCTGCACCAGGACAAGAACGAGCGCGACTTCGACGCGCCCATCGTCTCGGTGTCCCTGGGCATGAGCGCCGTCTTCCTGTTCGGCGGCCATGCGCGCGCGGACAAGGCGGCCCGGGTGCCGCTCCACCATGGCGACGTCGCCGTCTGGGGCGGCGCGGACCGGCTGCGCTACCATGGAATCCTGCCGCTGGGCGCCCAGCCCCATCCCCTGATGGGCGCCCGACGCATCAACCTGACCTTCCGCCAGGCGGGGTGAAGCCGCGCTCCGGCCCCCCGCAGGAACGACGCGGCCCGCCGACGGCCCCGCCACCGCAAGAAACGGAGTGCCCGCGCCGCGCATCCCGTCTAAGCTGACAGGCATTGCGACACACCAGGACGACGCCATGAATACCTCTTTCCTCGCCCCGGACGAGTCCGGCGCCGACGACGCGCGCCGGCAGGACCCGCACGCCCCTACGCCCCGCGCCACCGCGCAGGCCCGCCATGCCGCCGTGGCGGCGCGGGCCTGCCGCGCCATCGAATCGGCCGCCACGCCCCCGTCGCTGGACGAGCTGGCCGCGCAGGCGGGCCTGAGCCCCTGGCACTTCCATCGCGTCTTCAAGGCCGCCACGGGCCTGACCCCGAAAGCCTACGCCGCCGCGTTTCGTGCGCGCCGCCTGCGCGAGGCGCTGGACGCGGCCGGCGGTTCGGTCACGGATGCGATCTACGATGCCGGCTTCAACTCCAGCAGCCGCTATTACGAGAACGCCGGGCGGATGCTGGGCATGCGCGCGCGGGACTACCGCGCCGGGGGCGCCGGCGCCGTGATCCGCTTCGCGGTCGGCCAGTGCGCACTGGGCGCCATCCTGGTCGCGCAAAGCCGGATCGGCCTGTGCGCCATCCTGCTGGGCGACGACCCGGACCAGCTGGTGCGGGACTTGCAGGACCAGTTCCCCCGGGCCGAGCTGATCGGCGGAGACCCCGGCTTCGAGCGGCTGGTCGCCCAGGTGGTGGGCTTCGTCGAGGCGCCCGCCGTGGGGCTGGACCTGCCGCTGGACGTGCGCGGCACCGCTTTCCAGCAGCGGGTCTGGCAGGCGCTGCGCGAGATCCCGGCGGGCGCCACCGCCAGCTACGCCGAGATCGCCGCGCGCATCGGCGCGCCCAGGGCGGCGCGGGCCGTGGCGCGGGCCTGCGGCGCCAATCCCCTGGCCGTCGCCATCCCCTGCCACCGCGTGGTGCGGCGCGACGGCGACGTGCCGGGCTACCGCTGGGGCGTGGCGCGCAAGCGCGAACTGCTGCGGCGCGAGGAAGACGGGAAACAGCCCGGGAAAATCCGGCAAGACAGCCCGCAATAAACGAACGGGGCTCCCCGAAGGGAGCCCCGCGTCACCTATCCCGCGTTGCGCAGCGCGCATCCCGCGTTCCGCGGCGGGCGGGAAGCACCCCGCGCGCCGCGTCCGGATCACTTCGCCGGCGTGTCCTGCTTGAGCTGGGGGATGTCCGACTGGCCGCTCTTGGTCAGCAGGCCGGCCTGGGTGTAGGTGAACAGCTTGGCGCGCGTGTCCACGATGTCGAGGTTGCGCATCGTCAGCTGGCCGATGCGGTCCAGCGGCGAGAACATGGACTCGCCCTTTTCCATCGTCAGGCGATCCGGGTGGTAGGTCAGGTTGGGCGAGCGCGTGTCCAGGATGGAGTAGTCGTTGCCGCGGCGCAGTTCCAGGGCGACCTCGCCGGTGATGGCGCGCGCCACCCAGCGCTGCGCGGTTTCGCGCAGCATGATGGCCTGGGGATCGAACCAGCGGCCCTGGTACAACAGGCGGCCCAGGCGCAGGCCGTTGATGCGGTACTGCTCGATCGTGTCCTCGTTGTGGATGCCGGTGACCAGGCGCTCGTAGGCGGCGTGCAGCAGCGCCATGCCCGGGGCTTCGTAGATGCCGCGGCTCTTGGCCTCGATGATGCGGTTCTCGATCTGGTCGCTCATGCCCAGGCCGTGGCGTCCGCCGATGCGGTTGGCCTCCAGCATCAGTTCGACCGGATCGGAATATTCCACGCCGTTCAGGGCCACGGGCTGGCCCTGCTCGAAGCGCACCGTGACTTCCTCGGCCTTGACCTCGACATCCTGCTTCCAGAACGCCACGCCCATGATGGGCTGGACGATGCGGATGCCGGAATCCAGGCGCTCCAGGTCCTTGGCCTCGTGCGTGGCGCCGAGCATGTTGGAGTCCGTGGAATAGGCCTTTTCCGCCGACATCTTGTAGTCGAAGCCGTTTTCCTGCATGTACTGCGACATCTCGGCACGGCCGCCGAGTTCGTCGATGAACTGCTGGTCCAGCCAGGGCTTGTAGATCTTCAGGTCCGGATTGGTCAGCAGGCCGTAGCGGTAGAAACGCTCGATGTCGTTGCCCTTGAACGTGCTGCCGTCGCCCCAGATGTGGACGTCGTCCTCGCGCATGGCCGACACCAGCATGGTGCCCGTCACCGCGCGGCCGATGGGCGTGGTGTTGAAATACGTGACCCCGCCGGTGGAGATGTGGAAGGCGCTGCATTGCAGGGCGGCGATGCCCTCGGCCACCAGCTGCGCGCGGCAGTCCACCAGGCGCGCGCCCTGGGCGCCGTAGCGCAGGGCCTTGCGGGGGATCTCGTCGTAATCCGGCTCGTCGGGCTGCCCCAGATTGGCCGTGTAGGCGTAGGGCAGCGCGCCCTTGTTCTTCATCCACAGCAGCGCGGCGCTGGTGTCCAGCCCGCCCGAAAAGGCGATGCCGACCTTCTGCCCGACCGGCAGGTTTTCGAGAATGGTTGTGCTCATGGAAAGGGTCCGGAGAAGCCTGAGATTGAAATCGATCCGGCATTATATCGTCCGCGGCGGCCCGCCCCGGCCGCTGCGCCCGGGGCGGGCCGGGCTGCGCGCCGGCCCGGCATGCGCCGCCCGCGCGCCCTCACCCCAGCGTTTCGTCGAGCCAATCCATGGTCACCGCCGCCGAAAAGGCCAGGTTGCTGGTCTGGCAATGCGCATCCGCGCCCTCCAGGGCGGTGAACAGCCGGGGCGTGCAGGGCCCGCCGACCCCGTCCTGGAATGCCCGCCATTGCCGCAGGGGCTCGGCGCCCTCGCCATCGCCCACCAGCGCGAGCGACGGGCAGCGGATCGCGGCCAGTTCGTCCGCGCTCAAGCTGAAGTCCTTGATGCGGCGATAGGTCTGGACGAAGGTCGGCCGGCCGAAGCGCAGCATGAGGTTGCGTGACATCGCGCGCGTCTGGGCGTTCATCACCGCATCGGGGATGTGCTCGAGGTCGGCCACGCCGAAATCGTCCGACTCGGGCAGCGTCGCCGGGTCGATCCCGGCAAAGGAGACCATGTAGGCGTGCAGGTCGGTGATCGGCGAATTGGGGATCAGCGCCCGGATCCGCGGCTCGTGCGCCGCGATGCGGGAGGCGAAATACCCGCCGAAGCTGATGCCCATCAGGGCCAGGCGGCGCGGGTCCACGCCCGGCTGCGCGAGGACGTAGTCCACCGCCTGCCGGCCGACCCCCTCGAATTCGGGCGCGAAATGGCTGGCCGCGTTGAAGCGCCAGGTGTCCATCTGGCCCGGCCCGGTGAACAGCAGCAGATCGTAGCCGCGCTCGAGCGCCGCCCGGCCGTAGGCGAGATGGGATTCCTCGAGCGTGCCGTCGAATCCGCTGACGATCATCAGCACGCGCCCCCCGGCGCTGCGCGCGCCGCGGATGTGGTAGGCGGGCAGGCGCAGGCCGTCATGCGAGAACCAGAGTTCGGCGCAGGAAGCCTCGTCCCACTGCATCGCCGACAGGAAAGCCTGGCGGCTGGCCAGGCCGTATTCCCGATGGCGGGGATCGTCCACCGGGCAGTAGTATTCCGCCGCGCGGTAGCTGTTGCAGGCCACCAGGTATTGGTCCCGCGCGCTGACCGCGTGCCCGTTGCGCGCGCGCACCGCCGCATCCTCGGACTGGCGCCGGCCGGCCTCGGCGAAGACCTCGGTCCACGAGGCCGGATCGGCATCGCGGATCCGCGCCGCCGCCGCCAGGCATTCCCCGATCGAGGCGCCGCCGTACCGGACCGAGCCCAGCTGGCGCATGAGCTGGTGATCCATTTCAGGGTCCCGGAAGCCCTGCACCCGGGTATGTCCGCGCTCCAGTGCTTCGACCATGTCTCCTCCCGCGGCCGCGCAGGCCTGCCGATCGTTGGTTTTCGCGCCCCGCCGCGGCCCGTGCCCCGCCGCCCCGCTGTGACGCCGCATGTGACGGTATGCTACTTTAATTCGACGCCCTCCCGGCCAATTCCCACAAGGACTCCGCGCATGAGCACGCCTCCCATCAGCCGCTTTCCGATCCCCGACATCGACACCCTGCCCGAGGACATCCGCGACCGCATCCTCGCCGTCCAGGAAAAGGCCGGCTTCATCCCCAACGTGTTCCTCGCCCTGGCCCACCGCCCGGCCGAATTCCGCGCCTTCTTCGCCTATCACGACGCCCTGATGGAAAAGGAAGGCGGCCTGACTCCCGCCGAGCGGGAAATGATCGTGGTGGCGACCTCCGGGGCGAACAACTGCCAGTATTGCGTGATCGCCCACGGCGCCATCCTGCGCATCCGCGCCCGCAACCCGCTGATCGCCGACCAGGTTGCCATCAACCACCGCAAGGCCGACCTGAGCCCCCGCGAAATGGCCATGCTGGACTTCGCCCTGAAGGTCTCGCTGGACGCCCAGGACATCGACGAATCCGACTACCAGGCCCTGTATCCCCACGGCTTCGACGACGAGGACATCTGGGACATCGCCGCCATCGCCGCCTTCTTCGGCCTGAGCAACCGGATGGTGAACTTCATGTCCATGCGTCCCAACGACGAGTTCTACCTGATGGGGCGGCTGCCCAAGGGGACGCATTAGCCACGAGCGCATCGGCGCAAAGCGAAAGCGCGCACCGTTATTTTCTGTGCTAGAATGCACGTCTTTCGGGGACGTAGCTCAGCTGGGAGAGCGTCGCGTTCGCAATGCGAAGGTCGGGAGTTCGATCCTCCTCGTCTCCACCAGAACACCAAAACCGCTTGATTTTTCAGGCGGTTTTTTTTCGTCCGTCTTTTCGGACGGTAGCGGAATCGGGAGCAAACCAATGACGATCCTCCCAAATACCCGTCCCATCACCATGGCCATGTGGGGCTTCGTGGAATTGCATGTTGGGCAACGGTACCGTTCTGCTTGAAATCCTGCGCACAGCATGCGACAAATGATGTTGCATCCACCAATACATATCGAGATATGATATATGTTCGGATATGGCGAACTCTCCAATCTGATCGAAACGGCCGGCGTGTATCCAATGGAAAACGGCTGGCAAGTGGTCATCCGTGCGGATTGGGTCGATGCCACGCCCCAGCAGCCGCACGGCATCGACTACGCGCTCATCCTGCAAGACGAGCACGGCAACCGCATCTTCGGTTTCGACAATGCACACGCCTATGACAATGCACAGGCCGAGGATTGCTGGGACCATGAACACAAGGTCGGTCGTGTCGGGCAGCGGTTTCGCTATGACTTCGTTTCGGGCTCGCAATTGATTACCGACTTTTTCGAGATGCTCAATAGCTATTGCACGCTGCACGGCGTCACAGCGAACTTTATTTCGGACGATGAACATGAGTAAGGTCATCTCGGCTTCCGCGATGCGCGATCGGCTGCTGGCCCGCGTCCAGGCGGCGCCAAAGCATGACGACTGGGTCCGTGTGCTCGGAACACCTGGACATCGGGAATTGCTCGGTCTCATCGCGCGCCATGCGCCCCCCAGCATCGGCGCACTCGCAGAACTCGCCGGACGCGCACAACCCAACGTCAGCAGGACTCTGTCCGCCCTGCACTCCGCCGGTTTGATCGAGGTCGTTTCAGACGGACGTCGCTCCGTGCCACGAATGACCGAAATGGGCATATCCAAGGCACGTGAACTTGGACTGCTTCCAGCGAGCGAAGCGCCGACCGCACCCGATGCCAAAACAGATAGGCTCTTGACGGTCGAGATCGAGTCTCGCCCTACAGATGAAGCCTTCTCCAATGATGTGATCGAAGGCCGTCTGACGGCACGACTCCGGTTTTCTTCACACAAAGAAGAGATCGCCGCCCGGACTTCCGGAGATCTGGATGCGCTGGGACGCCAGTTGCTGGAAAATTGGTGGCGCATTTTTTATCGGCGCGGCGCGCCGTTTCGCCTGTGGGATTTTTCACTGGAGGATCATGCGGCCGGAAGCTATGCGTTGCTCGCCACAGTCCCCGGCTCACGCATCGAACTCCAAGCCAGGAGCAGCACCAACGACCCGCTGCACCTTGAACGCGAATCGCAGACTTTTCCCGTTTCCACGTTCGAGCAGCTTCTGCTCGACGAATTTCTGCACCCGCTCGCCACCCACCATCTTTCCAGGGGCCGGAGCGCGCGTCCATTGCACGCATTGCTGCGGCGAATCGAGGATTCGCGCGGCCAGCCCGCCGAACGCGCTTTCTGCCGCACCGCTGGCGCGCTCGGCATGACACCTTACGACCTCGGGGATGACCGCGCCGCCCGGATCCGGGCGCTTCTGGAACTCATCCCGGAAGAAGACGCCCGCCTCGATTTCAGTTCGGCGGTTCTCTCCGAAGCGTTGGATAAAGGCTGGCTTTGGACGAGCCAGCAGCTTGAAGTGTTTCGACGGCGCAACGCGATGCCCGTCCTCAGGCAGCTACACACCCGTTGCGCGAAACAGCCAAACACCGCGACACGGCCTTACCAGCACGGTTATGCCCTGGCACGCGAAACACGCGCCCTGTTGAATCTCGCCGAAGATCAGCCCGTCGGCGGCATCGAAGGGCTGTCGAGGCTACTCGGCGCCATCGATACGATCGGCCTCAGTACCAAGGCACCAGGGTCGCTGCGCGCGTTCCAGAGCATGGAAGGCGACGTACCCACCCTCATCATAGAGGACGAAGGGCCGCACGCGAGCGCCTTTGTCCTGGCACGCGGCATGGGGGATTTCATTGCCTTCGGCAGCCGCGCAGCCTGCGTGGCTGATCTCTACACCGACCGCCAGGCAGTGGGCCGCGCCTTTGCCGCCGAATTCATGGCGCCAAGGGATGCGGTGGTCCGGATGATGGAGGAGGAGGATCATCCAATCGCAACGGTCGCCGACCATTTCGGCGTCCAGACCTCGGTCGTGCAGCATCAGTATGAAAACAGCTTTCGCAGGTTTTCATCGCCCGCCTGACTCGCGCGGATTGCGATGGGCATTGCAGCGCGTCACCAGAAGCCGTCGCGCATCCCCTGCGCAGGGCGGACGCCGCTGCGCGCCGGATGGCGGCCGCCCATGTCCCGGTACCCGGTGGGGATGCCCAGCCTGCGCCGCTCGGCGATGAACCAGTCGCGCGGCAGGCCCATGTCCTCCAGCAGATAGTCGTCCAGCTCGAGCAGATGCCGCAGCGCCCGGCGGCCGCCGGACCGGCATCGGTACCCCCAACGATCGCCGAACCGGCACCGAAAGGACGGAAGGATGCCCCGGAGCCGGGGCGCCACGGGCTGCGCACGGAAAACCGCCCGCACCGTATCGAAAGCGTCGTTCATCATCCGCATCTCCATCATCCGCATCATCCGCATCCATAGGCGCCGTTCGCCCAGGCGAACAGCACGTCGGCCTCCAGCCAGGCGCGGAACAGCCAGCCCAGCGCCCAGGCGCCCGCCCCGGCCAGCAGGACGCGCCCGGGCACGCCGGGCCACGACGCCCTGCTCATGGCCGCACCAGGCGCAGCCCCGGCCCGTCCGACGCCGCCAGAGGGGTGTCGTCGATCAGCCAATGCGCGGCGGCGGCCACGCATCCGATGGCGATCGCGCCGATCCAGAGCCATTCGTAGGAATGCGTGCGGTCGTAAACCCACGCCCCCAGCCACACACCGAAGAAGCCGCCGACCTGATGGCCGAGGAAGACGATGCCGAACAGGGTCGCGACGTAGCGCAGGCCGAACATCCGCAGCACCAGCTCGTTGGTCATCGGCGCGGTGCCCAGCCACAGGAACCCCATGACCAGGGCGAAGGCATAGGCGCTCGCCGCCGTGACCGGCATCGACAGGAACAGCAGCATGGCCGCCACCCTGACCGCGTACAGGCCCGCCAGCAGGTGCTTGATGCGCCAGAGCCCGGCCGATCGGCTGCAGGCATAGGTGCCGAAGATGTTCGCCAGCGCGATCAGGGCCAGGGCCGTGCCGGCCTGCTCCAGGCCCAGCCCATGCTGCAGCAGGTAGGCGGGCAGATAGGCCGCAATGAAGGCCAGTTGGAAACCGCAGGCGAAGAACCCCAGGTTCAGCAGCCAGAAGCCCCGGCGGCGCAAGGCGTCCCGAACGGAAGCGCCGGGCGGACGGCCCGGAAGCCCCGCCTGCTTTTCCAGGACACGGGCACGCAGCGGCAGGGCCAGCGGCAGGCTCGCCAGCACCAGCAGGCCCAGGACGGTCGCGGCGTTCTGCCAACCCGCTCCGGCGAGCAGGTGCTGAACGAAGGGCACCAGGCAGAACTGCCCCAGGCCGCCGATGGCGCCGGCGACGGCCAATGCCCAGCCGCGCCGCCGCGGCTCGAAAATGCGGGACAAGGCGCCGTAGACGGTGCCGAAGGCCGTACCCGACAGAGCGATGCCGATTAACACGCCGTGGCTGGCGATGAAGCCGGCGGGTCCCCCGGCTTGGGCCATCAGATACAGGCCCAGGCCATACGCCAGGATCCCGAGGCACAGCACCCTGCCGGAACCGTAGCGGTCGGCCACCAGGCCGGTCACGGGCTGCGCCAGGCCCCAGACGAGGTTCTGCACAGCCAGGGCCAGGCCGAACGTTTCCAGGGGCCAGCCATGGCTGGACGTCACCGGCTGCATGAACAGGCCCTGCGTATGCCTGATCCCCAGGGACAGGCCCATGAGGACGCCGCCGGAAATGACGATCGCCCAGCGGGATGCGGCGGTCGGGGAAGCGTTGGCGTTCATTAGAAGGCTCCATGGGATCGAAATGCGTGGGCGGTCCGTCCTGCGGCGCGTCAGGCCTGGCCCAGCATCGGGTACAGGGAAGCGAGCAGCAGGACCGCCATCGCCCGGTTGAATCCGCGCTGCCGCGACGGATCGTCGAGCACGCGGCGGATCAGGCTGCCGCAGCCGGCCCAGAGGCCGACGCACGGCAGGTTGATGGCGGCGAACAGCGCGGCGATGACGAACACGTTCGCCAGATGGCCTTGCTGCGGCATATAGGTGCTGACGGCGGCAACGGCCATGGTCCAGGCTTTCGGATTGACCCACTGGAAGGCGGCCGCGCCGAGAAAGCCGAGCGGCGCGCCGGCGCCGCGGCGGCCCTCGCCGGGTGCGGCGGACGACGCGCTTGCGATCCTCCAGGCGAGATAGACCAGGTAGGCCGCCCCCAGATGGCGCAGCCAGCCATGCAGGCCGGGAAAGGTCCTGAACAATGCGCCGAAGCCCAGGCCGATGGACAGCACCATCAGGAAGAAGCCGCCCGTCACGCCCAGCATGTGCGGCAAGGTCCGGCGAAACCCGAAGACGGCGCCGGAAGCCAGCAGCATGGTGTTGTTCGGCCCCGGCGTGATGGAGGAGATCAGGGCGAACAGGGAAAAGGCCAGGAGCAGGTCGGAGGAAGGCAGCATGATCACGTTCTGTTCTGCGGGCGGTCCGGCCCCCACGGGCCGGCAGAACATCTTCACGGATGGCGCCTGTGTATTGAATACACAGTCATCATGAGTTTTTTCGATACACACGGGATAATGAATCCGCTGAATTTCAAAAAATTCCTGGATCTGTATCTTTTCCCCGTACCGGATCGACCCTACAGTGACAGGCGGTCCTGCGAGACCCCATCGCACCGTCCCCGCGATCGATGGGCCCGCCGGGCCGCCCCCGGCGCCGATACCGGAGCGCACCGCATGAAGACAGTCCAATGAGCCGTTATCTCGACCTTGCCGATACCCTGGGCAGCCGCATCGAACAGGGTCTGTACGAAGCCGGCAGCCGCCTGCCCTCCGTACGCGCCCTGAGCACCGAGCACGGCGTCAGCCTGACGACCGTCCAGCAGGCCTACCGCTGGCTGGAAATGTCCGGCCTGGCGCAAGCGCGGCCCCGTTCGGGCTGGTACGTGCCGACGGCCCGCCCGGCGCCCGGACTGCCCAGCATGGGCAAGCCCAACCTGCGGCCGATCGACGTGTCGGACTGGGGGCAGGTCCAGGATCTGCTCGACCTGGAGCGCGAGGGGAAGACGATCCAGCTGGGCCGGGGCATGCCGGACGTGGAAAGCCCCAGCCTGCGGCCCCTGCAGGCGGCGCTCGCGCGGGAAAGCCGCCATGCCGGCATCGCCAGCCTGCACTACAACGACATGCAGGGGGTCCCCGCCCTGCGGGAACAGCTGTCCCGGCTGGCCGTGGACGCGGGCTACCGGGCCGCGCCCGACGCGCTGATCGTCACGACCGGCTGCCAGGAGGCGCTGTCGTGCGCGGTCCGGGCCCTGTGCGCGCCGGGCGACATCGTGGCCGTCGCATCCCCCAGCTACCACGGCATGATGCAGATCCTGAAGGAAGCCGGCGTCCAGGCCTTCGAGATTCCTTCGGACCCGGTCCGGGGCATCAGCCTGGAGGCCCTCGAACTCGCGCTGGAACGCTGGCCCGTCAAGGCCATCCAGGTGATCCCCAACGCCAGCAACCCCCTGGGCTACACCATGCCGGAACACCGCCGGCTGGGCCTGATTCGCCTGGCCCAGCGCTTCGACGTCCCCATCATCGAAGACGACATCTACGGCGACCTGGTCTATGGCTGGCCCCGGCCCCACGCCCTGAAGGCGCTCGACGAGGACGGCCGGGTCCTGCTGTGCAGCTCGTTTTCCAAGACCCTGGCGCCCGGGCTGCGGGTGGGCTGGATCGCGCCGGGACGCTATTTCGACAAGGTGCTGCGCATGAAGTACACCAGTTCCGGCCCGACCGCGCCCCTGCCGCAGATCGCCGTCGCCGAGTTCCTGCGCAAGGGGCACTACCCGGCGCACCTGCGCCGGATGCGGCGCCAGTACCAGCGCCAGCGCGACGTCATGACCGACTGGGTGCAGCGCCATTTTCCCGCAGGAACGCGCATCAGTCATCCGCAGGGCGGCTTCACCCTGTGGATCGAATTGCCGGAATCGTTCGACACGCACGCGCTCGATCCCATGCTGAGGGAAAACGGCATCGTCATCGCGCACGGCAACATCTTCTCGGCAGCCGGCAAATACCGCAACTGCATGCGCCTGAGCCACGCCTCGGTCTTCACCCCGCGCACCGAATGGGCGGTCCGCAGGATCGGCGAGGCCATCGGCGAAATGCTCCGCACGCACCACTGAGGCCCGCCATGCCGGAATCCATCGAAATCCCCGCCACCGACGGCTACACGCTGGGCGGCTGCCAATGGCGCCACGCGCGGACGGCGGGCTCCCCGCCTCCGGTGGCCCTCATCAATCCCGCGACCTCGGTGCGCAGCCGATACTACGCGCGATTCGCCGAGTACCTGCATGCGCAGGGCTGGGACGTCCTGACCTACGACTATCGCGGCATCGGCGAATCGCGCCGCGGCTCCCTGCGCCGCTTCGGGGCCGACTGGATCGACTGGGGGGAACACGATTTCGAAGGCGTGCTGCGCTACGCTGCCCTGAATTTCCCCGGCCAGCCGGTCGATGTGATCGGGCACTCCGTCGGCGGCTTCGTCATCGGCCTGGCGCCATCGGCGCATCGCGTGCGCCGGATCTTCACCATGGGCGCGCAGTTCGCCTACTGGCGGGATTACCAGGCGGAAAAACGGCGCGCCATGTTCCTGAAATGGCATGTCCTGATGCCCCTGCTGGCGACGCTGCTGGGCCACGTCCCGGCCAAGCGGCTGGGCTGGATGGAAGACACGCCCAAAGGCGTGGCGCTGGACTGGGCGCGCATGGCCCCGCGCTTCGAGGACTCGGTCCGCCGAGGCGTCCGGACGGCGGACGGCCTGCCGCAGGCGCTCGAACTGGCCCGCAACTTCAGGACCATCGGCGCGCCGATCCTCGCATTCGGAGTCGAGGACGATCCCTACGGCACCGAGGCGGCGCTGGATCGCCTGCTGCGGTATTACAGCGCCAGCCGGCGCAGCCACCTGCGCCTCAGCCCGCGGGACGTCGGCCTGGACGCGATCGGCCATTTCGCGTTCTTCCACGAGCGCTTCCGCGACGTCCTGTGGCCCTACGCCCTGGAATGGCTGCGCAGCGCGGCCCTGCCGGCAGGACTCCCCGGACGGCTGAAGATCATGCCGCCCGGATACTGAACGCCCTGCCCCCTGCATCACCGGGACGCCTCATCCAAAGCCGGCCCGGGCACACCCACGCCACAGGAGCTCCAGACCATGAACGATCGACATCCGGACGACCGCCGGCCGAACACCCTGCTCATCACCGGCGCCGGCCGCGGCATCGGCGCGGCGACCGCGCTGGCCGCGGCGCGCCTGGGCCACGACATCGTCCTGAACTACGCCCGCGACGAACAGGCGGCCCGCGCCGTGGCGGAGTCCATCCGCGCCATGGGGCGCAGGGCCGCCGTCATCCAGGCCGACGTCGGCCGCAGCGAGGACGTCCGGCGGATGTTCGCCGCGATCGACGCCGAAGCCGGACCGCTCCTCGGCCTGGTCAACAACGCGGGCATCACCGGACCGATCGGACCGTTCATGGACACGACCGAGGCGACCATCGAACGGGTGTTCCGGGTCAACGTGCTGGGGGCCATGCAATGCGCGCGCGAGGCGCTGACCCATTTCAGGCGCCACGGCACGCGCGGCGTGATCGTCAACGTGTCCTCGGTCGCGGCCCGGACGGGCAGTCCCGGCGAGTACGTGCACTACGCCGCCAGCAAGGCCGCACTGGAGGCCTTCACCCTGGGCCTGGCCCGGGAAGCGGCCGCCGAAGGCATCCGGGTCTGCGGCGTGGCCCCGGGCAGCACCCTGACGGACATCCACGCGGCTGCCGGCGAACCGGACCGGCCCGCCCGCGTCGCGCCCCGGATCCCCCTGGGGCGCCTGGCCGAGCCGGCCGAGATCGCGGCAGCCATCGTCTGGCTGGCGTCCCCCGCGGCCTCCTACGTGACGGGCACCACGCTCGCCTGCGCCGGCGGGCTCTAGACCCGCTGCGCCCGACGCCCGGCACCCCGGGACGGGCGCGGCGCGCCCGCCCCGGTCTCGTGTGCGAACGGCCCGTCGCGTGCCGGCGACACGCGGCTCCGCCCGCCTTCGCACCCCTTTCCGTCTTCCCGGTTTTTCTCCTATAATTTACATAGATAGTCTATGTAATTAATTCATCGGAGACCCCTCGGCATGCCGGACCGAACGCCGAACCACCCTGCAGGCGCCGAACTGCTGGACCGCATCGTCCGGCTCAACCGCTGGGTGACGCGCCACACGGCCTGGACCCTGCCGCTGGCCCAGGCGCGCGTCCTGTCGCTCGTCGACGAGCTGGAAACCGCCCGCATCGGCGATCTGGCGCGCGCCGAACGCTGCACCCAGCCCACCATGACCGCGCAGGTGCATCGGCTGCAGGCGCAGGGGCTGGTCAGCCGCGCCCCCGATCCCGAAGACGCCCGGGCCGCGCGGATTTCCCTGACGGAACAGGGCCGGCGCACGCTGGCCGACATCCGCCGGGCCCGCGCCGGCATCGTCGAATCCCTGGTCGAACAGCTGGATGCGGCCGACCGCGCGCGCCTGCACGAGGCGGTGCGGGCGCTGTCGGCGCTGCTGGACGCCGCCTATCGCCAGGAGCCCGGCCGCTGACCGGCCGCCTCCCCCCGGCGGCCGGCCGGTCGCGGACGGCCGCACGCCGGCCGATCGCGCATCGGCCGGACACCCCCATCAACCTCGAGGAACCCCATTCATCATGAACCTGCTGCGACAACCGAAAGCCGTGCTGGCGGTGGCGTTCGCCTGTGTCATCGCCTTCATGGGCATCGGGCTGGTCGATCCCATCCTCAAGCCCATCGCCGACTCCCTGGGCGCCACGCCATCCCAGACCTCGCTGCTCTTCACCAGCTACATGGCCGTCATGGGCCTGGCGATGCTGATCACCAGCGCCGTGTCCAGCCGGCTGGGCGTCAAACCGACCCTGCTGCTCGGGCTGGCGGTCATCATCGCAGGCGCGGGGCTGGCCGGCCTGTCCGATTCGATCCGCGCCATCGTCGGCTACCGCGCCCTCTGGGGCCTGGGCAACGCCCTGTTCGTCGCCACCGCGCTGGCCGCCATCGTCAGCGCCTCGTCGGGCTCGGTGCGCGACGCCATCATCTTCTACGAAGCGGCGCTGGGCGTCGGCATCGCCGCCGGCCCGCTGATCGGCGGGGTGCTGGGCTCGATCTCGTGGCGCGGGCCGTTCTTCGGGGTTTCCGTGCTGATGGCGCTCGCCTTCCTGGTCACCCTCCTGCTGCTGCCGAACGCGGCCGCCCGTCCCAGGCCCAGTTCGCTGCGCGATCCGTTCCGCGCGCTCAGGCACCCGGGCCTGCTGGGCGTGGCCCTGACCGCGCTGTTCTACAACTTCGGCTTCTTCACCCTGCTCGCCTATACCCCGTTTCCGCTGGACATGAGCGCCCAGCAGGTCGGGCTGGTCTTCTTCGGCTGGGGCGCGATGCTGGCCTTCGCCTCGGTGTTTCTGGCACCCCGGCTGCAGGGCGGCTTCGGCACGATCCGCTCGATCCTCATCGCGCTCACGGGCTTCGCTCTGGTGCTGGCCATGATGGCGATCTGGACCGATCACAAGCCGGTCCTGGTGGCCGGCGTGGTCGTGGCCGGCCTGTTCCTGGGGATCAACAATACGCTGGTGACCGAAACCGTGATGAAGGCCGCCCCGGTCGAACGGGGCGTGGCCTCGGCGGCCTACAGCTTCGTGCGTTTCAGCGGCGGCGCGGTCGCCCCCTGGCTGGCGGGCTACCTGGGCGAAACCTTCGGCGACCACGTGCCGTACTGGGTCGGCACCGCCGCCGTGATGCTGGGCGTCCTGGTGCTGGCCGCGAGCCGGCGGCACCTGGGCCACATCGACGAATCGCACACGATCCCCGCGGCCTCCGCGGCCCCCGCCCAGGACGGCGCGGCGGAAACGCGCGACACGTCCATGGCGCGGGCGGCATAGGCGCGGGCGGCATAGGCGCGCGCCGCCGTCTCCTGCGCCTGCCGGCCCCGCACCCGCGGGCCCGGAATGCGCCCGCGCGCCGCGCCGCCGGCCGCTACGAGAGGGACTCGGCCGGCATCCAGTACGCCTCCAGCCCGGTGAGATTCCAGGCGGCCGGATCCTCCGCCTGCAGGATGCGGTCCTCGCATTCCGGCAGGCTCAGGTCGAGGAATTCCTCGGCGCACAGCCTGCGGGTCTGCAGGCAGAAAAAGACCTTGACCTTCGGCCGCAGCAGCGAAGGGGTGTCCGACCCCACCACGACCGCCAGGCGCCGGGATTTCAGCTGCACCAGCGAGCCGATCGGATAGATGCCCACCGTCTTGACGAAGGCCTCGAAGACGGGACGATCGAAATGCCCCGTCCAGCTCGCCATGCGGCGCATGGTCTCGGCGGGATTCCAGGGCTCCTTGTAGGCGCCGCTCGGAGGTCACGGCGTCGTAGACGTCGCACACGGCGCCCATGCGGGCCAGCAGCGGGATGTCCTTGCCGGCGAGCCGGTCGGGATAGCCCGTCCCGTCGAATTTTTCGTGGTGATGCAGCGCGATGGACTGGATCGCCTCGTCCGCCCCGCCCTCGCGCAGCATCGCCGCGCCGAGGAACGCATGGGTCTTCATGATGTCGAACTCGTCGTCCGTCAGCTGGCCGGGCTTGTTCAGGATGCTCAGCGGAATGGCCGCCTTGCCCACGTCGTGCATCAGCCCGCCCAGGCCCGCGTGGCGGGTCAGGATGCCGTCCAGCCGCAGCTGGCGGGACAGCGCCAGCATCAGCGCGCAGACCGCCACCGAATGCAGATAGGTGTAGTTGTCGCGCGTCTTGAGCCGCGCCACGCTGAACAGGGCCTGCGGATGGCGGCCGACCGAATCGGCGATCTGGCGCACCAGCGGCAGGGTGGCCTCCGGGTCGATGGCGCGGCCCATCCGGGCTTCCTCGAACATCCCCATGACCTGATCCTGCGCGGCCAGGCACAGGCGGCGGGCCTGGTCGATCTCTTCTTCCAGGGACACCGCCGTCGGGGAGGGCTCCACCGGAGCGAACCCGTCGCCCTGCCGCGCCTGCGCGTCGCGGCGGGCATTGGCCTGCGCCACGGCCGGATCGGGCGGGCTGCGGCCCTTGTCCGTATCGATCCAGACGCTCTGGATGCCCGCGGCCTGGATGGCTTCCAGATCCTGCTGCCGGCTCAGCAGGAAGCTGCCGCGCCAGAAAGGATGGCGAAACCAGTCTCCCTTCAGCCGGTGGATATACATTCCGAGCCGTAGCTCGGACAGGGAAACACGCTTGATTGGCATGTCTCGCACCCGCAAATCCCGGGCGATCGCTGCGCAATCGGTACCGGTCATCGACATTCTTCTGCATGTAACAGGTAAAGTCCATCGGCACATCCGCCGATTTGTGGTGCCAAAGACTCAGGATCGGCCCTGCTCCGGTCAAAAGACTTGATCCAGATTAAAGGCCCTTCACTCTTCCGGGTCATTCCCTCATGGACGACGCTTTTCTTGCAGGCCCAACTTTAAAATTATCTAACCAATTGAAACATTGCCTGCGCTCCGCCCCGGGGCGCCCCACCGACCGGAACGCCCCCATGAAACAAAGCGCTCTCGACACCGTCCTGAACCGCCTGCGCCTCTGGCAGAAATTCGCCGTGCTGGCGCTCTTCGGCGTGGTGCTGGTCGCCATGCCCTTCATCCTGTACGTGAACGAGTCCGGCAAGACGATCCAGGCCACCCGGCTGGAATCGAGCGGCCTGGAGCCCATGCGCCTGCTGATGAAGGCCCTGCAGCTCACGCAGCAGCACCGCGGCCTGTCGATGATCACGCTCAATGGCGACGCTTCCGCCGAAGCCCGGCGCGCCACCCTGCAGGGCGACGCCGACCGCGCCTTCGAGGCGCTGGACGCCGCGCTGCGCCGGGACGTCCAGGCGCCGGGGCTCCTGAGCGCCTGGCAGGAAGTCCTCCAGGGCTGGAATTCGCTCGAAGGCCAGGTCGCGCGCAAGAGCCTCGCGCCCGCCGACAGCTTCCAGGGCCACGTCGAGCTGATCGGCCGCCTGCTGCGGGTCAAGTCCCTGCTGCTGCAGCACTACGGCCTGAGCTTCGACCCGCAGGCCCAGGGCTATTACCTGGTGGACACGGCGCTGAACCAGGTGCCCATGCTGACCGAGCTGTTCGGCCAGACCCGCGCCATGGGCGCCGGCCTGCTGACGCGCCACGAGGCGTCCGAGGCCGAGCGGCTGCGGATCATGGTGCTGATCAACCGCGCCGAGGAGCACTACATCAGCCTGAACGACGCGCTGGAAAGCGCCGTCCGGCAATACCCCGAGCTCGCCGCCAGCCTGGGCGAGCCCGGCAAGGCGGCGCTGCGTGAAGCCCGCCAGGCCATCGAACTGGCACAGAAGGAAATCATCCAGGCGCAAGCCCCCCGCTACCCGGCCGCCGATTTCTTCGCCCGCTACACGCAGGCCATCGACAGCCAGTACCAGCTCAACCAGGTCGCCCTGGCGCAGCTGGAATCGGTGCTCGACGAGCGCGCCGCAAGCCTGTCCCGCACCCGCATGCTGCTCGGCGGCGGCATCGTGCTGCTCAGCCTGCTGGCGGCGCTGGCCAACTTCCTCATCACCCGCGCGCTGCTGCGCCAGCTGGGCGGCGAGCCGGCCTATGCCACGGCCATCCTCAACCGCATCGCCACCGGCGACCTGGCCGTCCCCATCGAACTGAAGGCCCAGGACCGCACCAGCCTGCTGTTCGCCATGCGGGACATGCGCGACCGCCTGGCCGAGATCGTCAGCAAGGTGCGCGGCGGATCGACCTCCATCGCCTCGGCGTCGAGCCAGATCACCGCGGGCAACCTGGATCTGGCCTCGCGCACCGAGCAGCAGGCCAGTTCCCTGGCCGAGACCGCCGCCACGATGGAGGAAATCACCGCCACCGTGCGCCAGAACGCCGACAACGCCCAGCAGGCCAACACCCTGGCCGTCTCGGCGGGCCGCACGGCCACCGAGGGCGGCGCCATCGTCGCCGAGCTGGTCTCCACCATGGGCGAGATCAACGCCCGCGGGCAGCAGGTGGCCGACATCATCGGCGTGATCGACTCCATCGCCTTCCAGACCAACATCCTGGCGCTCAACGCCGCGGTCGAGGCCGCGCGCGCCGGCGAACAGGGCCGCGGCTTCGCCGTGGTGGCCGCCGAAGTACGCGCGCTCGCCCAGCGCTCGGCCGGCGCCGCCAAGGAAATCAAGACCCTCATCGAGACCTCGGTGGAATCCACCGCCAGGGGCAACGAGCAGGCCGCGCGCGCCGGGGCCACGATGCAGCAGATCGTCGACGGCATCCACCGCGTCACCGACATCATGAGCGAGATCAGCGCGGCCAGCCGCGAGCAGACCACCGGCATCGAGGAGATCAATGCCGCCGTCACGCAGATGGACGACGTCACGCGCCAGAACGCCAGCCTGGTGGAAGAATCCGCCGCCGCCGCGGCCAGCCTGCAGGAGCAGGCCGACACCCTGGTCGAACTGGTGGCGTTCTTCCGCCTCGACACGGCGGACCACGCCGACCCGACGGGACAGCCGGGCGGCGCGCACGTCCAGTCGCGCCGCGCCCAGGCGCCCCGGCTGCTGCCCGCCAGATCCTGATCCGGCCCCGTCTCCCCCCGCGGCGCCGCCGCCCCTGTGTCCGACGCGCGACACCCGGGCGGCGGCGTTCGCTTTCAATCTGCTTCAAACCTTAACTTTCAGTCGGGTATTGCCGTAAAATTCCCTGTCCGCCTCCGGACGCCCCCGGCGGCCCCATCCGCCTTCCGGTTCCTTTCGCTGCGCCGCCCGGCCGCGTCCCCATTCCAATGACTTCATCCGAAACCGACTTCCCGCGCGCCCGTTCGTCCTCGTACGGCCGTCAGGCCGACCGCATCATGCTGCCCTTGCTGTGGATCCTGTTCGCCACGGCCCTGGGCCTGGCCCCCTGGCACGATACCTGGCACCTGGCGCTGTGGATCGGCCTGCCGCTGGCCCTGATCCCCACCGCCCTGATCTTCTGGCAGCCCGGCCAGCTGGTCACGCGCCTGGCGGTGGCGACCGCCTTCATGCTGTTCTGCGCGCTGCACATCCACCAGTCCCTGGGCACCATCGAACTGCACTTCGGCATCTTCGTGCTGCTGGCCGTGCTGCTGTGCTACCGCGACATGCGCGTGATCCTGCTGGGCGCCGCCGTGATCGCCGTCCACCACCTCAGCTTCAACTTCCTCCAGGAAGCCGGCTTTCCCACCTACTGCTTCGTCGAACCCGGCCTGGGCCGGGTCATCGCGCACGCCACCTACGTGGTCATCGAAACCGCCGCCCTGTGCTACATCGCCCGCTGGATGCGGCGCGACGCGCGCCAGACGCACGAGCTGACCAGCATGGTCGCCCGGGTCACCGAGGGCGGCCACATCCGCCTCGGCCTGGACGGCCCGGCCCCGGCCAGCCCGATGGGCGTCGCCCTGCACCAGGTGCTGCAGGCCATCGCCGGCGCGGTCGCCCGGGTGCGCGAGAACGCGCTGGCCATCGACCAGTCCCTGGAACGGATCACGGCATCCAACGAAGCCGTCAGCGCCGGCGCCCACGACCAGGCGGCCGCCATCGGCCAGGCGGCCGCATCGATCCAGGCCATCGGCGCTTCCCTGGCCGACGACCAGCAACGCGCCCAGGCGGCGCAGCAGGACGTCGATCAGACCGTCGCGCTGGCCGGCGAAGGCAGCCAGACCATGACGCGCTCGGTCGAAAGCATGCGCGAGATGCGCGCGCTGTCCCAGCGGATCACGGAAATCACCACCCTGATCGACGGCATCGCCTTCCAGACCAACATCCTCGCGCTCAACGCCTCGGTCGAGGCCGCCCGTGCCGGCGAGCACGGCCGGGGCTTCGCCGTGGTGGCCGGCGAGGTCCGCACCCTGGCGCAGCGCAGCGCCGACGCCTCGCGCCAGATCCGCAACCTGATCGACGAATCCGTGCGCCAGGTCGCCGAAGGCACCGACCTCATCGAACACAGCGGCCGCATCATGACGCGGCTGGCCGACGGCATCGGCTCGCTGCACGGCATGCTGGAGCACCTGCGCCAGGCCAACGCCAGCCAGTCCGGACAGATCCAAGACCTGGAGCGGGCCATCGGCAAGATCCAGGACATCGCCCGGGACACCCTGCACCAGGCGCAGGACGCCGGCGCCCTGGTGGGACACCTGGACCAGGGCGCCCGGCGCCTGAACCAGGCGGTCGGGCTGATCTCATGATCCCGCGCCCGCTCCTGCGCCTGTGCGCGCTGATCCTGCCGTGCCTGGCGCTGCTCGCGGCGCCGGCCGCGCGGGCCGCCCTGCCGGCGCCGCCGCCGGCCATGCCCGAAGCCGCCGCGCGGACCGCCCCACCCCCCGCCACGCCCGCCGCCGCACCCGTTCCCCCGCCCGCGGGCTGCGCGGCCGGCAAGGTGCTCAGCTTCGTCGCCCATCCCGACGACGACCTGCTGTTCATGAACCCCGACCAGGACGATGCGATCCGCCAGGGCCGCTGCGTGCACACCGTCTACCTGACGGCCGGCGACCGGGGCGAGGGCCTGGGATACACCCTGGCGCGCGAGCGCGGCATCATGGCCGCCTACGCCGACATGGCCGGCGTGGCGGACGCCTGGAGCACCGACGGCCTGGTGGTCGGCCAGCACACCCTGGTGCGCCACACCCTGCGCGCCAATCCCCGCGTCCAGCTCATCATGCTGCGCCTGCCCGACCCCTGGCTGGGCGAGGGCTGGGGCAGCCTGACGCCCCTGAGCCGGCTGGAATCCGTGCCCCACGCCCGCGTGCGGTCCTACGCCCCCTACCCGGACACCTACACGCGCGGCGAACTGGTCCGCCTGCTGGCCGACCTGATCCGCCAGGAACGCCCGCAGGCCGTCCGCCTGATGGACCCCTCGATCACCATTCCCTACCGGTCGCTGTGCTGGCGCTGCGCCGGGCACGACCATCCCGACCACATCGCCGGCGCCCGGCTGGTCGAGGCCGCCACGGCGCTCGCCCCCGGCGCGTATTCCCGCACGGCCTACCTGAACTATCCCAGCCAGGAGCTCCAGGCCAACCTGGACGCCGCGCAGACGAACCGCAAGACGCGGATCTACCTGCGCTATGCCAAGGACGATCCGCGCACCTGCCCGCCCGGAACCGACTGCTCCCGGCCCCTGGGCCCCGAAGCCGCCTGGGTCGGGCGGCAATACTACGCCCGGAATGCCGCCCAGCCGCTGCAGGCGCGCGCGGTCCAGGCGGCGCGGCCGCGGCCCTAGTCCGCGCCGGCCGGCTTCGCGGACGGGACCGCCGCGGACGCGGCCGCCCGCTGTTCCAGCGCGCGCTCGTCGCGCGCGTCCAGCCCGCCCGCCGCGCGCGCGCGCTCGATCAGTTCGGGCCGGCGTGCCGCCGTCAGCGCCAGGGACCGGTCCCGCCGCCAGACGGCGATGCGGGCATGGTGGCCGGACAGCAGGGCCTCGGGCACGGCCTCGCCGCGCCAGACTTCGGGGCGCGTGTAGTGCGGGCTGTCCAGCAGGCCGCTCAGGGCGGGATTGAAGGAGTCCTGCGCGGCGGACTCGGCATCGTGCAGCACGCCGGGCAGCAGGCGCACCACGCTGTCCATCAGGACCATGGCGCCCAGCTCGCCGCCCGACAGCACGAAATCCCCCAGCGACACTTCCTCGTCCACGCAGCGGTCGATGAAGCGCTGGTCGACGCCTTCGTAGCGGCCGCAGATCAGGATGGCGCCGGTGCCCTGCGCCGCGCGCCGCGCGCGCGCCTGGTCGTGCGTGCGGCCGGCCGGCGACAGCAGCACGACGGGGGCCGGCGCGTCCGCGGCATCGGCGCCCGCCCGCAGGCGGGCCGCGCGGGCGGCCTCGACGGCCAGCGCCAGGGGCTCGGCCAGCATCACCATGCCCGGGCCGCCGCCGTAGGGGCGGTCGTCCACCGTGCGGTGCACGTCGGTCGTGAAGTCGCGCGGATTCCAGGTCTCCAGGGACCAGAGGCCCCGGGCGTGCGCGCGGCCGCTGACCCCGTGGTCGCGCACGGCGGCGAACATCTCGGGAAACAGCGTGATCAGGTCAAATCGCATCGCACGATCCGGGGGAGGAGAACGGGAAAAGGAAGGCGGGGCGCGGCCCGGGCGGAGGCATCCCGATGCCCGGACATCCGGATATCCGGATGTCAGAAATCGGCCGGCCAGTCGCTGTCGATGCGGCGCGCCTGCAGATCGACGTGCTGCACGTGCGCCGCCACGAAAGGAACCAGAACGTGGCGCGGCCGGCCCCGCGCATCGCTGAACGGCTGGAAGACGCCTTCGGCATCCGGCGCGCCCAGGGCCACCTGCAGCACGGCATGGGCGCCGTTGTCCAGAACCTGATCGACGCGCCCCAGCAGGCGCGGCCCGTCGTCCCCCATGCCGTGGAAATCGCAGCCGATCAGATCGATCCAATAGTATTCGTCGTCGCCGGCCGAGGGAAATGCCGCCCGGGGCACCCAGACGGTGTACCCCCGCAGCGACTCGGCCGTGTCGCGGTCGGCGATCCCGTCGGCCTGGGCCGCCAGGAATTGCCCCGCCTGGCGGCGGCAGGCGCGGATGCGCAGGCCGCGCGGACGCGGCAAGGCACCCGATCCCGCGACAGGATCGGGCGCCTTGAGCCACCAGACCGGGGCGCCCAGCAGGGCGTCCGCCTGGGGCGAATAGGGCTGGATCTTCAGCCAGCCGCGCACGCCGTGGGCGGCGGCCACCCGGCCGACCTCGACCAGATCGTCCGGCGGTGCGTCATCCAGGAAGGCGGGATCGGCCATCGCCGGCACGACGGGCCGCGATCAGGCGGCGGAAGCGACCTTGGCGGAGTATTCCTTCACCAGGCGGGCCGCCGTGTCGGACAGCTGGGCGCCCTGGTCCACCCAGTGCTGGACGCGATCCAGGGCCAGGCGCAGGTTTTCCTGACCTTCACCGGCGAGCGGGTTGTAGAAACCCACGCGTTCGATGAAACGGCCATCGCGGCGATTACGCGAATCGGCAGCAACGACATTGTAGAAGGGACGCTTCTTCGAGCCGCCGCGGGCCAGACGAATCACAACCATTGATAATCCTTTGAAAATGCTGTGAAAAACGCAAAATTTTAGCATCACACAGGCCGTGTCCGCAATGGATGCGGGCGAACGGCCTGCGAATGCCGGGAAAAACAACACATCAGCGGCGCTGCACGTAATGCACCTGGACGGCGTCCTCGCGCATCCGCTGCGCCAGCAGCGCATTGCCCGTCTGCTGGCAGAACGCCTGGAAATCCCGGCCCGCGTGCGGGTCGGTGGTCAGCACGGCCAGCACCTGGCCGCTTTCCAGCCGCGCCAGGGCCTTCTTGGTGCGCAGGATCGGCAGGGGGCAGTTCAGCCCCCGCGCGTCGACTTCCTCGTCCGCGTGCGGCGATTCCGCGGTCATGCGGCCTCCCTGGCGCTCATGCGGCGCCCAGCCGCTCGGTCAGCCAGGCCGGCACGCCCGCCAGGGCGCCGTCGAGCGCGGCCACGTCGGAGCCGCCGCCCATGGCCATGTCCGGACGGCCGCCGCCCTTGCCGCCCACCCGGGCGGCCACGGCCCCCACCAGGTCGCCGGCCTTGACCCGCGCGGTCAGTTCGGGGCTGACACCGGCCACCAGGCTGATCTTGTCGTCCGCCACGGCGGCCAGCAGGATCACCGCGCCGGACAGCTTCGACTTGAGCTGGTCCACCATGCCGCGCAGCGACTTGGGATCGACGCCGTTGAGCCGCGTGGCCAGCAACTTCACGCCGGCGACCTCCACGGCCTGGCCGGCCAGATCGGAACCCGCCGCGGCGGCCAGCTTGTCCTGCAGGCGTTCCAGTTCGCGCTCGATCTGGCGCGTCTGCTGCTGCAGCGCCTGGATGCGCTCGGGCACGCCGGCGGGCTGGGCCTTGAGCAGCCCGGCCGCCTGGTCCAGCGTCTCGCAGGTGCGCCGCACCCAGGCCAGGGCGCCGTGCCCGGTGATGGCCTCGACGCGGCGGATGCCGGCGGCCACGCCGCCCTCGGACACGATCTTGAACAGGCCGATGTCGCCCGTGCGCGCCACGTGGGTGCCGCCGCACAGTTCGCGCGAGAAGCCGATGTCCAGCACCCGCACCACGTCGCCGTATTTTTCGCCGAAGAGCGCCATGGCGCCGCCGGCCACGGCCTCGTCGTAGCTGAGATGCTGGGTGCGCACGGCCTGGTTGGCGAGGATTTCATCGTTGACGATGGCCTCGACCCGCGCGATCTGCTCGGCCGTCATGGGCGCATCGTGCGCGAAGTCGAAGCGGGTCTTGTCGGGATCGACCAGCGAGCCGCGCTGCTGCACGTGATCCCCCAGCACCTGGCGCAGGGCCTTGTGCATCAGGTGGGTGGCCGAGTGGTTGCGCATGGTGTCGGCGCGGCGCCGCGCATCGACCTGCGCCCGCACCGTGTCGCCCACCGCCAGCGCGCCCTGCTCCAGCGTGCCGTGATGGCCGAAGACGTCGGCCTGGATCTTCTGGGTGTCGGCCACCTGGAAGCGCGCCGACGCGCCGGCCAGCAGGCCGGTGTCGCCCACCTGGCCGCCGGATTCGGCATAGAACGGCGTCGCGTCCAGCACCACCACGGCCTGCTGGCCCTGGGCGATGGAAGGCACCGAGACGCCGTCCACGTACAGCGCTGTGACGGCGGCCTCGCCTTCCAGGTGGTCGTAGCCGTCGAAGCGCGTGGCCACGCCGTCGTAGCTGAGGTCGGCCGCCGCCTTGAACTTGCCGGCGGCGCGCGCCTGCTCGCGCTGGTGCGCCATGGCCTGCTCGAAGCCGTCCAGGTCCACGGGGATGGAACGCTCGCGGCAGATGTCGGCCGTCAGGTCCAGCGGAAAGCCGTAGGTGTCATAGAGCGTGAACAGCGTCTGGCCGTCCAGCGCCTGGCCGGCCGGCAGGGCCGCCAGGGCGGATTCCAGGATGCGCATGCCGTTTTCCAGGGTTTCGCCGAAGCGTTCTTCTTCCTGGCGCAGCACCTGCTCGACCCGCGCCTGCTGCGCGGCCAGTTCGGGATAGGCCTCGCCCATCTGTCCGACCAGGTCGGCCACCAGGCGATGGAAGAACAGGCCCTTCTGGCCCAGCTTGTGGCCGTGGCGCAGCGCGCGCCGGATGATGCGGCGCAGCACGTAGCCGCGGCCCTCGTTGCCGGGAATCACGCCGTCGACCACCAGGAAGCCGCAGGCGCGGATGTGGTCGGCGATGACCTTGAGGGAATTGTCGGCCAGGTCCGTGCAGCCGGTCTCGCGCGCGGCGGCGCGGATCAGGCTCTGGAACAGGTCGATCTCGTAATTGGAATGGACGTGCTGCAGCACGGCGGAAATGCGCTCCAGCCCCATGCCGGTGTCCACGCAGGGCTTGGGCAGCGGATGCATCGTGCCCTGGGCGTCGCGCTCGAACTGCATGAACACCAGGTTCCAGATCTCGATGTAGCGGTCGCCGTCTTCCTCGGGCGAGCCCGGGGGGCCGCCCCAGATCTCCGGGCCGTGGTCATAGAAGATTTCGGAACAGGGGCCGCAGGGACCGGTGTCGGCCATCTGCCAGAAGTTGTCCGAGGCATAGCGCGCGCCCTTGTTGTCGCCGATGCGGATGATGCGCTCGCGCGGCACCCCGATCTCCTGCGCCCAGATGTCGTAGGCCTCGTCGTCTTCCTGGTAGACGGTGACCCACAGCTTTTCCTTGGGCAGGCCATAGACTTCAGTCAGCAGGGTCCAGGCGTAGGCGATGGCGTCGCGCTTGAAATAGTCCCCGAAGCTGAAATTGCCCAGCATCTCGAAAAACGTGTGGTGCCGCGCGGTGTAGCCGACGTTTTCCAGGTCGTTGTGCTTGCCCCCGGCGCGCACGCAGCGCTGCGCCGTGGTCGCCCGATGATAGGGGCGGGTGTCCTTGCCGGTGAAGACGTCCTTGAACTGGACCATGCCGGCGTTGGTGAACAGCAGCGTGGGGTCGTTGCCCGGCACCAGCGGCGAGGACGGCACGATCTGGTGTCCCTTGGACTCGAAAAAGGACAGGAATTTCTGACGGATCTCGGAGGTTTTCATTCGTTTGGCCGCTGGGGGAAACTAGCCGGCCATTATATGCGTTTTGATGCCACGAACGGCGCAACAGCCCGCAGCGGACTGCCAGACATCTCCATGCCTCGCGCCTTGCGAGGCGCTCCGGTTCGCCAGGCACGGAACAGTCCGCGGGGACCATTCCGTGTCCGGACTCATCTACAGCGCCTCGATGGCCGGATAGAACTCGCGGTTTTCGCGCAGCATCCGGTCATGCACGTTCTTCAGCACCGTATTGGCCTCGGCGCGGAATTCTTCCGGGCTGCGGCTCAGCAGCGTGGCGTTGCCCCAGCGGCGCGCGAAATTGATGAAGGCGCTGGCGATGCCTTTCATGTCGCTCTGGTAGGTCACGCTCATGCGCGCCATGCGGTCGTTGCCGCTTTGCTCCAGTGAGGGGTACAGGATGCGGTCCTCGATGGCCAGGTGCTGGGTGACGACCTGGGACAGCGCCCTCAGTTCGTGGGCGATGTCCACGGCGTGATCGGCGATCCCCTGGTGGGACAGCCGGCGCAGCATGCTGATGCCGCTGAGGATTTCGACGTGCTGGTGCTTGAAACGATCGATGTTCATGATGAGGTTCCCTCGCCATTGTGTTTCCGGCAGCCTGTGCCGTATAAGATATATATTAAATGAATCTTATTGCGGACGCAAGGCGGCGGAGGGTCCCTGCGGCCCGCCTACAGCAGGTGTTCGTAGTCGTCGGTATCGGCGTCCGGTTCCCAGGAATGGCTGGACAGCCAGGCCCGGATGCGCGCCACGGCCTGGGAGCGCAGCTGGGACACGCGGCCCTCGGTGATTTCCAGGACCGCGGCGATTTCCTTCTGGTTCAGGTCCTGCTCGAACTGCAGCGACAGCAGCAGCTGCTCGCGTTCCGGCAGGTTGCGGATCGCCTCGATCAGCACCGAGCGCAGGCCTTCGCGCATCAGCCAGTCCAGGGGATTGCCGCCCCGCCCGGCCGCCACCGCGTCGAGCATGCCCTCGCCGTCGTGGTCTTCCCGGTGCAGGGCGAGGTCTTCGTACATCAGCACCTGGACGCCGCGCGCCTCTTCGAGCAGGGCCTGGTAGGCGGCCAGATCCAGCCCCATTTCAGCGGCGATCTCGGATTCGGTGGCCGGGCGCAGCAGGCGGTGGCGCAGCGTCTGGATGGCGTCCTCGATGCTGCGCGCCTTGGCGCGCACGCTGCGCGGCAGCCAGTCCTGGGCGCGCAGTTCGTCCAGCATGGCGCCGCGGATGCGCGTGACCGCATAGGTCTCGAATTGGGCGTCGGCCTGCTGCTGGTAGCGCCGCACCGCGTCCAGCAGCCCCATCATGCCGGCCTGCATCAGGTCGTCGAGTTCGACGCTGGCCGGCAGCTTGCCGATCAGCGCCAGCGCCTGCCGGCGCACGAGCGGCGCATGGCGGGCGATCAGCTGGTCCTCGGAAAGAGGCATCGCACAATCCGTGAAACACGTCATAAAATGCAAGTATGCCCTATGAACGCTGCGGATGTTCTCCCCGGAACCCTCCGCGCGGGGAATCCCCTCCGGACGCGATCGATCCTCCGGGATTCCAACCCTAAAGTTTTTCCGGACATCGCCGTTATGTCAGAGTGAAAATCCAGGATCCGCCCGATCCGGGGGGGATGAGACCCGGGCGCCTCCCATAACAGGACACGCTCATCCGGACAGGAGCACGCATGATTCACCCTATTGGAAACCAGTTGGCATCCTCGAGCCTGGGTCTGGCGGCTCCCGTTTCCGAACGGCTGCCCGCTCAGCCCGAGCCGGCCGTGCAGGTCACGCCCGTCGACGATGCCCGGTCCGGCCGCTTCAACAAGCAGGCCGATGCGCGCGAGCTCGGCCTGAAACAGCCGATCGAGCAGCCCAAATCCTCCCTGGAAAAGGCGCTCGAATCCGTCAACGACAGCCTCAAGGCCTGGTCCACGGGCATGCGCTTCGAAATGGACGAAGACGCCCAGCGCCTGGTCGTCTCGATCATCGACAGCAGCACCGGCGAAGTCCTGCGCACCATCCCGTCCGAAGCCGTGCTGCGCGTCGCGAAAATGATCGTCCAGCTCCAGGGCGCCGGCGTGGATACCCAGGCCTGATCCCCGAACAGAAACGAAATCCCGCCCCACACATCGCCTTTGCCGCCGCCGAACCGGGGCATAATGGCTGAACGGAGAACCACATCATGGCATCAGTCTCTTCCCTCGGCCTGTCCGGCCTGCCGCTCACCGACCTGCTCGACAAGCTGAAGACCAACGAAAGCCAGGTCCTGAACACGATCAAGAGCCGGCAGACGGCGGCGGAAGCCAAACTCTCCGCCTACAGCAAGCTGAAATCCGCCGTCGATACGTTCCAGAAGGCGGCCCAGGCCGTCGGCAAGGAAAGCGCCTTCGGCGCGGTCGCCGCGAAATCCGGCTCGGATGCGATCTCCGCATCGGCCGACAGCACGGCCATCCCGGGCCAGTATTCCATCCAGGTCGACAAGCTCGCCTCGAACCAGACCCTGGTCTACGCCGGCCGGGCCGACCGCACCGCCGACATCGGCACCGGCGGCACCCTGAAGATCACGATCGACGGCACGGAAAAGTCCCTCGACCTGAGCGGCAAGGGCACGTCCCTGAACGACCTGGTGGCCGCCATCAACGCCGACAAGGACATCGGGGTCAACGCCACCGTCGTCAACGACGGCACGCCGGGCAGCCAGTACCGCCTGCTGCTCACCAGCCGCGAGACGGGCACCCAGAACGCCGTCACCAACATCACGGTCGATGACAACGCCGACCTGGACGCCTTCCTCGGCTACTCGGGCGGCGGCTCCACGGCGGGCGTCACGGTCCAGGACGCCACCAACGCCGAGCTCTCCATCAACGGCATCGCCGTCACCAGCCAGAGCAACACCATCGAAAACGTGATCGACGGCGTCAAGCTCACGCTGAACCAGACCACGACCAGCGCCGCCAACCTCGCCCTGACCCGCGACGACAGCGCCGCCAAGAAGGCCGTGCAGGACTTCGTCTCGTCCTACAACAGCCTGTTGAGCACGATCAAGACGCTGACGGCCTACGACACCGACGCCCAGACCTCGTCCGCCCTGACCGGCGACTCGCTCGCCCGCACGGTGCAGACCCGCATGCGCGACGCGATTTCGGGGGCGTTCGATGCCACCAACGGCACGAGCCTGTCGAAAATCGGCATCACGACCAACCCCACGACCGGCCAGCTGAGCATCGACGACACCAAGCTCACCCAGGCGCTGTCCGACAACCTCGACGGCGTGAAGTCCCTGTTCACCAGCGGCACCGGCATCGGCAGCCGGGTGGACGCCGCCGCCACCGCCTTCACCAAGACCGACGGGATCTTCAGCACCACCACCACCGGCCTGAGCAAGACCATCGAAGACATCAAGAAACAATACGACGCGACCTCCGACCGCATCGATCAGCGCATGGAGACCTACCGCGCCCAGTTCACCCAGCTGGACACCATGGTCAGCCAGATGAACACGCTCAGCAGCTACCTGTCGCAGCAGCTCAGCGCACTGAGCAGCAGCAAGAGTTGATCCACTAAGAGCTGATCCACCATGACCTATGCGCCCCGCTCCCGCTCCGCCCGCGCCACCGGCTCCTACGCCAACATCGGGCTCGAAACCGAAGTGCTCGGCGCCTCGCCCGAGCGCCTGATCTCGCTGCTGTTCCGGGGCGCCCTCACGGCCATCTCCCAGGCCCGCCACCACCTGGGCAACGGCAATATCCAGGAACGCGGCAAGGCCCTGTCCAAGGCGATCGACATCGTGGATTCGGGCCTGAAGGCGGGCGTGGACACGGAACGCGGCGGCGAGGTCGCCCGCCTGCTGATCGCCTCCTATGAGCTCATCATCCGCGACCTGATGCAGGCCAATCTGCGCAGCGACGAGGCCAAGCTCGATACGGCCGAAAAAATGCTGATCGACCTGGCCGGCGCCTGGCACACGGCCGTCGACCCTCAATTCAGCGATCCGCCCCCCAGCCACTGACCGGAATCCCGCCATTGAGCACGCCGCACGCATCCATCCTCGAGCGCTACCAGGAAATCGCCGACCTGTCCGGCCAGATGCTGATCAAGGCCCAGACTCAGGAATGGGACGATCTGGTGGCCCTCGGCGCCCGCTACCAGGACGCGGTCGAGCGGCTGAAGACACTGGACCCGCTGGACGACGACCAGAAAAACGCCCGGCGCGAACTGCTCACCCGCATCCTGGAAGACGACGCCCGGATCCGCCAGCTGATCGCCCCGGAACTCGAACGCCTGAGCCACCTGCTGGGCACGTTCAAACGCCAGCGCACGGTCCTGCAGGCCTACTACAGCACGGTGCGCCCGCACTGAGGGCCGGCCACGCCCGCCCAGGAATCACGCAGCCATGAGCATCGGGGCCCCCTCCAACCTCGGCACACTGCTGATCCAGCGCCTGGACGCCGTACTGGGCACCACGCTGGGCCAGCAGGCCAACCTCGCCTCCGGCGCGGGCCCCCAGGCCGTGCCGCAGCCGGCCAACCCCGAAAACCCCAGCGCGCTGCAGAATCCGGCCCAGCGCCACCCCCGCGAAGCTGTCGACCAGGCCAACCAGCAGGGCCGCCAGCAGGCCGCCGTCGGCAAGGCCGTGCGGGACATGCGGCTGGACAACCTGCTGGGCCGCGGGACGACCTTCCATGGCACCACCCAGTCCGCGCCGACCACCCTGGGCTACGCCGCCCGCATCATTCTCGCGCTGCTGAACCACTTCCCCCACGACGGCCAGGCCGTGCGCGGGCAATCGCCGCTGCTGCCCAATGCCGGCGGCCGCCCGGGCGCCGGCGCCGCCGCCTCCGGACTGCCCGGCGGCACGGGCACGGGCACGGGCGCACCGACGGCCGGCGGCTCGTCCGCACAGGCGGGCGGAGTCACCCAGACCTGGGCCCAGCTGGCCACCTCGCTGGGACAGCCCGGCGCCCTGGCCGCCCGCTTCGCCCAGGCGCTGTCGCAATCGGTGCAGACGAGCGGCCTGTTCTACGAATCCCATCTGACGCAGCTGGCCGCGGGCAAGACCACGCCGCAGGATCTGCGCCAGGAGCCGCAAGGCCGCATCCCGCCCCATCCCACGCCTGCGGGCGGCGCCCCCCGGGACGCCGCCCCCACGGCCCAGAACGCCGCCGCCGCCCAGAACCTCCCCACGGCCCGGAGCGCTCCGAACCACGCCCCGAACGCCCTGCTCCAGAACGCCCAGCCCCAGAATGCCCAGCAGGCGGCGCCCACGCCCGGGGCGCCGGCCGCGGCGACGGGCGGCGCCGGCCCGGAAGCCGCCCAGGCCCACACGGCCGCCGGCCAGACCCACACCGCACCCGTGCCGGGCATCGATCCGCAGGCCCAGCTGCTGGTGCGCCAGCAGCTCGAAGTCCTCGCCAACCAGGCCTTCGTCTGGCAGGGCGAGGCCTGGCCGGGCGCCGGCATGCAATGGGAGGTCCGCCGCCGCCCGCAGGACGAAGACGGCGAGCGGGATTTCGAGGGCGACCACTGGTCCACCCGCCTGAATCTGCACTTGCCGAGCCTGGGAGACGTCGAGGCGCGCCTCAGCCTGTCCGGCGACCAGCTCGTCATGCGGCTGACGGCGCCCCAGTCCGCCGAGCGGCTGGGGCAGGCCATCGAGCCGCTGCGCGCCCGGCTGCTGGCCCACGGCCTGCAGGCCAGCCAGCTGTCCGTCCAGGCCCGCGACGGCGACCCCGACACCTCCATGCTGGCCCCCCGGGAAAATGAAATCGCCGCATCCTGACCCCCACCGGCCCAGCGCCGTCGCCGTCACCTACGATCCGGCGGATGCCGCACCCCGGGTCGTGGCCAAAGGCTATGGCACGCTGGCGGACACCATCGTGCGCACCGCGCGCGAACACGGCTTGTACGTGCATGAATCGCCCGAACTGGTCGGCCTGCTGATGCAGGTGGACCTGGACGCGCACATTCCCCCCCAGCTCTACGTCGCCATCGCGGAACTGCTGGCGTGGCTGTATGCGCTGGACACCGATGGCGGCGTCGTGCGGCGCGCCCCGGGCGACGAAGCGCCGCAGCCTGCGGCGGCTGCGCCGGCAGCGGCGTCCAGGCCGCCGCCCGCATTCTGAGCCGCCGTCAGACGGTCTGAACCGTCGTCAGACGGCCATGTTGGCGATTTCCTTGTAGGCGTCCACCAGGCGGTTGCGGACCTGCACCGTCGCCTGGAACGCCAGGCCGGCCTTTTGCAGGTCGATCATCACGTTGCTCAGGGAAATGTCCGGATCGCCCAGTTCGAAGGCCTTCGCCTGGGTATTGGCGGCATTCTGCGCCTGGGACACGCGGTCCAGGGAGCGGGCCAGCTCGGCGGCGAAGCCGCCGCCCTCGGTGGAGGCGGCCGGCTGCGCCGACAGGCCCTGGGATTCGCGCGCCACGGCGCGCATCTGGGCAAGCAGGTTTTCGACGCTGGCAAGAGCCTGGGAAGTGATCATGGCGGACGGAACGGGAAGAAGACGGAAACGCCGGCCATCGATCACACGTCGGGCCGACGATGTACTATACGGCCTGCCCCGCGGCGGCAAGCCCCGCAATAGCGGGGATAAGGACGGATACTTCCGCCGTTTGCCCGAACCGGCGCGCGCACCGGACGGATCATCCTAACTAAGCCCCAAAAACGGGGTTTTTCAGGGCTTGCCCGAACGCCAATCGCCGCCATAATGGCCGCCAACATCCCATCATTCTGCCGTAACAGCATGCACATCATCCAGACCATCGGTTTCTGGCCCGGGCGCGCCCTGGCGGCCCCCTCTGCAATTTCCATCCGATGAATCCCATTACCGACTGGATGAACCGCAACCCCGCCCTGGCGCGGATGGCTGCCCTGCCCCGGCCGGTACTGCTGGGCCTGGGCGCCGCGATCGTGGCCCTGTTCGTCGTCGCCGCCCTGTGGATGCGCGAACCGGAATACCGCGCGCTGTTCTCGAACGTGGAAGCACGCGACGGCGGCGCCATCGTCTCCATCCTCAACCAGCGCAACGTCCCCTACAAGTTCGCCGACAACGGCGCCACCATCCTGGTGCCGGCCGACCAGGTCTACGCGCTGCGCCTGCAGCTGGCCGAACAGGGCCTGCCGCGCGGCGGCAGCGTGGGCTTCGAGCTGCTGGACGAACCGAAATTCGGCGCCAGCCAGTTCTCTGAGCAGATCACCTACCAGCGCGCCCTCGAAGGCGAACTCGCCCGCTCCATCGAGGCCCTGCAGCCGGTCAAATCCGCCCGGGTGCACCTCGCCATCCCGCGCCAGTCCCTGTTCGTGCGCGAGCGCGAAACCCCCACCGCCTCTGTGCTGCTGACGCTCTATCCGTCGCGCACCCTGAGCGAATCCCAGGTCTCGGCGATCGCCTGGCTGGTGTCCTCCAGCGTGCCCAAGCTCAATGCCGAATCGGTCTCCATCGTCGACCAGGACGGCCGCCTGATGTCCTCGCCGGGCGGCGAAGCCGCCATGGACGGCACCCGGCGCAACTTCATCAACGACATCGAACAGCGCACGGCCCAGCGCATCCTGACCCTGCTCAACCCCATCGTCGGGCCGGGCAACGTGCGCGCCCAGGTCAGCGCCGCCGTGGACTTCTCCCAGCGCGAGCAGACCTCCGAGGTCTACCGCCCCAACGAGACGCCCGGCACGGCCGCCATCCGCAGCAAGCAGACCAGCGACTCGGCGCAGAACGGCATGCAGCCCCCCGCCGGCGTCCCCGGCGCCCTGTCGAACGAACCGCCGACCAACGCCACGGCCGCGATCCAAACGGCGCCGGCCACCCCGCCGGCCCAGGGCGCGCAGGGCCAGACTGGCGCGCCAGGCGCCCAGCAGGGCGCCGCGGCCCGGCCCGCCGGCGGCCCCACCGCGATCAACGGCACGCCCGTCGCCTCCGGCGCCGCCCCCCGCCAGGGCTCCCTGCGCAACGACGCCACCGTCAACTACGAGGTCGACCGCACCATCAGCCACGTCAAGCACGAGCTGGGCACGCTGCAGCGCCTGTCCGTGGCCGTGGTGGTCAACTACCGCAACAAGAACGGCGAACCGGCCCCGCTGGAATCGTCCGAAATGGACGACATCAACGCGCTGGTCAAGCAGGCCATGGGCTATTCGGCCGACCGCGGCGACACCCTCAGCGTGGTCAACAGCGCCTTCACCAACACCGAACCCCAATTCAAGCCCTGGGAGAACCCGGAATACCGCGGCCTCGCCCTGCAAATCCTGAAGGTGCTCCTGGTCCTGGCCGTCCTGTTCTTCCTCTGGCGCTCGATCGTGCGGCCCATCGTCCAGGGCTTCGCCAACGCCCAGGTCGAGCGCGTCAAGAACGAGGCCCACCTGGAAACCCTGCGCGAACAGCGCCGCCAGGACGAACTGCGCGCCTCGGAAATGAACCGCTACGAGGAAAACCTGGACACCGCCCGCCAGCTGGCCGAACGCGATCCGCGTGCCGTCGCCATGGTGCTGCGTTCATGGATGGACCCCAAGAATGCCAAATCCTGACACTGACCTGACCCGCTGCGCCATCCTGATGATGTCCCTCGGCGAGGACGCGGCCGCCGAAGTCTTCAAGTACCTGTCCTCGCGCGAGGTGCAGCAGATCGGCTCGGCCATGGCCAACCTCAAGCAGGTCACGCGGGCCGACGTCGACCAGGTCCTGGAGGACTTCCGCCGCGAGGCCGACCAGTTCATGGCCGTGACCCTGGGCTCGGACGACTACATCCGCTCCGTCCTGACCAAGGCGCTGGGCACCGACCGCGCCGCCGGCCTGATCGAGGACATCCTGGAGGCCGGCGAAGGCACGGGCTCGGGCATCGACGCGCTGAACTGGCTGGAGCCGGCCAACGTCGCCGAACTGATCGCCGACGAGCACCCGCAGATCATCGCCACCATCCTGGTCCACCTGGAACGCGACCGCGCCTCGGCCATCCTGGCGCTGCTCAACGAGCGCGTGCGCAACGACGTGATGATGCGCATCGCCACCTTCGGCGGGGTGCAGCCGTCCGCGCTGCACGAACTGACCGAGGTGCTCAACGAGGTCCTGTCCGGCCAGGGCGCCAAGCGCTCGAAGATGGGCGGGGTGCGCACCGCCGCCGAAATCCTGAACTTCATGAACACGGCCGAAGAAGAAGCCGTGGTCAGCAGCCTGCGCGAGATCGACGCCGACCTGGCGCAGCGCATCATCGACGAGATGTTCGTGTTCGACAACCTGGTCGACGTCGAGGACGCCGCCATCCAGCTCATCCTGAAGGAAATCGACACCGCCTCGCTGACCATCGCCCTGAAGGGCGCCAGCGAGGAACTCTGCGCCAAGTTCTTCAAGAACATGTCCAACCGCGCGGCCGAGATCCTGCGCGACGACCTGGACGCCCAGGGTCCGGTGCGCATGTCGCGCGTCGAAACCGAGCAGAAGGCGATCCTGATGGTGGCGCGCAAGCTCGCCGACGCCGGCCAGATCAACCTGTCGATGGGCAACGACGAGTATGTCTGACAAACCCCGGCCGGTCATCGACCTGGCGACGCGGGCCCGCTGGCAGCGCTGGGAAATGGAATCCCTGGACGCGCTCAAGCAGCCCATCGGGCGCCGTGCGAGCGACCGCGACCCGCGCCAGCAGGCCGAGCTCCAGCGGCGCCGCACCCAGGCGCTCGCCGAGGCGCGCGCGGAAGGCCTGGCCCAGGGCCGCGCCGAGGGCTTCGAGCAGGGCCGCCGCGAAGGCTACGCCCTGGGCCTGGAACAAGGGCTGGCCGAAGGCCATGCCCAGGGGCTGGAACGGGGCCTGGCCGAAGGCCACGCCCAGGGCCGCGCCCAGGGGCTGGAAGAAGGCGCCGCCCTGGCCCGCGAGCAGGCCGCCCGGCTGGACGGCCTGGCCGGGGCCTGCGCCGGCGCGCTCTGGCACATCGAGCAGGAAGTCGGCCAGTCCGTCATCCAGCTGGCCGTGCGCATCGCCGAGCAGGTGCTGCGCACCCATATCCGCGACTATCCCAACCACATCCTGGACCTGGTGCGCGAGGTCATGCAGGCCCGCCCCGAGCAAAGCGCCACGCTGCGGCTGCGCCTGCATCCCGACGACCTCGAACTGGTGCACGCCTTCCTGCAGCAGACGCCCGACCCCGCCCGCTACCGCCTGAGCGCCGACGAAAGCATCACGCGCGGCGGCTGCGTCGCGGAAACCGCCCTGGGGTCCGTGGACGCCACGCTGGAAACCCGCTGGCAGCGCATCATCGCCGCGCTGGGCCAGCCGGACGGGCCGCCATGACGCCGGACGGGTCCGCGGCGCACTCTCCCGGCGCGCGCTGGCGGGCGCAGCTGGCCGCCTGCGAGCAGCGGGTCTCGGCGCGCCAGCCGACCAGCCGGCAGGGGCGCGTGACCCGCGCCACCGGCCTGGTGCTCGAGGCCACCGGCCTGCAGCTGCCGGTCGGCGCCGCCTGCAAGGTCCAGATCTCGCCCGACCAGGACCGCTGGGCCGACGCCGAGGTCGTGGGCTTCCACGCCGACACCCTCTACCTGATGCCGCAGAGCGACATCACCGGCCTGCCCCCGGGCGCCCGCATCGTGCCCGCCGAAACCCTGTGGCTGGACCCGGTCCCGCTGCCTGAAGACCCCGCCGACCAGGCCGGGGCCGAAGCCGCCGCCATCGTCACCGACCAGGTGCGCCACCTGCCGGTCGGCAACGCCCTGCTGGGGCGCGTGCTGGACGGCGCCGGCCGGCCGCTGGACGGCAAGCCCCTGCCCGCGGACCTGGAGATGGCGCCGCTGACGGCCCTGCAGATCAACCCCCTCACCCGCGCGCCCGTGGACACCGTGCTGGACGTGGGGGTGCGCGCCATCAACGGCCTGCTGACCGTCGGCCGGGGCCAGCGCATGGGCCTGTTCGCCGGCTCCGGCGTGGGCAAGAGCGTGCTGCTGGGCATGATGGCCCGCTACACCCAGGCCGACGTGATCGTGGTCGGGCTGATCGGCGAACGCGGCCGCGAAGTCAAGGAATTCATCGAGCTGAACCTGGGGGCCGACGGCCTGGCCCGCTCCGTGGTGGTGGCCGCCCCGGCCGACGTCTCGCCCCTGCTGCGCCTGCAGGGCGCGGTCTACGCCACCCGGCTGGCGGAATTCTTCCGCGACCAGGGCAAGCACGTGCTGCTCATCATGGATTCGCTCACGCGCTACGCCATGGCCCAGCGCGAGATCGCCCTGGCCATCGGCGAGCCGCCCGCCACCAAGGGCTACCCCCCGTCCGTGTTCGCCAAGCTGCCGACCCTCGTGGAGCGCGCGGGCAACGGCGCGCCCCAGGGCGAGCGGCCGGCCGGTTCCATCACCGCCTTCTACACCGTGCTGACCGAAGGCGACGACCAGCAGGACCCGATCGCCGACTCGGCGCGCGCCATCCTGGACGGCCACATCGTGCTGTCGCGCAGCCTGGCCGAATCCGGCCACTACCCGGCCATCGACATCGAGGCCTCGATCTCGCGGGTCATGTCCGCCATCGTGCCCGACAGCCAGTTCCGCCACGTGCACCGGTTCAAGCGCATGATGTCCCGGTACCAGCGCAACCGCGACCTGATCGCCGTCGGCGCCTATACTGCGGGAAACGACCCCGAAATCGACCAAGCCATCGAGCGCCACCCCTGGCTCGAAGGCTACCTGCAGCAGGGCATCGACGTGCGGGTGGACTATCCCACCGCGGTGGCCGCGCTGGCCGGCGTGCTGGGAGAAAGCCCATGAGTCCTGAAACACCGCTGGACGTGCTGATCGACCTGGCCCAGGAAAAGCTCGACGAGGCCGGACGCGCCCTGTCCGAACTCAGCGCCCGGCGCCGCGAGGCGCAGGGCCAGCTGAACACCCTGGACGACTACCGCGCCGACTACACGCGGCGCCTGCAGAACACCACCGAGCAGGGCGTATCGGCCTCGAATTACCACAACTTTAGGCAGTTTATTGCCACATTGGACGAGGCCATTTCCCAGCAAAATACGATCATCGCCCAGATCGACGTGCGCATCGAGGCCGGACGCAAGCAGTGGCACGACGAAAAGCGCCGCCTGAACTCCTACGAAACCCTCAAGGCGCGCCAGGTCCGTCAGTGGCAGTATCGCGAGCAGCGCCGCGAACAGCGCGCCAGCGACGAGATCTCGGCCGGCCTGTACCGGCGCACCCGACAGCCGCATTGAATCCGCACACGCCATGAACATGCCCGTCCTCCCTGTCACCAGCTCCAGCCCGGCGCCCGCAGACGCCGCCGCGCGCGGAGCGGACGCCGCCGCCCCAACGGACGCCCCGGCCTTCTCGAACGTGCTGTCGCAGCAACGGGACGGCGCCGCCGGCCGCGCGACGGAATCCCGCCGGCCCGACAAGGCCGATGGCCGGACCGACGGCGCAGGCGGCCGGGTCAATGGCGCCCGCGGCCGGGCCGACGCGGACGCCGCCGAGCGGCGCGAACCCCTCGGCCCGGACGAGACCCTGTCGCTGATCCTGGACAGCGCCGCCCTGCCCCTGATGACGCAGGCCGCCGCCGAAAACCGCCCGCTCCAGACGGACCGGCCGGATGCCGCCGCCAGCCCGCGCGCGGCCCGCCTGCCGGCCGACGCCGCCGCGGGCCGGACGGCGGCGCCCCTCGCCGCACACGGCGACGCCCGCAGCGACGTGCGCGTCCTCGCTCCGGATCCGGACGCGCGCACGGCTTCGGCCGCGCATCCGGCCGAAGCCGGCACGGACGGCCGCAACCAGGCTGCGCGCACCGACACCGCGGTCTCCCATGCCGCGGCCGCCGCCAGCCGGACGCCCCTGCAGGCGGATACGGCGGCGCCGGCGGCCCAGGGGCCCGGCCGCGCCCGTACCGCCGCTGCGGCCCAGGCCCAGGCCCAGACCCAGGCCCACGCGCAATCCGCGCACCAGCCCCAGTCCGCGGGCCAGGCGCTCGCGGCGCAGGCTGCCGGAACCCGGGTTGTGGAATCCTCCGTCTCCGTCCGGCCCGACGCCGGCCCGGACACGTCCCAGGCCGCCGCGCCGAACGCCGCCGCCCTGGCCTCGGCCGCCGCGCCCACCAGCGCCGCCCTGCTGCCCGCCGCGGCGCCGGCGGCGAACCCGGCCGCGGCGCCCGTCGCCGTGTCCACCCCGCTGTCCAGCCCGCAATGGCCGCAGGATTTCAGCCGGCAGGTCCTGCAGCTGGCCCAGAACCTCACCGGCGCGGGCCACACCGTGCAGATGCACGTCAATCCACCGGAACTCGGGCCGATCCACATCACTCTGCACGTGGGCGAATCCATCGCCCAGGCGTCCTTCGTCTCGCCGCACGCCAACGTGCGCCAGGCCCTGGAAAATGCGCTCCCCCACCTGGAGCAGCAGCTGGCCCAGGCCGGCCTGTCGCTGGGCCAGGCCGACGTCGGCGACCAGCAGCCCGGCCAGCAGGCCCAAGGCCAGGGCCAGGCGCCTTCGGCCCGCAACGGCACGGCCGTCTTCAGCCTGGACGGCCAGAGCGCCGAAACGGCCTCCCTGCCGGCCGCAGCGTCGGCCCCCCGGTCCGCCGCCCGTCCGGATGCGCTGGTGGATACCTTTGCGTGAACTCTTTCGCTCCCCCGGGCAGGACCCGCATTACAATGCTTCATTTTGCCCTTCCGTCATCGTGACGCATTAACCCGGAACCATGCTCAGGCTACTCAAATTCATCCTCCTGCTCATCATCGTCATCGGCGCCTCGGTCGGCGCAACGATGTGGTTCACGAGTAGAGACGGCACACCCAGCGTGCCGGCGGCCGCCTCGGCGACCGAGCAGCCGGCTCCGGCGGCGCCCGTGGTGGTCCCGGCACCGATCTTCGCAGAACTCGATCCCTTCACGGTCACGCTGTACGGCGAAACCCGCAACCGCATCCTCTACACCGCGATCACCCTGCGCCTGGGCGACGAAGCCTCGCGCAAGCAGATCACGGACTACATGCCCGAAGTCCGCGACCGCATCCTCAAGGTGCTCTCGGCGCAGCAGCTGCCCCTCATCCAGAAGCCGGAAGGCCGCCAGGCGCTGGTCGACGCCCTCAAGGCCGCGCTGACCCATCCGTTCGCGGCGCAGCTGCCCAGTCCGCAGATCGCCGACGTCCTCTTCACAGCCTTCGTGGTGCAGTAATGGTCTACCAGAGCATGCTCTCCCAGGACGAAGTCGATGCCCTGCTCGCAGGCGTCACCGGCGAGGAGTCCTCGGGCCAGCAGGCCGCGGCCGAGTCCCAGGACGGGGTCCGCCCCTACGACCTGGGCTCGCCGGACCGCGTCGTGCGGCACCGGATGCAGACCCTGGAGCTGATCAACGAGCGCTTCGCCCGCCGCCTGCGTTCGATGTTCTTCGGCTTCATGCGGCGCAACGCCGACATCACCGTCAACGCGATCAAGATCCAGAAATACTCGGATTTCGAGCGCAACCTGCCCGTGCCCAGCAACCTGAACATGGTGGCCATGAAGCCGCTGCGCGGCACGGGCCTGTTCACCTACGACCCGAACCTGGTCTTCCTCGTCATCGACAGCCTGTTCGGCGGCCACGGGCGCTACAACACCCGCATCGAAGGGCGCGACTTCACCAACACCGAGCAGCGCATCATCCGCCGGCTGATGGGCCTGACGCTGGACTGCTACCGCGAGTCCTGGGAATCCGTCTACCCGCTGGAGCTGGAATACATCCGCTCGGAAATGCACACCAAGTTCGCCAGCATCAGCACGGGCAACGACATCGTGGTGGTGGCCTCGTTCAACATCGAACTCGGCGCCTCCGGCGGCAAGCTCAACATCTGCCTGCCCTATTCCATGCTCGAGCCGATCCGCGACCTGCTGTCGCGCCCGCTGCAGCAGAACGCCGCCGACGCGATCGACCAGCGCTGGACCCAGCAGCTCTCGCGCGAGGTGCGCAGCGCCGAGGTCGAGCTGTCGGTGGAATTCGCCCGGATCGACACCTCCATCGCCGAGCTGCTGCACCTGGCCGTGGGCGACGTGCTGCCGGTGGACATCCGGCCCTCCGTCACGGCCCGGGTGGGCGGCGTGCCGGTGCTGGAATGCGGCTACGGGACCTTCAACGGCCGCTACGCCCTGCGCGTGCACAAGGTGCTCGCCTCGCCCGACGACTCCGACAAACTGCTAGCCCGCACGAAAAAATGAGCGACATCAAAGACGACGACACCCAGGACCCGAACCTGACGGGCCAGGCCTCCGGTGGCTCCGTGGAAGACGACTGGGCCGCCGCCATGGCCGAGCAGCAGTCCGCGCACGACCAGCCCACCCAGGCCAGCGGCCTGGGCGCGGAAGACGACTGGGCCGCCGCCCTGGCCGAACAGACCGCCGCGACGCAGGCGCCGGCCCAGTCCGCCGCCGCCCAGGTGTTCCAGCCGCTGTCCAGCCAGGCCGCCGAGGGCGACAGCGACATCGACATGATCATGGACATCCCGGTCCAGCTGTCGGTGGAACTGGGCCGCACGCGCCTGACGATCAAGAACATCCTGCAACTGGGCCAGGGCTCGGTGGTGGAACTCGACGGCCTGGCCGGCGAGCCCATGGACATCTACGTCAACGGCTACCTGATCGCCCAGGGCGAGGTCGTGGTCGTGGACGAGAAATACGGCATCCGCGTCACCGACATCATCACGCCCTCGGACCGTATCGCGCGGCTGAACAACCGCCGCTGATCCGCCATGGACCAGGACCAGATCCTGCGCGTCGTCCTCGCCCTGCTGTTCATCCTGGGCCTGCTGCTGATGCTCGCCTGGGTGGCCCGCCGCGGCGGCTGGCTGCCGGGCCGCGCACAGACGGCGCGCCTGCGCGTGCTCGGCACGCTCAGCCTGGGGGCGCGCAGTTCGGTCGCCCTGGTCCAGGTCGAGGACGCCCGCCTGGTGCTGGGCGTGACCGCCCAGCAGATCACCCTGCTGCATACCCTGCCGGACGCCTCCCGGGCGGGGGACGCCGCGTCCGGGGACTTCGCCGACACGCTCGGCAAGACCCTGTCGGGCTCCTGATGCGCCGCCCCGCCCCGCACGCCGCGCGACCGGCGCCCTGGCTGCTGGCCGGCCTGGCGCTGATCCTGTCCTGGCCCGCCGGCGCCCTGGCGCAGGCCACCCTGCCCGCCCTGACCGCCACGCCCGGCCCCAACGGCGCGGAAACCTGGTCGCTGAGCGTGCAGACGCTGGTCATGCTGACCATGCTGTCGTTCCTGCCGGCGGCGCTGCTGATGATGACGGGCTTCACCCGCATCATCATCGTGCTGGGCCTGCTGCGCAACGCCCTGGGCACGGGGGTCTCGCCGCCCAACGCGGTCCTGGTGGGCCTGGCGCTGTTCCTGACCTTCTTCACGATGTCGCCCGTCTTCGACCAGATCTACGCCCAGGCCTACCAGCCGCTGGCGCGCGACGAGATCACCTTCGAGCAGGCGCTCGGCCGGGGCAGCCAGCCGCTCAAGACCTTCATGCTGCGCCAGACCCGCGAAGCGGACCTGGCGATGTTCGCCGAGATGGCCGGCGTCGGCCCGCTGGAAGACCAGAATGCCGTCCCCCTGCGCGTGCTGGTGCCCGCCTTCGTGACCAGCGAGCTCAAGACGGCCTTCCAGATCGGCTTCACGATCTTCATCCCCTTCCTCATCATCGACCTGGTGGTCGCCAGCCTGCTGATGGCGCTGGGGATGATGATGGTGCCGCCGGTGACGATCTCGCTGCCCTTCAAGCTGATGCTGTTCGTGCTGGCCGACGGCTGGCACCTGCTGCTGGGCTCGCTGGCCCGCAGCTTCTACCAATAGGAGGCCCGGCATGACTCCCGAAACCGTCATGTCCATGACCTACCAGGCGCTGCGGGTGGCCCTGATCATGGCGGGGCCGCTGCTGCTGATCACCCTGGCCGTGGGCCTGATCATCAGCATCTTTCAGGCGGCCACGCAGATCAATGAAATGACGCTGTCGTTCATTCCCAAGGTGCTGGCCGTGGGCGCCACCCTGGTGCTGCTCGGGCCCTGGCTGATCGGCACCATGGTGGACTACATCCGCACCCTGCTCGACTCCATCCCGGGCCTGGCCGCCTAGGGCCCGTTCCCACAGGGCCATGATTTCCTTCCAGATCGGCCAGCTCTACGACTGGATCAACGGCCTGCTGTGGCCGCTGTTCCGCATCGCGGGGCTGGTGGCGCTGGCGCCCGTGCTGGGGGAATCGTCCATCCCCATGCGGGTGAAGATCGGCCTGTCCATCGCCCTCACCCTGATCGCCGCGCCCCTGGCCGGCCCGATGCCGCAGATCGCGCCGGCCTCCTGGAGCGGCCTGCTGATCGCCGCCCAGCAGGTGCTGATCGGCATGGCGCTGGGCCTGAGCATGCGGCTGGTCTTCACCGCCGTCATGATGGCGGGGGAATTCGTCGGCCTGAAGATGGGCCTGGCCTTCGCCTCGTTCTTCGACCCGGCCACCGGCGCCAACACGGCGGTGCTGTCGCGGCTGATGAACGTCGTGGCGATGCTGGTGTTCCTGGCGGTCAACGGCCACCTGCTGATGCTCGACGGCCTGGTGCGCACCTTCGACCTGCTGCCCGTGGGCGCGCCGCTGATGACCGACGGCTGGGGCGCGCTGCTGGACTGGAGCGCCCAGCTCTGGGTCTCGGGCACCCTGCTGGCGCTGCCGCTGGTGATCGTGCTGCTGACGATCAACCTGGCCATGGGGATCCTGAACCGCACGGCGCAGCAGCTCTCGGTGTTCGCCATCGGCTTTCCGATCTCGCTCACCACGGGCCTGATCACGCTGGCCATCGTGGTGCCCCAGAGCGGCGATTTCCTGGCCAGCCTGTTCGAGGGCGGCTACCAGGCCATGGCGCGCATCGCGCGCAGCCTGGCCGGCATGTAATCGCGTCAGCGATCCTTGCGCACCGGATAGGTGACGCCGGGGATGACCCGGGTGCCGGCCGGCAGCAGCGGATTGGCGCCGCCCGCCTTGGGCGCGCCCGCCTGGCCGGCGCGGGCCCTGGCCGATTTGCCGGAGGTCCGGGCCGCCGGCGCGGCGGGCGGCGGAATGGTCAGGGACGCGGGCTGGATGGCGTCGGCGGCCGGCACGGCGAGCGGCACCGCCGCGGCGCCCGCGGTCTCTCCCGCTGGCGCCGTGGCGGCCTGGACGGGCAGCGGAGCGGCCGCCGCCGGGCGCGCGGCCTGCTCGCGTCCGGCCTGCTGGCGTTCGGCCCGCGCCTCCTGGTCGGCCTGCGCCGCCGTCCTGGGGCGCCGGTTCAGGGGCAGGTTGATGGCGTTTTCCATGCGCTGGAACGTGCCGTCCGGGCCGAAGCGCAGCCAGGCCTCCTGGCGGATGTAGACGGCATCGGTGGCGAGGGAGCCCTTGAAGGCCCAGCGGGCCAGCGTGGTGTCGCCCTGCCGCCAGACGTCCACCGGCCGCGCGCCGAGGTAGTCGGAAGCCTGCTCCATCGTGGTGCGGCCCTCCACGATGCGGTCCAGCCCCGACGTATTCAGGACGTCCGTGGATGCGCACGCCGACAGCAGCGCGACCGAGACCGCCAGCGCGGCCCGGCGCAGCCGCCCGGCCGCGCTGGCCCCGCCCGGAACCCGCCCGGGCGCGCGGCGCGCGAAAAAAGATCCCATGCTCAGAATTCCTCCCATTCTTCCTCGCGCGCCGGCTGGCGGGCGGGTGCGGACTTGCGTGCGGCCGGCAGCCGCGGCGCGGCGGCGGGGGCCGGCCGCTCGCGCCGGGCGGAGGCCGGGGCCGGGGCCGGTTCGTGCCCGGCGGCCGATTCGGCCGGCAGTGCGGCGGCGGGCGGCACGGCGGCGATCGGCGCGGCGGCGGACGGCGGCATCCCGTGATCGTCGGCGGCGGCGTCGCCCACCTGGAACACCGCCAGCGCCTGGTTGACTTCGGCGGCCAGGGATTCCAGCGATCCGGCCGATTCCGCCGCCTGCTGCACCAGCAGGGCGTTCTGCTGGGTCACGGAATCCATCTGCGCGACCGCCAGATTGATCTGGTCGATGCCCGAGGACTGCTCGATGGTGGCGGCGGTGATCTCGCTCATGATGTCCGACACGCGGGTGACCGCCTCGACGATCTCCCGCATGGTCGCGCCGGCCCGCTGGACCTGCGCCGAACCGGCGCCGACGCGGCTGACGGAATCCTCGATCAGCCCCTTGATTTCCTTGGCGGCGGCCGCCGAACGCTGGGCCAGCGCGCGCACTTCCCCGGCCACCACGGCGAAGCCGCGGCCCTGCTCGCCGGCGCGGGCGGCCTCGACCGCGGCGTTGAGCGCCAGGATGTTGGTCTGGAAGGCGATGCTGTCGATCACGCCCACGATGTCGGCGATCTTCTGCGAGCTGCCCGAAATGCCTTCCATGGTGGCGACGACCTCGCCCACCACCTCGCCGCCGCGCGAGGCCACCTGGGAGGCGGTATGCGCCAGCTGGTTGGCCTGCTGGGCGTTGTCGGCGTTCTGCTTGACCGTGCTGGCCAGCTGCTCCATGCTGGCCGCCGTCTGCTGCAGGGCCGCCGCCTGCTCGTCCGTGCGGCTGCTCAGGTCCAGGTTGCCCGCCGCGATGCGCTGGGCGCCGCCGGCCATCTGCCCCATCCGACCCCGCACGCCGGAGATCATGGCCTCCAGGCTGTCGCGCATCGTCTTCAGGTCGCGCAGCAGGGCGCCGATCTCGTCGCTGGAGCGCGGCACGATGGCCACGCGCAGGTCGCCGCCGGCGATGCGCTGCAGATGGCGGCCCACGGCCTGCAGCGGCCGCAGCACCGTGCGGATCAGGGTCCGGTAGGCGAGCAGGGCCAGCACCACGGCCACCACCAGCAGCGCCAGCAGGCCGGTATTGGCCCAATGGAACAGCTGCGCCAGTTCGGCGCGCGAGGCCGAGCTGCGGTCCTGGATGAATTTGTCGAACTGGCCGAACACGCGATCCATGCCGCGCGCCGCGCCGCGCAGGCGGCCGCGCTTCAGGGCCTCGAAGCCCTTGGCGTCCTGCTTGGCCGCGAAGTCGCGCAGCTGCTCGACCTGGGCCCAGTAGTCCTTGAAGGACGCGTCCAGCATGTGCAGCAGGTTCTCCCCGTCGGAGCCCGCCAGGGCGCCCGAGGCCTGCAGGGACGCCATGCCGTCGCGCGAGCGCTTCAGCAGCTGGTCGGCCTGGCCCAGTTCCCAGAGGCGCTGCTTTTCGTTGGTGATGCCCAGCGCGCCGTCGACCTGGGTGGCCGCCTGCTGGGCGTAGATGTAGGCGTTCTTGACGTCGGAATTCGCCTGGACCCCGATGGCCGACAACTGGCCCACCGTGCGCTGGCTTTCCCGCTGGACGAACCAGGCGCTGCCCACCGCCGCGAACGTCAGCAGGGACAGCAGCGCCACGACCAGCGTCAGCCGGGCGCGCAGGGACAAAGTCAGGGTGATTTTTCTCATGTCTCCTCTACCTCTATCAGGTTCCCAGCATGCCATGTCGGCGCCGGGATGCTTCCAAAGAAAATAGGGCCTTGTAGGCCCCATTCGTCGGTATTGCTCCGCCCCTGGTCCAGGGGCGGAAACAGACCGGGACAGCCAAGGCCATCCCGGAAATTGCCACTTGCCGCGATGCCCGCGGCCGGATCACTGATTGCGGTTGAACAGGCTCAGGCCCTGGATGGTCTGGAACGCGAGGCCCGCGCCTTCCAGTGCCATCTTGCGCAGGCTGAGCTGCGTGGAGGCCTCATAATAGTCCAGGTCCTCGATGTTGGACAGCGCCTGGGCGTAGCCCAGGTTGCGCTGGGAACCGCTGCCGTCCAGGGCGGTCAGTTCGTTCATGCGCGCGCCCACGGAAGCGCGCACCGTCAGCACGTTGTCGTAGCTGGTGGCGACCCGCTGCATGGTGGTGTTCAGCACGTTGCGCAGCGCCGCCGTGGCCTGGCCGTTGCCCGAGGAAGGCGTGTTCAGGGCGGCGATCGCGTCATCGAAGGACTTGAACAGATTGACGTCCTCGTGCTGCAGGGGCTTGACGTCGAACTGGTCGCCGCTGGCCGGCGAACCGGAGATCTGCACGGTGGTGCCATAGCCCAGGTCGAGCGTGGCCTGCCCGGACGCGAGGGTGAAAGGCGAGCCCGCGGGCGGGGGCATGGGGGTCCCGGTGGACGCATCCGTGACGGTGACGGTATAGGTCGTCGGGCTGGTGAAGTTGACGCTGAAGCTGTAATTCGCCGCGGCGTTGCCGGCCGAGCCGTCCGTCACCCCCGGCTGCCCCACCACCGCCGTGCCGGTGTTGCCCGCATCCGCGTAGGACGCATAGGCCCGCGTGCCCGGCTGGGCGCGCTGGAAGACGTCCGAACCCACGTCGCTGCCGGCGATCCGGCGCGTCTGGTCGGCCTGGATCAGGCGCTGCAGCGTATCGCCGCTGTAGTTCCCGCTGGCGTCGTAGGCGGGCGTGTCGCCCTTGGAGCCGGAAAACAGATATTGGCCACTGCCGTCCGTGGTGTTGGCGACGCCCATCAGGGAATCGCGCGCATTCTTCAGCACATTGGACAGGGTCGCCCGGTCGGAGTCCGACAGCGTGCCGTTCGAGGCCTCGACCAGCCGGGTGCGCACGTCCTGCAGCAGCAGCGTCAGCGAATTGAGCGCGTCTTCCTCCGCGCCCAGACCCTGGCTGGCGACCGCGCGGTTGTCGGCGTAGCGCGCGTTCTGGGCCTGGGACTGGGAAATATTGATCGCCTGCGAGGCGCCCAGGGGATCGTCGGCCGGAGAGACCATCTTCTGGCCCGTGCCGATCTGCTGGTAGAGGTGCAGCAGGTCGGCCTGCTGGGTGTTGATGGTCTTCAGGCCGGTCTGGAAAACGAGGCTGGAGCTGATGCGCATGATGGATTCCTGAAACGGGCGCGGCTTAGCTGCGCAGGGCGAGCAGGGTGTCGAACAGGGTCGAGGCCGTGTCGATCAGGCGTGCGGCGGCGCGGTACTGTTCCTGGAACTGCTGCAGATTGATGTATTCTTCGTCCAGATTGACGCCGGACACGGCCTGCTGCGCCGAAAAATTCTGGGAGATCAAGGATTCCTGGGCTTTCTGGGCCGTGGTATTGGCCTGCGTCTTGACCGCCACGTTGTTGACCAGTTTGGAATAGCCTTCGTTCAGGCCCATGGAGCCATTGGCCAGGACTTTCTTGGAACGCAGGGCGGCCAGTTCGAGGGCGTTGTCGCCGTTGGCGGTGCCGGCGCCCACGCCCGGGGAAGCCTCCCCGGCCGCGGCGACCTTGTCGGGATCGGTGATCGCCACCGTCATGGCGGCCGCCGCGTTGCGCGTGGGCTGGATCAGCCAGCTGTCGCCCGCCGCCGGGGTCATGCCCGCCGTGTCGATTTCCAGGCCGTCGAAGCTCAGGGTCGTGCCCGCCGCCGTGGGCGTCACGGCCGTGCCTTCGGGCACCCGCGTGATCGTGTAGTTCGTGCCGTCGAACTGGATCCGGTAGTCCTGGTTGGTGATCTTGGACAGATCCCCGGGCACGTAGGTGGCGGCCGGCGTGCCCGCCGCCGCGCTGTTGTTCTCGTTGCCGATGACCTTGGGCGTGCCCACGGTGAAGAAATCGCCGCCCAGGGTGCCGGACAGGTCGTAGCCCTGGGCATGCTGCTCGTTGATGGCGACCGAGATCCCCAGGGCGATGCGCCCCAGGTCGTTCTGGGTCGAGTCGAGGACGTCGGTACGGAAGGTCAGCAGGCCGCCCAGCTTGCCGCCGGTGATCAGCGTATCGCTCATCTCGACGGGGATGGTCGTGCCGCCCGGGCCCGGGACGGTGAAGCTGACGGCGGTGCGCGACGGGTCGGCCTTGGAAGGATGCGTTTCGAGATGGAAGACGGAATCCCCCCCCAGCACCGTCTGGCCATTGCCGACGGTGATGTTGACCCGGTCTTCCTGCACGTAGGTCTTGATGTCGATGAGCTGGCCCAGTTCGGACACGAGCTGGTCGCGTTGATCGAGCAGGTCGTTGGGCGGCTGGCTCGGATTGGTGGCCTTGGCCGTGGTGATCTGGCGGTTCAGGTCCTGGATGCGGTCCAGGTAGCTGTTGATCTGGCTGACGGTGGTGTCGATCTGGGTATTGACGTTGATCCGCTGATTGTCGATGAAGGCATTGGCATCCCGCAGCTGGGCCGCCAGGCTGTTGGCCTGGCCGATGAGCTCCTGGCGGGCGGCCACGTCGGCGGGAGCCGAGGCCACCGCGTCCAGGCTGTCGAAGAATTTCTGGATGGCCGGGGAAATGCCCACCGTGCGGTCGGCCACCAGATTGTTGATCTGGCTGATCTGGTCGCCATAGGCCTTGAGGGCGGCGCCGCGCATCAGCGAAGTGGCGAGCTGGTTCTGCAGGAAATTGTCGTAGGAACGCTGCACGCTGACGGCCTGCACGCCCCGGCCGATCCAGCCGGCGGAAGTCGACATGGCGCCCGCCGTCTCCGACAGGACGGTCTGGCGGCTGTAGCCGGCGGTCGCGGCGTTGTTGATGTTGTGCCCGGCCGTCTGCAGACGGTTTTGCGCGACCAGGAGGCCCGCCTTGCCGAGATTCTCCAGATTCATATGCTGCAATCCTATCGGTTGCGGTGCGCGCCGGAGGGGCGTGCACCGGAATTCTTCCCTGATGATAACGGCAGGCGCGCACGGAAATTTAGGTCCGGCGCGCTTAGGTCCGGCGCGCGGGGGCCGCGCCCTCAGCGGGCGTTGAAATACCCCATGATGGAAATCAGCTTGTCGGCATAGCCCGGGTCGGTGGCGTAGCCGGCTTCCTGGATGCGCCGGGCGGCGGCCTCCGCGGAAGGGGCGGTGGCGACCTTGCCGTAGCGCTCGCTGCCGCCGATCAGTTCGGCATAGTCCTGGAAGGACTCGGCATAGGAGCCGTAGGCCCGGAAAGGCTGCGACAGGCGGCGCGCCACGCCGTCCTCGTCATATTCGGTGGTCGTCACGTGGACCACTTCGCCGCGCCAGCCGCCGCCGGCCTTGATGCCGAACAGGTTGTGGCTGCTGCGGCCGTCGGGGCGCAGGATCTCGCGCTCACCCCAGCCCGATTCCAGCGCCGCCTGGCTGAGGATCAGCCTGGCCGGCACGCCGCTGCGCCGGGACGCCAGTTCCGCGGCGCCGGCCATGCGGTCCACGAAGGCGCGGATGTGTTCCGGCGCGCCCTGAATGGCGCCGCCGATCCGGTCGCCCGCGCCGCGCCGCGCCAGGCGGTCGATCAGGCCTTCGATGGAATCGGCCATCTCGCGCCGGCCCTCGCCGATGCGCGACTGCAGGCCCGGCAGGCGCGAGCGGGCCACCTCGGGCGGATCGCCCGAGGCACCGGCCGACGACTTCAGCACCCCGCCCCGCATCTGCGCCATCAGCGCGTCGGCCAGGCCCAGGCCGGGGTCGGCCATGGCCAGCGCGGCCTGCTCGTCGCCCAGGCTCTGGGCCATGCGCGTCGCCTCGGAGTCGAACAGGGACGGCATCTGCGCCGACTGCTGGCGCGCCTGCTTGAGCATCATCTGGATGAAGATCGCCTCGAACTGGCGCGCGACCTCGCGCTGCGGGTCCTGCGCGGCATCCCCCCCGGCCCGCACGCTCTGCTTCAGGGCATTCAGGCCGCTGAAGTCCAGCGCCGACGGCGTGGCGTCGGAACCGGGCAGCGGCATGTGCGAAACGAATCCCATGGCCGGCCTCAGATCACTTCCAGGTCGGCGCGCAGGGCGCCGGCGCTCTTCAGGTTCTGCAGGATGGACAGCAGGTCCTGCGGCGTGGCGCCCAGGGCGTTGAGCGCCCGCACCACGTCGGCCAGGTTGGCGCTGGTGGTGACGCGCTGGATGGCGCCGCCCTCGCTGCGCATTTCGATCTGGGTGTTCTGCGTCACCACGGTCTCGCCGCCGCCGAAGGGCGTGGTCGGCTGGCTGACCTGCTGCTGCGGGCTGATGGTGACCGACAGGTTGCCGTAGGCGATGGCGGCCTCGTCGATGGTGACGGTGCGGTTCATCACCACCGAGCCGGTGCGGGCGTTGACGACCACCCGGGCGCGGGCGGGCGGCAGGCCGACCTGGAGGTTTTCCACCTGGGACAGGAAGGCGAGCTGGGCCTTGGGATCGGCGGGCGCGCGCAGTTCGATGGTGCGGCCATTCAGGGCGGTCGCCGTCTGCGCGCCGAACTTGCGGTTGAGCGCCGCCACGACGTTCTGGGCGATGCCGAAATCGCTGCTGTTCAGCTCCAGGCGCACCATGCCGTTCTGGGCGTAGGTCGTGGGCACGCCGCGCTCGACGATGGCGCCGTCCGGGATGGTGCCGCCGTTCAATTGATTGACCTGCACGCTGGCGCCGCCCTGGGACGCGCCGGCACCGCCGACCAGCAGATTGCCCTGGGCCAGGGCGTAGACCTGGCCGTTGGCGCCCTTGAGCGGCGTCATCAGCAGCGTGCCGCCGCGCAGGCTCTTGGCGTTGCCCATGGACGACACCACCACGTCCAGGCTCTGGCCCGGCTGGGCGAAGGCGGGCAGGCGCGCGGTCACCATGACTGCGGCGACGTTCTTCACCTGCATGTTGGTGCCCTGGGGCACGGTCACGCCCAGCTGGGACAGCATGTTGGTCAGGCTCTGCTGGGTGAAGGGCGTCTGGCGCACCTGGTCGCCGCTGCCGTCCAGGCCGACCACCAGGCCGTAGCCGATCAGCTGGTTTTCGCGCACTCCGGTGAACGACGCCAGATCCTTGATGCGCTCGGCGGCCTGCACGGCGCCCGGGAGCGCCAGCGCCCCCAGGCACAGGGCCAGGGCGCCGGCGGCCAGGCGGCGCGAAAGGAAGGAAAGCGGAATCAGCGATGCGGCCATGACGTCAGAACGGAGCGATGTTGAGGAAGAAGCGCTGCAGCCAGCCCATGGTCTGGACTTCGTCCATCACGCCCTTGCTGCGGTATTCGATGCGGGCGTCGGCCACCTGGGTCGAGGCCACCGTGCCGCTGCCGGTGATCGAGCGGGGGTCCACCACGCCCGAGAAGCGCACGTATTCGCTGCCCCGGTTGATGGCGATCTGCTTTTCCCCGGCGATCTGCAGATTGCCGTTGGGCAGCACCCCGATGACCGTGGTGGTGAGCGTGCCCGTGAACAGATTGGTGGCGCTGCTGGACCCCTTGCCCTCGGACTTGTTGCCGCTGTCGGTTTCGAAGTTCTGCTTGGCCCCCAGGTCGGTGGGCAGGATCGCCGGCGCCAGGCCGATGGTCATGCTGGAACTGCCGCTGCGGTCGGTGGACGTGCCGACCGTCTTGGCGGCATTGGTCTTTTCCTGGATCACGATCGTGACGATGTCGCCCACGTTGCGCGGCCGGCGGTCCTCGAACAGGGGATAGTTGCCGTAGGCGGTGGGCTGGTAGATGGAGCCGTTGGCTTCCGCCGCGGGCGCCGCCGGCGGCGGGGGCGGCGCGGTCAGCGGCCCCGTGACGATCGGCTCGGGCGGCACCAGCGCGCACCCGGACAAGACCAGCGCCAGCACTGCCGCACACGCGCCCGCCGCACCCCGCAATCCCTTCATGGACATCCTGGTTACATCTGGGTCAGGCGGGCGAGCATCTGGTCGGACGTCTGCACTGCCTTGCTGTTCATCTCGAAGGCACGCTGGGTGGTGATCATGTTCACCAGTTCCTCGGCCACGTTGACGTTGGACGTTTCGACGTAGTTCTGCAGCAGCACGCCCGCGCCGTCCAGGCCGGGCTGCAGCACGTTGGCCGGCCCCGAGGCATCCGTCTCGGCGTACAGGTTCTCGCCCAGGCTCTGCAGGCCGGTCGGATTGATGAACGTGGACAGCTGCAGCTGGCCGACCTCGACGTTGGTGCCGGTCGCGCCCGGCTGGGTCACGGACACCGTGCCGTCGCGCGCGATCGTGATGGTGAGCGCGTTGTCGGGGATGTTGATGCCCGGCTGGATGGGATAGCCGCCTGCCGTCACCAGCATGCCGTTCTGGTCGCGCTGGATGCTGCCGTCGCGCGTGTAGGCGAAGGTGCCGTCGGGCAGTTCCACCTGCAGGAAGCCGTTGCCCTGGACGGCCACGTCCAGCGCATTGCCGGTTTCCTTCAGGTTGCCCTGGGTGTGGATGCGCTCGGTGGCCACGGTGCGCGCGCCGGTGCCCAGCTGCAGGCCGGAGGGCAGCTGGTTGGCCGCGCCGACGCTGGCGCCGGGCTGGCGGATCGTCTGGTACATCAGGTCCTCGAACACGGCGCGGCTGCGCTTGAAGCCCGTGGTGTTGACGTTGGCCAGGTTGTTGGAAATCACGTCCATGCTGGTCTGCTGGGTTTCCAGACCGGTCTTGGCGATCCACAGGGAACGTATCATGTCTCTGGGTCCTGTTTCGGGGGCGCCGGGCTCAGCCCGCCGCCGAAAGAATCGAATTGCCGCGTTCCGCGTTGGTGCTGGCGTTCTTGATCACCTGCATCTGCTGCTCGAACTGGCGGGCGTTGGAAATCATGGCCACCATCATGGCGGCCGGATTGACGTTGCTTTTCTCGACGAAGCCCGGCGCGATCTTGACTTCCGGGGCGGCCTGGGCGGGCTGGCCCCCCGCCAGGCGGAACAGGCCGTCGTCGCCGCGCACCAGCTGGTCCTGGGGCGGATTGACCAGTTTCAGCTGCGCCAGCAGCTGGATGTCGCGCGGATTGTCGCCGGCGCCCAGGGCGCTGATCTGGCCGTCCGTGGCGAAGGTCACGCTGCCGCGCTCGGGGATCTCGATGGGGCCGCCGTCGTTGGACAGCACCGGCAGGCCGGTGTGCGTGACCAGCTGGTTCCGGTCATTGACGGCGAACTCGCCCGCGCGGGTATAGGCCTCGCCCTGCGGGGTCTGCACGGCGAACCAGCCGTCGCCGGCGATGGCCGCGTCCAGGGCATGGCCGGTCTCGGCCATGGTGCCCTGGCGGAAATGGCTGCCCGGGGTGGACGCCACGGTACTGACCCGGGTGGGCAGCTCGCCCGCCTGGGGCACCACCGGCACGGAGCGGTAGATCGCCATCTGCTCGCGGAAGCCGGCCGTGGCCACGTTGGCCATGTTGTTGGCGATGACCGACTGCTGCTCCAGGATGCGGGCCGCGCCGTTGGAGGCGGTGTAGAGGATGCGATCCATGCCGGGCTACCGCGGTCAGCGCATGGCCATCAGGGTCTGGAGCACCTGATCCTGCGTCTTGATCGTCTGGGCGTTGGCCTGGTAGGTGCGCTGGGCGATGATCAGGTTGACCAGTTCCTGGCTCATGTCCACGTTGGATTCCTCGACCGCCTGCCCCTTGACGCTCGCCAGCCCGTTGCTGCCCGGCGTGCCCATGATGGCCTGCCCCGAGGAGGCGGTCTCGACCCAGGCGTTGCCGCCCACCGACTGCAGCCCCTGCAGATTGTTGAAGTCCGCCATGGCCACGAAGCCGGTGGTCTTCTTGGCGCCATTGGTGTAGTTGGCCACCACGGCGCCGTCGGTCCCGATCGACAGGCTGGCGAATTCGCCCGAGGCATAGCCGTCCTGCACGAAATTGGTGGTATAGCCGCCGGAGAATTGCGTCGAATCGTCGTAGCTGACGGTGACGTTGAGCGCCGCGGCACCGCCCGCCGCCGGCAAGGCGATCGTCCCGGTGGGTGCCGCCGGCGTCGTCACCAGCCGGCCCGCCGTGTCGAAAGTCAGGTTGGCCGAGCCGACATTGCTGGTCGTGCCCGTCGCCGGATCGGTATATTGATAAGTGACGGTCCAGGCATTCGTCCCGGTGCGCTGGTACACCTGATCGACCCGGTGCGCCTTGCCCAGGGAGTCGTACACCGTGACCGGCGTCGAGGTGGAAAAGGTGGTGGGATCGGTCAGGTCGGGGGCGGGAACCGGGGAGAGGATGTCCGCATCCGCATCGAGGTTGAGCTTGTTCTTGACGGTTTCCGTGAACTTGGGCTCGATGTTGCCCACCGGCACGGTCAGGCCGACCAGGCCGCCGCCCATGATCGGGCGCGGCGGCGTCACGCTGTTGTCGACGTTGAACCCCATCAGCTGGTTGCCCTGGGCATTGACGATGCGGTTTTCCTTGTCGCGCGTGAACTGCCCGTTGCGGGTGTAGAACGTGGTGCCGTCCGTCGGGGACGTGATGACGAACAGCCCGCGGGTGCCGTCGATGGCGATGTCGAGCTCGTTGCCCGAAACGGACAGGACCCCCGTCGTGAAGCGCTGCGTGACCCCGGCCATCTGGACCCCCAGGCCGACGCGCGAACTGGCATAGATATCGGCGAAGGCGGTGGACGCTGCCTTGAAGCCGACCGTCTTGGCGTTGGAGATGTTGTTGCCGATGACGTCCAGATCCTGCGAGGCGGTGTTCAAGCCGCTGAGACCTTGTCCGAAACCCATGGTTGACCTCTTTCAGTGCGTAGTGCGTTGATTCGTGGAAACGGCGGCGCCGTGCGGCCGCCGTCCGGATTACATGACCTGCCGGACGTCCAGCAGGGAAATCTTTTCGCCCAGGGCCAGATTCAGCCGCAGGCCCTCGGCGGTGTAGGCGACGCTGCCGATGTGGCCGGAGGTGAGCGCCTCGGCCGAGACCGGCTGGCCGTTGGCGTCGGACGCCGCCACCTGGACGGTGTAGGCGCCGTCCGGCACGGCGACGCCCGCGGCGTCCAGGCCGTCCCAGCTCAGGGGATAGATGCCGGCGTCCTGCGCACCGAATTCGTAGATGCGCACGGCCTTGCCGGTGGCGTCCAGGATGGAGACCGTGGTCTTGGCGGCGCCGGACATCAGGTCGATGCCGAAAGGCGTGGCGATCTTGGCGCCCGTGTCCGGATCGCTGCCCAGGGAGATCTTCTCGCCCGGATACAGGATGTCCTTGCCGATCAGGCCGGCGGCCTGCAGCGACTGGGACATGTCCATCTGGCCCGAGAGGGCCAGCAGGGTGTTGTTCAGGCTCTGGATGCCGTTGACCATGGACAGCTGCGCGATCTGCGTGGTGACCTCGGCGTTGTCCATGGGATTCAGGGGGTCCTGGTTCTGCAGCTGCGTGACCAGCAGGGTCAGGAAGCGGTCCTGGGTGTCGCCCAGCAGGCTGCTGGACTGCGCATTGGCCAGCGTGGAAGCGGTGCTCGTGCCGTAGACATCGTTGACGGTGGTCATGGCGGGACTCCTTATTGACCCAGGGTGAGGGTCTTGGCCATCAGCGATTTGGCCGTGTTGATGACTTCCACGTTGGCCTGGTAGGAACGCGAAGCGGAAATCATGTTGACGGTCTCGGCGACGACATCGACGTTGGGCAGGGTGACGTAGCCCTTGGCGTCCGCCAGGGGGTTGCCGGGATCGTACTGGATGCGCGGGGGCGCGTTGCTTTCGAGGACCGAGGCGACCTGCACGCCGCCGACGGCCTCGGAGCGGGCCGAGGGCGTCATCTGGAACACGACCTGGCGGGCCCGGTAGGGCTGGCCGTCGGGGCCCGCGGCGCTGTCGGCGTTGGCGATGTTGCTGGCCGACACGTTCATGCGCTGGGATTGGGCCGACAGCGCCGAACCGGCGATCTGGAAGATGCTGAAGGTGGACATGGCGGTTTCCGTGGCGCGGCCGGTTATTGCTGGATCGCGGCCAGCAGGGATTTGATGCGCCCGTTCAGCACCTGCAGGTCGGTCTGGTAGCGCAGGGTGTTGTCCGCGAACTGCACGCGCTCGACGTCCATCTCGACCGTGTTGCCGTCCAGGCTGGGCTGGGTGGGCACGCGGTAGAGTTCTTCGGCGGGGCCGCTGGTGTGGGCGCTGGCCGGGATGTGGCGCGCCGAGGTCAGCGTCAGGGACGTGTCCGGCAGGCGCGGCAGGCCTCCCTCGCCCATCGCGTCGCGCAGGGTGGCGTTGAAATCGACGTCGCGCGCCTTGTAGTTGGGCGTGTCGGCGTTGGCGATGTTGGACGCCAGGATTTCCTGGCGTTGCTGACGCAGGGCCAGGGCTTTCTGGTAGAACTCGAAGTCCTTGCCGATTCGATCGATCATGGCTTTACACTGAAACGGATGAGCAGTGTGCGCCGCCACCGTGCACCAAATGATCCCCCGACCATTCGCGGTTTTCTCGCACGCCATCATAGTACGGTCCCCGTCAGGGGGATAAACGCCAAAACAAGGCGGGGATTGAAGCCCTATTCGTCCGATGCGGGCCGGACACCGGCCTGCGCACGGCGGCCCCGGGCGGCCCGCGGCCCCCGAAGCCCGGCGCTGCGGGTTCGAACCCGCCGGCGAGACACTACAATGGGGCGATGCGCGCATCCCGATTCCTGCCGTCCCTGCTGCTGGCCGCCGTGCTGCCGGGGCCGGCGCACGCCCAGGCGGCCCGCCCCGCCCTGCAGGACCCGGCGGCCGTCGTTGCCCAGGTCGAGACCCTGCTGCAGGACCGGGCGGCGGACTGGCCGGGCCGCGCCGTCATCCACGTGGACGCCCCCCGCATCGTGAACCAGCCGGCCTGCGAGCGGATGGAGGCCTTCCTGTCCGGCTCGGGCCTGCAGCCGCGCACGCCCGTCGGGGTGCGCTGCCTGGCACCGCAGCCCTGGACGATCTACGTGCAGGCCAGCGTCCAGATCCTGGGCACCTATTTCGTCGCCAACCGCCTGATCCGGCGCGACGAGGTCCTGAGCCTGGACGACCTGGACACTCGCGAAGGCGACCTGCTGCGCAACCGCCGGCTGATCGGCGATCCGGCCCACATCGTGGGCTGGATCGCCACGCGCCGCATCCGGGCCGGCGGGCCGATCGAATCGGGCGCCCTGCGCGACCCGAACGCCATCGAACGCGGCCAGCAAGTCCGCACCATCGCGCGCGGCGTCGGCTTCGTCGCCACCGGCGAGGGCCAGGCGCTGGAATCGGGCGGCCCCGGCGCCCGGATCCAGGTCCGCACCCCGGGGGGACAGATCATCACCGGCACGGTGATCGACGCCCACACGGTCCAGGTTATGATGTAGCGACGGGGAACCCTAAAGAATCCGCCCGGCCCGCCGTTACGAGGGATGCACCAATGATCCTTCCCACCCAACCCGGAGACGAGTCTTGAAAATCAATTCCACTTCGTCCAACCCCCTGCTGAACGGGGTGGCCGGGGGAACGCGCAACGACACGGCCTCCCCTGCCGCGCCGAGCGCGGCTGCCGGTAGCCGCACGGCGGTCGATCTCAGTCCGGCCGCCCGCCATCTGGCCGCCCTGAACGACAGCGACGCCGACGTCCAGGCCGAGCGCGTCCAGCAGATCCGCGACGCGCTGGCCTCCGGCGAACTGAAGATCGACCCCAGCCGGATCGCCGACGGCCTGCTGGCCAGCGTCCGCGACCTCCTCAAATGAGCCTGGCGGACGACCTGCTGCAATGCGTCCAGGCCCAGTCGGGCCTGCTGGACGAATTCATCCAGACGCTGGAAGCAGAATCCGCCACCTTGCTGGACACCCCCACGAACCTCGCCCTGGCCGAACTGGCCCAGCGCAAGAACGACTACGCCGAACGCCTGGGCCGGCTGGACGGGGAACGCGCCCGGCTGCTGGGCGAACTGGACCAGGCGGACGACGCCGGCGGCATCGACGCCGTCTGCGCCGTCCACCCCGAACTGCGCCCAGCCTTCGACGCGCTGTTCGAGCGCGCCGACCGGGCCAGCCGCCTGAACCAGGACAACGGCCAGCTCCTGCGCACCTTCATGGAACACAACCAGCGCGCGCTGGACACCCTGCATTCCCTGGTCAACCAGGACCTGTACGACGCCCGCGGGCGCCTGCCCCGCCGTTAGTTTCGCCGCCGGGCCGCCCCAAGGCGAAAAGCGCCCCATCGGGAAGCAGCAAGAAGCCGCAGGCTGCGCAGCGTGGGGGGCCCTCTTTTCGCCGTCGGGCCGCCCCAAGGCGAAAAGCGCCCCCTCGGGGGGCAGCAAGCAGCCGCAGGCTGTGCAGCGTGGGGGCCCTCAGTCCGCCAGCAGTTCTTTCAGCGCATACAGCTTGAGCAGCCCGGCGTGGGCATGGCGCGGCGCGAGCCGGTCGGCGCCCAGCATGCGGGCGGCGACCCGGGCCGCCGGCGCCAGGGCCGGATCCTGGGCCAGACGCCAGGCCGCCAGCCCCATCTGGGCGACGAACACGGCCCGGTCCACCAGCGGTTCGCGGCCGGCTTCGGCCAGCAGCGGCGCGGCCTGCCGCCAGGCTGCCTGGCATTCCTGGCGCAGGATCAGGGCGCGGGCGATCCGGCCCGGATCGGGGTCCACCGCCATCCCGGCCACGGCGTGCCAGACTTTCAGCAGGCGCCCATCCCGGGGATCCACCGCCCGCAGGCTGAAGACCCGCACCGGCAGCGCGGGCTCGCCGCGGACGCGCAGTTCGGCCTCGCCCAGCGCGGCCCACCAGGCCGGCCGGGCGTCTTCCAGGCCCGCCGCCGACAGCAGGGGCCAGAACGTCTGCGCATCCAGCGGCTGATACATCAGGGACTGGACGGCGGCCGACAGGACACCGGGCTCGTCGTCGAGGAAGACCCGGGCGCGCGGGCTGCAGGCGGCCAGCCAGCGGCGCTCGCGGGCGCTCAAGGCGCGCAGCAGGGCCTGGCTGCCGCCGTCGAACACGTGCAGGACCGCAGAGGGCGCATCCTCGGTTTCGGTTTCGATCTGCGCCAGCAGCGCATCGGCGGCCGAAGGCGCCGGAATCCGCCCGCCGCGCTGCGCTTCCGGCCTGCCGCCCCCCGGGAGGACACCTTTCGCCTGGAGACGGTCCGACGGGAGGAACCAGGCCCCCTGCGGCGTATGCCAGCCGTCCGCCAGGCCGATCTGCTGGGTGGCCGCGGCCAGCGGCCGGCCCTGGCCGTCGAACCAGGCGGCCCCCGACCAGGCGCCGCGCCGGCCCTGCCAGTCCAGGGACTGGCGCGCATGCACGACCAGGGCCGGCTGGGTTTCGTCCAGGCCGCCGTGGGCGACCCGGCGCAGATGCTCGATGGCCTCGGCGGCCGGCGGCAGGCCGCCCGCCGCCCGGCTGCGCCACAGGTCGTAGGCTTCGGACAGCACCGGATCCTCGTCCTGCAGGGTCACGGCGGCCCGCAGCTGGTCCATGCCCAGCGCATCGCCGCTCGCCGAGCCGGTCAGCAGCTGCGGCAGCAGGATCTGCTGGCGGCGGCGTTCGGCGGCGGCATCGGGGCTGTCGGCCGGCTGCGTCATGGACAGCAGTGCCGCCAGGTCGGCCTCGGACGGCGCGTACAGGGCGCGGTTGGCCTGGATCGGCGCGAGCGCCCGGTCCACCAGCTCGGCTGCCGGCAGGAACAGCAGGTTTTCCGGGACCTTCTGGCCGTTGGATACGTAATGGATCGGCAGCTTGTAGCGGATCGCGGTGTCCAGCGCCGCGCCCAGGCGCGAGGCTTCGTCGATCTTGGAGACGATGCAGCCGCGCAGCGGCGTGCCGCCGTCGCCGGCATAGGACCGGGCGACCTCGTCCAGGGTGTCGCCATGGCTGACGGCGTTGAGCACCAGCAGGCGCTCGATCCTGCGGCCGGCGCCCGCCAGCAGGGCGGCCTGCTCGTGGATGTAGCGGTCGCGCTGGCTGATGCCGACATTGTCGATCAGCAGGGTCTGGTCCGGGCGCACCGTCTGCACGATGCGGCGCATTTCGTGGATGTCCTGCACGACGTGCACCGGCACGCGCAGCATCTGGCCGTAGATTTTCAGCTGCTCGTGGGCGCCGATCCGGTAGGTGTCGGTCGTCAGCAGCACCAGGCTGCCGGGCCCGCTGCGGCGCACGCAGCGGGCGGCGAGTTTGGCCACCGTGGTGGTCTTGCCCACCCCGGTGGGGCCGACCAGCGCCAGCGCCAGACCGGGCTGCCAGAGGGCGTCCTCGGCTTCCAGCACCGGCAGATGGCGGACCAGTTCGTTGCGCGCCCACTGGAAGGCGGCCCGGGCGCCGGCCTGTTCCGGCATGTGCTTGAGCATGGCCCGCAGCAGGGCCGTGCTGAAGCCGAAGCGCAGCAGGTTCTGGAACAGCGTGACCGCCTGCGGCGAGCGGCGCAGCTGGCTGCCCCACAGCAGTTCGTCGATGCGGGTTTCCAGGGAGCCCTTGAGCTCGCCGATGGCGCCCATCAGGTCCGCGCCCGGCATGCCGGGCGCAGGCCCCGCGGCGGCATGCGGCGCCGGGGACGGGGCGCGGCGGCGGGCCGGGGCGCCGCGGGCGCCGCCGGGCGGGCGGGGGCGGCGGACGGACCGGCGTCCGGCAGGGACGTCTGGTCGGTGGCGAGGATCTCCACCCCGCCGTTGACCCGCTTGTTGGAGATGATCAGGGCATCGGGCCCCAGCGCGAGGCGCACCTGGCGCAGGACCTCGCGGTTGGTGGCACCGAAGAAACGACTGATGTTCACGCAGGACTCCCGCCGACGACTGCAGTGACCCGAATGATACGCTCTTCAGGGATCTCGGCGCTGGAGAGCACCGCCATGTGCGGCAGGTGATGGCGCAGGAAGCGCGACAGCGAAGCGCGCAGCACCGGCGGCACCACCAGCACGGGGGCGTCGCCCCGGTCCTCCTGTCCCTGGACGATGCGCTCGACGTCGCCCAGCAGGTTTTCCGCCAGGCCGGGCTCCAGGGCGCCGCTGCTGCCCAGGGCCTGCGTCAGCACGCGCTCCAGGCGGGCGTCCAGGCCGATGACGCGCAGTTCGGTCTCGCTCGCGAACCAGTGCTGGACGATGGCCCGGCCCAGGGCGACCCGGACCTGCGCCAGCAGTTCGTCGGGATTCGGCCCGGTGCCGGCCGGATTGAGGGCGGCCAGGCGCGGGGCGTATTCCGTGATGGTCTCGAGGATGCTGCGCATGTCGCGGATGGGGACGTCCTCGTCGAGCAGGCTGCGCAGCAGGTTCTGCAGCTGCGGCAGGGAAAGGGTCTTGGGCACCAGGTCCTCGACCAGCTTGGGCACGTCGCGGGCGACGTGGTCGAGCAGCTGCTGGGTTTCCTGGCGGCCCAGCAGGCGCGAGCCGTAGCGGTGCATCAGGTGGTTCAGGTGGGTGGCGACCACCGTGGCGGTATCGACCACGGTGTAGCCCGCGATCTGCGCCTGTTCGCGCAAGGCCGGGTCGATCCAGAACGCCGGCAGGCCGAAGGCCGGGTCCTTGGTGGGCGTGCCCTGGACCGGGCCCGTCACCCCGCCCGGGTCGATGGCCAGCCACTGCCCGGTCTGGGCCACGCCGCGGCCGATCTCCACGCCGAACAGCAGGATGCGGTAGTCCGTGGGCTTGATTTCGAGGTTGTCGCGGATGTGCACGACCGGCGGCAGGAAGCCCATTTCCTGGGCGAATTTCTTGCGCAGGCTGCGGATGCGGTGCAGCAGCTCGCCGTTCTGCTGGTGGTCCACCAGCGAGATCAGGCGGTAGCCGACTTCCAGCCCGAGCGGATCGACGGGGGCCACGTCGTCCCAGCTCGCCTCGGCGGCGGCGGCCACGGCGGCCGCCTGCTCGTGGCCCGGATCGGCGGCGGCCGCCTGGAGGTCGCGCTGCTGGCGCTGCAGCAGCAGCCAGCCGCTGCCGCCGATGATGGCCGCCAGCAGCAGGAAGGCGACGTGCGGCATGTTGGGGATCAGGCCCATCAGCGTCAGGATCCCGGAAGTGATGAACATCACGTTGGGATTGGAGAACAGCTGGCCGATCATCTGCTGGCCCACGTCCCGGTCGTCGGCCACGCGCGAGACCACCACGCCGGCCGCGGTGGAGATCACCAGCGCCGGGATCTGCGCCACCAGGCCGTCGCCGATGGTGAGCAGGGTGTAGACGGTGCCCGCGTCGGAGGCCGACAGGCCGTGCTGGACCATGCCGACGATCAGGCCGCCGATGATGTTGATCACCATGATCAGCAGGCCGGCCACGGCGTCGCCGCGCACGAACTTGCTGGCGCCGTCCATGGCGCCGTAGAACTCGGCCTCCTGGGAGACCTCGGCGCGGCGCTTGCGGGCCTCGTCCTCGCCGATCAGGCCGGCGTTCAGGTCGGCGTCGATGGCCATCTGCTTGCCGGGCATGGCGTCCAGGGTGAAGCGCGCGCCGACTTCGGCGATGCGGCCCGCGCCCTTGGTGATGACGGTGAAATTGATGATCACCAGGATGATGAACACGATGATGCCGACGGCGAAGTTGCCGCCCACCAGGAAGTGGCCGAAGGCCTCGATCACCTGCCCGGCGGCATCCGGGCCCTTGTGGCCGTTGAGCAGCACCACCCGGGTGGAGGCGACGTTCAGCGACAGGCGCAGCAGCGTGGCGAACAGCAGCACCGAGGGAAAGGCGGCGAAGTCCAGCGGCTTGCGCGTGAACATGGCCACCAGCAGGATCATCACCGAGAGGGAAATGTTGAAGGTGAACAGCAGGTCCAGGATGAAGGGCGGCAGCGGCAGGATCATCATGGCGAGCACCATGAGGATCAGCACGGGCCCCGCCAACAGGCGGGCATGCCCGGAGCCTTGGGTCTTGAGAAAATCCAGGAAGCTGTTCATGAGGCGGGGACTGGCACCGGTTCAGGGCCGTGTTGCGGATCGAGTTCGGGCGGCACGCGCAGGTCCCGCGGCGCCTGCGGCAGTGTACCCGAGCCGTGCTGCCAGTTGCGCACCTGATAGACCCAGGCCAGCACTTCGGCCACAGTGGCGTACAGGGCGACGGGGATTTCCCGGTCGAGTTCGACGTGATGATACAGGGCGCGCGCCAGCGGCGGGGCCTCCAGCAGGGCGACGCCGTGCCGGTCGGCGATCTCGCGGATCTGCGCGGCGATCAGGCGGGTGCCCTTGGCCACGACCACGGGCGCCCCGCCCTGCCCTTCGCGGTAGCGCAGGGCCACGGCGTAATGGGTCGGGTTGGTGACGACCACGTCGGCCTCGGGCACGGCGCTCATCATGCGCCGCCGCGCCATGGCGCGCTGCTGCGAGCGGATGCGGCCCTTCACGTGGGGATCGCCGTCGCTGTCCTTGTGCTCCTGCTTGACATCGTCCTTGGACATGCGCAGCTGCTTGGCATGGTTCCAGATCTGCCAGGGCACGTCGATCAGGACGATGATGATGAGCGACGAGGCGATCAGCAGGCAGCACAGGGCGGTCAGGTCCAGCCCGCGCGCCAGGGCCTCGGTGGGCGCCATGCGCGAGAGGGCCAGCATGTCGTCGCGGTAGGCCCAGATGACCTTGACGCCGACGAAGCCGACCAGCCCCGCCTTGGCCAGCGTCTTGACCAGCTCGATGAGGGTCTGCGCGGCGAACAGGCGCTTGATCCCCGCCAGCGGGTTGAGCCGCTCGAATTTGGGCTCCAGGGCCTTGCCCGACAGCAGGAAGCCGCCCAGCGCCACCGAGGAAAAGATGCCGACCACCAGCAGCAGGGCCATGAACGGCAGCACGATCATCAGCCCGTGCCAGGCGGAGTCGCCGGCCACGTTGAGCATGACCTGGGGATCGCGCGCGATCCGGGTGTCGAACCACAGGCCGTTGAGCAGGATGCCGCGCAGCGTGCGGAAGATCGCATCGCCGCCGAGCCACAGGGCGCCGATGCCGCAGATCAGGGCCAGGAAGGTGCCCAGCTCGCGCGAGCGCGCAACCTGGCCTTCCTCGCGCGCCTTCTGGAGGCGCCGGGGAGTCGCTGGTTCTGTTTTTTCGAGATCGCTATCCTGGGCCATGCTCAGCCGACGACAATACGGACAGCCTGGATTGTAGTGTCCAGGCAGCCGGGGCGAAGCACGGATAAAAGCGCATTAGGCGCGGCAATTCAAGGGCTTGCAAGCCGGGCGGCGGCGGCGGGGGCGGCCGCCGGGGACAGGGCCTGCTCGAACTGCAGGTAATCCAGGCCGATGCGCACGGCCCCCCAGCGCGCGCCGTCCAGGTCCAGGGGCAGGGAGACGTCGGTGATGATTTCCCCGGTGTCGCGCATGTAGGTCTGGCACAGCACCCCGCCCCGGTTGCCGATCGCGCCGCGGCTGATCTGGTCGTCGAACAGGCGCTTGTCGCGCGAGTGCAGGGTGTCGTGCGCGACGTCGCCGGTGGGCGGGCGGGAATAGCGGCGGTTGTGCGTGGGCGCATAGCCGTTCATGTCCACCAGGATCGCGTAGTAGCCGTGCGGCACCTGCTCCAGCACCCCGTCCAGGATGCCCTGCAGGGTCTGGTCGATGGCCTGGTCGTAGGCCACGTGGTAGCGCGGCGGCCGGCTGCCGGGGATCTGGCGGTAGGCCTTGTCGAAGACGTCCAGGCCGTCGGCGCGGGCCTGGCGCAGCAGCGCGGCGCAGCGGTCGCGCAGCTGGCCGAGGCGGGCCGCCAGGTCGTCGAAGGGGGTGGCGCCGGTGCGCCAGGCCGCCAGCATTTCCTGCAGGCTCTCGGTCTGGGTGCGCACGCCATGCACCTGCTCGCGCATGGACTGCATGCGCTGGCGCAGGATGGCGCTGTGGTCGGCGATGCGGCCGATGGAGCGGCTCATGTCCTGGTTGGTCTGGTTGACCTGGGCGACGTGGTCGGCCACGCCGTCGAGCTGGGCGCCGACGCCGCCCAGTTCGCGCACCAGGGCGTCGAACTGCCCGGCGAACTCGTCCACCAGGCGGTCGGAAGCGCGCATGTCGGCATGGATGGACTGGCTCTGCTGTTCGGTGTCGGACACCAGGCCGAGGATTTCGCCGGTGTGCTGGACGATGTCGCCGGTGGCCGCGTTGACGCGCTCGGCCAGCTTGCCGACCTCGCTGGCGACCACGGCGAAGCCCCGGCCGGCCTCGCCGGCGCGGGCGGCCTCGACCCCCGCGTTCAGGGCCAGCAGGTGGGTCTGGAGGGCGATGTCCTTGATCAGGCGGCTGGTGTCCTCGACCGAGCGCGCCCGGTGGCTGAGCTGGGCGATGACCTCGGCGAAGGACTGCATCTGGGTCGTGACCCGGGCCACCCGGCGGTGCAGGTCGGCCAGCTGTTCCTGGGTGGAGCGCAGGCCGCCGAGCTGCTGGCGGAACACGCCGGCGGCGCCCGCCACGATGTCGTTGGTCTGCTGCGAGAGGCTGGCGATCTGGGTGCCCTGGGCCGACAGGCTCTCGGCCTCGCGGGCCTGTTCGTCGGCCATGGTCTCGCAGGCCTCGGTGTGCGCCTGCAGGCGGGCGGCGTTGATGGCGATGCGGATGCTGGACTGGCGCATGACCACGAAGCGCTCGCGCAGGGCCCCCAGGAAGCGCCCGACCGGCAGGGCGAGGGGGCTGAGGGTCCAGGCCCGGTCGTTCAGGGTGGCCCGACCGTGGCGCAATTGCCGGATCAGGCGCCCCAGCCCCAGGTATCTTCCGCGTGCAGTGGACATGTTGCCTCCGTGTGAAGAAGGCCGATGCCGGCCGTGAACCCCGGAGCCTCGCCGCTCCCTCCGGATCGGCTCATATTGAGTTTCAGACCTTACACGGGACTTACATTTCTCCCCGATGTCACATTGTCCAGGGAAAACCCCAGGCGGGGGGCGACAGTCCGCGGAGGACCGTCGCCGCGTGTTCAGAATCCAAGGCTGGCCAGGAGGTCGTCGACCTGATCCTGGTTGGTGACCACGTCGCTCTTGCCCGCGGCGTTGACCACCGGGCCGTTGAGCAGCGTCTTGGTCTCCTCGCGCTTTTCCTGGGGCACGTTGTCGATCAGCACCTGGACCAGCTCGGTCTCGATGGCGCCGATCACGCCCAGCATCTTCATGATCACCTGGCCGGTCAGGTCCTGGAAGTCCTGGGCCATGATGATTTCCATCACGTTGTTCTGCGAAGCCTGGGTCTTCTCGGGGACGTCCTTCAGGAAGGCCCGGGTGTCGTCCACCAGCGAGCGCGCCTGGTCCAGCTCGACCGGGTGGTCGAACCAGTCCTGCCAGCGGGCGTCCAGGGCCTTGGCGTCGCGCTGCATCGCTTCCTGCCAGGGCTGGATCTGCTCGGCGGCGTTGAGCACCCGGTTGGCGGCCTGCTCGGTCATCTGGGCCACGTAGTGCAGCCGGTCGCGCGCGTCGGGAATGGCGTGGGCGGCGTCCTTGATGGCCTGGTCCAGGCCCAGCTCGCGCATGCTCACGCGCAGCGTGCGGGTGAGCTGCGCGATGCGCTGGATCAGGTCCATGGAAGGTTCCGCGAAATCCCGTTGACCGGAAGATTGATCCGTCGTCATGATGCGCCTCCGATCAGAGTTTTTCAAATATCTTGTTCAGCTTTTCTTCCAGGGTCGCAGCCGTGAAGGGCTTGACCACGTAGCCGTTGGCACCGGCCTGGGCCGCCGCGATGATGTTTTCCTTCTTGGCCTCGGCCGTGACCATCAGCACGGGCAGGCTGGCCAGATTGGGATCGGCGCGGATGTTCTGCAGCATGGTCAGACCGTCCATGTTGGGCATGTTCCAGTCCGACACCACGAACTCGAAGCCGCCGTTGCGCAATTTTTCCAGCGCCTGGGCGCCGTCCTCGGCCTCGTCGACGTTCTCGAACCCCAGGTCCTTGAGCAGGTTCTTGACGATCCGGCGCATGGTGGGAAAGTCGTCGACGACCAGGATTTTCATCGTTTTCTGTACCACGGATCACTCTCCAATCAATAAAAAAAGCAGGGTATTCGGGTACCCGATGCCACTGTTCAAGTCCGTCAAACGCGGTGCCCGAAGGAGCCGGCGCTTTTCAGGATACGTTCGCTGAGTTCGTCCAGCGGGACGGCCTCCTCGGCGGCGCCGATCAGCAGCGCCTCGCGCGGCATGCCGAAGACGACGCAGCTCGCCTCGTCCTGGGCGAAGGTGCGCGCGCCCGCCTGGCGCATCGCCAGCAGGCCCTGGGCGCCGTCCTTGCCCATGCCGGTCAGGATGACGCCGATGGCGTTCTTGCCGGCCACCTGGGCGGCCGACTGGAACAGCACGTCCACGGACGGCCGATGGCGGTTGACGGGCTCGCTGTATTCCAGCTTGACCACGTAATTGGCCCCCGAGCGGGCGAGCTTCATGTGGGCCACGCCGCCCGGCGCGAGGTAGACGTGGCCGGGCAGCACGCGCTGGCCGTCCTCGGCCTCGTGGACCTGCACGGCGCATAGGCCGTCCAGGCGCTGCACGAAGGACTTGGTGAAGCCGGCCGGCATGTGCTGCGTGATCATGATCGCCGGGCTGTTGGCCGGCAGGGGTTCGAGCACGTGGCGGATGGCCTCGGTGCCGCCCGTGGACGAACCGATCATGACGAGCTTTTCGGTGGTGGAGAAATTGCCCGACAGGCGCTGCCGCGGCGCCTCGCCGCCCGGCTGGGCCGTGCGCGGGCGCAGCCGGGCATGGGCGGCGGCGCGGATCTTGTCGGCGATCATGTCGCCGTAGTCCAGCAGGCCGTCGCGCAGGCCGAGCTTGGGCTTGGTGACGAAATCGACCGCGCCCAGCTCCAGCGCCCGGATGGTGACTTCGGAATTGCGCTCGGTCAGCGAGGACACCATCACCACCGGCATGGGCCGCAGGCGCATGAGCCGCTCCAGGAAGTCCAGGCCGTCCATGCGCGGCATCTCGACGTCCAGGGTCAGCACGTCGGGATTGTGCTGCTTGATGAGCTCGCGCGCGATCAGGGGATCGGGCGCGGTGGCGACGACCTCCAGGTCGGGGTGGGCATTGATGATTTCCGTCATCAGACTGCGCACCAGGGCGGAATCGTCGACGCACAGCACGCGGATTTTCTTGTTGACGGCCATTTTTCAGCAGGACTCCCCCGGATCAGGCGACGGCGTAGACCGTCTGCCCCTGAAGGCGCAGGGATTTGGTCAGGTAGGTGAAGTTTTCCGAGTGGCCCGCGAACATCAGGCCGCCCGGCTTGAGCAGGGGGACGAAGCGCTCCAGAATCCGGGTCTGGGTCGGCTTGTCGAAATAGATCATGGTGTTGCGGCAGAAGATCGCATCGAACTTCTGGTTGATCGGCCAGCTGGGCGCGACCAGGTTCAGTTCCTCGAAGGTGACCATGTTGCGGATCACGGGCTTGACCATGGCCATGCCCGCCTGGCGCCCCGCCCCGCGCAGGAAGTAGCGCCGCAGGAATTCCTGCGGCACCGGCTTGATGCGGTCCAGGGTATAGACGCCCTTGCGCGCCTGGGCCAGGGCCTGGGTGTCGATGTCCGTCGCCAGCACCGACAGGCCGGCTTCCGACTGGCCACAGGCATCGTGCAGCGTCATCGCCAGGGTGTAGGGCTCCTCGCCGGTGGACGAGGCGCAGCACCAGACGGAAATCGGCTTGCGGCGGGTGCGCACGAAATCGGCCAGGATGCGGAAATGGTGCTGCTCGCGGAAGAAGGCCGTGTGGTTGATCGTGAAGGCGCTGATGAAGCGGTCCCACTCGTCGGCCTGCGGGTTCTGTTCCAGGAAGTCCAGGTAGCCGCGCACCGTGGCCGCGCCGGCGTGGTGGGCGCGCAGGCCCAGGGTGCGGGCGGCCATGTCCTTCTTGTGGTCGCCCAGGATGATCCCCGCCCGCCGGTGCAGCACCTGCACCGCCCGCGCCAGGTCCGCCCCGTCGGCCCTGGGAAGGGCGGGCTGCGAAAAATAGGAAGCGGAAGGCGCGTCGTGGATCATGTCGATGTCGGGGCGGGAAATCCGGAATCAGGCCTGTCCCAGCGCCAAGGCCGGGCGTCCGGCGCGCGGAGTATAGCCCAGTTGCCCGCCCTGCACCTCGACCACCTGCCCGCCTTCCTGGAGGCGGAAGGCGGCGACGGCCATGCCGAGCTGCTCGGCCTGGTCCTGCAGGGAGCCGGCGGCGCTGGCCGCCTCCTGGACCAGGGCGGCGTTCTGCTGCACGACATGGTCCATGTCGTTGACGGCCGCGTTGATCTGGCTGATGCCGTCGGCCTGCTCGCGCGAGGCCGAGGAGATCTCGTTCATGATGGCCGTGACGCCCTGCACCGAGCGGACGATCTCGCTCATGATGCGGCCGGCGTCCTGGACGCGCTCCGAGCCTTCGCGCACCCGCACCACGGAATCGTCGATCAGGCCCTTGATTTCCTTGGCGGCCTGGGCGCTGCGCTGGGCGAGCGAGCGGACCTCGCCGGCCACCACGGCGAAGCCCTTGCCCTGCTCGCCGGCGCGGGCGGCCTCGACCGCCGCGTTCAGGGCGAGGATGTTGGTCTGGAAGGCGATGCCGTCGATCACGCTGACGATCTCGCCGATCTTGCCCGAGCTCTGGGTGATGCCGGCCATGGTCTCGGCCACGCTGGTGACGGCGGCCCCGCCGCGCTGGGCCACGTCCGCCGCGGTCTTGGCGAGCTGGTCGGCCTGGGCGGCGTTGTCGGAATTCTGGCGCACGGTGCTGGCGAGCTGCTCCATGCTGGCGGCGGTCTGCTGCAGCGAGGCCGCCTGCTGCTCGGTGCGGCTGCTGAGGTCGGTATTGCCGGCGAAGATTTCCTGGGCGCCCAGGCGGATCTCGCCCACGCCGCTGCGCACCGAGGACACCATGCGCACCAGGCTTTCCTGCATGCGCTGCATCGCCAGGTAGAGCACGCCGATCTCGTTGCGCGAGGGCACGTGGATGGGCTCGGTGAGGTCGCCCGCGGCGATCCGGTCGAAGTGCTGGCCGGCCACGCGCAGCGGCCGCAGCACCACGCGCTGCAGGAACAGGTAGGCGGCCACGGCGAACAGCAGCGCCACGAGCATGGAAACGCCCACGATGAGGACCACCAGGCGCAGGTGCGCGGCCTCTTCCCCGATCGCCTGCGCGGTCAGTTCCTGCTGCAGGTCCTTGAGCGCCTGGGCGGCCTGCACGAAGTCGCGCTCGGCCGGCTCGACGGTCTTGGACTGGAGGTTCTCGTATTCCTCGATCTGGCCGGCCTTGAGCTGCGCCAGCACGGGCGGCAGCACCTTGTCGAGCAGGTGGGCGTAGGTCTGGCTGATCCGTTCGACGTGGCCCGCCTGCTCGCTGCCGGTCATCTGCGCCTGGGCGGCGCTGCGGAACCGGTCGAACGCCACGCGCGCCTGCCCCAGGCGGGTCTCGGCCAGGGCGATCAGGGCCCGCGAGCCATCGCTGAGCGCGCTGGAGCCGCCCGCCTGGCCCTCGCCGGCCCAGGCGGAAAGAATGGCGCTGTTGGCCAGGTCGCTGTTGACGACGATGCTGCCCAGGGTGCGCCCCATCAGCACCTGCACTTCGCGGTAGCGGCCGACGGACTCGTCCAGCAGGCGGACGGCCTCGTCGTCGGCGGCGATTTCCCGCAGGGCGTCATTGTTCATCTTCAGGGACAGCACGCCCAGCAGCGCCCCCGAAATGAGCATGATGAAGAAAAAAACGAGCACCAGAACGAGGCTGGTGCGGACTTTGAGCGCGCCGATGAGCGATCTTCCGCCTGATTGCATGTGGTCAAACCCAATGAATGAAACCCGTCGGGGGTCGAAACAAGGAAAGCCGCCCGGTGATCAGGCGACCGCGTCCTCGACCAGCGCCATTTCCTCGCTGGTCATGAGCTTTTCGATGTCCACCAGGATCAGCATGCGGTCGCCCACGGTGCCGATGCCCGTCAGGTGCTCGGTAGAAAAGGCGGAGCCGAACTGCGGCGCCGCGCTGATCTGCGAAGTCTGCAGGATCAGCACGTCGGACACGCCGTCGACCACCACGCCCACGATGCGGGACCGGACGTTGAGAATCACCACCACGGTCTGGGAGGTGTATTCCACGTTGTCCATGTTGAATTTCAGGCGCAGATCGACGATGGGCACGATCACGCCGCGCAGGTTGGTGACGCCCTTGACGAAGGACGGCACGTTGGCGATGCGCGTGACGGTCTGGCTGTCGTAGCCGCGGATCTCCTGCACCTTGAGGATGTCGATCCCGTATTCCTGGTTGGCCAGGGTGAAGATCAGGAATTCCTTGCCCTGGGTTTCTCCCTGCGCCTGCTTGGTGGGGGTGGCTTGATTCATGATGGCTCCGAATGGGTGGGGGTCAGGCGGCCGCGCCGGCCCGCAACGAGGTGGTGCGTCGCAGGGCGAACACATCGACGATCAGGGCCACGCTGCCGTCGCCCAGGATCGTGGCGGCCGAGATGCCCGGCACCTTGCGATAGTTGGTTTCCAGATTCTTGACCACGACCTGATGCTGGCCGATCAGGTGGTCCACCATCAGGGCGAAGCGCTGGTCCTCGGCCTGCAGGATCACGGCGATGGCCCGCGTCAGGTCGGTTTCGGCATTCGCCACGTTGAAGACTTCGTGCAGCGCGACGATGGGCAGGTATTCGCCGCGCACGTGCAGGACCTGCTCGGTCTCGGAAATGCGGTGGATCTGGTCCTGCGTGGCCTGCATGGACTCGGTGACGTGGGACAGCGGAAGGATGAAGGTTTCCTCGCCGACCTTGACCGACATGCCGTCCAGGATGGCCAGCGTCAGCGGCAGGACGATGCGGGTGGTGGTGCCCTCGCCCTTGCGCGAGGCGAGCTGCACGTGGCCGCCCATGCTCTGGATATTGCGCCGCACCACATCCATGCCAACCCCGCGGCCGGAAATGTCCGTGACTTTTTCCGCCGTGGAGAAGCCCGGCGCGAAGATCAGCTGCCAGAGTTCGTCGTCGGGCGTCGCCTCGGACACGGGGAAGCCGGAGGAGATCGCCTTTTTCAGGATCCGCTCGCGGTTCAGGCCGGCGCCGTCGTCGATCACGTCGATGATGATCTGGCCGCCGTTGTGCTGGGCCGACAGGATCAGCGTGCCTTCCGGATCCTTGCCCTGCGCGATGCGGGCGTCCGGCGTTTCCAGGCCGTGGTCCAGGCTGTTGCGCACCAGGTGGGTGAGCGGATCGATGATGCGCTCGATCAGGCTCTTGTCGAGCTCGGTGGCCTGGCCCTTGGTGACCAGCCGGATGCGCTTGCCCAGCTTGGTGGCGTTTTCCCGCACCACGCGCGGGAAGCGGCTGAAGACGTAGTCCATGGGCATCATGCGGATGGACATCACGGCCTCCTGGAGGTCGCGCGCGTTGCGTTCCAGCTGCTCGATGCCGTTGAGCAGGCGGTCGTGCAGCACCGGGTCCAGCGTCTGGGAGGTCTGCAGCAGCATGGCCTGGGTGATGACCAGCTCGCCCACCAGGTTGATGATCTGGTCGACCTTTTCCACGCCCACGCGGATGGTGCCGCTTTCCTTGGGCTTGGCGGCCTTGGCGCCGGACTTGCCGGAATCGGCGGCATCGCGCGATCCGGACGATTCCGCTGCGTCGGACGCCGTGGCCTCCGCGGCGGGCGCGGCCGGCGCGGGAGCGGGCTGCGCCGCGGGCGCTGCGGCCGGCGCGGGAGCAGCCGCGGCGGGGACAGGTGCTGGCGCGGGTGCGGCGGGGGCGGCTGCCGGTGCTGCGGGCGCCGGCGCAGCGGCGGCGGGCTCGGCGCCCGGCACGGCCTCGCGCGCGACGGAGACCTGGTCGGCGTTCACGATGAAGCAGCAGACGGCTTCGAGGTCGGCGGCCGGGGTGTTGGTCTGCAGCCACAGCGACAGGTCGCTGCCGCTCTGCTCGCGGTGCAGGATCTGGCCCATGAGGGCCATCTCGTTGACCAGGGGCTCGACGTCCTTGTCCTGGATGCGGCTGATCCGCACGCGCACCGGCAGATCGCCCGAGGGTGCGGGCGCGGCGGCCTGGGGCGCCGGCGCGGCCGGGGCCGCGGGAGCCGCCGCAGCGGCGGGCGCCGCGGGAGCCGCAGCCGCAGGGGCCGCGGCGGGCGCCCCGCCCTGCCCCTGCTCCTGCTGTTCCAGGGCGAGTTGGCGCAGTTGAGCGCAGATGCGCTCATAGACTTGCTGATCGGGCTTCCCCGAGCCGCGGTAGGCGGCGACTTGGTCGGTCAACACGTCCTTGGTCTCCAGAAAGAGGTCGATCATATCCTGACGCAGGGTCATTTCCCCATGGCGAATCAGGTCGAGAAGGTTTTCCAGCAAATGGGTGGTCTTGGCGAGCTCCTCGAAACAACCGAAGGTGCCCGCCCCGCCCTTGATGGAATGCGCGGCCCGGAAGATGCCGTTGAGCACGTCCGGGTCCGGCTGCTCCAGGTCGAGGTTCAGCAGCTGCTGCTCCATATTGGTCAGCAGTTCGTCGGCCTCGTCGAAGAACGTGTCGAAAAACTCACTCAGGTCCACGCCTGCACTCATGATCCATCCTCACCCTTGATTACCGGACGCGCCGGCCGGGGGAACCGCCGGCGCACCTGTGGATTGCCCCGCTGGGGGGGATACGGTCGCGGCGCCCGGCCCCGGGGCGGCACCCGCGGCCGGCGCGGAAACGGCGGGCGCCGGCGCGGAAATCTCGGCCGGTGCGGTCACTGCGGGCGCCGGTGCGGCGGCCGGCGCGGGAGGCGCCGGTGGCGCGGCGCCGTTCCCCGCCCCGGCGGCGCCCGGAACGGCGCCGGGATGCCGCAGCATTTCCAGCCGTTCGCGGATCCTGGCGCCGTCCTCGCCGATGGCGTTCTGCTCGTCGATGCGCCGTTCCGCGCGGCGGTTCAGCACCAGGATGCTGATGCGGCGGTTGACCGCCGCCATGGGGTCGTCCTTGATCAGGTCGACGGTGTCGCCCAGCCCCAGGATGCGCTTGATCTTGTTTTCGACCAGGCCGCCCGCGACCAGCTCGCGGCGCGCCGCGTTGGCGCGGTCGGCCGACAGTTCCCAGTTGCTGTAGTTGCGGTCGCCGGAGGCGTAGCGCAGCGCGTCGGTGTGGCCGGAGATCGTGATCGAGTTCGGCAGTTCGCTGATCAGCGGGGCGAGCTCGCGCAGGATGTCGCGCATGTAGGTCTGCACCACCGCGCTGCCGGTGGTGAACATGGGCCGGTTCTGCTGGTCCAGGATCTGGATCCGCAGGCCGTCGGGCGTCATGTCCAGCAGCAACTGGGGCCGGAACTGCCGCAGCACGGGATTGTGCTCGATCAGGTTGTCGAGCTTCTGCTTCAGGTTTTCCAGGCTTTCCTGGTCGGCCTGGTCCTCGTCCAGGTCGAGATCGCCTTCGGCGCTGTTCCGGAGGCTGCTGGCCGGAGGCAGGGGATGCTGGTTGGGGATCACGCTGGGATCGCCGCCGGGAATCTTGGATTTGCTGGAATCCATTTTCTCGCCGCCCGTGATCGCCGTCATCAGCGGCATGCGGAAGTACTCGGCGATGGACTGGAGGTCTTTTTTCGGCACCAGCAGCAGCAGCCACATCACGAGGAAGAACGCCATCATCGCGGTCATGAAGTCCGCGTAGGCGATCTTCCAGCTGCCCCCGTGATGGGACTCGCCGTACGCCCGCTTGCGGCGAACGACGATGCGGCCGGTGTCGTGTTTGGCCATGGCCCCCCGTCCCTCGCGTCAGCGGCTCGCCGCCTGGCCCTTCGTCTGCCGCACGTGAGCCTCGAGCTCGGAGAACGTGGGACGGACGGAGGAGAACAGGACCTTGCGGCCGAATTCGACGGCCAGCGGCGGCGGATAGCCGTTCATGCTGGCCAGCAGGGTGACCTTGATGCATTCGAGCACCTTGATCGAAGCCACCGACTGGCGCTCGACCGCCGAAGCGAACGGCGCACAGAAGCCATAGGACAGCAGGATGCCCAGGAAGGTGCCCACCATGGCCTTGGAAATCAGGTCGGCCAGGACGGCCGGCGGCTGGTCGACCGCCGCCAGGGCCTTGACCACCCCCAGCACGGCGGCCACGATGCCGAAGGCGGGCAGCCCGTCGGCCACGGCGCGCACGGCGTTGACGGGAGTGTGGTGCTCGTTGTGCAGCGCCTCGATCTCCTGGTCCATCAGCGTTTCGATCTCGAAGGAATTCATGTTGCCGCTGATCATGATGCGCAGGTAGTCGGTCAGGAACTCCATCAGCTTGGCGTCCTTCTGGACCTGGGGATACTGGGTGAAGATGGCGCTGGCCTTGGGATCCTCGATGTCGGATTCGATGGACATCAGCCCGTCGCGCCGGGCCTTGTTCAGCAGGGTGTACAGCAGGGCCAGCAGCTCCATGTAGAGCGGCTTGCCGTAGGGGTTGCGCTTGATGGCCTTGGGGATGGCTTCGATCAGCAGCTTGACCGAGGCACCGTTGCTGGCGGCGATGTAGGCGCCCAGCGCCGCACCGCCGATGAGCGTGAATTCGAAGGGCTGGTACAGGGCGCCCATGTGGCCGCCCATGGCGATGAAACTGGCGAAGACCCCCACCCCTACGATCAGGTACCCCAGGATGATAAACACGTGCACGCGCCTCGAGAGTCAGAATACCGCCATCATCCCCTGTTTTCCTGCATTCAAAAGCATGGTTAAACAGGTCTTTTTGTCCACAAATCCCGAATCAGGCCGCGGGACGGGGCCACGGGATCAGGCTGGCATGCGCGCCGTCGACCGGCGGCGCGCGCGGGTCTTGCCCGCCCGGGGCGGCGGCTTGCAGATGGCGCAGACGAATCCTGACTCGGGATCGTGCGCGTGGGCGACGAACAGGCCCTGGCATTGCTGGCAGCCGGAGAGCTGCACCAGTCCGCTTTCGAAGAAGCGCACCAGCATCCAGGCGCGCGTGAAGCTGAGGACGGGCTCGTCGGCGTCCTCGCCGGGCTGCAGCCCCACCGAGGACTGCTCCAGATAAAGACGGTAGGCCTCCACCAGCGCCTGCGATTTCTTCGCCGGGGTGAAGGTGTCCATATAGCGGTAGATGTTGTAGAACAGGCTGGAATGGATGTTCGGCAGCCAGGTCATGAACCAGTCCACCGAAAACGGCAGCATGCCCTTGGGCGGCGAAGCGCCCTTGACCTCGCGGTACAGGCGCGCCAGCCGGTCGTAGCTGAGGGACGTCTCGGCCTGCAGCACCTGCAGGCGGGCGCCCAGACGGATCATGTCCGTGGCGAGCAGGATGTCGTCGGCTTCTCGGGAAACGCTCTTGCTGGTGGACATGCTAGGACCCGTACACGCTGACCGGATCCTAGGCGGACACGGTTTCCTGCCGCGCCATCAGGATGGTGGAATGCGCCTGCTGCAGCACCCCGCCCAGGACTTCGTGGGTGAGGGAGTTGAGCAGCTGGGCGTCGTTCAGGCGGAAGGCGCACAGCACGGAATTGGAACTGGCCAGCCGGACGATCTGGGCCGGCGACAGATTGAGGATGATTTCCGCGACGTCGGCGTCGAAGCCCAGTCGGAACATGCCGGCGGCCAGATTTTCACGCAGTAGCCGCTGGGCCAGCATCAGATAGGACAGATTGACTTCGCGGACGTCGTTCAACAGCGTGGAATCGAAAGTGGACATGGGATCCCTTTTTGGCTATTACCGGAGCCCGCAAGCGGGCGCCGGCTTCATCACAGGCAGGCCGATGGCGCCGCCCGCACCTGAATCAATTGTCACAAATGACGCGTCACAACAATTAAATCCAGACATCAAAAATACATTTCCATGCACATTTGACATGAACGGTAGGAGTATAGCCTTAACTGTCCCCAAATTTGGCGCTACTTAACCTTTAACAAAAGAAATTTTTGTTTATATATGTAAGGCAATCTAGGGAAAACCATGACGAAACACTGGCTTACCCTAATGAAAGTTGCACAGACGCAACATCCTGTATCCGCATGGACGGGCCGGCGGAATCCCGCGCAAAGCCGCGCCCCGCGGGCCTTTCGGCCCGTGGGGCGGCACCCCGGGGAAGGCGGCGCTCAGGCCGGCACGTGGCGGTACTGTTCGGCCAGGGCCAGGAAGGCGCCCAGATCGCCGTCCGAGCCGATTTCCTCGGCCAGGATGCGGGCGACGGCGGGCGCCACCTGGATCGCCCGGTCCGCATGCAGAAACAGCATCCGGTGGCGCCGGGCCAGCACGTCCTCGACGGTGCGGGCGTATTCGCGGCGCGCGGCGTGGCGCACCATGGCCTCGGTCAGGCCCAGGCCCAGCTCGTTGCCCGCGCCCGGCAGCGCCTGCACGTCGGCGGCCTCGGTGCCGTAGGCGTGCAGCCCCGGCGGGTGCGTCAGGCGCGTGGCGGGCGCGCCGGGCGGCGGCGCGCCCAGCAGCGGGAAATGCGCCGTGCGGCAGGGCGGCAGGGCCGGCAGCAGCCCCGCGCCCTGGCAATGGCGCAGGACGTCCTCGGCCATGGAACGATAGGTGGTCCACTTGCCGCCGGTCACGGTCACCAGTCCGGAGGGGCTGACGCGCACGGTGTGCTCGCGACTGATGGTCTTGGTGCCGCCCCGCACCTTGCCGCTTGCAAGCGGCTCGGATTCGTCAGGCATGGCGCAGTCCGCAGGGACTGCTCCATGTCCAGCTTCATCCTCGTGCGCCGGCCGCACCAGGGGGCGCAGCCCGACCCAGACGCTGAGCACATCCCCGGCCCGGGGCGCGCGCGCCAGCACGTGGGCGGATTCGTTCAGGATGAAGGCGATTTCCTCGGGCAGCGCCCGCGGCTCGCGGGCGACGGCGTCGCGCGGCGTATCGGTGGTTCCCAGGATCAGGTGCCCCAGCCAGGGCACGGCGAACAGCACCCGGCCGTCGCGGGTGCGCGGCACCAGCAGGGCCTCGTCGGCCGGCATGAAGGACCGGTCCACTACCAGGTGCACTCCCTGGCTGGGCGCCACCATGGGGGCGGTGTCCTGCCCCCGGGCGGCATCGTCCAGGCGGCGCAGTTCGTCCACCCAGACGCCGGTGGCGTTGATGACGCAGCGGGCGCGGACCGTGCCCTCGCGGCGCCCGCCGGCATCCCGGGCATCGCGCCAGCGCACGCCGCCGACGCGGCCGTTTTCGTGCAGCACGTCGACGACGGGGCAGTAATTCAGCACCAGGGCGCCCTGGGCGGCGGCCGTGCGGGCCAGCGCCAGGGCCAGCCGGGCGTCGTCGAACTGGCCGTCCCAGTACTGGACGCCGCCGAACAGGCCGGCCGCGTTGACGCCCGGCAGCCGGGCGGCCGTGCCGGCGCGCCCCAGCCATTCGGTGCGGCCCAGGCTGGCGGAGCCGGCCAGGGCATCGTAGATCTTCAGGCCCAGGCCGTAGAACGGCACTTCCCAGGGCCGGTAGGCGGGCATGACGAAGGCCAGGGGCTGGGCCAGGTGCGGCGCGTTGTTCAGCAGCGCCCGGCGTTCGTGCAGGGCTTCGCGCACCAGGCCGATGTTGCCCTGGGCCAGATAGCGGACCCCGCCGTGCACGAGCTTGGTCGCGCGCGATGAGGTGCCGCCGGCGAAATCGTGGGACTCCAGCAGCAGGACCGACAGGCCCCGCAGCCGGGCGTCCAGGGCGACGCCCAGGCCGCTGGCGCCCCCGCCGATGACGATCAGATCGACCTCGGACAGCGCCTCGAGGTCATGCAGCAATCGATCCCGATCCGTCGTGACGGGCGGCAGGACAGCAGTCTGGAACATCGTTTCACACTCCCCTCAGCGGACGCGGCCTTCCTTCCAGGCCTGCAGCAGCGAATCGTAGGACACGGTTTCCGGCTTCGGATTCTCGTTGGCGAGCTTCTTCCACGGGGCGTGCTCGTCGCTGAGCCACTTGGCCGGATCGCTCTTTTCGTTGAGCTTCGGCGCGCAGCGCTTCATGCCGGCGCGTTCCAGGCGGGACATGACCTTGTCCATCTCGTTGGCCAGATTGTCCATGGCCTGCTGCGGCGTCTTTTCCCCGGCGATCGCCTGGGACACGTTGCGCCACCACAGTTGCGCCAGCTTCGGATAATCGGGCACGTTGGTGCCGGTCGGGGTCCAGGCCACGCGCGCCGGGCTGCGGTAGAACTCGATCAGGCCGCCGTACTTGTTGGCGTTCTGCGTGAAGTAGTCGCTGTGGATGTCGCTGTCGCGGATGAAGGTCAGGCCCTCGATGGATTTCTTCAGCGAGGTCGTCTTGGCGGTCACGAACTGGGCGTACAGCCAGGCGGCGGCGACCTTGTCCGGATCGTGGTCCTTGAAGAAGGTCCACGAGCCCACGTCCTGGTAGCCGTTCTGCATGCCGTCCTTCCAGTAGGGGCCGTGCGGGGCCGGCGCCATGCGCCACTTGGGCGTGCCGTCCTCGTTGACCACCGGCAGGCCCTTCTTGGTCATGTCGGCCGTGAAGGCGGTGTACCAGAAGATCTGCTGGGCGATCTCGCCCTGGGCCGGCACGGGGCCGGCTTCGGAGAAGGTCATGCCCAGCGCCACCTTGGGCGCGTACTGCTTCATCCAGTCGATGTACTTGGTCAGGGCGTAGACGGCGGCCGGCGAGTTGGTCGCCCCGCCGCGCGCCACGGAGGCGCCCACCGGCGTGCACTTGTCGTCGGCCACGCGGATGCCCCATTCGTCCACCGGCAGGCCGTTGGGGGTGCCCTTGTCGGCCGAGCCCGCCATCGACAGCCAGGCGTCGGTGAAGCGCCAGCCCAGGGACGGATCCTTCTTGCCGTAGTCCATGTGGCCGTAGATGGGCTTGCCGTCCAGGGTCTTGATGTCCTCGGAGAAGAACTTGGCGATGTCCTCGTAGGCGGTCCAGGTGACCGGCACGCCCAGTTCGTAGCCGTACTTGGCCTTGAACTTTTCCTTCAGGTCGGGACGGTTGAACAGGTCGTAGCGGAACCAGTACAGGTTGGCGAACTGCTGGTCGGGCAGCTGGTACATCTTGCCGTCCGGCGCGGTGGTGAAGGAGGTGCCGATGAAGTCCTTCAGGTCCAGGCCCGGATTGGTGTATTCCTTGCCGGCGCCTTCCATGTAGTCGGTGAGCGACAGGACCACGCCGTAGCGGTAGTGCATGCCGATCAGGTCGGAATCGGAGATCCACCCGTCGTAGATGGACTTGCCCGACAGCATGGAGGTCTGCAGCTTCTCGACCACGTCGCCTTCCTGGATCAGGTCGTGGTGGACCTTGATGCCGGTGATTTCCTCGAAGGCCTTGGCGAGGACCTTGGATTCGTATTCGTGGGTGGTGATGGTCTCGGACACCACGTTGATTTCATTGACGCCCTTGGCCTTGAGCTTGGCCGCGGCGTCGATGAACCACTGCATTTCGGCCATCTGCTGGTCCTTGCTCAGCGTGGACGGCTGGAATTCGTTGTCGACCCACTTCTGGGCCTCTGCCTGGCCGGCCCAGGCGGCCTGGCCTCCCAGGGCGCAAGCGACGGCCAGCGCCAAGGCGGTATGGCGGAATCTCATCATGTTCTCCTCTGTGTGCTCCCCTGCCCTGTCTGCCGGCGCCGCCCGGGGAAATAGGCTGGCGCTGGAAATATCATCCTTTTTTCATGATCAACGCCAGCGCCCCCATGGACAGGACGAAGCTGATCCAGACGGAGGGCTCCTCGTCCAGGGCGAACCAGTCCATGAAGGTCTCGCCCAGGCCGAGGAAGGCCAGGTTGATGTAGGCGGCCACCAGCAGGCCGATGAACAGGCGGTCGCCGCGCGTGGTCGCCATCGGCAGGAAGCCCTTGCGCAGCACCGTGGGCGAGCGGATCTCCCAGACCGTCATGGCGGCCAGCATCAGCGCGATGCAGATGAAGAACACGGCGGTGGGGGTGGTCCAGACCATCCAGTCGAACATGGCGTATTCCTTGAGCGTGAACGGGCGCTAGACCCGGCCCATCGCGAAGCCCTTCGCGATGTAGTGGCGCACGAACCAGATGACGATGGCGCCGGGCACGATGGTGAGCGTGCCGGCCGCCGCGAGGGTGGCCCAGTCCATGCCCGAGGCCGAGACCGTGCGGGTCATGATGGCCACGATGGGCTTGGCGTCGACGCTGGTGAGCGTGCGCGCCAGCAGCAGCTCCACCCAGCTGAACATGAAGCAGAAGAAGGCCGCCACCCCCACCCCCGACTTGATCAGCGGCAGGAAGATCGTCAGGAAGAAGCGCGGAAAGCTGTAGCCGTCTATATAGGCGGTCTCGTCGATTTCGCGGGGGATGCCGCTCATGAAGCCTTCCAGGATCCAGACGGCCAGCGGCACGTTGAACAGCAGGTGCGCCAGCGCCACGGCCCAGTGCGTGTCCATCAGGCCCAGGGTGGTGTAGAGCTGGAAGAACGGCAGCAGGAACACGGCCGGCGGCGTCATGCGGTTGGTCAGCAGCCAGAAGAACACGTGCTTGTCGCCCAGGAAGGAATAGCGCGAGAAGGCGTAGGCCGCCGGCAGGGCCACGGCGATCGCCATGACCATGTTCATGCAGACGTAGATCAGGCTGTTGACGTAGCCCATGTACCAGGAGGGATCGGTCAGGATCAGCCGGTAGTTGTCCAGCGTGAACTCGCGGGGAAACAGCGAAAACTCGGCCAGGATGCCCTGGTTGGTCTTGAAGCTCATGACCACCATCCAGTAGATGGGGACCAGGGCGAACAGCAGGTACAGGATCAGGAAGACGGTGCGCTTGCGCGGCAGGAACGAGCGGTCAGTCATGGGCGGCCTCCGAATCCCGGGTGCCGACGCGCAGCATCCAGTTGTACAGGACGAAGCAGAACATCAGGATGATGAGGAAATAGATCAGCGAGAAGGCGGCCGCGGGCCCCATGTCGAACTGGCCGATGGCCTTCTGCGTCAGGTACTGGCTGAGGAAGGTGGTGGAGTTGCCCGGCCCGCCGCCGGTCAGCACGAAGGGCTCGGTGTAGATCATGAAGCTGTCCATGAAGCGCAGCAGCACGGCGATCATCAGCACGCCGCGCATCTTGGGCAGCTGGATGTAGCGGAACACGGCCCATTTGCTCGCGCCGTCGATGCTGGCGGCCTGGTAGTAGGCCTCGGGGATGGACTGCAGGCCGGCGTAGGCGAGCAGCGCCACCAGCGGCGTCCAGTGCCAGACGTCCATCAGCAGCACGGTGAGCCAGGCGTGGACGGGATTGCCGACGTAGCTGTAGTCCAGCCCCAGGCGGGCCAGCGTCCAGCCGAACAGGCCGATGTCCGTGCGGCCGAAGATCTGCCAGATCGTGCCCACGACGTTCCAGGGAATCAGCAGCGACAGGGAGACGATCACCAGCACGGCCGAGGCGCGCCAGCTGCGCGCCGGCATGGACAGGGCCAGCGCCACCCCGAGGGGGATCTCGATGGCCAGCACCGCGCCGGAGAACAGCAGCTGCCGCCACAGCGCGGCGTGCAGGTCCTCGTCGCGCATGATGCTGGTGAACCATTCGGTGCCGACGAACACGGCGTTGTCCGGCGAGATGATGTCCTGGACGGAATAGTTGACCACGGTCATCAGCGGGATGATGGCCGAGAACGCCACGCACAGGATCACCGGCAGGATCAGCCACCAGGCTTTCTGGTTGACGGGTTTCGCAGGGGTGCTCATCCGATCAGCTCCTCGTTGCGGTAGTAGCGGGTATGCGGGCCGATCAGGGCCAGGTGCACCAGCGCGCCTTCGGCGGGCGGCGCGGCCTCGGCCGGCAGGTGGGCCTTCGCCTCGTGGCCGCCGATCCGGACGCCGAGCAGCTGGCTGGTGCCCAGGTGGCGCACCTGGGACACGGTGGCCGGCACGGTGTCGGGACCGCCCGCGGGCGCCAGGCGCAGGTATTCGGGGCGGATGCCCAGGGTGAGCGGCCCGGCGGGCAGCGCCAGGGCGTCCGGGCGCCCGAGGCACTGGCCGTCCAGCCAGAGCGCGCCGTCGGCACGCGCCTCGACCGGCAGCAGGTTCATGCCCGGCGAGCCGATGAAATGTCCCACGAAGGTATGGCGCGGGCGCTCGAACAGGTCTTCCGGGGTGCCCTGCTGGACCACCCGGCCGCGCGCCATCACCAGGACCTGGTCGGCGAAGGTCATGGCCTCGACCTGGTCGTGGGTGACGTAGATCAGGGTCAGCTTCAGTTCGTGGTGGATCTGCTTGAGCTTGCGGCGCAGTTCCCATTTCAGGTGGGGGTCGATCACCGTCAGCGGCTCGTCGAACAGCACCGCCGAGACGTCCGGGCGCACCAGCCCGCGCCCCAGGGAGATCTTCTGCTTGGCGTCGGCCGCCAGATTGGCCGCGCGCTGGTCGAGCTGGGCGGACAGGTCGAGCATTTCCGCGATGCGCCCGACGCGCTCGCGGATGCGGGCTTCCGGCACCTTGCGGTTGCGCAGCGGGAACGCCAGGTTCTCGCCCACCGTCATGGTGTCGTAGATGACAGGGAACTGGAACACCTGGGCGATGTTGCGCTCCTGGGGCGTGGCGCGGGTGCGGTCCGCGCCGTCGAAGCGGATGGTGCCGTGCGAAGGCGTGACCAGCCCCGAGATGATGTTGAGCATGGTGGTCTTGCCGCAGCCCGACGGCCCCAGCAGGGCGTAGGCCCCGCCGTCCTCGAAGACGATGTCCAACGGCAGCAGCGCGTAGTCGGCGTCGGAGCGCACGCTGCGCGCGTAGCTGTGGGCCAGCTGGAGTTCGATGCGCGCCATGTCAGGCCTCCTGCGCCAGGGGCGCCCGCAGCAGGGTTTCGTCGGGACCGAACACATAGGCCCGGCGGCTGGAGAAATGCAGGGTGACGGCATCGCCCAGGCCGTGATGCCGGACGCCCGGCATCTGGGCCACCAGATTGCCAGCCGGCGTTTCGGCGTGGACGTAGGTGGAGGAGCCGGAGATCTCGGCGAGCTGGACCCGCCCCGGGATCCGGCAGTCGCCGCCCTGATCGGCGAGCGAGAGATCGACGGCCCGCAGTCCGACGGTCACGTCGCCCTCGGGCACGTCCCGCCCCGCCGGCAGGCTCACGCCGGCCAGCGCACGCAGGCTGACCGCCGCGCGGTCGGCCCGGGCCGCCAGGAAATTCATGGGCGGATCGCTGAAGGCGCGCGCCACCCGGATCGACGCGGGCCGCCGGAACACGTCCAGCGTCGGGCCGTACTGCAGCAGCTCGCCCTGGTCCAGCACGGCCGTGTAGCCGCCGAGCAGCAGCGCCTCGCCGGGCTCGGTCGTGGCGTAGACGACGGTGGAGCGGCCCTGGTCGAACAGGGCGCCGAGTTCTTCGCGCAGTTCCTCGCGCAGCTTGTAGTCGAGATTGACCAGCGGCTCGTCCAGCAGCATCAGCGGCGCGTCCTTGGCCAGGGCGCGCGCCAGGGCGACGCGCTGCTGCTGGCCGCCGGACAGCTCGGAGGGCAGGCGGTCGAGGAATTCGTCGATGTGCAGGGCGCGCGCGATTTCGCGCACCCGCGGCATGAAATCGGCCTCGCCGCGCAGCCGCAGGGGCGAGGCGATGTTGGCGGCGACCGTCATGGAGGGGTAATTGATGAACTGCTGATACACCATGGCGACGTTGCGCCGGCGCACCGGCAGCCCGGTGACGTCCGCGCCGTCGACCAGGACCCGGCCGGTGGTGGGCGCGTCCAGCCCGGCCATCAGCCGCATCAGGCTGGTCTTGCCGGCGCGGGTCACGCCCAGCAGGACCGTGACGGCGGATTCCCGCGGCGCCAGATCCAGCGGATGCAGCCAGGTTTCGGCACCGACCTTCTTGCCGACGCGAACCAGCTCGAGTTGCATGAGCGCTTACTCCGAAAGTTCCTTTTTGTGAATTATTGTTCGTTTTTACTCTTTTTGCTGTCCATATAAACCCTAAGATTCTTTCCTTTTCTTTCGCTGTACAGTGTGTCCGTCGTGTCGAAGGCCATTCCCATGCATCCCAATCCGCGCCAGATCAAGCTGCTCAACCGCCTGCAGGGCACGGGCTCCTGCAGCCTGGAAACCCTGGCCGGCGACCTGGACGTCACGGTCCAGACCGTGCGCCGCGACGTCCAGCGCCTCGCCGAGGCCAACCTGCTGGTGCGCTTCCACGGCGGAGTGCGGCTGCCCAATTCGACCATCGAGAACATCGCCTACCGTCAGCGCGCCCAGCTGCACGCCGCCGAAAAAGAGCGCATCGCCCGCGCCATCGCCCGCGAGATCCCCAACGACTGTTCGCTGCTGATCAACATCGGCACCACCACGGAGGCGATCGCGCGCGCGCTGTCCGGCCACACGGGGCTGCGCGTCATCACCAACAACGTCAACGTGGCCTGCACCCTGGGCCAGCAGCCCGGCTGCGAAGTCATCCTGGCCGGCGGCAGCGTGCGCTCCCGCGACCTGGGCATCGTGGGGGAGGCCACGGTGGAATTCATCCGCCAGTTCCGCGCCGACATCGCCCTGATGGGCATCTCCGGCATCGAGGCCGACGGCACGCTGCGCGACTACGATTTCCGCGAGGTGAAGGTGTCCCAGGCCATCATGCAGTCGGCCCGCGAGGTCTGGATGGCCGCCGACACCAGCAAGTTCCACCGGCCGGCCATGGTCCGGCTGGGAGACCTGTCCCAGATCGGCCGCCTGTTCACCAACGCCCGCCCGCCGGAGCCCTTCCCCGGCCTGCTCAAGGCCGCCGGCGTGGACTGCGTCATCGCCCCCTGAGGACTCCCCATGACCTATCTGCTCGCCCTGGACCAGGGCACTTCCAGCACCCGCAGCATCGTCTTCGACCGCCAGGGCCGCATCGTGGGCCTGGCGCAGCGGGAATTCACCCAGCACTATCCCCAGCCCGGCTGGGTCGAGCACGATCCGCTGGAGATCTGGCAGACGCAGCGCGACACCATCGGCGAGGCCATCCACCGCGCCGGCATCGCCGCGCGCGACATCCGCGCCATCGGCATCACCAACCAGCGCGAGACCACCGTGGTCTGGGACCGCCGCACGGGAGAGCCGATCCACCGGGCCATCGTCTGGCAGGACCGCCGCGCCGAGCCCACCTGCGCCGAGCTGCGCGCGCAGGGCCTGGAGCCCGAGATCCTGAACCGCACCGGGCTGCGCATCGACGCCTATTTCTCGGCCACCAAGCTGAAATGGATCCTCGACCACGTGCCCGGCGCGCGCGCCCGCGCCGAGGCGGGCGAGCTGCTGTTCGGCACCGTGGACAGCTGGCTGATCTGGCAGTTGACCGGCGGCCGGCATCACCTGACCGACGTCAGCAACGCCGCGCGCACCATGCTGATGGACGTGCACCGCAACGCCTGGGACCCGGACCTGCTGGACCGGCTGGACGTGCCGGCGCGCATGATGCCGCGCATCCTGCCCTCATCGGCCGACTACGGCGCCACCGATCCGCAGCTGCTGGGCCACGCGGTGCCGATCTGCGGCGTGGCCGGCGACCAGCAGAGCGCCCTGTTCGGCCAGGCGTGCTTCCGCCCCGGCATGGCCAAGAACACTTACGGCACGGGCTGCTTCATGCTGATGCACACGGGCGAGCGCTTCCAGGTGTCCGGCAATGGCCTGGTGACGACCAGCGCGGCGCAGCCCGACGCCCGGCCCGCCTACGCCCTGGAAGGCAGCATCTTCGTCGGCGGCGCCGTGGTCCAGTGGCTGCGCGACGGCCTGCGCGCCTTCGTGCGCAGCAGCGACATCGAGGAACTGGCCCGCAGCGTGCCGGACTCGGGCGGGGTGATGTTCGTGCCCGCCTTCACCGGCCTGGGCGCGCCCTGGTGGGATCCGGACGCGCGCGGCACCATCACCGGCCTGACGCGCGGCACCACCATGGCGCACATCGCCCGGGCCGCCCTGGAGAGCATCGCCTACCAGAGCGCCGCCCTGCTGCAGGCCATGGGGCGCGACGCCCAGGCGGCCGGCGCGGCGCCGCTGCGCGAACTGCGCGTGGACGGCGGCGCCTGCGTCAACGACCTGCTGATGCAGTTCCAGGCGGACCTGCTGGGCATCCCCGTGCTGCGCCCCACCATGGTGGAGACCACGGCGCAGGGGGCGGCCTTCCTGGCCGGCCTGCAGGCGGGCGTCTATGCCGACCTGCAGGAACTGGAATCGCTCTGGCGCGTCGAGCGGCGCTTCGAGCCGGCCATGCCGCGCGACCAGGCGGCCGGGCGGCTGGCCGAGTGGGACCACGCGATCCGCCAGGCCTGCGCGCGCTGAGGGCGCGCGCACGGACGCGGCCGAAGACCGGGCCGCCCGCGATCCGGGCCATCCCGGATAGAATGGGGGTTTGCGCCCGCCTCGCCGGGCGCCCGGCGGCCACGCAGCCCGCGGCCTCCTCAAGCACAGGACACCCATGCTGAAAAAACTGATCCTGGTCGTGGCGATCTTCCTCGTCATCCTGCTCGCCCTGAGCTTCGGAGAGACCGTCTTGCGCGAGGTCTTCGACTGGATCTCGTCCCTGACGGGCGTGCTGATCCGCAATTTCGGCGACCTGTACTTCGCCGCGGCGGACTACCTGCGCAGCCACGCCGGCAGGGTCCTGCTGGCCATCGTCCTGACCATCCCCGCCAGCCTGTGGGTGCTGCGCTCGCGCGGCGAGGCCCTGGGGCGCCCGGCCGGGCAGCGCCGGATCGCCATCGTGCTGGCGGTCTTCCTCGGCTGGCTGGGCGCGCACCGCTTCTACCTGGGCCAGATCGGCTGGGGCCTGGGCCTGCTGATCCTCTGCTGGATCTTCCTGCCCCTGGCCGTCGTGGTGGGGCTGATCGACGCGATCCGCTACCTGTTCATGGACGACGACACCTTCGCGGCGACCCAGCTGTCCTAGGGCCATGCCGGACCCGCGCCCCGTCCATTACCGCCTGCTGGACGCGCCCGCCGAGGCCGGCCCGCTGGCCGACGAGATCCTGCTGGCCCCGGCCGCCCGCGAGCCGGTCGCCTGTCTCTGGCAGACGGCGCCCGGGCTGGTGGTGCCGCGCACCTACGCGGCCCGGCCGGGATTCGCGGCGGTCCAGGCCGAATTCGCCGCGCGCGGCTGCCCCGTCCACGTGCGCCAGTCGGGCGGCGGCGTGGTGCCCCAGGGGCCGGGCATCCTGAACCTGAGCCTGGCGCAGGCCTTTTCCGGCCGGCCGCTCGATCATTCCGAAGCCCTCTACCGCCACCTGTGCGCGCTGATCGCGGAGGCGCTCGCCGCCTTCGGCATCCAGGCCCGCGCGCAGGCGGTCGAAGGCTCGTTCTGCGATGGCAGGTACAATCTGGCCGTGCCGGCCCCCGTCCGCAAGATCGCCGGCACCGCGCAGGTCTGGCGGCGCGTCCCGGGCCATGCGCCCGACCGCCACGTGGGGCTCGTCCACGCGCTGATCCTGGTCCGCTGCGATCCCGCCGAACTGACGGCGCGCGCCAACGCGCTGGAAGCCGCGCTCGGCTCGGCCCGCCGCTACGACGCCGGCCGGATCGAGACGCTGGACCGCCTGCTGCCGCCGGCCTCGCAGCCGGGCTTCCCGGAGGCCCTGGAAGCGCGCCTGCGGGAAACCCTGCGAAACGGAACTCCGCTGCCGGCCGCCGCGCCGGTCCGCCCCCCGATGCCCACTCCCTGATGCGTGTGAACAGAGGCCCCAGACCCGAACCATGAGCCCGACCCCGCTGGAACACAAGACCGCCCGCCTGACGGTGCTGGTCGATCCGAACAAGAAGCAGGCCTTCGAGCGGCTCTGCGCCGCCCAGGATCTGACGCCCTCGCAGGTGGTGCGGCAGCTGATCCGCGAATACCTGGCCCGGCACGGGGTGGACTGGGCGCCCAGCAAGCCGCCGCGTCCGCGGACGTAGGGCCGCAGCGGCCTCATTCCCGGCCCGCGCCGGGCCGCGCTCCGGCGAACGGACGCCTCAGGCGGGCGCCGGCACCGTCCGCCCCGCGGCGCCCCGCCCCGCACCGTCCTGCGCGCTCTCCGCCGCAGCCTCCGCCCCGCCCGGTGTCCCGGCCTGCGCCGCAGACAGCGCCGCGGCCAGGTCCGGCTGGAAGTCGCCCGCGCCCAGCCGGGACAGGGTGCCCATGCGGTGCAGCTTGGCGCGGATGCGGGGGTCGGCGCCGCACAGGATCACGCGCACGCCGCGCCCGTGCGCGGCCGCGATCTCGTCGTCCAGCGCCTGCAGCGCCGTGGCGTCCGCGAACGGCGCCTGTTCCAGGCACAGGATCAGCACGGCCGCATGCTCGCCCCGGAACGCCGCCCGCAGCGATTCGACCGCCGCGAAGAACAGCGGCCCCCGCACCCGCAGGGCGCGCACGCGCGGCCCGGCCGCCGGCGCGGAGACCGCGTCCGGGAGCGTCACGGGCGCCACGTCGACGCTGGAGGCCATGCGGCGCAGGAAGTGCAGCACGGACAGCACGATGCCGATGTTGACCGCCACGACCAGGTCGGCGAAGACCGTCAGCAGCAGGGTCAGGCACAGGATGACGGCGTCCGCGCGCGGCGCGTGCCGGACCAGGCGCACCACGCGATGCGCCTCGCTCATGTTCCAGGCGACGACGAACAGGATCGCGGCCAGGGTGGCCAGGGGGATGTTGCGCGCCAGCGGCGCGAACGCCAGCAGCACCAGGGCCAGCACCACGGCATGGACCACCCCGGCGAGCGGCGCGGTGCCGCCGCTGCGGATGCTGGTGGCCGTGCGCGCGATGGCGCCCGTGGCCGCGATGCCGCCGAACAGCGGGCTGAGCACGTTGGCCAGGCCCTGGCCGAACAGCTCGGCGTTCGAGTCGTGCCGCGTGCCGGCCATGCCGTCGGCGACGACGGCCGACAGCAGCGATTCGATGGCGCCCAGCAGGGCGATGGTGAACGCCGGGCCGATCAGCGGCACGATCCGGTCGAGCCCGCCCCCCGGCCAGTGGGGCAACGGCAGCCCGCGCGGCAGGTCGCCGAAGGTGCTGCCGATGGTGGCCAGATGCGGGAACTGGGCGACGCCCTGCAGGACCGTCGCCGCGACCAGCGCCAGCAGCGGCCCGGGGACGCGCTGCAGGATCCGCACCCGCCGCGGCAGCAGCACCAGCGCCAGCGAGCCGAAGCCGAAGGCGGTGGTCACCGGATCCAGCCGCGGCAGGTTGCGCAGCAGGAACCAGAGCTTTTCGTGGAAGAAATGGCCCGGCACCGCCGGCAGCCCGAAGAAGGCCTGCCACTGCCCGACCCAGATGATGATGCCGATGCCGGCCGTGAAGCCCAGGATCACCGGCAGCGGGATGTAGCGGATCACGCCGCCCAGGCGGGCCAGGCCGAAGGCGCACAGCATCAGGCCGGCCATGAGGGTGGCCAGCTGCAGGCCCGCGACGCCGTGCTCGGCGACGATGCCCGACAGGATGACGATGAAGGCGCCCGTGGGGCCGGCGATCTGCACGCGGCTGCCGCCGAACAGGGACACCACCACCCCCGCCACGATGGCGGTGTAGAGGCCCTGCTCGGGCTTGACCCCCGAGGCGATCGCGAAGGCCATGGCCAGCGGCAGCGCCACGACGCCGACGATCACGCCCGCCGCGATGTTGCCCGCCCAATGCCGGGGAGACCACAGCCCCGCTTTCAAGGCTTCCCGCGCAGCAAACAACATGATGTCCCGTCCGATGATCCGCATGCCGAATTCGGCGCTCGTGCCGCCCCTGCGGAACACAGCCTCATTCCATGAACATTTGATTATAATGATCTGCACATGTCCGGGAGCAATTTCCCGTGGCGGACTGATGCTGCGACGCAACGCGCTAGAATGTCGCCTGCTCAATTTCCTTCTCCGGACTTCCAAGTGAGAAAAATCGTCCGCGCCAAACTGCATGGCATCCGCGTCACCGGGGCCGACCTGGACTACCACGGCTCCATCACCCTGGACCCCGACCACTGCGAGGCCGCCGGCATCCTGCCCATGGAATTCGTGGACATCTGGAACAAGAATTCCGGCGCCCGCATCAGCACCTACGTGATCTACGGCGAACGCGGCTCGCGCTGCTGCATCCTGAACGGCGCCGCGGCGCGCACCTGCCAGCGCGGCGACGAGGTCATCATCGCCAACTCGGAATACATCCAGGAATCCGAGCTGGAGCACATCAAGCCGGTGGTGCTCACCTTCCATCCCGACAACAGCGTGCGCGAGCGCCTGGGCTATTCCGTCGGCCGCGACGAACAGGGCCGGCTGAGCTTCGAGATCGTGCACTTCGACTAGGCACTTCGACCAGGCATTTCGACCAGGCATTTCGACCAGGCTTGCCCGCCGGCCGGGCCGATCCTACAATCGAACCCGATACGCCTTTTACCGAGCCTCGCTAGGGGTGCCGCCGCGGCGGCTGAGACAGTCCCTTCGAACCTGATTGAGATCATCCTCGCGCAGGAAAGCAGCTCGCCACGGCGGCTGCTCGTGCGCCGCCCGCGTCTGCCCCCTGCCTTTTCCGACAGGCACGCCATGCAGACATCCGCTTCCCCCATTTCCTCCGCCCCCGAACGCGTGTTCGGCTGGCACGATCACGCCGCCCTTTGGTTCAGCCTGGGCGTGGGCCTGCTGGTGATCCAGGTCGGCGCCTACCTGGTGCCGGCACTGGGCACGCGCGACGCCCTGGCCGCCGTGGTCTTCGGCTCGATCCTGGGAGCCGGCCTGCTGGCCTGGGTGGCCCGCCTGGGCTGCGACAGCGGCCTGTCCAGCGCCGGCCTGATCCACGCCGTCTACGGCCAGCGCTTCGCCCGCCTGCCGGTGCTGCTGAACATCGCGCAGTTGCTCGGCTGGGCGACCTTCGAGCTGGTCGTGATGCGCGACGGCACCGCCGCCATCGCCCGCCAGGCCCTGGGCCTGGACACGGGCCTGGTGCTGCCCACCCTGTTCTGGGGGCTGGTCGTCCTGGCCCTGCTGCGCGGCTCCATGATCACGCTGGTGCGGCGCATCGTCAGCCGCATCGGCCTGCCCCTGGTGATCCTGTCGCTGATCTGGCTGAGCGTCCAGTTCGCCCTCAAGCTGGATGCCGAGGGCCTGCGCGCCCTGTGGCTGCGCGCCGGCGACGGCAGCATGAACGCCTTCCAGGCGCTGGACCTGGTGATCGCCATGCCGGTGTCGTGGCTGCCGCTGGTCGCGGACTACGCCCGGCACGGCCGCAGCGGCCGGGGCGCCCTGGGCGGCACCTGGCTGGGCTACACGATCGCCAACATCTGGTGCTACGCCCTGGGCGTGCTGGTGATCGCCGTCACCGGCCCGGATCTCGACATGGTCGCCGCCCTGCTGCTGGCGCAGGGCGGCCTGGTGGCCCTGGGCCTGATCCTGATCGACGAGCTGGACAACACCTACGGCGACCTGTATTCGGGTTCCGTGTCCGCCCACAGCCTGTGGCAGGGCGCCAGCCTGAAGACCTGGGGCACGCTCCTGGCCGCGGCCTCGATCGGGCTGGCGATGGTGCTGCCCATGCACACGCTGGAGCCCTTCCTGCTGACGCTCAGCTCGGTGTTCGTGCCGCTGTTCGGCACCATCCTCGGGCGCCTGGGCACGCAGCCGGCGCGCCTGGCCGACGCGCCGCGCGCCCTGCATGCCGCCCCGGCCCTGACCTGGGTGCTGGGGATCGCGGTCTACCACGCCCTGGCGCAATGGGCGCCGCAGTACGGCAGCGCGCTGCCGACGCTGCTGCTAACCTTCGTGCTGGGCGCCCTCGGCGCGCGCGCCGGCGCCCGGGCCGCGCAGGCCGCCTGAACGGCGACGCGGGGCGGGGCCCCGCGGGCCCCCGGCGGCACGGAGCAGGACCAGAGCGCCAGGCGGGACGGTCCGGCTTCCCCCAGCCGTCCCGCGCCCGTATCATGCAGGCTTCGAGAACCATTTTCCGGGAGACGAAGCCATGAGCGACCCCTTCATGCGGGCGGCCATCGAGGAAGCGCGCCAGGGACTGGCCGAGGGCGGCATCCCCATCGGCTCGGTGATCGTGCATCGCGGCGAGATCATCGGCCGCGGCCACAACCAGCGCGTGCAGAAAGGCAGCGCCATCCTGCACGGCGAGATGGACGCGCTCGAAAACGCCGGCCGCCGCGCAGCCGACGTCTACCGCGAATCCGTGCTCTACACCACCCTGTCGCCGTGCGCCATGTGCAGCGGCACGATCCTGCTGTACGGCATTCCCCGCGTGATCATCGGCGAGAACCAGACCTTCATGGGCGAGGAAGACCTGCTGCGCTCGCGCGGCGTCCGGATCGAGGTCCTGCAGGACCCCGAATGCCTGGAAATGATGCGCCGCTTCATCGCCGAGCACCCGCGCCTCTGGAACGAGGACATCGGGGTCTGAGGACCGGCCAGCCCGCGCGGGAAGCTCCCGGCGGCGCGCACGCGGGAACGAAAAAGCCCGCCTCTTTCGAGGCGGGCCGGGTCGGGGGCCCGTTTCGGGCGCCCCTCGTGCAAGACGAAACCGTTTACGTGCGTTGCGCGGCCAGGCCGGCGTCGGTGGCGGGGGCCGGAGCGGCCTTGCCGTCCAGCAGCGCGGTCACGACCTGCCACATCACGCCCAGGCCGCCGACGATGAACACCACGTCGCCGAAGGTGCGCGTCCAGCGCAGCGTCTGCAGGATTTCCTGCTGCATGAAGACCTCGCCGCGGGCCCACCAGGTGCCCACGCTGTAGCTGGCGTGGAACTGCATCAGGCCGATGGGCAGCAGGCTCAGGGAGATCATCATCACCAGGCCGATGTTCATGCACCAGAACGCCGTCTTCATGAGGCTTTCATTGAACTGCATGTTGGGACGCAGGTAGCGCAGCACGAACAGCGTGAAGCCCAGGGCCAGGAAGCCGTACACGCCGAACAGGGCCGCGTGCGCGTGCACCGCCGTGGTGTTCAGGCCCTGGATGTAGTAGAGCGCGATCGGCGGGTTGACCATGAAGCCGAACACCCCGGCGCCGAGCATGTTCCAGAAGGCCACGGCGACGAAGAACTTCAGCGGCCAGCGCAGGTTTTCCATCCACGGCGCGCGGTCCTTCAGGCGCCAGTTTTCCCAGGCCTCGTAGCCCAGCACGACCAGCGGCACGACCTCCAGGGCGCTGAACGAGGCGGCGATGGCCATGATCGGAGTGGTGGTGCCCGAGAAATACAGGTGGTGCAGGGTGCCCGGCGTGCCGCCCAGCATGAACAGCACGGCCGAGCTCAGGCTGGCGATCGTGGCGCCGCGCTTGGACACCAGGCCCATGGTCGAGAAGATGAAGGCCAGCGCCGCGGTGGCGAACACTTCGAAGAAGCCTTCGACCCACAGGTGGACCACCCACCAGCGCCAGTATTCCATGACCGAGAGGTGGGTCTTCTCGCCGTAGGCCAGGCCGGCGCCGTAGAACAGGCCGATGCAGACCACCGAGGCGCTGAACAGGGCCAGCAGGTTCTTGTCGCCCTTCTGCTTGAACGCGGGCACGATGCCGCGCAGCATCAGGAACAGCCAGAACACGATGCCCAGGAACTTGCCGATCTGCCACAGGCGGCCGAGCTCGACGTATTCATAGCCCTGGTGGCCGAGCCAGAAATTCCATTCGGCCGGCAGCAGGTGGGCGATGGCGGCGAAGTTGCCGGTGAACGAGCCCACGACCACCAGGACCAGCGCCCAGAACAGGACGTCCACGCCGAGCTTCTGGTGCTTGGGGTCCTTGCCGCCGTTGAGGATCGGCGCCACGAACAGGCCGATCGCCAGGAAGCCGGTGGCGATCCAGAACAGGGCCGCCTGGATGTGCCAGGTGCGCACCAGGGAATACGGCAGCCACTGGGACACGTTGATGCCGTAGAAGGTCTGGCCTTCGACCGTGTAGTGCGCGGTGAAGCCGCCGATGAAGATCTGCGACACGAACAGCGCCACCACCAGGAACAGGTACTTGCCCAGCGCGCGCTGCGAGGCGGTCAGCGGAATCTGCAGCACCGGATCGCGGGCCGGCACGGGACCCGCGTCGTCGTGCTCCTTGTGCGTGAACGCCCAGCCCCAGACCAGCAGGCCCACGCCCGCGATCAGGATGATCACGCTCATCACGGACCAGATGATGTTTTCCGCCGTCGGCACGTTGTCGATCAGCGGCTCGTGCGGCCAGTTGTTGGTGTAGCTGGCGACCGAGCCCGGCCGGTCGGTCGAGGCGGCCCAGGCGGTCCAGAAGAAGAAGTTCGCCAGGCGGGCGCGCGCTTCCGGCGAGGGCAGCGTGGCTTCCTTCATGGCGAAGTGCTTGCGCGACTCGTGCAGGGAGGCGTCGTCGCCGAACAGCTTGTCGTAGTAGGCGGCCGTCTCGGCGATGGCCTGGGCGCGCCGGTCGGACACCGTGACGGCGCCGGTGGCGGCATCATAGGTGTTCTTGCGGTACTCTTCCTTCAGGCGGCGCTGCAGCACGGCCTGGGCGTCGCCGTCCAGCTGGGAGAACTTCATCCCGTACTGCTGCTCGGCGGCCAGGTCCAGCCAGGCGGACAGTTCGCGGTGCAGCCAGTCGGCGGTCCAGTCCGGCGCCTGGTAGGCGCCGTGGCCCCAGATGGAGCCGACCGTCATCCCGCCCGCGGACTGCCAGGCGCTCTGGCCGTCCAGGATCTGGGCTTCGGTCATCAGGACCTTGCCGTCGGTGGTGACGACCTGGGCCGGAATGGGAGGAGCCTGGTTGTAGACTTCCTTGCCCATCCATCCCAGGATGCCGAATGCCACCACAAGAACGCCGATCAGCGTCCACCATAACTTCTTGTACTCACCCATTCTGCGCTCCTTCTGCAGCCGCGAGAGGTTCCGGTTACGACGCCGGGGGGCGTCACGTGTGTTGCTTCATCCCTCATCAAGCAATATGCGTGCCAACTCCCTCACCTAGGGAAACTACTGATATAAATCAAAAGAGGTATTTTTTACCCTTTCTAACAGGGTATTAAATACCATTACATGGTATAAAACACCCCATGGAAACGACGCTTCTGAACGATCTGTCCGCCGATCTGCCCGACGGCGTGCGCCTGCAGCGCGCCGCCACGGCCATCCGCGAGGCCTTCGCCTGCGACGCCGTCGGCCTGCTGATGCTCGACGCCGCCGACACCCTGCACATGGTCGCCGCCTCCGGGCTGGCCCACGAAGCCCTGGGCCGGCGCTTCGTCGTCGCCCAGCATCCGCGCTTCGCCACCATCCTGTCGCGCCGCGAGCCCACCTGGTTCGATCCCGAAAGCGTGCTGCCCGATCCCTACGACGGCCTGCTGGACGACCGCAAGGGCTCGCCGCTGCCGGTGCACGACTGCATGGGCATGACGCTGTACCGCCAGGACCGCCCCTGGGGCATCATGACGCTGGACGCGCTCACCACCGGCGCCTTCGACGAGGCCGCGCGCGCGCGGCTGCGGCGGCTCGGCCTGATCCTGCAGGCCGCCGTGCGCGTGACCGACCTGGAGCGCGAGAACCGCCAGCTGCGCCAGCTGGGCAGCACCCAGCAGGGCCTGGAGCACATCGGCGAGGCCACCGAGATCCTCGGCCACAGCGAGGCCATCCAGTCGCTGCTGCACGAACTGGATCTGGTGGCCGACTCGGACCTGCCCATCCTGCTGCTGGGCGAGACCGGCGTGGGCAAGGACCTGTTCGCCCGCCGCCTGCACCGGCGCTCGCGCCGCAGCCAGCAGCCCATGATCCAGGTGAACTGCGCGGCCCTGCCCGAGTCCCTGGCCGAAAGCGAGCTGTTCGGCCACGTGAAGGGCGCCTTTTCGGGGGCGACGTCCGACCGCCCCGGGCGCTTCGAGGCCGCCCAGGGCGGCACCCTGTTCCTGGACGAGGTCGGCGAACTGCCGCTCAGCCTGCAGGCCAAGCTGCTGCGCGTGCTGCAGAACGGCGAGATCCAGCGGCTGGGCACGGACCAGGTCATCAAGACCGACGTGCGCATCATCGCCGCCACCAACCGCGACCTGAAGGCCAACACGCAGGCGGGGCTGTTCCGCACCGACCTGTACCACCGCCTTTCGGTCTATCCCATCCCGATCCCGCCGCTGCGCGAGCGCGACCGCGACGTCCTGATCCTGGCCGGCCATTTCCTGGAGTTCAGCCGCGCGCGCCTGGGGCTGCGCGGCGTGCGCCTGTCCTACGAGGCCGAGCGCGCCCTGCGCCAGTATCCCTGGCCCGGCAACGTGCGCGAGCTGGAACACGTCATCAGCCGCGCGGCGCTGAAGATGCTCAGCCGCGGCGCCTCGCGCGACCAGGTGCTGACCATCGGCCCGGAACTGCTGGACCTGGACATCCCCGCGCCCGAATCCCCGCCGCCGGCGCCGGCGCCCGCCCCCGTCGGCCCGGACGGCGAAGCCGCCCCGCCGCCGGCCGACGCCATCGTCCCGCTGCGCGACAGCGTCGAGGCCTGCCAGCGGAGCGCCATCGGCGCGGCGCTGGCCGCCCACCACGGCAACTGGGCACGCGCCGCGCGCGCGCTGGGGCTGGATTCCAGCAATCTGCACAAGCTCGCCCGCCGCCTGGGCATGAAGCCCGAGCCGGGCGCCCTGTCCTGAACCGATTCCGGCCGCCGCGCGCCGTCGCCGCGCCGGAACTATTCCGCATCGCCGCGCCTCCAACTACAATCCTCACGCTCGGCCCGGTCCGGCGGGCGCCTCCGATCGTCCTACAAGGAACCGCATCCCCATGCAATGGCAAGACGTCCTGATCGAAAGCGGCCTGTGGCTGGCCAAGGCTTACGCGCTCACCCTGCTGGCCGGCGCCGCCGTCGTCTGGGGCCTGACGCGCTTCACGCGCTGGGGGCGCCAGTTCCGCCGCCTGAGCGCCGGCTACTTCTCCCTGCGCCGCAGCTGGAAGCCGCTCGCCGGCGTCGCCCTGATCCTGCTGCTGACGCTCGCCGCCGTGCGCCTGGACGTGCTGTTCTCCAATTGGTACAACACCATGTACAGCGCGCTGCAGGCGCTGGACGAACCGGGCTTCTGGGCGGCCATGCTGCTGTTCTCGCTGCTGGCGGCCGTGCACGTGATCCGCTCCCTGTTCGATTTCTACGTCCAGCAGGCCTTCGTCGTGCACTGGCGCGAATGGCTCAATGAGCAGCTGCTGGGCCGCTGGATGCAGGGCCAGGCCTACTACCGCTCGCAGTCGCTCAGCAACCTGGCCGACAACCCCGACCAGCGGATCCAGCAGGACATCACCAATTTCGCGCAGACCTCCATGACCCTGGCCGTGGGGCTGATCAACGCGCTCGTGTCCACCATCGCCTTCACCGTGATCCTGTGGAACCTGTCGGGCCCCATGACCGTGCTGGGCCACGAGATCCCGCGGGCCATGGTGTTCCTGGTCTTCATCTACGTGTTCCTGGCCACCCTGCTGGCCATCTGGATCGGCAAGCCGCTCATCCGGCTGAACTTCCTCAACGAAAAGCTGAACGCCGACTACCGCTACGCCCTGGTGCGCGTGCGCGAATACGCCGAAAGCATCGCCTTCTACCGGGGCGAGCGCGTCGAGGGCCGCACGCTGAGAAACGGCTTCGCCCAGGTGATCGGCAACGCCTGGGACATCATCTACCGGTCGCTGAAGTTCCTCGGCTTCAACTTCGTCGTGACCCAGACCGCGGTGGTCTTCCCCTTCATCCTGCAGGCGACGCGCTTCTTCTCCAAGCAGATCAGCCTGGGCGACCTGATCCAGACCGCCCAGGCCTTCGGCCGCCTGCAGGAGAACCTGTCCTTCTTCCGCAACATCTACGACAGCTTCGCCACCTACCGCGCCACGCTGGAGCGTCTGGCCGGATTCGACGACGCCATCGACGCGGCCCGCGCCATGGAACTGCCGCGCACCCATCAGGACGGCGCGCGCCTGGCGCTGCTGGGCGTGACCGTCAACCGCCCCGACGGCCAGGCGCTGATCCGCGACCTGAGCCTGGAAGTCGCCCCAGGCCAGCCGCTGCTGGTGCGCGGCCCGTCGGGCTCGGGCAAGACCACGCTGCTGCGCATGATCGCCGGCATCTGGCCGCACGGCTCGGGCGAGATCATCCGTCCCGACACCTCCGCCCTGTTCCTCGCCCAGAAGCCCTACCTGCCCCTGGGCACCCTGCGCCAGGCGCTGCACTATCCGCAGCCCGCCGACGCGGTCCCGCCCGGCCAGGACGAGGCCATCCTGGACCAGGTGCAGCTGGGCCATCTGCGCGACCGGCTCGACGTCGAGGACGACTGGAGCCGCATCCTGTCGCTCGGGGAACAGCAGCGCCTGGCCTTCGGCCGCCTGCTGATCGCCCGGCCGCAGGCCGCGTTCCTGGACGAGGCCACCTCCGCCATGGACGAGGGCCTGGAGGACGCCATGTACCGGCTGCTGCGCGAACAGCTGCCGGAGGCCCGAATCATCAGCGTGGGCCACCGCGGCACCCTGCGCCGGCACCACCGCCACGAGCTCGTGCTGCAGGGCGAAAGCGGCGGCTGGACCTTGAATCCGATCGAATGACCCCGCGCCCGGCCCGGGCCGCGCCCGTCCGGCGGCCCGGGTACGGTACACTCGTCCAGGCCGCGCCGGCCTGCCGCACCCACTTCCAATGCCATGAATTACTACTTTCCCATCAAGCACCTGCACGTCACGGCCGTCAGCCTGAGCATCATCCTGTTCCTCATCCGGGCCTACTGGTCCGTGACCGGATCGCCCCTGCTGCAGAAGCGCCTGGTGCGCATCCTGCCGCACGTGATCGACACCGTGCTGCTCACCTGCGGCGTGATCCTGGCGGCCATGATCGGCCCCGAGCAGCCCTGGATCCTGACCAAGATCGTGCTGCTGATCGCCTACATCGGCGTGGGCACCTACGCCATCAAGCGCGGCCGCACGCCGCGCACGCGGCTGATCGCCGCCGTGTGCGCCGTGGCGATCTTCGTCTACATCGTCGGCGTGGCCCTCGCCAAGAGCCCCGCGGGCTGGTTCGCCTGACGGCGGGTTCGCCCGCCATGCTCGGCCTGAGCATCCGCCAGCTCGAAGTCTTCGTCGCGGTCGCCACCGCCGGGGGCGTGCGCCAGGCCGCCGACCAGCTGCACCTCACCCAGCCCGCCGTCAGCATGGCCCTGGGCGAGCTGGAACGCCAGCTGGGCGCCCCTCTGTTCGACCGCGAGCGGGGCCGCCTGCGCCTGAACGCCCAGGGGGCGGAACAGCTCCCCCTGGCGCGCGAGATCCTGGAGCGCCTGGGCGACATGCAGCGCCGCCACCACGAACCCGGCGGCGCCCTGGAAGGCGAACTGCGCATCGGCGCCAGCAACACGGTCGGCAACTACCTGGTGGGAGAGCTGCTGGGCCCCATCGCGGCCCGCCACCCCATGGTGGCCCTGCACCTGACCGTGGACAACACGCGGGACATCACGCGCATGCTGCTCGACCACGCCGTGGACGTCGCCTGCGTCGAAGGCCCCGTGCATCATGCCCAGCTCGAAACCCTGCCCTGGCGCACCGACGCGCTGGTCGTCTGCGCCGCGCCGGCCCACCCCCTGGCGCAGCGCGCGCGGCTGCAGCCGCGCGATTTCGCCGACGCCCGCTGGATCCTGCGCGAACGCGGCTCGGCCACCCGCAGCCTGACCGAGCAGGCCCTGACCGCCCTGCCCCCGGGCCGCATCCTGCTGGAGCTGGGCCAGATCGAAGCCATCAAGCAGGCCGTGATCGCCGGCCTGGGCATCGCCTGCCTGCCCTACGCCGCCACCCTGGACGCCGTGGCGACGGGCCGGCTGCGCGTGCTGCGCACGCCCTTCCTGCAGCTGGACCGGCGCCTGTCCATCGTGCTGCACCGCAGCCGCTATCGCGGCGCCCTGATCGAAGCCTTCCTGCAATCCCTGGAGACCGGAACCCATGCCCAAGAATGAACCCCGTCCGGCGACGGCCGCCCGCGCCTACGAAACCCGCGCCCTGGTGCTGCAAGGCGGCGGCGCGCTGGGCGCCTACCAGGCGGGCGTCTACGAAGGCCTGCACGAGGCGGGCGTCGAGCTCACCGACCTGGCCGGCATTTCCATCGGCGCGCTGAACATCGCCCTGATCGCCGGCAATCCGCCCGAACGGCGGGTGGAGCGGCTGCATGCCTTCTGGAACACCATCTGCCAGCCCTACGTCGGCCCGGCGGCCAACCCGCTGTTCGAGCACAGCCTGTTCCAGATCAACGACCTCGCGCGCCAGTTCCTGGGCGCCGTGCACGCCGGCAGCGCCCTGATGGTGGGCCAGAAGGGCTTCTTCCGCCCGCGCTTCCCGCCGGCCGCCCTGTCGGCCGCGCTGGACCCGGCCTGCGTGGGCCACTACGACACCCGCCCGCTGAAGGACACGCTGGAGGCCCTGTGCGACTTCGACCGCATCAACGACGGCGGGCTGCACGTCTCGGTCGGCGCGGTCAACGTGCGCACCGGCAATTTCGCCTATTTCGACAACCGCCGCATCCGGCTGCGGCCGGAGCATTTCATGGCCTCGGGCGCCCTGCCCCCGGCCTTCCCGGCCATCGAGATCGACGGCGAGTACTACTGGGATGGCGGCCTGGTGTCCAACACCCCCCTGTCCCAGATCCTGGAGCAGAACCTGGGGCGCGACACGCTGGTGTTCCAGGTGGACCTGTGGTCGGCGCGCGGCCCCGTGCCGCGCAGCCTGAGCGAGGTCGGCGACCGCATCCAGGACATCCGCTATTCCAGCCGCACCCGGCTGGTGACCGACCAGATGCAGGCCTACCGCAGGATGCAGCGCCTGCTGCGCGAGGTCCTGGACCAGGTGCCGGCCAGCCGGCGCAGCGCCGATCCGGCCTGCCAGAAGGCCGCCGCAATGGCCAGCGACAAGCGCAGCAACGTGATCCACCTGATCTACCGCGACAAACCCTACGAGCAGCACTTCCGCGACTACCAGTTCGGCCTGGCGACGATGCGGGAGCACTGGGCCTCGGGCCTGCAGGACATCCGCAAGACGCTGGCCCATCCGCGCTACCTGGCGATGCCCGAGAACGCGGCCGGGTTCATCACCCACGACGTGCACCGCGACGAGATCGAGCAAGGCATGAAGTGAGCCCCCGCCGGCCCGGAGCGGCGGGATGCGGGAGCGCCGCGCCCGAAAGGGACCACCGCGGGGACCGCCGCGCCGGAACGGCCGCGCTCAGCCCCGCCCCTTCGGCCGGTGTCCCAGCACGATGGCGGAAACGGCCACCAGGACCGTGCCCGCCACCTGGAGCAGCGTGATCGGCTCGCCCAGGAAGAGCCAGGCCAGGAACAGGATCGACACCGGCCCCAGCAGCCCGAGCTGGGCCGTCAGCGGCGCGCCGATGCGCGCCACCGACCACATGATCATGAAGGTCGGCAGCACCGTGTTCAGCGTGGCGTGGACCAGCGACAGGCCGTAGACCGGCAGTTCCTGATCCAGCCCGGCCAGGCCCTTGACCGCGAAGAAGTGCGCCATCGTCACCCCGGCCGACACCGTCATCGCATAGGCCGTCAGCCGGGTCGCCGTGACCCGCTCGACCAGCTCGCCCGAGCCGATCAGATACATGGAATAGGAGAACGCCGCGCCCAGCACGCAGGCCGAGCCGAGGACGACGTCCTCGCCCGAGAGCGAGAGGTCGGCCCAGAACACCAGCGCCACCCCGCCGTAGGCCAGGGCCATGGCCAGCCACTGGCGCGGGGCGATGGGCTTGCGCAGGAACCAGGCGGAGAACAGCAGCACGAAGGTCGGCGAGAGGAACAGGATCAGCCGCTCCAGCCCGGCGGAAATGTACTGCAGCCCGAGGAAATCCAGGAAGCTGGACAGGTAGTAGCCGATGAAGCCCAGCAGCGCGATGCGCAGGCTGTCGCGCCGGTCCAGCCGCGCCAGCAGCCCGCGGCGCACGCGCGCCATCTGCGCCAGGGCGATCGCGGCGAAGAACGGCAGCGCCAGCAGCATGCGAAAGCCGATCACGTCCAGCGCATCCACCCCGTGCAGGTACAGCAGCTTGGCCACGATCGCCTTGGCCGAGAACAGCACGGCTCCCAGGCCCGCCAGCACGAAGCCGGTCCAGAACATGCCCCGGGAAGGCGGTGTCATTTTATTTGCCTAGTCAGATATTGTTGGGTTAGAATTTTAACATGCAAGATACCCGGCCCGACGGCCCCCCCTCTCCTCCGCAGGGCGGCGCCTGCCAGCACTATGGCGGCGTCCCCGGCGATCTCGGTCCCGAACGCAACGTGGGCCTGCTCGTCAAGCACGTGCACGTCCTGCTGCACCGGATCATCGACCTGCAGGTCTGCCCCCTGGGCCTGACGGCCAACCAGTGGCGCCCCCTGATGCTGATCCTGCACCGCGGCATCGACACTCCGGCCGAACTCGCGCGCACCCTGGACGTGGACACCGGCGCCACCACGCGCATGCTGGACCGCCTGGAATCCAAGGGTTTCGTGCGGCGCGAGCGCGTGCCCGAAGACCGGCGCGTCGTGAAGATCGTACCGACCGAAGCGGGCCGCGCGGTGGGCGCCCGGATCCTGCCCGCCATCGCCCAGACGCTGAACATCCACCTGAGCGGCTTCTCCGAAGACGAAATCCACATGCTGATCGCCCTGCTCAAGCGCATGATCACCAACGGCGAACGGCACCTCCAGCAGGCCGCGGACCGCCCCGACACCCCCTGACGATTCCTCCAGGCACGAAAGCCGCTGCCCGCGTCCTATAACTGTCTAGTCAGATACAGACCCAATCAATAACATTCAGCTTCCTGTCAGCATGAAACCCCTCATCCCCCTGCTGCTCGCCCTGTCGCTTTCCGCCTGCGCCCCCATGGACCCGGGCACGCCCGCCACCCGCGCGCTCGACGCCCAGACCCTGGGTTTGTCCGACGACGCCATCGCCTGGCCCGGTGAACGGTGGTGGACGCGCTACCAGGACCCGCAACTGGACGGCCTGATCGACCAGGCGCTGCGCTCGAACCCGTCCCTGGACGCCGCCGCCGCCCGCGTGCGCGCCGCCCGGGCCGCCGCGCGCGGCGCCCGCGCCGTGCAGTGGCCGCAGGTCAATGCCAACTACCACCTGACGCGGCAGCGCTACAGCGAGAACTACATCTATCCGCCGCCCCTGGGCGGCTCGTACCAGACCGACACCGGACTGGGGCTGCAGCTGGACTTCGACCTGGACCTGTGGGGCCGCCAGCGCGCGCTGACCGGCGCCGCCGTCCAGCGCGCCGCCGCGGCCGAAGCCTCGCGCCGGCAGGCCCGCGTGCTGCTGGTCTCGGCGGTCGCCCAGGCCTATTTCCAGCTGCAGAACGCCCGCGCCCAGGCCGACGCCATCGGCCACATCGCCAGCAAGCTGCAGGAAGCCCTGGACATCACCCGCGACCGCTACAGGAACGGCCTGGGCACCCAGGTGGACGTGGACCAGGCCGACTCGGCGGTCTCGTCCGCGCGGGTGCAGCTCAGCCAGGCGCGCAACAATGCCCAGCTGCTGCACCACCAGCTCGCCGCCCTGCTGGGCCAGTCGCCCGAGCAACTGCCGGACCTGGCCGCGCGCCCGGGCGCCGCGCTGCCGCCCGACGTGCCCGGCCATCTGCCCATGGCCCTGCTGGGCCGGCGCGCCGACATCACCGCCGCCCGCCTGCAGGCCGAGGCGGCCGGCGCGGAAGTCTCCGCCGCCAAGGCCGATTTCCTGCCCAACATCGACCTGTCGGCCAGCTTCGGCTACCTGTCGCTGGGTCTGGACAAGCTGGTGCGCGGCAGCAGCGAGAACTACGGCGCCGGCCCGGTCATCACCCTGCCGATCTTCAACGCCGGCGGCCTGAACGCCCGGCTGGAAGGCCGCCGCGCCGAGCGCGACGAGGCCATCGCCCGCTACAACGAGACCATCCTGGGCGCCCTGCGCGAGGTGGCCGACGCGCGCGACTCGATCCATTCGCTGCAGGACCAGATCCGCCACCAGGAAGCCAGCATGAAGGCCATCGCCTCGGCCTACGACGTGGCCCTGAGCCGCTACAAGGCCGGCCTGGGCGACTTCGTGCAGGTGCTGCTGGCGCAGAGCGAGGCGCTGAAGCAGACCGTGCAGACCACCGACCTGCACGCCCGCGCCTACATCCTGGACGTGCAGCTGGCGACCGCCCTGGGCGGCGGCTACGTCCAGGACGACGGCGCGCCGCGCGCCGCCGGCGGGAATCCGGCCGCCGGGAATCCGGCCCCTTCGGCTCCGGCCGCCGGGCAGCCCGCCGCCACGCATCCGACTCAACCGTGAACCTTACCCCGACCGCATCATGACCGTATCCAGCCCCAGCACTTCTCCCGCCCGCACCCGCCTGCTGCTCTGGGCCACCGGCGTCTTCGTCCTGGCCGCCCTGCTCTACGGCGCGTGGTGGCTGCTCTTCGCCGGCCATTACGAATCCACGGATGACGCCTACGTCCACGGCAATCTGGTGCAGATCAGCGCCCAGATCCCCGGCACGGTGGTCGCCATCGGCGCCGAGGAAACCCAGTCCGTCGCCCAGGGCGCCCATCTGGTGACCCTGGACGACAGCGACACCGGCATCGCACTGGCCCAGGCGGAGGCGGCGCTCGCCCAGACCGTGCGCCACACCCAGACCCTGTTCGTGCAGAACGACGCCCTGGCGGCCGACGTCGCCGTGGGCGAGGCCAACGTCGCGCAGGCGGAAACGCAGCTCAGCAAGGCGCGCAACGACCTGCAGCGGCGCGACGCGCTGCGCGGCACCGGCGGCGTCAGCGGCGAGGAACTGCTGCACGCCCAGGTCGCCGTGAAATCCGCCGAGGCCGGCCTGGCCCAGGCGCGCGCCGGCCTGGCGGCCGCGCGCGCCAAGCTTGCCACCAACCAGGCCCTGACCCGCGGCAGCACCGTGGCCACCCACCCCGACGTGCTGCAGGCCGCCGATCAGGTGCGCCAGGCCTGGCTCGCCGGCGTGCGCACCCGCATCCCGGCCCCGGTGGGCGGTATGGTCGCCCAGCGCTCCGTCCAGTTGGGCCAGCGCATCCAGCCGGGCACGCCGCTCATGACCATCGTGCCGCTGGACAGCCTGTGGGTGGAGGCCAACTTCAAGGAAAACCAGCTCGACGCCATGCGGCCCGGCCAGCAGGCCACCCTGCGCTCCGACCTGTACGGCGGCAAGGTCACCTACCACGGCACGGTCGCGGGCATCGCCGCCGGCAGCGGCAGCGCCTTCGCCCTGCTGCCGGCGCAGAACGCCAGCGGCAACTGGATCAAGGTCATCCAGCGGGTGCCCGTGCGCATCCGCCTGGACCCCAAGGAACTCCAGGCACATCCCCTGCGCGTGGGCCTGTCCATGACGGTCGAGGTCGATCTGAACTCCGCGCCCGAACGACAGGCCACCGAAGGCGGACAGGGGCGGAGCGGCCAGGCGGCCGAAGCGGCCCTGAGCACCCCGGTCTTCGACCACGACCCGGCCGAGATCGACGCCCGCATCCGCCAGATCATCCAGGACAACATCGGCTCGGCGGACGCGCCCGGCCTTTCCCGCGGCGGCGCCGCCCCGGCGGGGACGGCCGGCACCGCCCAGGGCACGCCCGGCAGCGCCAAAGGCACGGCCGGCCACGCCAAGGAAACGCCGTGAGCAGCGCGGCCGCCACGCCGGAAGACCAGGCCGGCCCGCGCCCGGACGACGCGCCCGCCGCGCCGGCCCAGCCGGCCGCCACGGGCTATCCGCCCCTGGAAGGCAGCGCCCGCGCCTTCGGCACCATCGCCCTGTCGGCCGCGGTGTTCATGAACGTGCTGGACTCGTCCATCGCCAACGTCTCCATTCCCACCATCGCCGGCGACCTGGGCGTCAGCGCCACCCAGGGCACCTGGGTGATCACCTCCTTCGCCGTCGCCAACGCCATCACCGTGCCGCTGACCGGCTGGCTGACGCAGCGCTTCGGCCAGGTGCGCCTGTTCGTGCTGTCGGTGCTGCTGTTCGTCATCAGCTCCTGGCTGTGCGGCTTCGCCTGGTCGCTGGAATCGCTGGTGTTCTTCCGCGTGCTGCAGGGCGCGGTGGCCGGGCCGATGATCCCGCTGTCGCAGTCCCTGATGCTGGCCAGCTACCCCAGGGCCAAGGCCGGCATGGCCCTGGCGCTCTGGTCCATGACCATCCTGGTCGGCCCCATCGCCGGGCCGCTGCTGGGCGGCTGGATCTCGGACAATTATTCCTGGTCCTGGATCTTCTACATCAACGTGCCGGTCGGCCTGCTCGCCGGCTGGGCCTCGTGGCAGGTCTACAAGGACCGTGAATCGCGCCGCGTCCGCCTGCCCATCGACCGCATCGGCCTGTTCCTGCTGGTCGTCTGGGTCGGCGCCCTGCAGCTGATCCTGGACAAGGGCAAGGAGCTGGAATGGTTCGCCAGCCCGCTGATCTGCGTGCTGGCCGTGGCCACGGTGGTGGCCTTCGTCTATTTCGTGATCTGGGAGCTGACCGCCGCCCACCCGGTGGTGGACCTGACCCTGTTCGCCCAGCGCAATTTCACCTCCGGCACCATCGCCCTGTCGGTCGCCTACGGCGTGTTCTTCGGCACCGTCGTGCTGCTGCCCCTGTGGCTGCAGAACACCATGGGCTACACGGCCACCTGGGCGGGCGTGGCTTCGGCCCCGGTGGGCATCCTGGCCATCATCCTGTCGCCGGTGGTGGGCAAGCTGCTGGCCCACCACGACCCGCGTCCGATCGCCACCATCGCCTTCCTGATCTTCGCCCTGATCAGCTACATGCGCGCCCAGTTCAACACCAGCGTGGACCTGTACACGGTGATGCTGCCCACCTTCATCCAGGGCGCGGCCATGGCGACGTTCTTCATCCCGCTGACGACGATCTCCCTGTCGGGCCTGAGCCCGGACCGGATCCCCGCCGCCGCCGGCCTGTCGAACTTCTTCCGCCTGGTCTGCGGCGCCTTCGGCACCTCGATCACCACCACGATCTGGGACAACCGCGCCTCGCTGCACCACAGCCGCCTGACCGAAGCCGCCCGCCCCGGCGAACCGGCCTTCGACCACATCATGGGCGGCCTGCAGAGCCTGGGCGTGGACCCGCAGCGCGGCGCGGGCATGCTCGACCGGGTGATCAACCAGCAGGCCTACACGATGTCGGCCACCGACATCTTCTACGCCTCGGCGCTGATCTTCCTGGTCCTGATCGGCCTGATCTGGCTGGCCCGGCCGAAGTCGGCGGCCCACGGCGGATCGGGAGCGGCGGCGGGGGCGCATTGAGCCTCACTCCAGGGGATGCAAGGGGCGCGTCAAACCCGCCAACCCGCTTGTCACCCCGCTTTGCGCACACACGGAAATTTATGCTATAGTTTCGCTTCTTCGCAGTTCCCCGATAGCTCAGTCGGTAGAGCGACGGACTGTTAATCCGCAGGTCCCAGGTTCGAGCCCTGGTCGGGGAGCCAAGAAATTCAAGGACTTAGGTGAAAACCTAGGTCCTTTTTGTTTGCCCGCATGCGTTTGTCCCTATGCGCCGCGATAGGGCCGGGCGCCTGGGCGTCAGTCACGAAGGCCTTGCGCCCGGCGGTATTCCCGCGCATGCTCCGAAGACGCCCGCAGCCAGGCCTCGAACCGCCGGCGCTCGGCTTCGTCCATGCCCTCGGACTTCCCGCGCATATCCCGGCGACCATCACGGGCGCCCGGATTTACCCCAGCATGAACCCATCGAAGAACCGGCTCAGTTCGGCATGGGCATCGAGCGGCAGGATGCTGGCGATGTGCTGGTCGGGGCGGACCACCACGATGCAGCCCTTCGAGCGGTCGATGCCGCGCTGCTCGAAGATGTCGTGCGCCTCGGTCGTCTGGAAGACCTTTTCGTAATCGCGCAGGCCGTATTTTCCCTTTGCGGGCCAGAGGAAATCCGGCAGGTCCTCGATGGCCAGGTCCCGTTGCTGGAACACGGCGCAGACATCGATCACCGAATCGACGTCCGTCCCGGCCGGCGTGTATCGTTTCACCGGCGAGGTGTCCGCGCCGGCCAGGAACCCGATCAGCCGGGCCGACCCGGAAGACGCATCCAGCGGGCTTTTCGCATCGCCAAAGAGGAAGATGCGCCAGCGGCCATCCGCCTTGTTCAGGTGTCCCAGCTGCACCGGGCGGCCGTCGGCCACGCGCACGGCCTGGGCGGAATGGAAACGCTGCCCGATCGGGAACCCGCTCGCCAGCGCCTGATGCTCGTGTCCCGTGCACAGCCAGGATTCGTCATAGCCAATCGAGGTGCCGGCGATGAAGCCATTCTGGCGGGCGATGAATTTTTCTATGTCGGCGGTACTGATTTTCGCCGACGAGGCATCTCTTCCGGCCCCCGGGCGGGTGGCGACCAGCGCCGACATTTCGCGGTCGGCGTCGATCAGCATGAAGGCCACCTTGCGGCGCTCGGCCTCGTAAGTCTGCAACAGTTTCGGCTGCGACCTGCCCTGCAGCACCGCCGCCAGCTTCCAGCCCAGATTGAAGGTATCCGGCAACGAGGTATTCAGGCCCCACCCTCCTTTCGGGCTGTGGGTATGGCAGGCATCGCCGGCGACGAAGGCGCGCGGAATCAGATCCTCCGAACCCGCCGGGGTGTCGTCGAAGCGCTCGGCAACGCGCTGCCCGACTTCGTAGATCGACCACCAGGCGACCTCCTTGACCTCCAGCTGATACGGATTCATGATCTGCCGGGCCTTGGCGATGAGATCGTCGGCGTGCAGGTCCAGCTGCGAAGCGCGCTGGTCCTTGCCCAGCAGATCGAGTTCGACGTACAGGCGCACCAGGTAGCCGCCTTCGCGCGGCACCAGCATCACCGCGCCGTTGTCCTTCGACTGGATGAAGCTCTTGACCCGGATGTCCGGGAAATTCGTCACCGGCAGCACGTCCATCACGCCCCAGGCCTTGTTGGCCGAGTCGCCTTGCAGCTCGATCCCCAGACTCTTGCGCACCGTGCTGCGGGCGCCATCGCACCCCACCACATAGCGGGCCTTGACGGTTTCGACCTTGCTCGACTGGCTGGCATCGTTGCGCTCGAAGGTCGCGGTGATCGGATGCGCGCGCAGGTCCTGGGTCAGGTTCCGATCCACCACCAGTTCCAGCAAGCGGCGGTTGTAATGCGGGACCAGATGCGTGACCGAATGCGCCATGCCGTCGAGCAGGATGTCGTGCAGGCGCGCCTGGTTGACCACCCCGTGGGTGAACTCGGACAGCCCCAGCCGCGCATCCGCCACCCTGTGCGTGCGCTTGATCTGCTGCGGATTCTGCGCATCCGGCTCCCAGAAGGCGTTCTGGTGCAGCTGATAGGCTTCCTTCACCAGCAGTTCGCTGCTGTTGAAGGCCTCCATGATTTCCATGGTCCTGCAGGAAATGCCGTCCGCCTGGCCGAACAGCATCGGCCCGGACTTCTGCTCGACGATGCAGGTCCTGATATCGGCAAAATCCGCCAGTTGCCGCGCCAGCGCCAGGCCCGCCGGACCACAGCCGACGATCAGCACATCGACCTCTTTCGGCAGATCGACCATCGGCGGCGGGGGCGCGGGCTCGCGCGCCGCATCGGGAATCTGGTAATTGCCGGGCTTGAAGCCGTTCAGATGGTACTGCATGAGCGCGCTCCTTCCGTCGTGGCATCGAGATCGCGGCGCAGGCCGGCCGGACGTGCTTCGCCGGCGGGTGGGCGGCTGCCGCCGGCACGGAATTTACCGGGGCGCAGGGTTTCGGGGGGCATGGCGTCTCCGCTGTTTCTGACTGTTGGAGACACTATGATAGGAGCATGGAGGGGGTGGGCTGAATGCAGCTTTCGCCGTTAATCTTGGACTTTTCGCAAGGCTTCACGGCGATTCCCCGCCGTGAAAGATAGTCGCTCGGCGACATGCCGACATGGCGGCGGAAAAACCGCGAAAAATAGGCCGGGTCGCAAAAACCCAGGGCGAAGCCTATCTGGTTGACCGACTGGCCGCTGTGCAGCAGCAGGCGCTTGGCCTCCTGCAGCTGGCGCTCGAAGATCAGCTGCTTGGACGACATGCCCGCCAGGCGCCGGCAGATCAGGTTGAGCCGCGCGGTGGTCAGGCCCAGCTCGCCGGCATAGCGTTGCAGGGGCCAGTGCTCGGTGTAGCGGGCCTCCACCAGCTGATTGAAACGATGAAACTGCAGCAGGTCATGGGCCGGCACGGGATTGTCATGCTGCGCCTGCTCGACCAGGTGCAGCAGCTTGGCCAGGATCAGCCGCAGCAGGGCCAGCAGGTTGGCCTCGCGGCCGTCGCGCCGGCCGGCGAATTCGTCGGCCACCTGATGGAACAGAGGTTCCAGGTGCGCGGCGACGCGGGCGGCCTCGCCCCGCTGCTCGCCCAGGCTGACGCACAGCGGCTGGTTCAGCCGGAGCGACAGGGCGGCTTCGCCGTCGAACAGCTTCCATACCAACTGCTGGCGCACGGTGATGACCTGGCCCTCGCAGGCCGCATCGGTGACGAAGGCATGGGGGACGCCGGGCGGGGTCAGGAAGCACAGCGGACCGTCCAGGCGGTATTGGAGATCATCCAGGTAGAGGTGGACGTGGCCGTTGTGGAGGTAATGGATCTGGAAGAAGCGGTCATGGCGATGCACCGCCACGCTGCGGCCGAAGAATTCGCAGAGACGGTCATGGCCGTCGTAGTGAAAGTCGGCGTCGGCGTAGCGCTGATCGTAGACCTGGCCAAGATCGAGGATCGGGATGCTGGCGAGGCGTCGCCTGGAGTTCATGTCTGGCCAATGGCTCATGGCAGCTCGGAACCGGAAGTGCGGAAGGGCGAGCTCCCGCCCTGAAGGCTGAAGGGGCCCTATTTAGCTAATATGTTAACAGAACAGCTTGGGATTCTTGCAAGACATCCCGTCCAGGGGGACGCCCCGGCGGACGGCGCTCCCGCCCCTCCATGTGGACGCTCCGGCGGACGGGCGTCCGTCCCTCCCAGCGGACGATTCAGTGGCGAAAGCCTGCGGCCGCCTTCACCGCCACGATGAGCAGCGGCGGGCCATCGCCGACGGCCCGCAGGCGGCCGCGGAAGTGGATGAACGTGTCTTCGGGTCGATGCTGGAATGCATGCGCCGCGCATGCCCGGCTGTCCATGGACCGAGGCGGCTGGCCGCATGATGCGGGGGTGGAACACGGTCCGCCGGACGGATGATGGCGAGCCGGGATGGCTTGCGATCAGCGCCCCCGCCACCGGTCCATCTGCCGCCGGTCGCGCTTGGTGGGGCGGCCCTCCTCGAAATCCCGGGCCGGCTCGGGCGCCAGGCGGCGCATCTCGGCGGCCTGTTCCCGCGCCGCCACGCTGTCCGGGGTTTCCTCGTACAGCAGCGCGGCCTTGGGCGCGGGGCCGCGCACCAGGCTGAGCGCGCGCACCCGGACCCGCACCGGCGGGCTGCCGGCGCGGCGCACCTCGATCAGATCGTCCACGGCGATCTCGCGGGCGGGCTTGACCGGCTGGCCGCCGACCAGCACCCGCCCGGCGTCGACCTCGTGCGTCGCCAGGCTGCGGGTCTTGAAGAAACGGGCGGCCCACAGCCATTTGTCCAGTCGCATCCTGTCCATCGCGCCTCCATCCTGCCTGTCCGCGGCTTCCCGGGGGGCCCGCCGCCTGCCGGGGGCCGCCGGCCCTGCCGCCCGGCTTGTCCCCCACCCAAGAGAAGGATTATCGTCGATCCATGGCGAACCCCCTCTACACCATCGGCCACTCCAACCGCAGCCTGGACGATTTCATCGCCCTGCTGGCCCAGGCGGGCATCGAATGCCTGGCCGACATCCGGACCGTGCCGCGCTCGCGCACCAATCCCCAGTTCAACCGGGACAGCCTGCCCGAGACCCTGGCGCCCCACGGCATCGCCTACGAGCACATGGCCGAGCTCGGCGGCCTGCGCGGCCGGTCGAAGACCGTGCCGCCGGCCACCAACGGCTACTGGGAAAACGACAGCTTCCACCACTACGCGGACTACGCGCTGGGCGATGCGTTCCGCCAGGGGCTGGAGGCGCTGATCGCGCAGGGCCGGGCGCGGCCCACCGCCATGATGTGCTCCGAGTCGGTCTGGTGGCGCTGCCACCGCCGCATCGTGGCCGACCACCTGATCGCCCGGGGCATTCCCGTGTTCCACATCATGGGCGCCGGCCGGCTGGAGCCGGCCAGCCTGACACCCGGCGCCGTGGTCCGCGACGACGGCTCGGTCGCCTATCCGGGACCGCAGGCGGCGTTCAACCCGCCGTCAGCCTCGTAATCAGCTGCTTCCGGCACGGGTGCGCCGCCCGGCGGAGACCCGCGCCGCGCCTGCTGCCGCATGCGGCCGCTGCCGGGCGGGGCGGAACACCTGATTACAAACGGCGGAAAGACCGCGAAGAACTTCCCTCCCGCCCGCCGCTCTGAGCATCAGGTGGTCCGCCACCGGCCCGGACACAGGGGTGTCGGGGCGTTCTCTGGAGTTGATGTCATGACGACACGTTCCCGCATTGCCTTCCTGGTCGCCTGCTCGGCCGCCGCCCTGGGTCTCACCACGGCATCCGCCTTCGCCGCCGACGCGCCCGCCGCCGGCCAGCCCGCCGCGCAATCGGCACCGCAGCATGCCGGCAAGAAGATGCCCGCCCGGAAAATGGCCGCTCATCACGCCAAGACGGCCAAGAGCCACCCGGGCGCGAAGACGCACCACGCCCAGACGCCGAAAACGCCGGCCTGAGCGCCTCCCCCCACACCCCGGGCGCGCGCCCGGGCCCATCCCGACGCCGCGGGCTCCCACCCGCGGCGTTCCGCGTTTTTCATGCTGCCTTTTTCATACTGCGGGGCGGGGACTTCCGATACACTGGTTCCCTTTTCCATTTCCCCCTCTCGTCCCGACCCGCCGCATGCATCCGCACCGCAACGCCCTGCACAACGAACTGCACGCCCGTCCCTCGATGTACTTCGACGCGCCGGCCCAGGTCTTCCACCTGGCCTTCCTGGACGAGCACGAGGCGGCGGAAGCCATCGTCCGCTCGCTGTGCGACCGCCACGTCGCGCTGGCCGACCCCAGCCTGCCCCAGGGCGAGTTCCCGGTGGGCGGCGCGCGGCTGAAATGGGAGCGGCACACCGAATTCCTCACCCTGACCCTGGTGCTGCCCGGCCCCCAGGCCACACCCTGGGCCGCCCTGCCGCCCGTGCTGGCCGAAGTCGCCGAGGCCCACAGCGCCCTGCTCGTCAATGCCGACCAGGTCTGCGTGGAATCCGAGACCAGCTGGCGCGGCTCGATCGAAGACTACGGCTTCAAGGATCCGGTGGGCTCCAGCCTGGACGACGGCAAGGCCATCGTCTGGAGCGACCTACGCCTGAACGGCAACGGGCTGAACCGCATCCTGGTGCTCAACCGGCAGTTCGACGGCCGGCGGCTGGGCCGCATGGTGCGCCGCCTGCTGGAAGTCGAGACCTACCGCCTGATGGCGTCCCTGACCCTGCCCGTGGCGCGCGCCCTGAGCGCCGAACTGCGCCAGTACGAGCAGGAACTGGCCGCCCTGTCCGATGCCAACGCCCGCGCGGAATCCCAGGACATCAAGGCCCTGCTGGAACGCATCACCCGCCTGTCGGCCCGGATCACCCAGACCAGCGCCCGCACGCGGCTGCGCCTGAGCGCCACCGAGGCCTACGCCCAGCTGGTCTTCGAGCGCATCGCGGAACTGCACGAAAGCCGCACCGGCGACTGCCAGCAGCTGGGCACCTTCATCGCCCAGCGCTTCCGCCCCACGGTGCGCTACTGCGCCTCCACCGACCAGCGGCTGAGCCGCATCGGCAGCGCCGTGTCCCACCTGAGCAGCCTGCTGCAGGCCCGCGTCCAGGTCGAGATGGAGGAGCAGAACAGCCAGATCCTGCAAAGCCTGAGCACCCGCGCCGAAACCCAGATCAAGATCCAGAAGGCGGTGGAAGGCCTGTCCATCATCGCCATCAGCTATTATCTGTTCAGCCTGTTCAAGCTGCTGTACCAGGGCATGCTCACGCTGGGAATCGAGCTGCCGCCCCGCACGGCGCTGCTGGCCGGCACGCCGCTGGCGGCGCTGATCATCGGCGCGATCGCCTACCGCATCCGCAACACCCGGCGCCACTGACAGTCCCGACTTCCCTGCCCGATCATGCCCACCCTGCACTTCCGTAGTTTCCTGCTGCTGCTGGCCGCCGTCTCGATCGCCTTCATCAGCATCCTGCTGCCCTTCTACCCGGCGATCTTCTGGGGCGGCGTACTGGCGGTGATCTTCCGTCCCCTGTACCGGCGCCTGCTGCGCGCCGTGGGCGGGAACAGCCCCAGCCTGGCGGCCTTCCTCACGGTGCTGTGCATCACCCTGATCGTGATCCTGCCGATGCTGTTCATCGCCGGCGCCCTCGCCAACGAGGTCGCCGGGCTGTACACGCGCATCAATTCCGGCCAGCTGAACCTGGGCGTCTACTACGAGCAGATCGTCGGCGCCCTGCCGCCCTCCGTGCACGGCTGGCTGGATTCCTTCGGCGTGGGCGACCTGCTCAGCATCCGCGAGAAACTGTCCACCGGCGCCCTGCAGGCCAGCCAGTTCCTCGCCAAGCAGGCCGTCAACATCGGCCAGAACACCTTCCAGTTCGTGGTCGGCCTGGGCATCATGCTGTACCTGCTGTTCTTCCTGCTGCGCGACGGGGCCGCCATCGTGCCCAAGCTCAAGCGCCTGATCCCCCTGGAAGACTCGCACCGCCACGGCCTGTTCCAGAAATTCGCCACGGTGGTGCGCGCCACGGTCAAGGGCAACATCGTCATCGCCGCCACCCAGGGCCTGCTGGGCGGCCTGATGTTCGCCTTCCTGGGCATCCAGGGCTCGCTGTTCTGGGGGGTGATGATGGCCTTCCTGTCCCTGCTGCCGGCGGTGGGCGCCTCGCTCATCTGGGTGCCGGTCGCCATCTATTTCCTGGTCACCGGCGCCCTGTGGGAGGGCGTCGTCCTGATCCTGTTCGGCGTGCTGGTCATCGGGCTGCTGGACAACCTGCTGCGCCCCATCCTGGTGGGCAAGGACACCAAGCTGCCCGACTACGTGGTGCTGATCTCCACCCTGGGGGGCCTGTCGGTGTTCGGCCTGAACGGCTTCGTCATCGGACCGCTGTTCGCCGCGCTGTTCATCGCCTGCTGGGACCTGTTCCCCGACGCGGTGGCCCAGCACCAGCAGGGGCTGCGGGACATCAGGCCCACAGAATCGCCAGATTCACCGCCAGAGCGGCTCCCCAGATGAGCGAGCGCACCGTGCCGCGCCCCAGGATGTAGGCCAGCACGTACAGCACCCGCAGCGCCACCCAGGCGCCCATCAGGCCTGCCAGCCGCTCCGGCTGCGCCCCGGCGTACAGGGCGTACAGCACCGCGGCATAGAAGAACGGCAGGCCCTCGAACAGATTCGCCTGCGCCGCGTTGGCGCGCGCCCGCCAGCCCTGCTGGGCGGCCAGCCAGGGGCGCGGATCGTCGTTGTCGAACCTGCGTCCGCCCACCTTGGCCGCCACCGCGGCCCCGTACGGCAGCACGGCCGCCGCCACCATCAATCCCTGGATCCAGCTCATTCCGGCCTCGTTCTGCGAGATGTTCGATGCGGATATTATGACGGCATCCCATGAGGACGGCATCCGGGGGGGCGGATTTTGGCGCCATGCCGCCACTTGCCGTCGCCTGTCGCCTTCCAAATCGCAGAAAAAATCATGTACAATGGCTGGCTTTGGTGGTGAGCAAGAATTTGCTTTGCCGCCAGATCGGCGGGGTGCCTCATGCACCCGCCGTCGCCGGCTTAGCTCAGTTGGTAGAGCAGCTCATTCGTAATGAGAAGGTCGGGGGTTCGACTCCTCTAGCCGGCACCAGGATTCAAGCGGCTTTGCGGGCATTTCGCAAAGCCGCTTTTTCTTTGTCCGGTATTTTTTCGGTCATCGGCCGCCGCCTGGACGTGGGCGCGCATGGCCCGCGGCGGCGCCGGAATGGTTCGTTTGAAATCCGCTAACATGGACCGAATCGTCCACCCCTCAAGGCCGCCCGGGCATGCCGACCGAATCCTTCGTTCCCGTGATCGAATCCCTGCTGGATACCGATCTGTACAAGTTCACGATGTGGCAGGCCATGCTGCACCGCCATCCGGCCGCGCAGGCCGAATACCGCTTCATCTGCCGCGACCGTCCGGAATATCCGCTGGCGGCGCTGGCGCCGGAGATCGAGCGGCAGCTGGACCACCTCTGCGCCCTGCGCTTCCAGCCCGAAGAGCTCGATTACCTGCGCGGGCTGCGCTACATCAAGTCCGATTTCGTCGATTTCCTGTCGCTGTTCCACTTCCAGCGCCATTTCATCCGCGTCTCGACCCGCGGCGACGCGCTGGACATCGTGGCGCAAGGCCCGCAGGTCCACGTGATGGCCTTCGAGGTCTTCGTCCTGGCGATCGTCAACGAGCTGTATTTCCGCCGCCACCAGACGCCGGACGTGCTGGCGGAGGGACGCCGGCGACTGCAGGACAAGATCGCCCTGCTGCGGGATTTCGGCCGCGAGCCGGCGCGGCGCTTTCCCCTGCTGATCTCGGATTTCGGCCTGCGGCGGCGGTTTTCCCGCGCCTGGCAGACCGAGGTGGTGACGGCCCTGCGCCAGGCGGTGCCGCAGTTCGTCACCGGCACATCGAACGTCGCGCTGGCGCGCGCGCTGGGTCTGGTGCCGGTGGGCACAATGGCGCACGAATACCTGCAGTCCTACCAGGCCTTCGGCAAGGTGCGGCTGCGCGATTTCCAGCGCGCCGCGCTGGAGGACTGGGTGCAGGAATACCGCGGCGACCTGGGCATCGCCCTGACCGACGTGGTCGGCATGGACGCCTTCCTGGCGGACTTCGACCTGTATTTCGCCAAGCTGTTCGACGGCCTGCGCCACGATTCGGGCGACCCGATCGCCTGGGGCGAACGGGCGATCGCCCATTACCGGACGCTGCGCGTCGATCCGGCGGGCAAGCGCTTCGTGTTTTCCGACGGGCTGGACCTGCCGCGCACGCTGGCGCTGTACCGCCACTTCGCCGACCGGGTGCAGCCGGCCTTCGGCATCGGCACCAACCTGACCAACGACCTGGGCCCCATGCCGCTGAACATCGTCATGAAGCTGTTCCACTGCAACGGCATGCCGACCGCCAAGCTGCCCGACAGCCCCGGCAAGGTCCATTGCACCGACGAGACGTTCCTGGCCTACCTGCGTCAGGTGTTCGGCCGCGCGGCCTGAACCCCCCTCACGCCGCGACTTGCGCCCACCTCGCCGCTTGCGGGCGGCGGAGCGGCGAAAAGGCCCGGACTACGCCGTGCCGCCGACGGTCAGGCCGTCGATGCGCAGGGTCGGCATGCCCACGCCCACGGGCACGCTCTGGCCTTCCTTGCCGCAGGTGCCCACCCCCGAATCCAGGGCCAGGTCGTTGCCGATCATGCCGATGCGGCCCATGGCCTCGGGGCCGCTGCCGATCAGCGTGGCGCCCTTGACGGGATGGGTGACGCGGCCGTTCTCGATCAGGTAGGCCTCGGACGCCGAGAACACGAACTTGCCGCTGGTGATGTCCACCTGGCCGCCACCGAAGTTGACGGCGTACAGGCCGCGGTCCACCGAGGCGATGATGTCCTTGGGGTCGTCGCGCCCGGCCAGCATGTAGGTGTTGGTCATGCGCGGCATGGGCAGGTGCGCGTAGGATTCGCGCCGGCCGTTGCCGGTGGGGGCCTGCTTCATCAGCCGGGCGTTCATGGAATCCTGCATGTAGCCGCGCAGGATGCCGTCCTCGATCAGGACGTTGCGCTGGGTGGGATGGCCCTCGTCGTCCACGTTCAGCGAGCCGCGCCGGTCGGCCAGCGTGCCGTCGTCCACCACCGTGACGCCGCGCGAGGCCACGCGCTCGCCGATGCGGCCGGAAAACACGCTGGAGCCCTTGCGGTTGAAATCGCCTTCCAGGCCGTGGCCGACCGCCTCGTGCAGCAGGATGCCGGGCCAGCCCGAACCCAGCACCACCGTCATCTGGCCCGCCGGCGCCGGCCGGGCTTCGAGATTGACGCGCGCCTCGTGTACCGCGCGCTCCACGTAGCCGCGCAGGATCTCGTCGGTGAAATAGGCCAGGCCGGTGCGGCCGCCCCCGCCGCCGTGGCCCATTTCCCGCCGTCCCTTGCGTTCCGCGATGACGGTCAGGGACAGGCGCACCAGCGGGCGCACGTCGGCCACCAGGCGGCCGTCGCTGCCGGCCACCAGGATGACGTCGTACTCGGCCGCCAGCCCGGCCATGACCTGGATGATCTCCGGGTCGGCGGCGCGGGCCATGCGTTCGACCCGCTCCAGCAGGGCCACCTTGTCCGGGGCGGACATCGAGTCCACGGGATTGACGGCCGCGTACAGATGGTGCGGCGTATCGACCCCGCCGTCGACGCGGCAGCGGCCCGCGCCCTGGCGCGCGATGGTGCGCACCGCCGCGGCCGAGGACATCAGCGCCTGCGGCGACAGGCTGTCGGAATAGGCGAAGGCGGTTTTCTCGCCGCTCACGGCCCGCACGCCCACGCCCTGGTCGATGGAGAAACTGCCGGTCTTGACGATGCCTTCTTCCAGGCTCCAGCCTTCCGAGCAGCTGTATTGGAAATACAGGTCGGCATAATCGACCCGGTGGCTGTGGATATCGGACAGTGCGCGCGCCAGATGGGATTCGTCCAATCCCCAGGGTTCCAGCAATAATGTCCGGGCGGTATTCAGGGCATCCAGGCCCGGTTCAACAATTTTCATCTGACACCATTCATCAATCGATCGTCGCGCCGCGCCCGCGCGCGGCCTTTTTTTGCGTTTCGCATTCACAGGACCCGGTGGCGCAGCGCGGGCAGGGATTCCCGCACCGCCGCCAGGCGATCCGCGTCCAGCGTGCCCGCGGCCACGCCCGGGCCTTCGGGCACGCAATCCAGGATTTCGCCCCAGGGATCGATCAGCATCGAATGACCCCAGGTGCGCCGGCCGTTGGCATGCGTGCCGCCCTGGGCGCTGGCCAGCACGTAGCACTGGTTCTCGATGGCCCGCGCGCGCAGCAGGACTTCCCAGTGTACCGAACCCGTGGTCCAGGTAAAAGCGGCGGGCAGCACCATCAGACGCACGTCGCCCTGGGCGCGGAAGAATTCGGGGAAACGCAGGTCGTAGCAAATGCCCAGGGCGGTGCGGCCGAACGGCATGTCGAATACCGGCGGAGGCCCGTCGCCGGGACGGATGGCGCGGGATTCGTCGTAGGATTCCTCGCCGCGCTGAAAACCGAACAGATGGATCTTGTCGTAGCGCGCGCACGCCCGGCCCTGGGGATCGTAAACCAGGCACGTGTTATGGACGCGGTCCGCGTCGGGACTGCGCAGGGGCAGCGTGCCGCCCACCAGCCAGATGCCGTGGCGCCGCGCCTGGTCCGAAAGAAACGCCTGGATCGGCCCGTCGCCCGGCGTTTCGGCGAGCGGCAGTTTATCCGTATCCCGGCGGCCCATGAAACAGAAATATTCCGGCAGCGCCACCAGCGCCGCGCCGCCGGAGACGGCATCCCCGATCCCCAGCGCCGCCTGCTCCAGATTATCCGCCACCTCCATCCCGGATACCATCTGCACCGCCGCGACCGCCATCGAATGGTCCTGACCGCTCATGAATGCTCCCGATTATCGAATGAATGCCGCGCCATGGTCACACCTCGAAATGGAATGCGTCGCGCACATTGCCTGAAATAAGTTTAAAATCACTCGCCAGTATTCAAATGCCGGTTCTTTTGAATCCCGCCATATCGATCGACCACGAACGGAGCCATGAATGACCCGTACCAGCTATAACACCGAAAAATCCCGCCTCGAAAAAGAAATGGCCAAGATCCAGAAAAGGATTCAGTCGCTGCAGGCCAAACAGCGCCAGCCCAAGATCGCCGCGATCGTGCGTTCGATGCGTGAATACGACATCAGTCCGGAAGAAATCGCCGCGGCCTTCAGCCGCAAGCCGGCCAGCCGCGCACGCGTCGCCTCGCCGCGCAAGGCCGCCACCGCCACCAAGCGCGTGGTCGCGCCGAAATACCGCCATCCCGAAACCCAGGCCACCTGGACGGGCCGCGGCAAGGCGCCGCGCTGGATCACCGATGCGGAAGCCGCCGGCACCCCGCGCGAATCCTTCCTGATCGCCGCCGAATCCGCCTGAGCGGATTCACTGCACAGGATACCGCACCTCGACGACCTGGCCATTGCGGCCGGGGAAGCGGTCGAAAATGGCGCGCGCCAGATACGGCATGGCGGCGCCCAGCTGATCCTGCCGGCTGGACGCCACCGCCGTGGCGCGATAGACCTCGCGCCCCTGCTGCGTCCGGTCGTCGATGCGCACGGACAGGGTCATGCGATACACGTCCACCGCGACGGTCTGGATCGCCGGCCCCATCCCCCAGGCCCAGCGGGGATGATGAAACCCGACATAAGGCCCGTAGAAGCCCGGATACATGTAGGGATCGACGAATTCCTGGCGCCATTCGCGCTCGCGCGGGCTGCCGTATTCGATATGCACCGTGAAACGCGCCTGGGCTTCCGCATGGGCCTCGACCAGTCCGGTCGGCCCCAGGGCGGCACGCACCGTGTCGGCGTACGTCTGAAACTGCAGATTATTGCGCTGCGTCTCGTCGGCCGCGATCCAGTAGCTGGCCCCCTGGGCGTTTTCCGGCCACTGCTGATAGCGCGTGACCTGCGCGGAAAACACCGAGGCGCATCCGCCCAGCAACAGCGCCAGACATAATCCGGAAAACCACCGGATCCATCCGCGCCCCCTCTGCATCCCGCCCAGGCCACCGTCCTTCATCGCACATCCCATTCCGATTCCAAAAACCCGTCCGGCGCGAAACCATTCACGCGGCCCATTCACGCGGCCCCATTTTCGCGGTCCGCGCCGCAGCCGGTCATATCAGCCATCATAGGCGCAGCCGCGCCGCGCGAGAAGCCGGCCGTTGCACTCCGATACAGGCGGGGACGGACGCGGCGGGCCGACTACAATGAGGGCACGAAACCGCTTTCGGAACAGACCATGCGCACGGATACCGCCCCCACCATCTTCCGCCAGGACTACGTCCCCTACCCCTACCGGCTGCCCCGGGTCCGGCTGGAATTCGACCTGGCGGCGGAATCCACCCGGGTGCGCTCCGAACTGCGCTTCGAGCCCGCCCCCGGCACCGCGCCCGGCACCCCGCTGGTGCTGCAGGGCGAGGACCTGGAGCTGGTCGAGGTCCGCCTCGACGGCCGGCCGCTGGCCGCCGACGAATACCAGCTGGCCGACGACACGCTCAGCCTGGTCCCGCCGGGCCACGGCAAGCCCTTCACCATCGGCATCGTCAGCCTGTGCCGCCCGGCAGAGAACACCACCCTGATGGGCCTGTACGTCTCGGGCGACAAGCTCTTCACCCAGTGCGAGGCCCAGGGCTTTCGCCGCATCACCTGGTTCCCGGACCGGCCCGACGTGATGGCGCGCTTCGAGGTCCTGCTGCGCGCCGACCCGGCCGCCTATCCGCTGCTGCTGTCCAACGGCAACCTGATCGAGCAGGCCGGCCTGCCGGACGGCCGCCACCAGGCCCTCTGGCGCGACCCCCATCCCAAGCCCTGCTACCTGTTCGCCCTGGTGGCCGGCGACTTCGACTGCATCGAGCGCACCGAGACCACCCGCAGCGGCCGCGAAGTGCTGCTGCAGGTCTACAGCGACAAGGGCTACCGCGAGCAGACCCGCTGGGCGCTGGACTGCCTGGCCAACGCCCTGCACTGGGACGAGCGGCGCTTCGGCCTGGAACTGGACCTGGACCGCTTCATGGTGGTGGCGGCGCGCGACTTCAACATGGGCGCGATGGAAAACAAGGGCCTGAACATCTTCAACGCCGCCTACGTCCTGGCCGACCCCGCCACCGCCACGGACGCCGCCTACCGCGGCATCGAGGCCGTGATCGGCCACGAATACTTCCACAACTGGACCGGCAACCGCGTGACCTGCCGCGACTGGTTCCAGCTGTCCCTGAAGGAAGGCCTGACGGTCTTCCGCGACCAGGAATTCTCCGCCGACATGCTGGCCGCGGGCCTGCCGCCCGCCGAGGCCGCCAGCGCCCGCGCCGTCAAGCGCATCGACGACGTGCACACCCTGCGGCTGGCGCAGTTCCCCGAGGACGCCGGCCCCATGGCGCACCCCATCCGGCCCGACAGCTACCAGGAGATCGGCAATTTCTACACCGCCACGGTCTACGAGAAAGGCGCCGAAGTCATCCGCATGCAGCACACTCTGCTCGGCGAGGACGGGTTCCGCGCCGGCATGGACGAATACTTCCGCCGCCACGACGGCCAGGCGGTGACCTGCGACGACTTCGTCGATGCCATGGAATCCATCTACGCGCAACGGCACCCGGGCCAGGATTTCTCCGTCTTCCGGCGCTGGTACGAGCAGGCCGGCACCCCGCGCGTGCGGGTGCGCTCGCACTACGACCCCGCCGCCCGCGCCTGCCGCATCACCCTGGAGCAGCGCTGCGCGCCGGCGGGCCTGGAGGCCCGGCAATCCCCGCCGCCCGAAAAACCGCCCCTGCACATTCCCCTGGCCATCGGCCTGATCGACGCGGACGGCCGCTCCATGCCCATCCAGTGGGAAGGCGAAGCGCGCGACACCGTGGTCCTGGAACTGCGCGAGGCGAGCGGCACCTGGACCCTGACGGACATCCCGCGCGCACCCGTCCTGTCGCTGCTGCGCGGCTTTTCCGCCCCCGTCATCCTGGAAACCGACCGCACGGCCGACGACCTGGCCCTGCTGGCGCGCCGCGATCCGGACCCCTTCGCCCGCTGGGACGCGGTCCAGGAAACCGCCCACCGCCACCTGCAGGCCTGCATCGAGGCCGGCCGCTCCGGCGGCCCGCAGCCGGCGCTGGACACGCTGCTGGAGATCTGGCGCGCCGCGCTGAAAGACGAACGACTGTCGCCCGCCTACCAGGCGCGGCTGCTGGCCCTGCCCGCTCTGCGCGAGGTCATCGACCGCGGCGAGCCCATGGATCCGCAGGCCGCGGTGGCGGCCTGGACCCGTACCCGGCAGGCGCTGGGCGCACGGCTGGCCGATGCCTGGCGCGCCGCCTACGACGCCCTGGCCGACGACGGCGGCCCCTATTCGCCCGACCCGGTCTCGTCCGGGCGCCGCGCGCTGCGCAACCTGGCGCTGGACAACCTGCTGGCCGGCCAGGCGCCGGGCGCCGTCGAGCTGGCCCTGGCGCAATACCGCCAGGCGCGCAACATGACCGAAAGCCTGGGCGCGCTGACGGCCCTGCTGCAGCATGCGCCGCAGGATGCCGCTGGGCCGCTGGCCGACTTCCATGCGCGCTGGCGCGACGACCCGCTGGTGCTGGACCGCTGGTTCGGCGCCCAGGCGGGCGCGCCCGGCTGCACGGTGGCCGGCGTGCGCGCCCTGATGGCCCTGCCCGACTTCTCGCTGCGCAATCCCAACCGCGCGCGCGCCGTCGTCTTCCGCTTCTGCCTGGACAACCCCGGCAACCTGCACACCCCGGAAGGCTACGACTTCTGGGCCGAGCAGGTGCTGGCGCTCGACGCCCTGAACCCGGAAGTCGCCGCGCGGCTGTCGCGCGCCTTCGACAACTGGGCGCGCCACGAGCCCGTCGCCCGCGCCGGCATGCAGGCCGCCCTGCGGCGCGTGCTCGACGCCCCGGGCCTGTCGCGCAACGTCCGGGAAATCGTTTCAAAAGCACTTGCCACTTAGCATGTCCTTTTGCCGCCGTTTTGCCGCCGGGATGGGCCCGGACATGGGGCGGTCCTCATGGACTGCCCATGCCGGGCGAATCCGAGCGGCATGCAGGCCGCGAGGCGGACGCCAGTAGGCACAGCCCACGCAGCGCTACAACAAACATTTACTGATTCCATTTTCTTCAGGGAGCCACCTTGAAATACAAGACCTTGACCCAGTACCTGGTCGAACAGCAGCGCGAACACAAGGCCGTCTCGGCCGACGTCCGCCTGCTGATCGAAACCGTGTCGCGCGCCTGCAAAGCGATCAGCCACGCCGTCAGCAAGGGGGCGCTGGGCGGCGTGCTCGGCAGCCTGGGCACTGAAAACGTCCAGGGCGAGGTGCAGAAGAAGCTCGACGTGCTGTCCAACGAGATCCTGCTGGAAGCCAACGAATGGGGCGGCAACCTGGCGGCCATGGCCTCCGAGGAAATGCAGACCATCCACCGCATTCCCAACCACTACCCCAAGGGCCAGAACCTGCTGCTGTTCGACCCCCTGGACGGCTCCTCGAACATCGACGTGAACGTCTCCATCGGCACGATCTTCTCCGTGCTGCAGGCGCCCGCCGAAGCCGCCGGCCGGGAAATCGCCGAAGCCGACTTCCTGCAGCCCGGCACCCGCCAGGTCGCCGCCGGCTACGCCGTCTACGGCCCGCAGACCATGCTGGTGCTGACCGTGGGCGCGGGCGTCATGGGCTTCACGCTGGACCGCGAGATGGGGTCCTGGCTGCTGACGCACGAGAACATCCGCCTGCCCGAGCAGACCGCCGAATTCGCCATCAACATGTCCAACATGCGGCACTGGGAAGCGCCCGTGCGCCGCTACATCGACGAATGCCTGCAGGGCGAGACCGGCCCCCTGGGCAAGAACTACAACATGCGCTGGATCGCGTCCATGGTGGCCGACGTGCACCGCATCCTGACGCGCGGCGGGGTCTTCATGTACCCGCGCGACGCCCGCGCATCCGGGCGCAAGGGCAAGCTGCGCCTGATGTACGAGGCCAATCCCATGAGCTTCCTGGTCGAGCAGGCGGGCGGGCGCGCCGTCGACGGCGCCGGCCGCATCCTGGACATCCAGCCCGAGGCCCTGCACCAGCGCGTCGGCGTGATCCTGGGCTCGCGCGAGGAAGTCGAGCGCCTGCAGCGCTACCACCAGGAAGCCTGATCCGGCCCGCGCCGGGCCGGCCGGAGCGGCCCGCGCGGCCTTCGACCCGGCGGGCCCGGTGCGGCCCAGGGCGGCCTCTCGGCGGCCTCAGTCCAGCGTCAGCACCGTCGCGCCGGCCGTGGCGCGCGCATTCAGCGCCTCGTGCGCCTGCGCGGCCTGCGCCAGGGTGAAGCGCTGGCCGATGACGATGTCCAGCTTGCCGGCCGCCACCAGATCGAACAGCTCGGTGGCGGCGGCCTGCATGGCCTGGGCGGTGGCCGCGTAGGTCGCCAGCGTCGGCCGGGTGACGTACAGCGAGCCCTTGGCCGCCAGCACGCCCAGGTTCACGCCTTCGACCGGGCCGGACGCATTGCCGAAGCTGACCATCAGGCCGCGCGGCTGCAGGCAGTCCAGCGAGATTTCCCAGGTGCTCCTGCCCACGCCGTCGTAGACCACCGGGACCTTGCGCCCTTCGGTCAGTTCCTTGACCCGGGCAACGATGTCTTCCCGCGAGGAGTCGATCACTTCCCAGGCGCCGTGGCGGCGCGCCAGCGCCGCCTTTTCCGGGGTGGACGCGGTGCCGATCAGGCGCACGCCCAGCGCGCGGGCCCACTGGCAGGCGATCAGGCCCACGCCGCCCGCGGCGGCATGGAACAGGATCGTCTCGTTGCCCTGCAGCCGGTAGGTCTGGCGGAACAGGTACTGCACCGTCAGGCCCTTGAGCATCAGCGCGGCGGCCTGCTCGAAGCCCACGCCGTCGGGGATCCTCACCACCCGGTCGGCCGGCACGTTGCGCAGCTCCGCGTAGGCGCCGATGGGGCCCTGGCCGTAGGCCACGCGGTCGCCCGCGCGCAGGTGGCGCACCTCGGTCCCCGCCGACTCGACCACGCCGGCGGCCTCGAACCCCAGGCCGTGCGGCAGCGGGTTCGGATACAGCCCCGTGCGACAATAGATGTCGATGAAATTCAGGCCGACCGCCTTCTGGCGGATGCGCACCTCGTGCGGCGCGGGAGGCGGGACGTCCACTTCTTCCAGCCGCATGCATTCCGGGCCGCCATGCTCATGGACGAGGATCGCCCGGGCCTTCTCCGTTTTTTCCACGATGGACACCTCCGGCCCCGCCGGGACCCGACTGTTCGACACCGGACCAGACTAGCATGAATTCCCGCCAGGCCACGATGGCCGTCCACGCCGCCGCCGTCCCGTTCGGGCTGACCGGCATCTCCGGCGAGCCGATCCAGGGCGGCGCCGCAGACTGAATCCGCCCAAGGCGCTAAAATCCAGGGTTCGTTGAACGCTTCCTCTAGAACTCCACACATCATGGCCGGACACAGCAAATGGGCAAACATCCAGCACCGCAAAGGGCGTCAGGACGCCAAGCGCGGCAAGCTCTGGACGAAGATCATCCGTGAAATCACCGTGGCCGCCCGTGCCGGCGGCCCCGACCCCGACGCCAATCCCGCCCTGCGCCTGGCCTGGGACAAGGCCACGTCCGCCAACATGCCCAAGGACAACATCCTGCGCGCCATCCAGCGCGGGGCCGGCACCGAGGACGGCGCCAACTACGAGGAAATCCGCTATGAAGGCTACGGCATCGGCGGCGCCGCGCTGATCATCGACTGCATGACCGACAACCGCCAGCGCACCGTGTCCGAAGTGCGCCACACGCTCGCCAAGCACGGCGGCAATCTGGGTCAGGACGGCAGCGTGGTGTTCATGTTCAAGCACTGCGGCCAGTTCATCTTCGCCCCCGGCACCTCGGAAGAGCAGGTCATGGAAATCGCCCTGGACAACGGCGCCGACGACGTCCAGACGGACGAGGAAGGCGTGATCGAGGTCACCTGCGAGCCCGGCGACTACGCCGGCCTGAAGCAGGCCTTCGACGCCGCCGGCCTGACGGCCGAGATCCACGGCGTGGTCATGAAGGCCCTGTCCAAGGTCCAGCTCGCCGGCGAGGACGCCGAGCGGATGCAGAAGATCATCGACCTCCTGGAAGACCTGGACGACGTCCAGGAGGTCTACACCACCGCCGTCATGGACGAGGCCGAATGAAGCTGCTCGTCATCGGCTCCGGCGGCCGCGAACACGCCCTGGCCTGGCGGCTGTCCCAATCCCCCCGCGTGCAGAAGATCTACGTCGCGCCCGGCAACGGCGGCACCGCGCAGGCGCCGCTGATGGAAAACGTGCCGCTGCAGGACATCGACGCCCTGATCGAATTCGCCCGGCGGGAAAAGATCGCCTTCACCGTGGTCGGCCCCGAGGCCCCCCTGGCCGCCGGGATCGTGGACGCCTTCCGCGCCGCCGGGCTGCGCATCTTCGGGCCGACGCGGGCCGCCGCCCAGCTGGAAAGCTCGAAGGACTACGCCAAGGCCTTCATGGTGCGCCACGGCATCCCCACCGCCGCGTACGCCACCTTCACCGATGCCGGCGAGGCCCGCGCCTACATCCGCACCCAGGGCGCGCCCATCGTCGTCAAGGCCGACGGCCTGGCCGCCGGCAAGGGCGTGGTCGTGGCCCAGGACCTGGACGAAGCCTTGGCCGCCATCGACCACATGCTGGGCGAAAATGGCGCCTTCGGCGCGGCCGGCGCGCGCGTGGTGGTCGAGGAATTCCTCGACGGCGAAGAAGCCAGCTTCATCGTCATGTGCGACGGCCAGCACGTCCTGCCGCTGGCCACCAGCCAGGACCACAAGCGCCTGCTCGACGGCGACGCGGGACCCAACACCGGCGGCATGGGCGCCTATTCGCCCGCGCCCATCGTCACCCCGGCCCTGCACAACCGCATCATGCGCGAAATCATCCAACCGGCGATCCAGGGCATGGCGCACGACGGCATCCCCTACACCGGCTTCCTCTACGCCGGCCTGATGATCGGCCCCGGCCCCGACGCCAGCCGCAGCCTCAAGGTCCTGGAATTCAACTGCCGCCTGGGCGACCCGGAAACCCAGCCCATCATGCTGCGCGTGAAGAACGATTTTTCCGAGACCCTGGAACACGCCGTGGACGGCACGCTGGACCAGGCCGGAATCGACTGGGACCGGCGCACCGCCGTGGGCGTGGTGCTGGCCGCGGCCGGCTACCCCGACGCCCCCCGCAAGGGCGACCCCATCACGGCGCTGGCCCCGGACACCGCCGAACGCGTCACCTTCCACGCCGGCACCACGGCCGACGGCGGCCCCCTGCGCACCAGCGGCGGGCGGGTCCTGTGCGTCACGGCGCTGGCCGACTCCATCCGCCGCGCCCAGCAGGCCGCCTACGAAGCCGTCAACCAGACCCAGTTCGAGGGCCGCCAGTTCCGCCGCGACATCGGCTGGCGCGCGCTGGCCGCCGCAGGCAAGCGGCACGACTGATCACCGAAGCACAGGTCCCGCCATGCACGTCCCCGTCTCCCTGGTCCACGACACCTTCTCCGACCTCCAGGACCGCATCGTCCGGTCTCTGGAAGCGCTCGAAGGCGGCGCCTTCGGCCGCGATCCCTGGACGCGCCCGGAGGGCGGCGGCGGCGTGGCCCGGTATTGCGAGGACGGCGCGGTCTTCGAGCGGGCCGGCGTGCTGTTCAGCCACGTGCACGGCGACGCCCTGCCGCCCTCGGCCAGCGCCCACCGGCCCGAGCTGGCCGGCCGCGGCTGGGAAGCCATGGGCGTGTCCATGGTGCTGCATCCGCGCAATCCACACGTGCCGACCACGCACATGAACGTGCGCCTGTTCGTCGCCCACGGCCAGGGCGGCGACGCCGACGTCTTCTGGTTCGGCGGCGGCCTGGACCTGACGCCCTACTATCCGGTGGAGGCCGACGCGCGCCACTTCCACCAGGTGTGCCACGACGCGGTCGCCCCCTTCGGGGACGACAAATACCCGCGCTACAAGGCCTGGTGCGACGATTATTTCCTGCTGCGCCACCGGGGCGAGACGCGCGGCGTCGGCGGCCTGTTCTTCGACGACCTGAACGCGCCGGATTTCGACACCTGCTTCGCCCTCACCCGCGCGGTGGGCGACTGCTTCATCCCGGCCTACGCGCCCATCGTCCAGGCCCGCCGCGACACGCCCTACGGCGAGCGCGAACGCGACTTCCAGGCCTACCGGCGCGGCCGCTACGTGGAATTCAACCTGGTCTACGACCGCGGCACGCTGTTCGGCCTGCAGTCGGGCGGGCGCACCGAATCCATCCTGCTGTCCATGCCGCCCGTCGCCCGCTGGCGCTACGACTGGACGCCCGAGCCGGGATCGCCCGAATCGGCCCTGGCCGACTATCTGCGGCCGCGCGCATGGCTGTGACCCCCCAGGTCGGGCTGCTGGGCGGCAGCTTCGACCCGGTCCACCGGGTCCACATCGCGCTGGCGCGGGCCGCCCGGGACGCCCTGGGCCTGGAATACGTCGAACTGCTGCCCGCCGCGCGCCCCTGGCAGCGCGGCCGCCTGGGGGCCACGCCGGAGCACCGGCTGCGCATGCTGGAACTGGCCTGCGCCGGCGACCCCGGCCTGCGCGTCAATCCCATCGAGCTGCACCGCGCGGGCGACACCTACACCATCGACACCCTCGCCGCCCTGCCCGCCACGGCCCGCTACACCTGGATCCTGGGCTCCGACCAGCTCGCCAACTTCCATACCTGGCACCGCTGGCGCGAACTGCTGCAGCACGTCCGCCTGGCGGTGGCCGAACGCCCCGGCACCTCCGCCACGCCGCCCCCCGAACTCGCGCAGGCCCTGGCGCCGGGCGGACTGGTCCGGATTCCCTTCACGCCGCAGCCGGTTTCCGCCACGGCGATCCGCCGGGACCTGGCGGCCGGCCGGCCGGTGGACGCGCTGCTGGACCCCCGCGTGCTGGACTACATCCGAACCCATCGGCTCTACCTGGACCCCGAAACTCCATGAATCTGCAAAAACAGCAACGCCTCGTCATCGACGCCCTCGAGGACGCCAAGGCCCAGGACATCAAAGTCTTCAACACTACGGGCCTGACGGGCCTGTTCGACCGCGTCGTCATCGCCAGCGGCACCTCCAACCGCCAGACCCGCGCCATCGCCAGCCACGTGGCCGAGCAGGCCCGCAAGCACGGCCTGCAGATCGTCGCCTACGAGGGCGAGGACACCGGCGAATGGCTGCTGATCGACCTGGGCGACATCGTGGTGCATTGCATGCAGCCGGCCATCCGCGCCTACTACAACCTGGAAGAAATCTGGGGCGCCAAGCCGGTACGCGTGCGGCTGCTGCCCACGGGCCCGGCGCAGGCCAGCGAGCCCGGCGAGCCGGACGAAGACTAGGCGCGGCCCGCCCCATGAAGCTCCTGATCTACGCCGTCGGCACCCGCATGCCGGCCTGGGTCCAGGCGGCGTGGCAGGACTTCGCCAAGCGCATGCCGCGCGACTGCGCCCTGGAGCTGCACGAAATCCGCCCCGAGCCCCGCACCAGCGGCAAGACCGCCCAGCAGCTCATGCACGCCGAGGCCCAGCGCATCGAGGCCGCCCTGCCCGCGCAGGCCTGGCGCGTCGTCCTCGACGAACACGGCCGCGACCTGACGACCCGCGAGCTGGCCGGCCACCTGGAAGCCTGGCGGGCCGGCGGCAGCGACGTCGCCTTCGTCATCGGCGGCCCCGACGGGCTGGACCCGGCCCTGAAACGGACCGCCCGCCAGACCCTGCGGCTCTCGTCCCTGACCCTGCCGCACCCCATGGTGCGCATCCTGCTGGCCGAGCAGCTCTACCGCGCCTGGACCCTCCTGGCAGGCCATCCCTACCACCGCGACTGAAAGGAGACTCACGACCATGACCGCCCGCCGCCGCACCAAGATCGTCGCCACGCTGGGGCCCTCGACCTCCAGCCCCGAACGCATCGAAGCCCTGATCCTGGCCGGCCTGGACGTGGCCCGGCTGAACTTCTCGCACGGCAGCGCCGACGACCACCGCGAGCGCGTCCGTCTGGTGCGCGAGATCTCCGCCCGCCACGACCGCCACATCGCCCTCATGGGCGATCTCCAGGGGCCGAAGATCCGCATCGGCCGCTTCGCCGCCGGCCCGGTCATGCTGAATCCGGGTGACACCTTCACCCTGTCCATCCGGCACCCGCTGGACGCCGGCACCGCCGGCATCGTGGGGATCGAATACCCGCCATTGGTCCAGGACTGCACCCCGGGCGACGAACTGCTGCTCGACGACGGCCGGGTCATCCTGCGGGTCGAATCCGTGGACACGGAAGCCGTCCACACGCGCGTCGAAGTCGGCGGGCCGCTGTCCGACAACAAGGGCATCAACCGGCGCGGCGGGGGCATCTCGGCGCCCAGCCTGACCGACAAGGACCGCCAGGACATCCTGCTGGCCGCCGAACTCGAACTGGACTACGTGGCGGTGTCGTTTCCCCGCGCGGGGGCCGACATCGAGCAGGCGCGCCGGCTGGTGCGCAAGGCCGGCAGCTCCGCCTGGATCATCGCCAAGATCGAGCGCGCCGAGGCCGTGGCCGACGACGCCGCGCTGGACGACCTGATCCGCGCCAGCGACGGCGTGATGGTGGCCCGGGGCGACCTGGGCGTGGAAATCGGCGACGCCCGGCTCGTCGGCATCCAGAAGCGCATCATCCAGCACGCCCGCACCCTGAACAAGCTGGTGATCACCGCCACCCAGATGATGGAATCCATGATCGCCAGCCCGATCCCGACCCGCGCCGAGGTCTCCGACGTCGCCAACGCGGTGCTCGACTACACCGACGCGGTCATGCTGTCGGCCGAATCGGCCTCGGGGCAATACCCCGTCGAGGCGGTCCAGGCCATGGCGCGGATCTGCCTGGGCGCCGAACAGGAACCCACCAGCATCAAATCCCACCACCGCCTGGGCGAGACCTTCTCGCGCTGCGACGAGACCATCGCCCTGGCCAGCATGTACGCCGCCAACCACTTCCCCGGCATCAAGGCCATCATCAGCCTGACCGAAAGCGGCCACACCCCGCTCATCATGTCGCGCATCCGCTCGGGCGTGCCCATCTACTGCTACACGCGGCACCCCGCCACGCAGCGCCGCGCCGCCCTGTTCCGCGGCGTCTACACCGTGCCCTTCGACGCGGCGACGCTGCCGCCCGCGGAGGTCAGCGAGGCCGCCATCGACATCCTGCGCCAGCGGGGCCTGCTGCGGCCGGGCGACTGGATCATCCTGACCAAGGGCGATTTCTACAGCGACAGCGGCGGCACCAACGGCATGAAGATCCTGCGCGTGGCCTGAGCGCGGCTCGAACTCCGGCCCGCATCCCACCATCCCGAAACCCGTTCCAGCCGCCATGCCGCCCTTCGTCCTGCTGGCCTCCGCCAGCCCCCGCCGCCACGAGATCCTCGACCAGCTCGCCATTCCCCACGGCATCCTGCGTGTGCCCGCGCCGGCAGGCGAGGACGAGCCCCGCCTGCCGGGCGAGCCGGCCGCCGACTACGTGCACCGCACCGCGCGGGACAAGGCCGAACGGGCGGCCGCCTGGCTGGCCTCGGGCGGCACGCCCGATCCGCTGCCCGAAGCCTGGCCGCCCGGATGGCGGGACGCGCCCATCCTCTGCGCCGACACCACGGTCATCCTGGACGGCGACGTGCTGGGCAAGCCGCGCGACGCGGCCGACGCCGCCGGCATGCTGCGCCGCCTGTCCGGCCGGGAGCACGCGGTCCACACCGCCGTGGTCCTGGCGCGCGGCGGGCGCTTCCACGAGGCGGTCAGCATCAGCACGGTGCGCTTCCAGCCGCTCGCCGACGCCGACATCGCGGCCTACGTCGCCAGCGGCGAGCCCTTCGGCAAGGCGGGCGGCTACGCCATCCAGGGCCGGGCGGCCGCCTTCGTCGTCCATCTGTCGGGCAGCCACAGCGGCGTCATGGGCCTGCCGGCGCACGAGACCGCCCGGCTGCTGGCGCAAAGCCCCGGCTGAGGCGGAGCTCCGGCTGAGACCCGGCCTGGCGGCCGGTCCGGGCTCCTGGGATCCCGGCTCGAGATCCCGGCTCGAAACCGCGGGCTGGAATACCGGTCCGGCATACTGGTTAACCCTCGTTTAGGCTTCGACTATCTTGACCATTGCCGCCCGGCCCCCTAGCATGAACTGACGTCTCGCTGAATCCGGCAGGCGCGCGGTGATGGCCATGGCTGCATCGCATGACCATCGTGGCACACAACCTCACCTCGAAGAGGTCCCACACATGGTCGATCCAGCCGTCAGTCCAGACCCGTCCTCCCAGGCCGCCAGCGAAATCCGCAGCCACAATCTGCCTCCCGCCACCTACCGCGACCTGCCCGAACCGCTGCCCATGAAGAAGGTCATCGGCCCCAGCGTGCTTCTGCTGGCCGGGTCCATCGGCTCGGGCGAATTCGTGCTGTGGCCGTACATTTCCACGCAGACGGGCCTGGCGCTGGTCTGGCTGGCCACCATCGGCATCCTGACCCAGTATTTCCTCAACATGGAAATCACGCGCTACACGCTGGCCACCGGCGAGACCGCGGTGACGGGCTTCACGCGGCTGTGGAAGCCCTGGAGCTGGCTGTTCATCATCATGGCCGTGATCCCCTGGATGTGGCCCGGCTGGGCCACGGGCAGCTCCACGGCGCTGACCTACGCCTTCGGCCTGTCGGCCGATGCCGTCATCCCGATCACCATCGCCTCGCTGGTGCTGATCGGCATCATCCTGACCATTTCGCCCGTGGTCTACCAGACGGTCGAGAAGATCCAGTTCTTCCTCGTCGCCCTGATCGTGCTGTTCATGATCTACATCGTCGTCGGGCTGCTCGACGGCCAGACCTGGGGCGCGCTGGTGGCGGGCTTCACGACCGAGATCCCGAAGATCCCCGAATCCATCGGCAAGCTGCCCATCGCCCTGCTGCTGGGCGCCATCGCCTTCGCCGGGGCCGGCGGGGTGATGAACCTGGCGCAGTCGAACTGGGTGCGCGACAAGGGCCTGGGCATGGGCGCCCATCTGCCCAAGATCGTCTCGCCCATCACCGGCCAGGAAACCACCGAGGCGGCGATCGGCTATTTCTTCCGCCAGGACGAAGCCAACCTGCGGCGCTGGAAGGGCTGGTGGAAAGTCGCCGACCGCGAGCAGTTCGTCACCTTCTTCGTGCTCGGCCTGTTCGCCATCCTGCTGTTCATGATGCTCGCCTACATGTACGTCGGCGTCGGCAGCACCGCGCAGAACTTCGATTTCGTGCGGCTGCTGGGCGAGACCCTGAACGAGCGCGTCGGTCCCTGGGTCGGGCCGGCCTTCTGGTTCACCGGCGTGGTGGTGCTGCTGTCGACCAACCTGACCGTGCTGGACATGATCGGCCGCATCGTGGCGGACATCGCCAAGACCAACTGGCTGCGCGACAGCCAGACCTGGACGGAAAGCCGCCTGTACTTCCTGGTGGTGTGGCTGATGGTGGCCTTCGGCTCCATCATCCTGCTCTCGGGCGTGAGCCAGCCGCTGCTCCTGCTGGTGATCGCCTCGGCGCTCAACGGCCTGGTGATGTTCGTGTATTCCGTGCTGCTGATCCAGCTGAACCGCTGCATGCTGCCGCGCACCATCGGCCTGGGCGGCGCCCGCTACGTCGCCATCCTGTGGGCCGTGCTGTTCTACGGCGGCTTTTCGATCTACCTGGTCATCAACCAGTTCGGCAAGCTCTTCTGATCCTTTCCGATCCTTCGGCCCCGCCGCGCCGGGCCGGACGCGGCGGGGCCGATGCGATTAAACTGATCTGCAACCATTCTTTTCCAACCCAGTCTTTCAACCCGAGCTGCAGATCATGACCTCATCGTTTGCCCCCATGCCCGACGCCGAAGGGTTCTTCGGCCCCTACGGCGGCCAGATCGTCCCGCCCGTCCTCAAGCAAGTCATGGACGACATCGGCCGCGCCTACGCCGAGATCACCCGGCGCGAGGATTTCCAGCAGGAACTGGCCGGTCTGCTGGCCGACTACGTCGGCCGCCCCAGCCCGATCTTCCATGCCCGGCGGCTGTCCGAACGGCTCGGCGGCGCCCAGATCCATCTCAAGCGCGAAGACCTGAACCACACCGGCGCGCACAAGATCAACCACTGCCTGGGCGAGGCCCTGCTGGCGAAGTTCATGGGCAAGAAAAAGGTCATCGCCGAGACCGGCGCGGGCCAGCACGGCGTGGCGCTGGCCACCGCCTGCGCCCTGGTGGGCATCCCCTGCGAAATCCACATGGGCCAGGTCGATATCGAGAAAGAACATCCCAACGTCACCAAGATGCGCATCCTGGGCTGCCGGCTCGTCGCCGTGACGCGAGGCGCGGCCACCCTGAAGGAAGCGGTGGACAGCGCCTTCGAGGAATACCTCTCCAATCCCCAGGACTACTTCTACGCCATCGGATCGGTGGTCGGCCCGCATCCCTTCCCGATGATGGTGCGGGACTTCCAGAGCGTCATCGGCCGCGAGGCGCGCCAGCAGTTCATGGAACGCCACGGCCGGCTGCCGGACTACGCCTGCGCCTGCGTCGGCGGCGGCTCGAACGCCATGGGCCTGTTCACCGCCTTCCTGGGCGATGCCGAGGTCCGGCTGGTGGGCGTCGAGCCCGCCGGCGAAGGCACCGACCGGCCCGGGCGCCACGCCGCCACGCTGAGCATGGGCAAGCCCGGCCAGATCCACGGCATGAAGTGCTACGTGCTGGAAAACGCCCAGGGCGAACCCGACGTCGTGCACAGCATCGCCTCGGGCCTGGACTACCCGGGCGTGGGGCCGCAGCACAGCTATCTGAAGGACGTCGGCCGGGTGCGCTACGACACCGTGACCGACCAGGAATGCCTGGATGCCTTCATGACCCTGTCGCGCGTGGAAGGCATCATTCCCGCCCTGGAAAGCGCCCATGCGGTCGCCTGGGCGATGCGCACCGCCCCCACGCTGCCGCGCGACGGGCACATCCTGGTGAACCTGTCCGGGCGCGGCGACAAGGACGCGGACTACGTCGCACAGGTGCTGGATCTCTGAGTCCGGAACTCCGCGCCCGGAAACGCGAAGGCCCCCGGGGGACGTGATCCCGCGGGGGCCGGTTTTCTGCGGCGGCCTTGTGCCGTTTCGTGGGTGGCCGGGAGGCCGGTCTGGCCGCCCGTGCGTGGTCCGGAGACGCGCCGTGGCCGCCCGTGCGTGGCCTGGCAACGCGCCGTTGCGGGAGCTCGCGCTGCCTGGCGCGCGGCGCCCCCCCCCCCAAAGACAAAGCCCCTGCAGAGGTTATCTGCAGGGGCTTTGAGGCATAGAAGCCTGACGATGACCTACTTTCACAGGTGTCCACCCACTATCATCGGCGCGAAGGCGTTTCACTGTCCTGTTCGGGATGGGAAGGAGTGGGTCCACCTTGCTATGGTCGTCAAGCATAACTGGTTGCGGTCGAGTCTGGGGCCGCGAGGGCCTTGGACTGGATCGCCAATTTGGAAGAAGCACTGCGCGGCAAGCCTAGCGGGGCTGCGGCGCTTGCAGTGTTTGACGCGACGGGCTGCATTGTAGCAGACTCGGGGCGCCTTGCACTGGGGTTGCGTTGTTTCGTTCAATTGTGTCGGCTACACACACACGATCACTACGTTCCGTTGCGGTACTCCGCAAGGTTATAGGATCAAGCCGCACGGGCAATTAGTACTGGTTAGCTGCACGCGTTACCGCGCTTCCACACCCAGCCTATCAACGTCCTGGTCTCGGACGACCCTTCAGGGGGGTCAAGCCCCCGGGATACCTAATCTTCAGACGAGTTTCCCGCTTAGATGCCTTCAGCGGTTATCTCTTCCGTACATAGCTACTCGGCAATGCCATTGGCATGACAACCGATACACCAGTGGTACGTCCACTCCGGTCCTCTCGTACTAGGAGCAGGCTCCGTCAAGTATCCAACGCCCACGGCAGATAGGGACCAAACTGTCTCACGACGTTTTAAACCCAGCTCACGTACCTCTTTAAATGGCGAACAGCCATACCCTTGGGACCGGCTACAGCCCCAGGATGAGATGAGCCGACATCGAGGTGCCAAACACCGCCGTCGATATGAACTCTTGGGCGGTATCAGCCTGTTATCCCCAGAGTACCTTTTATCCGTTGAGCGATGGCCCTTCCATACAGAACCACCGGATCACTATGACCTGCTTTCGCACCTGTTCGACTTGTCAGTCTCACAGTCAAGCACGCTTATGCCATTGCACTATCAGCACGATTTCCGACCGTACCTAGCGTACCTTCGTACTCCTCCGTTACACTTTAGGAGGAGACCGCCCCAGTCAAACTGCCCACCATGCACTGTCCCCGACCCGGATAACGGGCCAAGGTTAGAACCGCAAACAGACCAGGGTGGTATTTCAAGGTTGGCTCCACCGAATCTAGCGACTCGGTTTCAACGCCTCCCACCTATCCTACACAGGCCGGTTCACAATCCAATGCAAAGCTACAGTAAAGGTTCATGGGGTCTTTCCGTCTAGCCGCGGGTAGATTGCATCATCACAAACATTTCAACTTCGCTGAGTCTCAGGAGGAGACAGTGTGGCCATCGTTACGCCATTCGTGCAGGTCGGAACTTACCCGACAAGGAATTTCGCTACCTTAGGACCGTTATAGTTACGGCCGCCGTTTACCGGGGCTTCGATCAAGAGCTTGCACCCCATCACTTAACCTTCCGGCACCGGGCAGGCGTCACACCCTATACGTCGACTTTCGTCTTTGCAGAGTGCTGTGTTTTTAATAAACAGTCGCAGCCACCGATTCTCTGCGGCCCCTTCATGCTCCAGGCGCGAGCCTGTCACACTACAAGGGCATACCTTCTCCCGAAGTTACGGTATCAATTTGCCGAGTTCCTTCTCCTGAGTTCTCTCAAGCGCCTTGGAATATTCATCCCGTCCACCTGTGTCGGTTTGCGGTACGGTCTCGTGAGACTGAAGCTTAGAGGCTTTTCCTGGGACAACTTCCAATCAGTCCAGGAACCGAAGTTCCTGTCCAGCCACACCCTTGAATTACGCGCCCGGATTTACCTAAGCGCCTTCTTCGATGCAGCAACGGGGACATCCAACACCCCGATGACCTTCTGCCATCCGTCCCCCCATCGCATCTCACGACGGTGCTGGAATATTAACCAGCTTCCCATCAGCTACGCATCTCTGCCTCGCCTTAGGGGCCGACTCACCCTGCGCCGATGAACGTTGCGCAGGAAACCTTGGACTTACGGCGAGGGGGCTTTTCACCCCCTTTATCGCTACTCATGTCAGCATTCGCACTTCTGATACCTCCAGCAGCCTTTACAAGCCACCTTCGCAGGCTTACAGAACGCTCTCCTACCGCGTGCACTTGCGTGCACACCCGCAGCTTCGGTAACTGGCTTAGCCCCGTTACATCTTCCGCGCAGGACGACTCGATCAGTGAGCTATTACGCTTTCTTTAAAGGATGGCTGCTTCTAAGCCAACCTCCTGACTGTCTATGCCTTCCCACTTCGTTTCCCACTTAGCCCGTTTTAGGGACCTTAGCTGGCGGTCTGGGTTGTTTCCCTCTTGAGTCCGGACGTTAGCACCCGGTGCTCTGTCTCCCACACTGTACTTGCCGGTATTCGGAGTTTGCCATAGGTTGGTAAGTCGCCATGACCCCCTAGCTATAACAGTGCTCTACCCCCGGCAGTAATCATGTGAGGCACTACCTAAATAGTTTTCGGAGAGAACCAGCTATCTCCAGGCTTGTTTAGCCTTTCACCCCTATCCACAGCTCATCCCCTAACTTTTCAACGTTAGTGGGTTCGGTCCTCCAGCACGTGTTACCGTGCCTTCAACCTGGCCATGGATAGATCGCCTGGTTTCGGGTCTACACCCAGCGACTGAATCGCCCTGTTCGGACTCGCTTTCGCTACGCCTTCCCTATCCGGTTAAGCTTGCCACTGAATGTAAGTCGCTGACCCATTATACAAAAGGTACGCAGTCACCCCTCAAGGAGGCTCCTACTGTTTGTATGCATACGGTTTCAGGATCTATTTCACTCCCCTTCCGGGGTTCTTTTCGCCTTTCCCTCACGGTACTGGTTCACTATCGGTCGATCACGAGTATTTAGCCTTGGAGGATGGTCCCCCCATCTTCAGACAGGATTTCACGTGTCCCGCCCTACTTATCTGACGCCTAGTCCCACACATTCGATTTCGTCTACAGGGCTATCACCATGCTGCGGCCGGCCTTTCCAGACCGTTCGACTATCGACTGTGCTAACTCGTCAAGGCTGCTCCGGTTTCGCTCGCCGCTACTGCCGGAATCTCGGTTGATTTCTTTTCCTCGAGCTACTGAGATGTTTCAGTTCACCCGGTTCGCCTCGTTACCCTATGTATTCAGATAACGATACTCCATCGCTGGAGTGGGTTTCCCCATTCGGACATCTGCGGATCAAAGCTTGTTTGCCAGCTCCCCGCAGCTTTTCGCAGGCTACAACGTCCTTCTTCGCCTGTGATCGCCAAGGCATCCACCATATGCACTTATTCGCTTGATCCTATAACTTTGCAGATTACAGGAACTGAGTTTCGCGTGTTTGTGCCGTTCAATTCCATCAAGGCTCGTCAAGCATCATCCCTTGCGGAACGACCCTGACTGAATCTTAAGAACTTTTGAACAATTGATTTTGCAATCACAACCCGTAAATTACCCTTCACGACAATCAAGTCGATCATGATATTTACATTGTTGTGCTTCTTCCAGATTGTTAAAGAACATGGTACTTCACCGATCGGCACCTCTCGATGCCGGTTCAGTCAGCAGCACCCTGGACTCTCGCCCAAGACGCTCTTGACTGAAGATCCTGCGTGTCCACAAAAACCCACCGCACAAATCGCTGGTGGAGGATGACGGGATCGAACCGACGACCCCCTGCTTGCAAAGCAGGTGCTCTCCCAGCTGAGCTAATCCCCCAGAACCCGTCGCCCGAGCACGCCCCGACAACGAACCGTGGTGGGTCAAGATGGATTCGAACCATCGACCCCCGCCTTATCAAGACGGTGCTCTAACCGACTGAGCTACTGACCCCTTGAGTCTGCTTTTCATGCAGGCCTGGACTTCAGACCATGTACCAAACAGCCGATAAGCGTGAGCGCTTCAACAACAGGCTTTGCTGTGAGCTCTTAAAGGAGGTGATCCAGCCGCACCTTCCGATACGGCTACCTTGTTACGACTTCACCCCAGTCATGAATCTCACCGTGGTAAGCGCCCCCCTTGCGGTTAGGCTACCTACTTCTGGTGAAACCCACTCCCATGGTGTGACGGGCGGTGTGTACAAGACCCGGGAACGTATTCACCGCGACATGCTGATCCGCGATTACTAGCGATTCCGACTTCACGCAGTCGAGTTGCAGACTGCGATCCGGACTACGATCGGGTTTCTGAGATTGGCTCCGCCTCGCGGCTTGGCAACCCTCTGTCCCGACCATTGTATGACGTGTGAAGCCCTACCCATAAGGGCCATGAGGACTTGACGTCATCCCCACCTTCCTCCGGTTTGTCACCGGCAGTCCCATTAGAGTGCCCAACTGAATGTAGCAACTAATGGCAAGGGTTGCGCTCGTTGCGGGACTTAACCCAACATCTCACGACACGAGCTGACGACAGCCATGCAGCACCTGTGTTCCGGTTCTCTTGCGAGCACTCCCAAATCTCTTCGGGATTCCAGACATGTCAAGGGTAGGTAAGGTTTTTCGCGTTGCATCGAATTAATCCACATCATCCACCGCTTGTGCGGGTCCCCGTCAATTCCTTTGAGTTTTAATCTTGCGACCGTACTCCCCAGGCGGTCAACTTCACGCGTTGGCTGCGCTACTAAGGTTAATAAACCCCAACAGCTAGTTGACATCGTTTAGGGCGTGGACTACCAGGGTATCTAATCCTGTTTGCTCCCCACGCTTTCGTGCATGAGCGTCAGTATCATCCCAGGGGGCTGCCTTCGCCATCGGTATTCCTCCACATCTCTACGCATTTCACTGCTACACGTGGAATTCTACCCCCCTCTGACGTACTCTAGCCCGGTAGTTAAAAGTGCAGTTCCAAGGTTAAGCCCTGGGATTTCACACCTTTCTTTCCGAACCGCCTGCGCACGCTTTACGCCCAGTAATTCCGATTAACGCTTGCACCCTACGTATTACCGCGGCTGCTGGCACGTAGTTAGCCGGTGCTTATTCTGCAGGTACCGTCATTAGCACAGGTTATTAGCCCGCGCCGTTTCTTCCCTGCCAAAAGTGCTTTACAACCCGAAGGCCTTCATCGCACACGCGGGATGGCTGGATCAGGGTTGCCCCCATTGTCCAAAATTCCCCACTGCTGCCTCCCGTAGGAGTCTGGGCCGTGTCTCAGTCCCAGTGTGGCTGGTCGTCCTCTCAAACCAGCTACGGATCGTCGCCTTGGTAGGCCTTTACCCCACCAACCAGCTAATCCGATATCGGCCGCTCCAATAGTGAGAGGTCTTGCGATCCCCCCCTTTCCCCCGTAGGGCGTATGCGGTATTAGCCACGCTTTCGCGTAGTTATCCCCCGCTACTGGGCACGTTCCGATACATTACTCACCCGTTCGCCACTCGCCACCAAAGAGCAAGCTCTTCGTGCTGCCGTTCGACTTGCATGTGTAAAGCATCCCGCTAGCGTTCAATCTGAGCCAGGATCAAACTCTTCAGTTCAATTCCTGTAATCGTATTTCCTCAACCATCGAGATGGTCGGTTCATACGTCGCTATGCTCAAAGAAAGACGAAGTCTGGTTAATTAAACCTTACTTCTTCATTTCTGTAGTATGAGCACTTGGTACATCGGTTGTGCTTCTCCGGGCCCGAAGCGGTTCGTGAGAACCTCATCGATCCGGTCAGCGCCGCTTGTCATCAAGCGCCCACACTTATCGGCTGTTAAGTTTTTAAAGAGCAATTCTGCGTTAAGCAGAGAAACGAGATTATGAAGAACTTTTTACGTCGTGTCAAGTGGCTGTGTTTCGCACATTTGTCAGATCGCTTTTGCGAACCGGCCCGAACTTCGTTCAAACCGCACTCAAAACCACCTGGCATCCACCTGACCGACAAGACCTTCACGCCTCGCTGTCGAGCCCGAAATTAAAACACATCAGCGTTTCAATGTCAAGCCTGACTGGCCCCGGCTGCGGATCGAAACCCCGCCGGTCTTCGCTGCCGACTGCCGTCTTCGGATCGGGCCAAACGCCTGCAAATCCGAACACTTCCGCCTGCGCCCGGTCCCTGCAACGCTTCGGTAAAACCGATTCATCTAGGGGTTAACCCGAGTGCCTGGCGGCGAAGAAACGAGACTATAGCACGCTTTTTTGGAGAAGGGCAAATCGGAGCGGACAAGCGGGCGAAAAATCCGCTTTTCTCTGGGAGGGCCCAGGAGGTTCGGTATGGGGCGCCGCTTCGGTGGGGGTTGCCGCTTCGGTGCGGGACGCTGCTTCGGTGGGGGTTGCCGCTTCGGTGCGGGGCACCGCCTGGGCAGCTCGGCCGGTGCGCGCCCCCTGCCGGAACAGGCTGCGAACAGTCCCGGCAGGGGGCGCGCACCGGCCCTACGCGAGGAGGGGCGCTGGTTAAAAAAGCGGCGGCTGAAAAAAGCACCGGCTGTAAGGAGGGGCGGCGGCTGTAAAGAGGGGCACCGGCTGTAAAGAGGGGCACCGGCTGTAAAGAGGGGCACCGGCTGTAAAGAGGGGCACCGGCTGTAAGGAGGAGTGTCGGCTGTAAAGAGGGGCGGCGGTTTTCTGGGGCGGCGCTGGACAGTCCGCGGGGGGACCCCTTCATCGGAGACTCTTCCGCCTCGTGGGCGGCCCGAGGTGATAAATTCATGGTCAATCCTCCATCAAAGAACAGGCTCTCATGCCCAGCAGCGAAGACATTCTCATCAACGTCACTCCCTTCGAGACCCGCGTGGCCCTGACCGCGCAGGGGGTGGTGCAGGAACTGCACATCGAGCGCAGCATCCAGCGCGGCCACGTCGGCAATCTGTACCTGGGGCGCGTGGCCCGGGTGCTGCCGGGCATGCAGAGCGCCTTCGTGGACATCGGCCAGGAGCGGGCGGCCTTCATCCATGTGGCCGACCTGCGGCAAAACCGCCATGCCCGCACCGGCAGCGGCGACCATACGCCGCCGACCCCCATCGAAAAGCTGCTGTTCGAGGGACAGCCGCTGCTGGTCCAGGTGATCAAGGATCCGCTCGGGACCAAGGGCGCGCGGCTGTCCACCCACATCAGCATCGCCGGCCGGATGCTGGTCTACCTGCCGCATGAGCCGCACATCGGCATTTCCCAGCGCATCGGCAACGAGGCGGAGCGCAATGCGCTGCGCGAGCGGCTGGTGGCGCTGAAGCCCGCCGACGAGCCCGGCGGGTTCATCGTGCGCACCCAGGCGGAGGACGCCAGCGACGAGGAGCTGGCGGCCGACATCGCGTACCTGCGCACGCTGTGGGCCAACATCCAGACCCGCGTGCGCCAGGTGCCGGCGCCCTCGCCCGTATACGTCGAGCCGACGCTGGCGCAGCGCGTGCTGCGCGACATGGTGACGCCCGACACGGCGTCCATCACGGTGGATTCGCGCACGGTGACCCAGGAATTGCGGGAATGGGCGCAGCGCTACACGCCGTCGGTGGTGGACCGCATCCACCATTACAGCGGCAACCGGCCGCTGTTCGACACGGCGAACGTGGACGAGGAGATCGCCCGCGCGCTGTCGCGGCGCGTGGACCTGAAATCCGGCGGCTACCTGATCATCGACCAGACCGAGGCGCTGACGACGGTGGACGTGAACACGGGCGGTTTCGTGGGCGGGCGCAATTTCGACGACACGATCTTCAAGACCAACCTGGAGGCGGCGGTCGCCATCGCCCGGCAGCTGCGGCTGCGCAATCTGGGCGGAATCATCGTGCTGGATTTCATCGACATGGACGACGCCGGCCACCAGGCGTCCGTGCTGGCCGAGCTGAACAAGGCCCTGGCCCGCGACCGCACCCGCACGACGGTCAGCGGCTTCAGCCAGCTGGGGCTGGTGGAGATGACCCGCAAGCGGACCCGCGATTCGCTGGCGCACCAGCTGTGCGAGCCCTGCCCCACCTGCGCATCGCGCGGCACGGTGCGCACGCCGCGCACGCTGTGCTACGAGATCCTGCGGGAAATCCTGCGCGAGGCGCGCCAGTTCGATCCCAAGGAATTCCGCATCGTCGCGGCGCAGGCCGTGATCGACCTGTTCCTGGAAGAGGAAAGCCAGCACCTGGCGATGCTGGGGGATTTCATCGGCAAGCCGATTTCGCTGGAGGTCGAGGCCAGCTACAGCCAGGAGCACTACGACATCGTGCTGCTGTAGCGTACTGCCGTAGCGTGCTGCTGCAGGGCACTGCCATAGCGGGCTGCCGTAGCGTACAGCCGTAGCATGCTGCTGTAGCGTACTGCCATAGCATGCCGCCGTAGCGTACTGCCATGGCATGCCGCCGTAGCGTACTGCCATGGCATGCCACCGTAGCGCACCGCTGCAGGGTACCGCCGTAGCGGCGCGGGCGCGTCAGTCTCCGATCGCGTCCAGCTTGTTTTCCCAGCTGGTGTCGGCCTGGCAGGAGTCGGGCTTCATCATGGCGGTCATCATGCGGTGCACCCGGTCCATCTGCCCGGCATGGTAGCTGTAGGCCTGGACGTTGATGCTGCGGTTGTGCAGCAGCGTGAGGCTGAGCACGATGCTGCGGTCCCAGCCGGCGTCGGGCGTGGGGCGGTAGACGACGCGCCCGAAGGCCGATTCGCCGGGCACCATCTCGAAGGTGTAGGTCTCGCCGCAGGTCCGCGCATGCCGGAACAGGTTGCGCTGGACGCCGGCGAAATCGATCGGCAGCCGGCGGCGTTCCGTCAGCAGGTACCGCTCGGTCTCCAGCTGATCGAGCCCCAGGCCGGCCGGCTGCGCGGCGCAGCCCGCCAGGACGACGGCCAGGGAGGCCAGGGTAAGGGTGATTCTCATCGTGCGACTCCGGAAATGGCTGACTGGACGGCTTGACTGAATGAACGGCTTGACTGAACGAACGACGTGAAGAACGAACGGCTTGACTGAACGAACGGCATGGCTGAACAACGACAGGGCCGAACGGCGGCGGGCACGCCCGAAGGGCTCCGGGGGCGGGCCTCAATCTCCGAGCGGGACATCCTGGAACTGCAACTGGTACAAGCGGGCGTACAGGCCGCCGGCCGCCAGCAGCTCGGTATGGCTGCCCTGTTCGACGATCTGCCCCTGGTCCAGGACGACGATGCGGTCGGCCTTCTGCACGGTGCTGAGCCGGTGGGCGATCACCAGCGTCGTGCGGCCGGTCATCAGGCGTTCCAGCGAGGCCTGGACCTGGCGCTCGGATTCGTTGTCCAGGGCCGAGGTGGCCTCGTCCAGGATCAGGATCGGCGCATCCTTGATGAGGGCGCGGGCGATGGCCAGGCGCTGGCGCTGGCCGCCGGACAGCGCGCTGGCGTTGCTGCCGACACGGGTATGGATGCCCTCGGGCAGGCCGTCGACGAATTCCAGCAGGCTGGCCGCCTCCAGCGCCGCGCGGATGCGGTCTTCCGGCACCTCGCCGAGGATGCCGTAGGCGACGTTCTCGGCCACCGTGCCGTCGAACAGGACGACGTCCTGGCTCACCAGCGACAGCTGCGAGCGCAGGGCGCCGAGCCGCAGCTCGCGCACGTCGATGCCGTCGATCAGCACCCGGCCCGCGGTGGGCTCGACGAAGCGCGGCAGCATGTTCACCAGCGTGGTCTTGCCGCTGCCCGAGCGCCCCACCAGCGCCACGGTCTGGCCGGCCGGGACCGTGAGCGTCACCTGGTCCAGGGTGTCGCGGCCCGCGTCGGGAAAGCGGTGCGTGACGGCCTGGAAGACGACCTCGCCGCGCAGGCGGCCGTCGATTTCCCGGGTGCCGGTGTCCGCCTCGACCGGCTCGTCGATCAGGGCGAAGACGCTTTCGGCGGAGATCAGCATGCGCTGCGCCGCGCCGGCGATGTTGGTGAGCCGTTTCAGGGGGTCGAAGATCTGGCCCAGCGCGGCCATGAAGGCGGCGAAGCTGCCCACCGTCAGGCCGTGGTGGTTGGCCTGGTACAGGGCCACGGCGACGACGATGGCCACCGACAGGGCGACGAAGAACTGCGAGATCGGCGACATGGCCGAATCCGCGCTGGCCGCGCGCATGGCGAAGCGGCGCAGGCGGGCGTTGACGTAGGCGAAGCGCTCGCGCTCGCGCGCGTAGCCGTCGAACAGCTTGATGACCCGCTGGCCGTCGATGCCTTCGGAGACGACGTGGGTCAGCTCCGCGTTCATGTTGATCGTGTCGCGATTGATGCGCCGCAGGCGGCGGATGAAATAGCGCCCCGTCACGACGGACAGCGGCAGCATCACCAGCACGATCAGCGTCAGCTGCCAGGACATGTACAGCAGCACCGCGAGCAGGGCCACGACCGTGAGGGATTCGCGCACGATCACGCGGATGACCTCGGTGGACAGGCCGCTGACGTTGCCGGCGTCGATGGTGAAGCGGTTGAGCAGCCGCCCGTGGTCGCGGGCGCGGAAGGTCTCGTCGGACATGCCCAGCAGGCGGTCGAACATGTCGCGGCGCAGCGCCAGCAGCATGTTGTTGGCGACCCAGGACATCAGGTAGGTGCCGCCGAAGGTGCACAGGCCGCGCAGCAGCATCAGGCCGACGACGGCCAGGGGGATGGACCAGATGTAGTCGGGCTGGGCGCCGGTGAAGCCTTCGTCGAGCAGGGGCTTCATGATGACCGCCAGCAGGGGCTGGGTCGCGGAGGCGATGCTGAGCAGCACCAGGGCCAGCAGGCCGACCTTCCAGTCCCGTCCCAGGCGGACGTAGATCTGCCGCCACAGCTCCAGGCGCACGGGGCGGCTGTCCACGGGATGATCGGTGGTGGTCTTCACCCGGCACGCTCTCTTATATACTTTGGGAACCACGCATTTTAGCCCGTTCGCGCCTCCGGACCGCGGCGGGCGCCGGAGCCGCCGCGTTGACACCCTCCCCCAGCCCCGTCCTGTACGTCCGCCTGCCCAACTGGGTCGGCGATGTCTGCATGAGCCTGCCCAGCCTGGAAGCGCTGCTGGCCACCGGCCTGCCCGTCGTCGCCTGCGCGCGGCCCTGGGCGGGTGATCTGCTGGCGGCCTATCCGCTGGCCGGCTTCGTCCCGATGCAGGGCGCCTGGCGCACCGACCGGGCGGCCGTGCGCAATGCGCGCCGGCAGGCGCGCCACGGACGGCCCCTGGGCCTGCTGCTGCCCGATTCCCTGTCCAGCGCCCTGGTGTTCCGTTTCGCGGGCATCCCCTGCGCCGGCTACCGCGACGACGGCCGCAGCCTGATCCTGCGCTGGCCCTGCGCCAAGCCGGCCGGGCCGCTGCACGCGGTGCAGTCCTGGTATCACCTGACCCGCCACGCGCTGGCGCAATGGCGCCTGCCGCAGCCGCCCCCCCAGCCCGCCGAGGAACTGCGCTGGCGCGCCGCCATTCCGCACGAGGACGAGGCGGCCCGCGCGCTGTCCCGGGCGGGGCTCGCCAGCGGCGGGTTCGTGCTGATCGCGCCGACGGCGACGGGGCTGCACAAGGGCCGCGTCAAGGTCTGGCCGGGATTCGACAGCCTGACACGCTCCCTGCAGGCGCGCGGTCTGACGGTGGCCATGGCGCCCCCCGAGGCCGAGCGCCAGGCCGCGCGCGAGGCGGCGCCCACCGCCCTGCTGCTGCCGCCCCTGGGCCTGGGCGCCTTCGCGGCCCTGACCCGGCGCGCGGCCCTGGTGATCTGCAACGATTCGGGGGTCTCGCACCTCGGCGCCGCCGCCGGGGCGCGGCAGATCACCCTGTTCGGCGTCACGGACTCCGCCCGCACCGGCCCCTGGTCGAACCGGGCCGTGCGCATGGGCCGCATGGGCGCCTGGCCGGCCGCCCCCGAGGTCCTGTCCACCGCGCTGGATCTCATCGACACGCCTCCCGCCGCATGACGCTCACCGCTTTTCTCGGCAACCTGCTGATCCCCCTGAACCTGTCGGTCACCCTGCTGGTGCTGGCGCTGCTCCTGTTCATCCTGCGCTGGCGCAAGACGGCCGGCATCCTGGCGGCCGGCGCCCTGGCCTGGGTGCTGTTCTGGTCCCTGCCGACGTCCTCGCTGTGGGCCGGAGGCCTGCTGGAGCAGCGCTACCCCTACCAGGCGGCGGCGCAGATGCCGACGGCCCAGGCCATCGTGGTGCTGGGCGGCAATTCCGCCAACGGCCGGCGCAACTGGTTCGAGCCTTACGACCGCAACACGGCGATCCCGCGCACCGACACGGCCGCCCGGCTGTACGCGGCGGGCCGCGCGCCCCTGATCGTGGTCTCGGGAGCCGCCCTGGACGGCGGCCAGAGCGAGGCGGCCATGATGGCCGCGGCCCTGGAGCGCGAGGGCGTGCCCGCCCAGGCCATCGTGAAGGAAAACCAGAGTGACACCACGCGCGAGAACGCGGTCTACACGGCCCGGCTGCTGCGCGACCGGGGCATCGAGCGCTTCCTGCTGGTGACCTCGGCCCTGCACATGCCCCGGTCCATGGCGAGCTTCCAGAAGCAGGGCCTGAACCCGATCGCGGCGCCCTCGCCCCCCCAGATCGTGGTCCCGGACGACCCCGATTTCTCGTTCTGGCTGCCGGACCTGCGCGCGCTGAACGCCAGCCGGTCGATCATCAAGGAATACCTGGGGCTGCTGGTCTACTGGGCGCGCGGCTGGGCCTGAGGCCGGGGGCCGCCGGCGAAGCGCCCGCGCGTCCGCCGCTCCCTTTGCCGGAGGACGCGGAAAGCGCCGGGATTCAGGACGGGGCGCCGGCGCGCTCGCGCAGGATGTCCGCGTACAGGTCCAGGTACCGGCGCGCCACTTCCGGCCAGGCGTGGCGCGCCAGCACGTCCTGCGCGCCGGCCAGCAGCCGCTCGCGCAGGTCCGCATCCGCGCGCAGCCGCCCGATGGCCTGCGCCAGTTCGTCCGCGCGCTCGGGATGGCTGAGGACCAGGGCTTCCGCACCCGGCCGGACGTACTGGGCGAAACCGCACCAGGGCGCGGGGCTGAGGATCACCGGCAGGCCGAAGGACATGGCCTCCAGCGGCGCCATGCCGAAGCTGTCGTTCAGGGTGGGATGCACGTACAGGTCGGCCGCCTGGTAGTAGGGCTCGACCTGCGAGGTCTCCGCCACCAGGTGGGTGCGGCGGCGCACGGACTCCGGCGCGCGGGCCACGCACTCGCGCGAGGCCGCATTGGCGCCGACCACCAGCAGCAGCACGTCGTCGGGCAGTTCGGCCAGCGCGCGCAGCACGGTGGGCAGGCCCTTGCGCATCGGATTGCGCGCCACCAGCAGGCACAGCGTGCCCTCGGCCGGCAGGCCCAGCCCGGCCCGCGTCCGGCGGCGCCGTTCGGCGGAGACCGGCTCGGCCTGCGCCACGCCCGGGGCGATGACGGGCGCGTCCAGGGCCGGGCCGTAGGCCTGCGCCAGCTGGTGGGCGATCAGCTGCGACACCGCCACCACCCGATGGCCCGGGCGCGGCGCCACGCGGCGCGCCTCCAGGCCGAGATAGGTCCGCACCCGGGGGCTGAGGCGCGACAGCCAGCGCCGCAGGCCGGGCATGGGCTGCACCCGCCAGCGGTAACGCACCGGCGTGACGTGCACGACCTCCACGTCGCCGCACCAGCCGTTCATGTGGGAATGGACGATGTCGAAGCCCGGGCGCGTGGCGCGCGCCGCGCGCCGGGCGAACAGCCAGACCCGGATCCAGCTGGGCCAGCGCCGGCCGACCGCGATCGGCCGGAACGGCAGCTTCAGGTCGCAGGCGGGGTCGTATTCCCGGGCGAAGACCGTGACCCGGTGGCCGGCGGCGGCCAGTTCGCGCATCAGCGCCACGCCGTAGGCCTCGGCCCCGCCGTAGCGGTTGCCGAAACGATCGACGACGAAGGCGATGGACAGGGGGGATTCAGCCATGCGCGGCGGCTTCGGCCTTGCGGCGGCGCCTGTCTTCGAGCTGCGTCAGGCATTTCTGCAGGAAACGCAGCAGATGGGTCGAGCGCATGACGGCCACGCGCGGCAGCGCGTAGGGATCGTCGTCCGGCCGCGCCAGGCCGCGCGCGGTGGTGGTGGCGCTGTCGTAGCCGGCGGCGCGCGCGACGTCCGCCAGCGCGGGCGTGAATTTGCCGTAGGGATAGCAGAAGGCCCGCACCGGAGCGCCCGCGATCTGCTCCAGCGCGTCGCGCGAATCGCGGATTTCGTTGACGGCGAGCTCCGGCGAGATGCGCGGCAGGACGGGATGGTTCAGCGTATGCGAACCGGCCTCGTGGCCGGCGGCCACCCAGGCGCGCACCCCGGCGGCGTCCATCAGCGGCGCGGGCGGCACGCCTTCGTCGGCGTCCCAGACGTTGCTGCCGCCCAGCTGACGCACGACGAAGTAGTTGGTGGCCTCGAAGCCGCATTCCTCCAGGACCGGAACCGCGTGTTCCAGCACGTTGGCATAGCCGTCGTCGAAGGTGATGCCGACCACCCTGCCCTGCTTTTCCCCGCGCAAATAGGGCATCAGGCGGGCCATGGACAGCCCCCGGTAGCCCAGGCGCCGCAGCCACAGCATCTGGCGCCGGAAATCCCGGGGATGCACGGTGAGGCCCCGGTAGGGCGTACCGCGCGGTCCGGGTTCCCCGATCTGGTGATACATGAGGATAGGAATCATCAGCGGATTATATCGGGCCGCCCGGGCCCGTCCATCCCCACCGCAGGCATGATGGACGGATCGCGCCGGGCCGCTAGTCCTGCGCACAGACCTGCCGGTAGAACTCCAGGGTGCGCCGCGCGAAGACCTGCATGGAGAAGCTCTCCTGCGCGCGGGCGCGGGCGGCGGCCGGCATGCCGGCCGGGATCGGCTGCGACAGCCGCTCCCGCAGCCAGGCCTCGGCCGCGTCCACGTCGCCGGCCGGGACGATCCAGCCGTCCACGCCATGGCGCACGACCTCGGGCAGGCCGCCCACGTCCGACACCAGCGTCGGCAGGCCCATGGCCAGGGATTCGCAGGCGGCGAAGGAACAGGCCTCGTGGAAGGACAGCACGAAGCCCGCGTCGGCGGCGGCCAGGATGCGCTCCGGATCGTTCACCAGGCCGGGGAACACCACCAGGCCGTCCAGGCCCAGGGCCTGAAAATCCTGCTGCAGCCGGCCGCGCGGCACGTCGCCCGCCACCAGCACGCGCACCCGCCGGCGCTGCTGCTGCGGCAGGCGGGCGAGCGCCTGGGCCAGCACCAGCCAGCCCTTGTCCCGGTCCGTGCCGCCGACGCTGGCGAGCACCAGGACATCCGCGGGCGTCTCTCCCAGCAGGGCGCGGCGGGCTTCCCGCGCGTCGGCGGGCGCCCAGGGGCGGAAGCGCTCCGCATCGACACCGTGATGGATGGCGCGCAGCGGCCGGTGACGGTAGGCCGACCGGCGCAGCATGGCGGTGACGAACTCGCTGACGCCGATCGCGCCCTCGGTGGCGCAGCGCGCCCGCAGCCAGTGGCCGAAGCCCTGCACCGGCATGGTGTTGTGCTTGGTCCAGACGATGCGCGGCGGGCGGCGCAGGCCCAGGCGGGCCAGCATGGCCTGGCGATGATCGGCCGAGCCGTTCACGTGGACCAGGTCGAAATCGCCCTCGCGCAGCAGGCGGCGCAGGTGCGCGACCTCGGCCAGCATCGGCGCCGGGCGCGTGCTGAAGGAGGCGGCCACGCAGCGCACCCCCGGAATCCGGCCGGCCTGGACATACAGGCGGCTGGTGCCGGGCGTGGCCACGGTCACCTGGTGCGCGCCCTGGAAGCACCGCGCCAGGTTGACGACGTAGGTGGCGTGGCCACCGCCGTTGCGGGGGTGGAAATTGGTGTAGAGGATCCTCATGCCTTCTTCAGGAACGCCGGGACCCGCGTCCCAGCCAATACAGTTTCACGTAACGATAGAAGCTGCCCGTGGCCGCCATGCCGGCCAGCACCAGCCCCTGCCAGCCGTCCAGGAAGCCGCGCCGCAGGACGTAATGGCGCACGAAGGTCCAGAGGCCGTGGCCGAACGGCCCCAGCGCCGTGGTGCGGCGCCCCCGCTCGAAGGCCGCGCGGGCCGCCTCCGTGGAATAGCGGTTGATTTTATCGATGAATACTTCCAGGGTGGCGTAGGGGTAATGCAGGAAGTGCCCGGACAGCGTGCCGGTCCGGCCCCGGACCTCGACCCGCTCGTGCACGGCGGCGTCGGTGAAGCGCCCCGCCTCGCGGCGGAACAGGCGCACCACGTAGTCCGGCCACCAGCCGCTGTGACGGATCCAGCGGCCGCAGAAGTTCGACAGCCGGGCGATGCGGTAGGCCTCGGCGGCAGGCGCCCCGATGGCCTGGCGGATCGCCCCGGCCAGCTCGGGCGTGACCCGCTCGTCGGCGTCGATGGACAGCACCCAGTCGCCGGTGGCCAGCGCCAGGGCGCGGTTCTTCTGCGGACCGAAGCCGGGCCAGTCCGGCGCGACCTCGACCCGCGCGCCGCGCGCCCGGGCGATCTCGCGGGTCGCATCGGTGCTGCCGGAATCGAGCACGATGATCTCGTCGGCGAAGGCCACGGAATCGAGGCAGTCGCCGATGTGCGCGGCCTCGTTCCGGGTGATGACGATGACCGACAGCGTCATGCCTTCACCCCGCGTAGCGCTGGCCGCGCTTCCACCGCTTCCAGGCGTTGAAGGCCGGCGCGACGAGGGGATGGGCCGCCACGCGGATGCGCCGGCCGACCGAGGCGCCGGAAGTGTCGCGCACGGCGAAGCGGAAGATCGAGGCCGGATCCGAGCCGGGCCGGTTGCGGCCGAAGGCGCGCGTCGTGTACAGGTGGCGGAATCCTGCCGCCTGGGCGACGCGGACGTAGTCGGGATCGAAATAGCCCTGCGGCCAGCACAGGTGGTCGGAGACCTCGCCCAGATGCCGCGCCAGGCAGGCGCGCGACTGCGCCAGTTCGTCGGCCATGCGGGCGTTCTTGTCGCCCGCCTGCTTGTCCCAGCGGGTATGGGTATGCGTGTGGCTGTGGAATTCGCAGACCCCGCCGGCCCGCATCCGCTCGATCTCCGCCCAGCGCAGGGCGATGCCGGCGGCGTCGCCCGCGGCCACGCGGCGCATGCATTCGGCGTGATCGGGCGTTTCCGGCAGCGCCGCCCCGCCCTCGCCCGCGCAGGCGCGCGCGGGCCCGTCGCCGATCCAGGACGTGACCAGGAAGATGACGGCATGGAAGCCGTATTCGCGCAGCAGCGGCCAGGCGTGGACGTAGTTGTCCAGGTAGCCGTCGTCGAAGGTGATCAGCACGGAGCGCGCGGGCGCCGGCGTGCCCGCCAGGTGCGCGGCGAATTCGTCGCAGCTCAGGCTGCGGTAGCCGTGGTCCCGCAGCCAGGCCAGCTGGTCGCGGAAATGTTCCGGCGTGACGTTGATGGCGCCCCCGGCGGGGGTGACGTGGTGGTACATCAGCACAGGGACTATGCGGTGCCTGCTCATGGGGCGCGCTCCTCCAGCCATCGTCCATAGCATTGCTCGGTGCGGCGCACCAGGCCGTCCAGGGTGAAGCGGTCGCCTTCGCGCACCGCCCGCATGCCCGCCAGGCCCATGGCGCGGCGGCGCGCCGGATCGTCGATCAGCGCCGTCAGCGCCGCGGTCAGCGCCGCCGTGTCGCGGGGGGGCACGAGCAGGCCGGTCTCGCCGTCGCGCAGCATCTCCGACACCCCGCCCACGTCCGTACCGATCACCGGCAGGCCGGCGGCGGCGGCCTCGACGAAGACCGTGCCGGAGGCCTCCTGCTCGGTGGCCAGGGCGAACAGGTCGAAGCCGGCCAGCACGTTGGGAATGTCGGCGCGGCGCCCGGTGAAGAGGATCTTGCCGTCCAGCCCGAGCGCGCGCACGTGGGCCCGCAGGTTTTCCAGGGTGGGCGAGCCGTCGCCCACCAGCACCAGGAAGACGTCCGGTCGCGCCAGCAGCCCGGCCATGGCGTCGATCAGGGCGCGATGGCCTTTTTTCTCGCGCATCACGGACACGCAGCCGACCACGACGGCGTCGGTCGGCAGGCCCAGCTCGGCGCGCAGGGTGGAGTGCTCGACCGGGTCGGGCAGCGGAATGGGGGAATAGACCGTGGCCACGCGCTCGGGCGGGGCGCCGTGCTCCAGCAGCAGGCGCCGCACGTGCTCGCTGACCGTCGTCACGCAATGCGGCACGCCGGTGTACGACACCAGCGAGCCCGGCCTGACCGCCAGGTGCCGCGTGCGCACGATCAGCGGCGTGCCCGCCAGGCGCGCCGCCACGCCCGCCAGCATCGTGTCGCGGCGGCTGTGCGTGTTCAGCACGTCGAAGCGGCCGTCCTTCAGGATGCGCCGCAGGCGCAGCACGCCGCGGAAGTAGTTGCGCGGGCCGTCCATCGGCATCGTGTGCACCGTGAAGCCCTCGTCGGCCAGGCGGCGCGCCAGCCGGGCGTGCGGCTGGCAGGCGGCTTCCATGTGATGCCCATGCGCACGCATGGCGCACATTTCCTTGAAGATGCGGTTTTCCTGGCCGCCAAAGCCGGTCGCCGCCTCGGAATGCAGGATGCGCAGCGGCTTCATCCGTAGTGGATCTCCACGTTGTCATGGGACAGCCACTGCCGCGCGTCCGCGATCAGGGTCTCGTCCATGCGCACGCGCCAGTCCTCGCCCAGGCGCAGCAGGCAGGAGAAGCGCGCGCCGTTCAGGCGCAGTTCCACCGGCACGCCGGCTTCGGCCGAGCGCCAGGGCGCCAGCAGGCCCTCCAGGCGGCCGGGGTCCAGATCGCCGGACACGGACAGGCGCAGGCTGCGGGCGCGGCTTTCGCGCACGCGCTGCAGGTCGTAGAGTTCGTCGGCCGACACGCGCAGGCCGCCGGAATAGTCGTCGTGGCTGACGCGCCCCTGGATCACCAGGGGGCGGTCTTCCTTCAGGCTCTGGCGGTGCTGCTCGTAGAGTTCGTTGAAGATCGCAACCTCGATCTGGGCGCTGCCGTCGTCCAGCAGGGCGTAGAGCATCTTGCCGCGCCGGGTCATGCGCACGCGCACTTCCGCCAGCACGCCCGCCAGCCACTGCGGCCCGCGCGAGGGCGCCAGCCGCGCCAGCGGCGTGGGCGCGATGCGGCGGATCTCGTCGCGCCAGGCATCGAAGAGGTGGCCGCTGAAATAGAAGCCCAGGGCGGTCTTTTCTTCCGTCAGGCGGGTTTCCAGGTCCCACGGCGGGACGCGCGCGAGTTCGTCGGCCACCAGCGCGTCGGTGTCGTCGTCGAACAGCGAGACCTGGTTGGCGTTGCGCTCGGCCTGCTCGGCGGCCTCGATGGCGCTGCCCAGGGCCTCCAGCAGGGCCGCGCGGTTGGGCTCCAGGGAGTCGAAGGCGCCGGCGCGGATCAGAGCCTCGATGGTGCGCCGGTTGACGGCATGGCGGTCCACCCGGGCGCAGAAATCGAACAGCCCGGTGAAGCGCCCGCCCGCCTCGCGCGCCGCGATGATGGCTTCCACGGCGGACTGGCCGGTGCCCTTGACCCCGCCCAGGCCGTAGCGGATGGTGCGCGGCGGGCGGCCCCGGGCGGTGTGCTCGTCAGCCACCGGCGCGAAGCGGTAGCCGGATTCGTTGACGTCGGGCGGCAGGACGGCCACGTCGTTTTCCAGGGCATCGCGCCAGAAGACCTGGATCTTGTCGGTGTCGTCCATGTCCGACAGCATGGTCGCGGCAAGGAATTCCGCCGGATGGTAGACCTTGAGCCAGGCGGTCTGGTAGGAAATCAGGGCGTAGGCGGCCGAGTGGCTCTTGTTGAAGCCGTAGCCCGCGAACTTCTCCATCAGGTCGAACAGGTGGGCGGCGAGTTCCGGATCGTAGCCCTTCCTGGCCGCGCCTTCCTGGAAGATCACCCGGTGCTTGGCCATTTCCTCGGGCTTCTTCTTGCCCATGGCGCGGCGCAGCAGGTCGGCGCCGCCCAGGGAATAGCCGCCGATGATCTGCGAGATCAGCATCACCTGTTCCTGGTAGACGATGACGCCGTAGGTGCTCTTGAGCACGGGTTCCAGGTCGGGGTGGAAGTAATCGACCTCGGCGCGGCCGTGCTTGCGGTTGACGAAATCGACCACCATGCCGGATTCCAGCGGCCCGGGGCGGAACAGCGCCAGCAGGGCGACCACGTCCTCGAAGGTGTTGGGCCGCATGCTTTTCAGCAGTTCCTTCATGCCGCGCGATTCGAGCTGGAACACCGCCGTGGTGTTGGCCGCCGACAGCAGGTCGTAGGTGGCCTGGTCGTCCAGCGGCAGGGCCATCAGGTCGAAGTCGCGCTTGTCCGGATTGAACTCGCGCACGTAGCGCACGGCCCAGTCCAGGATGGTGAGGTTGCGCAGGCCCAGGAAGTCGAACTTGACCAGGCCGGCGGCCTCGACGTCGTCCTTGTCGAACTGGGACACGACGCTGGACTCGCTGCCCGGCTGGCAGTACAGGGGGCAGAAGTCGGTCAGCTTGCCTGGCGCGATCAGCACGCCGCCGGCGTGCATGCCGATGTTGCGCGTCAGGCCCTCCAGGGGGCGGGCCAGGTCGATGAGGGCGTGGATTTCCTCGTCGGTGTCGTAGAGTTCGCGGAAGGCGGGCTCGTGTTCCAGCGTGCGGTCCAGCGACCAAGGATCGGCCGGATTGAAGGGGATCATCTTCGAGAGCCGGTCGCAGACGCTGTAGGGCATCTCCAGCACGCGGCCGACGTCGCGCACCACGGCCTTGGCGCCCAGGGTGCCGAAGGTGGCGATCTGGCTGACGGCGTCGCGGCCGTACTTTTCCTTGACGTATTCGATGACCCGTTCGCGGTTGTCCTGGCAGAAATCCACGTCGAAGTCGGGCATGGACACGCGCTCGGGATTGAGGAAGCGCTCGAACAGCAGGTCGTAGCGCAGCGGATCCAGGTCGGTGATCCCCAGGCTGAAGGCCACCAGCGAGCCGGCGCCCGAGCCCCGCCCCGGCCCCACCGGCACGCCGTGGCTCTTGCCCCAGTTGATGAAGTCCTGCACGATCAGGAAGTAGCCGGGAAAGCCCATGCCGATGATGGTGCGGCATTCCAGGTCCAGGCGTTCCTGGTAGGCGGGCATCTGGCGGGCGCGTTCGTCGGGGTCCGGATACAGCTGGACCATGCGGCGCGCCAGGCCCTCGTTGGCGAGCTGCACCAGGTAGTCGTCCAGCGACACGCCGTCGGGCGTGGGGAACAGCGGCAGCTGCGGCTCGCCCAGGGTCAGGGTCAGGTTGCAGCGGCGCGCGATCTGCACCGCGTTGGCCAGGGCCGAGGGCACGTCGGCGAAGCGGCGCGCCATGTCGGCGCTGTCGGGCATGTACTGCTCGGCCGTGAAGCGCCGCACGCGGCGCGGATTGCCCAGCAGTTCGCCTTCGGCGATGCAGACGCGGGCCTCGTGGGCGCGGAAGTCGGACGGCGCGATGAACTGGATGGGGTGCGTGGCCACCACCGGCAGGCCGCAGTCCGCCGCCAGGCGCAGCGCCGCCTGGACGTAGGCCTCGTCGCCGTCGAAGCCGGCGCGCTGCAGCTCGATGAAATAGCCGTCCGGGAAATCGGCGGCCCACTGGCGCGCCAGGCGGCGGGCCTCGTCGTCGCGGCCGGCCTCCAGGGCCTGGCCCACGTCGCCCGCGCGCGCGCCCGACAGGGCGATCAGGCCGTTCCTGCCCGACAGCCATTCGCGCCGCAGTTCCGCCCGGCCCCGCTGGCTGTTTTCCGTCCAGGCGCGCGACAGCAGTTCGCACAGGTCCAGGTAGGCGGCATGGCAGGAGGCCAGCAGCAGGACGCGGAAGGGCTTGTCCTCGTCGGCCGGATTGTGCAGCCAGGCGTCGCAGCCGGCGATGGGCTTGATGCCGGCCTTGCGGGCCGCCTTGTAGAACTTGATCCAGCCGAACAGGTTCGCCAGGTCGCTGATCGCCATGGCCGGCTGGCCGAATTCCCGCGCGCGGCCGATCAGGTCGGGGATGCGCGCGATCCCGTCCACCACGGAAAATTCCGAGTGGCTGCGCAGGTGGACGAACAGGGGGGTATCGGGGGACGTGGTCATAAGAGGGATTGTACTTAGGCTGGAGGACTTGCCCGCCCCCACAGGGTGGACAGGGGGGCGGCCCAGAGGCCAGGGCCCAAAGGCATCGTTTCCGCGCCGTCGTACAGCAGAACGCCCATCCTGAATCGCTCTCCCGCCGCCCCGGCCAGTTTTCTCAGGCCGCGCAAATCGCGCTCCTTGACCGTGGCCGCCGCCTTCACCTCGACGCAGACCAGCCGCCCCGCCGCATTCTCGATGACCAGATCGACCTCGAACCGATCCACGTCCCGGTAGTACAGCAGCCGATAATCGCCTTCCGATACGCCGGCATGCTTGAGCAGCTCTCCGAACACGAAGGACTCCAGCACGTGGCCGAACCGCGTGCGGTCCTGACGGATGCCTTCCTCGTTCAAGTCGAGCAGCGCGGCCAGGAGGCCCGAATCGATGAATTGCAGCTTCGGGGTCTTGACGACACGATTGAGGCGGTTGCGCGCCCAGACCTCGACCCGCTTGAGCAGGTACATATGCTCGAAAGCCGCCAGATACCGGGCGGCCGTCTTGGCATCCAGCCCCACCTCGCCGCCCAGTTGGGTGTAATTGCACATCTGCCCGGCCATCTGCGCCAAGGCCTTCAGGAAGCGGGGCAATTGATCCAGTTTTTCGATGCTGGCCACTTCGCGGACATCCCGCTGGATGAGCGCGTCCGTGTACTGCCGCATCCAGGCGGCACGGCGCCTGGACGAATGTCTGGCGATCGCTTCCGGGTAGCCGCCGGACAGCACGCGCCCGATCAGGCCATCGCCCTGCACGAGGGGTTCGGCTTCCAGGATGCGCCCGGCAAAGGCATGATCGATCCAGTTGGCGTCATGCGACACGAGTTCGCTCTGGGACAGGGGCAGCAGACGCAGGGTTTCCATCCGGCCGGCCAGGGAGTCGGCCACGGCCGGCAGGGCCATCAGATTGGCCGAGCCGGTGAGAAGGAATCGTCCGGGCCGGCGATCCTCGTCCACGCTTTTCTTGATGGCCAGCAGCAGCTGGGGCGCACGCTGGACCTCGTCGATGACCGCCCGATCGAGATCCCGGACCAGGCCCACGGGATCCTCGCGCGCCGCCAGCAGGGTCAGTTCGTCATCCAGGGTCAGGTAGCGCAGCCCCTGCTGCGCCACGCGGCGCACCAATGTCGTCTTGCCCGACTGCCGGGGCCCGGCCAGCAGCACGACCGGCGTATCGCCCAGGGCTTCGGCAATCCGCGGCTCGATCCAGCGGGGATACAGGGGCGGCGCGATCATCATCGGGGAACCCTGACGTAAATACAGGCCCATATTACCGTGAATCAGGGAATTCAATGACGTGGATTCAGGAAAACAATGACGTAAATCCGGGAATTCGCATCCGTGAATTCCGGAATCCAGAAAGCCGGAACCCTCTCCTTCTCTCTCTAGCGCGGCAGGGCGGCCCAGGCCTTCTCCAGGCGCTTGACCGAGACCGGGAAGGGCGTGCGCAGGGTCTGGGCATAGAGCGCCACGCGCAGTTCCTCCAGCTGCCAGCGGAAGGCGTCGAGCCGGGCGTCGGGCGCGCCCTTGAGCGCCGCGCGCGCGCGCTGCCAGGGCGTGGTCAGCCGGGCGATGTCGGCCATGGCGGCGGCGTCGCGCGCGGGGTCGGCGCGCAGCTTGTCGATGCGCATCTGCGCGGCCTTCAGGTAGCGCGGCAGGTGCCCGAGCTGCTCGGGCGGCGTGTCGCGCACGAAGGCCGGCCCCACCAGGGCGTCGAGCTGCTGGCGGATGTCCTGCTGTGCCTGGGGCCAGGGACGGGCCTGCGGCAGTTTCTTCAGCAAGGCGGCGCGCTCGGCCAGGATGGCGCCGGCCAGGCGGGCCAGCTCCTGGGCCAGCAGGCCCAGGCGCGCGCGGCCTTCCGCGCAGCGCCGCTCGAAGGCCGCCGCGTCGGCGGGCCAGGGCTCCATCAGGCAGGCCTGGTCCAGCGCCGCGTCGATCAGCTGGTCGCGCAGTTCCTGCTGGGTGCCCAGGTCCATGTACAGCATGCCCATGCGGGTCAGGTCCGGCAGGTTCTTTTCCAGGTAGCGCACCTGTTCCCGCAGCGCCAGGCGGAACAGCCGGCGCAGGCCGACCGCGTGCACGCGCCGGGCCTCCTGGGGATCGTCGAAGACGTCCAGGTCGCAGGATTCGCCGCGGTCGCGCAGCGCCGGGTAGCCGATCAGGGACTGGCCGCCGCGCTGGATCTCCAGCAGCTCGGGCAGCTCGCCGAAGGTCCAGGCCGTCAGGCCCTCGTGGTCCAGGACGCGCGAGGCCTGCTGGTCGCGCGCGGCCAGCTGCTGGAACGAGGCCTGGGCCTGGCGGCCGTGCTCGGCGCGCAGCTGGTCCAGATTGCGGCCGCCGGAGAGCATACGGCCGTGCTCGTCCACCACCTTGAAGTTCATGAACAGGTGCGGCGGCAGGGTCTCCAGCTTGAAGTCGGTAGGCTGGACGCGCACCCGGCACTGTTCCCAGATGTCCCGCGCCAGGGCGTCCAGCAGGCCCATGCCGGGATCGGCGGCGCGCTCGAACCAGCGCTCGTGGAAGCCGGCCGCGTAGTCGGGCAGCGGCACGCAATGGCGGCGCAGCTTCTGCGGCAGGGATTTCAGCAGCAGATGGACTTTTTCCTTGAGCATGCCCGGCACCAGCCATTCGCAGCGCGCGGCGTCGATCTGGTTGAGCGCGAACAGCGGCACGGTCAGCGTCATGCCGTCGCGCGGCGAGCCGGGCTCGAAATGGTAGTCCACCGCGAGTTCGGTCCCGGCCCAGGCCAGGCGGCGCGGAAAGACCTCCGTCGTGACGCCGGCGGCGTCGTGGCGCATCAGTTCGTCGCGGCTCAGGTTCAGCCGCGCGGCCGCCTCGGCGTCCAGGCCCTTGTACCAGGCCTCCAGCGTGGCCGTCTGGCACACGTCGGCGGGGATCTGCCGGTCGTAGAAGGCGTGGATCAGCGCGTCGTCCACCAGGATGTCCGGGCGGCGGCTCTGGTGCTCCAGCCGCTCGATGGACGCGATCAGCCGCCGGTTGTGGGCGATGAAGGGCAGCTTGCTGTCGATGTCCCCCGGCACCAGGGCGTCGCGGATGAAGATTTCCCGCGCGGCCCTGGGATCGACGCGGCCGTAGTGCACGCGGCGCCCGGTGTACACCGGCAGGCCGTGCACGGTGCCGCGCTCGTTGGCGACGACCTGGCCGGCCTTCTTTTCCCAGCGCGGGTCGGACCAGGCGCGCTTGAGCAGGTGGGCGCCGGCCCGTTCGACCCAGGCCGGCTCGATCTGCGCCACGCAGCGGGCATACAGGCGGGTGGTCTCCACCAGCTCGGCCGCCAGCACCCAGCGGCCGGCCTTCTTCTGCAGGGGCGAGCCCGGATGGATGGCGAAGCGGATGTCGTGCGCGCCCTGGTACAGGCCGCCGTCCTCGGATTTCATGCCGATGTTGCCCAGCAGCCCGGCCAGCAGGGCCATGTGGATCTGCTCGCGCGTGGCCGGGGTCTGGTTCAGCCGCCAGCCCTGCTCGCGCGCCAGGGTCAGCAGCTGCGTGTGCGTATCGTGCCATTCGCGCAGCCGGATGGGCGAGAGGAACTTCGCGCGGATCTGGTCCACCAGCTTGCGCTGCGAGGCCTTGTGCGCGACCTGCTCGCCATACCACTGCCAGAGCTTGAGCCAGGCGAGGAATTCCGACTGCTTGTCGTTGAACTGGGCGTGGGCGTTGTCGGCGGCCTCGCGCGCCTGCATGGGACGGTCGCGCGGGTCCTGCACGGACAGCGCCGCGGCGATGACGAGGATTTCCGCCAGGCACTGGTGTTCGTGCGCGGCGAAGACCATGCGCGCGATGCGCGGATCGACGGGCAGCTTGGCCAGGACGCGGCCCACGTCCGTCAGGCGGTTGCGCTCGTCGAGCGCGCCCAGTTCCTGCAGCAGCTGGTAGCCGTCGGCGATGGCCCGGCCGGTGGGCGGCTCGACGAAGGGAAAGGCCTCGATGTCGTCCAGGCGCAGGGATTTCATGCGCAGGATGACGGACGCCAGGGACGAGCGCAGGATTTCCGGGTCCGTGAAGGCCGGCCGCTGCTTGAAGTCGTCCTCGGCGTACAGGCGGATGCACACGCCCGGCCCCAGGCGGCCGCAGCGGCCGGCGCGCTGGTTGGCCGAGGCCTGGCTGACGGGCTCGATGCGCAGCTGCTCGACCTTGCTGCGCCAGGAATAGCGCTTGATGCGCGCCAGGCCGCTGTCCACGACGTAGCGGATGCCCGGCACGGTGAGCGAGGTCTCGGCCACGTTGGTGGCCAGCACGATGCGCCGGACGTTGCCGCGCGGATGGAAGATCTGCTCCTGCTCCGCGCGCGACAGCCGCGCGTACAGCGGCAGCACCAGGGCGCCGGCCGGATGGCGCTTGCGCAGCGCCTCGGCGCATTCGCGGATTTCGCGCTCGCCGGGCAGGAAGACCAGCACGTCGCCGGTGCCGTGGCGCGCGCATTCGTCCACGCCGTCCACCACGGCATCGACCAGGTCGCGCTCCTCGTCGCCCTGCGCCGGCTTGCGGCCGGCGGAATCCTCGTCCCCGTCGCGCCGCACGGGACGGTAGCGCAGTTCCACCGGGAACAGGCGGCCCGAGACCTGGATCACCGGCGCCGGCCGCTCCGGCGTGCCGAAATGCCGGGCGAAGCGGTCCGCGTCGATGGTGGCCGAGGTGATGATCAGCTTCAGGTCCTTGCGGCGCGCCAGCAGGCGCTTGAGGAAACCGAGCAGGAAATCGATGTTCAGGCTGCGCTCGTGCGCCTCGTCGATGATGAGGGTGTCGTAGCGGCGCAGCAGCGGATCGCGCTGGGTCTCGGCCAGCAGGATGCCGTCGGTCATCAGCTTGATGGCCGTCGCCGGGCCGGCGCGCTCGGAAAAGCGGATCTGGTAGCCCACCCAGTCGCCCAGTTCGGTCTTCAGTTCCTCGGCCACGCGCTGCGCGACGGACGTCGCGGCCAGGCGGCGCGGCTGGGTGTGGCCGATCATGCCGGCGCGGCCGCGCCCCAGCTCCAGGCAGATCTTGGGCAGCTGGGTGGTCTTGCCCGAACCGGTCTCGCCGCAGACGATGACCACCGGATGCGCGGCGATGGCGCGCGCGATCTCCTCGCGGCAGGCGCTGACGGGCAGGTCTTCCGGATACTGGATGGGCGGCAGGGGGCGGTCGCCGGCGCCGGCGGGCGGGCGCGGCTGCGCGGCCCGGGCGGGCGTCCGGCGGGTCGGCTGCGATGGATTTTCTGGCAAGACGTCGGGTTCCACGAAGGGATGAAGCGTGCTGTCCGCCCGGCGCCACAGAATGCGGCCGGGAAAGGACAATCGCTCATTATAATTTCGCTATCGCCCGAGACGCCCTTCCCCCTTCATTCCCCGCCGCCGAATCCGCCGCCCGCCATGAGTTCCACTGAAACCGACACCTATTCCGCCCAGGACGCCCCCGAATTCGCCCCCGCGCAGTTCGTGCGCTGGTTCCGCGAGGTCGCGCCCTACGTGCACGACTTCCGCGGCAAGACCTTCGTGGTGGCCTTCGGCGGCGAACTGATCGAGGACGGCGGACTGGAGGACCTGGTGGCCGACCTGTCCCTGCTGTCGGCGCTGGGGATCAAGCTGGTCCTGGTGCACGGCTCGCGTCCCCAGGTCAACGAGCAGCTGCGCCTGAAGGGCCAGACCACCCAGTTCGGCCGCGGCACGGAGCCCACCAGCCCGGAAGCCCTGGAATGCGCCAAGGAGGCCGCCGGGGAAATCCGCCTGGACATCGAGGCCGCCTTCAGCCAGGGGCTGCCCAACACGCCCATGTCGCACGCCAAGATCCGCGTGATCTCGGGCAATTTCGTCACCGCGCGGCCGGTGGGCGTGATCGACGGCGTGGACTACCGGCGCGCCGGCACGGTGCGCAAGCTCGACATCGAGGCGATGCGCAACGTCATCAGCCAGGGCGCCATCGTGCTGCTCTCGCCGCTGGGCTTCTCGCCCACCGGCGAGGCCTTCAATCTGGCCATGGAAGACCTGGCCACCAACGCCGCCGTGGCGCTGCGCGCCGAAAAGCTGATCTTCCTGACGCAGAACCGCACCGTCACCGAGACCGACGGCTCGGTGGACACCGAACTGGCCCGCAAGGACGCCGACGACCTGCTCGCCCAGGGCATCCTGGACGAGGACACGTCCACCTTCCTGCGCCACGCCTCCCTGGCGGTCAAGCGCGGGGTGGCGCGCGCGCATCTGGTGCCCTACACCATGGACGGCAGCATCCTGCTGGAAATCTTCACCCACGACGGGGTGGGCACCATGGTGGTCGAGGACACCCTGGAAGACCTGCGCCCGGCCATGGCCGACGACGTGGGCGCCATCGTCCAGCTGATCGAGCCCCTGGAGGCCGACGGCACCCTGGTGCCGCGCGGCCGCGCCGTGATCGAGCGCGACGTGGAAAAATTCACGGTGCTGGAGCACGACGGCGTGATCTACGGCTGCGTGGCCGTGATCCCCTACCTGGAGGACGGCATGGCCGAGATGGCCTGCCTGATCGTGCACCCCGAATGGCAGGGCACGGGCGACGGCGAGAAGCTGCTGCGCCACGCCGAGACCAGCGCCCGCGCCCTGGGCGCCCGGCGCCTGTTCGTGCTCACCACGCGCACCTCGCACTGGTTCCTCAAGCGCGGCTTCGTGCAGGGCGGCGTCTCCGACCTGCCCCACGAGAAGCGCGCCCACTACAACCATTCGCGCAACAGCCTGGTGTTCATCAAGCGGCTGTAAGAAACCGGACGGCGGGACGGGCGCCTGGCGGGATGCCATGTCCGGGCGGCGGCGCGATCACGGCCCGGCGCGGCCCCGGCCCGCGGCCCCGCGGGGCTACAATGCCGGCTTTCCCCACAGCGATGACGAGGCGCCCGACATGGCACGCATGATCCAATGCCGCAAACTCAAGCGCGAGGCCCAGGGCCTGGACTATCCCCCGTACCCCGGCGAACTGGGCGTGCGCATCTGGCGCGAGATTTCCAGGGACGCCTGGGCCAAGTGGCTGGACATCCAGACGCGGCTGGTCAACGAGAACCACCTGAGCCTGGCCGACCCCGAGGCGCGCAAGTTCCTCGCCGGACGGATGCAGGCGTTCCTGTTCGACGACCAGGACGTCGAGGCCCAGGGCTACGTGCCGCCCGGGGCCTGAGTGCCGCCCGGGGGCTGAGTGCCGCCTGGGGCCTGAGCGCGGCCCCGACTCGCCCCGCCGCTGCGTGAACGCCAGGCGGGCACCGCGGCGCGGGGCCGCCTGCGTCCTTCAGGCCCGCCCTGCGGCGCGGGGCCGTCTGCGCACGGCCTTCGGGCGTGTCCCGCGGCGGGGATCAGCCGCGCGTGTCCTTCGAGGCGTCGCGCGGCTCGGGCGGCTCGCCGCGCGCCAGCCGTTCGGTGTTGGTGACGCCCGTGTGGCGCACATCGTCGCCGCGCACCATGTAGATCACGCGCTCGGCCATGTTCTTGGCGTGGTCGCCGATGCGCTCCAGCGCGCGGGCGATGAAGATCAGGTCGATGGAGCGCGAGATCGTGCGCGGATCCTCGATCATGTAGGTGATGATGTGGCGCAGGGAGGCCTTCCATTCCTTGTCCACGTCCTTGTCGTTGCGCACCACCTGGGCGGCGGCGACGGGATCCTCGCGGGCGAAGGCGTCCAGCGCCGCCCGGATCATGCTGGCCACCGCGTCGGCCATGTGGCGCAGTTCCACCACCGGCTCGTAGGATGAATCGGACTCGTGCAGGCGGCGGGCCACCTTGGCGATCTTCTCGGCCTCGTCGCCGCAGCGTTCCATGTCGGTCAGCATCTTCGAGATCGACAGCAGCAGGCGCAGGTCGCCCGCGGTGGGCTGGTTGCGCGCGATCAGCTGGCTGATGCGCTCGTCGATGTCGACCTCGAACTGGTTGACCTGCCGCTCGTGCTCGCGGACCCGGTCCACCAGATGCAGCTCGCCGCGGGACAGGGCCTGCATGCCGTCCAGCACCATGGATTCGACCAGCCCGCCCATCTGCAGGAACATGGACCGCGTCGTTTCGAGCTCGCTGTGAAATTGCTTGTTGGTGTGTTCCAATCCGGGACCTCTGTCTGCCTGTGTCTGGGGGCCGTCCAGGCGCGTTCAACGAGCGCAAAGCGTACCATCGCACCCGCCGCCTGGGAAGGAACCCCCAGCATAGCAGCGCCATGTGACGGAAACATGACGGCGGGCCCACGTCCCGTCCCGGCCCGGTCCCGCCCTCCCGCAGGGCAAGGGAGAGGGAGAGCGGGGGCGCCGCCGGGCCGGCTTCAGTCGAGCAGTTCCAGTCGCGACACGCCGTCCTGCCCCGCCACCAGCGCCACCTGGGCGCCGGAGATCGCGAACAGACCGCAGCAGACCACGCCCGGGATGTTGTTCAGCAGCGCCTCGAATTCGGCGGGATCGCCGTAGTTCAGGCCGGAAACGTCCAGGATCTGGTTGCCGTTGTCCGTGACGAAGCCTTCGCGCAGGCACGGCTGCCCGCCCAGCTGGCGCACCTGCCGGGCGACGGCCTCGCGCGCCAGGGGGATGACCTCGATGGGCAGCGGAAAGGCGCCCAGGCGCTCGACCAGCTTGGACTCGTCGACGATGCAGACGAAGCGGTCCGCCACCGAGGCGACGATCTTCTCGCGCGTCAGCGCCCCGCCGCCGCCCTTCACCATGTTCAGCTGGGGGTCGATCTCGTCGGCGCCGTCCACGTACAGCGCCAGCGCGGCCACGTCGTTCAGGTCCAGCACCTCGATGCCCGCCGCCCGCAGGCGGCGCGTGCTGCGCTCCGAGCTGGACACCGCCGCGCGGAATTCCTGCCGGTGGGGCGCCAGCAGGTCGATGAAGCGGTCCACCGTCGATCCCGTTCCCACCCCCAGGATGCTGTCGGGCTGCAGTTGCGGCAGCACGTGGTCGAGGGCGGCCTGCGCCGCCTGTTGCTTGAGTTCGTCCTGAGTAAGCATGGGGATGTCCGGAGAGGGTCTGGGAGGCCCGTATTGTAATTTGCAATGGTCCCGTTCCTCGCAATGGCCCCCGTTCCGTCATGGCACCCGTCCCGTAACGGCGCCGTTCCGGCGACGCATCTTTCCGGCGACGCATCCTTCCGGCGACGCATTCTGTCGTGGGCCGCCGCTAGACTGGCTTTGTGTCCCCACTCGCAAAGGAATCGCAGCAATGCCGCCCACCGAAGCACAATGGAACCGCGCCCTGGACTACCTGCGCGCAGCCCAGGGGCTGCTGATCACCGCCGGCGCCGGCATGGGCGTGGATTCGGGCCTGCCGGACTTCCGCGGCAAGGAGGGCCTGTGGAAGGCCTATCCCGCCCTGCGCCAGGCCCGCCTGGATTTCAAGCGCATCGCGCAGCCCGAGGCCTTCGACCGCTGGCCCGCGCTGGCCTGGGGCTTCTATGGCCATCGCCTGTCCATGTACCGCCGCGCCGTGCCGCACGCAGGCTTCGGCATCCTGCTGCGCTGGGCCGAACGCCTGCCCCATGGCGCCTTCGTCTTCACCAGCAACGTCGACGGCCAGTTCCAGCGGGCGGGCTTCGACCCGGACCGCATCCTGGAATGCCACGGTTCGCTGCACTGGATGCAATGCCACGCCCATTGCCGGTCGCGGATCTGGCCGGCCGACGGCTTCGAGCCGGATGTCGATCCGCATACCTGCCGCCTGCGCTCCCCGCTCCCGCTTTGTCCCGACTGCGGCGCCCTGGCCCGCCCCAACGTCCTGATGTTCAACGACCTGGACTGGGAAATGGCACGCATGGTGGCCCAACGCGACCGTCTGAACGCCTGGCTGGAATCCGTCGGCGGCGACCGCCTGGCCGTCATCGAACTGGGCGCGGGCCAGGCGATCCCGTCGGTGCGCCACTTCAGCCTGCGCACCGGCCACCCCATCCTGCGCATCAACGTCCGCGACAGCGCCATTTCTCCGCGCTGGGGCGTGGGCCTGGAAGGCACGGCGCTGCAGACGCTGCGATGGCTGGACGCCCGCATCTGATCCATACTGGCGGTTTTACGCGCCCCGCCCCCGACATGGCCAAACGATCCTCGACCCTGGAAACCACCCTGCTGGCACTGGAAATGCTGCGCCGGATTCCACGCGCCCCCCGCTCGATCACCGCCGGCGAACTGCACGCGCAACTGGTCGCCAGCGGCTTTGAACGCGACCTGCGCACCATCCAGCGGCAGCTGGACATGCTCAGCACGCACCTGGGCATCGAACGCGACGACGGGAGCGCCCCCTACCGCTACCGGTGGCTGCCGCACGCCAGGCCGCTGGCCATCCCCCACCTGAGCCCGCAGGAATCCCTGCTGCTGAAGCTGGCCGAGGAACACTTGCGCCCCCTGCTGCCTGCCCACCTGATGAAATCCATGGAAGGTTTCTTCGTCCAGGCGCGGCACAACCTGGAACCCGATGGCAATGCCCGGCTGGAACGCGAATGGCCGTCCAAGATCCGCACCGTCGCCACCAGCCAGCCGCTGCTGCCGCCGAAAATCGTGCCCGGCGTGCTGGAGACGGTCAGCGAAGCCCTGTACCATAACCATTGGCTGCGGCTGGACTACAAGAATGCCGCCGGCCGGCGCACGACGGTCGAAGTCATGCCCCTGGGCCTGGCCCAGCAAGGCCCCCGCCTGTATCTGGTGTGCCGCTACCGGGGGTTCGACAACGAGCGCAGCCTGGCCCTGCACCGCATCCTGAGCGCCGGGCAGGCCTCCACCATCCCGTTCGACCGGCCCCGGGATTTCGACCTGGCACAATACGACGCCGACGGCCGCTTCCGCTTCGGCGAGGGCGCGCTCATCCGCCTGCGCTTCCGGATCGACCGGCGTACCGGCCATCATCTGCGGGAAACGCCGCTCTCCAAGGACCAGACGGTCACCGAGTGCGACGGCGACCGGCTGGAAATCGCCGCCACCGTGGTCGACAGCGCCATGCTGGACCAGTGGCTGAAGGGCTTCGGCGACGCGGTGGACGGGGTGCAAAAGGAGGCGGTGGCCTGAGCCGCTGCGCCGGCGTGGCCGGGCGGCGCGCGTCGCTGTGGCTGCAGGCGCGCGTCGCCTCCCCTATCCGGGGGCGCGGGCATGCGCGATGCGACATGCACGGCGCGATTCATAGAATCAGTGTGACGACAAAGCCCTGGCGTCACATTCTGTCGCGTACCGGTCCGATCATGGCTCCGTTCCCATTGTCTCCAGGAGTTTTCCGATGAACGTCACGCCCTTCTCCCCAGCCGACCTCGACGCCCTGCGCCAGGCCCACGCCCTGCTTGAAAACCCGGGCCTGGCCGCGCGCATGACGAACCTGGTCGGCACGCCCATCGAGAAAGTCCTGGACCGGCTGCCCGAAGGCTGGAGCGCCCAGATCGGCCAGGTCACCCGGCTGGCGCTGAGCAAGGCCGCCGACGCCGCCCTCTTCACGATGGACGACAAGCCCCGCGACCGCAGCTCGAACTGGTGGCACAAGGTGGGCGCGGCCGCCACCGGCGGCGTGGGCGGCTTCTTCGGCCTGCCCGGCCTGGCGGTGGAGCTGCCGATCTCCACCACGATCATGATGCGCTCGATCGCCGACATTGCCCGCAGCGAAGGCGAATCGCTGGCCGATCCCGGCACCCGGCTCGCCTGCCTGGAAGTCTTCGCCCTGGGCGGCAAGAGCGCGGCCGACGACGGCGCGGAAAGCGGCTACTACGTGGTGCGCGCGGCGCTGGCGCGCGCCATCAGCCAGGCCGCGGAATACGCCGCCGGCAGCGTCGCCGTCGAGAAAGCCGCCCCGCCCGCCCTGATGCGCCTGATCACGATGGTGGCCGAGCGCTTCGGCATCCAGATCACCGAAAAGGCCGCCGCCCAGGCCATCCCCGCCCTGGGCGCGGCGGGCGGCGCCCTGATCAACACCCTGTTCATCGACCACTTCCAGGACATGGCGCGGGGGCACTTCATCATCCGGCGGCTCGACCGGCGCTACGGCACGGAGGTGGTGCGGCTGGCGTACGAAGACCTGCACGGGCGGCGCGCGGACTGACCCTCCGGCGGGGAACGGTCCGCCGGCGCGGGCGGAAACGGCCGCACGGCCGCCGAAGGGAATGCAGAAAAAGGGGTATTCAAACTTTTTTTCGCAAATTTGCAATAATTCCGCGTCTCCCGAACGTTCCTCCATCATGCTCGACCTATTCTCCGGCTTGCCCCTTTCGGTCGGGCTCAGCCTGGTCCTGGCGCTGGCCCTCGTCCTGGTCTTTGAATTCATCAACGGCTTCCACGACACCGCCAATGCCGTCGCCACGGTCATCTACACCAAGGCCATGCCGCCGCACCTGGCGGTGCTCTTCTCGGGCATCTGCAACTTCCTGGGCGTGCTGCTGGGCGGCGTGGGCGTGGCCTACGCCATCGTCCACCTGCTGCCCGTGGAACTGCTGCTCAACCTGGACAGCGGGCGCAGCCTGGCCATGGCGTTCTCCATGCTGGCCGCCGCCATCGTCTGGAACCTCGGCACCTGGTATTTCGGCATCCCCGCATCCAGCTCGCATACGCTGATCGGCGCGATCCTGGGCGTGGGCCTGGCCAACGCCCTGCTGACCGGCCTGCCCGTGGGCATCGGCGTGAACTGGGGCAAGGCCATCGACATCGGCCTGTCGCTGATCATCTCGCCCGTGGCCGGTTTCATCGTCGCGGCGCTGCTGCTGCTCGGCCTGAAGAGGCTGTTCGCCGGCTCGAAGATGCACAAGACGCCCGAGCAGCGCCGCGCCATCGACAACAAGAAGCACCCGCCCTTCTGGAACCGGCTGGTGCTGGTGCTGTCGGCGATGTGCGTGAGCTTCGTGCACGGTTCCAACGACGGGCAGAAAGGCATCGGCCTGATCATGCTGGTGCTCATCGGCATCGTCCCGGCCAAGTTCGTGCTGGATCCGGCCAGCACGCCCTACCAGGTCCAGCGCACCGTCGACGCCGCCGCCCACCTGGGCGACTTCTACCAGCGCAACGCGGATACGCTGGGCGACTACCTGGCGCTCAAGCGGCCGCTGCGCGCCGATCCGCCCCAGACGGCCCACTGCGATCCCCAGGATACGATGAGCGTCATCCGGGCGGTGCGCCGCAGCCTGGACGGCGTGCGCGTCTATGACGACCTGCCGCCCGACGCGCGCGTGCGCCTGCGCCGCTACCTGCTCTGCCTGGACGACACCGCCCGCAAGGTGGCCGGCCTGGACGCGCTGTCCCTCAGCGAAAAAGCCGATCTGCGGCGCCTGCGCGCCGACCTGACCGCCACGACGGAATACGCGCCGCTGTGGGTGATCGTCGCCGTCGCGCTGGCCCTGGGCGCCGGCACCATGCTGGGCTGGCGCCGCGTGGTGCTGACCGTGGGCGAAAAGATCGGCCGGCAGGGGATGACCTATGCCCAGGGCATGTCGGCCCAGATCACCGCCGTCGCCGCCATCGGCGTGGCCAACGTGTTCAGCCTGCCCGTCTCGACCACCCAGGTGCTGTCCTCGGGCGTGGCCGGCACCATGGTCGCCAACCGCAGCGGCCTGCACAACGGCACCGTGCGCATCATCCTGCTGGCCTGGCTGCTGACCTTCCCGGCCAGCATGCTGCTGTCGGCGGGGCTGTTCAGCCTGGCGGTGTGGGGGTTGGGGGTGTGAGGGGGGCATCGCCGGTATCCTCGGCATCGCTGGTACCCCCGGTATCGCGCATCATGGCATCCGCTCTCTGGCGGCTTGACAGTATCTCAATGGAGATACAGAATCCATGGAAAGGGAGGATCGGCTCATGGCCCATTCCACGATGCTGCACGTCCGGGTGGACGAGGAAATCAAGACGCAGGCCAGCGAAGCACTGGCGGCGATGGGGCTGTCCGTCTCCGACGCGGTACGCATCCTGCTCAAGCGCGTGGTCAACGACCAGGCTTTCCCGCTCGAACTGAAGGTGCCCAACGCGGCCACGCGCGCGGCCATGGAAGAAGCCCGCGCCATCGCACAGTCTCGTGCAGCACGTTTCAGTTCCGCGGACACGCTGCTCGATGGCCTCGAAAAAACCCGCTGACAGCAGGCGGGCCAGGCCTCCCAGGGCGTGCGACTATACCCGGGTTTTTCTCAAGGATTGGGAACGTCTTTCCCGCTCGGGCCGCTACGATCTGACACGCCTGAAGGACGCAATGCTGCTGCTCATCGCGGACGATGCGCCGCTGGGCCCCGAATGGCGGGACCACCCGCTCAAGGGCGAGTGGACCGACCACAGGGAATGCCATATTGGCGGCGATTTCCTGCTGATCTACCGGACGGATGGCCATGCCGTCATCTTCGTGCGGACCGGCACGCATTCGGAATTGTTTGAAGAATGAGGGACGAGGCTTGTCAAGCGACATCAGGAATCGCCCCCTGATAATTATCGATATCAAACACAAACGACAAGTTCTTCAAACAAACCCAATCCCCCTCTTCCCGGCATCCGGCTTCAAATCCATCTCCATCCGCAAAGCCCCCAACACCCCCACATGATCCGCAAAGGGCTTGAACCGGTGCTGACGCGCGATGACGGCGAAATCCCCCGGAGCCAGCATGCGCATTCCATCCAGCACCCGCCAGACGGACTCGCTCGGTTCCAGCAAACCCATCGCCTTGCTGTGCCGCTGATACAAGGCCCGTGCCTGCTCCGGCCTCAGATAATGAAACCGGACCTTCAGGTCGAACCGGCGCAATGCCGCCTCATCCAGGTTGTCCATCAGATTGGTGGAGGCGATGAAAATCCCGGTGAAGGATTCCATTTGCGTCAGCATTTCATTGACCTGGGTGATTTCCCAGGACCGGCTGGCCCCCCGGCGGTCCTGCAGGAAACTGTCGACCTCGTCGATCAGCAGGATCGCACCGTCCCGCTGGGCGGACTCGAAGGCCTCGGCGATCTGTTTTTCGCTTTGACCCACCCACATGGACAGCAGATCGGACGCGCGGCGTACCAGCAGCGGCTTGTCCAGTTCGCGCGCCAGCCACTGCGCCCAGGCGGTCTTGCCGGTGCCGGGCGGGCCGTACAGGCACAGGCGCGCGGATTCCACACGCGCCAGCCCCTGGACCAGGGACGGCAGGTCGGCATCCGCGCAGGACAATGCGGGGTCGTAGGTGTCGGGCAGATCGGCGGCTGACGCCCGCAGCAGCGCATCCTGGCCACAGGCTTTCAATGTGCCGCCGATCAGACGCTCGATGACCGCGCCGGTGTCGGCGTGCGCGGCAGCGCCCGCCGGATCGGATTGCGCCAGATGCACGACATCAACAGCCCGAGTCAACAAGGCCGGCGGCAACTGTTCGATGGCGGACAGGCGCGCCTTGGCGCGCGGCGTCAGCAGGTCCCCGACGGCGGATTCGATCAGTTCCGCCCGCTGACGGCGTGCGGGCACGGGGATTTCGATGACCAGATCGAAGCGGCGCAGGTAGGCCGGATCGATACAGGACACCGAATTGCTGATCCAAAGGGTCGGGACGGGGTTTTCCTCCAGCAGGCGATTGACCCAGGCCTTGCTGATCTGCATATGGGCACTGCCACGGGACACCAGGAATCGGCCCGCCCCCGCAAACACGTCTTCGGCTTCGTCGAACACCAGCACGGGCCGGGGGCTGCGTGCGAATACGCACTGTGCGGTCCGGTAGGCGCGCAGACGCTTGTCGCCGCCAATGGCGTCACCGTCCTCGTCCTCGATGCAGACCTCGAAGGGCGATGCGTCCAGCATCTGGGCCAGCAGGCGGGACAACTGGGTCTTGCCGGTGCCCGGGCGGCCATGCAGCAAGACATTCACGCCGGGACGTCGGTGCGCCAGGGCCTGGCGCAGATAGGGAATCAGGGTGTCCAGCCAGGGCTGCACGTGAACATAGTCGTTCAATGACAGTTCCGGTGCGGGCGGCATGGACACGACACCTTCCAGCAACTCGACAGGTTCCGCATCGCGCGAGATCAGCGTGGCGGCAAACTGATCCGAGACGAACGAGAAAGCGCTTTTGTTGTATTTGGAGCCGACGGACCAGAAGATGCTCAGGAGGCCACTGCGGACCAGGCGTCCTTTGGAAGACAGCGCGGCCTGGATATCGGCCGGCGCGTGCTCCAGCAAGGAGCCCAGGACACGATACATGCGGCTCGGACTCAGGGCATTGCCCAGCAATTCCATGGTTTCGCCCAGCAGCGAGTTATTGGCCAGCAATGCCGTGAATTCCAGGATGGTCCGCTCGGCCGCGGTCAGCCCCATCAAGGGCGCCAGGCGATCCAGGTTGCGACGCAGAGGACTGTCGTCCTCGTCCTGCTCGGCCTGTTCTTGCTCAGCCGCCTCATGCTGTTCGCGCAGCAACCGCAAGACAGTCCTGGGGTCGAAGTCCTCTTCGTCCATATCGACCCAGTCATCCAGGCCCAGAGCACGCGCGATGTCATCGTCATAAAGGCGGTCCTTGTCGATGAATTTGCGATGGCCCTGCAAGGGCACCAGGATGCGCAGCATCCAGAGGTGCGTCTGACGATCCAGGGAACGCTCCGGACGGGCGCTCCCGTTCTTGATCCGGCTTTTTTTGGGGCTGGCGATACGCGACATGAAAAGCTCCTGTGATGAGCTTTCATTGTCCGCATGCGGGCGACAGAATATGTCGCCATCAGAGGGCCGTCAGCCCCCTACCCCGCCCGCTTCGCCGCCTGGATCTGCATGCGGTTGACCGCCACCACGACGATCCCCACGGCGACCATGAACAGGGTCGCCAGGGCGTTGATCTCGGGTTTCAGGCCCAGGCGCACGCGGGAAAAGACTTCCAGCGGCAGGGTCGTGTAGCCCGGGCCGGACAGGAAGGATGCCACCACCACGTCGTCCAGCGACAGGGTGAAGGACAGCAGCCACGCGGCCAGCAGGGCCGGGGCGATCAGGGGCAGCGTGATCTGGAAGAACACCCGCAGCGGCGAGGCGCCCAGGTCCAGGGCGGCCTCTTCCAGCGAGCGGTCCAGGTCGCGCACGCGCGACTGGATGATGACGGCGACGTAGGCCGTGCACAGGGTCACGTGGCCCACCCAGATGGTGAACATGCCGTTGCCGTCGGGCCAGCCGAACACCTTGGACATTTCCACGAACATCAGCAGCAGCGAAATGCCCAGCACGACCTCGGGCATGACCAGCGGGGCGCTGAGCATGCCGATGTACAGGCCGAAGCCGCGGAACCGCCCCATGCGCGCCAGCACGTAGCCGGCCCAGGTGCCGACCGCCACCGCCGCGGTGGCGGTCAGGGTGGCGATGGCGAGCGAGAGCTTCGCCGCCGACAGCAGCGCCTGGTCCTGGAACAGTTCCGCGTACCAGCGCAGCGAGAAGCCCGACCACGAGGTCATCAGCGTGGAGTCGTTGAAGGAGAACACCATCAGGCACGCGATGGGCACGTACAGGAAGCCGTAGCCGACCACCAGCGTGAGGAAGCGGAACCAGCCGCCGCCGCGCTTCATGTCCGCGCTCCCAGCTGGCGGGCCTGGTTGTACTGGAAGATGGACAGGGGCACGAGCAGCAGCAGGACCATCACGCAGGTGACGGCCGCCGCCATCGGCCAGTCGGCGTTGTTGAAGAATTCGTTCCACATCACGCGCCCCATCATCAGGGTGTTGGCCCCGCCCAGCATTTCAGGGATGACGTATTCGCCCACCGACGGAATGAACACCAGCATGGCGCCCGCCACCACGCCGGGCATGGACAGCGGCAGCGTGATCCGCAGGAAGGCGCTCCAGGGCCGCGCGCCCAGGTCGTAGGCGGCTTCCAGCAGGCGGTAGTCCAGCTTCACCAGGTTGGCGTACAGCGGCAGGATGAAGAACGGCAGGTAGGCGTAGACCAGGCCGATGTAGACGGCCAGGTCGGTGCGGTAGATTTCCAGCGGCGCGTCGATCAGCCCCAGGCCCATCAGCAGGTGGTTCAGCAGCCCGTCGTTGCGCAGGATGCCGACCCAGGCATAGACGCGCAGCAACAGCGAGGTCCAGAATGGCAGGATCACGCCCAGCAGCAGCAGGTTGCGGATCTCCGGCCGCGCGCGGGCGATGTGGTAGGCCATGGGATAGCCGATCAGCGCGCAGCAGACGGTGGTGACCAGGGCCATCTTCACCGAGTTCAGGTACACGGCGGCGTACAGGCTGTCGGTGAACAGCAGCACGTAGCCGCGCAGGTGCAGCGCCAGCGTCAGGGTCTGGTCCTGCAGGGTGGCGATGGGCGTGTAGGGCGGGATGCCGAACTGCAGGTCGGAAAAGCTGATCTTCAGCACCAGCAGGAAGGGCACCAGCAGGAACAGCGCCAGCCAGGCGTAGGGCACGCCGATGGCGAACTGCCGGGCGCTGGGGCGGTGGCCGGGAATTTTCAGGTGCATCGGCGGCTCCGGATGCGGGGGGCGGTGAAGGCGGCGGGCCGGCGTCAGGACGCCAGCACGGTCCCGGCGTCGTGGGACCAGGTGACGTAGACTTCCTCGTCCACGCCGGGCGCGTCGGACTGGCTCCAGTCCAGGCTGGGCACGCTGGCCTCGATGGTCTGGCCGGCGTCCAGGCGGATCTGGTAGCGGGCATAGCTGCCCATCCAGGCGACGTGCGACACCATGCCGTGGCCCCAGTTGGATTCGGCCTCGGGGACCTGGCGGCCGACGCGGATCTGCTCGGGTCGGATGGAGACGTGGACTTCCATGCCCAGGGGCTCGCTGATGCCGTGGCTGACGTACAGCGGGCGCGACAGCGCGTCGGTCTCGATCAGCACGTGGTCGGGCTCGTCCACCACGATGGTGCCGGTGAAGAGATTGGTCGATCCGATGAAGCCGGCGACGAAGCGGGAACTGGGAAAGGTGTAGACGTCGTGCGGCGTGCCGCACTGGACGATCTGGCCTTCGGTCATGACGGCCAGGCGGCTGGCCATGGTCATGGCCTCTTCCTGGTCGTGGGTGACCATGATGCAGGTGACGCCGACCTGGCCCAGGATCTTCACCAGCTCGATCTGGGTGGCCTGGCGGATCTGCTTGTCCAGCGCCGACATGGGCTCGTCGAGCAGCAGCAGCTTGGGCCGCTTGACCAGGCTGCGCGCCAGCGCCACGCGCTGCTGCTGGCCGCCGGAGAGCTGGTGCGGGCGGCGGCGCGCGTAGCCGGCCATCTGCACCAGGTCCAGGGCCTCGAACACGCGTTCGTGGATCTCCTGGCGCGGCACGCCTTCCTGCTTCAGGCCGAAGGCCACGTTGGCCTCGACCGACATGTGCGGGAACAGGGCGTAGGACTGGAACATCATGTTGACCGGCCGCCGGTGCGGCGGCAGGGCCGTGATGTCCTCGTCGTCCAGGATGATGCGCCCGGAGGTGGGCTCCTCAAAGCCCGCCAGCATGCGCAACAGGGTCGATTTGCCACAGCCCGAGCTGCCCAGCAGGGCGAAGATCTCGTGGCGCCGCACCGACAGGGAGACGGACTTCACGGCCACCGTGTCGCCGAAGATCTTGACGACGTCGTCCATGCGCACGAAGTCGTCGGCCTCGCCCTGGCGAGGCATGCCGCGCGGATCCTGCATCGCCGTCAGCGCCCGGTCTTGAGCTGCGCCCACATCTGCGTCTGCAGGCGCAGGATGTTCAGGGGCTGCGGCTTGATGACGAACAGGGTGCGCGAGACCTCGGGCGAGGGGTAGATCATGGGGTTGCTCGCGACTTCCTCGACCACGTACTTGCGCGCCTCCTTGTTGGCGTTGGGGTAGTACATGGTGTTGGTGATGGCCGCGTGCACCTGCGGCGTCTCGATGTAGTTGATGAAGGCGTGCGCCTCGTCCACGTGCTCGGCGCTCTTGGGGATGGCCATGGTGTCGAACCAGACCGGCGCCCCGCCGTCGGGGATGACGTAGTCGATGGCGTAGGACTTCTTGGCTTCCTTCGCGCGCGACGAGGCGATCATCACGTCGCCCGAGAAGCCGTAGACCATGCACAGGCCGCCCGAGGCCAGCTCGTCGATGTAGCCCGAGGAGCTGAACTGGCGCACGTAGGGCCGGATGGTCTTCAGCAGGGCCAGCGCGGCCTCGTAGTCCTTGGGATCGCTGCTGTTGGGATCCTTGCCCAGGTAGTGCAGCGCGGCCGGGAAGACCTGCGCGGCCTCGTCCAGGATGGAGATGCCGCAGGACTGCAGCTTGGCCGCGTTTTCCGGCTTGAACAGCATGTCCCAGGAATTCAGGGGCGCGTCCTGGCCCATGAGCTCGCGCACCTGGGTGACGTTGTAGCCCAGGCCGTTGGTGCCGTAGCCCCAGGGGATCAGGTACTGGTTGCCGGGATCGACGGTGGCCACCAGGGCCATCAGGTCGGGGTCCAGGTACTGCCAGTTGGGGATCTTGGAGCGGTCCAGCTTCTGGAACAGGCCGCCCTGGATCTGGCGGGCGGCATAGTGCGTGGACGGCACGACCACGTCGTAGCCCGACTTGCCCGTCAGCAGCTTGGCCTGCAGCGTGTCGTTGGTGTCGTAGACGTCGTAGCGGATCTTGATGCCGGTGGCCTTCTCGAAACCGGAGAGGGTGTCGGGCGCGGTGTATTCGGCCCAGTTGTAGACGTTGACGACGCGATCCTGTGCGGACGCCGGAACCGCGGCGATCAGCGCGGCGGCGGCCAACAGGGTGTGTACGGTGCCGATTTTCATGGCATGGGCCCCTAGCATGGAGGAAAACAACGGGATAACGCATCCCACCACTGCGCTCCGCGCGCGCCGGCTACCTTAACCAAAGACCGACGCAGGCGCAACCGGTTTTTTTCCGCCTGTCCCGGGGATACCACACCCAGACGCGCGCGGTCGAAGTCGATCAGCCAGACTTGATCGTCGGCGTCGAACAGGATGTTGTAGGCGTTCAGGTCCGCGTGCCAGACGCCGGCCGCGTGCATGGCGGCGATGGCCTGTGCGACGGCGGCGGGATCGGCCCGGTCCAGGCGGCCCGCCAAGGCCTGCGCGCCCGCGATCCGGGCGATCAGGATGGCGTTGCGGTAGAACGGGGAAGCGCCCGGGCGCCAGTAGGCCGCGCCCAGCGGTTCGGGCACGCGCAGGCCGGCCCGGCGCAGATGGTCCAGCACCCGGACTTCGGCATAGGCCCGCACCCGGGATGCGCCCAGCCACAGGTAGGATTCGCGGCCGCCCAGCCGGGCGCGCAGGCCGCCGCGCCGGTAGTGGCGCAGGACGGCGGGGCCGTGGACGCCGTCGACGAACCAGGCGGCCTGGCGGCCGCCCTCGCCCACCGGCGCGGCATCGGGCCGGTGGGCGTCGAACCAGCCCGCATCGGCCTGGCCGGCGAAGCGCGCGGGCACGCAGAAGGCGCCGCCTGGGAAACGATGCGCTGCCCAGCCCGGTGGAGTGCAATTCATCGTTCATCTCTCCTTGGATTTGATCGGCATGGCCCGTCTCGACATGAAGCATCCCCCCACCTCGTGCCTTGCAAGGCACTCGGATTCGGCAGGCACAGGACAGTCCGCAGGGACTGTCCTGTGTCCTGCCTCATCCCCGCATCAGCAATAGTCCCATGATGACCAGCAGCATGCAGGCGAAGATCAGCTTCAGGCGCGCCTCGGGCAGCGCATAGGCCAGGCGCACGCCGTAAGGCACGCACAGCAGGCTGCCGGCCGCCAGGGGAATGCCCACCAGCCCATGCGCCTGGCCGTGCCAGGCGTAGGTGGCCAGGGCCACGCAGGTGCCCGGTACGATCATCGCCAGCGCCACCGCCTGGGCCGAGGTCTGGCGCAGGTGGAAGAACGCGGTCAGGAACGGCACCGCCAGCACCGCGCCGCCCACGCCGAAGATCCCGCCGGTCAGCCCGGCGAAGACGCCGACGCAGAAATACCAGCGCTTGCGCACCTGGCCGACCTCGCGGTAGAAGGCGGCCGGGCGGGGCCGGGCGCGGCGCCCCAGGCTCTCGCGGAAATAGAACAGCGCGATCAGGAACACGAAGCCGGCGTAGATGCGGCGCAGCAGCCAGGGGTCCAGGCCCAGGGCGATCCGCGCGCCGATCCAGGTGCACAGGATCGAGCTGCACGCCCCCGCCGCCGCCGAGCGCCAGTCGATGGGCGCGTGCTGATGGTATTTGCGCAGGGTGAGCAGAATGGCCGGCAGCACCATGATCAGCGCCGTCCCCTGGGCGGCCTGCTGCTCGTAGCCCAGGACCAGCCCCAGCAGCGGGATTGCGAACAGGCCGCCGCCGATGCCCAGCACCCCGCCGGAGAACCCGATCAGGCCGCCCGCCGCGAGGCAGGCGGGAATCAGCCAGAGCCCGTCCATCGCGCGCCTTTCAGGACAGCACGCCGAGCACGTCCTCGACGCGGTCGACGGCCTGGATGCGCAGGCCCTCGATGGGCTGGCGCGGCAGATTGGCGCGCGGCACGACGGCCAGGCCGAAGCCCAGCTTGGCGGCCTCGCGCAGGCGTTCCTGGCCGCGCGGGGCCGGACGGATCTCGCCCGCCAGGCCGATCTCGCCGAAGGCCAGCAGGCCGGCCGGCAGCGGCCGGTCGCGCATGGACGACAGGATCGCCAGGGCCACGGCCAGGTCGGCGGCCGGCTCCATGATGCGCACGCCGCCCACGGCGTTGACGAAGACGTCCTGATCGTAGGTGGCGATCCCCGCGTGGCGGTGCAGCACGGCCAGCAGCATGGCCAGGCGGCTGCTTTCCAGGCCCACGGACAGGCGGCGCGGATTGGGCACGTGGGCCGTGTCCACCAGGGCCTGGACTTCGACCAGCAGCGGACGGGTGCCTTCCTGGGTGGCCATGACGCAGGAGCCGGCGACCTCGCGCGAGTGTCCCGCCAGGAACAGCGCGGACGGATTGCTCACCCCGCGCAGGCCTCGGTCGGTCATGGCGAACACGCCCAGTTCGTTGACGGCGCCGAAGCGGTTCTTGATGGCCCGCACCAGGCGGAACGAGGAATGGGTGTCGCCCTCGAAGTACAGGACGGTGTCGACGATGTGCTCCAGCACGCGCGGGCCGGCCAGCGCGCCGTCCTTGGTGACGTGGCCGATCAGGATCAGGGTGACACCGGTCTGCTTGGCGATGCGGGTGAGCTGGGCGGCGCATTCGCGCACCTGCGACACTGAGCCGGGCGCGGCGGTCAGCTCGCCGGAATAGAGGGTCTGGATGGAATCGATGACGGCCACGCCGGGCCGGCGCTCGACCAGGGCCTGGGTGATCTGCTCCAGGCGGATCTCCGCCAGCAGGTCCACGCCGTCGCCCGACACGCCCAGGCGCTGGGCGCGCAGGGCGACCTGCTCGGAGGATTCCTCGCCCGTGACGTAGAGCACCGGGCCGCGTTCGGACAGGCTGGCCAGCGCCTGCAGCAGCAGGGTCGATTTGCCGATCCCCGGGTCGCCGCCGATCAGCACCACCGCGCCGGCCACCAGACCGCCGCCCAGCACGCGGTCGAATTCCTCGATGCCGGTGGGGTTGCGGGCCTGCTCGCGCGCCTCGATGTCGGACAGGCGGCGCACCGGAGTGGAGGCGGCCAGCGGCGCGTAGCGGTGGCCGGAGGATCCCGCCGGCGATTCGCGGGTTTCCTGCAGCGTGTTCCAGGCGCCGCAATGCGGGCAGCGGCCTTCCCACTTGGCGGAGGTGCCGCCGCAGTCCGAGCAGAGGAACAGGGTGCGCGCCTTGGCCATCAGCGGCCCGCCAGGCTGCCGCCGCCGTCCACGCCGATTTCCTGGCCGGTGATGAAGGCCGCCCCGTCGCCCAGCAGGAACACCACGGCGGCCGCGACCTCGTCGGCCTGGGCCAGGCGCCCCATGGGGATGGTGGCAAGCACGGCTTTTTCGGCATCGCTGCCGACCGGGCATTCGGCGCGGAACAGGCCGGTTTCCACCGGCCCGGGCGAGACCGCGTTGACCGTGACGCCGTAGGGCGCCAATTCCAGCGCCCAGGTGCGGGTACAGCCCAGCAGCGCGCTCTTGGCCGCCGCATAGCTGGTGTGCCCGGCCTGGCCATGCACCACGCGCCCGCACAGATTGACGATGCGGCCGGACTTGCGCGCCTTCATGCCCGGCACGAAGGTCTGCACCGCCTGGACGGCCACGCGCACGTTCAGGTCGAAGGCCTGGTAGAGCGAGGCCAGATCGACCTCGCCCAGAGGTTCGGGCATCGCGGGCCCGACGCAGTTCACCACCGCGTCGACCGGGTACTTTTCGCGGATGACGCGCAGCAGTTCCTCGGTCTCGCCGGCGTTGGCCAGGTCGCAAGCGTACAGGTAGCCGGGAAAATCGATGTCGGCCACGTGCCGCGCCAGGCCGACGACGTGACAGCCCTGGTCGGCCAGGCGCTGGCTGACGGCCCAGCCGATGCCCTTGGTGGCGCCGGTGACGAGCACACAACTGTTTTTCATGAAGCATTCCTCCGCAGGCGGGGATTCACAGGACGCGGCGCGGCACCCGGGGCGTCACGGCGGTGAGCAGTTCGTAGCCGATGGTGCCGCAGGCGGCGGCGACCTCGTCCACCGACGGGCCGCCCTGCCCCCACAGCACGACCGGAGCGCCCACCGCCGCCTCGGGCACGGGGTCCAGGTCCACGGCCAGCATGTCCATGGACACCCGGCCGACCAGGCGGGTGCGCACCCCGTCCACCACGATCGGCGTGCCGGTGGGCGCGTGGCGCGGATAGCCGTCGGCATAGCCGCAGGCGACGATGCCGACCCGCATGTCGCGCGGCGCGCGGAAGGTGTGGCCATAGCCCACCGATTCGCCCGCCGGCACCCGGTGCGCGCCGATCAGCCGGGCGGACAGGGTCATGGCCGGGCGCAGGCCGAAGGCATCGGCCGGCTGGTCGGCGAAGGGCGAGGAGCCGTACAGGCAGATGCCGGGACGCACCCATTGCGGGTCGCCGGCGATGCCCGCCGCCAGCCCGGGCGTCAGGGTGGCGGCGGAATTGCACAGGCTGACCGGGCCGGACAGGCCTTCGGTGGCCCGCAGGAAACAGTCGATCTGGGCCCGCGTGACGGCGGGATCGTCGTCCGCGCGGGCGAAGTGGGTCATCGCGCCGACCTGGCCCAGCACGCCGTCGGCCTGCAGGGCCAGGGCGCGCGCGTGGGCCGCGCGGAATTCGTCCGGCTGGAAGCCCAGCCGGTGCATGCCGGTGTTGAGCTTGACGAAGGCGTCGATCTGCCGGGCGACGGGGCTGGATTCCAGCATGTCGAACTGCTCGGCGCAATGCAGCGCGGCGCCGATGCGGTAATGGACCAGCGTGTCGAGGTCGGCGGGCTCGAAGAAGCCTTCGAGCAGCAGCAACGGCCCGGTCCAGCCCAGCTCGCGGCAGCGCACGGCTTCTTCCAGGTCCAGCATGGCCAGGCCGTCGGCCTCGGCGAAACCGGCCAGGGCGGCCTCGATGCCGTGGCCGTAGCCGCGCGCCTTGATCACCGCCCAGATGAAGGGCGCGGCGCCGGAGGCGTCCCGCCGCAGGCGGCCGGCCACCGTGCTCAGATTGTGGGACAAGGCTTCGGTGTCGATCGTCGCCAGGATCGGGCGCGGCATGTAATCCCCCGGAAAGCGGAAAAGGAGGCGACGGCCCCGGAACCGGGCCGCGCGGGCACTTTGAGAATCAGCCCGTCGGGCCGCGGTTGCATCGAGATGAAAAACCACGGCCGGACAGGCTGTCCGGCTAAGTATACTGCCTCATCATGGCCGTCGATCACTACGAAAATTTCCCCGTCGCGTCCCTGCTGCTGCCCGCCCGGCTGCGCCCTGCGGTGCGCGATCTGTACGCCTTCGCGCGCGGCGCGGACGACATCGCCGACGAGGGCGACGCCCCCGCGCCGGCGCGCCTGGAACGGCTGGAAGCCTGGCGCGCCGCGGTCCGGGACCTGGGTGCCGGGCGGCCGATCCGGGCGCCGCTGTCCGACGGCGACCGCGCGATCTTCGCCCGGCTGGGCGACACCGCCGTGCGCCACCGGCTGCCCGTCCAGCCGCTGCTGGACCTGCTGTCGGCCTTCATCCAGGACCTGAGCGTCACGCGCTACGCCGACGAGCCGGCCCTGCTCGACTACTGCCGCCGCTCCGCCAACCCGGTCGGGCGCCTGATGCTGCACCTGTTCGGCCGCACCGACCCCGCGGACCTGGCCCAGTCCGACGCCCTCTGCACCGGACTGCAGCGGGTCAATTTCTGCCAGGACGTGGCCCTGGACCAGGCCAAGGGCCGCTGCTACATCCCCCTGGACTGCCTGGAACGCCACGGCCTCGACCCCGCCGCCCTGGACGCGCGGTGCGCCGATGCGGCCGCGCCGCCGTCCGACACCTGGCGGGACGCGGTGCGCGAGCAGGCCGCGCAGGCCCGCCGCGCCCTGCTGGCCGGCAGCCCGCTCGCCTGGCGCCTGCCCGGCCGCATCGGCCTGGAACTGCGCCTGGTGGTGCACGGCGGCCTGCGGGTCCTGGAAAAGCTCGCCGCGGGCGGCTACGACCCTTGGCGCAACCGGCCCATCCTGGGCCGCGCCGACGCCTTCCTGCTATGCTGGCGCGCATTCTGTACGCCGCGCCCCCGCGCCGCATCGCCCCATGGCTCCTCTGAATCAGTCGAGCGTTAAGCAGGCGCTGCGGATCGGAGAGAATCCATACCATGACGCCTGACGAATACTGCCAGCAGAAGGCCGCGCGCAGCGGCTCGAGCTTCTACTACGCCTTCCTGTTCCTGCCGCCGGAGCGGCGCCGCGCCATCACGGCGCTGTACGCCTTCTGCCGCGAGGTGGACGACATCGTGGACGAGGTCGGCGAGCCCTCGGTCGCGCGGATGAAGCTCGCCTGGTGGCGCGACCAGGTCGGCCTGATGTTCGACGGCAAGCCCGACCATCCGGTGGCCATCGCCCTGGCGCGGCACGTTCCCGCCTTCGGGCTGCGCCCCGAGCCCTTCTACGCCGTGATCGAAGGCATGGAAATGGACCTGGACCAGTTCCGCTACGCCGACTGGAACGCCCTGCGGGAATACTGCTGGCGGGCCGCCGGCGTGGTCGGCGACCTGTCGGCCGCCATCTTCGGCCACACCGACCCGCGCACCCTGGAATACGCCGAGACCCTGGGCCTGGCCTTCCAGATGACGAACATCATCCGCGACGTGGGCGACGACGCCCGGCGCGGGCGCATCTACCTGCCGGCCGACGACATGGCGCGCCACGGCGTGACGGTGGACGACATCCTCGACGGCCACTACACCGAAGGCTTCCAGGCCCTGATGCGCCAGCAGACCGAACGCGCGCGCGCGCTGTACCGCGACGCCATGCGCGCCCTGCCCGAGGCCGACCGCCGCGCGCAGCGGCCCGGCCTGATGATGGCCGCCATCTACGTCGCCCTGCTCGACGAGATCGAGCGCGACGGCTGGCACGTGCTGAACCAGCGCATCGCGCTGACGCCGATCCGCAAGTTCTGGCTCGCCTGGAAGACCTGGGTCGGCGGCGGCCGGGGGCTGGTGCGCCGTCTGGCGCAATGAGCGCGCCGGGCGGCGCCCCCGCGCGAATTCCCTCTCCGGAAGAAGGCGCGCAGCGCCAGGGGGCCGGCATGAGCGCGCCGCGATGAGCATCGCCGTCGTCGGCGCCGGCTGGGCGGGCCTGGCCGCCGCCGTGCGCCTGCGCCGGGCGGGCCGGGCGGTCCGGGTCTACGAGGCCGCCACCGCGCCGGGCGGCCGGGCGCGGTGGATCGACCATCCCGGACTGGGCCTGCGGATCGACAACGGCCAGCACATCCTGCTGGGCGCCTACAGCGCCACCCTGGCGCTGATGCGGTCCCTGGACGTGGACCCGGCGCGGGCCCTGCTGGCCGGGGACCTGGACCTGCGATCGGCCGACGGCGGCCTGAGGCTGCGGTTCTGGCCGCTGCCCGCGCCCCTGCACCGCCTGGGCGTGCTGCTGGGCAGCCGCGGGCTGGACGGCGGGCGGGGCCGGCGCCACCTGGCCCGCGTGTTCGGCGCGCTGGAGCCGCAGCGCGTCGATCCGTGCGCGACCGTCGCGGACTGGCTGGCCGGCCTCGGCTGCCCGCCGGACCTGATGACGCGCCTGTGGGAGCCCCTGTGCGTGGCCGCCCTGAACACGCCGGCGCGGGCGGCGCAGGCGCGCCTGTTCGTCCGCGTGCTGGCCGACAGCCTGGGCGCGGGGCCGGCCGCCAGCCGCATCCTGATCCCGCGCGACGGCCTGCATGCGCTCTGGCCCGCCCGCGCCTGCGCCCTGCTGGGCGAGGGCCTGCGGCGCCAGCGGGTGCGCGCGATCGCACCCGGCCCGGCGGGCGGCTGGCGGGTGGACGGCGAACCGCACGCAGGCGTCATCCTGGCCGTGCCGGCCGCCGAAGCCCGGCGCCTGCTGGCGCCGCTGCCCGGGGCGGCGGACTTCCTGGACGGCTGGACGGAGCCGGCGCACTCCGCCATCGGCACCCTCACCCTGCGGCTTGCCCGGCCCTGGGATTCGGGCCGGCCCATGCTGCTGCTGCGCGACGAGCCGGCGTGCGACGCCTGGGGCCAGTGGCTGTTCGACCGCAGCGCCAGCGCCCGCGCGCACGCCGAACGCCGGCTGGTCCACGTGGTCATCGGCACGGCGGACCGCTACGCGGGCCGGGATCCGGCGCGCCTCGCGGCCGGCGTCATCGCCCAGATCCGCGCCCAGGCGGCCGCGGGATCGCTCCCGCCGCTGCCGCAGATCGAGGCCCACGCCCTGGTCACCGAGCGGCGCGCGACCTTCGACGCCGTCCCGGGCCTGCGGCGCCCCGGCATGGCCACCCCCTGGCCCGGCCTGCTGCTGGCCGGCGACTGGACCGACACCGGCTATCCGGCCGTGCTGGAAGGCGCGGTGCGCAGCGGGCTGGCGGCGGCCGACGGCATCCTCGCCGCCTGAGACCGGCCGGCGCGCGGCGCCCGCGGCCTCACCGACGCGCCGTCACGAGACCAGCGCGGGCCGGCTCTGCGGTTCGCCCCTCTGCTCGCCCCTTTGCTCGCCCCGAAGTTCGCCCTGCAGCCAGCCGTACAGGTCGCGCGGATCCGCCTGCCCCGGCGTGACCTCCACCCAGGTACCCACCTGGTGGGCCTCCGCCTGGGCCTGCAGGAAGCGCAGCGCGGAATAGTCCTCCAGCGCGAACCCGACCGAGTCGAACAGCGTCACCTGGTCCGCCCGCGTCCGCCCCGGCGCGTCGCCCGCCAGGACGCGCCACAGTTCGGTCACGGGGAAATCGGCCGGCATCTGCTGGATCTCGCCTTCCTTGCGCGTCTGGGGCGGGAATTCGACGAAGACCTCGGCCCGGCGCAGGATCGCCGGATCCAGCTCGGTCTTGCCGGGGCAGTCGCCGCCCACGGCATTCAGGTGCATGCCCGGCTCGATCAGGGCGTCGTCCAGCACCTGCGCCCGGCCCTGGAAGGCCGTCACGGTGGTGACGATGTCCGCGCCCCGCACGGCTTCGGCCACCGAATCGCAGAGCCGCACGGACAGCGGCCGCCCGGGCAGTTCGGCCGCCGCCAGATTGCGCGCCAGGCGCTCGGAGGCGCGGCGGTCCAGGTCGTGGAGACGCAGTTCGCGCACGCCCAGCAGGGTGGCGAAGGCCAGCGCCTGGAAGTCGCTCTGCGCCCCGTTGCCGATCAGCGCCATCGAATGGCTGTCGCGCCGCGCCAGGACCTGCGCGGCCAGGGCCGACATCGCGGCCGTGCGCAGCGCCGTGGTCAGGGTCAGCTCGCTCAGCAGGCGGATCATGCCGGTGTCGCAATCCAGCAGCGCGCCCATCGCCATGACGGTGGGCAGGCCGTGGCGCCCGTTGCCCGGGTGGCCGTTGACGCATTTGAAGCTGTAATGCGTGCCGTCGGTGATGGGCATCAATTCGATGGTGCCCTGCTCGGAATAGGCGGCGATGCGGGCTTCCTTGTCGAACTCGGGCCAGCGCAGGTAATCGGCCCGCAGCGTGCCGGCCAGGCCCCGCAGGCAGGCGGGCAGGCCCAGCACGCCGATCAGCCGGGCGACGTCGTGGGTGTCCAGGAACAGGGTGCGGGGCAGCACCGGAGCGGGGGCGTGCATGGCGTGTCTCCTTGGGATGTGATGTTCTGCATGCAGTGTGGCCCAAGGGTAAGACAATGTATATCGCCAATCCTGCCGCTATTCCGCCATGAAACTGGCAGAACGGCACAAGGAATTGGACAGAGTGATCAGTGCGGTCCGCTTCCGCCCGTTCCGCCGTTCATTTTTCCGCCCGTTCTTCCGCCCGTGCCGATGCGCCGCATCCGGCGGCGCGCACGCGCCGCCGGACCGCTCCGGCTCCGGGACGGGCGGCCGCGCTACAGCGCGTGGCGATGCACGTAGTCGGCCACCAGGCGGGCGTCGCAGTCCATGACCTCGACGCGCTGGGGCAGCCGGTCCAGGTCGCGCAGCGCGGCCGGGACTTCCGGCGATTCGCCGGTGGCCTCGACGATGGTCTCGGCGAACTTGGCCGGCAGGGCCGTTTCCAGCACCAGCATGGGCACGCCGTCCTCCAGGTGCTCCAGGGCGACCTTCACGCCGTCGGCCGTGTGCGGATCGATCAGCACGCCGGTCTCGCGGCGGATGTCGCGGATGGTGCGCAGGCGGTCGGCGTGGGTGCTGGCGCCCGCCACGAAGCCGTAGCGCTCCGTGAACGCCGGCCGCAGGCCGGACAGATCGAACTGCCCGGTGGTGCGCAGTTCCTCCATCAGCGCCTGCACGCGGGCCGGATCGCGGCCCACCAGGTCGAAGACGAAGCGCTCGAAGTTCGAGGCGCGCGAGATGTCCATCGACGGGCTGGAGGTGGCGTGCGTCTGGCTGGCCGCGCGCGGCCGGTAGACGCCGGTGCGGAAGAATTCTTCCAGCACGTTGTTTTCGTTGGTGGCCAGCACCAGGCGGCGGATCGGCACGCCCATCTCGCGCGCGATGTGGCCGGCCAGGATGTTGCCGAAATTGCCCGAGGGCACGGCGAAGGACACCGGCTCGCCGGGCCCCTGCGTGGCCCGCAGCCAGCCCCAGACGTAGTACACCACCTGGGCGGCGATGCGCGCCCAGTTGATGGAATTGACGGCGCCCAGACGGTGGGCGCTCTTGAAATCCAGGTCGCCGGCCAGCGCCTTGACGATGTCCTGGCATTCGTCGAACACGCCGCGCACGGCGATGTTGTGGATGTTGGCGTCCTGCAGCGAGTACATCTGGGCGCGCTGGAAGGCGCTCATGCGGCCGTGGGGCGACAGCATGAACACGGCCACGCCGCGCTTGCCGCGCAGCGCGTATTCCGCCGCCGAGCCGGTGTCGCCGGAGGTGGCGCCCAGGATGTTGAGCGTCTGGCCGCGCCGCGCCAGCACGTATTCAAAGACCTGGCCGAGGAACTGCATGGCCATGTCCTTGAAGGCCAGCGTCGGCCCTTCGGACAGGCCCAGCAGCGACAGGCCCGGGCGCAGCGGCTTGACCGGCGCGATGCGCGGGAACACGTCGGGCGCGTAGGCCGCGTGCGTCATGCGCGACAGGTCGCCGGGCGCGATGTCGTCGATGAACAGGCCCAGCACGCGGGCCGCCAGGTCGGCGTAGTCCAGCCCGCGCCAGGATTCCAGGGTGGCCGCGTCCAGCTTCGGCAGGGTTTCGGGCAGCGTCAGGCCGCCGTCGGGCGCCAGGCCTTCGAGCAGGATGTCGCAGAAAGGCTGCGGGGCCATGCCGCCCCGGGTGGACAGGTATTTCACGTGATGTTCTCCACGCGCAGGCGGGTCACGTCCGAACGCACGAAAGGCAGGCCATGGATCGCGCGCAGGGCCTGGTCCACGTCGCCCTCGCGCGCTTCGTGGGTGAGGAAGATGATGTCGGCCTGGTGCTCGCCGTGGGGCTGCTGGAACATCGAGCCCACGGAAATGCCGGCGTCCGACAGCACGCGCGCCAGGTCGGCCAGCACGCCGGGGCGGTCGTCCACCCGCAGGCGCAGGTAGAAGCAGGTGCGCACGTCCGCCATGGGCAGCACGGGAATGTCGGCCATGGCGTCGGGCTGGAAGGCCAGGTGCGGCACCCGGTGCTCGGGGTCGGCCATCTGCAGCCGGGTCACGTCGACCAGATCGGCCACCACGGCCGAGGCCGTGGGCAGCGCGCCCGCGCCCTGGCCGTAGTACAGCGAAGGGCCGACCGCGTCGCCGCGCACCAGCACGGCGTTCATGGCGCCTTCCACATTGGCCAGCAGGCAGTGGTCGGGCACCAGGGCGGGATGGACCCGCAGCTCGATGCCTTCCGGGCGGCGGCGGGTGATGCCCAGCAGCTTGATGCGGTAGCCCAGGCGCTCGGCGTGGACGATGTCCTCGGAGGCCAGGCGGGAAATGCCTTCGATGTAGGCCTTGTCGAACTGTACCGGAATGCCGAAGGCCAGCGAGGCCAGCAACGTGAGCTTGTGGGCCGCGTCCACGCCCTCGATGTCGAAAGTGGGGTCGGCCTCGGCGTAGCCCAGGCGCTGGGCCTCGGCGAGCACGGCGTCGAAGGGCAGGCCGCGCTGGCGCATTTCCGACAGGATGAAATTGGTGGTGCCGTTGATGATGCCGGCCAGCCACTGGATGCGGTTGGCCGTCAGGCCCTCGCGGATCGCCTTGATGATGGGGATGCCGCCGGCCACGGCCGCCTCGAAGGCGACCATCACGCCGCGCGCCTGGGCGGCGGCGAAGATCTCGTTGCCGTGCACGGCCAGCAGGGCCTTGTTGGCCGTGACCACGTGCTTGCCCTGGGCGATGGCTTCCAGGATGCAGTCGCGGGCCACCGTGTCGCCGCCCATCAGCTCGACGATGATGTCGATGTCCGGGTCGCGCGCCAGGGCCATGCCGTCGGTGGTGACGGTGACGTCCGGCCCCACCAGCGCGCGCGCCTTGGCCACGTCGCGCACTGCCACCGCGGCGACCTCGATGCGCCGTCCGGCGCGCCGGGCGATCTCGCCGCCGTTCTGGGCCAGGACCGTCCAGACGCCGCCGCCGACGACGCCCAGGCCGAGCAAACCTACGCGGATCGGTTTCATTTGAGCAGCCCGTCCTTGCGGAACATGTCCTTGATGCCGCGCACCGCCTGGCGGGTGCGCTGTTCGTTTTCGATCAGGGCGAAGCGCACGTATTCGTCGCCGTATTCGCCGAAGCCGATGCCCGGGGACACGGCGACCTTGGCGTCGGCCAGCAGGCGCTTGGAGAATTCCAGCGAGCCCTGGGCGCGGTAGGGCTCGGGGATGCGCGCCCAGATGTACATGGACGCCTTGGGCACGTCCACCGGCCAGCCGGCCTCGTGCAGGCCGCGCGCCAGCACGTCGCGGCGGCTGCGGTACTGCTCGACGACTTCCGCCACACAGTCCTGGGGCCCTTCCAGGGCGGCGATGGCCGCCACCTGGATGGGCGTGAAGGTGCCGTAGTCGTGGTAGCTCTTGATGCGCGCCAGCGCGTTGACCAGCTCGCGGTTGCCCACCATGAAGCCGATGCGCCAGCCGGCCATGTTGTAGCTCTTGCTCATGGTGAAGAATTCCACCGCCACGTCGCGCGCGCCGGGCACCTGCATGATGGACGGCGCCACGTAGCCGTCGAAGGTGATGTCGGCGTAGGCCAGGTCGTGCACCACCAGGATGCCGTGCTCGCGCGCCAGCGCCACGATGCGCTCGAAGAAGGACAGCTCCACGCACTGGGCCGTGGGGTTGCTGGGGAAGCCCAGGATCATCATCTTGGGCTTGGGGATGGTCTCGCGCACCGCGCGCTCGATCTCCTCGAAGAAGTCCAGTCCGGGCGTCATCGGCACCGAGCGGATGTTGGCGCCGGCGATCACCGCGCCGTAGATGTGGATCGGGTAGCTGGGATTGGGCACCAGCACCGTGTCGCCCCGGTCCAGCGTGGCCAGCATCAGGTGGGCCAGGCCTTCCTTGGAGCCGATGGAGACGATGGCCTCGGAATCCGGATCGATGTCCACCCCGTAGCGGCGCTCGTACCAGGTCGAGATCGCGCGGCGCAGGCGCGGGATGCCCTTGGACACCGAATAACCGTGGGTGTCGGGGCGGCGGGCGACTTCCACCAGCTTGTCGACGATGTGCTGCGGCGTGGGGCCGTCCGGATTGCCCATGGACATGTCGATGATGTCCTCGCCGCGCCGGCGTGCGGCCATCTTGAGTTCCCCTGTGATGTTGAACACGTAGGGGGGCAGGCGCTCGATGCGCGGAAAGCTCGTCATGATGGTCCTCGGCAGGTGGGCTGGAGTCGTGCGGATGGATGCGGTGCAGCAAACTCGATAATCTATCGCATGCGTCCGCGACTCGCAAATGGGTCGGCGGCAATGGGCGGACGGGGACGACGATCTCGACGAGCCGGAAGGAAATTCGGCGGTTCCCCGGAATACAATGGTCGGCCTGCATCGGCGCGGCCATCCGCCCTCCGGGCGGCCGTTGAACGAGGAACCGCCCATGACGCAATCGCTCCGCCTGGTTCTTGCCCTGCTTGCGGCCGGCATCGCCCTCGCCGTGTCCGGCGGCGCGCGGGCGCAGGCGCCGGCGCCGAAGATCGGCGTGGTGGTGATGCACGGCAAGGCCGGCTCGCCGAGCCGGCACGTGGCGGAACTGGCGGCCGCGCTGGAGGCCAAGGGTTGCCTCGTCGCCAACCTCGAAATGCCGTGGTCGGGACGGCGCAACTATGATGTCGGCGTCGCCGCCGCCGAGCGGGAAGTCGCCGCCGCACTGGACGCCCTGCGTGCGCGCGGCGCGCAGAAGCTGTTCGTCGGCGGACACAGCCAGGGCGGGCATTTTGCCCTCTACCTCGGCGGCCGGCTGCCGGTCGATGGCGTGATCGCCATCGCGCCGGGAGGCAATTCCAACAGTCCGCAAGCCCGCGAGCAGGTGAGCGAGGCCGTGGCCCTGGCTCGCAAGCGGGTCGGCGAAGGCCGGGGCGAGACCAGGACGCGGCTCGTGGATTACGAGGGTGCGCGCGGCGCCTATCCCGTCGCCGTGGCGCCGGCGGTCTATCTCGACTGGTTCGCCCCCGACGGCCCGTTGAACCGGGTGAAGCCGGAGCACGCGCTGAGCCCCGCCGTGCCGGTCCTGTTCATCGTGCCGACCAGGGACTATCCGGGTCTGCTCAAGGCCAGGCAACAGCGATTCGCCGCCCTGCCGCCGAATCCGCGAACCGAGCTGTACCAGCCGGAGGCCAGCCACACCGGCGCGCCCTCGGCGTCGATCGACCGGATTGCCGAGTGGATGGCCGCCGTGGCAGAGGCCCGCTGAGCGGCGCAGGATGCGCACGGCGCAACACCCATGCAGCCGATTTTTCAACGCCTGGGAGAAAGCCGGCCGCTGCGCGCCGGCACCCCCCGCACGCGGGCTCCGGTCCCGCGGGAAAAGCGCCCCGGCGCCCCGGCACGATCGCCCGATCGATTGCGCTATCATCACGAGGAACACCGGAGCTTGCCCGTGCTATTGCAAAAAGACCTGAATCCCGCGCTCAACACCGTCACCGCCTACGGCGACGGCTTCCTGGAAATCAATCGGGTCCGCTACGACGGCGCCATCTGCTTCGCCCCCGAAGGGCCGGTGCGCGGCCTCGCCCTGCGCGACGTCGCCGACATCGATGCCGCCTTCCTGCAGGACCTGGTCGGCCTGAAGCCGGCCGCGCGCGATCCGCTCGCCTTCCTCGACGACGCGGCCCCCGCCGCCGAGCTGCCCGCGGGCGCGCCCGAGGTCCTGCTGATCGGCACCGGCCCGCGCCAGATCTTCCTGCGTCCCGAAGTGCTGCGGCCGCTGCTGGCGCTGGGAATCGGCATCGAAACCATGACCACCCAGGCCGCCGCCCGGACCTACAACATCCTCATGTCCGAGGAACGGCGCGTGCTGGCCCTGCTGCTACCCGGAGACCCCTCATGACCCCCATCGCCATCGGCCGCCCGCTGCCGCCGCTCACCGCCGAAACCACCCAGGGATCCTTCGATTCCGCCGCCCTGCGCGGCAAGCCCTTCGTGCTGTACTTCTATCCCAAGGACAACACCCCCGGCTGCACCACCGAGGCGCAGGATTTCCGCGACCGCCACGCGCAGTTCCTGGCCCTGGACTGCCAGATCTTCGGCATTTCCCGCGACACCCTGAAGTCCCACCAGGGCTTCGCCGACAAGCAGTGCCTGCCCTTCCCCCTGATCGCCGACTCCGACGAGGCCCTGTGCGCCCTGTTCGGCGTGATGAAGCAGAAGAACATGTACGGCAAGCAGGTGCGCGGCATCGAGCGCAGCACCTTCCTGGTCGACCGCCAGGGCGTCCTGGTCCAGGAATGGCGCGGCGTGCGCGTTCCCGGCCATGCGGACGAAGTCCTGCAGGCCGCGCAAAACCTGGCCGCCTAGGGCCTGTCACAGGAGCCTACATGCCCCTTCCGAAACCGCCGGCCCGCCCGGGCGACATCATCGAAACCGCCGTCCGCGCCGCCCCGCGCGAGACGGCCCCGGCCCCGGCCGTGCCCGGCCCCGCCCTGGACACCTCCCGCTCCACGTCCCGCGGACGGGGGTCGAAAGCCCGCCCGCTCGCCGCCATCCTGTCCAGGCCCGCCGGGCGCGCGGCGCCGGCCGCGCCTGCGCCCGCTCCCAAGCCCGCCCAGGCCTCCACCCCCGCCCAGGCACCCGCCCGCGCACCAGCCCCCGCCGCGGCACCAGCCCCCGCCGCGGCACCGGCGCCCGCCGCGGTGCCGGCCCCCGCCACGGCCGCGGTGCCGGCCGCCCCCGCCCGGACCGCCCGGGCGCCGGCCACGGACAAGCCCGCCCCCGCGAGCCCGGCGCCGGCCGGCGCGGCGCCCGCTCCGGCCCGCCCCGCCGCCGCCCGCGCACGGCCGAAACGCCTGCCCACGGCGCAGCGCAAGCTGTTCGTGCTGGACACCAACGTGCTGCTGCACGATCCCTCGTCCCTGTTCCGCTTCGCCGAGCACGACGTCTTCCTGCCCATGATCGTGCTCGAAGAACTCGACCACCAGAAAAAGGGCATGTCGGAAGTCGCGCGCAACGCCCGCCAGGTCAGCCGCCACCTGGACCAGCTGATCGGCACCGCCGATCTGTCCAAGGGGGTTCCGCTGGATGCGCTGGGCAATGCCGACGCCCTGGGCTCGCTGTATTTCCAGACCCGCCCCACCGACACGCGCCTGCCCCTGGAACTGCCCATGGGCAAGGCCGACAACGTGATCCTGGGCATCGTCCACGGCCTGCGCGAGGAAAACCCCAAGCGCGAGATCGTGCTGGTGTCCAAGGACATCAACATGCGCCTGAAGGCGCGGGCGCTGGGCCTGCCGGCCGAGGACTACCTGAACGACCACGTCCTGGACGACTCCGACCTGCTCTACGACGGCGTCATGCCGCTGCCGGAAAACTTCTGGAACAAGCACGGCAAGGACATCGAATCCTGGCAGCAGAACGGCCTGACCTGGTATCGCGTGCGCGGGCCGCTGTGCGGCCAGTTCATCGTCAACGAATTCGTCTACTACGAAGGCGAGATGCCGCTGTACGCCCAGGTGCGCGAAGTCACGGGGAAAAGCGCCGTGCTCTCCACCCTGCGCGATTTCAGCCACGCCAAGAACAGCGTCTGGGGCATCACCACGCGCAACCGCGAGCAGAATTTCGCCCTCAACCTGCTGATGAACCCGGACATCGACTTCGTGTCGCTGCTGGGCCAGGCGGGCACCGGCAAGACCCTGCTGGCCCTGGCCAGCGGCCTGGCCCAGACCTTCGAGACCAAGCGCTACACCGAAATCATCATCACCCGCGCCACCGTGCCGGTGGGCGACGACATCGGCTTCCTGCCCGGCACCGAGGAAGAAAAGATGCTGCCCTGGATGGGCGCGCTGGAGGACAACCTGGAGGTCCTGCACCAGGGGGCGACGGGCGCGCTCGGCGCTCCCGGCAGCGGCAACGGCCAGGACTGGACCAAGACGCCCGCCATGGACCTGATCCGCTCGCGCATCAAGCTCAAGTCCATGAACTTCATGCGCGGGCGCACCTTCCTCAACAAGTTCCTGATCATCGACGAGGCCCAGAACCTGACGCCCAAGCAGATGAAGACACTGGTCACCCGCGCGGGCCCCGGCACCAAGATCGTCTGCCTGGGCAACATCGCCCAGATCGACACGCCCTACCTCACCGAGGGCAGTTCGGGGCTGACCTACGTGGTGGACCGCTTCAAGGGCTGGCCGCACGCCGGCCACATCACCCTGCAGCGCGGCGAGCGCTCCCGCCTGGCGGACTATGCCAGCGACGCCCTCTGATCCCGGCATCCCGGCCGCGCCCGCCGGCGCGCCCCTGGCCATCACGCTGGGGGACGCCGCCGGGATCGGTCCGGAGCTGATCGCACACCTGTTCGCGGAAGGCCTGCCCCACCCCGCCGTCGTCTACGGCGACGCCGGCGCCCTGCGCCGCGCCTGCCGGGCGCTGGGGCTGGACGGCCGCCTGGAGATCCGTCCGCTGGACGCCCCCGGCGCGGGCACGACGCAGGGCGTGATCGGCGTGCTGAACCGCTGGGACGCGCTGCCGGCCGACCTGCCCTGGGGCCGCGAGGACGCCCGCGCCGGGCGCGGCGCCTACGAATACCTGTGCCACGCCATCGACGACGCCCTGGCGGGCCGCGTGCGGGCGCTGGTGACGGCGCCGCTGCACAAGGGCGCGCTGCACGCGGCCGGCATCGATTTCCCCGGCCACACGGAAATCCTGGCGCGGCGCAGCGGCACGGCGGACTACGCCATGATGCTGGCCAACGACGAACTGCGCGTGCTGCTGGTGACCATCCACATCGCCCTGGCCTCGGTACCGGCGGCGCTCAGCGCCGCGGCCGAACTGCGCGCCATCCGCCTGGCGCAGCGGGCCTGCCGCCAGGCCGGCATCGCCCGGCCGCGCATCGCCGTGGCGGGCCTGAATCCGCACGCGGGCGAAGGCGGCGCCTTCGGCGACGAGGAAGCCCGCCACATCGCGCCGGCCCTCGCCGCCGCGCGCGCCGAGGGCCTGGACGCCAGCGGCCCCTGGCCGGGCGACACCGTGTTCATGCGCGCACGCCAGGGAGAATTCGACATCGTGGTCGCCCAGTATCATGACCAGGGCCTGATCCCGGTGAAATACCTCGGCCTGGACGAAGGCGTGAACGTCACCGTGGGCCTGCCTTTCGTGCGCACCAGCGTGGACCACGGCACGGCCTTCGATATCGCCGGACGAGGCCTCGCCAGCCCCGCTTCGCTGCGCGCGGCCATGCGCATGGCGCTGCGCATGACGGGCGATGCGCCCGGCCGCGCGCCGGTCCCGCCAGGCTGATCCGCGCGGAATCGCGACAGCTAACCCGGACATTTCGTCAGCAAGCCTGTTTAAGTGATTTCCCGGTAGTCCGGCTGCCTCGGCGACGCGGCGGAGGGGATCGGCGGCGCGGGAAGCTGTTTTTCAGTACCGCAGGCGCAATGGTCCCTACCCCCGTTGCTTTATCGCGTGCCGGGGACAGCACTTTCTCGGCGCTACGGGGCCATGGCGCGCGCGGCGTGCGCGTAGACGTGGCGCAGCGGATGATGCGAGGCCAGCAGGATGCGGACCCGCCGGGTATTGCGCACGATGGCCGCACCGACCTTCAGCAGGCGCACCCGGATGGTGGCGGCGCTGGCGCGCTCCAGTTCGGTGCCTCGTAGCGCCGTCTCGCGCAGCCGCTGCATCAGCGTATAGGCCAGGGCCGCCAGCAGCAGCCGGAACTGGTTGGCGGCGAACCGGTGGCAACTGGCGCGCGTACCGAACAGATCGAGTTGCGCTTCCTTGATGCGGTTCTCGGCTTCGCCCCGGGCGCAGTACAGCTGATCGTACAGTTGCATGGCATCGCAGTCCCGGATGTTGGTGACCACGAAGCGCGGGTTCACGCCCTGGGCACCGTACTCCAGGCGGGTGAGCACGCGCCGGGGCCGATCCCACGACCCGGCCGCGTAGGTGAACTCACTGACCAGGCGCTGCTTGCGCCCGGTGCGCTCGTAGCCGTCCTTGAGGATTTCCTCGGCCTGCGCAACGCGCGCCTGAAGCCGTTTATTGCGTGCCAGGCCGATGATGTATTGCACGCCGCTGCGTTCGCACCAGCGGATCAGCGGCTGACGGCAGAACCCCGAGTCCCCACGGATGATGATCCTGACCTCGGGCCATGCCTGACGCAGCCGGTTCACCAGCAGGCGCAGCACCGCCGCCGCGTGCCTGGCCCCGTCAATGCGGCTGGGGCGCAGCAGGCAGGCCAGCATCGACTGGCCGCAGAACACGTACAGCGGCAGATAGCAGTGGTGGTCGTAGTAGGCGTGGAACTGCTTGAGCTCCTGCTCGCCGTGCAGCGGGATATCCGAGGCATCCACATCCAGAATCAGTTGCCTGGGCGCGGTGGCGAAGCTGGCGATGAAGTGTTCAACCAGCACCCCATGCAGCGCCCACGCATCGGCGCGGGTCGCCCCCGTCTCCAGGCGGCTGAGCGTGGGTGAACTGGCCAGGGCACGATCTCGCCCAACAGCCGTTTGCATCAGCAGATCCCCGCGCAGCGTATCGTGGTCGTTCAGGTCTTCGTAGCCGCAGCACAGGCCGTACAGGCGCTGGGCCAGCAGATCGCGCAGGCGGTGATGAATGCGGCCAGCGGCCCGGCGCTCGGTCAAGGCCTTGGCCGCCATGCGCGACAGGCCCGTGCGCGCATCAATTCTTCGCAGCAGCATCAGCCCGCCGTCGGAGCTGAGATCGCCGCCTTGGAAATTGGCCTGTAAATGGCGCCGTCCAAGGCGTCCAAAGTCCAGTTCTTCAGTGGTACGATTTGGCATAGGCGGTTCTTTTTGGTTGTATGGCGTGAGACCCAATAACCATAAGCCCTCGGGCAGGAATCGCCTATTCCTTTTTACCCGCCTGACGAAATTTCCGGGCTAATCCGTTTTGCGCCTGTCGGCAAGAAAGGAAAACCGCCTCAGCGTCCGTTCCCTGGCCTGCGCATGGTCCACGATGGGCAGCGGATAGTCGATGCCCAGGCGCAGGCCACAGGCTGAGAGCGCCGCCGGCTTCATGGCGGCGGGATAGTGGATGTGCGCATCCGGCACGCGCGCCAGTTCGGGCACGTACCGCCGGATGAAACGCCCATCCGGATCGAAGCGCTGCGATTGGGTCACCGGATTGAATATCCTGAACCAGGGCTGCGCATCGCACCCGGTTGAGGCCGCCCACTGCCATCCGCCATTGTTCGCCGCCAGATCATAGTCGTTCAGATGCAGGGCGAAGAAACGCTCGCCCCGGCGCCAGTCGATCCCGAGATCCTTGGTCAGGAAACTGGCTACCACCATGCGCAGGCGGTTGTGCATGTAGCCGGTGTGCAACAACTGCCGCAGGGCGGCATCCACCAGCGGATAGCCGGTGCGCGCCTCGCACCAGGCCTGCCACGCATCGGGCGCCTCATCCCACTGCACCTGATCGAATTCCGGCCTGAACGACTGTGTGGTCACTTGCGGGTGGTGACACAGAATCATGAAATAGAAGTCCCGCCACGCCAATTCGGAAAGCCAGGTCTGCGCGCCGGGACACCCGCCGGCCGCCTGCCGGGCGGCCAGCGATGCCAATCGGCGAATGGACACGGTGCCAAAGCGCAGGTGGACCGACAAGTACGAGACCCCTTTGCGACCTGGATAATCGCGGGCCTCGTGGTAGGCCCCCATGCGCGGCACGAAGTCCCGCAACAATTGCCGCGCACCGCTGATCCCCGTGGGCAGGGGCAATGCTTGCAGGTTCGTCGGGACGAACCCCAGCTGTGACAGCGAGGGGAGCGACTCGCCCTGCGGCGGCGGAGCCAGGTGGCCGGCATGGCGCTCGACCGGGTAGGACTCGAGCTGGAATCCGTCGAGCTTCTCGAGCCAGGCGCGCTTATAGGGCGTGAATACGCTGTAAGGCCGGCCTTGCCGGGTCAGCACTTCATCCCGATCGAGCAGTGCCTGATCCTTATGATCGCTGAAAGCGATGCCTTGTGCGCGCAAGGCATCGGCCACACGCTGGTCGCGTGCGATGGCCTGGGGCTCATAGTCGCGATTCGCCAGCACTTCCCGGACACCGAGCGCCAGGGCCAGTTGCACAATGCAGGCCGGCGCCGGACCATGGCGCACGATGAGTCCGCCGCCGGGCGCCCCGCTCTGCGCCGCCAGCCGCCGCAGGGCCTCGTCGAGTTCCAGCACGCTGGCATGAATGAACTCCACCCGCCGATCATGCCGGGTGGGCAGCGCGTCCAGAATATCGGTATCGAACACGAACACGCAGTAGACGCGCCCGTACCTGCGCAACGCATGATAGAGCGCGGCATGGTCGTCACAGCGCAGATCCCGCCGAAACCAGACGAGCGCACCGGGAGGATGAACAGCGACGGTCAAGTCTTTCATTTGGCGGAGAGCGTTTTGCGCAGCCAGCGCATCAGTCGGCCGAGCACGGGCAATTTTTCATACAGTTCTTCTGCCGCGTCCCAATAATCGCGGTGAAAGGACACGAGGCCCTGGGCATCGAAACGCACCCAGGTCGCGCCATGGATGCACTGGTCCGCTCCGGCGCGCCACCGCCGCATGCGATAGTGGAACTCCCAACACAGAAAGGCCTGATCCGCCTGCGAGCATTGCTGTGTGATCACAAATCGCGGCTGATCCAGCGTGGCGAACATGTGCGCAAAGATCCGGGCGATCGCCGGCACGCCGCGCACTTCGTTGAATGGATCTTTGAATCGCGCATCGGGCGCATAGTAGTGTTCAAGCTGTTCCAGGCGGTCGGGCGAGAGATGCTCATAGAGCCTCACCAGACGCGCCACCGCGGCCCGGCTATCGGTGGCAACACCGGAGTCAATGGATTCCATGCGCGTCAAAGACCTGTCATGCGGTGAACGAGTGCAAAATACCAGCGGTAGGGAAGGATGCGCAGCAGTTTGAGCCAGCACGTGAAACGGCGCGGAAAATGCACCTCGAAACCACCACGCGCCCACCCCCGCAGCATGGCGTCCGCCGCTTGCGCCGGCGTGAGCAGCGCAGGCATGGCGAAATCGTTCTGGCGGGTCAGGGGCGTATCGACGAACCCGGGGTTCACGATACTGACGCCGATGCCATGAGGCCGCAAGTCCAGGAACAGCGTCTCGGCCAGATTGATGAGCGCCGCCTTGGTCGGACCATAGGCCAGCCCTTGCGGCAAACCACGCCAGCCAGCCACACTGGCCACCAGGCTCAGGTGCGGCGCGCGGCCGGCCCGCGCCGACTCCAGCAGTCCCGGCACCACGGCGGCGACCACATGCAGCGCCCCCGTCAGATTGACCTGCTGGTGCTTCAGCAACTCGGGCAGCGCCAGCGAATCCGCCCGCATGGGCCGATAGTGGCCGGCGCAATAACAGACCAGATCCAGAGGGCCTTCGGACCGCAGACGCACGGCGGCTTCCCGCACGGCCTGTGCGTCGGTCACGTCCAGAGCCACCGCCTCGCTTCCCGGGTGGGCCTCGACGAACGCCTGCAGCAAAGGTTGCTGGCGCGCGGACACGATGACCCGGGCGCCACGGGCGTGCAATTGTTCGGCCACCGCCAGGCCAATGCCGCTGGACGCGCCCACCAGCCACACGCGCTTGCCACGCCAGTCCGTCAATGAAGGGTTGAGAGACACCGCGCTATTCCTTTGTGAATGACAGCAGCACTTCACCCAGCGTGATGCCGAACTTGCTCATGGTGGCCCGGTTGAGCATCACCTGCTCATCGACCAGGAACATCCAGTCGTCAAATTGCACCTCATATTCCTTGCCGTCCACCGGCAGACGCAGGGTGTAGTTCCAGCGGAAGGCATTGCCGGATTCCTGGCCCCGGGCCTCCCCGACCACGTCATCGGCGCGTCCCACGTAGCGCCCGCCGTCGAGTTTGGTCAAATGCCAGACACGTCGCTGCTTCGTGCCATCCGAATAGGTGAAGGCTTCGTCGAGCACCCCCTGATTGCCCTCCCAGCGGCAATCCATGATCACGGTAAACCGGCGGGCCACTTCCCCGCTGCGCTTTTGAAAAATGCCATGGGCCCTGATACGGCCATTGAAATAGCGGTCCAGCTCCAGTCTGGGCCGTTGTTCCGCATAGTCGACCACTTTGGGGCCGGCGCATCCAGCCAGCACGGCGGGGCCCGCGATCAGGGCACAAAGAACATGGCGGCGTGTGGTCATGATGTCATCCTTCGGTAGAGTGAGAGGCAATGAACAGCCGGTGCAGCAGCCAGGCGGCGCCCAGCTTGAGTACGCAAGGCAAAAGACCGTAGGTCCAGGCCAGAAGCCGCAGTGCGTGGGGATCCTGGCTGCCGGGCTCATAGCCCAGCCATTGCAGCAAAGGCAGCGTCACCCCGGCGGCCAGCGCGAGGTTGAGCTTGGTGGCCAGATTCCACCACCCCAGGTACGCGCCGTCGCGCACGCCTTGGGCGCCATGGCGCTCGATCAGCAAGCCCAGCAGTGCGCCCGGCACGACCAGATCGGCTCCCAGCGCCGCGCCCGAGAGCACGCAGATGATGGAAAAAGCCGCCACCTGACCGCTTCCCAGGCCCGCCACCCAGCCAAAACAGACCACAGCCAACAGCATGCCGGCGCGCCATGTCCGCTCCAGGCCGAGGCGACGCACGACACGCACCCACAGCGGCATGGAAAGCGCTCCGCTGACGAAGTAGAGCACCAGGAAAAGTGCGACCTGAGACGAGCTGGCCTGAAGCCGATCCTGAGCGAAGAACAGCATCAGTGCGGCCGGGATGGCGCCGGCGATGCCATTGAACAGGAACACGGCCAGCAGGCGCCGGAATGGCCGCTCCTTGAGCGGTTGCCAGAGAAGAACCGCACCGGCGGCCTTCCCCGCCGGCGGCAGGGTCCGCGCCATCGCCGGCGGCCGCGGGGCATGCCACAACGCGAGCCAGGCGAACAGCAGCGCCAGGGCCAGAACCTTCAGCGTATTGTGGGGGCTCCCATTCACAGCGATCGCGCTGGCCGTGATCACGCCCACCAGACCCAGGCCCTCGCGCCAGGCGACGATGCGGCTGCGCTGAACGGCATCCCCTCCGAGACGCACTCCCCAGGCCTGATGCGAAATGATCAGCTGGCTGTGGGCCAGACAAGTGAACAGAAGGCCTGCGACCATCCAGGCCGCCAGGGGCGTCTCCCCCCGCGTCTGGGGGAAAAACAGCCCCGTCATGCCCAGCCCCAGCAGCAGCGCCGAGGCGCCCGCCACCCACATCACGGCCAGGATGCTGTGACGATACAGGTGATCGCTCAAACGCCCCAACAGGGGTTCGACACCCGCGTCCATCAGACGCACGAGCAGCAGCAGCGCGCCCACCAGCGCCAACGGCAGCCCAAGATCACTGGCGTAATAATGGGGCATCACCACATAGATCGGGATCGCGGCAAAAGCCAGGGGCAGCCCCATCAGACCATAGGCCAGGCCATCGCCTGGCGCCATGGACCGCGCCGTTTCCAGGACGGAGGGACGGCTCATGGCCTGGCCTGCGCGAGATGGGACAGCAAGGCGCCGCGCAAATCCGGCTCGGATGTCCGGGGGGACAGCCAGATGCCAAAAAACCGTCTCGCCAGTTCGGCGTCGTCGATGGAGCCAAGCAACTGCGGCCCTCGCCAGACCGACATCCCGCGTCCGGGCAGATACAGCCCCGTGAGACGATCCCCAGGCTGCACATCGGGCAGCACCCCGGCCAGTTCCTTGCGCCAGCGCAACGCCTGACCGGGCATCAGGCCGCCCTGCTGTTCGATTTCTTCGATGGACCGTTTCGCGATGTCGACGCCGGCGAAAGACCGGTGATAGGTCAGTTCCAGAGCCAAGGGGTAGGCACCGAAATCGTCCGCGTCGAACCGCCGCCCCACCCACAGACGGGCATCGTAGATGCGCAGCCCGAAAAAGCGCAGCCGCCCCTCTCCCGCCAGTGCCGCATCGGGCAGCATGCGGCGCACGAAAGCCGGAGGGTCACCCGCCGCGGCTTGCGTCCGGTCCGGCTCGGCGGCCACCACCGGAGCCGCCAGGACAAGTCCGCCGATGAGCAGACGTCGTCTCAGCGTCGAGTGTCCGGGCGGAGCCGGGCGGCCAGCAGGCATGGGTATCGGTCGAGAGGGCATTGCGGATTCAATCTTTGACCAGCGTGTACTGGACCACGTCGATGTTGCCGGTATCGAACGCCGCCTCGCAGTAGGCAAGATAGAATTCCCAGGTTCGCAGAAAACCGGCATCGAACCCTTGGGCCAGCACCTCGGCGCGATGCTGCGTGAAACGCTGACGCCAGCGGCGCAGGGTTTCCGCGTAGTCGGTGCCGAAGGCGAATTCATCGGTCACGCGCAAGCCCGCCTGCCGGGCTTGCGCACGGAACTGCTTCGGGCTGGGCAGGCAGCCTCCCGGGAAGACGTACTGCTGAATGAAGTCCGTGCCCTGGACATAACGTTCGAACAGCGCATCGTCGATGACGATGCTCTGCACGCAGGCCTTGCCACCCGGTTTCAACAGGCGCGCCAGGGCGCCAAAATAGTCAGGCCAATAGGATTGGCCCACCGCTTCGATCATTTCAATGGAGCAGATCGCATCGAACGGCTCGTCCTGGATGTCGCGATAGTCCTGCAGGCGCAAGTCGGCCCGGGGCGCGAGCCCGGCACGCAGCATCCGCTCCCGGGCCCAGGCCAATTGTTCGGAGGACAGGGTGACGCCCGTGACATGTGCCTGGAACTCGCCCGCCGCCATTTCGGCCAGCGCCCCCCAGCCACAGCCGATCTCCAGGACACGGCTGCCGGGTCGCACTTCGGCGCATCGCAGTGCGCGACCGATCTTCGCGCGCTGGGCCCGGGCCAGATCGCCGGACAGATCCCCCTGAAACCAGGCGGCGGAGTAATTCATGCCCGGATCGAGCCAGAGCTGATAGAAGTCATTGCCCAGATCGTAGTGGGCCTGGATATTGCGCTGGCTCCCGGGGCGGGTATTGCGGTGCATCAGGTGACGCAAGCGATAGAGCAGCCGTCCCCACCAGCTTCCATACACCAGCGTTTCCAACGTGTTGCGATTGGCCACCAGCAGGCGCAGCAGATCGGCCAGATGCGGAGTGCTCCAGTCGCCCGCGATATACCCCTGTGCCAGACCGATGTCGCCCGAGCGCAGCACGGAGCCAAACACGCGCCAGTCGCGCAGCCGCAAGCTGGCGTGAGGCTGCCCCCCCTGGCCCAGCTGCAGCATGCGGCCATCGGGGGCTTCCAGATGGAGCGTGCCATGTTGCAGGTGCTGCAACCAGCGCAGGCAGGTGCGCGCGGCGGCGGGCATGTCGGCAGTAAACCCGGATGGAAATGAGGAAGACGTTTTAATGTTCATTGCCAGTCGTCCGAGGGAAAGGAACGGGAAACGGGCTGCGCCGGCGTTTCGGGTTTCGCGTGAACAGGCACCCGTTTCAACCAGAGCAGAAAGGCATTCCAGAGAATGCGGGCCATGACACCCAGCGTCAGCAGGGGGTAGCGCCAGAGCGCGCGGCGACGGCTGGCGGCATTCAACGGTTCGAGCCGCCCAGCCACGCCCGTCAGCAGCATGGGGCCTGCGCTGTCGTGATAATCGACTTTCACCCGGACCGATCGCAGCCCCTGGGGGCCGGTGCGGCGGAATTCGAAGCGGTAGCCGCCCTCCAGGGGGCAGAACGGCGAGACATGAAAGACTTTCCGCGCCTGCAGCACCTGGCCATAGCGGGGGTGATCCAGCACGTAGACATGCCGTTCGCCGAAAGTATTGTTCACCTCGGCCACGATGACGCGCAAACTGCCGTCGGACCGGTGGCAATACCAGAAACTGACCGGTTTGAAGGTGTATCCCAGCACACGGGGATAGCATTGCAGCCAGATCTCGCCTTGCGCATCGTGAATGCCCTCGGCACTCAACAGCGCCTCCAGCCAGGCCAGCGCGCCCCCCTGCAGCGGACCGCGTCCATCGCCATGATCGGTGTCCCGGAAGGCAAGCGCGCCGCTGCGGTTCAACGCCAGGGGCTTCGCCGACTGCGGCCGCTGGCGCAATGTGCGCATGGGCAGCATGAGAAAAAACGTCGGCACGACGAAACGATGGAGGCGCGGACGCAAGCGGGTATGCCAGACGTGGCCGAAACCGATATACGGCTGATTGCCCGGCGGGACATGATGATCGAGGCTCAGGTTCATGCCGCCTCCCGGCGCCGCCATTGCGCCAGCAACAGATCCGCGGCGCGGTAGCCAGACTGCAGGCCATCCTCATGAAAGCCATACCCAGCCCAGGCGCCTGCGTACCAGGTATGCCACACACCCTGCAACTGCGGCAGACGCCGCTGCGCCGCCATGGCCCCGATATCGAATACCGGATGATCGTAATCAAACTCGCCCAGCACCCGCATGGGATCGATGCCGCGGACCGGATTGAGAGACACCAGCACGGGCTGCGCGAACGGCAGCGGTTGCAGACGGTTGAGCCAGTAGTGAAGACAGACGCTGGCAGACTCGCGGACACCATCCGCGGAACGCTCATAGTTCCACGCGGCCCAGGCGGCGCGATGCCGCGGCATCACGGTGGTGTCGGTATGCAGGATGGCGCGATTCGCCTGGTAGCGGATGGCCCCTAGCACCGCCTGCTCTTGCGCGGTGGGATGCTCCAGCATGCGCAGGGCCTGATCGCTGTGTACCGCCAGCACCACGGCATCGAAACGTTCGGTTGCACCCGCCGCATGAATGTATACGCTTGCCTCGTCGCGCCGAACCCGCTCGACAGGTGTCGCCAGGCGGGCATCAAGACCCTGGAGCAGCCTGGCCACATACTGGTGCGCGCCACCGGCCACGGTATGCCATTGCGGCCGGTCCTGCACCTGGAGGAGCCCATGGTTGTGACAGAATCGCACCATGGTGGCCACGGGAAATCTCAGCATCTGATCGGTGGGACAGCTCCAGATGCAGCCCAGCATGGGCAGGAAATACCAGTGCCGGAAGGCCTCGCTGAAGCCATGATGATCCAGAAAATCGCCCAGCGGCCGGACCAAGGCGTCGTCGTCTCCCCGGGTCGCGAGCTGGGTGCACAAGCGGTTGAAGCGCAACAGCTCGCAGAGCATCCCCAGAAAACGCGGGCGCAGCAGATTGCGCCGCTGGGCGAACACCGTGCCAAGACTGGAGCCGCTCCATTCGAGGGCGTGGGCGCCCGCTGGACCGGCGCCCGGCACCTGGACGGAGAACGACATGTCGGAAGGGGCGGTAGTCACGCCCAACTCCTGGAACAGGGCAATGAGTCCAGGATACGTCCGTTCATTGAAAACCAGGAACCCCGTGTCGACCGCATGAGAAACCTGACGGCCATGGACATCCGGCAAATCGACCTGCACAGAGTGCGTGTGGCCACCGAAATAGTCTCCCGCTTCGAACAGCGTCACCCGCGCGTGACCTTTCAGGCGGTGAGCAGCCGCCAAGCCTGAAATGCCCGATCCAATGACAGCGACTTTCATGGTTTTTCCGATTCATCGTCACGCACAGGCACAACCCCGCACGCTACACTGATGACGTAATATACTAGACAAAACCATTTTTGTCCTAGACAATTCAATCAATCCATTCTTCATCCCACCATGAGCCAGATCGCTTCCAACCTCAGCGACACACAGCCTTCCGCGGACGATGCCGGCTTGTCGATCGCCACCGTCGCACGCGAAACAGGCTTGGCCAAAGACACGCTGCGCGTCTGGGAGAAACGCTATGGTTTCCCCAGGCCGGACAGGGATGCTTCGGGCGACAGGCTCTACAGCGCCGCGCAGGTTCAACGACTCAAACTGATCGCGCGGCTATTGGATGCCGGCATGCGGCCCGGAAAGGTCGTCGGACTGGACCTTGAACAGTTGCAAGACATGCTGGCACGGCGTACGGCTGACGTTTCTTTTGATTTGTCCAGGACAAAACAGAAAAATCATGCGACTGACCCATTGCTCGAGGAACTGCTCGACGCCATCGCCACGCATGACCCGAGGGCACTGCGGCATGGACTTGGTCATGCCCAGATGCGCATGGGTCTGGCGCCCTTCGTGACCGATCTGGTCGCCCCGCTGACCACCGCCGTCGGCGATGCCTGGTCTCGAGGACGCTTCGAAATTTACGAAGAGCATCTGTACACCGAGATCATCACCGGCGTGCTGCGTCACGCCATCGCATCGCTGACGCCCCAGCCTGTTGCGCAAAGCCCCAAGGTACTGCTCACGACGGTGCCGCAGGAGCAGCATGGCCTCGGCCTGCTGATGGTCGAAGCCTTGCTGGTGCTGGAAGGCTGTTCCTGCGTCTCTCTGGGCACGCAGACTCCCGTGACCGATATCGTCCAGGCCGCACAGGCCCACCAGGCCGATGTGGTGGCCCTCAGCTTCAGCAATGTGCACAAAGCCGCAGAAGTGCGCACCCACTTGCGCGAGCTTCGCACCCAACTGCCCGCCGCGACGGCGCTATGGGTCGGCGGCTCATGCGCAGCCCTGTACCAATGGTCCATGCCCGGCGTCAGCGCCATCCGGCATCTGTCCGGCCTGCAGCCGCTGGTGGCCCAATGGCGGCACGCCCACTGAATCGATCGAGGACATCATGCGCCCGCTTTCCGACATGCTTCGCACCCTGTTCGCAGGCCTTTCCCGCCGTCAAAGGCGGACGCTTCCCGCCCTGCTGGCCGCCAGCTGCGCGCTGCTGCTGGCAGGCTGCGCAAGCACCCGCCCCCCTCCCGGCGTGACCGCCGTCACCCCATTCGATCTGCAGCGCTACCAGGGGCACTGGTACGAACTGGCCCGGCTCGATCACTCTTTCGAGCGGGGCATGACCGATGTCTCGGCTACCTATACGCCGCTGCCCGATGGCAGTGTGCGCGTGGTGAATCGCGGCTTCCTGCCCGCCAAGGGCCAATGGCGCGAGGCGGTCGGCCATGCGCGGTTCATCGGTTCACCCACGACGGGCTCACTCAAAGTCTCTTTCTTCTGGCCATTCTACGGTGGCTACCACGTGGCCGCGCTCGATCCCGACTACCGGTGGTCGCTGGTGATCGGACCGGATACAGGCTATGCCTGGATCCTCGCTCGCGACAAACAGCTCGACGCCGGGCAGCGCGAAGCCATTCTGGCCCGCGCCCAGGCGCTGGGCGTCGACACTTCGGCACTGATCTGGGTATCCCAGACGCGCCGTGACCCGGCATCGTAACGAGGGGGAAACGCCATGCGTATTCTGCTCACCGGCGGCACAGGCCTGATCGGCCAGGCGCTCTGCCGATACTGGCGGCCGCGAGGGCACCAGCTCTGGGTCTGGAGCCGCAATCCGCTCCAGGTTCCCGAACTGTGCAGTGGCGCGCGGGGCATCGCGCGGCTGCAGGATCTCGATGACGTCGGCCCCATGGACGCCGTGGTCAATCTGGCGGGCGCACCCATCGCCGACCGTCCCTGGACCGAAGCCCGCCGCAGCTTGCTGTGGCGCAGCCGTGTGGATCTCACGCGCACGCTGGTGGACTGGATGGGCCGGCAGGCCGTTCCCCCGGGTATCCTGCTGTCGGGCTCCGCGGTCGGCTGGTATGGCGACCGGGGCGACGAACGGCTGGACGAGGACAGCGCGCCGGGACAAAGCGATTTCGGCAGCCGCCTGTGCATCGCCTGGGAACAGGAGGCGCAACGCGCGAGTCAGTGGGGCGTGCGGGTGGCGCTGCTGCGCACCGCGCCCGTCCTGGCTTCGCAAGGCGGCATGCTGACTCGGTTGTTGCCCGTTTTTCGCCTTGGGCTGGGCGGACGGCTGGGTGACGGCCGGCAATGGATGCCCTGGATCCACATTGACGATCAGGTGGCACTGATCGACCACCTCCTGCGGAACGAATGCAGCGGCGCTTTCAATGCCTGCGCGCCCGAGGCCGTGCGCAACAGCGACTTCACCCGGAGGCTGGCCCGAACGTTGCGGCGCCCCGCGATTCTGCCCGTTCCGGCCTGGACGCTGCGCCTGGCCCTGGGCGAAATGTCCGTGCTGCTGCTCGGCGGTCAAAGACTGGCGCCCGTACGGACGGAAGCGTCCGGATTCGCCTGGATGCACCCGGAACTGACAGAGGCGCTCGCGCAACTGCTGCACGCCCCGCAAGCGCCGGCGGCGCAGTGATCCGCGGGGACCGGGCGGCAGTCCGCCCTTGCTGGCGACTGGTCAGAACCCCGGCGCGGCGGAGAAATTCAGGAAGCGGGTGCTGGAACCCTGGAATGTCAGGCGCACCGTGCCGATCGGACCGTTACGCTGCTTGCCGATGATGATCTCGGCCGTGCCCTTGTCGGGCGAATCGGGGTTGTAGACCTCGTCGCGGTAGATGAAGATGATCACATCGGCGTCCTGCTCGATGGCGCCGGATTCGCGCAGGTCGCTCATGACGGGCCGCTTGTTGGGGCGCTGCTCCAGGCTGCGATTGAGCTGCGACAGGGCGATCACCGGGCAGTTCAGCTCCTTGGCCAGGCCCTTCAGGGACCGGCTGATCTCGGAGATTTCGGTGGCGCGGTTTTCCCCGCCCGAGCCGGACATCAGCTGGATGTAGTCGATGATGATCAGGCCCAGCTGCCCGCACTGGCGCGCCAGCCGCCGCGCCCGCGCGCGCAGTTCCATGGAACTGAGCGCCGGGGTCTCGTCGATGTAGATCTGCGCTTCCTCGACCTTCTGCACGGCGTGGGTCAGGCGCGGCCAGTCGTCCTGGTTCAGCTTGCCGGTGCGCATGCGGTGCTGGTCCAGCATGCCGACCGAGCCGATCATGCGCATGGCCAGCTGCACGGCGCCCATTTCCATGGAGAACACGGCCACCGGCAGGCCCTGCTCGATGGCGACGTGCTCGCCGATGTTCATGGAAAACGAGGTCTTGCCCATGGACGGCCGCCCGGCCACGATCACCAGGTCGCCGGCCTGCAGGCCCGAGGTCATGCGGTCCAGATCGTTGAAGCCGGTGGGCACCCCGGTCACGTCGGAATCGCCTTCGCGGTGGTAGAGCTCGTCGATGCGCTCGACCACCTGGGCCAGCAGCGGACGGATCTCCTGGAATCCGGCCATGCCGCGCGCGCCTTCCTGGGCGATCTGGAACACGCGGGACTCGGCCTCGTCGAGGATCTGCCGGGCTTCCTTGCCCTGGGGATTGAAGGCGGCCGAGGAGATCTCGTCGGCGATCGAGACCAGCTTGCGCAGCATGGACCGCTCGCGCACGATCTCGGCGTAGCGGCGGATGTTCGCCGCCGAGGGCGTGTTGTGCGCCAGCGCGTTCAGGTACGGCAGGCCGCCGCATTCGTCGGACTTGCCGGCCGTGGCCAGGGATTCGTGGACCGTGACGACGTCGGCCGGCCGCGCCAGCGCCACCAGCCGGGCGATGTGCTGCCAGATCAGGCGGTGGTCGTAGCGGTAGAAGTCGTCCTCGGTGAGGACGTCGGCGACCCGGTCGAAGGCGGCGTTGTCCAACAGCAGCCCGCCCAGCACCGACTGCTCGGCCTCGATGGAGTGCGGCGGCACACGCAGGTAATCCAGTTGCGCGTCGGCTTCGATTTCCAAACCCTGTCCTCGATACGGGGGCGCGGCACGGCGCCCGATGAAAGGCCCCCGCGCGGCGCGGGCCGGCGGCGGGCCGCCCGGATCCGCCGAAGCTCGCCGGGCGAATGAAAAAGGGCCGGCGCAATGCCGGCCCTTTCAGCGGCGCCGCGCCATTCCCATCGTGAGAAATGTAGCACGGCGGCGCGGCGGTGCCTCAGGCCATTTCGCCCTGCACGTTGATCGTGATGTCGGCCACCACGTCGGCGTGCAGCGCAACCTGCAGCGGGAACTCGCCCACGGCCTTGATGGCGCCGTCGGGCATGCGGACCTGGGCCTTGTGCACGTCGGTGAAGCCGGCGGCCTGCAGCGCGGCGGCCACGTCCATGTTGGTGACCGAGCCGAACAGGCGGCCGTCGACGCCGGCCTTCTGGCTGATGGTCAGCACGTAGCCGGACAGCTTCTCGCCCACGGCCTGGGCCGCGGCCAGCTTTTCGGCCTGGTGCTTTTCGAGTTCGGCGCGGCGGGCCTCGAATTCCTTCAGGGCGGCGTCGGTCGCGCGGCGGGCGATCTTCTGGGGGATCAGGTAGTTGCGGGCGTAGCCGTCGCGCACACGAACCACGTCGCCGAGGTTGCCGAGATTGACGACTTTTTCAAGCAGAATGACTTGCATGACGGGAGACCTCGGATCAGTTGTGGTTGTCGGTGTACGGCAACAGGGCCAGGAAGCGCGCGCGCTTGATGGCGGTGTCCAGCTGGCGCTGGTAGTGCGCCTTGGTGCCGGTCAGGCGGGCCGGGATGATCTTGCCGTTTTCCTGGATGAAATCGCGCAGGGTGTCCAGATCCTTGTAGTCGATCTCTTCGACCTTGGCGACGGTGAAGCGGCAGAACTTGCGGCGCTTGAACAGCGGATTCTGCTGCCCGAACTTGCGCTTTTCCTTGGTTTTCTTGAAGTAAGCCATGATGGTTGCCTTTATCTCTCTAGGGCCGGGCCCTGCCCGGCATGTTCATTCAGTGTGCCTGCGCGATCCGCTGGATGTGGAACACCAGCCGGTCCGAACCCTGCCGGAGGGGCGCCAGGAATCCGACGGCCTGGACCAGCGCGCCGATCGGCGTCCCGGCCAGTTCCCGGGCCACGTCCCCCAGGGCCACCGCCTGCAGTTCCATGCGGACGGTGCGGGGGGATCCGGCTTCCAGGACCTCGGATTCGTGTGCCATCCGGAGCCGCAGCACCGGCGTGCCCGCCGGCGTGTGGCGCAGCGGCTCGGCCTCGGCCACGCGCGCTGCGATTTCGACCCGGTTCACGGAATGCGCGGGCTCCGGATCAGGAATTCGTGGACTCGGTGGCGGTCGCCTTGCGGGCTTCCTCGCGCTCGACCGACTTCATCATGATCGACGGCTCGGTGTGGGCGTGCCTGGTCTTGACGAACAGGTGGCGCAGGATCGCGTCGTTGTAGCGGAACGAGTGTTCGAGTTCGTCCAGGGCGGTCTGGCCGCACTCGATGTTGAAGCACACGTAGTGGGCCTTGACGAGCTTCTGGATCGGGTAGGCCAGCTGGCGGCGGCCCCAGTCCTCGACGCGGTGGATCTGGCCGCCATTGCTGGTGACCATGGCCTGGTAGCGCTCGATCATGGCGGGCACCTGCTCGCTCTGATCGGGATGCACGATGAACACTACTTCGTAGTGGCGCATGTAAGACTCCTTGTGGATATCTGTGGTGTGGACAGACAGCCCGCCGGCACGATGCGAAATCCCGTCCTGGGAATCACGGACACGCCAAAAATCGGCATGCCACAAGCACGGTCGAGCAAGTAACCCGGCATTCTAGCACATCGGCCGGGGTGAGGGAGTGGACGGCGCGCATCGTCCCTCCGAGGGGTGACGCGCCGGCGTTCCGGCGCCGGCGCTAGGCGCTGCGCACCACCGCGTAGGCGGAATGGTTGTGGATGGACTCGAAGTTTTCCGCCGTGACCTGGTAGGACGCCACGCCGGGCAGGCGCTGCAGCATCACGGCCACGTCGCGCACCAGGTCCTCGACGAATTTCGGGTTCTCGTAGGCGCGCTCGGTGACGAACTTTTCGTCGGCGCGCTTGAGCAGCCCCCAGAGCTCCGACGAGGCCTGCGATTCCACGCCACGGATCAGCGCGTCCAGGTCCACGGCATCGACCGCGTCGTATTCCAGGTCCACGCAGACGTGCGAGCGCTGGTTGTGGGCGCCGTAGTCCGAGATCGCCTTCGAGCACGGGCACAGGCTGGTCACCGGCACCTGGACGGACAGGGAAAAGCGCGGCGCCTCGCCGCGGCGCACGCCGACGCGCCAGCGTACCTGGTAGTCCATCAGGCTGCGCACGCCCGACACCGGCGCGGGCTTCTCGATGAAATAGGGAAAGCCGGCCGCGACGTCGCCCGCGTCGGCGTGCAGCAGGTCGAGCATAGACCGCGCCAGGGCGCACAGGGCCGCGGGCGTCATGGGCTCGCCGCGGTGCGCTTCCAGCAGGGCGATGAAGCGCGACATGTGCGTGCCTTTTTCGTCGGCCGGCAGGGCCACGGTCATTTCCCAGTCGGCGACGGTCGCCTGGGGCCGGCCGGCGCCGGACGCGACCACCAGGGGGTGGCGCACGCCGCGCACGCCCACCCGTTCGATGGCGATGCGGCGGGTGTCGGGTCCGCTTTGCACGTCCGGCATCGACATCGCCACCGGATCCAGCAGGGTGTTCATGAAGCATTCCTTTTCAAGCGCTGGCGTATCGACGCCTCGATTCCACCGGCATCCAGGCCGAGCCCGGCGAGGATGGCCTTCTGGTCCCCGTGATCGATGAATTCGTCCGGCAGGCCCAGCTGCAGGATCGGGCGGACGATCGCCTCCCGGTTCAGCCATTCGGCCACGGCGCTGCCGGCGCCGCCCATGACGGCGCCCTCCTCGACCGTGACGAGCAGGCCGTGGGTGTCGGCCAGCCGCCGCAGCAGGGCCTCGTCCAGCGGCTTGACGAAGCGCATGTCCACCAGCGTGGCGTCCAGCGCCTCGGCCGCCCGCGCGGCTTCTGGCAGCAGCGTGCCGAACACCAGCAGCGCCACGTCCCGGCCCTCGCGCCGCACCACGGCGCGGCCGAGTTCGACCGGCTCCAGGCTGTCGCCGGGATCGGCGCCGCAGCCGGCGCCGCGCGGGTAGCGCACCGAGGCCGGGCCGGGATGGAGGAAACAGGTGTTGAGCAGCAGCCGGGCCTCGCGTTCGTCCGAGGGCGTGGCGATCACCAGGTTCGGGACGCAGCGCAGGTAGGCGATGTCGTAGTTGCCGGCGTGGGTCGCCCCGTCGGCGCCGACGATGCCGGCCCGGTCCAGGGCGAAGGTCACGTCCAGGTTCTGCAGCGCCACGTCGTGGATCAGCTGGTCGTAGCCGCGCTGCAGGAAGGTGGAGTAGATGGCCACCACGGGCTTGCAGCCCTCGCAGGCCAGGCCGGCGGCGAAGGTCACGGCGTGCTGCTCGGCGATGCCGACGTCGAAGTAGCGCCGCGGGAACCGACGCTCGAACTCGACCAGGCCGCTGCCTTCGCGCATGGCGGGCGTGATGCCCATCAGGCGCGCGTCGGCGGCGGCCATGTCGCACAGCCAGGCGCCGAAGACCTGGGTGAAGGTGCGGCGCGCGGGCGTGGCGGGCTTCTGGATGCCGACCGAGGGATCGAACTTGCCCGGGCCGTGGTAGAGCACCGGATCGGCCTCGGCCAGCTTGTAGCCCCGGCCCTTGCGCGTCACGACGTGCAGGAACTGCAGGCCGCCGAGCCGGCGCAGGTTTTCCAGGGTGGGGATGAGCACGTCCAGGTCGTGGCCGTCGATCGGGCCCATGTAGTTGAAGCCCAGTTCCTCGAACAGGGTGGCCGGCGACAGCATGCCCTTGGCGTGGCCTTCGAGCTTGCGCGCCAGCGCCAGCACGGGCGGCACGTGCTGCAACATGGCCCGCCCCATGTTCTTGGCGCGGGCGTAGAACTGGCCCGACAGCAGGCGGGCGAAGTAGTAGTTCAGCGCGCCCACCGGCGGCGAGATCGACATGTCGTTGTCGTTCAGCACGACCAGCAGATTCACGTCGGGGGTGACGCCGGCGTTGTTCAGGGCCTCGAAGGCCATGCCGGCCGTCATCGCCCCGTCGCCGATCACGGCGACGTGCTGGCGATCGATGCCGGCGTTGCGCGAGGCCACGGCCATGCCCAGCGCGGCGGAGATCGAGGTCGAGGAATGCGCCGTGCCGAAGGCGTCGTACGGCGATTCGGCGCGCCTGGGGAAGCCCGAGATCCCGCCGCGCTGGCGCAGGCCGGCCATGGCCTCGCGGCGCCCGGTGAGGATCTTGTGCGGATAGGACTGGTGGCCCACGTCCCAGACCAGCCGGTCGTGGGGCGTGTCGAACGCGTAGTGCAGCGCCAGGGTGAGCTCGACCGTGCCCAGGTTCGAGGACAGGTGGCCGCCGGTGCGCGACACGGAGTCCAGCACGAACGCGCGCAGTTCGACGGCCAGGTCCTTGAGCTCCCGGCGGTCCAGCCGGCGCAGGTCCGCCGGCGACTGGATGCCTTCCAATAGTCTAGTCATGATGCCTTGGATGCAGGGTCTGTCCACGCTAATGGGACCTGCCGATGATGTAGTCGGCCAGCTCGCGCAGGCGGCAGGCCGACGGCCCCAGCGGCAGCAGCGCGGCGCAGGCCTGCTCGCGCAGGCCGGCCAGCAGTTCGCGCGAGCCGTCCAGCCCCATGATGGAGACGTAGGTCGGCTTGCCCTGGGCGGCGTCCTTGCCGGCGGTCTTGCCCAGGGTGGCCGAATCGGCGGTCACGTCCAGGATGTCGTCCACCACCTGGAAGGCCAGGCCCATGGCCGAGGCGTAGGATTCCAGGCCGGCGCGCACGGTGCTGCTGGCGCCGGCCACCACCCCGCCCAGCAGCACGCTGGCTTCCAGCAGGGCGCCGGTCTTCATGCGGTGCATGTGCTGCAGCGCCTCGATCGGCAGCGCCTGGCCGACGCTGGCGCAGTCGATGGCCTGGCCGCCGACCATGCCCTCGCTGCCCGCCGCGCGCGCCAGCAGCCGGACCGCCTGGACCGTCAGGGCCGGCGCGATGGGCATCTGCGCCAGGCAGTCGAAGGCCAGGGGCTGCAGCGCATCCCCGGCCAGCATGGCGAGCGCCTCGTCGTCGAACTGGCGATGCACGGTGGGCCGGCCGCGCCGCAGGTCGTCGTCGTCCATGCAGGGCAGATCGTCGTGGATCAGCGAATAGGCGTGGATCAGCTCCACGGCGGCGGCGGCGGCGTCCAGCGCCAGGTCCTGGGCGGCGGCCGTGCCGTTGGAGGTGCGGCTGGCTTCGCCGGCGGCGTAGACCAGGGCGGCCCGCACCCGCTTGCCCGGCCCCAGGACGGCATAGCGCATGGCTTCGTGCAGGCGCGCGGGATCGTCCTCGGCGGGCGGCAGCAGGTCGTCGAGCACCGTCGCGGTGTGATCCACCCGGTCGCGCAGCCAGGCGTCGAAATTCCCCGCGACAGCGCTCATGTCGCGTCCCGCGCCGCGGCGTCGTCGAAGGGCTGGAGCAGCTGGCCCTGGAGCACCTGGACCTGCTGTTCGACGGCTTCCAGCCGCCGCTGGCACACCTGGGCCAGCGCCACGCCGCGCTGATACAGGGCGATGGACTCGTCCAGGCCCAGGTTGCCGTCGTTCATGCGGCCGGCCAGGTCCTCGAGTTCGGCCAGCGCCGTCTCGAAGTCCTGGGGCAATGGATCGGCGGGCCGGGAAGCCGGGGCCGGCGGCGGGGTTTGATCGTTGACCATGGGTTTCATCTGAGCATTCCAGACTGGATTGTACGGGAACCCCGCCGGACCATGAAACCGCCCCGGCCCCGATCGCCTACGGGGTGGGGTACAATTTCGACCCCTGTCCCGGACCGGGCTTCGCGCCGGGCCGGGACCATGCGGTCCGGTCGCGCCACGCGACCGACCGGCTCGGGCGTTTTTCTTCGCACCGACCCGGCCGCCGTCCCTCGTTCCGCCCGCCAGGATCGCCGGCGCCGGGGCATCCCGGCGGCGATCCGGGCGGTTCCATTCTTGCGGGGGGAACCAATGACCAACCCTTACATCCCTTCCGGCGCCGATCTGGCCAGCCAGCTTCCGGTCCACCACTACTTCGATCCGGCCGTCCTGGCCCGGGAACGGCGCCGCATCTTCGAGCGCAGCGCATGCTACGTGGGCCATGAGAAGATGGTGCCCGACCCCGGCGACTGGCGCACCCTGGCCCACGAGGGCGGCGGCCGGGTCCTGCTGCGCGACCGGACCGACGTGCGCCTGCTGTCGAACGTCTGCCGCCACCGCCAGGCCCTGATGCTGGGCAGCCAGACGGGGCGCGACGCCGATTGTTCGGCCGGCAACCTGTGCGCCACGGGCGGGCGCATCCTGTGCCCGATCCACCAATGGAGCTACGACACCCAGGGCCGGCTGCTGAACGCCCCGCTGTTCCCGGAAAAACCGGACCTGCGGCTGCGGGAATTCCCGCTGCGCAACTGCCACGGCCTGCTGTTCGAGGGCGCGCGCGATCCGCTGGGCGACCTCGGCGGCCTGTTCGAGCGGCCGGAATTCGATTTTTCCGACTACGTGCTCGACCACGTGGAAGTCCATCCCTGCCACTACAACTGGAAGACCTTCATCGAAGTCTACCTGGAGGACTACCACGTCGGCCCCTTCCACCCGGGGCTGGGGCGCTTCGTCACCTGCGACGACCTGGAATGGGAATTCGGCGAATTCCACAGCATGCAGCGCGTCGGCGTCCACCAGGCCCTGGGCCAGCCCGGCACCGAGGTCTACCGCCAGTGGCACGACCGCCTGCTGCAGTACCGCTCGGGCGCCGCGCCCGATTTCGGCGCGATCTGGGTGACGTATTTTCCCACCCACATGATCGAGCTCTATCCCCACGTCCTGGTGCTGTCCACGCTGCACCCCGTCAGCCCCCAGGAGACCGTCAACGTGATCGAGTTCTACTACCCCGAGGAAATCGTCGCCTTCGAGCGCGAATTCATCGAGGCCCAGCGCGCGGCCTACCTGGAGACGGCGATCGAGGACGACGAGATCGGCGAGCGCATGGACGCCGGCCGCCGCGCCCTGATGGAGCGCGGCGAAAACGAATGCGGCCCCTACCAGAGTCCCCTGGAGGACGGCATGGCGCACTTCCACGCCTGGTACCGCCGCATGATGAACCCGGTCACGGATCAGTCCCCCGCGGACTGATCCGTGCCTGGTGAATCGGAGCGCCTTGCAAGGCGCGAGGCGGGAGTCAATCGCCTTTCGCCACCGGCCGGGCGGCGTCGGCGCACCATTCGCTCCAGGATCCCGGATACAGGGCCGAGCCGCGCAGGCCGGCCAGTTCCATGGCGAAAAGGTTGTGGCAGGCGGTGATGCCCGAGCCGCACTGATGGACGATGCCGCGGTCCAGCCGGCCGCCCAGCAGGGACTCGAATTCCGCGCGCAGTTCGGCGGCGGGCTTGAAGCGCCCGTCCGGGCCCAGATTGCGTTCAAACGGCCGGTTCAGCGCCCCCGGGATGTGCCCCGGCACCGGATCGATGGGCTCGACCGCGCCGCTGAAGCGCTCGGGCGCGCGCGCATCCAGCACCGTGAAGCGCGGCTCGTCCAGGTTGGACAGCACGGCGCGGGCATCGACCACGGGCATCGAGGGCTTGCCCGAGAGGACCAGCCCCTGGATCGCCTGCGCCTCGCTCAGCGAGGGCGCGCGCGCGCCGGTCTCGACGGCGCCGCCGGCCGCCAGCCAGGCGGCCCAGCCGCCGTCCAGCACCGAGACGGATTCGTGCCCCAGCCAGCGCAGCATCCACCACAGGTGCGCCGCGAACATGGCGTTGCCGGCGTCGTAGACCACCACGTCGGTGCGGGCCGTCAGGCCCTGGGCCCGCATCAGGGCGGCGAAATCGGCGCGATCCGGCAAGGGGTGGCGGCCGTTGCGCCCGGTCTTGAGGGCGCACAGCTGGGTTTCGTGGTCCAGGTACAGGGCCCCGGGGATGTGACCCGCTTCGTAAGCCCGCCGGCCCGCCTGATGGTCCGCCAGGTCGTGGCGCACATCGAAGACCAGGCAGCCCGGCCGGGTCAGGCGCTCGCGCAGGGCCTCGGGCTGAATCAGCAATGCGGTCATGACGGGTTTACCTCCTTCGTGAAAACTAGGCCGCGCCGCGGACGCCCCGCAGGGCGCGCGCCTCGGTGTATGTGCGCCAGACCGACAGGAGGCCGGAACCGATGATCAGCGCCATGCCGGCCCAGGCCAGCGGCGCCGGCCGGTCGCCCCAGAACAGGACGCCGATCAAGGCGGCAAAGATGATGGTCATGTACTGCAGCGCCGCCGTCAACAGGGTAGACCCCAAGCCGAAGGCCCGGGTCATGGCCAGCTGGCCCACCAGCCCCGCCACGCCCAGCCCGACGAGCGCCAGCAAGGCCAGGGGGTCCGTGGTGCGCCAGCCCTGCAGCGCGATGCCGCCCAGGCCGCTCAGGCAGACGCCCAGGGAGAACAGCAGCACCGTGCGCCATTCGGGCTCGCCGATCTGGCCCAGCTGGCGGATCTGCATCATGGCGACGGCCGCCAGGCCGCCCGCCCCCAGCCCCATCAGGGCCGCGATCCACTGGTCGTGCTGAATGCTGGGGCGCAGCACGCCCAGCACCCCGAGAAAACCCGCCAGCACGGCCAGCACGCGCACCGGGTCGCGCTGCGCGCCGCCGAAGAACAGCATCCAGCCGGCGATGAACAGCGGCGCGGTGTAGTTCAGGCTGACGGCCGTGGGCAGGGGCAGGCGGGACAGCGCGAAGAAGCCCAGCCACATGGACGTGATGCCGCTGAGATTGCGCCAGACGTGCAGGCGCCAGCTGGACGGACGGATCGTGCGCCGCGTGGCGCGCGCCCAGAAATACAGCAGCAGGACGGAGGGGATGCCACGGAACAGGACGATTTCCGGCAGCGTGGCGCCGATGTCGGCGGCGACCTTCACGAAGGCCCCCATCGCGGCGAACATGGCGCAGGCCAGCAACATCCACAAAGACTGCATGCGTCACCACGACACGAACAGGAAGCCGATACTATACACTTTGGCCATCATCGTTCCTTTCCTGCGGAGCCCTGCCCCACATGAAGCGCATCATCCTGTTCCTCGCGACCAATCTGGCGGTCGTGCTGGTGCTCAACATCGCCATGAACCTCCTGGGGGTCGGGCGCTATCTCACGGCCAACGGCATCGATCCGGCCGCATTGCTGGTCTTTGCGGCGCTGGTGGGCTTCACCGGCTCGTTCATCTCGCTGCTGATGAGCAAATGGATGGCCAAGACCAGCACCGGCGCCCGGGTCATCGATCCCCAGGCGCCGCGCGACCGGCGCGAGGCCTGGCTGGTGGCCACCGTGCACCAGCTGGCCGACCGGGCCGGCATCGGCCGCCCCGAAGTCGCCATCTACGAAGGCGCGCCCAACGCCTTCGCCACCGGCGCCTTCCGCAACGAGTCCCTGGTGGCGGTGTCCACCGGCCTGCTCTCGTCCATGACCGAGGAGGAAGTCACCGCCGTCCTGGGCCACGAAGTCGCCCACATCGCCAACGGCGACATGGTCACCCTCACCCTGATCCAGGGCGTGGTCAACACCTTCGTCATCTTCCTGTCGCGCCTGGTGGGCTACTTCATCGACCGCGCCGTGCTCAAGAACGAACGCGACGTCGGCATCGGCTATTACGCCAGCGTCTTCGTCTGCGAGATCCTCTTCGGCGTGCTCGCCTCGATCATCGTCGCCTGGTTCTCCCGCCGGCGCGAATTCCGCGCCGACGCGGGCTCGGCGCACCTGCTGGGCGCGCGCGAGCCCATGATCCGCGCGCTCGCCCGCCTGGGCGGGATCGAGGCCGGCGAACTGCCCAAGTCCTTCGCCGCCTCGGGCATCACGGGCGGCGCCCTCGGCGCCCTGTTCGCCTCGCATCCGCCGATCGAGCAGCGCATCGAAGCCCTGCGCCGGCAGGCGGCCTAGGGCGGGCACCGGACGGCCGCCCGCCGTGCGCGAACTCCAGGTCCTGGTCGCCTTCGGCGGCTTCGTCGCCCTGCTGCTGTGGGGCGTGCACATGGTGCAGACCGGCGTACAGCGGGCCTTCGGCAAGGCGCTGGGCCTGTGGATGGGCCGCGCCATGGGCTCGCCCCCGCGCGCCTTCGGCACGGGGCTGCTCATCACCGCCGCCATCCAGAGCAGCACGGCCACCGGGCTGATGATCACCGGCTTCGCCCTGGACGGCCTGGTGCCCCTGGTGCCGGGTCTGGCGGCCATGCTGGGCGCCAACGTCGGCACCACCCTGATCGTCCAGGCCCTGTCCTTCGACCCCACCGCGCTGGCGCCCGGGCTGGTGCTCGTCGGCGTCTGGATGTTCCGCCACTACGAGCCGGGCCGCGCCCGCGACCTGGGGCGGGCCCTGGTCGGCCTGGGCCTGCTGCTGCTGGCGCTGCACGAGCTGGTGACGCTGTTCGAGCCGCTGCAGAACGCGCCGCTGCTGGGCGGCGCCCTGCTCGCCCTGGCCGACGCGCCGGTGATCGCCCTGGCGGCCAGCGCGGCGCTGACCTGGGCCTCGCATTCCAGCGTGGCCGTGGTGGTGCTGATCATGTCGCTCGCCCATCACGACCTGGTCCCGCCGGAGCTGGCCTACGCGCTGGTGCTGGGCGCCAACCTGGGCACCGCCATCAATCCGGTCCTGGAAGGCGGCGGCGAGGGCAACCCCGCCGCCCGGCGCCTGCCCATCGGCAACCTGGGCACGCGCGCCGCCGGCTGCCTGCTGGGTCTGGCCCTGCTGCCCTGGGCCGGCCCGATCATGGCGGCGCTGGGCGACGCCGCGCACGCCGTGGCGAACTTCCACCTGCTGTTCAACCTCGTGGTGGCCGCCTGCTTCATGCCCGCGCTGGAACCCTACGCCCGGCTGCTGCAGCGGCTGCTGCCGGCGCGCGCCGATCCCCACGACCCGGCCCGCCCCCAGTACCTGGACGAATCCGCGCGCGAAGTCCCGTCCGTGGCGCTGGGCCAGGCCGCCCGCGAGGCCCTGCGGCTGACGGACCTGCTGCGCGAATCGCTGCGGCTGACCGGGCAGGCCCTGCTGCGCGACGATCCCCGGGCGACCAGCCAGGCGCGCTACCTGAACGGCGCCATCAGCCAGCTGGACCGCTCGGTGACCGCCTACCTGGCGACCCAGGACCAGGAAAGCCTCAGCGCCGACGACGCGCAGTACCTGAAATCCATCCTGACCTTTTCCATGAACGTCGCCCACGCCGCCGACGTGTCGGGCATGGGCCTGCTGGGCCACGCGGGGCGGCTGCACAAGAAGCACTGGGAGCTGGATCCCGAGCAGCAGGCCGAGCTGGCCGACGTCCTGGAGCGGCTGCAGCGCAACCTGCGCCAGGCCGCCGCCGTGTTCGTCTCGGGCGACCGCGCCGCGGCGCGCGCCCTGGCCTTTGAAAAGGAACACTTCCGCGCCCTGGAAGCCCGCGCGGCCGAGCGCCACCTGGACCGCATCAAGACCGGCCGCATCGACGCCGCCGACATCGGCGCCTTCTACCTGGAAATCCTGCGCGACGCCGGCGGGGTGAACGCCTGCCTGGTCAACGCGGCGGCCTACCCCGTGCTGGACCGCCACGGCGAACTGCGCCCCAACCGGCTGCGCGAATCGGAGTGAGCCCGCCGCGCCGTGCGCGGCGCACGCGGCACGAGCCCGCCGGCCGCGGGACGCGCCCGCGCACCGCCGCTCAGTGCGCGGCGCCCCAGTCGGGGCCGACGCCGACCTCGGCCACCAGCGGCACCGCCAGTTCCGCCACCCCCGCCATCAGCACCGGCACCCGCTCGCGCAGGGCCTCGATCTCGTCGTCGGCGGCGTCGAACACCAGTTCGTCGTGGACCTGCATCACCATCAGGCTGCGCAGGCCCTCGGCGTCCAGCCAGTCCTGCACCGCCACCATGGCCATCTTGATGAGGTCGGCCGCCGTGCCCTGCATGGGCGCGTTGATGGCGGCCCGCTCGGCGGCGGCCGCGCGCGGCCCCTTGGCGCCGGACAGTTCCGGGAAATACAGGCGCCGTCCGAACACGGTTTCCACGTAGCCCTGCTCGCGGGCCTGGCGGCGGATGCGGTCCATGTAGTCGGCCACGCCCGGGTAGCGCATGAAATAGCGGTCGATGTAGGACTTGGCCGCCGCCCGGGTGATGCCCAGGTTGCTCGCCAGGCCGAACTCGCCCATGCCGTAGATCAGGCCGAAGTTGATGGCCTTGGCCGCCCGCCGGTGCTCGGCGTCGACCTGGTCCAGGGGCAGGCCGAAGACCTCGGCCGCCGTGGCGCGGTGGATGTCCAGTCCCTGGGCGAAGGCCTGGCGCAGATTGGCGTCGCCCGACACGTGGGCCATCACGCGCAATTCGATCTGCGAGTAGTCGGCCGACACGATCTTCCCCAGGCTGGACACGAAGGCCGAGCGCACGCGCCGGCCCTCGGCCGTGCGCACGGGGATGTTCTGCAGGTTCGGGTCGGACGAGGCCAGCCGTCCGGTCACCACGGCGGCCTGGGCGTAGCGCGTGTGCACCCGGCCGGTGCGCGGATCGATCATGCGCGGCAGCTTGTCGGTGTAGGTGGATTTCAGCTTGGCGATGCCGCGGTAGTCGAGCAGCAGGCGCGGCAGGGGGTAGTCGGCCGCGAGGCGGGTCAGGACGTCCTCGTCGGTGGAGGGCGCGCCGCCCGCCGTCTTGCGCAGCACCGGCAGCTGCATGCGCTGGAACAGGATCTCGCCCAGCTGCTTGGGCGAATTCAGGTTGAAGGGCTGGCCCGCCAGGGCGTGGGCCTGGGCCTCGAGGTCGATCATCTGCCGGCCCAGCTCGTGGCTCTGCGCCGCCAGCACCTTGGCGTCGATGGCCACGCCGTTGCGCTCGATGCGCGTGAGCACGTCGGAGGTGCGGATCTCCAGTTCGTAGATGCGCTTCAGGCCGGCCTCGGCCTCGACCTTGGGCAGGAGGACCTGGTGCAGGCGCAGGGTGAAGTCGGCGTCCTCGGCGGCGTAATGCGCCGCCTGGTCCAGGGCGACCTCGTCGAAGCCGATCTGGCGCGCGCCCTTGCCGCACAGGTCCTCGTAGGTCGTGCCCGTCAGCCCCAGCCACTGGATGCACAGTTCCTGCAGGTTCACGCGCCGGTGGGACTGCAGCACATAGGCCTGCAGCATGGTGTCGTGGCGCACCCCGCGCAGGGCGACCCCTTCGTTGGCGAACACGTGGGCGTCGTACTTGGCGTGGTGCAGCAGCTTGGGCGCGGCGGGGTCCTCCAGCCAGGGACGCAGGCGTTCGAGCACCAGGGCGCGGTCGAGCTGCTCGGGCGTGCCCGGCCCGCGGTGGCCCACCGGCACGTAGGCCGCGCGGCCGGGCTCGATGGCGAAGGACAGCCCCACCAGGCGGGCCGCCATGGGATCCAGGCTGGTGGTCTCGGTGTCCAGCGCGGCCAGGGGCGCCGCCCGCAGGCGCGCCAGCCAGCGGTCCAGCGCCGCCTCGTCGAGGATGGTTTCGTAATCGATGGCGTCGGGCGCGGGCGGCACCTCGCGCGCCGCGCGGGCGTCCTGGACCGGAATGCGGCCCGGCTCGCCGGTTTCCTCGCGCAGCCAGGTCCGGAAGCCATAGGTCTCGTACAGCCGCACCAGCGTCTCGTGGTCGGGCGGCCGCAGGCCCAGCGCCGCCGGCACCCAGCCGTCCTGCAGCTCGCAGTCCAGGCGCACGGTGAGCAGGTCGCGCGTCATGGGGAAATTCGGCGCCGCCGCGCGCAGGTTTTCCCCGGCCACGCCGCGGATCTCGCCCGCATGGGCGACCAGGGTGTCGATGTCGCCGTATTCGTTCAGCCACTTGACGGCGGTCTTGGGGCCGACCTTCTCCACCCCGGGCACATTGTCCACGGCGTCGCCGGTCAGCATCAGATAGTCGACGATGCGCTCGGGCGGCACGCCGAACTTGCGGATCACGCCCTCGCGGTCCTGGCGCTCGCCCGACATGGTGTTGATCAGCTCCACCCGGTCGTTGACCAGCTGGGCCAGATCCTTGTCGCCCGTCGAAATGATGGTATAAAAGTCGTTTTCGCCCGCCTGGCGCGCCAGGGTGCCGATGATGTCGTCGGCCTCCACGCCCGGCGCCGCGATCACGGTCCAGCCCAGCGCGGCGGCGGCCTCGTGGATCGGTTCGATCTGGGCGCGCAGGTCGTCGGGCATCGAAGGACGATGGGCCTTGTAGTCGGGGTAGATCGTTTCCCGGAACGAACCGCCCGGGGCGTCGAACACGCAGGCTCCGTGGGTCGCCACGTCCTTGTAATCCAGCAACAGCCTCCGTAACATGGAAACGACGCCATACAGGGCTCCGGTGGGTTCGCCGCGCGCATTGCGCAGATCGGGCATCGCATGATAGGCGCGGTACAGGTAGCTGGACCCATCCACGAGCAACAAGGTTTTTTTCATGACGGACAATAAGACGAAACGCGTTTCGGCCGAACAACAGATTCCCACGATTATTGCAGAGATGCGCGCGGCGGCCTCGGCCTTCCAGAAAATCGGCCTGGGCGTGAGCATCTTCGGCAGCGCCCGGGTTCCCCGCGGCCACCCCTTCTACGCCCTGGGCATGGAACTGGGCGCGCGCATCGCGCAGCTGGGCCTGCCGGTGATCGCCGGCGGCGGCCCGGGCCTGATGGAGGCCGCCAACCGCGGCGCCTTCGAGGCGGGCGGGCGCAGCGTCGGGCTGAACATCCGCCTGCCGCGCGAAAAGACCGACAATTCCTACCAGACCGACAGCCTGCACTTTGAATATTTCAATTCGCGCAAGGCCTCGTTCTTCATGCACAGCCTGGCCTACGTGGTGCTGCCCGGCGGCTTCGGCACGCTCGACGAGCTGTTCGAGGCCATCACGCTGGTGCAGACCATGAAGCAGCCGCCCGCCCCCATCATCCTGGTGGGCGTGGAATTCTGGTCCGGCCTGATGGACTGGGTCCGCGACCAGCTGCTGACCCACGGCATGATCGGCCCCTTCGACCTCGACCTGCTGCTGGTCTCCGACGACATCGACGAAATCGTGCGCCTCATCCAGGAAGCCGCCCAGATCGAGCAGCGCCGCGAACCGGCGCTGCCGACCTGAATCCGGCCGCGGCCGGCGCCGGCTCCGCGGCCGGGGCCGGGCATCCCTAGGGGTAATGCTCGATGCGCCCCGGCAAAAACCTGGGTTAACATCACGCCTTGTCACCGTCGGCCGGCGCCACCCGCCGCCCGACCACCCAGGAGAACCATGCGATGAAAACCACCCTGCTCGGGGCCGCGCTGCTGATCGCGGCCGGCCTGATCCCCGCCGTGGGCGCCGCCGCCGACGCCAAGGAACTCAAGATCGCCACCGAAGCCGGCTACCCGCCGTTTGAATACCGCAACCCCAACGGCCAGCTCGAAGGCTTCGACATCGACATCGGCAACGAGCTCTGCAAGCGCCTGAACCGCACCTGCGTGTGGATCGACCAGTCCTTCGACAGCCTGATTCCCGGCCTGCAGGCGCGCAAGTTCGACCTCGCCAATTCCACCATGACCGCCACCGAGGCGCGCAAGAAAGTCATCGACTTCTCCACGCCCATGTACATCGTGCCGGTCAAGCTGATGGTCAAGAAGGGCAGCGGCCTGCAGCCCACCGCCGAATCCCTGAAGGGCAAGCGCGTCGGCGTGCAGCAGGGCACCACGATGGAAACCTACGCGCGCAAGCACTGGGCGCCCAAGGGCGTCGAGGTCGTCGCCTATCCCAGCTACACCAACGCCTACGTGGACGTCACGGCCGGCCGCCTGGACGCCACCTTCCAGGAAGCCCAGAGCGCGGTCGAGGGCTTCCTGAACAAGCCCGAAGGCGCCGGCTACGAGCTCGCCGACATGACGCTGGATGACCCGATCCTGAACGAGCCCATCGCCATGGGCATCCGCAAGGGCAATGCGATCAAGGCCGACGTGGACAAGACCCTCAAGGCCATGCTGGCCGACGGCACGATCCAGGGCTACGCGAAGAAATATTTCGCCGAAGGCCTGATCCAGTTCCCCGCCCAGTGATTTCGCGCCCGCCGCGCCATGCCGCCTGAGCGCGCGCCCGGGCCCGGCCTCCCCGGAGGCGGCCTGGCGGGCTCCGTCCGGCGCGGCGCGGCCGGCTCATCCCGGGCAGGGCGCCGCCGCACCGGCCCGCGGGCCGGAATCCTCCACTCCATCGTCCATCCCCGATACCCATGTTTCTAGACGGCTACGGTCCCCTGCTGCTGGAGGGGACGTGGGTCACCATCAAGCTCGCGCTGCTGTCCCTGGCCGTGGCCGTGGGGCTGGGGCTGCTGGGCGCCTGGGCCAAGCTGTCGGCCTCGTGGGGCGCCCGCCTGGCCGCCACCGCCTACACCACGCTCATCCGCGGCGTCCCGGATCTGGTGCTGATGCTGCTGATCTTCTTCAGCATGCAGATCTACCTGAACGACCTGACCGACCTGCTCGGGCTGGACCCGATCGACATCGATCCCTTCGGCGCCGGCGTGCTGACGCTGGGCTTCATCTACGGCGCCTACTTCGCCGAGACCTTCCGCGGCGCGTTCATGGCCGTGCCCTACGGCCAGATGGAGGCCGCCACGGCCTACGGCATGCGCGAATTCCAGGTCTTCCGCCGCGTGCTGTTCCCGCAGATGATGCGCCACGCCCTGCCCGGCATCGGCAACAACTGGCAGGTCCTGCTGAAATCCACCGCGCTGGTGTCGCTGATCGGCCTGACCGACCTGGTCAAGGTCGCCCAGGACGCGGGCAACGTCACCTTCCGGGTGTTCCTGTTCATCAGCCTGACCGGCCTGATCTACCTGGCCCTGACCACCCTGTCCAACGGCATCCTGTACTGGCTGGACCGCCGCTACAGCGTGGGCGTGCGCGAGGCGCAGCTATGACCGACGTGCTCGAACAGTTCTGGCGCGCCTACCTGTACGCCAGCAACGGCAGCCCGTCGGGCATGGCCATCACCCTGTGGCTGCTGGTGCTGTCGGTGTCGATGGGCTTCTTCGTCTCGATCTTCCTCGCCGTGGCCCGGGTGTCCTCGCGCCGCTGGCTGTCGGTCCCGCTGTGGGCCTTCAGCTACGTGTTCCGCGGCACGCCGCTGTACGTGCAGATCCTGTTCATCTACGCCGGCATCTACAGCCTGGACTTCGTCAAGGGCACCCCGCCGCTGGCGGCGTTCTTCCAGAGCGGCTTCAACTGCCTGGTGCTGGCCCTGACGCTGAACACCGTCGCCTACACCACCGAGATCTTCGCCGGCGCCATCCGCGCCACCAGCGCCGGCGAGATCGAGGCCGCGCGCGCCTACGGCATGACGCGCTTCGCGATGTACCGCCGGGTGATCCTGCCCTCGGCCCTGCGCCGCGCGCTGCCGGCCTACAGCAACGAGGTCATCCTGATGCTGCACGCCACCTCCCTGGCCTTCACCGCCACCGTGCCCGACATCCTCAAAGTCGCCCGCGACGCCAACTCGGCCACCTACCAGACCTTCGCGTCCTACGGCCTGGCCGCCCTGCTCTACCTGTGCCTGTCGTTCGCACTCATCTGGCTGTTCCGCCGGTTCGAGCGCCGCACGCTGGCCTACCAGGGCACCCACCGCTAGGGCCTGTTCATACCGATCCCCATGTCCAAACTCGAAGTACTCAACATCCACAAGCGCTACGGCGACAACGAGGTCCTCAAGGGCGTCTCCCTGACGGCCAACGCCGGCGACGTGATCTGCATCCTGGGCTCCAGCGGCTCGGGCAAGTCGACCTTCCTGCGCTGCATCAACTTCCTGGAAAAGCCCAATCAGGGCTCGGTGTCGCTCAATGGCGAAATGCTGAAGATCGTCCACGACAAGCACGGCGAGCCTCATGCCGCCGACCTGGACCAGCTGCGCCGCCTGCGCTCGAAACTGGCGATGGTGTTCCAGCACTTCAATCTGTGGGCGCACATGAACGTGCTGGGCAACGTGATCGAGGCGCCGATCCAGGTGCTGAAGCTGGGCCGCGCCGAAGCCGTCGAACGCGCCCGCCACTACCTGGCCAAGGTCGGCCTGGACCCCAAGGTCGAAACCCAGTATCCCTCGTCCCTGTCGGGCGGCCAGCAGCAGCGCGTGGCGATCGCCCGCGCCCTGGCCATGGAGCCCGAGGTCATGCTGTTCGACGAGCCCACGTCCGCACTGGACCCGGAGCTGGTGGGCGAGGTGCTGAAGGTCATGCAGAAGCTGGCCGAGGAAGGCCGCACCATGCTGGTCGTCACCCACGAAATGGGCTTCGCGCGCAACCTGGCGTCACAGGTCATGTTCCTGCACCAGGGCGTGGCCGAGGAGGTCGGCGCTCCGGCCGATATTTTCGACAACCCGCAAAGCCCGCGGCTGCGGCAGTTTCTGTCGGGGAATCTGAAGTAGGGCCCGGTCCCGTGCCGGAACGATTCACCATCCGTGGCCGATCACGAAACCGGCCAGGCCCGCAATGGCCATCCCGAAGATGAACAGCATCGCCCAGAGCGGCGCGATGACGTATTTCCTGAAATCCCGCAGCAGGATCTGAACCGCATCCACCATCTCCCCCTTCGCCACGCGGATCGTGTCGTCGAACTCGCGCTTGGCGAACTGGATCTGCTCGTGCAGTTCGCCGGACAGCGTCCGGATGTTGTTGCCGGCCGCCGCGTCGAACTGGGCGGCCGCCTGCTGGATGGAGCGGTCCAGCGCTTCCTGGACCTTGGGCAGGTTCGCGTCCAGGATGTCGGTCGCCGCCGTTTCCAGGGCCTGGCCGAAGTTCTGCGAGGTTTCTTTGAAGTCGAACACGGGCGTGATCCTTTCGGGCGGTTCTTTCGGGCGATCCTTTCGGGTGATCGGTCGGGGGGAGTCCGCGAGCGCGCGGGGTTCAGGCGTCCTCCCGCTGCCTGCGCAGGGACTCGTTTTCCTTTTTCAGCGCCTCGTGGCTTTCGTACAACTCCCAGCCTTTGCGCAGGACGGCGTAGAGTCCAATGATGGCCAGCAGATTCTTCATGGTCAACTCCTGAAAGGATGAAGGGCGGCATCCACCGCCTTTTCCAGAGCGGTCAGGCGGCGGGTCTTGACGGGCCTGTGGCCGCAGCGCGCGCAGACCGGGGAATGCGGGAGCATGCCGCTGGTCTGGCAATGCCAGAACACATTGCCGGCGGGACGGCTGGCGGGCCGGTGGACCCGCTTCCAGCCGCAGGCCGGACATTGCAGCATGAAAGGTTTGGGCGGAACGAGCATGGGGCGGCTCCTGGTTTGGAATGTCCACGGATCGATGCTAGGCGCGGGGCGCGACATTTCGTGTCGCATCGAACGAAAGCCGGGACTGCGCGTTTCATGCCTGGGATATTTTCGTCCGTTCGTACTTCCCAGTCTGGCGAGGAGATCTGGGCGTCTCCAGAATGGGGCTTCCTGCATTCGGAAGCCCGCCATGTCCCATCGGAATGATGCCCCGCCTGCCACCGCCGCTTCTACTGCCGCCCCTGCTGCGGCTGCTCCGGCCGCTCCCGCCGTAGTGGCTACGGATGCTGCTGCCGGTCCCGCTGCCTCCGCCGTTACCTCTGCCGCTGCCGTCCCCGCCGACGACCACGACAGTCCCTGGAAGGAGGCCCTGGAACTCTTCTTCCGCCAGGCCATCGAACTGCTGGCGCACGCTCTCTACCAGGTCATCGACTGGTCCGTGGCCCCCCAGTTCCTGGACAAGGAACTGCAGGCGCTTGATGTGCCCGACGGCCCGCCCGGCCATGGGCGCCTGCATGCCGACAAGCTGGTGCGGGTGCGCCACAAGGACGGCGCCGACGCCTGGATCCTGGTCCACGTCGAGGTCCAGGGCGGGGGCATGGGCGCTCGCGCGATGGCCCGGATCGCCCAGCGCATGTACCGCTACAGGACGCGCATCGAACACCGCCACGAAGGCCTGAACGCCCGCGCCGGGCGCGCGCCGCCGGCGCTGTTCAGCCTGGCCATCCTGGTGGCCAGCCGATCCGGCCCCGATCGCCTGGAATACCGGCGCGAGTTCCTCGGCCAGGGTGTGTATTTTTCCTTTCATGCCGTACACTTGTCTCAGTGGCTGAGCCGCTGGGGCGAGCTGGAATCGCTGGCGCGCACGAACCCGTTTGCCGTGGTGATCCTGGCGCAGCTGCAGGCCCTGCGGTATCGGACCGGGGCGCAGCGGCTGGAGCCCACCGTCTCGCTGGTGCGGCTGCTGTACGGATACGGCTACGACCGGGAACACATCCAGCCGCTGCTGCGGCTGATCGAATGGATGCTGCGGCTGCCTGCGCAGCAGGAGCCGGCCTATCTGGCGGCGGTGGAACGCCTGGAACAGGAGCGCAAGATGAGCTATGTGATGATTGCCGAACGCCGCGGCATTGCGAAAGGACTGGAACAAGGCCAGGTCAAAGGCCAGGCCGATCTGCTGCTGCGCCTGATCGAACGGCGCTTCGGCCCGGTGGATGCGGAAACCACGCAGCGCATCCGCGCCGCGGGGGCACCGGAACTGGAAGCCTGGTCGCTGAACATCCTGGACGCCCCGACCCTGGACGAGATCTTCCGCTCCTGATCCCTGGCGGGATCGCTCCCGCATCGTTCAAGACCGCTGCCGCATCACCCGGCGCGGGATGATATTCGCGCCCACGCCCTCGCGGGGCTGCTCCGGCAGCCTTCAGAACCGCCGCCGCATCACCCGGTGCGGGATGCCCGCGTCCATGAAGGTGTCGCCCTCCTCCACGAAACCGTGGCGGGCGTAGAAGGGCCGGGCCTGCAGTTGCGCGTCCAGCACGACTTCCGCATCGCCACGGCGGCGGGCCGCATCCATCAATGCGGTGAGCAGCAGCGAGCCGACGCCCTGGCCGCGCCAGGCCCTGCGCACGGCCATGCGGCCGATGTGGCCGTCGGGCAGCAGGCGGCCGGTGCCCATGGCCTGCCCGTCGGCATCGTAGGCGATGGCGTGCAGGCATTGCGCGTCGCGGGCGTCCAGCTCTTCTTCCAGCGGCACGCGCTGTTCCTCGACGAAGACCTCCAGGCGGATGCGGCTGGCCTCGACGCCCAGCGCGTCCCAGTTGCCCGTGACGACGCACCGGCCAGCGGCATCCCGCGCTGCCTCGGCCGATGATCCCGGATCGCCCAGGGCGAAATCCAGCACCTCGGGCAGCCAGTCGGCGAAATCGGACATGCCGTGGTCGCTGCCCTCGATGATGCGCTGGCGGCAGCCCGCGAAGCGCGCCCGCATCTCGCGCCAGTCCAGGACCTCGTCGCCGGTGGCGGCCAGCAGGAAATAGCGTTCCGGCCGCGTCAAGACCTGGATGTCGGCCTCGGCCCGCGCCAGCTCCTCCACGTAGCCAGGCAGGAATTCAAACGGCGCATCGCCGTGGAAGGTGCGGTGCGAGCCCACCTGGGTCGCCAGGTCGCGCGCCGCATGGACGACGGGATTGAGCAGCACGGCGCGGCAGCCCAGGCGCTCGGCCAGCCAGGTGGCGTAAAAGCCGCCCAGGGACGAGCCGACGACCGTCAGGCGGTCCGCAGCGTCCTCGCCGGACGGCGCCCGGCCCCCCTGCCCCTCTCCGGCGGGCGTATCGTCGCCGGCTGGCGGCGCACCGCCCGAACGTCCGTCGCCGGACGGCGCATCGGCAGCTTCGGGCGCCGCGCCTGGGCATGGGCCGGCAGCCCCCGCGCCCAGGCGGTCCCGCACCAGCCCCAGGGCCAGTTCCAGCGCGGCGGCCGGACTGGCGGGCAGCTGCGGGCAGCACCAGTCGGACGCCAGGCCGCGCTCGGCCAGGGCCCGGGCCATCAGGCGGGCCTTGAAGGAATCGGGAGAGGATCGGAATCCGTGCAGGTAGAGGATCATGAAAAACGCGGCGCGGCGTTCCGGGCGCCACGGCGGCGCGCGACGGAGCCGTGGGCCCATTTTAAGCGGCCCCGCCGCCAGCAGCGCCGTGCGGCACACCGCCGGCGCGCCGCAAGACGCTGTAAGATCGACGCATCCGCATTCCCGCATCCCGATCCCTTCCCCGCCATGCCGCTACTCGAACCGGTCAGCACGCTGCGCATCTACGATGGACAGGCGAACGTCCACGTCCACGATCATGCGCAGGTGATGATGCCGCTGGCCGGACGCATGGAACTGGAAGTCGACGGGCATGCCCTGTTCACGGATCCGTCCTGCGGCATGCTGATTCCGGCGGGCGCCCGGCACGCCTATTGCGCGCAGCCCGGCACCCGCATCCTGGTGATCGACGCGCCCGAATCGGCCGGGCTGGAGCGGCTGCGGCGTTTCGCCCTGACGCCGGCCTGCCGCGCCCTGGGCGGCCAGGGCGACGCCGCGCGGCAGCTGGCCCTGCTGCTGGACCTGCCCACGGTGCTGGCCTCGCGCCGGGGCCTGGATCTGGCGCGCCTGGACGCCGCCCTGGCCGGGGCGCTGCACGAGGCCTGGCCGACGGCCCGCATGGCGCGGCTGTTCAACCTCAGCCCGCAGCGCTTCCACGCCCGGCTGCTGGAGCTCACCGGCCGCACGCCGGGCGACCACCTGCGCGCCCTGCGGCTGGAGCGCGCCAGCCGGGCGCTGGCGCGCGGCGCGACGCTGGAAGCCGTCGCCGCGCAGGTCGGCTACCGTTCGGGCAGCGCCCTGGCCTATGCGCTGCGGCGCGACCGGGGGACCGGCGCCCGCGCGCTGCGCCAGCCCGCATCCTGAATCCGCCTGCGGCGCGGACGCCTCCGGCCACCGCCACGGCGCGGCACATACCCGAGCGCCACCGCACCATCGCCTCCACACCATCGCCGCCGCACCATCGCCACCGCACCATCGCCGCCAGCCCCCGGACGGACCATGAGCGTTTCTCGACAGACGCCCGGCGCTGGATACGCCATCATGAGGACATGAGCACGACATCGAATCCTTCCCCCGCCGCCTCGCAGGCGCGGCCCCTGCAAGGCATCCTGCTGGTGCTGGGCGCCGGCATGCTGTGGGGCACCACGGGCACGGCCCAGAGCTTTTCCGACGGCGCGCTCTCGCCCTACTGGGTGGGCGCCCTGCGCCTGGGGGTTGCGGCCCTCTTCTTCCTGGCCTATGCCGGCTCGGTCAATGGCCTGCCCCACCTGGGCCGCCAGCTGGCGGGCCTGGACTGGCGCCGCACCGCCTGGGCCGGCGCCTGCATCGCGGGCTACAACCTGGCGTTCTTCGCCGGGGTGAAAGCCACGGGCGTGGCGGTGGGCACGGCGCTGGCCATCGGCAGCGGCCCGATCTGGGCCGGCCTGCTGCAGCTGGCCGGCGGCGCGCGGCCCGGCGCCGGCTGGTGGGCCGGCACGCTGCTGGCGGTGGGCGGCGGCGTGCTGCTGGTGTTCGGCCGCGCCGGCGCGCTCCAGGCCGATCCGCTGGGCATCGCGCTGTGCCTGGCCGCCGGCCTGACCTACGCGCTCTATACCCTGCTGAACAAGCGGCTGGTGGACCGCTCGGCGCCGGCCGTCACCACGCTGGGCGTGTTCCTGGTGAGCGCCCTGCTGGCCCTGCCGGCCGCCGCGCTATGGGCCGGGCCGCTGCAGATCACGGCCTCGGGCTGGCTGGTGGTGGGATTCCTCGGCATCGCCTCGACGGGGGTCGCCTACCTGCTGTTCACCACGGGCCTGCGCAGCATCAGCGCCGCCAGCGGCGTGTCGCTGGCCCTGATGGAGCCCGTCACCGCCTTCCTGCTCGCCCTGGTGGTGGTGGGCGAGCGGCCCGGCGCGCTGGCCTACGCCGGCCTGGCGGCACTGCTGGCCGGACTGGCGATCGTGATCCGCGCCGAGACACACTGACATCTCCGCCCGCCGCCCGTGCGGGCAACCTCACACCCTGCGTCGACCTGCGCGTCCAGGTTCCCCGGGACGCTGTTGGAGCCTACCCCCACATTCCCGGCGAAGCCGCCAAAATGCGACCTGCGTCCCGGGGAACCTGGACGCGCAGGTGAGATCTCCCTTGAAAGCCCGATCAGGCCGATTCGCGCAGGCTGCGGCGGCGTTCGTGCTCTTGCAGATAGCGTTTGCGCAGGCGGATCGACTTGGGCGTGACTTCGACCAGCTCGTCGTCGGCGATGAACTCGACGGCGTACTCCAGGCTCATGGCGATGGGCGGCACCAGGTCGATGTGCTCGTCCTTGCCGGAGGCGCGGACGTTGGTCAGCTTCTTTTCCTTGATGGGATTGACCACCAGGTCGTTGTCGCGCGAATGGATGCCGATGATCATGCCTTCATAGACCGGATCCTGGGGCGACACGAACATGCGGCCGCGCTCCTGCAGCTTCCACAGGGCGTAGGCCACGGCGGTGCCGTCGTCCTGGCTGATCAGCACGCCGTTGCGGCGCTCGCCGACGCCGCCCTCGCGCACCGGCGCGTAGTCGTCGAAGATGTGGCTCATCAGGCCCGTGCCGCGCGTGAGCGTCATGAATTCGCTCTGGAAGCCGATCAGGCCGCGCGCCGGGATGCGGTATTCCAGACGGGTGCGGCCGCGCCCGTCGGGCTGCATGTCCTGCAGGTCGCCCTTGCGCCGGCCCAGCTCTTCCATCACGCCGCCCTGGTGCGCATCCTCCACGTCCACGGTCAGCAGCTCGTACGGCTCGCACTTGACGCCGCCGATCTCCTTGAACATCACGCGCGGACGCGACACCGCCAGCTCGTAGCCCTCGCGGCGCATGTTCTCCAGCAGGATGGTCAGGTGCAGTTCGCCCCGGCCGCAGACCTCGAACACGGTGTCGTCGTCGGTGTCGTTCACGCGCAGGGCGACGTTGGACTTCAGCTCGCGGTCCAGGCGGTCGCGCAGCTGGCGGCTGGTGACGAACTTGCCTTCGCGCCCGGCCAGGGGCGAGGTGTTCACCATGAAGTTCATGGTCAGCGTGGGCTCGTCGATGCGCAGCATGGGCAGCGCCTCGGGCACGGCCGGGTCCATCAGGGTGCAGCCGATGCCGATGTCCTCGATGCCGTTGATCAGCACGATGTCGCCGGCCTCGGCCTCGTTCACCAGCTCGCGCTCCAGACCCTTGAACTTCAGCACCTGGTTGACGCGGCCCTTGAAGGACTCGCCCTCGGGGCCGAACTTCACCGCCACGTCCTGGCCGGCGCGCAGACGGCCGCGGTTGATGCGACCCACGCCGATCTTGCCGACGTAGCTGCTGTAGTCCAGGGAAATGATCTGCAGCTGCAGGGGACCGTCGGCGTCGTCGTCGCGCTGCGGCACGTATTGCAGGATGGCGTCGAACAGGGGCCGCATGGTGCCCGAGCGCACGTCGTCGGTCAGCCCGGCGTAGCCCGACAGGCCCGAGGCGTAGATCACCGGGAAATCCAGCTGCTCCTCGGTCGCGCCCAGCTTGTCGAACAGGTCGAAGGTGGCGTTGACGACGTAGTCCGGGCGCGCGCCCGGGCGGTCGACCTTGTTGACCACCACGATGGGCTTCAGGCCCAGCGCCAGCGCCTTGCGCGTGACGAAGCGGGTCTGCGGCATCGGGCCTTCGACGGCATCGACCAGCAGCAGCACGCCGTCCACCATGGACAGCACGCGCTCGACCTCGCCGCCGAAGTCGGCGTGGCCCGGGGTGTCGATGATGTTGATGTGCGTGCCTTCGTATTCGACGGCGCAGTTCTTGGCCAGGATCGTGATGCCGCGCTCGCGCTCGATATCGCCCGAATCCATCACCCGCTCCGACACCTGCTGGTTGTCGCGGAAGGTGCCGGACTGCCGCAGCAGCTGGTCGACCAGTGTGGTCTTGCCATGGTCCACGTGGGCGATGATGGCCACGTTGCGCAAAGCTCGTTTCATAGAATGTTGTCCTCGGTGGAAGCGCTTGCCGGGCGCAGACCGTCCGGCAAGGCGTGTAAAGGGATCAGCGCCGCGGCCGGCGCTTCCATGGCCTGCAGGGCTTCCAGCCCCACGGCCTGCTCGATCGAAAACGGCCCGACGGCGGTGCGCCGCAGGGCCGACAGGTGCGCCAGGCAGCCCAGGCGGCGGCCGATGTCCTGGGCCAGGGTGCGCACGTAGGTGCCCTTGCTGCAATGCACCCGCAGCCGGGCGCTGCGGCCGTCGCAGGCCAGCAGCTCCAGCGCATGGATCACGATCCGGCGTGGCGGGCGCTCCAGCTCGATGCCCTGGCGGGCGTATTCGTACAGCGGCCTGCCGTCGCGCTTGAGCGCCGACACCATGGGCGGGATCTGCTCGATCTCGCCCCGGAACGGAGCCAGCGCGGCTTCCAGCGCGGCGGCGTCCACGCCGGCGAAATCGTCCGGCGCGCGCGCCGTGACGTGGCCCGTCAGGTCGCCGCTGTCGGTCTCCTCGCCGAAGGCCAGGGTCGCCTCGTAGACCTTGTCGGCCTCCAGCATGGCGGCGGAAATCTTCGTCGCGCGGCCGAAGCAGCAGATCAGCAGGCCCGTGGCGAACGGGTCCAGCGTGCCGGTGTGGCCCGCCTTGCGGGCGTCCACCGTACGTTTGGCGCGCTGCAGCGCATGGTTGCTCGACAGGCCCTCCGGTTTGTCCAGCAACAGGACTCCGTCGAGCATCTGCCCGCGTCGGGAAGCCATCGTTCAATCCGTCCAGATGAGTGACGACCGCCCTGTCAGGGCTGGCCGTCCGGGTCTTCGAGTTCGGGGATGTCCGAAGCGCCCGCCTGGGGACGGTTGGCCCGATCGATCAGTTGCGTGAGTTCGATGCCGCGTGCCAGCTGCGCGTCGTGCACGAAGCGCAGGGTGGGCACCGTATGGATGTGCAGCAGCCGGAAGAGCTGCGAGTGCAGCCAGCCCGCCTTGTCGTTGAGGGCCTGGGCGGCGGCTTCGGGCTCGGCGCCCAGCACGGTGAAGTAGACCTTGGCATGGGCGTAGTCGGCCGACAGATCGACGCCGGTGAGCGTGATCAGGCCGGCGCGCGCGACGTCGAGCTCGCGCTGCACCAGGGCCGCCAGGTCCTTCTGGATCTGGTCGGCCAGGCGCGTGTTGCGTCCGGGATTCGGCTTGGATTTATGACGACCCATGATTCATGCCGCGCGCTCAGAGCGTGCGGGCGACTTCCTTGATTTCAAAGACTTCGAGCTGGTCGCCCACCTGGATGTCGTTGTTGCCCTTGAGCGTGATGCCGCAATCGAAGCCCGCCTTGACTTCCTTGACGTCGTCCTTGAAGCGGCGCAGCGAATCCAGCGAGCCGGTCCAGTGCACCACGTGGTTGCGCAGCAGGCGGACCTGGGAATCGCGGCGCACGAGGCCTTCGAGCACCATGCAGCCGGCGATGTTGCCCACGCGCGACACGGTGAAGATCTCGCGGATCTCGACCAGGCCGATGACTTCCTCGCGCTTTTCGGGCGCCAGCATCCCCGACATGGCGTTGCGCACGTCGTCGATCGCGTCGTAGATGATGTTGTAGTAGCGCAGGTCGATGTCGTTGGTCTCGGCCAGCTTCTTGGCCGGGGCGTCGGCCCGCACGTTGAAGCCGATCACCACGGCGCCCGAGGCGATCGCCAGATTGACGTCGCTTTCGGAGATGCCGCCCACGGCCGCGTGCACCACCTGCACCCGGACCTCGTCGGTGGAGAGCTTGAGCAGCGACTGCACCAGCGCTTCCTGGGAGCCCTGGACGTCGGTCTTGACGATCAGCGGCAGGGTGCGCACGCCCTCGCCCAGGTTGTCGAACATGGACTCCAGCTTGGCCGCCTGCTGGCGGGCGAGCTTGACGTCGCGGAACTTGCCCTGGCGGAACAGGGCGATCTCGCGCGCCTTGCGTTCGTCGTTCAGGACCAGGACCTCGTCACCGGCGGCCGGGACCTCGGCCAGGCCCTGGATCTCGACCGGGGTCGAGGGGCCGGCTTCGGAGGTGGGCTTGCCGGTGTCGTTCAGCATGGCGCGCACCTTGCCGAAGGCCACGCCCGCCAGCACGGCGTCGCCGCGATGCAGGGTGCCGCTCTGGACCAGGATCGTGGCCACGGGGCCGCGGCCCTTGTCCAGCCGGGCCTCGATGACGATGCCCTTGGCCGGCGCGTCGACGGGCGCCTTGAGCTCCAGGATCTCGGCCTGCAGCAGGACGTTTTCCAGCAGCTCGTCGATGCCCTGGCCGGTCTTGGCGGACACGGGGATGAAGGGCACGTCGCCGCCGTATTCTTCCGGCACGACCTGCTCGGCCACCAGTTCCTGCTTGACGCGCTCGGGATTGGCTTCCGGCTTGTCGATCTTGTTGATCGCCACGACCAGGGGCACGTTGGCCGCGCGGGCGTGGTGGATGGCTTCCCGGGTCTGGGGCATGACGCCGTCGTCGGCCGCCACCACCAGGATGACGATGTCGGTGGCCTGGGCGCCGCGGGCGCGCATGGCCGTGAAGGCCTCGTGGCCCGGGGTGTCCAGGAAGGCCACCACGCCGCGGTCGGTCTTGACGCTGTAGGCGCCGATGTGCTGGGTGATGCCGCCGGCCTCGCCGGTGGCGACCTTGGTGCGGCGGATGTAGTCCAGCAGCGAGGTCTTGCCGTGGTCGACGTGGCCCATGACGGTGACCACCGGCGCGCGCGGCAGGGCCTCGGCCTCGTCGGAGGATTCGGTGTCGGCGAGGAAGGCTTCCGGATCGTCCAGCTTCGCGGCGATGGCGGTGTGGCCCAGTTCCTCGACCACGATCATGGCCGTTTCCTGGTCCAGGATCTGGTTGATGGTGACCATCTGGCCGAGCTTCATCAGATGCTTGATGACTTCGGCCGCCTTCACGGACATCTTGTGGGCCAGGTCGGCGACGGAAATCGTCTCCGGCACGTGGATCTCGCGGGCGATGAATTCGGCCTGCATCGGTTCCTGGTGCTCGGCCTGGCGGCGGCCCTTGCCGCGCGCGCCCTTGCCGCTGCTGCGGCCGCCCTTGCCGCCCGCGCGCCAGGCATCGCGCCCGGCGCCCGGCGACAGCGTCTCGGCCTTGGAAGGCTTCTTGCGGCCGTCGTTGGACCAGCTCGAGGACACGTCGGCGGTCTTGATGACCTTTTTGCCCTCGGATTCCTTCTTGGCGGGAGCCGCCTTGGTGCCGGCGGGCTTGTGCAGCGTGCCGGTGGTGGCGGGCTCCTCGGGTTCCGGCGCGCGCAGGACCTTGCGCGGCTGGCGCATCATTTCGCGCAGGGCGGCGGCCTCGGCCTCGGCGGCGCGGCGGGCGCGCTCGCGGTCGGCGTCGGCCGGCGCGCGGCGGGCCTTGCCCGGCGTGGCCTGCGGCGCAGCCACCGGCGCGGAGGATGCGGCTGCGGGTTCGGTACGCGAAGCCGGCGGTTCGGCGGCCGGCGCGGGTTCGAGCGCGGCGGGCGCCTGGGCCGCGGGCTCGGCAACAGGGGTTGTGCTCACGGTGTCCTGTTTGGTTGCGGTCGGGGCCTGGGCCTCGGCGGGTTCGTTCTGCTGTGCGTCGGGCTCGGCCGGCGCGGGGGCGGCCTCGGCCGCCGGCGCGGCCGGCGCGGCCGGCGCCGCCTGGGGCGCAGCGGGCCCGGCCGGGCGGCTCTCGGCGGCCGGCTGGGCCGCGGCGGCGGGCTCGGTCCGGACGGCGGGCGCTTCCGGCGCCGGCGCGGCGGCGGCCGGGGCGGCCGGGGCGGCAGGCGCTGCGGTCTGGGCGGCGGCTTCGGCCCGGGCGGCCTCGGCCGGCTCGGGGCGGTCGCGCTTGACCAGCACGCGCTTCTTGCGCACCTCGACCTGGATCGTGCGCGAACGGCCGGAACTGTCGGCCTGGTGGATCTCGGACGTCTTGCGGCGCGTCAGCACGACCTTCTTGCCCGTGTCGGAACCGTGCGAACGCCGCAGGGATTCGAGCAGGGCGCTCTTGTCTGCTTCGGTCACGTCGGCGTTCACCGAGTCCAGCTCGACGCCGGCCGAGCGGAAATGATCCAGCAGGACGTTGGCGGGCATGTTCAGTTCTTCGGCGAATTGGGCGACGGTGTTACTCGGCATTCGACTCTCTCTTTCACTACGTTGAAGGGCTGCGCGGTTCGATGCGACGTGGCGATCAGGCCTCGTCGTCCTCGAACCAGTGGGCCCGCGCCTGCATGATCATGTCGCTGGCGGTGTCCTCGGGCAGCCCGGTCAGTTCGGCCAGCTCGTCCGCGGCCAGTTCGGCCAGGTCGTCGAGCGTGGTGATGCCTTTTTCGGCCAGCTTCGCCACCAGGGCCGGGTCCATGCCCTTGATTTCCAGCAGGTCGCGGGCGGTCTGCACGCGCTCTTCCTGGGCGATGGCCTCGGTCAGCAAGGCGTTGCGCGCACGCGTGCGCAATTCGTTGACGGTTTCCTCGTCGAAGGCCTCGATATCCAGCAGTTCCTGCAGGGGCACGTAGGCGATTTCCTCGAGACCGGTGAACCCTTCGTCGATGAGGATGTCGGCGACTTCCTCGTCCACGTCGAGTTTCGTGATGAAGGTGTGGCGCAGCGCCGCGCGTTCGGCATCCTGGCGGCTCTGGCTTTCCTCGGGCGTCATGATGTTGATCTGCCAGCCGGTCAGCTCGGACGCCAGGCGGACGTTCTGCCCGCGCGCGCCGATGGCCTTGGGGAGGTTTTCCTCGTCCACCACCACGTCCATCGCGTGCTTGTCCTCGTCCACCAGGATCGATTCGACGTGCGCCGGCGCCAGCGCGCCGATCACGAATTCCGCCGGGTCGTCGGCCCACAGGACGATGTCCACCTGCTCGCCGCCGAGCTCGTTGCGCACGGCCGTGACGCGCGAACCACGCATCCCGACGCAGGTGCCGATCGGATCGATGCGCTTATCGTACGCCACGACGGCGATTTTGGCACGCACGCCCGGGTCGCGGGCGGCCGCCTTGATTTCGAGCAGGCCCTGCTCGATCTCGGGGACTTCGTTCTCGAACAGCTCGCGGATGAAGTCGGGCGAAGTGCGCGACAGGATGACCTGCTGGCCGCGCGCGGCGTGATCGACCTTCAGGACGTAGGCGCGCACGCGGTCGCCGGCGCGGATGTTTTCCTTGGGGATCATCTCGGTGCGCGGCAGGCGGGCCTCGACCTTGCCGATCTCGACGATGGCGTCGCCCTTGTCCAGGCGCTTGACGGTGCCGGACACGATGGTCTCGCCCCGGTCCAGGAAGTCGTTGAGCACCTGCTCGCGCTCGGCGTCGCGGATCTTCTGCAGGATGGCCTGCTTGGCGGCCTGCGCGCCGATGCGGCCGAATTCGATGGGTTCGAGGGGTTCTTCGATGTATTCGCCGACCTCGATGCCCGGCACGATGTCCTGGGCGTCGGTGAGGAGTTCCTGGGCGTCGGGCTCCTGCAGGCCGGCCTCGTCGGGCACGACCAGCCAGCGGCGGAAGCCTTCGTGCTCGCCGGTCTGGCGGTCGATGGCCACGCGGATGTCCACGTCTTCCTTGAACCGCTTTTTCATGGCCGAGGCCAGCGCGCTTTCGAGAGCGCCGAACACCACTTCGCGTTCGACGTTTTTTTCACGCGCCAGGGCGTCGACCAACAGCAGAATTTCGCGACTCATCGCTTCTTACCCTTGAAATCGAGAACGGGGTCCAGCCGAGCCCGGTCCACATCGTCAAAAGAAAACGGCAGCGTCCGTGGCTGGCCGGACGGGTCTTCCCAATCCAGGCTGAGCACGGGCGGTTCGTCCCCGCTGGCCCGCAGGATGCCGGTGAAGGTCTTGCGGGAATCGACCGGCTCGCGCAGGCGCAGTTCGATGCGCTCGCCGGCGAAGCGGACGTAGTCCGCCAGGCGGCGCAGGGGCCGGTCCACGCCGGGGGAGCTGACCTCCAGGCGCTTGTAGTCGATGTTTTCGACCTCGAACACATGCGACAACTGGCGGGAGACCTGTTCGCAGTCCTCGATGCGCACCCCGCCGGGGCGATCGATCACCACACGCAAAAGCCCCAGGGGCGCGCGTTCCACATCGACCAGTTCCACATCGAAACCCAGCAGGGCCTGCTGGGCGACCGTCAAGATATCCGCCATAAATTCCAAAAAAAAGGGGCTGTCCCGCAGCCCTTTGTTCGCCCCGGGAAAACCCGAAGCCCATTCAGGAACCGCCGAAGGCTCGCACGTATCGGCCATTGGCCGGCATGCTGGCTGACGTGGCGCCGCTGGCGCGCACGCTGGCAAAACCCCCGGTGGACACAGCACAAAGGTGCTGTAAAGCCTTACATTATAACAGCATTTCTTTGCCCGAAGACCCTTTTTCATGGAAGCCCGCGCACGGGCCGGATCCTGCGGGGAATGGGGCGGACCGCCGCTTCGCCCCGTACCCGCCGCCCGCGGCCTTCCGCGAAATCAGCGGCCGCGGCCGAGGAAGCCCAAACGGGACTCGTGCGCATGGGCGCCCCGGGGCTGGCGTTCGCCGCCCTCGCCGCCCGCCTGCTTGCGCGCGGGCTTGCCACCTGGCTTGGCGCCCGGCTTGCGGCCGGATTTCTGGGCCGCCTTGGGCGGACGCGCCGCCGCGGGCGCGCCCTCGGCGGGGGGCTGCCCCGCCCCGCCCTGGGCCGGCTTGCCCGACTTGCCGGAGCGGGCCGGCTTGCCGGCGGACTTGCCCGCCGGTTTTCCGGCCGCCTTGCCCGCGGGCTTGCCCGGCTTGCCGGGACGCGCGGGACGGGCCTTCGCGGGCCGGCCTTCGGCATGCGTCTCCGCGGCCTCGAAGCCGGGGGCATGGGATTTCCGGGCCGGCTTGCGGCCGGGCTTCGCGGCCTGGCCGGACTTGCCGCCGTCGGGATGGCCGTTGGCCAGTCCGCCGCTGATGAGCAGCCCGGTGGTGAACGGATCGATGCCGCCCTTGCGGCCGCCCGACACCTTCCCCCGGCGGTTCAGGCGCGCGCCGTTCTGGCCGTTCTGGCCCGGCGTGCCGAACCCCGGCGGCAGGGCGCTGGCGTGCGACAGCGGCTGGCGCTCGGACTGGCTGTCGTCCTCGTCGGCGCCGCGCAGCAGGCCCAGCTGCACCATCAGCGCGCCGACCAGGCTGGAATCGAGCTCGTCCCAGCGCCCGCGGCGCAGATTGGTGGGCAGCATCACGTCGCCGAAGCGGGTGCGGATCAGGCGGCTGACGGTCACCCCCGCCGCCTCGAACATGCGCCGCACCTCGCGGTTGCGGCCTTCGCTGAGCGTGACCCGGTACCAGCGATTGCTGCCTTCGCCGCCGATGTAGTCCAGGGAATTGAAATGGGCCTCGCCGTCTTCCAGCTGAATGCCGCTGGTCAGGCGGGCCTGCGCGTCTTCGCCCAGCTCGCCCAGGACGCGGACCGCGTATTCGCGTTCGGCTCCGTAGCGCGGATGCGACAGCCGGTTGGCGAGGTCGCCCGAGGTGGTCAGGATCAGCAGGCCTTCGGTGTTCAGGTCCAGGCGTCCCACCGACAGCCATTTGCCGGTGCGGATGCGCGGCAGGCGGGCGAACACGGAGGCGCGGCCTTCGGGGTCGTCGTGGCTGACGATCTCGCCGGCCGGCTTGTGATAGAGGATGACGCGGGGCAGCTTGCCCGCCTTGGGGCGCGCCACCAGGCGGCCGTTGACGCGGACCTTGTCGTCCGGGCCGATGCGCTGGCCCACGTGGGCGGGCTCGCCGTTGACGGAGACGCGGCCGGCGATGATCAGCTCTTCCATCTCGCGCCGCGAACCCACGCCCGCGTCGGCCAGGACCTTGTGCAGCTTCGGCATGAGGACGTCGCTGTTCAGGTAGCGGTCCAGCCGTTTGGCGGTCGGGTGGGCGTCGTTCAGGTAGTTCAGGGCGCGGTCGGCTTCTTCCGCCGTGCCCGCATCGATGCCCGCGCCGGGATCGGCTGCCCGGGCTTCGGCGCCCGGGGCATCGCCCTGCTGCGCGTCTCCCCGGCGGCGGCGAAACGGCGTACGCAGCTTGCGTCCGCGCGGCTTGCCGTTTTCCGGCCGGCTGTCGGCGGCGGGCGGGGTTTCGGGCGCGTCCGTTCCGGCGCGCGGCATCGTCTCTATTTCTGCTGTCATGGGGTTCGGTGACTCCTACACAAAATTCTGTTCTTCATTCGTCGGGGCCTCGCGGCCGCGGTGCCGGGGGATCGAGCGCATCGGCGCACGCCGCAGCTTCCTGCGCGGGCGCCGGCCCGGCCGCATCCGCGCCGGCCGCCTCGCCGGCTCCGTCCCCGTCATCCACGGCGTCCGCTTCCTGCGCGGCCCGCGGTCCTTCCGCCGCGTCGAACGCCAGGACGCCCAGCGCTTCCGCAGGGTCCTCCGCGTCGAGCGCGGGCAGTTCGTCCAGCGCCCGCAGCCCGAGGTCTTCGAGGAAACGGCGCGTCGTCCCCAGCAGGGCCGGACGCCCCGGCGCGTCGCGATAGCCCAGGGTTTCGATCCAGCCCCGGTCTTCGAGGGTGCGGATGATCTGTGCCGAGACCGTGACGCCGCGGATGTCCTCGATGTCCCCGCGCGTCACGGGCTGCCGCCATGCGATGATGGCGAGCGTTTCGAGCACGGCGCGAGAATAGCGAGGCGGTTTTTCGGGGTTCAGGCGCCCCAGGTAACGCTGCATGTCGGGACGGCTCTGGAAGCGCCAGCCACTGGCGATCTGCACCAGTTCGAGCCCCCGTTCCTGCCAGTCGAGCTGCAGGGCAGCCAGATGGCGGCGGATGTCGTCCCCGGAAATCGTGTCTTCAAAGAGACTGCGCAGATCGGCGACCGAGAGAGGCGCATCGGCGCACAACAAGGCCGTTTCCAATACGCGCAGGATTTCCGTTTCCGTCATTTTAGCTTGAACTCCGCTCGGTTGCTTGCATTATTTTCGCAGACTTGCTATAGTCTTGCTTTCCAGACGCGGGGTGGAGCAGTCTGGCAGCTCGTCGGGCTCATAACCCGAAGGTCACAGGTTCAAATCCTGTCCCCGCAACCAGATTCAGAACGCAGGCCGGATTCCCGTGGAATCCGGCCTGTTTTCGTTTCGGGTGCGGGTATCCGACCCCGGTATTCCGACCCCCGACCGCCAACCCCCGACCGCCCATCCTCCCCGCTACGCCTCGACCCCCGGGGGGGCGTGCGAGCGCATGGCCTGCTGCCGCACCAGGGCCTCGAATTCGGCGGCCGGCAGCGGGCGGCTGAGCAGGTAGCCCTGCCAGGCATGGCAGTGGTGCCGCTCCAGGAAGGCGCGCTGGGCTTCGGTTTCCACCCCTTCGGCGATGACGCGCAGGCCCAGGCTGATGCCCAGGGCGACGATGGTGCGCGCGATGGCCGCGTCGTTGGGATCGGTCAGCACGTCGCGCACGAAGCTCTGGTCGATCTTCAGCTGGTCGAGCGGCAGGCGCTTCAGGTAGGCCAGCGACGAATAGCCCGTGCCGAAATCGTCCAGCGAGAAGCCCACGCCATAGCCCTTGAGCTGCACCATCTTGCGGATCGTGTCCTCGACGTCCCGCAGCAGCAGGCCTTCGGTGAGTTCGAGTTCGAGCCGGCTCGCGTCCGCGCCGCTGCCCGCCAGGGCCGCCAGGGTCTGATCGACGAAGCCGGGCTGGTGGAACTGGCGCGGGCTGACGTTGACGGCCAGGCTCAGGTGCGCGAACACGGGATCCCGGGCCCAGCGGGCCAGCTGCTCGCAGGCGGCGCGCAGCACCCATTCGCCCAGCGGCAGGATCAGGCCGGTTTCCTCGGCCAGGGGGATGAAGGCGGCCGGCGAGACGAAGCCGTCCTGGGGATGGTGCCAGCGCAGCAGCGCCTCGCAGCCGATGATGCGATCCCGGTCCATCTGCGGCTGGTAGAACAGCTCGAACTGGCCCCGCTCCAGGCCGATGCGCATGTCCAGCTCCAGCGTGGCCCGCCGGTGCACCGCGGCCTGCATCAGCGGATCGTAGAAGCGCAGCGTATTGCGCCCCGCCGCCTTGGCCTGGTACATGGCCAGGTCGGCCCGCTTGATGTGCTCGTCCACGCCCTGCTCCAGCCCCTGGAACACCGCCGCCCCCATGCTGACGGTGGCGTGGTAGTGCTCCGCCCCCAGCAGATAGGGCGCGCTCAGCAGCGCCAGGATGCGCTGGCCGATTTCCTCCGCCTGGGCGGCGGCCTCTTCGGGCGAGGCGCCCAGGTCCTCCAGGACGACCACGAATTCGTCGTCCCCATGCCGCGCCACGGTCTGCGAATCGGGCAGGCTGGTCCGCAGGCGCTCGGCCACCTGGCGCAGCATCAGGTCGCCGCTGTCGTGGCCGCGGGTTTCGTTCAGGGTCTTGAAATGATCCAGGTCCAGCATCAGCAGCGCGCCCCAGCGCTGATGGCGCGCCGCCGACGCCAGGGTCTGCTGCAGCCGGTCCAGCAGCAGGCGGCGGTTGGGCAGGCCGGTCAGGGAATCGTAGAAGGCCAGGTAGTTGATTTCCTCCTCGGCCGCGCGGCGCTGGGTGAGGTCCTCCAGGGTCAGCAGGTAGTCGTCGCCCAGCAGGACGCCGGCGACCTCGATCGTCCGATGGCGGCCGTCGCCGCACAGGATGCGGTATTCGCCCGCCGCGATGACGCCTTCACCCGACCGGCGGGCCGCGTCGCACAGGCGCGACCAGCGCTGGCGCGCCCGTTCGCGCACGGCCGGGTCGGGACAGATCCGCGCCCACCAGGCCTGCACGTCCGGGACGTCCTGCTCGGTGTAGCCGAAGATCTGCACGAACTGCCGGTTGCGGAACGCGATGCGTTCGTCGTGCCGCACCAGGCACACGCCCACCGGCAGGTGGTCGAGGATGCTGCGCAGGCGCCGCTCCCGCTCCCGCAGCGCGTCCTGCATGCGGCGCCGCTCGTCGATGTCCTGGATGACGGCGATGTGGTAGTCGGGCGCCTCGCCCGGCTGCCAGATGGGCGAGACCGTCAGGTCCACCCAGATCGGCTCGCCGCTCTTGCGCAGCACGCGCTTCTCGATGCGGAATTCACGGATTTCCCCCGCCTGGACGCGCTGCATCTGTTCCAGGTCCAATGCCAGGTCGTCCGGATGGGTCAGCTGCTGGAAGTCCCGCCGCAGCAGTTCGTCGCGCGCATAGCCGAGGATGTCGCAGTATTTCTGGTTGACGCGGACCAGGCGGCCGGTCTTCACGTCGGTCAGGGATACGCCCACCGCCGCCTGGTTGAAGACGGCGCGGAAGCGTTCCTCGCTGCGCCGCAGGGCCTCGTGGGTGGAGGCGACCTCGGTGTAGGCGCGCGTGCGCTGGCGCGCCGCCAGGGTGGCCAGCGCCGCCAGCAGCAGGGTCAGGACCGCGCCCGCGCCGCCGATCCACCAGGGCATGCGGCGCTCGGTGGGCGACAGCAGGGGATGGCTGGGCGTGAAGCTCAGGCGCCAGGTGCGGCCCATCACGTCCAGCAGGCGGGTTTCCTTCAGCGCCGTCTGGGAGGCGGAATCGCCGGGCGGCAGCACCGAGGCGCCCAGCGCGGCCGGCACCCCCGGCACGCCCGCGCCGCCGACGTCCTCCAGCCGCACCGACAGGCCGCGCAGAAAGCCGGAGGCGCGGATGGCGTCCAGCATCCCGCTGACCCGCACCACGGCGGCGACCGCGCCGATGAAACGGTCGCCCTCGCCGCGATGGAACACCGGGAAGCGCAGGACGAAGGCCGTGCCGTCCTCTTTTTCCTGCAGCAGGGCGAAAGGCGCGGAGGCGGCCGGATGGCCAGTCGCCCGCCCCATCAGCAGGGAGGCCAGGTTGGCGGGCTGGGAGGCGATGTCCAGGCCCCACACGCCCGCGTTGCCCTCCCTGGGCCAGAGGTATTCGACGATGTAGTGGTCGGGCCGTTCGATGCGCGGATGGATGACGGGCACGGCGGCGGCAGCGGGCGCCCCGCTGCGGGCGCGCAGCCGCGCCTCGTAGGCGGGCAGTTCGCGGGCGGGCACCCAGCGCACAAAGGACAGGTTCACCAGTTCGGGATAGCTCTTGCGAACGTCGTGCTGCGTCACCACGCGGTCGAACAGCCGGTCGTCCAGTTCGGGATTCACCGTGAACAGGTCGCGCAGGCCGGCCACGACCTCGGCATAGGCCACGATGCGCTGGGCGATCGCGTCGGTGGAGGAACGGACTTCCTCGGAGAACCGGAGCTGGGCGATCGACCGCCCCGTATCCCGTTGCTGCAGCGCCAGCGCGTAGGTGAGACCGAATCCGAACACGGCCACCGCGAGGCCGGGAAACCAGAGGTTGAATGTTCGTCTTGCGGAAAATGCCGCCATGAGGCTCCTCGATCGTAAGGGCAGGCAAAGACGCAGGGGGTATTCATGCGCACCCCGCCGGGCGGCGGCGCTCCCGGGATAAAGAATAGCGGTTTTTGCCCGGTTGTCGTGGAATGTTTCAAATAGCGGCGCTTGCGGCCTCGAAACGCGCGGTCCCGCCGGGGCGCGTCCCGGCGGGACCGCGGACCCGCCGGCGCGCGAGGCCTGGCGCAGCACGGCGGGCCGGCCCCCAAGCGGCCCGCCGCATCCGGCCCGCCGCGCCGCCGCGGATTCACCAGCGCACGAAGAACAGCACCCAGGCCCAGCAGAACGGCAGCAGGCCGGCGGCCACCAGGACCACGGCCGCCAGCCTGCGCAGCGGCTGGCGCGTGCGCAGGCCCGCCAGCCGCCACTCGAAGCGCAGGCTCCAGGCCAGCGCCAGCGCCAGCAGCGTGAAGCGCACCGGATTGGCCCAGCCGGTGGAGACGCCCTCGTGCTGCAGCAGGGTCAGCGTCGTGGCCGACAGCCCCAGGAACACCCCGGCGCCCGCGGCCGGGATGAGGCCCTGGGCGAGCTTGTGCACGCCCGCCAGGCGGCTGCGCAGCAGCCGGCCGTCCGCATCGCGGACGCCGGGCCGCTCGGCCGCCGGCAGCGCGCGATCGGCCAGCCACAGGCCGCAGAACACGGCCCCGCCCACGACGGCCGCCGCGCCGCCGATGAAGCACAGGATGACGGCGCCGTCCAGCCAGCTGAAGCTGTCGTTGACTTCCGGATAGTGGGTCAGGATGAACCAGGGGGCGCCGTCGGCCAGGGGCCAGTAGATGTCCCGCGCCACCAGCCAGGCCGCGGCGGACTGCTTGAGAGACACGAACCAGGGGCTGGCGCTCCACAGGAAGGCGCCCACCGCCAGGCCCATCAGGCCGAAGACGATCAGCGCCGTCTGCCAGCCGCCGCCTTCGGCCACGTGGACGATCTCGGCTTCCGGCGAGCGCGGCGTCAGCGTGATGGCGCCGCGGTAATCGCTGCAGCGGCCGCACATGTGGCATTCGGCCGCGCCCTGCATGTTGCGCAGGGGCAGCAGCGGCGCGCAGTTGATGGTTTCGGTCCGCCGCACGGGCGCGCGCCAGGCGGCGGCGTCCACCCGGTAGTGCCAGGGCGCGAGCTTGGCCAGCAGGTTGAACACCCCGTTGACCGGGCAGAGGTACTTGCACCAGACGCGCTTGTCGCGCCCGTAGAGCCAGCCGACGATCATGGCGGCCACGGTGGAGCCGCCCAGCACGGCCGCGACCGCCCAGGGATACTGGTAGACGCTGACCAGCTGGCCGTAGATCGTGGTCAGGCTGAAGGCCACGAAGGGCCAGCCGCCCCAGCGCATCCAGCGGGGGATGGCCCGGCCGCGTCCGTGCCGGCTGGCCCATTCGGTCAGCGCGCCCTCGGGACAGAACAGGCCGCACCAGGCGCGCCCGAACAGGGGGATGGACACCAGCACGAAGGGCCACCAGATGCCCCAGAAGGCGAACTGGGCGAGGACGGTGAGGTTGTTGAAGACGGAGGCGGTGCGGTCCGGCAGCGGCATGGCCGCCGGAATCGCCAGCAGGGCGACGTAGACGGCGACGATGGCCCACTGCATCCGCCGGATCGCGCGCTGGTGGTCGCGCAGGAAATCCCCCGCGCGCGCGACGCCGGAACGGAAGGAATGTGACGAAATCATGCGGCTATGCCATTTCACGTCTTGAGGCCAAGGCGGTATTCTCCCCGCATCCCCTCTTCCAAGCAAACAGGAGTTGCCTCATGAAAGCCATCGGATACCGGCAGGCCGGCCCCCTCGACCGCGACGACGCGCTGCTCGACATCGAACTCGATCGTCCCGCGCCCCGGGGCCGCGACCTGCTGGTCGAAGTCGCGGCGGTGTCCGTCAACCCGGTGGACACCAAGATCCGCCGGAACGTGTCGCCCGAGCCCGGCCAGTGGAAAGTGCTGGGCTGGGACGCCGTCGGACGGGTGGCGGCCGCCGGCCCCGAGGCCACGCGCTTCCAGCCCGGCGACGCGGTGTTCTACGCCGGCGCGCTGGACCGGGCGGGCGCCAACAGCGAATTCCACCTGGTCGACGAGCGCATCGTCGGCCGCAAGCCCCGTTCGCTCGGCGACGCCGAGGCGGCCGCCCTGCCCCTGACGGCCATCACCGCCTGGGAAATGCTGTTCGACCGGCTCGACGTGCGGCGCCCGGTGCCCGGCGCGGCGAACGCCGTCCTGATCGTCGGCGGCGCGGGCGGCGTGGGCTCGATCGCCATCCAGCTCGCCAAGGCGCTCACGGACCTGACCGTCATCGCCACCGCGTCCCGTCCCGAAACCCGTGCCTGGGTCCAGGCGCTGGGCGCCGACCACGTCGTGGACCATGGCCAGCCCCTGGCCGCACAGGTCGCGGCCCTGGGCCTCGGCCAGCCCGCCTTCGTGTTCTCGACCACCGCGACCGACCGGCACGCGGCGCAGATCGCCGAACTGATCGCGCCGCAGGGCCGCCTGGGCCTGATCGACGACCCCGAGGCCATCGACGTGAAGCTGTTCAAGCGCAAGTCGGTGTCCATCCATTGGGAATTCATGTACACCCGCTCGATGTTCGGGACCGTGGACATCGAGGAACAGGGCCGCCTGCTGGACGAGGTCTCCCGGCTGGTGGACGCGGGCCGGCTGCGCACCACGCTGACCGAGACCCTGCGGCCGATCGACGCGGCCAATCTGCGAAAGGCGCACGCCTTGCTGGAAAGCGGCCGCGCCCGGGGCAAGATCGTGCTGGAAGGCTTCCGGGCCTGAAGGGCCGAGGCCCCCGGGCCCGGACGCCGCGGACGGGGCGCCGGCGCCCGGGAGCCCACGAACGGGCCCGACGGCGCGCGGGGACCAGCGACCGGCGGCGCGCCAGACCCGCGGCGCGCTACGCCGCCGCGCCCGCCTTGGCCCCGGCGGCGGCCGGCGCGCCCCCGCGCGAGGCGCGGCGCAGCAGCCATGCCACGATGCCCCAGTACGCCAGCCAGATCAGCAGCTGCGACAGCGCGGGGTAGGCGCGGTAGCCGGCGAAATCGGCCAGGACCTTGCCCAGCCCGCCTTCGGTGTCCAGCAGCCAGGACGTATCCCACACCGGGTCCATCAGGGTCGGCAGCACGTCGAGCGAAATCAGCCGGTCCGTGGCCGACACCAGCAGCGCGCCGGCCAGGAGCAGCAAGAGGATTTCCGTCAGCTTGAAGAAGCGCCGCCAGGTGATGATCCGCCCACCCAGCTGCAGCAGCCAGAAGGTCAGCAGCGCCGCCGCGAACCCGCCCAGCCCGGCCAGCACCATGGCGCCGACGCCACCGGCGTCCTGCGAGGACAGGACGGTGCCGTACAGGAAGACCACGGTCTCGCTGCCTTCGCGCGCGACGGCGATCATGACCAGGGCGAGCAGGCCCCACCAGTGATCGCCGCCGACCTGCTCGGACGCGCCCGATTCCAGCTCGCGCTTCAGGCCGCGCCCGTGGGCGCGCATCCAGACGACCATCTGCACCACCAGCCCGCAGGCCGCCAGCGCCATCAGGGCCTGGAACCATTCCTGGCCCTCGTCGGACAGCCAGGAGGAAATCCCCAGCAGCACCAGCGCCAGCGCGCCGGCCAGCAGCAGCCCGGCGCCGACGCCGCCCCACAGCCAGGGCAGGCCGCGCCGGCCTTCCGGCGAGGCGCGCAGCCAGGAATACAGGATGCCGACGACCAGCAGGGCCTCGACACTTTCACGCCAGACGATGAAGCCGACTTGTTCCATGATGATCAGGATCCATCCATGCTCGTCAGGGCTTGGGCAGCACCACCAGGGTGCCCTTCACCTGGGGATGGAAGTCGTCGAAGAAGGGATATTCGCCCGGCCGCGACAGGGTCAGCACCACGAACGAGGTGACCCCCGGCCCGAGCACCTTTTCCTTGCGCAGCGGCAGGCTCTCGAATTCGACAGCCTCGCTGCTTTCGTTGACCAGGACGATCTTGAAGCGGCCCGCCGGTACTTCCAGGCGGGCCGGCTCGAAGGTGCCGTCGGCCTTGAAGGTCAGCGTGTAGACCGGCATGTCGGCGGCGCGGGCCGCCGGCAGCGGCGCCAGCCAGCCCGCCCACGCCAGGGCCGCCAGGGCCATCCAGACGCGCATGCGTGTCGTCATGACAGCCGCCCCGCGATCAGTAGCCGCCCTTCTTGCCGGTGCCGGCATAGACGAACTCGTATTTGACCTCGAAGGTCTTGAACCACGGCGCGACGCCGGTTTCCTTGTCCACGTGGCGGCCGAAGTGGTTGTTGTGCACGGTCTCGGGCGAGCCGATGACGAAGGTCAGGTTGTATTTGCCCGGGCCTTCGAGCTTGACGTTGTCGCCGTAGTGCGGACCGTCGTTGGCCACCATGGGCATCAGGTCGCCCTTGAGGACCTTGTCGCTGCCCTGCTTCTGCAGCACGTACTGGATGTTCAGATACGGCGCCCAGGCGCCTTCGGGCAGGCCGTTCTTGTTGTCCGCCGTGGCGTGGATGTCCGCTTCCAGGTGGATGTCGGAATCCTTCGCGGCGCGCATCATGCCTTCCGGTTCCATTTCCACCGGCTGCAGATAGACCGCCGCCACTTCCAGCCCGTTGAGCTCGCTGGGCTCGCCGATGGGGTATTCGGCCGCCAGGGCGGAAGAAGCCAGGCCGATGCCAGCCAGCGCGACGAACAGTTTTTTCACCATGAACGATCTCCGTGGTAATAAGAGGAATGATTCTCGTTACGAAACTATAACACCCGGAGGCCGGATTGGAACGGGGTTGGATCAAAAAGAATGCGCCGCGAAGGTGCGGCGCGACCGGGCGCGGGGCCCGGCCGGTCCGCGGTCATTTCTTTTTCTTTCCGCCTTCGGGCGGCTGCCCGGCGAAGGGAAAGGCCGAGAACATGGTGCGCGTCTGGTCCTGCATCTGGTCCTGCATCTGGACGAACAGGCCGCGGCTTTGCTCGATGTAGTTGTTCATCATGTTCTGCAGGGCCGGGGTCTGCATGCTCATCAGCTGGGCCCAGGCTTCCGGGCCGAAATGCTGCTGGTACAGCCCCTGGGACTGCTCGGCCATGCGGTCCTGGATGTCCATCAGCACCTGGATGTTCTTTTCCAGGAAGGTGCCCATCACGCCCTGCATGGCGTGGCCGTAGAAGCGGATGATCTGCGCCAGCGCCTCGGCCGAGAACATGGGCACGCCGCCGGATTCTTCTTCCAGGATGATCTGGAGCAGGATGCTGCGGGTCAGGTCGTCGCCGGTCTTGGCGTCGACGACCTTGAACACCGCGTTGTCCAGGACGAGCTGCTTGATGTCGGCCAGCGTGATGTAGGCGCTGGACTGGGTGTCGTAGAGGCGGCGGTTGGGGTATTTCTTGATCAGCCGTTCCGCCTGGGGTGGATGGGTGTGGCGTGCCATGATCAACCCATGTGCAGGCCGCCGTTCAGCGAGAAATCCGCCCCCGTGGCAAAGCCTGAATCGTCGGACGCCAGCCAGGCGACGATGGAGCCGATTTCCTCCGGCGTGCCCAGGCGCTTGACCGGGATGGTGGCGACGATCTTTTCCAGCACGTCGGGGCGGATGGCCCGCACCATGTCGGTGCCGATGTAGCCCGGCGAGACGGTGTTGACGGTGACGCCCTTGCTGGCGACTTCCTGGGCCAGGGCCATGGTGAAGCCGTGGATGCCCGCCTTGGCGGTGGAATAGTTGGTCTGGCCGAACTGGCCCTTCTGGCCGTTGACCGAACTGATGTTGATGATCCGCCCCCACTGGCGGTCCACCATGTCGTCGATGACCTGCTTGGTCACGTTGAACAGGCTGTTCAGGTTGGTGTCGATGACGGCGCGCCAGTCTTCCTGGCTCATCTTGCGGAAGACGCCGTCGCGCGTGATGCCCGCGTTGTTCACCAGCACGTCGACCGGACCGAATTGTTCCTTGACCCTGACGAAGGCCTCGACCGTGGAATCCCAGTCGGACACGTTGCCCACCGAGGCGCTGAACTTGTAGCCCAGCGCGGCCTGCTCGTCCAGCCACTTGGCGTGGTCCCGGCTCGGGCCGCAACCGGCCACCACCGTGAAGCCTTCTTTCGCGAGGCGCTGGCAGATCGACGTTCCGATGCCGCCCATGCCCCCCGTCACGTAAGCCAGTTTGCCGCTCATGGTGTTCTCCTTTTCAGACTGCTTTGACTTTGACATAGCGCCCGGGTGCGGGCTCTATGGCGGGATATTTTCGATTGCCCGGGGTGCGGCGGGCGGGCCGCCAGTCCTCCGAGTGCCCGGCCAGCCATTCCAGCCAGTCGGGCCACCAGCTGCCGCGGGCATGGGCGGCCTGTTCCAGCCAGGCGTCCGGATCGCCCGGCAGGGCGGCGTCCCGATCCTGGGACCAGTAGCCGCGGCGGCCGCGTTCGGGAGGGTTGACCACCCCCGCGATGTGGCCGGATTCGCCCAGCACGAAGCGCAGCGGCCCGCGCAGCAGCCGCGTCGAGGCGTAGGCCGAGGTCCAGGGCACGATGTGGTCTTCGCGCGAGGCGTACAGGTAGGCGGGCATGTCCAGGGCGCCGAGATCGGCGGCTTCGCCGCAGATGCGCAGCTGCCCGGTCATGAGGCGGTTTTCCAGGTAGGTATTGCGGAAATACCAGGTGAAGAACGGCCCCGGCAGGTTGGTGCCGTCGGCGTTCCAGGCCAGCAGGTCGAAGGCCCGGGGGGATTCGCCCAGCAGGTAGTTGGAGCCGACGTAGTTCCACACCAGTTCGGAAGGCCGCAGGAACGAGAAGGTGGTGGCCAGCTCGCCCGCCGTCATCAGGCCGCCCGCGCCCAGCTGCTGCTCGCGCGCGCGGGCATGCTGCTCGTCGACGAAGACGTCGAGGATGCCGGTCTCGCGGAAATCCAGGAAGGTGGTCAGCAGGGTCAGCGCGGCCACCGGGTCTTCGCCGCGCGCACGCGCCACGGCCAGGGCGCTGGCGAGCAGCGTGCCCCCCACGCAAAAGCCCAGGGCGTTGATCTGCGGCTGGCGGGTCACGTCGCGCACGACCTCGATGGCCCGCAGCACGCCGTCCTCGACGTAATCGTCCCAGGTCTTGCACTCGATGCCGTCGGTGTCGTCCGGCAGCGGGTTGCGCCAGGACACCATGAAGACCTCGAAGCCGGCCTGCACGGCATGCTGCACCAGGGAATTGGCCGGCTGCAGGTCGAGGATGTAGAACTTGTTGATGCAGGGCGGCACCATCAGCAGGGGCCGCCGGCGGACCTTCGCCGTCTGCGGCCGGTACTGGATGAGCTGCATCAGGGCGTTTTCGTGGATCACCGTCCCCGGGGTGACGGCGAGATTTTCGCCCGGCGCGAAGGCGGATTCGTCGGTCTGGGTGATGCGGCCGCGCGTCATGTCGCGCATCAGGTTCGCCAGCCCGCGCTGCAGGGATTCGCCGCCGCTGTCGGCCAGGGCCTTCAGGGCGTCGGGGTTGGACGCCAGGAAATTGCACGGCGCAGCGGCCTCGATCCATTGCATGACGGAGAACTGCAGGCGTTCGCGCGCGGCCTCTTCGAGATCGGCGGCCTGCGCCAGGCGCCGCAGCGCATCGGCCATGAGCAGATAGGCATGCGCCGAGAACAGGGCCTGGGGACTGGCGGCCCAGGCGTCGGAAGCGAAACGGCGGTCGGCCGGCGGGGTCAGCGCGCCTTGCCGGAACCGGTCCAGCAGCGCCTGCCACGCCTGGGTGAAATCTGACTGAATGGACGCCAGTTGGGCGGGTGCGACCCCGGGCGGCGTCCGCCTGTGTGAAGAATTCCGATCAGCCATTCCACCATCCCTTGTACTGCAAGGACCCCGAAACGACCCGGGACCTTTCGTTCGTCTATTCTGTCATTGTGGCAAATTGCGTCAATTCGGGTAAGTCGCTAGCCCGAATAGAGCGCATGCCGGAGCCGGCGTGGGTCAAAATAACGGCCCTCCTCTATGTCCACCTCGCGCCTTGCAAGGCACCCGGATCCGTCAGGCACGCCAGCGTCGCCTGGCGGCCCGATCCGGGATCGCGGCGATGGGAAAAATACCGGTCCGCCCGCGTCCAGGTGCATTCTCCGCTCGCCTCCACCCGTTCGACGCCGGCGCGCAGCAGCCGGGCGCGCGCCAGGCCGGCCAGGTCGGCCAGCCATCGAGGCCCCCACGCCGCGCAGCCTTCGGCCGCTTGCATCCACCTCGCGGCCTGCATGCCGCTCGGATTCACCAGGCGCAGGCCAGTCCGCAGAGACTGCTCCGCGTCCAGGCCCATTCCCCCGGAGGGGCGCTTTTTGCCTTGGGGCGGCCCAGCGGCAAAAAGACCGCGATCCGGCTGGAAAACGAAGCAGGCCGCCAGCCCCGGGTCCTGGTCCAGGAAGGCGTCCCGCACTTCCGCGCCGACCTGGAAGGCGGCGGGACCGATGCCCGGGCCGATCCAGGCGCGCCAGCCGTGCGCCGCAGGCGCCCGGCGGCGCATCGCGGCCAGCGTATTTTCCAGCACCCCGGCCGCCAGCCCGCGCCAGCCCGCGTGGGCCACGCCCAGCACGGTGCCGGCCTCGTCGGCCAGCACCACCGGCAGGCAGTCGGCGGTCATGATCGCCAGGGGACGGCCGCGCCGGGTCGTCACGGCGGCGTCGGCGCGGGGGGCGGGTCCGGCCGCGGCGTCCTCCGGCGCGGCATCGGCGTCGAACACGTCGGTGCCGTGCACCTGCTCCAGCCAGAGCGGATCTCCCGGCAGGGCGCGCCGCAGCCGCAGGCGGTTTTCCCGCACGGCCAGCGGATCATCGCCGACGTGCAGGCCCAGGTTCAGGCTGTCGCGGGGCGGCAGGCTCACGCCGCCGACGCGCCAGGTCGAGAAATAGCGCACGCCGGGCCAGGGCTCGCCCGTGACGCCGCGCAGGCCGGGGGCCGGTTCAAGCACGCTCGTCGCCATCGCCGTCCCAGAGGATGCCGTCGAGCACGCGGCGGAAGTCGTCCGGCGGCTCCGCCGTGAAGGCGCAGGGCCGTCCGCTGGCGGGGTCGTCGAAGCCCAGGGCGCGCGCATGCAGCATCTGGCGCCCGGCGCCGGCTTCGTGCCGGCCGCCGTACAGGGTGTCGCCCAGCAAGGGATGGCGCAAGCGGGCCATGTGGACGCGGATCTGGTGGGTGCGGCCGGTTTCCAGGCGGCACAGCACGCGGGACACGACGGTCCCGCCGCAATGGCCGACGCCCAGCGATTCGTAGTGGGTGACGGCGGGCTTGGGCGCCACCGGGCGGTCGGCGCTCATGCGCACCGGCACCCGGGCGTCGCGCCCGATGGGCGCATCCACCGTGCCGCGCCCCGCCAGCGCGCCGTGCACCAGCGCGCAGTATTCGCGCCTGACCGTGCGCGCCTGGAGCTGGCGCACCAGTTGCGTCTGGGCGGTCTCGGTGCGGGCCACGACCAGCAGGCCGGAGGTGTCCTTGTCCAGCCGGTGGACGATGCCCGCGCGCGCCACGCGGGCCAGTTCGGGGTAGCGGAACAGCAGGCCGTTGAGCAGCGTGCCGTGCCAGTTGCCCGCGCCCGGGTGCGTCACCAGGCCGGCGGGCTTGTCCACCACGATCCAGTCGGGCGCGTCGGCCACGACGCGGAAGGCGACGTCCTCGGGCACGAAGGCCTGGTCCTCGGGGGCCTGCTGGGGCCAGACCCGGATGAGGGCGCCGGGCCCCACCCGGGTGCGCACCTTGCCCACGGCGCCATCGACCTCGACGTGGCCGTCCTCGATCCAGGCTTGCAGGCGGCTGCGCGAATGCTGCGGCATCAGGCGGGCGAGCGTCTTGTCCAGCCGGTCCGGCAGGACGTCCAGCGGCAGCTGGAAAACCTCGGGCGCGTCGGGGCCAGTGTCTTCGGTGGCGATATCCGTGTACGGCATGGCGACTAATCATATAATCTGCCGACAATGCTAACACCTTGACCAAGGACGCCCCGTGGCCGCGCATGCCCCCGTTTTCCCGAAAGCCCTGTCAACCCATGTCCGGCTGATCCTGGCTTGCCTGTGCATGGCCCTCGCGGCGGGCTGCAGCTCGACCAAGACCAACGTCGACCCGACCGCCGGCTGGAGCGCGGAACGCCTCTACAGCCAGGCCCGCACGGACATCAGTTCGGGCAACTGGTCCGAAGCCCGCAAGAATCTGGAAGCCCTGGAAGCCCGCTATCCCTTCGGCATCTATGCGCAGCAATCCCTGATCGACCAGGCCTACGTCAACTGGAAGGACGAGGAACCCGAGCAGGCCAAGGCCGCGATCGACCGCTTCATGCAGCAGTACCCCAACCATCCCGGCACGGACTACATGCTGTACCTGAAGGGCATGATCACCTTCACGCCGCCCAGCGCCGTGCTGTCGAACTTCACGCGCCAGGACCCCAGCGAACGCGATCCCAAGGGCCTGCGCGAATCCTACGAAGCCTTCAACGAACTGATCAAGCGCTACCCCGACAGCCGCTACACGCCCGACGCCCGCAAGCGCGCCGCCTGGCTGGTCAACACCATCGCCGAAAACGAAGTCCACATCGCCCAGTACTACTACGAGCGCGGCGCCTACGTGGCGGCGGCCAACCGCGCCCAGACCGTGGTCACCGACTTCGAGGGCGTGCCCGTCGCGGAAAAGGCCCTCTACCTGATGATGCTGAGCTACGACAAGCTCAACCTGCCGGAACTGCGCGACGACGCCAAGCGCGTGCTGGACAAGAATTTCCCGGACAGCAAGTACTACAAGCAGGGCCTGGACGAGCCCGTCAACCGCTGGAACCCCATCAACTGGTTCTGACGCGAAGCCACTGGTTCTGACGCCGGCCCGCCGCCGGGCGCGGCTCAGGCCCCCGCGACATCCTGCCCGGCCGGCTCCCGCCGGCCGGGCGGATGGCCCAGGAAATCCAGGGCCACCTCGGCGTCCCGGGTGCGGGCGAAGGGCGGCAGCCCCTGCCACAGCAGCCGCCCGTAGGGCTTGTCCACCAGGCGCCCGTCGCCCACCACCAGCACCCCCCAGTCGGTCTCGGACCGGATCAGGCGCCCGGCGCCCTGCTTGAGCAGCAGCGCCGCCTGCGGCAGCTGGTATTCCATGAAGGGATTGCCGCCCTCGGCGCGGCAGGCGTTCAGGCGCGCCTCCAGCACCGGATCGTCGGGCGGGGCGAACGGCAGCTTGTCGATCGCCACCAGGGTCAGCGCGTCGCCCGGCACGTCGATGCCTTCCCAGAAACTGGTGCTGCCCACCAGCACCGCGTTGCCGGCCGCGCGGAAGCGTTCCAGCAGCACGCCGCGCGAGGCCTCGCCCTGGCGCATCACCGGCCGGTCCGAGGCCAGCATGCCGCGCAGCAGGACGTCGGCCACCCGGTCGACCGCGCGCAGGGTGGTGCACAGCACCAGCACGCCGCCCGCGCAGGCGTCCACCAGCGGCAGCAGGGCGCGCGCGAACGCGTCCGTGAAGCCGGGGTCGCCCGGCCAGGGCAAGGCGCGCGGCACGTACAGCAGCCCCTGCGCCGGATAGTCGAAGGGCGAGGCCCAGCTGCGCGTCTCGGCGTCCGCCAGCCCCAGCTGGCGCTGGAAATGCTGGAAATCGCCGCGCACCGACAGGGTGGCCGAGGCCAGCACCCAGGACTGGCCCGGCCGCCGGAACCCGGAAAAGATGCGCGCCACCGACAGGGGCGCGCGCTGCAGCCGCACCGAGTGCGCGCTGTGCTCGATCCAGCGCACGGCGGCCTGGTCCTCGGTTTCCGCTTCGCCGCGGGCCGGATGGGCCCATTGCCACAGGCGGGCCCGCAGGGTGCGGGCGGTCCGGGCGGCCGCCGCCAGGTCCGGGTGGCGCTCCTCCTGGGTGCCCAGGGATTCGGTCAGCCCGTCCAGCGCCTGCGCCAGGCGGTCGAGGGACTGGTCGAAGGCCTCGGGCTCGGGGATCTGATCAAAGGTCGCCCGGCCGCCCGGCAGCTTGCCCACCGGGGCGCTGACCAGGCGCAGGTCGCGCGCGGCGGCGTCCAGGGCCTGGCACAGCTCGCTCCAGCGGACGGTTTCACGCGCATGGGCCAGCCCGGCCGCTTCCGCCTGGCGGGCGCAGTCCAGCACCTGGTGCAGCGACAGGCTCTGCCCCAGGAAACGGGTGGCGGTGTCGGGCAGCTGGTGCGCCTCGTCGAAGACCACCAGCCGGGTCTCGGGCAGCAGGTCGGTGATGCCTTCTTCCCGCAGCGCCAGGTCCGCCATGAACAGGGCGTGGTTGACCACCACCACGTCGGCCTCCTGGGCATGGCGGCGCGCCTTCAGCAGGAAGCAGTCGCGCACGTGGGGGCAGTCCTGGCCCAGGCAGTTTTCCCGGGTGGAAGTCACGCGGCTCCAGATGTCGGCGGTTTCCGGCACCTCGGGCAGGTCGGCGCGGTCGCCGCTGCCGCTCTCGCGCACGAAGCGGCGGATGGCGCGCAGCTGGGAGATCTCGTCGCGCGACTTCAGGGCGCGCTCGTCCTGCTCCAGGCGTTCCAGGTGGTAGTGGCAGACGTAGTTGCCGCGCCCCTTGAGCAGCGCCACGTCCACCGGCAGGGCCAGCGCGGCGCGCAGGCGCGGGATGTCGCGGCGGAACAGCTGGTCCTGCAGGGTGCGGGTGCCGGTGGACACCAGCACCTTGCCGCCCGAGAGGAAGGCGGGCGCCAGGTAGGCCCAGGTCTTGCCCGTGCCGGTGCCGGCCTCGGCGATCAGCACGCCGCCGCTGTCGAGCGTGTCGCGGATGGCCTCGGAAAGCTCCAGCTGGGCCGCGCGCGGCACGTAGCCCGGCAGCTGGCGGACCAGCGGGCCGTCGGGGCCGAAGAGGTCGGCGAGGTCATCGGAAAACATGGCGCGGGCACGGCGTGGATAGGGTTCGACCCCCGGATGATACGCCACGCATCCCGGTCCGGCGGGCCGGGTGTGGCAAAATGCGCCGCTTGTACCGGTACTTTGCTTTGCGATATCCATGACTCAGACCAGCCCCGACTCCCAGACCCATGCCGTCGATCCCGCCCGCATCCTGCGGCTGCTGACGGCGGAACTCGACGCGCGGCCCGCCCAGGTCGCGGCCGCCGTGGACCTGCTGGACTCCGGCGCCACGGTGCCCTTCATCGCCCGCTACCGCAAGGAAGCCACCGGCGGGCTGGACGACACGGTGCTGCGCCAGCTGGAAGTGCGCCTGCTCTACATCCGCGAGCTGGAAGGCCGCCGTGTGGCGATCCTGGACTCCATCGCCGGACAGGGCAAGCTGGATGACGCCCTGCGCACGCAGATCCTGGAGGCCGACAGCAAGCAGCGGCTGGAGGACCTGTACGCCCCCTACAAGCCGAAGCGGCGCACGCGCGCCCAGATCGCCCGCGAGGCGGGCCTGGAGCCCCTGGCCGACGCCCTGCTGGCCGATCCCGCGGCCGAACCCGAGGTCCTGGCGGCCGGCTACCTGAACCCCGAGGCCGGCTTCGAGGACGCGCGCGCGGCCCTGAACGGCGCGCGCGACATCCTGGCCGAGCGCTTCGCGGAAAACGCCACGCTGCTCGACACGCTGCGCACGGAGCTCTGGAACACCGGCCGGATCACCGCCCAGGTCGTGGCGGGCAAGGAGACCGAGGGCGCGAACTTCCGCGACTGGTTCGACTTCAGCGAAAGCCTGCGCACCCTGCCCTCGCACCGCATCCTGGCGTTGCTGCGCGGCCGCCAGCAGGGCATCCTGGACCTGCGCCTGGGGCTGGACCCCGAACGCGAGGCCGAAACCCCGCACCCCTTCGTGGCGCGCGTGGCCGACATCCTGGACCTGGACGCGCGCTTCGACGCCCGCGCCACCCCGCGCCAGCACTGGCTGGCCGAAGTCTGCCGCTGGACCTGGCGGGTCAAGCTGCTGACCGGCTTCGAGACCGAGCTGATCGGCCGGCTGCGCGAAACGGCCGAGGCCGAGGCGATCCGCGTGTTCGCCGCCAACCTGAAGGACCTGCTGCTGGCAGCGCCCGCCGGCCCGAAGGCCGTGCTGGGCCTGGACCCCGGCATCCGCACGGGCGTCAAGGCCGCCGCCATCGACGCCACCGGCAAGCTGCTGGAGACCGCCACGATCTACCCCTTCGAGCCGCGCCGCGACGTCGAGGGCAGCCTGCGCACCCTGGCCGCGCTGGTCGCGCGCCACCGCATCGGGCTGGTGGCCATCGGCAACGGCACCGCCTCGCGCGAGACCGAGCGCCTGGTCGCCACGCTGCGCGAGCGCCACCCCGAACTGGCCTTCGAGCGCGTGGTCGTGTCCGAGGCCGGCGCCTCGGTCTATTCGGCCTCCGAGCTGGCGGCCCAGGAATTCCCCGAGCTGGACGTCAGCCTGCGCGGCGCGGTCTCCATCGCCCGCCGCCTGCAGGATCCGCTGGCCGAACTGGTGAAGATCGAGCCCAAGGCCATCGGCGTGGGCCAGTACCAGCACGACGTCAACCAGCGCGAGCTGGCGCGCTCCCTGGACGCGGTGGTCGAGGACTGCGTGAACGCCGTCGGCGTGGACGTGAACACGGCCTCGGCGCCGCTGCTGACGCGCGTGTCCGGGCTGAACCAGTCCCTGGCGCGCAACATCGTCCAGTGGCGCGAGGCGCACGGCGCCTTCCGCAACCGCCAGGCGCTGCGCGACGTGCCCCGCTTCGGCGACAAGGCCTTCGAGCAGGCGGCCGGCTTCCTGCGCATCCCGGGCTCCGACAATCCGCTGGACGCCTCGGCCGTGCACCCGGAAGCCTACCCCGTGGTCGAGCGCATCCTGCACAAGATCGGCCGGCCCGCCACGGCGGTGATGGGCCATGCCGATTCCCTGAAAGGCCTGTCCCCGGCGGACTTCACCGACGAGCGCTTCGGCCTGCCCACGGTGCGCGACATCTTCGCGGAACTGGAAAAACCAGGCCGCGACCCGCGCCCCGAGTTCAAGACGGCGACATTCAAGGAAGGCATCCACGACATCAAGGACCTGGCGCCCGGCATGGTCCTCGAAGGCGTGGTCAGCAACGTCGCCAATTTCGGCGCCTTCGTGGACATCGGCGTGCACCAGGACGGCCTGGTGCACGTGTCCGCCCTGGCCGACAGGTTCGTCAAGGACCCGCGCGACGTGGTGCGCGTGGGCCAGACGGTGCAGGTGCGCGTGCTGGAGGTGGACGTGGCGCGCAAGCGCATCGCCCTGAGCATGCGCAAGGACGATCCGGAGCCGCGCGCCGCGGGCGGCGCGGCCGGCGCCGCCGCCGGCAACGGCCGGCCGGGCGGGCGCGGCGGCCCGCGCGGCGGACGGCCCGACCGGCCCGCCGCCGCGCCCCAGGGCGCCATGGCCGAAGCCTTCGCGCGGCTGAAAAAGGGCTGAGTCCGCATACGGGACGGTCCCCGGCGGGCCGTCCCGTGCCGGCACGCCGCGACGCGGATGCGGGCCGCGAGGCGGACGGCAAGCAGCCCGGCCGGCCTCAGGCGGGATCGGGCGGCAGCAGTTCCAGCAGCAGGCGGCGATGGGCCGCCCGCAGACGCGGCAGCACGGCGCGCACGTGCTCGTCGTCCTGCAGCATCCTCAGCACGGCGCCCAGCAGGACGGGGGCGTGGATCAGCTGCACCATGTCGGTCAGCGCGCTGTCGCGCAGCGCGCCGCTTTCCACCGCGCGCCGCATCAGGGCCTGCTGGCTCTGCAGCAGGCGCAGATGGTTGTCGCGCCAGCCGCCGAGGACATCCGGCATCCGCGGCCCTTCGGCGATCAGCAGGTGCAGCGTACGGATGAAGCGATCGTCCTCCAGCCGCGCATAGGCGCGATCCAGGAAACCGTCCACCAGGTCCGCCAGCGCGGCCTGCGGCTGCCGCGCATCGCCCTGGGGAGCCCGCTCGGGCGGCCGCTCGCCGAACAGCAGGTCCGGCAGCAGCATGCGCTGCATCAGCGCCTGGAACACGGCGTCCTTGCTTTCAAAGTGCGCATACAGGCCGCCCTTGGACAGGCCGGCGCGGGCGGCGATGTCGTCCATCCGCGCCGCGCCGAAGCCGCGCTCCGAGAATTCGTGCAGGGCCGCGTCCAGGATCTGGTCGCGGCGCTCGTGGGCGGGCAGGCGCCGGTTCCTGGGCTGGCGGCCGGCGGGGGCGGCGCGGCGCCCGGCGGCTGGCCAGCGGCGGGCGGATTCGAGGGCGGCGTGTTCGGCATGGCGATTGATTCTGGAAGAAAAGTTCGGCGGCGCCATTGATCTGCATCAGGACTGGCAGGTGAATTATCGACTAAAAAGTCGTTAAGGGGGACCGCCATGCCACCATCTTCCAACGGCCGCACCATCGATTCCCGGGCCGCCGCCCGGGCCACCGATCAATATTTCCACGCCAGCCAGGCGCGCGCCTTCGCGTCGCTCTCGCCCGCCTCGCTCAGCCTGGCGTGGCTGGACTGGGCCCTGCACCTGGCGGCCTCGCCCGGCAAGCAGACCGAACTGCTGCGCCTGGCCGCCAGCCACCAGGGCGAACTGGCGCACTATCTGTACGACTGCCTGCGGGCGTCCGGCGATCCGTCGCGGGTCTGCGTCACGCCGCCCGAGACCGACCGCCGCTTCAGCGATCCGGCCTGGTGCCGCTGGCCGTACAACCTGCTGCACCAGGGCTTCCTGCTGACCCAGGCCTGGTGGGAGGAAGCCACGTCCGACCTGCACGGCACCGATCCGCATCACCTGCAGCAGGTCTCGTTCTGGGCGCGGCAGTGGCTGGACATGATGTCGCCGGGCAACCAGCTCTGGACCAATCCGGTCGCCCTCGACCGCACGGTCCGGGAAGGCGGGATGAACCTGCTGCGCGGCGGCGGCTATCTGCTGGAGGACATCGTCCGCCACCAGGCCGAGATGCCGGTCGCCGGGGCGGACAAGTTCCGTGTCGGGCGCGACGTGGCCGTCACCCCGGGCAAGGTGGTCCTGCGCAACCGGCTGATCGAGCTGATCCAGTACGCCCCCACGACCGAAACCGTGCGCCCGGAACCGGTCCTGCTGGTGCCCGCCTGGATCATGAAGTACTACATCCTGGACCTGTCGCCGCACAATTCGCTGGTCCGCTTCCTGCGCGACCAGGGCTACACCGTCTACTGCATCTCCTGGAAGAATCCCACCGACGAGGACGCCGACCTGGGCATGGACGACTATCTGCGCGACGGTTTCTTCGCCGCCCTGGACGCCATCGGGCGCATCCAGCCGAAGCACCGCGTCCACGCCACCGGCTACTGCCTGGGCGGCACGCTGCTGGCGGTCGCGGCCGCCGCCATGGCGCGCGACGGCGACAAGCGGCTCGCCAGCATCAGCCTGTTCACGGCCCAGGTCGATTTCAGCGAACCGGGGGAAATCGGCCTGTTCATCGACGAAGCCCAGGTCCACATGCTGGAAGCCCAGATGGGGCGGCGCGGCTACTTCAGCGCCGAGCAGATGGCGGGCGCCTTCCAGATGCTGCGGTCCTACGATCTGCTCTGGTCGCGCGCCATCCACGAATACCTGCTGGGCGAGCGCCGGCCCATGAACGACCTGATGGCCTGGAACGCCGACGCCACCCGCATGCCCGCCCGCATGCATTCGCAGTACCTGCGGCGGCTGTACCTGAACAACGACCTGAGCGCCGGCCGCTACCCGGTGGGCGGGCGGCCCGTGTCCGTGGGCGACATCCGGCTGCCGATGTTCGCCGTGGGCACCGTCACCGACCACGTCGCCCCCTGGCGCTCGGTCTACAAGCTGCACCAGTTCTTCCCGGGCGAGCTGAGCTTCGTGCTCACCAGCGGCGGCCACAACGCCGGCATCGTCAACGAGCCCGGCCATCCCCGCCGCCAGTACCGCATCCGCGTCCGCCAGCCCGGCGACCCCTTCCTGCCACCCGACGAATGGATGGCCTCCACCCCGGTCAACGACGGGTCCTGGTGGACCGCCTGGTCGCAGTGGCTGGCGGAGCGCTCGGGCGAGCCCGAGGCCCCGCCGCCCCTGGGCATCCCCGGCCGGCCGGCCCTGGAAGACGCCCCCGGGCGCTACGTGCGGGAGACCTGAGCCATGTCCCGGCAGACTCCGCACCGCCCCTCCCCGCGCGGCGCGCGCACCTCCGGGGCCGGCATCGCCGGCGGCCGGCTCCTGCTGCGCGCCCTGGGCGCCGCCGGCCTGCTGGCCCTGTCGGCCTGCGTCAGCCTGGCGCCCGAGACCCGCCTGCCGCCCCCGCCGGTCGCCGACGCCTGGCCCGCCGACACGGACACGGCCACCGTCCGCGCGCTGCACGACCTGGACTGGGCGCACTACTTCCAGGATCCCGACATGCGCCGGCTGATCGGCCTGGCGCTGGAGCACAACCGCGACCTGCGGCTGGCCGTGCTGCGCGTGCGCGAGGCCGAGGCCGCCTACCGCATCCAGCGCGCCGACCTGGCGCCGTCGGTCGGCGCCCAGGGCAGCATCGAACGCAGCCGCGTGCCCGGCGACCTCACCCTGACCGGCCAGCCGCAGATCCAGTCGCAGCACCAGGCGAGCATCGGCCTGACCGGCTGGGAAATCGACCTCTGGGGCCGGATCCGCAACCTGAAGGACGCCGCGCTGGACGACTGGCTGGCGACCGACGCGGCCCGGCAGGCCGTGCAGGTGGCGCTGGTGCGCCAGGTGGCCGATTCGGTGCTGGCCCTGCGGGAACTGGACCAGCGCGCCTTCCTGGCCGACGAGGCCGTGCGCAACCGGCGCCAGTCCCTGGACATCTTCCAGCAGCGCAAGGCGGTCGGCTCGTCCTCGGAGCTGGAACTGACCCAGGTGCGCACCCTGCTGATCCAGGCCGAATCCCTGCAGGCCCAGCTCAAGCAGGAGCGGGCCGCCGCCGCGCACGCACTGACGCTGCTGGCGGGCACCGACCCCGGCATCGCGCCGACCCGCGGCATCGACCTGGCAGCCACCCGGCTGGCCCGGCTGGAACCCGGCCTGCCCTCCGAGGTCCTGCTGGCCCGGCCGGACATCCGCGCCGCCGAGCATCAGCTGCGATCCGCGCACGCCCGCATCGGCGCCGCGCGCGCCGCCTTCCTGCCGCGCATCGCGCTGACCTCGGGCTTCGGCACGGCCAGCGCCGAGCTCGACGGGCTGTTCGGCGACGGCAGCAAGGCCTGGACTTTCGCGCCGGTCATCGAAGTCCCGATCTTCACGGCCGGCCGCCTGCGGGCCAACCTGGACGTGGCCGAGGTGCGCCGCGACATGGCGGTGGCCACCTACGAGAAAAGCATCCAGACCGCCTTCCGCGAGGTGGCCGACGCCCTGTCGGCCCGCCAGGGCCTGGCCGGGCAGATGGAGATCCAGGCCCGCATGGCGCGCACCCAGGCCGAACGCGCCGACCTGGCCCAGCTGCGCTACGACAGCGGCGCCGCGCCCTACCTGGAAGTCCTGGACGCCAAGCGCGACCTGCTGACGGCCCAGCAGCAGCTGGTGCAGGTCCGCCGCGCCTGGCTGTCGAGCCAGGTGGCCCTGTACGCCGCCCTGGGCGGCGGCGCCGGCCAGGCGCCGGACGCCGCCGCGCCGGCCGCGGGCCGCCCCGCCTCCATCCCCCATCCCGATCCCTGAGCCACATGAACCTCACCGACACAATCAAGAAATCCCTGCCGCTGGTCCTGCTCGCCGCCGTGGCCGCCGGCGCCTACGGCGCCTGGCTCTGGTCCCAGGACCGCGGCCCCGGCCCCGGCTTCATGCAGGGCAACGGCCGCATCGAGGCCACCGAGATCGACATCGCCACCAAGCTGCCCGGCCGGGTCGACCGGATCCTGGTCGACGAGGGCGACTTCGTCCAGGCCGGCCAGACCCTGGCCCTCATGAACCCGGATTCCCTGCAGGCCCAGTTCGAGGAAGCCCAGGCGCGCCAGCGACAGGCCGGCCATGCCGTGGTCGCGGCCCAGGCCCAGGTCGCCCTGCGGGAAAGCGACGTCGCCACCGCGCAGGCCGTCGTCAGGCAGCGCGAGAGCGACCTGTTCGCCGCCCGGCAGCGCCTGAACCGCTCCAGCTCGCTGGTCAAGCGCGGCGCCGCCTCGCAGCAGGAGCTGGACGACGACCAGGCCCGGCTGCACAGTGCCGAAGCCGGCCTGGCCGCCGCCCGCGCCCAGGTGGTGTCGGCCCAGGCCGGCGTGGCGGCGGCCAGGGCCGACCAGGTGGGCGCCGAATCCGCCGTGGCGGCCGCCGCCGCCACGGTGGCGCGCATCCAGGCCGACCTGGAGGACAGCCGCCTGAAGGCCCCGCGCGACGGCCGCATCCAGCTGCGCGTGGCCCAGCCGGGCGAAGTCCTGGCCGCCGGCGGCCGCGTGCTCAACATGCTGGACCTGTCCGACGTGACCATGACCTTCTTCATGCCCGAGGCGGTCGCCGGCCGCATGGCGCTGGGCAGCGAAGTCCGCATCGTCCTGGATGCCGCCCCGCAGTACGTGATCCCCGCCGAAGTCGCCTTCGTCGCCAGCCAGGCGCAGTTCACGCCCAAGACGGTGGAGACGGCCAGCGAGCGCCAGAAGCTCATGTTCCGCATCAAGGCGCGCATCCCCCGGGACCTGCTGCAGAAGCACCTGGAGCAGGTCAAGACCGGCCTGCCCGGCGTCGCCTGGGTGCGCACCGACGCCTCCCGGCCCTGGCCCGACACCCTGACCGTCCGCCTGCCCGGGTAAGCCCATGACGCAGGACGCTTCCGTCGCCCGGATCCAGGGGCTGAGCCACCGCTACGGCAAGACCCGGGCGCTGGACCGCATCGACCTCGACATCCCGGCCGGCCGCATGGTCGGCCTGATCGGCCCGGACGGCGTGGGCAAATCCACCCTGCTGTCGATCCTGGCCGGAGCCCGCGTCATCCAGGAAGGCCGGGCCGAGGTCCTGGGCGGCGACATGGCGCGGCGCGCCCACCGCAAGCGCACCTGCCCGCGCATCGCCTACATGCCTCAGGGGCTGGGGAAGAACCTCTACCCCACTCTCTCGGTCGAGGAAAACCTGCAGTTCTTCGCCCGCCTGTTCGGCCACGGGGCCGCCGAGCGGCGCCGCCGCATCGACGACCTGACCCGCAGCACCGGCCTGCACCCCTTCCTGGCGCGGCCGGCCGGCAAGCTCTCGGGCGGCATGAAGCAGAAGCTCAGCCTGTGCTGCGCCCTGATCCACGACCCGGACTTCCTGATCCTGGACGAGCCGACGACCGGCGTGGACCCCCTGGCCCGCGCCCAGTTCTGGGAGCTGATCGCCCGCATCCGCGCCGGCCAGCCGGCGATGAGCGTGGTCGTCGCCACCGCCTACATGGACGAGGCGCAGCGCTTCGACTGGCTGGTCGCCATGGACGCGGGCCGCATCCTCGCCACCGGCACGCCGGCCGAGCTGCTGCGGACCACGGGCCAGGCGACGCTGGAGTCGGCCTTCATCCACCTGCTGCCGGCCGCCCGGCGCGAGGGCTACGCCCCCGTGGAGATTCCGCCGCTGCCCGGAGACGGCGAGCAGGACATCGCCATCGAGGCCCACGACCTGACCATGCGCTTCGGCGATTTCGTCGCCGTCGATCACGTCAGCTTCCGCATCCGCCGCGGCGAGATCTTCGGCTTCCTCGGCTCGAACGGCTGCGGCAAGTCGACCACCATGAAGATGCTGACCGGACTGCTGCCCGCCAGCGAAGGCCGCGCCTGGCTGTTCGGCCGCGAGATCGATCCCGACGACCTGGACGTGCGCCGCCGGGTCGGCTACATGTCGCAGTCCTTCTCGCTCTACGGCGAGCTGACGGTGCGCCAGAACCTGGTCCTGCACGCCCGCCTGTTCCACGTCCCGCCGGAGCGCATCGACGAGCGCGTCCGGACCATGGTGGCGCGCTTCGGCCTGGGCGAGGCGCTGGACATGCTGCCCGACAGCCTGCCGCTGGGCATCCGCCAGCGCCTGTCGCTGGCCGTGGCCATGGTGCACGAGCCCGAGCTGCTGATCCTGGACGAGCCGACCTCGGGCGTGGACCCGGTGGCCCGCGACGAGTTCTGGCGCCTGCTGATCGCCCTGTCGCGGCGCGACCGGGTGACGATCTTCATTTCCACCCACTTCATGAACGAGGCCGAGCGCTGCGACCGCATGTCCATGATGCATGCGGGCCGCGTGCTCGACAGCGACCGGCCCGCCGAGCTGGTGCGCAAGCGCGGCGCCCGGACGCTGGAAGAGGCCTTCATCGGCTATCTGCTGGAAGCCAGCGGCGAGCCCGCGCCGTCCCCGGGGACCGTCGCGCCCGAGGCCGCCGCGCCTGGGACCAGCGTACCTGGGACCGCCGCACCTGGGACCGCCACGCCCGAGGCGCCGGCGACCCCCGCCGCGGGCGCGGGCGCGAACCCCGGAACCCCCGTCCCCGCGCCCCGCCGGGCGCCGCGCATCCCCTCCTTCAGCCCGGGCCGCCTGTTCAGCACCATGCGGCGCGAATCCATGGAACTGCGCCGCGACCCGGTGCGCGGCACGCTGGCCCTGCTGGGCTCGCTGGTGCTGATGTTCGTCATCGGCTTCGGCATCAGCATGGACGTGGAGAACCTGAGCTTCGCGGTGCTGGACCGGGACAACAGCACGATCAGCCGCGACTATGCGCTGAACCTGTCGGGCTCGCGCTACTTCGTCGAGCATCCCCCCATCCTCGACGAGGCCGACATGGACCGCCGCATGCGCAGCGGCGAGCTGTCCCTGGCGATCGAGATCCCTCCCGGCTTCGGCCGCGACCTGCTGCACGGGCGCACGGCCGAGATCGGCGCCTGGATCGACGGCGCCATGCCGCAGCGCGCCGAGACCCTCAAGGGCTATGTCCAGGGCATGCACCAGCAATGGCTGGCGCAGCAGGCGCGGGAACGCCTGGGCGTGCCGGTCGCCTCGGCGGCCGACCTGGAGACGCGCTTCCGCTACAACCCGGACGTGCGCAGCCTGCCGGCCATGGTGCCGGTGGTCATCCCGCTGCTGCTGATGATGCTGCCGGCCATGCTCACGGCCCTGGCCGTGGTGCGCGAAAAGGAGATCGGCTCGATCATCAACCTGTACGTCACTCCGGTGACGCGGACGGAATTCCTGCTGGGCAAGCAGATCCCCTACATCGGCCTGGCGCTGCTGAACCTCGCGGCGATGTGCCTGCTGTCGGTCACGGTCTTCGACGTGCCGATCAAGGGCAGCGTCGCCACCCTGGCGCTGACCGGCGTGCTCTACTGCGTCGCCGCCACCGGCCTGGGCCTGCTGGCCTCGGCCATGACGCGCAGCCAGATCGCCGCCATGTTCTTCACCATGATCGCCACCCTGATCCCGGCCATCCAGTTCTCGGGCCTGATGGACCCGGTCAGCTCGCTGGAGGGCCTGGGCCGGATCGTCGGCCAGACCTACCCGGCCGCCTACATGTTCACCATCAGCCGGGGCGTCTTCAACAAGGCGCTGGAATTCCGCGACCTCTGGCCCTCGATCTGGCCGATGATGCTGTCCATCCCGGTCATCCTGGGCGCGGCCATCGCCCTTCTGCGCAAACAGGACCGCTGACATGAGGCTGCAATCTTCCCTCGGCACGATCTGGCGGCTGGGCATCAAGGAGCTCTGGAGCCTGTGGCGCGACCCCGTCATGCTGGTGCTGATCGCCTTTTCCTTCACCGTCTCGGTCTACACCGCCGCCACGGCCGTGCCCGAGACCCTGCACCACGTCGCCATCGCCATCGTGGACGAGGACCATTCCCCGCTGTCCCAGCAGATCACGGCCGCCTTCTATCCGCCCCAGTTCATCCCGCCCGCCATGATCGGCCACGAGGAAGTGGACCCCAGCATGGACATCGGCCGCTATTCCTTCGTGCTGAACATCCCGCCGAACTTCCAGCGCGACGTGCTCTCCGGCGGCGCGGCCGAGATCCAGATCAACGTGGACGCCACCCGCATGAGCCAGGCCTTCACCGGCAACGGCAACATCCAGCGGATCGTCCTCGACGAGATCGAGACCTTCCTGCGCGGGCGCAATCCGTCGATGGCCCCGCCGGTGGACCTGGTGCTGCGCGCGCGCTTCAATCCCGCCCTGGAAAAGTCCTGGTTCGGCGGCCTGATGGAGATCATCAACCAGATCACCATGCTGTCGCTGATCCTGACCGGCGCCGCCCTGATCCGCGAACGCGAGCACGGCACCATCGAGCACCTGCTGGTCATGCCCGTCACGCCGGCGCAGATCATGCTCTCCAAGGTCTGGTCCATGAGCCTGGTGGTGCTGGCCGCCGCCGCCCTGTCGCTCAACGGCATCGTGCGCGGCCTGCTGCAGGTGCCGATCGAAGGCTCGCTGCCGCTGTTCTTCACCGGCGCCACGCTGCACCTGTTCGCCATGACCGCCATGGGCATCTGGCTGGCGACCCTGGCGCGCAACATGCCGCAGTTCGGCATGCTGATGATCCTCATCCTGCTGCCGCTGCAGATGCTCTCGGGCAGCACCACGCCGCGCGAGAGCATGCCGCGGTTCGTCCAGGACCTGATGCTGGCCGCGCCGACCACGCACTTCGTCGAGCTGGGGCAGGCGATCCTGTACCGGGGCGCCGGCTTCGAGGTCGTCTGGCCCTCGTTCGCCGCGCTGCTGGTCATCGGTTCCATCATGTTCCATCTCTCGCTGCGGCGGTTCCGTTCGACCATCGGCAGCATGGCCTGATTTCCCACCCCACCAAGGAGCCCACCATGTCCTCTTCCCATACCGCACTGGTCACCGGCGGCACCGGCGGACTCGGCCAGGCCATCGCCCGCGCCCTGCACGAGCAGGGCCACACCGTCCTGGTCGCCCACTCCCCCGGCAACGACCACGTCCCCGCCTGGCTGCAGGCCCAGGCCGGCGACGGCTACACCTTCCACGCCTACGGCGCCGACGTGGCCGACGAAGCCTCGTGCCTGGCCATGGCCGAACGCATCCGGGCCGACGGCCACCGGGTGGACATCCTGGTGAACAACGCCGGCATCACGCGCGACGGCACCTTCCGCAAGATGCGGAAATCCGCCTGGGACAGCGTGCTGCGCACCAACCTGGACTCCATGTTCAACGTCACCCATCCCTTCGTCGACGACATGGCCGAGGCCGGCTGGGGCCGCATCGTCAACATCGCCTCGATCAACGGCAGCAAGGGCCAGTTCGGCCAGACCAACTACGCCGCAGCCAAGGCCGGGATCCACGGCTTCACCAAATCGCTGGCGCTGGAACTGGCGCGCAAGGGCATCACCGTCAACACGGTATCGCCCGGCTACATGGACACGGCCATGGTCGCCGCCGTGCCGCCCGACGTGCTGGAGAGCCAGATCATTTCCCAGATCCCGGTCGGCCGGCTGGGCCGCCCCGAGGAGGTCGGCGCCCTGGTCGCCTTCGTCTGCAGCGACCTGGCGGCCTTCATGACGGGCAGCAACCTGGCCATGAACGGCGGCCAGCACATGTACTGAGGCGCGCACCCCATGAGCGATTCCTCTTCCCTCGCGCCCCTGCGCAACCGCACCTTCGACGAACTGGCCGTGGGCGACCGCGCGCGCATCGAACGCACCCTGGGCCTGCGCGACATCCAGCTGTTCGCCGCGGTCTCGGGCGACGTCAACCCACAGCACCTGGATCCGGACTACGCCGCCCACACGCCCTTCCAGGGCATCATCGCCCACGGCATGTGGGGCGCCTCGCTGATTTCCGCCGTGCTGGGCACGCAGCTGCCCGGCCCGGGCACCCTCTACCTGAGCCAGAGCCTGACGTTCCGGGCGCCCGTCCGGGTCGGCGACACCGTGGCCGTCGAGGTCCGGATCACGGCGCTCGAACCGCAGCACCGGCACGTGCGCCTGGCCTGCGCCTGCACCCTGCCCGACGGCACGGTCGCCATCGAGGGCGAGGCGCTGGTGCAGGCGCCGCTGGAATCCATCGAGTGCGCCCGCACCACGCTGCCCGAGATCCACATCCAGGATCCCGCCCACGGCGGCCTGCACACGCTGCTCGCCCACGTGCGCGGCCTGGAGCCGATCCGGGTGGCGGTGGTGCATTCCTGCGACGAGATCAGCCTGCGGGCCGCCCTGGATGCGCGGCGGGAAGGCCTGATCGACCCGATCCTGGTCGCCCCGCGCGCCCGGCTCGAACGGACCGCGCAGGCCCTGGGCGCCACGCTCGACGGCCTGGACATCCGCGACGTGCCCCACAGCCACGCGGCCGCCGGCCAGGCCGTGGCGCTGGCCCGCGCCGGCGAGGTCGAAGCCCTGATGAAGGGCAGCCTGCACACCGACGAACTGATGGCGGCCGTGGTGGCCGGCGACGGCCTGCGCACCAAGCGCCGCGTCAGCCACTGCTACCTGATGCAGACGCCGCGCTACCCGCGCCCCTTCATCATCACCGACGCCGCGATCAACATCGCCCCCACCCTGGACCAGAAGGCCGACATCATCCGCAACGCCATCGACCTGGCCCACGCGATCGGCGTGGCCGAACCGCGCGTGGCCATCCTGGCCGCGGTGGAAACGGTCAGCGCCGCCATGCCCGCCACGCTGGACGCCGCCGCCCTGTGCAAGATGGCCGACCGCGGCCAGATCACCGGCGGGCGCCTGGACGGGCCGCTGGCCTTCGACAACGCCGTGTCGCTGGCGGCCGCCCACGTCAAGGGCATCCGCTCGGAAGTCGCCGGCCTGGCCGACATCCTGGTGACGCCCGACCTGGAAAGCGGCAACATGCTGGCCAAGCAGCTGATGTACCTGGGCGATGCCGCCAGCGCCGGCCTGGTGCTGGGCGCCCGCGTGCCCATCATCCTGACCAGCCGGTCCGACACCTACGAATCCCGCATCGCCTCGTGCGCCCTGGCCCTGCTGCTGGCGCGCCACTACCGGAGCACCCCCCTATGACCATCGGCCAGACCTCCACGTCCGGGCAAGCCCTGATCCTGGTGCTGAACTGCGGCTCCTCGAGCATCAAGTTCGCGCTGTTCGACACCTCGGCCGATCCGCTGCCGCGCCGCCCGGCCTGGAACGGCAAGGTCCAGGGCATCGGCGGCGAGCGGCCCGACTTCGGCGAGACCGGCGTGGCGCCGTTCGCCGTCCGGCTGGATCCCCAGGCGCCCTACCGCTGCGCCCTGGACCTGATCCTGCGGCGCGTGCACGCCCGGCTGGGCGACGGGCGCCTGGTGGCCGTCGCCCACCGCGTCGTTCACGGCGGCAGCAAGTACTTCGCGCCGGTGCGCATCGACGCCGGCGTCCTGGAGGATCTGCGCGGCTACGTCCCCCTGGCGCCGCTGCACCAGCCCTTCGCGCTGGAGGCCATCGACATCCTGCTGAGCGAACGGCCCGGCCTGCCCCAGATCGCCTGCTTCGACACCGCCTTCCACCATACCGTGCCGCAGGTCGAGCAGATGCTGCCGCTGCCCTACGACGCCTGGGAACGCGGCCTGCGCCGCTACGGCTTCCACGGCCTGTCCTACGAATACCTGTCCATCGCCCTGCCCGAGCGCCACGGCGACCGGGCGCGCGGCCGCGTCATCGCCGCCCACCTGGGCAGCGGCGCCAGCCTGTGCGCCCTGCGCGACCTGCGCAGCCAGGCCACCACCATGGGGTTTTCCGCGCTGGACGGCCTGATGATGGGCACCCGCACCGGCTCGCTGGACCCGGGCGCCGTGCTCTACCTGATGGAGATCGAGCGGCTCAGCCTGGAGGAAGTCGGCCGCATCCTGTACCACGAATCCGGCCTCAAGGGCGTCTCGGGCATCTCGCCCGACCCGCGCGACCTGCTGGCCGCCGAGGCCCGCGCGCCCCGCGCGCGCCTCGCGCTGGACCTGTACGTGCGCCGCATCGTGCGCGAGATCGGCGCGCTGACGGCGGTGCTGGGCGGACTGGACATGCTGGTCTTCACCGCGGGGATCGGCGAGCACAGCGTCGAGCTGCGCCGGCGCGTCTGCGAAGGCCTGGCCTGGCTGGGCGTGGCGCTGGACCCGGAGGCCAACGCGGCCCAGGCCACGACGCTGTCGACGCCGGACAGCGCCGTACGGGTCGCCATGGAGCCCACCAACGAGGAATGGATCGCCGCCCGGCACGCCCTGGACCTGCTGGGCTGAGACGGTGCGCCGGGCGGACGGCCGGCTACACCGAAGGGGAAGCGGCCAGCCGCCTCAGCGTGGCGACCGACACGCCGAACTGATCGGCGACCCGCGCCGCCGGCTGGCCCTGGTCGAGCAGCGCCCGGGCCGCCAGGCGCTGCTGCGGCGTCAGCGAAGGCGGGCGGCCGATGCGCTGGCCCCGCGCCCGCGCCGCCGCCATCCCCGCCCGGGTCCGTTCGCTGATCAGGGCACGCTCGAATTCGGCCAGCGCCGCCATCATGTGGAACACCAGCTTGCCGCCGGGCGTGCCGATGTCGATCTGCTCGCACAGGGAACAGAAGCCGATGTGCCGCTCTCCCAGGCTGTCCAGCAGCTGGATCAGCCCCGACAGCGAGTGCCCCAGGCGGTCCAGCCGCCAGACCACCAGCCGGTCGCCGGCGCGCAGCGAGCGCAGCAGCCGATCCAGACCTTCCCGGCGCATCGTCGCGCCCGACACCCCGCGATCCACGAAGATCGGGTCACAGCCCGCATTCCTCAGCGCGCGCATCTGCAGGCCCATGTGCTGCTCGTCGGTCGATACCCGGGCATAGCCGAACACCCTGCGGGCCGCACCCGCGCCCTGCGTCTTGCCGATCGCCATGACTCGCTACCTTGACTTCCATTCGCCTTCCCGTCCAGCAGAAAGCGGGCGAACTATAGGGCAGCACGGGCCGGGACAGCGGCGCCACTTATGAGAAAAAGTTTCTTTCCGCCAACGGCGACCCGGCGCCCATCCCGATGATGGGGCGAAGGGCCTCATTCCGACACGGGTCGATCGGATAATTATTTGAAACCTAAATAGTTTCTATTTAATTTTCCTGGATGCACCAAATCGACAATTGTTTTCTCTATATGTTGCCAAAAAACATCGTTTCTTCATGCCAAGAACTTTCAAAAGGGAACCCTTTTGAACACATGGAGAGCGGCGGCACGGCCCGCTCCCCGCTGGATTCCCCGGTGATGAGCGGCGCGCGGGCGCAGATCCGGGTCGGCAACCTGCACCAGCTGGCCCAGGCCCGCGGCGGCGGCCCGCCCGCGCAGGTGATGCGGGCGCTGCGCGATCACCTGATCACGGCGCGCGTCCCGCGCGGATCCATCCGGTTCGCGGGCAATGCCATCGAAGTCGATCTGGCCGGCATCTGGCCGTTCAGCGTGTACTCGGTCTCCCTGGCCGATCAGTTCTGGCGCACGCTGTGCGCCGACCTGGGCGACGCGCCCATCGATTGCGGGGACGACCGTTTCTATCCGCTCCTGCACATCGCCCTGTCGGGCCTGAGCCTGCACGAAGTGCCCCAGGACAGCCTCGACCCCCTCGATCCCGATCCGGCGTTCGCCCCCTGCCAGGCCACCCCGCTCCTGCGCAACGACATCGCGCTGTGCGCGCGCTGGCTGGACGAATTGCGCGCCGGACAGCTGCAGCTGGCATTCCAGCCGGTCCTGCGGATCGATCCCGGGGACGGCGCCTGCCTGTACCAGGAAGCGCTGCTGCGCCGGGCGGAGGATCCCGCGGAATCCCCCGCCGCCGCCATCCAGGCGCTGGAGCGCCAGGGGCTGATCGGGCGGCTGGACTGGAGCGTCCTGTGGACCGTCATCGGCCTGCTGGAAATCCATCCCGACCGTGAACTGGCGTGCAACATTTCGGCGCTGACCCTGCGGCCCAACGCCTGGTGGCGCGAATTGGTCCGCTACCTGTGCGGCCGGCGCGCCGTGGCATCGCGCCTGCTGATCGAACTGACCGAAACCAGCCCATCGCCCACCCGGGATCCGCCCTGCGGCTGATGCGCGAACTGCAGGACACCGGGGTGCGCATCGTGCTGGACGACATGGGCAGCGGACACGCCGAACTGTCGGCCCTGAACGGCGCACGCTACGACGCCGTGAAGATCGACCAGTCCCTGCTGCGGCAGGCGCGCCAGGGCCCCGCCGGACGGGAAACCCTGAAATGGGTCACGCGGGCCTGCGCCCATCGCAGTCCCTGCGTCGTCATCGAAGGGGTGGAAAGCCCCGACGACCTGCACCTGGTGCGATACGCCGGCGCCCAGGCCGCCCAGGGCCATTTCCTGGGCAGGCCAGAAACCGGGCCGGAGTGGAACTTCCGCGAACCCTGCACCGTGCTGAACCGCCTGCAGGAATACCTGACGGATCAAAGGCCCGCGCGGTGATGCGCAGGGTGCATTGAGCACCGGCGGGGCCGGGGCTCCCCTGGACGACACCCTGGACGACGTGTTCCGCGGCTGATTCCGGTCCGCGGCGCGTCCGCGCGGCAGACGGGACCATCGCCACTCCGCGCTTCCCGTGATAAGATAGTAATCAATTACTCTCTTTGCGAGAAACGGGATGCCGCAATCCACTCCGAAACACCTGCCGGCGGACGAACGGCGGGCGGCCACCGTGCGGGCGGTCATCGAGCTGGCCGCCGACCGCAACCCGGCCGACATCACGACGGCCGCCATCGCCCAGCACATGCGGCTCACCCAGGGCGCGCTGTTCCGGCATTTCCCCAGCAAGGAAGCCATCTGGGACGCGGTGATGGCCCACACCAGCGAGACGCTGCTGGCGCGCATCGACGCGGCCGCCGCGCGGGCCGTCGGCCCGCGGGCGGCGCTGGAGGCCATGTTCCACGCCCACGTGGATTTCATCGCCAGCCACCCGGGCGTGCCGCGCATCCTGTTCGCCGAACTGCAGCACGACCGGGAGACGCCCGCGAAGACCCGCGTGCTGGCCCTGCTGGAGCACTACCGCGAACGGCTGCTGGAGCAGGTCCGCCGCGGCATCGACCGGGGGGAATTGCAGGACACGCCGGATGCGGACGCCCTGCCGGTACTGTTCGTGGGCATGATCCAGGGCCTGGTGATCCAGTCCATGCTGGCCGGCGACATCCGGCGCATGAAGCGCCAGGCGCCCGCCCTGTTCGCCCTGTTCCTCCAGGGCATCGGAGCCCGCCCATGAAAGCCCCGCGCATCGACAGGAAACGCGTGCTGCTGGCCGCGCTGGCCCTGGTCCTGCTGGGGCTGTTCCTGTACGTCGCCCTGCAATCCGGGCCGCTGGCCCGCATCCCGGTCACCACGGCCCGGGTTGAGGAAGCCTCCATCCGTCCGGTGCGCTTCGGCATCGGCACCGTCGAGGCCCGCCAGATCCACCGGATCGGCCCGGCCCTGACGGGCCGGCTGCTGCGGCTGGACGTGGAAGTGGGCGATGCCGTGCGGGCCGGCCAGGTGCTGGGCGAGATCGATCCCGTGGACCTCGACGACCGCATCCAGGCCCAGGTGGCGGCGCTGTCCCGCGCGCGCGTGCTGGCGCGGGAATCGGGCATCCGCCAGGACCGGGCCGAAGTCCAGCTGCGCCGCTACGAAACGCTGCTGAAGGCCTCGGCCATCAGCGAGGAGACCGCCAGCGACAAGCGCCACGAGCTGAAACTGGCGCAGGCCGCCCTGGAGGCCGCCACGCGGGAGGCCGAACGGCTGCAGGCCGAACTGGCCGCGCTGCGCGCGCAGCGGCGCAACCTGGCGCTGGTCTCGCCCATCGACGGCTTCGTCCTCACCCGCGACGCGGACCCGGGCACGATCCTGATGGCCGGGCAGGCCATCGTCCAGGTGATCGCGCCCGGCGCGCTCTGGATCGACGCGCGCTTCGACCAGGCCGGCTCCGCCGGCCTGTCCGCCGGGCTGGCGGCCCGGATCGTGCTGCGCTCCCGCGGGCGGGAGCCGGTCGAGGGCCGGATCGTCCGCATCGAGCCGGTCGCCGACGCCATCACCGAGGAACTGCTGGCCAAGATCGCCTTCGACGCCCCGCCCGCGCCGCCGCCCGCCCTGGGCGAGCTGGCCGAAACCACGGTGGAACTGCCGCCCACCCCGCCGGGCCCCGTCGTCTCCAACGCCGCCCTCCGCCACCAGGACGGACGGCCCGGCGTCTGGCGCATCCAGGACGGGCGGCCGGTCTTCGTCCCCATCCGCGTCGGCGCCGCCGACGCCCGGGGCATGGTCCAGGTGCTGGACGGACTGAACGCCGGCGATCTCGTCATCGTCCACAGCGCCAGCCCGCTGACCGCCCGCAGCCGGGTCCGCGCCACCGGTCCGGCGCAGGCGGAGCCAGCGGCATGATCAGCCTGGCCGGACGCGACATCCTGCATGCCTGGGGGAAATTCCTCTTCACCGGCATCGGCCTGGGGCTGCTGATCGGCGTCACGCTGATCATGGCGGGCGTCTACCGGGGCCTGGTGGCCGATGCGCGGGCCCTGCTGGACAACAGCGGCGCCGACCTGTGGGTCGTGCAGAAAGACACCCAGGGACCCTATGCCGAGAACTCCAGCCTGCCCGACGACGCCTACCGCGCCATCCTGGGGCTGGAGGGCGTGGACCAGGCGGCCAACGTCACCTACCTGACCATGCAGGCGCACCATCGCGGCCGCGACGTGCGCATCATGGTGGTGGGCGTGGCCCCGGGCACGCCGGGCGCGACGCCGGGCTGGCCGCCCGGCCTGGTGGCCGGCCGCCAGATCGTCCTGGGCCACTACGAGGCCGTGGCGGACGTGGCGGCCGGCTTCGCCCTGGGCGACCGGATCACCATCCGCCGCCACGAATACGCCATCGTCGGCCTGACCCGGCGCACGGTGTCCTCCAGCGGCGACCCGATGGTCTTCATCCCCCTGAAGGACGCGCAGCAGGCGCAATTCCAGAAGGACAACGACGCCATCCGGCAGAGCCGCCGGCGCGCCGCCGCCAATCCCGGGCTGAACCGGCCCGGCAACGATTCGGCCCTGCGGGCCGTGCTCGACAGCCAGGCGGCCAATCCCTACGTCAACGCCGTCCTGGTGACGCTGGCTCCGGGCGCGGACGCCGCCGAGGCCGCCGCCCGCATCCAGCGCTGGACGCGCCTGTCCGTCTACACGCGCGCCCAGATGGAAACCATCCTGGTGGACAAGCTGGTGGCCTCGTCGGCGCGGCAGATCGGCATGTTCCTGGCCATACTGGCCCTGGTCAGCGCGGCCATCGTGGCCTTCATCATCTACACCCTGACCATGGACAAGATCCGCGAGATCGCCGTGCTCAAGCTGATCGGCACGCGCAACCGCACCATCGCCGGCATGATCCTGCAGCAGTCCCTGGCCCTGGGCCTGATCGGCTTCATGGTGGGCAAGATCGCGGCGACGTTCTCCGCCCCCGTCTTCCCCAAGTACGTGCTGCTGACGCCGGCCGATTCCATCGCGGGCCTGGCCGCCATCCTGCTGATCTGCGCCCTGGCCAGCCTGGTGGCCATCCGCATCGCCCTGCGGGTCGATCCCGCCAACGCCATCGGATGAACGCCATGACCGGTTCCGGCATCCTGATCGAGGGCCTGAGCAAGCGCTATGGCCAGGGCGACACGGCCGTGCTGGCCCTGCGCGACGTCAACATGTCGGTCGCGCCCGGCGAGGTCGTCGGCCTGATCGGCCCCTCGGGCTCGGGCAAGAGCACGCTGCTGAAGTGCCTGGGCGCCGTGATCGACCCGACCGGCGGGCGCATGACGCTGGGCGGCGAGCTCATCTACGACGAGGGCTGGCGGGTGAAGGACCTGCGCGCGCTGCGCCGCGACCGGATCGGCTTCATCTTCCAGGCACCCTACCTGATCCCGTTCCTGGACGTCACCGACAACGTGGCCCTGCTGCCGATGCTGGCGGGCGCGGGCAAGCGCGAGGCCCGCGCCCGCGCGCTGGAAGTGCTGGCCTCGCTGGAAGTCGGACACCGCGCCCAGGCCATGCCCCCGCAGCTGTCCGGCGGCGAACAGCAGCGGGTCGCCATCGCGCGCGGGCTGGTCAACCGCCCGCCGGTCATCCTGGCCGACGAGCCGACGGCGCCGCTGGACAGCGAGCGCGCCATGGCGGTCGTGCGCATCCTGCACCACATGGCGCGGCAGTACCGGACGGCCATCATCGTGGTGACGCACGACGAAAAGATCATCCCCACCTTCAAGCGGATCTACCGCATCCGCGACGGCGCCACCCACGAGGAAGCGGGCGAAGGCCGGCCCTTCGACTGAGCCCGCATTGTCCTGCCTCAACACCGGCGCGCCCCGAATTGCCTATGATCCCCCCATCAGCCCCCATCGAGCGCGACGCCATGTTCTTCCACAGCAACCTGCTCCTGGTCCTCTTCATCCTGGGGATCATCGCCATGTTCATCGGCTTCGGTTTCCGCGACCGGAATCCCGGCATCATCCTGCTGGGCACCGGTTTCCTGGTGGCCCTGTTCGTCGTCATCCGCAAGGCGATCGACGTCTTCGGCTGAGGATTCCCCAAAAGACGCCCCGGGGACGAACAGAACGGCGCGCGCAGGGGAGGCCGCCAGGACGTCGTTGCGCGCCAGCACCCCGTCGGGCCGTCCGCCGTTGCGCGCGACCGCCTGCTTCAAGCGGGCCTCGGCCCGCCCCGTCATGCGGACATTTCCGCCCCGTCCCCGGCCGGGCCGCTCCAGCGGCGATACCGGTTCTTGCCGGATTTCTTCGCCTCGTACATGGCCCGGTCGGCATGCGTCATCAGTTCCTCGACCGTCTCGCCGTCTTCGGGGTGGCGGGCGATGCCGATGCTGCAGCGGACCTGCGCCCGGTGCCGCCGGTCGATGGAAACGGGCCGGCCGACCGCTTCGATGACCCGCCGGGCGATGTCTTCCAGGGCGGCGGGATCGGCCGTCGGCACGCCCAGGGTGAACTCGTCCCCGCCGAGGCGGGAGGCGATCGCGTCGCGGCCCACCAGGTCCCGCAGCCGCCCGGCCACCACGCGCAGCACCTTGTCGCCCCCATCGTGGCCGAAGGTGTCGTTGACCGGCTTGAAATCGTCCAGGTCCAGCAGGAGCACCCCCACCCGGCCGCCCGCCTCCAGGCGCCGCGTGAGCCAGTCCTTCATGCCCCGGCGGTTCGCCAGCCCGGTCAGTTCGTCGCGCAGCGACTGGTGCATGAGCTGGCGGTACACGGTCGCCATGTTGACGGCGACCCGCGCCATCTCGACCGCGGCGTGGATGGTCAGGCGCTCGCCGCGGGCCGGCAGGCGGGGCTGCTCGTTGTAGACCGCGAAGGCCCCCATGGCCTGGCCATCGTCGTCCAGGATCGGGCTGGACCAGCAGGCCCGCATCCCCGTGGTCAGCACCAGGTCGCGGAACGGCGCCCAGTTCGGATGGCGCAGGATGTCTTCGATGAACACCGGCTGGCGCAGATGCATGGCGGCGCCGCACGAGCCCACCGTGGGGCCGATCTCCAGCCCCAGCAGGGCCTGGTTGTAGCGCTCGGGCAGGCCGGGAGCGACGGACTTCCCCACCGTCCTGCCCTCGGGGCCCAGCATCAGGACCGAGCACCGCGCCCCCGGGATCCGGTCCTCCACGAAGCGGCACAGGATGCTCATGGATTCGTCGAGCGGACGGCGCCGGGAGATGGCGCGCAGGATCCGGGCCTGGCCGCGCAGGTAGTGGACGCGCTTGCGCTGGCGGTCGTTGCGCGCGCGCAGGGCGGCGAACTTCGCGCAGCATGCCTCGCGCGCCCGTTCCCGCAACACGAACAGCGCCAGGAAGCCGCAGGCCGGCAGGATCGCCAGCCACAGATACGGCGTCCCGCGGCAGAGCGCCGGCACGACCATGAGCAGGCCCGCCGAGGCGAGCCCGCCGGAGATCAGCAGAACGCGGGAGAAAAAGGGAGAAGCGGACGGCCGGAGCGAGCGGAGCATGGAGGATTCTGAGGTCACGAGCGCGATCCCCTGCATGCCCGTGGAGTTTGAAGCGTGAAGCTATATGTCAAAAATTTAACGGAAAAGACCATCCGCATCCTTAATGGAAGTCAACTGAATTACAGTTATATGCAATGACAAAATAGTCATAATCGCCTCGATGACCCGGCGTTCCGGGGCCCGCCCGCCCTAAGACGCGAAGCGGCCCAGCCCGAACTCCACCAGCCGGCCGCCGCGGCGCAGCAGGAACAAGGCATCCAGTCCCATGCGCCGCGCCAGGGCCGGTCCTTCGTCCGGCCCCGCCACCAGCAGGGCCGTGGCCCAGGCGTCGGCGTCCATGCACTCGGCCGCCAGCACCGTGACGGAGGCCACCGGATTGCGCACCGGCGCCGCCCGGCGGCCATCCATGGTGTGCGCCAGGCGTTCGCCGCCGATCCGGACCCAGCGGCGGTAATCGCCCGAGGTCGCCACCGACAGGTCGGCCAGTTCGATCACCCCGTGCGCCGCGCGGCGTCCCTCCTGCGGGCTTTCCAGGGCCACGGCCCAGGGCCGGCCGTTGGCGCGGGCGCCGCAGGCCCGCAGTTCGCCGTCCAGGCCGACCAGGGCGTGGCCCACGCCATGCAGGGCCATGACCTGGGCCATCCGGTCCACGGCGTAGCCCTTGGCGATCCCGCACAGGTCCAGGGTCAGGGGCGCCCGCTTGCGCGCGCGGCCCTGCTCCCGGTCGAGGTCCAGCCAGAGATGGGCGGGACGATGGTCCGCGGCGGCGTGCCGGATGGCGGCCGGATCGGGCGTGTCCGCCGCCGCGCCGAACCCCCAGGCATCGACCAGGCCGCCGACGGCGACGTCATAGGCGCCGCCGCTCAGCGTGCCGATGTCCAGCGCCCGCGCCAGCACTTCGAGCACGGCCTCCGGCAGCGTCACCCAGTGCCCCGGCTCGGCCCGGTTCAGGCGCATCAGGTCGCTGTCCGGCTTCCAGGGCGACATCTGCGCATCCACCGATTCCACGACCCGCGCCAGGCCGCGCGACAGCGCCCCATGGTCGAAGTCCGGCTGCGCCTGATAGCGCGCCGACCAGCGCGTACCCATGGCCGGACCGCTCAGGGTGGATTCGGAAAACGCGGTCGGCGCGGGGCGGGCGGGCGGCGCCGCGCCGCGCGCCGCTGCGGGCCGGACGGCGGGCGCGGCGGCCGCCGGATCAGAATACGTCTTCGGCATAGCGTCCCCTTTCCCGCAGTCCCCGCACGTCCAGGCCGAGCGGGCGCAGGATCTCGTCCAGCGCCTCGGCGACCCCGGCCGCCATGGGCCGGCTGCCGCAGACGCGCAGCACGGCGCCCTGGGCCACCAGCGCCCGCAGGCGGTCCGCATCGCGGCGCAGGGCGTCCTGCACGTAGCCGCCGCCCTCCTTGATCCTGGAAAAGGCCGTGCGCAGCGCGGACAGCCGCCCTTCGTCCAGCCAGCGGCGCAAGGCGGCGCCGAAATAGAAATCCTCGTCCGGATTGCGCGCCCCGAAATACAGGAACATGGGCGTCTTGCGGACGTTGTCGCGGATGAAGCCCGCCAGGGGAGCGACGCCGGTACCCGCGCCGATCAGCACGACGGGACGGCGCGCGGCATCCAGGGTGAAGCCCGGATTGGGCTTGATGAAGGCCTGGACAGGATCGCCGGGCTGCAGGCCGTGCAGGAAGCCGGAACAGACTCCGCCAGGCATCCGCCGCACGCAGATTTCCACGAAGCCGTCGTGAAATCCCGAGGCCAGGGAATAGTAGCGGGGCACCGGGCTGCCGGGCGGCACGATGCCCACCAGGTCGCCCGCCTTGAAATGCGGCATGCCGCGGCCCCGCAGCCGCGCCAGCGGGCCATCGTCCCGCCAGCGCAGGCGCAGGATGGCGGCCGGGCCGGCGGCGCCGCCCGCATAATCCAGCCGTTGCGCCAGTTCCAGGGAAAAGGTCGGCGGAATGCGCGGCACGTAGTCCAGCACCAGCGCCTCGCCCAGGGCTTCGGACAAGGCCGCGCCCCAGCGGCCGAACTGCTGCGCCGACTGCTGGTGGATGCATTCCAGCGGCAGGGTTTGCGGCCAGCCGGCATCCCGCAGGGCACGCTCCAGCGCCTCGGCGTAGCCGCAGAAGGCCGGGAACTGGCGGTCGCCGAAGCCCAGCACCGTCACCGGCGCGGTCCCGGCCGTCTGGCCGGCGATCCGCTCCAGCGCCCGGGCGGCATGCGCCGGAGCCTGGCCATCCCCGTAGGTCGCGGCCAGGATGAATATCTGGCGGGCCGATCCGGGCGCCTGGAATTGTTCCAGCGGCGCGGTGTGCACCGCATGGCCGTTGCGCGCCAGGGCGTCGTGCAGCGCCTTGGCGAAACCCCAGGTCGTGCCGCCCTCGCTGGCCACGAAGATCAGCATGTCGGCCCGCCGCGCCGGCCCGTTGTTTTCCAGACGCGGCGCCTGGGCCCTGCCCTGCCGCCAGATCAGGAACCCGGTGATCCAGAACACCGGAATGCACAGGCCCGCCAGACCCAGGATCAGCGCCCAGGCCCACAGGCCCTGGCCGGTGTGCAGGGCGTAGACCCAGTCGTAGAGGACGCGCGCGGCGGGGGCCGGCTGCCAGGCCAGCACGTGGCCGCTGCGCCGGTCGATCCAGCCGTCGCCGGCGTCGGTGGACACGGTCCAGACGTCCTCCGGATCGTCCGCCGCCGGAAAGTTCAGCTTGCGCAGGCCGTCGGCCGACAGGGCCTGCAGCAGCGGCAGGGCGTCCGCCGTCCGGTCGGGCTGTTCGCCGGGCGCGGAGACGGCGTCCGGATCCGCGTCCGCATCGGCCGGAATCAGGCCGAAGGTCGTCGCGCTCATGTAGAGCGCGGTCAGCGAGGAGAGGGCCAGGACCAGCACCAGGACGCGGCCGCCGATCCCGTGGAGGCGCTGGACCGGAGTCCCGCGGATGCGGCCGGACACGAGGCGGCGCCAGCCGCCCAGGCGCCAGGCCAGCATCAGGGTTCCGGACAGCGTCAGCAGCAGCATGGCCAGCGCGACCCCGGCCGCGCCCAGGCGGCCCGCATCGTCCAGCATGAAGGAGCGGTGCAGATTGCGCACCCAGCGTTCGACGGCGGACGCCTGGTAGTCACCCAGCACCTGACCGCTGGCGGGGTCGATCCGGCTGGCGCGTGCCTGGCCGCCGTCGAAGGAGTACGCGACGATGTCGCCCGAGGGCAGGCGGCGGATTTCCTCGATCCCGGGCACCTGGGCCGCCGCCCGCTGCGCCAGGACCGCCACCGGCAGGCCGGGTTCGGCCTGGACGGCCCGCCAGGTGTCGCGCACCGGGAAGAAAGCCAGGATCAGTCCGGTGAGACCGACCAGCAGGGCCAGGGCGCCGGCCCACAGGCCCAGCCAGCGATGAATCTGCCGCCATTGCATGACGATCACTGCGCCTGATAGCTGAAGGACTGGATGAACTGGCGCCCGGCGGTGGACTGGCCGGCGCCGGCCGCGGTCAGCGGCACACGGATTTCGGACGGGCTGTCGCGCATGTCCTCCACGGCGGCGTCGATGCGGATCTCGTAGCCGGCGTCGAACAGGGCGTCGGCCAGATCGGCGGTCACCTTCAGCGTCCGGCCCTCGCCCACGCTGGCGCCGGTCACGCCGTCGAGCCGTGCCGCATCCCCGGCCGACAGCCGGTTCCAGTCGCTCAGATGCTTGTAGTACTTGGCCTTGCCGCCGGCCACCCACAGGGTGCCCGCGTAGGCGCCCTGGGCGTCGGTCAGGTAGACCGCCAGGTAGGCGCCGTCGCCGCCGTAGTTCTTCAGGGTCGTGGACAGGGTCACCGTGCGGCCCTGCGCCAGGGCGGGAACGGCCAGGGCGGTGGCGGCCAGCAGGGCCGCGATCGAACAGGTCTTCATGGGTTGCGAGGTTTTCATGGACTATGCTCCTGTGGAAATTTCAGCCGGGGACGGATCATTCGATCCGGGCGCCGGAGACGGACACCGCGGCGGACGGCTTGCCCGCCCCGGCCGCCGGGGCGGCGGACGGCAGGGCGCTTGGCGCCGCATCGCGGGGATTGCGTGAATCGCGGTGATCGCGGTCCCGGTCGCGGCGGCGTTCGCGGTCATGATCGTCGTGGTCGCGGTACTTGATCTTCACGATTTCCAGCGTCGCGGGATCGAGCTTGGCCTTGAAGGCGCGGCCCTGGGCGTCCTCGCCGCGGACCTCGTAGCAGCCGTCGTCGATCTTGACGCGCTTCAGGTTCCAGCCTTTCTGGCGGGCCATCTGGGTGACGGCCTCGCGGGTCTGCCAGCGCTCGATGGGCACGTCGCAATCGTCGCCGGCCGCGGCCGGCGCGGCGGCCAGGCCCAGCGACGCGGCCAGCAGGCAGGCGCCGAGCGTGTTCCAGGCTTGCTTCATGGAAGGTCCCCCATTCATCCGGCCGCCGGGCGGCGGCCATCCATGCTTCCATCGTAGGGACGGAAACATTGACCTCAGATGAACGCGGGGGCGATCCGGGCGCCGATGGGCCCGGACCTTGATACGGATCAAACCCGCCGGGACGCGGGAGCCGCGCCGGCCAGGCCCGCGGGGGAAAGGACCGCGCCCGGGCTCGCCCCGCAGGGTGGGGCTTGCGCCCGGGCAGGCGCGGTCAGACCACGCCGCGCGCGCGCAGGGCCTCGATTTCGGCCGGCGCCAGTCCCAGCACTTCTTGCAGCACGTCGGCCGTGTGCGCCCCCAGGGGCGGGGGCGGCAGGCGGTAGTCCACCGGGGTGTCCGACAGGCGGATGGGGCTCGCCACCAGCGGCACCGCGCCGGTCTCCGGATGCGGCATCTCGATGCGCAGGCCGCGTGCGCGCACCTGGGCGTCGTCGAACACCTGCTCCATGGCGTTGATCGGGCCGCAGGGCACGGCTTGGGATTCCAGCGCTTCAACCCAGGCGGCCGTGGTGCGGGCCGTGGTCAGGTGCCGCAGGAGGGGGATCAGCGCGTCGCGGTGCTCCACCCGCGCGCGGTTGGTGGCGAAGCGGGGGTCCCGCGCCAGGTCCGGCCGGCCGGCTTCCTCGCAGAAGCGGGCGAACTGGCCATCGTTGCCGATCGCCAGGATCATGTGGCCGTCGGCCGTGGGAAAGTCCTGGTAGGGCACGATGCTGGGATGCGCGTTGCCCAGCCGCCCGGGGCTGCGGCCGGTGGCCAGGTAGTTCATGGCCTGGTTCGCCAGGCAGGCGACCTGCACGTCCAGCAGCGCCATGTCCACGTGCTGGCCGGCGCCCGTACGCTCGCGCGCGGCCAGCGCGGCCTGGATGGCGTTGGCCGCGTACAGGCCGGTCAGGATGTCGGTCAGCGCCACGCCGGCCTTCATCGGCCCGCCGCCCGGTTCGCCGTCGGGCCGGCCGGTGACGCTCATCAGGCCGCCCAGGCCCTGGATCAGGAAATCGTAGCCGGCGCGCGCCGCGTAGGGCCCTGTCTGGCCGAACCCCGTGATGGAGCAGTACACCAGGCGCGGGTTGATGGCACGCAGGCTGTCGTAGTCCAGGCCGTAGCGCGCCAGCCCGCCCGCCTTGAAGTTTTCCACCAGCACGTCGGACCGGAGGGCCAGCCGGCGGATCAGGTCCTGGCCCTCGGGGCTGGCCATGTCCACCGTCACCGAGCGCTTGTTGCGGTTGGCGCACAGGTAATAGGCCGCGACACGCGACTCGCCGCCGTGGTCGTCGGGCATCCACGGCGGCCCCCAGCCGCGCGTGTCGTCGCCCTCCCCGGGGCGCTCGATCTTGATCACGTCCGCGCCCAGGTCGCCCAGGATCTGCGTGGCCCAGGGGCCGGCGAGAATGCGCGACAGGTCCAGGACGCGGATGTGCGACAGCGCGCCGCGGGGGGCGGCGCCCAGGCCGGCGCCCAGGCCGGCATCCGATCCGGCGCCGGGCCCGGCCGGGCCGGCGGCCTGTCCGTCCGGGCCCGGCGCGGCGGGAGTCTCTTGCGCCATGGCCGCGCTCCTCAGTTGGCGAAGGCGGCGATGCCGGTGATGGCGCGCCCCAGGATCAGGGCGTGCACGTCATGCGTGCCCTCGTAGGTGTTGACGACTTCCAGGTTGACCAGGTGGCGGGCGATGCAGAATTCGTCGGAAATACCGTTGCCGCCCAGCATATCGCGCGCCGTGCGGGCGATGTCCAGAGCCTTGCCGCAGGAATTGCGCTTGATGATGGAGGTGATCTCCACCGGCGCCTGGCCCTCGTCCTTCAGGTGGCCGACGCGCAGCACGGCCTGCAGGCCCAGGGTGATCTCGGTCAGCATGTCGGCGAGCTTCTTCTGGATGAGCTGGTTGGCGGCCAGCGGGCGGCCGAACTGCTTGCGGTCCAGCACGTACTGGCGCGCGGTCTCGTAGCAGGCCTCGGCCGCGCCCAGGGCGCCCCAGGCGATGCCGTAGCGCGCCGAATTCAGGCAGGTGAAAGGCCCCTTCAGGCCGCGCACGTCGGGGAAGATGTTTTCTTCCGGCACGAAGACCTCGTCCAGCACGATCTCGCCCGTGATCGAGGCGCGCAGGCCGACCTTGCCGTGGATGGCCGGCGCCGACAGGCCCTTCCAGCCCTTTTCCAGGATGAAGCCGCGGATGTCGCCGGCCTCGTCCTTGGCCCAGACCACGAACACGTCGGCGATCGGACTGTTGGTGATCCAGGTCTTGGCGCCCGTCAGGCTGTAGCCGCCCGGCACTTTCTTCGCCCGCGTGGCCATCGAGCCCGGGTCCGAGCCGTGGTCGGGCTCGGTCAGGCCGAAGCAGCCGATCCATTCGCCCGAGGCCAGCTTCGGCAGGTATTTTTCCTTCTGCGCGGCGGTGCCGAAGGCGTCGATGGGCACCATGACCAGGGAGCTCTGCACGCTCATCATCGAGCGGTAGCCGGAATCCACCCGCTCCACCTCGCGGGCGATCAGCCCGTAGCAGACGTAGTTCATGCCCGCGCCGCCGTACTGCTCGGGAATCGTGGCGCCCAGCAGGCCGAGTTCGCCCATCTCGCGGAAGATCGCCGGATCGGTCTTTTCATGGCGGAAGGCTTCCTGCACACGGGGCAGGAGGCGGTCCTGGGCATAGGCGCGCGCGGCGTCGCGCACCATGCGCTCGGTGTCGGTGAGCTGCTGGTCCAGCAGCAGGGGATCGAGCCATTGGAACTGGGCACGGGATGCGGACATGGGAGTCTCCGGAAAAGAAAAGTTCTGTATGAGTGATATTCACGCATCCTATCGGGATATTTTCCAGGACACAAACGATATAAACTGCGTTATCTGTGACTTTCAATCACTCCGGACATGCGCAAACGACTGCCCAGCACCCAGGCCCTGCAGGCCTTCGAGGCCGCCGCGCGGCACGAGAGCTTCACCCGCGCCGCCCAGGAACTGTCCCTGACCCAGGGCGCGATCTGCCGCCAGGTCGCGGGCCTCGAAGCCCTGGTCGGCGTGCCGCTGTTCCAGCGCGCGCGCCGGGGCGTGCGCCTGACCGACGCGGGCGAACGCTACAGCCGGCTGGTGCGCCGGCAGCTGGACGCGCTCGAACGCGACACCCAGGCGGTCATGGCGCACCAGGGCGGCGGCGTGCTGGAGCTGGCCGTGGTGCCGACCTTCGCCACCCGCTGGCTGCTGCCGCGCCTGGCGGCGCTGCGCGCCGAGCGCCCCGGCCTGCAGGTCAACATGTCCACCCGCACCCATCCCTTCCTGTTCGAGGACACCGAGTTCGACGCCGCCATCTACTCGGGCGACCCGCGCTGGCCCGGCACCCAGGCCCACTTCCTGATGCGCGAGAATCCGGTCCCGGTCTGCAGCCCGAAACTGGCGCGCGGGCCGCTGGACGCCGCCGGCATCGCCGCCCTGCCCCTGCTGCAGCAGAGCACCCGGCCCACCGCCTGGCGCGAATGGTTCGCCTCGGCCGGCGTCGCGGCGCCCGCCGCCATGGCGGGCATGCGGCTGGAGCTGTTTTCCATGCTGTCCCAGGCGGCGGGCGACGGGCTGGGCGTGACGCTGATTCCGCCGTTCCTGATCCAGCGGGAGCTGGCCCGGGGCACCCTGGCCGTGCTCAACCCGCACAGCGGCCCGGGCCAGCGGGCCTTCCACCTGATCGTTCCCGAGCGCAAGGCCACCCTGCCCGCCCTGGTGCATTTCCGCGACTGGCTGGTCGGGCAGGCGCGGGATGGCGGCGCGCCGGCGGACGAGCCCGCGGCCTGATCCAACGCGCCGGGTCACGGCAGCCGGGCCGCTTCTTCCTCCAGCGACCGCGCGAAGCGGTCCGCCAGCGTCTCGACCTGCGCCTCGGTGATGATCAGCGGCGGGCAGAAGGCCACGCTGTCCTGGATGCCGCGCAGGATCAGGCCGTTGTCCTGGGCGCGGCGCACGACCTGCGCACCCGCCCGGCCCGGCGGATCGAACGGCGCACGGCCCGCCTTGTCGGCCACCAGCTCCACCGCCGCGATCAGCCCCACGCCGCGCACCTCGCCCACCAGCGGATGATCCCCCAGCTCCCGCAGCCGGCGCTGCAGCACCGCGCCGGCCGCGGCGGCGTTGTCCACCAGCCCGCGTTCCTCGATGATGCGGATGTTCTCCAGCGCCACCGCCGCCGCCACCGGATGGCCGCTGGCCGTGTAGCCATGGCCGAAGGTGCCCAGCTCGCCGCTGTGGCGCGTGATCACCGAGGCCACCCGCTCGTTCATCAGCACCGCCGCCAGGGGCTGGTACGACGAGGTCAGCTGCTTGGACAGCGTCATGAAGTCCGGCTCGATGCCGTACAGCTCGGAAGCGAACATCCGCCCCGTGCGCCCGAAGCCGGTGATCACCTCGTCGGCGATCACCAGCACGTCGTACTTGCGGCACACCGCCTGCATCTTCGGCCAGTAGGCCTCGGGCGGCACGACCACCCCGCCCGCCCCCATCACCGGCTCGCCGATGAAGGCCGCCACCGTCTCCGGCCCTTCGGCCAGGATCAGCGCCTCCAGCTCGGCGGCCAGCCGCTCGGCGAACGCCGCCTCGGTCTCGCCCGGCAGACCCTCGCGGTACCAGTGCGGGCAGCGCGTGTGCAGGATGCGCGGCAGCGGCAGGTCGAAGCTGCGGTGGTTGCCCGCCAGACCCGTCAGGCTGGCCGAGGCCACCGTCACGCCATGGTAGCCGCGCTGGCGGGCGATGATCTTCTTCTTGTCCGGACGGCCCAGGGCGTTGTTGTAGTACCAGACCATCTTGACGATGGTGTCGTTGGCCTCGGAGCCCGAATTGGTGAAGAAGGCCTGGGCCATGCGCCCGCCCGTCAGCCCGATCAGCTTCTCGGCCAGCTCGATCGAGGGCACGTTCGATTTGTGGCTGAAGGTGTGGTAGAAGGGCAGGCGCTGCATCTGCTCGTAGGCCACCTGCGCCAGGCGCGGCTCGCTGAAGCCCACCGCCACGCTCCACAGCCCGGACATGCCCTCGATGTATTCCTTGCCCCCGGTGTCGTACACGTGGATGCCGTGGCCGCGGTCCATGATGCAGGGGCCAATGCCCTGGTGCTGAACCGCGTTGGTGTAGGCATGCAATTGGTAGCGCACATCCTGCCGCGCCAGCGTTGCCGCTCTGTTCATGATGACTCCTGTCGATGCCGCCCCCGGGGCGGGAAATGCGCCCCGGGGCGGAACGGTCCATGCGGATGAACGAAAACGATTCATCCGCCGATTCAGAAAGCGGCGGTCAAGCCGAGGATGAAGCGGGTATCCCTGGAATGATCCACCACATCATTCTTGCGATTGGCCCCGGCGATCGTCCCGGACAGGGAAACGGATTCATTCAAGGCGTAGTCCAGGCCGATGCTGTAGTCGAACTTCCCCCGCAAGTCCGCGGCGTCGAAATCCTGGTAGCCCACGCCAGCCGTCAAGTTCAACCGCTCCATGAGCGGATGCGTATAGGTCAGCCGGTAGTACATATCGTTCTTGTTGATCTCTTCCCGCACGCCGCGATAGACCTTGAACGTCAGCCTCTGATAACCGAGGCTCGCGTAGATCTCGCCCGCATTCCACGAGGCGTCCCCTGGATAGATGTAGTGGACGTAGCCCACATCGAACAGCCAGTCCTGGGCGAACCCGAGCCGATATCCCGCGTACAGGTCCACCTCCATGCCCGCATTGCCGAACTGGCCGGTGGAGTTCCAGTTTCCGACGTACAGTCCATTGTCGAAGGCATAATCCAGCCCGCCCTGGAGGGCTGGCCGGATCGCGTCGTCCCGCCCCTCCTGGTCGACTCCGCGGTCCTTGTACAAGGAGACGACGCCAAGATTCGCGCTCCATTCGGCGGACGACACCAGGGGCAAGGAAAGGGCCAGGCACCCGAGGGCGACACCAACATAGTGAGAGATTTTCATTTTTCTCGTTTCCAGATCAGTTTTTCGATGACCAGCCGCCACCCGGCGGCCGGATCCTCTACACGGAAAAACCGCACGCGACACGAAGGCCCAAGGTCCCGGGTCCCGTGCATGGGGGCATTACCGCGTCACGCATATGGCGTCGCCATGCGCCGCGCTGCTGCGGCAATAAGGCCGGTGCGTGAGCATGTAGAAAAACCCGACGCCCAGGACGATAGCCATCGAAAGCAGCACGATATAGTTGTCATACCAGGCGGCGTCCGGCGTACGCGGCCATGCGATATTGACGATGGCGGCCACCCCATAGGCCAATGCCAGCACATTCACCAGCAGGCCCCAGCCGCCCAGGGTGAATTCACCGGACGGCTGCCAGCCCTTCAAGCGCGCCCGCAGCGCAGCCAGGACCACCATCTGGAAAGCGATGTAGATTCCGACGGCGGCAAAAGAAATGATCTTCACCAGCGCATCCGTCGAAACCAGGGCGCTCAGGACCACGATTCCGGGGACGATGCCGGCCAGGATCAAGGCGTAGGGCGGCACGTGCCTGGCGTTGGAAAAGCGGGAAAAGATCCCGCTGCCAAAGATCATGTGATCGCGGGCATAGGCGTATACCATGCGGCTCGCCGCCGCCTGCAGGCTCATCGCGCAGGAGAGGAACGAGATCAGCACCACGCCGATGACCAGCCAGCTGCCCACGCCGCCAAACGCATTCTTCAGGAGAATGGGGACGACATCCCCCTGGACGCGGCCTTCGATGACATCCCGATAGTCGACGACGGACAGCAGCAGGGCGAGACAGACGAAGGTGGCGGCGACGCCACCGATATAGATCGTCCGCCGCATGGCCTTCGGGATGCGGCGTCCGGGATTGGGCACTTCCTCGGCGACATCGCCACACGCCTCGAAACCATAATACTGGTACACGCCGATCAGGCTGGCGGCAAGGAAGGCCCCCAGATACGAACCATCGGTGTTCGCGCCGAAAGTATCGAAAATGACCCCGATGCCGTGATGGCGCTCGAAGATCAGGAGATATCCGCCCACGAAAATGGCGCCCAGGATTTCGGCGATGAAGCCGATCATGGCGGCACGGGCCAGAACCTTCGTGCCCATCATGTTGATGATGGTCGCCACCAGGATGACCAGCAGGGCGAACAGGACCGTGTTTTCGGTCGATGGTTCGAAACCGGCCAGTATCGCGGTGTAGGGCGCCGCGCCATACGTCACCCCGCCGATGGTGGCGAACAGGGCCATGATATAGATCCAGCCCGTCATCCACGCCCATTTCCGCCCCCAGAGGCGCCGGGCCCAGGGATAGACCCCGCCGGCCAGCGGATACTGGGACACGATCTCGCCGAAAACCAGGGCCACCAGGAACTGGCCCGCCCCCGCGACCAGCAGGGCCCAGATCATCGGCGGCCCGCCCACGGCCAGCGAAGACGAGAACAGCGAATAGATACCCACCACCGGCGAAAGGTAGGTGAATCCCAGCGCGAAGTTTTCCCAGAGCGTCATCTCCCTGCGAAACTCGGATTTATACCCCAGCCTTGCCAGTTGCTCGGCGTCACTGTCGATGACACCACTCGTGATTTTATGTCCCACCATGTTCTCCTTGAAATTGACGACATCTTTTTGCAAGATGGTTCTTTATGGAATCTCTGAACAAGTCATCACGCCGCATGCATCTGCTTGCCGCTCGACTTGTTCAGAGGCTCCTTATGAAGACAGCAAGAAAGTCGATACCGGAAACGCTCCTCGACGGCCGGTATTCGCACGCGGCCGCACGGATTTCTCACAAAAGGCACGCACCGGATCCTGTTCCGAAGAACGGGATCCCCCGCACCCGGGCGTCGCCCTCCCCGATCACCCCAGATTGATCCAGACCGATTTCGTCTGCATGTGCGCCAGCATCGTGTCGAAACATTTGTCCCGCCCCTGACCGGATTGCTTGTACCCGCCCCACGGCTGGGTCATGTCCCCATGCTCGTAGCAATTGACCCAGACGATGCCCGCCTGGATGTCCCTGGCCATCCGGTGGGCGGTATTGAGATCCCGGGTCCAGATGGAGGATGCGAGGCCGTAGATGCTTCCGTTCGCGATTTCGATGGCCTGCTCCTCCGTCTCGAATGACATGACCGCGCCCACGGGGCCGAAGATCTCCTCGCGTGCGATCTTCATGTCGGGCGTGACATCCTTGAACAGAGTGGGCTGCACATAACTGCCCGCCGACAACCCGTCCGGCCGCCCGCCCCCCAGAACCAGTTCGGCGCCGTCCTCCCTGCCGCTTTCGATGTAGCCGAGCACCCGGGTCTGCTGCTCCCTGGTCACCAGGGGCCCCATCGTGGTTTCGGGGTCCAGAGGATCGCCCGGCTGGAAGCGTCCCGCCTCGCGCAGGAATTTCTCGACGAAATCCGGATAGATGGATTCATGCACCAGCAGCCTGGAACCTGCGCTGCAGACTTCGCCCTGGTTGGTATAGATCCCATTGACGGCATACGTGACCGCCATATCCAGATCGGCATCCCGCATGAGGATCTGGGGGCTCTTGCCGCCGCACTCGGTGGTCACCCTTTTCATGTTGGACTGGCCGGAATAGATCATCATCAGCTTTCCGACTTCGGTGGAACCGGTGAAGCTGATCTTGTCCACATCCATATGCAGAGCCAGGTGGCGCCCAATCTCCTCGCCAAAGCCGTTGACGACATTGAAGACGCCCTCCGGAATGCCGGCCTCCGCCAGCAGACGGGCCAGGAGAAGCGCGCTCATCGGGGTCTGCTCGGCCGGCTTCAGGACCACCGAATTCCCCGCCGCAAGGGCGGGCGCCACCTTCCATGCGGCCATCATCAGGGGATAATTCCAGGGCGTCACACAGGCGACGACGCCCAGCGGCTCCCGCACGATCATGTGCAAGGCGGACGGGTCCGTGCTGGTGACCATGCCATCGATCTTGTCGATCGTCTCGCCGAAGTACTGGAACGTCAGTGCCGAGAAAGGCACGTCGCCGCTCACCAGTTCGGTGATCGGCTTGCCCATGTCCAGGCAGTCCAGCACGGCGAACTCGTCGGCATGCTTTTCGATCAGTGCCGCCGCGCGGTAGAGCACCGCCATGCGGTCCCGGGGCGCCATCCGGGACCACACGCCGCTCCTGAAGGCGCGCCTCGCGGCCGACACCGCGCGGTCGACATCTTCCACGCCACCCTGCGCCATTTCGGCCAGGACGCGCCCGGTCGCCGGATTGACGCTCTCGAAGCGCCGGCCCTGTGCCGCATCGACGAATGCCCCATCGATGAACAATCGGGTCTCGGGCCGAATTTCCGCCGCCATGTCGTGCCAGTATTTAAGGGATTTCATGTGCTCTTTCTCCTGTCAGGTCAACAATTTCTGAATGGTTCTCGCGGCATCCACGGACTCGGCTGCCAACGTCTTGATCTCGCGCGCGACCACTGAAAATCCCCTGCCGGCCTGTCCCGCGCGGGCGGCCTCGATCGCGGCATTGATCGCGAGCAGGTTCGTCTGATCCGAAATGTTCTTGATCACGTCGATCACCTGGGAAATCCGGCCATGCTTTTCCTGCACCGAGGAAATGGCCTCGTCGTGCAGGCATGCGGCCCGCTTCTCATCCGATATGTCGCGCACGGCGCCGATGAGATAGCGCAGCTTTCCCCCGGCATCGACGAATCCCTTGCCCCGCTCCCGGTACCAGACGTCGCCGCGCGTCTTGTGGCGCATCCTGTATTCAATGGTGTAGGCATCCGACCAGTCGGCCCTGGCCACATAATCCTGGATGGCCTGGATCAGCCTTTCGTAGTCTTCCGGATTCACGATCCTCTGGTAATCATCCCAACTGTCCGTGAATTCCTCGCGGGTATACCCGATCAGATTCCTGAATTGATCGGACCAGCGCAATTCGTTCTCCGGATGATCGATATCCCCGCCGATGATCGCCAGTTCGTAGCAGCCTTCCGTCAGCGTCTGCCGCATCAATTCCGCCATCGCATTCCTGGCCCGCAGCCGCTCGATTTCCGCCTGCTGGGAAAGCGCGGCATCCCCGAGGCGCCTTATTTCCAGTTCCAGCGCCTCGCGGGACTGGATTTCCCGCCTTGCGCTGGCCCGCAGGCCCTCCACCACCCGAACGAAATCGACGGCCCCCTCCGTTCCCGCGGGCGCCGCCTCCCCGACGGCCGATCCGAACGCCCGGGAGATGCCCTGCCATTGCGCCCGCAGTTTCTTCAACGCGCCGTGCAGCCTGGGATAACACGCCAGGCGATCCAGGCCGCCGTCCGGATCAGGCGCCGGACCCGGGCCCTCATTCATGATGGTTTCGATGGACAGCGCAATCCCGTCGCACAAATCGCGCCTCATGCGATCTCGCAGCATCCTGTCTCCTGTGGTTCATGGATGTCATCGTTCTTATTCCATTACCAAAGAAGCAAGACCCATGCCAACTCAAGATGAAACTCTTAAGTCCATGAAATAAAAGGCCTGGATTTATACTCTTGATTTGAATCAATACGATTCAGCGCGCAAAACCCCCATTCCCGATGGCGTCATGCAACGGTCGCTGCATCCGCGCATCAAGAACCGTCGGCATTGCTCTTGCGAACGATCGTCGCGATATCCACGTTCAGCAGTTTCGCCGCTCCCCGCTTGCTGCCCGCCTGGAGGATGGCCGAATCGATGAGTTCCTTTTCGTAGGCGCGAACCGCCTGCCGCAAATCGAAACCCTCGCCGAAAGAAGCCGCGGCGGGCTTCGGGCCGGACGGCGGACAGGGGCACACGTCGAATTCGTCGAGGGGACCATCCAGGTCTATCAGGTGCTCCGGCAGCGAATCGGCGGAAGCCACTTCCTCGCACATCACGGACAGGTATTCGATGATGTTCTGCAATTCCCGGATGTTTCCCGGGAACGAATACGACAGCAGCCGATTCCGGCAGCCCTCGTCCAGGCACAGGGGCACCGGCCGCCGGGCATTGACTTCGCGCAGGAAATGATCGATCAGCAGCGCCAGCAGATTCTTCCGCTGCCGCAGCGGCGGAACGACCAGCGTGATGACGTTGAGGCGGTAATACAGGTCCCGCCTGAACGCCCCGGCCCGGACCGCAGCCCGCAAATCGCAATTGGTCGCGGCGATGACCTGCATCCGCAGGTGCCGGGGCGCCGTGGCCCCCACACGCTGCACCACGCCCTCCTCCAGGACCTGCAGGATCTTGGCCTGGGACTGCAGGGGGATCTCGCCGACCTCGTCGAGAAACAGCGTGCCGCCGTCGGCGGCCTCGATCAGGCCTTTCTTGCCGCGAGTCGACGCGCCCGTGAACGATCCTCTTTCGTACCCGAACATCTCGGATTCGAACAGGGTATCCGGGATCGCGCCGCAGTTGATGTGCACGAAAGGACGGCCTTCCCCCTGGCTGGAAGCCTTGTGCAGATACACCGCGAGCTGCGATTTGCCCACACCCGACTCGCCCAGCAGAAGAAGCCGGCTGCCCAGGGCCATCGCGCGCAACCCTTGCTCCAGCAGGCGCGAGGTATCGGGACAGGTGACGAACGGAATTTCCAGGTCTCCGGCATCGTCCTTCTTGAGACCGGAGATCATGCCCCTGCCAAGCAGCTTCGACGTCTTTTGCGACGTGGACACCCGCCCGGCATTGTTCTGGATGATGATCAGGAAATACCTGCCGTTGTCGTTCGGCGAGCCCAGGACGCGAGTGATCAGCGTGTAGCTGCGGTCGTCCGCATCGAATACCTCCCGGCTGATCCTGAGACCCTGGATGACATCGTCCATCAAGGCGTCGTAGATGATCTGGCTCTGGGACAGCAGGTTGCGCAAGGGCTGCCCCACGGCCATCTTGCGCGAGACCTCGTTCATGCTCTCGGCGGCCGTGTTCATGTAGGCGATCAGGCCGGTATTGTTGACCACGATCAGGCCGTCGGGCATCTGGTCGCACAGGGCCCACAGGCGGTCGTCGGCAAAAAACTGATCCAGATCCTCCGCGCTGACCGCGCTTGGAAACGCGTCTCTCAGGCTGAAAAATTTCATCTCCCCTCCACGCAGGGGATGCCCTGCACAAGTCCATCCGACCGCCGTATTCCCGCTCGCGGCGCGCATCCGCCGCCCGGTCCGCCGATCACGCCGGCGGCGGACCGGTCAGACGGCGGCCGGGCACAGCATCAGTACGAACCGATCCGGTACGTCGTCGCCGATGGGAAAACTCTGGGCGTTGCAAGCGATGCGCGACCCATCGGGCACCCGCACGGTCGTGACCCACCGCTGATGGTTGATGCCATACCACTTCCTGTCATTTGGCAGCGGGGTATTCAGATCCACGATCGACTGGATGTCCTGCCCGAAGAAATCATAGGGAGACCAGCCGAACAGCTTCTGAAAGGCGGCATTCACGGCCAGCAGCCGGCGGCCTCTGTCGATCACCAGGATGGCGTCGGGCATGGCGTCCAGGATGCTGCGCACGTCGGAGGCTTCCCGGGCCAGGCGGGTCCTGGTCCGGCGGTAGCCGGTGACATCCCGTGTGGTGCCCCACATGCGTATCAGGAACCCGTCCAGGATCTTGCAGTGCACGGTGTTTTCCATGTACATGATGGAGCCGTCATGATCCGTATCGATGCTCAGCGCATTCTCGACATGACATCCCGACTTGATGATTTCCATGACGAACGCTTCGTTTTCCTGATTGCGGGGAAAATAATGCGAGACCGGCTGTTCGTTCAGATCCATGCCCTCCGGCAGGTCGTACAGCCGGGCCATGGCTTCATTGCACATGAACCAGCGGCATTCGTTCTCGAAGACCTGCCGCACGATTTCATGCATCCCCCGGCCCAGATCGACCGGCTCGGAGAAATCGATGCACCACATGGCTTCCGAAGCCGCCTGGACCAGTTCCCGATTGATTTCCTCGGAACGGATCAGTTCTTCGAGTTCGGGGCTGGCCTGCACACCCAGGGGAATAGTCGCGCGCAGGCGATACTCCGGTCCGGCGCCCACGTTCTCGATCAGGCCGATCAGCCGGGCGTGGCGCGCCTCTCCCGGAAACCTCAGGCCCAGCACCCGATAGGCGGAACGCATGCCCGCGGCGCGATTCCGCATGAACTCCCGGATGTCGAAGGCCGAGCGCACATCCAGGACGTCGATCGCCCGGCAGGGCACCCCGTCGCCGAGCAGGCCGGCCGCCGTCCGGTTCATGGCAACGATTTCCAGATCGGCATCGATCTCCAGCACCAGGACGGATGCGTCCATCGCAGGCGCCGCCGGCCTTCCGGATGCAGCCGACGCCGAACGGGACTGAAGCCGGGGTTTGCGCCCGGTCGCGGGATCACGCAGCATCAGGACAGTTTCTCCATGGCGTCGGCGAAATCGAACACGTCCATGACCGCCCCGTACGTGGCAAAGTTGAAAATCGGAGCGTTGGGATCGGTATTGACGGCGATGATCGTCTCGACATGCTTCATGCCGTGCAGATGCTGCACGGCCCCGGAAATCCCCAAGGCGACATACAGCTTGCAGCTCGCGGCCACCTTCCCGGTCAGACCGACCTGATGCGCCTTGTGCAGCCAGCCCGAATCGGCCACCGGCCGCGAACAACCCAGCGTCGCCCCCAGTCTTTCAGCCAGCGCCTGGAACCGCGGGATATTTTTCTCATCCTGAACGCCGCGGCCGACCGACAGAATGAACTCGGCCTTGCCGATGTCCACGCCCGCGGCCGGCGCCTCGACGAAATCCAGATGCCGGGTCCGGCGCCCGGCCACGGGCGCCAGATCGATCTCGGCCTCGCGGATTGCGGCGGCGCCCTCGCCGGACGGCGCCTTGAAGGTGGCGCCCCGCACCGTCATGACCACCAGGGGCTTGCCGGGAAACTCGAGCTCGATGTTCACCTTGCCCGCGTATCCGCTGCGCGTGGCACGCAGCCTGCCCTCTTCAAGACCGATCCCGAAGACATCCGCGGCGAACCCGCTGCCCAGCCGCGCGGCAATGCCCGCGGCGATGCCCAGGCCGCTGGCCGAATGGCCGATCAGGACCAGCCGGGGCCGCTCCGCCTCGATGATCGAACACAATGCCTGTTCAGCGGTCGCCGCATCGAAGTGCTCATCGCCCGCCGCGGCCAGCACGACGGAGTCGACGCCCGGCAGATTCATCCGCGCCCCGAACGATGCGGCGTCCCGGCCGACGATGGCCACGCTCACGGGACCGCCGATGGCGTCCTTGACCGACAGGGCCGCGCCGACGAGCTCGCCGCTGACATCCGACAACACGCCGCGCGTATGCTCGGCAACGACAAGTATTCCGCTCATGCCTTGGCCCCCATCTTTTCCTGAATGATCCTGATCACCCGGGAAGCGACTTCCTCGGCGCTTCCTTCGAGCATTTCGGCGCGATTCGCCTCGGGCACCACCAGCCGGTGAACCAGCGCGGCGCCCTGGCCCACGGCGTCGGCCCCCACATCGATATTTAATATTGGCTTGGCCTTGGCCAGTTTGATCATGCGCATGGTTGCGTACCGGGGGGTATTGGCCCCGGTCTGCATCGTGACCAGGGCGGGCACGGGCAATCCGACCCGATGCCCCACGCCCCCTTCGAGTTCCCGCGTGACGACCATCTCCGCGCCGCCGTCCCATTCCGCCTTGACGACGAGCGCCGCCGAAGGCATGTCCAGCAGCCTGGCCAGCGCGATGCCCGTCGAGCCCTGTGCGAGATCCCCGGACTGGGCCCCGGCGATGACGAGATCGGGCGTCTCGGCCATGACGAAGCCGGCAAGCACCCGGGCAATCGTGATCGGATCGGCACCCGCCAGCGCCTCACCCCAGATCCGGACGCCCCGGTGCGCGCCCTTGCCCAGCGCCTTGCGCAGGCCATCCTCCGCCTCTTCCGCCCCCACGGACACCACGACGACCTCTCCGCCGCCCAGTTGCTCGGTGAACAGCAGCGCCTGCTCGAGCGCCGTGTCGTCCCATTCGTTGAGCAGGTACTCGAAAGATTCGGGCGTGATCGTCCTGCCATCGCCGGAGAACCGGAAATCATCGCTCAGCTTGCCGATCTGCTTGATGGGCACGACGATGCGCAATCCCTCCTTGGCGGGCGCCTGGTAGCCGGGCAGGGCGACCGGCTCGACGGGCGCGACGCGCCACGGCGCCGCCTCCGGGGGAGACGCCTCATGCGCCGCGGGGGCCGCCATGGCCGCCCCTTCCCCCGCCGCGATGCTTTCCGCACGAGGTGCGGCCAGCAGCCCCGCGGCATGCTGCTCGAGCCATGCATCCAGGCGGTGCTGCACCGATACCATCACCCGGTCCGCCATCGAATCGGCGATTTTTTCCATCAGGACGGGCAGGTCCCGCAAGTCGAACTCCTCCAGATCGATGGCTCTGGCAACCAGTTCCGCAATGTCTTCCACGACGAGCATCTCCTCCAATCCAGCCGTTTTACGTGCATCCTCGAACATCGTCAGGTCTTTCGGGCAGCAGGTCGCAAAAACCTGGATGCCCAGCTCCGCCGCTTCCCGCATGCGCAGCTCCGACGGCTTGGCGGCGCCCGGCTGATCGGGAATCCAGAACCTTCCGCCGCCGGCGCCGCAGCAGAACGAGTTGTCGCCATGGCGCGGCATTTCCACCAATTCGCACCCGATCAGGCCAAGCAGCCGGCGCGGCGCCTCGTAGACCTTGTTCAGGCGGCCCAGATGGCAAGGGTCGTGATAGGTCACGCGCAACCCGAGCGGCCGTACCGCCTTCAGGGCGCCGGATTCGAACAGTTCGCACAGCACTTCCGTGTAGTGCAGGACCGGCGCCATCCTGCCGAACTCCGGATATTCGTTGCGCAGGGTGTTGTAGCCATGCGGGTCCGTCGTGAAGATCCGCTGGAAAGGCCTGGCCCTGGCCATCTGGTCCAGGTTGTGCTCGACCAGGGACTCGAACAGGCCTTCCTCGCCGACCCGGCGCACATCGTTGCCCGCCGTTCTCTCGCCGTCGTACAGCAGGCCGAAGTCGAAGCCGGCCGCCTTGAGCAGGCGCGCCACCGTGCGGCTGACGCGCTGATTGCGCGGGTCGAACGACGCCTGGTCGCCGACGAACCACAGGGAATCCGCCGGCTCCTTGCGGATGTCCTTGACATGGAATTCCAGTTCCGCCGTCCAGGCTCCCCGCTTGCGGGCGGGCTCCCCGAAGCTGTTTCCGCAGACGCCGATCGTATTGAGGACATTGCGCAGCAAGGGGTCCAACTGATCGTTTTCCACCAGCCGGCGGCGCATCTGCAGGATCTTCACCGGATGCTCGACGCCCACCGGGCATATTTCCAGGCAGGCGCCGCACATGCGGCAGGCCCACAGCGTGTCGGGATGGATCACACCCCCTTCCAGCAGGCCCTTTTCCTGCGTGCAGGACTGGGCGCGGTCATTGTGCAGACGCAGGTCCAGGATGAAATCCCTGGGGCTGAGCGGATATCCCGCCGTCCGGGCGGGACAGGCCTCATGGCAGCGGCCGCACTTGGTGCAGGCGTCCAGATCGAGCATGTCCTTCCAGGAAAACTCGGCGATGTCGCCCACCCCGACCGCCGCCGCCCCGGGATCGACCTTCGGCAGGCGGCGCAGCGCCAGGGGATCGCGCGAAGCCAGCGAACCCAGGGCGGCGATCATGTGCTTGGCCTTGTACCAGGGGATCGTGGCGACGAACGCCAGCGCGGCCACGCCGTGCACCCACCAGTTGACGGCCCGCAGGCGCGACAGGGCGCCGGCATCGAGGCCCAGCGCCCGCAGCGACCCGCCGATCGCCCGGCCCACCGGCTCCCATGCAGCCCACGAGGGGCTCTCCATCGCATGGCGCACGCCTTCCTGCAGGAAGCCCGTCAGCACGATGACCAGCAGCGCGCTCAGAAAGATCCAGTCCTCGATCCGCCACGCGGCGGCGGCTTTCCTGAGCGTGTCCTCGCCGGCATAGCTGCGCAGATAATTCAGCTTGGGCAGGCCGAACCGGGCGCGCCGCACCATCATCATGGCCAGCCCGGTGGCGACCGCCACGCCCGCCAGGTCCAGGACCAGGCTGAAGACCAGGAAAAACCCGCCCTTCCAGAACGACACGCCGAACAGAGGCCGGACGATGTCGTAGTCCAGCGTGATGACGGACGTGCCGATGAACAGCAGCACGAAGCCGAAGAATATGCCCGCGTGCGCCATGCCCGCATACCGGTCGCGCCGGCGGACCGTGCGATGGGTCAGCATGTCCGCGACCATGCGCCGGACGCCTCGCCACAGATCGAGCGGTACGGGCGAAGCCCTGCCGCGCGCATATTTCAGGATGCTCCTTGCCACCCCCAGGACCGCCGCACCCATGGCGGCGATCCCGATGACGTAGAAAAAGAACAGCCCGGACGACGGCAGCGCCCAAAAAAGCTCCCTGGTTTCCATTGCTCTCTTTCCGAATGATGGAGGTCGCCGGGTCCGTCACGGGACGGACCCGGGGGTGCGGCCCTCAGGCGGCCGGACTCAATCGACCTCGACCTTGGGCCGCGGATCTCCCAGCTTCGGGAAGGTGTCGTGTCCCCACACCTGGCGCTCGCGAATCCACGGCAGCGGATATTCCGGATGCGGGCCATCGAACTCGCGCGCCAGGCGGTGGCCTTCGAACATCGCCTGGAGCGCCTGCATCGGCGCCTTGCAGTCGCCGATCCGGTAGACGGCTTCGATGCCGTTGGGCTCCCACTCGGCCTTGCGCTGCTTCAGTTCGCGATACAGCGCGTCCTCCGAGATGCGGGACGTCAGCAGGATGACCGAATCCGCCTCGACCTCCATCGTTCCGGGATTCAGGCGGCGCGGCACCGCGCCCGTGGTGGGGCCGGCGAGGTCGGGGCCATGGCGGTACATGTAGCCGAGCGTCACCTTGCCGGGCTCGATCCTGTCGATCCAATGATTGCGGATCGTGGGGATGCCTTTCTCATTGAGCATCCGCTTGTTGTTCTGAACCTCCAGGGTGAACTGCCCGTAGTCGGCGATTTCCGAAAGGTTCGTGACATAGGTGACCTGCATCCCGAGATCCGCCATCATTTCGGTCAGCGTGATGCCCAGGAAATGGCCCTCGGCATCCATCACCAGGACCCGCTTGCCCACCAGCGGCTTGCCCGCCACGATCTGTTCCGGCGTGAAGACATGCGGCAGCGAAGTGTCGGCACCCGGGATCGGCCGATGGCCCTCCGGCCCCACCCCATCCGTGCGCCAATGGGAACCGGTCGCGACGACCACCCGGTCCGCGCCGTATTCCAGGATATCCTGGGCCGACATCTTGCCGACGCCCAGATGGATCTCCACGTTCTTCATCTTGCGCAGCTGGATTTCCCGATAGGTGATGACGCGGCTCCACTCGTTCAGGCGAGGCAGCTTGCTGACCCAGCGCCAGTGTCCGCCCAGCTCGGCCTCGGCCTCGCGCAGATGCACCGTATAGCCGCGCTCGCCCAGGACACGCGCGCATTCCAGGCCGGCCGGCCCGGCGCCGACGACGAGCACGGAACAGGGATCCCGCGCCGGCTCGAATTTCTCCGGGTGCCAGCCGCGCCGGTATTCCTCCATCGCCGTCTGGTTCTGCGTGCATTGCAGCTGCCCGACCTGATTGAACTTCGAGACGCACATGTTGCAACCGATGCATTCGCGGATGTCTTCCAGCCGGCCCTCGGAGATCTTGTTGGGCAGGAACGGGTCGGCGATCGAGGGACGCGCGGCGCCGATGATGTCGGCCACGCCGCCGCGGATGATGGCGACCATGTCGTCGGGGCTGGTGAACCGGCCGTTGGCGACCACCGGCACGCCCTCCACCACGCTCTTGGCGTCCTTGACGAAGGGCGTCATCCAGCCCGATTTGCGATAGCGCGATACGCCGGCGTCCTCTCCCCATTCCTCGTAATCACCGATCTTGACCGACCAGAGATCGCAGACTCCCTCGCGGTGCATGAGCTCCATGAAGCGGACCCCGTCCTCCTTGGCCTCGATCCCGCCGTCCGGACCATGCAGGGTATCGACCTCGAAACGGGTCGTGATGGCGCAGGAGTGCCCCAGTTCCCTCTTGAGCGCCGTCATGAGCTCGATGTAGAAGCGCGCCCGGTTTTCCAGGGAGCCGCCGTATTTGTCGGTGCGGTGGTTGTAGCGGGGTTCCAGGAACTGGATCGGCACGGTGCTGTCGCCGCCCGACACCTCCAGCAGATCGAAACCCGCCTGCTCCGCGCGTTTCGCGGCCAGCACGTACATATTGATGACGGCCTTGATGTCGTCATGATCCATCTCGCTGCCATACACCGTGCGGGACGGGAACATATTGGACACCAGGCCGGTGGGCGCGCGCCCGACTTCCCGCGATTCGAGGCAGGGCGCATGGATCCCGCTGTACCAGAGCTGCACGCCCACCAGGCTGTCGTGCCGATGCGCCATATCGCACATGTAGCGCAGATTGATCACGTCGCCCTCGTCCCACAATCTGGCGGACGTATAGGGATATTCGTCGGCTTCCGGGTGGATCGAACAGTATTCGGTGAATACGACCCCCCAGCCGCCCTCGGCCTTCATGGCGCGGAAATGCGCCTGGGTCCCCGGACGCTCCGAGCCCGGCCCCGCGCAATGCGAAGTCTGGAAGAACCGGTTGCGCGAGACCTTGGGGCCGATCTGGATGGGGTCGAAGAGAATGTCGTATTTGGGATCGCGAGCCATGAATTGTCTCCAATGTACTGGTTGGGAAAACGGCCCTGCATCCTGCGGCGCCCGCTCTCAAAATGATCGCAGGCGCCGCCGATGATCGGATGCACGGCAAGGAACGAGGACGATTCCTTTCACGATCATTCAAAGCAAAACCCATGCCAACATCGGAAACACGTGCCCCACGACAAGCGTCGCAAAAAAATCAGGACATCGGCCGGAAAATCGCTGCATATCTGCATACATGCGCCGCCTGGCGATGCAATAAATCATCGGCATCCGGCATGCCGCCCATGGACCCTATTGATTCGCATCAAGAACGCGCTCTGAAAATCGGCTCTCGAGGCAATCCCCCGCCGCTCCACCGCCTTTTTCAATCTCATGTTTTTTCGGCGCGTATCGGAAAATGGGCGGTAAGAAAATCCGATATGAAAATGATTCCCGGCATCGAATGAAACGCGCACGGCCCCGGAAACGGCCCTCGCCGCCTGAATCAGGGACGAATGCCGCTCCCGGAGCCGTGCCGGATGGATGGCCCCGCCCCGAAGCATGGGGACGGGGCCAGGCGTGAGATCAGAGAGACCGGGCCGCTTCCTCCAGCGACTGCGCGAACCGGTCCGCCAGCGTCTCGACCTGCGGCTCGGTGATGATGAGCGGCGGGCAGAAGGCCAGGCTGTCCTGGATGCCGCGCAGGATCAGGCCGTTGTCCTGGGCGCGGCGCACGACCTGCGCGCCGGCCTTGCCGAGCGGATCGAAGGGCGTGCGGGCCGCCTTGTCGGCCACCAGCTCCACCGCCGCGATCAGGCCCACGCCGCGCACCTCGCCCACCAGCGGATGATCCGCCAGTTCCCGCAGCCGGCGCTGCAGCACGGCGCCGGCCGCCGCGGCATTGGCCACCAGGCCGCGTTCCTCGATCACGCGGATGTTCTCCAGCGCCACGGCGGCCGCCACCGGATGGCCGCTGGCCGTGTAGCCATGGCCGAAGGTGCCCAGCTCGCCGCTGTGGCGCGCCAGCACCGAGGCCACGCGCTCGTTCATCAGCACCGCCGCCAGGGGCAGGTACGAGGAGGTGAGCTGCTTGGACAGGGTCATGAAATCCGGCTCGATGCCGTACAGCTCCGAGGCGAACATCTTCCCCGTGCGGCCGAAGCCGGTGATGACCTCGTCGGCGATCACCAGCACGTCGTACTTGCGGCACACCGCCTGCATCTTCGGCCAGTAGGTCGCGGGCGGCACGACCACGCCGCCCGCGCCCATCACCGGCTCGCCGATGAAGGCCGCCACGGTGTCCGGCCCCTCTTCCAGGATCAGGGCCTCCAGTTCGGCGGCCAGGCGGTCGGCGAATGCGGTCTCGGTCTCGCCCGGCAGGCCCTCGCGGTACCAGTGCGGGCAGCGCGCGTGGCGGATCTGCGGCAGCGGCAGGTCGAAGCTGCGGTGGTTGCCTTCCAGGCCGGTGAGGCTGGCCGAGGCCACCGTCACCCCGTGATAGCCGCGCTTGCGGGCGATGATCTTCTTCTTGGCCGGGCGGCCCAGGGCGTTGTTGTAGTACCAGACCATCTTGACGATGGTGTCGTTGGCCTCGGAGCCCGAATTGGTGAAGAAGGCCTGGGCCATGCGCCCGCCGGTCAGGCCGATCAGCTTCTCGGCCAGCTCGATCGAGGGCACGTTCGATTTCTGGCTGAAGGTGTGATAGAAGGGCAGGCACTCCATCTGGCGGCGCGCGGCCTCGGCCAGCCGCGGCTCGCTGAAGCCGACCGCCACGCTCCACAGTCCCGACATGCCCTCGATGTATTCCTTGCCCTCGGTGTCGTACACGTGGATCCCGTTGCCCCGGGCCATGATGCAGGGGCCTTCCTCGCGCAGCCGCGGCGCGTTGGTGTAGGAATGGAATTGATAGGCCACGTCGTTGCGGGCCAGGGTCTCGTTCGTCGTCATGTCAGGGTTTCCTTCAAGTTCCGTCCGTGGAAATAATCAATCGATCGGGCAATGCGGGTGATGCGGGGGTGAAGCGGGTGATGCGGGTGATGCGGCCCGCGCGGGCCTGTGCGGACCCGTGCGGGCAATATGGCAAACCGGGCGGCGCGCCCCCTGCGGGGCGTCAGACGTAGCGGCGGATGACGCGCGCCAGGGCGTCGAAGGCCGGCCGGATCTCCTCGGGCGTGGCGCCGGCGTAGCCCAGCAGCAGGCCGGGCCGGGCATGCGTCCGATCCATGTAGTAGGTGCTCAAGGCGCGCGTGACCACGCCCTGCTGCAGGGCGTCGCGCTCGACCAGGACGTCGTCCACGCCTTCGGGCAGGGCCAGCACCAGGTGCAGGCCGGCGGCGTCGCCGACGATCTCCAGCGTGTCGCCGAAATGGCGGCGGATCCCGTCGATCAGGCAGGCGCGCCGTTCGGCATAGCGGCGGCGCACGCGGCGGATGTGCGAGCTCAGGTGGTCCTCGCGGATGAATTCGGCGAGCACCGAGTGCAGCATCATGTTGCCCTCGCGGTAGAGTTCCGCCACCGCGTTGGCGAAGGCGCCCGACAGCGCCTCGGGCACCACCAGGAAGCCCACGCGCAGGCCCGGGCACAGGGTCTTGCTGAAACTGCCGGCGTACAGCACGCGCCCGTCCTCGTCCATGCCCTGCAGGGACGGCAGCGGGCGGCTGCCGTAGCGGAATTCGCTGTCGTAGTCGTCTTCCAGGATCCAGCACGAGACCTGGCGCGCGTAGTCCAGCAGCATGCGCCGGCGCGCCAGGCTCATCACCATCCCCAGCGGATACTGGTGCGAAGGCGCCACGACGATGAGGCGCGGCGGCTGAGCGCGCTCGGCCTCGCCGGGCCACAGGCCCTCGTCGTCGACCCGGATCGGCACGAGCTTCAGCCCCGCCGACGCCAGCAGGTTGCGCACGCCCCAGTAGGCCGGCTCTTCGATCCAGACGGTGTCGCCCGGATCGCACAGCAGCCGGACGGTGACGTCGATGGCCTGGTGGATGCCGGTGGTCATGACGACCTGCGCGGCCGTGCTGCGCACGGACCGCACGCTGCCGAGGTAGTCGGACAGCGCCTGGCGCAAGGGGCCGTAGCCGCCCGCCGGCGCGTAGCGCATCAGGTCCCAGGGACCTTCGCGCCACTGGCGGTTCTGGATGCGCGCCCAGGTCTTGAGCGGAAATTCGCGCACGTCCGGGATGCCGGGCATGAAGGCGCCCGACTGGCGGTTGGAAAAGCCCAGGTGCGCCAGCAGCCGGCTGCCGCGGCGCGACAGGTGCGCGTCGCGGCCCGCGCCGTGCGGCGCCTGCTCTTCGCGGGCGTCTTCGGGGGCCACGGGCGCTTCGACCAGGTCCTGGCTGATGTCCTGGACGTAGGTGCCGCGCCCCACGCCGGCGTGGACGTAGCCTTCTTCGGTCAGCTGGTCGTAGACCTGGAGCACGGTGTTGCGCGCGATGCGCAGGTCGGCCGCCAGGTCGCGCGTGGACGGCAGCCGCGCGCCAGCCGCCATGCGGCCTTCGAGAATGGCCCTACTGATCAACGCATAGAGCCGCTGATAGGCAGGACTATCGCCCGCAGGATCAAAGTGCTGCTGCAGCCATTCCGAAAGAACAAAGGATTCCAAATTGGCTCCATTAATATAATTTAAAATGGTTTAAATACAGAACCATATGGACAGTATAGGTGAAACCGATCCGCAGGGGAATAGCCCGGACAGGTCTTCGCATGGCTGTTCCTTCAGCGGCAACCCGTCCTTCCTCCGGCGCCAATTTTCTCCAGGACCAAATCTTTAACCTAGGAGGTACCGAGCCGCACGCGGCGGAAACGAATCGTGCGGCTGCTCATACCAAGAACTCTCCTGGAGACATGCATGACCCAGCAACTCGACCCCATCACCCTGGCCGTCGTCCGGGGCGCGCTCGAAACCACACAGCGCGAAATGACGATGACGCTGGAGAAAACCGCCCGCTCCAGCGTCTTCAACGTGGCCCACGACTACAGCAACGCCCTCTTCAACCACCGGCCTGAAATGATCCTGCAGGGCCAGGACATCCCCATCCACCTGGGCGGCCTGATCCCCGCCATGAAGGCCGTGGCCGCGTTCTTCGGCGACGACATCCACGAAGGCGACATCATCTACCACAACGATCCGGCCTACATGGGCAGCCATATCCTCGACTGCTGCATGTACAAACCCGTCTTCCACGAGGGCCGACTGGTCTTCTGGGCGGTCTGCAAGGGCCACGTGACGGACATCGGCGGCCCCGTGCCGGCCGGCTACAACCCGGACGCCAGGGAAATCTTCGCCGAGGGACTGCGCATCCCGCCCGTGAAGCTCTGGGAAAAGGGCAGGCCCAGGGAAGACGTCATCAACTTCATGCTCACCAACATGCGCTCACGCCGCGACCAGGAAGGCGACCTGAGGGCCCAACTGGGCGCGGTGAACGTAGGCGCGCGCAACCTGAGCGCATTGCTGAGGAAATACGGTGTCGAGACCGTGCAGGCCTGTATCGACGAACTGCTCGACATGGCCGACCGCCACATGCGCGACATCATCCGTTCGGTGCCGGACGGCAGCTACCGGGCCGAGGCGGTGCTCGAAGACGCCGGCCACGGCTACGGCGATCTGACCATCGGCGCCCAGGTCGACATCCGGGGCGATACCTGCAGCATCCGCATCTCCAGCCCGCCCCAGATTCCCTATTTCATCAACTCCTACGCCGGCAACTCGATCTCCGGCGTCTACCTGGGACTGATGATGTTCGCCCAGCTGGATCCGCCCTACAACGAGGGTCTGTATCGCTGCATCCACGTGGACCTGGGCCCCGAAGGCACGCTATGCAACGCCGCCGAGCCAGCGCCACACGTCAACAGCACGACGACCCCCATGGAAACCCTGGCCGATGCCGTGCGCCTCGCCCTGGAGCAGGCGGACCCGTCGCGCGCCGTGGGGTCCTGGGGCCATTCGAGCGGCCTGAACATCGCCGGCATCGATACGCGCAACCAGGAAGAATACGTGACCATGGTGCTCGCCTCGCTCATTTCGGGCGCGGGCGCCACCGCGTACATGGATGGCTGGAATGCCTGCGGCCCGCAATGCTGCTTCGGCGCCCTGTATTCCGGCGACATTGAAATGCTGGAACATTCCTACCCGATCCTGATCCACCGCTACGGCCTGATTCCCGACAGCGGCGGCGCCGGCAAACACCGCGGCGGCTGCGGCACGGTCTGGGAAGTCGAACCCCTGGACCACACCATGACGGCGGTGAGCTTCGGCGAAGGCCGCTTCCAGCCCGCCCTGGGCGCGCGCGGTGCGGTCAATGCCCGACCTGGACTGAAGGTGGGCCGCATCGAGATCCGCGAGGGTGCCGGACGGGTGCGCACCGTGAAGGAGAACGCGATCTTCACACTGAAGGAAGGCCAGCGGATCGCCAGCTACAACCCCGGCGGCGGCGGCTGGGGGCCGGCGCGGGAGCGCGATCCCGCCGCCGTGCTGCGCGACGTGCGCAACGGCCTGGTGTCGATCGAAGCCGCGCGCGACGAATACGGCGTGGTCATCGACCCCGACACCCTGGAACTGGACGGCAAACGCACCCGGGACCTGCGCGCAAACACCCCGCAATCCGATGCGCTCGTTGCCTGAGCCGCCCCAGCCCGACACAACACAGAGGAAGACATCATGACGACTTATCGACTGGGCGTGGATGCCGGCGGCACCTTCACGGACTTCATCCTGGCGGACCAGACCGGCAACGTGCGACTGTTCAAGGCGCTGTCCACTCCCGAGGACGGCACGCACGCGATCTCGGACGGCCTGGGCCAGATCTCGGAGGCGCTGGGCCAGCCGGTCTCCGCCATCCTGGCGAACACGGAACTGTGCGTGCACGGCACGACGGTGGCCCTGAACGCGCTCATCCAGCACAAGGGTGTGAAAACCGGCCTGATCTGCACCGCGGGCCACGAAGATTCCATTGAAATCCGCCTGGGCCACAAGGAAGAAGGCCACCGCTACGACGGCCAGTATCCTCCGGCGAAGATGCTGGTCGAACGCCACCTGCGCCGCCCCATCCGCGAACGCACCCTGAGCGACGGATCGGTGCGCGAGCCGCTGAACGAGGACGACGTGCGCGCGGCCTGCGAATTCTTCCGCCGGGAAGGCGTGGAGGCGGTCGCCATTTCCTTCCTGTGGTCGGTGCTGAACGACGGCAACGAGCGCCGCGCGGCGGAAATCGTGCGTGAAATGCTGCCCGACGTCTACGTGTCGGTCGGCACCGAGGTCTACCCGCAGATGCGTGAATACACACGGACCTCCACTGCCGTCACCAATGCCTACCTGGGACCGGTCCTGCGCCGCTACGTGACGCGCATCGACCAGTATTTCCGGGACCAGGGCGCCGTGACACCCGTGCGCTACTACCAGTCCAACGGCGGCATGGCCTCGCTCGAAGTCATGGCCTCGCGCGCGGTCAACGCCATCAACTCCGGTCCCGCCTCGGCGCCCCAGGCGGCCATGCACATCGGCAAGCCCTTCGGCCATGAGAACCTGATCACCGTCGACATGGGCGGCACGTCGTTCGACATGACGCTCACGCACGGCGGCGTCACCAACGTCAGCAAGGACATCGATTTCCTGCGCTATCGCATCGGCACCCCCATGGTGCAGGTGGAGACGCTGGGCGCGGGCGGCGGCTCTCTTGCCTGGATCGATGCCATGGGCGTGCTCAACGTCGGTCCCGGCAGCGCCGGCGCGAATCCCGGGCCGGCAGCCTATGGCCGCGGAGGCACCGAGCCCACCGTCACCGACTCGAACGTGGTGCTGGGCTATCTGAATCCGGAATACCTCCTGGGCGGGCGGCTGAAGATCGATCGCCAGGCCGCCTACGACGCGATCGACAGGGTCATCGCCCGGCCGCTGGGCATCTCGCCGGAAAAAGCCGCCTATGGCATCCACAGCATCGTCAACCACAACATGGTGAGCGGCATCCGCCGGGTGACCATCGAACGCGGCCATGATCCGCGCGACTTCGTGCTGGTGGGCGCGGGCGGCGCCACCAGCCTGCACATCACCGCGCTCGCGCGCGAAATCGGCATCCGCACGGTGCTGATCCCCAAGCTCGCCTCGGGCCTGTGCGCCTTCGGCCAGATCCTGTCGGACATCAAGTACAACCTCATGGCGGCCTGCCCGATGCGCCTGGACGGCCATGCCTCGCTGGACCGCATCGAACGGAGATTCCAGGAGCTGCGTGACCAGGCCCTGACCCTGCTGGAAAAAGAGGAAGGCATCCACCGCGACCGCGTGTCCTTCAGCCGCGGCATCGACATGCGCTACGTCGGCCAGATCCATGAATGCTCGGTCAGCATCGGCTCCCTGCCCGTGAACGCCGACACGATCGGCGAAATCCGCCGCGCCTTCGACGCCATGCACGAGCAGCTCTTCACGTACTCGGAGCCCGAGAGCGAAGTCGAGATCGTCAACATCGAGAGCATCGCGCTTCTGCGCAGCGATCATGCCGTGCGGCAGAAGATCCCGCCGGGAGGCCGGGTGGCCGACGCGCTGCTCACGCGCCGTCCGATGATCTTCAGCGCGGACGGCTCGGCCATCGACGCGCCGGTCTACGACGGCGCCAAGCTGGGCGAGAACGACGAACTGGCCGGCCCGGCCGTCATCGAAGAGGTCACCACCACCATCGTCGTCGACCCCGACTGGCACATCCGCCTGGATGCGAGCGGCACCTACATCCTGCGCGACCAACGAACGCCATGAACGCGCGCCATTGAAACAGACCTTCCGCACACCACAAGACCAGCGGAACAGGAGGAGACAAAATGACAACGCAAGCGCAAGGCGGGGCGCAGGCCGCCGCCGAGGAAATCGCCGGGGCGATCCCGGCCCGCGCCCGCATGGGCAAGCTGGGATTGACCATGGCCTGGTGGGGCGTGTGCAGCGCCATGTTCTACCTCGTCGTGGCCGCATCGCTGGCACACCAGTTCGGCACCCTGAACGCCATCATCGGCATGGCGCTCTCGGTGCTGACCTATGGCGTGATCAACGGCATCATGGCGCGCTACGCCATCCGCACCGGACTGTCGGTCGCGCTCTTTTCCCGGGTGCTCTTCGGAGACTTCGGGGCCTCGCTCGCCACCCTGATCTTCTTCGCCACCGCGCTGTACTACGGCGTGTTCGAGAGTTCGGTGATGGCCGTGGCCCTGCAGGCCTACTTTCCGTCCGTGCCCCTGAACCTGGCCTACCTGATCGTCATCGTCTACGGCATCGTCCTCGTCTTCGGCAGCATCCAGACCTGGCTCGACAAGCTGAACGGCGTCCTGCTGCCGATCTACCTGGCCGGACTGGCGGTCGCCGTGCTGCTCACGATCACGAGCCGCGGCTACAGCAACGACTGGCTGTTCCTGCAGCCCGGGGGAGGGCCGGTCGAACACGGCTGGTGGCACTGCTACACCTATTACATGGGTGTCTGGATCCTGATGATGTACACGTTCGACTACGCGCGCTATGGCCGCAAGGAGGACGAGTCCTACCATGCCCGCTTCAACTTCGGCATTCCCTTTTACCTGGTCACCTTCCTGCTGAGCGGCCTGGCCGGCATCTTTCTGGCGTCCGCGCTCGGCACCACGGGCGAAGCGGGCGTGGTGATCAGTCTGGTGCAGCTCATGGGTTTCGGCGGCCTGGTATTCGCCTGGGTGACGCAGACACGGATCAATACCGCCAATTTCCACCTGGCCACCACCAACATGCATGCCTTCTTCGAGCGTCTGCTGCGCCTGCGGCTGCCGCACTGGACATGGGCGATCCTGGTGGGCGCGCTCGCCTACGTGATCATGCTGGCGGACGTGTTCAGCTACATCCTGCAGGCCCTGGCCTACCAGGGGGTCTTCGTGGTCGCGTGGGTGGGCGTCGCCCTGGTGCATATCCTGCTGCACCCGGCCGGCACCGATGCCGCGCGGGCGCTCACGGCCGGCGCCGCGGCGCATCGGACGTTCAACCCGCACGGCCTGCTGGCCTGGTTCACGGGCACGGCCAGCGGCCTGCTCCTGATGCACGATGCCGGCGTGGCCTCGTTCTCGGCTCCCGCCACCTTCATCGTCTCCTCGATCGTGTACGCGGCCGCTGCGCGCCGTGGTTCCGGATTGCGCCAGGCAGGCCTAGAATGAAGCGGGCGACGAATCCGACAGATCCCGGAGGGACGAGCATGTACAGCCGATACTCCACTCGCGGCATTGCCGACCAGGACAAGTCCCGCTACTGGGAGGCCGCGGTCAACGATGCCTACTTCGATCTGAAGCTCACCTTCCAGGAAACCCGCACGTTCGATGCCACACTGGATTTCTGGGAAATCGGCCGCCTGTCCCTTTCGCGCCTGTATTCCCAGGCGCTGCAATATCAGCGCCTGGGCCAGCATTGCACCAATGAAAGCGACAGTTTCCTGGTCAATGTGCCCGAACTCAGCGAAATCCACTTCGAGCAGATGGGACGCAGCACCTGGTGCGCACCAGGCGGCTTCATCCTGGAAGACAGCCGCGAACCCTTCCTCTTCCAGCATCCCAAGGCAAACGCCATGTGGGTGCTGAAGATCCCTGGCGACCTGCTGCGCTCGCGGCTGCGCAATCCACGCGCCTATTGCGCCACATTGTTCGATGCCCGCGATGGCGCGGGCTCTTTGTTCGTCAACTATCTCAAGCTGCTCATCGAGCACCGCCAGGATCTGCCCGAAACGACACAGGCGCTGATGGGAATGCACACGGTCGATCTGCTCGCCGCCACGCTCGAACGCAACCCCAAGGTCCTGCATTCGGAAGACTCGGCGGTCCGCAACGCGCACCTCAAGCGGGTGGAAACCTATATCCGCACACACCTCGACAACCCCAACCTGAAGCCCGACCTGATCGCCCAGGCCTGTCATCTGTCCACTCGCTACCTGCACATGCTGTGCCGCGAAACAGGTTGCAGCGTGTCGGATTGGGTCCGTGAATTGCGCCTGCAGGAAGCCCATGCGCAACTGCGGTACCGCCCCGCCAGCACCCAGATCGGCACCATCGCCTACCAGCTCGGGTTCACGGACCAATCCAAGTTCTGCAACCAGTTCAAGGCCCGCTTCGGCATGACACCCGGCGAGGCGCGCAATCCGGCGCGCTAGCGGGCCGCCTGGCCGGTCCTCGCCGTCGAATCCGGCGCACGTCCAGTGAACGGCGCGCCGATGCAGCCGCTTCCGCGCTTGCGGACCCTGTGGGATCGGGCCGATTGGCTCCCGCAGACCAGAATGGATAAGGGAAAATCCCAGGTCCACAGGCCGCCATCCTGATTTCCCTCTGCTTCCGAGTGAAATCGGTATTTTCCGCCAATTGGTTCCTTCAATAATAATTAAATGGGTCTATTTGACAAACCAAAATAAAAGTATATTGGCCGAAAAAACAGAACCACGCATCACCCAGCGGAGACAAGCATGACGCAACACAACCAGGACTGGCAGGTCCGCAAGAACGCGGCCATCCCCGACGGCATCGGCATCGCCTGCGATTTCTATGCCAGCCGCGCGCTGAACGCCGAACTGTGGGACGTGGAAGGCCGGCGCTACATCGACTTCGCGGCCGGCATCGCCGTGGCCAACACCGGCCACCGCCACCCGCGCATCGTACAGGCCATCCGCGCGCAGCTGGACGCCTTCACCCACACCGCCTTTCAGGTCGCGCCCTACGGCTCCTACGTGGAATTGGCCGAGCGCATCAACCGCCTGGCGCCCGGCGCGCACTCCAAGAAGACCGCCTTCTTCACGACCGGCGCCGAGGCCCTGGAAAACGCCGTCAAGATCGCGCGCGCCGCCACCGGCCGCACCGGAATCGTGGCCTTCTCCGGGGCCTTCCATGGCCGCACCTTCATGGGCATGGCCCTGACCGGCAAGGTCGCCCCCTACAAGCAGGACTTCGGCCCGCTGCCGGCCGAGGTCTACCACATCCCCTTCCCCACTCCGCTGGACGGCGTCACCACGCAGGATTCGCTGCGGGCGCTGGACCTGCTGTTCAAGGCCGACATCAGCCCGCAGCGAGTGGCGGCCATCGTCATCGAGCCGGTCCAGGGCGAAGGCGGATTCAACGTCGCCCCGCCGGAACTCCTGCGGGCGCTGCGCGAACGCTGCGACGCCCACGGCATCCTGCTCATCGCCGACGAGGTCCAGACCGGCTTCGCCCGCACGGGCCGGATGTTCGCCATCGAGCATTCGGGCGTGACGCCCGACCTGATCACCATGGCCAAGAGCCTGGCGGGCGGCATGCCGCTGTCCGGCGTCTGCGGCCGCGCCGAACTGATGGATGCCGCGCCGCGCGGTTCGCTGGGCGGCACCTACGCGGGCAATCCGCTGGCCATCGCCGCCGCCCTGGCCGTGCTGGACGTGATCGACGCAGAGGGCCTGATCGCGCGCGCCGAGGCCCTGGGCCAGCGCCTGCGCCAGGCGCTGGCCGGGTTCGGGCACCCGCGCGTGGCCGAGATCCGCGGCCTGGGCGCCATGGTGGCCGCCGAATTCCGCCAGCCCGACGGCCGGCCCGACCCCGACACCGCCGCCCGCATCCAGCGCCGCGCCCTGGAGCGCGGGCTGGTCCTGCTGACCTGCGGCGCCTACGGCCAGGTCATCCGGTTCCTCTTTCCCCTGACAATCCCCGATGGCCTGCTGGAGGAAGGACTGGCTATCCTCCGGGAATCCATGGCCGGCTGAAGTCCGTTCCGGCCGTATCCCGTCCATCCGCATCCGGAGACACTCCCAATGTCCGCAGTTCTCCCTCCCGAGCCCCTGGTCCGGTTCCAGGGTGTCCAGAAATCCTACGACGGCAGCCACCTGGTGGTGCGCGACCTCAACCTGGACATCCATCCCGGCGAGTTCCTCTCGCTGCTCGGACCCTCCGGCTCGGGCAAGACCACCTGTCTGATGATGCTCGCCGGCTTCGAGTCCCCCACCCGCGGCGACATCTTCCTCGAAGGCCGGCGCCTGAACGACGTCCCGCCCCACCACCGCAACCTGGGCATGGTGTTCCAGAACTACGCGCTGTTTCCCCACATGACCGTCGAGCGCAACCTGGAATACCCCCTGAAGGTGCGCAAGATGCCCGCCGCCCAGCGCGCCCAGCGCATCCACGAGGCCCTGTCCATGGTGCAGATGCAGGACTTCGCCAAGCGCTACCCCGCCCAGCTCTCGGGCGGCCAGCAGCAGCGCATCGCCCTGGCGCGCGCCCTGGTCTTCCAGCCCAAGATCGTCCTCATGGACGAACCGCTGGGCGCGCTGGACAAGCAGCTGCGCGAGCACATGCAGCTCGAGCTCAAGGCGCTGCACCGCCAGCTGGGCATCACCTTCGTCTACGTCACCCACGACCAGAGCGAGGCGCTGACCATGAGCAACCGCATCGCGGTGTTCAACCAGGGCGTCATCCAGCAGGTCTGCGCCGCCGACACCCTGTACGAAACCCCGTGCAACCGCTTCGTGGCCGGCTTCGTGGGCGACAGCAACCAGTTCCCCGGCACCGTGCGCGCCCTCGAAGGCGAGCGGTGCCTGGTCGAGCTGGCCGGCGGCATCCAGCTGCGCGGCCTGAACGTCCAGGGCCTGGCGGCCGGCGCCGCCTGCGTCGTGGCCATGCGCCCCGAACGCATCCAGGCGGCCCCCGAGGGCGGCGCCAACGCCTTCCGGGCCCACGCGGTCGACGAGGTCTACTTCGGCGACCACGTCCGCCTGCGCTGCCGCCTGGACGGCGGCGACACCTTCTTCGTCAAGATGCCCCTGGCCGCGGACGCCGGGGCGCACGCTCCGGGCACGCGCATCCCCCTGCGGATCGACCCCGGGCACGTCCGCGTTTTTCTCCCCTGACACACCCCCACCAAGACACAGGAGACATGCCATGAAAACCCAACCCATGCTGACGGCCCTGGCGCTCGCGCTCCCTCTGGCGCTGGCCCAGGCGCCCGCCCAGGCGCGCGACCTGACGGTCGTGAACTTCGGCGGCGCCAACGGCGATGCGCAGAACGCGGCCTTCATCCAGCCCTTCGAGAAGGAGACCGGCAAGAAGGTCATTCCCGTGGCCTACAACGGCGAGCAGGCCAAGGTCAAGGCCATGGTCCAGGCCAAGAACGTCGTCTGGGACGCCGTCGAGGTCGAGACCGGCGACCTGGGCCGGGGCTGCGACGAGGGCCTGTACGAGAACATCGACTGGGGCACCATCCTGAACAAGGGCGACCTGGTGCGCGGCGCGCTGAAATACTGCGGCGTGGGCACCTTCGTGTGGTCCACCGTCCTGGCCTACAACGCCGAGACGCTCAAGACCCCGCCCACCGGCTGGGCCGACTTCTGGGACGTGAAGAAATTCCCCGGCAAGCGCGGCCTGCGCAAGGGCGCGCACTACAACGTCGAATTCGCCCTGATGGCCGACGGCGTGCCGCCGCAGGACGTCTACAAGGTCCTGGCCACGCCCGAAGGCGTGGACCGCGCCTTCAAGAAGCTCGACGAGATCAAGCCCTACGTGCAGTGGTGGGAGGCGGGCGCCCAGCCGCCGCAGATGCTGAGCGCCGGCGACGTCGTCATGTCCGCCGCCTACAACGGCCGCATCGACGCGGCGCAGCGCGAAGGCCGGCCGCTCAAGGTCGTCTGGAACCAGAGCGTCTACGACTTCGACTACTGGGTGATCCCGGCCGGCTCGCCCAACAAGGACCAGGCGATCGAGTTCATCCGCTACGCCAGCTCGCCCAAGGCGCAGGCGGCCTATTCCCAGCACATCGCCTACGGCCCGATCAGCAAGGAAGCCATCGGCATGCTCAAGCCGGAGATCCTGGCCAACGTGCCCAATTCCCCGGCCAATGCGCGCAACGCCCTGTTCAACGACCTGGAGTTCTGGACCGACCACGGCGAAGAGCTCGAGCAGCGCTTCACCGCCTGGGCCGCACGCTGATCCGACGCGGGGCCGGCCGCGCGCCGGCCCCTTCCGACCACCCGGGCCCGTTCGCACGGATCCACACGAATTCGCGCGAATCCACGCCGTCTCCGCGACCGGTGCGGACGGACTCTACAGGAATTCCGCCATGGACACGACCCTCGACGATCCCGGCGCCATCCGGCGCGCCATGCAAGCCGCGCAGCGGCGCCGCACCTGGCGCGCCCTGCTGCTGGTCGGGCCGCTGGCCCTGTTCCTGCTGGCGATCTTCGTCATCCCCATCGCCGCCCTGCTCACCCGCGCCGCCGACAACCCCGAAGTCATCGACACCCTGCCCCACACCCTGCAGGCGCTGACCCGCTGGGACGGGCGCTCCCAGCCGCCGGACGCCGCCTTCGCCGCCCTCGCCCAGGACCTGGCCCACGCCAAGAACTCCCCCGCCGCCGGCGAACTCGCCCGCCGCCTGAACTACGAGATCTCCGGCTACCGCTCGCTGATCTTCAAGACCCTGCGGCGCATGCCGCTCGACGCGGCCGACGCGGCCGACGCCCGCGCGCAACTCACCACCCTGGACAAGCGCTGGGCCGATCCCGCCTACTGGGCCGTCATCGCCAGCAACGACCGCGCCTGGACGCCCTACTACCTGCTCGCCTCCCTGGACCTCAAGCTCGACGCCGACGGCCGCATCGTGGCCGCGCCCCCCGACACCTCCGCCTTCCAGGAAATCTTCTCGCGCACCTTCGTCATCAGCCTGGTGGTCACCCTCGTCACCCTCGCCCTGGGCTATCCCCTGGCCTACTGGATCACCCGCCTGCCCAAGCGCCAGGCCAACCTGGTGCTCATCTGCATCCTCATCCCCTTCTGGACCTCGGTGCTGGTGCGCATCGCCGCCTGGGTCGTGCTGCTGCAGCGCGAAGGCCTGATCAACGGCGCCCTGGGCAGCCTGGGCCTGATCGCCGAGCCCCTGCCGCTGCTGTTCAACCGCCTGGGCGTCTACATCGCCATGGTCCACATCCTGCTGCCCTTCATGGTCCTGCCCCTGTACAGCGTCATGCAGTCCGTGCCGCCCACCTACCAGCGCGCCGCCGTCTCCCTGGGCAGCCACCCCTTCGCCGCCTTCTGGCGCGTCTACGTGCCCCAGACCTACCCCGGCGTGGCCGCCGGCTCGCTGCTGGTGTTCATCATCGCCATCGGCTACTACATCACCCCCGCCCTGCTGGGCGGCGCCGGCGACCAGATGATCAGCTACTACGTCGCCTACTTCACCAACCAGACCATCAACTGGGGCATGGCCAGCGCCCTGGGCCTGATCCTGCTGGCCGCCACCCTGCTGCTCTACACCCTGTACCGCCGCATCTCCGGCAAGGAACTGGCCCTGAACTGACCCAGGCAGGCCCCGCAAAGGACACGACCATGTTCAAGACCGATTTCCCGCCCTACCTGTCCGCCACCGAGCGTGCCTGGCATTACGCCCTGCGCATCCTGTGCGCGCTGATCCTGCTGTTCCTGCTGCTGCCTATCCTGGTGATCGTGCCGCTGTCGTTCAACCAGAGCTCGCTGCTGCTCTACCCCATCGAGTCGTTCTCGCTGCGCTGGTACCAGACCCTGTTCCACTCCGACGAGTGGGCCCGCGCCACGGCCAACAGCTTCATCGTCGCCCCCGCCGCCACCCTGCTGGCCACCGTCCTGGGCACGCTGGCCGCCGCCGGCCTGCACCGGGCGCAGTTCCGCGGCAAGGGGCTGCTCATGGCCGTGCTCATCTCGCCCATGATCGTGCCGCTGGTGGTCACCGGCCTGGGCATCTACCTGTTCTTCGCCCCCTACGGCCTGGTCAACAGCTACAGCGGCCTGATCCTGGCGCTGGCCGCCATCGGCGCGCCCTTCGTGGTCACCACCGTCTCGGCCACGCTGCAGGGCTTCGACCCCAACCTGCTGCGCGCCAGCTACAGCCTGGGCGCCGGCCCCGTCCAGACCTTCTTGCGCGTGACCCTGCCCATCATCGCCCCGGGCGTGATCGCAGGCGCCCTGTTCGCCTTCGCCACCGCCTTCGACGAGATCGTCATCACCCTGTTCCTGGCCGGCCCCGAGCAGACCACCCTGCCGCGCCAGATGTTCACCGGCATCCGCGAGAACATCAGCCCCGTCATCGCCGCCGTGGCCACCATCCTGATCCTGTTCTCCACCGCCCTGCTGCTGGCCCTCGAATGGCTGCGCGGCCGCGTCGAGGCCAAGACCGTGCGGCTGAACGGCTGAAGAACGGGGCGGCTGAATGGCTGGAGGACCGGGCGGCGAACGGCCGGACGGCCCGGCCGCCACACGCGCCGCGCCGGCGGCGCGCGGCGGACCGCGCGCCCTGTCAGACCCGGGCTGTCGGACCCGGGCTGTCAGACCTGCGCCAGGGCCTCCAGGACCGCCGCCAGGCGGTCGGCCGGCACGCGCGCCCAGCGCAGGCCGTCGGCCTCCAGCTCGACGTGGCCGTCGGCCCCGGGCGCCAGGCCCGACAGGTCGCGCTCGGCGAAGGAGCGGCCCAGGCTGTTCAGCACCTTGGGGTCGCCGAAGGGCTCGGACAGCAGCAGCTCGGCGCCGTCGGCGCCGAACAGGCGCTGGCGGAACCGGCCGTCCTCGTCCCGGAACGACACGATCCGCGCGCGTCCCGCGCGCGCCGCGCCGGCGGCCCCGGACGCCGCGTGCGGCGCGGCCGCGCCGGCGACCATGCGCAGGCCCACGGCCTCGCGCAGGCGGGCCATCATGGGGGTGGCGATGCGCCGCGCCTTGGCCGCGCCGGCCTGCAGGATGTCCTCGATCCGCTGCGGATGGGCCATCAGCTCCGCGTAGCGCGCGCGCATCGGCCCGATCTGGGCCTCGATCCGCTCGCACAGCGCCTGCTTGGCCTCGCCCCAGCCCAGCCCGCCTTCCAGGGCGGCGCGGAAGTCCGCCGCCTGCGCCGGCGTGGCGAAGGCCTGGTACAGCGTGTACAGGTGCGAGCCCTCGGCGTCCTTGGGCTCGCCGGGCAGGCGCGAATCGGTGACGATCCGCGCCACGGCCGCTTTCAGCGCCTTGGCGCCGCCCTCGAACAGGGGGATGGTGTTGTCGTAGCTCTTGGACATCTTGCGCCCGTCCAGGCCCGGCAGCGTAGCGACGGCCTCGTCGATCTGGACTTCCGGCAGCACGAACAGGTCCTCGCCGCCGCCGTACAGGTGGTTGAAGCGCTGGGCGATGTCGCGCGCCATCTCCAGGTGCTGGATCTGGTCGCGCCCCACCGGCACGCGGTGGGCGTTGAACATCAGGATGTCGGCGGCCATCAGCACCGGATAGGAAAACAGCCCCATGGTGACGCCGTCGTCAGGCTCGACGCCCTTGGCGACGTTGGCGTCCACCGAGGCCTTGTAGGCGTGCGCACGGTTCATCAGGCCCTTGGCCGTGACGCAGTTCAGCATCCAGCACAGTTCCGGGATTTCCGGGACGTCCGACTGGCGGTAGAAGGTCGTGCGCTCGGTGTCCAGGCCCGCGGCGATCCAGGTCGCGGCGATCTCCAGCCGCGAGCGCGCGATGCGCGCCGGGTCGTCGCACTTGATCAGCGCGTGATAGTCGGCCAGGAAGAAGAAGGCGTCCACGCCCGGCTGGGCGCTCGCCTGGATCGCGGGGCGGATGGCGCCGGCGTAATTGCCCAGGTGGGGGGTGCCCGAGGGGGTGATGCCGGTCAGGACGCGGGTGACGGGTGTGCTCATGGGGTTTCCAGGGGAATTGCCAGACATTGCCGACGGCGGGGCGCGCCGCGCCCCTACAGGACGACCGAGGCCCGGCGCGTCTCGGCCAGGTATTCGCGCGACTGCATCTCCATCAGGCGCGACACGGTGCGGGAAAACTCGTTCGCCATCGGGCCTTGAGTATATAGCTCATCGGCCGGGCACTGGGCCGACAGGATCAGCTTGACCTTGTGGTCGTAAAGCACGTCCACCAGCCAGGTGAAGCGGCGCGCCTCGGAGGCCTGGCGCGGGCTCATGCGCGGCACGTCGGACACGATCACGGTCTGGAAGCGGTCGGCCAGCTCCAGGTAGTCGTTCTGCGAGCGCGGCGTGCCGCACAGCGCCATGAAGTCGAACCAGACCACGGTGCCGGCCAGCGCCACCGCGCGGATCTCGCGGTTCTCGATGGTCAGGACGGGCTTCTGCCCGGCGGTGTCGGCCAGGCGCTCGAAGGCCGAGCGCAGTTCGTCGTGCGTCGCGGCCACGATGGGCGTGATGTAGGTGCGCAGCTGCGCCAGGGTGCGGCGCCGGTAGTCCACGCCCGCGTCCACGTTCAGCACGTCCATCTTTTCCTGGATCAGGGCGATGGCCGGCAGGATGCGGTCGCGGTGCAGGCCGTCCGGGTAGAGCGTGGAGGGCTCGTAGTTCGAGGTCATGACGAAGGAGGTGCCATGCTCGAACAGGCGCAGCAGCAGCCGGTACAGGATCATGGCGTCGGCCACGTCCGACACGTGGAACTCGTCGAAGCAGATCAGGCGGTAGCGCGCGGCGATCTTGCGCGCCACGTGGTCCAGCGGATCGGCCTCGCCGCTGACGGCGCGGATCTCGCGGTGCACCCCGCGCATGAACTCGTGGAAATGCAGGCGCACCTTGCGCTTGACGGGCACGGTCAGGTAGAACGCGTCCATCAGGAAGCTCTTGCCGCGCCCGACGCCGCCCCACAGGTAGACCCCGCGGGGCACGGCCGGGCGCAGGAACAGCTTTTTCAGGCCGTTGGAGCGCTGGCGCTTGAACTCGATCCAGTCGTCATAGTACCGCTGCAGGCGCGCGACCGCCGCGCGCTGGGCCTCGTCGGCGACGAAGCCCCGCTCGCGCAGGGCCTGCGCGTAATACGCGCTGACATCCATCGTCAGCGGCTTACAGGTTCAGCGTGCGCTTGTCGACGGCCAGGGCGGCTTCCTTGACGGCTTCGGACAGGGTCGGGTGCGCATGGCAGATGCGCGCGATGTCCTCGGCGGCGCCGCGGAATTCCATGATGGTCACGGCTTCGGCGATGAGTTCGGAGGCCATCGGCCCGACGATGTGCACCCCCAGGACCTCGTCGGTCTTGGCGTCGGCCAGGATCTTGACGAAGCCGGTGGTGTCGCCCAGCGCGCGGGCGCGGCCGTTGGCCATGAAGGGGAAGCTGCCCGCCTTGTAGTCGCGGCCCTCGGCCTTCAGCGCCTGCTCGGTCTTGCCGACCCAGGCGACCTCGGGCGAGGTGTAGATGACCCAGGGAATGGTGTCGAAATTGACGTGCCCGTGCTGGCCGGCGATGCGCTCGGCCACCGCCACGCCCTCTTCCTCGGCCTTGTGCGCCAGCATCGGGCCGCGCACCACGTCGCCCACCGCCCAGACGTTGGCCAGGTTGCTGCGGCAGTCCTCGTCCACGACCACGAAGCCGCGCTCGTCGAGTTTCAGGCCCACCACGTCGGCGCCCAGGCCGGCGGTGTTGGGCACGCGGCCGATGGACACGATCAGGTGGTTGACCGACAGCTTCTGCTCGGCGCCGGCCGCGTCCGTGTACTGCACGCTGACGCCCTTGGCGGAGGTCTTGACCTCGCCGATGCGCACGCCGGTCTGGATGTCCAGGCCCTGCTTGGTCAGCGCCTTCTGGGCTTCCTTGGCGACGTCGCGGTCCACCGCGCCGAGGAACTCGGGCAGGGCTTCCAGGATGGTGACCTCGGCGCCCAGGCGGCGCCAGACGCTGCCCATTTCCAGGCCGATGACGCCCGCGCCGACGATGCCGAGCTTCTTGGGCACGGCGGGGATCCGCAGCGCGCCGTCGTTCGACAGGATCAGTTCCTCGTCGAAGGGCACGCCCGGCAGCGCGCGCGCGCTGGAGCCGGTGGCGACGATCACGTGGCGGCCTTCGAGGTCTTCGTCGGTCTTGCCGGAGACCTTCACCGACCAGCCGAAGTCGGTCTTGGCGGCCAGCGAGCCGGTGCCGTGGAAGAAGGACACCTTGTTCTTCTTGAAGAGGAACAGGATGCCTTCGTTGTTCTGCCTGACCACCGTGTCCTTGCGGCCGATCAGCTTGGCCAGGTCCAGGCTGACGCCCTTGGCCGTGATGCCGTGCTCGGCGAAGTGGTGGTTGAGCTGCTCGTAGTGCTCGGACGACTGCAGCAGGGCCTTGGACGGGATGCAGCCGACGTTGGTGCAGGTGCCGCCGGGCGCGGGCTTGCCGGCCGGGCTGGTCCAGGCGTCCACGCAGGCCACGGCCAGGCCCAGCTGGGCGGCGCGGATGGCGGCGATATAGCCGCCGGGGCCGGCGCCGATCACGATCACATCGAATTGTTTTGCCATGATGAATTCTCGAATGGGTTGGGGATCCCCTGCATCGGGGGATCCGGCGGGCACGGCTCAGGCGCATGCCCGCCGGGCGCGCCCCGGACGGGCGCGCGAAGCGAAGCACTGTCCGGAATCAGACGCCCAGCAGCAGGCGCTGCGGATCTTCCAGCGCGTCCTTCATGGCCACCAGGGCCAGCACGGCCTCGCGGCCGTCGATGATGCGGTGGTCGTAGGACAGGGCCAGGTAGTTCATCGGACGGATCACGATCTGGCCGTTTTCCACCACCGGGCGGTCCTTGGTGGCGTGGATGCCCAGGATGGCGGACTGCGGCGGATTGATGATCGGGGTGGACAGCATCGAGCCGAACACGCCGCCATTGGAAATGGAGAAGGTGCCGCCGGTCAGTTCGTCGAGCGTGAGCTTGCCGTCCTGCGCGCGCCGGCCGAAGTCGGCGATCTGCTTTTCGATGTCGGCCAGCGAGAGCTGGTCGGCGTTGCGCAGGATGGGCACCACCAGGCCGCGCGGGCTGCCGACCGCCACGCCGATGTCGAAGTAGCCGTGGTAGATGATGTCCTTGCCGTCCACCGAGGCGTTGACGACCGGGTAGCGCTTGAGCGCCGCGACGGCCGCCTTGACGAAGAAGGAGGTGAAGCCGAGCTTGACGCCGTGTTCCTTTTCAAAGGAGTCCTTGTACTTCTTGCGCAGGTCCATGATGGCCTGCATGTTGACCTCGTTGAAGGTCGTCAGGATGGCGTTCTCGGATTGCGACTGGATCAGGCGCTCGGCCACGCGGGCGCGCAGGCGGCTCATGGGCACGCGCTGCTCGGGACGGCCGTCCAGGCCGACCGGCACCGGGGCGGCCGGCGTGGCGGGCGCCGACGGGGCCTGCGGCGCCTGGGGCGCGGCGTTCAGCGCGTCGGCCTTGGTCACGCGGCCGGCGCGGCCCGTGCCCTCGACGGTGGCGGGATCGATGCCTTTTTCGGACAGGATCTTGCCGGCGGCGGGCGAGGCCACGGCGGACTTGGCCGCCGGCTTGGCGGCCTCGGCGGGCGCGGCCGGGGCGGGCGCGGGCGCCGCGGCGGCCGGAGCGGCCGCCGCCTTGGCGTCGGTGTCGATGCGGGCCAGGACTTCGCCCGAAGTGACGGTGCTGCCATCGCCCTTGACGATCTCGGAGAGCACGCCCGAGGCCGGCGCCGGGACTTCCAGCACGACCTTGTCGGTTTCGACCTCGATCAGGATCTCGTCGGCCTGCACGGCTTCGCCGGGCTGCTTCTTCCAGTTGAGCAGGGTGGCTTCCGACACCGATTCGGAAAGCTGCGGGACGAGGACTTCGGTAATGGCCATGATGATTCTTCCGTTTTGTCTGTATTTGAAGGAGGTCGGATTACTTGATCAGCGAGAAGCTCTTGAGCTTGGGCGAAAAGGCCTGCTCGATCAGGGCGCGCTGCTGCTCCTGGTGCTTGGCCAGGTAGCCCACGGCGGGCGAGGCCGAGGCCGGGCGGCCTGCGTAGCCGAGCTTCTGGCCGTCGCTCATGTTCTCGTACAGGTGGTGCTGCACGTAGAACCACGGCCCCTGGTTCTGCGGCTCGTCCTGGACCCAGACCAGCTCCTTGGCGTTGGGATATTTCTGCAGTTCGGCCTGGAAGGACTTGTGGGCGAAGGGATAGAGCTGCTCGATGCGCAGGATGGCCACGTCCTTGCGGCCCTGTTCGGCCCGCGCGTGGACCAGGTCGTAGTAGACCTTGCCGGAGCACACCTGCACGCGCTTCACGTCGGCCGGCACGATCTCCGCGTCGGTCTCGCCGATCACGGGCTGGAAGGTGCCGGTGGCCAGGTCCTCCAGGGGCGAGGTGGCGTTCTTGTTGCGCAGCAGCGACTTGGGCGTGAAGAGGACCAGCGGCTTGCGGAAGGGCCGGATCATCTGGCGGCGCAGCACGTGGAAGATCTGCGCGCCGGTGGTCGGCTGCACGGCCTGGATGTTGTTGTCCGCGCACAGCTGCAGGAAGCGCTCGATGCGCGCCGAGGAGTGCTCGGGACCCTGGCCTTCGTAGCCGTGCGGCAGCATCAGCACCAGGCCGCACTGGCGGCCCCACTTGGCCTCGCCGGAGGTGATGAACTGGTCGATCACGACCTGGGCGCCGTTGGCGAAGTCGCCGAACTGGGCTTCCCAGATGGTCAGCACGTTGGGCTCGGCGGTGGCGTAGCCGTATTCAAAGCCCAGCACCGCGGCTTCGGACAGCACGGAGTCGATCACCGTGAACGGCGCCTGGTTCTCGGAGACGTTCTGCAGCGGCACGTAGGTGCCGTCGTCCCAGCGCTCGCGCTTCTGGTCGTGCAGCACGGCGTGGCGGTGGGTGAAGGTGCCGCGGCCGGAATCCTGGCCGGTGATGCGGATGGCGTAGCCGTTGGCCACCAGGGTGGCGAAGGCCAGGTGCTCGCCCATGCCCCAGTCCACGGGATGCTCGCCGCGCGCCATGGCCAGGCGGTCGGCCAGCAGCTTCTTGACCAGCGGATGCACGGTGAAGCCGTCCGGCACCTGGGTGAGCCGTTCGCCGATGCGGGTCAGTTCGGCCAGGGGCACGCCGGTGTCGGCGTGGTCCGTCCATTTGGCGCCCAGGAACGGCGACCAGTCGGTGGAATACTTGTTCTTGTAGTCGGTCAGCACCGGCTCGACCGTGCGCTGGCCGTCTTCCATGAGCTGGCGGTAGTCCTTGACCATCTGGTCGGGCTCGTCCTCGGCCAGCACGCCCTGCGCCACCAGGCGGTCGGCGTAGAGCTTGCGCGTGCCGGGGTGCGTGCCGATGCTCTTGTACATCAGCGGCTGGGTCAGGGACGGCGTGTCCTGCTCGTTGTGGCCCAGCTTGCGGAAGCAGACGATGTCCACGACCACGTCGTGCTTGAACTGCTGGCGGTAGTCCAGGGCCAGGCGGGTGACGAAGACCACGGCCTCGGGATCGTCGCCGTTGACGTGGAAGACGGGGGCCTCGATCATCTTGACCACGTCCGTGCAGTACAGCGTGGAGCGCGTGTCGCGCGGGTCCGAGGTCGTGAAGCCGATCTGGTTGTTGATGACGATGTGCAGCGTGCCACCCGTGCCGTAGCCGCGCGTCTGGGCCAGGTTCAGGGTTTCCATCACCACGCCCTGGCCGGCGAAGGCCGCGTCGCCGTGCACCAGCACCGGCAGGACCTGGTCGCCGGCCGCGTCGCCGCGGCGATCCTGGCGGGCGCGCACGCTGCCTTCGACCACCGGGTTGACGATTTCCAGGTGCGAGGGGTTGAAGGCCAGCGACAGGTGGACCGGGCCGCCGCGCGTGGACAGGTCGCTGGAGAAGCCGTTGTGGTACTTGACGTCGCCGTCGCTCAGGGACTGGGCGTGCTTGCCCTCGAATTCGGCGAACAGGTCGCCGGGCATCTTGCCCATGATGTTGACCAGCATGTTCAGGCGGCCGCGGTGGGCCATGCCCACGACGATTTCCTGGACGCCGTTCTCGCCGGCGTGGTTCACGACCTCGTCCATCGAGGCGATGAAGCTCTCGCCGCCTTCCAGGGAGAAGCGCTTCTGGCCGACGTACTTGGTGTGCAGGAAGCGTTCCAGGCCTTCGGCCTCGGTCACCTGGCGCAGGATGTTGCGCTTTTCGTCGACGGAGAGCTCGGGCACGCCCAGCGTGGATTCCAGGCGCTCCTGGATCCAGCGCTTGACCGCCGGATCGGAGATGTGCATGAATTCGGCGCCGACGTTGCGGCAGTACGTGTCACGCAGGGCCTTGAGGATGTCCCGCATGGTCATCGTGTCGGCCTTGGTGAAATACGTGTTCGTGGCCGAATAGATCTGGTCGAGGTCGGCCTCGGACAGGCCGTAGAAGGCGGGATCCAGTTCCGGGATTTCCGGACGGTCGCGGCGCTTCAGGGGGTCGAGCTGGGCGATGCGCGAGCCCAGCGAGCGGTAGGCGGCGATGATCGACTGGACGTAGACCTGCTTGCTGGCGATGGCCAGGGACTGGTCGGAGGCCTGCGCGGGGCGGATCTGGAAGGCGTTCTCGCGGGCGCGCTGGGCGAAGGAGGCGACGATCGGGGCGTGGGCCTGGTCGCGGGTGGCTTCGCGGCCATCGACGGCGGGCTGGTGCTGCAGCTGATCGAAGTAGGAACGCCACTGGTCCGGAACGGAACCCGGGTTGTCTAGATAGGCTTCGTAGAGGTCTTCTACGTAGGGCGCATTGGCGCCGAACAAATAGGAATTGGACTGGAGTTCTTGTTCCGTGGACATTGTGCGCTTCACCTGACGGGTGCTTCACCCGAACGATGCAGATTGAAAAACCTTCCGCGACTCGGCCAGACCGATGGGCGGATAGCAGGGGCAGAAGGCAGTGGTACGACGCCTTGCATAAGCCGTATTAAGGCCAGAGTATACCCGCCCCACGACACGGGTTTAAACTGGTCGGCCGAAAACGCCCGTTCCAGGCCGCTTTTCGCCCGGCTGGCGTTGGGATTAACAAACACTCCGGCGGCCCGGCGGCGAAAATCCGATGCGGGCGAATCATTCCCTCACCGACACGAACGATATAAAAACCTCGCAGGAGCACAGGCACCCATGGACCTGAAGAACGACCGCGCCAAGATGGCGCTCGACTACCACGCCTACCCCACGCCCGGGAAGATCTCCGTGGTCCCGACCAAGCCGCTGGCCAACCAGGACGACCTGAGCCTGGCCTATTCCCCCGGCGTGGCGGCGGCCAGCATGGCCATCCACGCCGAGGGCGAGGCGGCCGCGGCGAAATACACCTCGCGCGCCAACCTGGTGGGCGTGGTCACCAACGGCACCGCCGTGCTCGGCCTGGGCAACATCGGCCCGCTGGCGGCCAAGCCCGTGATGGAGGGCAAGGGCTGCCTGTTCAAGAAATTCGCCGGCATCGACGTCTTCGACATCGAGCTGAACGAGCGCGACCCGGACAAGCTGGTGGACATCATCGCCGCGCTGGAGCCCACCCTGGGCGGGGTCAACCTCGAGGACATCAAGGCGCCGGAATGCTTCTACATCGAAAAGAAGCTGCGCGAGCGCATGAAGATCCCCGTCTTCCACGACGACCAGCACGGCACCGCCATCATCTCCTCGGCCGCCGTCCTGAACGGACTGAAGGTCGTGGGCAAGGACATCGGCCGCATCAAGCTGGTGTGCTCGGGCGCGGGCGCGGCCGCCATCGCCTGCCTGGACCTGATGGTCAAGCTCGGCGTCTCGCGGGAAAACGTCTACGTGGTCGATTCGCGCGGCGTGATCTGGGAAGGCCGCGACGAGCAGATGGAGCCCAACAAGGCCCGCTACGCCCAGAAGACCGACGCCCGCACCCTGGCCGACGTCTGCAAGGGCGCTGACGTGTTCCTCGGCTGCTCGGCCCCCGGCGTGCTGACCCAGGACATGGTGCGCACCATGGCCGACCGCCCGCTGATCCTGGCCCTGGCCAACCCCGATCCCGAGATCCGCCCCGAGGACGCCAAGGCCGCCCGTCCCGACTGCATCATCGCCACCGGCCGTTCGGACTACCCGAACCAGGTCAACAACGTGCTGTGCTTCCCCTTCATCTTCCGCGGCGCGATGGACTGCGGCGCCACCGTCATCAACGAGGAGATGAAGCTCGCCTGCGTCAAGGCCATCGCCGATCTGGCCCAGGCCGAGAGCAGCGCCGAGGTCGCCGGCGCCTACGCCGACCAGGACCTGTCCTTCGGCCCGGAATACATCATTCCCAAGCCCTTCGACCCGCGCCTGATCGTGCAGATCGCGCCGGCCATCGCCGAGGCGGCGGCGGCCTCCGGCGTGGCGCGCCGCCCCATCGAGGACATGGACGCCTACCGCCAGTCCCTGATGAGCATCGTCTACCACTCCGGCCAGCTGATGCGCCCGCTGTTCCGCCAGGCCAAGTCCGCGCCCAAGCGCGTGATCTACGCCGACGGCGAGGACGAGCGCGTGCTGCGCGCCGCCCAGACGGCGCTGGACGAGAAGATCGCCTTCCCGATCCTGATCGGCCGCCCGGCCGTGATCGACATGCGCATCCAGAAGTTCGGCCTGCGCCTGGTGCCCGGCGAGAACGTCGAGATCGTCAACCCCGAGGACGACTCGCGCTTCAACGAGACCTGGAGCGCCTACTACAAGCTGCGCGGGCGCGACGGCGTCACGCCCGACATCGCCAAGGCCATGGTGCGCAAGCACAACTCGCTGATCGGGGTGATGCTGCTGCAGCGCGGCGACGCCGACGCCATGCTCTGCGGGGTGGCCAGCCGCTTCGACAACCAGCTGAAATACGTCGAGGAAATCATCGGCCTCAAGCCCACGGCCCGCACCTACGCGGCCATGAACGTGCTGATGCTGCCGACCCAGACCCTGTTCATCTGCGACACGCACGTCAACGAGGACCCCACCGCCGAGCAGATCGCCGACATGACCATCCTGGCCGCCGAGGAAGTCCGCCGCTTCGGCATCGTGCCCAAGATCGCCCTGCTCTCGCACTCCAACTTCGGCAGCCGCCCCACGGCCTCGTCGCGCAAGATGGCCGAGGCCCGGCGCCTGATCGCGCAGCGCGCGCCCGAGCTGGAAGTCGACGGCGAGATGCACGCGGACTCGGCCCTGTCCGAGACCATCCGCGTCAAGGCCTATCCCGACACCACCCTGAAGGGGCCGGCCAACCTGCTGATCACGCCCAATCTGGATGCCGGCAACATCACCTACAACATGCTGAAGATGACCGGCAGCCACGGCGTGGCCATGGGCCCGGTGCTGCTGGGCGCCGCGCGCCCGGTGCACATCCTGACCACCAGCTCCACGGTGCGCCGGATCGTCAACATGACGGCCCTGGCCGTGGTGGACGCCCAGCAGGAGGCGGGCGAGACGGTCTGATCGAAGGCCCCGGCCGTCCGGGCCGGGAAGTCTTCCGGGCCGGGAAGTCGTCCGTCCGGAAGTTCGGAAGATCCCCGCCGGGCCGCCCGCGCGGCGGGGCCGGACAGGAAAAACGGGCCTTGCGGCCCGTTTTCATTGCTGCGGCGAAACGGAAGGGAAACGGAAGGATTACTTCACGTCGCGCACCGCGGCGCCGGTGTACAGCTGGCGCGGACGGCCGATCTTGTAGTTGGGATCGGACAGCATCTCGTTCCACTGGGCGATCCAGCCCACCGTGCGGGCCAGGGCGAAGATCGCCGTGAACAGCGAGGTGGGGATGCCGATGGCGCGCTGCACGATGCCCGAATAGAAGTCCACGTTCGGGTAGAGCTTGCGTTCCACGAAGTACGGGTCTTCCAGGGCGATGCGTTCCAGTTCCATGGCCAGCTTGAACAGCGGGTCGTTGTGCAGGCCCAGGGAATCCAGGACTTCGCGGCAGGTTTCCTGCATCAGCTTGGCGCGCGGGTCGTAGTTCTTGTAGACCCGGTGGCCGAAGCCCATCAGGCGCACGCCGGAGTTCTTGTCCTTGACCTTTTCCATGAACTCGCCGACCTTGGCCACGCCGCCCTGGGCCTGGATGCTTTCCAGCATGTTCAGGCAGGCTTCGTTGGCGCCGCCGTGCGCCGGACCCCACAGGCAGGCCACGCCGGCCGCGATGGCGGCGAACGGGTTGGTGCCCGAGGAGCCGCACAGGCGCACGGTGGAGGTGGAGGCGTTCTGCTCGTGGTCGGCGTGCAGGATGAAGATGCGGTCCAGCGCGCGTTCGACCACGTCGTTGACCTGGTAGTCGTCGCAGGGCGTGGCGAACATCATGCGCAGGAAGTTGCCCGTGTAGGACAGGTCGTTCTTCGGGTAGATGATGGGCTGGCCCAGCGAGTGCTTGTACGCCATGGCGACCAGGGTCGGCATCTTGGCGATCAGGCGGATCGCGGAGACCTCGCGGTGGTGCGGGTTGGTGATGTCGGTGGAGTCGTGGTAGAAGGCCGACAGCGCGCCCACCAGGCCCGTCAGCACCGCCATGGGGTGCGCGTCGCGGCGGAAGCCCTGCAGGAAGGTGTGCATCTGCTCGTGCACCAGGGTGTGGTGCGTGACGATGTCGTCGAATTCCTTCTTCTGGTCGGCCGTCGGCAGCTCGCCGTTCATGATCAGGTAGGCCACCGACAGGAAGTCGCAGCTCGTCGCCAGCTGGTCGATCGGGTAGCCGCGGTACAGCAGCTGGCCCTTGTCGCCGTCGATGTAGGTGATGGCGGATTCGCAGGAAGCCGTCGCCATGAAGCCGGGGTCGTAGGTGAACATCCCGGTCTGGCCGTACAGCTTGCGGATGTCGATCACATCCGGGCCGACCGTGCCCTGGTAGACGGGGAATTCGACCGAGGGGCTGCCGTCGGAGAACGATAGCGTGGCTTTTTTATCGGATAGCTGCATGTGAATCTTCCTTTAAGTATTACATCGCTTTCATCTGCTCGACGAGCCGGCGGATGTCGGGGTCGTCGTAGGAGCCGGACAGGTCCACGCGTCCCAGCAGCACATCGAGCAATTCGTTGTCGCCCATTTCAAAAAGCCGCGTCAGTGCCCGGACGTCGGTCTCGGTCAGCCGCGCTTCGTGGGCGTCCAGGAAGCGCGTGATGATGAGATCGTTCTCGAGCAGGCCGCGGCGCGCCCGCCAGCGCAGGCGGGCGCGGTCCAGGACGGACAGGTCGCCAGACATGACCGTTCCTAGACCGTGCGGCGCACGAGCATTTCCTTGATCTTGCCGATCGCGGCCGACGGGTTCAGCCCCTTGGGGCAGACGTCCGTGCAGTTCATGATCGTGTGGCAGCGGAACAGGCGATAGGGATCTTCCAGGTTGTCCAGGCGCTCGCCGGTGGCCTCGTCGCGCGAATCGGCGATGAAGCGGTAGGCCTGCAGCAGGCCGGCCGGGCCGACGAACTTGTCCGGATTCCACCAGAAGGACGGACAGGCGGTCGAGCAGCAGCCGCACAGGATGCACTCGTACAGGCCGTTCAGTTCCTCGCGTTCCTCGGGCGACTGCAGGCGTTCCTTTTCGGGGGGCGGCGTGTCGTTGATGAGGTAGGGCTTGATCGAATGGTACTGGTCGAAGAAGAAGGTCATGTCCACGATCAGGTCGCGCACCACGGGCAGGCCGGGCAGCGGCTTGAGGACGATGGGTTCCTTCAGCGTCAGCAGGTTGGTCGTGCAGGCCAGGCCGTTCCTGCCGTTGATGTTCATGGCGTCGGACCCGCACACGCCCTCGCGGCAGGACCGGCGCAGGGCCAGGCTGTCGTCGAGCTCGTTCTTGATGCGCAGGATCGCGTCCAGCAGCATCTTGTCGGTCGGCTGCAGCTCGACCTCGAACTTCTGCATGTACGGCCGCTCGTCCTTGTCCGGATCGTAGCGGTAGATCTCGAATTTCACGATGCGTTTTTCACTCATGACGATGTCCAGATTAGAAGGTGCGCGGCTTGGGCGGGATGCTTTCCATGGTCAGGGGCTGCATGCGCACCGGGGTGTATTCGAGGCGGTCGTCTTCGGCGAACCACAGGGTGTGCTTGAGCCAGTTCACGTCGTCGCGTTCCGGGTATTCCTCGAGCGCATGGGCGCCGCGCGATTCCAGCCGGTTGGCCGCCGACTTGGTGGTGGCGCGGGCGACCTCGATCATGTTGGCCACTTCCAGGGCCTCGATGCGGGCGGTGTTGAAGACCTTGGACTTGTCCGAGAAATAGATGTCCTGCACTTCCGGCACCAGGCCGGCGATGACTTCCGCGCCTTCCTTGAGCAGGTCGAGCTTGCGGAACACGCCGCAATGGGCCTGCATGGCCACGCGGATCTTGTTGGCCACGTCCTGCGCCTTCTCGCCCGAGGTGCGGGATTCCAGGCGGTTGACGCGGTCCAGGGAAGCGTCGATGTCGGTGTCCGGCAGCACCTTGTGGCTGTGCTCGCGTTCCGGGTGCTGGGAGACGATGAAGTTGCCCGCCGAGCGGCCGAACACGATCAGGTCCAGCAGGGAATTGGTGCCCAGGCGGTTGGCGCCGTGGACCGAGGTGGCCGCGCATTCGCCGATCGCGTACAGGCCGTTGACGATCTTTTCCTGGCCGTTGACGCGCGTGACGACCTGGCCGTGGTAGTTGGCCGGGATGCCGCCCATCTGGTAGTGGATCGTCGGCACGACCGGGATCGGGTCCTTGATCGGGTCGATGTTGGCGAACTTGATGGCGATCTCGCGGATCGAGGGCAGGCGCTTGGTGATGGTTTCCGCGCCCAGGTGGTCGAGCTTGAGCAGCACGTAGCTGCCGTCGCCGCAGCCGCGGCCTTCCTTGATTTCCTGGTCCATCGAGCGCGACACGAAGTCGCGCGGAGCCAGGTCCTTGAGCTGGGGCGCGTAGCGTTCCATGAAGCGCTCGCCGTCCTTGTTCAGCAGGAAGCCGCCTTCGCCGCGCACGCCCTCGGTGATCAGCACGCCCGCGCCGGCCACGCCGGTGGGGTGGAACTGCCAGAACTCCATGTCCTGCAGCGGGATGCCCGCGCGCGCGGCCATGCCCAGGCCGTCGCCGGTGTTGATGAAGGCGTTGGTGGTGGCGGCCCAGATCCGGCCGGCGCCGCCGGTGGCCAACACGGTGTGCTTGGCTTCCAGGACGTAGATCTCGCCGGTTTCCATTTCCATCGCGGTCACGCCCAGCACGTCGCCGTCGTTGTTGCGCAGCAGGTCGAGCGCCATCCATTCGACGAAGAACTGCGTGCGGGCGGCGACGTTGCGCTGGTAGAGCGTGTGCAGCATCGCGTGGCCGGTGCGGTCGGCCGCGGCACAGGCGCGCTGGACGGGCTTTTCGCCGAAGTGCGAGGTGTGGCCGCCGAACGGGCGCTGATAGATGGTGCCGTCCGGGTTGCGGTCGAAGGGCATGCCGAAGTGTTCGAGCTCGTACACGGCGTTGGGCGCTTCGCGGACCATGAATTCGATCGCGTCCTGGTCGCCGAGCCAGTCGGAGCCCTTGACGGTGTCGTACATGTGCCATTGCCAGTGGTCTTCGCTCATGTTGCCCAGCGAGGCGCTGACGCCGCCCTGGGCGGCCACGGTGTGCGAGCGCGTGGGGAAGACCTTGGTGAGCACGGCCACGGACAGGCCGGCCTGGGCCAGCTGCAGCGAACAACGCAGGCCGGCGCCGCCGGCACCGACGACCACCACATCGAACTGGCGGCGCGGAAGGGATTTTTTGACAGCGGCCACGTTATAGACTCCAGAGAATTTGACCGAAGAAGACCACCGCGGCCACCAGCCAGAGGATGGTCAGGACCTGCAGAAACAGGCGCAGGCCGTCGGAATGGGCGTAATCCATCCAGATGTCGCGCACGCCGACCCAGGCGTGCCAGGCGAGCGACAGGAAGGCCAGCGTGGCGAGCAGCTGCCCGACCGGCAGCGTGCCGACGGTGAAGGCGAAGAAGGCGCGCCAGGACTCGAAATCCAGGCTGGGGACCAGGACGGCGTACAGGACCAGGACCAGGGTGTAGACCGCCATGATGACGGCGGTGGCGCGCTGGACGATGAAATCGCGCGTGCCATAGTGCGCGCCCACGACCAGGCGCTTGCGACCGATGCGTTCTTGAGCCATTACCATGCTCCAAAGAGTTTCAGACCGAAGATCACGGTCAGGGCCAGGGCCACGCCGATCACCAGGGCGCCGGAGCGCTGCGAGGGCTCGCGCGCATTGCCGACGTGCAGGTCCAGCGTCAGGTAGCGGATCCCGGCGCAGAAATGGTGGAAGTAGCCCCACATCAGCACCAGCAGCACGATCTTACAGGCCGGGCTCGCCACCCATTCCTTCATGGCGGCGAAGGTCTCGGGCGACTGCACGCTTTGCGCGAACAGCGGCACGATCACCAGCGGCAGCGCCAGGAACAGCAGCGCGCCGCTGATCCGGTGCATGATGGACGCTTTGGCAGCCGGGGGCAGCCGGTAACTCATGAGGTCGGTCAACCCCAGGTTACGGAACTGCGGGCGCGGCTTTGTGGCTGATTCAGACATGATGGCCTCGTAGTTGGAAAATGGAAGGAATTCTGGACTCAACCGGCATTTTCGCCGATCCGCGGGTCAATTCAAACTGTTCCGGTAATGGTACCGCTCCGTGACGTAATGGCCGCGGCGCAATTCCATGGGGCGGTCGCCGTAGGTGTAGGCGATGCGCTCGACCTGCAGCAGCGGGCTGCCGGGCGGGATCCGCAGCAGTTCGGCCTGGACGTCGGTCGCGGCCACGGCGCGGAGCTTTTCCTCGGCGCGCACCATGCTGACGCCGAATTCCGTTTCAAACAGGGCGTACACGGGGCCGCGGTAGCGCAGCAGCGATTCCAGGGTCAGGCCCTTGAAGATGCTGCCCGGCAGCCAGATGTCGTCGAGGATGGTGGGCACGTCGTCGAAGGACAGCACGCGGCGCATGTTCACGACCGCGTCGCCGGCGCGTAGGTCCAGGGCGGCGGCGATCTCGGCCGAGGCCTTGGCGCGGCGGCAGTCGAGGATCTGGCTGCTGGACACGCCGGTGCGGCCGTCGTCGGGCGCCAGGCGCAGAAAGCGGTAGCGCACCTTGGCCTCGTTGTGCGTGGCCACGAAGGTGCCCTTGCCCTGGCGGCGGATGAGCAGGTTTTCGGCGGCCAGTTCGTCGATGGCCTTGCGCACGGTGCCCTGGCTGACCTGGAAGCGGGCCGCCAGTTCGAGTTCGCTGGGGATGGATTCGCCCGGCTTCCATTCGCCCCGGTCCAGGCCCTGCAGGATCAGACCCTTGATCTGCTGGTACAGAGGACTGAACGCGGCGCTGTGGGGCGCGCGGCTCGGCGTCTGCGGGCGATCGATCGGGGGGGAATCGGACATGTCGGTCAGGGGTGCTGCGGGGCGGCCGTGCTACGGGATGAAACAACGCATTTTCGCACTTCCGGGGCCGGATGTCTAATACTCTTCTGTCTTATATAAGATATAAGACCCTTGACGCTGGCCGATGAAATACACTACTCTTTTCGGCGATTTCGCATACCACCGGATATCCTCTCACCCTATCGGAGAATCACCATGTCCAAACCCGCCATGCGCGTCGCGGTCACCGGCGCCGCCGGCCAGATCGGCTATGCCCTGCTGTTCCGCATCGCCTCGGGCGAAATGCTCGGCAAGGACCAGCCCGTCATCCTGCAGCTGCTCGAGATCCCCGACGAAAAGGCCCAGAAGGCCCTGCAGGGCGTGATGATGGAGCTGGAAGACTGCGCCTTCCCCCTGCTGGCCGGCATGAGCGCCCACAGCGACCCGCGCACCGCCTTCAAGGACGCGGACGTCGCCCTGCTGGTCGGCGCCCGTCCGCGCGGCCCCGGCATGGAGCGCAAGGACCTGCTGCACGTCAACGCGCAGATCTTCACCGCCCAGGGCAAGGCCCTGAACGAAGTCGCCAGCCGCGACGTCAAGGTGCTGGTGGTCGGCAACCCGGCCAACACCAATGCCTACATCGCCATGAAGTCCGCCCCGGACCTGCCGGCCAGGAACTTCACCGCCATGCTGCGCCTGGACCACAACCGCGCGCTGTCGCAGATCGCCACGAAGACCGGCAAGGCCGTGGCCGACATCGAGAAGCTCATCGTGTGGGGCAACCACTCGCCCACCATGTACCCGGACACGCGCTTCGCCACCATCGGCGGCCAGTCCGTCCAGGCCCTGGTCAACGACGACGCCTGGATCCGCGACACCTTCATCCCCACCGTGGGCAAGCGCGGCGCGGCCATCATCGCCGCGCGCGGCCTGTCCTCGGCCGCCTCGGCCGCCAACGCCGCCATCGACCACATCCGCGACTGGGTGCTGGGCTCCAACGGCAAGTGGGTCACCATGGGCGTGCCCTCCGACGGCTCCTACGGCATCCCCGAAGGCATCATCTACGGCGTGCCGGTCACCACGGCCAATGGCGAATACACCCGCGTCGCCGGCCTGGAGATCGACGCCTTCTCGCGCGAGCGCATGGACTTCACCCTGAACGAACTGCTCGAAGAGCGCGACGGCATCGCCGAACTGCTGAAGTAAGCCCCCCGGCGGCGGGTACGCGGCCGCGAGGCCGCCGCGCCCGCCGCCGAATGTCCGGCCGATGACAGACAGCCCGGCCCGCCGTGGCCAGAATGCCCCTGCCATCGACTGGTACCGCGCCCCGCGTCCGGGGCGCATGCTGCCGCGAATCCGGGCACGCCGGGCGCCGGCGGCCCACCGGAGCGTCCATCATGACCCGTCCCGCCTCCCCCGGCGCCCTGCTGCGCCAGGCGCTGACCGAAGAATCCCCCCTGCAGATCGTGGGGACCATCAACGCCAATCACGCCCTGCTGGCCCAGCGCGCCGGCTACCGCGCCATCTACGTGTCGGGCGGCGGCGTGGCCGCCGGCTCGCTCGGCCTGCCCGACCTCGGCATCAACACGCTCGACGACGTCCTGACCGACGTGCGCCGCATCACCGACGTCTGCGACCTGCCGCTGCTGGTGGACATCGACACCGGCTTCGGGCCCTCGGCCTTCAACATCGCCCGCACCGTCAAGTCCCTGATCAAGTTCGGCGCCGCCGGCTGCCACATCGAGGACCAGGTCGGCGCCAAGCGCTGCGGCCACCGGCCCGGCAAGGAAATCGTCAGCACCGAGGAAATGGCCGACCGCGTCAAGGCCGCCGTCGATGCCCGCACCGACACCGATTTCTACGTCATCGCGCGCACCGACGCGATCGCCGTCAGCGGCGTGGACGCGGCCCTGGAGCGCGCGCACGCCTGCGTCGAGGCCGGCGCCGACGCGATCTTCGCGGAGGCGTCCTACGACCTGGACACCTACCGCAGGTTCTCCGACAGCCTGGGCGTCCCCCTGCTGGCCAACATCACCGAATTCGGCAAGACGCCGCTGTTCACGGTCGACGAGCTCAGGAGCGCGGGCGTGGGCATCGTGCTCTACCCCCTGTCGGCCTTCCGCGCCATGAACAAGGCCGCCGAGGCCGTCTACCAGGCCATCCGCCGCGACGGCCACCAGCACCAGGTGCTCGACCTGATGCAGACGCGCGAGGAGCTCTACGACCGGATCGGCTACCACCGCTACGAAGAGCAGCTCGACGCCCTGTTCCAGCAGGGCAAGAACAAGGCGTCCTGACCCGGACCCGACCCCGAACCGAATTTCGTCACACCCGCTCAAGGAGACTCCCGATGGCGACCAAGAACACCCCCGCAGCCCGGAAAACCCCCGCCCGCAAGGCCGCCGCGCCCCAGGTGCCCGCCGTCCAGGCGGACGCGCCCGCCGCCGCGCCCGCCGGCCCCAAGCCCAAGAAATCCGTGGCCCTGTCGGGCATCGTCGCCGGCAACACCGCGCTGTGCACGGTGGGCCGCAGCGGCAACGACCTGCACTACCGCGGCTACGACATCCTGGACATCGCCGACACCTGCGAATTCGAGGAAGTCGCCCACCTGCTGATCCACGGCAAGCTGCCGACCCCGGCCGAGCTCAAGGCCTACAAGGAAAAGCTGCGCCGCCTGCGCGGCCTGCCGGTGCAGGTGCAGATCGCCCTGGAGGCCCTGCCCGCCGCGAGCCACCCCATGGACGTCATGCGCACGGCCGCCTCGGTGCTGGGCTGCGTGCTGCCCGAAAAGGACGACCACAACCTGCCCGACGCGCGCGACATCGCCGACCGCCTGATGGCCAGCCTGGGCTCGGCGCTGCTCTACTGGTACCACTACAGCCACAACGGCCGGCAGATCGACGTCGAGACCGACGACGACAGCATCGGCGGCCATTTCCTGCACCTGCTGCACGGCGAGACGCCGTCCGACGAATGGGTCCGCGCGATGCACACCTCGCTGATCCTGTACGCGGAACACGAATTCAACGCCTCCACCTTCACCGGCCGCGTGATCGCCGGCACGGGCTCGGACATGTACTCGGCCATCACCGGCGCCATCGGCGCGCTGCGCGGCCCCAAGCACGGCGGCGCCAACGAGGTCGCCTTCGAGATCCAGAAACGCTACGACACCCCCGACGAGGCCGAGGCCGACATCCGCCGCCGCGTCGAGGCCAAGGAAGTCGTGATCGGCTTCGGCCACCCGGTCTACACCGTGTCCGACCCGCGCAACCAGGTCATCAAGGCCGTCGCCAAGCGCCTGTCCAAGTCCGCCGGCTCGACGAAGATGTTCGACATCGCCGAGCGCCTGGAATCCGTGATGTGGGACGCCAAGAAGATGTTCCCCAACCTGGACTGGTTCTCGGCCGTGTCCTACCACATGATGGGCGTGCCCACCGCCATGTTCACCCCCCTGTTCGTGATCGCCCGCACGGCCGGCTGGTCGGCGCACATCATCGAGCAGCGCATCGACAACAAGATCATCCGCCCGACGGCCAACTACGTCGGCCCGGAAGACCGCAAGTTCGTCCCCCTGGCCAAGCGCAAGTAAACCGCACTTCTCTTCAGGAACATCCATGTCCGCTCCCATTTCCAACGTCCGTCCCCAGCCCGACCAGGTGCTGGTGGACATCGTCGACTACGTCCTCGACTACAAGATCGACAGCGCACTGGCGCTGGAGACCGCCCGCAACTGCCTGATCGACACCCTGGGCTGCGGCCTCGAGGCCCTGGAATACCCGGCCTGCCGCAAGCTCATGGGCCCGATCGTGCCGGGCACCATCGTGCCCCACGGCGCCAAGGTCCCGGGCACGCAATTCCAGCTGGACCCGGTCCAGGCCGCCTTCAACATCGGCTGCATGATCCGCTGGCTGGACTTCAACGACACCTGGCTGGCCGCCGAATGGGGCCACCCGTCCGACAACCTCGGCGGCATCCTGGCCGTGGCCGACTGGCTGTCGCGCAACGCCGTGGCCGCCGGCAAGCAGCCGCTGACCATGCGCGCGGTGCTCGAAGGCATGATCAAGGCGCACGAGATCCAGGGCTGCATCGCGCTGGAGAACTCCTTCAACAAGGTCGGCCTGGACCACGTGGTGCTGGTGAAGGTCGCCTCCACCGCCGTGGTCTCGCAGATGCTCGGCCTGTCGCGCGAGGAAACCATCAACGCCGTGTCGCTGGCCTGGGTGGACGGCCAGAGCCTGCGCACCTACCGCCACGCGCCCAACACCGGCAGCCGCAAGTCCTGGGCGGCGGGCGACGCCACCAGCCGCGCCGTGCGCCTGGCCCTGATGGCCCGCACCGGCGAAATGGGCTATCCCTCGGTGCTGACCGCGCCGGTGTGGGGCTTCTACGACGTGCTGTTCAAGGGCCAGCCCTTCAAGTTCCAGCGCCCCTACGGCAGCTACGTGATGGAGAACGTGCTGTTCAAGATCTCCTTCCCCGCCGAATTCCACTCGCAGACCGCGGTGGAATGCGCCATGCAGATCCACGACAAGCTCAAGTCCCTGGGCAAGACCGACGCCGACATCAGGAAGATCACGATCCGCACGCACGAGGCCTGCATCCGCATCATCGACAAAAAGGGTCCGCTGAACAACCCCGCCGACCGCGACCATTGCATCCAGTACATGGTGGCCGTGCCCATCCTGTTCGGCCGCCTGACCGCCGCCGACTACGAGGACGGCGTGGCCGCCGACCCGCGCATCGACGCGCTGCGCGACAAGATGGTCTGCGTGGAAGACCCGGCCTTCACCGCCGACTACCACGACCCGGACAAGCGCTCCATCGCCAACGCGCTGACGGTCGAATTCACCGACGGCACCAAGCTCGACGAGATCGTCTGCGAATACCCGATCGGCCACAAGCGCCGCCGCAAGGACGGCATCCCGCTGCTGGAAGCCAAGTTCCGCAGGAACCTGGCGCGCCAGTTCCCGGCCCGCCAGCAGCAGCGCATCCTGGACGCCTCGCTGGACCAGGCGACGCTGGAAGCCATGCCGGTGCACGAATACGTGGATCTGTATGTCATCTGACGCCCATCCCGGCCCGGCCCGGGCCATCCGCCACGACGAGGCCGCCCGCCGTTTTGAATGGACGGAGGAAGGCCACGCCTGCGTGCTGGACTACACGCTCGACGGCGCGGTCGCGTCGTTCACGCACACGGGGGTGCCGGCCGCCGTGGGCGGGCGCGGCATCGCCGCCGACCTGGTGCGCTGCGGGCTGGAGACCGCCCGCGCGCGCGGCTGGAAGGTGCGCCCGCTGTGCTCCTACGTGGCGGCGTACATGCGGCGGCATCCGGAATACCAGGATCTCGCCGCCTGAGCGGCCCGGGCGTCGGCCCCGCGCGCCGCGGCGTGCGGGGCCGGCCCGCCCGCGCGGAAGCGGGCGGACGGCGGAAACGCTAATAAAGCAGCGAGAAATGCGGTTTCCTTGATTCTGATTAAGTCTCCGGAATCCGCCTTTCGACACAATACGATCTCCCATAACCACACCATACCTAGGGAGATCCCTCATGGCATTCCGCCTTCGCCACACCGCCCTCGCCTGCGCACTGGCAGCCGGCTCGATCGCCGCCGGCCCCGTTCTGGCCCACGAAGCGGGCGACATCCTGCTGAAGGTCGGCGTCACGCACGTCGAGCCCAAGTCCGACAACGGCACCGTCGCCGGCGGCACCGTCAATCTGGACATCGACGGCAGCACCCGTCCCAGCTTCAGCCTGACCTACATGGCCACGCGCAACATCGGCATCGAACTGCTGGGCGCCTACCCCTTCAAGCACACCATCAACGCCGACGGCATGGGCAAGATCGGCTCGACCCAGCACCTGCCGCCCACCCTCAGCCTGCAATGGCACTTCCTGCCGGACGCCACCTTCCAGCCCTACGTGGGCGTGGGCCTGAACTACACGACCTTCTTCGACACCAAGACCAGCGGCGCGCTGTCCGGCAACGACCTCAGCCTGGACGATTCCTGGGGCGTCGCCGCCCAGGTCGGCGTGGACTACAAGCTCAACGACCGCTGGTTCCTGAACGCCGACCTGCGCTACATCGACATCCGCTCCACCGTCCACCTGAACGGCGCGGACATCGGCAAGACCAAGATCAATCCCTGGGTCGCCACCATCGGGGTCGGCTACCGCTTCTGAGCGGCCTGCCGACGTCCCCCGGGGCCGGGCGCCGCCCGGCCCGCATGGAATCCGGAGACACGGAGAACGGGCGCTCGGGTCTTTGGTCTTATATCTTATATAAGACTATTGCCTGATGGCCGGGCTTGCCGGTAAAATAGCGCCGTTCTCCAACCCTCTCTCCTGGGGCATCACTCCATGCTGGACTCCTACCGCACCGAAGCCGCCGCCCGCGAGGCGATCGGCATCCCGCCGCTTCCCCTGACGGCCAAGCAGACGGCCGACCTGATCGAACTGCTGAAAAACCCGCCCGCCGGCGAAGCCGAATTCCTGCTGGACCTGTTCACGCACCGCGTCCCCGCCGGTGTGGACGATGCCGCCCAGGTCAAGGCGTCCTACCTGGCCGCCGTCGCGCTGGGCAAGGAGTCCTGCCCCCTGATCGACGCCCGCCGCGCCACCGAGCTGCTGGGCACCATGCTGGGCGGCTTCAACATCAGCGCCCTGATCGAGCTGCTGGACCACGCCGACCTGGCGCCGGTCGCCGCCGAGGGCCTGAAGAAGACCCTGCTGGTCTTCGACGCCTTCCACGACATCGAGGAAAAGGCCAAGGCCGGCAACGTCCACGCCCAGGCCGTGCTGCAGAGCTGGGCCGACGCCGAATGGTTCACCAGCCGTCCCGAAGTCCCGCAGAGCATGACCCTGACCGTGTTCAAGGTCACCGGCGAGACCAACACCGACGACCTGTCGCCCGCCCCCGACGCCTGGAGCCGCCCCGACATCCCGCTGCACGCGCTGGCCATGCTGAAGAACCCGCGCGACGGCATCGTGCCCGACGCCCCCGGCCAGGTCGGCCCGATCAAGCTGCTGAACGAGCTCAAGGCCAAGGGCCACCTGGTCGCCTACGTCGGCGACGTGGTCGGCACCGGCTCCTCGCGCAAGTCGGCCACCAACTCCGTCATCTGGCATACCGGCGAGGACATCCCCTTCGTGCCCAACAAGCGCTTCGGCGGCGTCTGTCTGGGGGGCAAGATCGCCCCGATCTTCTACAACACCATGGAAGACTCCGGCGCGCTGCCCATCGAGCTGGACGTGTCCGCCATGAACATGGGCGACGTCATCGAACTGCGCCCCTACGAAGGCAAGGCCCTGAAGAACGGCCAGGTGATCTCCGAATTCCAGTTGAAGTCCGACGTGCTGCTGGACGAAGTGCGCGCCGGCGGCCGCATTCCGCTGATCATCGGCCGCGGCCTGACGGCCAAGGCCCGCGCCGCGCTGGGCCTGCCGCCCACGACCCTGTTCCGCCTGCCCGAGGCCCCGGCCGACAGCGGCAAGGGCTATTCCCTGGCGCAGAAGCTGGTCGGCCGCGCCTGCGGCCTGCCCGAAGGCCAGGGCGTGCGCCCCGGCACCTACTGCGAGCCGCGCATGACCTCGGTCGGCAGCCAGGACACCACCGGCCCCATGACCCGCGACGAACTGAAGGATCTCGCCTGCGTGGGCTTCTCGGCCGACCTGGTGATGCAGTCCTTCTGCCACACCGCCGCCTATCCCAAGCCCGTGGACGTCAAGACCCACCACGAACTGCCCGCCTTCATCAGCACGCGCGGCGGCGTGGCGCTGCGCCCGGGCGACGGCATCATCCACTCCTGGCTGAACCGCATGCTGCTGCCCGACACGGTCGGCACCGGCGGCGACTCGCACACCCGCTTCCCCATCGGCATCAGCTTCCCGGCCGGCTCCGGCCTGGTCGCCTTCGCCGCGGCCACCGGCGTGATGCCGCTGGACATGCCCGAATCCGTGCTGGTGCGCTTCAAGGGCGAAATGCAGCCCGGCGTCACGCTGCGCGACCTGGTCAACGCGATCCCGCTGTACGCGATCAAGCAGGGCCTGCTGACGGTCGAAAAGAAGGGCAAGAAGAACATCTTCTCCGGCCGCATCCTCGAAATCGAAGGGCTGCCCGACCTGAAGATCGAACAGGCCTTCGAGCTGTCCGACGCCTCGGCCGAGCGCTCCGCCGCCGCCTGCACCGTGCGCCTGAACAAGGAGCCGATCATCGAATACCTGAACAGCAACATCACGCTGCTCAAGTGGATGATCGCCAACGGCTACCAGGACGCCCGCACGCTGGCGCGCCGCATCAAGAACATGGAAGCCTGGCTGGCCAACCCGCAGCTGGTCGAGCCCGACGCCGACGCCGAATACGCGGCGGTGATCGACATCGACCTGGCCGACATCAAGGAACCCATCGTGGCCTGCCCGAACGACCCGGACGACGTCAAGACGCTGTCCGACGTGGCCGGCACGGCCATCGACGAGGTCTTCATCGGCAGCTGCATGACCAACATCGGCCATTTCCGCGCCGCCGCCACGCTGCTCAAGGGCAAGCGCGACCTGCCCTCCAAGCTCTGGGTCGCCCCGCCCACCAAGATGGACGCCGGCGAGCTGACCAAGGAAGGCCACTACGGCACCTTCGGCACGGCCGGCGCGCGCATGGAAATGCCGGGCTGCTCGCTGTGCATGGGCAACCAGGCCCAGGTGCGCGAAGGCGCCACGGTGTTCTCCACCAGCACGCGCAACTTCCCCAACCGCCTGGGCAAGAACTCCAACGTGTTCCTGGGCTCGGCCGAAATGGCGGCGATCTGCTCCGGCCTGGGCCGCATCCCCACCCGCGAGGAATACCTCGAGGCCATGGGTCTGCTGGCCAAGGACAGCGAAACCATCTACCGCTACATGAACTTCGACCAGATCGAGGACTTCACGGCGGTGGCCAGCACGGTCGAGGCCTGATCCGCGCATTGCAGGCATCGCACGCACGAACCCGGGGCCTCGGTCCCGGGTTTTTTTCATTTCAGTGCAGGTACACTAGGGTCTGCTCTGTTTACCGATCCACCATGCCCCCTCGTTCCCGTTCCTCGTCCCTGTCGCGCACGTCGCAAACCCTGATTTCCCTGGCCGAGGCGCTGTCGCGCTCCGGCAGCCACCTGGAAGACGTCTACTGGGAAGGCCGTCTGGGCGAAGCCCTGGACAAGGCCCTGGGCGCGCGCCACGGCCGCGCCGTGGAATCCGCCCTGGACGTCCTGCTGGAGCAGCGTTCGGCCGCCTATGAAATCCTGGTCGAACTGGCCGAAGCCCGTTCCGAATCGCTGATGCCCGGGCCCGACGGCCAGGACTGCGACACGCTGCTGATCTCGGCGCCGGTCCTGGCCTGGTCCCGCTACCGGCTGCCCCCCGGCCGGCTGGACGCGGCCCAGTCGCAGGCGCTCGAAACCCTGCTGGCCGAAACCGTGCTGGGGCCCGAGGCCCGCGTCGCCCTGCTGCCGTCGCTGGTCCGCTTCGACCGCCTGCCGCAGTCCTTCCAGGAAACCCGCGGCTGGACCCAGGCGCTGGCGCAGCGCGCCCTGGGACTGCGCCGCGACGGCCCCGCGCTGCGCGACGCCGAGGCCCCGGAAGACCTGCTCGCCGATGTGTTCTTCCTGGTCGGCGCGGTGGTGGTGCCGCGCGGCGGCGCCGTGTTCCAGTGGCAATCCCCCCTGCCCGCCGAAGCCCCCGACCAGGAAGCCGTCACCCGGCGCTGGGCCGAGGGCTGCGCGCGCATCCTGGAGCCCGTCTTCACCGGCTGCCAGCTCGAATACCTGCGCCCGGAGGCCTACTACACCAGCACCCGCCAGGCCGACCAGGGCATCCGCCCCCTGACGCTGAAGGCGGCCGCCACCTGGCTGCAGACCGCCGCCCGCATCCCGGGCACGGACCTGCGCGCCGCGCTGGTCGCCTGCGGCGAGCAGTCCGTCGAGGAATACCGCATCGGCTTCTGTACCCGCCAGAGCAACGACGTGATCTACGGCTGCGTCTGGCCCGCGCTCAGCCGCGAGGAATCCCAGCCCGAGCCCGACGCCGAGGGCCAGGTGGACACCTGGGACACGATCGCCGCCCTGCTGCGCGAATGCGGCATCCAGGACATCCGCCGCCTGCCCGGCCTGCAGCCCATGGAGTTCTGCGAGGACTGCGGCACGCCGTACTTCCCCAACATGCTGGGCGACATGCAGCACCCCGAGCTGCCGGAGGAAATCGATCCGGAGCCCGTCCAGTTCCACTAGGGAACCCCTGAACCCGGCCCGCCCTCGGCGCCACGGATCCGCGTGACGGCCGCCGTCATCGCCGCGGCGCGCCCCGCCTGACGCCATGAGACTCCTGTCCTTCGACCTGTTCTGCCGCGTCGTCGACAACTACGGCGACGCGGGCGTGTGCTGGCGCCTCGCGCGGCGGCTGGCGGCGCTGGGCCAGTCCGTGCGCCTGTGGATCGACCGGCCCGAGGTCCTGGCGCGGCTGCTGCCGGCCCTGGACGCGCGGGCGGACGAACAGGTCCTGGACGGCGTGCGGATCGGCCCCTGGAGCCATGCGGAACACGCCGCGCCGCCGCGCGGCGGCGTGGTGGTCGAGGCCTTCGCCTGCGCCCTTCCGCCCGCCTACGAGGCCGCCATGGCCGGGCGGGACTGCCTCTGGATCAACCTGGAATACCTCAGCGCCGAATCCTGGGTGGAAGGCTGCCACGGCCTGCCTTCGCCGCAGGCCAACGGCGTGCCGAAATTCTTTTTCTTTCCCGGCTTCACGCCGGCCACCGGCGGGCTGCTGCGCGAACCGGACCTGCTGGCGCGGCGCGACGCGGAGCAGGCGCGCGACCGCGGCCCGCGCCTGCGGGCCCTGACCGGGCTGGCGGCGGCGCCGCCCGCCGACGCCCTGTGCGTGCTGCTGTTCTGCTATCCTGATGCGCCGCTGGCCGGCCTGGGCGCGGCGCTGGCGGACCTGGACCGGCCCGTCTGGCTGCTGGTCCCCGGCGGCGCGCCGCCGGCCGCGCTGCGCGACCAGGGCGGCCTGCGCGTCGTGCCCGTCCCCTTCGTGCCGCAGTCCCGCTTCGACGAACTGCTGTGGTGCTGCGACCTGAATTTCGTGCGCGGCGAGGATTCCCTGGTCCGGGCGACCTGGGCCGGCGTGCCCCTGGTGTGGCAGATCTACCGCCAGGCGCAGGACGCCCACCTCGACAAGCTGGAGGCCTGGCTCGCCCGCGCCCGCTGGCCCGCCCCCGCCGCCGCGCTGATCCGCGCCTGGAACCGGCCGGACGACCGGGCCGTGACCGAAACGCTGCCGGCCGCCCTGCGCGAGCCGGCCTGGACCCGCTGGCGGGCGCGCAGCCGCGCCTGGTGCGCCGAACTGGCTGGCCAACCCGATCTGGGTCAAGATTTGCTGGATTTTTGCCTGCGGCGTCACCAAACGCGCTAGAATGTACAGTTAACTTTTTCAGCATTGCCTCGGAATGCGTTTTGGCACGGGGCACACATCCCCGGAGTTTTCCCCATGAAAATCGCACAGGAACTGCGCGTTGGCAACGTCGTCATGGTCGGCAGCGATCCCCTCGTCGTCCAGAAGGCCGAATACAACAAGTCCGGCCGCAACGCCGCCGTCGTCAAGCTCAAGTTCAAGAACCTGCTCACCGGCAGCGCCAGCGAATCCGTCTACAAGGCCGACGAAAAATTCGAGCAGGTCGTGCTCGAGCACAAGGAATGCACCTATTCCTACTTCGCCGATCCGATGTACGTCTTCATGGACGAGGAATACAACCAGCACGAAGTCGAAGCCGACAGCATGGGCGACGCGCTGAACTACCTCGAAGAAGGCATGACGGTCGAAGTCGTGTTCTACGACGGCCGCGCGATCTCGGTGGAACTGCCCACCATCATCGTGCGCGAGATCACCTACACCGAACCCGCCGTCAAGGGCGACACGTCCGGCAAGGTCCTCAAGCCCGCCAAGATCAACACCGGCTACGAACTGTCCGTGCCGCTGTTCTGCAACATCGGCGACAAGATCGAGATCGACACCCGCACCAACGAATACCGCAGCCGGGTGATGTGATCCCCGCGCAGCGCGCATGAAAAAACCGGGCTCAGGCCCGGTTTTTTCATGCCGTCCGGTTCCCCTGCTACGACAGCTCGAGCAGCAGGACGCCCGATACGATGGCGCAGACTCCCAGCCAGCCGACGCGGCCGAGCCGCTGCCGGAACAGCGCCCGGCCGGCGAACGCGGTCAGCACGATGCCCATGCCGCCCCACAGCGCATAGGCGACGGACAGGTCGATGCCCCTGACCGCCTGGGACAGCGAGGTGAACGAGGCCAGGATGCAGAAGATCCCCAAGGCGCCGGCGGTGCGCCGGCGAAAGCCGTCGGAATATTTGACGAAGACGTTGGCGGCGACCTCCAGGACGATGGCGGCGGCCATGAAGGCGTAATGCACGAGCTCGGCGTTGCGCATGGCGTCATTCCCCCTGCGCCTCGGGCGCGCCGATGCTGACCAGGACGACGCCGACGAGCAGCGCCGCCAGGCCGAGCGCCTTGGCCGGACCCAGGTCTTCGCCGAAATAGCGCAGGCCGATGAAGGTGACGCAGGCGAGGCCGAGCGTTTCCCAGGCGGCATAGGCCAGGGCGATGGGCAGGCGCCTGACGGCCAGCGCCAGGAAATAGAACGACAGCCCGATCAGGGCATACATGAACAGGAACGGGGCAAGGGCGCCGGAATCGGCCACGCGCTTCATGAGCGTCACGCCGGATACTTCGACCGCGACGGCCGCCAGCAGGTACAGCCAAGGGCGCAATGTCATGGTGGCCTTCTTTCAGAAAAGGGTTTTCAGGATCGAGCCAAGTCGATACCCTTATTTTCCACCTGCATTCTGGATTCAAAAAGTTTGAATCCATCTATTTATTTGATAGCATCCTGGCATGCAATGGAATCTCGAGCAATTGCGCCAGTTCGTCGCCACCGTGGAACACGGCTCCATCAGCGCCGCGGCCCGCCGGCTGGGCAAGGCGCAATCGGCCGTGAGCACGGCCATCGGCCTGCTGGAAGCCGATCTGGGCGTGGCGCTTTTCGATCGCGCGAAGCATCGGGCCACCTTGTCCGATGCGGGCCGGGTACTGCTGCTGGAAGCCCGCGAAGTGCTGCGGCAGGCGCAGGCGCTGGACCAGCGCGCCCGATCGCTGGCCGCGGGCGACGAACCCAGGCTGGCGCTGGCCCTGGACGAGGCCTTGCCCTATACGGCGATCCGCGCCCTGCTGCGCGAGCTCTCCGGCCGCTTTCCCGACCTGGAACTGACGCTGCTCAACGGCACCGCCACCGAAGTGGCGGACTATGTCGGCCAGGCGCGCGCCGACGCCGCGTTCCAGTTCGACCGGGGACCGCTGCGGGACGGCTTCGATCAACGCCGCATCGGGACGCTCGCCCAGGGAATCTTCGTGGCCAGCGGCCATCCCCTGGCGGAAAAACCGGCCGTCAGGCGCGAGGACCTGGCCCGCTACCGCCAGCTCGTGATGCGCGCCGAGGATGTCGAGGAAATCATCTACAGCCCGAAGGTCTGGCGTTCGGACAGCTTCTATACCATCGCGGAGATGGTCGCCGACGATCTCGGCTGGGCCACCCTGCCGATCAACGTCGCCGCGTACGACGGCTATCCCAAGCCTTTGCGCCAGGTTTGCTGCCCGTCGCTGGCCCTGCCCCTGTTCTCGATCCGCATGATCTGGCCGCAGGGGCGGGAACTGGGCGCGGCGGCGCGCTGGGCCGGGCAGCGTTTCGCGGAACTGATGCGCGCGTGGGCCTGACGGCCCCGCCATCGCCCGCGCCTACTGCAGGCGGTCGTCGTCCAGGATGTCGGGGATCGGCATGATGGAAATGCCTTCCTCGACCAGCTCGCGGCATTCCTCGGCCGAGGCCGTGCCGCGGATGGGGCGTTCCTCGATCTCGCCGCTGTGCATGCGGCGGGCCTCGTCGGCGAAGCGGGCGCCGACGTCGTCGGTCTGGCGCACGATGCGGCGGATCTGGCGCAGGACTTCGGCCTGCAGGCGGGCCATCTGGTCGCCGGACGGCGCCGCGACCGCCGCCCGCGCCTGGGGCGCGGATTCGGCGCGCGGGGCCGGCTCTGCGCGCAGGTGGCTGACGTTCAGATGCGGCGCCGAGACCCGGCGCGTGATCTGGCCGCTGTGACAGACGGGACAGCGCACCAGCCCCCGGGCCAGTTGGTCCTGGTAGCTGTCCTGGGACGAGAACCAGCCTTCAAAGACATGGTCATGCTCGCACGAGAGGTCGAATACTTTGAGTGCCATGGTCAGCAGATGGAGGTGGGGCGGCCGTTTTCAAGGGCGTCCCAGCATTGCCAGCGCCAGTCCCAGGGGGCGACGGCCCCGGCCTGGCGCCACAGGCCCAGGCGCCGCTCGCGCGCCCGGCGTTCCAGATCCGCGATGGCCTCGTCGCGCAGGTACTTGCCGCCGCCCTGCCGGTTGGCCCAGGCCAGGCCGGCCTCGACCATGGCGCGGTTGGCGGTGCGGCCGTCGGCCAGCGGCACGTCGCAGACGTCGCGCTCGTAGCGGTCCCGCTCGAAGCAATGCAGCGTGAGCGTGCGGCCGGCCACCAGCTCGGCCAGGGCCTTGCGGGCGGCCTGGCCGAACGGCTGGCCGGGCCGCCGGCGGCCATGGCCGGTTTCGGGGGCGTCGATGCTGGCCAGCCGCACCCGATGGCGCGTGCGGCCCGCCAGCAGCGTCAGGGTGTCGCCGTCGGACACGTCCACGACCCGGCCGGACAGGGCATAAGGCTCGCCCGCCTGCGCCGCCGGGGCTGGCACGGCCAGGAACAGCGCGGCGGCCAGCAGCGCCGGCGGGGCGGCACGGGCGCAGACGCCCGGCGGAGCCGCGCGGCCGGGTCGGGCGCGGCGCGAGAAGGAAAAACGGCAGATCGGCATGGAGCAGCGAGAACGGAACGAGAACGGAGCGAGGACGGACCGCAGCGGGAAGCGCGGCCGCTGCCGGCCATTGTAATGGGGCCGCCCGTCACTCCGGCCAGGCCCGCCGCAGCAGGGCGTCCGTGGCCAGCGCCACCGGCCGCACGCCGAACGCATCGCCGCCGGGCGCGCCCAGGCGGCTGTCCACGAAGGCCCGCGACAGCGCCTCCGGCGCATGGCGCAGCAGCAGGTCGGCCTGGACCAGCAGCACCAGATCGCGGGCGATCATCCGGCCCATCGCCTGCTGCTCCTCGGCGCCGAGCGCCAGGGCCGCCAGCAGGCGGTCGGCCGCGGCCCGCAGGGCCGGCTCGCCCGCATGGGCGCGCGCCAGCCCGTCCACCGTCTGGGCGGCAAGCTGGGGCTCCTGGCGGGCGGCGCGCAGGACGTCCAGGCACATGACGTTGCCCGAGCCTTCCCAGATGGAATTGACCGGGGCCTCGCGGTACAGGCGCGCCATGGGGCCGTCCTCGACGTAGCCGTTGCCGCCCCAGACCTCCATGCATTCGGCCGTGACGTCGATGGCGCGCTTGCAGACCCAGAACTTCGCCGCCGGCGTCAGCAGGCGGCGCAGCGCCTGCTCGGCCGGCTGGTCGGCGCGGTCGAAGGCGCCCGCCAGGCGCAGCGCCAGGGCGGTGGCGGCCTCGCTTTCCAGGGCCAGGTCCGCCAGCACCTGCCGCATCAGCGGCTGGTCGATCAGCAGGCGGCCGAAGGCGCGCCGATGGCGGGCGTGATGGATGCCCTGGACCAGCGCCTGGCGCATCAGCGCCGCGCTGCCCAGCACGCAGTCCAGGCGGGTGTAGGAAGCCATTTCCACCAGGGTGGCGATGCCCCGGCCCGGCTCGCCGATCCGGCGCGCCAGCGCGTCCTCGAACTCGACCTCGGCGCTGGCGTTGGAGCGGTTGCCCAGCTTGTCCTTGAGGCGCAGGATGCGCACCGGATTGCGGCGGCCGTCGTCCAGCCAGCGGGGCATGTAGAAGCAGGAATGGCCGTCGCCGTCGCGCGCCAGCACCAGATGTGCATCCGACATGGGCGAGGAGAAGAACCACTTGTGGCCCGTCAGGCGGAACCAGCCCCCGCCCTGCGGCTCGGCGCGGCTGAGGTTGGCGCGCAGGTCCGAGCCGCCCTGGCGCTCGGTCATGCCCATGCCGATCATCATCGCGCGCTTCTGCGCCAGCGGGCGGTCGTGCGCGTCGTATTCGCGGCTGGCGAGCAGCGGCCGGACCGTGGCGAACCAGGATTCGCGCGCCAGCAGCGGAATCGCGGCGCTGGTCATGGTCACCGGGCACAGGGAACCGGCCTCGACCTGGCCGTGCATCAGGTAGTGCGCCGCGCGGGCGACGTGGGCGCCCGGCCCCGGCTCGGTCCAGGCGGCTCCGTGCATGCCCTGGGCGAAGGCCAGCGACAGGAATTCGGTCCAGCCGGGATGAAAATCCACCACGTCGATGCGCACGCCCCGGCGGTCGTAGGCCCGCAGCGCCGGCCCCTGGCGGTTGACCTCGGCCGCCAGCCGCGCCAGATCGGCGCGGCCCAGCCGGGCGCCCCAGGTTTCCAGCTCGGCCTCGCGGCCGCCGGCGCCTTCGCGGCGCACGCCTTCGACCAGGGCCTCGTCGGTGAGATACAGATTGCAATCGGGCAGGTCCGGCACCTGGTTGTCGGCCCCGGGCGCCGACTGCGCCATGTCTTCGCGATCCATGTTCGTGTCCTCCGGCCGCGCGCACGTCCCCGACGCGCTCGACCCCAGTCTACCCGCGATTCCCTGCGGCGGACAGGTCGCGCGGATACAATCGATCCGTCCTTCATCCCGGAGACCCGACGTGACTCCCCGTTTCCTGATCCTGTGCGGCGCCCTGGTCCTGGCGCTGGGCGTGGCGGCCGGCGCCTTCGGTGCGCACGGGCTGAAACGCCTGGTCGCCCCCGAACTGCTGGAGGTCTGGCGCACGGCCGCCCACTACCAGCTGATCCACGGCGCCGGGCTGCTGCTGGTGGCGGCCCTGGCGCCGCGCCTGGCGCCCGCCCCGGCCGCCTGGGCGGGCGGCCTGATGCTGGCCGGCCTGATCGTCTTCAGCGGCAGCCTGTACGCGATGGTGCTGACGGGCGCGCGCGCCCTGGGCGCCATCACGCCGGTGGGCGGGCTGCTGATGATCCTGTCCTGGCTAACGCTCGCCTGGGCGGCTTACATGAAATGATCCCTGCGGATCATTTCATGCCGATCGAATCCGAGCGCCTTGCAAGGCGCGAGGTGGCCCCCCCGCCTATAATGGAGGCCTGCCTAGCACGACTGGAATCCCGATGGCCGCCTCTCCCGATCACGAATGGCGCGACTGGCTGCGCGCCCTGCCCAAGGCCGAACTGCACCTGCACATCGAAGGCACGCTCGAACCGGAACTGATGTTCGAGCTGGCCCGCCGCAACGGCATCGCCCTGCCCTACGCCGACGTCCAGGCCGTGCGCGACGCCTACCGCTTCACCGACCTGCAGTCCTTCCTGGACGTGTACTACGCCGGCGCCGGCGTGCTCGTCACCGAGCGGGATTTCTACGAACTGGCCATGGCCTACCTGCGCCGCGCCCAGGCCGACGGGGTCGTCCACGCGGAACTGATGTTCGACCCGCAGACCCACACCGCGCGCGGCGTCGCGCTGGAGACCGTGTTCGCCGGCCTGGCGCGCGCCCTGCGCGAGGCCCGCGGCGGCCTGGGCATCAGCGGCTACCTGCTGCTCAGCTTCCTGCGCCACCTGTCCGAGGACGAGGCCTTCGCCACGCTGGAGGCCGCCCTGCCGCTGCGCGAAGCCTATGGCGACCTGTGGATCGGCATCGGCCTGGACTCGTCCGAACGCGGCAACCCGCCGGAAAAATTCGCCCGGGTCTACGCCCGCTGCGCGGCGCTGGGCTTTCGCCTGGTGGCCCACGCGGGCGAGGAAGGCCCGCCCGACTACGTGCGCGGCGCGCTGGACACGCTCAAGGTCGCCCGCATCGACCACGGCGTGCGCAGCAGCGAGGATCCCGCACTGGTGCAGGAGCTGGTCCGGCGCCGCGTGCCCCTGACGGTCTGCCCGCTGTCGAACCTGAAGCTGGGCGTGGTGCGCGACCTGCGCGACCACAACCTCGCCAAGCTGCTGCGGGCGGGCGCCATCGTGACCCTCAATTCCGACGACCCGGCCTATTTCGGCGGCTACCTGCTGGACAACTACATCGCCAGCGCCGAAGCCCTGGACCTGGCGCGCGACGAGCTCGTCACCCTGGCCGCCAACAGCCTGAAGGCCTCGTTCCTGCCGCACGCCGAACAGGCCCCGCTGCTGGACCGGCTGTGGGCCGCGGCGGGCCGCAGCTGATGGCCGCAACCGCCCCGCTGTCCAGGCTCGTCACGCCGGCGGATCCGCTCCAGGGCGACTGCCGGCGGCTCGATCGCGCCTTCTACGACCGCCCCGTCGAAACCGTCGCCCGCGACCTGCTGGGGCGCCTGCTGGTGCACGCCACGCCGGCCGGTCCGCGGATCGGCCGCATCGTCGAAGTGGAAGCCTACCTCGGCCCCGGCGACCTGGCGGCCCACACCGCGCGCGGCCGCACGGCGCGCACCCGGGCCATGTTCGGGCCGCCGGGCCACGCCTACGTCTACCTGATCTACGGCATGCACCACTGCATGAACGTGGTCACCGGCCCCGAAGGCAGCGGCACGGCCGTGCTGCTGCGGGCCCTGGCGCCCGTCCTGGGGCTGGACGCCTCCACCAGCGGCCCCGGCCGGCTGTGCCGCGCCATGGGCGTCACCCGCGACCACTACGGCATCGACCTGTGCGGCGACACGCTGTGGCTCGCGCGGGACGACGCCCCGCCGCCCGCCGAGATCGCCGCCGGCCCGCGCATCGGCGTGGACTACGCGGGCGAATGGGCGGCCAAGCCGCTGCGCTTCTTCGTGCCGGGCCATCCGGCCGTCAGCCGCGCGCCGAAGAAAACCGGCCCGACTGCCGCCTGAACGGCGGCGCAAGGCCCGCGGGGCCGCATATTCAGCCGCGTTTAAGATTTCCTTGATCCGGCGCAAGACCAGGGTTAACCCGCACGGCTAGGATGGTGACATTCCTCAGCCACCCATCCCGTCCCCCTTCATGCGCCGCTTCGCCCTCCCCCGACAGTCCCGCTTCGCCAGCCTGCTCTGGATCGCCTCCCTGCTCCTGCTGTGGGCCTGTCTGATCGCCCCGCCGGCCGGGGCGGCCTCCACCCCCCAGGCGGGCGGCGCGCAGCAGGCCTACAAGTTCGGCCAGAGCGGCACGCCCCTGGGCGCCGGTCCCCGGCTGGGCGCCTTCCTGAAGAACATGCGGCCCGCCGACATCTTTCCCGGCGCGGACCGCATCGGGCCGCCGGAGGGCAAGCCCGCCGTGGCCCGCGCCTACGCGGGCGACAAGATGCTCGGCTACGTCTACCTGACCACCGACATCGTCAACACCCGGGGCTATTCCAGCAAGCCCATCGACGTCCTCGTGGGCCTGTCGCAGGACGGCGAGATCGTCGGCGCCAGGCTGGTCGAGCACCACGAGCCCATCGTGCTGATCGGCATCCCGGAATCCAAGGTCCAGGCCTTCATCGACGGCTACGTCGGCAAGAACTACGTCAAGGAGCCCCCGCGCCCGGGCGCCCCGCCGCCCGTGGACATCATCAGCGGCGCCACCGTCACCCTGATGGTCATCGGCGACAGCCTGACCCGCTCGGTGCTGGCCGTGGCCCGGCACTACGGCATCGGCCGGGAAGGCCCGGCCCAGGTCGCCGCCGCCGAGCACCGCGTCCTCGACATGGCGCAGACCGGCACGCAATCCTGGGACGCCCTGCTGCAGTCCGGCGCCGTCGGGCACCTGCGCCTGACCGTTGCCGACGTCAACAAGGCCTTCGAGGAGACCGGCCGCCAGGGCGCCATCGAGCACCCGGAGCCCGGCGACCCCGAGGACACCTTCATCGACCTGTACGCCGCCCTGGTCAGTGCGCCGGCCATCGGCCGCAGCCTGCTGGGCGAGGCCGAGTACGGCTATCTGCGCGACCGCCTCGCGCCCGGCCAGCAGGCCATCCTGATCGCCGGTAACGGCTATTCCTTCAAGGGCTCGGGCTACGTGCGCGGGGGCGTGTTCGACCGCATCGAGATCATCCAGGAAGAAAACAGCTTCCGCTTCACCGACCTGGACCACCAGCGGCTCGCCGACCTGATGGCGGCGGGCGCCCCCGGCTTCCGTGAAGTGGCGCTGTTCACCGTCCCCACCGACGCCGCCTTCGACCCGGTCGAGCCGTGGCGCCTGCAGCTCACCGTGCAGCGCGTGGTCAGCGTGAAGGAAAAGGCCTTCACGGCCTTCGTGCTGAACTACGACCTGCCCAAGGTCTACACTCAGGTCGAGGCCCCGGCCGCGCAGGCCCCGGCGGCGGACGGCGGCGCGGCCGCAAGCGCAGCCGGTGGCGCGGCCGCGGGGCCGGCCGCCACGGACGCGCAGCAGGACGAGGGCGCGGGCGCGGAAGAAGCCGCCCCGGCGCTGTGGAAGCAGATCTGGCTCGCCAAGACCGTGCAGATCGCCATCGTCTCGATCGCGCTGCTGACCCTGATCGCGGTGTTCTTCTTCCAGAACCAGATCGTCAAGCACGAGGTCTTCTACAAGCGCTTCCGCACGGTGTTCCTGATCTTCACGCTGTTCTGGATCGGCTGGTACGCCCAGGCGCAGCTCTCGGTGGTGAACGTGCTCACCTTCACCACGTCGCTGCGCACGGACTTCAGCTGGGAATACTTCCTGATGGACCCGATCGTGTTCATCCTGTGGATCGCCACGGCGATGTCCCTGATCTTCTGGAACCGCGGCGCATTCTGCGGCTGGCTGTGCCCCTTCGGCGCCCTGCAGGAACTGACCAACCAGGTCGCCAAAAAGCTGCACGTGCCGCAGATCAAGGTGCCGCACGGCCTGAACACCCGCCTGGCCGGCCTGAAATACCTGATCTTCCTGATCTTGTTCGGCATCTCGCTGTACGAGCTGGGCACGGCGGAAAAATTCGCCGAGGTCGAGCCCTTCAAGACCGCGATCATCCTCAAGTTCGTGCGCGACTGGCCGTTCGTGATCTTCGCCGCCGTACTGCTGCTGGCCGGGCTGTTCATCGAGCGCTTCTACTGCCGCTACCTGTGCCCGCTGGGCGCGGCCCTGGCCATCCCCGCGCGGCTGCGCATCTTCGACTGGCTGCGCCGCTACAAGACCTGCGGCAACCCCTGCCAGCTGTGCGCCGTGGACTGCCCGGTGCAGGCCATCAATCCGGAAGGCGACATCAACCCGAACGAATGCATCCAGTGCCTGAACTGCCAGCAGCTCTACCACAACGAGAAGCGCTGCCCGCACCTGATCCAGAAGAACGCCAAGCTCAAGCGCCACAAGGCGCCGCCGCCCGACGCCGGCATCCCCGGCGAGGTCGTCGCCAGCCGCAAGCCGACCGTGCGTCCACGCGATCCGTCCGCCGAGCCGCAACCCATTTCGTCGAACCCATAGCGCCCACCCCCGGCGATCCCGCCGGAACGCTATGCCTGCAACCCTAGGGAGTACATCATGTCCGACCACACCAGCGACAAACCCGGCCTGAGCCGGCGGGGATTCCTCGGCACTGCCGCACTGACGGGGGCCGCCGCCGTCGGCGCGACCCACCTGACGGCCAATGCCAAGGACGACAAGAAGAAGGGCCACCAGAGCGTCGAGGTCGCCCCCGGCGAGCTGGACGAATACTACGCCTTCAATTCCGGCGGCCAGTCGGGCGAAGTGCGCATCCTGGGCCTGCCGTCCATGCGCGAACTGATGCGCATCCCGGTCTTCAACATGTGCAGCGCCACGGGCTGGGGCCGCACCAACGAAAGCCGCAAGATCCTCAACGAAAGCCTGACGCCCGAGACGCGCAAGTTCCTCGAGGAAAACCACATGCCGGTGCTGCCCAACGGCGACGCGCACCACCCGCACATGTCCTTCACGGACAACACCTACGACGGCCGCTACATCTACATCAACGACAAGGCCAACACCCGCGTGGCCCGCATCCGCTGCGACGTGATGAAGACCGACAAGATCGTCGAGATCCCCAACGCCGACGGCATCCACGGCCTGCGCCCGCAGCGCTATCCGAAGACCGGCTACGTCTTCTGCAACGGCGAGCACATCGTGCCGCTGCCCAACGACGGCTCCGTGATGGACGACCCGAAGAAGAACTTCTGGGCCATCTACACCGCCGTGGACGGCGAGACCATGAAGGTGGCCTGGCAGGTGCTGGTGGACGGCAACCTGGACAACGGCGACGCCGACTACCAGGGCAAGTATTCCTTCGCCACGTGCTACAACTCGGAAAAGGGCCTGAACGTCACCGAGATGTCGGCCAACGAGCAGGACTGGGCGGTGGTGTTCAACATCAAGCGCATCGAGGAAGCCGTCAAGAACGGCGACTACAAGGAAATGAACGGCGTGCCCGTCATCGACGGCCGCAAGGGTTCCAAGTACACGCGCTACATCCCGGTGCCCAACTCGCCGCACGGCTGCAACGCCGCGCCCGACGGCATCCACGTGGTGTTCAACGGCAAGCTCTCGCCCACCGTCACGGTGATCGACGTGCGCAAGCTCGACGACCTGTTCGACGGCAAGATCAAGGAGCGCGACGTGGTCGTGGCCGAGCCGCAACTGGGCCTGGGCCCCCTGCACACGGCCTTCGACGGCCGCGGCAACGCCTACACCACGCTGTTCATCGACAGCCAGATGTGCAAGTGGAACATCGAGAAGGCCAAGCGCGCCTACCAGGGCGAGAAGGTCGATCCCATCGTCCAGAAGCTGGACGTGCACTACCAGCCCGGCCACAACCACACCACGATGGGCGAGACCAAGGAAGCCGACGGCAAGTGGCTGGTGTCGCTGAACAAGTTCTCCAAGGACCGCTTCCTCAACGTCGGCCCCCTGAAGCCGGAAAACGACCAGCTGATCGACATCTCCGGCGACGAGATGAAGCTGGTGCACGACGGCCCCAGCTTCGCCGAGCCGCACGACATGCTGCTGGTGCACCGCTCCAAGGTGCGCCCCAAGCACATCTGGGACCGCAACGACCCGATGTGGGAAGAGGCCCGCCAGATGGCCGCCAAGGATGGCGTCACCCTGGAATCCGCCGCGAACGTCATCCGCGACGGCAACAAGGTGCGCGTCTACATGACGGCGGTCGCTCCGGTGTTCAGCCTGTCGAACTTCGAGGTCAACGAAGGCGACGAAGTCACGGTGGTGGTCACCAACATGGAGCGCATCGAGGACCTGACCCACGGCTTCACGCTGGGCGGCTACGGCATCGCCATGGAAGTCGGCCCGCAGGCGACCTCCTCGGTCACCTTCACGGCCTCGCGCCCCGGCGTGCACTGGTACTACTGCCAGTGGTTCTGCCACGCGCTGCACATGGAAATGTCCGGCCAGATGTACGTCAAGCCGAAGAAGGCCTGATGTCCATGCGTTCCTTCACCGTCTCCGGCCTGCGGGCGGCCCTGGCCGCCCTGGCGGTCCTGTGCGCCATGCCCGGGACGGTGGCGGCCGCCGTGATCGACGTGCCCGCGGGTTCCGACCTGCGGGCCGCCGTCGCGGCGGCGGCGCCGGGCGACATCCTGAACCTGGCGCCGGGCGACTACCCCGGCAACCTCGTCATCGACAAGCCCTTGACGATCCAGGGGCCGGCCGACCGCAGCGCCCGCATCCTGGGCGAACGCACCGGCCGCACCCTCTGGGTCCAGGCCGAGGACGTCGTCCTGCGCCACCTGACCGTCCGCCATTCGGGCCTGAGCCTGCCCGACATGGACGCGGGCATCTTCCTGGACAAGACCGCCACCCGCGCCCACGTCGCGGACAACGACATCATCGACAATTCCGTCGGCGTCTACCTGTGGGGCGCGCGCGACGCCCTGGTGGAACGCAACCGCATCGTCGGCAACACCGGGCTGCGCGTGAACGAGCGCGGCAACGGCGTGACCGTCTGGAACGCCCCCGGCTCCAAGGTGCTGGACAACGACATCTCCGAAGGCCGCGACGGCATCTTCTCCAACAACAGCCGCGAGAACGTCTTCAGCCGCAACGTCTTCCACAAGCTGCGCTACGCGGTGCACTACATGTACACCAACGACAGCGAGGTCAGCGACAACGTGTCGCGCGGCAACGAGATCGGCTACGCCATCATGTTCTCGCGCCGCCTGGTCGTGCGCGACAACATCGCCGTCGACAGCGCGCACCAGGGCCTGATGCTCAACGCCACGGACGACTCCGTCATCGACGGCAACGTCATCGTGCGGGCCGAGAAGTGCGTGTTCGTCTACAACGCCAACCTGAACGAGCTGGCCGACAACCACTTCCAGGACTGCGGCATCGGCGTCCACTACACGGGCTCCGAGGGCAACCGCATCCACGGCAACGCCTTCGTCGGCAACCAGAACCAGGTGAAATACGTCGGCACCCGCTACCTGGAATGGTCGCAGGCCGGACGCGGCAACTACTGGTCCGACCTGTCCGCCTTCGACCTGGACGGCGACGGCATCGCCGACACCGCCTACCGCCCCAACGGCCTGATCGACCAGGTCGTCTGGCGCGCGCCCAACGCGCGGCTGCTGCTCAACAGCCCGGCCGTCACCATCGTCCGCTGGGCCCAGTCCCAGTTTCCCGCGATCCTGCCCGGCGGCGTGATCGACAGCGCCCCCCTCATGGCGATCCCGGCCACGCCGACCCTGAAAAAATTCGAGGCCCTGCAATGACCGTCACAGCGCCCCCGATCGAACTGCGATCCGTCACCAAACGCTACGCCGCGATGCGGGCCGTGGACAACGTCAGCCTGTTCATCGAACCGGGCGAATGCGTGATCCTGGCCGGCCACAACGGCGCCGGCAAGAGCACCCTGATCAAGCTGATCCTGGGCCTGATCCGCCCCGAGGCCGGCTCGGTGCGCGTGCTGGGCGAGATCGCCGGCACGCCGGCCGCCGCCCGCGCCCGCCGCCACATCGGCTACCTGCCGGAAACCGTGGCCCTGCACCCCTCGCTGACGGGCACCGAGACGCTGGCCTTCTACGCCCACCTGAAGGGCCTGTCCACCGCCGGCAACGCCGCCCTGCTCTCGCGCGTGGGCATCGCCGAAGCCGCGCGGCGGCGGGTGGGCGGCTATTCCAAGGGCATGCGCCAGCGCCTGGCCCTGGCCCAGGCGCTGCTCGGCTCGCCCCGGGTGCTGCTGCTCGACGAGCCCACCACCGGCCTGGATCCGGCCTCCCGGCTGCTGTTCTACGACATCGTCCGCGAACTGCGCGACGCCGGCGCCGCCATCCTGCTGTCCACCCACGCCCTGGCCGAGCTCGAAGGCCTGGCCGACCGCGTCATCGTCATGTGCAAGGGCCAGAAGATCGCCGACGGCACCCTGGGCGACCTGCGCCGCGAGGCCGACCTGCCGGTGCGCATCCGCCTGACGCTGGACACGGACCCCATCCAGGTCCCCGAAGGCTGGCGGCGCCTCGGCGCCGGCCGCATCGAACTGACCTGCTCCGAGGCCGACAAGCTGCGCCGGCTGCGCGACGCCCAGGCCATGCCCGACATCCGCGACATCGAGCTGGAACACCCCGGCCTCGACGAAATGTACGCGCAGTTCCTGCGCCGGGAGGACGCATGAATCCGACCCTGATCCTGATCCGCAAGGAAATCCGCGACGGCCTGCGCAACCGCTGGGTGCTGGCCATCACCGCGCTGCTGGCCATGCTGGCCCTGTCGCTGGGCTTCCTGGGCAGCGCGCCGACCGGCACCGTCAAGGTCGATCCCCTGACCGTCACGGTCGTCAGCCTGTCGAGCCTGTCGATCTTCCTGATCCCGCTGATCGCCATGCTGCTGTCCTACGACGCCATCGTGGGCGAGATCGACCGCGGCACCATGGCCCTGCTGCTCAGCTACCCCATCGCGCGGCGCCAGGTCATGGCGGGCAAGTTCCTCGGCCACCTGGCCATCCTGGCGCTGGCCACGGTGGCGGGCTACGGCATCGCCGGGCTGGCGCTGCAACTGGTGCATGGCGGGCTGGACCTGGAGGCCTGGACGCCCTTCGCCCTGCTGATCGCCGCCAGCATCCTGCTGGGCGCGAGCTTCCTGTCGCTGGGCTACCTGATCAGCGCCCTGGTGCAGGAGCGCGCCACGGCCGCCGGCGTCGCCATCGGCGTCTGGCTGTTCCTGGTGGTGATCTACGACATGGTGCTGCTGGGCGTGCTGGTGGCCGACCAGGGCCGCATCATCACGGCCCCGCTGCTCAACGGCATCCTGCTGTTCAACCCGACCGACGTCTACCGCCTGCTGAACCTGACCGGCCACGAGAACATCGCCATGTTCGCCGGCATGGCCGGCCTGAGCGACCAGGCCTCGCTGTCCACCGGCGTGCTGCTGCTCGCCCAGATCCTCTGGATCGCCGTCCCCCTCGGCCTGGCGGCGCTGGTCTTCAACCGGAGGTCGCTATGAACGCGCCGGACCATTCCCGGCTTCCGGGAAGCGCCATGAAGACGCGCGCGGCGCGCCTGCTCGGCGCGGCCCTGCTGGCCGCCGCCCTGGCCGGCTGCGGCGACGGCGGCGTCACCTCCTCCCTTCCTCCCTCACCCGTGGCCATGACCGACGACGCCGTGGGCCACTATTGCGGCATGAACCTCTACGAACACATCGGCCCCAAGGGCCAGATCCTCCTGCGCGACCGGGACGTCCCGGTCTGGTTCTCCACCATCCGCGAGCTCTTCGCCTACACCATCCTGCCCGAGGAGCCCAAGGCCATCCTCGCCCTCTACGTGCAGGACATGGGCCGCGCGGGCCCGGACGGCAATCCGCCGGCCGACGCCTGGATCGACGCCCGCACCGCCCACTACCTGATCGAAAGCAACGCGGTCGGCGGCATGGGCGCGCCCGACGCCCTGCCCTTCGCCCGGCTGGAGGACGCCCGCGCCTACGCCGAGCGCTACGGCGGCCGCATCGTCGGCTTCAAGGACATGCCGGAGGACTACGTCCTGCGCGCCCCCGAACTCTCTCCCCTCACCACGGGCCGGGAGCCCGTCGGAGCCCCCTCATGAACACGCCTCTTCTTCCCCGCCGCCGGCGGTTCCTCGGCATCCTGGCGGCCAGCGCCGCGCTGGTCGGACCGGGGCCCCTGCGCGCCGCCCTGCGCGATCCCGCCGCCCTGCCCGAGCCGGTCGTCTGGAACGGCGTCGCGCTGGGCGCCGACGCGCAGCTGCAGCTGCTGCATCCCGACCGCGCCCACGCCGAACGGCTGGTGCGCATGGCCGTCGCCGAAGTCCACCGCCTGGAACAGGTCTTCAGCCTGTACCGCGAGGACAGCGCGCTGGCGCGCCTGAACCGCGCCGGCCGCCTGGACGCGCCGCCCCCGGACCTGAGCCGCCTGCTGTCGCAGGCCGTCGCCTTCGGCGAACGCACCGGCGGGCTCTTCGACCCCAGCGTGCAGGTGCTGTGGGACCTGTACGCCGCGCGCGTGCTCGCCGGCCGGCCGCTGCCGCCGGACCCCGCCGAACTGCGCGCCGCGCTGGCCAAAGTGGACTACCGCGCCATCCGCCTCGAGGAAGACGCCATCGTGCTGGAACGCCCGGGCATGGCGCTGACCCTGAACGGCATCGCGCAGGGCTACATCACCGACCGGGTGACCGAACTACTGCGGGCCAACGGCCTGGAACACGCCATGATCGACCTGGGCGAGGCCCGCGGCCTGGGCGCGCCCGCGCCGGACCGCCCCTGGCGCGCCGGGATCGCCGACCCCCGGGAACCCTCCCGCGTCCTGGAGACCATCGACCTGGGCGACCGGGCGCTGGCCACCTCGGGCGGCTACGGCACGCCGCTGGATCCCGCCGGGCACTTCACGCACCTGTTCGACCCGCACACGGGCCAGGCGACGCCGCGCTGGCGCAGCGTCACCGTGCGCGCCGCCGACGCGACGACCGCCGACGCGCTGTCCACGGCCTTTGCCCAGATGCCCGCCGACACGATCCGTGGTATGATTTCGCGCTTTCCAGTCCAGGCATGGCTGATGGCGCCGGATGCCGGCACGCTGATCCGCCTGGGGTGATTGGAAAATGCGCTGAAAAGCGCGTTGAAAGATGCGCTGAAAAGCGCAGCAAGAAGCGGCATGACAAGCCTTGAAAAGCACGTTATAATTTCGCTTCTTTAGCGGCTGTAGCTCAGTTGGATAGAGTACTTGGCTACGAACCAAGGGGTCGTGGGTTCGAATCCTGCCAGCCGCGCCATACAAATCAAGGGCTTACGATGGAAACGTCGTAAGCCCTTGTCCATTATGGCGGCATGATCCCGCGCACCAGCGTGCGCAGCAGCCAGGCCGCCGCGGCGAACGCGGCGAGGCCGCCGGCCCACAGCGCCAGCAGCCACGCCAGCCGGCGCAGCCAGGGGCCCGGCGCGTTCGATTTCCGCGCGTCCGATTTCAATGGTAGCCCTCCCCGGCGCGCACCTTGCCGCGGAACACCCAGTACGACCAGCCGGTGTACGTCAGGATCATGGGGATGACGAGCAGCGCGCCCACCAGGGTGAAGCCCAGGCTCTGCGGCGGCCCGGCCGCCTCCCGGATGGTCAGGATGGGCGGCACCACGTAGGGCCACAGGCTGATGCCCAGGCCGCTGTAGCCCAGGAACACCAGCAGCAGGGTCCACAGGAACGGCGCGGCGCCGGAATCGCGCCGGAGCGCGGCCCGCAGCTGCCACAGCGCCACGCCCACCAGCAGCGGCACGGGCGCGAACCAGAGCAGGTTGGGATAGGAGAACCAGCGCTCCGCGATCCGGGGATGGGCCAGCGGCGTCCACACGCTGACGATGACGATGACGCCGAGGAAGGCCCAGGCCAGCGGCCCGGCGATCCGCACGCAGCGCGCCCGCAGCCCGCCCTCGGTCTTCATCGTCAGCCACGTCACGCCGAGCAGGCCGTAGCCGACGATCAGCCCCAGTCCCGTGAACACCGGAAACGGCGCGAGCCACGGCAGGCCGGCGCCGGAGCGCGTGCCGGGCGCGGCGAAACCGTCCACGAAGGAGCCCAGGACGATGCCCTGGAAAAAGGCCGCGACGACCGATCCGCCCCAGAAGGCGAGATCCCAGCGCCCCCGGGCCGCCGGCGGCGCCTTGAAGCGGAACTCGAAGGCCACGCCGCGGAACACGAGGCCCACGAGCATCAGCACGATGGGCACGCTCAGGGCTTGCAGCACGATGGAATAGGCCAGCGGAAAGGCGGCCAGCAGGCCGGCGCCGCCCAGGACGAGCCAGGTTTCGTTGCCGTCCCACACCGGCGCCACGGTATTGACCATGACGTCGCGGTCGCCGCGGTCCCGGACGAAGGGAAACAGCAGGCCGATGCCCAGGTCGAAGCCGTCCATCACGATATACATCATCACCGCGAAGAGGATGATGATGGCCCAGATGAGGGGAAGATCAATGCCCATGGTCGTCTCGCTCCTGCGCGGCCGAGAGCGGCCGCATCGGCTGGCTGGCCTGGCCCGCGCCGCCGTCGGGTTCGGGCGCCGAATCCAGCGGGTCCTGCGCGAGCAGGTGCATGCCGTACGTCGTGCCGGCGCCGAACACCGCGACGTACACCAGCACGAACAGGGCCAGGGTGAACGCGACCTGCCCGGCCGGATGCGGCGACGCGGCCTCGCTGGTGCGCAGCAGCCCGTACACGACCCAGGGCTGGCGGCCGATCTCGGTGGTGTTCCAGCCGGCCAGGATGGCCGCGAGGCCCGCGGGCGACATGGCCACGGCGAACCGCAGAAAGCGCCGGTTCAGGTACAGGCGCCCGCCCCGGCGCAGCCACGCGCCCCAGAAGGCCAGCGCGATCATCAACAGGCCCAGGCCGACCATGGCGCGGAACGTCCAGAACACGACCGTCGAATCGGGCCGGTCGGCCGCGGGGAAATCCTTCAGCGCGGGGACCTGCCCGTCCCAGCTGTGCGTCAGGATCAGGCTGCCGAGCCGGGGCACCTCGACGGCGTAGCGCGTCTCCTCGGCGCCCATGTCGGGCCAGCCGAACAGGATCAGCGGCACGCCTTCGCCCGGCAACGCCTTTTCCCAGTGTCCCTCCATCGCCGCCAGCTTCGCGGGCTGGTACGCGAGCGTGTTGAGGCCGTGGAAATCGCCGATCACGGCCTGCGCCGGCGCCGCGCCGAGCAGCATCCACATCGCCATCGACAGCATCGTCCGCACCGGCGCGTTGCTGCGGCCCCGGAGCAGGTGCCACGCGCCGGTGCCGCCCACGATGAGCGCCGTGGCGACGAACGCGGCGACCACCATGTGGCTCAGGCGAAACGGAAAGGACGGATTGAAGATCACCCGCAGCCAGTCGACCGGAACCGCCACGCCCCGCACGATCTCGTGGCCCTGCGGCGTCTGCATCCAGCTGTTGGAGGCGAGGATCCACGTGGCCGAGATCAGCGTGCCGAGCGCGACCACGCAGGTCGACACGAAATGCAGCCCCGGGCCGACCCGCTTGAGCCCGAACAGCATCACGCCCAGGAAGCCCGCCTCCAGGAAGAAGGCGGTCAGGACCTCGTAGGTGAGCAAGGGGCCGGTGATGGCGCCCGCGAAGCGCGAGAATCCGCTCCAGTGGGTGCCGAACTGGTAGGCCAGGACGATGCCCGACACCACGCCCATCGCGAACGCGACGGCGAAGGGCCGCAGCCAGAAGCGGTACAGCGTCATGTAGACCGGCCTGCCCGTGGCCAGCCACAAGGCCTCCAGCACCGCCAGGTAGCTGGCCAGTCCGATCGTGATCGCCGGAAAGATGATGTGGAACGAAATCGTGAATCCGAACTGGATGCGCGCAAGCAGGACTGCGTCCATGGGGGCCTCCCTCCTCGCCGACCGAGGGGCGCAGCCGGGCAGCAAGTTTCGTTCCAGGGGACTTCGGTCCGGGCGACCCGGGAATGCCCGGGATTGCCGGGGAATGGCCTATAGTAGCGAGGCCGAACGCCCCGCCGGAGACGACCCTTGCCCCCCACCCCCACTGGAACCCCCGCCCGCCGCACCCTGGCGGGCGTCCTGCTTCTGGTCGTGTCCATGTGGGCGCTGTCGGGGCTGGACGCCAGCGGCAAGTACCTGATGGGCCCCGACGCCGGCGTCGCGCTGTTCGTGGTGTGCCTGGTGCGCTACGGGGTGCACATGGCGCTGGCCATGATGGTGGTCGTCCCGGCCCGCGGCTGGCGGGCCCTGCGCTGCAGCCGCCCGCGCGCGCAAGTGGCGCGCGGCCTGTCCATGCTGGCCGCCACCCTGCTGTTCTTCACCACCCTGCATTACCTGCCACTGGGCCAGGCGACCGCGATCAATTTCCTCGCGCCCCTGATCGTGCTGGCGATCGCGCCCTGGGCGCTCAAGGAGCCGCCCTTCCTGTCGCGCTGGGTGGCGGCGGGCGTGGGCCTCCTGGGGGTGCTGGTGGTGGTGCGGCCGGGCGCGGGGCTGGACCCGGCCGGCACGCTCTTCGGCCTGCTGACGGCCTGCGCGCTGGCGTCGCAGTACATCGCGTCGCGCCGGGTGGCGGTGGACGATTCCTACACGACACTGATCTGGAGCGGCGCCGTGGGCAGCGCCGTCATGGCGCTGGCCCTGCCCCTCTACTGGCAGGATCTCGCGGCGCTGTCCGCGCGGCTCTCCCCGACGCAGTGGCTGGTGCTGCTGAGCACGGGATTCTGGGGCTGCCTGGGGCATTTCCTGCAGATCCAGGCGTACCGGCAGGCGCCCGCCTCGCTGCTGGCGCCCTTCATCTACTTCCAGATCGTCAGCGCCGCCGCGCTGGGCTGGCTCATCTGGGAACAGTTCCCCGATCCGGTGTCCTGGCTGGGCATCGCCGTCGTCTGCGCCAGCGGCATCACGATCGGCCTCGTCGAATGGCGCCGCAACGGCGCCGCGCGCGCCGCCGCGGCATCCTAGGCGGGCGGGAACCCCGCACGCCGCCGCCGGGACCGCCGCACGTCCCGCATCAGGGTGTCCAGCGCGGGGATGCCCGCGGCCACGCGGGCGACCGCGGCCGCATCGACCCGGGCCAGCGGCGGAATCTCCGCGATGATGCGCACCCGCCCGAAACGTTCCAGCGCCTCGCGGTTGCCGGGCGAGGGCGGGCCGTTCATCACCACGCCCAGCACAGGCAGGCCGCGCGCGCGCAAGGCCCGCAGGCTCAGCAGCGTGTGGTTGATCGTGCCCAGCGTGCTGCGCGCCACCAGCACCACGGGCAGGCCCAGGCGGGCGGCCAGATCGATCATCATGCAATGGGCGTCCACCGGCACGTACAGCCCGCCCGCGCCTTCCACGACCAGCGGGACGGCCGTCCGGGGAGGCCGCAGGCCGGATACGTCGAGTGTCACGCCCTCCGCCCGCGCCGCCGCCCACGGGGCCAGCGGCGCCGCCAGCACGCAGGCGGGGGCGTGCAGCACGTGGCCGCCGCCCGGACCGAGCAGGGCCGCCACGGTCTCGGTGTCGCCGGGGGCGGCCGCGACGCCGGTCTGGTATGGCTTCCAGTAGTCGCCGCTCCAGGCCTTGACCAGGATCGCCGCCACCAGCGTCTTGCCCACGTCGGTGTCCGTGCCCGTCACGAACGCGCCCGGGCACGGCCCGGCGCCGGATCCGGCTGCACGCGGCCTCACGGCGAGGCCTCCCCGTGCGCACCGGCCTCGTCCCTGCGCCACAGGCTGAACGCGATCCGGTAGGAGCAGCGTGCGCCGGCGCGGTCGAACTCGGCGCACACGCGGCGCAGCAGCGGCACGGGCAGCGGCCGGCCGTCGGGCCGGGGCGCGGTCGCGCCGATGCCCTTCAGGCCGCGCAGGAACGCCCGGGCGCTGCCGCACTCGTCGACGATGCGCTCCACGTCGATCCGCGCCGCGACGTCCGGGCGGCGGGGGCGCAACGCCCCGGCGGCGGGAAAGCGCATCATGGCCGGGCGCAGCCCCAGGACCTCGTGCGCCCGGCGCCACTCGGCGAACGTCCCGCGCGTCGGCAGGGCGACGGCCAGGTGCCCGGCCGGCGCCAGCAGGGCCGCCAGCCGCGCCAGCCCGCGCGCGGGGTCGCCGAACCACTGCAGGGCCATGCTGGAACAGATCAGGTCGAAGCGCCCGGGTCCGTCCGCCAGCGCCGGATGTTCCCCGTCCATGACCTGATAGCGGCTCGCCCGCCCCGGGCGCAGGCGGCTGCGGGCCTGCGCCAGCATGGCGGGGGACAGGTCCGTGATCGTCCAGTCCGCCTCGGGGAAATGCGCGTCCACCATGCCGGTGAGCAGCCCCGTGCCGCAACCGATCTCGAGGATGCGAGGCCGCACCGGCAGGTCGAGCCGGGCGATCCGCGCCGCCAGCCGGGCCGCGACCTCGCGCTGCACGCCGGCATGGCGGTCGTAATGGGCCGCCGCCGCGCCGAAGCGCGCCGCCACGCCGCCGGGGCGGACGCACGGCGCTTCACCGCCCTCCCCGCCCGCCGGACGGCCAGCCCAGGTCCCCTCCCGCGCTGCCGATGCCGATGCCGGTGCCGGTGCCGGTGCCGGTGCCGATGCCGATGCCGATGCCGATGCCGATGCCGATGCCGATGCCGATGCCGATGCCGATGCCAGCCCATGATGCGCCAGGAAGCCGGCGATGCGCGCGGCGCACCAGTCGGGGGCCTGCAAGGGCAGCAGATGCCCCCCGCCCGGCATCCAGCCGATGGCGCGGCCGGGAAAGGCGTCCGCGGCCATCGGCGCCGGCACCACGGGGTCCGCCGTGCCCGCCAGCACCAGCAGCGGCGCGGCGAGGCCGCGCACATGGGCACGCAGGTCGAGTTCCCGCAGGGCCCGCAGGTCGCCCGCCAGCACCCCCGGGCGCGGCGCCGCGCCCGCTGGGGCCGCGCCGCAGCGCCGCCGGAACTCGTCCACCACGGCCGCCGGCACGGCCTCCAGCCGGTCCGCCATGCGCTGCAGCAGGCGCGGCGCCGCGCCATGGCGGAAGTCGTCGCCCGCACTGAAGCGGGCGAAGGCGTTGATGCCGATCCAGGCGCACGGCCGGCGGCGCGACGGCGCCAGCCGCGCCAGCAGGCGCATGCAGCCGAACGAGTGGCCGATCACCACCAGCGGGCCTTCCGGCAGCGCGTCGTCCGCCACCGGGCCGGAAAAGTAGCCCCGCTCCAGGACCCGCTGCGGCCAGGCCCGCAGCCGGATCCGCAGCGCGTCCCAGAAGCCGGCGTCGAACCCCCAGCCATGCGCGAACACGAGCGTGGGCGGTGCGCGCCCGGGACGGTCCGCGGCATTCATGCGACAGCCTCCAGCGCGCCCGACAGCGCATCGGTCAAGCGGCCGATGTCCGCGCGCGTGTGCGCCGCGCTGAGCGCGATGCGCAGGCGGCTGGTGCCGCGCGGCACGGTGGGCGGGCGGATGGCGGTCACCAGCACGCCGCGCGTCTCCAGCGCCTCGCTCAAGGCCAGCGCCCGGCGCTCGTCGCCGACCAGGACGGGCACGATCTGCGTGCTCGACGCGCCCGTGTCCAGCCCCATGGACCGCAACGCGCCGCGCAGCGCGTCGGCCTTGCCGGCCAGCGCCTCGCGCTCGGCGCGCATCCCGGGCACGAGGTCCAGCGCGGCCTCGATGGCGCCCAGCACGGCCGGCGGCAGGGCGGTCGTGTAGACGAAGCCGGAACAGGCGTTGGCCAGGTAGTCGCACAGCGCCCGGGAGCCGGCGGCGTAGGCGCCGAAGCTCCCCATCGCCTTGCTGAACGTCCCCATGGCGAGATCGACCCGCCCCCCGGCCAGGCCCGACAGGCCCATGCCGTCCGGTCCCAGCACGCCCGTGGCGTGGGCCTCGTCCAGGTAGAGGAACGCCCCGTGCCGCTCTGCCAAGCCGGCCAGCGCCGCCACGTCGCAACGGTCGCCCTCCATGCTGAACACGCTTTCGGTCACGATCACGCGCCGTCCCGGCCGCCCGGCCCGCGCGCGCAGCAGGGCATCGAGGTGATCCAGGTCGTTGTGGCGGAAGCGGATCTGCCGGATGCCCGCCGCCCGGCAGCCCTGGTGCAGGCTGGCGTGGGCCAGCCGGTCGACGTAGACCTGCGCATCGGCGCCCAGCCCCCGTACCAGCGCCGGCAGGATCGCCGCATTCGCCTGCCATCCCGAGGAAAACAGCAGCGCGGCCTGCGTGCCCTTGGCGCGCGCGATCCTGTCCTCGGTCGCGGCGCAGGCCGGCCCGGTGCCGCAGACCAGCCGCGAGGCGGTCGCGCCCGCCCCGTGGCGCCGGGCGTGGCCGCACGCCCGGGCGACGAGCGCCGGATGCAGGGACAGCCCGAGGTAATCGTTGCTGCAGAAATTCAGGAGCTCGCGGCCGCCGAGCCTGCTGCGCCCCGGCGCCGCAGGCTCGAACACGCGCACGCTGCGGCGCAGGCCCCGCCGCTGCGCCTCGCGCAGATGATGCTCGAAAACCGGGTCGAACAGGTCCACCGCCATGCCGCCCTCCCTCCGGGTGAAAAATCCATTGGGAAGCGATAATAGCAAGATGAATGAAATAAACCTGTTTTCGTCACATTTAGATAGGAAATGACGACAAGACGGAGTTGAACGATTTTCCCGCCCATTCGCGCCGAACAGGCCGCATCCGCCCACCAACCCGCCGCCGTCTCCGGCGCCCCTCCAATTGAAACAAATCATGAAAACCGCCCTTCCCGCCTGGCTGGCCGACGGCCATCGCCACATCTGGCTGCCCTACACCCAGATGAAGACCGCCGCCGCGCCGATGCCGGTGGTCCGCACGCAAGGCACCCATATCGAACTGGCCGACGGCCGCATCCTGATCGACGGCATCGCCTCGTGGTGGACCGCCTGCCACGGCTACAACCATCCCCACATCGCCCAGGCCGTCCGGGCTCAGCTCGACAGCCTGCCCCACGTCATGTTCGGCGGGCTCGCGCACGAACCCGCGCTGACGCTGGCCCGGCGCCTGTGCGGCCTGCTCGGGCCGGGCCTGGAGCGCGTCTTCTTCACGGAATCGGGCTCCGTCTCGGTCGAAGTGGCGCTGAAGATGGCCATGCAGTACTGGTTCAACCAGGACGAACCGCAGCGGCGGCGCATCGTCGCGTTCCGCGGCGGCTACCATGGCGACACCTTCGGCACCATGGCGGTCTGCGATCCCGGGGTGGGCATGCACGCCGCTTTCGACGGCGCCGTGCCGCGGCAGGACCTGCATGAACTTCCCACCGACGACGCGCGCGCCGAGGCCCTCGACGCCTGGCTGCGCGGCCATGCCGATCACGTGGCGGCCCTCCTGGTCGAGCCGCTGGTGCAGGGCGCGGGCGGGATGCGGATGCACGCACCCGCCGTGCTCGCGCGGCTGCGCGAGATGGCCGACCGCCACGGCATCCTGCTGATCTTCGACGAGATCTTCACCGGCTTCGGGCGCACCGGGACGATGTTCGCCTTCGAGCAGGCGAGCGTGCGGCCGGACATCGTCACGCTGTCCAAGGCGCTCACGGGCGGCACCCTGCCGCTGGCCGCAACCGTGGCCAGCCGGCGCGTCTTCGAGGGCTTCTGGTCCGACGACCCCGCGCACGCGCTGATGCATGGGCCGACCTACATGGGCAACGCGCTCGCCTGCGCCGCCGCGCTGGCCTCGCTGGACCTGTTCGAGACGGAGCCCCGGCTGGCGCAGGTGCGCGGCATCGAGCGGGCGCTGCGCGACGGCCTGGCGCCCTGCAAGGCCCTGCCCCACGTGCGCGACGTCCGCGTCCAGGGCGCCATCGGCGCGGTCGAGCTGGACCGCGCGCCCGACCGCGCCGCCCTGTGCCGGGCCTTTCTCGATGCGGGCGCATGGATCCGGCCCCTGGGCAGCGTCGTCTACCTGACGCCCGCCTTCGTGATGCCGCCGGAGGAATTGCGGCGGCTGACCGACGCGGTGTGCACCGTGCTGGCCGCGCCACCCGCCTGAGGGCGGGGGTGGCGCGCTACTTCAGCGCCAGCTGGGCGGCGGCCATCTGCTGCGCCTGGTCCAGGGCCATCTCGCGCATCAGCCCGGCGAGCTTGCGGGTGGCCATCATCAGCGCGCCGTTCAGCGCGCTCATCTGCGCCTGGATGCGCAGCAGGCGGGCGCGCCGGACCTCGGGATCCATGCCCTGGTCGGCCTGGACCGCCTGCAGTTCGCGCATCAATTCGGCCAGCCTTTCCCGCAGGTCGCGGATCATCCGCAGCAGGTGCTTGACCGCGTCGGGCAGGTCGCTGTCGTCGATGTCCTGGTAGCGGCCCGAGGCGCCCGAGGCACTGGCAGCGCCCGAGGTGCCCGGGGACGCCGCGGAGGCGGCCCGGGACAGCGCGCGCCCCAGCTCGGAAATCGACGCCCAGGCCGAGGCCGACGCATCCGCGGCGGCACTCCCGGCGGCATTTCCGGCGGCCGCCCTACCGCCGCCGGCGGACGCGGGGCCGGTCGCCGGCGGCAAGGCGGAAGCGAGCGAATCGAGGAGTTTCATGGCGTGATCCCGGCCGCGGGTCCCGACAGGCGCAGCGGCGCCGGCGGCCCCGTCTCCGGCTCTACGGCGGCACGGCCACGATCTTTAATCCGCCCCCTCCCTCAACAAGCCGCAATTCCCGGATAGCCGCCGCAGGATCGAGATATGCGCGGCATGAATTATTCATCACTATTCAATTCATAACTAAAGCAAATCCGCGGGAACGGATCTTCGCCCCGAAGTTCCCCCCGGATCAGGATCAGGACATGGAATCCAAGGAGGCAGCATGAAAGGACTGGCAGGCAAGGCGGTGATCGTCACCGGCGGCGCCACGTTGATCGGCGCGGGCGTGGTGCAGGCATTGCGCGGCTACGGCGCCCGGGTGGCCGTGCTGGACATCGACGCGGCGGGCGGCAGGCGGCTGGAGGACGCCGATCCCCAGGGCATCCGCTTCTGGACGGCGGACATCACCGACGACCGGCAGCTGGAAGAGGCCATCGCGGCCGCCGCGGCGCACTTCGGGCGCCTGGACGGCCTGGTCAACCTGGCGGCCACCTACCTCGACGACGGCCCGCAGTCGGGCCGGGCCGACTGGCTCAAGGCGCTGGACGTCAATCTGGTGAGCGCCGTGATGGCCGCGCGCGCCGTCCGCCCGCACCTCGTGCGGGCCCAGGGCGGGGCCATCGTCAATTTCACCAGCATTTCCTCCAAGGTGGCGCAGACCGGGCGCTGGCTCTATCCCGTCTCCAAGGCGGCGCTGGTGCAGGCGACGCGCAACATGGCCATGGACTTCGCCGCCGACGGCATCCGCGTCAATTCCGTGTCCCCCGGCTGGACCTGGTCGCGCGTGATGGACGAGCTCACCGGCGGCGACCGCGCCAAGACCGACCGCGTGGCGCGGGACTTCCACCTGCTGGGGCGCGTGGGCAATCCGCAGGAAGTGGGCGACGTCGTCGCCTTCCTGCTGTCGGACCACGCCTCCTTCGTGACCGGCGCCGATTACGCCGTGGACGGCGGCTACTCGGCCATGGGGCCCGAGCAGGCCAGCCCGGCCATTCCGCGCCTGGCGCAATGACTTTTCACCCAAGGAGCACCACCATGCCGCGCATCGCAATCGTGGGGGCGGGCCAATCCGGCCTGCCGCTGGCTTTCGGCCTGCTGGCCGCAGGCTACGACATCACCCTCGTCACCAACCGCTCGCCCGACGACATCCGCAAGGGCACGATCCTGTCGAGCCAATGCATCTTCGACCCCGCCCTGCAGATCGAGCGGGACCTGGGCATCAACGACTGGGACGACGTGTGTCCGCCGGTCGAAGGCATCGGCTACGCGGTGCCCCACCCCGAGCAGCCGGGCCGCAAGGCCATCGACTGGAGCGCGCGCCTGCACCGGCCCGCCCAATCCGTCGACCAGCGGGTGAAGATGCCCGCCTGGCTGGAGAAGATCGAGGCCCGGGGCGCCCGGGTCCTGATCCAGAACGTCGGCGTGCCGGAACTGGAAACCCTGGCGCAGGAGCACGACCTGGTCATCCTGTCGGCCGGCAAGGGCGAGGTCGTGCGCCTGTTCGAGCGCGACGCCGCGCGCTCCCCCTTCGACAAGCCCCAGCGCGCCCTGGCCCTGACCCAGGTCCACGGCCTGGAGCCCACGCCCGACTACTCGCGCGTCTCGTTCAACCTGATCCCCGGCGTCGGCGAATACTTCGTCTTCCCCGCCTACACCCTGAGCGGCCCCTGCGACATCATGGTGTTCGAGGGCGTGCCCGGCGGCCCGCTGGACATCTGGCGCGACGTGCGCACGCCGCAGGAGCACCTGGCCGCCTCGAAGCGCTTCCTCGACACCTTCCTGCCCTGGGAAGGCGCGCGCGCGGGCCGGGCGGAGCTGACCGACGACAAGGGCATCCTGGCGGGGTCCTTCGCGCCGACGATCCGCAAGCCGGTGCTCACCCTGCCGTCGGGCCGCATGGTGTTCGGCCTGGGCGACGCCGTCTGCGTCAACGATCCCATCACCGGCCAGGGCTCAAACAACGCCACCAAGGCGGCCAGGATCTACCTGGACGCCATCCTGGCGCACGGCGACCGGCCCTACACCCGGGAATGGATGGAGCAGACCTTCGAGAAATTCTGGGACTACGCCCGCTGGGTGGTGGCCTGGACCAACTCGCTGCTCACTCCGCCACCGCCGCAGGCCCTCAGGCTGCTGGGCGCGGCCAACGAATCGCCCGCGCTGGCCAGCTTCCTGGCCAATGGCTTCAACCATCCGCCCGCCTACTTCCCCGCCTGGACCGACATGGAGGCCACCGAACGCCTGATCCGGGAGCACCAGGCCGTGCCGCTGGCGAGCTGAACACGCCGCCCCCGCCGGGAAGCGGAGCGGAAAAACAGACGACGAAAGGAGACAACCCATGAACACCAAGCAGCTCGCCGCCGCGCTGACGCTGGCGCTGGGCCTGTGCGGCCTGGCCCAGGCCAAGGAAGGCGGCGACCAATATCCCAACGGCGCCGAGAACTGGATGGCGGGCGCCGTGCCCCCGCCGGGCGGCTACTTCATCAACTACGCCGGCTACTACTCCGGCAAGCTGCGCGACGGCAACGGCGACAAGGTCCCAGGCGCCAGCGTGGACGCCTGGTTCGACGCCCTGCGCTACGTCCACGTCACCCCCCACCAGATCCTGGGCGGCAACTGGGGCTGGCACGTCATCGCGCCCCTGGTGCACCAGCGCATCCGCATGGGCGGGGGCTCGGACACCGAGGCCAGCCTGGGCGACGTCACCGTCAGCCCCTTCATCCTGTCCTGGCACCGCGGCAACTGGCACTGGGCCGCGGCGCTCGACGTCTACGTGCCGCTGGGCGAATACCACTCGGGCGAGCCGCGGCGCAGCATCGGCGCGAACTACTGGAGCTTCGAGCCGCTGTTCGCGGTCACCTACCTCGATGAGCAGGGCTGGGAGGCCTCGGCCAAGTTCATGTACAACTTCAAGAGCACCAACACCTCGTTCAGCCCGTTCCAGGGCGGGCCCAAGATGGACTACCGCTCGGGCGACGAGTTCCACATGGACTTCCTGCTGGGCAAGCACTTCGGGCCCTGGGGCGTGGGCGTCTCGGGCTACTACGTGCAGCAGACCACCGACGACACGCTCGACGGCGAGACCGTGTCCTCGGCCTTGGGGCCGTGGTCCGACGGACGCAAGGGCCGGGTGCTCGCCTTCGGCCCCAGCGTGAACTACGCCGCCAAGAACGGCATGCAGTTCATCGCCCAGTGGCAGCACGAGACCCTGGTCAGGAACCGCTTCGGCGGCGACAAGTTCTGGCTCAAGCTCATCATGCCGCTCTGACCCCGTCCGGCCCCGAGGGCGCTCGGGGCCTCTTTCACCAGGAGCCCTCATGCCGTATCCGACCGCCGCCGCGCCCCGCCTTGACGCGGGCGCCTGCCCGCCGCCCCCGCAGGCCCCGGGCGACCTCGACCCGCGCGCCCTGCGGACCCTGCTGGGCAGCTACCCCACGGGAGTCGCCATCGTCACGACCCGCGCCTCCGGCGGACGGCGCGTGGGACTCACCATCAATTCCTTCGCCTCGCTGTCGCTCGACCCGCCGCTGGTACTCTGGAGCCTGGGCAACCACTCCCCCAGCCTCGGCATCTTCCGCGACAGCCGGCACTTCGCCATCCACGTGCTGGCCCGGGACCAGCAGGCGCTCGCGCGGCGCTTCGCCGATCCCTCCGTCCGCGACAAGTTCGAGGGGGTGGCGACCCACGACACGCCCGAGGGCGTGCCCCTCATCGACGGCGCGCTGACGGCGCTGGTGTGCGCGCACGACCGCTGCTGCGACGCGGGCGACCATCTGCTGCTCATCGGCCGCATCGTCGGCACCCGGCAGTGCGGCGGCACGCCGCTGGTTTTCCATGCGGGCCGCTACGCCGCCCTGGCCCCGGCCTGAATCTCTCTCTCCCGAAGGAGGCGCCTTCCCATGACGACCGACACCCAGACCCTGCTGCCCCGACTCGCCGCCCGCCTGGCCGACGGCGGCATCCGCGTCATCGACCTGACCCAGACCCTGAGTCCCTCGTTTCCCGCGCTGCAGCTGCCGCCGCAGTTCGGCCAGGTCCAGCCCTTCAAGATCGAGCGCATCTCGTGCTACGACGAGGCCGGGCCGGCCTGGTACTGGAACAACTTCTCCTGCGGCGAACACACCGGCACGCATTTCGACGCCCCGGCCCACTGGATCACCGGGCGCGACCATCCCGGCAACGGCGTGGACACCATCCCGGTCGAGCGCTTCATCGCCCCCGCGGTGGTCGTCGACGCCAGCGCCGAAGTGGCCCGCGACGACGACTGGCTGCTCACGGTGGAATTCCTGGAAGCGTGGGAGCGGCGCCACGGCCGCATCCCGCAAGGCGCCTGGGTGCTGTTCCGCACCGACTGGTCATTGCGCGCCGACCGGCCGGACGTCTTCCTCGGCATGCGCGAAGACGGCGCCCATACCCCCGGCCCGACCCAGGCTGCGGTCGAATGGATGATCCACGAGCGCCAGGTGCACGGCTTCGGCGTCGAGACCATCAACACCGACGCGGGCCAGTCGTACGCCTGGCCCGTGCCCTACCCCTGCCACACGCTCATGCACGGCGCCAACCGCTACGGCCTGCAGTGCCTGAAGAACCTCGACCAGCTGCCGCCCCGGGGCGCCCTCATCCTGGCGGCGCCGCTGAAGATCGAAGGCGGCTCGGGCAGCCCCCTGCGCGTCCTGGCCCTGGTGGAGTGAGCCCATGAAATACACCGCCGATCCGCAGGCCATTTTCGTCGGCAGCGGCATCAACTCGCTGGTGTCGGCCGCCCTGCTGGCGACGCGCGGCCTGCGGGTCCTGGTGCTCGAGCGCAACGGCCGCCCGGGCGGCTGCATCCGCACCGAAGAGCTGTTTCCCGGCTACCGGCACGAAATCATGTCGTCCTGGTATCCGCTGTTCGTCGGCAGCCCGGGCCATGCCGAACTGCGGCCGGCGCTGGAGGCCCTCGGCCTGGAATTCGTCTCCTGCGACTACGCCACCGGATGGGTGCACCCGGACGGTCGTTCCATCGCCCTGCGCCAGGACCTGGCCGACGCCGCGCGGCGCCTCGACGCCCTGGCCCCGGGCGACGGCCAGGCGCTGGCGGCGGCCGCCGCCCGCCTGTTCGGCGAGGATGCCGCGCTGACGTTCGGCCTGCTGGGCCAGAACCTCTACGGGCGCGGCGTGCTGCGGCTGCTGTTTTCCGAATGGCGCAAGCGGGGCGTGGACGGCCTGGCGGCCTACGCAGCCGGCGCGCTGGAGAGCTTCCGCCACTGGTCCGAGCGCAGCCTCGCGGCGGACGAAACGCGCGCCCTGATGGCGCCCTGGACGCTGCACTCGGGCCTGGGTCCCGACGACGCCACGTCGGCCCTGATCGGCAAGCTCACGCTGGCGGCCGTGGTCGGCTCCGGCATGCCCGTGGTGAAGGGCGGCGGATCGCGGCTGGTGGAAGCGCTCGTCGGCCTCATCGAAGCCCGCGGCGGCCAGGTCCTGACCGATGCGCAGGTCGAGGAGGTCGAACTCGCCGGGCAGGGGCGGCGCCGGCGCGCCACGGGCGTGCGGCTGGCCGACGGCCGGCGCTTCGCCGCCGGCCGGGCGGTCGTGTGCAGCGTGACGCCGCAGCAGCTCTACGGCAGGCTCCTGCCGCACATGCCCGGGCTCGTGCGCGAGCGCGCCGAGGCCTACCGCTACGGCCGGGGCGACATGCAGGTCCATTTCGCCCTGGACGCGCCGCCGGCCTGGCGCGATCCGGAACTGCTGCGGGTGCCCCTGGTGCACCTCACCGAAAGCCTGGAGCAGGTCTGCCTGTCGGTCACGGAGGCCAGCAACGGCTGGCTGCCGGCCCGGCCCACGCTGGGCATCGGCCAGCCGGTGGCGGTGGACGCCAGCCGCGCGCCGCCGGGCGGCTGGATCCTCTGGATCCAGATGCAGGAGCTGCCCACCCGCCTGAAGGGCGACGCCGCCGGCCGCATCGCCATCCCGGCCGACGGCCGCTGGAACGAGGCGGTCCGCGAGGCCTACGCCGACCGGGTCCAGGCGCGGCTGGAACAGGTCATGCCGGACCTGCGCGCCCGCATCGTCGGCCGCCGGGCCTATTCGCCCGCCGACCTGGAGGCGCTGAACTGCAATCTGGTGGGCGGCGACCCCTATTCGGGCAGCTGCGCGCCCGACCAGTTCTTCTGGCTGCGGCCCTTCGCCGGCGGCCAGGGCGCGCGGGGCCACCGCACGCCGGTGGCGAACGTGTACCACATCGGCGCCAGCACCCATCCGGGACCGGGCCTGGGGGCCGGCTCCGGATACCTGGTGGCCGGGATGATCCAGCCCCGCTGAGCCGGCGCGCCTTGGGGCCGGGCGGGCCGCCGCGCCCGGCCCTGCCGAACCCACCGCCCCCGAACCCGCCGCCTCCGATGCCGCCGGCGCCGGCGCGCCTCAGCCGCGGCGGCGCAGGGTCTGGCTGGGGGTCTCGCCGTAGCGCCGCTTGTACTCGCTGCTGAAGCGCCCCATGTGGGAAAAGCCCCAGCGCAGCGCCACGCCGGTCACGTTGCCCGCATCGCCGCCGAGCAGCTCGGCGCGCACGCGTTCGAGCCGCAGCGCGTGCAGATAGCCCATGGGACTGACGCCGAGGAAGTCGCGGAAACCGGCATACAGGCTGCGCACGCTGATCCCCGCCACCTGCGCCAGCCGCTCGACGCTCACCGGCTCGTGGACGTGGGCCTGCAGGTAGTCCTGCACCCGCCGCACGTGGCGCGGCAGCACGGTGCTGCGGCGCGCCGGCGCCGTGGCGGAATAATTGTGCCGCTGCGAGGACAGCAGCACCGACGCCGCCAGCTGTTCGAGGTTGGACAGCACCAGCGGGTGCCGCCCGAGGTCGGGGCACTGCACCGCGCAGTCGGCCAGGTAGGCCAGCAGGCAGCGCCAGGCGGCGCTCTCGCGCCAGCGAAAGCCCGGCTCGAAACGCAGGGGCTCCGCGAGCGGGTGGCCCAGCAGGCCCACCAGCGTGCGCTCGACCAGCGACTGCGACAGCCGCAGCATCAGCTGGTCGTTTCCGGCCAGCCAGCGCATGCGGACCGCCTCGTCGGGATTCAGCACGGAAGCCAGGGCGGCGTCGGAATCGATGTTCCGGCCGTTGCTCTGGATGTGCGCGCAGCCCGCGACCGGCATCTGCACCAGGTAGAAGTCCTCCAGCGGATCCGGATCGATGGACACCGTGGCGCCATAGCGCAGGCGGCTGAGCGAGACCTCGCCGAAACCCGCATGATGCATGCGCGCGTCGAGGGTCTCGCCGGCGCGGAGCAGGCCCAGGCGGTGGGACTTCATCACGCCGCTCACCCGCAGGCGGGTTTCGTCCACGTCGGCGGAGGCGAACAGCAGGCGCTCGGGGTCCTGCAGCAGGCGCTCGATGGAGGTGGATCGCTGACCGTCGCGGATGGATGAGGGTGGCATGTTCGGTCCCCGGCATGTGAAACTTATAGCGGCCCCGGATTCTTGAGCTCCATCAAGAAAAACCCTGAACAAGGCCCTGGCATTATCCGCCGGCCGCGGCGGCTATCCGGAATCCGCAGGAAACCGCGCCGCGGCCCGTCCGGCGACCGAAAACTCGAACACCCGCTGCTCGCAGACGTCGATGCAGCGGCCGCAGCGCAGGCAGTCGATCGCGTCGATCCCCACGCCATGGCCGTCGATCGCCCGCAGCGCCGGGCTGATCACCTGCGGCTCGGGGCAATAGGCGAAGCAGTCGCCGCAATCGTTGCAGGCATCGCGCCGCACGGCCGCCACCCGCACCACGGCATGGCGGCCCACGGCGCCGTAGAAGACCCCGACCGGACAGACGTGCCCGCACCAGCCGTTGGACAGCGCGAGGAAATCGAACAGGAAGATGCCGAGCGCCGCCGTGAGCCCGCCCAGCCACAGGCCGAAGACCAGCGCGCGCATGATCAGGTTGATGGGATTGACCGCCTCCCAGAGCACCACGCCGCCCGCGGCGCTGCCCAGCAGGGCGAGCGCCAGCACCGCGTAGCGCAGCCGCTTGTCGATCCGCAGCATACGGGCCTTGCGCCAGCCCAGGGCGCGGCGCAGTCCCTGGGCGGCGTCGGTCACCAGATTGACGGGGCAGACCCAGCCGCAGAAGGCGCGGCCGCCCACCAGGGCGTAGAACGCCAGCACGGCGAAGCCGCCCCAGAGGGCGCCGCGGGCGAGCGGATGGCCGGCCGCCAGGCTTTGCAGCAGCACGAAGGGATCGGACAGCGGCACGGTCCCGAACCAGACGCTGCTGGCCAGGGTGCCGCTGGCGAGCGGCGCGCCCAGCCAGGAACCGAGCGCGAAAGCGGCCAGGATCAGCCCCTGGCAGACGCGCCGCAGCAGCAGGAATTTCTTCTTTTCAAGCATGGCGGGGCGCGACGCGGATGGCGGCGGAAGGAGCGATGCAATCGTGCTCGCACTTGCCGCAGCCGGTACAGACGTCGGGATCGACCGTGGGCGTGAACAGGCCCCCCATGGGCGTGGGGCCCACCGCCAGCGAAATGGCCCGGCCCTGCAGCGGACAGGCGCGCACGCAGCTGTCGCAGAAGGAATTGCCGACATAGCTGTTGCAGAATTCGGGATGGCTGAGCACGGCCACGCCCATGGCGGCGTCCTCGATGCGCTCCAGCCCCGGGTCGAGCGCCCCGGTGGGACAGGCCCGCAGGCAGGGGATGTCGGCGCACATCTCGCAGGGCACTTCGCGCGCGACGAAATAGGGCGTGCCGCCCTGCGCCGAGCCGTCGGATTCCAGCAGGCGCAGGGTATCGTACGGGCAGGCCTCGACACAGAGCCCGCAGCGGATGCAGGCCGCGTCGAAATCGCGGGCGTCGAGGGCGCCGGGCGGACGGATGCGGGTCAGCGCCCAGGCGGGGGAGGATTCCCGCACCAGCGGCAGGCCCAGGCCGGCCCCCGCCGCCAGCCCGCACAGCCCGGTCTGGAGGAATCGCCGACGAGAAACCTGCCTGATGACCATCGTCCTTCCTGTTCACGCCCCCGATTCCATGATAATGAATGGATTCAGCTCTGAACAATCCGGACTAATACCCAAGCATCCGGGCGGAACGCGGCCGGATGGCGGAGACCGGCCGGCTGGAATCCGGCAGCCCGGAACCTCCTTCCCCGGTCCGCAGCCCGGGCCCATGCTCCGCAGCCCGGGACCCGCGCCCGGCGGCCGGACGGCCTACAGCGGGCGCGGCGCGCGCCGGAAGCGCAGCACCGCGCCGACCGGCACCTGCGCCAGCCGGTCCAGCTGCCCGACCGGCACCACGGCGATGACCGGATAGCCGCCGGTCAGCGGATGATCGGCCAGGAACAGGACGGGCTGCCCGCTGGGCGGCACCTGCAGGGCGCCGGCGACCGTCCCCTCGCTGGGCAGCTCGCCCGCGCGGCTGCGGACCAGGGGCTCGGCGCCCGCCAGCCGCATGCCCACCCGGTTGGACTGCGGCGTCACGATCCAGTCCTGCGACAGCAGCCGGTGCAGGGCGCCGGCCTCGAACCAGTCGTCGCGCGGGCCGGGGATCACGTCGAGGAACACCCGCTCCCCGGCGCGCGGGGGGGCGTCCTCGGGGGCCTCGGGGCCTCGGGGGCCTCGGGGGCATGGGGGGCATGGGGAGCGGCGGCGGCACCGGAGGCCTCGGGGGCGTCGGCGGCATCGCCACCGGGAGCGTCGAGGGCGCCGCCACGGTTCGGGACAAGGCGGCCGATCGGGATCCGGTCGCCCCGCCTCAGGGGCGCGGGCCCCAGGCCGGCCAGGATGTCGGTGGCGCAGCTGCCGAGGACGGGCCGCACCGCCCAGCCGCCGCGCACGGCCACATAGCAGCGCACGCCGGCGCGGACGCGGCCGATCCGCAGCTCGTCGCCCTCGCGCAGTTCGATGGGGTGGCCGGCCGCGGCGGGCAGGCGCATGCCCGAGGCCGAGGTCGCCACCACGGGGGCCGTGGCGCCGGTCACCGCCACCACGGCCCGCCCGCGGCAGACCAGCCGCAGCCCGCCCAGCGCGTGTTCCAGCACCGGCAGGCCGGGCGGATTGTCCACCAGCCGGTTGGCCCGGCGCATGGCCCCGCGATCGAGCGCGCCGGAGCGGGAGACGCCCAGGCGCGTCAGGCCGGGCCGGCCCTCGTCCTGGACCAGGGTCTGCAGGCCCGCGTCCAGCACCTCGCAGGCCGCCGCCGGCTCGGCCGCGGCCGCAGATGCGGCTGCGAGGGCCGATACGGGGGCAGAGGCGGCGGAAGGATCGGAGGAATCGACGAGACCGGAGGACTTGGACAGGCCGGGGAGCGCCGAGGGCGCGGGCGCACCGGCCGCCTCGCGCGACGGCGCCTGCGCCGCCGCGGCCGCCAAGGCCGCCGAACCCGCCAAGGCCGCCAAGGCCGCCGAACCCGCCGAAGCCGCCGAACCCGCCGAAGCCGGCAGGCTCCATACCGCCCCGGGCGCGTCCAGGTCGCGGAAACGCACCTGGAACCCCGGCTGCACCAGGGCCGGCTCGGCCCGGTCCATGTCCCACATGCGCCAGGGCGTCGCGCCCAGCAGCTGCCAGCCGCCGGGGCTGTCGGACGGATAGACGGCGCTGAAATCCCCGGCCACGGCCACCGACCCCGCCGGCACGCGCACGCGCGGCGCGGCGCGCCGGGGCACGCCGTGGAAACAGGGATCGCCGCCCGCCAGATAGACGAAGCCCGGTGCGAAGCCGGCGAAGGCCGCCAGGTAGTCGGTGCCGGTGTGGCGCTCGATCAGCTCGGCGCGCGTCAGGCCGAGCAGGCCGGCGACCTCTTCCAGGTCCTCGCCCGCATAATGCACGGGAATCTCCACCCGGCGCCCGGCGCCCGCCGCCAGGCCCCCAGCCGATGGGCCGGACGGGTCGCCGCCCGCTGCCGGACCGGCATGCGGCAAGCCGGACGGGCCCTTCGCCAGGCCCGCACCTGGCGAACCGGACACGCCACCCGCTGCCACCAGGCCGCCCGCGGAGCCCGCCGCCACGGCGGAGGCGGCGCGCCGCAGCCAGGCGGCCACCGCGCGCGCGGACAGGACGGCCGGATCGAACGGCACCAGCAGGGTGCGGGCCGCGGGGATCACATCCTCCACGCCCGCGGGCCGTGCGCCCAGCGCCTGGAACAGCGCCAGGGTCTCGGCGAGCGAGCCGAGTTCCGCCAGCACCGCGCCGTCGCCGGCCGGCAGGCAGCGCAGCGCCGTCACCGGGCCCCCCGCTTCGCGCCGCGCGCCGGGGCGCGGGCCGAAAAGCCGCCCGGCGCGTTCATGTGGCTCGCGTGTCCGGGGTCCGCGCGCCTTTGGCCTGCCCGTCTTCGACCCGCGCGCCCGCGAACGGCGCCAGGGCGACGCCGGCCGCTTCCAGCCGCTGGCGCACCGCGCGCGCCAGGGCCACGGCCCCCGGGCTGTCGCCGTGCACGCAGATGGAGTCGGCCCGCAGGCGCACGCGGCTGCCGTCGATGGCGGTGATCTCGCCGGTGCGCACCAGGTCCAGCATGCGGTCGGCGACCTGGGCGGGATCGTGCAGCACGGCGCCCGGCTCGCGGCGCGACACCAGCGCTCCCTCGGGCGTGTAGGCCCGGTCGGCGAAGGCCTCGGCCACCACCCGCAGGCCGCGCGCCCGCGCCCGCGCCAGCAGCGGCGAGCCGGCCAGGCCCATCAGGATCAGGTCCGGGTCCAGCGCCAGCAGGGCGGCGATGACGTCCTCCGCCTGGCGCGCGTCGTGCGCGATGGTGTTGTACAGGGCGCCATGCGGCTTGACGTAGCTCACGCGGGTGCCGGCGGCGGCGGCCAGGCCCTGCAGGGCGCCGATCTGGTAGATGACGTCGGCCGCCAGCTCGCGGCTGGTCGGGTCCATGTTGCGCCGGCCGAAGCCGGCCAGATCGGGATAGGCCACGTGCGCGCCGATCGCCACGCCGCGCGCCGCGGCCGCGCGCAGGGTGTCCAGGATGCCGGCCGGGTCGCCGGCATGAAAGCCGCAAGCCACGTTGGCGCTGGTGACGAGGTCCAGCATGGCGGCGTCGTCGCCCATGCGCCAGGCGCCGTAGCTTTCACCGAGATCGCTGTTCAAGTCCATGAGCGTTCCTTATCATTGCAAGACACAGGCCGGATCGTTGAACGATCCGGCAAAAACAGGCCTCCAAAACATTCCGTTCCACGATTCCATCCACTTCCGTTCCACGATTCCACCCACATCCGCCCGATTCCCAGGACAGCCATGAATCCCCGCCATTATCCCAGTCCCGGCACCGCGCCGAGCCTGACCGACACGGTCGCGGAAACCATCCGCCAGCAGCTCATCCACGGCCAGCTGCGGGCGGGACAGCGGCTGTCCGAGGCCGGCCTGAGCGAACAGCTGGAAGTCTCGCGCAACACCCTGCGCGAGGCCTTCCGCATCCTGTCCAAGGAAGGGCTGCTGCGCCACGAACCGAACCGGGGCGTCTCGGTGGTGGTGCCCTCGATCGCCGACATCATCGACATCTACCGCGTGCGCCGGCTGATCGAATGCCAGGCGCTGGCGCAGGCCTGGCCGCGCCATCCCGCCCACAAGCGCATGGAACAGGCCATGACGCACGCGCGCCGCATGCGCGACGCCGGCGACTGGCTGGAGGTGGGCTCGGCCAACATGCTGTTTCACGCCGGCATCGTGGCGCTGGCCGACAGCGCGCGCCTGTCGGCGATGTTCGCCGACATCTCGGCCGAACTGCGGCTGGCCTTCGGCCTGCTGGACGATCCCGAATATCTGCATGCGCCCTTCGTCGATCTGAATGCCCGCCTGCTGGAACTGTTCGAGCAGGGCGACACGGCGACGGCGGCCCGGGATCTGGAGAACTACCTGATCCAGTCCGAGCGCATGGTGCTGTCGGTCTATTCCGCCCGCGTCGATTGAATTCCGCCCGCACCGCCTGAACCATCCCGCACCGCCTGAACCGTCCCGCGTCGGCTCAACCGTCCAGCCTCGGCTGAACACCCCCCCGCCTTGCCGGTGCCCCGGCCGCGCCCCGCCGCGTTCCATGCCGTCAACCCACGCCGGCCATCTCCTTGAACGATCGATGTCCCTGAATTATCGTTGAACAATACAAATAATAAACTCAACGATCAAAGACTACATCCGCTACAAGATCATTCTTATTGTTGATAACCCTGATCGACGCGGGGAGAGGGATGGTCTATCTTTATCGTCAGCCATCGCCGGGGCCCACGCGCGGCCATGCGGCGATGCCCACCCGATCCTTCTCCAGGAGCCCCCCCATGAAGCGTCGCACTTTCTTCGCCACCGCCCTGGTCGCCGGCCTGGGCCTCACCGTCCAGGCCCGTGCCGCCACGCAGTGGGACCTGGCCTCGGCCTATCCGGCCTTCAACTTCCATTCGCAGAACCTCGCCCAGTTCGCCAAGGACGTGGACGCCGCCACCCAGGGCGAGCTGAAGATCACCGTCCACGCCGGCGCGTCCCTGTTCAAGATGCCGGAAATCAAGCGCGCCGTGCAGGGCGGCCAGGCCCAGGCGGGCGAATTCTTCATGGTCAGCTTCCAGAACGAATGGCAGCCCTTCGGCGTGGACGGCCTGCCCTTCCTGGCCGGCAACTACGACGAGGCCTGGAAGCTCTACCAGGCGCAGAAGCCCGCCCTGCAAAAGAAGCTGGACCAGCAGGGCATGGTGCTGCTGTACGCCGTGGCCTGGCCCCCGCAAAGCATCTACAGCAACAAGCCCATCCATTCCGGCGCCGACCTGAAGGGCCTGAAATGGCGCGTCTACAGCCCCACCACCGCCCGCATCGGCGAACTGGTCGGCGCCCAGCCCGTCACCATCCAGGAAGCCGAGCTGTCCCAGGCGCTGGCCACCGGCGTCATCGAAGGCCTGATCACCTCCAGCGCCACCGGCGCGGACAACAAGCTCTACGAAAACATGAAGTACTTCACCAACGTCCAGGCCTGGATCCCGAAGAACGCCGTGGTCGCCAACAAGAAGGCCGTCGAAGCCCTGTCCCCCGCCGCGCGCGACGCGCTGCTGAAGGCCGCCGCGGCCGCCGAGCAGCGCGGCTGGGAAGCCTCGCGCAAGGTCGATGCCGACTCCATCGCCAAGCTGAAGGCCGGCGGCATGGAAATCGTCGAGCCCTCCGCCCAGCTGAAGGCCGACCTGGCCAAGGTCGGGGACACCGTCATCCAGGAATGGACCGCCAAGGCGGGCGACGAGGGCAAGCAGATCCTGGACGCCTACCGCGCCAGCCGCTGACCGATCCACGGGCGGCCCCCGGCCGCCGCCGCGCGCCGGACGGCGCGCGGCCCTCCGACCGCTAGGAACGCATCATGCGTCGATTTCTCGATGGACTCTACACCGCCAGCGGCTGGCTGGCGGGCCTGGGCATGATCGGCGTGCTGCTGATGGTGACCCTGATGATCCTGGGCCGCCTGCTGGGCTTCCCGGTCGGCGGGGCCGACGCCTACGCCGGCTACGCCATGGCCGGCGCCGGCTTCCTCGCCCTGGCCAGCACGCTGAAGCACGGCGAGCACATCCGCGTCACCCTGATCCTGGGCATGCTGCACGGCAAGGCGCGCCGCGGGCTCGAACTCGCGGCGCTGCTCGTCGCCGTGGCGCTGTCGGGCTTCCTGGCCCTGTATTCCGCGCGCCTGGTCTGGCAGTCCTGGTCCTTCCAGGACATCTCCACCGGCATCGACGCCACGCCGATGTGGATCCCTCAGATCCCCATGGCCGTGGGCACCCTGGTCTTCTTCATCGCCTTCCTGGACGAGTTCTGCCTGGAGCTGCTGGGCAGGCGCGCGCCCCCCGCCTCGGAGGAACCCCACCATGAATGAGATCTCGGCCAGCATCGCCCTGATCGTCGTCCTCTTCGCGCTGCTGGGCGGCGGCGTGTGGGTCGGCCTCACCCTGGCCGGCGTCGCCTGGTTCGGCATGGAATTCTTTTCCAGCCGCGCCGCGGGCGACGCCATGGCCATGACCATCTGGGGCAGCTCCAGCAGCTGGACACTGACCGCGCTGCCGCTGTTCATCTGGATGGGCGAGATCCTCTACCGCACCAACCTGTCCGAGAACCTGTTCCGCAGCCTGGCGCCCTGGGTCAATCGCCTGCCCGGGCGCCTGCTGCACACCAACGTGCTGGGCTGCACGATCTTCGCCTCGGTGTGCGGCTCCTCGGCCGCCACCTGCGTCACGGTGGGCCGCATGAACCTGCCCGAACTGCGCCGGCGCGGCTACCCCGACGCGCAGATCATCGGCTCGCTGGGCGGCCCCGCCACGCTGGGCCTGCTGATTCCGCCGTCCATCATCCTGATCGTCTACGGGGTGGCTGCGGAAACCTCGATCGCCAAGCTCTTCATCGCCGGCGTCGTCCCCGGACTGCTGCTCGCCCTGCTGTTCAGCGGCTGGATCGCCGGCTGGGCGCTGCTGCACCCCGAGCGCGTGCCGGACTCGGCCGAAGGACACCTGCCGCTGATGGGCAAGCTGCGCGAATCGCGCCAGCTGATCCCGGTGGTCCTGCTGATCCTGGGCGTGGTCGCCAGCATCTACAGCGGCGTGGCCACGGCCACCGAGTCGGCGGCCATCGGCGTCATCGGCGCCTTCCTGCTGTCGGCCTGGCAGAAGACCCTGAGCTGGAAATCGTTCCGCGATTCCCTGCTGGGGGCCACGCGCCTGTACTGCATGATCGCCCTGATCCTGGCGGGCGCGGCCTTCATGACCCTGTCCATGGGCTACATCGGCCTGCCCCGCCAGCTGGCGGAATTCGTCGGCGGCCTGCACCTGTCGCCCGGCATGCTGATCGTCGCGCTCGCCCTGTTCTACATCGTGCTGGGCTGCTTCCTGGACGGCATCTCCACCATCGTCCTGACCATGGGCGTGGTGCTGCCCATCATCCAGGCGGCCGGCATCGATCCGATCTGGTTCGGCATCTTCCTGGTCATCACCGTGGAAACCGCCCAGATCACGCCGCCGGTGGGCTTCAACCTGTTCGTGCTGCAGAGCATGACCGGCAAGGAAATCACCTACCTGGCGCGGGTCTGCGCGCCCTACTTCGGCCTGATGGCCCTGCTGCTGGTGGTCCTGTGGCATTTCCCCGCGCTCGCCACCTGGCTGCCCGGCCACATGTAGCGCCGCCGGCCCCGCGCCGCGGGCCCCCTGCCGGGGGCCCGCTTGTTTTCCGGGCGCATTCCCGATTATCGTAATCGCGGGGCCGCCCCCACCGGCCCGCACGAGGAACCCCATGACCGCCACCCTGCTGATCGACCGCCGCATGCACGACCTGGGCGGGGGCTTCGTCGTCGGCCGCGTGCTGCCCTGCCGCAAGCGCCGCATGGTCGGGCCCTTCATCTTCTTCGACCACCTGGGCCCGCTGGACGTGGCGCCCGGCGCGCCGCGCGAACTGGACGTCCGCCCGCACCCGCACATCGGCCTGTCCACCGTCACCTACCTGTACAGCGGCGCCATCACCCACCGCGACAGCCTGGGCTCGAACCAGGAAATCCGCCCCGGCGAGGTCAACTGGATGACCGCCGGCAGCGGCATCACCCACAGCGAGCGCCTGGAATACGCCCGCGCCCACGGCGCCACCATGCACGGCATCCAGGCCTGGGTCGCCCTGCCGCGCGAACACGAGGAAACCGCGCCCGAATTCCATCACCATCACGGGGCCGGCGAACTGCCGGAATTCCACGAGGACGGCGTCGCCGGCCGCCTGATCGCCGGGTCCATCGAGGGCGCCGCCGCCCGCGTCCGGACGCATTCGCCGCTGTTCTACCTGCACTGGGACATGGCCGACGGCGCGCGCCGCGCCCTCGGCACCGACTACTCCGAACGCGCCGTCTACGTCGCCCGGGGCGCCGTCGAACTCGACGGCCACCCGCTGGCCGAAGGGCGGATGCTGGTCCTGCAGCCGGGCCGCGCCGCGCAGGTCCGGGCCCGGGGGCCCGCGACCGTGATGCTGCTGGGCGGCGAACCGGTCGGCGAACGGTTCATCTCCTGGAATTTCGTGTCCTCATCCAGGGACAGGCTCGAACAGGCCCGCGAGGACTGGCGCGCCCAGCGCATGAAGCTGCCCGTGGGCGACGACCGCGAATTCATCCCGCTCCCGGGCCGCACGGACGGGCCAACCCCCCAGCAAGGAAACACACGATGTCGCTCAAGCTCCAAGTCATCATCTGCAGCACCCGCCCGGGCCGCGTCGGCCCCGCGGTCGCACGCTGGTTCCACGAATTCGCTCGCAGCCACGGCCGGTTCGACGCCGCGCTGGTGGACCTGGCCGATTTCAACCTGCCTCTCTACGACGAGCCGGTGCACCCCCGCATGCAGCAGTACGCGCACGACCACACCAAGCGCTGGAGCGCCAGCGTGGCCGGCGCCGACGCCTACGCCTTCGTCACGCCCGAATACAACTACAGCCCGCCGCCCGCGCTGGTGAACGCGCTGGACTTCGTCTACAAGGAATGGAACTACAAGCCCTGCGGCTTCGTCAGCTACGGCGGCGTCTCGGGCGGCCTGCGCGCGGCCCAGGCGGCCAAGCTGCAGGTCACCACCCTGAAGATGATGCCCATGGCCGAAGGCGTCGCCGTCCCCATGGTGGCCAAGCATATCCAGGACAACGGCGAATTCGCCTCCAACGAACTGATCGACGCCTCGGCCACGACGCTGCTGGACGAACTACTGCGCTGGGCGACGGCGCTCAAGACGATGCGCGCCTGATCGCCGGATCGCCCATCCGCACCGGATCGTCCATCCGCACCGGATCGTCCAGCGCGCCGATCGCCCAAGCACGCCTGATCGACCCCGGCCGCGCCCGCCCGGGCGCGGCTCAGGGGACTTCGACCTCGACCCGCAGGGCGAAATCGGCGATCGTCCTGCGCAGGCCATCCTGCAGGCCCGTGGCGGGCCGCCAGCCCAGGTGGCGCTGCGCGAGCACGATATCGGGGCAGCGCCGCCTGGGATCGTCGGGCGGCAGGGACAGGCGCACCAGCGGCGCGGACGTCCCGGTCAGGGCGCGGATGGCGCCGGCCACGTCCAGCACCGTGATCTCGCTGGGATTGCCCAGGTTTACGGGCCCGCGGAAGGATGGCGGGCTTTCCATCAGGCGGATCAGGCCCTCGATCAGGTCGTCCACGTAGCACAGGGACCGCGTCTGGCTGCCGTCGCCATAGAGGGTCATGGCATAGCCCTTCAGGGCCTGGACGATGAGGTTGGAGACCAGCCGGCCGTCGTCCAGCGCCATGCCCGGGCCGTAGGTGTTGAAGATGCGGGCGATCTTGGTGCGCACGCCGTAGCGCGCGCCGTAGTCGGAGAACAGCGTCTCGGCGCAGCGCTTGCCCTCGTCGTAGCACGAGCGCAGGCCGACGATGTTCACGTTGCCGCGGTAGGACTCGTGCTGCGGATGCTCCAGCGGATCGCCGTAGACCTCGCTGGTCGAGGCCTGGAGGATGCGGGCGCCGGTGCGGCGGGCGAGTTCCAGCAGATTGCGCGCGCCGTCCACGCAGGTCAGCAGGGTATGCGGCGGATCGGCCTGATAATGCCGCGGCGAGGCCGGGCAGGCCAGGTTGTAGATCCGGCTCAGCGGCCCGTCGATGGGAATGGGATCGACGACGTCGTGATGGATCCAGGAAAACCGCGGATACGCCCGCAGCGCCTCGACCGCGTCGCGCGAACCCGTGTCCAGATTGTCGAGGCAGATCACCACGCATCCCATGTCCAGGAGGCGCCGGCACAGATGCGCCCCCAGAAAGCCGGCCCCCCCCGCCACCAGCACCGGGGCGCGCAGCATGGACCGAAAGTTCTTGTCCTGTCCTTCCATGGCCTTATTCCTGCTCCTGTCCGCCGACCAGGCCGGCCAGCAGTTCGTTCCAGTCGCCGATGTAGCGCTCGATGGAGAAGCGCCGCAGGGCGGTCTCGCGGGCGGCCTGCCCCCAGCGCCGCGCCAGTGCCGGCTCGTCGATCAGCTGCCGCATGCAGGCGACCAGGCGCTGCGGCTGGCTGTCCACCCAGCCGTTGACGCCGTTGGCGATCACGCAGGGCAGCTCGGTGGCGGCGACGCCGACGATCGGCAGGCCGGCCATCATCGCCTCGACGAGCGACAGCCCCAGGCTGGCGTAGCGGATGGGGCTGAAGAAGAAGCGGTATTCCGCCATGTACGCCGCCACCTCCATGTTGGGGACCTCGCCCCGCCCGCCCACCAGTTCCTCGGAGCCCATGCCGATGAGGTCCAGCGGCACCTGCCGCGCGGCCCATTGGTAGAGGTCGGCCCCCACCCGCCGGCCGCGCCGTCCCAGGTGATTGACGACCACGATGCCGCGCGGCCGCTCGCCCGTGTAGAGCGGCCGCGGCGGCGCCACGAGGCCGTGTTCGATGACCTGCGTGCGCACGTCCGCGCAATCCCACATCAGCGCGTTGTGCGGCGTCACGTGCACCAGCACGCCCCGTTCGTGGCGGAACCAGTGCACCGTGCCGGTCGGATGCGGCTCGGGCGGATTGTGTTCGATGTACGCGCAGGGCAGCGCCCGCTGCTCGGGCGTGAGCAGCAGCAGGCGGTCGCGCTCGAAGGCGGCGCGCGACTGGTAGATGACGCAGTCCAGCGCCTCGCGGCACACCTCCCGGGCCGGCACGGGATGCACGTTGGGGCCCCACGGAATGCGCGGCCCGGGCGTCGCGTAGCCCGGCGGGTCGCCGGGCAGCACGGGAATGACGAAGTCGTGCGGCAGCTGGGTGAGGGCATGGAGATAATTGCCGTGCACGTGCCACGTCAGGATGCGCAGGCGGCGGCCGCCGCGCCCACGCCCGCCGCCCGGCGACCCGCTGGGCGCGCCTTCCTCGCGGCTCATGGCCGCTCTCCCCCTGCCAGCAGGCCGCGCGCCAGGCGCAGGACCTCCTCGGCGCCGACCCGCGCGGCGCAGGGATGGCCGGGCACGGGACAGTGATCGTGGGCGCAGGGCCGGCACGGCACGTCCGCATGCAGGACGGGATGCAGGCGCGTATCCAGGGGAGCCCAGCGGGCCACGTCGCTGCCGGAGGCGATCACCACGCTGGGCGCGCGCACCGCCGCCGCGACGTGCGAGACGCCCGTGTCGTTGCAGATCAGCAGGCGGCCGCGCTGCAGCAGGCTGGCCAGCGTGCCCAGGTCCGTGCGGCCGCCCAGGTCGAGCGCCGCCGCGCCGATCGACGCGGCCAGGGAAGACGTCAGCGCGCGCTCCCCCGCGCTGCCCGTGACGCCGATCCGCCAGCCTTCCCGCGCCAGGCGCCGGCCGACCGCCGCGTAGCGCTCCGGCAGCCAGCGGCGGGACGCGAGCCGCGCGCCCGGATGCATGAAGACCATGCGCCGCAGGTCCATGCGCAGGCGCCGCGCCAGTTCGTCGGCCCGTTCGTGGTCGGCGGCCTCCAGCGGGAACTCCATGCCGGGGTCGTCGGGACCGGGCACGCCCAGGTGGCGCAGCAGCAGCAGGTAGCGGACGATTTCCGGCCGCGTGTCGGGCCACGCCATCGCCCAGGGCGCCTGCGCCGACCGGTCCGGCACGAAACCCGCCCACCGGCGGGCGCCCAGCGCCTGGACGATGGCGTTGGAGCGGGCGCCGCTGCCATGCAGCTGCAGCGCCAGATCGAAGCGCCGCTCCCGCATGGCGCGATAGAAGCCGGGCAGTTCGTCCAGGCGCGGGGGCTGCTCCGGAAACGCCGGGTCGCCGGGAAATTCGACGAACTCGTCGATGTAGCGGCGAAAGCGCGGCAGGCAGGAGCGCACGCTCGCCAGGCCGATGAAGGTGATGCGGGCGGCGGGCGCGGCGCGGCGCAGCATGCGCAGGGCCGGCACGGCGCAGAGGAAGTCGCCCAGGTTCAAGGCCCGGAAGACCGCGATGCGGCTCGGCCCGGCGGCCCAGAAGGTCGCGGGATCGCTCATGGCGCCAACGGGATCGCTCATGGCGCCACCCGGCCGAAGCGCCATGCGCCCACCAGCCGCCAGAAAATGGACAGCAGCGGGATCAGCGCGGAGGTCAGCGCCAGGTCGGCGACGTTGCGCACGCTCAGCGCCGTGCCCCGCAGGCGGCGCAGGAAAAAGCCCAGCGTCAGCGCCAGCCACGCCGCGGCCGCCGCCGCGGCGGCGGCGAACCAGCCCGCCAGCAGGCAGACCGGGGCGGCCAGCGCCACGGCGGTGACCAGCAGATAGAACCAGGGCGGCCGCCGGCGGATGCGCTGGCGGTAGTGCAGGCGGTGCTTGCGGTACAGCAGCGCATCGAACATGACCTTGCGCTGCATGGACAGGCCCGCGGCGAAGCGCACGGGCCGCAGCGGATGCACCACCACGGCGTCCGGCGCCCGCTCGATGCGGCAGCCGCCCTCCAGCAGGGAAAAATGCAGGTCGGAGTCCTCCCGCCAGGCCTGGCTGTAGCGCTCGTCGAAGCCGCCCAGCCGCTCCAGCACTGCGCGCCGCAAGAAGCAGTTGGCGGTGACGAACTCGGCCTGCGCCAGCCGCCCGGCGTCCCGTTCGTAGTCCGTGGGCGGATCGGGCACGGGCATGACGACGCGCCCCGTCGCGGCATCGACGTCCGGCGTCATGGCGGCCAGGCCCGCCTCCAGCCAGCGCGCATCCGGCACGGTGTCGTCGTCGGTGAAGGCGACGACCGGCGCGCGCGCCGCGCGCCAGCCCCGATTGCGCGCCCCCGCCGGCCCCTGGGTGGCGGTCACCGGCAGGTAGTGCAGCGCCGGCCGGCCGGCGCCTTCCGGCGCGAGCTGCTCCAGCAGGGCGCGCACGGCCGGATCCGGCGCGTCGTCACAGACGATGATCTCGTAGCGCCCGCCCGGCAGCGTCTGGGCGAGCAGCGCGGCGAGGCACCGCGCCAGCATGCCGGGGCGCCGGTAGGTCGGCACCACGACCGATACGTCCGGGAGCGTGGAGTGCGGGGTTGCTGCGGACATGGATCCTCCTCGTTGCGCTCAGGCGACCAGCGGCCGGGGCGATACGCCGGCCCGCCACGCGAGCAGTTCATGGGCGGCGGCCACGACCCTGCGCGGATCGACGCCCTCCAGGCAGGCATGGGTGCCCTCGCGGCAGACGCTGCTGTAGCAGTTCCTGCAGGGCACGTCGTGATACAGCAGCCGGTGGGGCACCTGCCACGGCTGGTGCTGGGGATTGGTCAGGGCATACAGATCGACCAGCGGCGTCCCCACGGCGGCGGCGATGTGGGCCGGTCCGGTGTTGTTGGAGATCAGCAGGCGGGCATCCTCGATCAGGCACGCCAGCTCGCCCAGGGTGAGCCGCCCGGCCAGGTCGATGACGTGCGAGCGCACCGTGCATTGCGCCAGGATGCCGGCGGTCAGGGCGCACTCGCCGGGGCCGCCCGTCAGCAGGATCTTCAGGCCGCAGCCGTGCAGCAGGGAAATGGCGCGGGCGTACAGGGCCGGGTTGTAGCGCCGCGAGGGCGCGCTGGCGCCGCAATGCGCCACGATCCAGCCCTGGCCGCCGCCCAGTCCGTACGCCGCCAGGATCGCGCCCAGCGAGCGCCGGTCGGCGTCCTGGGTGGCGAAGGACAGGCGCGTGTCCGTGCACGCCGCGCCGACCGTCGCCACCAGGTCCAGCTGGCGCTGGACTTCGTGGCGCACGTACTGGCCGGGCTCGGGATCCCGCACCCAGTGGCTCAGCAGCCGGTACGGGTTCTCGTGCGCATGCGCCAGCACCCGCGGGATGCCCGCCAGGCGGCACATCATCGCCGCCGGCAGCGGGCTCTGGCTGTAGACGGTGAAGATGACCGCCGCATCGAAGTTCCGCTGCCGCAGCGCCTCGATCATGCGCCGGTCCTCGGCGGGATCGTCGGCGGCGTTCTTGACCCACGGCGCATCGTAGGCCACGACTTCATCGACTTCCGGCACGTAGGGCGCCAGCGCGGCGCCCGCGCGCGAGGCCAGCAGCGTGATGCGCCGGCCCCGCGCCGAGCGGCGCAGCGCCCGCAGGGCCGGGGTGGTCATCAGCACGTCGCCCAGATTGTCCAGGCGCACGCAGAGAATGGCGCGCGCGTCGCGCCAGGGATCGGCGGGGCGTGCCGCATCGGACCGCGCGCCCGGGGCGCCCTCCCGGCGCCGCGCGCTCATGCCGTGCCTCCGGATCCGGTGCGCGGGCACTGGACGCTGATCCAGCGGCTGGCCGCGTCCAGGTCGGGCTCGATGCGCTCGGGAATGCGCCAGGCGCCGGCCAGCCACTCGGTCTCGTGGCCGTTGTCCAGCAGGATGGTGCGGCATCCGGCCCGCCGGCCCGCCTCCACGTCGTCCAGGATGTCGCCGACGAACCAGGACTGGCGCAGGTCCACGTCATGGCACGCGGCGGCGAGCCGCAGCAGCCCCGGCGCCGGCTTGCGGCAGGCGCACAGGCAAGCGTAGCGGGCCACGGTCGCGCGCGGATGGTGCGGACAGTAGTAGAAGCCCGCCAGCGCGGCGCCCGCCTCGCGGAACATGTCGGAGAGCCGGTTGCGCACCGCCACCAGGTCCTGCGGCGCGATCTTCCCCAGCCCGATCCCGGGCTGGTTGCTGATGACGATCAGCGGCATCCCGAGCCGGGCCAGCCGGGCCAGCCCCGCCCGCGCCCCCGGCTCGAACCGCATGCGCCCGGGATCGGCGTTGTACGGCACGTCCTGCAGCACCGTGCCGTCCTTGTCGAGGAACACGGCCGGGCCGCGCACCGGCGGGCGCGCGGTCCCGCCCGCGCCCTGCGGCCGCCCGGACGCCGCACCGGCACCGCGCCTGTCCAGATGGTCCACGTTCATCGCCGCTCAATCCTTGGTGGTTTCGGCCGCTTCCCGCGCGGCGCGCGCCAGCGGCAGATCGTAGGACAGCGGCACGCGCGGACCCGAGAGCCGCGGACGCCGCCGGATCAGCACCTCGAAGACTTCGGCCAGCTCCTCGCCCACCTCGCGCCAGGTGAACAGCCGGTTGGCGCGGCGCACGCCCGCCTGCCCCATGCGGCGGGCCAGTTCCGGATCGCGGGCCAGGACGGCCAGCTTCTCGGCCAGGCGGTCGGGGTCCCGGGGCGGCACCAGGAAGCCGGTCTCGCCGTCGGCCACGCTGTAGCGGATCCCGCCGGTGTCCGCGCCCACCACCGGCGTGGCGCAGGCCATGGCCTCGACGGGCGTGATGCCGAAGGGCTCGTACCAGGGCGTGGAGACGAACACGTCGGCCGCGCAGTAGTAGCGCCGCAGCTGGGTGCGGCCGCGCCGGCCGGTGAACTCCACGCGGTCCGGCACGCCCTCCTCGCGCGCGATCTCCCGCAGCCGCAGCAGTTCGGGCACGTCCTGGTCCGTCGGCCGGGCGATGTTTCCGCCGACGACGCACAGGCGCGCATCGACGTGATGGTGGAAGCGCAGCCGGGCCAGCGCCCGGATGACGTTGTCGATTCCCTTGCGCGGCACCATGCGGCCCAGCTGCAGCAGGTAGAAGGCGTCGTCCGGCCAGCCGACCAGCCGGCGCGCCTCGCGCCGGTCCATGGGCGCCATCTCCTCGCCGTCGAAGCCGCAGGGCACCATGCTGATCCGCGCGGGGTCCGCGCCGTACAGTTCGATGAGGTCGCGCCGGTCCTGCGGGCATTCGGCGATGAGGCAGTCGGCGCGGCGCACGATTTCCTCCTCGATGGCGAAGCGGCTGTCGGGAAACCGGTCCGCCCGCGCCTGGTGGCGGCGACGCACCCGCCCGAGCGCGTGGAACGTCACGGCCAGCGGGATGCCGAACCGGCGCGCGACGGGCATGGACGCCATGGCCGACATGAAGAAATTGGCGTGAATGAGATCGTAGGGCTCCTCGGCCACCTCGAAGCAGTCCTCCAGGAAGCGGCCGAACGCCCCCATCAGCGGCAGCAGCTCCTCCTTGGGCAGGTAGCGGGCGGGACCCGCGGGCACGTGGATGACGCGGACGTTCTCGCCCCAGTCGATGACCGGCGGCTGGGACGGGCTGTCCAGCCGGGTGTAGACGTCCACGCGGTAGCCGCGGGCCGCCAGCTGGCGGGCGACGTTGGCCACGTAGATGTTCTGACCCCCGCTGTCCACGCCGCCCGCCGGCGCCAGCGGCGATGCATGCTCGCTCACGATCGCAATTCTTTGCATGAATGTTCTCCGGTGATTGCGGTGCCATGGCCTGGGCGCGGGGGCCTGGCGGCTGACCGCGCCCGGCGACATGGGCGTACGGCGGGGCACAGCAATTTCCGTGCCGCGCCGCTGCTCCGGTCTGCTTCTCCGCCTGGCCGCCGCGCCGCCATTCCGCCGCGCTGCCGCGCCTCCGTCGCCCGCTTCCGGGGCGTTGCCGCGGCACCGTCCGGGCACGCGGATTGCTTCCCGCCCTGGGACGCCGCGACGGCGCCGCCCTCATTCACCCAGCGGGAGGCCTGATGAACATTGCAATAATCGGAACCGGCTATGTCGGACTGGTCACGGGCGCGTGCTTCGCCCAAGCGGGAATCGACGTGACCTGCCTGGACAAGGACCTGCGCAAGATCGAGATGCTGCGGCAAGGCAGGGTGCCCTTTCACGAACCGGGCCTGGAAGCGCTCATCGCGGCCGGCCGCGCGAGCGGCAGGCTGGCGTTCCAATCGACCCTGGAGCCCGACCTGAGCCTGGAGCGGGCCGAGGCGATCTTCCTCGCGGTGGGCACGCCGACGGGACCGGACGGCCGCGCGGCCCTGACCGACCTGCTGGACTGCGCGGCGCTGCTGGCCCGGACCCTGACCCATGGCACGCTGGTGGTGGTGAAATCCACGGTGCCGGTGGGGACCTGCGAGCGGATCCGCACCCTCCTGGAGACGGAGTCGCTGGAAGCGCAGTCGGCCGTTGTCCCCCGGCCCCGCTTCACCGTCGCCTCGAATCCGGAATTCCTGGCCGAGGGACGCGCCGTGGAAGACTTTCTGCATCCGGGCCGGATCGTCATCGGCTGCGACGATCCGGCCGCCTGCCGCCTGCTGCGCAGGCTGTACGCGCCCTTCGACCCGGACGGCAGCCGCACCCTGACCATGGACGTGCGCAGCGCGGAATACGCCAAGTACGCCTGCAACGCCGCCCTGGCGGCCCGGATCTCGATGGTCAACGAGCTGGCCTGCATCGCCGGGCCGCTCGGCGTGGACATGCATGCCGTCTGCAAGGTGCTGAAGACCGACCCGCGCATCGGACCGCACTACCTGCGGCCGGGGGCCGGCTACGGCGGCTCCTGCCTGCCCAAGGACCTGCGCGCGCTGATCGCCATGGCGCAGGATCACGGCGAGCCCGCCTACATGCTGCACAGCGTGGAGACGGTCAACACCGGCCAGTGCGAGCGCCTGCTGGACACGCTGCTGGCCTGCCTGGCCTACGATTTCAAGGGCCGCTGCGTCGCCCTGTGGGGGCTGGCCTTCAAGGCCGGCACCGACGATCTGCGGGAGGCGCCCAGCCTCGCGCTGGCGCGCAGCCTGCTGGAGGCCGGCGCGCGGGTGCGCGCCTACGATCCCGTGGCGGGACGGTCCGCCGAGGCGCTGATCCCGGATTCCATGTTCGAGCTGTGCCCCGACCCCTATCTCGCCTGCGAGGATGCGGACGTGCTGGTCGTGATGACGGAGTGGGAGGAATTCCGCGAGGCGGACTTCGCCCAGGTGGCGGAAAAGCTGAATCTCGCCACCGTCTTCGATTGCCGGCAGCTCTACGACGCCGCGCTGCTGGAGCGGCACGGCCTGCGGCATCTGGAGATCGGCCAGCGTCCCGCGTCCATCTCCCAGCCGCTCACCGACGCGCTGCAGAACGCCGTGTAGCGGGGCCGCGCGGACCGGCGGACCGGCCCGCGGCCTTGCTCCCGCGTCCTACCCGGCGCGGTCGCGCAGGCCGGTGACCCGCTCCTGCTCGGCGCAGCGCGCGCAGCAGAAGATCTGTCCGTCCTTTTCCACGCCGTGGCCGATGACCGGCGTGTCGCAGTGGTCGCAGTGCGGCGCGGCGCCGGCGATCGCGCATTCAAAGCTGTCAAAGGTGTAGGTCCTGCCTTCGCGGGTCAGGGTGAAGGCCTTGTCGTATTCATTGCCGCAGGTATCGCATTTCGCCATCGGAGGCTCCTTCGCTGAAAGTGGTCCAGGGAGCCCCCGACAGGCAAGCGCCATGCCCGGGGCCCGGCACGGAGGCCGGGGCCCGCGGCCCCGGGACGCACGTTCCACGCCTCCTCCACGCCCCCCGTCCCGCGGCTTCCGGGGCGGCGCCGTCCGTCCCGGAAGCCCTCGGCCCGCCGCTCGCCGATCAGGGCCGGGTCCAGGCGGGATCGGCATACCCCAGCAGGCCGGCGCGCCGGCCGCGGCTTTCCTCCTTCACGCCCACGGCCGGGACGCGGGCCGCCGACACGCCGGCCGGCCGCTGGGGGCACAGGGCGCGGTATGCGCGCAGGTACAGCGGCGCCGCCCGCGACCAGCTGAAATCGGTGCGCATGGCGTTGCGCTGCATGGCCTGCCAGATGTCCGGATGGCGCCGGAGCGCCAGGGTCCGGTCGATGGCCGCCGCCATGTCGGCGGCGGAATCGCCGTCGAACAATACGCCGGTCGCCTGGCGCATCGATTCCAGCCCCCGGGCAACGCCCGGGTCCCGGATCGTGTCGGCCATGCCGCCCACGCGCGAGCCGATGGGGATGGTGCCGTAGCGCATGGCATACAGCGGCGTGAGGCCGAAGGGCTCGAAGCGGCTGCCGTGCAGCAGGATGTCGGCGCCCGCGTGCAGCAGGTGCGCCTCGGGCTCCTGGAAGCCGACGTGCACGGCGCAGCGCCCGGGATAGCGCCGGCCGAGATCCTGCAGCGCCGCCTCCAGGGGCTTTTCGCCCCGCCCGAGGATGCACACCTGCAGCTCGGGGTGGGACTCCAGGGCGCCGGGCAACGCCTGCGCCGCCACGTCGGCCATTTTCTGCCGGGTGACGCGGCTGCCCAGCGCCATGACGGCGGCGCCGGAATCCGGCGCCAATCCGAAGCGCTCCTGCAGCCGGCGCTTGCAGACCGCCTTGTTCTCCATCCGGCCGATGCTGAAGTCCAGGCCCGGCAGGTACTCGTCGGCCTGCGGATTCCAGACCGACACGTCGATTCCGTTGGGTATGGAGATGGAGTCGCCGGCGCGGTCGGCCAGCACGCCTTCCAGTCCGCAGCCGAACGCGGGCGTCAGGATCTCGCGGGCATAGGTGCGGCTGACGACGCTGATCAGGTCCGCATGGCGGATGCCGGCCTTCAGGAAATTGAGCCGTCCCCAGAACTCGGCGCAGTCGCTGGTGCAGAAGCTCGGCCGGATTCCCAGGGCCGGCGCGAGGTCCAGGGGAAAGACGCCCTGGAAGGCGATGTTGTGCAGCGTCAGCAGGGTCTTGGGCTCGTCCGCCCGCATCTGCCGCAGATACAGCGGCACCAGCGCGGCGTGCCAGTCATGGGCATGCACGATGTCCGGCCGCTGCACGCCGGGAATGCCCCACGCCACCCGGGCGGCCGCCTGCGCCAGCGCCGCGAAGCGCTCCGCGTTGTCGGGATATTCGTTGCCTTCGGCATCCGCGTACAGGCCGTCGCGGCGGTACAGCGCGTCGTTGCGCAGCAGCAGCACTGGCAGGCCGAGCGAGGGCATGGTCCCGGCCAGCAGCGTGGCCGTCCCGCCCGCCAGGCCCTCCAGCCGGGCGCATTCGTGCAGCGGCCCCGCCTGCTCCAGCGCGGCGGGATAGGCCGGCAGCATCAGGGTGACGTGGGTGTGGCCGGGGCGATGCAGGGCCCGGCACAGGCCGCTCACGGCGTCGCCCAGCCCGCCCGTCTTGGCCAGGGGAAATGCCTCGGCGGAGACCACCAGAATGTTCAGGATCACGGGAACCCTCCCTTGTCGTCGATACCGCAGTGGAGCAATTCGCGTGCCCGGCGCCTCCCGGCAGCCCGGTGCGCACCCCTGCGCGCGGGCATGGCGCTTGCTTTTGCCGGGCTCATCGCGTTTCGGAGAACGACATGGGCAGTGAAGCCATCCCGCGGCGGGACGCGCCGGACGCCGCGCGCATCGTGCTCGCGCATCCCCGCCGCCCGGACGCTTCGGCGCACGAAACGGCGTCCCAGGACGAACTGGCGCGCCGCATCGCCCGGCTGCTCGACTGTCCGTTCCTGACGGAGGCCGAATTCCAGCGGCTGCCGCACGCGGTCCAGCCCTACTGCGTGCCGGCGGAGACCCTCACCGAACGCGAATGCCTGAGCGACTCCAGGCTGGCCGGCATCCGGGGCGAGCAGGATTTCTTCGGCGGGCGGGTGCCGTACGGGTTCGTGGCCAGCAAGGCGATCACCCATGCCCTGGTCGACGCGCACGCCCTGCGGCCGCAGGGATGGTCGCTCCATTTCGGTGCGCGGGTGCGGGACGCGGTCCTGCGCGGCTACACGGCATTTTCCCGGGCGGAAGCCGTCCGCGCCGCGCGCCTCCTGCTGGAGACGGGTCCCGTGCGCCTCAAGCCCGCCCAGGGCAAGGGCGGCCGGGGCCAGCGCGTGCTGGAGAGCGAGGCCGCGGCGCAGGCCGCGCTGCTGGAATGCAGCGGCGCCGACCTGGTCAGGCACGGCGTGGTCCTGGAGGAAAACCTGGCCGACATCCGCACCTACAGCGTCGGACAGGTGCGCGTGGGGCCTCTGGTCGCCAGCTACGTGGGCGAGCAGATCCTGACGCGGGACAATGCGGGCGAGCCGGCCTACGGCGGCTCGGATCTGCGCTTCGTGCGCGGCACGCTGGCCGCGCTGCTGGCCGCCGGCCTGGAGGAAGACGAGCGCCGGGCCGTGGCGCTGGCGGCGGCCTACGACCAGGCGGCCGCCGACTGCTATCCCGGGCTGATCGCCTCCCGGCGCAACTACGACGTCGCGCGCGGCCTCGACGGCTCGGGGGCGGTGCGCTTCGGCGTGCTGGAGCAGTCCTGGCGCGCGGGCGGGGCCAGCATGGCGGAGCTCTGCGCCCTGGAGGCCTTCCAGCGGGAGCCGGCGCTGCGCACGGTGCGCGCCTATACCCTCGAACGGTACGGCGAGGCCGAGGCGCCCCCGCCGTCCGCGCAGCTGGTCTACCGCGGCGAGGACGAACGGGAAGGCCCGATGGTCAAATACGTCGGAATCTGCGCCCATGACGGCTGACGGTCCGGCCGACGGCCGCAACGCCCTCACCCTGCTCGTCAACGGGGAGCAGTATTTCCCGCGTGCGTGGCGGGTGATCGAGGAAGCGCGTTCGGAGATCCTGCTGGAGACGTTCATCCTGTTCGACGATCCGGTGGGACGGGAACTGCGGCAGGCGCTGATGGCGGCGGCGCGCCGCGGCGTCTCCGTGGACCTGACGGTCGACGGCTACGGCTCCGAGGGCCTGTCGCCGGAATTCATCGCGGGGCTCACCGAGGAAGGCGTGCACTTCCATATCTTCGACCCGCGCCCCCGCCTGCTGGGCGTGCGCACCAACATCTTCCGCCGCATGCACCGGAAGATCCTCGTGGCCGACGGCCGGGTCGCCCTGATCGGCGGCATCAATTTCTCCGCCGACCACCTGTCGAGCCACGGCCCCCTGGCCAAGCAGGATTACGCCCTGGAGGTCCGCGGGCCGCTGGCGGCCGACATCCGGGAATTCGCCCGCAATGCCCTGCGCGAGCCAGGCAGGACAGGCCGGCGCAGGCCGGCGCACGCGCTTCCGGACAGGCACGACGTCGCGGAGGGCGCCAACGCGCGCCTGGTGGTGCGCGACAACGGCCGCCATCGCAACGACATCGAGCGGACCTACCGCGCCGGCATCCGCCTGGCGCGCAGCGACATCATCATCGCCAACGCGTACTTCTTCCCGGGCTACCGCCTGCTGCGCGACATCGTGCGGGCGGCGCGCCGCGGCGTGCGGGTCCGGCTCATCCTGCAGGGGCAGCCGGACATGCGGATCGCCCGCTGGGCGGCGCGCCTGCTGTACCAGTACCTGAACGACGCCGGCGTGGACATCTACGAATACTGCAAGCGCCCCCTGCACGGCAAGGTGGCCTGCGCGGACGAGGCCTGGTCCACCGTCGGCTCCAGCAATCTCGATCCCTTCAGCCTGGCCCTGAACCTGGAGGCCAACGTCTTCGTCCAGGATGCCGAATTCACGGCGACGCTGCGCGAGGCGCTGGAGACCCTGCTGGCGCAGGACTGCCAGCCGGCCGCGATCGTCCGGCGGCCGCACGGCGGACTGCGCCACCTGTGGACGGCGGTGGTGGTGTTCCACGTGCTGCGGCGCTTTCCCGCCTGGTCCGGCAGCCTGCCCGCCCACCGGCCGCGGCTGGAGTCGGTGGCCGCGCCGGATCCCGTGCCTGATCCCGCGCCTGACCCCGTGCCCGATCCTGCACCGGGCGCCACGCCGGGCCCTGCGCCACATCGCACGCCCCATCCCGGCCCGGACGCCGGCGGCACCGACGGCCGGACCGATCCATGACGCCCCCGGTCGCCTCCCTCTGGCGGCGCCTGCTGGACTGGTGGCCCCGCATCGCGCGCATCCTGACGCTGGCCGTCAGCATCGTCGTGGTCGTGCTGCTGGTCAAGCTGGGGCGCGGGATCGACTGGCGCGAAGTCTTCCTGGCCGCGCGCGGCATATCCGGTCCGACCCTGTGGGCGGCCGGCGCGCTGGCGCTCTCGGGCTATGCGGCCTATTCCGGCATCGACTACCTGGCGCGGCGCTTCCTCAACCACGCGCAGACGATCTGGAAGACGCTCGCCATCGCGGCGGCCAGCTACGCCTTCAACGTGAACTTCGGGGTGCTGCTGGGCAGCGTGGGCGTGCGCCTGCGGCTGTACCGGACGCTGGGCCTGCGCCACGCGGCCACCGCCGGCGTGGTGCTGTTCGGCTCGGTGACCAACTGGCTGGGCTACTGCTGGATGGGCGGGATCTTCTTCTTCGGCGCGGTGCCGCGCACGCTCGCCGCATGGGGCATCCGCCCCGAAGCCACCCGGGCCGCCGGCGCGGTCCTGCTGCTGGTGGCCTGCGCCTACATGTTCCTCTGCGCCACCGCCGCGCGGCGCCGCTGGACGTTCCGGGGGCATCCCCTGGCGTTCCCCTCGGTCTGGATGGCGCTCGCCCAGAGCGGCCTGGCCGTGGTGTCCTGGAACATCGTGGCCCTGATCCTCTACCTGCTGCTGGAGCGGCAGGTCTCCTATCCGGACGTGCTGGGCATCACGCTGCTCAGCAGCGTCGCCGCCCTGGTGGCCCACGTTCCGGGCGGCCTGGGCGTCACCGAAGTGGTGTTCGTCGATGCCCTCAGCGGACAGCTGGGCGCCCACGAAGTGCTGGGCGCGGTCCTGATGTACCGCGTCCTCTATCAATGGGTGCCGCTGTGCGTCGCCCTGCCCGGCTACCTCGCCGTGGAGCTCCGGGCCAGGCACGCCAGTTGCGGTGCCGGCGGACACGACTTACCGGAGGAACCCTATGAACGATGAAATCAGGCAGGCGCCGCCCTGTCGCCCGAACGCGCTGGACACCCCCATCGACGTCGCCGCCATCCGCGCGGTGGCGCGCAACCTGGAGGAAGGGGCGGTCACGTCCGATTACGCCGGCCACCGCGAGGAAATCCTGGCGCTGCTCGACAGCGCCCTGGCCACCGAACTGCTGTGCGTGCTGCGCTACAAGCGCCACTACCACACGGCCACCGGCCTGGCCAACATGTCCATCAAGGCCGAATTCCTGGAGCATGCGCGCGAAGAGCAGGAGCACGCCGACCAGATCGCCGAGCGCATCGTGCAGCTGAACGGCACGCCGGACTTCGATCCGGCCACGCTGGCGCAGCGCAGCCACGCGGAATACGACGAATCCCTGGACATCCGCGACATGATCCGCGCCAACCTAGTCGCCGAACGGGTCGCGGTGGAATCCTACCGCCAGATGATCGAGAAGATCGGCGACGTCGATCCCACGACCACCCTGCTGCTGACCCGCATCCTGGCCCAGGAGCAGGAACACGCCGACGACATGCGCGACCTGCTGGATTGACTGGCGGGCGCCCGCGGGCGCCCGCCTCATTTCCCCGGCTTGGCGGGGGGCTGGGGCGTGGTGGAGACGGGGTCGCTCGCCGGAAAGGTGTCGTCGAGCGCGTCGTCGAGCGCTTCTTCCCTTTCCTCCACCGTCTTTTTCTCGTGCTGCCGCCGCTGGGGCGAATCGGGCGAAACCGGTTTGCCGCGGGGGTCCTGATGGGCTGCTTGCATGGTGTTCTCCTGCTCGGGTCGGAAGGAAACGGAGGCGCCGCGCGCCGCCCGCCCCTTCCGGGTTTGCCGGCCTGCCGGCCTACTGGACGATCTTCGCGCGGGGCAGCGCCTTGAGCTGATCCTTGGTGTAGCCCTGCAGGATCAGCTTGTCGTCGGAGCGCATGACCTTGTTGAAGGGCACCGCCACGTCGTGCTCGCCCATGCCCAGGAAACCGCCCGCGCCGATCACCACGTCGGTCACCTTGCCGCCGTTGTCCAGGACGACGTCCTTGACGCTGCCGACCTTTTCATCGTTCTCGTTGTAGACCGTTTCGCCGATCATGTCGCTCTTGACGCTCTTGCCGCTGATCTCCTGCGCCGCGGGGGAATTGGCGCCCGAGGCGCCGGCGCCGGCCGGCCCCGTGGTGCCCGGGCCCGCGTCCATGCTCCCGCCATTGCGGGTGGTGCCGGAAGGCGTGCCGGACGTGCCGCCGGTCGTGCCGAACGTGTTGCCGCTGCTGCTGTCGGTGCCGCCGCTGGCCGCGCCGGAGCCGGAACTGCTGCTCGCCCCGCTGGAGCCGCCGGGGGCGGTGGTGGATGGGGGCGACGAAGGGGAGGCCGGAGACGAAGGGGACGTCTGGCCATAGGCCGCGGACATCACCAGCGGCAGGGCAGCGCAAAGGCTGAGGGCAAGGGTTTTCTTCATGTGGATCTCCTGTGTAACGCGCCGGTATTGGCTGCATCCAGGCTCAAGCAAGCCCCATGCCCGGGCCGGCCGCGCGGGCCGGGCAAAGTACTTGCTGCGCAGGGGCGGCGGGCGCCGGGCCCGCCGTGGGCGCACCGGCAGCGAGGAAAGCCATGAATCGGGGAAAGCCATGCGTCGAGGAGAAACATGAATCGAGGAAAGCCATGAAAGCGAGCGAAAACGGCGGAAACGACGGAAACGGCGAAATCGGCGGGAACGACGAAAACGGCGGCGCGGCGGCGCACTCCGGCGCCGGGAGAGGAACGACGGGCCGCCCATGATGCTGCTCACGGTCAACGCCCACAAGGGATTTTCGAGCTTCAACCGCCGCTTCATCCTGCAGGACCTGCGCGCGGCGCTGCTCCAGGCCGCGCCCGACATCGTCTTCCTGCAGGAGGTGATCGGCGCCCACTCGGGCCATGCCAGCAGCCGGCCCGACTGGCCCACGCTGTCGCAGTACGAGTACCTGGCGGACACCGTGTGGCCCGAATATGCCTACGGACGCAACGCGGTCTATCCCGCGGGCCATCACGGCAACGCGGTCCTGTCCCGCTATCCGATCGTCTCGGCCGTCAACCACGACGTCAGCATCGCCGGTCCCGAACCGCGCGGCCTGCTGCATTGCGTGCTGCAGCCGCCCCAGATGCCCCGGCCGCTGCATGCCGTCTGCGTCCACCTGGGGCTGCGCGAAAGCCACCGGCTCCAGCAATTGCAGCGCCTGTGCGAACTGGTCACCCGCCAGATCCCGGCCGGGGAGCCGCTGCTGGTGGCCGGGGATTTCAACGACTGGCGCCAGCGCGCCAATGCCCTGCTGGCGGACTGTGGACTGCAGGAAGTCCATACCCGGCATTTCGGCCGCCCGGCGCGCAGCTTCCCCGCCTTCTGGCCGCTGCTGCGCCTGGACCGCATCTATGTGCGCGGCGTGCGCCGCTCCTCGCCGGGGGCGCGCGCCTCGCGCATCTGGGCGCGCCTCTCGGACCACGTGCCGCTGGTCGCCGAGTTCGATCTGTGATCCGTGCGCGGTTCCGGCCTATGAACATCCGTGTGCCTTGCCGGCCGGTGAACGTTCCCGGCCTGTGAACGTTCCCGGCCGGTGAACGTCCCGCCGACGGTTCACGCGAGGGCGCCGGCCTCCGCGCGGCCGCGCGCTCCCCGGGGAAGGGAAGCCGGGGCCGCCCGCGCGGCGCTTCCCGGCCGGTCGGGGCCATCCGGGCCGCCCAGGCCGGCCGCCTGCGCAAGGGCGCCTTCCAGCAGGCGCGAGAGGTCCTGCAGACCCTGTTCCAGGCTTGCGCCGAACCGCACGGAGACGCACGCCCGGCCGCGCGCCCGCAGTTCGCGCAGATCCGCCTCGGCCTGCGCCGCGTGGCAGGCGGCCAGCGGCTCCGGTGCGCCGTCCGTGCCGTCGGCCCACGCCGCCATGCGCACGAACAGATAAGCGCCGCACGCCGGCCCGCCTTTGTGGAGCTGGCCGCAGGAATGCAGGTAGCGGGGGCCGAAGGCCGCCGTCACCGCCCCGCCGCCGGCATCGCGCAGCTTCTGCTGCCAGCGGGACAGCCACGCCTGCGTCCCGGCGGTGCGCGGCAGGTAGAACAGCAAGGCATGGTAGCCGCCCGGGCCGCGGCGCAGCCACTGCGCCAGCGCCTGCTCGGGACCGGCCGGCGAGTCCGCGGCGCCGCGCGCGCCGGCATCGCGCGCGGCGGCATCACGGGTGCCGACATCGCCCGCACCGCCATCGCCCGCACCGCCATCGGTCGCACCGCCATCGGTCGCGCCCACATCGCTCACGGCGGGCTCGCTCGCACGGACATCGTCCGCGCCAGCACCACCCGCACCGGCTTCGCTTGCGCCCACATCCAGCAGCAGACTGCCCCAGCGCTGCCCGGCGGGCCGGTCCGCAGGCTCCGCTCCCTGCGCCAGCAGGCCGCGGGTGCGCTGCTTGGAGGCCTCGACGTCGGGCTGGTCGAAGGGATTGACGCCGAGCACGTGGCCGGCCACCGCGGTGGCGTACTGCCAGCGATAGAACTCCTGCGCGAGCGCATAGGGCGTTGCGATGCGCACGTGGACCACCGGATGGCCCGCGCGCGCCAGTTCCCGGCCCAGGCGGGTCCGCTCGTCTCCCCGCGCCGGCGATCCCGGCCCCTGCAGCACGACGAAGAGGCGGTCGGAGCCGTACCGGCAGGGCGGGCCGGGGGGCTCGCCGCACACCGGCACCAGGCCCCGCCCCTGCTTGCCGGTGGACTCCGCCAGCAGCTGCTCCAGCCACTCGGCCAGCGGCGCCAGTTCCTCGTCGGCCCAGAACGTGATCTTGTCGCGCCCCATCAGGGCCGCCTCGCCCAGCAGGGCGCCCAGGCGCAGGCCGACGTTGGCGTGGCCGTGCGCGCGCGGGCCGCAGAAGTCGCGCATGGTGCCCGCTTCGCGCAGGAAGGCGATGGGATCGTGGCCCATGAGCGCCAGCGGCACCATGCCGAAAGGCGACAGGACCGAATAGCGTCCGCCGATGCGCGGATCGCCGAGGAACACGGCGGCATAGCCGCCGGCCTCCGCGCGCGCGTGCAGCGGGGTGCCGGGATCGGTGATGGCGCAGAAGCGCTGTCCGACCCGCTGCCGCCCTTCGACCCGGGCCACGTGATCCTCGAAGTGCTGCGCCAGCAAGGTGGACTCCAGCGTCCCGCCGGACTTGCTGGCGACAAGGTACAGGCAATGCGCGACCGGCACCCGCGCCTGCAGCGAGCGCACCTGCTCCGGATTGGTCGAATCCAGGACGTGCAGGCGCAGCCCGCCCTGCGCCGGGGCGAGGACGCTGGCCAGCACCTGGGCGCCCAGGCTGGCGCCGCCCATGCCCAGCAGCACGGCATCGGTGCGCCCCCGGCTGCGCAGGCGCGCGCACAGGCCTAGCCAGCGGTGCGCCACCGCCGCCAGCCGCGCCGGGTCGGTCCAGCCCAGCCATCCGGCCTCGTCCCCGCCGCTCCACAGGCTGGCATCGCCGCGCCAGAAGCGCGCGCTCCAGTGCGCGCCGTCGAGCCGCCGCATGCGCTCGGTCAGGTGCTCGTGCAGGTCCTGCGGCAGGACCATGCGCAAGCGGTTCAGCGCGGGCGCCAGCCGCGAGGCGGAGGAATACAGCGGCGCGAGCCGGGGATGCGGCGCCGGGCCGGCCTCGCGCGCGGCGCGATCGATGAGAGACTGCATCATGACGTTCCTGTGCGTTCCTGCTGTGGTGAGACGCCGGCGGCAGGAGCAAGCCGCGTACCCGGGCAACCGGCAGCCGCCCGGCGCCCCCGGACACGCGGACACGAACCCGCCCGAATCCCTGAACCCCCTGAACCCGCGCCCGGACCCGCGCGTACCCGCGCAGAACCGGGCATGTCGCTTGCTCGCCCAGGCGCGCCGCCGCCTCCCCGGGCGGCGCCCGGGCGCCGCGGGCGCCGGAATGGAGGAATGCATGGCTCAAAGCGACACGGTACGGATCCAGGTGGCCGAGGACGCCATCGAGGGCACGTTCCTGACGCCCCGCAGCAAGGTGCCGGGCGTACTCTTCATCCACGGCTGGGGCGGCCATCAGGACTTCGACCTGAATCGGGCGCGCGGCATCGCCGCCCTGGGCTGCATCTGCCTGACCTTCGACCTGCGCGGACATGCCGCCACCGAGACGCGGCGCTCCCAGGTCTCCCGCGAGGACAATCTGCGCGACGTGATGGCGGCCTACGACACCCTCGCCGCGCATCCGGCGCTCGACAGCGGCGAGATCGCCGTCGTCGGCAGCAGCTACGGCGCCTACCTGGCCGCCATCCTGACCGGCCTGCGCAAGGTGCGCTGGCTGGGGCTGCACGTACCGGCCCTGTACCGCGACGATGAATGGTTCATGCCCAAGGACCAGCTCAACCGCGACGTGCTGCGCACCTACCGCAGCACCCACGTGGCCCCGGAGGGCAACCGCGCGCTGACCGCCTGCGCCAGCTTCCCGGGCGACGTGCTGATCGTCGAATCGGAACGCGACGACTTCATCCCCCACTCCACCATCATGAGCTACCGCTCGGCCTTCCGCCGCGCCCATTCCCTGACCCACCGGATCGTCGACGGCGCCGACCATGCCCTGACCGACAAGAAGGCGCAGCGGGCCTACACCGCGCTGCTGGTGAACTGGATCACCGAGATGGTCACGGGAGCCCGCCTGGCCGGCGCGCCCGTCCCCGGCGGAGAACGCCCATGAGCCGGGTCGAGGACGTCGCCCGCTACATGGGCCTGCAGCGCCTGACCCTGGCCACCGCCGAGTCCTGCACGGCGGGCCTCATCGCCTCGCTGCTCGCGGAAGTGCCGGGCGCCGGGCAATTGCTGGAGTGCGCGTTCGTGGTGTATTCGCCGCAGGCCAAGCTCCATTGCCTGGGCGTCGCGCCCGAGGTGCTGCAGCGGCACAACCTGACCAGCACGGCCGTGGCCCGCGCCATGGCGATGGGGGCCGCCGAGCGCGCGCGGGCCGGGGTGATCGTGGCCAACACCGGCGTGGCCGACGGCGGCGGCGCCGGCGTGCCGGCCGGCACGCAATGCTACGCCTGGCTGCTGCGCGGCGAAGCGGGCAGCCCCACCCCGCGGATCTTCGTCGAGACCTGCCGCTTTCCCGGCACGCGCAACGAAGTGCGCAGCCTCGCAGCGAACTACGCCATCGCGCGCATCCCCCGCTATCACGCGTTGTGGGTGAAGGGCGGCGCCTGAGCCGCCGCGGCCCACGGCGCCGGCCGGAACGATGCCGGCCGCGCGGGCACGGCGCTTGCTCCGCCCCGGGCATCCCCGTTCGCCCGAAGGACGCGCCATGCACCTGCTCACAAGCCCCGACTGGTCGGAAATGCTCGCCTTCTCAGTCCCGCCGCTGGAAACCGTGATCCGGGGCAGCCTGATGTACTGGTTCATCTTCGTCCTGCTGCGGATCGCCGGGCGGCGCGACATCGGCTCGCTGGGCGTGGCCGACATGCTGGTGCTGGTGCTGATCGCCGACGCCGCGCAGAACGGCATGGCGGGGGACTACGTCTCCGTGATCGACGGCATGCTGCTGGTCGCCACCATCGTCGGCTGGACCGTGCTCATCGACCGCGCGGTCTACAGCATCCCCGCCCTGTCGCGGGCGCTGGCCATCGACCACATCTGCCTGGTGCGCGACGGCACCCTCATGCGCCGCAACCTGCGCCGCGAGGCCATCACCGAGGAAGAGCTGATGAGCGAACTGCGGCTGCAGGGCATCGACCGCCTGGCCCTGGTGCGGCGGGCCTACATCGAGGCCGACGGCAACATCAGCGTGCTGCGCGCGCACGGCGCCGGCGCCGCGGCGAAAGGCCGCTGACATGGTCCTGGCCGAGCTTTCCGCCCGCTACGGCGACATCTGGGGCGCCTGGTTCGGCGCCCTGATCCTGGCCGCCCTGATCTACCTCGGCCTGGCGACCCTGCTCAACGCGCTGCAGCGGCGCGCCCACGCCGAAACGCCCCACCGCGCCTATTTCAGGTCGCTGCTGGCGATCCTGGCGCGCAGCAACCGCCTGATTCTCGCGCTGCTCGCGCTGCTGATCGCCGCGCACGCCACCGGCGCCCTCCTGCCCTGGTGGCGCTGGCTGGACGCGCACGTCTGGTTCGCCCTGGTGGCCGTCCAGGCGGCGCTCTGGCTGGATGCCGCCTGCCTGTCGTTCCTGTCCATCGCCAAGGCCGGCACGCGGGCCAGCCCCGTCACCACCCTGCTGCTGTCCTACCTGCTGCGCACCGTCATCTGGATCGTGGCGATGCTCGCGGTGCTGGACAATCTCGGGGTCAACATCACCACGCTGGTGGCCAGCCTGGGCATCGGCGGCGTGGCGGTCGCCCTGGCGGTGCAGACCATCCTGAGCGACCTGTTCGCCTCGATCGCCATCGGCCTGGACAAGCCCTTCGAGCCGGGCGATTTCATCGTGTTCGGCTCGGTGGCGGGCAGCATCGAGCACATCGGCCTGAAGACCACCCGCATCCGCAGCCTGGGCGGCGAGCAGATCGTCTGTTCCAACACGGAACTGCTCAAGCAGACGATCCAGAACTACAAGCGGATGGAGCAGCGCCGCGTGGTCTTCACGCTGCACCTGCCCTACGGCGTGCCGGCCGACACGCTGGCCGCGCTGCCCGGCGACGTCCAGGCGCAGATCATGGCGCAGCCCGATACCCGCCACGACCGGGCGCACATCGCCCGCCTGGGCGACTGGGCCCTGGAACTGGAAGCGGTCTACTACGTCCTGAGCGCCGACTACAACCAGTACATGGACATCCAGCAGGCGATCAACCTGGGCATCCTGAAGGCGCTGGAGGCGCGCGGCATCGTCCTGACGCCGATGGAACGCACCGTCCGGCTGCGGCGGGATCCTCTTGCGCGGCCGGCCTCATGAGCGCCGCCCTGCGCATGGACGCCGCCCCGCACGGCGCCACCGCGGCGCGGCCCTGGGGCGCATTCGCCCAGCCGGACGGCGCGACGCTGTTCCGCCTCTGGGCGCCGCAGGCGCCGGCCGGGATGACCCTGGAAGTGGAGGGCCGGCCGCCGCTGCCCGCCGTCCCCGATGCCGAGGGCTACGTCGAGATCCGGGTCGCCGGCTGCCCGCCGGGCACGCGCTACCGCTACCGCCTGGCCGACGGCACGGCGATGCCCGATCCGGCCTCCCGGCTGCAGAACGGCGACATCCGCGATCCCAGCATCGTGGCCGATCCGGCGCCCTACCCCTGGCGCCACCCGGACTGGCGGCCGCGCCCCTGGGAGGAGTCGGTCATCCAGGAAGTGCACGCCGGCCTGTGCGGCGGCTACGCGGGCCTGTGCCGGCGCCTGCCGGACCTGGTGGCCCTGGGCGTCAACCTGATCGAACTGATGCCCATCGCCGACTTCCCCGGCGCGCGCAACTGGGGCTACGACGGCGTGCTGCCCTACGCGCCCGACCGCAGCTACGGCTCGCCCGAGGACCTCAAGCGCTTCGTCGATTGCGCCCACAGCCTGGACATCGGCGTCATGCTGGATCTCGTCTGCAACCACTTCGGCCCGGACGGCAACTACCTGCCCCGCTACGCGCCCTCGTTCTTCCGCACCGATGTCACGACGCCCTGGGGCGCCGCGATCGACTTCGGCCAGCCCGCCGTGCGGCGGTTCTTCGAGGACTGCGCCCACCGCTGGCTGGACGAATTCCGCATCGACGGCCTGCGCCTGGACGCCGTGCACGCCATCTTCGACGAGGACTGGCTGCGCGCCCTGCCGCGCCGGCTGCGCGAGCGGCTGCCGGGCCGCCGCGTGCACCTCGTGGTCGAGGACGACGCCAATCGCGCCGGCCTGCTGGAAGCCGGCTACGACGCGCAATGGAACGACGATCTGCACCACGTCCTGCACCATCTGCTGACCGGCGAGCGGCAGGGCTACTACGGCGACTACGGCCAGGAGCCCGCCGCCATCCTGGCGCGCTGCCTGGCCGAAGGCTGGCACTACCAGGGCCAGCCCTCGGCCCACCGGGGAGGCGCGCCGCGCGGCACGCCCAGCGCGCACCTGCCGCCCACGGCCTTCGTATCGTTCCTGCAGAACCACGACCAGATCGGCAACCGGGCGCACGGCGAACGGCTGACGGCGCTGTGCCCGAGCACCGCGCGCCTGCGCGCCGCCATCGCCCTGCAGCTGCTCTCCCCCGCGGTGCCGCTGCTGTTCATGGGCGAGGAATGCGGCTCGCGCACGCCCTTCCTCTATTTCACCAGCCATGCGGATCCCGCGCTGGCGGAGGCCGTGCGGCGCGGTCGCAGGGAAGCCGCCGAGGTCCTCATGAACGACGCGGCGCCCCGATCCGAACTGCCGGACCCGAACGCCGAGGCCACCTTCGCCGCCAGCCGGCCCGAGCCCTGCAACGACGCGGGACGCGAGTGGATGGGCTACTACGCCCGGCTGCTGGACCTGCGGGCGCGCTGCCTGGCGCCGCGCCTGCGCGGCGCCCGCTCGCTGGGCGCGCAGGCGCTCGGGCCGGCCGCGGTGCGGGCGGCCTGGCGCCTGGGCGACGGCTCCCGCCTGACGCTCTACGCCAACCTAGGATCCGCGGCCTGCCCCCTCCCGCAGGACCTGCGCGCCGCCGCGCCGGACGGCGGCGCCCTGCGCTTCGAGACCGACTGCGAGGCGCTGCTGCGGTTCCGGCTGGGCGAACTGGCGCCCGACTGCCTGCTGTGCTTCCTGGAGTCCGCGGCATGAGGGCGGCATGATCCCGCGCGCCACGGCCCGCCTGCAGCTGCACGCGGACTTCACCTTCGACGATGCCCGCGCCGTGCTGGACCATTACGCGGCCCTGGGCGTGAGCCACCTCTACCTCTCGCCCCTCACGCGCGCCCGGCCCGGCTCGACGCACGGCTACGACGTCATCGACCCCACCCGCGTCGACGAGGCGCTGGGCGGGCGGGCGGGGCTGCGCCGCCTGGCCGAGGATGCGGCCGCGCGGCGCATGGGCCTGATCGCCGACATCGTGCCCAACCACATGGCCGCCGATGCCCGCAACCCCTGGTGGCGCGACGTCCTGGAGCACGGCGCGGCCAGCGCGCACGCACGGGTCTTCGACATCGACTGGGCCGCCGGCGAGGGGCGCATCCTGCTGCCCCTGCTGCCCCGGTCCTACGGCGACGCGCTGGCGGCGGGCGACATCCGGCTGGTGCGCGGGCACGGCGCCGCCGCGGTGCTCGCGGGCGGGCAGACGCTGCCCCTGGCGCGCGGCGACGGGGACGCCGATCCGCGGGATTTCGATCCGGCCAGCGACGCCGGCCGCGCCCGCCTGCACGCGCTGCTCGAACGGCAGCACTACCGGCTGGCCTGGTGGCGCGCCGCCGCCTGCCGGCTCAACTGGCGGCGCTTCTTCCTGGTCAGCGAACTGGTGGGCGTGCGCGTCGAAGACCCCGCGGTGTTCCAGGCCACCCACGCGCTGATCCTGGACCTGTACGGCGAGGGCCTGCTCGACGGCCTGCGCATCGACCACATCGACGGGCTGGCCGAGCCGGGCGCGTACCTGCGCCGGCTGCGCGCGGCGCTGCAGGCCGCCGCGCCCGACCGCAATCCCTATCTGGTCGTGGAAAAGATCCTCGCCCCCGGCGAGACGCCGGACCGCCGCTGGCCGATCGAAGGCACCACCGGCTACGACTTCATGGACGATGCCGGGGCGCTGCTGCACGCGCCGGCGGCGCGCCGCCCCCTGCTCGCGTTCTGGCGCGCCTGCGGCGGATCGCCGCACCGCCACGCCCGCCAGCTGCGCGCCATCCGCGCCTCCCTGCTCGACCGGCAGATGGCCGGCGAATTCCGCGCCCTCGTCCAGGCCTGGGCGGCGGCGGCCCGGCACGACCCGCGCGCGCGCCGCTGGGGGACGGACGCCTGGCGGCGCCTGCTGCGCACCTGGCTGGCCGGCTTTCCGGTCTATCGCAGCTACGCCGAGGACGGCGGCCCCTCGGAGGCCGACCGCGCGGCATGGGCCGAGGCGGGCCGCGTCGCGCGGACCCGGCTGCCGGCGGAAGACGCCGGCCTGCTGGACCTGTGGCTGGCGTGGCTGGCCCCTCCGTCCCCGCGGGTCCTGCCCGCCCTGCGGCGCCTGCAGCAGCTGACGCCGCCGCTGGCCGCCAAGTCGCTGGAGGACACGCTCTTCTACCGCTACGGACCGCTGCTCTCGCGCAACGAAGTGGGCGCCTCGCCGCGGCGCTTCTCGCTGGACGGAGCGGCGTTCCATCGGCGCAACCTGCGCCGGGCGCGCGACTGGCCCCTGGCGATGCTGGCCACCGCCACGCACGACCACAAGCGCGGCGAGGACGTCCGCGCGCGCCTGGCGGCGCTGACGGAAATGCCCGGCCCCTGGACGCGCTTCGCCCTGCGCTGGCTGGAGCTGCCGCCCCGCAACCGGCTCGTCCCCACGGACCGGTACATGCTGTTGCAGACCCTGGTCGGATCCTGGCCCTCGGCCTGGCCGGCCGACGCGACGCGCCTGGATCCCCGGGCCGTGCGCGCCTGGCTGGCGCGCGTGGCGCAATGGCAGCGCAAGGCGCTGCGCGAGGCCGGGCTGCGCAGCTCGTGGACCGATCCCGATGCCGCCTACGAAGCCGACGCGCAGGCCTGTCTGGACGCCCTCGACCCGGACGCGGAAGACCCGCGGCCGCTCAAGACCCTGGCCGCCTTCGTGGCCCCGCTCGCGGCGCCCGGATGGATCAACGGCCTGGCGCAGGCCCTGCTGCGCAACACGGCGCCCGGCATCCCCGACCTCTACCAGGGCACGGAAACCTGGGACGAAAGCCTGGTCGATCCGGACAACCGCCGCCCGGTCGATCATCGCCGGCTGGATCGGCTGCTGGCCGGTCCGCCACCCCACGCGCCGACGCCGGCCGACTGGCGCGGCGGCCGCGTCAAGCAATACCTGATCCAGACCGCGCTGGCCCTGCGCGCCGCCCATCCCCGGCTGTTCTGCGCCGGTTCGGGCTACGTCCCCGTGGCCGCCGAAGGGCCGCGGGCGCGGCACGTGGTGGCCTTCCTGCGCGGCGGGGGGGACGACTGGGCGCTCGTCGTGGCGCCGCGCCTGTGCGCCCTGCCGCTGGCGGGCTACGCCCGGGGCGAGGCGGCCGAGGCCTGCCGCTACTGGGAGGGCACGGCCCTGGTGCTGCCGCCCGCGGGCGCCGGCGGCTGGAAGGACGTCCTGGGCGCAGGCGCCGCGGAGGCCGGGTCCGACGGCCGTCTGCCGCTCGCCGCGCTGCTGCGGCGCTGGCCGGTGGCGCTGTGCGTCAGGGCGGCCGGGGCTTCCGCACCCTAGGCCCGGGGATCCCCGGCCGCGAAGGCGGAGGCGGAGGCTGCGCCCGGGCCTCCCCGCGGATCAGGTCTCCGCGCAGCTGGTATCGCCGTGCAGGTCCGGCACCTCGTAGCCCGCCGCCGCATAGGCTTCGAGGCGGTTGTAGAGCGTCTTGGGGCTGACGCCCAGGATCGCGGCGGTCTGCTTCTTGACGCCGCCGCAGCACGACAGCGTCGCCAGGATCAGGCGCCGGTCCGCCTCGGCCAGGGTCTCGCCCACCCGCAGGGTGACGCTGCCGGCGGCCTCTTCCTCGTCGTCTTCCCGCATCGCCGAGGGCACGAGCAGGGCGTCGAGCTCGTCGCCCTCGGCCATGATGTAGGAGCGGCGCACCGCATTGCGCAGTTCGCGGACATTGCCCGGCCAGTCGTGCCGCCGCAGCCGCTCGATCGCCGCGTCGCTGAACCGGTTGTTCGTCCCGCCATCGGCGTTGAGCTCGTCCAGGAAGCGGTTGGCGAGCAGGATGACGTCGTCCCCCCGCTGGCGCAGCGGCGGCAGGACCAGCGGAAACACCGCCAGCCGGTAATACAGGTCTTCGCGCAGCTTGCCCTCGCGCACCGCCTCCTCGGGCGAACGGTTGGTCGCCGCCACCACCCGCACGTCGCAGGCGATCTCCTGGTGCGTGCCCACGCGCATGAAGCGGCCGGTCTCCAGTACCCGCAGCAGCTTGACCTGCAGGTCGAAGGACATCTCGGTGATCTCGTCGAGGAACAGCGTGCCGCCGTCGGCGCGCTCGAAATAGCCCTTGTGCTGCCGGTCGGCCCCGGTGTAGCTGCCGCGCTCGTGGCCGAACATCTCGTTCTCGATCAGACTGGGCGCGATGGCGCCGCAATTGACCGCCACGAAGGGCTTGCCGCCCCGCGGACTGCTCTGGTGGATGGCCTGCGCCACCAGCTCCTTGCCCGTGCCGCTCTCGCCCACCACGAACACGGTCATGGCGCTGGGGGCGACGCGCGAAATCTGCCGATAGACGTCCTGCATGGCCTCGGATTCGCCGAACATGCAGCCGAAATGCCCCTGCTCGCCCGACGCGCGGGGCCGGGGCGGCTTGCCGCGGGTGCCCGCCACGCGGCTCATCAGGGTGCGCAGCCGGTCCATGCAGACCGGCTTGACGAGATAGTCTCTGACCCCCAGGCGCAGCGCCTGCACCGCGTTGTCCATGTTGCCGTGGCCGGTGATGATCACCACTTCGCTGCCGACGGCCGCCGCGTTGCGGCATACCTCCATCCCGTCGCCCCCCGGCACGCACAGATCGGCCAGCACCAGATCGGGGGGACGCATGTCCAGCTGGATCAAGGCGTCCTTCACGCACGCTGCCTGAGCGACGGTGTAGCCGCACTCGCGGCCCAGCTCGACAAGCATCTCGCGCACCAGATCATCGTCATCGAGAATGAGCAGATGTGGCATGGCATGTCCTGATCAAGAAGAGATTGGACACCCGAGTGGCCGTTACTCCCGGTTTCGTTATCGATCGGCCCAGGTGCCAAACATAAGCTGCGGGGAGGACATCTACTATGCCTCATCCGGCCTGGACTGTCGGCGATTCCGCGCGAACATTTTCGTTTGTTAGCATTTGCACGCAGTCTGGAAAAAGACTGTGTGCGGATGCGCGGCGTCTTTTCCCGCGCCGCCCTTCCCCGCGCCGGCGGCCGGCGCGGGATTCCCGTCACGGCGCCGGCGGCTCCCGCCCGGCGCCGTCCGCCCCCGCGAGCAGCATGGCGCGCACGCGGGCCGCCAGCACGTCCAGGGTGAACGGCTTGACGATCAATTCCATGCCCGGAGCCGCTCCCGCCGCGTCCTTCGACGCCGCTTCGAGGTGTCCGGTCATGAAGAGCACCGGCAGGCCGGGGCGGCCCTCGCGCGCGCGCTCCGCGAGCGCGCGGCCGTCCATGCCGGGCAGCCCCACGTCGGTGATCAGCAGGTCCACCCGCCCGGCCCGCTCCAGGACGCGTACGCCCTCGACCCCGTCGGCGGCGCACAGCACGGTCGCCCCCAGCCCGGCGATCGCCTCGGTCATCATCTCGCGGACGGACTCGTTGTCCTCCACCAGCAGCACGACCGCCTGCGGCGGCACCTGCCGCTCGTCCGCCGCGGGTTCGGACACGGCCGCGGGCGCAGCCGCCGGCGCCGGCTCTCCGCTGCGGTCCTCGGAATGGCGCGGCAGCCAGATGCGCACCACCGTGCCCTCGCCGACCGTGCTCTCGATGTCCACCGCGCCGCCCGCCTGCTGCGCGAAACGGTAGCAGGTGGACAGGCCCAGGCCGGTGCCCGCGCCCACCGGCTTGGTCGTGAAGAAGGGCTCGAAGGTGCGCGCCAGGACTTCCGGCGTCATGCCGCCGCCGGTGTCGGCCACGGCCACCTCCACGAACTCGCCCGACAGCAGCCGGGGGAAGCGGCGCAGGCGCAGCCCGTCGAGCCGGACGTTGCGTACGCGCAGCGTGATGCCGCCGCCTTCCGGCATGGCGTCGCAGGCATTGATGACCAGGTTGAGCACCACGTTCTCGAACTGGCTGACGTCGCAGCGCACGGGCCACAGCCCCTCGTCGAACTCCATGTCCAGGACGACGCGCTCCCCGGTGTAGCGGCGGAACAGTTCCAGCATGGACCGCAAGGCGCCGGCGACGTCGCAGACGCGGGGATTGACCGGCTGCGGCCGCGAGAAGGCCAGCAGGCGCTGGGTCAGCTGGCCCGCGCGCTCGCAGGCGTCGGTCGCCATGCCGACGTAGCGCGGGATGGCGGCCACGTCGCCGCGGCGCAGGTGGCGCTCGACCAGGTACAGGGCGCCGGAGATGCCCTGCAGGATGTTGTTGAAATCGTGCGCGATGCCGCCCGTCAGGCGGCCGACCGCCTCCAGCTTCTGCGCCTGGCGCAGGGCGGTCTCGGCCTCGCTCAGCGCCTCGGCCTGGGCTTTCGCCTGCGTGTCGTCCCGGCCCGCCAGATACAGCAGCCCCTGGGCGAAGGAGGCCGTCCAGGTGATGCAGCTGTAGCCGCCGTCGCGCCTGCGCAGGCGGTTCTCCAGCGGACGCAGGCCGGAACTCCCGCTCTGGGCGGCCTGGGCCAGGAACAGGCGCGTCATGCGGCGGTCGTCCGGATGCAGCAGGGTCAGGAAGCCGCGCGCCAGGAACTGCTCCGGCGTCCAGCCCAGGATCGCGCGCACGGCGGGGCTGACGTTCAGGAAGCAGCCGGCCTCGTCCATGATGGCCAGGATTTCCGGCGACAGGCGCCAGATGCGGTCGCGCTCGGCGATGGTCTGCTCGACGCGCTCCTGCAATTGCAGCGGATGCGCCGCGCGTTCGGTCGCGTCGCACAGGCGTTCGGCGACTTCCTCGATGCAGGTCAGGTCCGCCAGCTGCGGCCGGAAGGTCTGCGCCGAACGCAGCACCAGGCCCTGGCCGGGCCGGCCCCAGCGGCCCAGCGGCACGACCAGGCCGTTCTCCTCCACGTCCGCCACGCGGGACAGGAACACGCTGCGCTCGCGCAGGATGGCCTTGCGCAGCGCCAGCCGGACCGCGCGCGACAGGGGCGCCGGCACGCCGCTGGGCGACCAGCTCGCCAGCACGCGGATGCCGTCCTCGTGGGGCTCCGGGCTCAGCAGGCAGACTTCGCTCAGCTCGAAATGCCGGCCCAGTGCCTCGCACACCGTCGATTCGATGCGCGCGGGCAGCTCGATGTGCCGCAGCCGGTCGCCCAGCGTCAGCTGGAAATTCTTGCGCCGCTGCTCTTCCAGCAGATTCTTCTCGGCCCGCTTGCGCGCCGACACGTCCAGCTGCATCGCCATCACGCGGTCCGTGCCCTCCCGCCGCAAATGTACTTCGTACCAGGCCGGTATCGGTCCCTCCACGCAGTATTCGATCTGCGCATGCTCGCCGGAGGCGAGGACTTCCGTGAACCGGTCCAGCAGTCCCGCCGGAGCGCGCCGCAGCACCTCCCTCAAGGTCCGGCCCACGCAGGTGCCGGGGGGAAGGCCGCATTGCAGCTCGAAGGCGGGATTGGCCTCCAGCAAGCGTAGTTCCCGGCACGCGCCCGCCTCGTCGCGCACCGCCTCGGCCATGAAAAATCCTTCCCGCATGCCCTCGAACATGCTGCGCCAGCGGCGGGCGCCTTCCCGCAGCGCCTGCTCGGTGCGCTGGCGCTCGATCGCCAGCGCCGCGGTCCGCGCGACCAGGGCGATGGCCTCGACATCGTGCTCCGTCGGCAGGCGGGGCTGGCGATAGTAATTGGAGAACACCCCCAGCAGGCGTCCGCCCACGTGCCGGATCGGCGAGGCCCAGCAGGCGCGCAGGCCGAAGGCGAGCAGGGGATCGCGCCACGCCGCCCAGTCCGGGTGCGCCGCGATGTCTTCGACGTAGACGGGTTCCCCGCTGCAGGCGGCCAGGCCCCAGCCCGCGGCATGCGGCCCCACGGGAACGCTGTCGAGCGCGGCCCGGCACTCGGCCGGCAGGCGCGGCGCAGCGCCCAGGCGCAGCCAGCCTGCCTCGTCGAGGAGATGGATGGAGGTCCACAAGGGTACGCTGGACTGCGCCTCGACCGTGCTCAGCATGTAGGCCAGCACGTCCGCCAGGGACTGCCCGGCGGCAATGCGCTGCAGCATGATGCTTTCGTCTTCCAGCCGCGCCCAGGTGTCGGACCACGGCTTGCCCCGCGAATGGGACCGCGTCAGCATGGCGTCTCCTCTCTGCGAGGCGTCGGCTGTCGGAACGGACCCTCGATTGCCCCCCCTGGTGAACGGCCGGGTTTGCGGCATCATGCGCGCGTTCGATTCCCCGGGCTGTTGCAATGTGAACCAATGTGTAAACACATACGAAGCCCCATGCGAAGCCCCCTGCGCAGCGCGGGCGGGGGAGCCCCGCGAGGCGATCCTTCCGGCACGGGCCTTGCTGGAACGCCGGCTCACGCGCGCATCCGCGAGCGCGCCTCATCACAAGGAGATCCGGCATGAGCGACCCCACTTCCGGCAAGGATGCCGACGCCGCGGCCCAGCGCCAGCGGACACTGCAACGCGAACAGGACGAACGCGACGCGCGCAAGCAGGCGCAGGGCGGCTCGAACCCGCGCGCTCCCGCCCAGCCCGGCACGCACGCGGAACCCGAGCCGCCGCTGCCGGCCCAGCACCAGGAGAAGCCCGGCGACGAATCGCGCCTGAATCCGGCGCCCCGCTACGACGCGCCGGACTATCGCGGCAGCGGCAAGCTGGAAGGCCGGACGGCCCTCATCACCGGCGGGGATTCGGGCATCGGCCGGGCGGTCGCCGTCCTGTACGCGCGCGAAGGCGCCGACGTCGCGGTGGTCTACCTGAACGAGCACGAGGACGCGGACCACACCCGCCGGGCCGTGCTGGCCGAAGGCGCGCGCTGCCTGACGATCAGCGGCGACGTCCGCGACACCCGCTTCTGCGAGGAAGCGGTGGCGAAAACCTTCGAGGAATTCGGCCGCCTGGACATCCTGGTGAACAACGCCGCCTTCCAGGAGCACGCCGACTCGCTGGACGGCCTGACCGACGAGCGCATCCGCGAGACCATCGACACCAACATCGGCGGCTATTTCCGCATGGCCCGCGCCGCCCTGCGCCACCTGCCCGAAGGCGGCTGCATCATCAACACGGGTTCCGTGACCGCCTTGCGCGGCAGTCCCCGGCTGCTGGACTATTCGGCCACCAAGGGCGCCATCCACGCCTTCACGCGCTCGCTGGCGGCCAATCTGGTCGAGCGCGGCATCCGCGTGAACGCGGTGGCGCCCGGCCCGGTCTGGACGCCCCTAAACCCGGCCGACAGCCCCGCCGGCAAGGTCGCGGACTTCGGCCGCAAGACCCAGTACGGGCGCCCGGCCCAGCCCGAGGAGCTGTCGCCCGCCTACGTCTTCCTGGCGGCGCCGAGCTGCTCGAGCTACATCACCGGCATCGTGCTGCCGGTCACCGGGACGGCGGGCGACTGACCGGGGCCGGGCGGCGCTGCGCCAGCCTGACCCGGGCCAGCTGGCGGGCCACGCCGGGGCCGACCGGCCGGCGGCACGCCCCCGTGGCGCGGCCATGCCGGACGGCGTCGCGCAGCGCGAGCCAGCGCGCGCGCCAGTCCGGCAGCCCCGCCAGGACGTTCCAGGCGCCGCTCAGCACGGCGCTCCACGGCAGGCGCATCCACGCCACCAGCAGGGCATTGCGCGCCAGCAGCCGGCGGCGGCCGGAGGCATCGCGGCGGGCCGAGGGCCAGTGCCGCGCCTCGATCTGGGGGGCATACAGGATGCGCCAGCCCCGCTCCAGCAGGTCGAGCGCCAGCAGCGATTCCTCGCAGCCGATGAACAGGGCCGGCCAGTAGCCCCCCGCCTGGCGGAAGGCCGATGTACGAAAGACGCAGGCTCCCGCCAGAAACCCGACCAGGGCCGGGCCGACATCCGGCTCTCCGTCCAGCGGACTGGCGGCCATCAGCGTGCAGGCCGGGTCGACGGCCCCTGACGCCCCCACCAGGACGCGCGCGCTCAGCACGGCGACGTCCGGATGGCGGTCCAGCAGGTCCTGGGCGCGCGCCAGGGCGCCGGGCAGCCAGCACACGTCGTCGTCGCAGAAGGCCACGTATTCGCTCGACACCGCGCGCACGCCCAGGTTGCGGCCCGCCGCCCCCAGGTTAGCGGGCGCGCAGACCAGATGGGCGCGCGGAAAGCGCCGCCGGATCTCGCGCACCGTGTCGTCGGTACTGGCATTGTCCACCACCACCAGCGGCACCTCGGGGGCGGCCGCCCCCAGGCGGCCGAGGGTGCGCAGCACCTCGTCGCGGCGGTTGTGGGTCAGGACGACCAGGCTCAGCCTGGACGGCGCGCGCTCAGCCATCGGCCTGCCCTTCGAGGCTGAGCCGCCAGTAATGCTCCGGCAGCGCGTCGTCGCCCCGCCCCGGCGTCAGGCCGAGGGGGCCGAGCTGGCTGGCGTAGGCCGCCACGGCGCGGCGCTTGACGGGCAGGTCGGCCGGCACGGTCAGCCAGGGCGTGGCGCGGATCCCCCGGGCGCGCAGGGCGGCCAGCCGCTGCTGCACCAGGCCCGAACGGCGGCGATAGAGCGCGTCCTCGTAGGCCACCCACAGGGGGCGGTCGCCCAGGACGCGCCAGGCCATCAGGGCGGCGTCGCTGACCCGCACGTGATCGTCGTGGAACAGGCCCAGCGGCAGCAGCACCAGCCGCGGGCGGATCCGCGCCAGTTCCCGCGCCAGGCGCGGCCCCAGCCCGTCGCAGCATCCCCCGTACTGGCTGTCGAGCAGGTCCAGCCGGATCTCGTCCGCGCGCAGCTGCGCCATGGCGTGCCGGTTTTCCTCGATGCGCGCCAGCACGGCGGCGCGGGCGCTGGGAAAGCCGCAGCGGCGGTCCCAGTCGGGCAGCGGCATGTCCTCCGGCGGCAGGCCGGCGCACACCGTCATGACGATGCTGCCCGGCCGGCCGGCCAGGAAGGCGCCGCACCCCAGCACCGCGTCGTCGAAATGGGGGGAAATGACCAGGATGCCGCCCTCGGGCAGGTCGCGGCGGACTACGTGCGGCGCCTCGGGCTGCGGCGCGGGCCGGCGCGCCGCATGCGGCCGCGGGACGTCCGGCGGGCCCGGGCTCATTGCGGCTTCTCCACGAGGAAGCTGCCGATCGCCAGGGCGTCCAGGGGCGAGGTATAGAACGCCTCCAGCGCATCCCGGGGCGTGCAGACCACCGGCCTGCCGCGCGTATTGAAGGAGGTGTTGACCAGCACCGGCACTCCGCAGCGCGCCTCGAACGCGCGCAGCACGTCGTAATAGCGCGGATTCTGCTCGCGCCGCACGGTCTGCACGCGGGCGGTGCCATCGATGTGGCGCACCGCGGCGATGCGGCCGGCGCACTGCGGCAGGACGTCGTAGACGAACAGCATGAACGGCGAACGCAGCTCGGCGCGGCCCATCGCATCGAACCATTCATGCGCCCGCTCCTCGATCACGACGGGCGCGACCGGCCTGAAGTCCTCGCGGTCCTTCAGGCCGTTGAGGCGCGACTGCATCTGCGGATCGAGCGGCGAGGCCAGGATCGAGCGGCTGCCCAGCGCGCGCGGACCGAATTCCATGCGTCCCTGGAACCAGGCCACCACCTTGTTCTGCGCCAGCAGGCGCGCGGCGGCGGAGGCGATGTCGTCCTCGCGGCGGTATTGCAGGTGGGCCCGCTCCAGCGTGCGGCGGATCTCCTCGTCGCCGTAGGCCGGGCCCAGATAGGCGTCTTCCATGACCCAGCGGCGGCCGTCCGCACGCACCTGGTAGTCGACGTACAGCGCCGCGCCCAGGGCGGTCCCCGCATCGCCGGCGGCGGGCTGCACCCAGACCCGCTCGAAGGGGCCGTCGCGCGCCACGCGCGAGTTCATCACGCAGTTCAGCGCCACGCCGCCGGCCATGCACAGCTCCGCCGCGCCCGTCCGCCGCCACAGCCATTGCGCCATGTGCAGGACGGTTTCCTCGAGCACGGACTGCAGCGAACTGGCGATGTCCATGTGGCGCTGCTCCAGCGGCTCGCCGCGCCGGCGCGGCGGCCCCAGGCGCTCGGCCAGCCGGGCCGGCTGGAGCGCGAATCCGCCGTTGTCGTCCAGGCGCAGGATGTCGCGGAACACCGAGCGGAACGCCGGCCGGCCGTACGAGGCCAGGGCCATCACCTTGTACTCGTCGCTGGCGTGCAGAAAGCCCAGGTAGCGCGTCGCTTCCTCGTACAGCAGGCCCAGCGAATGCGGCATCGAGATCTGCTTGAGGCGGGAGTACTCGCCCGCGGAAAAGTGCCCGTAGCTGGTGGTGACGCCCTCGCCGCGCCCGTCCATCGTCAGCACGGCGGGAGACTGGAACGGCGAGGCCAGGTAGGCGCTGGCCTCGTGGCACAGGTGGTGGTCCAGGAAGACCCAGCGTTCCTGGATGGCTTCCACGGTGGCGCCCTGGAACCGCGCGGCCAGGTGCAGCGGCGCGGCGGCGGCCAGCTGCCGCGGCGCGTTGAGCACGTAGCACAGGAAGAGCGGGTCCCACGGCGAATGGCCGTCCCGGGGCGCGCCGCGCAGCGAGGGCTCCAGCGGCAGGCGGATGTCGCCCTCCGGGGTGACCGAACCCTGGTCCAGCAGGGCCGGATCGAAGGCGTAGGCGATGCGGTGCACGTCGCCCAGCACGATGCCGGCTTCGCGCAGGCAGTAATCGATCGCATGGAACGGCAGCTGCCACGCCGTGAACGGCACCGGCCGCTTGCCGTGCTTGATGCCCGTGAAGCGCTCTTCCTCGGCGGCCGCCACGACCCGGCCGTCGCACACGAGCGCGGCCGAGCAATCGTGGAATGCCGCATTGATGCCCAGGGTGTACATGTTCATTCCCTCCCGTTTCCGCCTCGTTCCCTCGTCCGCATGTCCCTTCCTCGTCCGCGTCCCGGCCGCCTTCACGGCCAGGACGTCTCCTTCATGGGCAGCACCATGATTTCCGGAATGACGCTGTCGTCCGGCTGGGTCAGCACGCAGCAGATCGCCCGGGCCACCCGGTCCGGGTCCTGCAGCGTGCTCACGTCGATGTCGGAAAAGCGCTCCAGCAGGAAGGGCGTGCGCATGCCGCCGGCGATGACGGCGCTGACCTTGATCCCGGTCGGGCGCAGTTCCGCGTGCAGGGCCTGCGTCAGCCCCATCAGGCCCCATTTGCTGGCGTGATAGGCGCAGGCGTTCGGCCAGGCGCGGCGCGCCGCCGTCGAGGCGACGTTGACGATGTGGCCGCCCGCCCGCAGCGACCGGCACGCCTGCCGGGACACCACGAAGGGCCCCGTCAGGTTGGTGCGCAGCACCCGTTCCCAGGTGTCCTCGTCGATCTGATCGATGGGCGCGGTCACGTCGATGGCGGCGCAGTTGATGACGGCGTCCAGCCGGCCATGCCGCTCCAGCACCTGGTCCAGGGCGCGGCGCACCTCGGCGGCCGCGCCCACGTCGGCGACGAAGGCCCGGACGTCGGCGCCGTCGGCGCACAGGTCCTCGGCCACTTCGCGGACGCGGCGCTCGTTGAGGTCCAGCGCGGCGACGTGCGCCTGCGCCGCGCCCAGCCGCGCGCACAGGGCCGCGCCCAGGCCGCTGCCGGCGCCCGTCACGAGCACGACGCGGTCGGCCAGGGGAATGGAATCATCCTGCATGCAAAGAACTCCTGATGGATAGTCGGTCGGATGGGAAATCGGCCGGATGGGAAATCTGTCGGATGGGAAATCTGTCGGATGGGAAATCTGTCGGAAGAAAAACCGGTCGGAAGAAAAGCCGGGCGGCGACCGCTCCCGCGGCCGCTCTGCGCGGCCGCGGGGCGGGACGAGGCCGGGGAGAGTGCCGGCCGCGCCTGCCACCGGCCGCGCCTACCAGTACGGCGGCTGGTCGTAGAAGTCATGGACCCGCCGGGCCCAGGCCTCGTCGGCCATGGACGGCCAGTCGTCCTTGTCGAAGCCGTCAGCCTGGCTCAGGCGCTCGGCGCTGACGTCCAGCACGAAGCACTTGCGGTCGGTGTCCAGCACCAGCGCGTGCCACGGAATGGCATACAGCTTGTCGCCGATGCCCAGCACGCCGCCGCGCGACAGCACGGCATAGGCGATCCGGCCATGGGGCACGTCCAGCATGATGTCCTCGATGGAACCGAGCGTTTCGCCCTGCGGGTTGTAGACTTCGTTGCCTTGCAGCGTATCGGCCGCCATCAGCTCGGGACCCGGTCCCTTGAAGTCGGCCTTGGGGCCGCCGACGATGCGCGCGCCGGCCGCCTGTTGTGTCGTCTGCACCATGGATGTCCTCCTCGATTCATCAAGTATGCTGGCCCGGCGCCTGGCGGCCCGAGCCGGCGCCGGCGGAAGTCCCCGAACCGCCGGAAGATCCCGCGCCGCTGGACGAACCCGAACCGCCCGACGCAGCCGAGCCGCCGGAAGATCCCGTGCCGCCCGAGCGTCCCCGGCCCTCGTCCGCGCTCACCTTGAGCCGGTTCTCCACGTCCTTGACCCCGACGCATTGATCGGCGCAGTCCTCGACGGCATGCTTGGTATGCCGGTCGGGCACGTGGCCCTGCAGCGTGACCTGGCCGTCCTTGACGTTGACTTCCACGTCGCGCACGTCCAGGCCGCTTTCGCTCAGATGCTCGCAAACGTGCTCGCGCACGCGCTCGTCGGAACGCGTGTAGCCCTTGGGGTCCATGCGCTGCTGGTGTCCGGAATGCCGATGCATCCCGCCCTGGCCGGAACCGCCGTAGCCGCCGTACTCGCCGCCCCGGCCGGAACCGCGGGACTGGCCGTAGCCGCCGAATTCGCTGCCCTGCCCATAGCTGCTCTGGCCGTAGTCGCCGTACTCGCTTCCCTGGCTTCCCTGACCGTACCGGCCGCGGCCGCCGCCGTAGCCGCCCTGCCCGCCATAGCCGCCATGCTCGCCGCCGCGGCCGTAGCCGCCGTATTCGCCGCTCCGGCCATAACCACCGTATTCACCGCCGCCGCGGCCATAGCCGCCGTATTCGCCGCCCTGCTGGCCGCGCCCCTGCTCGCGCCGGCCGTAGTCGTAGGGCATGCGGTCTTCGCTGCTCATGCCGTAGCTCTGGCCGCCTTCCAGGTCCCAGCCGCCGCCCGAGCGGCCGCGACGTCCCTGGCCGTATTCCTCGTCCCGGCCCAGCCATTGCCGGTCGCCGTACGGCCGCGTGCCGGGGTAGCGGCCGCCCTGCTCGTACTGCGCCCCCTGCGGGTTGGACTGGCCGTAGCCGTACTGCCCGCGCCGGTGATGGGACGGGCCGCGATCACGCGAATAATCGTCCTGCTCCCAGTAGTCGCCCCGCGACTGCAGGTCGGAGCGGCCGCCGCGGCCCTCGTCGCCCCACGCATCGCGCTGCGAACGCCGCTGGCCGTAGTCGTCGCCGAAGCCTTCGCGCGGGCCGCTATAGTCCTCGCGCTGCCCGCCGTACCTCTGGCCACCTTCCTGCGTCCACCGGTCCCGATATTGATCATCCCGTTGCATATCGACTCTCCTGATTTGAGTGGCACCACGAAAGGCAGCGCCGCATCCCTGCTTGAGCAAGTACCGTGCCGCGACCGGCGCGCGGGTGGCACCGGGCGGAACCTGGCCGAACTGGACCAAGCCGGGCGGAACCTGCCGGACCGGGCGGGACGCGGCGCGAAACCCCGGCTGGGCGTACCCGGCCTCACGGGCTCCCGGCCGGGGTTTCCTTCGCCGGCCGGCGCGAGCGCGCCAGCGTCGCCACGCTGGCCAGCAGCTCGCGCGCGTCCACGGGCTTGCTCAGATGCATCTGGAAGCCCGCCATCAGCGCGCGCAGGCGGTATTCCGGCGACGCATGGCCGGACACGGCGATGGCCGGCAGCTGGCCGGACAGGGCGACGCGCGCCTCGGATTCGCGCGCCCGCACCCGCGCGACCACCTCATCGCCGTCCATGTCGCCCAGGGAGATGTCGCAGACCAGCACGTCGGGCCACTGCGGAAACGCCCGCCCCAGCAGCGCATCCAGCGCCTCGCGGCCGCTCGAATACACCTCGGTGCGCGCGCCGCCGTCGCGCAGCACGGCCGAGAGCATGTCGCGCGCCTCGTCGTGGTCGTCGACCAGCATCACGGCCAGCCCCGACAGGTCGGTCAATCCGGACAGTTCCGCCGACGTCGGCTCCGCCGGCGCGGACGCGGCCGGATCGGGATCGGCCAGGGGCCGCAGCGGAAATTCCACCGACGCGGTCATCGCTCCATCCGCCTCGCGCATCTCGGAGAAATGCCCGCCCTGCCGCTGGATGTCGGCCGCCAGCGCGGCCGGGTCCAGCGCCGCGGCGCGCGCCAGGGCCGGATCGTCGAGCGGCGCCTGGACGATGGCCCCGTCCGGCGAGGCGCGGCCGTCGGTGATGGACAGGCGCGTCACCGGGCCGTCGCGGGCGAGCTTCAGCGCCATGCGGCCGCCCGGCGGCGTGAAGGCCAGGGCGCGCAGGTGCAGGTCCAGGATCAGGCGCTGCAGGGCGCCGGGGTCGCCCGTGATGCGGGCCGCCTCGGCGCCGATCAGGGTATAGAGATTGACCCCGCGGCCACGCAGCAGGTCGCGCGAGGCGTCCAGCACGCCGGCCACCAGGGCGACGAGATTCACGGGCAGGCGCTCGGACTGTCCGCCCGCCGTCTCCAGCGCGCTCAGCTGGCGCTGCAGCTGCCACATCTGCGCATACACGGCGCCGCGCGCGAGCAGCTCCTCGTGCGTGCCGGATTCCGCCACCCGGCCCCGGTCCAGCACCACGATGCGGTCCGCATCGACGATGGTGGACAGCCGGTGGGCGATGATCAGCGTGGTGTGGTCGCGCGCGATGCGGTCGAGCTCCTGCTGGATCGCCCGCTCGGTGCGCGTATCCAGCGCCGAGGTCGCCTCGTCGAAGATCATGATGGAGGGCCGCTTGAGCAGGGCCCGGGCGATGGCGATGCGCTGGCGCTCGCCGCCGGACAGCTTCAGCCCCCGTTCGCCCACCGGCGTGTCGTAGCCGGCGGGCAGGCCTTCGATGAAATCGTGGATGCGGGCCGCCGCGGCGGCCTGGCGGATCTCCTCGCGCGTGGCGCCCGGGCGGCTGTAGCCGATGTTGTAGGCGATGGTGTCGTTGAACAGCTGCGTGTCCTGCGGCACGATGCCGAGCCGGCGGCGCAGGCTGGCGATGCCCACCGCGCGCACGTCCTGGCCGTCCACCAGCACCCGGCCTTCGTCCGGATCGTAGAAGCGCAGCAGCAGCCGCGCCAGGGTGGACTTGCCCGAGCCGCTGCCGCCCACCACCGCCAGGGTGCTGCCGGCCGGGATGCGCAGGTCCACGTCGTGCAGGATGCGCCTGCCCGGCTCGTAGCCGAACGACACGTTCTCGAACGCCACCTCTCCCGGCCCCTGGGCCAGCGCCGGCAGGCCGGGCTCCGCGCCGGGCTCGGGCGGCAGGCGCAGCAGGGCGCAGACCCGCTCGGCCGCGATGAAGGCCTCGCGCGACTGGCGCACGATCAGCCCCAGCATGTTCAGCGGCAGGCAGATCTGGATCATGTAGGCATTGATCAGCACCAGGTCGCCCACCGTCATGCGTCCGCCGACCACCTGCTGCCCCGCCAGCAGCATGACGGCGCCCAGCCCCACGGCGATGATGCCCGCCTGCCCGACGTGCAGCAGCGACAGCGAATTCTGGTTGAGCACCGCCGCTTCCATCCGCTGGCGCAGCACGCCTTCGAGCCGGTCCGATTCGCCCGCCTCGGTCCCGTTGAGCTTGACCGCCTCGTAGTTCAGCAGGCTGTCGACCACCTTGCCGCCCGCCTGGGAGTCGAGGTCGTTGAGGTGGCGCTGCAAGGGGATGCGCCGGCCGATCTGCACCGAGGTATGGACGCCGTACAGCACGAAGGTCGCGGCCACCACGCCGGCGAACGCCAGATCGTAGCCGAACACCAGGATGCCCACCACCGACACGATCTCCACCACCGTCGGCAGCAGCGTGAACAGCGCGGTGCCCACGAGGAAGGAGACGCCCGCCGTCCCCCGGTCCAGGTCGCGCGCCATGCTGCCGGTCTGCCGCGTCCCGTGGAAGCGCGCGCCCAGGGACTGCAGATGGCGGAAGACCCGCAGCGTGAAGATCACCACCGCCCGCTGGGCCACCGGGGAAAACACCACGTCGCGGATCTCCGTGCCCAGGCTGCCGGCAAAGCGCAGCAGCACGTAGCCCAGCAGCAGGAAGACCGGCAGCACCAGCCCGGCCGGCGCGCCGAGCACGTCCACGATCCGCTTCAGCGCGATCGGCACCGCCACCATGAAGAGCTTGGCCGCCACCAGCAGGACCAGGGCGAGCCCGGTGCGCCAGCGCTGCTCCCACAGCACGCCGCCGATGATGCGCAACACCTCGCGCCGGGCAAACGCCGCATCGTCTTCCTTCTCCATGCCGGCACCTCCGCGCCACGTAAAAACTACCGACGATGCGCAATTTCTGTACCCGGGCATCGGCGCCCGCGCGGCGCTCGTCCGGCGCCTCGCGCGCGCGTCCTCTCGGAGGGCCGCCGGCCGCCCACTTGGCATGGATATTGCTTGAAATGAAGTCGTTCCTTGCGACTTCAATGAATGTCGCCACTTCGATGAATGGAGGAAACGTTGAGCTACGCCGGTCCGGAACTACAGCTGCGCCATGGCATGGCGCTCGCTCCCCGTCTGCAGCAATCCGTGAAGTTCCTGCAGATGTCGACCCTGGAATTCCAGCAGGCCGTCCGGCATGCCCTGGAGACCAATCCCTTCCTGGAAGAAGCCGAGGAAGAGTCCGATCCCGTCGCCGCCTGCGCCGACATCGCCCTGTCCACGGCGCCCGCCGCCGGCGGAGAACTGCTGCCCGCCGGGCCCGCCGACACGCTGGACGAGCCGGCGCCGCCCGCCCCGGACGCGCCCGACGCGCCCTACCCCGGCGACTATCCGCAGCCGGCCGCGCAGGGCGACATGGATCCCTTCGCGCACAAGCCCACCCGCCGGTCCCTGCGCGACCGCCTGCTCGGGGCGCTGGGCACGCTGCCGCTGTCGGAGCGCGACCGCATGCTGGCGAGCTACCTGATCGACTCCCTGGATCCGGACGGCTACCTGCGCCAGCCCCTGGATTCGCTGTCGGAGGACGGCGCCTTCGATCCGCCCGCCGAGGAAGCCGAGTGGCGCATGGCCCTGGGTCTGGTGCAGCAGCTGCACGCGCCGGGCATCGGCGCGCGCGACCTGCGCGAATGCCTGATGCTGCAGCTGCGGGCGCGGGAGGACGCCGGCGATCCGGCGCACCGGCTGGCGCGGGCCATCGTGGACGGGCACCTGTCGCGGCTCGCGCGCAACGACTGGGCCGGACTGCGGCGGGAACTGGGGGCGGACGACGCCACGCTGAGGCAGGCCTGCGAACTGATCCGCACGCTCGACCCCAAGCCGGGCCTGCGCTACGACGACAGCCCGATCTCCTACCCGATCCCCGACGTGGTGATCGACAAGGTCGGCGCGCGCTGGCGCGTGCGCCTGAACGAAGCCGCCATCCCCAGGGCGCGCCTGCACCGGCAATACGCGGACTGGTTCCAGCGGGCGCGCTGCGACAGCCGCGAGCCGCTGCAGCGCGAGCTGCAGGAAGCGCGCTGGCTGATCCGCAACGTGGAGCAGCGCTACGCCACGATCCTGCGCGTGGCCGAGGCGATCGTGCTGCGCCAGCGGCGCTTCTTCGACTACGGCGACGTGGCCCTGCGCCCGCTCATGCTGCACGAGATCGCCGAGGACCTGGACATCCACGAGTCCACCGTCTCGCGCGCCACGGCCGGCAAGTACATGCTCACGCCGCGCGGCCTGTACGAATTCCGCCATTTCTTTTCCCGCGAACTGGGCACCGAGGGCGCGGGCTCCTGCTCGGCCGGCGCGGTGCGCGCGCTGATCCAGGAACTGATCGACGCCGAGGACCCGGCGCAGCCGCTGTCGGACGTGGACCTGACCCAGCAGCTGGCGCGCCACGGCATCCTCGTGGCGCGGCGGACCGTCACGAAGTACCGGGGGCAGCTGAAGATTCCCGCGGTGGAACTGCGCAGGGTCCATTACTGAGGACTGGGCCGCTTCCGGACGCCGCTGCCGGACGCCGCTTCTGGGCGCCGCGCCGCGGAGCGTGGGACGCAGAGGGCAACCGCCCGTCCGGACGCGCTCAGCGGTCCGGCCGCGCCGCGCGGACGTGCTGCTCGAACGCCTCCAGCGCCATCGGGCGGCCGAACAGGTATCCCTGGAAGGCCGGGCAGCCGTGCCCGAGCAGGAAGCGGCGGTGCGCCTCGGTTTCCACGCCCTCGGCGATCACGCCCAGGCCCAGGCTGTCGGCCAGCGCGATGATGGAGCGCGCGATGGCCGCGTCGCTGGGGTCCAGCAGCACCCCGCGCACGAAGCTCTGGTCGATCTTGATCTGCGACAGCGGCAGGCGCTTGAGGTAGTTCAGCGAGGAGTAGCCCGTGCCGAAATCGTCCAGCGAGAAGCCCAGGCCGTGCGCCCGCAGCGCGCGCATGGTCTCGATGGCGCTGTCCACGCTGTGCAGCAGCAGGCTCTCGGTGAGTTCGAGCTTGATCCGCGCGGGATCGGCACCGGTCTCGCGCAGCAGCGCGAGGACCTGCGTCACGAAGTTTTCCTGGCGGAACTGGCGCGGACTGACGTTGATCGCCAGGTCCAGGCGGCCGAACGCCGGGTCCGTCCGCCAGCGGGCCTGCTGGCGCAGCGCCGTGTCCATGACCCAGTGGCCCAGCGGCAGGATCAGCCCGGACTCCTCGGCCAGGGGGATGAATTCGGCCGGCGGCACCATGCCGTGCACCGGATGGCGCCAGCGCACCAGCGCCTCGGCGCCGGTCACGCGCCCCTCGCCGTCCACCTGCGGCTGGTAGAGCAGCAGGAACTGGCCCTGGCGCAGGCCGTTGCGCAGCTCGGTCTCCAGCGCCGCGCGGCGGGTCACGGCCTGCTGCATGTCCGGATCGAAGAAGCACAGGGTGTCGCGCCCGGCGTCCTTGGCGCGGTACATCGCCATGTCCGCCCGCTTGAGCGCCTCGTCCACCGACTCCGAGGCGCAGTCCAGCAGCGCCACGCCGATGCTGGCGGTGCAGTGGTATTCCTGCCCCGCCAGGTCGCACGGCTCGCGCAGGCGGGCCAGCATCAGCTCGCCCAGCGCGCGCGCCTGGCGGGCCGCCTCCGGCGCGCTGTCGCTCAGGCCCGGCGCCACCACCACGAAGGCGTCCCCGCTCAGGCGGGCGACGGTGTCCCGTTCGCGCACGCTCTCGCGCAGGCGGCGCGCCACCTGCCGCAGCAGCTCGTCGCCCACTTCGTGCCCCTGGGTGTCGTTCAGGGTCTTGAAATCGTCCAGGTCGAGGAAGAACACCGCCGTGATCAGGCCCGAGCGGGCGCCCTCGGTCAGGACGCGCTGCAGCCGGTCGGCCAGCAGCCGGCGGTTGGGCAGCTGGGTGAGCGCGTCGTAGGAGGCCAGGTGGCGCGCCTCCTCCTCGGCGGCCTTGCGGCCCGAGATGTCCACGTCGAACGAGAACATCTCCGGCGGCTGGCCGGGCGCATCGACGAAGGCATGGCTGGAGAACACGTCCACCGGCGAGCCGTCCTTGCGCCGCAGCCGCGTCTCGCGCGCCGCGGCGACCTCGCCGGTGGCGAACATGCGGGCGATGTCCTCGCGCATCCGCTCGCGCAGGGAAGCCGGGGCGATCAGGCTGGGCAGGCTGCGGCCCATGGCCTCTTGCGCCGTATAGCCGTAGAGCCGCTCCGCCGCCCGGTTCCAGTAGGTCGTGGTGCCGTCCGCGCGATAGCCCTGCACCGCGATCGAAGGGATGTTGAGCAGCACCGAACGGAAGCGCAGTTCCGATTCTCGCAGCCGGGCCGCCGTGTCCGCCAGGACGCGCTCGGTGGCCAGCCGGTCGTCCATGTCCCGCAGCAGCAGGCCCAGCACCACCGTGGCGGACGTGAACGTGAGCAGGAACGGCTGGGCGACCATCGCATTGAAATGCCGCGCCACATCGGCGGGCAGGAACTGGAACAGGCCCAGCACCGCCGCATGCGTCAGCAGCCCGAAGCACGCCAGCGAGACCGGATCCACGTCCAGCCATCCGAGCGTCCGCGCACGGCGGTAGAGCAGGCCCGAGACGGCGCACAGCAGGATCACCAGCAGGCCGACCAGGGCGCCCTCGCCCGCCAGCGACAGCCGCGCCACGGCCGCCATCGCCGCCGCCACCCCGGCCACCAGCGGGCCGCCGAACAGGCCCGCCATGCTGAGCACCACCGAGCGCGCATCGAAGATGACGCCGCGCTCCAGCGCCAGCGGCGTCAGCATGCCGACCACGCAGATGCCGCCGAAGATCAGGCCCGAGAACACCTGCCCCGCCAGCGGCCGCGAACGCCACAGCCGGACGTTCACGCCGTGCAGGAAGCACAGCGCCAGCAGCAGGGAAACTCCTTTGACGAGCTCGATGAACATAGGCTGTCGCGCTTCCGGGGGGGCCCGCCATGCGGGTCGGTGATCCACGCCAAAGCGCAACTATAGCGCACGGGAACGCGGCTTCAGCGCGCCTGCGCATCGATCCGGCCGGCATCGGCCTGCCCCGCTCGCGCGGCGGCGCGAGCCCCGGCGGACAGCGCCCGATCACGAGCGGGCCGCCCCCTCCCGGCGCAGCCTCAGCCGCCGGCGCCGAGTTCCTCGTGGTGCCCCGCCTCGCCCTGCTTCCAGTACGAGGCGATCCGCATGCGGCGCGGATCGGCGCCCGGCCGGGCGAGCAGCCGCTTGCGCAGCAGCGCCATGACGCGGTGCTCGCCGGCGGCCCAGATAAAGCCGGGGCCGGGCGGAATCTCCAGCGCGTCGGCCGCATCGGCCAGCGACTCCACCCACTGCAGGTCCAGCGCCGCGGCGCTGCGCCAGGCGCGCCGGTCGGCGGGGTCGCTCAATTGCACCCGCACCACGGCGCGCGTCCCCGCCGGCAGCTCCGCCAGGCGGCGCTCGATCGCGGGCATGGCCGTCTCGTCGCCCAGCAGCCAGTGCCATTGCAGATCCTCGGGCAGCAGCAGGCTGCCGCGCGGGCCCGCCAGGCCCGCCCATTGGCCGATCGGGGCGCTGCGCGCCCATTCGGCCGCCGGCCCCGTGCCATGGAGGGCGAAATCCATCAGCAGCGTACGGCTGGCGGGGTCGAAGCGCAGCGGCGTATAGTCCCGCATCACGGGGCGCGGGCCTTCGACGTGCGGCCGGCCGTCGACCAGGACGGGCAGGCGCGGCTTGTCCAGTCCCGCCTGCGGCAGGATGAGCTTGACGTGATCGTCGAAGCCGGCGCTCGTGAAATCATGCAGTTCCGGTCCGCCCAGCGTCAGGCGGACGAAGCCGGGGCTGAGGGACTCGCGCGCGAGCACCTGCACGTGGCGCGCCCGGAAAGGATGGCGCACGCGCCGCATGACCGCTTGTTCGTCTGTTTTTCCGGCTGTTTTTTCGTCTGTGGACATGGTTCCCTATTGGTTGTTAAAGTCCACTATTATTGTGCCAATAAGTTGATATAGTCAACAATTAACCGGTCGCCATGAACCCCTCCCTGCCCATCGAGGTCTTCGACAGCCTGCACGAGCTGCTGCACCTGTTCCGCGCGCGCATGCGCAAGGCCATGGAAGCCGTGCACCCCGAACTCACCTTCAACGAGATGCGCATCCTGCTGCGCATGGGCCGCCAGCCCGGCCTGACGCAGAAGGGCCTGGTGGAGCGCAGCCACGCCGACAAGGCCCAGATGGCGCGGCTCCTGGCCCACCTGGAGGAACGCGGCTGGCTGATCCGCAGCGCCAGCGAAAGCGACAGGCGCGTGCGCTGCCTGCGCCTGAGCGCGCAGGGCGAACGGCTTTTCGCGCAGCTGCGCACGCTCCAGGAGCGCGTGGCCACCGAGCTGCTGCGGGACTGTCCGCCGTCCATGCAGGCGGACCTGCTGGCGCTGCTGCGGCAGGCGCGCGACAGCGCCGGCCATTCGGACCGGCCGGGCCGGCCGGACTAGCCTGGATTTTTCACCAAAAGGAATCGGCACATCCCTGAAACCCGCATAAAATCAAGGTGCGAACAAGATTTTGGGGAAAGATGTGCCGATACCAGATCGTACCACCGAACAACTGGACTTTGGGCGGCTTGGACGGCGCCATTTGCAAGCGAATTTCCAGGGTGGCGATCTCAGTTCCGACGGCGGGCTGATGCTGCTGCGAAGAATTGATGCGCGTACCGGCCTGTCGCGCATGGCGGCCAAGGCGCTGACCGAGCGCCGAGCCGCTGGTCGCATCCACCACCGCCTGCGCGATTTGCTGGCCCAGCGCCTGTACGGCCTGTGTTGCGGCTACGAAGACCTGAACGATCACGATACCCTGCGCGCCGATTCTCTGATGCAAACGGCGATCGGGCGGGATCGTCCCCTGGCCAGCTCGCCCACGCTCAGTCGTCTGGAAACGGGTGCGACCCGCGCCGATGCGTGGGCACTGCATGGGGTGCTGGTTGAACACTTCATCGCCAGCTTCGCCACGGCCCCCAAGGAACTGATTCTGGACGCGGATGCCTCGGATATCCCGCTGCACGGCGAGCAGGAGCACAAGCAGTTCCACGCTTACTACGACCACCACTGTTATCTACCGCTGTACGTGTTCTGCGGCCAGTCGATGCTGGCCTGCCTGCTGCGGCCCAGTCGTATTGACGGGGCCAGGCATGCGGCGGCGGTGCTGCGCCTGCTGGTGAACCGGCTGCGCCAGGCATGGCCAAAAGTCAGGATCATCATTCGCGGGGACTCGGGATTCTGCCGTCAGCGATTGATACGCTGGTGTGAACGCAGTGATGTGCAATACATCATCGGCTTGGCTCGCAACAAGCGCCTTCAGGCGCGCGTTGCGCAGGCTGAGGAAGTCCTCAGGCGCGACTACGAGCGCACCGGGCGCAAGCAGCGCATGGTCAGTGAGTTCTCCTACGCGGCCGGCTCGTGGAACCGCCCCCGGCGGGTGCTGACCCGCCTGGAATATGGCGCCCAGGGCGTCAACCCGCGCTTCGTGGTCACCAACCTTGCTGATTCGGATGCCATGCAACTGTACGAACGCTTGTACTGCGCCCGGGGCGAAGCGCAGAACCGCATCAAGGAAGCCCAGCTCGATCTGTTCGGCACACGAGCCAGCTGCCATCGCTTCGCCGCCAACCAGTTCCGACTGCTGCTGGCTGCCCTGGCCTATACGCTCATGCAGCGCCTGCGCGAGACGGCGCTACGAGGCACTGAACTGGAGCGCGCCAGCGCCGCGACGATCCGGGTACGTCTACTGAAAATCGGTGCGGCCATCGTGCGCAATACCCGGCGCGTTCGCATCCTGCTGGCCTCGCATCATCCGCTGCGCCATGTCTACGCGCACGCCGCTCGCGCCATGGCTCCGTAACGCTGAAAAAGTGCTGTCCCCGGCACGTTATAACGCAACGGGGGTAGGGGGAATTGCGTCCGCGGCACTGAAAAATTGCTCCACACACCGCTGATCCCTACTGCTTCATCGCCGGGGCAGCCTGCGCACCCAAAAATCGCTTCAGCAGGTTTGCTGAAGAAATCTTCGGGCTAAGGCGCCGCGATGCCTTCGCCGCGCCGGCGACCTCGCTATCCTTGCTGCGGACACCATGGGATAATTCCGGGTTTCTGCTGATCCCCATACTGGCATCCAGGAGAATCCGCATGCCCCGAAGCGGCACCCAAGCCTCCCTCCAGCCGAATCCCCCGGACAAAGGCGGCATCCAGGTCATTTCCCGCGCCGCCGCGATCCTGCGGATCCTGCAGCGCCACCCCGAAGGACTGTCGCTGGGCGAAATCGGCAAGCTGGTCGGGCTGCCGCGGTCCACGGTCCAGCGCATCGTCGATGCGCTGGACCAGGAAAACCTGCTGATCGCCTCCTCGCCGACGATGGGCGTGCGCCTCGGCCCCGCCCTGCTCTCCCTGGCCGCCGCCACGCGCTTCGACATCGCCGACGTCGCCCGCGGGACGCTCGAAGCCCTGGCCAAGGAAACCGGCGAAACCGTCGATCTGTCGCTCCTGGACCAGGACAAGGCGGTGTTCATCGACCAGATCGCCAGCAGCCACCGCCTGGTCGCCGTCTCGGCGGTCGGCGCCTCTTTCCCGCTGCATTCCGCCGCCAACGGCAAGTCCATGCTGGCGCTGCTGAGCCCGCAGGAACTCGCCCGGCTGAAAAAGCGCATCAGCCTGGGGCGGCACACGCCGAACACGCTCACCACCTGGGATGCGCTCGAACGGGAACTGGCCGGGATCCGCGCCACGGGCATCGCCTTCGACCGCGAGGAGAACTCCGAGGGCATCTGCGCCGTCGCCATGGCCTTCCGCTGCCGCGGCGACGAAATCGCCGCCCTCTCGATTCCGGTGCCGACCCAGCGCTTCGCCGTCCGCGAGCAGGAACTCATCGCCGCCCTCCCCCGGCACTGCAGCACGCTGATCGCCAAGCTCTGAACGCCTGCAACTGCTGCGGTTCGGCATCGGCCAGCGGCTTGGCGAAGCGTTCACGCTCGGTGTGCCGGTGCGTGCAGCACGCGGACAAAAGCCGCCCGCATGCGCGTGTCCAGCGCATCGGTCTTGGCCTGGGTGCTGCTGACCGAACTTCAAGTTCCTGCAACCGCTCGGGCGGCAAGAAGGGACGGTCCGGCTCAGGCGTCCAGTGATCAGAGGCGGGCTTCACACATTCCAGAGGCCGCTCGGACTGCCCGGAGCGGTCCGAGGCGGTCCGAGGCGTAAAGATACAAGGCGGATGTTGGTCTTCTCGCGCAGGCACGGCGGGCAGTGCTCGCGGCAATGGGTGGGGCGGACCGCAGAGGATCTGCTCGCCGGGCAGGAACCCGGCGAGGCCTTCGCCCACCCGCGCCACCGTGCCCCCCTTCCCGTGGCCGAAGACCCGGACCGGGGCGATGATGCCCGCACGCGCGATCCGGCACCCCGCCGGACGACAGCCAGCCCAAAGAAACCATAGTACAATACAATTGTATTGAAACCACACCCTACCGCCAGGCCAGAAACCCCCATGAACGACGTCACCCGGTACGCCGAAAAGCAAGGAATCCAGGTCATCGCCCGGGCCGCAGCGCTGCTGCGGGTGCTGGAAAAGCACTCCGAAGGCATGACCCTCACCGCCCTGGCGCAGCAGGTCGGCCTCGCCCGCTCGACGGTACAGCGCATCGTCGACTCGCTGTCCGACGAGTCCCTCGTGTTCATCGGCACCAGCGGCGGGCGCATCCGGCTCGGCCCCATGCTGCTGTCCCTGGCGGCGGCCACCCGCTTCCCCGTCACCGAACTGATCCGCCCGATCCTCTCCGCGGTGGCCGACGACACCGACGAGACCGTCGCCCTGGGCGTGGCCGAAGCCGATCACGTCGTCTTCGTCGACCGCATCCTCGCCCGCCAGCGCGTCACCTCCATCATCGAAGTCGGCGCCACCCTCCCCCTGCACTGCTCGGCCAGCGGCAAGGCCATCCTCGCCGCGCTGAGCCCCGCCGAACTCCAGGCCGCCCGCGAAACCCTGACCCTGGAAAAGTACACCGCCAGAACCATGACCACCTGGCCCCGGCTGGAAAAGGAACTGGCCGGCATCCGCGCCCAGGGTATCGCCGAGGACAACGAAGAGCACTCCGAAGGCATCAGTTCCCTGGCCATCGCGTTCACCGTCCCCGGCGGCACCCGATGCACCCTGGCCATCACCCTGCCGACCCCGCGCTACCGCGATACCAAGGAAACCCTGCGCGACGTGCTGCTCCACGCCCTCAGGACGATCGAAAAGCGCTTGAACTGAGGGGATCGGCTTTCTCCAGTCCCGCTTTTCTCCAGCTTAAAAGAGGAAATCACGCTTGCCGCCGGGCAGCGCGGCGTCGCGGTCTACAAAGGCTCCGTCATGTTTCTCGGTAGTTCGCCAGGAGGGTCACCGCCAGGAGCGACGAAAACTGAAACACTACAACCTGGACGCCATCATTTCCGCCGGCTACCGCGTCAACTCGACCCGTACCACCCGCTTTCGCCAATGGGCCACACAGGTGCTGCGCCAGCACCTGACCCAGGGCCATACCCTGAGCCAGCAGCGTTTTGAACAAAACGCCGCTGAATTGGAAGTCGCCCCGACCTTGGCATGACCCAGAATCGGCTGCAAACGGCCACGCACGATAAAAATCGATCACACGGTTGCCGCGCTTGCCCTCCGGGGTGCGAAACCGCACCGACCACCGCTTCGTACCAATTGTGGGACCCGACCCGGAACACCCAGACAAGAAAAAACCCGCAAGAACCAGTGTTCATGCGGGTTTTCTTTGATTTCCCGGACTGATCCGGATCAGCCTGGACTATTCGGTGGGTCGGCGAGACTCGAATTGTCGGGTTTCATGCGGGTCTTGAAAGGCCTTTGCCGACGAAATACCCAAACAGATACCCAAAACGACGGGCTTGGCACTTATGTGCTGAAAGCCTCCCGGGACATGCCTGGGTATCCGCGAGGTACTGTATAACGGATCTGCTCCGTACTGAACCACCCCTTTCACTCGTTATTCTACTGAACCCTGCTGCCGCACAGGCGGGAATACGCCATGACCGAAGGACAACAACTGATCATCTTTGAAGCCGAAGCCGGGCAGGTGGAAGTACGGCTGGAAGGCGAAACCGTCTGGCTGTCACAGGCACAGATGGCTGAACTCTTTACGACATCAACCGATAACATTGGCTTGCACCTGAAGAACATCTATATAGAGCAAGAACTCCAGGAAGCAGCAACTACCGAGGATTTCTCGGTAGTTCGCCAGGAGGGTCGCCGTCAGGTGCGACGAACGCTGAAGCACTACAACCTGGACGCCATCATTTCCGTCGGCTACCGCGTCAACTCCACCCGTGCCACCCGCTTTCGCCAATGGGCCACACAAGTTCTGCGCCAGCACCTGACCCAAGGCTATACCCTGAGCCAGCAGCGATTTGAACAAAACGCCGCTGAATTGGAAGCCGCCCTGACCCTGGTGAAAAAAGCCGCCGCAGGCGCAGCCCTGACGACCGATCAAGGGCGTGGCCTGGTCGATGTGATTGCCCGCTACACGCATACGTTTCTGTGGCTGCAACGCTATGACGAAGGTCTATTGGCCGAACCCACCGGCAGCCCGGGCGGGGTGCTACCCTCTCCCGATGAGGCCCACGCAGGCATCGCACGGCTGAAAGCCGACCTGATGGCCCGCCGGGAGGCCACCCCTCTGTTCGGCAACGAACGCGACGACCATTTCACCGCGATCCTGGGCAACCTGGACCAAACCGTATTTGGGGAACCCGCGTACCCAACCGTTGAAGCCAAGGCCGCCCATCTGCTGTACTTCGTCATCAAGAACCATCCGTTTTCGGACGGCAACAAGCGCATCGGCTCCTATCTGTTCGTCGATTTCCTGGCCCGCAATGGCCGCCTGTTGCGCCACAACGAACCTGTGATCAACGATGTCGGCCTGGCCGCATTGGCCTTGCTGGTGGCGGAATCAGACCCGAAAGCCAAAGAGGTGATGATCCGCCTGATCGAAAACATGCTGGCCCCCGCCCAGCCCCGTCAGCAGGTTTCCCCCCACACCTGACTGACACACTGGCGCATAACGCCACCATTTTCAGGAACCCCCATGACTGAACCTCTCTCCGAGGTCATCCGCATCCGGGTGACCCCATCCCATGCTGCGCGGCTGGGCGAAGCCGCAGCCCTGTCCGGCCTGTCCCTGTCCAACTACATCCGCCGCCGCCTGGCTGCCGACGATACCCTCCAGGAAGAACTGACGCTGCTACGCCAGATCGTGGCCGAATTGGGCCAGCTCCGCGATACCCGCACCGCTGCGGTTGAAACCGCCCATCTGGTGCGGGCCATGGCCAAGCCCGAACACATCGCCCTGGCCCAACAGACACTGCTGCAACACCGCTAACCCCTCCCAGGCCACCCTTCGGCCACCTGCTGTCCCCTCTCCCCAGGAAATCTCCCCATGCATACCCTTCCCGCCTTGCGGGCCGGGACGCTGGCGCTTGCCTGCGTCCTGGCTCCCCTTGCCCATGCCTCCGGCACCGCCGACGCTGACCTGTTGACCGGCATCCCGCGCCTGGCCTGCGAAGCCACGCTCTGCCTGTCGTCCAGCCTGCGCCCAGGCGAATGCAGCCCATCGCTGGATCACTATTTCGGCATCCTCAAATACAACCGTCATGGCCTGGATTGGGATGCAACGGTCGCCGCCCGCCGCGCCTTCCTGGCGCAATGCCCTGCGGCCGCAGAACCCGGCATGGCCGAGCGAGTGGACGCCATTTCCCGCGGCGCAGGCAAGTGCGATGCCGACTATCTGAATCGCAGCTACGCGGACACCGCCTACAAATGGCGGCAGCGCGGCTACCGATACGACGCATCCACCGGCAACCGGGAACCCGTCTACGAAGTCCAGCCGCTGCCCACGGTGACGCTGACGCAGTTGCCCGCCTGGTGCGTGGCCTACAACGATCACGCCTGGACTTACGAACTGTCCATCCGCTATGTCGGTCGCCCGACCATGGGCGGGCGCTGGGTCAAGGCTGTGGACTATGACGCGGCCCAGGCCAAATGGGACGCGGATCACAACGGCCAATGGGCCTCTGGCTGGAATTTCTCATTGTCCGACCCCAGGCACCGGGCCGGTTTCTAAGGGGTCGCGCCATGCTTTCTGCCCTGGCCTCCCTCGCCCTTGCCTGCGCACCGCACATTCACCCGGTCACGCTGGACGCACTGATTCGCCACGAGTCGGGCGCACGGCAATACGCCATTGGGGTGAACAGCAAGCGCCAGGCCTCCATCCAGCAACCCGGCACCCTGGAAGAAGCCCAGCGCACCGCCCAGGACCTGATGGCCCGGGGTGTGGATTTCGACGCAGGCCTGGGCCAGATCAACGTGCGCAACTGGCGCTGGCTGGGCCTGGACAGCACCACGGTTTTCGATCCCTGCAAGAATCTGACCGCTGCCCAGACCGTGCTATCCGCCTGCTACGCCAGGGCGCTGCGCCACCATCGCCAGCCGCAACAAGCCTTGCGGGCGGCACTGTCTTGCTACAACACCGGCAACCTCACGCGGGGCTTTGCCAATGGCTATGTGGGCAAGGTACTGGCCCAGGCGGGCATTGTGGTCCCGGCCCTCAAGCCAGACCCCGACAATGCGGCATCCGCTGACGACGCGCAACCCGCCAAGACGGACAGCCCGGATACCGCGTCAGCCCCAACGCCCACCCAGCCACCCGGCACCCCGGACGGCTTCACAGCACATCCCATCGCCGATGGCTTTCAGCCACCGGCCCACTGATCCCTCCGCAGCACCGCATCCAGCGGCCCGCTGCCCTTCCCATTCTTTTCCCACCACACACCCCAACACGCCTGCCGGCGTCTGGGGCAGGAGTCATGCCATGCAAAAAATGCCACACCTCACACTCCAGACAACCCCGCGACATTTCATGGACAGGCTGGTGACACTCTGGATACTGGCAATGGTCAGTCACGCGACATGGGCGCAAACGCTGGGGGGCCTGTCTCGCGCCCGGACCACGCTGCAAACCCTCAAAGACAATCTGGACATCATCCTGCCGATTGCCGCCGTCATCATCGGCGTCATCATCTTCGTGCTGTATTCGGCGGAAGTCATGCGAAAGGATGACGCCATCCGCTGGGGCATCAGCGTCCTGCTGGCTGGTTCCGCCGGTGAACTGGTGGTCCTGCTGTGGAAATAAGCCATGGCTACCCGCAGCACACCGGACGCCCGCACAGGCCACGCCAACCAGCCGCCCGATCACCAGCCCCCGAACACCTATCCCGTATTCAAGGGACTGGGCCGCAAGGCCACCTTCATGGGCATCCCCACCACCCTGATGCTCGGTGCGTTCGTATGCGTGGCCATCATTGCCATGACTGCCGGACTGGCCTGGTGGGGACTGCTACTGGTCGTGATGCCCACGCTGGCCATGCTCACCCGCGATGACGACAAAGCCATCGACATCCTCTGGCTGGAACTCAAGACCCGGCGCACGAATCGCCAGCAGCGATTCTGGCGCGGTTCCAGCTATGCCCCGCAGGGCTACCACCGCCACCGACCCTGGCGCCGTTTGCTTTCCCGAAGGACTCTGCCATGACCGCAGCCACCGCACTGGCCGTTGATGAACGGCTGGTTTCCCGCTATCTGCCCTATTCCCACCATGTCACCGACCGCATCATTGCCTGCGACAACCACGAATACCTGGCGGTCATCAAGGTCGCCGGTCGGGCACCGGACGCCTACGGACAGGCTGAACTGAAAGACTGGATCGAGGCCCTGCACAATGTGCTGCGCGGCCTGCCCATGGGTTCGCTCGGCCTGTATTCTCACATCATCCGCAGGCGTGTGACGGAATACCCCGACAGCACATTTGCACAAGCTTTCGCCACCCGCTTTGATGCGGCCTACCGGGCGACGTTCGACACCTCGGGGCTGATGGTCAATGACCTGTACCTGAGTGTGCTGATCCATCCCGTCGCAGACCCCGTGCTGGGTACCTTCGCCAGCCTGGAAAAGGCGGATGCAAAACGCCTGGCTCACTGGCAGGACGAATCCATCGAACGCCTGGACAGCGCCGTGCGGGCACTGACCGCAGGCCTGTACCGCTACGATCCGCAGATCCTCGGCATCGTGGATCGCCGGGGGCTGGCGTTCAGCGAAACGGCTGAACTTATGGGGTTCCTGCTGTCGGGCACCCATCGGCCCGTGCCGATCAGCCGGGAACGGCTGCGCGAAACCCTGCCGCAGGCCCGTCCCATCTTTGGCCGCCACGGCGAGTTGGGCGAACTGCGCACCGTCGCCGGGTCACGCCTCTTTGGCATGATGGAATTGCGCGACTACCCGGAAGCCACCAAACCGGGCCACCTGGACCGGCTGCTGGGCCTGCCCCATGAGTTTGTGCTGACGCAATCCTGGGGCAGTCACACAGGAGCCGCCGCCAAGAAACTCGTCAAGAAACACCACAAGCTGCTTGTCGACTCGGGTGACGATTCGGTCAGTCAGGTCACGCAACTGACCGATGTGATGGACGATCTGACCTCGGCCCGCCTGGGTCTGGGGGATCACCATGCCACCCTCCTGGTGTATGGCACCTCGGCGGACAGTGTGCGTCAGGCATTGGCGCAGACGGCCACCGCCCTGGCCGAAGACGCCGTAGGCTTTCGGCCCCTGGATCGGGCCTTGGAAGCCGGGTTCTGGGCGCAACTGCCGGGCAACTGGCATTGGCGGCCCCGGCCCGTGCCTGTGACCTCCCTGAATTTCCTGTGCTTTTCCAGCCTGCACAACCAGCTGACGGGCAAGCCTGCCGGAAACCCCTGGGGGCCAGCCGTCACCATGCTGAAAACGCAGACGGGATCGCCCTTTTTCTTCAACTTCCATGCCTCCACGGAAGACCTGGACGAAACCGGCAAACGCCGCCCGGGCAACACCCTGATCATCGGCATGACCGGCACCGGCAAAACCGTGCTGCAAGGCATGTTGCTGACCCAGGCGCAGAAATTCGGGGCTGCCTGCGTGGTCTGGGACAAAGACCAGGGCATGCAGGTACTCATCATGGCCCTGGGCGGGCGGTACTTCAATATCCGCCTGGGGGAGCCGACCGGCTGGAATCCCTTTCAGATGGAAGCCACCAAGGGCAATGTGGCCTTCATGGTGCGTCTGGTCACCTACCTGGCCGAACGCCAGGGCGAAGCCGTCACCACCCGGCAACGGGCGGACATCACCCAGGCGGTCCAGCAGCTGACCACGCTGATTGACCGACCGGCCAGAACGCTGTCCACCCTGAACACCTTGCTGCCCAACCCCTACAGTGAGGACGACACCCGCAGCACCATCCACGCCCGCCTGGCCCCCTGGTGCCAGGGGGGTGAATACGGCTGGGTATTCGACAACCCCACGGACGATCTGGACCTGCAAACCAGCAGTGACCGGCCCGCCCTCTTTGGCTTTGATCTGACGGAATTGCTGGACGATGACGAAGTACGCGGCGCAGCCACCCTGTACCTGAAACACCGCGTCGATGCGCTGCACGATGGGCGGCGCATCATCAATCTGTACGACGAGTGCCAGCACCCGTTGAAGGACGCGCATTTTCAGGAGTCCATGCAGGACGCGGCCCGCACGATCCGCAAGAAAAATGGGGTGCTGGCGCTGGCGACCCAGGAACCGGGGGCCATCATCGACAACCCCGTCGGCGCATCCCTGGTGCAGCAAACGGCCACCCTGATTCTTTTGCCCAACCCCAAGGCCCGCGCCCGCGACTACATCGAGGGCTTTGGCCTGACGGTCGCGGAATTTGAACTGCTCCAGAGCCTGGGTGAAGCCAGCCGCAAGTTTCTGGTCAAGCAAGGGGCCAGCGTCACCGTCGCCCAACTGGATTTATCGGGCTGCGACGACGAACTGCTGGTGTTCTCCGGCAGTCCGGACATGGCGGAAATCGCCGAAGCCGCCGTCGCCCAGGCCGGGACCGACCCTGCCGCCTGGTTGCCGGTCTACCTGGCCGCCGTCAAGCAAGCCCGTCAGTAAACCACGCCGGTCACGCATGACCGGCCCTCCCCATAGGACATCCCACCATGCAGCATGACGCAGATCGGCTGCGGGCTGAACGCGCCCGTAGCCAGGACCAACACCAGGCCCGGCAGGATCAGCAGGCGCACCAGGACCCCGGTTTTTACCAGCGCCTGGGCCTGGAAATGCCGGAATCGACGACCGCAGCAGACACCTTCCTGATCTCGATCTACTGCGAACGCTGGACCCAAGATGATCTGGATCGAGGGCAATTCAGCCAAGGCGAAGCCGTCATCGAGCGCGAAGCCGTCGATGCGGATGAATTGCAGCGTATCGCCCAGGATCACGGCATGGATTCGCCCTCTCCCGGAAATTTCGTCAGGCGGGTAAAAAGGAATAGGCGATTCCTGCCCGAGGGCTTATGGTTATTGGGTCTCACGCCATACAACCAAAAAGAACCGCCTATGCCAAATCGTACCACTGAAGAACTGGACTTTGGACGCCTTGGACGGCGCCATTTACAGGCCAATTTCCAAGGCGGCGATCTCAGCTCCGACGGCGGGCTGATGCTGCTGCGAAGAATTGATGCGCGCACGGGCCTGTCGCGCATGGCGGCCAAGGCCTTGACCGAGCGCCGGGCCGCTGGCCGCATTCATCACCGCCTGCGCGATCTGCTGGCCCAGCGCCTGTACGGCCTGTGCTGCGGCTACGAAGACCTGAACGACCACGATACGCTGCGCGGGGATCTGCTGATGCAAACGGCTGTTGGGCGAGATCGTGCCCTGGCCAGTTCACCCACGCTCAGCCGCCTGGAGACGGGGGCGACCCGCGCCGATGCGTGGGCGCTGCATGGGGTGCTGGTTGAACACTTCATCGCCAGCTTCGCCACCGCGCCCAGGCAACTGATTCTGGATGTGGATGCCTCGGATATCCCGCTGCACGGCGAGCAGGAGCTCAAGCAGTTCCACGCCTACTACGACCACCACTGCTATCTGCCGCTGTACGTGTTCTGCGGCCAGTCGATGCTGGCCTGCCTGCTGCGCCCCAGCCGCATTGACGGGGCCAGGCACGCGGCGGCGGTGCTGCGCCTGCTGGTGAACCGGCTGCGTCAGGCATGGCCCGAGGTCAGGATCATCATCCGTGGGGACTCGGGGTTCTGCCGTCAGCCGCTGATCCGCTGGTGCGAACGCAGCGGCGTGCAATACATCATCGGCCTGGCACGCAATAAACGGCTTCAGGCGCGCGTTGCGCAGGCCGAGGAAATCCTCAAGGACGGCTACGAGCGCACCGGGCGCAAGCAGCGCCTGGTCAGTGAGTTCACCTACGCGGCCGGGTCGTGGGATCGGCCCCGGCGCGTGCTCACCCGCCTGGAGTACGGTGCCCAGGGCGTGAACCCGCGCTTCGTGGTCACCAACATCCGGGACTGCGATGCCATGCAACTGTACGATCAGCTGTACTGCGCCCGGGGCGAAGCCGAGAACCGCATCAAGGAAGCGCAACTCGATCTGTTCGGTACGCGCGCCAGTTGCCACCGGTTCGCCGCCAACCAGTTCCGGCTGCTGCTGGCGGCCCTGGCCTATACGCTGATGCAGCGGCTGCGCGAGACGGCGCTACGAGGCACCGAACTGGAGCGCGCCAGCGCCGCCACCATCCGGGTGCGCCTGCTGAAGGTCGGTGCGGCCATCGTGCGCAATACCCGGCGGGTCCGCATCCTGCTGGCCTCGCATCATCCGCTGCGCCACGTCTACGCGCACGCCGCGCGCGCCATGGCCCCGTAGCGCCGAGAAAGTGCTGTCCCCGGCACGCGATAAAGCAACGGGGGTAGGGACCATTGCGCCTGCGGTACTGAAAAACAGCTTCCCGCGCCGCCGATCCCCTCCGCCGCGTCGCCGAGGCAGCCGGACTACCGGGAAATCACTTAAACAGGCTTGCTGACGAAATGTCCGGGCTCTGCCTCTGACCCACGGCATCAGCCGTACCTCTGGTTTTCGTCCTCGTCCCCGCGTGAGGATCAAGAATATTTCGAGCAAGGTGTGCATAAGTATTACAGCCTGCACATCCATGAGGCCGATGGCCACCGCCCGCAACCGACCGACTGGCAACGCATCGCGGACCTGATCGGCGTGCGCTTCGATCACCCCCTGCAACCCCAGGGACCAGCACACGAAACGGAGGGTCCAGATCTATGCCCGTAAATCCTTCAGGCCTGAACCGACCGCCCACTGCGGACGAGGCCATGGGCATGGCCTGGTGGAACATCCTGAAACCATCTGAGCGGGCGTACTGGCTTACAAAAGCTGGACCCACCAGCAGCGTGGCCGACGCCTCGGCAATCTTCAAGCGGCACCAGAGACACCCCATCAACCTTTCACCATAGGACACCTCATGAACCGACGATATTTCATTGCCGCCTCTGGCGCTTCCTTGCTGACTATCCTGGCCGGATGCAAGACGGAGCCTGACGGGGAGAAGTTCGTGGGGTATTGGAAATCCGATAAGGGAAATCACCCTGCCCTGATCCACATTGAGCGCAACGGCGACAGCTTCCTATTCAAGGAAACGGCCTGGAGCATCATTGGGACGGTCGGCTATCAAACCCGTACCGTCCCTGCCACCATCCAGAAGGCAGACAACATCCTGGTTGTCGCCGATACCGTTCACTTGGCATACAACGAAAAAGAAGATGCCATCGTCTCTGGCCGTATGAAGGCTCACCGCATCACCGAAGCCCAATACCAAAGCGCAATCGGCAAGGAATAGCCATCTGCAGCCCACTTCCTGGCTGCACGACCCAAAAGCCGACGCCTGTCAGCTTTTCATTACCCCTTCGGAGTTCACCTCATGACACGCTGCAAATCATTTGCGGCGGGCATTGCCCTGTCCGCCGTATTCCTCTCACCCGTCCACGCCAGCGGCATCCCCACCGTCGATGCGGCCACTATCGCCCAGCTGCAAGAGCAACTGCTAACCGCCAGAGACCAGCTGAAAAATCTGACCGATCAGTTGGCCACGGCCAAAAGCCAACTGGCTGCTTTCACGCAGTCCAGCGGCTACGGCAACGTGGTCGGCAATCCCGACATCCGCAATCAGCTACGCGCGGCGCTGCCTGCCAGCGCTGAGGATCTGCTGAACCGATCTGGCAGCTCCAGTTTGGATGGCGATGTGGGCCGCATCACGGACGAAGTGATGGCCCCTGTAAATTTCCAGGAGGATCGCCAGGCGCTCTCGAAGCGCGCACTGAATATCGAAGCCACATCCAAGGCCATGAGCGAACGCGCCTACGACTCGATGACCCGACGCCTGGCCAACGTGGATGCCTTGCAAGACAAGATCAACCAGACCACCAACCCGAAGGAAATTGCCGAGCTACAGGCCCGCATCCAGATCGAACAGGCCAACATCCAGGCAGAACAGACCCGGATACAGCTCGCCGGCCAGCAGTTGGATGCGGAGCGCAACCTGCTTCAAGCCCGTGCCGAACGGGTCTACGGCGTCGTCCCTGAAAAATTCATTTGTCCTGTTTCAGGCCGAATTTCCGGCGATCCGAGGCCACGGATTTCGATAGGGCAGGCAGCCCACCGGATCAACCCAATCGCCTCTTGAGCCCATCATGGGCATCAGGCGTTGAATCTGACGACCAATCCACGCAATAAATCGGCACAAAAATAAAGGGCCGATGCCCTTGCGGGCAATCATGCGCAGCAGCCACTTGATATTGAAGCCTGCCGCGCACAACACCGCATGGATCGCATCACCCGTTTGGCCTTTCAAATGACAGCGATTCATTCCATGATCGCTTTTCAGATGCCCAATGACCGGCTCCACCGCCTGGCGCCGTTTAAGCATTCGGCGCTCCTGGTCGGTGAGACGTTTGAATTTGCCTCGGTGTTTAAGGCTATATTCCGGGATCTCGGCATCAACGCCTCGATAGCCCAGATCCGTGTAGACGGTCTGCGGAGCCACGTCCACCGCCTCCATCAGGATGCGGGACTGCTCCAACTGCTCGGCCAGTGTGTGGCCATCGTACGGATTGCCAGGGAAGCTGCGTGCTCCCACGATCAGATTCCCCTTCAAGGTGGTGACAATGCCCACCTTCACTCCAAACTCATAGGGCGTACGGGCCTTGCCCTTGCTGATGCACTCCACCTCATCGGCGTGCCAGCTGTAGACCTTGTCTTTTCCCTTCACCTTCGCGCCCCGACGGCTCTGAGCCGCGATCTTATGTGCGCGAGCCAATAACGGGTCCAAGGCGTCCTGGATGCTCTGCGCCAGCACTGTCTTGTTGCGCTCAATGTCACGCGCCAGACGGCCCAGAATCGTGCGCTGGCGCTTGATCGTCTTATGCATGCGCCGATACTGCTTGGCATGCGCATAGCGGCCCGCTTTCCTGGCCAGCTCCCGGCCTTCCTTGGCGTAGCTCTGCTTTAACGCAATGCCGTGCGCCTTGGCCGCGCAGGCGATCTTCTGGCGCGCCACCTCCAGCAAACGGCTGTCGGTGGGATGCGCCACCGCCTTGGCTTGCACGGTGCTGTCCACTATCACCGACTGCATCGCCGTGCGCTCGATCAGCCCCAGCTTGATGGCCACCACCAAAGTCTGCACCAGCAGCTCTTCGACGCCTTCCTCACCCAACAGCCCCCGGAATCGGCTGATGGCGCTGGGATCGCACGGCAGGCGATTCTCGAAATACTCCTGCCCCGAAAAATACTGCCAGGTGGGTGCATCGCTCCAGCGTTCGCAGACGCCTTCATCGCTCTCGTTGAAGGTGTGCTTCAGATACAGCAGCGAAATCATCAGCCGCATCGGCAGCCGGGGACGCCCCGCGTTTGAATGGCCGGCCCCTACCACGGCCATCGTCGGGCCAAACAGATCAATATCCTCAACCTGCCGGCCGGTGCGCACCTGACGCGCAAAACGGTGTGCGACAGCCGCCTCCAGTTCCTGCCAAGGAATATGCGTGGCAAGCACCGCCAGGGGTTTACGCAGATCAATCATCTGGTCCAGGCGGCTGCGGAAAAAATCGTCAATCTGACTCATGCGGTTTCGGGGCAATCTCCCAGAAAATGAGCCCCAGCGGGCTGTTTTTGGGGGATTTGATAGTCTGGAGTGGCTTTATTTTACAATAAAATCAATGAGTTATTTATAATTCAGGGCCGATTACGGCGGCTGGTTTGGCAACGAAACAAAAGCCAGCAACACGAATGACACGACGAACTGAGGCTGAGTCATGGCCGGCATAACTCCCCCAGTTACTCCACCCTCTGCCCCCAGTGATATTGCTCAATGGGTCATGACTCAGACTGAGAATGTTCTGAGTAACGCTGTCAATGGCCCGATGCAGGCGCTCTTTGAGGCTCTGGCCCCCGTCAAAGGATCGGGTCGCCGGTCATACAAAGCTTGCTCCAGGGCATCGAGCACGAAGTCGGTGGTCATCGACGAACTGGCCCGCCAACCCACGATCCGCTTGGCATAGGCATCGATCACGAAGGCCACATACAGCCACCCTTGCCAGGTCGAGACATAGGTGAAATCGGCCACCCACAGACGGTTGGGTTGATCTGCATGGAAGGCCCGGCGCACCAGGTCACGCGGGCATGGCCTGGAGGCGTCCGGGATCGTCGTGCGCACCCGCTTGCCCCGACGCACGCCTTCGATACCCATGTGCCGCATCAAGCGCTCGACCGTGCAGCGGGCAATGGGCTTGCCCTCCCGACACATCTGGCGCCAGACCTTGCGCGCACCATAGACCTGGAAATTCTGATCCCAGACGCGGCGGATATCCACCATCCGCTGTTCGTCCCTCTGCGCACGATGGCTGCGTAGCGCCGGATTGCGGCACCGGGCGGCGTGACGCCTGTAGGCTGACGGGGCAACCTGCAAGACCCTGCAGATCGGCTCGACCCCGTACAGGTCCCGATGTCCGTCGATATAGGCGTTCACTTCTTCAGTTGGCGGTCGAGCTCCGCCTGGGCAAAAAAAGCGCTCGCCGTCTTCAGGATCTCATTGGCCCGGCGCAACTCCTTGACCTCGCGCTCCAGCGCCTTGATGCGCTCGCGTTCCTCGCTGGTCACGCCAGGGCGCACACCGCTGTCGATCTCCCTGCGTTTGACCCAATCCAACAGCGTGGTCGGCGTGCAGCCGATCTTCGGGGCGATCGAACCGACCGCAGCCCACAATGACGGGTACTCGCTGCGATGATCCTGCACCAGCCGCACCGCGCGTTCGCGCACTTCGGGGGAAAACTTCGTTTGATTTGCCATGACTCCATTCTCTCAAAGCTCGGAGCTTCCGCAAAACCCGGGGTGATTCACCTGATCATCGGACGCCAGCCGATAGCGCCCGCTGGGGCTGCGGACATACAGCGTATGCACATCGTTCATATTGTCGTAGCCCAGCGCGGCGGTGCTGATTTCTTTCATGGTGCTCTCCTTTCGGGGTTATCCGGCTACCGGGGCCGAAGATTCCGAGCCTTCTGTAGGTTTTGCGGTGTTCGCAGTCCTACTGTCTGGCCCGGAGTGCCACCGTTGCCGTGAGTTCGTCGCCTTGCCGCGCTGGATCACGCAGGGACGACCGGAAAGGGGCGGGCACGGAAGCCGCAGCCCGCAGGAGAACGAAGAGAAACGAAGGGACCGGGTGAGTACCCGGCGAAGCGCACCCCTTGCAGGAAGGAGCGCAGTGATACAGTCGGCGTTTTAGGCGGCGCACTCAGGGCAATGGCTGCCCGCACCATGGAGATGGACTGGGAACACTGGCCGCGCGGCGAGCGCCCCTACCGCCAGAGGGCGGTCTGACATAAATCATGCCGTACCCTGCAGGTGCGCTTTCTCGAAGCGCAAAACCAGAACCTTTGTTGTTTTGCTCGATGCACATCATTTTGATGACACCACCGCACTAATCCGATAAACTGGGCAGGTTTGTCACACCTTGCTGCCCATATGCTATCCAGCCCGCCCACGACGCTGTCGCACGCCCAAAAAGACCGCCTCAAGCACATCGAACTGCGCTTGCGGTTTTTGGGCGAAATCGGTCGGGCAGAACTCATGCAGCGCTTTGGCATGGCGTCTGCGGCCGCCTCACGCGATCTGGCGCTGTATAAAGACCTGGCCCCACGCAATATCGACTACGACAGTCGCAACAAACGCTATTACCTGGGCAGCCCCTTCAAACCCCTGTTCAACGTCCCCACGGATCAGATCCTCAGCTGGCTGGCCGAACAGACCGGCGACACGACCGCGCCATCGTCCGATGCCCTGCTGCCCTGCGCAGCCCCTACATCGCTGTCACTGCCCAACCCAGATACCCTGGCCACCGTGACCCGGGCCATCCATGCCCAGCAAGCCCTGCACATCACCTACCACGCACTGACCAGCGGCACCAGCCAGCGTGAGATCGTCCCCTTTGCGCTGCTGAACACCGGCTTGCGTTGGCACACTCGCGCGTTTGATCGCAAAAGCGGCCAGTTTCGTGATTTTGTCCTGACGCGCATCATCAAGCCCAGCCCCAGTCGTACCCCACCCCAGGCGCATGAACGCCCCGAACACGATCTGCAATGGGGGCGCATTCTGGACCTGACCTTGGTGCCCCACCCGGATCGCCCCTACCCCGATACCACCTGTCTGGATTACGGCATGACCGACGGCATGCTGCGCCTGCGGCTACGGGCTGCGGTGGCGGGCTATGTGCTGCGTCTGTATAACGTGGACTGCACGCCCGATCACCACCTGGACGGGGAGGAATACCGTCTGTGGCTGCAAGATGCCCTAGTCCTGTATGGCGTCGATAGCGCGCGGGTGGCCCCCGGTTATCAGGCCCCTAGCACTACGGGGGCCGCATGAGCACGCCGCCCTACCTCCCAAGCCAGCAATCGGCCACGCGGCAAGCACTCCTGGCCCAGCTAGGGTTTCGCTTTGGCATCAACGGCCCCCATGCGGCGCGCACCATGATGCTGGACGATATCCGCCGCCTGCTGGATCACATGGCAGCCAGCGCCGACACAGCCGACTACGCTCAGGCCATCAAAACGCAAAACGTGCTGGGCAAGCCCAGCCAGAAGGCCCGCGACCTGGCCTGGCGGCACTTGCATGGGCTGTATGGCCTCAGCCACGACAACCCACTCTTTCGCCTCATGCGTACGCTCTGGCCACTGTCTGACGCCGCCCAGCCGCAACTGGCCCTGGCGATGGCGATGGCGCGCGATCCCTTGTTGCGCGATACCCAAGCGCTGATTCTGGATCAAGCCATCGGCACCTTCCTGCCCCGCACCGCGCTGGAACACGAACTGGCGCACCGCTATCCCGACCGCTTCAGCACAGCATCACTGAAATCCTTCGCCCAGAACATCGCTGGCACCTGGACTGCCGCCGGGTTTCTGCTGGGCCATACCCGCAAACACCGTGCGCAGCCAGCGCTGACGCCTGAAGCCCTCGTGCTGCTGCTGCTGATGGCCTACCTGGAAGGCCGCAGCGGCCCGCGCCTGTTCACCTCACTGTGGCTGGCCCCCTACCAAGTCGGCCCAGACGCCTTGGCTGCCCTCGCCCAGACCGCCTCACAACGAGGCCTGCTGGTCTTCATGAATGCGGGCGGTGTGCAGGAAATCCGCTTCCCAGGCGCACTCACCCCCGCAGAAGACGCTATTCGCCAGGAGCTCATCCATGTCCTCTAAGATCAACAAACTGGCCAATGCCTGGCGCAATCAGCTCACCGTGCCCTGGCAAGCGGGGCTGGCCGCCATCCAGCGGGTCATTTTTGCGGTGTACGACAAAACCGACGAATTGCGCCTGCGTGCCAGTCTGGGCGAATTTGAGCTGATCACCCAGCAGGCGGGCAAAGACTGGCTGCTGCTGGATGTGACCGATGCCTTTCCGCGCTGGATGGCGGCCCAGGAATACCGCAATGCTTATTTTGAATCCCCAGAAGACCTGGCGGGCTACCCAAGCGGCGAAATTACCGAATTCACGGCAGATCTGACCGCCCAACTGAATACCCAGATCCAAGCACAAGCCACCGCTGACACCGTCGTCGCATTGCTGGGCGTAGGAACACTGTTCGGCCTGGCCCGCGTGTCCACCTTGGTTGAAGGCATCAAAGAATCCGTCCCGGGGCGATTGTTGGTGTTTTTCCCCGGCGAACACCACCCTGAAACCCACGCCTACCGTTTGCTGGATGCCCGCGACGGTTGGAACTACCTGGCCATGCCATTGCTGGCCCGCGACTAACCCCTTCATTCACCTGCCATGCTCAATCAAGAAATCTACCAAAAAGCCCCGGAAGCGACCCATTTGGTGAACCACGGGGTGGCCGAAGTTTCGGAAGACCACTCGCAAGCCGCCCAGGCAATCCTGCGCTACGAGCTGGAAACCTTTGTCTGCGATGGCCAGTACGCCAAAGGCCTGGATTCCATCCTGGAAAAATTCCTGCGCAATCTGGACAGCAACACCGAACAGCCCGGGATCTGGATTTCCGGCTTTTACGGTAGTGGCAAATCCCACCTGGCGAAGATGCTGCGCACGCTCTGGACGGACTACACCTTCGACGATGGGGCTACCGCTCGCAGCCTGGCCGTCTTGCCCGACACCATCCGCGATCACCTGGCTGAACTCTCCACCCAGGGCAAGCGCTACGGCGGGCTGCACGCGGCCGCTGGCAAACTGGGGGCCGGAGCGGGCGACAAAGTCCGCCTGGCGCTATTGGGCATCTTGTTTAAATCCAAGGGCCTGCCTGAAGCCTACAACCAGGCGCAGCTGGTTCTGTGGTTAAACCAGGAAAACCTCCTCGCCCCGGTACAAGACAGTCTGCAGGCTGCAGGCCGTAGCCTGACCCAGGAACTGCCCCATATGTATGTGTCGGGCCACCTGGCCCGCGCCCTATTGGCCGCACGGCCTGATTTGGCAGGCTCCGAAGCCGATGTCCGCAAACTGATCAAAGAACAATTCCCGCAAGTCACCGACATCAGCAGCGACGAACTCATCCGCAGCATCGAATCCACGCTCAGTCTGGACGGCAAGTTTCCCCTGACACTCATCGTGCTGGATGAAGTGCAGCAATACATTGGCACCGACGCCGAACGTGCGTTTCAAGTGCAGGAAGTCACTGAAACCCTGACCAAGCACTTCAACGGCAAACTGCTGTTTGTGGGCACCGGCCAGTCGGCGCTATCGGGCATGCCGAACCTGCAACGCCTGATGGGGCGTTTCCCGGTGCCCATCATGCTGGGTGACTGGGACGTCGAGCACGTCACCCGGCGCATCATCCTGGCCAAAAAGCCTTCGGCACAACCGGCGGTGGAGGCCGTCTGGCGCAACAACCTGGGCGAGATCTCGCGCCACTTGCGCGGCACCAAACTGGAACACGCCACCGACGACGAGCAGGTGATGACCTCCGACTATCCCCTGCTGCCCGTGCGGCGCCGGTTCTGGGAACGAATCCTACGCACCATCGACGCGACGGGCACGGTTTCGCAGTTGCGCAGCCAACTGCGAGTGGTCCACGAAGCGGTGCTGGCTACCGCGAAAGACCCCCTGGGCCATGTGGTCGCGGGTGATTTTCTGTACGACCAGATCGCCGCCAACCTGGTCTCCACGGCGCAGCTCCCCAAGGAAATTTTCGATTACGTCGAGCGCTTTGCTGCGGGTGACGGCACGCAGCCGCTCAAAGCCCGCGTGCTGAAACTGATTTACCTGATCAACAAGCTGCCCGCTGATACGGCCCTGGACCTGGGTCTGAAGGCCACCGAAGACGTGCTGGCCGATCTACTGGTCACAGATCTGGCCGAGGGCTCGGCGTCCTTGCGCAAGCAACTGCCCGATCTATTGACCCAATTGCAGCAAGACGACCGCCTGATCATGGCCTTATCGGGCAGCCAGGGGACCGAATACCGTCTGCAAACCCGCGAGTCAGGTTCATGGTATGACACCTTCCGTGCCCACGAAGCCGAACTGAAAGGGGCCCCGCAGCAGGTAGAACAAAAACGCGCCGAAGCCTTGCGCACCCGCCTGGGTGACGTGCTGAAAAAAGTACGCGTCACTCAGGGTCAGGATCACACCGAGCGCAGCCTGCGCCCCAGCTACGATGAAACCCTGCCGCGCGACCATGCCCAGAACGTGATCCTGTGGATTCAAAATGGCTGGCAAACCGAAGAAAAATCCGTACTGGCCGAAGCCCGCCGCCTGGAGGCCAGCGACCCCACTGTCTTGATCTATCTGCCAGCACAGCACAAAACCGAACTGGCCGATACGCTCGTCACGCTGGAAGCTGCCCGCACGACGCTGCAGCGCAAGGGTAGCCCCACCACCGAAGAAGGCCGCGACGCCCAGCGATCCATGGAAACCCGCCTGGTCACCGCCGAACGCAATCTGGCCAATATCCTGGACAAATTGGTCGCAGACGCCCGCGTCTTCCAGGCTGGGGGCACCGAAATCACTGAAGGCACCGACCTGGCCCAGCGTATTGGCCGAGCCGCCCAGGCCTCGGCCATCCGGCTGTACAGTCAGTTTGATCTGGCCGACCAAACCCACTGGAACAAAGTGCTGGACGAAGCCCGCAAAGGCAACCTCGAAGCCCTGAAGGCCGTGGGCCATACCCGCGATGCCGACCAGCACCCAGTCTGCAAAAAAATCCTGGACTTTATCGGCGCAGGCAAGCGCGGCAATGAAATCCGCGATCATTTTGATGCGCCGCCCTATGGCTGGCCGCGCGATGCCATCGACGGGGCGCTCTACGCCCTGCTGGCCTGTGGGCACCTCAAGGCCCACGACGCCGCCCAGCGGCCAGTCGATGCCAAAAGCCTGGATCGTGCCAAGCTGACCCAGGCACACTTCCAGCGTGAAAGCATTACCATCACCCCACCGCAGCTGATCAAAATCCGCAAGCTGTTTTCCGAAGCGGGGGTGCCCTGCCAACCCAAGGAAGAAGCCCAGAAAACCCCCACACTGCTGGCCAAACTGCGCGAGCTGGCCCAGCACGCCAGCGGCCCGGCACCGGCCCCTGAGGCCGCCGACCAAAGCCTGATCGACAACCTGGCGGCAGAATCAGGCAACGCCCAACTGCTGGCGCTCTATACCCACCAGCAAGACCTGATCGACTTGGCGCACACCTGGACTGCAACTGCCCAGGCCATTGCTCAACGCCTCCCTGCCTGGCAGCAACTGATCACCCTGTTGGATCACGCCAAACACCTGGGGCCGTATGACACCCTGCACGCTGAAACCGAAGCGATTCGGGCGCAGCGCAGCCTCCTGGCACAGCCCGACCCGGTGCGGCCGGTGCTAGACCAAACCGTGCAGCTATTGCGCACGGCCTTGAATGAACACCTACACGCCTACCAGGCAGCGTACCAGGCAGCGGATGCCCAGCTACAGGCCGATGCCGATTGGCAAAAGCTGGACCCCACACAACAGCAAACCTTGCGCCACGCGCACAACCTAGATGCCGAAGCCATCCCCGACCTGTCGTCCACTGAGCGGCTGCAGGATGCCCTGGACACCTGCGGGCTGGAACACTGGGCGTCGCGCACGCAGGCGCTGCCCAACCGCTTTACCGCCGCCCGCATGGCCGCCGTACAACTGCTCAAACCCAACGTGGTGTCCGTGACCCTGCCACGCCGCACCCTGAACGATGCGGCTGAAATTCAGGCCTGGCTGGACGAAGTCAGCGCCCTGCTTCACGCAAAAATTCAAGAAGGCCCTGTGGCACTATGACCCTCACCCATCGACTGATCCAAGAGGGACAAGCCTGCGACCAAGTGCTTTCCATCCACTTTTTGTTTGCGCTCTTTGGTGCAAGCGATGCTACAATGTGCCTAACAACACCCGCCACACTTCAGGTCGGCGCGCAAGCGTCGGTACAGTGCTCCCAGGGCGGGTTTCTCTTTTGTAGGGCCTGCTGATGAAATACACCAAGCAGGCTCTCTCTGAGGCCCAATTATTGGCTCGCTGGCGAGACAAGGGCCTTATCATCAAAGATGAACCAGCAGCGCTGAATGCGCTGCAATTTGTGGGCTATTTCCGCTTGCGTGGATATGCCCTATCCTTGATGACAGCAGCCAACGGCCAACGCATGTTCAGGCCCGGCGTGACGTTCGATGACATCATCCGCAGGTACGATTTTGACCGCGAACTCCGCCGTATTACATTAGGTCAGCTGGAACGAATCGAAGTCGCTATTCGTACGGTCATCAGCAACCACATGTCGTTGCACTACGGGCCGTTTTGGTACATCAACCATCCACAGCAGGTCTTAGGGCAGGCCCCTGGACCTCGCGGAAAACCTGTCCCCTTTCAAATCGGCAAGCTGTTGGCTGATATTGAACGCGACACCCACCGCAGCAAAGACCTGTTCGCACAGCATTACTACGCGAAATATACCGACCCGCTGCTGCCTCCCAGCTGGCTGGTCGCAGAGTGCATTACCTTTCGCCAGTGGTCAAACATCTACGAACATCTCCAAAAGGCTGACCCCCAACAGCCCAACCCCAAAAAAGAAGTCGCCAGGACATTTGGGCTGAGCGTCCCGCTGGTTGGGTCTTGGCTGCATGTCCTGTCTATTTTGAGAAATACCTGCGCCCATCACGGCCGGATCTGGAATCGCCGATTCGTCTTGACTCCAGAAACCTATCAGCAGGCTCAATCGCACTTCGCAGACCCCAGAAGCTATTACTGCCTCGCCGTGGTGATGCGCTTGTTCACCAAACCTGTAGACATGAACGATGAATGGCCCATCCGTTTGTCTGATCTCTTGAAGGCTTACCCGGACATTCCGCCACAGGAAATGGGATTTCCCAACAATTGGGACGCTGACGATCTTTGGAATTCATGATGCCTCACATCCGCCAACCCTTGAGCAAACCCCTGCGCACCCAACTGGAAGCCACCGTCAAGGCGGCGCGTGATGCAGCAGAAACCGGCGCAACAGCAGCCATTGAACAACTGGCGGTCGCTGAATCCCGTGCGCCAGACTACCTGAACGACGAGCGCCGGTCCTTGCGCCGCCGCCTGCGGGCGCATGGCCGTGCATTAGGGGACCCAAAGCATGCCGATGACACCCAGGCGGTGCAACACCTGATCTGGGAAATTGCCTATCAGCACTGGCACCGCATGCTGTTTGCCCGCTTTCTGGCCGAAAACGGCCTGCTGCTCTGGGAACCAGGAGCCCCCGTCTCGCTGGAAGACTGCGAGGCCCTGGCACAAGACCCCGACCCGGACAGCAATCTGGGGGCCCGCACCCGCTGGGAACTGGCAGGAATCCTGGCCGCCCGCATGCTGCCGCAGGTGTTCCAACCCAGCAGCCCCGTGTTCGCGCTGGCCCTGGCCCCCGAACACCAACGCCAGCTGGAAAAACTGCTGGCGGCCCTGCCGGCCGAGGTCTTCCAGGCCAGCGACAGCCTGGGCTGGGTGTATCAATTCTGGCAAGCCAAACGCAAGGACGCGGTCAATGCCTCCGAGGTCAAAATCGGTGCCGACGAACTGCCCGCCGTCACACAGCTCTTTACCGAGCCGTACATGGTGGATTTCCTGCTGCACAATTCCCTGGGGGCCTGGTGGATCACGCGCCACCCGGAGACCCCATGCCCCATACCACTGCCCTATCTGCGGATGACGGACGACGGTACGCCTGCGGCTGGGCGCTTTGAAGGCTGGCCCGCGCATTTGCGTGACTTCAAACTGCTGGACCCCTGCTGCGGTTCAGGCCATTTTCTGGTGGCGGCCTTCCTGATGCTGGTCCCCATGCGCATGGCCGCTGAGGGTCTGAGTGCGCTGGATGCCGTGGACCATGTGCTGGCCGAGAATCTGCATGGCCTGGAACTGGACCCGCGCTGCGTGGAAATCGCCGTCTTTGCTCTGGCCCTGGAGGCCTGGCGTTACCCGGACGAAGGGGGCGATGCCCTGGGCGTACGCCAGGATATGCCCAGCCCGCAAATCGCCTGCTGCGGGCTGGAGGTCGCCGCCACCCCACAAGACTGGATGGCCCTGGTCCCCGATGACGCCCCTCGGGCTGATTATTTGCGCCAGGAACTGCGCCTGCTGCACGCCAGCTTTGCCCAGGCTCCCTTGCTGGGCAGCCTGCTGGACCCCATCCGCAGCCTGAAGAACGATCTGGCCAGCACCAGCTTCGAGACACTCCGAACCCTGCTGCAGGACGCCCTGGCCATTGAAGATGACACGGACAATGAAGCGGGCAGTGCCCAACACGAAGCCGCCCTGGCGGCCCAAGGTCTATTGGACGCCGCCCACCTGCTGGAGCAACGCTACGATCTGGTCGTCACCAATGTGCCCTACCTTTCGCGGGGCAAACAGAGCGACGCACTAAAAGCCTATTGCGCCCAGCACTACCCCGATGCCAAGAACGACCTGGCCAATGTCTTTCTGGAACGCTGCCTGGAACTGGTGCATGGGCCCCAAGGCCCCGCCGGAGTCGTGCAGATTGTCATGCCGCAGAACTGGCTGTTCTTGACCAGCTACAAGAAGCAGCGAGAGGCCTTATTAAAGCGTGTGGAGTGGAACTTGCTGGCGCGGCTTGGGGCAAAGGGGTTTCAAACACCGATGTGGGACTTCAACGTCCAATTGCTCACGGTCACCCGCCGCCCCGCCGCCGAAGGCTTTGTGCTTCATGGTCTGGACGCCAGTGCCCCTAAAGTCGCACAGGAAAAGGCGGCGCTGCTGCGCGAAGACCCATTGGTGGCGGTGGAACAGGCGGGGCAGTTGGGGAATCCGGATGCGCGTATTGCCTTTGAGTCGGTTATTAGTGACAAGCTACTGCGTTCCTATGCAGATGGTTTGGTCGGACTACAAACGAGTGACGACCCAATGTTCACCAGTGGATTTTGGGAGCATCCAAAGCGAGATCAAAGCATCTGGGAGTTCATGCAGGGAACACCAGCAGAACTCAAGCCTGATGCGGGAATGTCATGGCTCGTCCGGTGGGAGCAAGGAAATGGCCTTCTGCTATCACTCCCGTCTGCCTATCCCACCAAAGGTCTTAAAGCATTAGGGAAAGAAGGCGTCGCAATCCATCGCATGCATGTTCTATTCCCATACCATTTTTCTGGGACTCGCTTTCACCAAAACGTGGCTGTAGTTGTTCCCCACGACCCCGTCCACCTCCCCGCCATCTGGTGCTTCTGCTCATCGCCCGAATACAACGAAGCGGTCCGCCGAATCGATCAAAAGCTGAACGTCACCAACGCCACGCTGGTGAAAGTACCCTTCGATCTCGCCCACTGGCAGCAAGTGGCCGCCGAGCGTTACCCCAACGGCCTGCCTAAGCCTTATTCCGACGATCCCACGCAATGGCTGTTCCACGGTCACCCGCAACCGTCGACCGATCCGCTACAAGTCGCCGTAGCGCGCCTGCTGGGCTACACCTGGCCCGCAGAAACGGATCCCGAGATGGCGCTTTCGGATGAAGCGCATGCCTGGATCGGACGGTGCGCAGCCTTGGCCGAGCATGTGGACGACGATGGCATCGTCTGCCTGCCCTCCGTGCGCGGTGAACGCCCGGCCCATGAACGCCTGCTGAACCTGCTGATCGCCGCCTGGGAAACCGTGCAACCCGGCAGCTGGAAACCCGCCGTACTGGACCACCTGCTGGCTGATGCCGACTGCGCGGGCAAGGATCTGGAAATCTGGCTACGCGACAAATTCTTCGAGCAGCACGCAAAGCTTTTCCATCACCGACCCTTTATCTGGCATGTCTGGGATGGCCTGAAAGACGGCTTTTCTGTCCTGGTGAACTACCACAAGCTGGATGCCAAGAACCTGGAACGCCTGATCCACACCTACCTGGGCGACTGGATCCGCCAACAGGAAGACGGCGTGCGCAGCAGCGTCGATGGTGCCCCCACCCGCCTGGCGGCCGCACAAGACCTGAAGCACCGCCTGATGGCGATCCTGGAAGGCGAAGCGCCCTACGATATTTTCGTGCGCTGGAAACCGTTGGCAGAACAAGCGATCGGTTGGAACCCGGACCTGAACGACGGCGTGCGCCTGAACATCCGTCCCTGGATGACGGCTGAAGTGCTGCGCCACAATAAAAAGCCGAAGCTGAACATCACCTGGCAAAAAGATCGCGGCAAAGATGTGGAAAGTGCCCCCTGGTATCCCGTCTTCAAAGGGGATCGCATCAACGATTATCATCTCAGTTTGGCTGAGAAACAGGCCGCCAGGGGGTAATTGCGCATGCACATCGAACGACTCCTGCTCAAAAACTTCCGGGGCATCCGTGATCTGGAAGTGCACTTTACAGAGCGCACGACCACCTTTGTGGGTGTCAATGGGGTGGGCAAATCCACCATCCTGGATGCCTTGGCCATTGCGTTGTCTCAGCTGACCTGGCGCATCAGCGGCAACGCTCAAAAAGCACGTCCGATCAGTCCAAATGATATTCATATCGGCGCCGATTTCGCCCGAATTGAAGTCACTGCGGTCGGTATTTCCAAGCAGCCGGTCACGTGGGGGATCACCACCAACCTTGTCAAAGACGTACAAGACGATCCACTGCGCCGCAGCGACTTGGAAGCACTAAACAAGACCGCCAAGCAGCTTGCCATCGGTTGGCAGTCCATTGATTTGCTGACTGCACTGAACAAAGCGATCAAACAACAGCCTTTGGATGGGAAACCTAAGGCGTCATCAGGATTCCCGTCTTTGCCCTTGGCCGTGTTTTATGACGTCAACCGTGCCGTATTGGACGTGCCCATGCAGATACGGGAAAAATTGCAAAACACTTTTCAGGAAGCCTATCAAGACGCCTTGAGCCACGGTGGCGCGGATTTCAAACGCTTCTTCATCTGGTTTCGCAATCTGGAAGACGCCGAAAACGAAGCGCGTATCGACCAGCCCGAATACCGCGACCCCAAACTGGACGCCGCGCGCAGCGCCATCGAGCAGTTCACTGGCTTTACCGATCTACGCATCCGCCGAAAGCCCAAATTACGCATGACGCTGCGCAAACACGACGAGGAATTCAACGTTGAGCAACTGTCTGACGGCGAGCGCAATATGCTGGCGCTGGTGGGCGACATGGCTCGGCGGCTGAGCATTCTGAACCCGCAGGCGCAATACCCTAACCAGGGAAAAGGGGTCGTCATTATCGACGAAATCGACCTGCACCTGCACCCCCGCTGGCAGCGCGAAGTCGTTGGCAAGCTGGAAAGTGTGTTCCCTCACTGCCAATTCATCCTGTCCACCCACTCGCCCCAAGTCATCAGCGAACTGAAGCCAGAATCCGTCATGCTACTGAAAGATGGGCGCTTGCTGGGACATGCGCCACGGGCGCTGGGCCTGGACAGCAGCGAAGTGCTGGAAGAACTGATGGAAGGTGACGCCCGCAATGTGGAAGTCGCGCAGCAAATCCAATCCATCCACCACCTGCTGGCCCACGATAAAATCCAGGATGCCCAAGTGGCTCTGGACGCACTCAAGGCAAGCACCGGCGATATCCCCGCTACCCTGGAACTGGACGCCGCCATCCAAAGCCTGAAATGGCTGGAGGATGACGCCTCGTGAGAAGCATCCACAAACGCGGCGAGCCGCGCGAACTGATCCAATGGAAGGTCAATAACAAAACCACACCGCAGAACCTGGTCTATCACGGCGGTGGCTTCCCCGCGGAAGCGGTACGCCAGGCGCTGTTGGCAGAACAAGGCCATCTGTGCGCTTACACCATGCGGCGCCTGAAAACGGCCCGCGACTGCCAACAAGCAGGCCAAGACACCACCGCCGCCTGTCATATCGAGCATATCCTGCCGCAACACCGCAAAGTGTCGGGCGAAGACATCGACTATCAAAACATGGTGGCGTGCTTTCCCCCCAGTCAATCCCGTGCGGCTTGCCCATTTGGCGCACATAAAAAATCGGCCCTGAATTATAAATAACTCATTGATTTTATTGTAAAATAAAGCCACTCCAGACTATCAAATCCCCCAAAAACAGCCCGCTGGGGCTCATTTTCTGGGAGATTGCCCCGAAACCGCATGAGTCAGATTGACGATTTTTTCCGCAGCCGCCTGGACCAGATGATTGATCTGCGTAAACCCCTGGCGGTGCTTGCCACGCATATTCCTTGGCAGGAACTGGAGGCGGCTGTCGCACACCGTTTTGCGCGTCAGGTGCGCACCGGCCGGCAGGTTGAGGATATTGATCTGTTTGGCCCGACGATGGCCGTGGTAGGGGCCGGCCATTCAAACGCGGGGCGTCCCCGGCTGCCGATGCGGCTGATGATTTCGCTGCTGTATCTGAAGCACACCTTCAACGAGAGCGATGAAGGCGTCTGCGAACGCTGGAGCGATGCACCCACCTGGCAGTATTTTTCGGGGCAGGAGTATTTCGAGAATCGCCTGCCGTGCGATCCCAGCGCCATCAGCCGATTCCGGGGGCTGTTGGGTGAGGAAGGCGTCGAAGAGCTGCTGGTGCAGACTTTGGTGGTGGCCATCAAGCTGGGGCTGATCGAGCGCACGGCGATGCAGTCGGTGATAGTGGACAGCACCGTGCAAGCCAAGGCGGTGGCGCATCCCACCGACAGCCGTTTGCTGGAGGTGGCGCGCCAGAAGATCGCCTGCGCGGCCAAGGCGCACGGCATTGCGTTAAAGCAGAGCTACGCCAAGGAAGGCCGGGAGCTGGCCAGGAAAGCGGGCCGCTATGCGCATGCCAAGCAGTATCGGCGCATGCATAAGACGATCAAGCGCCAGCGCACGATTCTGGGCCGTCTGGCGCGTGACATTGAGCGCAACAAGACGGTGCTGGCGCAGAGCATCCAGGACGCCTTGGACCCGTTATTGGCTCGCGCACATAAGATCGCGGCTCAGAGCCGTCGGGGCGCGAAGGTGAAGGGAAAAGACAAGGTCTACAGCTGGCACGCCGATGAGGTGGAGTGCATCAGCAAGGGCAAGGCCCGTACGCCCTATGAGTTTGGAGTGAAGGTGGGCATTGTCACCACCTTGAAGGGGAATCTGATCGTGGGAGCACGCAGCTTCCCTGGCAATCCGTACGATGGCCACACACTGGCCGAGCAGTTGGAGCAGTCCCGCATCCTGATGGAGGCGGTGGACGTGGCTCCGCAGACCGTCTACACGGATCTGGGCTATCGAGGCGTTGATGCCGAGATCCCGGAATATAGCCTTAAACACCGAGGCAAATTCAAACGTCTCACCGACCAGGAGCGCCGAATGCTTAAACGGCGCCAGGCGGTGGAGCCGGTCATTGGGCATCTGAAAAGCGATCATGGAATGAATCGCTGTCATTTGAAAGGCCAAACGGGTGATGCGATCCATGCGGTGTTGTGCGCGGCAGGCTTCAATATCAAGTGGCTGCTGCGCATGATTGCCCGCAAGGGCATCGGCCCTTTATTTTTGTGCCGATTTATTGCGTGGATTGGTCGTCAGATTCAACGCCTGATGCCCATGATGGGCTCAAGAGGCGATTGGGTTGATCCGGTGGGCTGCCTGCCCTATCGAAATCCGTGGCCTCGGATCGCCGGAAATTCGGCCTGAAACAGGACAAATGAATTTTTCAGGGACGACTAAAAAGGCAGACTTCGACCCCAGCCAAGGCGGCTTCGTCTCGCCTTTGAGCATCGGCGTCGAGTCGCACTTTACATTCAGCGCTGACGGTGCCATCCAGGGCACGACAGCAGACGGCGCCCACACGATTCAAATCCTGGCCCTGGATCACGCCAGCCTGGTGAACGACCGCGCAGCCGCCATCAAGGGGTGGCTGTCCCCGAAAGGAAAACCGCTGGGTGCCCAGCAAGCACGGCGCTTGATACAAGCGCTACAAGTCCCTGATGCCCAAGACTGCCTACAGCCCTACTGTGAAGCCATCATCCAGGTACTCAGCAAACACGCCACGCGCGAAGAGCGGCGGGCTGCTAGGTTAAAACACAAAGGCAAGTCATGAGTATGCCCGCATCCCTTTCCCAGGCGCTCGCAAACGCACTGCTCACCACCGCCAGTGGCAATACCCATACCTCCGTACCGGTGGCGGCCGTCCTCTGGCCAGACAAAGAATCCGTCTGGCAAGCTGCCCTGCCCGCCATTCGTGAACAGATACCCAACCTGCTGACCCTGGGCGACTATGACCCCGCCACCCGCACCGGTCCGGCCATCTGGCTCAAGGCTGCGCTTGCGGGTGCACTGGATGATGTCCCACTGACAGCAAACAGCCCCGTCATTCTGTACTTGCCCGGCGTCGGCCGCACTGACCTACGGGCTATCGAAAGCTGCCCACGCACGCTGCAACCTCTGGCCGAATTGCAATACCGGGGCGCGTTCTGGAGTCAAACCAATGGCAAAGACTGGACGATCTCGGCCTGGCTGGGCTCAAAAAACGGCGGTCTGGGGTTGAATGTTACCCAGAACCGTGAAACTCAAGAAGCCTTACGCCAGGCACTGGAGGCGGGGGTCTTGCTGGCCCAAGACATCCATAGTTTGCAAGGCCGCACGATTGACGCGCCCTGGTTGCTAAGCCTGATGGCCCCCAATCCCAGCCGCGACGTGCTGGCCTGGATGAACGCCCCCTCTGCGTTTCAAACCCAGTACGCAGGCGTGCGTTGGGACATTTTTGTCCAGCGCTGCCAGACCGATTTTGGCTTCGATCCCATCGCCGACGGGGTCCTCACGGCCGCCGAGCGCTTCACACAAGGATCAGGCCCTTGGGCTGCCGTAGCAGAACTGTACGCAGACTCTTGGCCCAGCTTCCCGGGCCTGCTTGAACTGCTGCGTCGCGTCCAAGCCCCCGATCTGGGCCTGTTTCCAGACCCCGACATCCAGGCAGCCTACCCACAGATCAACGAACGCAGTGAAGCAGCCCTGCGCTACCAGCTGGCCGCCTGCAAGGACATGGACGCGGAGCAGGCCCGACAGACCATCCTCGCACAAGAGCAGGAACACGGCCTGCGCCGCGACTGGCTCTGGAACCGCATGGGGCAAGCTCCCCTGGCTCAGGCACTGGGCCACCTGGCGGCCCTGGCCGAACAGTCACGCCAACTGCCCACCGGCACGACACCCGACGAGCTGGCCAGCGCCTACACCCAACACGGCTGGCAGGTGGATGATGCCGCCTTGCAATCCCTGGCCAGCATACACACGCGGGAAGATACGGAAGCGGTCAGCGCGGCACTGCGCACGGTGTACTTGCCCTGGTTGCAAGAATCCGCGCGGCGGCTACAACACGCCGCCCAGGCACAGGCGGGTCTACCCAGGCCCGCTGCGGTGGCCTCCACGGCGGGCACCTGCACGGTCTTTATCGACGGGCTGCGCTATGACGTGGCGCAGCACCTGGCAAAACGCCTGCAGGCCCTGGGGAATGTCAGCCTCGACCATCAATGGACGTGTCTGCCGTCGGTCACAGCCTCGGGCAAACCGTGGTGTTCGCCGATTACCTCGGCCATCACCGGCCAGCCTGAGGACACCGAATTCAACCCACGCGTGGCAGCCGATGGCAAGCCCCTGTCCAGCCATCATTTTGAACGGATCCTGGCCGAACACGGCATCCAGAAGCTGAAGTCTGCCGAAACGGGTGACCCCCAGGGCCAAGCCTGGGCTGAAGCAGGTGATCTGGACCACTATGGGCACGAGCACGGAATTCGTCTGGCCAAAGACATGTCCCAGCAACTGGATCACATCCTGGAGCGCCTGCACGAACTGTGGGAAGCAGGCTGGACTTGTCTGCGCATCGTGACCGACCACGGCTGGTTGCTGCTGCCCGGTGGCCTGCCCAAAAGCGAATTACCCCGGCATCAGACGGAAACCCGATGGGGCCGATGCGCCGTCTTGAAAGGCAGCGCCATGGGCACGCCGCTGACCTTCGGATGGAGCTGGTGTGACACCGTGCAGATTGCCTTTGCGCCGGGGGTCTGCTCGTTTGTAGCAGGTGCTGAATACGCGCACGGCGGCCTGAGCCTGCAAGAAAGCCTGGTGCCCGTCATCGAATTACGACGTGACCAGAACGCCCCCGCAAGTATCCAGGCCACCATTACAGACATCACCTGGAAGGGGCTGCGCTGCATCGTGCAGGTGGATAGCTCGGCCCCAGATCTGCTGGTGGACATCCGCACCAAAGCAGCCAGCGCCGACACCAGCATTGTGGCCAATCCCAAACGACTAGAATCCGGCAAGGCCAATCTGGCAGTCGCCGATGATGGCAACGAAGGCTGCGCAGCCGTGGTCGTCGTGCTATCTGCGAATGGCCAGGTCATCCAAAAACGGCCCACCACGGTAGGGGAACCCTAAGCATGCAACTTGACGAACTGGATCAAAAAGCCACCCAAGCCTTTGAAGGCTATGTCGTGCGCAAAGACCTGGTGCGCACCTTCAGCCGCCAATTCCCTGTCCCCACCTATGTGGTGGAGTTCTTGCTGGGACGCTATTGCTCCACCACAGACGAAGCGGAAATCCAGGAAGGCCTGGACATCGTGCAACGCCAATTGGCATCGCGCACGGTGAAAGCCGGCGAAGAAGAACTCTTCAAGGCCCATGCCCGCGAAAAGGGCTCGGTCAAGATCATCGACATCATCACGGCCCGTCTGGATTCTAAGACAGACTCATACCTGGCCACCCTGCCCAGCCTGCGTTTGAACGATGTGCGGCTGACGCCCGAGATGGTCAACAGCAACGAACGCATGCTGACCGGTGGTTTTTACGCGGAAGTCACGCTGGGCTACGATGCCTCGATTGCCCAGGAAAAAAACGGCCGCCCGTTCAGCGTAGACGGACTGCGGGCGATTCAGCTTTCCCGCCGCGATGTGCTGGCCGAAATGGGCAAAGCACGCGAATCATTTTCCACGGCAGAATGGCGCCAGCTGCTGCTGCGCAGCGTCGGCTTTGAGGCCGAAACCCTGGACGAACGCGCCCAGGATGCCCTGCTGTTGCGCATGGTGCCCTTTGTCGAACGGAACTACAACCTGGTCGAACTGGGCCCTCGCGGCACCGGCAAATCACACTTGTTCCAGCAAGTATCCCCCTACGCCCACCTGATTTCGGGAGGCAAGGCTACGGTCGCCCGGATGTTCGTTAATAACGCCAGCGGCCAACGTGGCCTGGTCTGCCAGTACGACGTCGTCTGCTTCGATGAAGTCTCGGGCGTCTCCTTCGATCAGAAGGACGGCGTGAACATCATGAAGGGCTACATGGAAAGCGGTGAGTTTTCACGGGGCAAAGAAAGCATCCGCGCGGATGGATCCATCGTCCTGGTCGGCAATTTTGATGTGGACGTGGAGCACCAGCAGCGCGTCGGCCATTTGTTTGGCCCGCTCCCGCCGGAAATGCGCGACGACACAGCTTTTATGGACCGCATCCACGGCTATCTGCCAGGTTGGGATGTCCCCAAACTCAGCCCCGCCCTGCTGACCAATCATTTTGGTCTGGTCAGTGATTTTCTGTCTGAATGCTTCACACAACTGCGCAACCAAAGCCGCGTCGCAGTCTTGCAGAACCGTGTCTTCTGGGGAGGAGCCCTGTCTGGACGAGACCTCACTGCGGTCAACAAGACCGTCAGTGGCTTGCTGAAACTGCTCTACCCCAACCCCGAAACACCCGTCAACGACGAAGATCTGGAATGGGCAGTACGGCTGGCGCTAGAAGTGCGTCGCCGCGTGAAGGAGCAGCAAAAGCGGATCGGATCGGCCGAGTTTCGCAACACGCACTTTAGCTACACACTGGGCACAGAAGGCGTTGAAAAATTCGTTGCAACGCCCGAACTGCAAAGCCAGTCCGGCATCGGCGACGAACCGCTGGAATGCGGTCAGATCTGGGTCATGAGCCCCGGCAACGAGGAAGAACACGCAGGACTGTTTCGCCTGGAAGTCAATGAAGGCCCAGGCAGTGGGGTACGCGTTTTAAATAACCCCGTGCCTGCCCCATTTCGGGAGTCTATCCGTTACGCCGAACAGAATCTGTACGCCCGCGCACAGCAACTGGTCGGCGACCGTGACCCGCGCGCCCATGAATTTTCAGTACAGTTACGCGGCTTCGATGCCACTAAAGCCGGTGCCAAGACGGGCGTGGGGGCCTTGATCGCCCTGTGCAGCGCATTACTGAAGAAATCCGTGCGAGGGGGGCTGGTCGTGGTGGGCGAAATTACGCTGGGCGGCACGATAGAACCCTTGCATAACGCCGTAACCCTGGCCGAGATGGCGGTGGAAAAGGGAGCCCAGGCACTGCTGCTGCCCGTCGCTTGCCGACGCCAGCTATTTGATCTATCGGATGACATGGCCACCAAACTGGATATCGAGTTTTACCAGGATGGCCGCGACGCACTGCTGAAGGCCTTGGCAGATTAACCCTCCCCCCGCAATTCCGGCCAAATCTGCCACCAGTCATCCGGGCGCAACTGCTTCCGGGTGACCTCCCCCCCCGTCAGTTCCTCGATCTCTACACAGCGAATGATCGGCACCGGTCGCGTACCAGCTGCCCAGCCGCTGACGACCTGCACCGGCAGGCCAAGTTTCTGGGCGAGTGGTGTCATCCCGCCCATCAAGGTACAGGCGTGACGTACAGGTTGGAAGTCAGGCATATCTGTTCATAACCATGGCATGAACATGGATTCTATTAGATAAATCAGCTATTTGATCGGCCCTGAATTATAAATAACTCATTGATTTTATTGTAAAATAAAGCCACTCCAGACTATCAAATCCCCCAAAAACAGCCCGCTGGGGCTCATTTTCTGGGAGATTGCCCCGAAACCGCATGAGCCAGATTGACGATTTTTTCCGCAGCCGCCTGGACCAGATGATTGATCTGCGTAAACCCCTGGCGGTGCTTGCCACGCATATTCCTTGGCAGGAACTGGAGGCGGCTGTCGCACACCGTTTTGCGCGTCAGGTGCGCACCGGCCGGCAGGTTGAGGATATTGATCTGTTTGGCCCGACGATGGCCGTGGTAGGGGCCGGCCATTCAAACGCGGGGCGTCCCCGGCTGCCGATGCGGCTGATGATTTCGCTGCTGTATCTGAAGCACACCTTCAACGAGAGCGATGAAGGCGTCTGCGAACGCTGGAGCGATGCACCCACCTGGCAGTATTTTTCGGGGCAGGAGTATTTCGAGAATCGCCTGCCGTGCGATCCCAGCGCCATCAGCCGATTCCGGGGGCTGTTGGGTGAGGAAGGCGTCGAAGAGCTGCTGGTGCAGACTTTGGTGGTGGCCATCAAGCTGGGGCTGATCGAGCGCACGGCGATGCAGTCGGTGATAGTGGACAGCACCGTGCAAGCCAAGGCGGTGGCGCATCCCACCGACAGCCGTTTGCTGGAGGTGGCGCGCCAGAAGATCGCCTGCGCGGCCAAGGCGCACGGCATTGCGTTAAAGCAGAGCTACGCCAAGGAAGGCCGGGAGCTGGCCAGGAAAGCGGGCCGCTATGCGCATGCCAAGCAGTATCGGCGCATGCATAAGACGATCAAGCGCCAGCGCACGATTCTGGGCCGTCTGGCGCGTGACATTGAGCGCAACAAGACAGTGCTGGCGCAGAGCATCCAGGACGCCTTGGACCCGTTATTGGCTCGCGCACATAAGATCGCGGCTCAGAGCCGTCGGGGCGCGAAGGTGAAGGGAAAAGACAAGGTCTACAGCTGGCACGCCGATGAGGTGGAGTGCATCAGCAAGGGCAAGGCCCGTACGCCCTATGAGTTTGGAGTGAAGGTGGGCATTGTCACCACCTTGAAGGGGAATCTGATCGTGGGAGCACGCAGCTTCCCTGGCAATCCGTACGATGGCCACACACTGGCCGAGCAGTTGGAGCAGTCCCGCATCCTGATGGAGGCGGTGGACGTGGCTCCGCAGACCGTCTACACGGATCTGGGCTATCGAGGCGTTGATGCCGAGATCCCGGAATATAGCCTTAAACACCGAGGCAAATTCAAACGTCTCACCGACCAGGAGCGCCGAATGCTTAAACGGCGCCAGGCGGTGGAGCCGGTCATTGGGCATCTGAAAAGCGATCATGGAATGAATCGCTGTCATTTGAAAGGCCAAACGGGTGATGCGATCCATGCGGTGTTGTGCGCGGCAGGCTTCAATATCAAGTGGCTGCTGCGCATGATTGCCCGCAAGGGCATCGGCCCTTTATTTTTGTGCCGATTTATTGCGTGGATTGGTCGTCAGATTCAACGCCTGATGCCCATGATGGGCTCAAGAGGCGATTGGGTTGATCCGGTGGGCTGCCTGCCCTATCGAAATCCGTGGCCTCGGATCGCCGGAAATTCGGCCTGAAACAGGACAAATGAATTTTTCAGGGACGACTACTCTGCCTGTTCGTGCAGAAAATCCGCCCAGACCTGCATGACCTTCCGGCGCTCGTCTTCAAACTTGGCCCGGTCATACGCAGCCTGAACATCATCAGCCTTGGCATGGGCCAACTGTGCTTCCAGCACATCAATATCCACCTTCATGCGCTCACGCGCCACGGTGCGCAGCATGGCCCGAAATCCATGGGTCGCATGCTGCCCCTTGAATCCCATATCGCGCAACGCCTTGCTCAGCGCGTCACGATGCAGATGCGGATTGCCCCGCTTCCCGACGCCAGGGAACACATATTCCCCGCCTCGGTACTGCTGCATCTCCCGGAGCATGACGACCGCCTGACGCGGCAAGCTCACGACATGCTCGACTCGGGTTTTCATTTTGCTGGCCGGAATGAACCACTCCGCCCGGTCCAGATCCATTTCCTCCCAACGGGCAGACGCAACGATACCGGGACGGCAGGCCGTATAGGCTGCCAGCAACAGTCCACCGCGCACAATGCGCCCCTCATGGGCCATGACGGCCTGCATCAGCGGGCCGACACCCTGCACCTTGGTGACCGCAGGAATATGTCCACCTCGATAGCGCGGCAACACACGCTGCAATCTCAGCACCTGGTCATCCCCTCGGATGCCACGCACGATGCAATATTCGACGATGCCATTCAGGCACTGCCGCGCCTTGATCGCAATCGACGGGGTGTCATGCGCCAGCCGGATCAAGACAGGCACCACATCCTTGCTGGCCAGCGTCCGGACATCTGCATGCCCCAGAATCGGCTGCAAACGACCACGCACGATAAAAACATTTTTGTCGTAGGTCGCAGGAGCCCACCCAGGTTTTCGATCTTCCAGCCAGGCATCTGAGATCACGGCGAACGAAAATTTCCTGGCCTCCTCCGCCGCCTGCTGGGCTGCGGCCTCTGCTTCCGTCTGCGAGGCCTTTGCAGCCCGCTGGCGGTCATACAAGCCATCAGGCCGCTCACCCATGCGAACCTGCTGATGCAGGTCCTCAGCGGCCTTATGCGCGTCCGCAACCCCCATATCAGGATAGATCCCGATGACACGGTTGCCACGCTTGCCTTCTGGAGTGCGAAACCGCACCAACCACTGCTTCCCGCCAGACGGCAGCACCACGAGATGAAGGCCTCCCCCTGAGGCCAGCATATAGGTGGCATCACGCGGTCTAGCCTTCCGTACAGCAAGGTCAGTCAACTGTTTCGCAATTTTGGGCATGTTTCGGGTCTCTATGAGGGCCATCCTTGGGCATTTATTTTTTAACATACCCAAACACATACCCAAAAACGTGGGATTGTGTGACCCGACCCGGAACGCCCAGACATGAAAAAACCCGCAAGAACCTAGTGTTCATGCGGGTTTCCGGTACTTTCAGGCTCGTTATGAAACGTCCTGATTTTTAACTGTGGTGCCGTCGGCGAGACTCGAACTCGCACAGCTTTCGCCACTACCCCCTCAAGATAGCGTGTCTACCAATTCCACCACGACGGCGTTTTGCCCTGCGGCAAAGACGGGCATTCTAGCACAAAGACGAGGCCATGGCCGGGCGGCATCGCCGGCCTGGCTCCGCAGGGAGCCGCCGGCGCCCGGCAGCACATCCCGCGAAACGTTAACATCCCACCACCGGAGGCAGGAACAGGCGGCCCCGCCCCTGTCGCCCGCGGAAACGCCCGCTTCACCGGCCGCCCGAACCCATGACCAAGCGCCCACCCGGCTGACGCCATGACCCATGCCACCCACGCCTCCCCCGCGAACCCCTCCGTCTACCTCGCCGGCTTCGATGTCTTCCGCCCGGACGCCATCGAACACGGGCAGCATCTGAAGCGGCTCTGCAGCCGGTACGGATTCGAGGGACTCTATCCGCTGGACAACGCGGCGCCCGCCGGGCTGGCCGGCCGGGCGCTCGCCCGATGGATCTTCGAGGCCAACGTCCAGCTCCTGCGACGTGCGGACTTCGTCATGGCCAATCTCAATCCCTTCCGGGGAGCGGAGCCCGATTCGGGCACGGTGTTCGAGGTGGGTTTCGCGGTGGCGCGCGGGACGCCGGTATGGGTCTACACCGACGTCGCGGCCCCGCTGACGGCGCAGATTCCCTGCGTTCCCCAGGGATCGAGGCTCGCCGACGCGCAAGGCTACACGGTGGAGGACTTCGGCCTGAACCTGAACCTGATGATCGCCTGCAGCGTGGAAGTCGTCATCGGCGATGCGGAAGCATGCCTGCGGCGGATGGCGGCGGACCGGGACGGCCAGGCCGGCTGACGCCGGCGGGCCGGCGCGAAGACGGACTCAAACGCCGGCAGGATCAAACAGCGGCAGACCCAAGCGGCGGCGGGCTCAAAGCCACGGCAGGCTCAAACAACGGCGGACTCGGGCAAGCGCGGCTGACTCCGCGGAAGCGGCGGCAGACTCAAGCGACTGCGGGCTCGCGCAACCGCGTGCGCCGCGCGGCCCGCCGCAATGCCATGCCCGCCTTATTTCTTCTCGGCGGGAGCCGCCGGCACGGACGGTACCGAGGCGTCGCCCGCCGACGGTGCCGCAGGCGCTGCGGGCACCGCAGCAGCAGGCGCGGCGCCCGTGGACGGGGCGGCGGGAACGGACGGGACGGCGCTGCCGCCGCCCACGTCGGGCACAGCGGAACCCGCCGGAGCGGCTTCCTTGGCCGGCGCGGTGAAGCCCTGCATGATGCCGGACTCGATCGGCGAGCCGGCGGGATGGTGGGCCACCCAGGCCAGGCCGCCAGTGGTGACGAAGAACACGATGGCCGCCCACTTGGTGGCGCGCGACAGGAAGTTGGCCGCGCCGGCGGAGCCGAACACGCTGCCGGCCGAGCCGCTGCCGAAGGCGGCGCCCATGTCGGCGCCCTTGCCCTGCTGCAGCAGCACCAGCACGATGACCAGGAGCGAGGAGATGACCTGCAGCGTCAGCAGGATCGAGGAAAGCCATTGCATGATGATAGGACTCCGGACCTTATGGGTGTTCTCGGATCAGGCGGCCGCGGCCGCGATGCCGAGGAATTCTTCGGCGACGAGCGAGGCGCCGCCCACCAGGGCGCCGTCGATGTCGGGTTGGGCGAACAGGGACGCCGCATTGGCGGGCTTCACGCTGCCGCCGTAGAGGATGCGCGTCTGCCCGGCGCCGTGCTGGTTCAGGGACGCGCGGATGAAGGCGTGCACGGCCTGGGCCTGTTCGGGGGTGGCCGTGCGGCCGGTGCCGATCGCCCAGACGGGCTCATAGGCGATGACCATGCGCGCCAGGGCCTCGGCGCCCAGCGCCAGGACCGGATCGAGCTGGTCGCCGATGACGCACTCGACCTGATCGGCGTCGCGGTCGTCCAGGGTTTCACCCACGCAGACGACCGGGGTCAGCCCCGCCGCCAGTGCGGATGCGGCCTTGGCCGCCACCACGGCGCTGGATTCGCCGTGCAGGGCGCGGCGTTCCGAATGCCCGCACAGCGCCCAGGTGCAGCCGAAATCGGCCAGCATGGCCGGGGCGACTTCGCCGGTGTAGGCGCCGTGGGTGTGGACGCTGACGTCCTGGGCGCCCCAGGAAATCTGCGTGTCCGCCAGGGCGTCGCGCGCCTGCGCCAGGTAGGGAAACGGCACGCACACGGCCAGCTGGGCGTCGCCCGCCCGGGCCGCGCCCGCGACCAGTCCGTCGAGCAGCGCGGCATTGGCCGCGAGGCTGCCGTGCATTTTCCAATTGCCCATGACAAGGCGCGTGCGAGTGTGGCTCATTGGTGTCGTCGATCCAGTCAAAGCGGGATGATTGCGGAACGCGCCCGCTTTTCTCGGGGAAAAGCAGGCCCGACCCCGCAAAGAGTAACCCTGAATTGTAGCGTGTTTGCGCGTGCCGCGCCGACTCCGCCCGTCCTGCCGGCCTGGCCGCCGCATCCGGAGGCACGAGGCGAACGAGGCCGGCGCGCTCGCCTGCCCTCCCTTCCGGGCAGGCCATCACATCCTGTATCTTGTACGTGCAAAATGCGTTCCCATTCAGGCTATAGTCAGAACGGCCATTCGGCAGAATCGCATTCGGCAGAATCGCCATTCCATCATCCGCTTGCATCGCTCAGACCAAGAGGGGGATCACATGCCTGCCACACCCACCACCTGGAGCCCGTCGCTCAAATTCCTGCACTGGTCGCTGTTCGTCATCATCGCCGCGGCGGTGGTCTGTGTGGTCGCCGCCGGCGGCTACGAGCGCGGCGATCCCGTCAAGGGACAGCTCATGTTCTTCCACAAGAGCTTCGGGCTGACGGCCCTGGCCTTGATGATCGCCTGGGTGGCGACGCGGCTGAACACCGGCCGCCCGCAGCCTGTCGGTCAATCCTGGCAATTGCGCCTGGCATCCACGGTCCACTGGGCCATGGTCGTCCTGGTGCTCGCCCTGCCGCTGGCCGGCCTGCTGATGTCGCAGTTCGCGCAGCAGTCCGTGAGCTTCTTCGGCCTGTTTTCCATCCCGGTCTGGCTGGACGAGGACAAGGCGGCGGCCAAGGCCATCCACACGGTGCACGCCGGCTTCGCCGGACCGATCCTGGTCGGTCTGGTCGTGCTGCACACCGTCGGCGCCCTCTGGCACCATTTCATCGACCGCGACGGCACCCTGGCGCGGATGCTGCCCGGCAAAGACCGCTGACACATCCGGCCGCAAGGCCGCCGTGCACGCCGCGGCGCCTCCCGCCGCCCGCGAGGGCGCGCGTCTCGGAACCCGCTCCATTCCTCGGTGGCGGCAGGGACGGGAGCGGCCCTCGGGAACGGGCTCAGAACTCGGTCCACTCCTCGGTGCCGGCCGAGGCCGGAGCGGGCTTGCCGGGCGCGCGCAGGGCCGGCTTCGCGGCCGCGCGCGGCGCGGGCGCATCGGCCGGTGCGCCGGAGCGGGGCCGGTGCGGCGCGGGGCTGACGACCTTTTCCGGCGCCGAGGGAATGCGCGCCGGCTGGGCCGCGCGCGCGGCGCCGGCGCCCGCGGCGGCGGCCTCCGCCTGGGCCGCGCGCGCGCCCGCCTGGGCACCGGCCTGCGCACCGGTCCGGGCGCGCGCATGGGCGCCGGCCGCATCGCCCTGGCTCAGCGTGAAGGTGGCGACCAGGCGCGCCAGGGTGTCGGCCTGCTCCTGCAGGCTGGAGGCCGCGGCGGCCGATTCCTCCACCAGGCTGGCGTTCTGGCGCGTGACGTCGTCCATCTGCGTGACGGCGGCATTGATCTCCTCGATACCGGTGGTCTGCTCGCGGCTGGCCGCGCTGATCTCGCCCATGATGTCGGTGACGCGGTTGATGCTGTCGACGATGTCCTGCATCGTGGCCCCGGCGCGCGAGGCCTGCTCGTTGCCCTTGGCGGTCGATTCGACCGAGGTGTCGATCAGGCCCTTGATCTCCTTGGCCGCGCCGGCCGAGCGCTGGGCGAGCGCGCGCACCTCGGAGGCCACCACGGCGAAGCCGCGGCCCTGTTCGCCGGCGCGCGCGGCCTCGACCGCGGCGTTCAGCGCCAGGATGTTGGTCTGGAAGGCGATGGAGTCGATCACGCCGATGATGTCGGCGACCTGCTGGGACTTGGTGTTGATCTCGCTCATGGTGGAGACCAGCTCGGCGACGATGGCCCCGCCGTCGGTGGCGGTCTTGGCGGCCGAGGCGGCCAGGGTGTTGGCCTGCTGGGCGTTGTCGGCGTTCTGGCGTACGGTGGCGGTGATTTCCTCCATCGTGGCGGCGGTCTCGGCCAGGGAGCTGGCCTGCTGCTCGGTGCGCGAGGACAGGTCCAGGTTGCCGGCGCTGATCTGCGCCGAGGCCGAGGCGATGGCGTCCGAGCCGGTGCGCACCTCGGTCATGGCGCTGCGCAGGTTGCGCGTCATGGTGGCCAGCGCGCTCAGCAGCTGGCCGATCTCATCGCTGCCGCGGGCGACGACGTCGGCGCTGAGATCGCGGTGCGCCACGGCTTCCGCCAGTTTCACGGCATGCCGCAGCGGATGGGTGACGGAGCGCGTCACCCGCCAGGCGAACAGCGGCGCGAGGATCAGGGCCAGCAGCGTGGCCACGGCCAGCACGGTCAGGCCCAGCCGGCTCGTGCGCGCGCTCTCCTCGAACAGGCGCTGCACCGAATCGGTCTGCAGTTGCGACAGGCGGTCGATCCGCTCCATCAGCCCCGCCGTCTGCTTGGGCATTTCCTGATTGAAGAAGGCGTCGGCCTCGCCGTAGTTGCCGCTGTCGAGGTCCTTGAAGGCCTGGCTGCGCCGCTGGACGAAGGCCTCGCGGGCCTGGCCGATCTCTTTCAGCAGGCCGGCGGCCTGCGGCTGGGACAGCGCCGCCGCCAGCTGGCCGTCCACCTCGACCGTCTGCCCGTCGGTGGTCTCGATGTCCTGCTTCAGGCGCCGCAGCGTATCGGGATCGGCCGACAGGGTCGCCTGGGTCAGGTTGGCGCTCTTGTTGATCTGCCGCGCCAGCTGCTGGATCAGCGCGGTGGTGCGCAGCCGCTGGTCCAGCGCCTGGTTGTCCTGCTGCGTGTCCAGGATGCGCCAGGCGCCGATGCCCGACAGGACCAGCAGCAGGACGATCACGAAGCCGAATCCCAGGGTCAGCCGGGTGCCGATTTTCAGGTTGCGCATGGTGTGGTCTCGCTGTCGATGGGGACATTGCGGGTCCGACCGAAAACCCCCGTCGCCGACCCGGTCTAAGGATGTTCAATCTTAAAGGGAAGCTCTGCCGCGGCCATCCCGTATCGAATTCTTTCTGTTATGCCGTTCTGCGATAACCGTACCGGGAAACTACCATCCAGGCGGGAATCGAGCACCGCTGCGCTGACGGATGATGCGGCACCGAACAATGTCTTATCGAACAATGCGCTGCCTGGTGATGCACCGCCGAAGATGCGCCGGCGGATGATGCACGGCGCCCCTTCAGCCCCTACGGCAAAAGACGGACGTCCGCAAGACGGACGGGACGCGGAAAACCGTGGTGCCCGAGGCCGGACTCGAACCGGCACGCCTTGCGGCGAGGGATTTTAAGTCCCTTGTGTCTACCGATTTCACCACTCGGGCGCGATGTGATGCGGCATTGTACCGAATGCTCAATCCAGCACGACGGTGTGGACGCGATCCCGCCCCGCCCGCTTGGCGGCGTACAGCTGCGCATCGGCGGCGGCCAGCAGATCCTGGGCGCCGGCGTGGCCGCCCGCCAGGGTGGCGATGCCGATGCTCAGGCGCACGGGAGCGTGGTCCGCCTCGGGGACGCCCGGCAGGTCGAGCCGCGCCACCTCCTCCCGGATGCGCTCGGCCACGGCCCGCGCGGCCTCGGAACCGGTGTCGGGCATCAGGCAGGCGAACTCCTCGCCGCCGTAGCGCGCCGTCAGGTCGGCGGGCCGGACCACGCTGCTGCGCAGCGCCTGGGCGATGGCGCGCAGATAGTCGTCGCCGACCTGATGGCCGTAGTGATCGTTCACGCGCTTGAAATGATCCACGTCCAGCAGCATCAGACTCAGCGGCGCTCCCGTGCGCCGCCAGCGTGCGTGTTCGCGCGCCAGCGCCTGGTCGAAATGCCGGCGGTTGGCCAGCCGGGTCAGGCCATCGGTCTGGCTCTGCCGCTCCAGCTCCCGGTTGGCGGCCCGCAGGGCCTCCTGCTGGCGTAGGATGTACTGGTTGCGCTCGGCCAGCAGGCGGGACAGGCGGCGGTATCGGCGCAGGGCCAGAAAGGACGCCAGGGCCAGCAGCACGGCGACGCCGCTGGCGACCTGCAGCAGCACCCGCTGGCTGCGCTGGGCCACGTAGCGCTCGATGAGCTGGCTCTCGCCCTCTTCGTGCTGCGCGACGGAGTCCGACACGTCCATCGCCGCGAGGTAGCGATCGAACGCCCGCACCAGGCGCCGGTGCTCGGGCGTGTCGCTGAAGTAGAACCGGTAGGCACGCGGGTATTCGCGCAGGATCAGGACGACTTCCAGGTCGAAATACTCGTGGCTGTAGCGCTTCTCGGCGAAAATGCCCCGGTTGTACACCGCCACATCGATCGCGCCCTCGCGCAATGCCTCGAACATCCCGTCGCTGGAGGCCTGATCGTAGGCGACCAGCCGCTCCGCCGGCACGAGCCCCCTGAGGATGGGCTCGAACGCGACGCCGTGCACGACGCCGACCCGGTAGCGCGCCAGGTCTGCCATCTGGTGGATCGCCAGTTCCCGCCCCTTGCGGGCGATGATGGCGTAGCGGCTTTCGTAATAGGGCCGGGTGAACAGGCCGCGCCGTGCGCGCTCGGGCTGCAGGCTCAGCGGCACCAGGACGTCGGCGCCGCCCTCCTGGATCCGGCCGATCTTCTCCGCCACCGTCAGGCCCGGTTCCGGCTCGATCACGTAACGCAGACCGAGCCGCAGCGCGACGAAACACCACACGTCGATGCCGATGCCGGTATAGGTGCGTCCATCCGCCTCGCGGCGCGCCATGGGCGGCGCATCCAGCGCGAGCACGCGCAGGGGCGGCAGGGCGCTGAATTCCGCCAGCGCCTCGGGACTGACGACGACGGATTCCCGCAGGTGCACGCGCCATCGCAATCGGCGACCGGTGCCGCCGGCGCCTGCTGCAGGCCTCCCAGCAGCAGGCCCGCAATGGCCGCCGCCGTCCTCGGGCTCACAGCAGGGAGCCTTCCCCGGTGTCCAGGAAGCGCTCGATGCGCGCGCGCCAGCCACCGATGTCCAGCCGCTGCGCGCGCAGCCAGCCCTCGTCGTAGTAGCTCGTGGCGTACCGGTCGCCGCTGTCGCAGATCAGGGTGACCAGCGAGCCGGTGCGCCCCTGCTCGCGCATGAGCGAGGCCATGCACAGCACGCCCATGAAATTCGTCCCCGTCGAGCCGCCCACGCGGCGGAACAGGCGGTCGGACAGCACGTGCGCCGCGGCGATCGAGGCCTCGTCGGGCACGCGGATCATCTCGTCGATGACGGTCGGGATGAAGGAGGGCTCGACGCGCGGGCGCCCGATCCCCTCGATGCGCGAGCCGGTCGCGGTGACGTCCATGTCGCCGCTCTGCCAGGCCTCGTAGAAGGCCGAGCCCTCGACGTCGACCACGCACAGCCGGGTATCCAGGTTGCGGTAGCGGATGAAGCGCCCGATGGTGGCCGAGGTGCCCCCCGTGCCGGCGCTCATGACCACCCAGGCGGGGACGGCGTGGTGCTCGCCCGACATCTGGCGGAAGATGCTTTCGGCGATGTTGTTGTTGCCGCGCCAGTCCGTGGCCCGCTCGGCATGGGTGAACTGGTCCAGGTAATAGCCGCCCGCCTCGTCGGCGATGGCCTGGGCCGCGCCGTAGACCTCGCGGGCGTGCTCCACGAAATGGCAGCGCCCGCCGAAGCGCTCGATCGCCTGGATCTTCTGCTGGCTGGTCGAGCGCGTCATCACGGCGACGAAGGGCAGCCCCAGCAGGCGGGCGAAATAGGCTTCCGACACGGCCGTCGAGCCCGAGGAGGCCTCGACCAGGAGAGTGCCCTCGCGGATGCGGCCGTTGCAGATGCCGTACAGGAACAGGGAACGCGCCAGGCGGTGCTTGAGGCTGCCGGTGGGGTGCGTGCTCTCGTCCTTGAAGTAGATGTCGATGCCGCGCAGCCCCGGAAAGTCCGGCTTGACCAGGTGCGTATCGGCGGAACGCCTGCCGTCGGCTTCGAGCACGCGGATGGCCCGGCGCGTCCATTCCCGGTTTTCCGGCGTCAGCGCGCTGCGCCCCTTGATGCAGTGATCCATGTCGTGGCTTCCCCGATCAGTGGCGGAAGCGGTGAGATTCGAACTCACGGATGGGTTGCCCCATCGCCGGTTTTCAAGACCGGTCCATTCAACCGCTCTGGCACGCTTCCGCATCGAAGACCGAAAGTGTAGCGCATAATGCCCCGTGCACATTCCAAGGAGCGCCATATGCAAGCCATTGAAATCACTGCGCCGGGCGGCCCCGAAGTCCTGCGCATGGCGGACCGCCCCACCCCCGTTCCCGGCCCCGGCGAAGTCCTGATCGAGGTCGAGGCCGCCGGGGTCAACCGGCCCGACGTGTTCCAGCGCCAGGGCAGCTATCCGCCTCCGGCCGGCGCATCCGACCTGCCCGGCCTGGAAGTCGCCGGCCGCATCGTCGGCGGCGCGCCGGAATCCGCCGGATTCAAGCCGGGCGACGCGGTCTGCGCCCTGGTGGCCGGCGGCGGCTACGCGCAATTCTGCACGGCGCCGGCCGCGCAGTGCCTGCCGGTGCCGGCCGGGCTGTCCATGGTCGAAGCCGCCGCGCTGCCGGAAACCTATTTCACCGTCTGGAGCAACGTCTTCGACCGCGGCGCCCTGGCGCCCGGCGAGACCCTGCTGGTCCACGGCGGCGCGAGCGGCATCGGCACGACGGCCATCGCGCTGGCGCGCGCCTTCGGCCACACGGTCTACGCCACCGCCGGCAGCGCCGAGCGCGTGCGGGCCATCGAAGCGCTGGGCTGCACGCGCGGCATCGACTACCGCGCGCAGGACTTCGTCGCGGAAATCAAGGCGCTGACGAACGGACGCGGCGTGGACGTGATCCTGGACATGGTCGCGGGCGACTACCTGGCGCGCAACATCGAGGCCCTGGCCGACGACGGCCGGCTGGTGATGATCGCCCTGCTGGGCGGCGCGCGCGGCACGCTGAACTGCGGCCAGGTGATGCGCCGCCGCCTGACGGTGACGGGCTCGACGCTGCGGGCGCGCCCGGTGGAATTCAAGGCCCGCATCGCCCGCGCGCTGCGCGAGCGCGTCTGGCCGCTGCTGGAATCCGGCGCGGTGCGGCCCTCGATCCACGCGACCTTCCCGCTGTCCGAGGCCGCGCGCGCCCACGCCATGATGGACGCGGGCGAACAGATCGGCAAGATCGTGCTGACCCTGCGGTAGCGCGGCGTGCCTGCGGGGGCCGGCCCGGCCGGCGGAAACATTCATTTACCAATGGATCACTGAACTTTTCCGCCGGGCCGCTGTCCCAGGGAAACCGCTCACGGGAGTTCATCATGGCCTTGTCCGCAATTTCAGCCGGTTCCCCGGATGTCTCCACGATTTCGTCGCTGGGCGTGGGCTCGGGCCTGCCGCTCGGCACCCTCCTCGAACAACTGGAAACCGGCGAAGACGCGGCCTTGCAGCCCATCCAGAACCAGGAAGACTCGCTCAATGCCGCCCTGTCGGCCTACGGCAAGCTGCAAGGCGCACTCGGCGGCCTGCAGACCGCCGCGCAGACCCTGGCGAGCGCCGGGCAAGCCAGCCGCACCGCCAGCAACGGCACGGGCGGCACGATCACCTTCACCCTGGCCGACGGCACGAGCCACGTACTCGACCTCACGGGCAAGGACACTTCGCTCGGCGGCCTGGCCAGCGCCATCAACGCGGATGCGTCGCTCGGCGTATCGGCCACGATCATCAACGACGGCTCGGGCACCCCCTATCACCTGCTGCTCATCGCCCGGCAGACCGGCACCCAGGCGGCGGTCGCCAGCATCGGCAGCGACAACGCCAGCCTGCAGGACATCCTGGGCTTCACCCAGGGCGCCGGTTCGAGCGTCACCGAAAACCCGGCCAGCAACGCCCTGCTGCACATCGACGGCATCGCCATCACCAGCCAGAGCAACACGGTGGACGGCGCGGTGACGGGCGTCACGCTCGACCTGAACGCGGTGGACGCCTCGCCCGCCACGCTCTCCCTCACCCACGACGACGCGCAGACGATACAGGCCGCGCAAGGCCTGGTGACGGCATACAACAGCGTGCTCTCGACCCTGCAGTCGCTCACCGCCTACGACACCACGACCCAGACCGGCAGTCCCCTCACGGGCGATCCGCTCGCCCTGGAAGTCCAGGAACGGCTGTTCGAGGCGCTCGACACGTCCGTCCCGGGCGGCGCCATCGGCTCCCTGTTCAACCTCGGCCTGAGCACCGATCCCGCCAGCGGGCAGCTTTCGCTGAATGCCGATACCCTGTCCGCCCTGCTCGCCAGCGATCCCGCGGACGTGCGAAGCCTCCTGGGCGGATCGACCGGCATCGGCGGCGCCTTCCAGACCCTGACGGCCGATCTCCTGCAAAGCGGCGGGTCGTTTTCATCGGCCACTGCCGGCGCCAACGACATGTTGAACGACCTGAAGGCCCAGTACGACCAGACCTCCGACCGCATCGCCGCCCAGATGGACACCTATCGCCAGCAGTTCACCGCGCTGGACGCCGCGATGGCGCAGATGAACTCGTTGAGCACCTACCTGACGCAGCAGCTGTCCGGCCTGGGATAGGCGGGCGCACAGACAGGCGGACACGCGGGCAGGCGCCCCGCGCCACGGCGCAAGACACGCGGCGCATGCCCGAAGACACGCGGCGCACGCCGGTTTTCCGGCGCCACATGCGCCTTTTCTCCGGCCGGAACGAAAAAAACGCCACGAAGGCGTCTTTTTCGTTCGCTTCCGCGGCCCCGCGGGCCGCGGAGACGATGCGGGATTACTGCGCGGCCGGAGCGGAGGGACCGCCCTGGGCCTCGATCCCGCCGATCGCCTTGACCGACAGGCGCAGGCGGCCGCGTTCGTCGGCTTCCAGGATCTTGACGCGCAGCGTCTGGCCGACCTTCAGCACGTCGTTGATGTCGGCGATGCGGTAGTTGGCGATCTCCGAGATGTGCAGCAGGCCGTCGCGGCCGGGCAGGACCTGGACGATGGCGCCGAAATCCAGCAGGCGCTGGACGGTGCCCTGGTATTCCTGCCCCACCTCGACGTCGGCGGTCAGTTCCTTGATGCGGCGCTCGGCTTCGTGGGCGCGGTCCAGGTCGGCGCTGGCGATGGTGATGCTGCCATCGTCGCTGATGTCGATCTGGCAGCCGGTTTCTTCGGTCAGCGCGCGGATGGTGGCGCCGCCCTTGCCGATCACGTCGCGGATCTTTTCCGGGTTGATCTTGATGCTCAGCATGCGCGGCGCGAAGTCGGACAGTTCCTGGCGGGAGCCGTCGATGGCCTCGCGCATCTTGCCCAGGATGTGCAGACGGCCTTCGCGGGCCTGGGCCAGCGCCACCTGCATGATTTCCTTGGTGATGCCCTGGATCTTGATGTCCATCTGCAGGGCGGTGATGCCGCCGACGGTGCCGGCCACCTTGAAGTCCATGTCGCCCAGGTGATCCTCGTCGCCCAGGATGTCGGTCAGGACGGCGAACTTGCCGCCTTCCTTGATCAGGCCCATGGCGACGCCCGCCACGTGGTCCTTGACCGGCACGCCGGCGTCCATCATGGACAGGCTGCCGCCGCAGACCGAGGCCATGGACGAGGAGCCGTTGGACTCGGTGATCTCGGACACCAGGCGCAGGGTGTACTGGAAGTCTTCCGCGGCGGGCAGCAGCGGCGACAGGGCGCGCTTGGCCAGGCGGCCGTGGCCGATCTCGCGGCGCTTGGGCACGCCGAAGCGGCCGGTCTCGCCGGTGGCGAACGGCGGCATGTTGTAGTGCATCATGAAGCGGTCGCGGTACTCGCCCATGATCGAATCGATGATCTGCTCGTCCTGCTTGGTGCCCAGGGTGGTGACCACCAGCGCCTGGGTTTCGCCGCGCGTGAACAGCGCCGAGCCGTGGGCGCGCGGCAGCACGCCCAGGCGGATGCTGATCGGGCGCACGGTGCGCGTGTCGCGGCCGTCGATGCGCGGCTCGCCGTTCAGGATCTGGCCGCGGACGATTTCCGATTCCAGGGCGAACAGCATGTTCTCGACTTCGACGCTGTCGGGGGCGTCGTCGCCCCGGGCCGCCGCGTGCTCGGCCAGCTTGGCCTTGACGTCGGCGTAGACCTGGCGCAGGCGCGTGGTGCGCTCCTGCTTGTCGCGCAGCTGGTAGACGGCCTTCAGGGGCTCGAAGGCGGCCGCGCGCACGGCGGTGGCCAGGACCTCGTTGCGCGGGGCGGGCTGCCAGTCCCATTCGGGCTTGCCGGCCTCGGCCACCAGTTCATGGATGGCGTTGATGGCGGCCTGCATCTGCTCGTGGCCGAACACCACGGCGCCGAGCATGACTTCCTCGGACAGCTGTTTGGCTTCGGATTCGACCATCAGCACGGCGGCCTCGGTCCCGGCCACCACCAGGTCCAGCTGGGATTCGCCACGCACCTGCGAGGCGCTGGGGTTGAGGACGTACTGGCCGTCGATGTAGCCCACGCGGGCGGCGCCCACCGGGCCGTTGAAGGGGATGCCGGAGATCGCCAGGGCGGCCGATGCGCCGATCAGGGCGGGGATGTCGGGATCGACTTCGGGATTGACCGACACCGTATGGATGATGATCTGGACTTCGTTGTAGAAGCCTTCCGGGAACAGCGGACGCAGCGGACGGTCGATCAGGCGGGAGGTGAGGATTTCCTTTTCGGAGGGCTTGCCTTCGCGCTTGAAGAAGCCGCCCGGGATCTTGCCGGCCGCATAGGTCTTCTCGACGTAATCGACGGTCAGCGGGAAGAAGTCCTGGCCGGGCTTGGCGGTCTTGGCGGCCACCACCGTGGCCAGCACCACCGTGTCGTCGACGGACACCATCACGGCGCCGCCGGCCTGGCGGGCGACTTCGCCGGTTTCCAGGACGACAGTGTGCTGACCGTACTGGAACGACTTGCTCACTTTATTGAACATTTTCTGATCCTATAAAAGGGGCGCCCGCGAGGCTCCTGCCCGCGACCCGCCCACCGGAGGCGGGGCTGATTGCGGCGACCCATGACAAAAAGCCGCGCACGCTGCGCAAAACGATGCAGCGGGCACGGCTCGTGCGAAGGGGAGCAAAGCCCCCGGGCATTACTTGCGCAGGCCGAGTTTTTCGATCAGCGCGCGATACGAATCCGGGTTGCGGCCCTTCAGGTAGTCCAGCAGCTTGCGGCGGCGGCTGACCATGCGCAGCAGGCCGCGACGCGAATGGTGGTCCTTCTTGTGGGTCTTGAAGTGGCCGGTCAGCTCGTTGATGCGGGCCGTGAGCAGGGCCACCTGGACTTCGGGAGAGCCGGTGTCGCTGGCGGCGCGCTGGAATTGCGCAACGATGTCGGATTTGACGATATCTGCAACAGACATTTTATTCCTCAATGGACAGGCGGCAGCACCGAGGCGCGCTGCCGTGGGATGAAATGAAAACGCCACGCAAATCGTGGCGCGGGGAAGATTATAGCGGATTGCGGCCCGGAACGCGCACATCCGTTCAGGATGGCCCGCTCCCGGCGTCGTCGGCGCCTTCGGCGCTGCGCATGCGCTGCCCCAGGCGGCGCGCCCGGCGCACGCGCCACAGCAGCAGCACCCAGCCCGACAGGCTGTAGAGCACGAACAGGGCGAACAGCACCACCGGCGGATCGCTGGAGACGAAGACGAACACCGCCACCACCACCAGCATGACCCAGAAGGGCACGCTGCGGCCCAGCGCGAAGGACTTGCCGCTGAAGAACGGCGCGTTGGACACCATGGCCACGCCGGCGTAGACCGTCATCGCGAAGGCGGCCCAGGGGATGACGCCGTCGGACAGGGACAGCTTGTTGTCCACCGACAGCCAGACGAAGCCGGCGACCAGCGCCGCCGCCGCGGGGCTGGGCAGGCCCTGGAAGTACTGCTTGTCGACCTTGCCGATGTTGGCGTTGAAGCGCGCCAGGCGCAGGGCGGCGCCCACCACGTAGACGAAGGCGGCCAGCCAGCCCCAGCGGCCCAGGCCCTGCAGCGACCATTCGTACATCACCAGCGCGGGCGCCATGCCGAAGGAAATCATGTCGGCCAGGGAGTCGTACTGCTCGCCGAAGGCGGACTGGGTGTTGGTGAGCCGCGCCACGCGCCCGTCCATGCTGTCGAACACCATCGCCAGGAAGATGGCGATGGCCGCCACGTCGAAGTGCTGGTTCATGGCCTGGACGACGGCGTAGAAGCCCGCGAACAGGTTGGCGGTGGTGAAGGCGTTGGGCAGCAGGTAGATGCTGCGGCGGCGCTGCGGTTCGTCAGGCATGGATTCAGGCTGCTGAGGCGTCATCGCGGGGCGGGACGGGCAGTTCGGCCAGGACCGTGCGGGTGGCCTTGACCTTGTCGCCCAGGGCGACCCTGGGCCGGGTCCCTGGAGGCAAGTATACGTCCACCCGCGAACCGAAGCGGATGAAACCGTAGCGCTGCCCCGCGTACAGCTTCTGCCCCACCTGGGCATGGCACAGGATGCGCTTGGCCACCAGGCCGGCCACCTGCACGGCCGTGACGATGTGGCCGCCGGGCGTGCGCAGCACCATGGCGTTGCGCTCGTTCTCCAGCGAGGACTTGTCCAGGGCCGCGTTGAAGAACCGGCCCGGGAAGTATTCGATGGACTGGACCTCGCCGTCGACCGGGACGCGGTTCGAGTGGACGTTGAACACGTTCATGAAGACGCTGATCTTCAAGGCGGGACGCCCGCCCGCGTAGGGATCGGCCGCGTCCACGACGCAGACGACGCGGCCGTCGGCCGGGCACAGCACCAGGCCCTCGCCCTCCGGCGCCTCGCGCGCGGGATCGCGGAAGAACTGCAGGGCGAACAGCGTGAACACCCAGAACGGGATGGAGACCCAGGGCGACCACCAGGTCACCAGCAGGGAAACGATCGCCGCGCCGGCCAGGATGAGCCAGCCCTCGCGGGCGATCAGGGGATGGGGGTACGGGGGGATTTTCATGGTAGGCGCAAGAATAACCCAATTCGGCATGGGGAGACACGCAAGCGGCATGCCGCCGGACGACGCCGGACGCCGGACGCGGCGCCGGGCCCGCGCCGCGCGCGGACCGGTCCGGCGCGGGGCATGCCCGCTCGCAGACCCGCCGGCGCCCCAACGAAAAACAGCCGGCCCCTCGGCAAGGTGGCCGGCTGTCCGCAGCGTGGAAAGGATCAGTTCTTGGACTGATCCACCAGCTTGTTGGCCGCGATCCACGGCATCATGGCGCGCAGCTTGGAGCCGACCTGCTCGATCTGCGATTCCGCGTTCAGGCGGCGGCGCGAGGTCAGTTCCGGGGCGCCGGCGGCGTTTTCCAGGATGAAGTTCTTGGCGTAGACGCCGGACTGGATGTCGGCCAGGCACTGGCGCATGGCGGCGCGCGTCGCGTCGGTGACGATGCGCGGGCCGGTGACGTACTCGCCGTATTCCGCGTTGTTGGAGATCGAGTAGTTCATGTTGGCGATGCCGCCTTCGTAGATCAGGTCCACGATCAGCTTCAGCTCGTGCAGGCACTCGAAGTAGGCCATTTCCGGCGCGTAGCCGGCCTCGACCAGGGTCTGGAAGCCGGCCTTGATCAGTTCGACGGTGCCGCCGCACAGCACGGCCTGTTCGCCGAACAGGTCGGTCTCGGTCTCCTCGCGGAAGTTGGTCTCGATGATGCCGGCGCGGCCGCCGCCGTTGGCCATGGCGTAGGACAGGGCCAGGTCGCGGGCCTTGCCCGAGACGTCCTGGTGCACGGCCACCAGGTGCGGCACGCCGCCGCCCTGGGTGTAGGTGTTGCGCACGGTGTGGCCCGGGGCCTTGGGGGCGATCATGATGACGTCCACGTCGGCGCGCGGCACGACCTGGCCGTAGTGCACGTTGAAGCCGTGGGCGAAGGCCAGCGCGGCGCCCGCCTTCAGGTTGGCGGCGACTTCGCTGCGGTAGACCTGGGCGATGTTCTCGTCGGGCAGCAGCATCATGACCAGGTCGGCGCCCTTGACGGCCTCGGCGACTTCCTTGACGGCCAGGCCGGCGTTCTCGGCCTTCTTCCAGGACGCGCCGCCCTTGCGCAGGCCGACGACGACCTTGACGCCGGAATCGTTCAGGTTCTGCGCGTGCGCGTGGCCCTGCGAGCCGTAGCCGATGATGGCGACGGTCTTGCCCTTGATCAGGGACAGGTCGCAGTCTTTGTCGTAGAAAACTTTCATGTTGGATACTCCGATTTATTGATTCTGAAACGAGAGGTTGGGATGAGGGGGGGACATGAAATAGCCCCTGCGGACTATTTCATGCCTGAAGCATCCGAGCGGCATGCAAGCCGCGAGACGGGCCGCAGCAGGGGGCTCACAACTTCAATACGCGCTCGCCGCGCCCCACCCCGGAGACGCCGGTGCGGACCGTCTCCAGGATGGCGCTGCGGTCCAGCGCCCCGATGAAGGCGGCGATCTTGTCCTGCACCCCGGTCAGCTCGATGGTGTAGGTCTTGTCGGTGACGTCGATGATGCGCCCGCGGAAGATCTCCGCCATGCGCTTCATTTCCTCGCGTTCCTTGCCGACCGCGCGCACCTTGATCAGCATGAGCTCGCGCTCGACGTGGGGGCCTTCGGACAGGTCCACGACCTTGACCACGTCCACCAGCCGGTTCAGGTGCTTGGTGATCTGCTCGATGATCTCGTCGGAGCCGACCGTGACGATGGTCATGCGCGACAGGGTGGCGTCCTCGGTGGGCGCGACGGTGAGCGTCTCGATGTTGTAGCCGCGCGCCGAAAACAGCCCCACCACGCGCGACAGGGCGCCGGGTTCGTTTTCCAGCAGGATGGAAATCACGTGTTTCATGTCTTATCCCCTCACAGATCCTCGGAACCCAGCAGCATCTCGGTCAGGCCGCGGCCCGCCTTCACCATGGGCCAGACGTTCTCGGTCTGATCGGTGATGAAATCCATGAACACCAGACGGTCCTTGTATTTCGTGAACGCCTCGCGCAGGGCCGGCTCGACGTCGGCCGGCTTGTCGATGCGCATGCCGATGTGGCCGTAGCTCTCGGCGAGCTTGACGAAGTCCGGCAGGGCGTCGACGTAGGATTCCGAATAGCGCGAACCGTACTCGATTTCCTGCCACTGGCGCACCATGCCCAGGTAGCGGTTGTTCAGGCACAGGATCTTGGGCGTGAGGCGGTACTGGCTGCAGGTGGACAGTTCCTGGATGTTCATCTGGATCGAGCCCTCGCCGGTGATGACGGCGACGTCGCGGTCCGGATTGGCCATCTGCACCCCCATGGCGTAGGGCAGGCCCACGCCCATGGTGCCCAGGCCGCCGGAATTGATCCAGCGGCGCGGCTCCGGGAAGGGATAGTACTGGGCCGCCCACATCTGGTGCTGGCCCACGTCGGACGTGACGAAGGCCTGGCCGCGCGTGATTTCCCACAGCTTCTGGACCACGAACTGGGGCTTGATCACCGTGTCGGACGCCTCGTAGTCCAGGCACTTGCGGCCGCGCCAGGCGTCGATCTGCTTCCACCAGGCGTCCAGGCGCCGTTCCGCCACGCCCTGTTCGGCCATGGACTGGGCGTACAGGCCGAGCAGGTCCTGCAGGACTTCCTTGACGTCGCCCACGATGGGCACGTCCACCCGCACCCGCTTGGAGATCGAGGACGGGTCGATGTCCACGTGCACGATCTTGCGCGGCACCTGGGCGAAATGCTTGGGATTGCCGATGACGCGGTCGTCGAAGCGCGCGCCGATGCCGATCAGCACGTCGCAGTGCTGCATCGCCATGTTGGCTTCGTAGGTGCCGTGCATGCCGGGCATGCCGACAAAGCGCTCGTCCGTGCCCGGATAGGCGCCCAGGCCCATCAGGGTCGTGGTGCAGGGCGCGCCGGTCATGCGCACCAGCTTGCGCAGCTCGTCGGCGGCGTCGGCCAGCACGACCCCGCCGCCGGCGTAGATCATCGGACGCTCGGCGGCCAGCAGCATCTGCACGGCCTTCTTGATCTGGCCCTGGTGGCCCTTGGTGACCGGCGCGTAGGAACGCAGCTGGACCGGGGCGCGCGGCGGCGTGTACTTGCACATCGCCACGGAGACGTCCTTGGGGATGTCCACCAGCACCGGGCCGGGACGGCCGGAGCGCGCGATGTAGAAGGCGCGGCGCATGGTCTCGGCCAGGTCCTTGACGTCGCGCACCAGGAAGTTGTGCTTGACGCAGGGCCGGGTGATGCCGACCGTGTCGCATTCCTGGAAGGCGTCCTGGCCGATGGCGTGCGTGGGCACCTGGCCGCTGATCACGACCATGGGGATCGAGTCCATGTAGGCCGTGGCGATGCCGGTGACGGCATTGGTCACGCCCGGACCGCTGGTCACGAGGCAGACGCCGACTTTGTTGGAGGAGCGGGAATAGGCATCGGCGGCGTGGACGGCCGCCTGTTCGTGCCGCACGAGCACGTGCTGGAATTTGTCTTGCTTGTAGATCGCGTCGTAGATGTAGAGGACCGCGCCGCCGGGGTAGCCAAACACATGGTCTACGCCTTCCTCGATCAGACAACGCACGACGATGTCGGCGCCATTGAGTTCCATGATGATTCCTTTCTTGACCCGTATCGAGCACCAAGCGGCCTGATCGGCGGCCCGGGCCAGTCCCGGCGATCCGCGACATGATCCGACGCTGGGCGATTCACGGAATCGCTTTGCCCGGACACATTGCGGGACCAGTCTGCGCCCCTTGGCACAAGACACACGCGCCCATGGGGCGCAACGTGGTGGAAATGGACGCCCCGGACCGCGCTTGTGACACATCCTGGGACATAAAGACGGAAGACGAAAAAAAACCGGGCGTGTGACCCGGGAGCATTCGCCGTATCGGATGGCCGCCATGGGGCCGGCCGATGGGCTAATTTACCGCGTTGCAACATCGGCCGCAAGCGAGCCGGTGCACGGGCCGTGCAAGAGCCGGTGCGCGGGCGGGTCCATGGACCGCTGCAAGGGCCGATGCGAGGACCGGTGCAAGGACCGATACAAGGACCGATACAAGGACCGATACAAGGACCGATACAAGGACCGATACAAGGACCGATGCACAAGCCGGTGCGCGGGCCGGTGCCAGGGTGCAAAGACGCAGCCGGACACCGTTTTTCGCCGCGCACCCGGCCGATCCGGCGGCAATTTTCTATACTGGCGCCATCGCCCCTCCCCTCCTTCCCGGACGCGGCCCGCATGATCTCGCCCACCTCGCAGCTGCAGCGCTTCTTCTACAGCCACTATTTCTTCGGCGGGCTGCGCCAGGCCACGGGCGTGCTGCTGCCGGCCCTGGTGCTGTCCGGCGTCTTCGGCTGGCACGCCGGCGGCTTCGTGGCGGCGGTCGGCGCGGCCTGCGTGGCCATCCTGGACCAGCCCGGCGGCCCGCGGCGCTACGGCATCAACGGCATGTTCGCCGCCCTGTGCCTGGGTTCGGCCACCACGGCCCTGACCGGCCTGGCCTCCAGCCACGTCCTGGCCGTCTGGCTGATCGTGCCCGCCCTGTGCTTCGGCTTCTCGATGCTGACGGTCTACGGCAAGCACGGCGGCCTGCTGGGCTTCGCCTGCCTGCTGATCATGACCCTGACCCTGCGCACGCCGCTGACGCCGGCCGACGTGCTGCAGCACACGCTGACCTCGTTCCTGGGCGGAGCCTTCTACCTGCTCTACAGCGCCGCCGCCCACCGGCTGCTGTGGCACCGCGAAGAACAGCAGGCCCTGTCCGTGGCGCTGTTCGCCACGGCCGACTACATCGCCGCGCGGGCCCGCTTCTACGACGTCCACCAGGACCTGGACGACAGCTACCGCAACCTGATCCGCCGCCAGGCCCTCATGACCGAGGCCCACCAGGCCGCGCGCGACATGGTGCTGCGCGAGCAGCCGCGCGGCACCGCCTCGCGCGCCGACCGCCTGCGCCAGGGGCTGCTGAACCTGTTCGTGGACATGATCAACCTGCTCGACAGCATGGTGGCCACCCACACGGACTACGCCACCCTGCGGCGCGCGCTGCCCGACAGCGACGTCCTGCTGTTCGTGCGCGACGCCATGATGAAGCTCGCCGCCAACCTCGACGGCCTGGCCCTGAACGTGGCGCGCAACCGCCACCACCGGGTGCGCAACAGCGTCAAGGCCGAACTGCGCGCCCTGGAATTCGAGCTGCAGCAGCTGCGCGAGGGCGGCATGCCGCAGTCCGATCCGGAACTCTACGCCCTGCTGGTCCAGGTGCTGCGCCGGCTGCGCAACATGACCCGCCAGGTGGACCGCATGGCCGACCATTCCGTGAACCCGGTCCCGCCGCAAACCGATCCGGAACGCGCGCGCCAGTCGCTGAACCGCTTCCTCACGCGGCAGAAATGGCGCGCGGGGCTGCTGACGCGCAACCTGAACCGCAAGTCCGCGCATTTCCGCTACGCGCTGCGCGTGGCGGTCGCGGCGCTGCTGGCGATGATGGTGGGCGCCCTGCTGGCGCGCACCCCGCTGGTGAACGCGCTGGACCCGGGCATGGCGGGCCACGGCTACTGGATCATCCTGACGGTGCTGGTCATCATGAAGCCCGGCTTCGCGCTGACGCGCCAGCGCAACGGCTGGCGCCTGATGGGCACGCTGATCGGCTGCGGCCTGTCGCTGCCGCTGTTCGCCCTGGTGCACAGCCCCGACGCCTACCTGGTCATCCTGGTGGCCTGCAGCATCCTGGGCTACAGCCTGGTCCAGGTGAACTACACCCTGTCGGCGGTGTTCAATACCCTGTTCGTGCTGCTGGTGTTCCATTTCCTGGCGCCGGGCTCCAACGCCGTGGTGGGCGAGCGCCTGGCGGACACCGTGATCGGCAGCATCCTGGCGCTCACCTGCAGCTACATCCTGCCGTCCTGGGAACGCAACACCCTGGGCGAACTGGCCCGGGCGCTGCGCGCCGCCAACCAGGCCTTCCTGGACAGCGGGCTGGAGCACGTGCGCGCCTGCCGCGCCGCGCGGGCGGCGGGCGCGGCCGACTCTCCGGAGCGCCAGGAAACCGAGGTGCGCTGGAAGCTGGCCCGCAAGAACGTGCACATCGCCTTCAGCAACTTCGCCTCGGCCTTCTACCGCATGATGGACGAGCCCGTCAGCCGCCAGCGCCACGTGCCGGAACTGAACCGCCTGCTGATCCAGAACCACACCCTGGCCTCGCAGATCGCCGCCGTGATCCCGCACCTGGCGCTGATCGACGACGCCCCCGCGGGCATCCGGCAGGCCCTGGCGGCCACGCAGGACGCGCTGGCGGGCCGGGCGGCCGCGCCGCCCAACGTCATCGAGACCGAGGGCGATCACGCCGCCCTCGCCTATCCCCTGCGCCAGATGATCAAGGCCGCGCAGCGCATCGACGAGGAAATGCGGGCGCTGGAAGCGCCGCCGGCCCCGGCGGCCGCGCGGAGCCGGACGGCCGTCTCCGCAGGCTGAGGGCGCGGCCGGGAGCCGGCGGCGCAAGCGGCCCCCGGCCCCCGGCCGACGGCGAAGATGAAGGGATGCCGGCTGGACCGCCCTCAGTCCAGGCCGGCGTACTGCTGCCGCAGCACGTTCTTCTGGACCTTGCCCATGGCATTGCGCGGCAGCGCATCGATCACGTGGATCTTCTTCGGAACCTTGAAATTGGCCAGGCCGGATCTCAGGCCCGCCTGGATGGCGGCCGGATCCACCGACGCCCCGGCGCGCGGCACCACCACCGCCACCACGGCCTCGCCGAAATCCGCATGCGGCACGCCGATCACGGCCGATTCCTGGACGCCGGGCATGGCATCGATGACCATCTCGATTTCCTTGGGGTAGACGTTGTAGCCCCCGGAGATGATCAGGTCCTTGCTGCGGCCCACGATGCTCAGGTAGTCGTCCGGGATGCCCGGCCCGCCCAGCGCGCCGATGTCGCCGGTGCGGAACCAGCCGTCGGCGGTGAATTCCTCGCGCGTCTTTTCCGGCATGCGCCAGTAGCCGGCGAAGACATTGGGGCCGCGCACCTGGATGTGGCCCGGTTCGCCGACCGGGGCCGGCCGGCCGGCGTCGTCCACCACCCGCACGGCCTGGCCGGGCAGCGCCGGCCCCACGGTGCCGGGGATGCGCTCGCCGCGCGCGGCGTCCCAGGGGTTGGAGGCGATCATGCCGGTCTCGCTCATGCCGTAGCGCTCCAGGATGGTCATGCCGGTGCGCGCCTGGAATTCGCGGAAGGTGTCCACCAGCAGCGGCGCCGAGCCGGAGATGAAGAGCCGCATGTGGGCGCAGGTCTCGCGCGTGAAGCGGGGGTCGGCCAGCAGCCGGACATAGTAGGTGGGCACGCCCATCATCAGGGTGCAGCGCGGCAGGTAGCGCAAGGCCTGGTCCACGTCCAGCTTCGGCAGCCAGATCATCCGCGCGCCGGCCAGCAGCGCCCCGTGGGACGCCACGAACAGCCCATGGATGTGGAAGATCGGCAGCATGTGCAGCAGCACGTCGTCGGCGCGCCAGCCCCAGAAGTCCCGCAGGGTGAGCGCGTTGGCGGCCAGGTTGGCGTGCGTCAGCATGGCGCCCTTGCTGCGCCCCGTGGTGCCGGAGGTGTACAGGATGGCGGCCAGGTCGCCGGGGGCGCTGTGCGCGGTCTCGAACGCCGGGTCCATCTTCGCGGCGGCCTCGGCCAGGGAGCCGCCGCCGTCGGCGTTCAGGGTCAGCACCCGGACGGCGCCCCGGGCGCGCGCCAGGGATTCGCACCCGCTTTGGGCGCCGTCCCCGCAGACCACCACGGCGGGCTCGGCATCGCCCAGGAAATAGGCCACCTCGGCCTCGCGGTAGGCGGTGTTCAGCGGCAGGTAGACCAGGCCGGCGCGCAGGGTCGCCAGGTACAGCATCAGGGCCTCGGGGGATTTCTCGACCTGGACGGCGACGCGCGCGCCCGCCGGCACGCCGAACGAGCGCAGCAGCGCGGCCATGCGGCCGCTGATGGCATCGATGTCCGCCCAGCTGTAGGTGCGCCCGGGCGTCTCGATCGCCACGGCGTCCAGGTCGGCGGGGAAGCCGCCCCGCAGCACGGTGTAGAGGTTCGCATTCGCGTCGCGTGCCAATTCATGTCTCCTGTGAGAGCGGCGCGGCGCCGGGCCGCCGCCCGGACCGCCGAACCGCTCAGGCCGGGCGCCGGAACACCAGCCGGTCGGCGGTGGATTCGCGCGGCGCGTAGGCGTAGCCTTCCGCTGCGAAATCGCGCAGGCCCGCGACGGCGTCGATGCCGTGGTCGATGACGTGGCGCGCCATCAGGCCGCGCGCCCGCTTGGCGTGGAAGCTGACGACCTTCCAGGCGCCGTTCTTCTCGTCCTGGAAGACGCATTCGACCACGCGCGCGTCCAGCGCCCGGCGGTCCACGGATTTGAAGTATTCGCCCGAGGCGAGGTTCAGCAGGATGCGCTCGCCGGGCAGCGCGTCCAGGCGCCGGTTCAGTTCGCGGGCGATCCGGTCGCCCCACCAGGCGTACAGGGTGGCGCCCCGGCCGGTGCGCAGCCGCGTGCCCATCTCCAGCCGGTGGGGCTGGATCAGGTCCAGCGGCCGCAGCACGCCGTACAGGCCGCTCAAGATGGCCAGATGGTCCTGCGCCCAGGCCAGCCGGGCGTCGGACAGCTCCGCCGCCCGCAGGCCCTCGTAGACGTCGCCGTTGAAGGCCAGCACCGCCTGGCGCGCATGGCGCGCGTCGGGCGCGTCCACCCAGGCGGCGTAGCGCTGGGCGTTCAGGCGCGCCAGCGCGTCGGACAGGCCCATCAGGGCGGCCAGGTCGTCCGCCGACAGCGTGCGCAGGATCCCGGCCAGTTCGCGCGTCTGCTCGGGAAACACCGGCTGCGACTGCAGCGTCGTGCGCACCGGCGAGTCGTAGTCCAGCTTCTTCGCCGGGGACAGGACCATCAGCATGCGTCGGCCCCCGGGTTCAGCGGGCGGTCCAGCCGCCGTCGATGGACAGCGTGGTGCCGGTCATCTGCGCGGCGGCGTCCGAGGCGATGAACACGGCGGCCTGGCCGAGCTGCTCGGGCGTGACGAATTCCAGCGACGGCTGCTTTTCGGCCAGCAGGTCCTTGGCGGCGGCTTCGATGTCGATGCCCTTCTGCTGCGCCAGCGCCTGGATCTGCTTTTCCACCAGGGGGGTGCGCACCCAGCCCGGGCAGATGGCGTTGCAGGTCACGCCGGTGCCGGCGTTCTCCAGCGCGGTGACCTTGGTCAGGCCGACCACGCCGTGCTTGGCGGCGACGTAGGCCGATTTGTTGACCGAGGCCACCAGGCCGTGAGCCGAGGCGATGTTGATGACGCGGCCGGATTTCTGCTTTTTCATCGCCGGCAGCGCGGCGGCGGTGCAGTGGAACACGGCCGAGAGGTTCAGGGCGATGATGGCGTTCCACTTGTCGACCGGGAAGTCCTCGATCAGGGCGGTGTGCTGGATGCCGGCGTTGTTGACCAGGATGTCGATGCCGCCCAGCGCCTGGATCGACTGCGCGATGAAGTCGCGCGCGGCCTGCGCGTCCATCAGGTCGGCGTTCAGGTAGACGGCCTTGACGCCGAAGTCCTTTTCCAGGCCGGCGCGCTCGCGCTCGATGGCGTCGGCCTCGCCGAAGCCGTTGATGACCAGGTCGGCGCCCTGGCGGGCCAGTTCACGGGCGATGGCCAGGCCGATGCCGCTGGTGGAACCGGTGACGACCGCTTTTTTACCTTTGAGCATGGATGCACTCCTTCCGCAAGATTCGGGAAAACGACCGGTCCAGTGTAACGCGGGACCGCTGAACGGCGCCTTTTGCCACCGGGCCGCCCCAAGGCAAAAGCGCCCCCGTGAGAACCAGCAAGCGGCCGCTGCGCAGCGGGGGGCCCCAGCGTGGGGCACCTTGCGGAACCGGCGGCGGCGCTGCTAACATCGCCCTCATCTGGAGATGGCATTCCTCCACGAAACCGCCGCGCGCGCCGCGGCTGATGATGCCTACGGCCCCCGGCGCACCGCCGGGCCCGTAGGCATTTTTCATTGTCAGACACCGGAGATCGCCATGCCCAGTTCCATCCTCGCCATCTCGCTCGGCGCCTCGCTCGGCGCCCTCCTGCGCTGGGTGCTGGGGCACGCCCTGAACGACGTATTCCCCAATCTGACGCTGGGCACGCTGGCGGCCAACCTGCTGGGCGGCTACATCATCGGCGCGGCCATCGCCGCATTCGGCGGGCACACGGGCCTGTCGCCCCAGATGCGGCTGTTCGTCATCACGGGGTTCTGCGGCGGCCTGACGACGTTCTCGACCTTTTCCGCCGAGCTGGCGGTGATGCTGGAACAGGGCCGGCTGGGGTGGATGGCCACCGCCATCGTCGTGCACGTCGCCGGCTCGCTGGCCATGACGCTGCTAGGCATGGCCACGGTGGCCTGGCTGCGCGCCCTGTCCTGAGACGGGCGCCGCGGCCCGGCCCGCGGGCTCGGCCGGGACAACCTCCGAGGCGCCCCGCACGGGCGCCCCAGGCCCGCGTCCCGGCCCCTTCGGTCAGCCAGCGCTGCCGGCCGCCCGCGCCGCCTTGCGGCTCGCCAGCCAGCGGCCGAGCACGACGACCAGCAGCGCGCCGGCGGCTTCCACGGCCAGCTTCAGCGCCGTGGAGGGCGGGCCCAGGCGATCCGTGACGACGACGTCGGTGACGAGCATGCCGCCCGCGATCCAGCCCAGCAGTCCGGCGCCGAAGGTGACCACCAGCGGATAGCGGTCGATGAGCTTCAAGACCAGCGTGCTGCCCCAGATGATGATGGGCACGCTGACCAGCAGCCCGAAGATCACCAGGCCGAGCTGGTGATCGAGATGGGCGCCCTGGGCCGCGCCGGCGATGGCGATGACGTTGTCCAGGCTCATGACGAAGTCGGCGACGAGGATCGTCTTGACCGCTGCCAGGACCGAGGCGCCTCCGGCGATCTTGCCGTGTCCGCCGTCCTCGGGCAGCAGCAGCTTGATGCCGATCCACAGCAGCAGCAGCGCGCCGACGATCTTCAGGAAGGGGATGTCAAGCAGCGTCAGGGCGAAGGCGATCAGCGCCACGCGCAGGATGATGGCCCCGGCGGTGCCCCACAGGATGCCCTGCATGCGCTGCGCGCGCGGCAGGTTGCGGCAGGCCAGGGCGATGACCACGGCGTTGTCGCCACCCAGCAGGATGTCGATCAGGATGATCTGGAAAACGGCCGCCCAATGGAGCGTCTGAAGAAATTCGAGCATGGGTCCCCCGGTTGCGGGTAGTCGGTTGTCGGAAAAACCGCCGGGAGGATCGGGCCATCTGCATGGCGGGAAGACGAACCTTGCCCTGGGCGGCAAGGTCTTGCTCGCAACCGGATCCGTTCGCTGGATCCCGGGCTGCCCGGGCACCGGGCGCCGCGCAAGCGCGAGACGCCGTCATGACGATGCCGCGGAAAGTGAGCTACTCCCCTTGAGGAGCGGATTATAGACGAATTGCGCCCGTGCGCGGGCTTGCGCTGCGTCAGCCGGGCGCGCGCGGCCGAACCGCACAGGACCCCGGGCCTGGGATAAGATGGGGGGAACGCAGCACAGATTCCACCACACCACGAGGGAGTTTCGTATGCCGGGCCGTATTGCCATCCACCTCAACGACGACACCGTTTGCGAACGCCGCATGGACATCGGCCTGCGGCTGGCCAGGGAGCGCGAGGCCGAAGTCGTCGGCGTCTACCCCTCCGCCAGCGTCGCCGGCCTCCAGCAGGATGAAAACATCCTGCCCCAGGACATCCGCAACAGCCTGCGCAAGCGGCGCGACGAGCACCGGGAGGCCACCCGCACGCTGTTCCTCGACAAGGCCCGTGAAGCGGGCGTGCGGGCCCACTGGCGCGCGCCCCACGGCGACTCCGAGGACGGCCTGACGATGCACGCCCGCCACTGCGACCTGCTCCTGATGAGCAAGGCCGACCCGAACGACAACCTGTCGGCGCTGCGGCCCAATCTGCCGGAATCCGTGGTCATGGCCTCGGGCCGACCGGTGCTGCTCATCCCCAACTTCGGCCCCATCGACACCATCGGCCGGCGCATCCTGTTCTGCTGGGACCAGCGCCGCGAGGCCGCGCGCGCCTTCTCCGACGCCGCGCCGCTGCTGCGCCACTGCCAGGCGCTCGTCGTGCTGGAAATCGACCGCGACGACAAGCTGATGCGCGAGCGCGACATCCACGAGGACGACTTCTCCGACTACTGCGTCAGCCTGGGCTATCCCAAGCCCCGCCACCTGCTGAAGGACAGCAAGGGCTACGGCGTCGGCAACGTCATCCTGAACACCGCCACCGACACCGACACCGACCTGATCGTCATGGGCGCCTACGGCCACAGCCGCATGCGCCAATGGATCATGGGCGGCGCCACCAGCACCCTGCTGGCCTCCATGACGGTGCCGGTGCTGCTCGCCAACTAGATGGAAAAAGGACGGGCGGATCCTCGTCCGCCCGCCGGAGCTTCATTTGCTGCACAGGTTTGAACGTCTGCTCGACCCGTTCCCGCCCGAGGACGCGCCGCTGCCGCCCCAGGGCCTGTTCCCCTTTCTGTGGGCCTGCACGCGCGGCACGCGGCGCTACATCGCCGCCCTGGCGGCGCTGAGCGCGGCCGTCTCGATCTACGAGGCCTGGCTGTTCGCCTTCCTCGGCCAGGTGGTGGACCTGCTGGCCGCCTGGCAGACGGGCACGCAGGCCGCCGCGCACGTCCAGCGCGTGCTGTGGGGCATCGCCATCGTGCTCGTCGCCAGCATCGCCCTGGTGGCGCTGCGCACCACGATGCAGCACCAGGTGCTGGCGATCAACCTCCCCCTGCGGCTGCGCTGGGACTTCCACCGGCTGATGCTGCGCCAGAGCCTGTCCTTCTTCTCCAACGAGTTCGCCGGCCGGGTCACCACCAAGGTCATGCAGACCGCCCTGGCGGTGCGCGACGTGCTGCTGACCTTCAGCGAGATCGTGCTCGGCATCGGCGTGTATTTCTTCACCCTGATCGCGGTGGCGGGCGGCTTCGACGGGCGGCTGATGCTGCCCTTCATCGGCTGGCTCGCGCTCTACGGGCTGGCCATGGCGTATTTCGTGCCGCGCCTGGGCAAGGTCGGGCAGGAGCAGGCCCACGCCCGCTCCTCGATGACCGGGCGCGTGACCGACGCCTACGCCAACATCGCCACCGTCAAGCTGTTCTCGCACACCCGGCGCGAGGCCCGCTTCGCGCGCGCCGCGATGGAGGACTTCCAGGACACGGGCTACCGCCAGATGCGCCTGGTCAGCCAGTTCGAGATCGTCAACCAGACGCTGGTGGCGGGCCTGATCCTGTCGGCGGGCGGCTACGCCCTGTGGCTCTGGCAGGGCGGGCACGTCGGCACCGGCGCGGTCGCCGCGGTCACGGCCATGGCCCTGCGGGTCAACGGCATGTCGCACTGGATCATGTGGCAGATGGCCACGCTCTTCGAGAACATCGGCACCGTGCAGGACGGCATCGCCACCCTCACCCACCCGCCGAAGGTGCTGGACGCGCCCGATGCGCGGCCCCTGGAAGTGCGCCGCGGCGAAGTGGTCTTCGAGGCGGTGTCCTTCAACTACAACGGCGAACGGCAGGTGTTCGACGGGCTCGACCTGACCGTGCGCCCCGGCGAGAAGATCGGCCTGGTCGGGCGCTCCGGCGCCGGCAAGTCCACGCTGATCAACCTGCTGCTGCGCTTCTACGACGTGGACGGCGGCCGCATCCTGATCGACGGCCAGGACATCGCCCACGTGACGCAGGACAGCCTGCGCGGCGCCATCGGCATGGTGACGCAGGACACCTCGCTGCTGCACCGCTCGATCCGCGACAACATCGCCTACGGGCGCCCCGACGCCAGCGACGCGGAGATCCGCGCGGCGGCGGTCCGCGCCCAGGCCGACGAGTTCATCCGCGAACTGGGCGACCCGGGCGGGCGCACGGGCTACGACACCCTGGTGGGCGAGCGCGGCGTCAAGCTCTCCGGCGGCCAGCGCCAGCGCGTCGCCATCGCCCGCGTCATGCTCAAGAACGCGCCGATCCTGCTGCTGGACGAAGCCACCAGCGCGCTGGACTCCGAGGTCGAGGCGGCGATCCAGGAAAGCCTGGACGAAATCATGCAGGGCAAGACGGTGATCGCCATCGCCCACCGCCTGTCCACCATCGCCGCCATGGACCGGCTCGTCGTCCTGGACGAAGGCCGCATCATCGAGCAGGGCAGCCACGCGGAACTGCTGGCGAAGGACGGCACGTACGCGCGCCTGTGGCGCCACCAGAGCGGCGGCTTCCTGGCGCAGGAGCCCGACGAGGCCCTGGAAGCGGCGTCGTGACGCTGCGCGGATTCAGCCGTACGCGCGCACGAAGAACGCCACCGTGATGGCGATCGTCAGGGCCAGCGTACCGTAGCGGACCACCGGCCCCGGGATGCGCCTGCCCACGAGCGCCCCGGCGTAGCCGCCCAGGCTGGCGGTCACCAGCATGACGGCGGTGGCCGGCCAGTCCACGGCGCCGGCGGCGATGAAGATCAGCACGGCCATGGTGTTGGCCGCCGTCACCATCAGCACGCGCGGCCCGCTCATGCGCTTGAGGTCGTGCGCGCCCAGCAGGCCCCACACCGCCACCATCATGATGCCCACGGCGCCGCCGAAGTAGCCGCCGTAGGCGCCCAGGCAGAACTGCAGGCACAGCACCACCGCGCGCGGCAGGCGGCAGCGGGTGCGCACCCATTCCCCGATCCGCCGCCCGAACCCCAGGGCGAACGTCGCCATCAGCAGCAGCCAGGGCAGCGCCGCGTCGAAGGAGCGCGAGGGCAGGGTCAGCAGCAGCAGCGCCCCCGCGATGCCGCCCAGCACCGTCACGATCAGCAGCGGCCGCAGGGGCACCTCGGCCACCCCCGAGAGATTGTCGCGGTAGGCCCAGGCGCTCGCCATGCTGCCCGGGTACAGCGCCACCGTGCTGGACGTGTTGGCCAGCACCGGCGGCACGCCGGCCGCGATCAGCGCCGGCAGGCTGACGAAGGAGCCGCCGCCGGCCAGGGCGTTCATGGCGCCGGCCATGAAGCCGGCGCCGGCCAGCAGCCACAGGGAGTCCATGCGCCTATTTCCCCGCCCGCAGCACGATCCGGGTGATCTCGGACGGCCGCCCCAGGCGGATCGCCAGGCCGTTCCACAGGCCCGTGCCGTTGCTGACGTACAGCTGCATGGGCCCCACGCGGTACAGGCCGGAGACGTAGCCCTCGTTGGCCCACTGCGTCAGCAGGTGCGGCCCCAGGATCTGCCCGCCATGCGTGTGGCCCGACAGCTGCAGCGCCACCCCGGCCTGCGCGTGCCGCGCCGCGCCCTCCGGGCGGTGGGCCAGCAGGATCACCGGCACGCCCGGCGGCAGGCCTTTCAGGGCCGCGTCCAGGTCGGGCCGCGGCTGGCCGAACGACGCCGCCTGGCGGTCCGTGATGCCGGCCACCGCCAGCGCCGCGTCGCCGCGCCGGATGACGACGTGGGCGTTTTCCAGCATGTCCAGGCCCAGCGCCCGGTAGGCGGCCATCCAGCGCCGGTAGTCGGCGTAGTATTCGTGGTTCCCGGGGATCGCCAGCACGCCGTCGCGCGCCCGCAGGTCGTGCAGGGGGCGCACGTCGGCCGCCCGGGCCTCGGGCGAGCCGTCGGCCAGGTCGCCCGTGATCACCACCAGGTCGGCGTCCAGCGCATTGGTCTTCGCCACCACGGCGGCCACCCAGGGCTCGGGCAGCAGGCGGCTGACGTGCAGGTCGGTCAGCTGCACGACGCGGTAGCCGTCGAAGGCCGGCGGCAGGCCGGGCACGGTCAGCTCCAGGTCCTTGACGTCCGGCACCCGCACCGCCTGCCAGGTGCCGATGGCCGACAGGACCAGGGCCAGCGCCCCCAGGGACAAGTTCAGCGTCCGCCCGACCAGCATGGCCCGCCCCGCGCCGCGCGCGAACAGGAACACCAGCCCCGCCGCCACGTCGCGCAGCAGCAGGAGCATCGCCAGCAGCAGGAGCGCGCCGAAGGCCCAGCCCAGGCCGACGAGGATGTCCTGGGGCAGCTCAGGGGAAGCCAGCGAGCCGAAGAAGCTGCGGACGATCCAGTGGTACTGGGCCACCAGGAGAAGCACGCAGGCCAGCGCGGCGCGCGCGCCGATCCCCCACGGCAGAGGCCAGACGAAGCGCACCAGCACGTACAGCCAGATGGTGCCGGTGATGAGCGGCAGCAAAGTACCCATGGATCGAAGCGGAATGCGGTAAAGGCGTCATCTTAACAACAACGCCGCCGCGGCCCCGTTCAGGAGTCTCCCAGGGCCCGGTTGACGCGCTCGGGCTCCACGGCCGACACGCCTTCGACCCGCGCCAGGCCGGGCACCCGGTCTTCCTCGATGCTGCCGGCGATGACGCCCACGGCGACCAGTTCCCGCTCCACCGCCAGCCCCGCCTGCCGGCAATGCTCCACGACCAGGGGATAACGGTCGCGCCACGTCTCGCGCACCAGGACGGTCAGGCGGATCCGGGCCATGTCATGCCTCCGCGGGCGCCCGCGCCAGGCCGGCGCCCACGTCGCGGGCGGGGTCGCTCAGGGCCTGCGCGGACTGCGCCAGCCGCTCGCCCAGGCGGGCGGCGCGGGCGGCGGGATCGGCCTGCGCATGCAGCGCGGCCACGCCCGCCACGAACGGCGTGGCCATGCTGGTGCCGCTGATGCGGTGGTGCAGCTCCGGCGCGGGCCAGGCCGAAAGGACATCGACGCCGGGCGCGGCGATGTCCACCTCGCCGCCCTCGCCCGCCAGGCCGCCGCAGGAGAACGGCGCCACGCGCAGCGCCTCGTCCACGGCGGCCACGGCCAGGATCGAGGGGCAGTTGGCCGGATGGCCCACCGGCGCCACGGATTCCGGGCGATGGCTCTCGTTGCCCGCGGCCGCCACGATCAGGGTGCCGGCCGCCAGCGCGCGCCGGGCAACCGCCTCGAACACGGCCGAATGGCCCTGGCCCGGCTCCACGGGACTGCCCAGCGACATGGAAACGATGTGGCAGCCGTGCTCGACGGCCCAGTCGATGCCTTCCAGGATGCCGCCGTCGCCGCCGCTGCCCTCGTCGTTCAGGACCTTGCCCACGTACAGTTCCGCCTCGCCGGCCACGCCGTAGCGCGGCTGCGCGGCGGGGGCCGCCGGGCCGGCGGCGATGCCCGCGCAATGCGTGCCGTGGCCGTTGCCGTCCTGCACGGACTGGCCTTCCACGAAGGAGCGCGTCTCGATGGCACGGCCGGAGAAATCCGGGTGGGACAGGTCCAGGCCGGTGTCCAGCACCGCGATGCGGATGCCCTTGCCGGTATAGGGCGAGACATCGGCGCCGACCGCGCGCACGCCCCAGGTCGCGCCGGAGCCGGCCTGGCCGCCGGACCGGCTGCCGCTCCGGCCGCGCCCGGCGCGCCCGCCTCCGGCCGGCGCGTCCCCGGCCTGGCCGCACACGGGCGCCCGCATGCGGAAACCGGCGGCGATGGCGTAGACCGTCCGCTCGGGCTCGACGGCCAGGATGGTGCCGTCGCCAGCCGCCGCCGCCTCGGCCAGGCGCTGCCCGACCTGCTCGGTGCAATGCACGCGCGCGGCGCCGATGCGTTCAAAGACCAGGGCGCATGGGGCTTGCCGCGTAAAAGCCGCCATGGCGGCCTCGTCCGAACGGCTGACCACGGGCACCCGGGTCAGCTCGGCGAGTGTCCGGACGCTTCCCGCGGGGTCGTCGGACCGCAACAGGACGAGATAGCGCCGCGTTCCGGCCTGGTCCGTGGACTGTGTGCTGGGCATGGCTTCCTCGCTGCCGGCTGAGGGGATGTTCCACCTTAGCACGGCGGCCGCCGCCGTCCGGCTCCCCGATACGCGCGCTTGCAACATGAAGGATCCTGCCACGTCCGGGGCTACCGCTCCGCTCCACGGGCGGGTCGGCCGTCCCGCCCTGCTGCCCTGCCCCGCTATCCTGCGGCGCTACCTTGCCCGGCTACCTTGCCCTGCCGCGCCGTTCTGCCTCGCCGCGCTACTCCCCGCCTCGCCAGCATGAACCGCGGATGAATGCCGGCTTCACCGCCGATTCAGGCGCCGGATCCCATACTGCCTCCATCGCCGAACCGTTCGGCCATGCGAATGATGAACATGGAACCCCTCATGAAAACCCGGCACCTGCTGCTCGCCTTCCTCGGCATCCTGACCCTGGCGTGGTCCTGGGACGCCTTCTTCCTGAACCCCATCGCCGGCGACGCCCCCTGGGTCGCCCGCACCCAGGCGATCTACCTGACCGGCGTCTGGTCCATGGGCCTGATGTCCCTGGTCATGATCCTGGCCACCCGCCCCGCCTGGCTCGAACCGGCCCTGGGCGGCATGGACCGCATCTACCGCTTGCACAAGTGGGCCGGCATCCTCGCCATCGGCCTGGGCGTGGCGCACTGGCTCATCAAGCTGAGCAAGGGGGTGATGACCGGCCTGATCGGCGCCGCGATCCAGAAGCCCGAGAAATTCCCCGCCCTGGATTTCCTGCAGCCCGGCCACGGACTGGCCAAGGACGTCGGCGAATGGGTCATCTACGCGCTCATCGCCTCGCTGGTGGTCACGCTGTGGAAAGCCTTTCCCTATAAGTCCTGGCGCATCCTGCACCGCGTGATGCCCGCCCTCTATCTCGCCCTGGTGTTCCACACCGCCGCCCTGACCCCGGCCAACTGGTGGCTGCAGCCCCTGGGCCTGATCATGGGCGCGCTGATGCTGGGCGGCAGCGTGGCGGCCGTCCTGGCCCTGGGCCAGCGCATCGGCACCCGCCGCCGCCACGCCGGCCGGATCGAATCCGTGCGCGCCCTGCCCTCGGGCATCACCGAAGTCGAATGCGCGATGGACGCCGGCTGGCCCGGCCACCGAGCGGGCCAGTTCGCCTTCGTCACCTTCGATGCCGCGGAAGGCGCCCACCCCTTCACGATCGCCTGTGCCGACCAGCCGGGGGCGCGGCGCCTGTGCTTCCAGATCAAGGCCCTGGGCGACTACACCAACGGGCTGGCGCGGCACCTGCGCCCCGGCCAGCCGGTGCAGGTGGAAGGCCCCTACGGCCGCTTCGACCACCAGCGCGGCGGCGCCAGCCAGGCCTGGGTCGCGGGCGGCATCGGGATCACGCCGTTCCTGGCCTGGCTCGAATCGCTGCAGGCCCAGCCCGAACGGGCGCCGTGCGTCCAGCTGCACTACTGCGTCCGGGACGCCGCGCACGATCCCTTCGTCGAGCGCCTGCGGCGCCTGTGCGCCCCCCTGCCCCGGATCACCCTGCACGTGCACGACGCCAGCGCGGGCCAGCACCTGGACGCCGAGACCCTGCGGCGCGACCACGCCCAGGCCGGCGGCACACTCGACGTCTGGTTCTGCGGCCCCGCCGGGCTCGCCCACAGCCTGGAGTCCGGCCTGCGCTCCCTGGGCCTGGGAGACGTGTCGGTGCACCGGGAGGCGTTCGAGATGCGGTAACGAGAAATATCGTATAATGCTGGACTTGGCCGGGCCTCACCCGGCCATCGGACATCACCGGCGCAATGGCAGAGTGGTGATGCAGCGGATTGCAAATCCGTGTACGTCGGTTCGATTCCGGCTTGCGCCTCCAAATGAAATCAAGGACTTGCGTTTATGGCGTAGGTCCTTTTTTCGTTTGGGTGCCAACGAAGTGTCAACCGGTGGCGGGCAACGGCCAGGCAGTGGCAGGCTGTGGCGGTTGTTGACACTCGAGGGGCGCTTGGTGCTGGGTGCGGTTGCGGTCTCATATCACAATGGAACCTTAGAGACAAATTTGAGTCCTATGTGATAGAGTCGTGGTACTGCGCTGGTTGGGGGAGCTCTCCTGCAAGTCCTCCGAAGCGCCGAATCTCGTATGTGGATAACTGACCTTCTTGTCTGTTTCCGCTCTTTCGCTGTGCGCGAAACATACCCAAAAATTAGGCTATCCACAACCAGATTAGCGATTCTGGAGCGGTTCGTGCGTCAGAAAATGGTGGTGAGGTTAAAAATGCAAAATCAGAAAAGAGTACAAGTCGGCTTAGTCCGATTCGTTGTCGAGGGCGCAGCCCAAGATAGCGCGCGCTCTCTGGATTTGCTGCGAGACATCGAAACAACCGTCGAAGTCAACGCAATGCTATCTGAGCTGTTCGGAACGGTGGCGGAACGCTGCAAGACGGCCACCCGGGCCATCTGCGCCAAAGACGTGCATGCTGCAAACGAACCGATTGATGATGACGGCGGCCGACTCCACGACATTTTCGACCACGCAATGAGCGTTTTTGAAAGCCTGTATGGCATCATCTCCTCGCGACAAAAATCTGCCATAAGCGATCGATCCCTGCGTCCCGATGACGGAGTTGTTGAGTCCTTTGAACAAGTGCTGATAAACCTAAAAGACGCTCACGATTCTCTCAACGAGATGCTGTGGGCAGTTCTTGAGCACGACGCGAATCTATCTCCTTTATCCGGGAAAGGTCCATTCACGTCCGTAGCGGACCTAATGGCGGCGATCAAGTCCTGATTCAATGGGGCGCGTTCAGATAGACGCCATAGACTACCGTGCGTCGTTCAAGCAGGATCTTTTCAAGGCGCCATCAGATGTGCAGCGTGCCGTCCCGAGGGTTCTGGCACTGCTACTGCAAAACCCGCAGCCGGCAAAATTGCGTCTCCACTCCCTGCAAGGATGTTTCGACCCAAGAATCCTCAAGGTCGATGTTTTTCCGAACAGGTCCTGGCAAATAACCTTCGAAATGGACGGCACAACCGCCACGCTTCGACGTTTGGCCAGGCACAGGGACATAGACCGCCGCCCATAGACCATCAGCCCTCTTCAGAGGGCTTTTTCATGCCATGGCAGGCCTTGGGTCGCCAAGCCTTCGCAATACGTGACGATGGCATCGGTATAGTCCGCCGCGATGTTCGGCGAGGCCGCCTGAGCGACATAGCGATATGGATCCCCAGTTGCTCCAACGCCTCGGGTGAAAAAACCACGCGGTCACTCATCGGATCTTTGCGTGCTCGGCAGCCAGACGTGCGTAAGCGCTCCATCTCCTCCATAATTGTTCGCTCTCGGGCCTTCCGGTGTCAGGCGACATGACAAACTGACCCCCTGGCGACATGGAGAACTGACCCCTTCATGATCACATCAGGAGGGATCATCCATGCAAGAAGCCGAGTACAACCAACCCCTTGTTCAGTCACGGGGGGAACCGATGCAAAGCCCAGAGGATGTCGTCGCCATCGGTCGGCTCAAGGCCTGCGGCTGGGGAACCAAGCGTATCGCCGCCGAATTGGGGATCAGTAGGAACACCGTCAAGCGCTATCTGCGCCAGGGCGGTTGGGCACCGTACGCAAGCCCGCAGCGCATGCGGGCACTCGACGGCGTGGCGCCGTGGCTGCGCGAGCGCTTCATGGCCCATGCAGGCAACGCCGCTGTCGTGCAGCAGGAGCTGCGCAGCGAGCATGGCATCACGGTGAGCTTACGCACGGTGGAGCGGGCCTGTGCCCCGTGGCGCCGGGAGCTGGCCGCCTGCGCTCAGGCCACCGTGCGCTTCGAGACGCCGCCGGGCCAGCAGATGCAGATCGACTTTGGCAGCCGTAAGGCCCAGATCGCTGGTGCGGAAGTCGGCGTGCAGCTATTTGTTGCGACGCTGGGCCACAGCCGTCGCATCTTTGTGCAGGCCTTCCCGCACCAGCACCAGTCGGCCTGGTTTGCTGGGATCGAGGCGGCGCTGCAGCACTTTGGGGGTGTTCCCCGCCAGGTCCTGGTCGATAACGCGCGGGCGCTAGTCGAGCACCACGACGCGGCCAGCCGCGAGGTGGTCTTCAATGACCGGTTCCGCGCGCTGGCGCATCACTGGGGGTTCCGGCCCGTGGCCTGCGCCCCCTATCGGCCGCGCACTAAGGGCAAGGACGAGAGGAGCGTGGGCTACGTCAAGCGCAACGCCATGGCGGGCCACACCTTCGAGTCCTGGGCGCACCTGCAAGCCCACTTGGACTGGTGGATGCGCGAGGTGGCCGATCAGCGGGTGCACGGCACCACGGGCGAGATCCCCGCAGAGCGCTTCCGTCTCGAGCGCCTGCACCTGATGCCGCTGGCGGATCGGCCGCCCTTCGAGCAGACGCGCAGTCTGTCGCGACGCGTCGCGCGCGACGCCACCGTCGAGGTCGACACCAATCGCTACAGCGTGCCGTGGCGCCTGGCGGGGCGCCTGGTACAGGTTCATATCGCGGGCTGCGAGCTGCGCGTGCTCGATGACGGGCGCGAGGTCGCTTGCCACCCCGAGCTTGCCGGGCGGCGCCAGACGCGCTGCCTGCCCGAGCACCTGCAGGGCATCGTTGGCTACCGAGCCCCGGGGCAGCCCTCAAGGTCCACGGCACCCGGCGATCAGGTGCAGGGACCCATTCCCGTCGTGCCACAGGCACTGCTGCAGCGCGACCTCTCGGTCTACGAGGCGATCACCGGCGGAGGCTGGCAATGATCATCCAGGATCCAGACCGGCTCGACGCCATGCTTGGGCGCCTGAAGCTCACGGCGATCCGCGAACGGCTCGATACCCTGCTCGATGAGGCGGCGCGCCAGGAGCTGAGCCTGCGCGAGGCGCTTGCCTACCTGTGCGCGCAGGAGGTGGCCCGCAAGGAGGACCGCCGCATCCAGATGGGGCTGTCGATTGCCCGCTTCCCGTTCGTGCGCACCCTGGACGGGTTCGACTTCAGTGCCCAGCCCGCTGTAGACCCCGCGCAGATCAGGGAGCTTGCCTGCGGGCGGTGGATTGCCAACGGCGATGCGCTGCTGCTGCTTGGGCCGCCCGGGGTGGGCAAGAGCCACCTGGCCGTCGCCCTGGGGCGTGAAGCCGTTCGGGCGGGCTACTCGACGCTGTTCACCACGGCCACGGCGCTGATCACGCAACTGGTGAGTGCACATGCCGCGGGCAGCCTGGAGGAACGCCTGCGTCACTTCGCCAAGCCCAAGCTGCTGATCATCGATGAGCTGGGCTACCTGCCCCTGGAGCCGGGGGCGGCAAACCTGTTCTTCCAGCTTGTCTCGCGGCGCTATGAACGGGGCAGCCTGCTGGTGACCAGCAACCGCGCCGTGAGCGAATGGGGCGAGGTCTTCGGCGACGCCGTGGTGGCTACCGCCATCCTCGATCGGTTGCTGCATCACAGCCATGTCCTCACCATCCGGGGCGACAGCTACCGGCTGCGTACAAAGCGTAAGGCAGGGCTCATCAAACCCAGTTCTGCTGCCATCGGGCAGCCGTTCGTTCAACCGTAGGGGGGGTCAGTTTTAGGTGTCGCCAGGGGGTCAATTCCTGGTGTCGCTTGACATCCGGCATCGTATCGGTGTTGAACAAATACCGGAGAATCGAGAATGTCAGATGGAAAGGAAAGGGATCAGGCTTACTGGGAATCTCATCTGGAGTCGATCACCCGCGAAGGGATCGGCACCAAGGCTTACGCCCAACGTGAGGGTATTGCCGTCTGCAGCCTGTATTATTGGCGCCGACGTCTGAAGGCTCAGTGCCATGGGCCGCAGTTGCCGACCCAGAGCGCGAATGCCACGGCCGCACGGTTGTTCGTGCCTGTGAGCATGGACGCCGGCAGCGTCCCGGTCAACCGCTATATCCTGTCGCTGGGCTGCGACCTGCGCCTGGAGCTACCCGGGCTGCCCAGCCCACAGTGGCTGGCCCAGGTCAGTCAGGCGCTGCAAGGGCAGGCGCGCTGATGCACCCGGGCGCTTCAATCGGGCAAGTCTACCTGTGCTGCCTGCCCGTGGACTTCAGAAAGCAGATCGACGGCTTGGCGGCGCTGGTGGAAAGCGAACTGGAGCTGAACCTGTTTGGCGATGCGCTGTTCGTGTTCGCCAATCGGCAACGCAGCCGGATGAAGATTCTTTACTGGCATCGAAACGGCTTTTGCCTATGGCAAAAGCGGCTGGAGAAAGCACGTTTTGCGTGGCCGGCGCCGGGCTCTGGCCCCACTGTAACGCTCACGCCCAAGGAGCTGGAGTGGCTGCTGGAGGGCTTCGATCTATGGGCAAATTATCCTCACAAAACTCTGGAATATCAATCAGTTATGTAATATTTTGAGGTATAATGTCGCATGTCTGAACGCCATGCGATTCCCCTCCTATCGAACGTCGAAACGGCGCCCCAACCGGGGGGGTTGCCGACCACCATCGAGGCCTTCCACCTGGCCTTACAGGCCGAACGCGAAAAGGTGTTGGCTGAACTGCGGCCTACGCTTGAGCGCGAAATCACCGAACACGTCACGGCACAAATCGAACGCACCGTGGCCGCACAAGTCGAAGCGCATCGCCAGGCCCTTGAGGCGAGCTTCGATCAACGGGTCGCCGCTGGCGTTGCACAAAAGGTTCAGGAAATCCTTGAGCAGTGGCGCCTGAGCCGCCACCGGATGTTCGGCCCCAGTAGCGAGTCACATCAAGGCGAACTGTTTAACGAAGTCGAAGCCCTGGCTGACCAGGCCGCCGGCACTGAAGACGAGCACGAAGGGGAACCAGCGCCTGTACAAGACAAGGCCCGCCCCAAACGCGGCCACCGCCGTGCATTGCCTCCGGAACTGCCGCGCGTTGAGCTCGTGATTGATGTACCCGAAGATGAGCGCCAGTGCCCTTGCGGCACACCTATGGTGCGCATCGGCGAAGACGTGAGTGAACAACTGGACATCGTGCCGATGCAGATCCGTGTCATCCGCACGGTGAGGCCGCGCTACGCCTGCCCCAAGGGCGACCAGGCTCCGGTGCAGCCACCGGCACCGGCGCAGATCCTGCCGCGCAGCAACTTCAGCGCCGGCTTCCTGGCGATGATGGCGGTGGTGAAATACGTGGACGGCCTGCCGCTGGCGCGCTTTGAAAAGGTCTTGGCTCGCCACCAGGTCGAGGTGCCGCGCCAGAGCATGGCGCGGGCCATGATCAAGCTTGCCCAGGCCTTGCAGCCGCTGCACAATCTGGCGCGCGACACCTTGTTGGAGGCGCCGGTCATCTACATGGACGAAACCACGGTGCAGGTCTTGAAAGAACCGGGGCGAAGTCCGACGGCAAAAAGTTATATGTGGGTGCAGCGCGGGGGGCCGCCGGGGCGTACGGCGGTGCTGTTCGATTACGACAAGAGCCGTTCGGGGAAGGTACCGTTGCGTCTGCTGGAGGGCTGGCAGGGCTACCTGATGACGGACGGCTACGAAGGCTATGCGCCGGTGGCCCGCTTGCCCGGTGTGGAGCACCTGGCGTGTGCAGCGCACGCGCGGCGAAAGTTCGTCGAGGCCAAACGCTCCAGCCCCAATGGCAAGAGCGCCCGCGCCGACTACGCGCTGGATCTGTTTGCCCGGCTTTACCGTATCGAGGCCAAGGTGAAAGACGCGAGCGATGCGCAGCGCTTCGAGGCGCGCCAGACGCACAGCTTGCCGATCCTGCAGAAATTGCGCGCCTGGCTGGATGAGACCTTGCCGCTGGTCACCCCCAGGAGCAAGCTGGGTGAGGCGCTGGGGTATTTGTGCAAAGTGTGGCCGCGCCTGATCCGTTACACCGAACGCGGCGACCTGCCCATCGACAACAACCTTCTGGAAGGCGGGGCGATCAAGCCGTTTGTGATCGGACGAAAGGGGTGGCTGTTCAGTGACACCCCCGCCGGGGCGCATGCCAGTGCGGTGCTGTACTCGTTGCTGCAGACGGCAAAGGCCAATGATCGCGAACCCTATGCGTGGCTGCGCTTCGTGCTGGAACGCCTGCCGCTGGCAAGAACGGTCGATGAAATTGAGGCCTTGTTGCCGTGGAATACCCATGACCAGGATTTAGCCATGAATCTGGCTGCCTCGGAATAATGGGGTAGATGCACCGCTTACAGACGTGCGCGTACCTGTTCCGGCGTTACCGCGCGGGACGGATCAGCCTTGAGCGCGTCATAGGCAGGGACAACCTGATGCTGTAGCCAGCTTTCGACAGCACGATCCCGGGCCAGCAGGGCACGCAGCCCATCCCGGATGACCTCGCTTTCGCTGGCATACTCGCCTGTCCGCACCTTGGATTTCACGACATCGGCCAATTCATTGGGCAAGGTGATGCTGAGTTGCTGCGTGGTTCGCATGATGGCTTCCCTTCTTGAAAGCAGGATTTGATCCTGCCGAACCCTGCCGAACCAGAGAAGGAAAATCCAGCCGTCCCAGGCGCATCTCCACTCCCATTCCATGGGGCTCCTCAAAGGCAGCGATTTCCCCACGACCGGGCACAACCCTTGCTGCGGCTTCCCGCAGGGTGGGCCGCGCAATGCCGGCTGCTCCTGCGCGACGCTGCCGCCGGCAGCGTGCCCGACACTGCTTACGCGAAGAGGAAAACCATGGCTACCGAAATGAAAGAGAATCTGCTGGACTGGCTGCGCGACGCCCATGCAATGGAAGAGCAGGCCGAGAAGATGCTGACGGCCACCGCCGAGCGGCTGCAGCACTATCCCGAGCTGCGGGCCCGGATCGAGCAGCACGTCGAGGAGACCCGGCAGCAGGCGCTGCGCGTCCGCCAATGCATCGAACGGCTGGGCGGCGACACCTCGGCCATCAAGGACATCACGGGGAAGATGATGGCCATGGCCCAGGGCCTGAGCGGCATGTTCGTTTCCGACGAGGTGGTCAAGGCGAGCCTCGCCAGCTACGCCTTCGAGCATATGGAGATCGCCAGCTACAAGGCGCTCATCGCCGCCGCCGAGACCTGCGGGGACACGGAAACCAAGCGGCTGTGCGAGCAGAGCCTGGCCGAGGAGGAAGCCATGGCCGATTGGCTGGCCGCCCACCTGCCCGCCACGGTGCGGCAGTTCCTCCTGCGCGACGAAGCCCCCAACACGACAGCCAAGCACTGACCGGCGACGAAGCACCCACACAACGGTCAAACGCTCGACGGCCAGGCACTGACCGCAACGGCGCGGCACCGGCAGGCGGCAGAGCGACCGACCAGCAACCGAGCGACTGACCGGCGGCAGCGCAGCATTAGATGCAGTCCGGCGCCGGTGCGGGTGCGCAGGTCCCGCGACTTGTCCGCGGCCTGCTCCGGCAGGCGGGCGCCCCGCCGGGCGCCCGCAAAAAAGCCGGGCCCCCTGTTTCAGGGGGCCCGGCCGCACTGTGACTTCCCGCGGATCACCGCCCGGAGGCGGTGACTCGCCGGACATCAGAGAATTTGGATCTTGGTGGCCTGCGGGCCTTTCTGTCCGACTGCGGACACGAAAGAGACGCGCTGGTTTTCTTCAAGGGATCGGTGTCCGGAGCCTTGAATCTCCGAGTAGTGCGCGAACAGGTCCTTGCCGCCGGATTCGGGCATGATGAAGCCGAATCCCTTTTCGCTGTTGAACCATTTCACGATGCCGATTTCTGTAGTCAATGTCTTTCCTAAAGGTAAAAGGGAAACTTTCCCCACCCCCACTATGGGGGTTTACTGCGTGCGACACAATCACACTTTCAATTTGTCGCAATTTCAGTTGGTCGCAAATGAAGGGCCGGACGCATGCGATGCGCCGGCCGCCTGCGGGCGCAGCCACGCCGGCCTGGCCGGCTGCGCGCACGCCCGGATGTAGCTGAATGCCTCGGCCTTGGCGAACTCGGCCGCGGCCTGGGCCGACTCGAAGAGCGGCGTGAACCGCATCAGGCGGTCGTGGGTCATGCTGGCGCGGCCGCTGCGGATGGAGACGGAAGCAATATACCGGCCGCCATGATCGCGACGGACCAGGGGAGAGACCAGGTACTTGCCGACCTGTATGGATGGATACATGAAAACCTTTCGATGCCGTCAATGGAGCCGGACATCCGATGAAACAATGGGGGCGCAAAGCGCGTGCGGTTGAACTCTGCCCGCGGCTGGCTCGCAGGGGTGTTCGCTGCAAGCGAGGTGCTGCCGGAAACGAGGGCCCGGGATCGGGCGCGGCCGGCAAAGGAAGAAGGACAAGATCAGTGCCGCGCGTTTTTCATGGAATCATTCTGCACGTCGCGGCAAAGACGGATAAGTGTACCACAACTTACCGTCCACGGCACAAGCCCTTTGACGAGGCATCCATCGGACCGGCGCCTCAATCAGGCGCCGCACTCTTCTTGCGATAGGAGCCGGGCGTCACGCCCAGCACCCGCTTGAACGTCGAAACCATGTGGGCCAGGGAGGAAAAGCCGCACTGGGTGGCGATCTTGGTCAGGGGCAGGCTGCTTTCCTCGATGAGGTGATGCGCCAGTTTCACCCGATACTGGATGATGTAGCGGTGTATCGGCATGCCCATCACCGCCAGGAACCGGTGCCGCAGCAGGCTGGCCGACATCTTCTGCAGCAGGGCGAGATGGGCGATCGTCAGCGGCTCGCTCACATGCGCATGGATATACAGCACCGTCTCGTTGATCGCCGGATCCGAGGTGCGCATCATGTCGCCGCTGCGGTTCCCCAGCGCCAGCCATTCCAGCTGGGCGGTGATGGCGTCGATGATGCGCTCCACGTACCGCACCGGCCGCGGCGCGGTGGGCGAAGAGGAAATCTCGAACATCTGGCGCGACAGGGCCGGCAGCAGCGCATCGTTGATCTGCAGCGGCACGCGATGATCGCCGATCACCTTTTTCAGGGCCTGGTGGGCGTCCCCGGACGTATACAGGAGCTGGAACCAGAGGATCTTGTCGGGGCTGCGGAAATGCATCTCGACGTCGCCGGGGACCAGCATCACGCGATAGGGCATGGCGACGGTCGGCATGTCCTGGCTCGACGGACCGGCATAGGCGTCGATCTTCGTGCCGAAATGCACCGCGATCATCGCCATGGGCAGCGGCGGAATGATGATGACGGACGGCGGCACGGTCACGTACGACTCGATCGCCAGATGATTCGGTCCGCGATTTTCCCAGCGGGAGACGGGTCTCGCATTCACGGCCCGCTGCACCAGCGCCGAGACTTCCTTGAACTGCGGATCGATCATCCCATCCACTCCGGTCGGGTACCAGGCAAGCGCCGCGGACCTGGCCCGGGAAGGGGGCAATTATATCGGACGGCTGCCACGGACGATACGGCGGTCGTCCGAGCCGCTGTCCGGCCGACCGGCGGCAGCCCACGGAGATGCACGCGGAGGATGGGGCCGGCCCGGCTCAATCGAGCAGCGCCTCGATGTCGGGCGGGGCCGAGGCGGCGGACTCCCAGCACTGCGGTTTCATCAGGGCGCGGTCGCGCAGCAGCTGCGCTTCGGACATGGCGAGCAGCACGGACTCGATATGCTCCCGCTCGTCGGCGGAGCCGCCCGCGGCGCAGGCATCGACCAGCGCGCACAGAGAAGCGCGCATCTCCATGATCGCGGCATGGAGCTCCCCGGGATCGGCCCCGCAGCGGCCCAGGACGTCCGCCGCCCGGTCGCGGGCCGCCGCGACTTCGCCGAGGGCCGCGAGCGTGCCGCCGTCCACGGCGTCCAGGGCCGCGAGCGTGCCGGCCGTATCGACCAGGCGCTTGAGCTCGTCCACGTCGAAGCGGAACTGGAGGGGAATCTGGGCCTGCATCAGCTTGAGCATGCCGACGACGAGCTGCGCCTGCTCCACCGCCAACTTGTTGTCGCTCGACACGGCGGGGATGACCACTTCGGTCAGAGCCTTGATCATGGAGCGGATCTGGATTTCGGGCCGCATCTGCATGTCAGTTCGCCTCCTGAATCAGGGTTCTCATTTCATCGACGATCATCCCGCCGATGCCGATCAGCCAGGTGACCAGAATATCCTGGTGGGTTTTGCCGTTCAGGGCGATCCGATAGCCGGTGCCCAGCGTCAGCACAGCGATGCTATAGGCGTTGTAGACTTTGTACCAATGTACTTTCCCCGGATCCACGGTCAGGCCCGAGGCCTTTTCGTACTGTTCGTAGAAGTCTTCCTCGGGCAGCAGGCCGCACACCAGCCGGGTGGTGCCGTCCTCGGCCATGGAAGAAAATACGCGGTTGGTCGTCCAGGCCAGATCCTGGTGGCGGTCGCCGATCCGTCCCAGTTCCCAATCCAGCAGGGCCGTGATCCGACGGTCGTGTTCGGTGTACAGAAAATTGCCGGTCCGGTAATCGGAATGCACCACCGAGGCCCGATCGAGCACCGGCAGGTTGCGCCGCAGCCAGGCGGCCGCGAGGTGCATCATCGGCACGTCTTCCTCGCAGTCCTCGGTCCACACCCGCTCCCACCAGTTCACGCCCCACTCGGCGCACTGGGTCGTGCCCGTGGCGGGATGCTCGAAGGCATCGAGCGCGTCACCGGAATAGTCATGCCGATGGATCCGCGCCAGCAAATCGACGAACTGCGGCGCCAGATCCGCGCGCAGCGGCGCGGGCAGGACGGTCCCCAGCCCGGAGACACCGCTGGCCCCCTGGTCGGGCTTGGTCACCCCCGGGGCGAAGCCGTAGATGAGCGCCGGATAGGGCAGGAATTCGCCTTCGGCGTCACACCAGAAGACGGGCGGCACGGGCACCGTGCCCTCGAGCGCCTTGATGATCTGGAATTCCCGCAGGCGGCTGGTCTCGACGATCGATTCGGCCGGCTCCATCCGCAGCACCATGGCGGTTTTCTCCCGGCCGGCGCCCGGGCGCTCCCATTCCAGATCGAACGCCATCTGCAGCTTGGAAGCGCCGCCGGAAAGCCAGCGGGGGGCATGGATCGCATGGTCGCCGATGCCTTCGGCGCGCAACAGGGCCTCGATGCCGCCGACCAGCTGCTCGATCGTCACCGGAGCGAAAGGCGGCCCGGCACGCCGGCTCAGCTTGCGCGTCAGGATGCGGTCGATTTCCCGTTCACAGGGAAAGCGCCGGCGCAATTGCCCGATCCATGCCGGATCGGGGCGATTCTTGTCCATATCCACTGATGTCTCCTGTTCTTTGGCCTGTCGCCGCCGGACCCCGCCTGGGGGGACACATGCTGCGCAAAGCCGGATCCGGCACGATTATTTTAATTTAGAACTGTATCATACCATATGTATTAGTATTATTACAAGCCGTCCCTGTAATGCTCAAGCGCCTTGCGCATCTTGCGCCGCGCCCCGGGCATCAGCGCGCGATACACGATCCTGATCAACCACGCCGGCACATATCTGGCCCGTTCCTCGAAGGCCACCCTGCCGCGCGGATGATCCATCAGATCCGGATAGGGAAAGGGAAAGCGGTAATTGCGCCTGTCCTTCCAGAACTCGATCGCGGCGAGATGCTTGACGTTCTTGTATCCATAATGGGCCGGCGCCACCAGGCGCAGCGGCGCGCCATGTTCGATGCCCAGCCCCCCGTCGCCGATCCCGTCGGCCAGCAACACATCGTCGGCCAGCAAGTCGCACAACCGCATGCAGCAGGCATAGCCGTCCTGGGCCCGAAAGACGACGAATGTCGCACCATCCAGCGGCTGGGCCAGCGGCACGACCAGACGATGATAAAAATCCGAAAACCGCACTCCGCGCCAGCGCACCCCCCTGTACGACCAGGTCGTCACGCAGTGGAAATCGGATATCTGCTCCACTCGGGGCAGGGTTTCCAGTTCCGCGCCCAGTATCACCGCCCGCCGGACGTCGCCGCCAATGGAGAGTTCGACGTTATCGGGGTTATGGGGGAACCGTCCGGCAAAATGGCCAAGGCCGAAACGGTCGAAACTGGGGTATTCGAACTGCCCGGGCGGCAGCGGTTTTCTTCCGGCATGCATCAGACACCTCCCGAAGGGGCCGCGGCGCGCCGCCACAGCCTTGCTCTCGATACGCCATCCAGAGAAGGACGGCCCAAGGATCAGGCCAGCAAACGCATGCGCAAGCCCGCATGCCCGGCCGCAGTCAAACCGCAGGCGACCCTGAAATAGGCGTCGATGCCGCCGAAATCCCGCCCGATGCAATCCAGGGCCGCCATCAGGTATTCTTCGCGCACGTCGGCCATGACCAGCAACGCATCCAGCGCACGCGGCGGCAGCCCTTCCAGCTCGTCCCCCAGCAGCCCGCGGACCAGCTCGGCCGGCGGGCAACGGGCGCGGGTCAGCAGGTAGTTCTCGAATACATCGTCGCGCGAAACGCCGAGGGCGAAGAGCAGTATGGCGCAGACGAACCCCGTGCGGTCCTTGCCGGCCGTGCAATGCACCAGCGTCACCGGCGATGCGGGGCCCTCCAGTGCCGCGAACAGCTCGGCGAGCACCTCGGCAAACAGACGCGGCATGGCGGCATAGGCGCCCAGGATCCACTGGCGCGCCGCCTCGGCATCGAACGCCGGATCGGCGATGCGTTCGCGCCAGCCGGAAATCCGGACGGCCGCAAGCGCATCGGCCCGCGCGCTGTACAGGGTCCTGGCCGCCCGCCCGGCAGGCCAGCGGCTCTCCGCCCGCTGCCGCTCGTCGGCGGCCCTCAGGTCGCAGACGAGCCCGATGTCCAAGGCCGCGACCCGCCGCAGGTCCTCGTCGGTCAGGCGCGCCAGCGCCTCGGAGCGAAACACGCGCCCCGGCCGGACCGTGCCGCCCCCGGCGCCACGGCACCCGCCGAGGTCCCGGAAATTCGGTGCGCCCATCAGATCCATACGCGCCATGGCCTCAATCCGCTTCGCTCAGCATGGCGGGCGCCTCGGCCCGGTGGAACCCTTCGAACGGCCGGCTGCGCGACGTTTCACCCAGCGTCCAGGTCTGGCGGGCGTTGGGCGTGCCGCCATCCACCCGGATGCAGGTCCCGGTGATGTAGGCCGCCGCCGGCGACAGCAGGAAGACGATCGCGGCCGAGACCTCGGCCTCGGTGCCGAAGCGCTTGAGCGGCACCTTGGCGGCGTATTTCCGCAGCTCGCGGCGCGCCTCCGGGGTATAGCGGTCGAAGCCGCTGGACGCGATCCCGCCGGGCGCCACGGTATTGACGCGCACGCCCTCGGCGGCCCACTCGCAGGCCGCCGTTTCGGACAGCGTGAGCATGCCGCCGCGCGCCGCGGCGGAATGGCCGAAATTCGGCCAGCCATGCCAGATGTCGGCGATGATGTTGACGATCGCGCCGCCATGCGCCGCCATCCAGCGCACATAGGCTTCGCGCATGAAGATGAAGCCGCCCGTCAGGTTGTTGCGCACGACCGCGTCGAAGCCGTTCGTGCTGATGTCCCGCAGCGGCGTCATCCACTGGCCGCCCGCATTGTTGACCAGGCCGTCGAGCCGGCCGGTCAGCTCCAGCACGCCGTCGATCGTGCGGATCACCGCGCCTTCGTCGCGGATGTCGCACGCATGGACGCTGGCGCGCCCGCCGTCCTGGACGATCTCGTCGCGCACCCGCGCGCACTTTTCCTCGGTCCGCCCGACCAGCGCGACGTGCGCGCCCAGCGCCGCGAGTTCGTGCGCGGTACAGCGGCCGATCCCGCTGCCCGCGCCGGTGACGACGATGGTCTGCCCGCTGAAGACCTCGGGATGAAACACGGATGCATACCGCATAGCCATACTCCTCATGATTGGATTGGCGCCGCCTTCGGAAGACGCGGTCCGCCCGCTTTCAGGCCGGTTCGTTCAGGGCCGCGGCCAGGGCCCTCCCGGGATGCCAGCGGGCGGGCCCGGCAAGCTGGAACTGCCGCGAAAACAGATCTCCCGCGCCCAGGACATGCGCGGCCTTCATCGCCCAGCGGGGATCGAACAGGAAAGACCGCCCCAGCGCCACGCAGTCGGCGTCGCCGTCGGCGACCGCCCGCTCGGCCATGCGGGGCCGATGCAGCATGCCCACGGCGCGCACCGGCATGCCGGTCTTCCGCCGGACGCGCCCGGCGTATCCGAGGAGATAGCCGGGGGCCGCGGGGATCCGCACCCCCTCGGCGACCGCGCCGCTCGATATGCAGACGAAATCGACGCCCGCCCCACGCAGCGCCGCGCACACTTCGAGCGTCTCGGAAAAAGGCCGCCCGCCTTCGATCCACTCGTGCGCGTCGATGCGCGCGCCGAGCGCCTTGTGCGCGGGCCACACGGCGCGCACCGCGGCCGCCACGGCCAGGGGGAAGCGCAGGCGGTTGGCCAGCGCGCCGCCATAGGCGTCCGTGCGGCGGTTGGCGAGCGGCGAGAGAAAGCTGGCGAGCAGATAGCCATGCGCCAGGTGCAGTTCCAGGTAATCCAGCCCGGCGCGCAGGGCGCGGCGCGCGCTGCCGGCAAAGGCCTCGGTCACGCGCTCGATATCCGCTTCGTTCATCTCGACCGGCAGCGGACGCTCAGCGCCGAAGGGCAGCGCCGACGGCCCCAGGACCGGCCAGCCCGTGCCGATGGACAAGGCGCCGCCGCCATCCCAGGGGGTGCGGCAGGCCGCCTTGCGGCCCGCATGGCTGAGCTGGATGCCGATGGGAATCGACGCCAGCCGCTTGAGATGGGCCACCAGCGCGGCCAGCGCGGCTTCCTGCCGCGGGTCGTAGAGCCCCAGACAGCCGGCCGTGATGCGGCCTTCCGGCGCGACCGCGGTGGCTTCGAGGGTGAGCGCGCCGGCACCGCCGACCGCCAGCGAGCCGTAGTGCTGCCAGTGCCAGTCGCCGGCCAGGCCGCCCCGGGCGCTGTACTGGCACATGGGAGAGACGAAGACCCGGTTGTCGAGCATCATCGGGCCGATCCGCAGCGGAGAGAACAGGATGGACATGGCGCCCCAGCACGGCTTCAGGACAGGCGGCCCATGCATCCGGCGATGCGCGCGGCCGCCCCACATTAATTAGTATCATATCATACCATATGATATGATTACAATACTCGCCGCGGCTGCCGCGGCGAGGCCCGACATTCAATTCCGGAGACACAATGGAACACAGACTACTGAGCGGAAAAGTCGCCCTGGTCACAGGGGCCGGCCGAGGCGTGGGCCGCGGCATCGCCCTCGCCCTGGCCGCCGCCGGCGCCAAGGTGATCGTCAACGACATCGGCGCATCGGCCGCCGGCGAAGGCCTGGACCAGGGGCCCGCCCACGAGGTCGTCGCAGAAATCCGCGCGGCGGGCGGCGAGGCCGCCGCCGACACGCACTCGGTCGCCGACTGGGACCAGGCCCATGCCATGGTCCAGGCCGCCATCGACGCCTTCGGCCGGATCGACATCGTGGTGAACAACGCGGGGATCGTGCGCGACGCGATCTTCCACAAGATGAGCCGCGAGGAATTCGACGCGGTGGTCGCCGTCAACCTGAGCGGCGCGTTCCACGTCAGCCGCGCGGCGGCCCCCCACTTCAAGGCCCAGAACGGCGGCGTCTACGTCCACATCACCTCCAGTTCCGGATTGATCGGCAATCTCGGCCAGGCCAACTACGCTGCATCCAAGCTCGGGGTGGCGGCGCTCTCGAAAGCCATCGCCATCGACATGCAGCGGTCCAATGTCCGCTCCAACGCCATCGCGCCCTGGGCCTGGACGCGCATGGTCGGCACCATTCCCGCCGACACGCCCGAACAGCAGAAGCGCGTCGAAGGGCTCAAGAAACTGATCCCGGAAAAGATCGCGCCCTTCGTCGTGGCCCTGGCCAGCGACCAGGCGCGGGAAGTCACGGGACAGATCTTCGGCGTGCGCAACAACGAGATCTATCTGTTCACCCAGCCCCGCCTGCTGCGCACGGCGCACACCTCCGACGGCTGGACGCCGGAGACGATCATCGAGCGCGTCCTGCCCATGTTCCAGAACGACTTCTATCCCCTCGCCCGCTCGGGCGACGTCTTCACCTGGGACCCCGTCTAGCCCGGAAATTTCGTCAGGCGGGTAAAAAGGAATAGGCGATTCCTGCCCGAGGGCTTATGGTTATTGGGTCTCACGCCATACAACCAAAAAGAACCGCCTATGCCAAATCGTACCACTGAAGAACTGGACTTTGGACGCCTTGGACGGCGCCATTTACAGGCCAATTTCCAAGGCGGCGATCTCAGCTCCGACGGCGGGCTGATGCTGCTGCGAAGAATTGATGCGCGCACGGGCCTGTCGCGCATGGCGGCCAAGGCCTTGACCGAGCGCCGGGCCGCTGGCCGCATTCATCACCGCCTGCGCGATCTGCTGGCCCAGCGCCTGTACGGCCTGTGCTGCGGCTACGAAGACCTGAACGACCACGATACGCTGCGCGGGGATCTGCTGATGCAAACGGCTGTTGGGCGAGATCGTGCCCTGGCCAGTTCACCCACGCTCAGCCGCCTGGAGACGGGGGCGACCCGCGCCGATGCGTGGGCGCTGCATGGGGTGCTGGTCGAACACTTCATCGCCAGCTTCGCCACCGCGCCCAGGCAACTGATTCTGGATGTGGATGCCTCGGATATCCCGCTGCACGGCGAGCAGGAGCTCAAGCAGTTCCACGCCTACTACGACCACCACTGCTATCTGCCGCTGTACGTGTTCTGCGGCCAGTCGATGCTGGCCTGCCTGCTGCGCCCCAGCCGCATTGACGGGGCCAGGCACGCGGCGGCGGTGCTGCGCCTGCTGGTGAACCGGCTGCGTCAGGCATGGCCCGAGGTCAGGATCATCATCCGTGGGGACTCGGGGTTCTGCCGTCAGCCGCTGATCCGCTGGTGCGAACGCAGCGGCGTGCAATACATCATCGGCCTGGCACGCAATAAACGGCTTCAGGCGCGCGTTGCGCAGGCCGAGGAAATCCTCAAGGACGGCTACGAGCGCACCGGGCGCAAGCAGCGCCTGGTCAGTGAGTTCACCTACGCGGCCGGGTCGTGGGATCGGCCCCGGCGCGTGCTCACCCGCCTGGAGTACGGTGCCCAGGGCGTGAACCCGCGCTTCGTGGTCACCAACATCCGGGACTGCGATGCCATGCAACTGTACGATCAGCTGTACTGCGCCCGGGGCGAAGCCGAGAACCGCATCAAGGAAGCGCAACTCGATCTGTTCGGTACGCGCGCCAGTTGCCACCGGTTCGCCGCCAACCAGTTCCGGCTGCTGCTGGCGGCCCTGGCCTATACGCTGATGCAGCGGCTGCGCGAGACGGCGCTACGAGGCACCGAACTGGAGCGCGCCAGCGCCGCCACCATCCGGGTGCGCCTGCTGAAGGTCGGTGCGGCCATCGTGCGCAATACCCGGCGGGTCCGCATCCTGCTGGCCTCGCATCATCCGCTGCGCCACGTCTACGCGCACGCCGCGCGCGCCATGGCCCCGTAGCGCCGAGAAAGTGCTGTCCCCGGCACGCGATAAAGCAACGGGGGTAGGGACCATTGCGCCTGCGGTACTGAAAAACAGCTTCCCGCGCCGCCGATCCCCTCCGCCGCGTCGCCGAGGCAGCCGGACTACCGGGAAATCACTTAAACAGGCTTGCTGACGAAATGTCCGGGCTAGGACTCGACCGGGGAGTGCAATGCGGGGCGGAATCTCCGCAGGAGCTCCTCCTCGGAGAGCCGGACGTCGGCATGGCCGCTGACGATCCGCCGCCCGTCCTGCGCCCGCATCAGCAGCGCCACCCTGGCCACGCCGCCTTCATATCCGGTCAGGCTCATGCCGATCGTCGTGGCCTGCCCCACCAGCAGCACGCTCTCGAAGCGGGCGCCGAAGCCGCGGATGCTGCCGGCATCGAAATGCCGCGTCAGCATGCGCCCCAGGCGCGCCATGTTCAGCATGCCATGCACGACGAGGCCGTCGAACCCGGCCCTGCGGGCGAAGGCGGGGTCCAGATGCAGCGGGTTGTGGTCGCCGGACGCCTGCGCATAGCGCCTCAGATCCTCGGGCGAGAATGCGGCGCCGGCCTCGTGCAGCACGGCGGGGCCGGACACCGCTTCCGGCATGCGCACGGCAGCCGTGCCTCCCCCATCGACCACAGCCATGCTCCCTCCATCGACAGCAGCCATGCTCCCTCCATCGGCACTCATGAACTCATGCCTCCTCCTTCGGATGGCGCACCAGCACCAGCTGGCGCGAACGCCCCAGCACCTCGCCCTCGTCATTGGAAAACGTCGTCTCGATCGACACGAATTCGAGCGCGCCCCGGCGCCGCTCGTAGATGTCGGCGATCCGGCGCGCCACCTGGACCCGCATGCCGGCCCGGATGGGCGCCAGGTACTCGAAATGCTGTTCGGCATGCAGGATATGCGCCAGATCCGCGCCCAATACCGTCTGCATGATGTGGCGCGAGCTGTCGTTGCGCCCCTCCAGCACCTTCATGAAGGTCGGCGGCGCCCCTTCGTCCGGGCCGGGCGCCGCCACACCGACGGCGGCGGCGAATGCCGCCAGCTCCGCAGCGCTCACGAGCTCCGTGAACACCGGCAGCCGATAGCCGATCAAGTCGCGGTTCAACACGGGCCCGGTCTCCTGCGAAGCGTCACGGGCAGTCCGCGGCCGCCCGGGGCCGGTCGCCGGCCGACAGGCCGGCGGCTTCGGCCCGCCGCTCGCACTCGGCCCGGCCGACGCGCTGCAGGAACGCGAAAGGTCCGCCCGTCCATGCGGGCATGATCCCGGCGACCACCGCCGCGCTGTCGAGCAGCGCCTCGTCGGTCACGCGCCCCGCTTCGGCGGCCTCCTGCGCCCGCAGCGCCACCCCGTACTCCGGCGGCAGGCCCCGGGCCTGCGCCGCCTGCGCGGCCCGCGCCAGGGCGGCCAAGACCAGATCCCTGCCCGGCGTCACCAGGACCGCGTCGGGCCGCAGGCTGCGCGCGGCGATCAGGGCGGCGACGCGCGCCTGGGGATCGCCGTCCCAGAGGATCTCGACCGCCTGGCCGTACGGGCCGCGGGGCGCCGCCCACACGCCGGCGGCGCAGCCGGCGGCCAGCCCGGCCTCGTCCGGGCCGCACGTCCCGACCGGCACGCCGCCGGCCTCCGGCGGAACCTCCAGCGGAATGTCCAGCGACTTCAGGGACCGCTGGCGGTCCAGGAACAGCGCGCGCACCATGTTGCCCGCCACCGGATCCTGGATCAGGCGCACGAAAACATCCATCTCGTTGTCGAGCGCGAGGTCGATCGGCATGGCCCAGCCCTGGATGACGCAGTCCATGATCGCCCGATAGGCCGGATAGCGTTCCAGCAGGGCGTCATCGAGCGCCAGCGCCCGGGCGATGCGTTCATGCGCCCCCGCGTCGCCGGGCCGGATCTCCTCGTCGTCGGTGTCGTAGAACGCGCCGGTGAGATGGCGGGGCTTGCCGCCGTCCATGCCCAGCGCCTTGGCCCGCGCCCGGTCGATCAGCTGGTCGGCGGGCACGATCTCGTCGGCCAGCCCGCAGGCGAGCGCCGCACCCGCGCGCACGGGCTCGCCGCGCAGCAGCATGTCCAGGCCGCGCCGGACGCCGATGAGCCGGGGCAGGCGCTGCGTGCCCCCCGCCCCCGGCAGCAGGCCGAGCTTGATCTCGGGCAGCCCCAGCGCGACGCGCTTGCGGTCGGACAGCACCCGCGCATGGCTGGCCAGGCACAGTTCCAGCCCGCCGCCCAGGGCCAGGCCGTCGACCGCCGCGACGAACGGCTTGGCCGAGCGTTCCAGCCGCCGGAAGAGCCGGCCGAGCCGGCCGCAGAGGTCCACGAGCTGGTCGTGCGTGTCGGTCCGCGCCCGCTCGGTGAACATCCGGATCATCGAAAGATCCGCGCCCACCAGGAAGGAATCCTTGCCCGAGGCGAGGACCACCGCGACGATCCGTTCATCGGACTCGACCCGGTCGAGGAGGCGCTCCAGGGAGTCCATCATCTCCAGGGAGAAGACGTTCATGCTGCGGCCCGGCATGTCGATGCGGGCCAGCAGGACGCCGTCCTCGCCCAGCGCCGTCTTGATGTTCTGATCGGTCACGGCAGGCCACGCCTCACGATGCGTATTTCTTGAAGTCGGGCTTGCGCTTCTCGTTGAACGCGCGCACGCCTTCCTTGGATTCCTCGGTCTGGTAGAACCCCTTGACCGCCGCGACGCCCATGAAGCTGATGCCGCGGATGTTCTCGCTGTCGGCATTGAACGAACGCTTGCTCAGCGCGAGCGCGGTCGGACTGAGCGCATTGATCTCGGCCGCCCAGAGCTCGCACTCGGCATCGAGCTCGTCCTTGGGCACGACCTTGTTGACCAGCCCCATCTCGAGCGCCTGCTGCGCCGTATAGCGGCGGCACAGGAACCAGATCTCGCGCGCCTTCTTCTCGCCGACGATGCGGGCCAGGTAGGCGGTGCCGAAGCCGGGATCGGCGGAGCCGACCTTGGGGCCCATCTGGCCGAACTGCGCCGTATCGGCGGCCAGCGTCAGATCGCAGATCGTGGCGAACACGTGGCCGCCGCCGATCGCATAGCCCTGGACGCGGGCGATCACCACCTTGCGGCAGTCGCGGATGGCGGACTGCAGCTCCTCGATGGGCAGGCCCACCATGCCGCGCGGGCCGTACAGGCCGTCGTCGGACAGGTGGACCTTCTGGTCGCCGCCGGTGCAGAAGGCCTTGTCGCCCGCCCCGCCGAAAATCACGCAATTGACGGTCTTTTCCTCGTCGGCCATGCGGAAGGCCTGGATCAGTTCCTCGACCGTCTGGGTGCGGAACGCGTTGTACACCTCCGGGCGATTGATGGTGATGTGGACGGCGTTCTCGCTCACCGTATAGAGAATGTCCTTGAATGTCTGGCTCATGTGCTCTGCTCCTGAAATCGTGAATGTGAAAAGACCGGCGGGCCGCGCGCCGCTCAGCCGTGCATCGTCAGGCCGCCCGAGATGCTCAGCGTCTGGCCGGTGATGAAGGCCGCGTCGTCGCTCGCCAGGAAGGCCACCATGCCCGGATAGTCCTCGGGCACGCCGATGCGCCCCAGCGGCACGCCGCGGACCATCGCGTTGCGGATCTTCTCGCCCTGCTCGCCGGTGCCGACGAACGCCGTCATCGCCGGGGTATCGGTGGGCCCGGGGCAGACGCAGTTCAGCAGCACGTTGTTGCGCGCGACCTCGCGCGCCAGGGCCTTGGAGAACGCGATCGTGGCGCCCTTGCAGCCCGAGTAGACGACCTCGCCGGAGGAGCCGACCCGGCCCGCATCCGAGGCGATGAAGATCACGCGCCCGCCGCCGCCCCGGCGGACCATGCCGCCGACCACGGCATGCGTCATCTGCAGCGGTCCGAGATAGTTGATGTCCACGACCTTGCGCCAGAAATCGGGCCTGGTCTCCAGAAACGCCATCGGCGTATCCCAGCCGGCGTTGTTGACCAGCGCCCAGGTGGGGCCCAGCCGGGCCTCGATCGACTCGACGGCACGCGTGACCGAACCGAAGTCCGTGATGTCGCACGTCTCGGCCTCGGCCGTGCCGCCGGCGGCGCGGATCCCTTCCACCGCCGCGGCGGACGCCTCGGCGTTCAGGTCGAGCACGCCCACCGCCATGCCCTCCGCCGCCAGGCGCCGGGCGATCGCCAGCCCGATGCCGCTCGCCGCGCCCGTCACCAGCGCAACCTTGTCCTTGAGTCCTCGCACACCTGTCTCCTTCGTCTTCGATAAAAATCCGTTCGTCCGCGCCGGCGGCGGCATTCACACGCTGCGCTGCGCCTTGCTCTGCTCGCTCGCCGCCTTGGCCTTGGCCTTGGCCTGCTCCCATTGCGCATCGCTCATGGCATTGAGGCCGACGAAGGTCGAGGGCGCCGCGAGATGGTGGCCGCCATCGATGGCGATCGTCTCGCCGGTGATGTAGTCGCAGCCGTCCGACAGCAGCAGCAGCACCAGATTGCCCAGCTCGGAAATTTCGCCGTAGCGGCCGGCGGGCACCTGATCGGCCTGGGTGGCGCCCACCGAGCTTTCCTCGGTCGGATTCAGCATCTGCCAGGCGTAGTCGGTCGGGAAGGGACCGGGGGCCACCGCGTTCAGGCGGATGCCATGGCGCGCCCACTCGACGGCCAGGGACATGGTCATGGCATGCACCGCGGCCTTGGCCATGGCGGAAGGCACGACATAGGGCGAGCCCGTCCAGATCCAGGTCACCAGCGTGGACACCACCGAGCCCTTGAGCCCCTGGTCGATCCAGCGCCTGCCGGCCGCCTGGGTCGTGAAGAAGGCGCCGTCCATGACCGTCGAGGAAATCGCCTCGTACCCGCGCGGGCTCAGGTTCTTCGTTGGAGCGATGAAATTCGCGGCCGCGTTGTTCACCAGCCCGGTGAGCGGACCGTGGCCGGACCAGATCTCCGCCATGGCGTCGTCCACGGCCTGGGCATCGCGGATGTCCACGGCCTGCCAATGGACCCTGTCGCCCACTTCCGCGTTGATTTCGGCGGCGGCGTCCGCCAGCACCTGCGAACGCCGGCCCCAGATGTGGACCTGCGCGCCATGGGCCGCGAGGTGGCGGGCCAGGCCCTTGCCGATGCCCGTCCCGCCGCCGGTGATGAGGATGCGCTTTCCGGCCATACAGTCTTCAGCGAACAGCATGTTCTTGCCTCCTTGAGAAACGCGCGGCCGGCGGCTCAGCGGCCGGCGGTCCGGGGGGATTTGCGGGCATCGAAGAGCGCGCGGCCGATCAGGTGCTTCATGATTTCGATCGATCCGCCGGCGATCTTGACGATGCGCGCATCCGCGTAGGCGCGCGCGATCGGGTATTCCCACATGTAGCCCCAGCCGCCGAAGAGCTGCAGGCATTCGTCCACCACCTTGCAATGCAGGTTGGAAAGCCACATCTTGGCCATGGCCGCATCCAGCGCGTCGAGCTTCCCGTCCATGAAGAGCTGGATGCAGTGGTCGGTGAACACCCGGCCGATGACCGCCTCGGTATGCAGCTCGGCGAGCTTGAAGCGCGTGTTCTGGAAGTCGCCGATCGTCTTGCCGAACGCTTCGCGCCCGGCCGTGTATTCCACCGTGTAGTCGATCACCTCCTCGGCCACGACCGCGGAGCGGATCGCCTGGGCCAGGCGCTCCTGCGAGAGCTTGGTCATCATCAGCGCGAAGCCCTGCCCTTCCTCCCCGAGCATGGCGTCGGCCGGCACCCTGAGGTCCTCGAAGAACAGTTCGGACGTGTCCTGCGCCTTCAGTCCGAGCTTTTCGAGATTCCTGCCCCGCTTGAAGCCCGGCAGGCTGGTGTCGACGAGGAACAGCGTGATGCCCTTGGCGCCCTTGCTGGAATCGGTCTTGGCCGCCAGCACGAGGACGTCGCACATCTGCCCGTTCGAGATGAAGACCTTCTGGCCGTTGATCACGAAGTCGTCGCCGTCGCGCACCGCGCGCGTGCGGATGTTCTTCAGATCGGAACCCGCATGGGGCTCGGTCATCCCGAGCGCGCCGATCGCCTCGCCGCTGACCATCTTCGGCAGCCAGCGCTGCTTTTGCGCCTCGGTGCCGAACGATTTGATGTAGGTCGCAACCAGATCGCAATGGATCAGGAAGCCCGGCCCGGTGTACCCGCAGCGCGCGATTTCCTCGAACACGATCACGTCGAAGAGATAATCCAGGCCCAGGCCGCCGTACGCCTCCGGGACGGTGCAGCACAGCAGGCCGGCTTCGCCCGCCTTGAGCCAGACATCGCGCGACACGATGCCGTCCTTTTCCCATTGCTCGTGATAGGGGCGGATCTCCCGATCGATGAATTTCCGCACAGTGTCACGGAACATCTCGTGTTCTGGTCCGAAAAGCCTGCGCTCGATCATTCAGTTTTCCATCAGTAGGTTCGATTTAAGTACGATAGCATACTATATGCTATCAATCAATACATCCACCCTAGACGGCGCCCAGCTGCCGGCCCAGGCGCAGCGCGGCGCGCTCGCCGCTGAACACCGCCGCCTCGACCCCGGCCTGGGAGAAATAATCCCCCGCGAGGCACACGCCGCGCGGCATGGCGGCATGCACCGCGTCGAGCCGGCCATAGTGGCCGGGCCCGGCGATCGTCAGGCCGCGGTCGTAGCGGAAGAGATGGACGAAATCGGGCGCCGGCGCGGGGCCGAAGGCCCGCAGGGTCTCGGCCAGGGCTTCGCGCTCGATGTCCGCATCGCTCATCTGCGCCAGGGGAGGCGTGTTGAAATAGACCCCGACGACCTCGCCGCCCGCCGGCACCGAGCCCGGATGGCGCCGGCTGTGCAGCACCAGGGCGCCGACATTGCGGGTCTCGCCCGGGCCGACCGGCAGGACGATGTCCGAGCGGTGGCGCGGCCAGGGGTTGGTCCGGTAGCCGATGGCGACGTGCGCATATTCGGTATAGGGCGCCTCCATCAGGGTCCGATGGGCGGCCTCGGGGAGATGGGGCTGCAGGAGCCGCGCCGCGACGAAGGCCTCCGTCGCCATCACCAGGCCGTCCGCCTCGTAGGACTGCCCGTCCGCCCACACGCGCCAGCCCTTGTCCAGGCGCTCGACGCGCTCGACCGGCGTGGACAGGTGCAGTTCGGTGCGCCGGGCCGCCCCGATCAGCCATTCGCTGACCTGGCCGACGCCGCCGGGCGGCACCGACAGCCGCATGCGGTGCGCCTGGCGGATGATGGCGTGCGGAAACGGCGTCGACAGCCAGGAAGCGGGCACCGCATACAGGAAATCCATGATGGGGCGCACGATGTATTCGTAGGGCCGCTCGCCCAGGCTCCTGCGCGACCAGGACTCCAGATCCTCGCCGGAATCGAAACGGGCCAGGTCGCCGCCGTCGAAGGGATTGGCGGCCCCGCCGCCGAGCATGAGGCGGACCATGCTCGCCACCATCCTGAGGCGGTCGCCCAGGGTCAGCGTCGGCACCTTGAGATAGCTGGGCAGGGACACGAAGCTGACCGGGTAGCGCGCCCCGTCGCTGTCCAGCAACTCGGCGGCGCCGCCCCAGGGGACCAGCTGGGCATCGCAGCCCATTTCCCGGAGCAGGGCCGAGGTCCGCGGGTAGATCCCCCCCATCAGGAACAGCGCGCCCGTGGCCAGGTTGAAACCGTCCCGGTGGAGCTGCCTGGTCCTGCCGCCCACCCCGTCCGCGGCCTCGAACAGCTGCACCGCATGCTTCTGCTTGTCGAGCGTGTAGGCGGCCGCACAGCCGGCGGGCCCGCCTCCGATGACGATGACCTTCATCGTTGTCTCCCTGTCGTTTGTCGATGTCCGACTGTTTGTCGATGTCCGACTGTCTCCCGGCGGCGCCCAAAGATCACCCACCCTAAGTTAGGCACCGGCCCCCTCCGCCGCACCCAACTTTAGTTAGGCGCCATCCGCGCAGCCTTTGTGCACCATCGAAAAACGGCATCCCCAAAGGACATCCGCCCATTCGAGGCCCTTCGAGGCCATTCGGAGCCATGCGGAACGCGGGACGGCGGGGCAAAGAGCGCTTGCATAGTACGCAAGCATGCTGTAATGTACCATACTATATTCCTAGTTACTTATTCCGGAGACTGGCATGGCCGGTTTGTTCTTCGAGGAATTTCAGGTGGGGCAGGAAATCCGCCATGAAATCCGGCGCACCGTCACCGAGGCGGACAACGTCTGGTTCTGCGGGGCCACCTACAACCCCGCGCAGATCCATATCGACGCCGATTACTGCGCCCATACCGAATTCGGCCGGCCGCTGATCAACAGCATCTTCACGCTGGGCCTGATCATCGGCCTGTCGGTGCAGGACACGACCCTGGGCACCACCGTGGCGAACCTCGGCATGAGCGAAACCCGCTTCCCCGCGCCGGTGTTCGCGGGCGATACGCTGCGCGCGGCCACCACGGTGGTGGCGCTGCGCGACAGCCAATCCCGGCCGCGGCAGGGCATCGTCACGTTCCGCCACGAAGGATTCAACCAGGCGGACGAACTGGTCGTCACCTGTACACGGCAGGCCCTGATGCACCGGAGGCCCGCATGATGAGACTGCGCTCCCTGCTCTTCGTGCCCGGCGACAGCACCCGCAAGCTCCTGCGCGCGCGCGACAGCGCCGCCGACGCCCTGATCCTCGACCTCGAAGACGCCGTCGCGGACGCGCGCAAAGGCATCGCCCGCTCGACCGCGGCCGCCTTCCTGCAGTCGGCCCATCCGAAATCGCGCCCCGCCCTCTTCGTGCGCGTCAATCCGCTGGACACGCCGCACTGCCTGGCCGATCTCGCCGCCGTCGTCGGCCCGGGACTGGACGGCATCGTGCTGCCCAAGGCCAACGGCATCGAGGACGTGACCCGCCTGGGCCACCATCTCGACGCGCTGGAAGCGCGCGCCGGGATGGCGCCCGGGTCGGTCGGCATCCTGGTGGTAGCCACCGAAACCGCGGCCGCCCTGCTGAACGTCAGAGGATACCGGCGCGCGCATGCGCGGCTGCTCGGCCTGACCTGGGGCGCCGAGGATCTGTCGGCCGCGCTCGGCGCGAGCACCAACCGCCGCGAGGACGGCGCCCTCGCGGACGTGTACCGGCTGGCGCGGGCCGCATGCCTGCTGGGCGCGGCGGCCGCGGCGGTGGCGCCGATCGACACCCTGTACGCGGATTTCCGCGATGCCGAGGGCCTCGAACGGGACTGCATCGCATCCCGGCGGCAGGGATTCGCCGGCCGCATCGCCATCCATCCCGCGCAAGTGGACACCATCAACCGCTGCTATTCCCCCAGCGACGAGGACCTCGCCTTCGCCCGGCGGGTGGTCGACGCCTTCGCCGCCGCGCCCGAGGCCGGCACCATCGGCATCGACGGCCGGATGTACGACAGACCCCATCTCACCCAGGCTCGGCGCGTCCTGGCCGCCGCGCAGGCCTGACCCCGCGGCGGCGCGCGCCGGCTCATCGCCCTACTGAAAAACAGGAACGCAGTCATGAATTTCTCCATCGACCCAGATCACCAGGCCATCCGCGACGGCGTCGCGGCGGTGATCGGCCGCTTCGACGACGAATACTGGCTCGCCCGGGACGCCAGCGGCGAATTCCCCCGCGAGTTCCACCAGGCGATGGCCGCCGCCGGCTGGCTGGGCATCACCATGCCGGCGGAATACGGCGGCGCCGGCCTGGGCGTGACCGAGGCGGCGATCATGATGCACGAGGTCGCCTCCCACGGAGGCGGCATGGCCGCGACCTCGACCGTGCACATCAACCTGTTCGGCCCCCACCCCATCGTCGTCTTCGGCTCGGACGAGCAGAAGGCGCGCTGGATCCCCCGCCTGATCCAGGGCCAGGACCAATGCTGCTTCGGCTTCACCGAGCCGGACGCGGGGCTCAACACCACGGCGATCAAGACCTTCGCCGAGAAGGTCGATGGCGGCTACGTCGTGCGCGGGCAGAAGGTCTGGACGTCCACCGCCCAGGTCGCCAACAAGATCATGCTGCTCGCGCGCACCACGCGCCTGGAGGACTGCGCACGGCCCACCGACGGGATCACGATCTTCTACACCGACCTGGACCGCTCGAAGATCGAAGTGCGCCGCATTCCCAAGATGGGCCGCGCCGCGGTCGATTCCAACGCCATTTTCATCGACGAGCTGTTCGTGCCCGAATGCGATCGCATCGGCGAGGAAGGCAAGGGCTTCAGCTACATCCTGCACAGCCTGAACCCCGAACGGATCCTGATCGCCGTGGAGGCCATCGGCATCGGCCAGGACGCGCTGCGCCGCGCGACGCAATACGCCAAGGAGCGCGTGGTGTTCGGTCATGCCATCGGCCAGAACCAGGGCATCCAGCACCCGCTGGCCGAACGCTGGATGGCGCTGGAGGCCGCCTGGCTGATGGCGATGAAGGCCGCCTGGCTGTACGACGGGGACAAGCCCTGCGGCGCCGAGGCCAATACCGCGAAATTCCTCGGCGCGCGGGCCGGCTACGACGCGGCCCTGCAGGCGGTGATGACGATGGGGGGCTTCGGCTACGCCAAGGAATACCACGTCGAACGCCTGCTGCGCGAAGTCACCGTCACCCGGATCGCGCCGATCACCGAGCAGCTGATCCTGTGCTTCATCGGCGAAAAGGTGCTCGGCCTGCCGAAATCCTATTGAGCCCGCCGAAATCCTATCGACCATCCCAAACCGACGGACCCCATTCCATGACCCACACCCACCCGCCGTGACAGGCGCCCCTCGTTCCCACAGAGGAAGCGGCCCCCAGGAGGGCAGCCGTACCCAACCACAGAGGAGACACACATGAAGAACCGAGAAAGCATTCTCGCGCTATGCCTGGCCGGCGCATTCGGCGCGGCCGCCCCGGGTGGCGCGCAGGCCGTGGATTTCCAGCTGGGCGACTGGCAGGGCAACTGGAGTTCCAACGTATCGCTGGAAACCAGCATCCGCGCCCGCGGCCAGGATTCCGCCCTGTACGGGCAGGGCAACGGGGCCGCGCGCGGCCGCACCGACGGCACCGGCAACAACACCATCGACGAGGGCAACCTCAACTACGACAAGGGCGACGTGATCTCGTCCCGCCTCAAGCTGATCTCCGAGGTCGAGCTCAAGAAAGGCACCATGGGCGCCTTCCTGCGGGGCCGCGCCTGGTACGACTACGCGCAGAAGAACCTCGACGTCCGCCTGGGCAACCAGCCCAACGGCTATCGCAAGGACCACCCCCTGTCGGACGACGGCTTCGAGCGCCTGAACCGCTTCAGCGGCGTGGACCTGCTCGACGCCTACGTCTACGACACCTTCACCCTCGCGGGCCAGCCGCTGCAGGTGCGCGCGGGCAACCAGGTCATCAACTGGGGAGAGAGCCTGTTCATCCAGGGCATCAACCAGATCAACCCGATCGACGTAGGCTCGGCCCGCACGCCAGGCTCCCAGGTCAAGGAAATCCTTCTGCCCGTGCCCCTCGTCTCGCTCAACCAGGGCCTGGGCGATATCGGCAGCCTGGAGATGTTCTACCAGCTGCAGTGGAAAAACACGGTGATCGACGCGGGTTGCGGCAATTACTGGGGCATCGCGGGCGGCTCGGTCGGCCTGTATCCCAATAACTGCACCAATGCGATGAGCGTCGCGGGCAGCAGCGCGGACGGCTACCGCACAGGCGCCTATGTGCACACCCTGGACGGCACCAAGCCCGGCAACGCCGGCCAGTTCGGCGTCGCCTTCCGCACCTACGCCGAGCCGATCGACTCCGAGATCGGCATGTACGCGATGAAGATCCATTCGCGCACCCCGAACATCTCGCTGCAATTCGGCGATTACACCGGGTATGGATCCGTCATCCCGTTCGCGGGCAAATGGGAATATCCCGAGGACATCAAGATCTACGGCCTGAGCCTGGCCACCAATGTCCTGGGCGTGTCCGTGGGTGCCGAACTGAGCCACAGCCGGGGCGTTCCCGTCCAGATCGACGGAAACGACCTGCTGTTGAGCGGCATGGGCGCCGGCGGCGCCATCATGCCGGGGGTGTCCATTCCCTTCGGCCCGTATGGACAGGGCGCGCTGGCCGCAGTGGGCGGCGACGGCTACCTGACCGGCTACACCCGCGCCAACAAGACCCAGTTCCAGCTCAACGGCATCAAGGTCGGCAACCGCATCCTGGGCGCCGACCAGTACCTGCTGATCGGCGAAGTCGGCTTCCAGTGGAACGACCTGGACACCGACGCGTTGCGCTACGGCCGTCCGTTCATCTTCGGGCCCGGGCCGGACGCGAGCTACGGCGTGCCGTGCTCGGCAATCAACATTTCCGAGGAAGGCTGCAAGAACAAGGGCTACATGACCAACTTCGCCTGGGGCTACCGGCTCAAGGCCGAGCTCACCTACAACAACATCTTCAACAGCGGCGTCACCTTCCAGCCCAGCGTGTTCTGGTCGCACGACGTCCAGGGCTGGTCGATCGACGGCCAGTTCGCCGAAGGACGGCAGGCCCTGGGCCTGGGCGCGCGCTTCTCGTTCAACAAGAACTACGCCCTGAGCCTGAACGCGGTCCGGTTCAACCGCGGCGCGGACTACGACCCGCTGCGCGACCGCGACTTCTATTCCGCCACCCTGAGCATGAACTTCTGAACCCCCGAGGAGACCAGAACATGAAGAAGCACGCACTTCCGGCGCTGGCCTGCGCCCTGACGATCGGCCTGCTGGCGCCCGGGGCCCATGCCGAGATGAGCCCGGACGAACTCGCCCGCCTGGGCAAGGACCTGACGCCGAACGGCGCGGAGATGGCCGGCAACGCCGACGGGTCCATCCCCGCCTGGACCGGCGGCCTGGCCCAGCCGCCCGCCGGCTGGGACCCGAAGATGGGCTACGTCGATCCCTTCAAGGACGAAAAGCCGCTCTTCACGATCACCGGCGCCAACGTCGACAGCTACGGCGACAAGGTCTCCCCCGGCATGGCCGCGCTGTTGAAGAAATTCCCGAACCAGGCCATGCCGGTCTACAAGACGCACCGGACCTTCGCCAACCCGCCCGAAATCTACGCCGCCACCAAGGAAAAGGCGGCCAAGGCGAAAATCGTCGGCCTGGGCATCGAAAACTACGATGTGCCCGGCACGCCCTTCCCCGTGCCCAAGACCGGCGTCGAGGCCATCTACAACCAGACCACCAAGTATTTCGGCGGCTACAAGGCCTGCCGCGACTGGCTGCCGGTGCGCGCCTCGGGCGACTACTACCGCGTGGGCTTCTGCGAGCACATGGTCCAGGGGCAAAACGTCGTCCCCCACGAGGAGAATCTGGCTTTCATGATCTACGCCGGATACGACGCGCCCTCCACCCTGCTGGGCACCATCTACCTGGTCCGCGACTCGGTGGACTACACCAAACCCGGCGCGGGCCGCCAGGCCTGGATCTACAACGCCGGGCAGCGCCGCGTGCGCCGCGCCCCCGACCTGGCCTACGACAACGTCGACGACGGCACCGAAGGCATGCGCACCACCGACGACTACTGGGGATTCCAGGGCGCGATCGACCGCTACGACTGGAATCTGGTCGGCAAGAAGGAGATGTACATCCCCTACAACGCCTACCGCCAGATGGATCCCTCGCTCAAGTACGCGGACATGATCGACAAGGGCGGCCTCAAGCCCGAGCTGACGCGCTGGGAGCTGCATCGGGTGTGGGTGCTGGAAGCGACCCTCAAGCCCGGCATGTCCCACGTCCTGTCCAAGCGCGTGTTCTACCTGGACGAGGACAGCCACATCATCGCGCTCGCCGACGGCTACGACGGGCGCGGCAATCTGTGGCGGGTCTACACCTATCCGCTGGTCCAGGCCTATGACGCCGGCGTCATGTTCCAGACCAACTTCGTGACGGCCGACCTGAGCAACGGCAACTACATGGTGACCGCCGTGACCAACCAGCGGCCGCAGCCGGCCTATCAGTGGAACGTCAAGGGCGAGGCCAAGGACTTCACCACGGAAGCCATCCGCCGCCGCGGCGTGCGCTGACGCCCCGCTCCGCCCCATGGCGCACCCTCCGCGCACGCCGGCAAGCCGGCGCGCGGCGGGTGCCTGTCCAACCCTCTAGGTAATGACGCGCATGACCACAGTCCGAAGTTCCCTGCTCGCCATGCTCCTGATGTGCGGCGCGCAACTCTGCCTCGCGGCGGGCGCCGCGCACCGCCCGACGGAAGTCCTCTCCGCCGATCGCATCAAGGCGGACCGCACGGCGCTGTTCGACCTGGAGCTTTTCCATGGCGAACTGTTCGCCGTGGGCGAGCGCGGCGTCGTGATGAGCAGCGCCGACGGCGGCAAGACCTGGCTGGGCCGGCAGGCGCCGACCGGCCGGACGCTGGTGCGCCTGCTGCCCATCGACCAGAACACGGCCATCGCCGTGGGCCATGGCGGCACGATCGTGCGCACCGCGGACGGCGGCCACAGCTGGCGGAAGATCGTCGTCGGCGCCGTGGGCGACGATTCGCTGCTGGGGGCGCTGCAGCTCTCCAGCGGGCGCCTCATCGCCTACGGGGCCTACGGCCTCTACATCCAGAGCGACGACCAGGGCAGGACCTGGCGGCGCCGGAAAATCCTCGGAGAGGATTTCCAGTGGCACATCAGCGACGTCATCGAGGTCGGGCGCACGCTCTACCTGAGCGGCGAAGCCGGCACCCTGGCGGTGTCCGCCGACCAGGGCGAAACCTGGACGCCGCTCCCCTCGCCTTACGAGGGCTCGTTCTTCGGCCTGCTGGCGTTGCGCGACGGCGCCCTGCTGGCCTACGGCATGCGGGGGCACGTCTTCCGCTCCGAGGACCGGGGCGCCAGCTGGCGCGCCGTTCCGCTGGGCTCCCAGAGCGCCCTCAACGGCGGCACGGTGAGCGCCGACGGCCGCGTCGTGCTGACGGGCAACAACGGCCTGCTGGCGATCAGCAGCGACGGCGGGCGTTCCTTCAAGCTGCGCACCATGCCCGAGGGTACGCCGCTGGCCAAGGCGCTCTACGCCCCCGACGGGGCACTGGTCTATGTCGGTTATCTGGCCACGGGCCGGATTCCCGCGGAATCCACTGCGGCGCATCATGAATAAGGCGCTTGGAGGCACTATGCATCTCATCGATGAAGCGGGCGCCCGCAAGGTCGAGGAACGGCTCGGCCGCCGGATCGCCACCGCGATCTTCCGCCACCGCCTGATCCTGCTGATCGTGGGGATCCTGCTGACGCTGGGCCTGGGGCTGTCGGCGCTGAACCTGCGGGTGAGCGCGGGCTTCTCCAAGATGATCCCGATCCACCACGAATACATGCGGACCTTCGAGGACTACAAGGCCGATTTCGGCGGCGCCGACAAGGTCCTCGTGGCCATCAAGGTCAAGCAGGGCGACATCTACACCAAGGAAGCGATCGACACCATCCGCGGCGTGACGGAAAGCCTGTTCTACATCCACGGGGTCGAACGCAGCTCGCTGACCTCCCTGGTCACGCCCAACGTGCGCTACAACGAAGTCGTCGAGGAAGGCTTCAAGGGCGGCAACCTGGTGCCGGGAGACTTCGCCGGCACGCCGGAGCAGTTGAAGCAGGTCCGGCTCAACGTCCTGAAATCGGACTGGGTGGGCCGCATCGTCTCGGCCGACATGACCGCGACCATGGCCGTGGCGACCCTGCTGCCCACCGACCCCGACACGGGCCAGCCGCTCGACCTGAACGCCGTCGGCCGGCAGCTGGAGGACATCCGCGCCAAATACACCAACGACCAGGTCTCGGTGCACATCATCGGCTTCGCCAAGTCCACCGCCGAGATCGCCGAGGGCGCCTCCAGCGTGCTGGTGTTCTTCGCCGCCGCCTTCCTCGTCACCGCCCTGCTGCTGTACTGGTATTCGGGCTCCTTCAGGCTCGCCGCCTGCGCGCTGATCGCGGCCCTCGTCCCCGTGGTCTGGCTGTTCGGCACCCTGCCGCTCATCGGCATGGGCCTGGACCCGATGTCGATCCTCATCCCCTTCCTGATCTTCGCCATCGGCGTGTCGCACGCGGTCCAGATGACCAACGCCTGGAAGATGGAAGTCCTGGACGGCCACGACGGCATCGGCGCCTCGCGCAACGCCTTCCTGAAGCTGTTCGTGCCCGGCGCCACCGCGCTGCTGGCCAACGCCCTGGGCTTCATGGTGATCGCGGTGGTGGACATCCAGATCGTCCGCGAGCTGGCGTACATCTCGACCATCGGGGTCACGGTCATGATCCTGACCAACAAGATCCTGCTGCCGACCATGCTGTCCTACATCCACCTCTCGGAGCGGAAGATCGCCAGCCTGCAGAGCCACAGGACCGCGGGCTACGCGCTGTGGGAACGGTTCGGCGTGCTGGCCACGCGCCGGGGCGCGGTGCTGCCCATCCTCGCCGCGCTGGCGCTCACCGGCATCGGCATCTGGAAGGTCGGCGACCTGAAGGTCGGCGATCTGGGCAAGGGCGTCCCCGAGCTCAGGGACAGCTCGCTGTACAACCGCGACGTCGACGTCATCACCAGCAATTTCGCCATCGGGGTGGACCTGCTGCAGGTGATCGCCGAGGCCAAGGGCGAGGACTCGCCCTGCGTCCAGCGCGACGTCGAGGACAAGATCGCCGAGTTCGACTTTCTCATGCGCCAGACCGACGGCGTCGCCGCGGTGCGCAGCCTGCCCTCGTTCATCGCCGCCGTGACCCAGGACTTCGCCGAAGGCTGGTACGCCTGGCGCATGCTGCCCGAATCCACGCCGCAGATCGCCCAGGGCATCGGCGTCGCCACCCGGCTGGGCAACGAATACCGCAATTCCCAATGCACGGCGATCCCGATCTCGATCTACACGACCGACCACCAGGCCACCACGATCAATCACATCATCGACCGCATCAAGGCGTTCAAGGCCGAAAACGACACCGACACGCTGCAGTTCCGCCTGGCCTCGGGCAACGTCGGCATCATCGCGGCCACCAACGAAGTGGTTGCGCGCGCCGACAAGTGGGTGAACTTCACGCTCTTCACCTCGGTGGGGCTGCTGTGCCTGGTGATCTTCCGCTCGCTGCGCATCACCCTGTGCATCGTGGCGCCGCTCGCCCTCGTCACCCTGCTGTGCAACGCGACGATGGCCGCCCTGGGGATCGGCGTCAAGGTCAACACGCTGCCCGTGGTGGCGATCGCCGTCGGGGTCGGGGTCGATTACGGCATCTACCTGTTTGAATCCATGAAGCACGAGATGCGGGAGCACGGCCTCAAGCTCAGGGACGCCTTCGTCGAATCCCTTAAGGAGCGCGGCACCGCATCCGTGTTCACGGCCGTCACGATGACGCTGTCCGTCATGACCTGGGCCTTCTCCGCGCTCAAGTTCCAGGCCGACATGGGCATCCTGCTGGCCTTCATGTTCATGGTCAATCTGTTCGGCGCCATCCTGCTCATGCCCGCCTTCGCCGTCCTGCTGTTCGGCAAGACCCGCAACCTGTGAGCAGGGAGGCCATCCACCCAATGCACCCGGAGATCGAAAATGCCCCTGCGCGCTGATCCGAATGCGCTCCCGCGAGGCGCGGCGACCGCGCCCGACGCCGCGACGGTCGCGGCCAGCCACATGGCGCGGTTCGCCGCCGCCATGGAAGCCCGCCACGCGAGACGCTTCGACGACTACGACGCCCTGCACCGCTGGTCGGTCGAGCACCCGGACGAATTCTGGTGCGGCCTGTGGGACTACTGCGGCGTGGTGGCCGGCGCCCGGGGCATGATCGTTCTGGAACAGGGCGGATCGATGGAGGACGTGCGCTGGTTTCCCCAGGCCAGGCTGAATTTCGCCGAAAACCTGCTGCGCCACCGCGGCGACGCCGACGCGCTGGTGTTCTGGGGCGAAGACCGGATCAAGCGGCGCCTGTCGCGCGACCAGCTGTACGCCGCGGTGGCGAGGCTGGCGGCCGCGATGCGCGCCCGGGGCGTCGGCGCCGGCGACCGGGTGGCCGCCCTCATGCCGAACAGCCCCGACACGATCATCGCCATGCTCGCGGCCAGCAGCATCGGCGCGATCTTCAGTTCGGCCTCGCCGGATTTCGGCCCGCAGGGCGTGCTGGACCGTTTCAGCCAGATCGAGCCGGTCATGCTGTTCGCTACCGACGGCTACTACTACAACGGCAAGTCGCACGCCTGCCTGGAAAAGCTCGGCGAGATCGTCCAGGCGCTGCCCAGCGTCCGCACGGTGGTGCTCTGCCCCTACCTGGGGCTGGACCCCGCCGACCAGGGCATCCGGGACCTCGTCACGCTCGACGCCTTCACCGCCCCGCACGCGGCGGCGCGGGACATCCGGTTCGAGCAGCTGCCGTTCGACCATCCGCTGTACATCGTGTTTTCCTCGGGCACGACGGGCGTGCCCAAGTGCATCGTCCACCGCGCCGGCGGCGCGCTGCTGCTGCACCTCAGGGAACACCAGCTGCACGGCAACGTCCGCGAGGGCTCGCGCCTGTTCTACTTCGCCACCTGCAGCTGGGTCATGTGGAACTGGCTGGCCTCCGGCCTGGCGACGGGCGCGGCGCTGATGCTCTACGACGGCAGCCCCTTCGCCGCGGACAAGCAGATCCTGTTCGACTACATGCAGGCCGAACGCTTCACCCATTTCGGCACCTCGGCGAAATTCCTCGAAGCCTGCGCCAAGTACGATCTCGCCCCCCTGCGCACGCACGACACCGCCTCCATCGAGGTCCTGTTCTCGACCGGCAGCCCCCTGATGGCCGAAGGCTACGACTACGTCTATCGCGCCATCAAGCCGGGAGTGCACATCGCCTCGATCTCCGGCGGCACCGATCTGCTGGGCGCGTTCGTCGGCGGCAACCCCGCATTGCCCGTATGGCGCGGCGAGATCCAGTGCAAGCAGCTGGGGATGGCGGTGGACGTGTACGACGAAGCGGGCCGCCCCGTTCGTGGACAGAAAGGGGAGCTGGTCTGCACCGTCCCCTTCCCCACGCAGCCCCTCTATTTCTGGAACGATCCGGACCGGCGCAAATACCACGAAGCCTATTTTTCGCGCTTCGAGGGCATCTGGTGCCACGGCGACTTCTGCGAAGTCACCGGGCACGGCGGCTTCATCATCTACGGCCGGTCGGACGCCACGCTCAACCCCGGCGGGATCCGGATCGGCACCGCCGAGATCTACCGCCAGGTGGACCAGATCGAGGAAGTCCTGGAGTCGGCCGTGATCGGGCAAAGCTGGCCCCCCGACAAGCCCACCGACGTGCGCGTCGTGCTGTTCGTCCGCCTGCGCGACGGGCTGACGCTGGACGATGCCCTGGTCGCACGCATCCAGCGGCAGATCCGCGACAACACCACCTCGCGCCACGTGCCGAAGCGGGTGGTGCAGGTGCAGGACATTCCGCGCACCAAGAGCGGCAAGATCGTGGAGCTGGCGATCCGCCAGGCGGTGCACGGCCAGGAGGTCAGGAACACCGGCGCCCTGGCCAACCCGGAGGCGCTGGAACAATTCCGCCACCTGGCCCCCTCGCTCGCGGAAGACCAGCCATGAACTACGAGACGATCACCCTGGCGATCGACGCCGGCATCGCGCGCCTGACCCTGAACCAGCCCGACCTCGGCAACCCGTTCAACGCGGCGTTCTGCCGCGACTGGCTGGCCGCATCGGGCGAGCTCGCCGCGCGCACCGACCTGCGCGCCATCCTGCTCGCCGCCAAGGGCAAGGCCTTCAGCGTCGGCGGAGACATCCGCCTGTTCGCCGGCCAGCTCGACGCGCTGCCCGAACGCATCCGCGAATGGACCGCCGCGCTGCACACGGGCATGGCGCGCTTCGCCCGCCTGGACGCGCCGATGGTGGCCGCCGTGCACGGGATGTCGATGGGCGGCGCGACGGCCCTGGTCGGCAGCTGCGAGGTGGTCTACGCCAGCCGCACGGCGGTGCTCGGCGCGGCCTATCCCGGCATCGGATTCTCCTGCGACGCGGGCGCGTCGAGGTCGCTGACCTCGCGCATGGGCCACGCCCGCGCGCGGCGCTTCCTGATCTGCGGGGAAACCCTGGACGCGGAGCAGGCGTGCGCCGCAGGGCTGGTCGATTTCGTGGTCGAAGACGACGCGCTGTCCGCCGCCGCCGAGGCGATGGCCGCGCGGCTGGCCGCGGGCCCCACGCGTGCCTTCGGCGAGATCCGCCGCCTCTTCGCCACGGTGCTCAGCCAATCGCTCGAAACCCAGCTCGAGGACGAGGCCCAGGGGCTGGCCGCCGTCGCCCGCAGCGCCGATGCCCGGGAAGGCATCCGCGCCTTCGTGGAAAAGCGCCGGCCCCGCTTCGTCGGCGGCTGAGCCCTGGAAAGGCATTCATTCATAAAACGACATGGAAACGACATAGGGGACAGGACATATGTGGCTGCACACCGAGATCACCTCTCTGGCGGACATCCCCCGCCACTACGCGCGTACGGCCGGCGACCGGGTCGCCCTGATGAGCGCGACCCGGAAAATGAGCTGGCGGGAGCTCGACCTGGCATCGAACCGGCTCGCCAACCTGCTGATCGCGCGCGGCGTGCCGCCCGGCGGCATCGTCGCCTTCTTCGGCAAGAATTCCATCGAATACTTCATCGCGATCTTCGGCGCGAACAAGGCCGGCTGCGCCCTGCTGCCGCTGAACTGGCGGCTGGCCGCGCCGGAACAGGCCGCCGTGCTGCAGGACGCGCGGCCCCAGACGATCCTGGTCGATGCCGAATACGCCGAGGCGCTGCGGCAGGCCATCGAAGCCGGCGCCCCGCCGGCGGCCTCCATCGCATTCGACTCGGCCGGCGCGCAGGACACGGAACTGGCGGACGGCCTGGCGCAGTGCAGCGACGCCGATCCCCGCCTTGCGATCCGGCCGGAGGACACCGCGCTGCTGCTGTATACCTCCGGCACCACGGGCCAGCCCAAGGGGGTGCAGCTGACCCACGGCGGCCTGAACTACATGCGCCTGTGCGAGCATCTGGAGCCCTCGCTCGCCTGGCGGCCGGACGACATCATGATGCTCGTCATGCCGAACTTCCACATGGTCGGCACCGGCCTGTCGCTGCAGGGGCTCTACAACGGCGTGCCGCTCACCATCCTGCCCGCCTTCGAGGCCGGCAGCGTCCTGGCCGCGATCGAACGCGACAAGGCGACCGTCTGCTGCCTGGTGCCGACCACGATCCAGATGCTGATCGACCACCCCGACGCGGCGAAGGCGGACCTGTCCTCGCTGCGCCTGATCATGTATGCCGGCTCGCCCATCACGGCCGGCCTGCTGGGCCGCGCCATCCAGACGATCCACTGCGATTTCATGCAGTTCTACGGCGCGACGGAATCCGGCGGCGCCATCACCCTGCTGCGCCCGGAGCAGCACGACCTCGCCGCCGAGAAGAAGCTCAAGTCCTGCGGCTCGCCGGTCCCGCTGATCGAAGTCAAGGTCGTTTCCCCTTCCGGCGACACCCTGCCCGACGGGGAGGTGGGCGAATTCCTCGTGCGCTCGCCCACGCTGTTCAAGGGCTATCTGAACAAGCCCGAACTGACCCGCGCGGCATTCTCGGACGGCTGGTACATGACCGGCGACGCGGGCTACCGCGACCAGGACGGCCTGCTGTACCTGGTCGACCGCACCAAGGACATGATCATCACCGGCGGCGAGAACGTGTATTCGACCGAGGTGGAATCGGCCATCAGCAAGCATCCCGGCGTCTCGCAGGTCGCCGTGATCGGCCTGCCCGACAGCCAGTGGGGGGAACGGGTGGTCGCCATCGTCGTGCCGGCCGCGGACGCGTGCCCGACCGCGGAAGACATCATCGCCCACTGCCGCCGGCTGATCGCCGCCTACAAGGCCCCCAAGCAGGTCGTCTTCGCAAACCATCTGCCCATGACGCCCAGCGGCAAGATCCTCAAGGCCACCCTGCGCAAGCAGTTCAGGGAAATGGCGGAAACGTGAGGCCACGGATCCGGACGCATCCATGGACGACCCTGTGGACGCCCCTGCGGACGCCCCGACCAATGCCCCGGATCCGGACGCCCCGGATCCATACGCCACAGCAACCAGGAGACACTCAACGATGAACGACACCCAGGATTTCATTTCCGCGCAGGCCGCCGTGCTGCGCCAGGTCGGCGGGCCGCTCGCGGTCGAGCCCGTGCGCATCAGCATGCCCAAAGGCGACGAGGTCTTGATCCGCATCGCCGGCGTGGGCGTCTGCCACACCGACCTGGTGTGCCGCGACGGATTTCCCGTGCCGCTGCCGATCGTGCTCGGCCACGAAGGCTCCGGCACCGTCGAGGCGGTGGGCGAGCAGGTGCGCACGCTCAAGCCCGGCGACCGGGTCGTGCTGTCCTTCAATTCCTGCGGGCATTGCGGCAATTGCCACGACGGCCATCCGTCGAACTGCCTGCAGATGCTGCCCCTGAACTTCGGCGGCGCGCAGCGCGTGGACGGCGGCCAGGTGCTGGACGGCGCCGGCCATCCCGTGCAGAGCATGTTCTTCGGCCAGTCCTCGTTCGGCACGCATGCCGTGGCGCGCGAAATCAATGCGGTCAAGGTCGGCGACGACCTGCCGCTGGAACTGCTGGGCCCGCTGGGCTGCGGCATCCAGACCGGCGCGGGCGCGGCGATCAATTCGCTGGGGATCGGCCCGGGCCAGTCCCTGGCCATCTTCGGCGGTGGCGGCGTCGGCCTGAGCGCGCTGCTGGGCGCGCGCGCCGTCGGGGCGGACCGGGTCGTGGTGATCGAGCCCAATGCCGCGCGCCGGGCCCTGGCCCTGGAACTGGGCGCCAGCCATGCCCTCGACCCGCACGCCGAAGGCGACCTGGTGGCCGCGATCAAGGCGGCCACCGGCGGCGGCGCGACCCACTCGCTGGACACGACGGGCCTGCCCCCGGTCATCGGCAGCGCGATCGCCTGCACCCTGCCGGGCGGCACCGTGGGCATGGTCGGACTGCCGGCGCCCGATGCCCCGGTGCCGGCGACCCTGCTCGATCTGCTGAGCAAAAGCGTCACCCTGCGCCCGATCACCGAGGGCGACGCGGACCCGCAGCGCTTCATCCCGCGCATGCTGGATTTCCATCGCGCGGGCAAATTCCCGTTCGACCGGCTGATCACCCGCTACCGTTTCGACCAGATCAACGAGGCCCTGCACGCCACCGAGAAGGGCGAGGCGATCAAGCCGGTGCTGGTGTTCTGAGCAGGGCGCGACTCCCCACAGCGCACGCGATTCCCGGCACCACGAATCCATGGCAACGGCACCACGGCAACGGCCCCAAGACCACCCACGACACCCCAACGACAACCCACAACAACCTCACAACAACCTACGTCAACTCCAGGAGACAACCATGCACCATGTGAACGACGATCCGCTCTTTCGGAAGACCATGCGGTTCAGCGGCTGGTCCGGCATCATCGCCGTCATCCTCTTCATCATCGGCGGCGTCTGGCTGGGCGGCATGATCCCGTCCATGCTGCAAGCCAATTCCGCGCCCCAGGAAGTCGCCAGGGTATTCACCGAAAACCTGTTCGACATCCGGATTTCCTCGGTCATCATGATGACCTCGTTCGCCCTGTTCGGCTCCTACGGCGCCGGCATCGCCGCGCAGACCCGGCGCTTCGAGGTCAATCCCGCCTTTTCCTACCTCCAGCTGGTGTTCACCGCGGGCGGGATGGTGATCGCCCTGCTGGTGGCCTTCGCCTGGGGCCTGATGGTGTTCCGTCCCGAGACCTACGCGCCGGCCGCCATGCTGATGCTGATGGACTTCGCCTACTTCTGCGCGCTCTTTTCGGTGCCGCTGTTCGGCGGCTGGTGCGTCATGATCGCCCTGTCGATCCTTCTGTCGGAAGAAGGCCAGGAACCGTTCCCGCGCTGGGTCGGCTATTTCAACCTGTGGGCCGCCCTGCTGTACGTCCCCGGCCAGCTCATCCTGTTCTTCAAGGACGGCCCCTTCGCCTGGCACGGCATCGTCGCCCTGTGGATTCCCTACATCGCCTATTTCGGCTGGATCTGGGTCATGTCCTTCGCCCTGCTGCGCGTGGCCCGCGGCGCCGGCAACGAACCCGCCGCCCGGCGGACCGCGTCATGAGCCAGGCGAGGTCCCAGGCCAGACGGGGGATCGCGGCGGGGGGCGACCGCGCCGCCCCGCCGGCGGGCAGGCACATCCCGGGAGAACTCGGCATCTGGCTGTTCGTGGCCGGAGACCTCCTGGTCTTCGCCGCCTTCTTCATCGTCATCGCACTCGGGGACAAGCAGCAGGCCGACGTGTTCGCCCAGTCGCGCGCGTCCCTCGACATGTGGGTCGCCGTCGTCAACACCTTCCTGCTCCTGACGGGCTCCTGGTTCGTCGCCAAGGGAGTCGGGAAATGCCGGACGGCGCACGACGGCACCGTCAGCCGCTACTTTTCCCTGGGCATCCTGTGCGGGCTGCTGTTCGTGGTCAACAAGAACTTTGAATGGGGGAACAAGCTGTCGGCGGGGATCGGGCCGGGCACGAACGATTTCTTCATGTACTACTTCGTCTTCACCGGCATCCACCTGGTGCACGTGCTGGTCGGCCTGGCCGTGCTGCTGGTCGTCCGCGGCAAGAGCCGGCGCGCCGAGCTGCGGCCCCGGGACATCCGCACCATCGAGAGCGGCGCCACGTTCTGGCACCTGGTCGATCTTCTATGGATCGCCCTGTTCTCGCTGTTCTACCTGATCTGAAGCCACCCGACCCGAAGGAGAAGCATGATGGATTGCGGAAAACCCGGCGCGTTGCGCGATGGCACCAACCTGGCCTGGCTCGTTCTCGTGGGCTCCACGCTCGTCGGCTGGTGGCTCGGCCATGCGATCCAGACGGCGCAGGCGCCCATGCGCCTGGCGACCGCGGGCGTCCTGCTCATCGCATTCGCGAAGACCTGGCTGGTCGGGTACCAGTTCATGGAACTGAAGCATGCGCCCTGGTGGCTGCGCCACGGCTTCGACGCCTGGATCATCGCCGTGTGCGCCGCGCTCATGGCGCTCTATCTCGGATGAGCGGCGACGCATGGACGACGGCACATGGACAGCGGCACATGGACAGCGGCACACGGGCAACGACACACGGACGACGGCGGATGAGCGGCGGCACATGAACAGCGGCACGACGGCGCAGCGGCACGGGACCGCCCCGATGGACACCACGGACCCCGTCGCGTTCGGCCGATTCCTCGGTCGGCGCGCGATACACAGACACTGGCTGTCGGAACGCGTCCGCTGGTCGGACACCGACCACCTCGGCCACGTCAACAACCTGTCGATCACCAATTATTGCGAGATCGGCCGCACCGCGATGCTGCAGCCCTTCCTCGAACCGGGCGCGCCCCTGCGCGCGCTCTTCCTGGTGGCGCGCATGGCCACCAATTTCCACGGCGAGGTCCACTGGCCGGCGACCGTGGACGTGGGCACCAGCATCCTGGAATTCGGCACCAGTTCCTGCCGGATCGTCCACGGCGTCTTCGTCGGCGAGCGCTGCGTGGCCACCGCCGATTCGGTGATCGTGCACATCGACGAGGCGGCGCGGACGCCGCAACCGGTCCCGGAGACAGTACGGGCCCGGCTCTCGGCCTATCTGCTCGACCGATGAACCCGGCCGAGAAACCCGGCCGAGAAACCTGGCCGATGAAGCCGGCCGATGAAGCCGGCTGAGAGGTCCGGCCGAGGAAACCGGTCGGGGAATCCGGCTGGGAGATCCGGCCGAGGAAACCGGTCAAGGACGCGGCGGCCCGCAGGCCGCCGCGTCCCCCTTATTTCCCTGCGAGCTTGGCCGCCGGAGGCGGCATCCGAAGCAGGGCGCCAAAGCCGGCATGCACCTTGGCGAGGAACAGCAGCTCGTCGAACAGCAGGCTGCCGGGATGCTCGTACCGCAGCGAGGCCGAGACGATGCTCGGCTTGGCCGGCGGCTCCAGGTGATTCAGCAATTGGTCGAAGAGCTGCTGGTCGCCCATCTCGCGGGCCAGCAGCAGGGTGAACGCCGAAGCCAGGCCCACCCCGCCATCCGCGTCGTCCGTGCCGGCCGTCTCGCGCACCCGGGCCTTGCGGCCCTCGTCGTAGACCTCGACGAAGGTCTGCTTGAACCGGGGGTAGTAGCGCTCGGAAAAGGCGGGGTCCATGCCGTGCACCATGGCGAGCGTCCAGGCTGTCGTATACGCCGAGATCCACGGCTTCACCGCGCCGGACTCGGGGTGATAGGACAGGTAGAAGGCGCCCCGCTCGGGATCGATCAGGTCCTTCTGGATGAAATCCAGCCAGGCCCTGGTGGCCGCCCGGTAGTCGGTGCCATGCAGCCGGTCATAGACCCACAGGCTCAGGTAGGCGACCGAATTGCACTGGACAAAATAATTGTCCGGCTCGCAGACGATGCCGGCAAAGGGGTTGGCCGCGATCTCGTCATGGATGATGCGGGTGAGGTGGGCATGCTCGGCTTCGTACCGGCGGCTGCCGGTCACCAGCTGATAGAGGCCGTACATCAGGTTCAGGTGGCCCTTGTACATGATGTTCTCTTTCTCGATCGGGTCGGTGCCGAACCCGTCTTCCTCCCAGTCGCCCCAGACCCGCTTGCACTTCATCTTGGAGACCGCGATGTCCAGGTCATGGCCGGCGAGCGCACGCAGCTTCGGGTCGATGAGCGCCACGCTGGCCAGGCCATACGCATAGAAGGCGATCGAATACTTGATGACCCGCTGCGGCGTGTGCTTGAGCTCCCAGGCCTCGAAGGAGCAGCCCCGGCTGTAGAAGGGCGAGATGAAATCGATGTAGTTCATGTAGGCCAGCTGGGCCATCACGTCGGGGGTGACGGCCTGCTTCGCCTGCTGCGCGAAATAGTCCTCGGTGGTGGCGAGCCGCCCCGGCGGCAGTTCCGCCGCGCGGGGCGGCGGCCCGAAACCGGCCAGCAGGGCGGCGGCCGACACAATCGCCGTCGTCTTCAATGTGAACCGCATGTTCAGTCGCATGTCGTCTCCTCTGGGGAATGGCCCGGGGCCGGGTTCAGGACGTGATCTTCGATGAAGGCTCGGTCCAGTGCTTGCCCCGCTGCCGGTTGAGGCTCTGGACGGACTGGTTCTCCTGGGAGACGCCATGGCCCACCCGTCCGTCGGGCAGCGTCCAGCGCATCAGGGCGATGTAGACCATAGTGCTGACGTAGCAGACCCAGGGCGCGCCGACCTCGGCACTGCCATACATCCGCCATGTCTTGCCGCGCACGTCGGTCGCCTCGAACTCGTGCGCGCACGTGACCACGCCGGTGCGCACGGTGCGCAGTTTGAGATCGGTGAGGCCGTAGACCTCGCCCTGGTCGAGCACGTAGCCGTGGGCCAGGGTCTGCTGCCGGCCCACCGGCTTCTCGTAGTCGCACAGGACGATCCAGTGCAAGGCCAGGTCCTCGCCGAAGTGGGCATGCTGCCAGCCGATGCCCGGCATGTGCGTCTCGGGACGCGGCCCCCAGCTGTGGTCCATGGTCTCGATGCAGTCGACCGGATATTCCTTGCCGCGCACCTTCAGCGTTCCCGTGATGCGGCCGGTCAAATCGAAGTGGCCGCCGTAGCCCGTGCCGAAGCCGGAGCCTTCGATGCGTTTGACCGCGTCCGTGGTGGCCTTGGGACTGTGGGCGGGGTCATGGATGTCGAACGGCTCCATCAGCCCCTTGAAATCGACGTGGATCCCGGTGTCGTCGAAGCCGGCATAGTCGATCCGGTAGTCGCGCGGACTGAAAGCCTGGATCCGCAGGCCGGTGGGCGTCCGCACGTCGGAAAGGCGCTCCGGGGCCGGCAGATGCTGGTGATTGTCCACATACAGGCACTCGGCGCGCGTATCGACCAGCGCGCCATGGATGGCCACGTCGGCCGACATCACGCCCAGGCCCTTGCGATGGACGACGTAGACCGAAGCCAGCAGCCGTTCTTCGGGAATCGAGATGCTGAAGTAATTGGTTTCGGCCCACAGGTAGTCGGCGCCGGCGGGGGTGTGGAACTCGATGTCTTCCTGCTTGATCATGCTGATCTCCTATGCGGATGGGGAATGAACGGCGCAGTGATCCAAGGGGGCGCGCGCCTGATGCGCCAGAACGGTCGAGACATGCGGCACGTCCGCGGCGCCGGGAATGAATCCCGTGCGCCGCAGCCAGGCGGTTTCGCGCGCCAGCTGCCGCTCGATGCAGCGGTCCAGCAGGATGCGAAGTTCGCTGCCGGGAGACGGAGGCCACCCTTCCATCAGCGTGCGCAGGCATGATTTCCAATGCGCGATCAGCTCGCGCAGTTCGCGCGGCCCGGCCTCGCCGGCCGCGCAGCCGCTCTCATGCAGGGCGGTCCAGAAAGTCGCATCGCCGCTGTCCGGCCGCAGCCGCCGCCAGGCATCGAACAGCTGGCGCAAATCGGCCAACTCCTGCCTGGCATAGGCGAACTGGTGTTCCTGGACCTCGGCCAGCAGCTCCAGCGTGGCCAGCACGAGACCCGCCTGTTCGCGGGCGAAGGGCTTGCCCTCCAGCTCCGGCAAGATGATTCCGGACATGGCCTTGCACATGCTGCGCAGGTACTGATCGACATCGGGCGTCATGGACGGGCCTCCGTGGCATCGAGGATCCGGTAGAGGCCGGCAAGCGCGCCATACCCCAGTCCGGTGCTGAAATTCATCATCACGTCGAGATGGGTCTGGCCGTCCGCCGCGGCGCGCGCGTTGGTGGCCGAGCCCAGGACGGCGAGCTTGTAGAGGTTGAGGACCGTGTAGTAATGCAGGCGCCGCGGATCGACCGCGATGCCGGATTTCCGCTGATAGCGATCCAGGAAGGCTTCGCGCGTGCCCAGCCCGCAGATCAGCGGATTCCCCTGCTCGTCCTGCGCGGCGAAGCCCGGGAACAGCACCCAGGCGAGGTCTTCGTGGATATCACCCAGGCGGGCCAGTTCCCAGTCGAGGATCGCCGTGATCCTGCCGCTTGCTTCGTCGAACAGGAAATTGCCGTTGCGGTAATCGTTGTGCACGAGCCGGATTTCGTCGGCGACCGGAAGATGCTCCCGCAGCCACTGAGCGGCCAGGGTGATGACGGGATGCTCCTCGAAGGCATCCTCGGCCCAGACCCGGCTCCAATGGTCCAGGGCAAGGTGCGCCGCTTCCGTCGTGCCGGCGGAAGGGACATCGAACGAGGCCAGGCGGGCGGCGCGCCAGTCGAACCGGTGAATGGCCGCGAGGTGATCGACGAAGTCCTCGAACAGGCGCTCGCGCAGCCCCGCGGGGAACCCCGCGCCGATGCCGCTGATGCGGCCCCCCTCGCCCTGCACGGGCGTCGGCGCGGCGACGCCGGCCACGAATCCGCAGACCATGCCCGGGCTGCCCAGCGCGGAGCCGTCCGCATCGACCCAATGGACCGGCGGCACGGGAACCACGCCGTCCATCGCCGAAAGCACGTCGAATTCGCGCTGGCGATGGGTTTCGACGATGGACTCGCCCGGCGCCATGCGCAGGATCAGGTCTTCCTCGACCTGCGTCCCCCCGCCTTCGACGCGCCGGAGGCGGAAACGGAACATCTCTTTCGAGCCCCCGCCCGGCAGGCGCCGCAGCTCGTCGATCCGGAACGGACCCGAGACCCGGCTGGAAAGGAAGTTCCCGAGCCGGACCTCCAGTTCGCCGATCTGCGGCGGCCGGTAATCGGGACCCCGCCGCCGCAGCAGTTTCCAGGTCAGGGCCTCGTCTATGGTGCGCTCGACGCGGTAGGCGCGGCGGATGCGCTCGATCTCGGCATCCGCCAGATGGCGCTTGTCGATGGCCGGCATGGCTTGACGTCTCCTTCGTGGCCGCCCTTTGCGGAAATCCGCGAAAGGAGGCTAGATTATTGTATGTGTGCATATCATAGAGAAGAATAGACACTTCGTCTATAAAAATAGACATACTGTCTATTCCTGGCTGGGACGCCTCCGCCCAGGGCGGGGTACGGCGCTGGAAACGGCGCATGCGCGGCGATCCGATGGATCACCGACAAAACGTTCAATGGGAAGCCCGGGCAGGTCCGGAGGGAAGACCCGGACAGCCCGGCCGGAGGACGGATCAGCGCGCGCGGGACTGATCCGGGGAGAAGATCGCGCTGTTGCAGATGTGCGCGAACGTATCGATCAGCGCATCGAGCTGCGCCGGGTCGCACTGGCCCGCGAAACGGACGCAGTATTGCTCGACGCACCAGGTCAGCACGTCGGCCACGCTGTCCCAGGACACGCCGCCCGGGGGGCTGTCCGCCTTGACCGCCGCGAGCGCGCGCCGGCTGCGCTCGCACAGCTGCCGCATCATGTCCTCGTGCAGGCCTGCCACCGTCTCGTCCTGGCCGGCCATCGCGGCCACCGCGGACACGATGGCGTGGTGCTTGTGGAAGGTGGTGACGATTCCCCGCAGCGCCTGCTTCACCGTCTGCGGGCCGGACTGCCCCCTGGCCGCGAACCAGTCGCCCGCGCTGCCGACCACATCCTCGGTGAGCCGGCCCATCAGATGCGCGACCAGTTCGCCCCGATCGCGGAAATGGAGATAGAACGTGGCGCGGGATATGCCGGCCTCCCGCGCGAGTTCCTCGACCGTGATGGCGGAGAAGCCCTGGCCATTTTCGAGCAGGCGTTCCATCGCCGCCAGGAGCCGATCGTCGAGGGACGCCCTGGGCGTGCGGCTGCGGGATCGTCTCGGTCTGCTGGTCACGATGCCTTCATTCTGAACGACGTTGGCGCACGGCTCCCTCCGTGCTGCGTGCCGATAGTGTAATGGCCCGCGCCATGGGGTTCAAAGAGAACCGCATGGCGCGGGCGGATGGCGGGGCTGGGCGGGACGAGGCGGGGCCGTCAGGCGGCATAGACGGCGATCAGCACCGCGGTCACCAGCAGCAGCCAGCCCTCGAAGATGCCGCGCCATGCGCGCGGCGCGTGGCGCAATTCCATGAAGTCCAGCACCACCAGCCTGCCCTTGAGATAGGCGATGGCCAGCGTCGCCAGGCCGACCAGGACGTCGGCGGCCGCCTCGACGCGCAGGGCGTAGCCGGCGACGGTCAACCCGATCAGCAGCAGCCAGCCAAGATCGAGACGGTACATTGAGTGTGTTTTCATGATGTTCATCGCAGCAAGTAGAGGAGGGGGAACATGACCAGCCAGATCAGATCGACCAGATGCCAGTAGGAAGCGCCGGTTTCAAGGCCGGTCATATCGTGGCGATAGCGGCCGGCGCGCGTCTTGCGCCACAACAGGGCCAGGATGGCGCAGCCGCCCAGCACGTGCGCGGCATGCACCATGGTGAAGACGAAATAGAACATGTAGAACTCGTTGGTCATCATGGTGATGCCGACGGCGAACTTGGCGGAATACTCCAGATACTTGACCACCAGGAACCCCAGACCGAGCAGCATGCCAACCAGCAAGAGGCGGGCCGCCTTGTTGTCATGGCCCGCGCGCACGGCGGCAACCGCCCGTGCGACGCACCACGAACTGGTCACCAGCAGCACCGTGTTGAACGCGCCCATGAACTGGTCGAGCTCGAGCTGAGAGCGGTTGAACAATTCGATGGCCTGCGAGCGGTCGGAGATGTAGACGATGAAAAATGCGCCGAACATGAACAGTTCGCCACAGATGAACATCCATACACCCTGGTCCCCCGGCAGGGTCGGTCGCTGCGGGGCAGCGTGAGCGGGCATTGCAATATGACTCATGGCGAGGTCTCCGTTCAGGAATGTGCGCGGACGCGACGATCCACCGCATCATCGGCCAGCGGCATGCGGCGCATCACATCGCGGACCATGTAGCCGGAGACGACCAGGCACCAGATCAGCCACGCGGCCCAGGGAAGGTAGTAGCTAAGTACGCCATCCCACGCAAAGGGGCCGGTTTTCAGGAACATAGTCAGGCTGGCCGGAGCGAAGCTCAGGCTGCACCAGATCGACAGAAAGCATACCCAGCGGGGGAACAGCGGCGTCTTGCGCTTGTCGGACAGGCCGACGAGCGCCATCGCGACCATCTGCATGGTGGTCAGTATCCATTGCAGCTCGATCCCCAGCCAGCCCATGTCGATGAGCATGCGCAGTACCACGGGATCGATTTCCGGCCGGAAGGTCGCCGTGGCCCAGCACACCATGCCGAAGCACATCACGAACACAGTCAGCGCGCCGCCTATCAATTGCAGATTGGTCATGGTGTGGGAGTGGCGCTCCAGACGCGCCAACTGAGTGCCGATCTGGGCGGTCCACGGCATGTACAAGCTCATGACCAGCAGCGCCACCACCCAACCCACGCGCATGTTGCCGAGATTGTCGTTGATGCGTGCCGCGATCGCCTCCGCGCCCAGCGCCGGCGAGGGAGGCGACGGCAGGTTGAAGCCGAAAATCCCGAAAAAAATGACTAGGCCGATGGCGAAAGCCGGGCCACACCAGGCACTGATCAGTTCAAGGTTGAGACTGGATCGTTCGTTTTCGCTCATCGGCGAGGATGCGCACGGCGGTACGGCGAGGCCATCGGCCCCCCGAGGCTGGTTCTCTCATTCATGGCATGTCTCCATTGATCGTGTGAGGTACTGCGAGAAAAAAACGGGTGAATCAGGCTGCGGCCTCAATCGAGATCGCCCCTTTGTCGAAGGACAGGACAAGTCTGCGGATCAGCTTGCCGAGCACGGCGAATTCCTCAGGTTCGAGGTCGGAAAACGCGCGCCGGATGGGTTCCGCGATCAACGGCACCGTGGCACGCACCTTGGAGCGTCCCGAAGAGGTGACCGAGATCTCGTGGCGGCGCCCATCGTGCGACGTGACCGCACGCTCGATCCAGCCATCGCGCCGAAGTTCTTCGAGAATGCGGGTCATGTTCGAACGACTGGTGCCCACCATTTCGCTCAATTCGCTGGGCGAGGCGGTGCCATGCTCGCTGGCAGTCAGCAGGCACAGCACGTGGAAGGAATGTTCGGATAGCCCCGCCGAGCGAAACACCGGTTCGAAGAAATCGTTCAGGCCAGCGCCGCAGATGCGCAGCAGACGGACCATCACGGTGCCGTCCATAGGCAAATCCGGCAACGCCCTGGCCATGCGGGGGGTACTGGAATCAACCTTGAAAAGCCGAAGCTGTCCGTTCATAGAACACCTATAATTTATCGATAAACTATCGCGCTCAAAAAACAGTTCACAAAGAACAACGCGGCTTGAAAAGAGCGAGAAGAAGGGGGGCGCCGGCCAGCCGCGCGGCTGGCCGCCAGGCCTTCGGAACCGCTAGAAAGCCTGTGATTCAAAGGTTCCCTGGTGTCCGTCCATCCTAGCCAAGCAGGTACACTGACTTGTAACGCTGGTAGGCGCCAATCGATTCCGGCCCGAGTTCACGCCCCATGCCGCTGGATTTCACGCCGCCGAAAGGCGCATTCAGGTCAGGCATATAGCCGTTGATCCCAACGGTGCCGGTTTCCATGCGCCGGGCGATGGTCACAGCATGATCATGATCGGTGGACCAGACGGTCCCGCCCAATCCGTACTCGGAGTCGTTGGCAATCTCGACGGCCTCGTCTTCGCCTTCGTAGCGGATGATCGAGAGCACCGGCCCGAAGATCTCTTCGCGGGCGATGCGGGAACGGTTGTCCACATCGGCAAAAACCGTGGGCTGGACGAACCAGCCGCGGTCCTGCGACGTCCGGCCGCCGCCAACGACGAGCCGGGCTTCTCCGGTGCCCAGTTCGATATAGCGCTGCACACTGTCGCGATGGGCCGCCGAGGCCATCGGGCCGACGACCGTCGCACGGTCGAGCGCATCGCCGACGGAGTAGGCGCTCACCGCGCCGGCAATGGCATCGACCACTTCGTCATATCGCCCGGCCGGGGCGAGAATCCGGGTGCAGGAAAAGCAGGCCTGGCCGTTGTTGAGTACCGAGCTCATGGGCAGGCTCCGGATCAGCGCATCGAGGTCCGCATCCTCGAGCACGATCGCGGCGGACTTGCCCCCGAGTTCGAGCGTGACGGGACGCAGCAGGCGTGCGCACGCCTCGGCGATGATGCGGCCGGCCGACGTCGAGCCGGTGAAGGCCACCTTGTCCACCCCGGGATGGCTGACCAGATGCGAGCCGATCCCGCGATCGCCGGGCACCCAGTTGATCACGCCGGGCGGCAATCCGGCCTCGGCCGCCGCTTCGGCCAGGACATAGCTGTCGAGCACGGTGCCGGATGAGGGCTTGACGACCACCGCGCAGCCGGCCGCCAACGCGGGCGCGATCTTGAAGATCGACAGCGCGACCGGGAAGTTCCAGGGGATGATCGCACCGACCACCCCCACCGGATCGCGGCGCACCAGCGTGGTCGAGCCGGTCGGCGACGGCCGGGCCTCTTCTTCCACCAGGTTCTCCGCCAACGAGGCGTAATAGCGCAGGAGGCTCACCACAAAGGCCGATTCGAGCTGGTCGGCCACGTTGATGGGCATGCCGTTCTGCAGGCTGACGGAACGGGCGAGCTGTTGCCCGCGCCGCTCGACCGCGTCGGCGAATCGCCGCAGATGCTGCGCCCTGCCCTTCCCGTCGAGGCCGGCCCAGGCAAGGCTGCGCATGGCCTCGCGCGCGGCGGCCACCGCGCGGTCCATGTCCTCGTTGTTGCATTTCGGCACGCTGCCGACGAGTTCTTCGGTCGAAGCATTGAGGATGTTTGAACGCTGTGTCGATTTCGGGGCGATCCACTGTCCGCCGACGAAGATGTGCTGGTGATCGATGGTCATCGAGGGTGTCTCCTGAGTGATTTGTCTGTGACGGGGCGACGCTACAAGCTGCGCGCGATGAGTTCGCGCATGATTTCGGAGGTGCCGCCATAGATGCGCTGCACGCGCGCATCGGCATACAGGCGGCAGATTTCGTATTCCCGCATGAAGCCGTAGCCGCCGTGCAGCTGCACGCATTGATCGACCACGCGGCCCTGCATCTCGGAGCACCAGAGTTTCGCGGTCGAGGCGTCCTGCGAGCTCAGCTGCCCGGCGACGTGGCGCGCCAGGCACTGGTCGATGAAGGCCCAGCCGACCGCCAGGTCCGCCTTGAGATCGGCCAGCTTGTAGCGGGTGTTCTGGTATTCGGCGACGGCCTTGCCGAACGTCTTGCGCCCGTGCGCGTAGACGCAGGTGAGATCGAAGGCTTTCTGCGCGGCGGCGATCGACTGGAGGGCGATGGTCAGCCGCTCCTGGGGCAGTTCCCCCATGAGATGGGCCATGGCCCGGCCTTCCTCGCCCAGCAGGTTCGCCACCGGCACGCGGACGCCATCGAAGAACATCTCCGAGGTGTCGGCCGAGAGATGGCCGAGCTTGTCGAGATTGCGCCCGCGGCGGAAGCCCGGCCGATCGGTTTCGATCAGCAGCAGGCTCATGCCGGCCGAGCCTTCGCCTCCCGTGCGCACCACGGCGATCACCAGATCGCAGTGCTGGCCGTTGGAAATGAAGGTCTTCTGGCCATCGACCACGTAATGGTCGCCATCCCGCACGGCGCGGGTGCGCACGCCCTGGAGGTCGCTGCCGGTGCCGGGCTCGGTCATGGCGATGGCGCACACCGTCCGGCCGGAGACCATGCGCGGCAGCCAGGTGCGCTTCTGCGCCTCCGTGCCGAAAGACAGGAGATAGCCGCAGCAGACGTCGCTGTGCACCGAGAAATCCGCGCCCGGCCCCGCGTATCCCGCATACCAGAGCTCCTCGATGACCACCGCATTGAAGCGGAAATCGCCGCCCGCGCCGCCGTAGGCCTCGGGCACCTGGGGGCAGAGCAATCCCGCGGCGCCGCCTCTGGTCCAGTAATCCCGGTCGACCAGGCCGGCCGACTCCCAGCGCGAGAAGTGCGGCGCGATTTCCGCCTGCGCGAACCGGCGCACCGTATCGCGCAAATCCCGATGTTCCGGGTCGTAGACCGCTCGATGAGGGAGCATGCAACCTTCCATGAGAGAGTTCAGCGGCGCAGCAGGCCCGCCTGCCTGGCCTTGAAAATCGCGCCCGACCGGTTGCGCACCCGCAGCTTCGCGTACAGGTTGTGCAAGTGCCACTTCACCGTGCCGACGGTCAGGTCCAGCCGATCCGCGATCCCCTGGTTCGACAGGCCCAGGGCGACGTAGCCGAGCAATTCGATCTCGCGCACGGTCGGCGCCTCGGACCCGACGTCCTGATCGGCCCGCCCCGCCGGTCCCGCGCCGGCGCCGGCGTCATCCGCCAGGCCGAGCCGCTGGCGCAATTCGCCGAGAAAGCCGCGTTCCTGCTCGACCACCAGCGCCCGCTGCTTCTTTTCGTCGGCCGCGACCAGCGTGCGGATGACGTCGCCATATTCGATGAAGGGCTGATACAGATTGCGCGGCGCGGCCAGCCCGACCGCCCGCAGGAACGCCTTGCCCGCCTGGGCGGGCTGGCCGGTGGCCTGGAGGATCTGCGCCTGGACCAGCAGCAGGTGGACCGTCCACGGCGCGCAGACCGACTTGAGCGCGGTGCGCAGCCCCGCTTCGACGAGGGCATGGGCGGCATCGAAATCCCGCCGCGCCATGCGCCAGGCGATGCGCGCGGCCAGCAAGGCGCGCTGGACGCTGGCCAGCCGGCCCGCCGGGAAATCCGGCTGGCTCGCATCGAGCAGCGGTTCGAGGTTCTGCCGCCGCACCCAATCGGCCGCGGCCTGGTCGAGGCCGAGACGCACGAGCCGGACCAGGACCGCGCAATCATGCATCACCTGCAGGCGGGCGGGAAAGCTGGTCACGATCTCTTCGAGGCGGGCAGGCGCGAAGACCGAATCCTGGCGGCCGTCCCAGAGGCGGACCGCCACGCCCAGGGCGATCCGGACCGTCTCGATGAAGCCATGCTGCCTGGCCTGGCCCAGGCCGCGCAGCACGCAGGCGCGCGCCAGGTCGGGATCCCCCCGATCCAGGGCGATCCGCGCCATCATGATGTCCATGGTCGAGAGGATGGGCGAATTCGGGCCCAGTGCCCGGCCGGCCCGCTCCATCGCGTCCTCCAGGGCCGAAGGGTCCAGCGGCGCATCGCCTTCTTCGAGGTCGAGCAGGGTTTCCAGGCAGCTGATCCAGGCCATGCCGTATGCGCTGTCCGTGCGGCTCATGGCGATGCGGGCCCGCAGGATGCCGTGCCGGGCGGTCTGGAAATCCAGGTCCGCGATGCCCGCGGTGCCGACCACGCAGCAGACCCCCGCGGTCTCGAAGGGATCGAGCCCATCGTCGGCATTCAGCCAGCATTCGCTGCGCAGGCGGGCCTCGGACACCCGGTCGAGGGAAAAGAGGATGACGGACAGCAGCGCTTCCTTGCGCAGGAGCATCCGGCCATCGGCGGCGTCCGCGGCCCCGCCGGCGTCCTGCGCGGCGTCGCCGGACGGGATCGACGCCAGGGCCCGATAGGCCTTTTCGTATTGCCGCGCAAAGACCATGGCCCATACGTACCAGTACGCGGCCTCGTTCGCCGGGCTGGCGTCCAGCGCCTGCAGGCGTTCGTAGGCGGCGATGTAGGAATGCGGCTGGCCCTGGTCGCGCACCAGCAGTTGCGCGCACTCGGCGAGCAATCCGCCCGCCTGCCTGCCCTCGCGGATCGCCAGCGCCAATTCCAGCGCATCGTGGTGATAGCCGTGCCGGTGGTGCCAGCGCAGCGCCCTCGACAGCAGCGCCTTGCGTTCCGTTTCGGGGCGGGAGGAGCGGCGCTCGCGGCGCAGATAATCCCGGAACAGATGATGGAGGCGGTACCACCCGGGCCGGCCGGCGGCGGGGACGATCATCGTATTGTTGCGCACCAGCGCGGCCAGCGTTTCCCCCACGCGCGTATCGCCCAGCATGTAGACGCAGAGTTCCGCATCGAAGCATTCCAGCTCCGCGATCTCGAGCAGGAAATGGACGGCCGCCGGCTCCAGGGCGTCCAGGACCTGGCGGGACAAGGTATCCGTCAGGCTCAATTCGTAGCCTTCCCTGCGGCGCGTCGCATCGGATGCGCCGCAGGCGGACATGGCGACGTGCACGAGACGGACCGCCGCGGGCCAGCCCTCGGTCAGGGCCGCCACGGCGGCAAGCTGTTCGCTGCCGAGCACGACCGGATTGGTGGGCGCGTTCGAGAACAGCGCGCGGATTTCTTCATGGCCGAGGCTCAGTTCGATCGGCCCGATTTCGTGGATGCCCCCGAGCAGGCGCACCTTGTGCACGAGATCCACGGGCAGTTCGGTACAGGCGAAGACCATGCGCACCCGCGCCAGATCGCCCGCGGCCACGCGTTCGATCAGGGGATCGAGCGTGCGGTCGCGCGCGGGCTCGAAACCATCGAAGAACAGCACGACGTCGTCTTCGATGGCTTCCATCGCCCACAGGATGGCATCGATCCGCGCGGGCCAGCCGGCCATCGACGCATCCCGAGCCGTCACCGCGCCCGCGCCGGCCTCGCAGCCGAGCGCCCGCTCGACCCGCCGGAGCATGGGTTCGGACGCGGGCGCGCCCGCATCCGACGGAAAGACCGGCGTCCTGCACCCCTGGCTGCCCAGGGAGCGCGCCACGGAGGAGATGAACAGCGTCTTGCCGTAGCCGGAGGGCGCCAGCACCAGCAGAACGGGCGGCAAGGAGGCGAAATGGGAGAAGTGCCGGATGGCATGGGTCTCGATGGCCCGGGGGAAAGGCGCCGCCGGGCGCCGCCGGTCGTGCGCGGCGCTCTCCACGGCGGCGAAGGTTCCAGGTGCTGCGGTTCCGGCGTAGTCCATGTCCATTCCTTACCGGCCGCCCGGAGGCGGCGTCACCACACGTAAAGGAGCGCGAAGACCGCGATCCAGAGCAGGACCACCAGTTGCCAATACACGGCCCCGCTTTCGATGAAGCGGAGATATTTCCCGTCCCGCAGGCCTTCGTCGGTCGTCCTGCGCACGATCATGATCAGGGCGGCCATGCCCGCGAGCAGATGGACGAGCAGCGCGCCCGTCAGGGAAAAGAAGTACATGTGGAAGCCGCCGGTCGTCAGGCCGGCCCCCGCGCCGATCAGGCCCGCGTATTGAAAGGACATGCACACCAGGAAGCCGGCGCCCCACAGCAGGGCCAGGACCAGGCGGCTGTAGACGACGCCCGCGACGCCCGCGCCCTCCTCCCTGGCGGCATGGACCGCGCGCACGGCATGCCATGCGCTGGCCAGCAGCAGCACCGTGCCGATCGCCCCCGGAACCGGATGCAGGGCCGCCCTGGCGCGCCGGAACTGTTCGGCATCGCCGAGCCGGTCGTATGCGTAGGACGCGAAGAGCAGGATGAAAAGCAGCGCATCGATTGCGATGAAGAACCAGAACCCTGCGCTGCCCGGCAGCCTTTTCCGGATGGATTGCGCGGTCGAAGCCATCGGCACGATCTCCTTTTTCATACCGCCAGGGCGGTCACTTCCACCCGCGGATCGACGAGCTGCTCGCGCGAGAGCACCGACTTGCGCAGGATCATCTGCTTGCCCGCCGCGAATTCCAGCGGCGCATCGACCGTCTCGACGGCGAGCACCCGGCCGTCTTTCATGTGAAAGGCCGAGAAAGCCCCGGCCGCGGGGTCGCCGCGCAGCACGAGGTCGTCGGCATCGAAAGGCACGCCGGCGATCTGCACCTTGAGGTCGAACTGATGCGACCAGAACCAGGGCACCTCGGGCTTGGGGCGAGGCTTGCCCATCATGGCGGCCGCGGCCTGCTTCGCCTGTTCGAGCGCATTGGGCACGCTGCGCAGGCAGAACATGCGGTCGTCGTACAGCGGCATGGGACGGCAGGTCACGTCGCCGATGGCGAAGATCGCCGGATCGGCGGTGCGGGCATCGTGATCCACCACGATCCCGTTCGCGCCGTCCAGCCCGGCGGCGACCGCCAGCCCGGTATTGGGGACGACCCCGACGCACACGACCGCGGCGTCGCAGGGCACGAGACGGTCGTCGCCCAGGCGGATACCCGTCACGCGCCCCTTGCTGCCTTCGATGCGGGCGACCTGCACGCCCGTCAGGAACTCCACGCCGCGGTCCTCGTGGGCGCGGCGCAGGTAATCGGACAGCGGAACGCTGGCCACGCCGGCCAGGACCCGGTCCTGCTGCTCGATGACGACGGCGCTGCCGCCCAGGCCCACCACGCTGGCGGCGACCTCCAGGCCGATGTATCCCCCGCCGACGAGCGCGACGCGCTTGCCGGGGCCGATCGCGGCCTTGAGGCCGTCGGCGTCCTCGATCGTGTGCAGGCGATGCACGCCGGCCAGGTGGATGCCCGGCAGGGCGATCTCCCGCGGCCGGGATCCCGTGGCGATCACCAGGCAATCGTAGGAAACCTCGGTCTTGTCCGCCAGCCGGACGTATTTCCCGGCACGGTCCAGGGCCGCCACCGTCGCGCTCTGCACGAGCATGATGCCCTTGCTCTCGTAGATCTCGTCCGGCCACAGCTTCAGGGACTCGGCATCCTCTTCCCCCGCGAGATAGGCCTTGGACAGCGGGGGACGCTGATAGGGCGAGAACCGCTCGTCGCCCAGCAGGATGATGTCCCCGGCAAAATCCATTTTCCGCAGCTGCATGGCCACGGTCGCCCCCGCATGGCCGGCCCCCACGATGATGACACGCTCATTCGCATTCATCTTGCTTCACCCAATGTTGAACTGACGCCCCATTCGACATGGCCCGCCTTCGTTTCCGCGATGGAAACGAAGGGTTCATTCTTCCGGCTCCAGCGTGTGGATGACCAGGCCGTCCAGCGCTTCGCTGAGCGTGATCTGGCAGGACAGGCGCGAATTCGGCCGCCGCGTCTCCTGCAGGGACAGCAGCCCGTTCTCGACCTTGGAAGCCGTGCCCGTCTTGTCCACCCAGTCCGGATCGACATACACATGACAGGCCGCGCAGGTGCACACGCCGCCGCAATCGGACTCGATCTCGGGGATGTCGTTGGACCGGGCCGCCGCCATGACCGAAACGCCCGGCGCCACCTCGATCGTCCGGGACACGTTCGCCGAATCCACGTAGGTCACTTTCACCATCATTCGACACTCCCTTGAGGCTGCTTCACCCGGATCAATCCCAGCATCCTCGGGAAGCGCCGCAGGCCGAGCAGCACGATGAACTTGAGGATGTACCAGCCCATCTTCAGCGTGGCGCCGAAGCCGACCGACCGGGCGATGAAGTCGCCCGCATCGCGGCTGGTCGCGGTATTCAGGATGGCGAGCCAGTCGTCCAGATGCACCGTCACCTCGTATTCCCAGGGCGCCGGCGCATCGACGATGCCCGTCAGGAGGATGCCTTTCTCGTTGAGATCCAGCTTGGAGCGGTCGAGCCCCATGACCAGCTCCCGATCACCCAGACCTTCGGACCAGAAATTCATTTCGCCTCCTTTCTGCGGAATTTCCCGATGGTTTTTTCCGTCAGGACGTTGAAGACCAGTCGGGGCAGCACGGCGATCAGCTTGACGACGAAGGGAATCAGGATGCCTTCGCGCTCCGCGAGAAAGCCGATCGTCTTCGGATGCGTCAGAAGTTTCAGGAACGCCAGCAGGTCCTGCGGGCTGAGCTTGATCGAGTAATTCCAGAACACGGGCTCGATGATGCCTTCCATGGCCAGATGATCCGGTTCCCTGCGCAGCGCGGAATCCTTGAGTTCGATCGGGAGCCGCTGCTTCCCGAGGCCTCTGGACCAGACGATCATAGGAGGAGCCCCTTTTCCCGGGCGGCGATGACCTCGTCGGGCTCGGTCCACCAGATGTTCAGCCCCATGTCCTGGGCCACCGTCTTGGCCGCGTTGTATCCGCCGCCGAAGGTGATCATTCCGCCCGGGAAGGTGCTGGCGCCGCAGACGTACAGGCCCTTGATGGGCGTCTTGTTGGACGAGCATTGCACGTTCGGCCGGGAATAGCCCATCTGGGTCATGACGTACGCGCCGTGCTTGAACGAGCCGCGCTTCATCTGCGGGATCTTCATTTCGATGTAGACGGGCGTGTACTGGTAGCGCCGGATGATGTCGGCCGGGTCGAAATCGACCATGTATTCCGCCAGCTTGGCGATCAGGCGGTCGCCGTACGGGCCGGCGACGTCGGCCCAGTCCCCCTGCGCCGGCGCATAGGGCACGACCGCCTCGATCCGGGCCACCGCGCTGCCCGGCTCGGTTTCCTGGGGCGCCTGGTTGGGATCCAGGTCGGTGGTGAACGTCACGTGCCCGATGTCGTGCAGCAGGTGGCCTTCCATGACTTCGTTGAAGTGCTTCACGACGTCTTCGGGGGACTCCACGCCGAACACCCGGATGAAGGCAGTCTGCACGGCGGGGTCCTGGTCCTCGGCCTTGAAGCGGGGCTTCTTGCGCAGGCCCAGGTGGCACAGGAACAGGGAACTGTGCTCCCATTCCCAGTTGCGGGCGGTATTGAGACAGAGCTTGGACCGCTGCTGCATTTCTTCTTCGGAGATGAACGTGCCGAAGGTGGTGGTGGGATCCGTGGAGGTCACGATGGATTTGGCGTCGATCCTGATCAGCGGCCCGTCCGTGCCGGTGGGGGCGACTTCCACGCCGACGGCGGCGCCGTCTTCCATGATGATCCGCTTGACCTCGTGGTTTTCCATCACTTCCATGCCGGCGAGGATCCCGGCCTTCTGGAGGGTGGAGGACAGGCGGTGCGAGCCGCCGCGCACCAGCGTGGCGTTCAGCATGCGGTTGAAGTAGAGCGGCACCAGGTAGCTGGAGTTGGTCTCGGTGGGATCGATGCCCCACATGCAGATCAGGTAGAGCAGCAGGGCGCCCAGTTCGGGGGTCTCGAATCCCCAGCTCTGGCAGATCTGATAGGGCGTGAGTTCGGAGACCTCGAGGATTTTCTTGCCGAGTTCGGTTTCCATGTAGGTGCCGGCGAGCTGCGCGGAACCCACGGGCTTGCCATAGGTGGCCGGTATCAGATATTCATCGGACATCTGCTTGTATTCGAGATAGATCTCGCGGAAGCGCTCCGCATCGCGGGGGGATATCCTGCGGATCGACTCGACGCTCTTTTCCAGGTCGCCGTGCAGCGTGACCGCCGTGCCGTCCTTTTTCAGGATAGAGGCCGCCACGTCCGGCCGGATGTAGACGCAGCCGTCGGCCTCCAGTCCCAGATCCTTATACGGCGGCGCCACGTCCAGCATCATCATGTAGGTGGCATGCAGATTGAAGCGGAAGCCCGAGAATTCCTCGGTCACCAGGGCGCCGCCGGTTTCGTGGCGCCGCTCGACGACCAGGACCTTCGCGCCGGCCCGGGCCAGGTAGGCGCCCGTCGTGAGGCCGTTGTGCCCCGCCCCGATCACCACCACATCGCATTGTTTGACTTCAGACATTTGGATTCATCTCCCAGAAGCTGTCAGGTTTCGTTTGCGTTCAATCGACACTGGTCCGTCGTTCGACGCCCTCGCGCCGCCAGAGCTCCTTGGCGCCATCCATCGCCTTGGCCCGCCACCAGTCGGGCCGCTCGATCCCCAGGTCGCCCATGAGTTCGCTGGCGGCGACGTAGGCCGCGCCCAGGTGGGTGAAATTGGACATGCCCATCGACTGGCAGATGTACAGGCTGTCGATCGGCGTTCTCGGCGCATCGCAGCCGGCGAACGGCTTCCAGCTCCACATCTGCGCCTCGGTGGTGGCGCCGCTCGGGTGCATGTTGCCGAACGAGTGGGCATTGCGGCGCACATAATCGTGCGGCGTGTTCACGTAGCGCGCGACCTTGGCGGTCTTCAGGTTGGGCAGATACTGGACCAGGACTTCCTCGGCCTTGTCCGCATAGGATTCCCGGATGTCGTCCCATGCCCCCGGTCCGCCCAGGGAATTGAGCTTGTACGGCACGAAGCACCAGGACATGACCGTATACATTCCCGGGGGCGCCTGGGTGGGGTCGGCGATGCAGTAATTGGCGCAACCGCCCCAGGCCACCGGAGGATCCGGCAGCACGCCCCGCACGTCGCAGCGGTCGAACAGATCGGCGGCCTGGTCCACGGTTTCGGCGCCGAAATTGAAGGAATAGGTATTGTTGGCTTCCGGGAATTTCTGCGCGCAGGCGAAATCGGGACGCTCGTTCATCACGTAGTAATTGGTGAACAGGGTGCCGCCGCGATAATCGTAGCGCTTCAGGGATGCGCGCGCGGAGACCGAAAGATGCTCTTCGCCGACCAGGCCGAGGAAGGTGGTCTGCGCGCTCAGGTCGCTGATCACGGCCTTGCCGGCCTTGAATTCGGCATCGGGGTAGCAGGAAATACTGGACAGCACGATGCCTTTCGCTTTCTTGTCCTCGATGATGATTTTCTCGACCGGGCAGTTGTAGAAAATCTTGCCGCCGTGCAGGACGAAGCACCGGACCAGCGCATGGACCACGTCGTGGCTGCCGCCGCGCGCCGTATAGAAATTCGAGGTGAAGCCGCACAGCGCCGCCAGGATCGACAGCGGGCCGGCCAGGCGGCTCTTGAGATCGTCCGCCGCCATCGCGGCGGAGCTGAGCAGGCCCACGCGGATCTGCTCGTGCTCGAACAGGTTTTCGACGAATTCAAATCCGCTCATGAAGAGCCAGTCTTTCGGGAAGACCGGGACGTCGCTGAATTCATCCAGAAACTGCAGGAAACTTTCGTCGGTATGCTTGGAACAGAGCGCCTGCTGCAGGATCACGTCCTGGCGCGGCCCCAGGAAATTCGCCACCTTGCGGTAGGTTTCGGCGTCCTTGGGGGAAATCCGCTGCCACATTTCATAGGTCTTGCGCGCATCGTAATGGGCGAACATCGCCGCATTGCCGTCCAGGAACGGATAAAAATAGCCATATTCGGCCCCGGCCGGCTTGCACAGTTCGAGGCCGAATTTTTCCAGTTCCAGGTCCACCATGGCGGGGCCAAAGTGGGTCACCAGCAGGGAGGCGTGAAGATTCAGCTTGACCCCGGGAAACAGGACCTCCTCGGTGGCGCAAAACGTGCCGGATTCATCCCTGCGCTCGAAAATGCCTACGCTGAGCCCCGCCTTCTGCAGATATGCCCCGGTGGCGAGGCCATTCAGGCCGCCGCCCACGATGATCACGTCATATTCGCTTTTCGGATTTGCCATTTCTGTTTATGTCCCTTAAATATCCACCCGGACACGATGGATAAACCGAACGGGTGTTTCCGTTTATCCACGTGCTTGGATCCATCAAATGGATTCATTAAAATTCGCAGATTTTTTCCTTGAATTCCACGGCCTCTATATGACCATGGATGCGGCTTCATTGCGATATTCAGGATGCCAACATTAGTTATATATTCTGCCAAGGCCGGAATACGGAACCACGCCGGGCATCCAGCCGCATGTTCGTCCTCCTTCGCGCCCGGCGGGCCGCCTTGCCGCGATCGCCGGGAGCATCAATCCGCCCGGAGGCGGTTCATACCCTTTCAAATATCGCCGCGATGCCCTGGCCGCCGCCGATGCACATCGTGACCAGGGCATAGCGCCCCTGGATCCGGTGCAATTCGTGGATCGCCTTGATCGTGATCATCGCGCCCGTCGCTCCCACGGGATGGCCGAGGGAAATGCCCGAACCGTTCGGATTGACGCGCAGGGGATCGAGATCCAGTTCGCGGGAAACGGCGCAGGCCTGCGCGGCGAAGGCCTCGTTCGATTCGACGACGTCCATGTCCTGCGCGGAAAGCCCCGCCCGTGCCAGCACCGCGCGCGATGCGGGCACGGGGCCGATGCCCATGTACCTGCGGTCCACCCCGGCATGCGCATACCCGACCAGCCGCGCCAGAGGCGCGAGCCCCAGCCTGGCCACGGCCGGCGTGCCGGCCAGGATCACGGCGGCGGCGCCGTCGTTGATCCCCGACGAGTTGCCCGCGGTCACGGTGCCGTCCTTCTGGAACACGGGCTTCATCGCCGCGAGCTGTTCGAGCGTCAGCCCCGACCGGACGTGCTCGTCGCGGTCGAAGACCACCGGCCCTTTCCGGGTCGGGACCGTGACCGGCACGATCTGGCCCTGGAAGCGGCCTTCCTCGATCGCGCGCTGCGCGCGGTGCTGGCTTTCGAGCGCCAGTTCGTCCTGCATCCGGCGCGTGATGCCATGGCGGCGCGCGACGTTTTCCGCCGTGATCCCCATATGGACGCCGTCCCAGGGATCGTGCAGGATGCCGTTCATGTAATCGACGACCGCCGAATCCCCCATGCGCGCGCCCCAGCGCTGGGCCGGCAGCAGGTAGGGGCCCCGGCTCATGGATTCGGCGCCGCCGCCCGCGGCGACGTCGGCGTCGCCGGCATGGATCACCTGGGCCGCGGAGATGATGGCCTGCAGGCCGGAGCCGCACAGCCGGTTGACGTTGAAGGCCGGGGTCGTGTCGGGCAGGCCCGCCTCGAGCGCGGCGAACCGGCTCAGGTACGCATCCGCCGGCTCGGTGGGAATCACGTTGCCGAAGACGACGTGCCCGACCTCGCCGGCGGGCACCCCGCTGCGATCCAGCGATTCCTTCAGGACGCGCGCGGCCAGATCGCGCAGCGGCACGTCCTTCAGCGCCCCGCCGAAACTGCCGATGGCGGTACGCGCCGCACCGACTACGAAGACATCACATGACGGCATGCGGACCCCCGATCCAAATTTATTAAACTAACCATAAAGTATCGTATCATACAATATGATTGTGTTCAATCGAATCGCGGCGCGGGGGTCGCGCCATCCGCGCAGGCGGGGAAAGGCGGGGGAAAAGCGGAGAGCGCTACTCGACGGCGCTGGTTTCCTGGGCCATCGTCTCGGAGAGCTCGTCGAGCGGCAGGTCGGACAAGGCGTTCTTGATCAGGGTGAGCATGCGGATCAGGGACTTGCGGTCCTCGGCGCTCAGGCCGGACAGGATCTGTTCGTTGAAGCGGGCTTCGACCTCGGACAGTTCTTCCAGCAGCTGCCTGGAGCTGCGCGACAGGAATACGCGCTTCACCCGGCGATCCACGGCATCGGGACGCCTTTCGATGAAACCCGTGGCTTCGAGGCGGTCCAGCAGCGAGCCCAGGCTCGCCTTGCCCACGTCCAGGATGGCGGCCAGCTGGGTCTGCGCCATGCCGTCCTGGCGCGAGAGGTGCGCCAGGACCCACCACTGCGCCCGGGTGACCCCCAGCGGCTTCATCAGATGATCGAAAGCGGTCCGCCGCATGCGCGAGACGTCGTGGATCAGATAGCCGAGGCGGATCCCGGTGCGCAAGGCATCCTGGTCGGCCTGGGCGCCGCGCGGGGCGGCCGGCGCCCTGGACGTGCTTTCCTTGGTCTTCCGACCGTTCGGCGTGTTGGACATTCCTTTCCTTTCCTGGTTGCTCATGGCGTGCGATCCCCTCTTTCCTGAGCCGGGGGGCCTGGAGGTTGCAAATGGAAATCGCCGGCGTCATTCCGGCCGACGATCAAACGAAAATTGTACGCTTAAATACCGTAATCTACGAGATTCTCGTCCTGAAAAGGAAGGCGGCGGCACTGCGCGGGCGGCGGCGAGGCAGGCGCGCATCCGGACGGCGCACCGGGCGCACCGAAAAAAAAGACGCCCATCGTGCGATCGCGCGATGGGCGCCATAAGCCGCCTCGGGGCCGGCCGCGCAAGCCGGATCACCCCCCTCCCCGAGGCAGTGCAGGAGAATGGTGCGGAGCGGAACCGGATTCAGCCTCCGGTGGCGGTCACGATCCAGAGGCCGGCGATGACCGCCGTGGTCGCGATCCCCCAGATCTCGAAGGTCGCGCTCCAGGCCAGGGGCGCCCGGGCCAGCTCCATGAAATGGCGCATGATCATGCGGCCCTTGACGAACGCCACCAGCATGATGAACACGGGAGTCCACGGGCCGGCGAAGGACTGGTGGCCGGACATCCAGACGCTGCTCAGCGTGGCGCCCACGAGGAACAGGAACACCAGTACGGCCGGACGAAGGGAAGGATGGGTATTCATTGCGACGCCCCCAGGAGATAGAGCATGGGAAAGATGAAGATCCAGAGCAGATCGACCATGTGCCAGTAGAGCGCGCCCGCCTCGATCGTCTTGTACAGCCGGTGGTCGGCCGGGTCGCGGCCCGCCTTGAACCACAGGGCGGCCAGGATGATCATGCCCGCGATGAAGTGAAAGAAGTGCGCGCCGGTCAACGTGAAATAGAACATGTAGAAGTCGTTGGTGTGCATGGTGATGCCATGCCCGAAGATCTTCTCGTTGTATTCGGTCATCTTGGTGACGCCGAAGCCGGCGCCGACGATGAACGACAGCAGCAGCCACCGCCGGGTCGCGGCCCGGCGGCCCGCATGGGCGGCGTGCACCGCGAGGACCACCAGGAATCCGCTGGCGATGAGGATCAGGGTGTTGAGCACCCCGAGGCGCACGTCGAGCGTCGCCGCGGACCGGTTGAACAGTTCGAGCTGGCCCATCCGCTCGATCATGAAGCCGGCAAATATCATGGTGAAGACGATCATGTCCGCGAGCATGAAGACGAGGACGCCGGACACCCGGTGATCCGCGGGCGAGGCGGCCGGCGCTGGTGTCCGCCGGCTCATGGCGTCCCGGATGGACGAGACGGACGAAAGCGTGGTTTCGGTCATGAGGATGATCTCCGATCGATGAGGCGTGCGCTCAGGCGCCGGCGAGGAAGGCCGTGCGTTCTTTTTCCAGGCGCGGAATGGCCCGGAATACGTAGTAGGTGACCAGGACGATGTAGGCGAACCACACCACGAACTCGACCCAGAAGTTCAGCCAGCCCTGGCGCGCGAACAGGCCGGACGTGTAGAACGGCATCAGCAGCTCGAACAGGAAGCTGATCCCCGCCCAGATCGTGTACCAGCACACCCAGCGGGGGAACAGGGGCTGGTCGCGCTGATCGGCCAGGCCGCCGACGCCCAGGGCGATCATGGCGACCGTGGTGATGGCGTAGAACATGTCGATCAGCAGCCACCCCTGGTCGTAGAGCATCTGCAGGGTGACCACGTCGAGCACGTCGGGCCGGTAGGCGCCCGTCATCCAGAAGACCGACGAGCCCACCAGGGGAACCACGGTCAGGCCGCCGCCCCACATCTGCAAGGTGGTCATGATGTTGTTTTCATGCGGATTGATCCAGGCCATCACCCGGGAGATGGACAGGGTCCACGGCAGGTAGAGCACGCCGAACAGCATGGCGCCGGCCATGCCCGCGCGCACCTCGTTGTAATGGCCACGGAAGAATTCCGCCATCTGGTCGGCCGTGCGATCGGCCGGAATGGGGGGGATGTTGTGCCCCAGCGCCCCCCAGAAGATCAGGAAGGCGGCCAGGAAGACCGGCCCCATGGCGGCGCACAGCCGCCAATAGCGGAAATAGGCCTCGTTGCTGAGCACGGGAGGGCGCGGGGCGAGGGGAACGGCGGCATCGTCGGGCAGATGGCTGCCGAGCGCCTGGCTGGATGGAGTGTTCATGGCATGTCTCCTGATCGTACCTTGTCGGTCTGTTGGAAAACGGATGAGGCAATTTATGTATGCCTGCTGATTATTAAATTTTTGAACAATTCTGTCAAGAGTGTCCGGGTGGGGAATCCCGCGGCACGGCGTCTCCTGCAAGAAGGCCTCCTGCAAGGAATCCTGGCGGAGGGCATCCTGGGGAGGCAGGGGTTCCCGCTCCCTCGCAAGAGGTCCGCCCTCCCCTTCCTCCCTAGCGATCCGGGAGCGTCGGCGGACCGAAGGCGCGGCCCAGGAAGCGGACGCCGTCGCGCAGTTCCCGGTCGGACAGATGCGGCAGCAGTTCCCTGAAGAAATCGATCGCGGCGCCGACCATGGTCTCGAAGTAGCTGCGGCCGGCATCGGTCAGTGCCACCAGCTTTTCCCGCCCCGAATCCGGATTGGTCTTCTGCACGACCAGCGCCAGAGGCGGCCGGGACAGGTCGTGCAGCAGCTGGGTGACGTGCGAGTTGCGCGACTCGAACCAGTCGCCCAGCGCCTGCTCGATGTGCTTGCGCCGTACCCAGCCGTACGGGCCGGCCTCGGATTCGATCAGCCAGATGATCGCGACCTGCTGGCGCGACAGCCTGCCCTGCGTCATGCAGCGTTCGAGCGCCATGCCGATCCGGTAGTGGATCGGATAGAAGAAGCCGAGCAGTTCGAGGAAGCTCGCATCGGTCGGCGCGCGGCGGGGGGGATCGGTCTTCGGGGACGGCATCGGTCCGGAACGGGCAAGGACGTGGGACAGGGTCAGGGCGCCATCAGGGCGGAACGTGCAGCCATCATGGCGGAAAGCATAATTATGCACCGGAGCATGCCCGAAACAAGTATTGACGCATACTATATTATAGGTGACAATATCGGCGTAACCCACCCAGACGCCGATCGCCGCGGCATGCCGCCCAGCCGCATGCCGCGGCACCCTCCGGAGAAGGAAGCGCAATGAACGACCGCACCCCGCCGGGCCAGACCTGGCCTCCCGTCGATCCGTCGCACGATCGGCGCCATCTGCTGCCCGCCGAGCCCCTGGCGCGCGAATCCCTGGTGTTCATGCTCCAGCTGCCCGAGCACGACGTCGCCTGCTTCGTCTACACCTGGGTCAGCGGACTGGGCAAGGCGGGCTCCGCCTTCGTCGTCTACGGCCCGGCCATCGGCGCGCCGCTGGTGGAAATCCACGACGGCATCGACGTCCCGGCGTCCGCCGGATTCGACGACTGGCGCGTCGGCGAAGTCCACGTGCGCCACGGCCGTCCCTTTGAAACGGCCGAGGTGCGGGCGGCCGCGGCGGGCCGCGCGGCGCTCGACTACCGCTTCGAGGCCGTGCATCCGGCCTACGCCTACGGCAGCCACCCGGACGGCTGCCCGGGATGGGTCGCCGACAACCGCATCGAACAGAGCGGCAAGGTCAGCGGCACGCTGACGCTCGACGGCAAATCGATCCCCTTCGAGACCATGGGCCATCGGGACCACTCCTGGGGCACGCGCAACTGGCTGTTCTCGCAGCACTGGAAATGGCTGGAAGCGCAGGCGGGGCCGGACCGCGCCGTCCACTTCTGGCAACTGCACGCCCTGGGCCGCACCATGCTGCGCGGCTACGTCCTGCGCGACGGCGAGACCTGCGAGGTCGATGCGGTGGACTTCCGCTTCGAGCACGACGCGCAACTGGTGCCCACCCGCATCCACGTCGTCGTACAGGACAAGCTCGGGCGCGAGACCGTGGTGACCGGAGACACCTTCGCCACCTACCCCTTCGCGGTCAGCCCGGGCGTCATGATGCACGAGAACTCCATGCGCATCGCCATCGACGGCGTGCCGGGCGTGGGCCACGTCGAGACGTTCTGGCCCGCCGCCTACCTGGACCACGTCACGCAATCCGACCTGTCGGCCGGCTCGCCCATCACGCGCGGCCTGCCCGATGCCGAGGGACTTCACGAACGGACGCACGATGAGCGAACGCAGCCATAAGGCCCCCCAGGAAACCAGGCGCGGGATCCTGTCGATCGGCGCCTACGTCCCGCGCCTGCGGCTCGACCGCCGGGCCGTGGCCGATGCGCACCGCTGGATGGCGCCGGGGCTCAAGGCGCTGGCGCAGGGCGCGCGCGCCATCGCCCACTGGGACGAGGACGCCGTCACGATGGCCGTCGAGGCGGGCCGCGCCGCGCTGGGCAAAGACCGGCCGGCGAAAGTCGATACGCTGGTCCTCGCCTCGACCAGCCTGCCCTTCGCCGATCGGCTCAACGCCGCCATCGTCGGCGCGGCGCTGGGCCTCGATGCCGCCGTGGGCGCGCACGACACCGGCGGCAGCCTGCGCGCGGGCAGCACGGCGCTCATGGCCGCCCTGCAGGCCGGCGCCGGCAACGCGCTGATCGTCGCATCTGACCGCCGCATTCCGCCCCCGGCCAGCACCGCCGAACTCCGCTTCGGCGACGGCGCCGCCGCCCTGCTGGTCGGCGAAGGCCGGCCGATCGCCGTGCTGCTGGGCGCGGCCAGCACGACCGCCGACTTCGTCGACCATTTCCGCGAAAGCGACCGCCACGGCGACTACCGCTGGGAGGAACGCTGGATCCGCGACGAGGGCCTGTCCAAGCTCGTGCCTCCCGTGGTCAGGCGGGCGCTCGGCACGGCAGGCATCGAAGCCGGGGAAATCGATCATTTCGTCATGCCCGACACGCTGCCGCGCAGCGCCGCCCTGCTGGCGAAGAAACTGGGCATCCGTCCCGAAGCCGTCCACGGCGCCCTGCACGAGGAATGCGGCGACACGGGAACCGCCCACCCGCTGCTGATGCTGGCGCGCGTGCTGGCCCAGGCCGGCCCCGGCGAGCGGATCGTGGTGGCGCAGTTCAGCAGCGGCTGCGACGTGCTGGTGCTGGAGACCCGCCCCGAGATCGCGTCCCGCCCGCCCGAGCCGGACTGGCTCGGGGGCGGACGCGCCGAAAGCCAGTACCTCAAATACCTCTCCTTCACCGGCCAGCTCCAGCCGGATTGGGGGATGCGCGCCGAAATGGACAACAAGACCGCCCTGTCGGCCGCCTGGCGCGCCGCGGCGATGACGAACCGGTTCGAGGGGGGGCGCTGCGGACAGTGCGGCACCACCCAGTTCCCCGCCGGACGGATCTGCGTCAATCCGGCCTGCGGCGCGACCGACACGCAGACCCCGCACCGCTTCGCGGACGAGCCGGTGCGGATCCGCAGCTATACCTGCGACTGGCTGTCCTACCGCCCCTGCCCGCCCTTCATGTTCGGCCACGTCGAATTCGAGAGCCGGGCCCGGGTGCTCATGGAATTCGTCGATTGCGACCCCGGCGAGCTCGCCGTCGGCCTGCCGCTGGAGACGGTATTCCGCATCAAGGACTTCGACGCCGCGCGCGGCTACAGGCGCTATTTCTGGAAAGTGCGCCCCCAACACAAGGCTGGAGAATGAGCATGGCCACTGGAATCCGCGACCGCGTCGCCATTCTCGGCATGGGGTGCTCGCGCTTCGGCGAGCGCTGGTCGGACAACGCCGAAGACCTGATGCTCGAAGCCTATTCCGAGGCCCTGGCGGACGCCCGCATCGAGAAGAACCAGATCGAGGCGGCCTGGCTGGGCGTGTGCCTGGAGGAAAACAACGTCGGCAAGACCGCCGGCCCCCTGGCCCAGGGCCTGCGCCTGCCCTTCATCGCCGCGACCCGCGTGGAGAACGCCTGCGCGACGGGCACCGAGGCGCTGCGCGGCGCGGTCTACGCCGTCGCCTCGGGCGCGTACGACGTCGCCCTCGCGCTCGGGGTCGAGAAGCTCAAGGACACCGGATACGGCGGCCTGCCGGTGCGCACGCGCGGCATCGTGCCCGACCTCTGGCAGCCGAACGCCTCGGCGCCGGGCGCCTTCGCCCAACTCGCCACCGCGTACCAGGCCCGCTACGGCATCTCGCTCGAAGACCTGAAGCGCGCGATGGCGCACGTGTCCGTCAAGAGCCACGACAACGCGGCGCTCAACCCCAAGGCCCACCTGCGCAACCGCATCACCATCGAGGACGTGCTGAAGGCGCCCACGGTGGCCGCCCCGCTGGGGCTCTACGACTGCTGCGGGGTGAGCGACGGCGCGGCCTGCGCCATCGTCACCACGGTGGAAACCGCGAAAAGGCTCGGCCGGCGCGACATGGTCACCGTCAAGGCGCTGCAGGTGGCGGTCTCCAACGGAGAAGAGGCCCAGTTCAACACCTGGGACGGCGCCTCGATCCGCACGGCCGAAGTCGCCGCGGCGCGCGCCTACCGCGAGGCGGGCATCGACGATCCGCGCGCCGCGCTCGACCTGATCGAGGTGCACGACTGCTTCTCGATCACCGAGCTGGTGCTGATGGAAAGCCTCGGCCTGAGCGACCCGGGCCGCGCGCCCTACGACATCCTGGACGGCCGCTACGATCGCGGCGGCGCGATCCCCTGCCAGGTGGACGGCGGCCTGAAGTGCTTCGGCCACCCCATCGGCGCCTCGGGGCTGCGCATGGTCTATGAACTCTACCAGCAGATCCTGGGCCGCGCGGGCGAACGCCAGCTGCCCAAGGCGGACCTCGGGCTGACGCAGAACCTGGGCGGACATCCGCACCAGAACGTCTGCGCCATCTCCATCATCGGCCGCCTCGGCGCCTGAAGGACCGGCCATGATCGGCTCGCCGCCCCGACGCTCGGCCGAGGCCATCGTCGATACGCTCGAACCCGGCATGACCGTGTTCCTCGCCGGCATGACCGGCGAATCGCTGGTCCTCCGCGACGCCCTGCGCGCCCGTCCGGAAAAGGCCGCCGACGTGCGCTTCGTCGGCGTGTTCTTTCCCGGCATCAACGACGGCGCCTATGTCGGCCTGCATCCGCGGGCCCGCCAGCGGGCCTATTTCATGTCGCCCGCCTTCCGGCCCGGCTTCCAGGACGAGCGCGTCGAGCTCCTGCCCACGGACTATCTGGGCGCATGGCGGGACCTGAGCTCGCTGGAGATCGACCTGGCCGTCGTGCAGGCCAGCGAACCGGACCCGGCCGGCCGGTCGAGCCTGGGCATATGCCACGATTTCGCGCCGGCGGCCTGGTCCAGGGCGAAGCGCAGGGTCGCGCACATCAACCCGGCCATGCCCCGCACGCACGGAGCCGCCCACGTCCGGCTGGACGAATGCGACGCCGTGATCGAGGCCCCGGCCGACCTGCTCACCTACCCCGCCGAACCGGCATCCGCGTCCTATGCGTCCCTGGCCGGGCACATCGCCGGCCTGGTGCGCGACGGGGACACGATCCAGCTCGGCATCGGCAGGATGGTCACCGGGGTGCTCGATGCGCTGCGCGGGCACCGCGGGCTCAGGCTGCACGCCGGCATGGCCACGCAGGCCGTGGTGCCGCTCATCGACGGGCGCGTGATCGAGGGACGGGCCGCCGTGACGCTGGGCGTGGCGCTGGGCGACCGCGACTACTACCGGCGCGCCGCCCTGGACGACACCTTCCTGTTCGCCCCGGTCGACGAAACCCACGACCCCCGCAGGATCGCGGCGATCGACAACTTCGTCGCCATCAACGCGGCCCTGGAGGTCGATCTGTTCGGGCAGGTCAATTGCGACACGCTGGGCCGGCAGTTGGTGGCCGGCGTGGGCGGAATGCCGGCGTTCGCGGCCGGCGCCCGGCTCTCGCGGGGCGGCCGCGCGGTCTTCGCGCTGCTGTCCACGGCGGCCGCGGGCGCGCGATCCCGCATCGTGTCCAGGCTCTCCGGCGGCGCGCTCGTCGGCGCGCCGCGGCACGTCGCGGACCTCATCGTCACGGAGCACGGCGTGGCCGACCTGCGGGGGGCATCCATTCCGCAGCGCGCGCAGCGGCTCATGGCGATCGCCGCGCCGCAACACCGCGCCCTGCTGGAAGCCCAATGGAAAACGCTATGCGCATCGCTCTGATGCCGCGCCACGGCCGGCCCGCGGCCGCCTGAAACCACCGCCGAATTCCACATCCATGCAAAGAAGGGAGCAACATGAAGATTCTGGTGCCCGTCAAGCGCGTGCTTGACTACAACGTGAAGGTCCGCGTCCGCAAGGACGAAACGGACGTGGATCTGGACAACGCCAAGATGTCCATGAACCCGTTCGACGAAATCGCCGTCGAGGAGGCGGTCAGGCTGAAGGAGGCCGGAATCGCCAGCGAGGTCGTGGCGGTGAGCTGCGGCGCGGCCGCCTGCCAGGAAACCCTGCGCACCGCCCTGGCCATCGGCGCGGACCGCGGCATCCTGGTCCAGACCGAGGCCCGCCTGGAGCCCCTGGCCGTGGCCAAGCTGCTCGCGGCGGTCTGCGCGCGAGAAACGCCGCGGCTGGTGATCTGCGGCAAGCAGGCGATCGACGACGATGCGAACCAGACGGGGCAGATGCTGGCCGCCCTCATGGGATGGCCGCAGGCGACCTTCGCCTCCAAGGTGGAGGTCTCGCAGGACCGCATCGCCGTGACCCGCGAGATCGACGGCGGCCTGGAAACCCTGGAGGCGCGGCTGCCCGCGATCGTCACCACGGACCTGCGCCTGAACGAGCCGCGCTACGCCACCCTGCCCAACATCATGAAGGCCAAGAAAAAGCCGCTGGATGTCCTCCCGGCCGACGGGCTGGGCGTGGACACGAGGCCCCGGCTGGAAATCGTCAAGACCCGGGAACCCGTGCGGCGCGCCGCCGGGGCGCGCGTCGCCGACGTGGCCGAACTCATGGACAAACTCAAGAACGAAGCGAAGGTGATCTGAAAATGACGATCCTGATCATTGCCGAACACGACAACCGATCGATCCACGGCATGACGCGCAGCGCCGTGACCGCCGCCGTGCGGATGGGCGGCGACGTCCACGTGCTGCTGGCCGGCGCGGACTGCGCCGCCGCCGCGGCCCAGGCGGCCGGGATTGCCGGCGTCTCGAAGGTGCGAGTGGCCGACGCCGCGCATTACGGGACGCAGACCGCCGAGAACATCGCCGCCCTCGTCGTCCAGCACGCGGCGCAGTACAGCCACATCGTCGCGCCGGGCTCCAGCCACGGCAAGAACCTGATGCCGCGGATCGCGGCGCTGCTCGACGTGGCGCAGATCTCGGACATCGTCGCCGTCGAATCCGCCGACACCTTCGTGCGTCCGGTCTACGCCGGCAACGCGCTGCTCACGGTCCGCAGCGGCGATCCGGTCAAGGCGATCACCGTGCGGTGCGCGGCCTTCGAGCCGGCGGGACCGGGCGGCGCCGCCGCCATCGAGGCGCTCGCCGCCGGGCCGGACCTGGGCCTGGCCACCGTCACGCGCCGCGAACTGACGCGCAGCGCCCGCCCCGAGCTGGTGTCCGCCGACATCATCGTGTCCGGCGGACGGGGCCTGGGCAGCGGGGAAAAGTACCGCGAGGTGCTCGAACCGCTCGCCGACGCGCTGGGCGCCGCCCTGGGCGCTTCGCGCGCGGCGGTGGACGCGGGATTCGCCCCCAACGACTGCCAGATCGGGCAGACCGGCAAGATCGTCGCGCCGCAGCTCTACATCGCCATCGGGATCTCGGGCGCCATCCAGCACCTGGCGGGCATGAAGGACTCGAAGGTGATCGTCGCGATCAACAAGGACGAGGAGGCCCCGATCTTCCAGGTCGCCGACTACGGCCTGGCGGCGGACCTGTTCGCCGCCGTCCCGGAATTGACCGCGGCGCTGGCCTGAGCCATCCCCCCGGATCGGCACGGCCGCGGCAAGGAGACGCACCATGGATTTTCGCCTCACCGAAGAGCAACAGGCCTTCGCCCAGGCCGCCCGCGAGTTCGCCCAGGGGGAACTGGCCCCCTACGCGGCGCAGTGGGACGAGGAACACATCTTCCCCCGCGAGGCCTTCGCCAAGGCCGGCGCGCTCGGGTTCTGCGCCATGTACGCGCCCGAATCCATCGGCGGGCTGGGCCTGCCGCGGCTGGACGCCACGCTGGTGTTCGAGGAGATGGCCGCCGTCGATCCCTCCACCACCGCCTTCATCACCATCCACAACATGGCCACCTGGATGATCGGCTCCTGGGCCCAGCCCGGCGTGCGCGAGCACTGGGGGCCGCTGCTGGCCAGTGGCGAAAAGCTCGCCTCCTACTGCCTGACCGAACCCGGCGCGGGCTCGGACGCCGCCTCGCTCACCACCAGCGCGCGCCGCGAGGGCGAGCACTACGTCCTGAACGGCGCCAAGGCCTTCATCTCGGGCGCGGGCGACACCGACGTGCTGGTGGTCATGGCGCGCACGGGCGGCGAGGGCGCGCGCGGCATCTCCGCCCTGGTGGTGCCCGCCGACAGCGCCGGCATCGCCTACGGCCGCAAGGAAAACAAGATGGGCTGGAACAGCCAGTCCACGCGCCCGATCACCTTCGAGAACGTGCGGGTGCCGGTGGCAAACCGCCTGGGCGAGGAAGGCGAGGGCTTTCGCTTCGCCATGAAGGGCCTGGACGGCGGGCGCATCAACATCGCCACCTGCTCGGTGGGCGCGGCCCAGGGCGCCTACGAGGCCGCGCGCCGCTACATGGGCGAGCGGCGCCAGTTCGGCCGCGCGCTGGCCGACTTCCAGGCGCTGCAGTTCAAGCTGGCCGACCTGCTGGCCAATATCGTGGCCTCGCGCCAGATGGTGCGCCTGGCCGCCTGCAAGCTCGACGAGGGCGACCCCCAGGCCAGCGCCTACTGCGCCATGGCCAAGCGCCTGGCCACGGACCTGTGCTTCCAGGCCTGCCTGGATGCGCAGCAGATCCACGGCGGCTACGGCTACCTGAAGGACTACCCGCTGGAACGGCTGGTGCGCGACACGCGCGTGCACCAGATCCTGGAAGGCACCAATGAAATCATGCGCCTGATCGTGGCGCGCCACATCCTCACCCAGGAGGCCGATCTGCGATGAGCGCGTCCCCCCTTGCCGAATCCGCCGGCCAGGCGCCGGTACTGTTCCAGGAGCTTCCCGCGGGCGGCGGGCGGCGCATCGGCGTGGCCACGCTCAACAGCCCGCGCACCTTGAACGGCCTGTCGCTGCCCATGTGCCGGCTGCTGGACGACCGCCTGCGGGCCTGGCAGAACGATCCGGCCATCGCGGCCGTCCTGCTCGAAGGCGCAGGCGGCAAGGCCTTCTGCGCCGGCGGCGACCTGCACAGCCTGTACCGCGCCATACTCGAAAACGGCAGCGGCCAGGCCTGGAACAATCTCTACGCCCGGCGCTTCTTCGAGACCGAATACCGGCTCGACTTCCTGATCCACAGCTACCGCAAACCCCTGATCTGCTGGGGCAGCGGCATCGTGATGGGCGGCGGGGTGGGCCTCATGATGGGAGCCAGCCATCGCATCGTGACCGAGACCACGCGCTTCGCCATGCCCGAAATCGCCATCGGCCTGTACCCGGACGTAGGCGGCACCTGGATGCTCAGCCGCCTGCCGCGCGGCATCGGCACATTCCTGGCGCTCACCGGCGCGCAATTGGGCGCGTCGGACTGCATGCGCCTGGGGCTGGCCGACCGGGTCTGCCGATCCACGCGCCTGGAGGACCTGCGGGCCGCCCTGGCGGCCGCCGACTGGAGCGCGGATCCCCAGGCGCATGCGCGCCAGGTGGACCACGTCCTCGACGGCCTCTGCGATTCCGGACCGGCGCAGTCGCCGGGCCCGCTGCAGATCCGTTTCGACGAGATCCGGGCGGCCTGCGACCGCGCGGACTTCGACGAGATCCGCGCCCGGCTCCTGGCCTGGGCCGACCACGAGGATCCCTGGCTCGCGCGCGCCGCCGCGGCCTTCGCCGCCGGCTCGCCCGGATCGGCGCGCCTGGGCTACACGCTGATCGCACGGATGCGTCCCCTGTCGCTCGCCGACGCATTCCGCCAGGAATACGTGGTCTCGCTGCATTGCACGGTCCAGGGGGATTTCCAGGAAGGCATCCGCGCCCTGCTGATCGACAAGGACAAGTCGCCGCAGTGGCTGCCGGCCACGCACGAACAGGCCGACAGCCACTGGGTCGAACGCTTCTTCCGTCCGCCCTGGCCCAAGAGCGAGTCCCATCCGCTGGCGGACCTGGAGGGCTGAGCCGGCGGCCCGCGATCGCGGGCCGCGCGCATCGCCCCCGGCAGCCCGCGCATCCACAACCGCAACCCACGACCGCAACCCACGGCCGCACACCCGCGGGACCGGGCAGCCACAAGAATTCCACGCATCATCACAGGAGACACACATGAGCAGCACCATCGGATTCATCGGACTGGGCCACATGGGCGGCCCGATGGCACAGAACCTGGTCAAGGCCGGCCACCGGCTCCAGGTCTTCGACCTGGTCCCCCAGGCCGTCCAGGGCCTGGTCCAGGCGGGCGCCACGGCCGCGGCCTCGGCGGCCGCAGCCGTGGCCGGGGCCGACGTGGTCGTCACCATGCTGCCGGCCAGCCGCCACGTCGAGGGCCTGTACCTGGGCGAGGACGGCCTGCTCACGGCCATCGCCCCGCGCGCACTGGTGCTCGAATGCAGCACCATCGCCCCCGAATCGGCCCGCAAGGTCTCGGCCGCCGCCGCGCAGCGCGGCATCCGCATGCTCGATGCGCCGGTGTCCGGCGGCACCGGCGGGGCCGTGGCCGGCACGCTGACCTTCATCGTCGGCGGGGCCGCCGCCGACCTGGAGTCGGCCCGGCCCTACCTGCAGGCCATGGGCAAGAACATCTTCCACGCCGGCGACGCGGGCGCGGGCCAGGTCGCCAAGATCTGCAACAACATGCTGCTGGGCATCCTGATGGCCGGCACCGCCGAGGCCCTGGCCCTGGGCGTGGCCAACGGCCTGGACCCCCGGACGCTGTCGGACATCATCGCCAAGAGCTCGGGGCGCAACTGGGCGACCGAGCTGTACAACCCCTGGCCCGGCGTGATGGAGAACGCCCCGGCCTCCAAGGGCTACGCCGGCGGCTTCGGCGTGGACCTGATGCTCAAGGACCTGGGGCTGGCGGCCGAGGCATCCATGCAGGCGCGCGCGACCACGCCGCTGGGCGAACTGGCGCGCAACCTGTACGCGCTGCACAGCGCCCAGGGCCACGGCATGCTGGATTTTTCCAGCATCCTGAAGCTCTACAGGCGCTGACCGCAGGCGCGGGCCACGGGCGCCGATCAAAGGCGCCGATTACAGGGGCGCCGACCGCCGGCGCCGGCCCTGCAAGCGCCGGCCCGTCCCACGGTGCCGCCTCCCCGGGAAGCACGCCGCCCCCTCACCCCAGCGCCGTATCCAGGAACATCATCACCGCGAAGCCGCCCATCAGGCCGACGGTGGCCGCCGTCTGGTGGCCGTTGCGGTGGGTCTCGGGGATGACTTCGTGCGACACCACGAAGATCATGGCGCCGGCGGCCAGGCCCAGGCTGACCGGATAGGCGATGGGCAGACCGCTGGCGATGCCCACGCCCACCAGCGCGCCCAGGGGCTCCATCAGGCCGGAGGCGACGGCGACGAGCACCGCCCGCGCGAGCGGCAGGCCGATGGCGCGCAGCGCCAGGGCCACGGCCAGGCCTTCGGGGATGTCCTGGATGGCGATGGCCGTGGTCAGGGGCAGCCCGACCGCCAGGTCGCCGTGGGCGAAGCCCACCCCGATCGCCATGCCTTCGGGCAGGTTGTGCAGCACGATGGCCAGCACGAACAGCCAGACGCCGCCGATGCGCGCGGCGGCCGGGCCATGGGCGCCCGAGCTTTCATGCCGATGGGGCGTGAAATAGTCCAGTCCCAGCATCAGCAGCACGCCCAGGCCCAGGCCGATCGTGACCGTCAGGGCCGCGCCCGCGCCGCTGTCCAGCAGTTCGCGGGCCGCGTCCAGGCCGGGCAGGATGAGCGAAAACGAGCTGGCGGCCAGCATCATGCCGGCGGCGAAGCCCAGCATGCAGTCCTGGGCGCGGGTCTCGACGGCGCGCAGGCCCAGGGCCAGCAGCGCGCCCAGCGCCGTGGCGCCGAAGCCGGCCGCCCCGCCCAGCACCGCGTACCCGAGGAACTCGCGGTTGCCCTCCGCGAACGATTCCGCGCCGCCGCTGAGCAGCAGCCAGAGCACGGCCAGCAGGGCCACGCCCAGGCCGAAGGCCGCCGCCCGGTGCTCGCGCAGCTGCCGGCGCCAGGCCTGGGCGAAAGGCGCCGGGGCCGCCCGCGCGTCACTCATCGGCCTGCGCCCCCGTCGGCAGGGCCGCCATGGCCTGGGCCACCGCCGCCGTCAGCCGCCGGGCGTACGGCACGTGCAGGAATTCGTTGGGGCCGTGGGCGTTGGACTGCGGCCCCAGGACGCCGCACACCATGAACTGCGCGGCCGGGAAGCCCTGACGCAGCAGGTTCATCAGCGGAATCGTGCCGCCCTGGCCGATGTAGCCGCAGGGCGCGTCGAAATGCCGCCGCGACGCGGCGGCCAGCGCATCGCGCAGCCAGGGCGCGGACTCAGGCGCGTTCCAGCCGCTGGCCACGCCCGGATCGGGCTGGAACAGGACGCGCGCCCGGTAGGGGGCGTCCTGCTCCAGCAGGCGCTTCAGTTCGTCCGCGGCCGCGCCGGCATCCACCAGCGGCGGCAGGCGCAGGGACAGCTTGAAGGCGGTGCGCGGCCGCAGCACGTTGCCGGCGCTGGCCAGGGGCGGCAGGCCTTCGGCGCCGGTGACGGACAGGGCCGGCCGCCAGGTGCGGTTCAGCAGGGCCTGCTGCGGGTCGGTCGCCATCGGCAGGACGACGCCGCCCTCGGCGCCGCAGCTCCAGGGGAAGCGCTTCCAGACCTCGTCGCCCAGGATGCGGGCGGCCGCGCGGGCCTGCTCGGCGCGCTCGGCCGGGATCTCGCAATGGAAGCTCGCCGGCAGCACGCGGCCGGTGCCGCTGTCCTCCAGCCGGTCCAGCAGGTGGCGCAGGATGCGGAAGCTGGAGGGCACCACGCCGCTGGAGTCGCCCGAATGCACGCCTTCGTCCAGCACCTGGACTTCGAGCGTGCCGGTGACGAGGCCGCGCAGCGAGGTCGTCATCCAGAGCTGATCGTAGTTGCCCGCGCCCGAATCCAGGCAGACCACCAGGGCGACGCGGCCCAGGCGGGGGCGCAGGGCGTCGATGTAGGGCAGCAGGTCGTAGCTGCCGGATTCCTCGCAGGTCTCGATCAGGCCGACGCAGCGCGGACGCGGCACGCCCTGGCGGTCCAGCGCCTCGATGGCGGTGAGGGAGGCGTAGACGGCGTAGCCGTCGTCGGCGCCGCCGCGGCCGTAGAGCCTGCCGTCGCGCAGCACCGGGGTCCACGGCCCCAGGCCGGCGCGCCAGCCGGAGAATTCCGGCTGCTTGTCCAGGTGGCCGTACATCAGCACCGCGCCGCCATCGTCCCGGCGCGTCGCGGGGGCCTCGAACCATAGCACCGGCGTGCGGCCCGGCAGGCGGACGACCTCGACCGTCAGGCCCTGGATGGGCCGCGTCCGCGCCCAGCGGGCGGCGTCTTCCACCACGCGGTCGATGTAGCCGTGGGCGGCCCAGTCGGCGTCGAAGGCGGGGCTCTTGGCCGGAACGGCGATGTAATCGCTCAGCGCCGGGAGGATTTCACGGTCCCATTGCGTGTCGACGAAGGACCGGAGGGCGGCGGGATCCGGTCCGGCGGGGATGGCGGCCAGCGGCGTGTCCATGATGTTTCCTGGGAATGCGTCCAAAGGACCATTTTACGCCCGGCTCCAAGCCCCCGGATGACGTGGGGGATGATGCGGGCCGGCCGTTTTCATGTCATCCTTGGGCGGCAAACCCATCCACAGGAGACATCACCATGGCAGATACCTGGCTCACCTCTCTCATCACCGCCACCCCCCAGGAAGGCTTTGAACTGGCCATCAAGCTGGCGCGCATGGGCGTCAAATACACCCAGCCCTCGGCCGAAGTCCGCGACAAGCTCCGCCCCGTCTACGGCGAGGACGCCAACGCCCTGATCGCCTCGTCGCAGGTGGTCGCCATCAACTTCCAGACCATCGCGGCCGCCAACGGCTACTGGAAATAGATGGACGAGCAGGTCCTGGCCGCCATGGCCCGCTGGCCGGATGTGCCGGCGGTGCGCGGCTGGCTGTCGCTGTCGGCACGCGGCCAGTGGCGCCTGCATCCGCGCGGGCGCGGCTGGGGCGTGCCGGACGAGGAACCCGGCGAAGCCATCACCAGCCCGCAGATCCTCGCTTTCATCGGCCGCAACTACCTGTCGGACGACGCCGGGCGCTGGTTCTTCCAGAACGGCCCGCAGCGCGTCTACGTGCGCCTGGACGGCGCCCCCTGGATCCTCGGCATGGACGCCGATGCGCAAGGCCGCCCGCAGCTGCGCACCCATACCGGCCGGGACTACGGTCCCGTCGCGCACTGGTGGCTGGACTCCGGCGGCCGGCTGTACGCCCGGTCGGCCCAGGGCGCGGGCCTGGTGTCCGACCGCGACCTGGCCCGCGTGGTCGAGGCCCTGCGCACGGCCGAGGGCCGGCCGCTGGACGACTGGCTGGAGCGGCCCGATCCCGCCGGCATCGCCGTGCGCCTGACCGGAGACGCCGGGACGGACCGCGCCGGAGCCGCGACGCCGCTGGGCCTGCTGGCGGACGGCGCGCTCGAAGCCACGCTGGGTTTCGTGCGCCGGCCGTAGCCCCGCCCGCGACACGCATCCGCATGGGACGGCGCGCATCGGACGGCACGCATCGAGCCGCCCGGCCCAGATTCGATGTGTCAGGCCAGCGCGGCCCCCAAGCACCGCACCGTGTCCGGACCCATGATCAGGGTTTTCCCGAAATCCGAGAAAAGTGCCATGTTCGGGTGGAAATGTACATCAGGAAAATTCACTAACATATTTACAATTTTCGTGAGTCGTTCATCCGCCATCCGATTCTTCCGACCCAGGAGACAACAGCCATGACAAGCACGAACCCCATGCTGGAACGCATCCAGTCCATCCTCCCCGAACTCGCCTCCCGCGCCGCCCAGTCCGAGCAGGAGCGCCAGGTGCCCGCCGAGAGCATCGCCCTGCTCAAGGGCACCGGCCTGCACCGCGCCTTCCAGCCCAAGGCCTACGGCGGGCTGGAAATGTCGCTGCCCGACTTCGGCCAGTGCGTCGTGGCCCTGGCGGGCGCCGACGCCGGCGCGACCTGGGCCTTCAGCCTGCTGTGCACGCACAGCCATCAGCTCGCCATGTTCTCCAAGCAGCTCCAGGACGAGCTCTGGGCCGAGAATCCCGATGCCACCGCCAGCAGCAGCATCGCCCCCTTCGGGCGCACGGAGGAGGTCGAGGGCGGCGTGCTGTTCAGCGGCGAGATGGGCTGGAGCAGCGGCTGCGACCACGCCGAATGGGCCATCGTCGGCTTCAACCGCATGAATCCGGCCGGCGAGAAGACCTACTGCTTCGCCGTGGTGCCGCGCAAGGACTACACCATCCGCGACGACTGGTACGCCGTCGGCATGCGCGGCAGCGGCTCCAAGACGCTGGTGCTGGACAAGGTCTTCGTGCCCGAGCACCGCATCCAGGCCGCCAAGGACATGATGGAAGGCCGCTCCGCCGGCTTCGGCCTGTACCCCGACAGCAAGATCTACTACACGCCGTACCGCCCCTATTTCGCCAGCGGCTTCTCGGCCATCAGCCTGGGGATCGCCGAGCGCATGCTCGAAGCCTTCAAGGAAAAGACCCGCAACCGCGTGCGCGCCTACACGGGCGCCAGCGTGGGCACGGCCACCCCGGCCCTGATGCGCCTGGCCGAGTCCACCCATCAGGTGGCGGCCGCCCGCGCCCTGCTCGAAAAGACCTGGGAAGACCACCGCGTGCACGGCGAGGCCAAGCGCTACCCGTCCACCGACACGCTGACCGCCTGGCGCACCAACCAGGCCTACGTGGTCAAGATGTGCGTCGAGTCGGTCGACCGCCTGTTCAGCGCCGCCGGCGCCACCGCCTGGTTCGAGACCAACGAGATCCAGCGCCTGTTCCGCGACAGCCACATGACGGCCGCCCACGCCTACACCGACTACGACGTGTGCGCCCAGATCCTGGGACGCCAGCTCATGGGCCTGGAGCCCGACCCCACGATGATCTGAGGAGGACCGCCCATGGACGCCCCGCACCCCGCCGAACCCGCGGCATTCGACCCCCGCATCCTGCGCAGGGCCTTGGGCAACTTCGCCACCGGCGTCACCATCGTCACGGCCCGCGCCGGCGAGGACATGGTCGGCGTGACCGCCAACAGCTTCAGCTCGGTCTCGCTCGACCCGCCGCTGGTCCTCTGGAGCATCGACAAGCGCTCGGGCAGCCTGCCGGTGTTCCGGCGCGCCAGCCACTTCGCCATCAACGTCCTCGCCATGGACCAGATCGAGCTGTCCAACCGCTTCGCCCGGCCGCACGAGGACCGCTACGCGGGCGTCCCCTGGCGCCCGGGCGAGGGCGGCTGCATCCTGCTCGAAGGCACCAGCGCCAACTTCCAGTGCGAGAAGGTCGAAATCATCGAAGGCGGCGACCACTGGATCCTCATCGGCCGGGTGCGGGCCTTCGAGGACCATGGCACGGCGCCCCTGGTGTACCACCAGGGCTCGTATTCCATGGTGCTGCCCCACCCCCACCGGCAGCCGCCGCAGGGCGCGGCCGCGGGGGAGCCGGCCGACGGCCTGCAGTCCCGGCTGGCCGACCATCCCTACTACCTGATGACCCAGGCCGTGCGCAGCTACCAGGAAAGCTACCAGCCCAAGCAGATCCAGACCGGCTGGCGGCCCGGCGAGGCGCGCCTGCTGATGATCCTGAACGACGGCCCCGCGCGGGACATGGCCGCGCTCACGCGCCAGGCCGACATGCCGCAGCACCAGGTCGAGCACACCCTGGATCTGCTGCGCAGCCGCGGCCTGGTCGAACGCACGCCCGAGGGCGTGGCGCTGACGGCGGCCGGCGCCACGCAGGTCCGCGGCATCTGGGCGCTGGCGCGCAGCCACGAGGAACAGGTCTTCGCCCGCTTCGACCGCGCGCAGGTGGAGAACTTCAAGCTGGTGCTCCGCGGCATCATCGCCGCGGCGGCCTGAGCGCGGGCCGAAACCCCGGCCGGCGCCCGGGAGCGCCGGGGTGCCCGGGAAGTCCCCGGGCCCGGCTCAGCCGGCGTCCGCCGGGCCCGGGCCCGCGGCCCGGCGTCCGGGCGCGCCGGCCATGCGCGCCCGGTAGCTGCCGGGCGATTCGTCGGCCTGCCGCAGGAAGAAGCGGCCGAAATAGGCCGGATCGTCGAACCCCAGCGCATAGCCCACCTGGCTGACGGCCTGGCCGGAATAGAGCAGCAGGCGGCGCGCTTCCTGCATCAGGCGGTCGTTGATCAGCCGCTTGGGCGGCTTGCCGGTCATGCGGCGGCACACCTCGTTGAGCCGCTGCTCGCCGATGCCCAGCTCGGCCGCGTAGCGGGACAGCGTCCAGTGCTCGCGGAAGCGGGCTTCCATCAGCGCGCTGAACTGCTGGAAGAGCTGCAGTTCCTCGCGGCACGGCGGGGGCGAGCCCAGGGCCTGGGAGGACAGGCGCAGCAGGCTGATGAAGATCAGGCGCGCCAGCAGCAGCAGGCTCTGGTCCCGGCCCGGCCGCCACCCGGCGTGCTCCCGGCGCAGCAGGTCGAACAGCTGGTCCATGCGGCGCGCCTCGTCGGCGTGTTCGCCTTCCAGCGCGCCGATCGACAGGCAGACGGGCGCGATCTGGGCGCCGCTCGCGGGCCAGACCGTGTCGTCGTGCGGCATCGGCCAGAGCGACTGCGGCCTGACGGTGAGGACGTGGCCGTCGGCGTCGTCGTCGGTCACGAACGCATGCAGGAACGCCGGCGGCGTGAGGAACACCATCGGCCCGCGCAGGCGGTAGAGGCCGTCCTCCAGCTGCACGCGCACCATGCCCTCCAGGACGTAGTGGACCTGGAAGAACTGGTCGTGCCGATGCATCGCCATGCTGCGCCCCAGCTGGCTGGCCAGGGTGCCGAGCGCTTCGTAGTGCAGGTCGGCATCCGCGTGATCCGGACCCGCGATGTGGCTCAGATCGAGATTGGGAATGTCCTGCCGCGACATGCCGTTTCCGGGGGAGTTGTCCAGGCGTCCATTCTACGCCGGATGCCGGGGGGTCCCGCCGGGCATCCCTGCCGGACGTTCCCGTCCGGCATGCACCCGGACATCCCGCCGGGACATCCCGCCCGGGCATTCCCGCCGGGCATCGACCGGGCACCCACGGAGGCGGTCGCAGGCTAAAATCGCCGCATGACTTCGTCCGATCCCGCCTTCTACCACCCCGCCCCCCGCTCCCAGCAGTTCTGCTCGCAGTGCGGCCATGCGCTCAGCCGGGAAATCCCGCCGGACGACAACCGCATCCGCGACCTGTGCACCCACTGCGGCGCGGTCCACTACCAGAACCCGCGCAACGTGGTCGGCGTGGTGCCGATCCTGGACGACCGGGTGCTGCTGTGCCGCCGCGCCATCGAGCCGCGCCACGGCAAATGGACGCTGCCGGCCGGCTTCATGGAACTGGGCGAGACCACCGAGCAGGGCGCCGAGCGCGAGAACCAGGAGGAATCCGGCGCGCGCATCCGCATCCGCTCCCTGCTCACGGTGATCGACGTGCCCTCGGTCAACCAGGTCCACCTGTACTACCTGGCCGACGTCCTGGGGCCGCATCTGGCGCCGGGACCGGAAACCCTGGAGGCCGCCTTCTTCGGCCTGGACGAGATCCCCTGGCGCGAGCTGGCCTTCCGCACCGTCAGCACGACGCTGGAGCACTACCTGCGGGACCGCGCCCTGGGCACGTTCCCCACCCACCACTACGCCATCGACCTGCGGTTCCCGGACTGAACGGCCGCACGGAACGGCAACCGCGCAGCCGCCATGACGCTCGCCTGGGTCGAAGACCGCGATCCCCTGCCCGACCCGGCCCGCGCGCCGGTGCCCGCCAGCGGCCTGGCGGCGGCGGGGCTGGACCTCTCGCCCGCCCGGCTGGCCGAAGCCTACCGCAAGGGCCTGTTTCCCTGGTACGGCCCCGGCGAACCGGTGCTGTGGTGGAGCCCGGACCCGCGCATGGTGCTGCGCTGCGAGGATTTCCGCGTCAGCCGCTCGCTGGCCAAGCGCGTCCGGCAGTTCGACCGGGCCGCCGGCGGTGAGCCCGTCCCCGAACCCGCCACCGGATCCGCCTCTGAGTCCGCCACCGGATCCGCCTCTGAGTCCGCCACCGGATCCGCCTCTGAGTCCGCCCCCGGATCCGCCTCTGAGTCCGCCGACCGCCCGCCGCGCACCGACGCCCCGCCCGCCCTGTGCGTCACCCTGAACCTGGCCTTTTCCGAGGTGATCGCCCGCTGCGCGCGGCGCGGCGCCCCGCGCATCGGCCTGGGCGCCGCCCGCGCCGGCCGGGACTGGGCCGAACCCGGCGCGGCGCAGGGCCGGGACGCCACCTGGATCACGCCGGACATCATGGCCGTCTATACCGCCTGGCACCGCATGGGCCGCGCCCACAGCGTGGAAACCTGGATCGGCGGGCGGCTGGCGGGCGGCCTCTACGGCGTGGGCCTGGGGCAGTGCTTCTTCGGCGAATCCATGTTCAGCCTGGCCGCCGACGCCAGCAAGGTCGCCCTGGCCTACCTGGTGCGCCACCTGCGGGCTCGGGGCGCGCCCTGGATCGACTGCCAGCAGGAAACACCCCACCTCGCCAGCCTGGGCGCGCGGCCCGTGCCCCGCGCGCGGTTCCTGGAGATGCTGGCGGCCGGCCGCGACGCGCCGGCCCCGCCCTGGGGGCGCGGGCGCCTGCGGGCCGACGGCGGCCTGGAGCCGCCGCCCGCGGGCTGGCGGGCGCGCTGACATACGGACGGCGCACCGACCACGGCCGGCGGGCCGCCGCGGGCCGCCACAAGCCGCCGCGGGCCGCCCGGCGCTGGCCTTCGCGCGCCGCCGGTGCCACAATGAATCGGTCGCCACTCTGGGGGCCCTCCGGTCCGGAGGATCCCGGGCCCGATCCATGAGCAATCCCAGCGAATCCATCTTCCGCCGCCTGCAGTTCTACACCACGGCCAGCTATCCGTGCAGCTACCTGCCCGGGCGCATGGCGCGCTCGGAGGTGGCCGCCCCCACCCACCTGGTGGACGAGGCCGCCTATGCGCGGCTGATCGAGCAGGGATTCCGCCGCAGCGGCCTGTTCACCTACCGGCCCGCCTGCGAGCTCTGCCAGGCCTGCATTCCCATCCGCATCGACGTCGGGCGCTTCCGCCGCGACCGCACCCAGGGCAAGCTCTGGCGCCGCCTGCAGCCCGTGCTGAAGGCGCGCCTGGCGCCGCTGCACTGGGACGCCCGGCATTTCGACCTGTACCTGCGCTACCAGAAGCGGCGCCACCCCGGCGCCGGCATGGACCAGGACGACCAGGCCCAATACACCCAGTTCCTGCTGACCAGCCGGGTCCATTCCGAAATGGCCGAATTCCGCGACGACGGCGGCGCGCTGCGCATGGTGGCCATCATGGACCGCGTGGACCACGGCCTGTCGGCGGTCTACACCTTCTACGATCCCGACTGGCGCGCCAGCCTGGGCACTTACGGCATCCTCTGGCAGCTGGACTACGCCGCCCGCCTGGGCCTGCCCTGGCTGTACCTGGGCTACTGGATCGGCGAAAGCCGTAAAATGGCCTACAAATCGCGCTTCAGGCCGCATCAGATCCTGCGCGGCGGCGTCTGGACCGAACCGCCGCCGGACGGCGACTGAGCCCGGGCCGGCGCGCCGCGTCCCCACCCAACCGATCCGTCTTCGCCCCATGTCCCTGCTGTTCCAAGCCTATCCGCTGGCGCGCGCCGCCCTGTTCTCCATGGACCCCGAACAGGCCCACGAATGCACGCTGCGCGCGCTGCAGCGCAGCCAGGGCTGCGCCCTCACGCGGCTGCTGGCCGCGCGCCAGCCGGTCCTGCCGCGCACCGTCATGGGCCTGCCGCTGCGCAATCCCGTCGGCCTGGCGGCGGGCCTGGACAAGAACGGCGCCTGCATCGACGGCCTGGCCGCCCTGGGCTTCGGCTTCATCGAGGTCGGCACCGTCACGCCGCGCGCCCAGCCCGGCAATCCGAAGCCGCGCATGTTCCGCCTGCCGCGGGCGCGCTGCCTGATCAACCGCATGGGCTTCAACAACGACGGCCTGGACACCTTCGTCGCCAACGTCCAGCGCAGCCAGTGGCGCCGGCACGGCGGCATCCTGGGTCTGAACATCGGCAAGAACGCCGACACGCCGATCGAGCGCGCCGTGGACGACTACCTGCTGTGCCTGGACGGCGTGTACCCCCACGCGGACTACGTCACGGTCAACATCTCCTCGCCCAACACGCGCAACCTGCGCAGCCTGCAGAGCCACGACGCGCTCGACGCGCTGCTGGGCGCCCTGCGGGAACGCCGCGAGGCCCTGGCCGACCGCCACGGCCGTCGCACGCCGCTGGTGGTCAAGATCGCGCCCGACCTGGCGGCCGAGGAAATCGACGCCGTCGCCGAACTGGTCCCGCGCCACGGCATCGACGGCATCATCGCCACCAATACCACCCTCGCGCGCGAGGCCGTGCGCGGCCTGCCCCACGAGGACGAGGCCGGCGGCCTGTCCGGCCCGCCGGTGCACGCCCTGTCGCTCGCCGTGATCCGCCGCCTGCGCGAGCGCCTGGGCCGGGAAACCGCGATCATCGGCGTGGGCGGCATCGAATCCGGCCGCCAGGCGGTGGAAAAGGTCCAGGCCGGGGCCGACGCGGTGCAGCTCTACACCGGGCTGATCTACCGGGGGCCGGCGCTGGTCGCCGAATGCGTGCGGGCGCTGGAAGCCGCCTGAGGGCCGCGGCCCCGCCCTGTCCAGCCGCCGCTGGCGGCGCCGGCGACGGAGCCGATGAGGGGGCCTTCCATGGGGCGGGCGATGGAGCCGGCGGCGAGGCCGGCGCCCCGGCGCGCGGTCAGCGGCGCTCCGCGCGGGGCACGCCCCACGGATTCGCCGCCTGCAGCGGTTCGGGCAGGAAGGCGTCGGGGATGTCCTGGTAGGCCACCGGCCGCAGGAAACGCAGGATGGCCGCCGTCCCCACCGAGGTGCCGCGCGGATCGGAGGTGGCCGGGAACGGCCCGCCATGCACCATGGCGTGACAGACCTCGACGCCCGTCGGAAAGCCGTTGGCCAGGATCCGGCCGGCGCTCAGTTCCAGGACCGGCATCAGGGCGCGGACCAGGGCGTCGTCGGGGCCGGGCTCCAGGTGCAGCGTCGCCGTCAGCTGGCCTTCGACGGACCGGGCGACCCGCAGCATTTCCGCCTCGTCGGCGCAGCGCAGGATCAGCGCGCACGAGCCGAAGACTTCCTGGCCCAGGCCCTCGGGATCGTCGATGAACGCGCGGGCGCGGGCCTCCAGCAGGGCGGCCCGGCACTGGTTGGGCGCCTGCGGCGCCGGACCGCGCGCCCGCACCGCCACCCCCGGCCGCTCCGACAGGCGCTGCACCCCTTCGGTATAGGCCCGGTGGATGGACGGGGTCAGCATGGTGCCGGGCGCGCCTTCGCGGATGCGCCCGGCGGCCGCGTCGATGAACGCGTCCAGGTCGGGGCCGTCCAGGCCGACCAGCAGCCCGGGGCAGGTGCACAGCTGCCCGGCGCTGCCCAGCAGCGAGGCGGCGAAGCCTTCGGCCACCGCCCGGGCGCGGGCCTTCAGGGCGCCGGGCAGCAGATAGACGGGATTGATGCTGCTCATCTCGGCGTAGACCGGAATCGGCTCCGGCCGCGCGGCGGCGGCCCGCATCAGGGCGAGGCCGCCCGAGCGCGAGCCGGTGAAGCCGACCGCCTTGATCCGCGGATGGCTCGCCAGCGCCAGGCCAATGCCGTGATCGGCGCCGAACAGCAGCGAAAACACGCCCTCGTGCAGGCCCTGCGCCTGCACGGCCGCCCGGATGGCGCGCCCCACCAGTTCGGAAGTGCCCGGATGGGCGGGATGCCCCTTCACCACCACCGGCGCGCCGGCGGCGAGCGCCGAGGCCGTATCCCCGCCCGCCACGGAAAAGGCCAGGGGGAAGTTGCTGGCGCCGAAGACGGCCACCGGCCCCACCGGCACATGGCGCATGCGGATGTCGGCGCGCGGCAGGGGCGCGCGCCCGGGCTGCGCGTGGTCGATGCGCACGCCATGCCAGTCGCCCGCCTCGACCACCTCGGCGAACAGTTCCAGCTGCCTGACGGTGCGGCCGCGCTCGCCCTCCAGGCGGGCGCGCGGCAGGCCGGTTTCCCGCATGGCGCGCTCGATCAGGACATCGCCCAGCCCCATGATGCGCGCGCCGATCTCGCGCAGGAAGGCCGCCCGGCGCGCCGGGGTCCCGGCCCGGTAGCTGGCAAAGGCGTCATGGGCCAGGCGCGCGGCCGCATCGACGTGAGCCTGGCCGCCGCCCCCGTAGGCGGGTTCGAGCGTTCCGCCCGTGGCCGGATCCACCGCCCGGAAAGCGGGCTCCGTCCCCGCGACGTCGTCATGGCCTATCAGCATGGTGCCGGTGATCTGCATCTGCAATTCCTTGGAATTCCTTGGGTTCGTCAAACTCGGGCTCGTCAAAAAACGAGGCTGGGGAAAGATGAGGCCGGACATTCCTAATGCGCCAGCGGCCGCTCGCGCATCGCCCGGATGAACAGTTCCGCCACGGCCGTGGGCATGCCCCCCTTGCGGGTCACGATGCCGAAGGTATTGGCGGGGATCTTCAGCGTCACGGGCAGGATCCGGATCATCTCCACCCGCGCGAACATGCGCGCCACGTCGGTGGGCAGCAGCGCCACGACGTCGATGCTCTTCTGCAGGATCGCGATGGTGGCGAAGGTGGAGTCCGTCTCGATGGTGTGGGTGGGCGTGGGCAGGCCGGCCAGGTCCATTTCCTTTTCGAGCAGCACGCGCAGCGGCATTTTCTTCGGATAGACCACCCAGCGATAATCCCGCAGCAATTCAAACGGCATTTCGCCGGACACCTCGGGATGGCGGCCGCCGGCCACGACGGAAATGGGCTCGTCGCTGATCGGGAAATAATTGTATTCATACGGCTCCGGACTCACGCTGGAGCGGCCGATCACCAGATCCAGCTGGCCGCCGTCCAGCAATTCGAGGAGATGGCGGCTGGTGCCCTCGACGATCTCGATCGACAGATTGGGATGGGCCGTGCGCAGCCAGTGCAGGGCGGAAACCAGGATTTCCGGAATGGCGCCCATGATGGTGCCGATCGCCAGCCGGCCGCCCGTGCCCGACTGGATCTCGGACACCTCGCGGCAGAAATTGTTCAGCTCGGTGGTGATGAGCCTGGCATAGCGGATGGCGCAATGCCCCATGGCATTGGGCACCAGGCCCACCTTGGTGCGCTCGAACAGGGTGGCTTCCAGCATTCCTTCGATTTCCTGCAGGGCCTTGCTGGCGGCCGACTGCGTCAGAAACATGACGCTCGCCGCCTTGTGCAGGGATTTATATTCACTCAATGCGATCAGCAGCTGCAGCTGTTTTATGCGCAGTTTACCAATCACCATCTTCAATGTGCGGTCCGCAGCATTCATAATATTCATCACCACATGCAAAATATTCTTTTACGGCAATATGACGGGCATGCCTACAATCCTGCCATGCAATTCGATCAATTCGATCAATTCAATCCCCAGGCAATTTAACCACAGGCAGGAAAATGCGCTTGATTCAATTCATCGACGCGGCGGGACGGCGCCGCGTCGGCATGCCCGCCGCGGACGGCCGGCGCATCGACGTCGTCCGCGGCGTCTCGTCCACCTACGAACTGGCCATGGCCGCCATCGGCGCCCGGCGTACGCTGGCCGCTGAAATCGCCGCGCGCGGCCGGGATCCGGCGGACGAATCCTACCCCGACCTGCTCGCCGGGCTGCGCGTCCTGGTGCCGCTGGACCACGAGGACCCGGCGCACTGCCTGGTGACCGGCACGGGCCTGACCCACCTGGGCAGCGCCGCCACGCGCGACAAGATGCACACCGACCAGTCCGCCGTGGAAACCATGACCGATTCGATGCGCATGTTCCGCTGGGGCCTGGAAGGCGGCCAGCCGCGGCGGGGCACGCCGGGCACCCAGCCCGAATGGTTCTACAAGGGCGACGGCGGCATCGTGGTGCCGCCCGGCCACCCCATACCCTACCCCGATTTCGCCGAAGACGCCGGCGAGGAACCGGAAATCGCCGGCCTGTACGTCATCGGCGACGACGGCCTGCCCTATCGGCTGGGCTTCGCCCTGGGCAACGAATTCTCGGATCACGTCATGGAGCGCAGGAATTATCTCTACCTGGCGCATTCCAAACTGAGATTCTGCTCCTTCGGACCGGAATTGCGCGTCGGCGAAATGCCGCGGGATATTCGCGGCACCAGCCGGATCCGGCGCGACGGCAAAATCCTGTGGGAAAAACCGTTCCATTCCGGGGAAGGCAACATGAGCCACACCCTGGAAAATCTTGAATACCATCATTTCAAATACATGCAGTTCCTGCGCCCCGGCAGCGTGCACGTGCATTTCTTCGGCACCGCGACCCTGTCGTTCGCCGACGGCATCCAGACCCGGCCGGGCGACGAATTTGAAATCCACGCGCCCGAATTCGGCGCGCCGCTGCGCAATCCGACCCGCCAGGAACCGGCCGCGCCCTATATGCCGGGGAACACCGTCCCGCTCTGAACCACCCGCCCGGGCGACGCGCCGCCGCCGGAGCAAGCCGGAACGGGCCAAACGAGTCAAAGCGGGCCGGAACGGGAGGGCGGCGTTGAAATTCCGCCGTCCCGGACCCGCCCCGCGATCATGGTTTACCCTAGGGCGGACGCGGGGGCCCTGCATCGAATCCCGCGTATTTCCGGCCGCCGGACGCCACCATTCCAAAAAGCGTTCAGCCGACCACAATTATTCAATAGACAGGGAAAACGGGTCTCATGGACACTGGCTTCCCGTGAGGCAGACAAGCACCCATCACCAGAGTCATTCAATATGGACTACGGTTTCGATTTCAGTTTTCTGGACGAGTTCTGGCCCAGCCTGCTCGACGGCCTGTGGGTCTCGATCAGGATGGCGGCCGTCTCGCTGTGCGGCGGCTTCGTCCTGGGAGTGCTGCTGGCGGTCGCCCGGGGCCACGGCAGCCGCCTGGTCCGCCACCTGGCCGGCGGCTTCGTCGACCTGACCCGCAACACGCCGCTCATCGTCCAGACCTTCTGGCTGTTCTTCGGCCTTTCCGCCCTCGATGTCCGCGTCCCGGCGTTCTACGCCGCCGTCGTGGCCCTGGCGATCAACACCTCGGGCTACACCTGTGAGATCGTGCGCGCCGGGATCGATTCGGTGCACGCCGGCCAGAAGGAAGCCGCCGCGTGCCTGGGCCTGAGCCCGCCGCAGATCCTGCGCTACGTCGTGCTGCCCCAGGCCATCGAGAAAATGTACCCGTCGCTCATCAGCCAGTTCGTGCTGATGATGCTGGCCACCTCGATCATGTCGGAAATCTCCGTCGAGGAGCTCACGGCCATCGGCTACCAGATCCAGAGCCAGACCTTCCGCGGCTTCGAGGCCTACCTGGTGATCGCCGCCATCTACCTGATCATGTCCTGGCTGCTGCGGGTGGTCATGACCTTCTGCTACAACGTCGCCTTCCCGAAGCAGCGCCACATGAGCGCGCAGTCCCGCGCCGCCGCGCGCCGGCAGCCGGGTCGCGGCAAGCCGGGCGGCACCGCCATGAACGGAGCGAAGCCATGATCCTGGGCGTCACCTACAGCCAGTGGCTGTTCATCCTGACGGGCGCGGGCTGGACCCTGGTCCTCTCGGTCCTGGGCTTTCTCGGCGGCACCGTGGTCGGCCTGCCCGTGGCCATCGGCCGCGCCTCGAAGAACCGCCTCTTCAGGCTGCCGACGGCCGCCTATGTCAAGCTGATCCAGGGCATCCCGCTGCCCGTGATCATGTTCATCGTCTACTTCGGCATCAGCATCGCCGGCTACGACCTGCCCGCGCTGGTGGCGGCCGGCATCGCCATGACGCTGTATTCCAGCGCCTTCCTGGGCGAGATCTGGCGCGGCTGCATCGAGGCCATTCCCCACACCCAGTGGGAGGCGTCCGACTGCCTCGGCCTGAACAAGGCGCAGACGCTGGCCCACGTGATCCTGCCCCAGGCCTTCCGCATCGCCATCCCGCCCACGGTGGGGTTCCTGGTCCAGATCGTGAAGAACACCTCGTACGCGGTGGTGATCGGGTTCTTCGATCTCACCTATTCGGCGCGCGTCATCAACAACTCGACCTTCAAGCCGTTCGTCGTCTTCACCGTCGCCGCGCTGATCTACTTCGCGCTGTGCTACCCGCTTTCCATCCTGTCGTACCGACTGGAACGCAAGCTCAAGCGGCATTCCAGATAATGGGGAACACCATGAATCCACGCGTCCGGTTCCAGAACGTCCGGAAATCCTATGGCGACACCGAAGTCCTGAAGGGCATTTCCTTCGACGTCTTCAAGGGCAACGTCGTCGCGCTCATCGGCCAGAGCGGCTCGGGCAAGAGCACGGCCCTGCGGTGCATCAACGGCCTGGAAGAGATCAACGGCGGCGAGCTGTACGTCTGCGACCGCGCGCTGCACGAGAAGGACTGCGACATCGCCGCGCTGCGGCTGCAGGTCGGCATCGTGTTCCAGAGCTACAACCTCTTTCCCCACCTGACGGTGGAGAAGAACATCACCCTGGCGCCGCGCAAGGTCCGCCGCATGGGCCACAAGGAAGCCCACGAGCTCGCCCTGCACGTGCTCGGCCAGGTCGGCCTGGCCGACAAGGCCAACGCCTACCCCGAGCAGCTCTCGGGCGGCCAGCAGCAGCGCGTGGCCATTGCCCGGTCGCTCGCCATGCAGCCGGAGCTGATGCTGTTCGACGAGGTGACCTCGGCCCTGGACCCGCAGATCACCGGCGAGGTCCTGAAGGTGATCGAGGGCCTGGCCCGCGACGGCATGACCATGGTGCTGGTGACCCACGAGATGGGCTTCGCCACGGCCGTGGCCGACCAGATCATCTACATGCGCGACGGCATCGTCTGGGAGGCCGGCGACGGCGGGCTGCTCAAGAACCCCAGGACCCCCGAATTGCAGCAATTCATCAGCAACGGCCTGTGAGCCGACCGCAGCACCACCACAACGACCGGAGAGACCTATGCAAACCCTCAAGCACTTTTCCCAAGCCGCCCTCTGCGTCCTGGCCCTGGCCTGCGCGGCCGGCGCCCAGGCCAACCAGCTGGAGGACATCCAGAAAAAGGGCGAGATCACCATCGGCGTGGACATCAGCGCGCCGCCCTACGGCATGGTGGACGAGAACGCCAAGCAGACCGGCTTCGACATCGACGCGGCCCGCCTGCTGGCCGAGTCCCTGGGCGTGAAGCTCGTCGTGGTGCCCGTCACGGGGCCGACCCGGGTGCAGTTCCTGCGCACCAAGAAGGTCGATGCGATCATGGCCTCGTTCTCGATCACCGAGGAGCGCAAGAAAGTGATCGACTTCTCCGACCCCTACGGCGTGGTCCCCGTCGTCGTCGGCGGCCCCGCGAGCGAGAAGATCGAGGGCCCGCGGGATCTGTCCGGCAAGGCCATCGCCGTGACGCGCGGCACGACCAGCGACAAGATCATCACCGACAGCACCAAGGACGTGCCCGACGTGACGATCGTGCGCTACCAGGACGACGCCACGACCAACACGGCCGTGATGACCGGCCAGCAGAAGTACATCGTGGCGGCCAGCAGCGTGCTACCGGAAATCAAGAAGACCAGCCCGAACACCGACATCGCCTTCAAGTACACCGCCGTCAGCTTCCCGATGGGCGTCGGCATCCGCCAGAACGAGCCCGAGTTCAAGGCCCGCGTCAACGAATGGGTCGCGGCCAACCTGAAGAACGGCAAGTTGAACAGCATCTACCAGAAGTACTTCTTCGGCCAGTCCCTGCCCGAGGAAATGCTGAAGTAAGCGCCACCCCGGCCGCGGCCCCGGGACGACCGGGCCCACGGCCCCTCACGAGATCCAGACCATGCCGAACAGCCCCCAGTTTCTGATCCTCAACCCCGCCGACGACGTCATGATCGCGCTGCGGGAACTGCCCAAGGACGCGCTCGTCAACAGCATCCCGCTGCTCGACGCCATCCCCTCCGGCCACAAGGCCGCCCTCAGGCCGGTGCGCCAGGGCGCGCCCGTGCGGCGCTACGGCCAGGTGATCGGCTTCGCCACGCGCGACATCGCCGCCGGCCAGCACGTGCACGTGCACAACCTGGCGATCGGGGAATTCGAGAAGGACTACCGCTATTCGGAAGACTACGCGCCGACGCGCTTCGTCGAGACGCCGGACACCTTCATGGGCATCGTGCGGCCCGACGGGCGCGTCGCCACGCGCAACTACATCGGCATCCTGACCTCGGTGAACTGTTCGGCCACCGTGGCGCGTGCCATTGCCGACCGGTTCCGCCGGGAGATCCGCCCCGAGGCGCTGGAGCCCTACCCCAACGTGGACGGCGTGGTCGCCCTAACGCACGGCTTCGGCTGCGCCATCGATGCCGCGGGCGAAGGCCTGAGGATCATGCAGCGCACGATCGCCGGCTACGTGCGGCACCCGAACTTCGCCGGCCTCCTGGTCATCGGCCTGGGCTGCGAGACCAACCAGATCTCGGCCATGATGAAGGCCCAGGCGCTGGAAGAAGGCCACAACCTCCAGACCTTCAACATCCAGGACGCGGGCGGCACGCCCAAAAGCATCGCCAAGGGCGTGGAGATCATCCAGGGCATGCTCGCGCAAGCCAACCGCGTCGAGCGCACTCCCGTCCCCGTCAGCCACCTGAAGATCGGCCTGCAGTGCGGCGGCTCGGACAGCTATTCGGGGATCACCGCGAACCCGGTGCTGGGCGCGGCCATGGACATCCTGGTGCGCAACGGCGGCACGGCGATCCTGTCGGAAACGCCGGAAATCTACGGCGCCGAGCACCTGCTGACCTGCCGCGCGGCCAGCCCCGCGATCGGCCGCAAGCTGGTGGACGTGATCGACTGGTGGAAGGACCTGTGCGAGCGCAACCACGCCTCGCTGGACAACAATCCCTCGGCGGGCAACAAGGCCGGCGGGCTGACGACGGTGCTGGAGAAATCCCTGGGCGGCGTGGCCAAGGGCGGCACCACCGGCATGATGGAGGTCTACCAGTACGCCGAGCCGGTCGAGGCCCGGGGGCTGGTGTTCATGAACACCCCCGGCTACGACCCGATGTCCGCCACCGGACAGGTGGCCGGCGGCGCCAACATGATCTGCTTCACGACCGGCCGCGGCTCGGCCTTCGGCTGCGCCCCCGCGCCTTCGCTGAAGCTGGCGACCAACACCGCCCTGTGGAACCGCCAGCAGGACGACATGGACTTCAACTGCGGCACGGTCGTCGACCAGGGCGCCGACATCCGGCAGCTGGGCCGCGAGTTCTACGACATGATGCTGCGCTGCGCCTCGGGCGAGCCCTCCAAGAGCGAGCTCTACGGCTACGGCCAGAACGAGTTCGTGCCCTGGCAGCCGAGCGTCATCACCTGATCCGATCCCTCTCTTTTCCTCTTTTTCCGCCGCCTGGAATTTCCCCGATGTCATCCGATCGTTACCAAAAGGCCCGCTACAAGGGCGTCTACCCCGTCGTCCCGACCATTTTCAAGGACGACGGATCGCTCGACCTGGAAGGCCAGCTCCGCTGCGTCGATTTCATGATCGACGCGGGCTCCGACGGGCTGAGCCTGCTGGCGAACTTCTCCGAGCAGTTCTCCCTGACGGACGAGGAGCGCCGCATCCTGACCGAGGCCATCCTGAAGCACGTGGCCGGCCGCGTCCCCGTCATCGTCACCACCTCGCACTACAGCACCGACCTCTGCATCCAGCGCAACCGGCACGCCGAGGCCTTCGGCGCGGCCATGGTGATGGTGCTGCCGCCCTACCACGGCGCCACCATCCGCTGCGACGAGGCGCGCGTGCACGAATACTTCTGCCGCCTGTCCGACGCCGCCGGCATCCCCATCATGGTCCAGGACGCCCCCATCAGCGGCACGCCGCTGTCGGCTCCGGCGCTGGCGCGGATGGCGCGCGAGATCGAGCACGTGCGCTATTTCAAGATCGAAAGCGCCGGGGTCGCCGGCAAGCTGCGCGCCCTGATCGAACTGGGCGGCGACGCCATCGAGGGCCCCTGGGACGGCGAGGAATCCATCACCCTGCTGCCCGACCTGGACGCGGGCGCCACCGGCGCCATGACGGGCGGCGGCTATCCGGACGGCATCAAGGCGATCTTCGACGCGCACGTCGCGGGCGACCGCGAACAGGCCGTCGCGCTCTACCAGCAGTGGCTGCCGCTCATCAACTACGAGAACCGGCAGACCGGCATCCAGACCAGCAAGATCCTGATGAAGGAAGGCGGCATCATCGGCTCGGATCACGCGCGCCATCCCTTCCCCACCGCCATTCCCGCGATCCGCGCCGGCCTGCTGGACGCCGCCCGCCGGCTCGATCCGCTGGTGCTGCGCTGGGCGGCCTGAACGGCGCCCGCGCATCCTCTCCCCCGGGCCGGTCCTTTGCGCCACTGGGCCGTCCCGGTCCAAAGCGCCGCCGAAGCGCCCCCGCGAATGCCGTAGAATGTGCTGGCTCCAGCGGAGGAGGAAGACAGGGCGGCGCCCACGCGGCCGTTCCGGACACCATGCAGAGGACGGACCCCATGGAAAAGGCAGGGCTCAAGACGACAGCCGAGCGCCCGACGGCAAGCCAGACCCTGGTGCGCGGCCTCGACGTCATCGAGGCCGTCTCGGCCGACGGCGCCAGCGACATCACCACGATCGCGGCCCGCACCGGCATGACCTACAGCACGGCGCACCGCATCGTCTCGGCGCTGATCCAGCGCCAATACCTGAAGCGCGTGCCCGGCAAGGGCTACCGCCTGGGCAGCAAGCTGCTGGCGCTGGGCTTCCAGGCCTACAGCCAGGTGGACCTCACCCCCGTGGCGCATCCCTTTCTCGAACGCCTGGCGCGGCAGACCCACGACACCGTGCACCTGGCCTGCGAAGAACTGGGCAAGGTGTTCTACCTGGACAAGATCGCCAGCCGCCGCCCGGTGGAAATCAGCTCCCGCATCGGCGGCATGAAGCCGCTGATCTCCACCGGCGTGGGCAAGGCCCTGCTGCTGGACGGCTCCGTGCGCTCCTGGGGCGCGCTGTACGACGCCGATGCCCAAAGGCTGGGCTTGGCCATGCCGCGCGACCAGTGGCTGGACATGATGCAGGAATACGCCCGGCACGGCTACACCTACGACCTGGGCGAGGACGAGCCCGCGATCCGCTGCGTGGCCGCGCCCATCCGGGACGCCAGCCACAGGATCGTCGCGGCCCTCAGCGTGTCGAGCACCGCCGACTACATGCCGCCCGAGCGCATGCGCGAGCTGGTGCCGGTGGTGGTGGCGACCGCGCGCCAGATCAGCGCCGAACTGGGCAACTAGCCGGGCCGCCTCGGCCCCATCGGCAACCGCGCCGGCTCCCGTTTCAACCCCGAATTCATTCCTCTCCAGGCACCCCCATCCCTGTTCCTGTCCCATTCCTATCCACGAGGATTCTTTGTTCTCAATATGTGAGAGTCAATCTCATCTATTGAAAAAATCATCGGACTCTCCTAAAATTTCCGCACGGCCGCAGCCTGGCTGGACCGCCGTCATGGGCATGTGAGCGCGCCTCCCATGACCCTCATCTCGCACACGGATAATTGGAGTTCGCCATGACAAAGAAGCTACGGGCCGCCATCATCGGCCCCGGGAACATCGGCACCGACCTGCTGGCCAAGCTGATGCGCAGCGAATGGATCGAGCCGGTCTGGATGGTCGGCATCGACCCGCAGTCCGACGGCCTGAAGCGGGCGCGGGAACTGGGCCTGAAGACCAGCGACCAGGGCGTGGACGGCCTGCTGCCCCACGTGCTGGAGGACGACATCCGCTTCGCCTTCGACGCCACCAGCGCCTACGTGCACAAGGCCAATTCCGACAAGCTCACCGCGCTGGGCGTGCGCATGATCGACCTGACCCCGGCGGCCATCGGCCCCTACTGCGTGCCGCCGGTCAACCTGGCCGAGCTGGTGGGCCAGGACCAGCAGAGCGTCAACAACGTCAACATGGTGACCTGCGGCGGGCAGGCCACCATCCCCATGGTGTACGCCATCTCGCGCGTGCAGCCGGTGGAATACGGCGAGATCGTGGCGACCGTGTCGTCCCGCTCCGCCGGTCCGGGCACGCGCAAGAACATCGACGAATTCACCCGCACCACGGCCGGCGCCGTGGAACGGGTGGGCGGCGCGAAGAAAGGCAAGGCCATCATCATCCTGAACCCGGCCGAGCCGCCGATGATCATGCGCGACACCGTGCACTGCCTGACGGAGACCGAGCCCGACCAGGCGGCCATCACCGAATCCATCCGGCAGATGCTGGAGCAGGTGCGCAAGTACGTCCCCGGCTACCGGCTGGTCAACGGGCCGGTCTTCGACGGCCGGCGCGTGTCGGTCTACCTGGAGATCGAAGGCCTGGGCGACTACCTGCCGAAGTATTCCGGCAACCTGGACATCATGACGGCCGCCGCCGCGCGCACCGCCGAGCTGATGGCCGAACACATGCTGCAAGGCGCCGCGCAGGCCGCCTCCACCGCCCTCTGAGGAGCAGAACCATGACCCAAGAACGCAAGAAGATCACGCTGCACGACATGACGCTGCGCGACGGCATGCATCCCAAGCAGCACCGCATCACGCTGGAGCAGATGCGCGCCGTGGCCGCCGGCCTGGACGCGGCCGGGATGCCGCTGATCGAAGTCACCCACGGCGACGGCCTGGGCGGCGCCTCCGTCAATTACGGCTTCCCCGCGCATGCGGACGAGGAATACCTGCAGACGGTGCTCTCCGTGGTGAAGCACTCGAAGGTCTCCGCCCTGCTGCTGCCCGGCATCGGCACCACCGACCACCTGCGCATGGCGCACGACCTGGGCGTGCACACCATCCGCGTCGCCACCCACTGCACCGAGGCCGACGTCTCCGAGCAGCACATCACCGAGGCCCGGCGCCTGGACATGGACACGGTGGGCTTCCTGATGATGAGCCACATGAACAGCCCCGAAGGCCTGGCCCGCCAGGCCAGGCTGATGGAAGGCTACGGCGCCAACTGCATCTACGTGACCGATTCCGCCGGCCACCTGCTGCCCGAGACCGTGCGCGCGCGCCTGCTGGCGGTGCGCGACGCCCTCAAGCCGGAGACCGAGCTGGGCTTCCACGGCCACCACAACCTCGCCATGGGCGTGGCCAACAGCATCGCCGCCATCGAGGCCGGCGCCACCCGCATCGACGCGGCCTGCGCGGGCCTGGGCGCGGGCGCCGGCAACACGCCGATGGAAGTGCTGGTCGCCGTGCTGGACCTGATGGGCATCGACACCGGCATCGACGTCTTCAAGATCCAGGACGTCGCCGAGGACCTGGTCGTGCCGATGATGGACTTTCCCATCCGCATCGACCGCGACGCCCTCACCCTGGGCTACGCCGGGGTCTACGGGTCCTTCCTGCTGTTCGCCAAGCGGGCCGAGCAGAAATACGGCGTGCCCGCGCGCGAGATCCTGGTCGAAATGGGCCGCCGCGGCATGGTGGGCGGCCAGGAGGACATGATCGAGGACACGGCGCTGTCCATGCTGGCCCGGCGCGAGAAGCAGGTCGTCACCGCCTGATTCCGTCGCCGCCTGATCTCGTCGCCACCCGGGCCCGTCGCCGCCCGGGCCGGCGCGGGCCGTCATCCGGCCCGGCCGCCGGGCTGGGCCGGATGCCGCGCACCCGAACCCGAAGGGTCGTATCGCCCTGCTGGCGGCGGGCCTGCACCAGCGTGAAGCCGGTCTTCACATGCCCGGCCGGCCCCGATGCCGGCCCCGTCCTCAGGCCGCCCGCCCGCGGACGCGCGCGGGCCGCAGCCGCTGCGCCTGCTTGAGCGCCCGGCCGCGCACGTAGCGGTGGTGCAGGCGGTCCAGGTACAGGTACACCACCGGCGTCGTGAAGAGCGTCAGCGCCTGCGACAGGATCAGGCCGCCCACCATCGTGTAGCCCAGCGGCTGGCGCAGCTCGGAGCCCGCGCCGGTGCCCAGCATCAGCGGCAGGCCCGCCAGCAGGGCGCACATGGTGGTCATCATGATGGGCCGGAAGCGCAGCAGACAGGCCTGGTAGATGGCCTCGCGCGGGGACAGGCCCTGCTGGCGCTCGGCCACCAGGGCGAAGTCGATCAGCATGATGCCGTTCTTCTTGACGATGCCGATCAGCAGCAGGATGCCGATGATGGCGATCACGCTGAGGTCGAAACCGCTGCCCATCAGGATCAGCAGCGCCCCCACGCCCGCCGACGGCAGGGTGGACAGGATGGTCAGGGGGTGGATGTAGCTTTCGTACAGCAGGCCCAGCACGATGTACACGGCCACCAGGGCGGCGGCGATCAGGTAGGGCTGGCTCGCCAGGGATTCCTGGAAGACCTGGGCCGTGCCCTGGAAGGCCCCCTGGATCGACAGGGGCATGTTCATGGAGGCCTGGGCCGCGTGGATGGCGTCCACCGCCTGGCCCAGCGAATGGCCGGCGGCCAGGTTGAAGGAGATCGTCACCGCCGGGAACTGGCCCTGGTGGTTGATCGACAGGAAGCCCGGCTTCGAGGTGTCCAGCCGCGTCAGGCTGGACAGCGGCACCTGCTCGCCGGTCAGCGGCGACTTCACGTACAGGCGCGAGAACACGTCCGGGTCCGACTGCAGTTCCGGGGTGATCTCCAGGACGACCTGGTAGCTGTTGATCTGGGTGGAATACTGCGCCACCTGGCGCTGGCCCAGCGCGTTGTAGATGGTGCTGTCGATCATGGCCGGGGTGATGCCGAACATGGCCGCGCGGGCGCGGTCGATCGTCACCATCGCCGTGTTGGCGCCGTTCTGCTGGTCGGTGGCCAGGTCGGCGAGCTGCGGCAGGCCGCGCAGGCGGTCGAGCAGGCGCGGCGCCCAGGCGTTCAGTTCGTCCAGGCTTGCGCTGGTCAGGGTGTACTGGTACTGGGTGCGCGACAGGCGCCCGCCGACGTTGATGTCCTGGCCCGCCTGCATGAACAGGCGCACGCCGGGCACGTGCTCCAGCTGCGGGCGCAGCCGGCGGATGACGTCGTCGGCGCTGGCACGCCGGCCCGCTTCGCGCGGCTTCAGGCTGATGAAGAAGCGCCCGGTGTTGAAGGTCGGCGCGTTGCTGCTCATGCCGAAGGCGGCGATGTCCGGATCCTGGCGCAGGACTTCGGCCAGGGCCATCATGCGCTGGTTCATGGCCTCGAACGAGCTGTCCTGCGACGATTCGGCCAGGCCGAAGATCGCGCCCGTGTCCTGCTGCGGGAAGAAGCCTTTCGGGATCACGATGAACAGCGCGGCGGACGCGGCCACCGTCGCCAGGAAGACGCACAGGGTGGCGAACTGGTGATCCAGCGCGTGGTCCAGCCCCCGGCGATAGACCGCCAGCATCCGGTCGAAGCCGCGCTCGAACGCCTGGTAGATCCGCCCGTGCGAGGCCTGCTGCGGATTGCGCAGGTAGCGCGAGCACAGCATGGGCGTCAGGCTGAGCGTCACCAGCACGGAGATCAGCACCGTCATGACGACGGTCACGGCGAATTCGCGGAACAGCCGCCCCACCATGCCGCCCATCAGCAGCAGGGGGATGAACACGGCCGCCAGCGACACCGAGATCGACACGATGGTGAAGCCGATCTCGCGCGCGCCCTTCAGGGCCGCCTCCATGGGCCGCATGCCTTCTTCCACGTGGCGCCAGATGTTCTCCAGCATGACCACGGCGTCGTCGATCACGAAGCCCACGGAAATCGTCAGCGCCATCAGGGACAGGTTGTCCAGGCTGTAGCCGGCCACGTACATCAGCGCGAAGGTGCCCATCAGCGCGAGCGGCACCGTGGCGCTGGCGATCAGCGTGCCCGCCACGTTGCGCAGGAACATGAAGATCACCATCACCACCAGCGCGATCGACAGCAGCAGCGTGAACTCGACCTCGTGGACCGAGGCGCGGATGTTCTGGGTGCGGTCGATCAGGGTGCTGACCTGGATGCTGGCCGGCATGGACGCCATCAGGCGCGGCAGCTCCGCGCGCACGCGCTCGACCGTGTCGATGACGTTGGCGCCCGGCTGCTTGGTGATCCCCATCACCAGGGAGCGCCCGTCGCTGGCCACGTCGCCCGGCCCCGCCCCCTTGCCGGCGAAGGCCCAGGCGGCCTGCTTGGTGTCCTCCGGCCCCGGCACGGCGATGCCGATGTCGCGCACGCGCACCGGCGCGCCGTTGCGCCAGGCGACGATCACGTCGTTCCAGGGCGCGGCATCGAGCACCTGGTCGTTGGTGTAGATGGTGTAGCTCTGGCTGCTGCCGTCGATCGTGCCCTTGGGCTGGTTCACCGTGGTGGTGGCGATCACGCCGCGGATCGACTCCAGGTCCAGGCCCAGCGCGGCGATCTTCTGCGGATCGACCTGGATGCGGATGGCCGGCTTCTGCTGGCCGAAGATGTTCACCTGGCCGACGCCCTCGACCCGCGAGAGCTGCTGGGCGAGGATGTTGTCGGCGTAGTCGTTGACCTCGGTGACGGGCAGCACGTCGGACTGCACCGACAGGATCAGGATGGAGAAGTCCGCCGGATTGACCTTGCGGAAGGTGGGCGGGCTGGACAGGTTGGAAGGAAGCTGGCGCGAGGCCGCGTTGATGGCGCTCTGCACGTCCAGGGCGGCGCCGTCGATGTCGCGGTCGAGGGCGAACTGCAGCGTGATGCGCGAGGCGCCCAGCGCGTTCTCCGAGCTCATCTGCACCAGGCCGGGAATGGTGGAGAATTCCCGTTCCAGCGGCTGGGCCACGCTGGTGGCCATGGTCTCCGGATTGCCGCCGGGCAGCTTGGCGGTGACCTGGATGGTGGGGAAATCGACCTGCGGCAGCGGCGCCACCGGCAGCAGCGGGAACACCGCCAGGCCCAGCAGGAACAGGGCCATCGCCAGCAGCGAGGTGCCGATGGGGCGCCGGATGAACGCCTCGGAGATGTTCACGACACGTCCCCGGGCGCGACGGGCGCGGCGCTCCCGCCCGGTGCGGCTTTTCCGTCGGCCGCCGATTTCCGGCCAGGCGCGGCTTTGCCGTCCGCCGCGGCTTTCCCGCCGCCCGGCGCGGGCGCGGCCGCGGCGGCCGTTTCAGCCGCGGCCTCGGCGATCTTCAGGCCGGGGCGCAGCTTGTACTGGCCGTCGACCACGACGCGCTGGCCCGCCGACAGGCCTTCGGACACCACGGCCAGGCCGTCCTGCGCCACGGCCACCCGCACCGTCTGGACGCGCACCCGGCCGTCCGCCTCGACCACGTAGACGTACAGCCCCTGGGCGCCGCGCTGCACGGCGGACTCCGGCACCACCAGGGCGCCGGCCCGGTCGCCGAGGATCAGCCGCACATCCACGGTCTGCCCCGGCCACAGGGCCTGGTCGGGATTGTCCAGCCGGGCCTTCAGGCGCAGCGTGCCGCTGGCGGCGTCGATCTGGTTGTCCACCAGCACCAGCGTGCCCCGGCCCAGCCGCTCCGGCCGGCCCCGGCCGTAGACTTCGACGGCCAGGCCCGGGACGGGATGGGCGGCGGCCGATGCCTTGCCGCCCGCCGCGCCTGCCGCACCCGCCGCACCCGCCGCACCCGCCGCCTTGCCGCCCGCCGCGGACGGCGATCCGGGCGCGTCGGCGCCGTCGGCCGGCGCCTGGGCGTGAACGGCGCGCGCCGCGCGGACGGCGGCCTGGACCTCGGCGAACGCCGTGTCGGGCACGGTGAAGCTGACGGCGATCGGATCGATCTGGTTGATCAGCACCAGGCCGTCGGCGTCCGTCGCGCGCACCAGATTGCCCGGATCCACCCGGCGGGCCCCGGTGCGTCCGGTCAGCGGCGCCGTGATGCGGGTGTAGTCGAGCTGGACGCGTGCGGCCTGGACCTGGGCCTCGTCGGCCTGGATCGCCGCCTGCAGCACCGCCACCTGGGCGCGCTGGGTATCCAGGGTCTTGCGGTCGATGGCGCCGTGGCGCGCCAGTTCGACGTAGCGGGCGAGGTCCTCGCGGGCATTGTCCAGCTGCGCCTGGTCGCGCGTCCGCTGGGCCAGGGCCTGGGCCAGCTGGGCCTGCTGCACCCGGTCGTCGAGCCGCGCGATGAGCTGCCCTTCATGCACGACCTCGCCTTCGCGGAAGCCCACCGATTCCAGCTGGCCGTCGATGCGCGCGCGTACCGTCACGCTGGCCCAGGCCTGGACCGCGCCCAGCCCCTGGAGGCGGATGGGCATGTCGCGCACAGCCACGTCCGCCGTATGCACCAGGACCGGCGCCGCGGCGTTGCCGTTGGCCGCGGCGGCCATCGGAGCCGGACGGCCCGACCACCATCCCCATGCACCCAGGACCAGCAGCGCCGCCAGGCCCCACCACAGAAAAGAACGGCGCACGGAGGAAATCGCCATGAGAGCTCGAAACGGGATGATCGACAGGAAGGCCTCCGCCGCGTCGCGGCGCCGGCGGAGCGGGCGGCCACGCGGCCGCTTGTGGAGTATACGAGGAAGTGTCAATGCGCGCTGCCCCGGATGACGCGCGGCTGAACGCGGGATCCGGCGACCGCGCCGGGACGCCCGGCGGCCGGACGCATCAGCCGGACGCATCAGCCGGACGCATCAGCCGGACGCATCAGCCGGACGCACAAAAGAAACGACCCCGGGACTTTCGTTCCGGGGTCGGGTGCCTGGCCGGGGTTTCCCCGGCCGGGCTCGGGCCTGGACCGGCCGCCGGCGAAATCCGCCGGCGCGGCCCGTGCCGATCAGTTGGCGGCGCGGCGCGAACGCGAGCCGGCCTTGGCGGCCTTGCCGACGTCGGCGGCGGCCTTCAGGGTGGCGTTGGTCGCGGCGGCGAAGTTCGATTCCGCGGCGCTGGCGGCCTGGCGGGCGGCCTTGGTGGCGGATTCGTAGGCGTTGGTCGCGGTGGCCAGCGAGGACTTCAGCAGCGCCACGGCGCCTTCGGAGCCGGTGGGGGCGTTGCGGGCGAACTGCTCGACCACTTCGGACACCTGCTTCTGGCCCTGGTTCAGCTGGGCTTCGGCCAGCTTGCTCAGGTCGCCCTGGATGTCGGCCAGGATTTCGTAGACGTCCTTGCCGTAGGCCACGGCCTGCTCCGGACGGACCAGGGCGGAGGTGAAGGCCAGCAGTTCCTGGGCGTCCTTCAGTTCGACGGCTTCCTGGGACTTCTGGGCGACTTCTTCCAGGGCGGCCTTGGTGGCCTTCAGGTTCAGGTCGACCAGCTTCTCGAAGCCGCTGAAGAACGTGCCCTGGACGGCCAGCAGGTTGTCGATGACGGCCTTTTGCGAGGCCAGCAGGGATTGTTGATTCGCGCTCATGATGACTCCTTGTCAATGGTAGAAGGTTTCCTCAGAGGCACAATGCCCGGCACCTTCTCGATCGCAGCGGTTTTGCTGCAACGCACAAATGAAATTTTAAAGGAATTGCCGGGGATGTCAATCGTTTTTGTTGCGCCGCAACAAAATAATTGCGGAGGGCTTGCCTGCAGGGGCTCGCCGGCCGCGGGCGCGGCGCGGAACCGCCGGCCTCGCCCCGCGCGGCGGCAGGCTCAGTGCTGCGCCTCGTAGCCCAGGGCCTCGGAGATGCGGGCGCTGGTGCTCATCAGCAGCGGGATCCAGTCGTCGCGCATGCGCTCGGCGGGGGCCGAGAGGGACAGCCCGGCCAGCAGCGCCCCGGTGTCGTCGTAGACGCCGGCCGCGATGCAGCGCACGCCCAGCTCGAGTTCCTCGTTGTCGCGCGAATAGCCGTGCCGGCGCACCAGCGCGAGTTCGCGTTCCAGCTGATCGACCTGGGTGATGCTGTTGCGGGTGGTGCCGGCCAGGCCCGTGCGCATGGCGTAGCTGCGCACGCTGCGAGCGTCCCACATGGACAGGAACAGCTTGCCGGTGGAAGTCAGGTGCAGGGGCGCGCGGCCGCCGATGGCGCGCACCACCTGCATGCCGGAGCGTTCGCTCCAGGCCCGTTCGATGTAGACGATCTCGTCGCCCTGGACGAGCGAGAGGTTGACCGTCTGGCCGGTCTGGCGGTGCAGTTCGCGCATCGGGCCGATGGCCGCCGCGCGCACGTCCAGCCGGCCCTTGACCAGCGAGCCGAGTTCCAGCAGGCGCATGCCCAGGCGGTACAGGCCGCTGTCCACGCGCTCGACGTAGCGGCCCACGGCCAGGTCGGCCAGGATGCGGTGCGCCGTGGAGGCGTGCAGGCCCGTGGCCGCCGACAGCTCCTTCAGCGTGATCGGATCGCGCTGGGAGGCCAGGACGTCCAGGATGCGCATGGCGCGGTCCAGGACCTGGATCGTCACCGAGCCATGATCGCCGGCCGCCGCGGCCAGCGCCGGGGCGGCGTGGGAAGAAGAAGCGGAAGGGGGGGAAAGACGTGCCATGGGTTCGCTTTGTTGCATCGCGCCATTTTTCCATACTATGAAAAAACGGTCCACATGGCAAGCCTTTTCTGCCTGCCGCGCGCCGCCCCGGCAGGCGCCGGCCGGCCGCGGAAGACCCCGGTCAGGCCGGCGGATCGAGCCTGCCGCCCAGCGACTGGACCTCGGCGCGCAGCCAGCCCAGGGCCTCGGCGGCGGCCTCGGGGGCGCCCTTGACACCCAGCTCGATGTGCGGCGGGCCGCCCGAATCGCCGACGTTGGGCAGGCTGAAGGCGCGGATGCCCGCCCAGCGGCGTTCCAGCGATTCGAGCGCCGGGGTGATGCGCGATTCGGGCAGGCCGAACACCAGGAAGGAATGCTCGACCCGGGATTCGCGGTGGTGCCAGCGCGCGTAGCGCGTGTCCAGCGTCCAGGCCATCATGGCGTGCGCCATCACGGGAAAGCCGGGCATGAAGCTGTGGTCGCGGATGAAGAAGCCGGGAATCTTGTTGTAGCTGTTCGGGATGATCTCAGAGCCGGCGGGGAACACGCCCATCTGCAGCCGCTGCTGGTTTTCGGCGGTGCCCATGTCGGCGCTGCCCTGGCCCTTGGCGGCCATCTCGGCGCAGCGCTCGCCGATCAGGCGGGCGGCTTCGGGATGCAGCGCCAGCGGCACCCCCAGGGCGCGTGCGGCCGCCTGGCGGGTGCGGTCGTCGGGCGTGGCGCCGATGCCGCCGCAGCAGAAGACGAGGTCCGGCGTGGCGAAGCTGCGGCGCAGGCACTCGACGATGTCGTCCTCGTCGTCGGAGATGAATTCGGCGGCGTGCAGGCGCAGCCCGCGCTCCTGCAGCAGTTCGATCAGCCGGGCGAAATGCTTGTCCTGGCGGCGCCCGGAGAGGATCTCGTCGCCGATGGCGATCAGGCGGATGCGCGGCGGCGCCTGGGAAACCGCGCAGGCATCGGGCCCGCAGGCGGCCTGCGGGGCGGACAGGCCGGCCACGCCGGCGGCATCGGTATTCATCATGGGATTTCCTGGTCAGACGTCTATGACGGTTTCGGCCCGCAGGCGGCGGATGGCTTCCAGGCAGAAGTGCGCGTACACCAGTGCCGAGAACACCGGCATCACCAGCCAGAACAGCGGAATCAGGTTGACGACCGCCAGGCAGGCCGCGATCAGCCAGAGCTGGCGGTTGTGGCGGCGCCAGAGCAGCCGGCGCTCGGCCGCGCTGGCGTGCTCGATCATGGCGTCCACGCGCAGCATGCGGTTCAGCGCGAAGGCCCACCAGAACACCGGCAGCACCAGCGCCATGGGCGGGATCAGCCACAGGGGCATGGTGACCAGCCACCCCAGGCAGAACAGCAGCCCGACCCAGATCGCGTTCCAGACACCCAGGGCCGTGGTGTTGCGGCCCTGGCGGTTCAGGCCGCGGTACTCGCGGTGCTCCAGGTGGCGCAGCACGATGGGCATGACGAACACGGCGGCGATCACCAGCCCCAGGATGCCGGCCATGGGCAGCAGCAGGCCCGCCGCCAGCAGCGGCACCAGCCACAGTTTGAGGGAAAACAGGCCGACGGCGACGAGCCAGCCGTCGATGGTGTTGAACAGGCCCCAGGAGGAGGCCTCCTGGTCCAGCCAGCCGGTCAGCGGCTGCCAGAAGAACCACAGCAGCACCACCGCGCCCAGGAAGGCGATCACGAAGGGCAGGAACAGGGCCGCGATCATGCGCGGATGCAGCTGGCTGGCGGCGGCGCGGCGGAAGGCCTGCCCGACCAGCGCCAGGCCGTGGGCGGTGCGGGGGTCGCGCAGGGTGAGGTCTTGATGCGTCATGGAGCGGGATGATCCTTGAGAACCCATACAATCATCTTATTCAAAGAAAGGGATTCCTGTCTGCATGAAATTGTTCGATCCGCACGCCGCCCCGCACGCCCTGCGCGAGCGGCTGGCCGCAGATTCGGGCCGCCGCGTGGCCTGCTACTGCGCCGCCTGGTGCCGCACCTGCGACGCCTGGCGCCCCCTGCTGGAGGCCCTGGCCGACGAATACCCCGGCTGGACCTTCCTGTGGGTGGACGTCGAGGACAGCCCCGACTGGCTGGGCGACGAGGACATCGAGAATTTTCCCACGATCCTGGTGCAGGACCGGGGCGGCACGCGCTACTGGGGCGCGGTGCAGCCGCGCGCCGAACACCTGCGGCGGCTGATCGACGGCGCGGCGGACCTGCCGGCGCTGGCCGCCGGCCCGGGCAGCCTGGACGCGCTGGCGCGGAATCAGGACTGAGGAAACCAGGACTGAGGAAACCAGGGCCGGGGGATCCAGGATCAGGGAATCCAGGGCCAGGGGAACCGGAACCGGGGCGCCTGAATCGCACGCCGCGCCGCGATCCGGCGGCATGCCGCGCGGATCAGCCGTGCTTGCCCCCGCCCAGCAGCACGCCCACGGGCCGGCGCGCCGGCACCACGGCGGGGCGCGATTCGGCTTCGGCGCGCGGCGCGGAGGCGGCGGCGGGCTCGTAGGGCCGGGAGAAGAAGTCGTCCAGCGGCGCCTCGGGCGCGCCGCGCCAGCCCGGCGCCCCGTGATGCCCGCCCACCGCGCGGCGGCGGGGGCGGCGCGCGGCAGTTCGAGCTCGCCGCGCGGGATCTTGGTCTTGATGAGCTTTTCGATGTCCTGCAGGTAGCGTTCTTCCTCGGGGGCGAACAGCGCGATGGCCTCGCCCGAGGCGCCCGCGCGGCCGGTGCGGCCGATGCGGTGGACGTAGTCTTCCGCGTTGCGCGGCAGGTCGTAGTTGATGACGCAGGGCACGCCGGCCACGTCCAGGCCGCGCGCGGCCACGTCGGTGGCCACCAGGACTTCCAGGGTGCCGGCCTTGAAGGCGTCCAGCGCCTTCATGCGCTCGATCTGGGTCTTGTTGCCGTGGATGGATTCGGCGCGCACGCCGTCCTGTTCCAGCTGGCGGGCCAGGCGGCTGCAGCCGATCTTGGTGTTGGAAAACACGATGACCTGGTTGAGCTGGCGGGACTTCACCAGGTGCACCACGGCCCGGCGCTTGGCCTCGCCTTCCAGGGGATAGGCGATCTGGGTGACGGTGTCGGCCGTGGCGTTGGGGCGCGCGACCTCGACCTCGACCGGGGAGCGCAGGAAGGTGCGGCCGAGCTTGCGGATTTCCGGGCTGAAGGTGGCGGAGAACAGCAGGCCCTGGCGGCCCGGCGGCAGCAGCCGCATGATTCGGTCCAGGTCCGGCAGGAAGCCCATGTCCAGCATGCGGTCGGCCTCGTCCAGCACCAGGATGCCGACCTGGCCGAGATTGACGTTGCGCTGCTCGACGTGATCGAGCAGGCGCCCCGGCGTGGCGATCAGGATTTCGCAGCCCTGGCGCAGCAGGTCGCGCTGCGGGCGGATGTCCACCCCGCCGAACACCACCGCCGTGCGCAGGGGCACGAAGCGGCTGTACTGGGCGACGTTGGCGTGCACCTGGTCGGCCAGCTCGCGCGTGGGCGTCAGGATCAGGGCGCGCACGGGATGCCGCGCGGGCGAGGCGCTGTTGCTGGCGAAGGGCATCAGCCGGTGCAGGATCGGCAGGGAGAAGGCGGCGGTCTTGCCCGTGCCCGTCTGGGCGGCGCCCATGACGTCGCGCCCGGACATGGCGATGGGGATGGCCTTGGCCTGGATCGGGGTGGCGGACACGTAGCCGGTGGCCTCGATGGCCTGCATGATGCCGGGATGCAGGCCGAACTGGGCAAATGGAACGGGCGCTTGGGCGGTGGAGTCTTGGGGAGTGGAGTCGGTCATTCGTCGGATTGGGTGCGCAGGCACCCGGAAATCCGGCCCCACGCGTTCATGAACCCCTCATTTTAGCGTGCATCGCCGCGGGCCGGGCAATTGGTACAATGAATCCCTGACAAATTCCGGGAGACGGCAATGTCCATGGCTGATCGAGATGGGGTGATCTGGTACGACGGCAAGCTGGTGCCGTGGCGCGACGCGACCACGCACGTGCTGACGCATTCGCTGCACTACGGCCTGGCCGTCTTCGAGGGGGTCCGCGCCTACCGCACCGACCACGGCACCGCGATCTTCCGCCTGGAAGACCACACCAAGCGCCTGTTCAACTCGGCGCACATCTACCAGATGAAGATCCCCTTCTCGCGCGAGGCGATCTCCGAGGCCCAGATCGAGGTCGTGCGCCGCAACGAGCTGGAATCCTGCTACATCCGGCCGCTGGTGTTCTACGGCTCCGAAAAGATGGGCGTCTCGCCCCGCGGCGCCTCGGTGCACGTCGCCATCGCCGCCTGGGCCTGGGGCGCCTATCTGGGCGAAGACGCCCTCAAGCAGGGCATCCGCGTCAAGATCTCCTCCTACGCGCGCCAGCACGTCAACGTCACCATGCCGCGCGCCAAGATCGCCAGCACCTACGCCAACTCCATCCTCGCCAACGCCGAGGCGCTGGACCACGGCTACGACGAGGCCATCCTGCTGGACACCCAGGGCTTCGTGGCCGAAGGCTCCGGCGAAAACCTGTTCATCGTGCGCGACGGCGTGCTCTACGAGCCGGACATCGCCTGCGCCCTGACCGGCATCACGCGGGCCTCCGTCCACCAGATCGCCGCCGACCTGGGGCTGCGGGTGGAATCGCGCCGGCTCACCCGCGACGACCTGTACATCGCCGACGAGGCCTTCTTCACCGGCACGGCGGCCGAAGTCACCCCGATCCGCGAGATCGACGGCCGCCAGATCGGCGCCGGCGAACGCGGCCCCGTCACCGCCCAGATCCAGAAGGCCTTCTTCGACGCGGTATCCGGCAAGACGCCGAAATACCACCACTGGCTCTCCCGGGTCTGATCCCCCAATCCAAACCCCACCCCGGACGGCCCGCCCGTCCGGCCCTTTTGCAGGAAACACCATGAGCAGCGTGCCCGAAACCGCCCGCAACCAGGACATCGTCGAAGTCGGCGCCGAAGACCTGCCGGTCTATTGCCCCGGCCCCAAGGCGCCCCTGTGGAGCCAGCATCCGCGCATCTACATCGAGGTCGTCAAGAGCAAGGTGGCCCGCTGCCAGTACTGCGGCACCCGCTACGCCCTGCGCGAAGGCGAAAAGGTGCACGGCCACCACTGATCCCGCCCATGTTCCCCACGCCGGAAGAAGCCGAATACGCCTTCTACGAGGCCATGCGCCAGGGCGACGCCGCCCTGATGATGCGCGTCTGGGGCGACGACGAGGACGTGGTCTGCATCCACCCCGGCGGCCTGCGGACCATCGGCCCGCGGGCCGTGCGGGAAGCCTGGGAACACATCTTCACCAACGGCCCGATCGCCGCCTTCCCGGCGCAGGTCAAGGCCATGACGGGCGTGATGAACGCCGTGCACGTGCTGATCGAGCAGATCATGGTGAACACCCCGCGCGGCAAGGACACCCTGAACTTCTACACCACCAACATCTACCAGAAGGGCCCGGAAGGCTGGCGGATGATCGTGCACCACGCCTCGGCCGCGCCCCGCGAGGCCGAGCTGTTCGACCGGCCGGACCCCTCCCGCACCCTCCATTGATCCGCCCATGAGCGTGCCGGGCCGTCCCCCACCGCGAATGCCTTCGTGCACGGCACGAAGGCGAAGTCCCATGAGCGTGCCGGGCCGCCCCAAACGCGAATGCCTTCGTGCACGGCACGAAGGCGAAGTCCTATGACCGCGCGCATCGACACCCGCCCGTGCCCCGTGCCGGCCTGGCTGCCCGGCGGCCACGTCCAGACCCTCTACGGGGCCTTCTGCGCCCAGCACCCCACCCTGCACTTCGTGCGCGAACGGGTGGACACGCCCGACGGCGACTTCATCGACCTGGACTGGTGCGGCCCGGGCCTGAACCCCAACCAGCGGCCCGGCGGCCAGGCCTCGCCGCACGAATCCGGCCTGGTCGGCACGGCGGCGCGGCGCTGGATCGAGGACGCCGACTGGGCCGCGCTGGCCGGCGGCCCCGCCCTGATCCTGTTCCATGGCCTCGAAGGCAGCAGCCTGAGTCCCTACATGCAGGTGATCGCCCACGATTTCCGCGCCGCCGGCTGGACCGTGGCGGCGGCGCACTTCCGCGGCTGCTCGGGCGTGCCCAACCGCATGGCGCGGGCCTACTACAGCGGCGATTCGGCCGAGATCGAGTTCATGCTCGGCCACGTCCGCGCCCGCCTGCCCGGCGCCGAATGGCACGCCGCCGGCATCTCGCTGGGGGGCAACGCCCTGCTGAAGCTGCTGGGCGAGGCGGGCACCGGCCCGCACGGCCTGCGGGCCGCCGCCGCGGTGTCCGTCCCGATGGACCTCCCCGCCTGCGGCCGGCGCCTGTCGGACACCGGCTGGGGACGGCACCTGTACACCCGCCATTTCCTGCGCAGCATCCGGCGCAAGATCTTCGACAAGGCCCAGGAATTCCCCGGCTCGGTGGACGTGTCGCGCACCCAGAGCATGCGCAGCCTGCGCGAGCTCGACGACCTGTACACCGCGCCCATGCACGGCTACCGCAACGCGCTGGACTACTGGACCCGCGCGGCCAGCCTGCCGCTGCTGCCGTCGATCCGCACGCCCACGCTGGTACTGAACGCCCGCAACGATCCCTTCGTGCCCGAGGCCTCGCTGCCGGGTTCGCGCGACGCGTCCGGCGACGTGCTGCTGCACCAGCCGGCGCTGGGCGGGCACGCAGGCTTCGTCACCGGCATGTTCCCGGGCCACCTGCGCTGGCTGCCGGCGCGGCTACTGCGGTTTTTCGGCACCGGCGACTGAATCGGGCGGCCGCGCCGCGCGCGGCCGGCGAAAAAACCAGCCGGGTATCGGCCGGCCGGCATGGCCTCGCGGGAGGCCGATCAAGCCGACGGAGTTTCAGACCGCCGCGCTGACGATGATCTCCACCAGCAGGTCGGGGCGCGCCAGGCGCGCCTCGCAGGTCGCCCGCGTCGGGACGGCGCCGCCATCGATCCATTCGCCCCAGGCGGCGTTCATGCCCGCGAAATCCCGATCGATGTCGCGCAGCCAGATCTGGGCGGTCAGCAGGCGGGACTTGTCCGTGCCCGCCTGGGCCAGATAGGTGTCGATCTTGGCGAGCGCATCGAGGGTCTGGTGATAGACGTCGGCCTGCGCATTCGACGCCGTGACGCCCGCGACGTAGGCCACGTGATTGTGTATCACGATGCGGCTCAGGCGCTCGTTGCTGTCCATCCGCTGGATTTCCGTAGTCATGTGATGATTTCTCCTGTCGAAAAGAGGATAGAACCCGGGCGCCGTCAACGGAACCGGTCCACCGAAAAAGCCTCGATGGGCAGCCGGCTGGCGCCATCGCAAAGCAACTCGCTGACGATCCGTCCCACGATGGGGCCCAGCTCGAACCCATGCGCCGAAAAGCCGAAGGCATGGACGACGCCCTCCTCGCGGCCCCGGCCGATGACCGGGATGCCATCCGGCGTGAAGGCTTCCACGCCGCCCCAGGCGCGCGCGATCGGGACGGCGGCCAGATGCGGGAAAAGGCCGACGACGGTCCGCGCACTGGGCCAGAGCGTCATCAGATCGACCTCGGCCGCGCGCCGCGCGGCATCGAGCCCGCAGCGCAGGCCGCCGCCGATGACCACGGTGCCATTCGCAAACTGCTTCAGCGACAGAGGCCGGCTCGAGCCGCCCAGCACGGGGTCCAGGAAATGCGCCGTTCTCTGGGTCACCATCAGCATGAGCCCATCCACCTGCACGGGCGCCGGGTCGCCCACCTGCCCCGCGATCCGGTGCGCCCAGGCGCCGGCCGCGTTCACCAGGACCGGCGCGCTGAAGACGCGATCGCCCGCGCGGACGTGCCACTGGCCGCCCTGCCGCCAGACCCGCGACACCTCGGCGCCTTCCCGGATGCCGACGCCGGCGCGCAACGCCGCGGCATGAAAGGCCATGACGGCGCCATACGGCCAGGCATATCCATCCCCGGCCACCCAGATCCCGCCCTGCACGTGCTCCGCAATGCGGGGGACCCGCTCGCGCACCTCCTCGGGACCGATCAGAACCTCATGGGCGTACCCCAGCCGGCGCAACCGATCGACACGGACACGCGCCGCCGCCACGTCATCGGCCGTCTCCAGCACCTGCAGCTGGCCGCTCGGCACGAACCCGCAATCCGAACCCAGGTAATCTTCCGCGACGCGCCAGATCTCGTCGCGCGAAGCCAGCGCCAGGGGGATCTCGGCCAGCGCCCGCCCCAGGGTGCGCACGCCGCCCGCGTTGACGCCGGAGGCATGGCGTCCGCAGTAATCGCGCTCCAGGAGGTGGACCCGCAGGCCGCGCCGGGCCAGATGCAGCGCCGAGGACAGGCCATGCAGGCCGCCTCCGATGACGAGCGCATCGGCGCCGACCACCCCGGTTGCGGGACTACTCATTGACCTCGGCCTCTTTCGCCAGCTGCGCCAGCGTGATCGGCTTGATCGGCGGGCGGATGCGATAGTAGCCGGCATCGGCGGGCGGCACCTGGCGCGTGCCCGCGATCAGTTCCGTCACCGTCAGGCCGCACTGGCGCCCCTGGCAGGGCCCCATTCCGCAGCGGCTGAACGACTTGACCTGGTTCGGTCCGACGCACCCCAGCCGCACGTCGTCCCGCAACCGCCCCGCCGTGACCTCTTCGCAGCGGCACACCATGACCTCGTCGGCGGGGATGCGGTTCTCGTCCTTCGGCCGGTACAGGCGATCGAGGAAGGGCCGTATGCGAAGGAACGACCGGCGCTCGCGCACCAGCGGCGCCGCCCGCGCATCGCGTTGCGCCGCGGTCAGGCGCCCCGCCGCGGCGGCGGCCCCAGGCCCGTCAGGCGGCCCTGGATCTCCGCCGCCCGCGCCCCGGCAATGGCCGCGCCATCGCCGGCCACATAGATCCCGGGCACATCCAGCTCGCCCCAGCCGTCCACGACCGGGCGCCAGCACAATTGCGCGTCATCCCACACGTGCCCGGCACGCAGCGACCACGTGATCTGCGTATTCGGCACGACCCCCTGGTGCAGGAGCACCAGGGAGGCGGGCAAGGTCCGCGTCCGGCCATCCGCCTGGAACTGGATGCGTTGCGCGCAGCCGTCCTCGCCCTGGATGGCCAGGCCGGTCACACCCTTGTAGTGCGGAACGCGATGCCGCTTGATGCCGGACAGCAGCTTCAACCCCTTGACCAGATCCGGCCAGCCCGCCAGGGCTCCGGACGCATGCCTCAAGGCCGCGCGCAAGTCGGCGGGCGCCGCCGTATCCAGAATGGCGCCGATCCGCACCCCCGCGCGCAGGTACTGCCAGGCCAGCAGATACAGCAACGGGCCGCAACCCGCCAGCACCGGCGCCTGCCCGGGCACGATCCCCGCGCTTTTCATGAGGATCTGCGCCGCGCCGGCGGTCATCACGCCCGACAGGGTCCAGCCGGGAATGGGGAAGGGACGCTCCATCGCGCCCGTAGCCAGCACGATCGCGCGCGCCTCCAGCGCCGCGACGCGCCCATCGCGCAGCGCATGCACGCGCCGCTCGCGCGTGACCTGCCACACGGCCGTGCGCGGCCAGTATTCGGCGCCCGAAACGGTGAATTCCCGCGCCAGATCCGATCCCCGGGCATAGTCCGGCCCCAGGATCCGGCGCCGGTCCTCGTCCGCCTGGGTGACGCGGCGATAAATCTGGCCGCCCGGCGTCTCCTGCTCGTCCAGCAGCAGCACCGACATCCCGTGCCGCCGGGCCTCGACGGCCGCCGCCATCCCGGCCGGTCCGGCCCCGATGACGATCAGGTCCACGGTACGATCCGGCGCGCGCAACGGCACGTGCCCCTGTTCCGCCAAGTCAGCCATGGAGGTTCTCCCCGCCGCGCATGAATTCCGCCAGATCGGGCGTCCGCAGGGTGGCGACCCGCATGCCGTCGCGCACCGTGACGAGACAGGCCTGCTGGTTCGGCTCGCCGTCGATCTCCACCAGGCACTCGAAACACACGCCCATCATGCAATAGGGCGCGCGCGGCATGCCGCTCACGGCGGAGGCGCGAAACCGGTCCACGCCCAGCAGCAGCAGCGCCGCCGCCACGGAAATCCCGGCGGGCACGCGCACCGCCATGCCATCCAGGTCCATCCCGATTTCCCGCTCGGCGCCGGTTTCTTTTTCCGGCAGCCTGCGAAACAAACTTTCAGTGCGCAGGAAAATCTCGTGGTAATACGGATCGGAGAGGACCTCCAGGTAGTTGACGAGCGAATAGTCGTCGCTGATCGTCCCGATGCCGTCGAACACATGGAAGGACAGAACGGCGGTCAGCCCCAGCGGGGTCAGCAGCATCACCAGGAACAGCGCAAGCGCCGGCGCCGACAATGCCCAGGGGACCCAGGAACCGCGGGATTGGCTAGACATGATCCCGCTCCCTGCCCAGGACCCTCAGGTTGGCGTCATCCCATTCGAGCCCGGCCCGGCCGCCCTCGTCGATGTCGAACGCGCCCACGTTCGGCACCGTGACGCGCATCACCCCCAGGCCAGTCTCCACTTCGAGCATCCAGTGGTCGCCCAGGAAGAGGCGCGTCAGCACGACGGCGTCGAGCCGGCCCCGGCCCGCAGGGACCAGGCGGATCTTTTCGGGGCGGATGTAGACGGAGACCTCGTCCGTGGGCAAAGGCGCATCGCAGGACACCGTGACGCTGATTTCTTCCAGGCGCACGTCGCAACAGCCTTCCCGCCACTGGAGGACGCGCCCCCGCAAGGCATTGGTCTTGCCCAGGAAGTCCGAAATGAAGGCGGAGGCGGGATGTTCATAGGCCGTGTGGGGCTTGTCGAACTGCACGATCCTGCCGCCGTGCATGACGGCGATCCGGTCGCTCATGGTCATGGCTTCCGTCTGGTCGTGCGTCACCAGAATGGTCGTCGTCCCCAGCTGGCGCTGGATCGCGCGCAGTTCGATGTGCATTTCGCTGCGCAGCTTGGCATCCAGATTCGACATGGGCTCGTCGAGCAGCAGGACTTCGGGGCGGATGACCAGGGCGCGCGCAATCGCCACGCGCTGGCGCTGTCCGCCCGACAATTCGCGCGGATACCGCGTGTCGCGTCCTTCCAGGCGCACCATGTCCAGGACCTCCGCGACCCGCTTTTTACAGGTCGGGCGATCCACACCGCGCATCTCCAGTCCGAACCGCACGTTTTCCTCGACGGTCATGTGGGGGAACAGCGCGTAGCTCTGGAAAACGATGCCCATGCCCCGTTTCTCGGGCCTCTGCTCCAGGACGCTGCTTCCCGCCACCCGGATGTCGCCCCGCGTGGGCGTCAGGAAGCCGGCGATCATTTGCAGCGTCGTCGTCTTGCCGCATCCGGACGGTCCCAGCAGGGAGACGAATTCCCCCTTTTCGACCTGCAAGTCCAGGTGCTCGACCGCGATGAAGTCGTCGAACTCTTTTCTGAGACCACGGATTTCAAGAAAGCTCACGATACCCTTCCCGGCTCGCGGTCTCCGGCCGAGCCGGAGACCGCTTGAACCCATCGTCAATATCCAAGTCCTAGCGCTCGACCGTACGGTTCCAGCGGTTGGTCCACTTGCCGCGTTCCACGTTCACCACGGAATAGTCCACCGCCTCGAGCTTGCCGATCTGCTCCGGGCCATACGGCACGGCGGCGGCCACTTCCGGCGTCAACCGGGTCTTGCTGTTGACCGGCCCCCAGGCCTGGGTCTTGGCGAGAATGGCCTGGATCTCGGGGCTGAGGAGAAACTGCACGAACTGCTGCGCCTCGGGCTTGGCATCCGGGCGCGCCACCGGGCAGACCGCCGTGAACAAGGCGACCGCGCCTTCTTTGGGATAGACGAACTCCACCGGGAAGCCCGTGTTTTTCAGCGCTTCCACCCGGCCGCTGCCCCATACGCCCAGGACCCCCGAACCATTCTGGAACAATTCGGACATCTTGCCGGGGGACGGCTCCCAGGCCAGGACATTGGGCGCCACCTTGTCGATGATGGCCTTGAACCCGGGTTCGATGTCCTTGACGCCCCCTCCGTTCAGCTCGGCGAACTTGATCAGCGTATGCAGGCCGTAGCCGTTCGAGATCGGCGGGATCACGACCTTCTGGCGGAACTTGGGATCCTCGAGATCCAGCCAGGAGTCGGGCGCGGCCCAGCCGGCCTTTGCGAAGGCTTCCTTGTTGTAGAAGAGGCCCGTCGCCACCACGCCCAGCGCGACCGCGGTCTTGCCCATGTTCGACAAGGGATACAGGTCCTGATAGACGGGCGCCGGCGCCAGGGCGGCGCACAGATTGAATTGCTGGGCCTGCTCCATGGGGCCATCGTCGATCAGCACCACGTCGAACTGCGGGTGCTTTTTCTGCGCCACCAGCTTGGCCAGCGTATCCGTGGAATTCCCCGGCACATAGGTAATGTCCACGCCGGTCTTTTTCTTGAACATGGGGATGATGCTGTCGCGGAAGGCCTGCTCCGTCGAACCGCCGTACGAACCCACGTTCAGCGTGACCGCCTGCGACAGCATCGGCGCGACGGCCAGGGAAAAGACCGACGCCAGTTTCAACAAGTTTTTCATATGTCGCCTCCTTGAGCCTCTATGGCAGGCCATGATTAGTAGAAACCCTATGTTGTTTTGAGATGGATTCAATCGGTTCCAACTCATTGTGTTTACTATCTTAATAACCACCGAAGCGATAAAATAGTTCTATTTATATATAAAATAATGTCTTTTCACTATGGATAACCGCCTGACGAATCGCATCACGTTGCGGCACATGGAAGCCTTCCGCGCGGTCATGCTCAACAAGACCGTCACCAGCGCCGCATCCTCCATGTGCATCTCGCAACCCGTGGTCACGCGGCTGCTCGCCGAATTCGAGTGGCGCATCGGCATCCGCCTGTTTGAACGGCAGCGGGGGCGCCTGCATCCCACGCCCGAGGCCAAGCTGCTCTACGAGGAAGTCAAGCAATCGCTGGCCGGCGTGGAACGCATCGCCGACGCGGCGGCGGAAATACGCACCTTGCGGCGCGGCAGCCTGCGCATCGCCGCCGCGCCCTCGCTCGCGCTGGACTTCCTGCCTCAGACCATCGGGAAATTCCTGGAACGCCATCCGCGCGCGCAGATCCAGCTGCTCCTGCTGAGCTCCCAGGCGGTCATGGAACGCGTGCGGGAAGGACGATCCGACATCGGCTTCATCATTCTTTCGCTGCAGCTGCAATCCAGCTACTGCCAGTTGCTGATGTCCACCAGGATGGTCTGCGCCATCCCCGCCGCGCACCCGCTCGCGCAACGCGACCTGATCAAGCCCAAAGACCTGCAGGGCGAACGTTTCGTGTCCTATCCCACCCTGCTCGACACACGCGCCATGGTGGACGCCGCATTCGCGACCCACGGGGTCACGCGCACCCTGGACATAGAAACCCAGAATTCCTATGCCATGCTCAGGCTCGTGGAAGCCGGCGTCGGGATCGCCCTGATCGATGCGCTGACGGCGGCCTGCCACCAGAACGAGGGCGTGCGCTTCGTCCCGTTCGAGGCCGCCATCCCCATGAATTTTTCTCTCATGCAGGCGCCGGACCAGACGCCGGGCGCGCTCCAGCAGCCCTTCATCGACTTCGTGCGCGCCGAAATGCTGCGGCGCATTCCCGCCGAGGCCGTCCTCTACCCGGAACGCTGAGCGCACGGACACGGCCCCCGGACGGCGGCCCCGCGTCCGTCCATCCGGACGCTACTTACTTCTTGAACGGCTCCAGCAGCGCGCGCTGGTTGTCCAGGCGTTCGCGCAGGGCGCGGATGCGCATGTCCAGCCGCGACTGGGCGTAGAAGTCCTTCGACAGGGTGCGCGCCTGCTGCAGATGCTCGACCGCCGTGGGCAGGGCGCCGGTCTGCTCGAAATAGCTCGCCATGGCTTCGTGGGCCTCGACCTCGCGGCCCAGGCGCTGCAGGCTGGTCGCCAGCAGCTTCTGGAATTCGGGCGTGTCGGGCCACTGCCGGGCGGCAGCCTGCAGGAGATCGGCGGCGGCCGCGTCCTGGCCGGCCTTCTGCAGGGCGCGGGCGCGCGCGTCGGCCACCCCCTGGCTGCGGGGCCAGCGCTTCCAGGCGGCCGCCGAGACGTCCACCGCGGCCGCTGGCCCCTGGGCGCCGGCCAGCTGGATCGCCAGCACGTCCAGCTGGGGCGCCGGCTGGATGGACTGCGCCTGGGCCAGCTGCGCGCGCGCGCCGGCCAGGTCGCCCTCGGCCCGGTCCAGCGCGGCCAGGCCGTACAGGGCGGCCGCCTGGCGCGCGCCCTGGAGGTCGCGCGCCTCGCCGCGCAGCGTCTGCCGCAGACGCTGGCGGTCGGCATGGTCGCGCGCCTGGATCAGGGCCAGGCGCGCGCGCACGAACCAGAATTCGGGGTCGGGCGTCGCGGCGGCGGGCGGCAGGCCCTCGATGCGGTTCTCGATGTCCGAGAGGCGCTGGATCGACAGCGGGTGGGTCGAGGCGTAGCCGCCGCCCGTGCCTTCGTTCAGGCGCGAGGCGTTCATCAGGCGGCGGAACATGGCCAGCATGCCGCGCGGGTCGAAGCCGGCCTGGCGCATCATCTGCAGCCCCGCGCGGTCGGCCTCCTGCTCGGCGCCCCGGGAAAAGCCCAGCTGGCGGTCGATGGCGGCGGCCTGGCCGAAGGTGGCCACGCCCATGGCGAGGTCGCCCTGGCCGGCCAGGGCCGCCAGCAGGGCGCCGATCAGGCTGGCCACCATGATGCCCGTGCCCTGCGACTGCTGCGCGATGCCGCGGGCGATGTGGCGCTGCATGACGTGGCCGATTTCGTGCGCCAGCACGCCGGCCAGCTCGGACTCGCTCTGCGCGCCGACCACCAGGCCGCTGTTGACGCCGATGTAGCCGCCCGGCAGGGCGAAGGCGTTGATCGCGGGATCGCGCACGGCGAACACGGTGATGTCCTGGGCCAGCGCCTGCGGCGCGTGGGCGGCCAGCCGCCGGCCGAGCGCGGTCAGGTACTGGCCGACGTCCAGGTCGCCGATGTAGGTCGGGTCCTGGCGGCCCTGCTCCATGATGGCCTGGCCCAGGGTGCGCTCCACCGCCGGAGACAGTTCCGCCGCCGAAGCCGCCCCCATCGAGGGCAGCCCCATGGGCTGGCCCCAGGCGGGCGGCACGCCGGCCGCCAGGGCGCCGGCCAGGCTCAGGCCCGCTCCCGCCCGCCGCATCCAGATCCTCATGACGCCTCCTCCGTCCTTCGTTCGGGGCCGCATCAGGCCGCCCGCGCGGACCGGCCCGCCGGGCGCCGCCGGGGCTGCGGCAGGCGGTTGCGGGCCGACAGCCGCATCAGGGTCCCCAGCGCCACCAGCAGCCCGAAAGTCTCGATCAGGCCCGCCGGCACCCACATGATCAGTCCGCCGATCACCTGGTCGTCGAGCGCGCTGAAGCCGGGCAGCGCGCGGCCGCACAGGTCGAACACCGGATACAGGTCGTGTTCGGAAAAGACGATCACCGCGCCGGCGACCATCTGCGGCGCCATGGTGAAGACGGGCGAGAAGATGCGCCCGCCGGGCGCCATCGCCGCCGGCGGATGGGGCCGCCGGTCCAGGATCAGGTTCCAGTACATCAGGCCGGTGATCACCACCGCCCAGTTCATGAGCCGGTAGAGCCGCCAGTCGAGCATGGAATAGAACTGCACGGTGGGCTCCAGCCAGACCAGCACCATCAGCAGGAACAGCAGCGGGACCAGGAACCGGTGCGTCGCCAGGGCTTCCAGGGCGCGGACGGGGCCGGACGTCCGGCGCGCCGCCGCCAGCCGTGTCCGCCAGGCCAGGGGCAGGCCGGCCCGCATGACCTGGCCCGGATAGGCGCCCATGACCAGCAGCGGCCCCAGGTGGTGCAGGACCAGGTGCTGCAGGCGATGGATGAAGAACATGCGCTCGGCGTAGTAGTCCAGCTGGGTGTGCATGGACAGGTACAGCATGACCCAGCCGATCCAGAACAGGGACTGGCGCACGGCCCCGACATGGTGGACGCGGCGGCCGCGCAGGAACAGCCACGCCGACGCCGCGAAGGCCAGCACCAGGGCGGGCGAGAATTCCCAAGGCTGCAGCCAGGCGAGTACGTCCATGAGATCCAGTTTCAATCCACGCCCGTCACCGGGCAAAACAACTTGGAAGAGGCGGCGCGTCTCCCAAACGACGCGACCCAGTTTAAAGCATCATTCTAAAATGGCCGTCTTCGCCCGCTGCTTTTCGTCCCTCTCCTTTCGCTTCTTTCGACACGCCATGGCCCTTCCGACCTACGACATCGCCATCCTGGGATCCGGCCCGGTCGGCTGCGCCCTGGCCCTCGGCCTGGCGGACGCGGCCCCGGACCCCGCGCGCATCGCCCTGGTGGGCCCGGAGCCCGCGCCGCGCCCCGCCGGCCAGGCCGTCGATCCGCGCGCCCTGGCCCTGAACCACGGCAGCCGCCGCCACCTGGAAAGCCTGGGCGCCTGGCCGGAGCGCGCCGCCGACATCCTGACCGTGCACGTGTCCCAGGCCGGGCACCTGGGACGCACCCTGATCGACCAGGCCGAGCTGGGGGTCCCCCGGCTGGGCTGCGTGGTGGCCTACGACGACCTGCTCGACACGCTGTACGCCGCCGTGCGCCGCGCCGGCGTCGCCCTGCTGCCGGAGCGTCCGCGGCGGCCCCTGGCGGGCTCGCCCGTCCTGCTGCGGCTGGCCGGCGGGCCCCGCAGCGCACGCCTGGCGCTGCTGTCCGACGGCGCCCGGCCCGAGGGCCTGCACCGGGAATACGGCCAGCACGCCGTGCTGGCCACCGTGCGCGCCGCCGCCCCGCTGCCGGGCCGCGCCTTCGAGCGCTTCACCCGCACCGGCCCGCTGGCCCTGCTGCCGCATCCGGCCGGCGCCGATCTCTACAGCCTGGTCTGGTGCGTGCCGCCGGCGCGCGCCCGGGCCCTGCGCGATCTGCCGGACGCCGAATTCGACGCGGCGCTGCAGGCGGCCTTCGGCCGGCGCCTGGGCGGCCTGCGCCGGGTGGGCGAGGCCCACGCCTTCCCCCTGTCGCTGCATGCCGGCCCGAGCCTGCTGGGCCAGGGCCTGGCGGCCGTGGGCAACGCCGCCCAGACCCTGCACCCGGTCGCCGGCCAGGGGCTGAACCTGGGCCTGCGCGACGCGGCCCAGCTGGCCCAGGCGCTGCGGCCCTGGCTGGCGGCGCCCGAGGCCCCGGTCCAGCCGCTGCTGGAACGCCACGCCCGGCGCCGGCGCGCGGACCGCGCGCTGACCCTGGGCGTCACCGACACCCTGCCGCGCCTGTTCGCCACCGCCAACCCGCTGCTGCGCCACGCCTGCGGCCTGGGGCTGGCCGCCCTGGACCTGCTGCCGGCGCTGCGCAAGCCCCTGGCCCGCCACCTGCTGCAGGGCCAGCGGCTGTAGGGCGCGCCGCGCGCCCGCGGCCTGACGGCCGCCTTACAATGCCTGCCATGCGCATCGGATCCTGGACCCTGCCCCACCCCGTCTGCGTGGCCCCCATGGCGGGGGTCACGGACCGCCCCTACCGGCGCCTGTGCAAGGCGCTGGGGGCGGCCTACGCGGTATCCGAGATGGCGGCCAGCAACCCGCGCCTGTGGGACAGCGTCAAGACCGCGCGCCGCCTGAACCACGACGGCGAGCCCGATCCGGTGGCGGTGCAGATCGCCGGCGCCGATCCCGGCATGCTGGCCGAGGCCGCCGTGTTCAACGTCCGCAAGGGCGCGCGCATCATCGACATCAACATGGGCTGCCCGGCGAAAAAGGTCTGCAACGTCGCCTCGGGCTCGGCGCTGCTGCGCGACGAGGCCCTGGTGGCCCGCATCCTGGAGCGCGTGGTGGCCGCCTGCGCGCCGCTGGGCGTGCCGGTCACCCTGAAGACCCGCACCGGCTGGGACCGCGACAGCCGCAACGCCGTGCGCATCGCCCGCCTGGCCGAGGACTGCGGCATCGCCGCGCTGACGCTGCACGGGCGCACCCGCTGCGACCTGTACACGGGCCAGGCCGAATACGACACCCTGCGCGAGGTGCGCCGGGAGATCCGCATCCCGCTGATCGCCAACGGCGACATCGACTCGCCGGAAAAGGCCCGCCGCGTCCTGGATTACACTGGAGCCGACGCCATCATGGTCGGCCGCGCCGCCCAGGGGCGGCCCTGGATCTTCCGCGAGATCGCCCACTACCTGGCGCACGGCACCCGCCTGCCGCCGCCCACCTACGGCGAACTGCGCGAGCATCTGCTGAGCCACCTGGACGACCACTACGCCTTCTACGGCGAACACACCGGCGTGCGCAGCGCCCGCAAGCACATCGGCTGGTACCTGGCCGGCCTGCCGGGCGCGGACACGCTGCTGCCGCGCATCATGACGCTGGACGGCACGGCGCAGCAGTCCGACGCCCTGCGGCGGTGGTTCGACGAGCGGCCCGCCGACGCCGTTCTGGAACCCGCGCCTTCCCACCACTGATTTCCCGATCGATCCGACATGAGCACCACCACCCCTCTGGAACAAGCCGTCCGCGAACAGCTCGAACGCTATTTTGAAGACCTGGGCGACTCCACCCCGCACGACATGCTGTCCATGGTCGGCCTGTGCGTCGAGCGCACCGTCCTGGAAGTCGCGCTGGAGCGCACCGGAGGCAACCAGACGCGCGCGGCCGACATGCTCGGCATCACGCGCGGCACGCTGCGCAAGAAGCTCCAGACGCACCAGATCCAGGCCTGAGGCGCCGCCGCGCCCGCCCCCCGCTTCTCCCTTCCTTCCCTCTTGCCGACATGACCATCCAGACCGCATTGATCTCCGTGTCCGATAAATCGGGCATCGTCGAATTCGCCCAGGCCCTCGCCCAGCGCGGGTCTCCCTCCTCTCGACCGGCGGCACCGCCCGCCTGCTGTCCGAGGCCGGCCTGAAAGTCACCGAGGTCGCCGCCCACACGGGCTCGCCGGAGATCCTGGACGGCCGGGTCAAGACCCTGCATCCGCGCATCCATGGCGGCCTGCTGGCGCGCCGCGACGACCCCGCGCACCTGCAAACGCTGAAAGAACAGGACATCCCCCCCATCGACCTGCTGGTGGTCAACCTGTATCCCTTCCAGCAGACCGTGGCGAAGCCGGACTGCATCCTGGCCGACGCCATCGAGAACATCGACATCGGCGGGCCCGCCATGCTGCGTTCGGCGGCCAAGAACCACGGCTCTCCCGAGGGCGGCGGCGTCACCGTGGTGATCGACCCGGCCGACTACCCGCGCGTGCTGGCCGACATGGACGGCCCGGCGCGCCAGCCGTCCTACGGTCTGCGCCTGGAACTGGCCGCCAAGGTCTATGCCCACACCGCCGCCTACGACGGCGCCATCGCCGCCTATCTCAGCAGCCTGGCGGCGCGCGAGCCCGCGCCCGCCGAGGTGCCCGAACGCGAGCCCTGGCCGCGCGTGCTGACCCTGCAGATGCGCCGCGAACAGGCCCTGCGCTACGGCGAGAACCCGCACCAGGGCGCCGCCTTCTACCGCGACGCCCACGTGGGCGCGGGCCTGCTGGCCGGCTACCGCCAGATCCAGGGCAAGGAGCTGTCCTACAACAACATCGCCGACGCCGACGCCGCCTGGGAATGCGTGCGCAGCTTCCAGTCCGGCGCCTGCGTCATCGTCAAGCACGCCAATCCCTGCGGCGTGGCCCTGGGCGCCGACGCCCTGTCGGCCTACCGCCAGGCCTTCAAGACCGACCCGACCTCGGCCTTCGGCGGCATCATCGCCTTCAACACCACCGTGGACGAAGCCGCCGCGCAGGCCGTCTCCGAGCAGTTCCTGGAAGTCCTGATCGCCCCGGCCTACACCGGCGCCGCCCTGGGCCTGCTGGCCGCTAAGAAGAACGTGCGCGTGCTGGAAGTGCCGCTGGGCACGGCGCACAACCCCTGCGACGTCAAGCGCGTCGGCGGCGGCTGGCTGGTCCAGGACCCGGACGACCTGCAGGCCACCGAGGCCGACGTGCGCGTCGTCACCCGCCTGGCGCCCAGCGCGCAGCAGATGCGCGACCTGCTGTTCGCCTGGAACGTCGCCCGCTTCGTCAAGTCCAACGCCATCGTGTTCTGCGGCCAGGGCATGACCCTGGGCGTGGGCGCCGGCCAGATGAGCCGCATCGACTCGGCCCGCATCGCCTCGATCAAGGCCGGGAAGGCCGGCCTGACGCTGCAGGGCTCGGCGGTCGCCTCGGACGCCTTCTTCCCGTTCCGCGACGGCCTGGACGTGGTGGCCGACGCGGGCGCGGCCTGCGTCATCCAGCCGGGCGGCAGCATCCGCGACGACGAGGTCATCGCGGCCGCCGACGAACGCGGCATCGCCATGGTCTTCACCGGCGCCCGCCACTTCCGCCATTGACGTCCGCGCACCGATGATCATCCTGGGGGTCGATCCGGGCTTGCGGCGCACGGGTTTCGGCGTGATCGAGGCCCGGGGGGCGCGGCTGCGCTACGTGGCGAGCGGCACCATCGTCGTGCCGCCCGCCCTGCCCCTGCACGCACGCCTCAAGGTCATCCTGGACAATCTGCGCGAGGTCGCGCGCGACGCCAGGCCGGACCAGGCGGCGCTGGAAAAGGTCTTCCTCAACGCCAATCCGGCCTCTACCCTGCTGCTGGGCCAGGCGCGCGGCGCCGCCCTGTGCGCCCTGGCCGACTGCGGCCTGGACGTGCAGGAATACACCGCGCTGCAGATCAAGAAGGCCGTGGTCGGCACCGGCCGCGCCTCCAAGGAGCAGATCCAGACCATGGTGCGCCACCTGCTGTCGCTGGACGGCGTGCCCGCCCCCGACGCCGCCGACGCCCTGGCCTGCGCCATCTGCCACGCCCACTGCGCGCCGCTGGCCGGCCGGCTGCAGGCGCTGGCGCCCGGCACCCTGTCCGCGAGCCGGGGGCGTCTGCGCACCGGACGCCTGGTGTCCTGATGCGCGCCCGCTTCCCCTCGCGCCCCGCGCCCCGCATCCACCCCGAACGACGGAGTCCGCCATGATCGGCCGCATCACCGGCACCCTGATCGAGCTGTCCCCCCCCACGGTCTGCGTCCAGGCCGGCGGCCTGGGCTACGAGATCGACGTGCCCATGAGCACGCTCTACAAGCTGCCCCCCGTGGGCCAGGCCGTGACGCTGCACACCCACCTGGCGATCCGCGAGGACGCGCACGTGCTCTACGGCTTCGCCACGCCGGCCGAACGCAGCGCCTTCCGGGCGCTGATCAAGGTGAGCGGCATCGGCGCGCGCACCGCCCTGGCCGTGCTCTCGGGCCTGAGCGTGGACGACCTGGCCGACGCGGTCGAGCGCCAGGAATCCGGCCGCCTGGTGAAGGTGCCCGGCATCGGCAAGAAGACCGCCGAGCGCCTGCTGCTGGAACTGCGCGACAAGCTCGGCGCCGTGGCGGGGCTGTCCCGCCCGGACGGCGCGCCAGCCCCCGCCGGCGGCGACGACGTGCTCAACGCCCTGCAGGCCCTGGGCTATTCCGCCGCCGAGGCCCGCCGCGCCATGGCCGCCCTGCCCGAGGGGCTGAGCGTGTCCGACGGCATCCGCCAGGCCCTGAAGGCCCTGGCCAGAGGTTGAGGACCGGCATGCACGACGAAGACCTGATCCCCTTCTGGGACGAGGACGGCCAGCCCGTGGCGGCCTCGCCCGCCGGCGGCCGGTCGGCCGGGCCGCGCGGCGCGCCGCCGCCCGCGGCAACGCCGCGCTACGCCAGCGCCCTGGACGCCCTGCGCGAGGTCTTCGGCTACGACGCCTTCCGCGGCGAGCAGCAGGCCGTCATCGAGCACATCATCGGCGGCGGCGACGCGCTGGTGCTGATGCCCACGGGCGGCGGCAAGTCCCTGTGCTACCAGATCCCGGCCCTGGTGCGCCCGGGCACGGGCGTGGTCATCTCGCCCCTGATCGCCCTGATGCAGGACCAGGTCGACGCCCTGCTCGAACTGGGCGTGCGCGCCGCCTTCCTGAATTCGTCGCAGACGCCCGGCCAGGCGCGCGAGGTCGAGCGCGCCTTCGTGCGCGGCGAGCTGGACCTGCTGTACGTGGCCCCGGAACGCCTGCTGACCCCGCGCTGCCTGGATCTGCTCGACGGCGGGCGCATCGCCCTGTTCGCCATCGACGAGGCCCACTGCGTGTCGCAGTGGGGCCACGACTTCCGCCCGGAATACCAGGAACTGAAGCTGCTGGCCGAGCGCTGGCCCGGCGTGCCGCGCGTCGCCCTGACCGCCACCGCCACCGCCGCCACGCGCGCCGACATCGTCGCCTGCCTGTCGCTGGACGAGGCCCCGCAGTTCGTCGCCAGCTTCGACCGGCCCAACATCCGCTACAGCATCGTCGAAAAGCACGAAGTCCGGCGCCAGCTGCTGGACTTCATCCGCGCCGAGCACGCCGGGGAATGCGGCATCGTCTACGCCCTGTCGCGTTCGCGCGTCGAGCAGACGGCGGAATTCCTGTCGCGCAACGGCATCGCCGCCCTGCCCTACCACGCCGGCCTGGACGCGCGGACCCGCGCCGAGCACCAGGCCCGGTTCCTGCGCGAGGACGGCATCGTCATGGTCGCCACCATCGCCTTCGGCATGGGGGTCAACAAGCCCGACGTGCGCTTCGTCGCCCACATCGACCTGCCCAAGTCCATCGAGGGCTACTACCAGGAGACCGGGCGCGCCGGGCGCGACGGCCTGCCCGCCGACGCCTGGCTGGCCTACGGCCTGCAGGACGTGGTGCAGCAGCGGCGCATGATCGACGACTCCGACGGCGACGCCCTGCACCAGCGCCGCCAGATGCGCCAGCTCGACGCCATGCTGGCCCTGTGCGAGACCGTCACCTGCCGGCGCCAGGACCTGCTGGCCTATTTCGGCCAGACGATCGAGCCCTGCGGCAACTGCGACACCTGCCTGGAGCCGCCCGCCGCCTGGGACGGCACCGTGGCCGTGCAGAAGCTGCTGTCGGCCGTCTATCGCCTGTGGCGCGAACGCGGCCAGCGCTTCGGCGGCGGCCACCTGATCGACGTCCTGCGCGGCCAGATGACCGACCGGATCAAGCAGCACGGGCACGACACGCTGAGCGTCTTCGGCGTGGGCGCGGACCTGACGGCGGACGCCTGGCGCGGCATCCTGCGCCAGGCCCTGGCCCTGGGCCTGCTGACGGTGGACCTGGAAGGCTACGGCACCCTGGCGCTGACCGAAGCCAGCCGCGCCGTGCTGAAGGGCGAGCGCACCCTGATGCTGCGCCCCGTGGCGGTCAAGCGCGCCAAGCCCGGCCGTCAGCGCACCACCACGGCCGCGCAGCTGGACGCCCTGCCGCCCGACGCCCTGGCGCGCTTCGAGCACCTGCGCGCCTGGCGCGCGCGCACGGCGCGCGAACACAACGTGCCGGCCTACGTGATCTTCCACGACGCCACGCTGCGCGAGATCGCCCTGCGCAATCCCGCCAGCCTGGACGACCTGGCCGGAGTCAGCGGCGTGGGCGCGCGCAAGCTGGAGACCTACGGCCCCGACGTGGTCGCCTGCGTGGGGCAGATCCGCGACTAGCCCGGACATTTCGTCAGCAAGCCTGTTTAAGTGATTTCCCGGTAGTCCGGCTGCCTCGGCGACGCGGCGGAGGGGATCGGCGGCGCGGGAAGCTGTTTTTCAGTACCGCAGGCGCAATGGTCCCTACCCCCGTTGCTTTATCGCGTGCCGGGGACAGCACTTTCTCGGCGCTACGGGGCCATGGCGCGCGCGGCGTGCGCGTAGACGTGGCGCAGCGGATGATGCGAGGCCAGCAGGATGCGGACCCGCCGGGTATTGCGCACGATGGCCGCACCGACCTTCAGCAGGCGCACCCGGATGGTGGCGGCGCTGGCGCGCTCCAGTTCGGTGCCTCGTAGCGCCGTCTCGCGCAGCCGCTGCATCAGCGTATAGGCCAGGGCCGCCAGCAGCAGCCGGAACTGGTTGGCGGCGAACCGGTGGCAACTGGCGCGCGTACCGAACAGATCGAGTTGCGCTTCCTTGATGCGGTTCTCGGCTTCGCCCCGGGCGCAGTACAGCTGATCGTACAGTTGCATGGCATCGCAGTCCCGGATGTTGGTGACCACGAAGCGCGGGTTCACGCCCTGGGCACCGTACTCCAGGCGGGTGAGCACGCGCCGGGGCCGATCCCACGACCCGGCCGCGTAGGTGAACTCACTGACCAGGCGCTGCTTGCGCCCGGTGCGCTCGTAGCCGTCCTTGAGGATTTCCTCGGCCTGCGCAACGCGCGCCTGAAGCCGTTTATTGCGTGCCAGGCCGATGATGTATTGCACGCCGCTGCGTTCGCACCAGCGGATCAGCGGCTGACGGCAGAACCCCGAGTCCCCACGGATGATGATCCTGACCTCGGGCCATGCCTGACGCAGCCGGTTCACCAGCAGGCGCAGCACCGCCGCCGCGTGCCTGGCCCCGTCAATGCGGCTGGGGCGCAGCAGGCAGGCCAGCATCGACTGGCCGCAGAACACGTACAGCGGCAGATAGCAGTGGTGGTCGTAGTAGGCGTGGAACTGCTTGAGCTCCTGCTCGCCGTGCAGCGGGATATCCGAGGCATCCACATCCAGAATCAGTTGCCTGGGCGCGGTGGCGAAGCTGGCGATGAAGTGTTCAACCAGCACCCCATGCAGCGCCCACGCATCGGCGCGGGTCGCCCCCGTCTCCAGGCGGCTGAGCGTGGGTGAACTGGCCAGGGCACGATCTCGCCCAACAGCCGTTTGCATCAGCAGATCCCCGCGCAGCGTATCGTGGTCGTTCAGGTCTTCGTAGCCGCAGCACAGGCCGTACAGGCGCTGGGCCAGCAGATCGCGCAGGCGGTGATGAATGCGGCCAGCGGCCCGGCGCTCGGTCAAGGCCTTGGCCGCCATGCGCGACAGGCCCGTGCGCGCATCAATTCTTCGCAGCAGCATCAGCCCGCCGTCGGAGCTGAGATCGCCGCCTTGGAAATTGGCCTGTAAATGGCGCCGTCCAAGGCGTCCAAAGTCCAGTTCTTCAGTGGTACGATTTGGCATAGGCGGTTCTTTTTGGTTGTATGGCGTGAGACCCAATAACCATAAGCCCTCGGGCAGGAATCGCCTATTCCTTTTTACCCGCCTGACGAAATTTCCGGGCTAGGCCGCGTCCGGACCGCTGGCCGGCGGCCCCGTCCGCCCGGCGCCAGGACCGGCCGCGGCGCCTTCCCGATTCCCCGACGACCCAGGACGTTCCCCATCGACACCGCCCCCGCTCCCTCGGCCTCCCGCATCCAGGCCTCCATCACCTGGCTGCTGTGCGCCTGCTGCTTCGCCAGCATCGCCTCGATGCGGGTCTGCGATACGCTGCTGCCCGCCATCGGCGCGGAGTTCGCCGCCAGCACCGGCGAGGCCGCCCGGACCGTGTTCGCCTTCGCGGTCGCCTACGGCGTGTTCCAGCTGTGCTTCGGCCCCCTGGGCGACCGCTACGGCAAGCTGCGCATCATCGCCCTGTGCGCCCTGGCCTGCGTCGCCGGCAACGGCCTCGCCTTCCTCGCCGCCGGCCTGGACTGGCTGGTGGCGGCCCGTGTGCTGTCGGGAGCCTGCGCCGCCGGCATCTTCCCGCTGGCGATGGCGTGGATCGGCGACAACGTGCCCTACGAAGGGCGCCAGACCGCCCTGGCACGCCTCGTGAGCGCCGGGGTGACCGGCATGCTGGCCGGGCAATGGCTCAGCGGCCTGATCGCCCAGTGGTCCGACTGGCGCTACACCTTCCTCGTGCTGGCGGCCCTGTTCCTGTGGGCCGGCGGCCTGCTGCTGAAGGCCGCCGTGGCCGCCTCCTGGCGCCGCCCGGCCGCCGCGCGCCCGGCCCGCGAGGCGCTGGGGGAAATCCTGGCCTCGCCCGCGGCGCGCTCGATCCTGACGGTGACCACGATCGAGGGCGCCCTGGCCTTCGGCGCCATCGCCTTCATCCCCAGCCTGCTGCAGCGCCACCATGGCATCTCCCTGTCGATGGCGGGCGGCATCGCCGCCTGCTACGGCATCGGCGGCTTCGTCTACACGCGCCTGGCCGCGCGCCTGCTGGGCCGCCTCGGCGAACCCGGCCTGGCACGCCTGGGCGGACTGCTGCTGTGCGCGGGATTCGTGTCCTTCGCCTACGCGCCCCACCCGGCCCTGACGCCCCTGGCCTGCGCGCTGGCCGGCTTCGGCTTCTACTGCCTGCACAACACCCTGCAGACCCAGGCGACGCAGATGGCGCCCGCCGCGCGCGGCATGGCCATGTCGCTGTTCGCCTGCGTGCTGTTCCTGGGCCAGTCGGCGGGCGTCATGGCCGCCGCCTGGCTGGCCGACCACGGCCGCGACACCTGGATCTTCGCCGCGGCGGGCGTCGGACTGATGGGCCTGTCCCAGGTCGTCGCGCGGCGCACGCGGGCGCGCCGGCGGCAGGCCGGCTGAGGCCGTCCGGCGCAGCGGCGCGTGGCGCTCTAGAACAATTCCGGCCCGCTCCCGCCCGCCGGCGCCTTGAGCCCCAGGTGCTGCCAGCAGCGGCGCGTGGCCATGCGGCCGCGCGGGGTACGCTGCAGGTAGCCGTGCTGGATCAGGTAGGGCTCGATGACGTCCTCGATGGTGTCGCGCTCCTCGCCGATGGCGGCGGCCAGGCTGTCCACCCCGACGGGGCCGCCGTCGAACTTGTGCACGATGGCTTCGAGCAGCTTGCGGTCCATCAGGTCCAGGCCCTCGGGATCGACTTCCAGCATGGCCAGCGCCGCCTGGGCGGTGGCGGTGTCGATGCGCCCGCCCGCGCGCACGTCGGCGTAGTCGCGCACCCGGCGCAGCAGGCGGTTGGCGATGCGCGGCGTGCCGCGCGAGCGGCGCGCGATCTCGGCGGCGCCGTCTTCGGTGGCGTCCGCGCCCAGCAGGCCGGCGCTGCGCCGCACGATGTGGGCCAGCTCGTCGGCGGAATAGAATTCCAGCCGCGAGACGATGCCGAAGCGGTCGCGCAGCGGATTGGTCAGCATGCCGGCGCGCGTGGTGGCCCCCACCAGGGTGAAGGGCTGCAGGTCGATCTTGACGCTGCGGGCGGCGGGGCCTTCGCCGATCAGGATGTCGATCTGGAAATCCTCCAGCGCGGGATAGAGGATTTCCTCGACCACCGGGGACAGGCGGTGGATCTCGTCGATGAAGAGGACGTCGTTGCGTTCGAGATTGGTCAGCATGGCGGCGAGATCGCCCGGGCGCTCCAGCACCGGGCCGGAGGTCTGGCGCAGCTGCACGCCCATTTCATGGGCCACGATGTGCGCCAGGGTCGTCTTGCCCAGGCCGGGCGGGCCGAACAGCAGCACGTGGTCGAGCGATTCGCCGCGCTGGCGGGCCGCGGCGATGAAGATGTCCAGCTGCTCGCGCACGCGCCGCTGGCCGACGTAGTCCCCCAGGGACTTGGGCCGCAGGGCGCGCTCGACGGAGTCTTCGGCGCGCGAGGCCACGTCCGGCGTCACCAGACGGGGTTCGGGCGGGCGGGCCGACAGGGAATCTGCTTGGATGACCATGAAAAGGCTGTGTTGATATCCAGTATCGGGATTATGCCATCACCGCGGCGAGGCCGGCCGCGAAGAAGCTCCGGCCCGGGGTCAGCGGCGCTCCCGGCGCGGCGGCAGCACGAAGTCGGCTTCCGCGTCCAGCGTGCGCTTCAGCTCCGAATAGCGCTCCAGCAGGTCGGACTTGTAGACCACGCCCAGCAGCCGCGCGGGCCGGTCGCGGCTGACCACCGGCAGCCGCTCGCCCTGGAAGGCGCTGAACTGGGTCTGGGCCTCGTCCAGGCTCAGGTCGGGATACAGGGGCTTGACGAAGTCCAGGCGCAGCACCTCGCCGCAGGTCTTGGACTGCACGTCGATCTCGCCCAGCATCATGCGGGTCAGGTCCTGCTGGGCGATCACGCCCTGCCAGGCGCCCTCGGCGTCGGTCACGTACAGGTATTTCACCGGATAGTCCAGGAACATCTCCTGGGCGCGCCGCACCGGAGCGTCGGTGCGGATCACGGTCTCGGCCGGGCGCATCAGGCTGTCGAGCCGGGCATGGCGCAGCTGCCGGCGCAGCGCCTGGTTGTCCTCGTGGCGCAGGGTGACCTGGTACATCACCACCTGGGCCAGGCCGCGCGACACGAAATACGCCGCCACGCAGGCCAGCACCAGCGGCAGCACCATCTGGTAGCTGAGCGTCATCTCGAAGATCATCAGGATCGCCATGAAGGGCGCGCTGGTGGCCGCCGCCAGGAAGGCCCCCATGCCCACCAGGGTCAGGACCGCGCCGTGGCCCGCCAGCACCGGCCACGCCTCTCCCAGCCCCTGGGCGAACAGCGTGCCCAGGGCCGCGCCGACGAACAGCGTCGGGGTGAACACCCCGCCCACCGCCCCCGAGCCCGCCGTGAGCGCCGTCGCCAGCACCTTGCACAGCAGGATCCACAGCACGGCCTGCCAGGCCTGCGGCTGGTGCAGCAGGGACACCACCACGCTGTAGCCGTTGCCCGCCACCTGCGGCATGCCGACCAGCACGCCCCCCAGCAGCAACCCGCCCAGGGCGAGGCTCAGGGGCAGCGGCAGGCCGGCGCGGCCGAACAAGGACTTCATCCCGTGGATGGAGCGCAGGAACTGCGGCGCCCCCACCCCGGCGAGGACGCCCAGCGCCAGGCTGGGCAGCAGCAGCTCCGCCGGGACGGCCTCCAGGCCGGGCATGGCGTACAGCGCCGCGTAGTGGCCGCTCAGCCGCATGACCAGGTTCGACACGGCGGCCGCGATCAGCAGCGGGCCGAAATTCTGGAAGGACATGGAGCCCAGGATGATCTCGCCCACGAACACGGCGCCGGCGATGGGCGCCCCGTAGGCGGCGGACACCCCGGCCGCCGCGCCGCAGGCCACCAGCAGGCGCAGGTGCGCCGTGTCGGCGCGCAGCAGCCGCCCCAGCACCGAGGCCCACAGGGCGGCTAGGTGCACCATGGCGCCCTCGCGGCCGATCGAGCCGCCCGTGGCGACCGTGCACAGCGAGGACAGGGAGCGCAGCAGGCCCTGGCGCACGGACATTCGCCCGTCGCCGATGGCCACCGCCTCCATGTAGTCGGAATGCGCGTCGCGCGACGCGCGCCGGGCCGCCACCAGCAGCCCCCGGCGCACAGCCCCCCCGCGGCGGGCGCCAGCAGCCGCAGCCACCAGGGCAGTTCGCGCATCACCTGGGTGATGGCGCCGGAATGTCCGGCGAACAGCCACTGGACCGCGTGGATGCCGGCATGGAAGGCGATCGTCACGAAAGCGCCGCCGACGCCGGCCAGGGCCGCCCAGCACAGCATGGCGGCCGCGCCGTCGGCCCGCAGGTGCAGGTCCGGCCCTTTCATGATGCCTCCTTGACGCTGCGCGTCGTCCCCCCGAGGGGAAGTTCGCGCTTGGAGCGGCCCGGCGCGCTCAAGGCCTGAAATCCGGCGGGCTGGGCGGGCGCGAACGGCCCAGCATGCGCCAGTACACCCAGAGATTGAAGATCAGCGCCACCGGCAGCGCGACCACGACGGCCGACAGGGCCAGGCGCAGGGTCGCCACCGGCGCGGCGGCGTCCCACAGCGTGACCTCGTCCAGCACCAGGTAGGGGAAGAAGCTGTAGGCCAGGCCGCCCAGCACGACCAGCACGATCACCAGCACCAGGGCATAGGGCAAGGCCGAGGCGCGGTAGCTGTGGCTGATCATGCGCTGCAGCGTCATCTCCGTCAGGACGAAGCACACCAGCAGGGTGCCCCAGACCAGACCGACCGCCAGCCAGTGCGTGCCGTCGCCCCATTTCAGGAACACGCCGGCATTGGAGAAGTCCAGCACCACCGACACGCCCACGGCACCCACGGCGCCCCAGCGCAGCGTGCGGCGCGCCCAGCCCACGGCGCGCACGCGCAGTTCGCCCGCCTCGCGCATCATCAGCCAGCAGGCGCCCAGCAGGCTGTAGACCGCCACGGCGCAGCCGCCCATCAGGACCGCGAAGCCGGCGTTGCCCCCGCCCGGCTGGTAGCCCGCCGCCACCCGCGCCAGGATGTAGCCGTGGGAAAAGGCGACCAGCACGGCGCCCGCGCCGAAACCGAACTGCCAGCGGCCCTGGTGCTCGGGCGGGGCGCGCAGGCGCCATTCAAAGCACACCGAGCGCAGCATCGTGCCCAGGCCCAGCAGCGACAGCGGCAGGTACAGGCGCCCCAGGGTCTGCGGCCAGGCGTAGGGAAACGCCGCCGCGAACAGGCCGATGCCCAGGAACACCCAGAACTCGTTGGCGTCGCGCCAGGGGCCGAGCAGCGACAGCATGCGCGGGCGCAGGGCGGGCGGCGCCACCAGGGACACGCAGCCCACCCCGATGTCGAAGCCGTCCAGCAGCACGCCCGCCACGACGATGGCGAAGAACACGACCATCAGCGCCAGAGGGATCCAGAAAGCCGGATCCTGCGCGCCCAGGCCCAGCAGGGCCGCCAGCGAATCGATCATGCGCGCCCCCGGTGACGGGCCACCGGCACCACGCCGTAGCGGGTGGCGTGGCGCAGCAGCTGGCGAAAGCCCGCGGCGAGGGCGCCGTAGACCACGATCTGCAGGCACAGCACGGCCCACAGGGTGCTCTCGCCCGCGTCCGTGCCGATCTCGCGCAGCGCCACCGTGCCCTGGACGGCATAGGGCAGGCTGCCGATCAGCAGATGCCCCCAGCCCGCCGCCTGCAGCGCCACGGCCAGCCAGATCATGGACCGCAGGGCCAGGCGGCCCGCGCGCGAGAGGTTGTCGGGCTCATGGCCCAGGCGGCGGCCGCGCCAGAGCGCCCAGACCGCCATCGCGGCCAGCACGCCGGTCAGCAGCACGGCCAGCCGCGCCGACAGGTAGGTGGCGAGCAGGGGCGGCCGGATGCCCGCCAGGTCGTCCAGCCCCCGCAGCGGACCGCCGGCCGGCAGCCGCACCCACTCCGGCCAGCCGGCGGGCCCTTCCAGGCGCCAGGCGTCGCGCCCCGCGGAGGCGTCCGGCCAGGCCGCCAGCGAGAGGCGCTCCGGCGGACCGCTGGTCCATTGCGGCACCACGGCCGCCACGCGCGCCGGCTGCAGCGGCAGCAGCTCGCGTCCCAGGGCCGCCGCCAGCAGCGCCTGCAGCACCAGCGCCAGCAGCACCAGCCGCAGGCCGCAGACATAGACGCCGCGGTCCCCCGCGTCGCTGGGACGGACCTCGGTGCGCCAGGCGGTCACGGCCAGCATCAGGGTGGCGGCCAGCAGCAGGCCGCCGGCCAGCAGCACGCCGAACAGCACGGGCGCGATGCCGCCCAGCAGTTCCAGCCAGTCCGCCACCTGGTAGCGGCCCTCGAACAGGACCGCGCCCGCCGGCCACTGCAGCCAGGCCAGCAGCGCGGCGATCCACCAGGCCGTCAGGGAGGTGCCCACCGCCACCATGCCCACCACCAGCGTGTGGGCGCGGTCGGACAGGGAGCGCTGGCCGTACAGCATGGCCCCGAGGAAGCAGGACTTGAAGATGAAGGCCGTCAGCACCGCCATGCCGACCAGCGGGCCCGCGACCTCGCCGGCGCGGGCCATGAAGTCCGGCCACAGCGTGCCCAGCTGCAGCAGCAGCGGCAGGCTGGCGGCGAAACCGAGGATCAGGGACAGGGCGAAGACACGCACCCAGAAGCGATAGGCGAGCAGCGCCGCCTGGCTGGCGCGGGCGCGCAGCCGGAAGCCGAACAAGACCCAGGCCAGGCCCAGTTCCAGCGCCAGGAAGAACAGCATGAAGCCCAGGCTCAGGTAAAACTGGGACAGCGACAGAACCCATGCGGTTTGCGTCATAATGTGCGCTAGTTTATATGAACCCCCTCCGAGCCTGTATGCCTTTCGCGCCCCGCCGGCCGGCCGCGCGCGGACATGGCAAAATGCCCGATTCATCCTTCCGCCCCTTTCCGCCCCAGAGGCCAGTCCATCCCCGCACCATGACCACCGATTCCGCGCCTGCCTCGAATTTCCTGCGCACCCTCATCGACAACGACCTGAAATCCGGTCGCTACCAGGACAGGCAGTGGGCGCCCCCGCCCAGCCCGGCCGAAGTCCGCCGCGCCGGCGCGCCCGACCCCGCCCGCATCCGCACCCGCTTTCCGCCCGAGCCCAACGGCTATCTGCACATCGGCCACGCCAAGAGCATCTGCCTGAACTTCGGCCTGGCGCGCGACTACCAGGGCATCTGCCACCTGCGCTTCGACGACACCAACCCCGAAAAGGAAGAGGACGAATACGTCCACGCCATCATCGACATGGTGCGCTGGCTGGGCTTCGACTGGACGCACGACGGCGTGGAGCATTGCTACTACGCCAGCGACTACTTCGAGACCCTGTACCGCTACGCCGAGGCCCTGGTGCGGGCCGGCCACGCCTACGTGGACGAGCAGTCGGCCGACGAGATGCGCGCCACCCGCGGCACGCTGACCGAGCCGGGCACGAACTCGCCCTGGCGCGACCGCCCCGCCGACGAATCCCTGGCGCTGCTGCGCGACATGCGCGCCGGCAAGTTCCCGGACGGCCGCATGGCCCTGCGCGCGCGCATCGACATGGCCTCGCCCAACATCAACCTGCGCGACCCGGTGCTCTACCGCATCCGCCACGCGACCCACCACCGCACCGGCGACGCCTGGTGCATCTACCCCATGTACGCCTGGGCGCATCCGGTCGAGGACGCCCTGGAAGGCATCACGCACAGCATCTGCACGCTCGAATTCGAGGACCAGCGCCCCTTCTACGACTGGATCCTGGAACGCCTGGCGGAACTGGGCGAACTGGCGCCGCCGCTGCCGCGCCAGCACGAATTCGCGCGCCTGAACCTCAGCTACGTCGTCACCAGCAAGCGCAAGCTGCGCCAGCTGGTCCTGGAACACCACGTCGACGGCTGGGACGACCCCCGTCTGCCGACCCTGGCCGGCCTGCGCCGCCGCGGCTACACACCCGGGTCCATCCGCCTGTTCTGCGAGCGGCTGGGGGTGTCCAAGGCCGATTCGCGCATCGACTACGGCATCCTGGAACAGGCCCTGCGCGACGACCTGGACCCCGTGGCGGCCCGCGCCGTGGCCGTGCTCGACCCGCTCAAGCTCGTCATCACGAACTTCCCCGAAGGCCTGGAGGAGCCCTGCTCCGCCCCGCTCAACCCGCACGAGCCGGACGGCGCCCGGCGCAGCTTCCCCTCACGCGCGAGCTCTGGATCGAGCGCGACGACTTCCGCGAGGACCCGCCGAAGAAATACTTCCGCCTGTTCCCGGGCAATCTGGTGCGGCTCAAGTACGGCTACGTCGTGCGCTGCACCGGCTGCGTCAAGGACGACCGCGGCGAGGTCGTCGAGGTGCACGCCGAATACCTGCCGGACACGCGCAGCGGCACGCCGGGCGCGGACGCCGTCAAGGTCAAGGGCACCGTCACCTGGGTCAGCGCGGCCCATGCCGTGCCCGCCGAGATCCGCCTGTACGACCGGCTGTTCACCGAGCCGCACCCCGACAGCGGCGACCGCGATTTCCTGCAGGCGCTCAATCCCGACTCCCGCCGGGTGGTGAACGCCTGGCTGGAACCCGGCACACGGGCCGAGCCCGGCGCCGTCTGGCAGTTCGAGCGCCTGGGCTATTTCGTCGCCGACCGCGAGGACTCCACGCCCGAACGCCCGGTGATCAACCGCGCCGTCACCCTGCGCGACACCTGGGCCTAGCGCCCGCCCATCCGCAGGAAGCCGCGAAGCCATGCCCAAGAACGCCGCCGCCCTGGATTTCAAGAGCGCATCCCTGCACGTCCTGCGGGCCGTGCTGCATACGTCCGACACCGCCGAACTGACGCGGGCGCTGGACGAGCGCATGCGGGAAGCCGGGGCCTTCTACGAAAACGAACCCGTGGTGCTCGACGCCCAGGGGCTGGACCGGGCGCCCGACTGGCGGGCGCTGGCCGACGCGCTGCGCGGCCACCGGCTGCATCCCATCGGCGTGCGGGCGCCGCAGGCCCTGCTGGCCTCGGCCCATCAGGCCGGCCTGGCGCCGCTGGACATCTCCACCGGCCGGCACGCCGAAGGCCGCGCCGCGGCGCGGGCCCAGCCGGCCCCCTCGGTCCAGCCGGCCCAGGCCGCCCAGGCGCCGCGCGCGCCGGAAGCCCCGGACACGTCCGCGCCGCCCGCGGCTCCGGCCAGCCGCGCCCGGTCCGCGGCGCAGGCCGGCCCGGCGCCCGACGCCACCGAATCCACCCCGCCCGACGCCGACGCGCCCGCCGAGACCCTGGTGATCCGCCACCCGCTGCGCTCGGGCCAGCGCATCTACGCGCGCGGCGGCGACCTGATCGTCATGGGCATGGTCAGCCAGGGCGCCGAAGTCATCGCCGACGGCCACATCCACGTCTACGGCCCGCTGCGCGGCAAGGCCATGGCCGGCGCGCGCGGCAACGCGCGCGCCATGATCCTCACCACCCAGCTCGACCCCGAACTGCTGGCCATCGCCGGCGTCTACCGGGTGGTGGAGACCCGCCTGCCCGACACGCTGCTCAACCGTCCCGCCCTGGTCGAGCTGGACGGCGACACGCTGCGCATCCGGACGCTGCAAGGCGGCCATTGAGCGCCCGGCGGCCTGGACGCCCGCCCCGGCGGCGGCCGCCCAGGCCGCCGGGCGCGCGGTCACATCCGGACACGCCCGGCCGCCGGCCAGCCGGCCCGCCCGGGACTTTTTGCTTTACGATGTCATGAATTTTTCAAACAGGGGAATACAGTCACCATGGCGCGCATCGTTGTAGTCACCTCCGGCAAGGGGGGAGTGGGCAAGACCACTACCAGTGCGAGCTTTTCGGCCGGCCTGGCCATGCACGGCCACAAGACGGTCGTGATCGACTTCGACGTCGGCCTGCGCAACCTGGACCTGATCATGGGCTGCGAACGCCGCGTGGTCTACGATTTCGTCAACGTCATCCAGGGTGAAGCCACCCTGAACCAGGCGCTGATCCGCGACAAGCAGCTGGAAAACCTCTACATCCTGCCGGCCTCGCAGACGCGCGACAAGGACGCCCTGACGCGCGAGGGCGTGGAAAAGGTCCTCACCGACCTGGCCGCCATGGACTTTGAATACATCGTCTGCGACTCCCCCGCCGGCATCGAGACCGGCGCGGTGATGGCGTCCTATTTCGCCGACGACGCGCTGGTGGTCACCAATCCGGAAGTCTCCTCGGTGCGCGACTCCGACCGCATCCTGGGCATCCTGTCGGCCAAGTCGCGCCGCGCCGAAAAGGGCGAGGAGCCGATCAAGGAACACCTGCTGCTGACCCGCTACAACCCCAAGCGCGTGGCCGACGGCGAAATGCTCTCGCTGGGCGACATCGAGGACATCCTGCGCATCCGCCTGATCGGCGTGATCCCGGAATCGGAAACCGTGCTGCAGGCCTCCAACCAGGGCATCCCCGCCATCCACATCCGCGATTCCGACGTCTCCCAGGCCTACCAGGACGTGGTGGCCCGCTACCTGGGCCAGGAAAAACCCCTGCGCTTCGTGGACTACGAGAAACCCGGCCTGTTCAAGCGCCTGTTCGGGGGTAAATAAGCATGTCGTTCCTGGATTTCCTGCGCGGACAGAAAAAGACCTCGGCCAGCATCGCCAAGGACCGCCTGCAGCTCATTCTGATCAACGAACGCGGCAGCGGCCGCAACGCGCCCGACTTCCTGCCGCAGATGCAGAAGGAACTGATCGCGGTGATCTCGAAATACGTGCAGATCAATCCCGAGGACATCAAGGTCAACCTGGACCGCCAGGACTCGCTGGAAGTCCTGGAAGTCAAGATCGAGATGCCGCAGGCGGAAACGCGCAACTGACGCCGCTTGCAAGCGGCTCGGATTCGACAGGCACACGAGGGTCCGCAGGGACCCGGTCCTGGATCGGGGCATCCCTCCACCTCGCGCCTTGCAAGGCGCTCGGATTCGACAGGCACACGAGGGTCCGCAGGGACCCTCGTGTGTCCAGTCAAATCCAGCTCAGCGTCGCCCAGACCACCAGCGGGATCGTCGCCACCGACAGCACGTTGCCCAGCAGCACCACGCTGGCCACGGTCCTGGGTTCCACGCGGTACTGCTCGCACAGCAGGTAGTTCAGCACCGCCGGCGGCAGCATCACCGACAGCGCCACCATGCGCGACCATTCCGGCGTCAGGGGCAGCAGCCACAGCACGATGGGCAGCGTCAGCACGCCCGCCAGCAGGTACAGGACGTTGATGCGCAGCGCCAGGCCCAGCTGCTCGACCCGGTCCTGCGACAGGCGCACGCCCAGGCCGAACAGCATCAGCGGGATGGCGATCTGCCCGGTCAGCTCCAGCGTGGTCGTCACGAAGGGCGGGATCCATTCGCGGTGCGGCGCCAGGGCCACGCCCAGCAGGGCCGCCCAGATGTTCGGATTGCGCAGCCACATCCAGCGGCTGCCGCCGCGCGACAGCAGGAACAGGCCCAGGGAAAAATGCAGCAGGTTCGACAGCACGAACAGCACGACGATGTCGCCCAGCAGCTCCTTGCCGTAGGCCAGCATCATCAGGGGAATGCCGATGTTGCCCGTGTTGCGGAACATCCCCGGCACCAGGAAGGCCGGGCGCGACACCCCGGGGCGGCGCACCAGGGCCAGCAGCAGGCCCGGCACGATGATGATCAGCACTCCGGCCGCCATCAGCGGCCAGCCGCGCGCCAGGTCGACGGGATTGTCCAGCAGCGCGGAGAACACCAGCGCCGGGCAGAACACCATCACGTTGGCGTGGTTGATGAACCCCATGTCCGGCGTGCGCGCCTGGCGGCGGCCGAAAGCGAAGCCCAGGGCCGCCACGGCGAAGACGGGCAGGACGATGTTCAGCAGGGTGAGGATCATGGAGCGGGGGGATGACGACGGGCAGCCCAGAGTGTACAGCGCCGCGCCCATGCGAACGGGGCGGGCACTTCGCTCGAAGGCCCGCCCCGCTCGTCGTGCCGGGCCCTCCGGGGCGCGCCGCGCGCATCCCGGAAGGCCGCCGCCGTGCTCAGTACCCCAGCGCGAAGTCCTCGGCCGGCAGGTCCATCAGCACGTCCGGACCGGCCTTGATGGCTTCCACGTGCGCACGGGTGCGCGGCAGGATGCGGGCGAAGTAGAAGCGCGCGGTGTGCAGCTTGGCCTGGTAGAAGGCCTTGTCGCCCTCGCCCGCCGCCAGCTTCTCGGCCGCGACGCGCGCCATGTCGGCCCAGAAATAGGCCAGCGTCACGTAGCCCGAATACATCAGGTAGTCCACCGACGCGGCGCCCACGGCCTCGCGGTTGGTCATGGCCTTCATGCCGATCTTCAGGGTCAGGTCGCCCCATTCCTTGTTCAGCTCGGCCAGCGGCTTCACCAGTTCGGAGATCGCGCGGTTGCCGCTGTTGGCCTTGCAGAACTTGTGCACGATCTTGGTGAAGAGGCGCAGCGGCTCGCCCTGGGTCATCAGCACCTTGCGGCCCAGCAGGTCCAGCGCCTGGACGCCGGTGGTGCCTTCGTACAGCATGGAGATGCGGCTGTCGCGCACGTTCTGCTCCATGCCGTGCTCGGAGATGTAGCCATGGCCGCCGAAGACCTGGACGCCCAGGTTGGCCGCCTCGAAGCCGGTCTCGGTCATGAAGGCCTTGGCGATCGGGGTCAGGAGGCCCAGCAGCTTGTCGGCCTGTTCGCGCGCGCCGGCGTCCTGGCTGTGCTGCATGATGTCCACCTGCTGCGCGGCGTAGTACAGCAGCGCGCGGTTGCCCTCGGCGAACGCCTTGATCGTCAGCAGCATGCGGCGCACGTCGGGGTGCACGATGATGGGATCGGCCGGCTGGTCGGGGAACTTGGGGCCGCTCAGGGCGCGCATCTGCAGGCGCTCGCGGGCGTAGGTCGTGGCGCCCTGGAGGGCGACCTCGGCGTGCGCCAGGCCCTGGATGGCGGTGCCCAGGCGCGCCGTGTTCATGAAGGTGAACATGCAGTTCAGGCCCTTGTTGGCCGGCCCGATCAGGAAGCCGGTGGCGCCGTCGAAGTTCATCACGCAGGTGGCGTTGCCGTGGATGCCCATCTTGTGCTCGATCGAGCCGCAGGACACGCCGTTGCGCGCGCCCAGGCCGCCCTGGCCGTCGGGCAGGAACTTGGGCACGATGAACAGGGAAATCCCCTTGGTGCCGGCGGGCGCGTCGGGCAGGCGGGCCAGGACGATGTGGACGATGTTTTCCGCCATGTCATGCTCGCCGGCGGAGATGAAGATCTTGGTGCCGGTGACCTTGTAGCTGCCGTCGGCCTGCGGCTCGGCCTTGGTGCGCAGCATGCCCAGGTCGGTGCCGCAGTGGGGCTCGGTCAGGCACATGGTGCCGGTCCATTTGCCCGAGACCAGCGGCTCCAGGTAGGTGGTCTGCTGCTCCGGCGTGCCGTGCGCCTGCAGGGTGTTCATGGCGCCGTGCGACAGGCCGGGATACATGCCCCAGGCCCAGTTGGCCTCGCCCATCAGCTCGCTGATGGCCATGCCGAGGGACTCGGGCAGGCCCTGGCCGCCGTGGGCGGCGTCGTGCGACAGCGCCGGCCAGCCGCCTTCGACGTACTGGGCATAGGCTTCCTTGAAGCCCGCCGGGGTCTTGACGCCTTCGGGGGACCAGGTGCAGCCTTCGCGGTCGCCCACCGCGTTCAGCGGCGCGAGGACCTGTTCGCAGAACTTGGCGCCCTCTTCCAGGATGGCGCCGACCATGTCGGGGGTGGCCTCCTCGCAGCCCGGCAGGGACTGATAGTGGGCGGGGTAGTTCAGGACCTCGTCGCGCACGAAACGGATGTCGCGCAGGGGGGCTTTGTAGTCGGGCATCTCCGGTCTCCAGGGGGGATTGTCGAGGGCGATCGCGGCGGCCCCGAGCGGGAGCCGGACCGCACGCCGGTCGGCTCTTCGGGTTTTTCGAGCCGCTGAATCGAAATTCAAACGATCGTTTGAATTTAAGAGAAAAGCCCGTTTGAAGTCAAGCGCCCGGAGGGCCTTGCATGATCGAGCAGGGTGAGGGGTTATCCCCTGGGCCCTCTCGCACCACCGTACATGGGGTTCCGCATACCGGCGAGCCCGAAGCGGCGGCGATCGGCTTCCACCTCGGTCAGCGGCTGGCATGGCTTCAAGGTCGTCAGGCTGCGCACCGCCAGATCCTGGTAGCAGCGGGTACCGCGGCTCTTCCACGCGATCTCCTGCTCGGTCAGCTCGCGCACGATCCTGGCCGGCATGCCCGCGACCAGCACGCGGGGCGGAACGCTCATGCCGGTTTTCACCAGGGCGCCGGCGGCGACGAAGGCGGACTCGCCGATCGCGGCGTCATCCAGGATCACCGCGCCCATCCCCACCAGGGCGTTGCGGCCGACGTGGCAGCCATGGAGCACCGCGCCATGGCCGATGTGGCCGTCCACCTCGACCACCGTGTCGGTGCCGGGAAAACCGTGCATCACGCAGGTGTCCTGGACGTTGCAGCCTTCTTCCAGGATGATGCGGCCGAAGTCGCCGCGCAGGCCGGCGAGCGGCGCGACGTAGCAGCGCGGACCGACGATGACGTCGCCGATCAGCACCGCATCCGGGTGCACGAAGGCGGTGGGATGGACGACCGGCCTCAGGCCGTCGATTTCGTAACAGGGCATGCTCGCCTCCCAGCTTGGCGCCCGCGCCGGGGCCGCGGCGCGACGCCCGGAGGGCGCTTCAATTGTCTTGAGGCTAATCCTCGTGGCGGCGCGAGGCATCGTCCGTTCGGCTTAGCGCCGACGGCCGCGCCGCTTCATTCTCACCGCCGCCAGCAGGGCCAGGCCGAAGGTCAGTGCAAGCAGCATGAACGCCTGCGAATAGGCCTTGCCGATGCCCCCTGGCAGCGCGCCATAGAGGCCGACCCACCATTCGACGAGCACAGCGACGATCGCCACGCCGAGCACGCCGCCAAGCTGCCGGGTGTAATTGCTCACCATCGACGCTTGGCCGAGCTGGCGCGGCTGCATCGGACCCAGCATGGCCACGGTAAGCGCGGGGATGACGAGGCCGAGACCGATCCGGCCGACGACGGTGAAGACAACCACCTCGCCATAGCTGATGGCACCGCCACGCGCGGCGAACATGACGAAGGAGGCGCCGAACAGGCCGAGCCCGGCGACTGTGATCCAGCGCGGGGAGCAGCGGTCGGTGAGCACGCCGGCGAGCGGAATCACCACCGCCAGGGCGATGCCCGAGGGCAGCAGGGCGAGGCCGGCGAGGCTGGCGTCGTAGCCGAGCACGCTTTGCAGGAAAACCGGGATGAGGTAGGTCGAGGCGTACAGGCCGACGCCGTAGACCAGCGAGACCAGCGCGCCCATGGCGAAGCTGCGCTCGCGGAAGAGATCGAGCGCGACGATGGGCGCCGCCGCCGTCCTCGCGTGGCGGACGAACAGCACGCAGCACAACGCCACCACGCCGATGCGGGCGAGGGTGTGCGGTGCGAGCGGGCCATGCTGGCGCAGGCTGGCGATGAGCTCGATGCCGATCAGCGTGCCCGCGCACAGCACGCCGAAGCCGTACCAGTCGAAGGGGCGGCGGGCGGTATCGTCCGCGCGCGGCAGAAGGTAGAGCCCGAGCGCGCCCGCCACCGCGCAGAACGGCAGGTTGATGAGAAAGACCGCCTGCCAGCCGAAGTGGTCGAGCAGCACGCCGGCGGCCGCCGGCGCCGCTGCCGGCGCGAGCACGATGCCGAAGCTCAGCACACCCGTTGCGCGCCCCTGGATGCTGGGGGGAAACAGCCGCATCACCACCAGCATCGCCAAGGGCTGGAGCAGCCCGGCGGCGATCCCCTGGACGATGCGTACCGCGACCACCAGGCCGAAATGCGTCGCCGCCGCGCCGGCGAGGCTGGCCGCCGCCAACAGCAGATTGGAGCCGAGGAAGAGCCGCCGGAAACCGTAGCGGTCGAGCAGCCAGGGGGTGGGCAGCATGGCGAGCGTGAGCGCGGCCAGGAATCCGGTCACCACCCACTGCACCCGATCCTGGCCGAGCCCGAAGGCCGCGCTCAGCGCCGGCACCGCCACGTTGAATGAGGTGGACGCCAGCACTCCGGCGATCATGCCCATCCCGACCACCAGCAGGGCGAGCCACTTGAAGCGCTCGCCGTGGCGCCCGAGAAGGATTTCGCACGGCAGCGCCGCGGGCAGGATGCGGATGCGCTGCCGGATCATCGGCGCATTGACCTCGTCCCGGGCGTAGACGCGACCAGATCCGCGACCCACCATGGCGCGCACCTCGGACATCCATTCCTGTTCAGCCAAGTTCGTCTCCCGCGTGTGAGTGAAGCGCCGCGCACCGTGCGCGGCCCCGGTTTGCGCCTCGTACCGGCGGACGCGCCGCCGGTACTGTCGCAAGCAGTCTAAAAGCAGGAATGAGAGCCCCACGTCGTCCGAATGGACGATGGGATTTCCCCCAAGCAATGTCAGCCTGGGTCCGATAGGGCAACGTGCGCAGCACGCCGCCATTTTCTGATGGAGGACGATCAGCATGAAGGTATTAGTCGTGGGCGGTACGGGCCTGCTGGGCGGGCACGCCGCCATTCATCTGCGCGAACACGGATTCGAGGTCAGCCTCGCCTCGCGCTCGGCACCGCAGGCGCCGATCCTCAGGGAGTTTCCCTTCTTCACGCTCGACTACATCCAGGACGGGCCCGACGTGGCGATGCTGGAGGGCTTCGATGCCCTGCTCTTCTGCGCGGGTCACGATATCCGCCACATCGACCGCGACAGCCCCGCGGATAAACAGTGGCACCAGAACAACACCGTGGCGATCCCGCGCTTCTTCGCCGCGGCGCGCGATGCCGGCATCCGCCGCGCGGTAATGCTGGGCAGCTTCTATCCGCAGGCGGCGCCGGCGCTGATCGACACCAACCCCTACGTGCTTTCCCGCCATCTCTCGGACGAGGGCGTGCGCGCGCTCAGCTCGCCCACCTTCGAGGTCATGTCGGTGAACGCGCCTTTCATGATCGGCCATGTTCCCGGGCTGCCGAACGCGATGTTCGAGGCCTACACCCGCTACGCCCAGGGCCGCATGCCCGGGGTGCCGGTGTTCGGCCCCAAGGGCGGCACCCACTTCATGTCCACCCGCTCGCTCTCCGAGGCTCTGCACCAAGCCCTGATCAACGGCGTGCCAGGCAAGGCGTATCTGGTCGGGGACGAGAACATCCGCTTTGCCGACCTCTTCGGCCTGTTCTTCGAGGCCGTGGGCAACCCGCAAGAGGTGCCGGAGCTCGACCAGGAGCATCCCCTGCTGCCGGACTCGGCCCTCTTCACCGGCCGCGGCAACTACCTGTGCTACGAGGCGGATGACTCGCTCGGCTACCGCCGCAATGACGTGCGCGCGGCGGTGGCCGAACTGGTGCAGCACTATCTGTAGTTGCGCCCGCAGCGCGGCGCGGCGCGACCTCGTCGCGCTTCAGCCTGCCATGCGTGCTGCTTCCTCGCGGGTATAGTTGCTGCCCCCAAGGGGGCGCTTTTCGCCTTGGGGCGGCCCGGCGGCAAAAAAGGGCCCCCACGCTGCGCAGCCTGCGGCCGCTTGCTGCCCCCCAAGGGGACGCTCTTTGCCTTGGGGCGGCCCGGCGGCAAAAAAAAAGCGCCCGCAAGGGGCGCCCATCGTGCAAGGGATGTGATGCGTTCAGCGGTTCTTGCCGACCTGGTCGCCGATGACGCCGCCGATGGCCGCGCCGCCGACCGTGCCCAGGATCCCGCCGTTCGTGATGACGGCTCCCGCCACACCGCCCAGACCGGCGCCCGTGACGGCCGCTTTCTGGCGATGGCTCATGTTGTCCCAGGACGAGCAGCCGGCCATGGCCGCCGCCAGCAGCAGAGCCGCGCCGATTTTCCCGAATGTCCCGATCGTCATGATGGTTCTCCTTCTCGTGTACCGCGTGATGATCCATGCCTCGGCCTCCCCCGGCAAGCTCCGGGGGACCCCGCTTCGGCGTCCTGATTCCTTTATAAGCGCCGGACACCGAAAAAGGTGTGAGTCATGATGTCGATCCTTGTAATTTGTAACAACGGCGCCGCGCGGGAGGGCGTCTCACTTCACCAGCGCCAGCACGTCCCGGAAGGCCGGATGCGCCGGCGTTTCGAGCCATTCGTAGATCGCCATTTCGGACGTCACGGTCTCCAGCCCGTGATGGCGCCAGCGTTCGCAGGCGGCCGCCCAGTCCGACTCGCGCCGGGACCCGGCGCCATCGGCCACCAGCACGGGCTGGAAGCCGGCCTGGGCCAGGCCCAGGCCGGTCTGTAACACACAGATGTGGGCTTCGGTGCCCGTCAGCAACACCCGCGTGCGGCCCGCGGGCCAATCCGCCAGGAAGCCGGCCTCGCGGCAGGCGTCGAAATGGGTCTTGGTCACGACCCGGTCGACGTGCGCCAGCAGCTCGGGGTGGGTGGGGCCGATCTTGCCGGGCCAGTGCTCGGTCGCCCAGACCGGCACCGACAGCAGGCGCGCGGCCTGCGCCAGGCGCGCAACCCGGCCGCACAGGGCGTCGGTGTCGCGGATGGCGGGCAGCAGTTTTTCCTGCATGTCCACGATCAGCAGCGCGCTGGTGCCGGCCGTCAGCAAGGCCTGGTTCACATCCACGTATTTCATGGCGTCCTCCAATTGTGGCGTCTCTCCACCTCCCGGCCTGCAGGCCGGTCGGATTCGACAGGCACGGAATGGTCCGCAGGGACCATTCCATGTCCGGTCTCCCCCACCTCCCGGCTTGCAGGCCGGTCGGATTCGACAGGCACGGAATGGTCCGCAGGGACCATTCCGTGTCCGGTCTCCCCCACCTCCCGGCTTGCAGGCCGGTCGGATTCGACAGGCATGGAATGGTCCGCAGGGACCATTCCATGTCCGGTCTCCCCCACCTCCCGGCTTGCAGGCCGGTCGGATTCGACAGGCATGGAATGGTCCGCAGGGACCATTCCATGTCCGGTCTCATCCTATTATTTCAGGGCCTTGTAGCGCAGGCGGCGCGGGCGGGCGGCCTCCTCGCCCAGGCGGGCCTTCTTGTCGGCCTCGTATTCCTGGTAGTTGCCGTCGAAGAACACCACCTGCGAGTCGCCCTCGAAGGCCAGGATGTGGGTGGCGATGCGGTCCAGAAACCAGCGGTCGTGGCTGATCACCAGCACGCAGCCGGCGAATTCCAGCAGCGCGTCCTCCAGGGCGCGCAGGGTTTCCACGTCCAGGTCGTTGGACGGCTCGTCCAGCAGCAGCACGTTGCCGCCCGCGATCAGGGTCTTGGCCAGATGCAGGCGGCCGCGTTCGCCGCCGGAGAGCTTGCCGACGTGCTTGTTCTGGTCCGCGCCCTTGAAGTTGAAGCGGCCCAGGTAGGCGCGCGCGGGCATCTCGAAACGGCCCACGGTGAGCAGGTCGGCGCCGTCGGAGATGGCGTCGAAGACGGTCTTGTCGTCGGGCAGGGAATCGCGCGACTGGTCCACGTAGGCCAGCTTCACGGTCTGGCCCAGGACCACCTCGCCGGCGTCCGGGGTCTCCTGGCCGGCGATCATGCGGAACAGCGTGGATTTCCCCGCGCCGTTGGGGCCGATGATGCCGACGATGGCGCCCGGCGGCACCTTGAAGCTGAGGTCGTCGATCAGCACGCGGTCGCCGAAGGACTTGGAGACGTTGCGGAACTCGATGACCTCGTTGCCCAGGCGCTCGGCCACGGGGATGAAGATTTCCTGGGTCTCGTTGCGCTTCTGGTATTCGTGCGAGGACAGTTCCTCGAAGCGCGCCAGGCGCGCCTTGGCCTTGGCCTGGCGGCCCTTGGGATTCTGCCGCACCCATTCCAGCTCTTTCTTGATGGTGCGCTGGCGGGCGGATTCGGCGGCTTCTTCCTGCTTGAGGCGGTCTTCCTTCTGTTCGAGCCAGGAGCTGTAGTTGCCCTTCCAGGGGATGCCGTGGCCGCGGTCCAGTTCCAGGATCCATTCGGCCGCGTTGTCGAGGAAGTAGCGGTCGTGGGTGACGGCGACGACGGTGCCGGGGAACTGGCGCAGGAAGATTTCCAGCCATTCGACCGATTCGGCGTCCAGGTGGTTGGTGGGCTCGTCCAGCAGCAGCATGTCGGGCTTGGACAGCAGCAGGCGGCACAGGGCCACGCGGCGCTTCTCGCCGCCGGACAGGTTGCCGACCACGGCGTCCCAGGGCGGCAGGCGCAGGGCGTCGGCGGCGATTTCCATCTGCGTCTCGATGTCGTCGCTGCCGCTGGTGGCGGCCGCCGCGATGACGGCTTCCAGCTCGGCCTGCTCGGCGGCCAGGGCGTCGAAATCGGCGTCGGGCTCGGCGTAGGCGGCATAGACCTCGTCGAGCCGCTTGCGCGCCTCGAAGACCTCGCCCAGGCCGGCCTCGACGGACTGGCGGACGGTGTGAGCGGGATCGAGCTGCGGTTCCTGCGGCAGGTAGCCGATGCGCAGGCCCGCCATGGGGACGGCTTCGCCTTCGATGTCCTTGTCGACGCCGGCCATGATCTTCAGCAGGGTGGACTTGCCCGAGCCGTTCAGGCCCAGGACCCCGATCTTGGCGCCGGGGAAGAAGGACAGGGAGATGTCCCGCAGGATCTGGCGTTTGGGCGGCACGATCTTGCCGACCCGGTTCATGGAATAGACGTACTGTGCCATGTCTCGACCGTGTAAGGGCGCAGCGAAGGATTCGGCCGCGCAAAGTTTCGATTGTAGGCCGGACGGGCGGCGGACGGGACGGGACGGGGCGGATGGAGGTGCCCCGCAGCCGCCGCGCGGGCCCGGATGCGTCCGCCCGGCGCCCGGGCCGTACAATGCCCCCATCAGCCATCCGCCCCCGTTTCCCGTCATGACCCCTCCCCTCGCATTCACCCCGGCCGAGGCCGACCTGCTGGGCCGCACGGCCGACGCGCTGTGCGCTTATCTGGGCAAACCCGTGATCGCCGAAATCGTGGCCGAGCCCGGCGAAGGCTACGAATGGGCGCTGTTCGCCCTGCCGCTGGCCCCCGACGACGCGGACGAGGACAAGCCCCGCGTCCAGGCGGGCGGCCCGGGGGCGCGCTTCCTGGGCAGCAGCGGCGGCCTGGACCTGAGCGACGGCCAGCCGGTGGACTGCGAATTCCTCTGGGCCGTCCAGCTGTCGGACCTGGAAGGCGTGCGCTACATCAAGGTGGACGCCCAGGGCGAGGAAGTCGCCTGGACCGACACGCTGACGGACCTGCTGCCCTTCGACCTGCGCGAAGCCGAGGCGCCGGAGGACGAGGGCGAGGAAGCAGACGACGAAGGGGACGAGGAAGAAGACAAGGACGGCGAGGGCCAGGAGGGCGAGGACCCCGGCGGCCCCCCCACGGACCGCTGAGCGGCTGAGCGGGCCACCCGGGGCCATCCAGGACGATCATCCAGGACGATCCTCCGGGCCGGCGGGCGGGCCGGCGGGCGCGCCGGGAGGCGAATCCGCCCCGGGCCGCCCGCGCCAATGACCGTCAGGTCGTCACGGGGTGCTTGGCCCGCGCCGCGTCGCGCAGGCGGTCGCGCAGGTACAGCGCCGCGCCCACGGGCCACATGGCGGCCACCAGCAGGCGCGACGCCCAGCGGCTCAGGCGCCGGCCGGCGGGACGCGCCACGCGCTGCGCGCGCAGGTGCAGGCCGAAGCGGGTGTAGCGGATCGCCGCGCCGAAGAACGCGGCCGGCTGGTAGCGGAACCAGTCCAGACAGTATTCCACCGTATCGTGCGCCAGCAGCCACAGGCCCAGCGCGTGGCGGCCGCTGTCGGCCGTGCGTCCCTGGCGCGACAGGCTGTCCTTCTCGTCGTGATACACGCGGAACACCTGGTTGACGAAGCGGGTCAGGTAGCCGGCGCGGGCGATCGCGCGCCAGACCAGGCTTTCGGGCACGAAGCCGGGGATGTCCTCGGGAAAGGGGAACTGGCGCAGCACGTCCGTGCGCAGACAGCCGAATTTCTCGCCCCGGACGTGGTAGCGGAAGGTCATGTCCAGCGAGGACACGTCCATCACGTCGCGGGGATACATGTCGCCCACCACGCGGCCGTCGGGCCGCGTGCACAGGCCGGTGATCGCCACGTAGCGCCCGCGCTGGGCGGGCGGGATCTGCTCCCAGACGCCGGCCATGTGGTAGAGGGCGTTGGGATCGAGCTCGTCGTCGCTGTCGATGGCCACCAGCCATTCGCCCTGGGCGTGGCGCACCCCGGTGTTGAAAGCTGTTTTCTTGTGTTGATTGGGTTGCCAGACGTAACGGATCGGAAAGCTGGCTTCCTGCTGCCATCCCTGGACCAGGGTCCGGGTGGCATCCGTCGAGCCGTCGTCCACGACCACCCATTCAAAATCCTGGAAGGACTGTTCCCTCAGCGAGCGGTAGACGCGTTCGAGCGTGTGCGCGCGGTTGTGGGTGGGGGTGACGACGGAAAACAGATGGCGCCAGCAAGCCATGCCGGAAGGTTCCTCCAGTTTCCGATCTGCCCCATGATAGCGGACAAAAAAAACCACGGGCCGTCCGGTCCGTGGTTTCCCTTATGCCGAATTGTATATAAACAATACGGCTGGCCAGCGTCGAACGATCAGACGCGCTTGACCTTTTCGAGCATCTTGAAAACGCCCTTGGGCGCGCGCACGAACAGGCGCTTGAACGCCTTGCCAAGGCAACGGCGCTCCAGCGTGTTGCGCCGCGTGCGTTTGATTTCTGCCATGTGGATCTCCTGGTGTAAGGCGGGCTTGAAGGCCGGGCTTGAAAGCAAAACACGCTATTTTAGCAAAATTTCACCGCTCGCCGGAGCGCCCGGATGCGCGCAAGGGGCGCCGGCGGATGCCGGCTCCGCCGCCCCTCGGGTCCCGCGGCCGCCCGCGGGCGCACGCCTTCGATCTACTGGCGCACGCCTTCGATCTCGATCTGCAGGCGCACGGTGTCGGGGATGCCCGGCAGGCCGAACCCCATGCCCCACTGGCTGCGCTTGAGTTCGGTGCGGAAATCGCCGCCGCAGACTTCGCGGTTCAGGCGCTTGTTCTGGTAGCAGTTGAAGCGCACGGCGTTCAGCTTGACCGGATGGATCTGCCCCAGCAGGGTCAGGTTGCCTTCCACGGCCCGCACCAGATCGCCCTCGAAGAGGAAGGCGGTGGACTCGAAACGGGCCTCGGGGTGCTGGTCGGCCTGGAAGAAGTCGCCGCCCAGCAGGTGTTCGTCGAAGCCCTTGGAGCCGGTGCTGATCGACTTCATGTCGACGCGGATCTTCGCCTGGCCCGTCCTGGCCTCGCGGTCGAAGGCGACGTCGCCCTCGACCGTGTCGAAACGGCCGCGCACCGTGGACGTGCCGTTGTGCAGGACCTCGAAATAGACGAAGGTGTGGTCCGCGTCGGTCTTGTAGTCGGCCGCCTGGACGAGGACGGGGGCGGCACAGAGCAGGGACAGGGCAAGCAGGCGTTTCATGGCGATTCTCCGGTTTTCCAGAAGGACCGGGACGGGCCCGGCTTCATTCAGTCGATTGTAAGAATGGGACGGCGCCGGCGGGCCCTTCCGCCGTCCCGACTTCTGATGCGGATCAAGCCGGACGGCTTGCGCCGGCCGGGGCGCGGCACCCGTCACATGACCCTACCGCGCGCATCGCAAGGACGCGGCGCGCCGGATTATGATGGCGGGATGAACGCACCCATCCGCATCTTCGGCGCCCGCCAGAACAACCTGAAGAACCTGGATCTGACGATCCGCACCGGGGAACTCCTGGTGGTGACCGGCGTATCCGGATCCGGCAAGAGTTCGCTGGCCTTCGACACCCTCTACGCCGAAGGCCAGCGCCGCTACGTCGAGACGTTCTCGCCCTACGCGCGCCAGTTCCTGGACCGCATGGACAAGCCCCAGGTCGAGCGCATCGAAGGCATCCTGCCGGCCATCGCCATCGACCAGGTCAACCCGGTGCGCAATTCGCGCAGCACGGTGGGCACCATGACGGAGCTCAACGACCACCTGAAGCTGCTTTACGCGCGCGCCGGCCACCTGCATTGCCGCAACTGCGCCCGGCTGGTGAAAAGCGACGACCCCGCCAGCATCCGGCGCCAGCTGGACGGCCTGTGCGCCGCCCGCGATCCCCGTCTGGTCGTCACCTTCCCGGTCTCGGTGCCCGCCAACTTCACCGAGGACGAGGTGCGCGGCTTCCTGGAGCAGCAGGGCTACACGCGCATCCACCGCCAGGACGAGCCGGCGCCCGGCGCCATCGAAGCGCCGGCCGGCAAGCCCGCCGGCGCGCGGCGCAAGGCGGACGCCGCCGGCCGCCGCGTGCTGCACGTCGTGCAGGACCGCTTCCGCCTGGGCAGCGCCGAATCGGCGCGCGTGGACGAGGCCCTGGAAACCGCCCTGCGCCAGGGCAACGGCCGGCTCGGCGTCCACGCCCTGTTCGACGAGGGCGAGGAGGAATGGCGCTTCAGCGCCGGCCTGCACTGCGCGCAGTGCGACATCGACTACGGCGCCCCGCTGCCCAGCACCTTCTCCTTCAACTCGCCGCTGGGCGCCTGCGAGCACTGCCGGGGCTTCGGCCGGGTGATGGGCATCGACTACGGCCTGGTCGTGCCGGACGAGACCCGCAGCCTGCGCGACGGGGCGATCAAGCCCTGGCAGACCGCCAGCTACAAGGAATGCCAGGTCGAGATGGAACGCTACGCGCCCAAGGCGGGCGTGCGCCTGGACGTGCCCTGGCGCGACCTGACGGACGCGGAGCGCGGCTGGGTGATCGGCGGCGCGCCCGACTGGAAGGGCGGGCCGTCCGCCTGGAAGCACCAGTGGTACGGCGCGCAGCGCTTCTTCGACTGGCTGGAATCGCGCGCCTACAAGATGCACGTGCGGGTGCTGCTATCCAAGTACCGCAGCTACACGCCCTGCCCGCATTGCAAGGGCGCGCGGCTCAAGCCCGACGCCACGCTGTGGCGCCTGGGTCAGGACCGCGAGCCGATCCCCGGCGCGCCGCGCTTCCTGCCGCCGCACGCGCGCTGGACGCCGGAGCAGCTGGCGGCCCTGCCCGGCCTGGGCCTGCACGACCTGATGCGCCTGCCCATCGAGCGGGTGCGCGACTGGTTCGACCGCATCGAACTGGGCCGCTCGCTGGACGACGCCCTGACCGAGCTGCTGGACGAAGTCCGCGCCCGCCTGCGCTTCCTGTGCGACGTGGGCCTGGGCTACCTGTCGCTGGACCGGCAGAGCCGCACCCTCTCGGGCGGCGAGGTCCAGCGCATCAACCTCACCACCGCGCTGGGCACGTCCCTGGTGAACACGCTGTTCGTGCTGGACGAGCCGTCCATCGGCCTGCACCCGCGCGACATCCACCGCATCGTCCAGGTCATGCACCGCCTGCGCGACCACGGCAACACCCTGGTCGTGGTGGAGCACGATCCGCAGGTCATGGTCGCCGCCGACCGCATCCTCGACATCGGCCCCGGGCCGGGCGAGCGCGGCGGGCACATCGTCTTCGACGGCACGCCGGCCGAGCTGGCTGCGGCCGACACGCTGACGGGCCGCTACTTCGGCGGGCGGATGCGCATCGAGGCGCCGCGCCCCCTGCCGGTGCAGGACGGCACCCCGCGCCTGCTGCTGCAGGGCGCCCGCGCCAACAACCTGCAGGGCATCGACTTTTCCCTGCCGCTGGGCCGGCTGGTGTGCCTGACCGGCGTGTCCGGCTCGGGCAAGTCCACCCTGGTGCAGGACGTGCTCTATCCCGCGCTGCTGAAGCGCCTGGGCCGCGCCACCGAGGCACCCGGCGAATACGCCGCCCTGCTGGGCGCGGAACGCATCGCCGATGTGGTGATGGTGGACCAGACGCCCATCGGCAAGACGGCGCGCTCCAACCCCGCCAGCTACGTGGGCGCCTTCGACGCCATCCGCAAGCTGTTCGCCGCCGCGCCCCTGGCGCAGGAACGCGGCTACACGGCCGGCACCTTCAGCTTCAACACCGGCGACGGCCGCTGCCCCGGCTGCGGCGGCACCGGCTTCGAGCACGTGGAAATGCAGTTCCTGTCGGACGTGTACCTGCGCTGCCCGGACTGCGACGGCCGCCGCTTCCGCCCTCAGGTCCTGGAAGTGCGCATCGAGCACCTGGGCCGCAGCGCCTCGATCGACGAGGTCCTGGACATGACCGTGAGCGAGGCGCTGGAGTTCTTCAAGGGCCTGCGCGACGTGCAGTGGGGCCTGGCGCCCCTGGCCGACGTGGGCCTGGAATACGTGCGCCTGGGCCAGCCGGTGCCCACCCTGTCGGGCGGCGAGGCCCAGCGCCTGAAGCTGGCCGGCCACCTGGCCGAGGCGGCGCGCTCGCGGGCGCCCCAGGGGGCGCTCAAGGGCAGCCTGCTGCTGTTCGACGAACCCACCACCGGCCTGCACTTCGACGACATCGCCCGCCTGATGCGGGCCTTCCGCAAGCTGCTGGCCGCCGGCCATTCGCTGCTGATCATCGAGCACAACCTGGACGTGATCCGCGCCGCCGACTGGGTCGTGGACCTGGGGCCGGAAGGCGGCGACCAGGGCGGCCGCATCGTCGCCGAGGGCACGCCGGACGACCTGATGCGCCACCCGGATTCGCACACCGGCCGGGCGCTGTCGGACTATGCGCGGCAGGCCGACCATCCGGCCCTGATCCTGCGCGAACCCGCGCCGCGCCTGCCGGCGGCGTCGGCCAGCCCCGACATCCACATCCTCAACGCCCGCGAGCACAACCTGAAAGGCATCGACGTGCACATCCCGCGCGACGCCTTCACGGTCATCACCGGCGTGTCGGGCTCGGGCAAGTCCACCCTGGCCTTCGACATCCTCTTCAACGAAGGCCAGCGGCGCTACCTGGAATCCCTGAACGCCTACGCGCGCGCTATCGTGCAGCCGGCCGGCAAGCCGGACGTGGACGCGATCTACGGCATCCCGCCCACCGTCGCCATCGAGCAGCGCACCAGCCGGGGCGGACGCAAGTCCACCGTCGCCACCATGACGGAGATCCACCACTTCCTGCGCCTGCTGTATGTGCGCCTGGGCACCCAGATGTGCCCGGACTGCGACGTCCCCGTGGCGCCGCAGACGCCGGAGCAGATCGTGGCGCAGCTGCTGCGCGACCACGCGGGCGAACACATCGGCCTGCTGGCGCCGCTGGTGGTGGCGCGCAAGGGCTACTACACCGACCTGGCGAAATGGGCGGCCTCGCACGGCCACACCCATCTGCGGGTGGACGGCGAATTCATCCCGGTCAGCCCCTGGCCGCGCCTGGACCGCTACCAGGAGCACACCATCGAGCTGCCGGTGAGCGACCTGATCGTGGACGTGCGCGACGAGGCCGGCCTACGCGAGGCCGTGCGCGCCGCCCTGGCCCTGGGCCACGGCAGCTTCCGCGTGCTGGCCGGCCTGACCGCGCCCGGCCCGGCCACGATCGAGGCGCGCCGCGCCGCCGGCCTGGCCCCCGACCCGCGCCTGCTGACGTTTTCCATCAAGCGCGCCTGCCCGAACTGCGGCACCAGCTTCCCGGAGCCCGATCCGCGCCTGTTCTCCTACAACTCGCGCCACGGCTGGTGCCCGGGCTGCTACGGCACCGGCCTGCAGCTCACCGGCTTCACCGAGGACCAGACCGGCGAGGAATCCGTCTGGCTGGACGAGGCCACCGGCCTGCCGCAGCCCTGCTCCCAGTGCCAGGGCCAGCGCCTGAACCGCGTGGCGCGGGCCTTCCGCTGGCGCGGCCGCTCGATCGCGGAGCTGGCCTCGATGCCCGTCAGCGACGCCCAGCGCTTCTTCCTCGGCCTGGGCGCCCAGGGGCGCGAGGCCGAGATCGCGCGCGACATCCTCACCGAGATCCGCGGCCGCCTGGACTTCATGATGGACGTGGGGCTGGGCTACCTGGCCCTGGACCGCGCCGCGCCCACCCTGTCGGGCGGCGAGGCCCAGCGCATCCGCCTGGCCGCGCAGTTGGGCTCCAACCTGCAGGGCGTGTGCTACGTGCTGGACGAGCCCACCATCGGCCTGCACCCGCGCGACAACCGCATCCTGCTGGACGCGCTGACCCGGCTGGAAGGCAATGGCAACACCCTGGTGGTGGTCGAGCACGACGAGGACACCATCCGCCGCGCCGGCCACGTGATCGACATCGGCCCGGGCGCCGGCGTGCGCGGCGGCATGGTGGTGGCCCAGGGCACGGTCGAGGACATCGCCCGCAACCCGGCCTCGGTCACCGGACGCTACCTGCGCGAGCCCCTGGTCCACCCCATGAACGGCCGCCGCGCCGTCGAGGCCGGCACGCCCGGCCTGGAGATCGTGGACGCCAGCCTGCACAATCTGCGCCAGGCCAATGCGCGCATCCCGCTGGGCCGGCTGAGCGTCGTCACCGGCGTGTCGGGCTCGGGCAAGTCCACCCTGGCGCGCGACGTGCTGCTGGACAACCTCGCCCGCCGCGTCGGCGGCCAGGCGACGGGCTCGTCCTGGCAGGGCTGCCGGACGATCCGCGGCTGGGAGGCCATCGACCGGGTGCTGGAGGTCGACCAGACCCCGATCGGCAAGACGCCCCGGTCCTGCCCGGCCACCTACGTGGGCTTCTGGGACGACATCCGCAAACTCTACGCCGGCACGCGCGAATCGCGGCTGCGCGGCTGGACGGGTTCGCGCTTCTCCTTCAACACCGGCGACGGCCGCTGCCCGGAATGCGAGGGCCAGGGCATGCGCACCATCGAGATGAGCTTCCTGCCCGACGTGAAGGTCCCGTGCGACGCCTGCCACGGCGCGCGCTTCAACCAGGAAACCCTGGGCGTGCAATGGAACGGCCGCAGCGCGGGCGACGTGCTGCGCATGGAAGTCGACGACGCCATCGGCCATTTCTCCGCGCACCGCCGCATCGCCCGCGCCCTGCAGCTGATGCAGGACGTGGGCCTGGGCTACCTGACGCTGGGCCAGCCCTCGCCCACGCTGTCGGGCGGCGAGGCGCAGCGCATCAAGCTGGTCACCGAACTGACCAAGGCGCATCTGGACGAGGGCGTGCTGCGCACCGGCCGCGCCTCGCGCGTCCCGCACACCCTGTACGTGCTGGACGAGCCCACCGTGGGCCTGTCCACGGCGGACGTGGAGAAGCTGATCCGCGTGCTGCACCGGCTGGTGGATGCCGGCCACACCGTGGTGGTCATCGAGCACAATCTGGACGTCATCGCCGAGGCCGACTGGATCGTGGACCTGGGCCCCGAGGGCGGCGACGAAGGCGGCCGCGTGGTGGCCCAGGGCAGCCCCGAGCAGCTCTGCGCGGGCCGCACCCACACCGGGCGCATCCTGGCGGAATTCCTGGCGCCGCGGCAAGCGCACGGCGCCCTGGAGGCCCGGTGACCCCGCGCGGTTCTCCGGCCGCCGGGCCGGAGCCCTCCACCTGCCTGTTCGAGGACCGGCTGGCCGGCCGGTCGCTGCGGCTGCTCGATCCGGTGGCGCGCATCGCCGTCCACCGCCGCGACGAGCTGCCCGCCGCCTGGGACGCCATCGAATCCGCCCGGCGGGCGGGCCATTGGGTGGCCCTGCTGCTGGACTACGAGCTGGGCGAATGGCTGGAGCCCGGGGCCGCCGACCCGGCGGACGCCGGCGCGCGCGACCCCCTGCCCCGCCTGACGGCGCTGGTCCATGCCCGCGCGGCATGGGGCGCCTGCGGGGGGGTGGAGGGGCCGGACTCGGCGGGCCCGGCGGACCGGGCGAATGCAGCGAGCAGGACGGAAAGGCCGGGTTCGGCGGGCGGCGCGGATGGCATGCAAAGACCGGACGGCGGCCGCGTGCCGGACGGTCTGGCCGACGCCCGCGGCCTGCCCTGGCGGCCCGACCCGCGGCCGGGCGTGTCGCGCGCACGCCATGCGCAGGCCATCGAGGCCGTGCGCGCCGGCATCGCCCGGGGCGACTACTACCAGATCAACTACACCCTGCCGCTGCGGCTGGACTGGCCGGCGGGCCTGGACCCCGCGCGGGCCTACGCCTGGCTGGCCGAGCGGCACCCCGTGGCCCACGCCGCCTGCGTGTGCGACGGCGACCGCTGGGTGCTGTCGCTGTCGCCCGAGCTGTTCGTGGCCCGCGAGGGCGCGCGCCTGCGCGTGCGGCCGATGAAGGGCACCGCCCCGCGCCACGCCGACCCGGCCTGGGACCGGCAGGCCGCCGAGGCCCTGCAGCGCAGTGTCAAGAACCGCGCGGAGAACCTGATGATCGTGGACCTGCTGCGCAACGACCTGGGCCGCATCGCCGTGCCGGGCAGCGTGCGCGTGCCGGCCCTGTTCAGCCTGGAGGCCTACCCCTCGGTCTGGACGCTGACCTCCACCGTGGAGGCCGAGGCGCCGGACGCGCCGCTGGCCGAGGTGCTGCGCGCCCTGTTTCCCTGCGGCTCCGTGACCGGGGCGCCGAAGATCGCCGCCATGCGGGCCATCCGCGCGCTGGAGGCGCGCCGCCGCGGCATCTACTGCGGCAGCGTGGGCTGGCTGGCGCCCGACGGGGATTTTTCCCTCAACGTCGCCATCCGCACCATCGAACTGCGCGGCGGCCGGGCCGAGTTCGGCGTGGGCGGCGGCATCGTATACGATTCCCGGGCCGCCGAGGAATGGGAGGAATGCCTGTGGAAAGCCCGCGTCCTGAATCCGGAATGAACCTTACGGCCGCAGACCCGGCCGTCCCTCCTGCGAACCTCCACCCGTCCGCGTCCCCCGCAGCCACAAATCTGCCCGAGCTCTCCGCGGCCGCAGACCTGCCCATCCTCCCCGCGGCCGAGATCCGTCGGATCGCCCCCGATCTGATCGAGACCATGCGCCTGGAGCGGGACCGCATCGCGCTCTGGCCCGGCCACCGCGCGCGGCTGCTGGCCTCGGCCCGGGCCCTGGGCTACCCCCTGGACGCATCCGCCCTGGACGGCTGGCTGGCCGCGCGGATCCAGGCGCTGGCGCTCGAAGGGCGGCGGGCCCGGCCACCGGACGCGGGCGATCCGGCGGCCGAGGCCCCGGCAGCGATCGATGCCCCGGCGGACGCGCCGGGCACCGCCCGCCGCCTGCGCCTGCTGCTGGCGGCCGATGGCCGGCTGTCCCTGGAATCCGCGCCGCTGCCGCCGACTCCCGAGCCCGCGCGCATCGCCCTGGCGGCGGACGTCCTGGGACCGGACGCCGTGCTGGCCACCGGCGATCCCTGGCTGCGGCACAAGACCACCCACCGCCCCCGCTTCGCGGCGGCGCAGCGCTGGCTGCAGGCGCACCCCGATCATTTCGACCTGGTCTTCGGCAACACGGCCGGCGAACTGTGCGAAGGCAGCCGCTGCACCGTCTACGTGCGGGACGCGGCCGGCGCCTGGCTGACCCCGCCCCTGGCCAGCGGCCTGCTGCCCGGCGTGCGCCGCCAGGCCCTGCTGGACGCGGGCCTCGCGCGCGAAGCCCGCCTGAGCCTGGAAGACCTGCGCCAGGCTCGGGCGCTGCGGGTGTCGAACGCCCTGCGCGGCTGGCTGGAGGCCAGAATCGTCACACCCGCGTGAACAGCGCCGGGAAAAACTGATAGGCTGCCTTGCCAGAACCGCTCGACGACGACAGAAGGAAGCCGGCATGGGAAATCCGCACTATCGATCCACGCATGCCCAAAGGCTTGCCGAAAAAATTGAAGGTCCGGATAATGAGGACATGGAACCCCGTCTCCAGGCCCTCGAAACCGCCATGATCTCGACGAACGAACAGTTCGGCGGAATCCGGGTGCGCCTCGACAAGGTCGAAGAACGTCTGGACAAGGTCGAGAAACGCCTGGACAGGATCGAGGAACGTCTGGACAGGGTCGAAGAACGTCTGGACAAGATCGAGGAACGTCTGGACAAGGTCGAACACCGGCTGCAGAAGGTCGAAGAACACCTGATCCGGCATTCCGTCCTCCTCGAGCACACCGCGACGCGCGCGGACATCCTCGAAGCGCTCAATACTCAAACCAAATGGGTCATCGGCGCCGGTTTCGGACTCATGACGCTCGGCGTGGCCGTCAGCAAGCTATTCTGACGCCACCCTGTTTCTGACGCCACCCTATTTCGCCGGACTGTCCTTTGCACCCTGCGCCAGCCCCTGGCGCACCGCCCAGTCGGCCGCCGCCATGCCCATGGTGGCGGTGATCGCCACGGCGGAGCCGTAGCCCGCGCAGGACAGGCCCTGCGGCGCCGCGAGCGGCGCAGGCATGGGTGCGGACGCGGCGCCCGGCGCGCCCGCCGGCGCCCCGGCCCCGCTGTCCGGGCCGGCACCGGCCGGCCCGGCGGCGGTCCGCTGCCAGGCCGCGGGCAGCACGACCGGCTGGTCGAACCACAGGCAGTGCACCCCCATGCGCGGCACCCGGCGGCGCGGCTTGCCGCCCGCCGCCCCGCCCTTGGGGTAGCCGTGGCGCTGGCGCAGTTCCTGGCGCACCCGGCCGAGCAGGGCGTCGTGCGTCGCCACCGACAGGTCCCCGGCCCGCAGGGCCAGCGGGTCGGTCTTGCCGCCCGCCCCGCCGCACACCAGCACCGGCCAGCCCGCCGTGCGCGCGCGCAGGATCATGGCGATCTTGGCCGCCACCTGGTCGGTGCAATCCAGCAGCACGCCGGCGGGCCCCGAGAGGATGGCGTCCACGTTGCCGAGGCCGACGAAGTCGTCGATGCATTCGACGCGGCACGCCGGGTTGATGTCGCCGATGCGTTCCGCCATGGCGGCGACCTTGGCCCGCCCCAGCGTGCTGCCCAGGGCATGGACCTGGCGGTTGATGTTGGACTCGGCCACGTGGTCCAGGTCCACCAGCGTCAGCGCGCCCACGCCCGAGCGGGCCAGGGCTTCGGCGCACCAGGCGCCCACGCCGCCGATGCCGGCCACCACCACGCGCAGCCGCGCCAGCGCCAGCCGGGCACCGTCGCCATACAGGCGGTCGAGGCCGCCGAAACGGCGCGCGGCGTCCGCATCGGCATCGGTGGAATCGGCAGGCAGGGCAACGGACATCACGGCGGCGAAAAAGGGAAAGGAAAAAAGGGGAAGCCGAAAAGACGGAACAGGGGAACCGGACTCGGGAACCGGACGGGAGAATCCCCCATTTTAGCCGGGCCGCGGCCCGCCCCGCCGCGCAAGTCCTCTACAATACCGATTGTTTCTTTTCCAACGCCGCCCGTCCCCCGTGAACACGCCCGCCGTCCGCGCCAGCCAGCTTCCGCCCCCGCCGGAAGCCTTCCGCCTGCGCGACGCGGCCTGGCACCGGGCGTCCATCGAGCAGGCCCTGCGGCACTGGGACGGCCGCTCCGACCTGTGGGTCTTCGGCTACGGATCGCTCATCTGGCGGCCCGAATTCGATCACCTGGAAGCCCGCCGCGCGCGCATCCACGGCTACCACCGCGCCCTGTGCCTGTGGTCGCGCATCAACCGCGGCACGCCCGAGCGGCCCGGCCTGGTGTTCGGCCTGGACCTGGGCGGCTCCTGCGAAGGCACCGCCTACCGCATCGCCGGGCCGCGGGTCCCGGAGATCCTGGGCGCCCTGTGGGAGCGCGAGATGCCCAGCGCATCCTACATCCCGCGCTGGCTGAACTGCCACACGGCCGCCGGTCCGGTCCCGGGCCTGGTGTTCACCATGGACCGCCGCGACGCGGGCTACGTGACGGGCCTGTCCCTCGACCGGATCGTCGCCATCGTGCGCCAGGGGCACGGGCGCTACGGCCCCTGCACCGAATACGTGCTGCAAACCGCCGACGCCCTGGACGCCGCCGGCATCACCGACCGCCGGCTGCGCGCCATCGCGCGCACCCTGCGCCGCACCCCCTGACGCCCTTTCACCCCACCCAGACGCCATGTCCATCGCCGATATCCGCCAGACCTACCAGAAATTCGAGCTGCTCGAATCCGCCGCCGCCGCCGACCCCTACACCCAGTTCGACCAGTGGTTCCAGCAGGCCCTGCACAGCGAGGTCCGCGAGCCGACCGCCATGACCCTGGCGACGACCGACACGGCCGGCCGCCCCTCGGCGCGCATCGTGCTGCTCAAGGACTTCGACGCCCGCGGCTTCGTGTTCTACACCAACTATCAGTCCCGCAAGGGCCTGGAGCTGGCCGCCAATCCCCAGGCCGCGCTGCTGTTCTTCTGGCCCGAGCTGGAACGCCAGGTGCGCATCGAAGGCCCCGTCAGCCCCGTCTCGGCGGCCGAGTCGGACGCCTACTACGCCAGCCGCCCCCTGGGCTCGCGCATCGGCGCCTGGGCCTCGCCCCAGAGCCGGCCGATCACGCACGAGGCCCTGGCCGGGCGCGTGGCCGAACTGACCCGGGAACTGGGCGACGATCCGGCCCGCCCGCCCCACTGGGGCGGCTACCGGCTGGAGGCGACCCGGGTCGAATTCTGGCAGGGCCGCCCTTCGCGCCTGCACGACCGGCTGGTCTACGCCCGCGACGCCGAAGGCGACTGGGCGCTCGGCCGCATCGCGCCCTGAAATCCCCATGCGCTCGCAGCCTACGCCCGCCGATTTCCCGGCCCTGTTCTTCCGCTCGGCCCTGGGCCGGTTCCCCACCGGGGTCACCGTGGTCACGGCGGAGCATCCCGAGACCGGCACCCCCCTGGGGCTGACGATCAGCTCCTTCAGCTCGGTCTCGCTGGAGCCGCCGATGGTGCTGTGGACGCTGACGCACACGGCCGCCTCGCTGGCGGCCTTCCGCGCGCTGGACCGCTACGTCATCCACGTGCTGTCGGCCGGCCAGGTGGACCTGGCGCGCCGCTTCGCGCGGGGCCCGCAAGCGGAACGCTTCAGCGGCCTGGAACTGGAACGCGCGCCCAACGGCACCCTGATGCTGGCCGACAGCCGCTGCGCCGCCTGGTTCGAGTGCCACAACACCCAGCGCCACGAGGCCGGCGACCACACGATCTTCGTCGGCCAGGTGGAACACTGCCACCGCCAGCTGCTCTCGCCGCTGATCTACCACGCGGGCGACTTCGAGCTGACGCCGGGCAGCGAACCCCTGTCCCGCAACTGAATCCACTCCCGCTTCCTCCCGGCGAACGGGCCGACATCGCGCGCCGTCTCCCATCCACGCCATGCACAACTACATCCTGACCCTCGCCTGCCCCGACCGCATGGGCATCGTCCACACCGTCAGCGGCTGGCTGCTGACGCATCACGGCAACATCGTCCATGCCCAGCAGTTCGGCGATCCGGATTCGACGCACTTCTTCCTGCGCGTCCACTTCGCCCTGCCCGCCGCCGAGCCGGTCGAAGCCCTGGCCGCCGATTTCGCCGGCATCGCCGAACGCTTCGAGATGCAGTGCCAGTTCCACGACGCGGCCCGCAAGGCCCGGCTGCTGGTGCTGGTCAGCCGCCAGGGGCACTGCCTGAACGACCTGCTGTTCCGGGTGAGCGGCGGACAGATGCCCGCCGAGGTGGCCGCCGTGGTCTCGAACCATCCGGATTTCCGCGCGCTGGCCGAATCCCACGGCCTGCCCTTCCACCACCTGCCGGTGACGGCCGACACCCGCGCCGCGCAGGAGGCGCGGATCCTGGAACTGGTCGAGCGCGAACGGGTGGACCTGGTGGTGCTGGCGCGCTACATGCAGATCCTGTCGCCGGCGCTGTGCCGCGCCCTGCAGGGCCGCGCCATCAACATCCACCACAGTTTCCTGCCCGGCTTCAAGGGCGCGCGGCCCTACTACCAGGCGCACGCGCGCGGCGTGAAGCTGATCGGCGCGACGGCCCACTACGTGACCGAGGATCTGGACGAAGGCCCCATCATCGAACAGGACATCGAACGCGTGGACCACGCCATGGGCCCCGCCGACCTGACGCGCATCGGCAGCGACATCGAATCCGTGGTGCTGTCGCGCGCCGTGCGCTGGCACGTCGAGCACCGCATCCTGCTGAACGGCCGGCGCACGGTGGTGTTCCGCTGAGCGGTGTTCCGCCGAGCCCCGCCGGCCGGGCCTCCCGGCAGCCGCGGGGCGGCGCGCGGCCGGCCCGGCTCAGGCCTTGCCGGACGGCACTTCCAGCTCGAACAGGCTGGTCGCCTCGACTTCCAGCACCTGAATGCCGTCCTGGTTGAACAGGCGCCAGGTCCAGCGGATGATGCCCAGGTCTTCGCGCGTGGACGACACGCGCTTGGAATCCACCGTGGCCTCCAGGCGCAGCTGGTCGCCCGGGCGCACCGGGTGCATCCAGCGCAGGCGATCCAGGCCCGGCGAGCCGAACGATTCGGAATCGTGCAGGGCGGATTCGACGGCCATGCGCATGGCCAGGCCACAGGTCATCCAGCCGCTGGCGATCAGGCCGCCCCAGCGGCCCTGGCGGGCGCGCTCGGGATCGACGTGGAACCACTGGGGGTCGTAGGCGCGGGAAAAGGCCAGCATCTCGGCCTCGTTCACGGTGACCGGACCGTGATGGACCACTACGCCGGGTTCAAATTCCTTGAATTTCATGGCAGCCGCCCGATTGAAAGAAGGCCCCAATATAATCGACTTTATCGGCGGCGTTTCTGTGATGAAATAAAATGCCTTTCCAGTGCTATCTTATTTCAAATTAGGCACTATAATACATTAAGTCAACGCTGAAGCCGGTCGGTACGGGGCCATCCGCCCCAGGCCGGCCCCTCCCCCGCCCCATGCGCGACAGTCCCGAAAACGAAACCTCACGCCATGCCTTCCTGGTCGCCCTGGGCGAGCGCGTGCGCGCCCTGCGGGCGCGCCGGGGGCTCACCCGCAAGGCGACGGCGCTCGCCTCCAACGTGTCCGAGCGCCACCTCGCCAACCTCGAAAGCGGCGTGGGCAACGTCTCCATCCTGGTCCTGCTGCAGATCTCGCAGGCGCTGCGCTGCACGCTGGCCGAACTCATCGGCGACGTGACCACGTCCAGCCCGGAATGGCTGCTGATCCGCGAACTGCTCGAATCCAAGGACGAGGCCGTCCTGCGCAACGTGCGCATCGCCATCGGCGAACTGCTGGGCACGGGCGGCGAAAACGCCCAGCGCAGCTCCCGGATCGCCCTGATCGGCCTGCGGGGCGCGGGCAAGTCGACGCTGGGCAAGATGCTGGCCAGCGACCTGGGCTTCTCGTTCGTCGAACTGAGCCGGGAAATCGAAAAATTCGCCGGCTGCAGCGTGGCCGAGATCCAGTCGCTCTACGGCATGAACGCCTACCGCCGCTACGAACGCCGCGCGCTGGAAGAAGCCCTGCAGATCTATTCCGAAGCCGTGATCGCCACGCCGGGCGGCCTGGTGTCCGAGCCCTCGACCTTCAACCTGCTGCTGTCCTACTGCACCACCGTCTGGCTGAAGGCCACGCCCGAGGACCACATGAAGCGGGTGATCGCCCAGGGCGACCTGCGCCCCATGTCGGCCAACCCCGAGGCGATGCAGGACCTGAAGAACATCCTGGCGGGGCGGGCGGCGTTCTATTCCAAGGCCGAATTCCACATCAACACCAGCGAACAGCCCCTGCGCCAGACCTTCCAGCTCCTGCGCCAGACCGTCCGCACGGCCATCGACCCCCATCTCCTGGCCACGCCGCTCTGAGGCGGCGCGGGAGGCGCGCAAGCGCCCGGGAGCACCGGGCAGCGCGCAGGGCCGCGCCGGCCGCGCGCTCTTGCCGGCACAGACCGCCGGCGCGGGCCGCCGGCGCCGATCCCGACGCCGGACTCAGTAGGTCTCGAAGTGCAGGCGGCCCTGCGCCTTCAGTTCGGCGTGCACGTCCGGCCAGCGCTGCCCGCCGGCCTCGACCACGCTCCTGAGCGCATCCAGGGAGCCCAGCTCCATGCCCTTGAGGCCGCAGACGTAGATGTGCGTCTCGGGCTGCTGCAGCAGCGCCCAGACGTCCTCGGCGCGTTCGCGCAGCAGGTCCTGGACGTAGCGCTTCGGCTGGCCGGGTTCGCGCGACAGGGCCAGGTTGATGTCGATGAAATCCTTGGGCAGCCGCATCAGCGGCCCGAAATACGGCAGCTCCCGCTGCGTCCGGGCGCCGAAGAACAGCATCAGCCGGCCGCGGTATTCGTCGGTCCGGGCCAGGCGGCGGCAGCGTTCGGTCATGGCGCGCATGGGGGCCGAACCGGTGCCGGTGCAGATCATCAGCAGATTGGCCTCCGCCAGGTTCGGCATCAGGAAGGTGCTGCCCAGGGGCCCGATGACCCGCACGCTGTCGCCCCGGTGCAGGTCGCAGAGATAGTTCGAGCACACGCCGCGCACCGCGCGGCCGTCGTAGTCCCGGGTGACGCGCTTGACCGTGATCGACAGGTTGTTGTAGCGCGGCCGCTCGCCGTCCCGGGGGCTGGCGATGGAATACTGCCGCGCGTGATAGGGCCGCCCGCGGGCGTCCTCGCCGGGCGGGAAGATGGCGACGGACTGCCCTTCCAGGACGGGAAAGGGCAGCCGGCCGAAATCCAGCACGATATGGTGAATGTCGCTTTCCGCGCTGTCCTCGGTGATCCGGTAATTGCCCACCACGGTCGCCGTGGCGGCGTGCTGGTGCGTGTACAGGTTGACGTAGGGATGGGCGGCGGACCAGGGCGGCACGCCGGAGCCCGCCGAGGTCGAGGGCGTGCCGTCCAGCACGGACTCCTCCGCGGCCTGCCCGGCGCCGTCCGCGGCGCGCGCCGCCTGCGCGCCGTCCTCGTCCGCGGCGTCTTCCTCCAGCCCTTCGGGCAGGGGCTGCTCCTCGGGCAGGGCGCTCCAGCCGAACTGCTCTTCGATCGGATAGGCCTCGTCGGCCAGCACCCGGATCCAGTTGTCGATCGCGCCCGTCGGGCACACCGGCAGGCAGGCCATGCAGCTGCGGCAGACGTCCGGCCGCACGACGTAGTTGCTGGCGTCGTGGGTGATGGCGTCGATGGGACAGGCTTCCTCGCAGGAATTGCAGCGGATGCAGATTTCCGGATCGATCAGATGCTGTTTCATGACCGACGCTCGGGTCGCTACCGTCATGATGATTCTCCCGATTGGATGAGGGCCGCCCGCCGCGCGGACGGCCCGGCGGCGGTCAGTTGAAGCGCACGTACTCGAAATCGACCGGCTGGCGGTTGATGCCGATGACCGGCGGCGCGATCCAGTTGGCGAACTTGCCGGGCACGGTCACCTGCCCCATCAGCGAGGCCACGAAGGCGCGGTCCTCGTCCGTCGCCAGCCATTCGTGCTGGTGCAGGCGCCACTGCTCCTCGGTGAGGACCTGGCCCTCGGGGGACACGCGCACGTCCGCGAGCGCGCCGATCTTGCGGTTGAAGGCCTTGTGGGGGATCCGGAGGCGGAATTCGATGCCGTGCTTCTCCAGCACCTTGTTCCAGCGGGCGACGCCGCTGGCGGCGTCGCGGATGTAGTCGTCGCGCAGCACCTCGTTCAGGGCGTTGAGCATCGGCACCTCGATTTCCCGCAGCTGGCCGTCGGCGACCGAGAGGATGCGGTAGGCGTCGTTCTTCAGCTGGTGGTCGTCGGTGCGCTTGCCTTCCTCGAAGCGCCCCTTCAGGCCCGCGCTGTAGTACATGGCCGCATTGGAGGACTGGTCGGCGCCGAACAGGTCGATCGTGACGCTGAAATGGAAGTTCAGGTAGCGCTGGATGGTCGGCAGGTCGATCACGCCCGCGGCGCGCAGGGTGGCCGGGTCGTCGGTCTTGAGCTGGTTCATGACCTCGGCCGTCCGCTGGACGATGCGCGACACGCCGGACTCGCCCACGAACATGTGGTGCGCCTCCTCCGTCAGCATGAAGCGGGTCGTGCGCGCCAGGGGGTCGAAGCAGGATTCCGCCAGGGCGCAGAGCTGGAACTTCCCGTCCCGGTCGGTGAAGTAGGTGAACATGTAGAAGGCGAGCCAGTCGGGCGTCTTCTCGTTGAAGGCGCCGAGGATGCGCGGGCTGTCCTCGCTGCCGGAATTGCGCTGCAGCAGGGCGTCGCCCTCTTCCCGTCCGTCGCGGCCGAAATAGCGGTGCAGCAGGTACACCATGGCCCAGAGGTGGCGCCCTTCCTCGACGTTCACCTGGAACAGGTTGCGCAGGTCGTAGAGCGACGGCGCGGTCAGGCCCAGGTGGCGCTGCTGCTCGACCGAGGCCGGCTCGGTGTCCCCCTGGGTCACGATGATCCGGCGCAGGTTCGCCCGGTGCTCGCCCGGGACCTCCTGCCAGACGTCCTTGCCGATGTTGTCGCCGAAGTGGGCCTTGCGCTCGCCGTCGCGCGGGGTGAGGAAGATGCCCCAGCGGTAGTCCGGCATCTTGACGTAGTCGAAATGCGCCCAGCCGTCGGGCTTCACGCTGACCGCCGTGCGCAGGTAGACGTCGGCGGTCTGGGAGTTTTCCGGGCCCATGGTCTGCCACCAGTTGAGGTAATTGGGCTGCCAGTGCTCCAGGGCGCGCTGCAGGACGCGGTCCTCGGACAGGTTGACGTTGTTCGGGATTTTGTCGGAATAGTTGATGCCGGACATGAGGTGTCTCCTTGGATGGGGGAAGGGCCCGGGTCAGACGCGGTTCCAGTCGAAATCCGCCTTCTCGCCCTTGCCGTACAACTTCAATGCGCCTTTGTCTCCCGAGGCGTTCGGGCGATAGAAGATCCAGTTCTGCCAGGCCGTCAGGCGGCCGAACACGCGGGTCTCCATGGATTCCTCGCCGCCGAAGCGCAGGTTGGCCTCCAGCCCGGTGAGGGCGTCGGGCGACAGCGCGGCCCGCTCCTCGACCACCAGCCGGATCTCGCTTTCCCAATCCAGGCTGTCCACGGCGAAGGTGACCAGGCCCAGCGCCTCGGCCTGCGCGGCGGACAGCGGCGCGCCGGCCTGGCCGCGCACGGCCTCCAGCGGCGCCTGCTCGCCATGGAAGCGCGCCCGCAGGCGGCCCTGGCCGCTCACCATGGGGTAGTGGCCGAAGTTCAGCGTGGTCACGCCGATCGCCGCCGGCGCGTCGGCGTCGGGATCGTCCAGCATGTAGCTGCGGTCGCAGGCCAGGGCCACTTCCAGCAGGGTGCCCACGAAGCACGAGCCGGGCTCGATCAGGGCGAACAGGGAGCGGGACGTGACGTCCAGCCGCGCCAGCGTGCGCCGCAGCATGCCCAGGGTCTCGCGGACGAACCAGTGCTCGCCGGCGAAGCGCTGCAGCACCTCGTCCACCGCGCGGACGCGCTCCGGGTCGCCCGCGCTGCGGAACACCCAGGTGCCGATGTCGGGCTCGTTGGTCCTCAGCTGCAGGATCGCGTCGTCCAGTTCGCGGGCGAACGCCAGCGGCCACCAGTCGGCGCCCTGCGCCAGAATGCCCTCGATACCGTCGGGCGTGCCGGCCTCGGGGCCGCGCAGCAGCCAGTAGGCGACGCGCTGCGCGCGATCGATCCGCACCTCGACGTGGCGATAGCCGAGGCTGTCGGGCCCGTCCGCGCGCGCCAGCGGCGTCAGCGGCACCCCTTTCCCGTCGGCCGGCCGGTCGCTGCCGGCGGCCAGCGCGCGCGCGCGCTGACCGACTTCCTCATGGAAGCGGGCCGGCTTGACCAGATCGTCGACCAGCCGCCAGGCCTTGGCGCGCTGGCCGCGGACGCCCTCGACGAGGGTGCAGAAGATGTCCGCATGGTCGTGGCGGACCTTGCGCTTGTCGGTGACGCGCGTCAGGCCGCCGGTGCCGGGCAGCACGCCCAGCAGGGGCACCTCCGGCAGCGAGACCGACGAGGAGTTGTCGTCGATCAGCAGGATCTCGTCGCACGCCAGGGCGAGCTCGTAGCCGCCGCCGGCGCAGGCGCCGTTGAGCGCCGCGAGGAACTTCAGCCCGCCATGGCGGCTGGAATCCTCGATGCCGTTGCGCGTCTCGTTGGTGAACTTGCAGAAATTGACCTTCCAGGCATGCGAGGACAGGCCCAGCATGAAGATGTTGGCGCCCGAGCAGAAGATCCGGTCCTTCAGGCTGGTGATCACGACGGCGCCGACTTCCGGGTGCTCGAAGCGGATCCGCTGCAGGGCGTCGTGCAGTTCGATGTCCACGCCCAGGTCGTAGGAATTGAGCTTCAGCTTGTAGCCGGGCTTCAGCCCGCCGTCTTCGGCCACGTCCATGGCCAGGGTCGCGACGGGGCCATCGAACGACAGGACCCAGTGCCGGTACTGGCTGGGCTCGGTGCGGAATTCGATGCGGGGCGCGGCGTTCGTCATGATGCAGTCTCCATAAATCCATGAATCGGTGACATGAAAAATAATTCATCAAGTCCAGTTTTTTGCATCATATTGCATGTTTTGATCGGAGTCAAGAAGCGTGGGACACCTCGCTTTTTCCTGCCCTATACGTACAGCCCCTTTCGCCCCAGAGGCGCCACGCTCAAGGATATGCAACATAATCCCATCAAGGAAAACCCTAGACTCGATCTTGATATGCACTATATTGCTTGACAGCGAAAAATAAAAATTTTAAGTTTGATCCATCCCGCACAACGAACCGCACGACAAACCGGACATGGACATGGACATGAGCAGCGACACGAGCACGGATACGAGCAGGGACACGGATACGGGCCCGACGGATACGGGTACGGACGGGGGCGTCGCGGCCCTGCACCGCCTGATCCGCCCCGTCACCGACTTCATTGGCGCGCAGCCCCTGGACGCCGCCCTAGGCGAACGGCTGAACCGGCGCTTCCCGGCCGACGGCCCACTTTACGCGCAGGTGCTGGACCTCTGCCGCGCGGGTCTGCGCGAAGGCTGGATCTGCCCGCGCGAGCACGGCGGCATCCGCTACGGCCGGGTCATCCCGCCCGACCAGGCCCTGGGCGGCTTCTCGGTGGACATCGTGCTCATGAAGGACATCGCCGGCCCGCGCCACCGCCATCCTCTCGGCGAGATCGACCTGATCCTGCCCGTATCCGGGCCGTCCGGGCCGGCGCGGTTCGACGGCCATCCCGCCGGCTGGCTGGTCTACGGGCCGGATTCGGTCCACCGCCCCACGGTGTCCTCGGGCGAGGCCTTCGTGCTCTACCTCCTGCCCCAGGGGCAGATCGACTTCCACTGACCCTCTCCAGGGCCCTCCCCACCCGATACCTCCCCACCACGATGATCGAACTCAAGAACCACAGCCAGGGTCGATGGCGGCCCGTCAGCGGACGCCCGGCCGTCCTCGCCGATCCCGTGCTCGGCACCGGACTCGCGCACGCGGGCGCGGCGGACATCGACATGGCCGCCTGCTACGCCTGGGCCCGCGAGCGGGGCGGCCCGGCCCTGCGGGCCCTGCGCTACCCGCAGCGCGCGGAGCTGCTGGACCGCATCGCGCGCACGCTGCAGCGGCACCGCGACAAGTATTTCGAGATCTCCCTGCAGAATTCGGGCACGGTCAAAAACGACAGCGCGGTGGACGTGGACGGCGCCCTCTACACGCTGGGCCACTACGCCCGGCTGGGCGCCGGCCTGCCCGACGCGCACCACCTGCCGGACGGCGCCCCCGAGGCCCTGAGCCGCGACGGCGCGTTCGCCAGCCAGCACGTCCTGGTTCCCTCGCGCGGCGTGGCCCTGCTGATCAACGCCTTCAACTTTCCCGCCTGGGGCCTCTGGGAAAAGGCCGCGCCGGCCCTGCTGTCCGGCGTGCCCATCGTGGTCAAGCCGGCCACGGCCACCGCCTGGCTGACGCACGAGATGGTCGCCGACGTCATCGAGGCGGACATCCTGCCGCCGGGCGCCCTGAGCATCGTCTGCGGCCGCCCCGAAGGGCTGCTGGACGCGCTGGAGCCGCTGGACACGGTCTCGTTCACCGGCTCGGCCGACACCGCGGCCGCGCTGCGCGGCCATCCCCGCATCGCGCGCGACGGCGCGCGCCTGAACGCCGAGACCGACAGCGTGAACAGCGCCATCCTCGGTCCCGACGCCGGCGAGGCCGCCATCGGGCTGCTGGTGCGCGAGACGGTCCGCGAAATGACCGTCAAGTCCGGGCAGAAGTGCACGGCCATCCGGCGCATCCTGGTGCCGCAGGCGCACTACGACGCCATCGGCGCCCGCATCGCGGAAAAGCTGGGGAGAATCGCCGTCGGCGATCCGCGCGACCCCGGCGTGCGCATGGGCAGCCTGGTCAGCCGCACGCAGCGCGACGCCGTGGAAGCCGGCATCCGCCAGCTCGCGCAATCGTGCGACGTGCTGTTCGACGGCGCCCGCCGCAGCGCCGTGCAGGCGCCGCCCGACAGCGCCTGCGTGGCGCCCGTGCTGTTCGGCACCCGCGATCCGGACGGCCATCCCGACGTCCACCGGACCGAGGTCTTCGGCCCCGTGGCCACCCTGATTCCCTACCGCGACGCCGCGCACGCCCTGGACCTGGCGCGGCGCGGCATGGGGTCGCTGGTGGCCTCCGTCTACGCCGAGGATCCGGGTTTCCTCGCCGAGGCGGCCGCGCGGCTGGCGGAAAGCCATGGCCGCGTCCACCTGGTCAGCCCCGAAGTCGCCGAATCGCACACCGGCCACGGCAACGCCATGCCGCAGTCCAGCCACGGCGGCCCGGGCCGCGCCGGCGGCGGCGAGGAACTGGGCGGCGCACGGGCCCTGCGGCTCTACCACCGCCTGTCCGCGATCCAGGGCTGGACGGGCGCCCTGGCCCGGATGGCGCCCGCCTGATCCCGCACGGTCCGCCCGCCCGATCCCGCCCGCGCATCCGGCGGCGGCGAACGGCACAGCAGCAAAACAGAACAGAACATTTTTGGAGACATCGCATGGAAACCTGCCCCGCACGCCTGAATTTCGCCGACCACCTGGTCAGGCTGAACGCCGGCCGCGCATCCAAGGCCGCCTACATCGACGGCGAACGCAGCCTCAGCTACGCCGAGCTGGCGCAGCGCATCGCCCGCTTCGCCGGCGCGCTGCGCGGACTCGGCATCCACCGCGAGGAGCGGGTGCTGCTGCTGATGCACGACACCACCGACTGGCCGGTCGCCTTCCTGGGCGCGCTGCAGGCGGGCGTCGTCCCGGTCGCCGTCAATACGCTGCTGACGGTCGAGGACTACGCCTACATGATCGAGAACAGCCGCTGCCAGGCGGCCATCCTCTCGGCTCCGCTGCTGGGCACGCTCCAGGCGGCCCTCGCCAGGACCGCCCGCCACGAAGTCCGGCACGTCGTGATCTCCCGCCCCGAGGGGCCGTTGGCCGAGGGGCTGCTGGACTTCGACGCGCTGGTCGAAGGGGCGCCGGCGCTGCCGGCGGCCGATACCCAGGCAGACGAAATCGCCTTCTGGCTCTATTCGTCCGGCTCCACCGGCCAGCCCAAGGGCGTCGTGCACACGCACGGCAATCTCTGGCACACGGCCGAGCTGTACGGCAAGCCCATCCTGGGCGTGCGCGAGGACGACGTCGTCTTTTCCGCCGCCAAGCTGTTCTTCGCCTACGGCCTGGGCAACGGCCTGACCTTTCCCCTGTCGGTGGGCGCCACCACCATCCTCATGAAGGACCGGCCCACGCCGGACGCGGTCTTCGAGCGCCTGACCCGCTACCGGCCGACGGTCTTCTGCGGCGTCCCGACGCTGTTCGCCAGCATGCTGGCCTCGCCCCACCTGCCCGCGCGCGAGCAGGTCGCCATGCGGATCTGCGCCTCGGCGGGCGAGGCGCTGCCCCGGGAGCTGGGCGAACGCTACACGCAGCACTTCGGCTGTCCGATCCTCGACGGCATCGGCTCGACCGAGATGCTGCACATCTTCCTGTCGAACCAGCCCGGCGGCATCCGCTACGGCACCACGGGCAAGCCGGTGCCGGGCTACGAGGTGGAACTGCGCGACGAGGCCGGAGCGGCCGTGCCGCCGGGCACGATCGGCGACCTGTACATCAAGGGCCCGAGCGCGGCGCTGATGTACTGGAACAACCGCGACAAGTCCCGCGACATCTACCGCGGCGCCTGGCTCAAGAGCGGCGACAAGTACACCTGCGACGCGGACGGCTACTACACCTACGCCGGCCGCAGCGACGACATGATCAAGGTGAGCGGCCAGTACGTGTCGCCCGTCGAGGTCGAGAGCGTGCTGGCCCGCCACCCTTCGGTGCTGGAGGCCGCCGTGATCGGCGCGCCCGACGCCGACGGCCTGACCAAGACCGTCGCCTACGTGGTGCTGCGCCCCGGCGTCGTCCAGGACGAGCGCACCGAGCCCGAGCTCAAGGACTTCGTGAAACGGAACCTGGCGCCCTTCAAGTACCCGCGCTCCATCTGCTTCCTGGACGAGCTGCCCAAGACCGCCACGGGCAAGATCCAGCGGTTCCGCCTGCGGCAGCAATGCGAGGTCGAACGTGCATGAACACGATCCCGCCGCACCGCCGGAGCGCCGTCCCATGAGCCCGGCCCCCGCGCCCGGCGCCCCGGGATTCCAGGCCATCCGGTTCCAGGGGCGCGCACTGGACATCGAATACCGGATCATCCCCGCCGCCCGGCCGGACGCGGAGTGGCTGGTGTTCCTGCACGAGGGCCTGGGCTCGCTGTCCATGTGGAAGGACTGGCCCGAGCGGCTGTGCGCGGCCGTGCAGTGCCGCGGCCTGGTGTATTCGCGCGCCGGCTACGGCGCCAGCACGCCGCGGGCGCCCGGGGAGCGCTGGCCGGTCGAATTCATGCACCGGCAGGCGGACGAGGCGCTGCCGGCGCTGCTGGACGCGCTGGGGCTCGGAGCGGAAAAACCCATCCTCTTCGGCCACAGCGACGGGGCGTCGATCGCCCTGCTCCACGCCGCCCTGCACCCCGGTCGGGTCCGGGCCGTCGCGGTCGCGGCCCCGCACATCTTCGTCGAGGACGTCACCCTCGCCAGCATCGAGCGGGCCCGCGCCGCCTACCTGCACACCGATCTGCCGCACCGGCTGGGGCGCTACCACCAGGACCCCGATTCGGCGTTCTGGGGGTGGAACGACGTCTGGCTCGACCCGGCCTTCCGCGACTGGAACATCGAGCCGGCCCTGGCGGACATCCGCTGCCCGGTCCTCGCCATCCAGGGGCGGGACGACGAATACGGCACCCTGAAGCAGATCTACGGCATCCGGCGCAAGCTGCCGCAGACCGAGCTGTGCATCATCGAGCAGTGCGGGCATTCGCCCCACAAGGATCAGCCCGCGGCGGTGCTGGAGGCCATGGCGGCCTTCGTCGGCCGGCTGCGGGACTCACGCGGATGAAGGTCCGCCCCTCTGCATGACAAAGAAACCAAGGAGTAGACACATGCGCAAACTGCTGATCGGCGCCGCCCTGGCCGCCGCCCTGGGAACCTCGGCCGCGCCGGCCGCGGCCGCCGTCAAGGTGGGCCTCATGCTGCCCTACAGCGGCACCTACGCGGCCCTGGGCGAGGCCATCGAGAACGGCTTCAGGCTCTACCTGCAGGAACAGGGCGGCACACTCGCCGGGCAGGACATCGAGTTCTTCAAGGTGGACGACGAATCCGATCCCTCCAAGGCCTCCGAGAACGCCAACCGCCTGATCCGGCGCGACCAGGTGGACGTCCTGGTGGGCACCGTGCACTCGGGCGTGGCGCTGGCCCTGGCCAAGGCGGCCAAGGAATCCGACACCACCCTCATCATCCCGAACGCGGGCGCCGACGCCCTCACCGGATCGCTGTGCAGCGAGCAGGTCTTCCGGACGTCCTTCACCAACTGGCAGCCGGGCTTCGCCATGGGGGCGGTCGCCGCCGACAAGGGCTACAAGAAGGCCGTGACCATCACCTGGAACTACGCCGCCGGCAAGGAGGCCACCGACGGCTTCAAGGACGGCTTCGAGCGCAAGGGCGGCAAGGTGGTCAAGCACCTGTCCCTGCCCTTCCCCAAGGTGGAGTTCCAGCCCCTGCTCACCGAGATCGCCGCGCTCGAACCCGACGCGGTCTTCACCTTCTTCGCCGGCGGCGGCGCCGTGAAGTTCGTGCAGGACTACGCGGCCTCGGGCCTGGGCAAGACCATCCCCCTGCTGGGCAGCGGCTTCCTGACCGACGGCACGCTGAAGGCGCAGGGCGAGGCGGCGCAGGGCCTGCTCACGACGCTGCACTACGCCGACGGCCTGGACACCCCCCGCGACAACGCCTTCCGCGCGCACTACGCCCAGGCCTACGGCGGCGCCCAGCCCGACGTCTACGCCGTCCAGGGCTACGACGCCGCGCAGCTGCTGGCCGCCGGCCTGGCGGCCGCCCAGGGCGACGCCGGCAGGAAGGACGTCCTGCGCCAGGCCATGCGCGACGCGACGATCGACAGCCCGCGCGGCGCCTTCAAGCTCTCCAAAGCCGGCAATCCCGTCCAGGACATCTACCTGCGCGAGGTCCGGGGCGACCGGAACCAGGTGGTCGGCGTCGCCAGCAAGGCGCTGGCCGATCCGGCCCGCGGCTGCCGGCTGTAAGCGCAGGACCCGCCAGGAGACCCCACCGTGGACCCGACCATCTTCCTGATCCAGTGCCTCAACGCGATCCAGTACGGCCTGCTGCTGTTCCTGGTCGCCAGCGGACTGACGCTCATCTTCGGCATCATGGGCATCATCAACCTGGCCCACGGCAGCTTCTACATGGTCGGCGCCTACATGGCCTTCGCGCTCCAGCCCGTGGTCGGCCCGTTCCTGGGCGGCGGCTTCGCCGCCACCCTCCTGGCCTGCGTGGTCCTGGCCGCGGCGCTGGGCTACGTCCTGGAATGGGCCTTCTTCAGCTACCTGTACACGCGCGACCACCTCCAGCAGGTCCTGATGACCTACGGACTGATCCTGGTGTTCGAGGAACTGCGCAGCATCCTGGTCGGCAACGACGTGCACGGCATCGCGCCGCCCGAATGGCTCGGCGGCTCCATCCCCCTGGGCGGGGTGATGACCTACCCCGTCTACCGGCTGTTCATTTCCGCGGTCTGCCTGGCGGTCGCCGGCCTGCTGTACTGGGTGCTGAGCCGCACCCGGCTGGGCATGGCGATCCGCGCGGGCGCCAGCAACCGCGAGATGGCCGGCTCGCTGGGCATCGACATCGACCGCCTGTTCCGCGTCGTCTTCGCGCTCGGCGTGGCCCTGGCGGCCCTGGCCGGCGCGATCGCCGCGCCCGTGAGCTCGGTCTACCCGGGCATGGGCCACGCCGTCCTCATCATCAGCTTCGTCGTGGTGGTGATCGGCGGCATCGGATCGATCCGGGGCGCCTTCCTGGCGGCGATGCTGGTGGGCGCCGTGGACACCTTCGGCCAGGTCCTGTTTCCCCAGGCTTCGGGGATGCTGGTCTACCTGCTGATGGCCGCCATCCTGCTGCTCAAGCCCGAAGGGCTCTTCAAGCAAGGCTGAGACATGCGATACCGTATACGCCCCGCACTGCTGCTGGCGCCCGCCGGCCTGCTCCTCGCCGCCCTGGCGCCCTGGGTCCTGGACGGCTACCACGCCGGACTGGCGATCAAGATCATGATCTACGCGCTCTTCGCCCTCAGCCTGCAGCTGCTGGTGGGCGGCGCGGGCCTGATCAGCCTGGGCCATGCCGCCTTCTTCGGCATCGGCGCCTACGCCGCCGCGCTGCTGTCGCCCGAATCGGGGCCGGCGAATTTCTTCTGGCTCATCCCCTGCGCCGTGGCGCCCGCCATGGCCTACGCCGCGCTCACCGGCGCGCTGGCCCTGCGCACCCGCGGGATCTATTTCATCATGATCACCCTGGCCTTCGCCCAGATGGCCTACTACGTCTTCCACGACACCGAGGCGGGCGGCGGCAGCGACGGCATCTACCTGTCTTTCCGCCCGGAATGGCGCATCGGCGGCCACACCCTGCTGAACGTCGACGGCCCCCATGCGTTCTACCTGTTCACGCTGGCCGTGCTCGCCCTGGCCTGGCTGTTCCTGGCCGTGCTGATGCGCTCGCGCTTCGGCGCGGCGCTGACCGGCATCCGCATCAACGAGCAGCGCATGCGCGCGGCCGGCTACGCGACCTTCTCCTACAAGTTCACCGCCTACGTGCTGGCCGCGGGGCTGGCCGCGCTGGCGGGCATGCTCTACGCGGCCAAGGACGGCTTCGTCAATCCCGAGCTCCTGGCCTGGGAGCAGTCGGGCCTGGTGCTGCTGATGGTCATCCTGGGCGGCCTCGGCCGCCTGGGGGGCGCGGTCGCCGGCGCGGCCGCGCTGACGCTCCTGCAGGAAGCCTTCCAGTCGGAGGCCCTGTTCGGCGGCCTGGCGTCCCATTGGCACCTGCCCTTCGGGCTGAGCATCATCGCCCTGGTCGCCCTGCTGCCCCGCGGCCTGGCCGGCCTGCTGGACCGGCCGGGCGTCCGGATCGCTTCCGGCGCTTCCGGCGCTTCCGGGTCCGCGGGGTCCGCCGCACCCGGCCCCCGCTCCGCCGGCCGGACCGGCGCCGCTCCCGAATCCGCCCCGCAAACCACCTACAGGCCCCAGCCATGACCCAGCCCCTGCTTTCCGCAAGAAACGTCTCGCGCCGATTCGGCGGGCTCGTCGCCCTGGACGGCGTCTCGATCGACCTGTCGCCGGGCGCCATCCACGCCGTGATCGGCACCAACGGCGCCGGCAAATCGACCCTGGTCCACATCCTGTCGGGAGAACTGGCCCCCAGCGGGGGCGAGATCCTCATGGACGACCAGGACGTCACGCACTGGACGCAGCCGCGCCGCGCCCAGGCGGGCCTGGGCCGCAGCTACCAGCGCACCACGGTGTTCCCCGCCCTGTCGGTCCACGAGAACTGCCGCCTGGCGGCGCAGGCCCGATGCCAGAAATTCTGGCACTGGACCCACCCGGCCCGCCGCTGCAGGCAATCCAACGAAGCGGCGGACCGCGCCCTGGAGCAGGCCGGGCTGACGGACCTGCGGGACCGCGTCGCGGCCTCCCTGTCGCACGGCAAGAAGCGCCAGCTCGAAATCGCCATGAGCCTGAGCACCCGCCCCCGGGTGCTGCTGCTCGACGAACCCCTGGCCGGCATGGGTCCGGAGGAGACGGAGCGGATGCTGGACCTGCTGAGCGCGCTGCGCGCCGACCACGCCATCCTGCTGATCGAGCACGACATGGACGCGGTCTTCAAGGTGTCGGACACGATCACGGTGATGGTCAACGGCGCCGTGATCGCCCGCGGCGATCCCGCGTCGATCCGCGGCAACGCCGCGGTCCAGGCCGCCTATCTGGGAGACGAGGCCCCATGCCTGCACTGATCGAAGCCGCGGGGCTGGACACCTATTACGGCGAGAGCCACATCATCCGCGCGGTGGACCTGCGCATCGACGCGGGCGAGTCGGTCGGCCTGCTGGGACGCAACGGCATGGGCAAGACCACGCTGATCCGCACCCTGGTCGGCCACGTCCGGCCCGCCCGGGCACGATCACGATCCGCGGGCGGGCGGCGCCCCGGCAGCCGCACCGGATCGCGCGGCTGGGCATCGCCTACGTCCCGGAGGGCCGCGGCATCTTCCCCAATCTCAGCGTGCGCGAGAACCTGCTGGTCGCCGCCCGTCCGGGCCATTCCCGCCGGAGCGACTGGAGCTGCGAGCGCGTCCTGGCGCTCTTTCCCCGGCTCGGGGAACGCCTGGCGCACGGGGGCGGCCAGCTCTCGGGCGGCGAGCAGCAGATGCTGGCGATCGGCCGCGCCCTCATGACCAATCCGGACGTGCTGATCCTGGACGAGGCCACCGAGGGCCTGGCGCCGCTGGTGATCGCCGAGATCTGGCGCGTGATCCGCGAGGTCCGCGCCACGGGCGTCTCGACGCTCATCGTCGACCGGAACTACGGCAAGGTGCTGGCCCACACGGACCGCTGCCTGATCCTGCAGAAGGGCGAGGTCGTGGCCGAGGGCGGCAGCGCGGCGATGGCCGCCCGGACGGAGGATCTCAGGCGCTACCTGGGCGTCTGATCCCCAGGCCCTGGAAGGTCGCCGCCGCCCGCCCGATCCGGTCGTTGACCGCCTGCCAGGCGGGCTCCGCCGGCGGGCGCTCCAGCACGATCCCGTCGTAGCCGCGGACGTCCAGCCGGCGCAGCAGCGCGTACAGGTCGCGGGCATAGCCACGCGGGTCGGCGGGCACGGCCACCCAGTCCACGCCGGGCCATTGCGGCAGTTCCCCGCCGTCCTCGAACACCACGGCGGCCAGGCGCGCGCCGCCGAGGCCGCCGCGCAGCCAGTCGAGCAGGGCCGCGCGGTCCATCAGGGCGAGCGGCGTGCGCGGCGCGTAGTGCGCCTTGAGCGAGCCCGACACGCGGGGCGCCGCCGCGTCGGGCAGCGCCGGGGCCACGCCCAGCACCTCGGCGATCTGCGCGGCGGTGACGTGGCCGGGGCGCAGCAGCACGGGGCCGACGCCCCGGTCGAGGCGCGACAGGTCGAGAATCGTGGACTCGATGCCGACTTCGGAAGGACCGCCTTCGAGGATCATCAGCGCCTGCTCGTCCAGGTCGGGGAATTCGCCGCGCACGTGGTCGGCGCGCGTGGGCGAGACCTGGCCGAACTGGTTGGCCGACGGCGCCGCCACCCCGCCGCAGCCGTGCGGCTTGAGGACGGCGAAGGCGTGCAGCAGCCGCTGCGCCACCGGATGCGAGGGGCAGCGCAGGCCGATGCTGTCCTGGCCGCCGCTCACCGTGCCCGGGATGCGGGCCGCGCGCGGCAGGATCAGGGTCAGCGGCCCCGGCCAGAAGGCCGCCATCAGCCGGCGGGCCTCGAGCGGGATCGAGGCCGCCCAGTAGCCCGGGTCCGTGTCCGGCGCCAGGTGGACGATGACGGGGTGGTCGGCCGGCCGCCGCTTGGCGGCGTAGATGCGCGCGACCGCCTCGGGGTTTTCCGCGTCGGCCCCCAGGCCGTAGACGGTCTCGGTCGGGAAGGCCACCAGCCGGCCCTGGGCCAGCCGCTGGGCGGCCTCCAGGATCCGGGCGGGGCCGGCTTCGGCGCGCGCCGCGTCCGTACCGGGCGCGGCCGTCTCGCCCGCGCCGGGACGCGGCCCGGCCGCCTCCGCCGCGTTTGCGCGCGGACCGGGGCGCGGATCAGGCATCGGCATCGGGCAGCCCCAGCACGGCCGACACCCGGGCGATGCGCTCGCGCAGCTGCGCGGCGTCCGCGCCGAGGATGTTCACATGGCCCATCTTGCGGGCGCGGCGTGCCTCGGACTTGGCGTACAGGTGCAGGCGGGTGCCGGGCACCGCCAGCACGCCGGCCCAGTCGGGCTCGCGCCGCCGGCCCTGCGCGTCGAACCACAGGTCGCCCAGCAGATTGAGCATGGCGGCCGGCCGCAGCAAGGCGGTGTCGCCCAGCGGCAGCCCGGCCATGATGCGCGCCTGCTGCTCGAACTGGCTCACCAGGCAACCGTCCTGGGTGTAGTGGCCGCTGTTGTGCGGGCGCGGCGCCATCTCGTTGGCCAGCACGCGGCCATCGCGCAGCACGAAGAATTCCACGCACAGCACGCCGTGGTAGTCCAGGTGGTCGGCCAGGGACAGGGCATGGCCGCGCGCCTGGTCGGCGATCCCGGCCGGCACCGAGCCGTCCGCGACCGCCAGCGCCAGGATGCCGTCCCGGTGGACGTTGCGCGACGGCGGGTAGCTGACGGCGCGGCCGCGCAGGTCGCGCGCCACCACCACCGAGATCTCGTGGTCCAGGGGCTGCAGGGCCTCCAGGATGCAGGGCACGCCGCGCAGCGCGCCGAAGGCCTGGCGGGCCTCGTCGCGCGAGGCCACGCGGACCTGGCCCTTGCCGTCGTAGCCGAAGCGGACGGTCTTGAGGATGCCGGGGAACAGCGCGTCGGGACAGGCGTCCACGTCGGCGGCGCAACGGATGGCCGCATGGGCGGCCACCGGCACGCCCGCCGCCTGGATGTAGGATTTTTCCGCCAGCCGGTCCTGGGCCACCGCCACGGCGTCGCCTGAGGGCGTCGTGATGCGCGAGCGCGCCAGGCGGCGCAGGCTGTCGGCCGGGACGTTCTCGAATTCCGTGGTCACGGCGGCGCAGCGCTGCGCCAGGCGGTCGAGCCCGGCCGCGTCGTCGTAGGCGGCGCGGATGTGCGCGTCGGCCACCATGCCCGCCGGACAGGATTCGTCCGGGTCCAGTACCGCCACGCGGTAGCCCAGGGCCTGCGCGGCCTGGCAGAACATGCGGCCCAGCTGGCCGCCGCCCAGCACGCCCAGCCAGGCGCCGGGAGGCAGCGGCGCGGCGCCCCAGGCCGCGGCGGCCGGGGATGCGGCCGAAGACGCGGCGCCGGCCTCCCGCCGCGCCGTGGGATCCGTGGCCGGCACCTCGCTCATGGCGCCTCCGGCGGCACGACCATGGCGCGCGCGGCCTCGGTCTGGCGCGCGCGGTAGTCCTGCAGCCTGCGCAGCAGCGCGGCGTCGGTCATGGCCAGGTTGGCGATCACGTGCAGGGCGGCGTTGGCCGCGCCCGCCTCGCCGATGGCGAAGGTGCCCACCGGCACGCCACGCGGCATCTGCACGATGGACAGCAGGGAATCCTCGCCGCGCAGGTAGCGCGAGGGCACGGGCACGCCGAACACCGGCACCGGCGTCAGCGCCGCCATCATGCCGGGCAGGTGGGCCGCGCCGCCCGCCCCCGCGACGATGGCGCGCAGGCCGCGTTCCACCGCCCGGGCGCCGTATTCGGCCATGTCCAGCGGCATGCGGTGGGCGGACACGACGCGTGCTTCGTAGGCGATGCCGAATTCGTCGAACACCGCCGCCGCGTGGCGCATCACGTCCCAGTCGCTGGACGAGCCCATGATCAGGCCGGCCAGCGGCGCCGCGCCGGACGCGGACACGGACGCGGAAGAAGACGCGGACGCGGACACGGAAGAAGACGCGGACGCGGGCGCAGATGCGGACGCGGAGGCGGAGGCGGATGCGGATGCAGGCGAAGTCATGCCGCGCCCCGGGTCAGGCGCTCCAGGGCTTCGCGGTACTTGGCCGCCGTGCGCTCCAGCACGTCGGCCGGCAGGCGCGGCGCCGGCGCGGTCTTGTCCCAGTCCTGGGTTTCCAGCCAGTCGCGCACGAACTGCTTGTCGAAGGACGGCGGGCTGATGCCCACGGCATAGCCGTCCGCCGGCCAGAAGCGCGAGGAATCGGGCGTCAGGACCTCGTCCATGAGGTGCAGCGTGCCGCGCGCGTCCAGGCCGAACTCGAACTTGGTGTCGGCGATCAGGATGCCCTGGCCGCGGGCGTATTCGGCGGCCTCGGCGTACAGGGCCAGCGTGACGCGGCGCAGTTCGGCCGCCAGGTCGGCGCCCACCTGGGCGACGACGTAGTTGAAATCGACATTCTCGTCGTGCTGGCCGAATTCGGCCTTGGCCGCGGGGGTGAAGATCGGCTCCGGCAGGCGTTCGGCCTGGCGCAGGCCCGGCGGCAGGGCGATGCCGCAGACCGCGCCGGTGGCCTGGTAGTCCTTCCAGCCCGAGCCGATCAGGTAGCCGCGCGCCACCGCCTCGACCAGGATGGGCTCCAGGCGCTTGACCACCATGGCGCGCCCGGCCACCTGCTCGCGTTCGCCGGGGGCGACCACGTCTTCCGGCGCGATGCCGGTGGCGTGCGTGGGAATCAGGTGTCCCAGGCGCCCCAGCCAGAATTCGGTCAGGGCCGTCAGGACCTGGCCCTTGCCGGGGATGGGGTCTTCGAGGATCACGTCGAAGGCCGAGATCCGGTCGGTGGCGACGATGAGCAGCTTGTCTTCGCCCACGGCGTACATGTCGCGGACCTTGCCGCGCCCCAGCAGGGGCAGCGACTCGATGGAGGATTGGAGCAGGGCCTTCATTTCGGGTTTATTTCACCAATTGCTTGAGTTCGCCGGCGGCGTAGCGCGCGGCCATGTCCGACAGCGGGATCGGCTTGATCCTGGACGCGTGGCCGGCCGTGCCGAACTGCTCGTAGCGCGCCAGGCAGACTTTCTTGGCGGCCTCGCGGGCGGGCTTGAGGTATTCGCGCGGGTCGAACTTGGACGGGTTTTCCGCCAGGAAGCGGCGGATCGCGCCGGTCATGGCCAGGCGGATGTCGGTGTCGATGTTGACCTTGCGCACGCCGAACTTGATGGCTTCCTGGAGTTCTTCCACGGGTACGCCGTAGGTTTCCTTCATGTCGCCGCCGAACTGGCGGATCTCGGCCAGCAGTTCCTGGGGCACGCTGGAGCTGCCGTGCATCACCAGGTGGGTGTTGGGCAGGCGGGCGTGGATTTCCTTGATCCGCTGCACCGACAGGATGTCGCCGGTGGGCTTGCGCGTGAACTTGTAGGCGCCGTGGCTGGTGCCCACCGCGATGGCCAGGGCGTCGAGCTGGGTGCGCTTGACGAAGTCGGCGGCCTGCTCGGGATCGGTCAGCAGCTGCTCGCGGGTCATGGTGCCCTCGGCGCCGTGGCCGTCTTCCTTGTCGCCCTTCATGGTTTCCAGGGAGCCCAGGCAGCCCAGTTCGCCTTCCACGGTGACGCCCAGCTTGTGCGCCATGGCGACCACCTGCTGGGTGACGTCGAGGTTGTATTCGTAGGAGGCGATCGTCTTGCCGTCGGACATCAGCGAGCCGTCCATCATGACGCTGGAAAAGCCCAGCTCGATGGCGCCGCGGCACACGTCGGGCGACTGGCCATGGTCCTGGTGCATGACCACGGGGATGTGCGGATAGGACTCGACGGCGGCCTGGATCAGGTATTTCAGGAAGCCTTCGCCCGCGTACTTGCGCGCGCCGGCCGAGGCCTGCATGATCACGGGGCTGTCGGTCTGGGCGGCGGCTTCCATGATGGCCTGGACCTGCTCCAGGTTGTTGACGTTGAACGCGGGAATCCCGTAGCCGTGCTCGGCCGCGTGATCGAGGAGCTGACGCATGGAAACCAGGGCCATGGCTGGACCTCCAGAAAAGAATGGAATGGTGGAAAAAACGGATTCCGGGATTTTAAGGCGGAATGCGAATTGCTGCTGAATGCGCGCCCGCGGCATCCAGGGCGCGAAAACCCCCGGCAAGCCTCGTGCCGCGGGCTTTGGCGCCCGCCCTGTGGGCCGCGGCCGCACGTGAATGCTTATGCGCGGCAGCCATAAGCCCACGCATAAAATGCCCGCTTGCTTTATATTTTGCCTATGGGCCCGCCGACCGGTTCGGACACGGCTGGTCCGCCGGGCGGGTCCGGCACCCATCCGATTCCTGAGTCCGACACCGGAGTGAGACAAAATGGCACACCACCGTATTTTCCGCATCCTCGCCGTGGCCGCCGTCGTCGCCCCCACGGCATTCCTGGCGGCGCCCGCAGCGGCGGCCGACGGCGTCGCCAAGATCGGGGTGTTCCTGCCCCTGACGGGCGAAAACGCCGAGAACGGCCAGCAGATCCGCAAGGCGGTCGAGCTGTACGTGAACGAATACAACCAGCAGAAACACGCCCACAAGATCGAGCTGCTGGTGCGCGACGACCGGGGCGAGCCCAAGACGGCCACCAACATCGCCCGCGAATTCGCCCAGGACAAGGACCTGATCGCGGCGGTGGGCAGCTTCACCAGCACCGCGGCCATGGCGGCCGCGCCCATCCTCGACAAGGCCGGCATCCCGCAGATCTCGCCCACCTCGTCGCACCCGGACTTCACCGGCCTGGCCAAGTACGCCTTCCGCGGCACGCCGACCCAGTCCATCGAGGCGGACCGGATCGCCGACTACGTGGCCGACAAGCTCGGCGGCAAGACCGCCGCCATCGTCTACCGCCAGGACGACTGGGGCAACTCGGCCGCCAAGGTCTTCCGCAAGAGCTTCGAGGCCAAGGGCGGCACCATCGTGGCCGCCGAGGCCGTGGCGCCCGACACCCGCGACCTGCGCACGCTGGTCACGGTCCTGAAGGAAAAGAACCCCGACAGCGTCTACGTGGCCCTGCATTACGCCAGCGCCGCCGTCCTGGCGCAGCGCATGAAGGCCGCGGGCTGGAATCCCAAGGTCATCACGTCCACCGCGCTGTACACGCACCAGCTCGTCGAGCTCGCCGGCAACGACGCCGTGGAAAACTGGCACGTGCCCGCCTTCTTCTTCGCCGAAAGCAAGGAGCCGGTGGTGCAGAACTTCGTGGCCGCCTACAAAAAGGCCTACGACCAGACGCCCAACGCCTTCGGCGCGGTGGGCTACGACTCGATCGCCATGATCGGCACCGCGCTGGACGACGTTCCCGGCAGCGGCACCGAAGGCCGCAAGGCGCTGGGCGACAAGCTGTTCGAGGTGCAGGTGCGCGGCACCACCGGCCAGATGAAATTCGACGCGAACGGCGACATCGACAAGACCATCACCTGGCTCGAAATCAAGGGCGGCAAGTTCGTGCAGGCTCCCTGAACCCCGCGCCGCCTCAGCACCATGGTCGTCCTGATCGAGCAGTTCATCAATGGCCTGGCCATCGGCAGCGTGTATGCCATCGTGGCGCTGGGCTTCGCCCTGGTGTTCGGGGTGGCCAAGGTCGTCAACTTCGCCCAGGGCTCGCAGGTCATGGCGGGCGCCTACCTGGTGTGGGCCGGCACCGCGCTCTGGGGCCTGCCGCTCTGGGCCGCCTTCCTGGCGGCCCTGGCCGGCTCCGTCCTGATCGCCCTGCTGATCGACCTGATCGCCGTCGAATGGCTGGGCGATTCGGCCGAGATCGCCCCCCTGCTGAGCACCCTGGCCCTGTCCTTCATGCTCGATCAGGGGGTGCGCCTGATCTGGTCGCCCGACCCGGTCGCCTTCCCCAACCCCTTCGCCGGCATCAGCCTGCAGGCCGGTCCGCTGTACTTCGGCGCCACCGACCTGGTCATCCTGGCCGTCACCCTCGCCTTCATGGCGGTCTTCAGCCTGCTGCTCAAGTTCAGCTGGCTGGGGCGCTCCATCCGCGCGGCGGCCCAGGACGCCGTGGCCGCCCAGCAGATGGGGGTGCGCACGGGTCCGGCCAAGCTGGCCGTGTTCGCCCTCTCGGGCGGGCTGGGCGCCCTGGGCGGGGTGCTGGTGGGCATGTACTTCCAGCAGATCGACCCGTCCATGGGCCTGCCGTTCGGCCTGAAGGGCTTTGCCGCCGCCATGGTGGGCGGCGTGGCCAGCCTGCCCGGCGCCGTCCTGGGCGGGCTGGTGCTGGGCGTCTTCGAGTCCCTGGCGGGCGGCTACATCGGCTCGGCCTACCGCGACATCGTGGCCTTTTCCCTCCTGCTGCTGGTGCTGGTGCTGCGCCCGCAGGGGCTGCTGGGCTCGCGCGCCCTGCAGGGCCTGGGCGGCTCGCGCGGGGCCGGGGCGATCCCCACCACCTCGCCCCTGGCCGACAATTCCGGCTTTCCGGTCACCGTCATGGGCACGCGGCCCATCCCCATGCGCTGGACCATGGGCCTGACGCTGCTGATCGGCCTGCTGGCCAGCTTCGCAATGGACGGCTACTGGTCGGGCGTGCTGGCCCAGGGGGCCATCTTCGCCACGGCCGCGCTGGGCCTGACCGTGCTGACCGGGATGAGCGGCTACGTCTCGGTCGGCAACGGCGCCCTGATGGGCGTGGGCGCCTATGCCTGCGCCCTCATCACCACCCGGCTGGGCTGGCCGTTCGAGCTGGTCCTGCCGTCGGTGATCGTGATCGGCGCCCTGGCCGGCCTGCTGTTCGCCTATCCCATCCTCAAGCTCTCGGGCCACATGGTGGCCCTGGCCACGCTGGCGCTGGGCCAGATCGGCTACCTCGTCATGCTCAACGCGATCCCGCTGACCCGCGGCCCGATGGGCATCGGCGGCATCGGCGAGCCGCGCTTCGCCCTGCTGGGCGGGCGCGCGCTGGAATTCCCGGGAGCCATGACCGCCCTGTGCTTCGCGGTGCTGCTGCTGGCGCTGTACCTGGTGCACCTGCTGCAGCGCGGCCACCTGTCCATGAACTTCCAGCTGATCCGCGAGGACCGCCTGGCGGCCGACGCCTACGGGGTGCACGCCACGCCCTACGTCGTCATCGCCTTCATCACGAGCAGCATCATGGCGAGCCTGGGCGGCATGATGTTCGCCTACCAGCAGGCCTACGTCAGCCCCGATTCATTCCTGATCCTGTTCTCCTTCCTGCTGCTGACCATGGTGCTGGCGGGCGGCATCGTCTCGCCCTTCGGGGCCGTGGCGGGCGGCATCGCGCTCATCGCGCTGCCCGAGCTGCTGCGCGGCCACGCCGAATACCGCGAGCTCATCTACGGGACGGTCCTGATCCTCATCATCAAGTTCCTGCCCTCGGGCCTGACCTCGCTGTCCTTCGGCCGCCGCCGGGCGCCGGCCGCCCCGGCGCCCGCCGCGGGAACGGGAGGCACGCCATGATCAGCATCGAGGGCCTGAGCAAGACCTTCGGCGGCCTGCATGCCTGCGACGACCTGAGCCTGAGCATCGAACCGGGCTCCACCACGGCCATCGTGGGCCCCAACGGCGCCGGCAAGTCCACCCTGGTGCAGCTGATCTCGGGCGTCATGCGGGCCGACGCGGGCACGATCCGCCTCGGCGCCACCGACGTCACCCGGCTCGCGCCGGCGCATCGCTTCTCGCTCGGCATGGTACGCAGCTTCCAGACCGCGCGCGTGTTCCCCGGCATGAGCGTGCTCGACAGCGTGCGCGTGGGCGCCTATTACGGCCTGTTCTACGCCTCGCACCCGTTTTCCGTGGGCAGCACGGTGCGCGACGCCGCCGCCTCGCTGCTGCGGCTGCCCGCCTGGCGCGCGCGCTACCGCGAGGCCGAGCGCCACGCCCTGGACATCATCGGGCTCTTCGGCGAGCGCCTGGCGACGCGCCTGGACCACTACACCTACACCCTGTCGTACGCCAACCGCCGGCGCGTGGAAATCGCCCGGGCCCTGGCCAGCCGCCCCCGGCTGCTGATGCTCGACGAGCCCACCGCCGGCATGAATCCCACCGAGACCGAAGAGCTGGCCGCGCTGCTGCGCGACATCAAGGCCGCCCGTCCGGAGCTCACGCTCATCTTCATAGAGCACAAGATGAACGTGGTGCGGCAGATGAGCCAGCGCGTCGTCGTCATGGATGCGGGGCGCATCATCGCCGACGGCACGCCGGAGCAGGCGCTGAACGACCCGAAGGTGATCGAAGCCTACCTGGGAGGCCGCGGTGCTGCTCAGACTTGAATCGGTCAACGTGTTCTACGGGCCGGTGCAGGCCCTGCACGAGGTCAGCATCGAGGTCGCCGCCGGCGAGGTGGTGGCCGTGCTGGGCGGCAACGCCTCGGGCAAGTCCACCACCATCAAGACCGTCCTGCAGCTGGTCAAGCCGCGCGACGGACGCGTGCTGCTGGACGGCGAGGACCTGGCCGGCGCCAGCACGCCGGACGTGATCGCGCGCGGCGTGGCCTCCATCCCCGAATCGCGCCGGCTGTTCGCCGAGATGACGGTCGAGGAAAACGTGCTCATGGGGCTGTACGCCCAGCGGCGCGGCCTGACGCGCGCGCAGGCGCGGGCGCGGCTCGACGAGGCCGTGGCCCAGTTCCCCCGCGTGCGCGAGCGCCTGCGCCAGGTGGCCGGCACGCTGTCGGGCGGCGAGCAGCAGATGGTGGCCATGGCGCGCGCCCTCATCCAGCGGCCGCGCATCATCGTCATCGACGAACCCTCCATGGGCCTGTCGCCCGCCTACGTGGACATCGTCTACGATCTGCTCTTCGACTGGAAGCGGCGCGGCACCACGATGCTCGTCGTCGAGCAGAGCGCCAACCGCTCGCTGGCGCTGTCCGACCGCGCCTACGTGCTGCAGAACGGCGCCATCGTGATGCAGGGCCCCTCCGCCGGACTGGCCCGCGACCCGAACATTCAATCCGCCTATCTCGGAGGTATGCAGTGATGGACAAGATGCAACGTTTCATGGCCGCCGCCCGGGGGGAACGGGTGGATGCGCCGCCGGTGGGCAGCTGGATCCACTTCGGCAGCGCCCTGTGGGAACCCGAGCTGTCCGCCGACGTGCACCTGCGCTTCCTGCGGGCCTACGACTGGGACTACCTCAAGGTCATGGACGACTACCGCTTCCCCACCGAGGGCGGCCTGCGCGAAGCCGCCACGGTGGACGATCTGCGCGCCATCGGCGGCGCGCACCTGCCCTACGACAACTTCGACCGCCAGATGGAGGTGCTGCGGCGCATCAAGCGCGGCGCCCCGGACGTCCCCACCCTGGACACCGTGTTCTCGCCCTTCCAGACCGTCATCCGGGCGCTGGGCGACGGCGTGGTGCCGCTGTTCAAGGCGCACCCCGAGGCGGCGCACGAAGTCATCGGCAGGGTGGCCGACCGCCTGGCGGACTTCGTCCGGGCCTCGGCCGGCGTCACGGACGGCATCTTCTTCGCCGTCAACGGCGCCTGCGCGGACGCCGACGGCTGGGGGCTGGACGCCGCCCAGTTCGCCGACTGGGTCGCGCCCTACGACAAGCGGGTGCTGGAAGCCGCCGGCGACCGCGTGCGGGTGATCCACGTGCACGGCTACGACCTGATCCCCGAATGGGTGGACGACTACCCCGCCGAAGTCATGAGCTGGTCGCACAACCAGTCCCGCCCCACCCTGGGCGAGGTGGCGCGGGCCGGCCGCTACGTGCCCATGGGCGGGCTGAACGAGGTCGGCACCCTGTACTGGGCTCCGAGCAAGGTGCGGGCCAACGTGCTGGCCAGCCGCCGGGAGACCGGCGACCGCCTGATCGTCGCGCCGGGCTGCACCCTGCATTCGGACACGCCGCCGGCCATCTTCCACGCCCTGGCGGCCGCGGCCCGCATGCCGCTGCCGGCCGGCGACTGAATTCCGGGAGCCCCGCCATGAGCCGCCGCTATTTCATCAACGATCCCGATGAATTCGTGCTGGAAGCCGCCGAGGGGCTGACGCTGGCCCATCCGGGGATCGCCTGGCAGCGCGAGCCCTTCTTCCTCTACCGCCGCACGCCGGCCAGCGGCAAGGTCGCCCTGCTCTCGGGCGGCGGCACGGGGCACGAGCCGCTGCATGCCGGCTTCATCGGTCCGGGCATGCTGGACGGCGCCGTGCCCGGCGCCGTGTTCGCCTCGCCCACGGCCTTCCAGATCAGCGCCGCCACCCGCCACGTGAACGCCGGCCGGGGCGTGCTGCACATCGTCAAGAACTACACCGGCGACGTGCTGAATTTCTCCATCGCCGCCGAAATCGCCGCCGACGAGGGCATCCCGGTCGCCCGCGTGCTGGTGGACGACGACCTGGCCACCGACATCGCCGGCTCCCGCACGGGCCGGCGCGGCACGGCCGCCACGCTGGTGGTCGAGAAAATCTGCGGGGCGGCGGCCGAGGCCGGCGCCGACCTGCCGGCCCTGGCCCGGCTGGGGCAGGAAGTCGTCGCCCGCACCCGCTCCATGGCCCTGTCCCTGGACGCCTGCACCCACCCCGGCACCGGCGCGAAATCCTTCGACCTGCCCGCCGACCAGGTCGAATTCGGCGTGGGCATCCACGGCGAGCGTGGCCGCGGCCGCATCGCCTTCGACCGCGCGGACGCCCTGCTGGCCCAGCTGGTCGATCCCCTGGTCCGGGCGCTCGAACTTCAGCCGGGCAGCCCCGTGCTGGCGGTCGTCAACGGTCTGGGGGCCACGCACCCCACCGAACTCTACCTGCTGACCCGCTGCCTGCACCGGCAGCTGGGCGAACGCCACATCCCCGTGGCCCGCACCCTCACGGGCTCCTACGTCACTGCCCTGGACATGACCGGCGTCTCGATCACGCTGAGCCGCATCGACGAACCGCTGCTGCGCTGGTGGGACGCCCCGGTCGACACGCCGGCCCTGCGCTGGCAGGAGGACGCGCATCATGCCTGACTCGCTCGCACGCCGCTGGATGGACGGCTTCGCAGCCGATTTCGCCCTGGAAAAGGAGCGCCTGGGCGCGCTCGACCGCGCCGCCGGCGACGGCGACTTCGCGGTCAACCTGGCGCAGGCGCTGAAACGCGCCGCGGCCGGCCTGCAGGCGCTGCCCGAGACGGCCACCGACGCGCAGGCCTGGACGGCCGCCGCCAACGGCTTCCTGCATACGGGCGGCACCAGCGGGCCGCTGCTGGGCATGTGGCTGCGCGAGCTGGCCAAGGCCTGGGCCAGCCACGATACGCCCCTGGCCGCGCTGGCCGCCGGCGTGGCCGCCGGGACCGCCGCCGTGCAGCGGCTGGGCGGGGCGCAGGCCGGCGACCGCACCATGGTGGACGCCATGCTGCCGGCCGCCCGGGCCCTCGAAGATTCCCTGCGGGACGGCGCCGCGCTGGCCCAGGCCCTGGAGCGGGCCGCCGGGGCGGCCGGCGAAGGAGCGCGGGCCACGGCCCGCATGACGGCCGCCCTGGGCCGCGCCAGCTACGTCGGCGAGGCCGCCGCCGGGATCGAGGATCCGGGCGCGGCCGCCATCGCCCTGTTCTTCCGCGCCGGCGCCCGGGCCTGCGCCGCCTGAGCGAGGAGTCCCGGATGGGCACCCGTCCCACGCAATCCACCGCCGGCATCCCCTCGATCTGGTCGGCCGTCACGCCGCCGGGGCCGGACTGCCCCGCGCTGCAGGGCGAGCTGCGCACCGACGCGGTCGTCATCGGGGCCGGCTTCACCGGCCTGTCCGCCGCCCTGCACCTGCGCCAGGCCGGCGCCGAGGTGGCCGTGCTCGAGGCCGCCGACCCGGGCTGGGGCGGCTCGGGCCGCAACAACGGCCAGGTCATCCCCACCCTGACCCGCCCCGATCCCGACGACATCGAGGCGCGCTTCGGCGCGGCGGGCGAACGCTTCGTGCTGATGCTGCGCGACAGCGCCGCGCTGCTGTTCGACCTGGTCGCGCGCCACGGCATCCCGGCGGAAGCCGAGCAGACTGGCTGGGTGCAGCCCGTGCACAGCCCCGGCCGCATCCGCATCGCCGAACGGCGCCACCGGCAATGGCTGGCGCGCGGCGCCCCCGTGGAGCTGCTGGACCGGGCCGCCGTCGGCCGCATGACCGGCTCGGACGCCTGGTACGGCGGCTTCTGGAACCGCAGCGGCGGGCACGTCAATCCCCTGGCCCTGGCGCGCGGCATGGCCCGGACCGTGACGGCGCTGGGCGCGCGCCTGTACGGCCGCAGCCCGGCGCTGCACTACGAGCGCCGCGACGGGGCCTGGCACGTCCGCACCCCGGGCGGCACGGTGCGCGCCCGGGCCCTGATCCTGGCCACGAACGCCTACACCGACGCCTTTTCCGGGGAACTGGCCCCCCGCATCGCCCGCCAGGTGGTCCCGGTGCTGTCCTGGCAGATGGCCACCGAGCCCCTGGACGAAGCGGCGCGCCGGGCCATCCTGCCGGGCCGGCAGGCCATGTCGGACACCCACGGGGAACTGTATTTCGCGCGCCACGACGCCCGCCACCGCCTGATCACCGGCGGCAACCTGCTCATCCCCCTCCGCGAGCGGGCGCGGCTGTCCGCCTACATCGGCCGGCGCCTCGAACGCCTGTGGCCCGCCCTCGGCGCGGTCCGCTTCGACTACGTCTGGAACGGCTACGTCGGCATGACCGACGATTTCATGCCGCGCTTCCATGCGCTGGGCCCCGACGGCTGGGCCTGGGCCGGCTGCAACGGGCGCGCCGTGGCCCTGTCGTTCGCCGTGGGGCGCGAATTCGCCCGCGCCGTCGGCGGCACGCCCAGCGACCAGCTCGCGCTGCCCCTGACCGACCCGCGCCCCCTGCCCCTGCGCAACCTGGTCCGGCGCATCGCGCCCTGGATGCTGCTCCGCTACCGCATGCTGGACAGGCGGGAACTGTGACGCGGGGGCGGCCGCCCGACACGGACGCCCGCCACCCTGGACATCGACGAGGAGGTTTCATGCTGGCAACCCTGGAAGGACTGGATCACGTGGTGGTCACCGTGCGGGACCTGGACGCCGCCGCGGGCCAGTGGCGCGCCCTGGGCTTCACCCTGTCGCCGCGCGGCACGCACAGCGCCCACCTGGGCACCGGCAACTACACCCTCATGTTCGAGGACGACTATCTCGAACTGCTGGGCATCCTGCAGGCCACCGAGCTCAACGCGCCCAGCCGCGACTTCCTGGCCCGCCGCGGCCAGGGCCTGGAACAGGCCGCCTTTCGCACCCGCGATGCCGCGGCGGGCGCCGCGGCGCTGGCCCGGCAGGGCATCCAGGCCGTCGGCCCGGTGGATTTCAGCCGCCCGGTGAGCCGGCCCGACGGCGGCCGGGCCGAGGCGGCCTTCAGCATCTTCAACTGGCCTCCGGACCAGCGCCCCGCCGACCTGCGCATCTTCGCCTGCCAGCACCATACCCGCGAGGCCGTCTGGCTGCCCGAGCTGACCCGCCATGCCAATACCGTCGCCGGCATCCGCCGGGTCGAGGCCATCGCGGCGGACCCCGCCGCCGCGGCCCGGGCACTGGGCGCGCTGCTGGACGCTGCTCCCGAAACCACCGCGGCCGGCGCGCGGATCCGCACCGGCCCGGGCCGGGCCGACATCCATTTCATGACCGCGGATGCGTTCGCCCAGGCCTACGCCCTGCCGGCGGGCGTGGCCCTGCCCGCCCAGGGCGCGGCCGCCCTGGCGCTGCGCGTGCGCGACCTGGAGGCGGCCGCCCGGTGCGCCGGGCCCGCCGCCTGGCGCACGGCCCGCGGCGTGGCGCTGCCTCCCGATCTGGCCAGCGGCGTGCTGCTGGCCTTCGAGGCGGATTGAGGAATGGCGAAACCGGACGGAACGGACGCGAAGCCGGACAACAGACGCGAAGCCGGACGGAACGGACGGATGGAACGGACGGACGGAACGGCATCGAAGGAATGAAGGAATACCCATGAACCCTCTCGCCCCCGCGGCCCTGGCGCACGCCTGCTTCATGCCCACCTATGCCGGCGCGCGCGCCCATTTCCTGGCCGCGGCAGCCGCCGCCGGCGCGCCCACCGACATCCTGGTGCACGAGCAGGCCCGCGGCCCCGACGGCAGCACCCTGAGCACGGACGTGGCCGTGCTGGGCCCGCGCGACGCCGAACGGGCGCTGCTCGTCGTCAGCGGCACCCACGGCCCGGAAGGGTTCACCGGCTCGGCCGCCCAGATCGCTCTGCTGTACCGCCTGGCCGTGCAGCCCCCGCCCGCCGGCCTGCGCATCGTGCTGGTGCACGCCATCAACCCCTGGGGCTTCGCCCATCTCAGCCGCACCACCGAAAACAACGTCGACCTGAACCGCAACTTCATCGACTGGGAAGCCCCGCCGCCGGACAATCCGCTCTACCCGAGCCTGCACGCGGCCCTCACCGCCCAGGAATGGAGCCCCGAGGCCCTGGACGCCGCCGAAGCGCGCCTGCAGGCCTGGATCCGGGTGCAGGGCCACGCCACCTTCGTGGACGTGCTCGCGCGGGGCCAGTACACCCATCCCCACGGCGTGCACTACGGCGGCGCCGGACGCGAATGGTCGAACCGGACGCTGGAGACCCTCCTCCAGCGCCACCTGGCGGGGGTGCGGCGCATCGGCCTGATCGACTGGCACACCGGCCTGGGCGAACGCGGCCAGCCGTTCTTCCTGTGCTTCAACGAACCCGGGGACGCCGGCTGGGAGCGGGCCTGCCGCTGGTGGGGACGCGACCGGATCGAGACCCGGGCCGGCTTCGACGGCTCGGCCCGCCCCCGCTACCAGGGCCTGCTGTTCCAGGGCGTGCAGCGCTACGCCCCGGCCGCCGAAGTCACCGGCGCGGTCATCGAGTTCGGCACGCTCGCCAGCGCCGAGACCCGGCGCGCCCTGCAGGCCGACAGCTACCTCAAGACCCACCCCGGCCTGCCGCAGGACCAGGCGCGCGCCCTGCGCGCGCTGCTGCTGGAGGCCTTTTCCCCCCCGGATCCGGACTGGAAGCGCAGCGTGCTGGGGCACGCCCTGCGGATCCAGGAACAGGCGATCCAGGGCGTGGAGGCCTGGCCGGCCTGATCGGGCATCAGGCCCCGGCGCCGCGCCGGGCGGACTTCGGCCGGAACGCCCGGACGACCTCGTCGCGGGTTTCGACGTACGGGCCGCCGATCAGGTCCAGGCAATAGGGCACGGCCGCGAAGATGCCGGGCACCAGGACGGCGCCGTCCTCGCCGCGCAGGCCTTCCAGCGTCTCGCGGATGGCCTTGGGCTGCCCGGGCAGGTTGATGATCAGGGCGGCGTGCTCCGGCAGCTCGCGGATCACCGCCACCTGGCGCGACAGGATGGCCGTGGGCACGAACTTCAGGCTGACCTGGCGCATCTGCTCGCCAAAGCCCGGCATCTCGCGGGTGGCCACGTCCAGGGTGGCCTCGGGCGTCACGTCGCGCCGCGCCGGGCCGGTGCCGCCGGTGGTCAGCACCAGGTCGCAGCGCGCCGCGTCCACCAGCTCGCGCAGGGCGGCGGCGATGCCGGCCCGCTCGTCGGGGATCAGCCGGGCGACGACCTGCGGCGGCCGCGTCAGGGCCGACGCCAGCCAGTCCCGCAGGGCGGGGATGCCCTGGTCCGGGTAGACGCCGGACGAGGCCCGGTCGGAGACGGACACCAGGCCCACGATGAGTTCGTCGGGATGGCTGCGGCGCAGGGGAAAGGAATCGCTCATGGGATAGACTGTGCGGACATGGAAACACGGACATTCTATAGGCGCGGGCCGGCTGCGCAGGCTTGGGCGGGCACCGGCGCGCCTTGCGCCGGCGCCGCGCGCGGACGCGGACGAGGCGGACGGGGCGGCTGTCGTGTGCGCGGCGGCCGTCGCGGGCGAGGCGGTCGTCGCGGGGAAGGCGGCCGTGACGGCGCACACCCTGCTGCTGGTCGGCGGCGACCTGTGCATCCGCGCGGCGGCCATGCTGGACGCGGCGCGCTGGACCTGCATCGGCCTGCGGCGACGCGCCATGGACGCCCGGCCCGGCGCGCGGATCCGCTGGCTGCGGGCCGACCTGGCCGACCCCGCGGCCCTGGCCGGGGCGCTGGCGGCCCTGCCGGCGGCGTGTGGACGCATCACCCACATCCTCTACGCGCCCGCGCCCGACGCCCGCACGCCCGAGGCCTATGCCCGGGCCTATCCCCTGGGCCTGCGCGCCCTGCTGGACGCCCTGCCCGACCCCGATGCCTTGCGGCGCTGCGTGCTGGTCGATTCCTCGGCCGTCTGGGGCCGGACGCGGCCGGCCAGCGGGTGGACGAGGACACGCCGCCCGCGCCGGCGGATTTCCGCGGCGCGGCGATGCTGGAGGCCGAGGCCCTGCTGCACGCCCGGCTGCCCGGACGCGGCGTGGCCCTGCGCCTGTCGGGCCTGTACGGCCCCGGGCGGCTGCGGCTGGCGGAAGGCCTGCGCACCGGGCGCATGGCCGCGCCCGACGGCCCGGGCCACTGGGCCAACCGCATCCACGTCGAGGACGCCGCGCGCGCCTGCGCCCACCTGCTGGACCTGGCCGACCCTCTGCCCTGCTACATCGGCACCGACGACCATCCGATGCCCACGGCGGACCTGTACGAGGCGCTCGCGCGGATGGCGGGCGGGCCGACGCCCGCGCGCGCAAGCCGCCCGCCCGACGGCAAGCGCCTGTCGAACGCGCGGCTGCGGGCCAGCGGCTGGACGCCCGCCTGGCCCGACATGCTCGACGGCTACGCCGCCTGCCTGGGGGCGGCCGACGCGCCGCGCTCCCTCCATGTACCATGTGCTCGCTCTTGAGCCGCTCCGGTCCGCCCCGTACACTGTCCCCCATGCCGAACACGCCCCTTCCCCTCGAACTGAGCACCACCCTGAGCCTGCGCAGCGGCGACCAGAACTGGGGCACGGAACGACGCATGGCCCTGCTGGCCGCCATCGGCACCGAAGGCTCGATCAGCGCGGCGGCGCGCAAGGTCGGGCTGAGCTACAAGGCGGCCTGGGACGCGGTGGACATGATGAACGGCCTGGCCGGCGGCCTGCTGGTCGAACGCGTCACCGGCGGCAAGCGCGGCGGCGGGGCGCACCTGACCGAGCGGGCGCGCGAACTCGTCGCCTGGTACCAGGCGGCCCAGGCGGAGCACCAGCGCTTCATGCAGGCCCTGGCGCGCTTCGGCCCCGACGGCACCCGCCACCTGGACCTGCTGCACAGCATGGCGCTGCAGACCTCGGCCCGCAACCGCTACGAGGGCGTCATCGGCGCCGTCCATTCCGGCCGCATCAACGACCGCATCCGGCTGGACCTGGACGAAGGCGTCTGCCTGACCGCCACGCTGACCCACGCCAGCACCGAACGGCTGGGCCTGGCAACGGGCCGGCGCGCGCTGGCCTTCCTGAAGGCCCAGGCGGTCCGCATCCGGCCGCCGGCGTCCGGCGGCGTGGCCACCGATCCCGAAGGCCTGAACCGCTGGACCGGCCGCATCGGCCACCGCGCCGACGACGGCACCCTGACGGAAATCAGCCTGGACATCGGCCCGAGGGTGCGCATCACGGGGCTGGCCGACCCGGACGCCCCGGGCGGCGGCCTGGTCCCCGGCGCCCCGGCCGAGGCCTGCTTCCAGGCCACCGACGTGCTGATCGGCACGATGGATTGAGATCGGACATGAAATGGTCCGCTGCGGGCCATTTCATGCCTATCCGATCCGGGGGCCTTGCAATGCACGAGGTGGAGGGGTGCCACAATTTGAAAATGGCCCCGGCCGCCTCCCTCAGGCCCCGGCGCCTCGTTCGACACGCTCGGCGTCCCCCTGGATTTCCCCATGGGCGATGTGGAAGACCTCGTCGGCCAGGGCCTGGACGTCGGCCTGGTCGTGCGTGATCAGCACCGTGGGAATGTCGATGTCGCGCTGCAGCTGCGCGAGCTCTTCGCGCATGTGCGTCCGCAGGCCGGCGTCCAGGGCCGACAGGGGCTCGTCCAGCAGCAGCAGTCCCGGATCGGTGGACAGCGCCCGGGCCAGGGCCACGCGCTGGCGCTGGCCGCCGGACAATTCGGCCGGATAGCGGTCCAGCAGCGCGCCCAGGCCGAAGGCCCGCACCCAGCGCTGCGCCCGTTCGGGCAGCGGGCGGCGGCCATGCAGGTTCAGCCATCCGCGCCGCAGGCCGAAGCCGATGTTCTGGCGCACCGTCAGGTGGGGAAACAGCGCATAGTCCTGGAACAGGTAGGCCAGCCGCCGCTCGCGCGGCGGCACGTCCACCCGCGCCCCGGCGTCGAACAGGACCCGGCCGGAAACCTCGATGCGGCCCCGGTCGGGGCGCAGCAGCCCGGCGATGGCCTGCATCGTCAGGCTCTTGCCCGAGCCCGAGGGCCCGAACAGCGCCACCCGCCGGGCGTCGGTGCGCCAGCGCGGGCGCAGCAGAAAGCCGTCGTCGCCGCCGACGCGGCACTCGATATCGACCGACAGGCTCATGAGGACGGACCTCCCCGGTCCGGGGCGCCGCCCGGGCGCCGGACGCGATGCCGCCGCGGGCTCATGACGCGCTCCGGCGCGCGGGCCGCCCATTGCGCCCGCCGCGTCCGCCCGGCACCAGCCAGGACGCCAGGCACAGGATGGCGACGCAGGTCGCCGACGTGACCAGCACCAGGACGTTGGCCGTGTCGTCGTTGCCCGCCTGGACCGCTTCGTAGATGGCGATCGACAGGGTCTGCGTGCGGCCCGGGATGTTGCCGGCCACCATCAGCGTGGCGCCGAATTCCCCCAGCGCGCGCGCGAACGCCAGCAGCACGCCCGCCAGGATGCCGCGCGTCGCCAGCGGCAGGCTGACGCGGAAGAACACCGCGGCGGGCGACACACCCAGCACGGCGGCGGCCTGCTCCAGCCGGTGGTCCACGTCCAGGAAGGCCGCCCGGGCGGCTTTCAGCACCATCGGGAAGGCCACCACGGCGGCGGCCACCACCGCGCCCTGCCAGGTGAAGACCAGCTCGATGCCGTACGAGCGCAGCCATTCGCCCAGCCAGCCGCGCCGGCCGAACAGCACCAGCAGGTAATAGCCGGTCACCGTGGGCGGCAGCACCATGGGCAGGGTCAGGAACGCATCGACCACGTCGCACCAGCGCGAGGACCAGCGCGACAGCCCCCAGGCCACGGCGATCCCGCCGATCGTCGCCAGCACGGTCGCCCAGCCGGCGACCTTCAGCGACAGCAGCAGCGGGACCCAGATGCCGCTCATCGGATCAGGGCCGGGCGAACCCGTAGCGCGCCAGCACGGACTGGCCGTCGGCCGACAGCACGAACTTCAGGAAGTCGGCGGCCTCCGGCGCGCGCCCCGCGCGCTGGACCAGGGCGATCGGGTAGACCACCGGGGTGGGCGTTGCGACCGGCTGGACGACCTTGACCTTGTCCTTCGCAATCGCGGCATCGGTGGCGAAGACGAAGCCGGCATCGACCTCGCCCCGCTCGACGTAGCTCAGCACCTGGCGCACGTTCTCGCCCAGGATCTCATGCGCCTTGACCGTGTCCCAGGCGCCGGCCTTCTCCAGGGCGGCCTGGGTATAGCGGCCCACCGGCACGGACGCCGGATTGCCCAGGGCGATGCGCGTCACGCCCGCCTTCTTCAGGTCGGCCAGCGAGGCGATCCCGTGGGGATTGTCGGCCGGCACGATCAGCACGACCTCGTTGCGCACGAAATTCACCCGGGTCGCGGGATCCACGGCCTTGGCGGCCTCGGCCTTGTCCATGGCCTTCTGGTCCGCCGAGGCGAACACGTCGGCCGGAGCGCCTTCGGTGATCTGGCGCAGCACCACGTCCGAGGCGCCGAAGGTCGTCAGCACCTTGGTGCCCGGATGGGCGGCCTCGTATTGCGTCGCCAGTTCCTTGAACGCATTGGTCAGGCTGGCGGCCGCCGACACCAGGACTTCGCCGGCGACGGCCGGCATCACCACGCAGGTCAGGGCGCACGCGGCCACCCAGGTACGAATCTTCATGCAGGACTCCTTGGTTTCGAGCTTGGTTCCGGTCTACGATCCGGTCCACGGCCCGGTCTGTGATCCGGTGTTGGTTCCGGCTTTCGTTCCGGTCTTCAACCCGGTCTCCATTCCGGCCAGGGTCCGCCCGGTCGCAGGGCATGACCCATGCATGCCGCGGGCGGACGAGACACTCATCGTAATATATATAGGTATATTCCGCCATTCGTTCCGCGTAATGATCGACATCGGGATTGACATCGGACAAGCGCGGGACGACATGCAAGCCCACCGGTTCCTGCCGGCCCAGGCGGGACAAAGCGGCCGCGCGGGCCCCCGCCGGCCCGGACGGGTAAAATCTCCGCATGCCCACGACGGACGCCCCAGCGGACATGGCGCAGCCTTCCCCTTTCCCGACGATCGACGCCTTCCTGGACGCCCTGTGGCTGGAGGACGGCCTGGCGGACAACACCCTGGCCGCCTACCGGCGCGACCTGTGCGCCTTCGGCGGCTGGCTGCGCGCCGAACACGGCCGCACCCCCGAATCCGCGCGCCGCGAGGACATCCAGTCCTGGCTGGCGGCCCAGCACCGGCAGACCAAGGCCAGCACCGCCAACCGCCGCCTGGCCGCCCTGCGGCGCTTCTTCCTGTGGGCGCTGCGGCGCGGCTTGTGCGCCGAGGACCCCTGCCTGGGCCTGCGCAGCGCCCGCCAGCCCGCCCGCTTTCCCAAGACCCTGTCCGAGGCCCAGGTCGAGGCCCTGCTGGCCGCGCCGGACGTCGGCACCACCCTCGGGCTGCGCGACCGCGCCATGCTGGAAACCCTGTACGCCACCGGCCTGCGGGTCAGCGAGCTGGTCGGCCTGGACGTCCAGGACCTGAGCCTGAGCGACGGCGTGGTGCGCGTCGTGATGGGCAAGGGCGGCAAGGACCGCCTGGTCCCCCTGGGCGCCGAGGCCCTGCACTGGATCGAGCGCCACCTGCGCGAAAGCCGGCCCGCCATCCTGGGCGCGCGCCCCTGCGACGCCCTGTTCGTCACCGCCCGGGGCGCCGCCATGACGCGCCAGGCCTTCTGGCTGCTGATCCGCAAATACGCCCTGCAGGCCGACATCCGCGTGCCCCTGTCGCCCCACGTCCTGCGCCACGCCTTCGCCACCCACCTGCTGAACCACGGCGCCGACCTGCGCGTGGTGCAGATGCTGCTGGGCCACGCCGACATCTCCACCACCCAGATCTACACCCATGTCGCCCGCGAACGGCTCAAGACCCTGCACGCGCAGCACCATCCACGCGCGTAAGACCGCGGCCGCCAGGATTCCCCATGTCCAAGACCAAGCACACCTCCGAGACCCCCGCCACCCACTGGCTGCGGCAGCAGAAGATTCCCTTCGGCGAGCATCCCTACGACTACGTCGACCACGGTGGCGCGCGCGAGGCCGCGCGCCAGCTGGGCGTGCCCCTGCATCAGGTCGCCAAGACCCTGATCATGGAAGACGAGCAGGCCCGGCCGCTGGTCGTGCTGATGCACGGCGACTGCGAAGTCTCGACCAAGAACCTGGCCCGCCAGACCGGGGCCAAGAAGATCGCGCCCTGCGCGCCGGAAACCGCGCAGCGCCATTCGGGCTACCAGGTGGGCGGCACCTCGCCCTTCGCCACGCGCAAGCGCATGCCGGTCTGGGTCGAGGCCGGCCTGCTGGACTACGACACGGTGTACCTGAACGGCGGCCGGCGCGGCTACCTGATCAGCGTGGCGTCGAGCGTGCTGACCGGGGCGCTGGGCGCGAAACCCGTGTCGGTGGCATTGGAAGAATAGATTTCTGGCGCCTCCGGCAGGAATCGAACCTGCAATCTTCCCTTAGGAGGGGAAAGTTATATCCATTTAACTACAGAGGCGCAGCGGGAACGGCCGCCCGGGGAACGGACGGCCGCACGGATGCGAGCTGGCGATTATAGTCTACGACCCGGCCGACAGGTCCGCCACCGCGCCGATCTCCCGGGCGGTATCCAGGACGGCCGCCAGCAGGCGGCGGGCGCCCGGGCTGTCGGCCTGGGCGGCCAGCAGCGTGCCCGACACGCGGAGGTATTCGGGCCGGATCTCGTGCAGGTACAGCAGCGCCTCGGGCTGTTCGGCGAACCGCCGCAGGCCCAGGCGCACGCCATGTTCGCGCAGCATCGCGGCGAACGCCACCACCTGCGCGCGCTGCGCCACCAGCCCGTAGGCGTCCAGGTCGATCAGCAGGCGGGCGCTCTGGTCGGGCATCTCCGCCAGCAGGCCGGCGAGTTCGCCGCGGAATTCCTCGTGCAGGATCGAGGCCAGCGATACGCGCAGCACCAGGTCGCCCGGATGGGTGCGCAGCCAGCCCAGCCCCAGGCCGACGGCCTGGAGGTCGCAGGCCGCCGACAGCCCCAGGCGCACCGCCGGCGGCATGAACAGGTAGCCCGACAGGGGCTCCGAGGCGCCGGGCTCGTGCAGGGTCAGCAGGCCCAGCGTGCGGCCCTCGGAGGCGGCGGATGGATCGCGCCGGGTGGCCAGGGCGAACCAGTCCTCGTCCAGAGCATTGCGCAGCAGCGTGCGCCAGGCCTGCTCGCCGCCGCCGCGGCCGCCCGTGAGGCTGCGCAGGTCCTCCCCCGGCAGGTATTCCACGTCCGTATGGCCGGCGCTTTCCGCCCGCATCAGGGCCTCGTCCAGGCGCGACAGCACGTCGCCGAGCGGTTCGCCCGGCTCGAAGTCCGTCAGCACCATGCGCCAGCGGCACAGCCCGGCCTGGCCCAGCTGGATGCGCTGGGCCTGCAGGATCTCGCCCACGGCCTGCGCCACGCGCACCGCCATCGGGCCGGGCATCATCGGCAGGACGAAGGCGAAGTCCGAGCCGTTCAGGCGCGCCAGCCAGGCCTGCGGCCCCAGCCGTTCGCGCAGCACCTCCAGCACCAGCCGGCCCATGTTGCGCAGCCACCGGTCCACGACCTGGCGGCTCATGGTCTGGTTGATCGCCTGCAGGTCGCACTGGCGGAACAGCATCACGTGGCCGTCCACGCCCTGGTCCGGCGCGGACGGCTCCAGCATGCGGCGCAGTTCGTTGATGAAATACTTGCGGTTGGCCAGGCCCGTGACCTCGTCCTGGTTCAGTTCGAGCTCCAGCGACTCGATGCGCGACTGGCGCTCCGCCGCCGTCGCCCGCACCTGCTCGTGGGTGCGCGTGATGATGCGCGCGACCTCGCGCAGTTCGACCATGGCCGGGTGGCGCACCGGCGGCAGGTCGTCGCCCGCCGCCGCGTCCGCCATGGCCTGCACCCGCGCCGTCACGTCATCCTGCAGCGCCTGGCGCAGCCAGCGCATCAGCACGAGCACGAACAGTCCCCACAGCACGCCGGCGCCCAGCGTCAGCAGCACGATGCGCACCGTGTTGGCCCACAGCGCATTGCGCGCATAGGCGTCGTCGGCCTGCAGCCGCACCACGCCCAGCTGGGTCCAGCCGTTGGTCACCTGGCGCTGGGCCTCGTGCCGCTCCAGCGGCAGCAGGTGGCTGAACCAGTCCGGCGCGGCGATCCGGCTGTCGCGGCCGTCCTCTTTCTGGCGGCGGGTCAGGATCCGGCCCGTGGGATCGAGGAACTCGATCACCCGGAACTGGCCGCTGTCGAACAGCACGGAGATCAGCAGTTCGCGCACCGTGGGGTCCTGATTGGACGGCTGCGACAGGGTCAGGGCCAGGGACGTGGCGGTGGCGTCGCTCTGCCCCTGGAGCTGGGCGTCCAGGTACTGGCGCGCGGAGCCGACGCTGACGATGATGGCCCCGGCCAGGATCACCAGGATCGCCAGGGTCACGCTCAGCAGGAGCTGTCTCAACAGGGACATGACTTTCCTTTCATTCCATCACGGCCGAAAACAGCCGCGCCACGCGCGAGACGTCGAATCCGGCAGGAAGGCGCGCCGCGCCGCCGCGCACCGTTTCCCACCAGGCGTATATCCCCTTGCGGGCATCGAAACTGAACACCGGCATCAGGTCCGGCCGGGCGCTCGCCGGCAGGACCCGGTCCACCAGATTGTCGAGCACCAGGGGCTCGGAGCGGGGCTGCGGGTAATAGCCCAGCACCATATGGGCGACGCTGCGTCCGCCGACCCGGGCGCGCGCATAGACGAAGCGCAGCCTGTCGGGCGGGACCCCCAGGGACAGCAGGGAAAAATACTTGCCGATCACATAGTCTTCGGCATCCCCGGCCCCCTTGGCGAGGGATTCCAGCGGCGTGGCCCAGTAATCCACCTGCCCCCAGAGGGCGAGATCCTCGCCGGCGACCAGGGCGTCGTTCCAGAAGGCGTTGACCATGCGCAACCGCCCCTGTTCGTCCAGGGCGGCGGTCCGGGCCTGCATGACCTGCCAGGACTCGGCCGCGCGGGCCGTCCTGGCCCCGTACTGCCGGCGGGCATAGGAGGTCAGCAGGATCGGGTCGAACGTGACGGCGGGCGCCGGCCCCCAGGCCAGCGCCAGGCACAGGGCCAGCGCCGTCAGCCCCCACGACAGGGCCCGGACCCTGGCAGCGGTCGGCTGACGATAGGGCATCCGCAGATTTTGATACAAACCGGGAAACAACGCAAAATTCCCGTACTTATCACGAGGATACTGTCGGAATTACACACATTCTTCCCTGAGTGTCCGGAATCGGCGTCCAGTTCCGGAATGCGGACGGAATACGGCCAGGGTGCGGCCGGAATGCGGCCGGGATGCGAGGCGGCACGCCGCACGCGGCCGCCCGGAAGCCGCCGCGCCGGGGCCGCGCAGCCCCGCGACCTCAGGGCTGGCGGTTCATGAAGCCCCTGACGACCGTCAGGAAAATGATCCGCAGGTCGAGCGCCAGCGACCAGTTGTTGATGTACCACAGGTCGTGGTCCACCCGGCCCTGCATCTTGTCGAGCGTGTCCGTGCGCCCGCGGAACCCGTTGATCTGCGCCCAGCCGGTGATGCCGGGCTTGACCTTGTGGCGCTTCATGTACGACTCGACCAGCCACTTGTACTGTTCGTTGTGGACCAGCGCGTGCGGCCGGGGGCCGACGATGGACATCTCGCCGCGCAGCACGTTGAAGAACTGCGGCAGCTCGTCCAGGCTCGTGCGCCGCAGGATGCGGCCCAGGCGCGTGATGCGCGGGTCGTCGGGCGCCGCCTGGGTGACCTGCCCGTCGGCCTCGTCGTGGACCTCCATGGAGCGGAACTTGTAGACGTTGAACGGCTCGCCGTTGAGCCCCAGGCGCCGCTGCCGGAAGAGGACCGGGCCGGGCGAGGTGCAGCGGATGGCCAGCGCGATGAGTCCGCACAGGGGCAGGATCGCCAGCACGATGAGGCCGCCGATCAGCAGGTCCTCGAGGCGCTTGACCAGGCGGTTGGTCCCCGCCATGGGGCTGCTGCTGATGTCGATCCCGTACATCCCCGCCAGATTGCGGACCCGGTAATTGAGCAGCGGGATGTCGCCGAATTCGGGGAAGAAGCGGATTTCCACCATCAGGTCGCGCAGGGCATAGGTGATGGGCTTGACGAACAGCGCTTCCTCGATGGGCAGGCAGATCCAGATCTCGTGCGCCTGCGTGTCCAGGATCCGCTCGCGGATCTCCTTGAGCCAGCCGGTGCCGCCGGCGACCCTCAGGCGCGCATGGACGGCGTAGCCGTGGCGCGCCAGTTCGGGGGCCACGGCGTCGATCTGGCCCGAACCGCCGAACGGTTCGAGCACCACCACGCGCTTGAGGTTGCGGCCCAGCCGCCGCTGGTGGCGCAGCAGCAGGGCCCAGGCGATGCGCAGGCCCAGGCTCTGGGCGAGCACCAGGCCGACGGTATAGACGAACCACAGGCGCGAATATTCGGAGGACAGCTTGAAGGCGAAGCCCAGCAGCGCCAGCAGGCCGATCACGATCAGCCAGCCCAGGCAGACGCGCGACAGCTGGTCCACCAGGCTGCGCCCGCGCCACGAGGCGTAGGACCCCAGCAGGGCCTGCACCAGCACGAACAGCAGCGCCATCCCCAGGCTGGCGATGAGATAGTCGGCGGAGAGCTTCCAGGAATCGAAGCGCAGCCAGTGCGCCTCGTGCGCCGACAGGAAGACCAGGACCAGTTCGGCCAGGGCCGCCAGCAGGCCCATGGGATACTGATCGGTGATCAGGGGCCGTGTCGCCTGTGGCCAGGAAAACGGCTTGCCGGGGTTCAAGGGATCCATGTCGTGGGATTCGAGCCCGGGAGTCGGGATTCCAATCCTGATGCGAGCATCTGTTGCCAACCCGTGCGATTGTAAACCAGGAGTAACCATGGACCGGGGCGGCGGTGCCTCTTAGAATGGAGCCCGCCCCGACAGGCCCATCGGACCCTCATGATCACGGACGCCAACCACATCCCGCAGGGCAGCCGCCTGCGCACGGACCTCTGCATCATCGGCGCAGGCCCCGCCGGCATCACCCTCGCCCTGGCGCTGCGCCGGGCCGGACTGGACATCGTGCTGCTGGAAAGCGGCGGCGAGGAAAAGCACGCGGCCACCCAGGCGCTGTACGAGGGCACGGTGCAGGACGCCCGCCTGCACAGCGCGCCGGACACCTACCGCGTGCGCCGGTTCGGCGGTTCGTCCACGCTCTGGGGCGGACGCTGCATGCCCCTGGATCCCATCGACTTCGAGCGCCGCGACTACATCCCCGACAGCGGCTGGCCGTTCGGCGCGGACGCATTGGCGCCCTACTACCCGCGGGCGAACCGGCTCTGCGAGGCGGGCGATTTCGCCTACCGGGCGCAGGACGCCTTCCCCGGCGGCATGAAGCCGATGATCCAGGGCTTCGAGAGCGACGAGTTTTCCACCGACTTCCTCGAACGGTTCAGCTGCCCGACCGACTTCGGCCGGCGCTACCGGCACCTGCTGGCCGACTCGGCCATCCGGGTCCTCACCCACGCCAACTGCTGCGGCTTCGAGCCTTCCCCGGCCGGCGGCGCGGCCACGGACGCGGGCGGCGGGCGGGCCGCGCGGGTCGGCGCGGCCATCGTGCGCACCCTGCGGTCCACCGCCTTCACGGTGGAGGCCCGCACGTACGTGCTGGCGACCGGCGGGCTGGAGACGGCGCGCCTGCTGCTCGCTTCGCCCGGCAACGGCGGACGGGGCCTGGGCAACCGGCACGACGCCGTGGGCCGCTATTACATGTGCCACATCGCCGGCACCATCGGCACGGTCGACCTGTCGGCCGCCGCCGCGGTCTGGCACGGCTACCAGCGCGGCGCCGACGGCGTGTACTGCCGGCGGCGCCTGGCCCTGAGCGCACCGGCCCAGCGCAGGCTCGGCGCGGGCAATTTCATCGCCCGGCTCCACCACCCCCGCATTCCCGACCCGGGCCACGGCATCGGCATTCTTTCGCTGCTCTACCTGGCGCGGCCGGCCATCCCCTACGAATATGCCCGCCGGCTCTACGAAGAGGACGGCGCAGGGGGCGGCGCGGCGCGCGGCAACCGGCTCGCGCACCTGGCCAACGTGGTGCGCGACATGCCCGGCACCGCCGCCTTCCTGTGGCACTGGCTGCGCCGGCGCACCCTGGCCGAGCGCAAGTTTCCCTCCATCGTCGTCTCGCCACGCAACCGGCGCTACACGCTCGACTTCCACGCCGAACAGGCGCCCGGCCGCGACAGCCGCGTGACGCTGGGCGGCGGGCTGGACGCCCTGGGCATGCCGAAGCTGCACGTGGACTGGCGCTACCAGCCCCGCGACGTGCACACCGTCGCCACCGCCCTGGCCCGCCTGGACGCGGCCCTGCGGCACAGCGGCGTGGGCCGCTTCGACTACGACCCCGAACGCATCGAAGCCGAAATGACGCGCTACGGCGCCTACGGCGGGCACCACATCGGCACCGCGCGCATGGGCGACGATCCCCGCACCAGCGTGGTCGATGCCGACTGCCGCCTGCACGAGGCCGGCAACCTCTTCCTGGCGGGTTCCGCGGTCTTCCCGACCTCGGGCCAGGCCAATCCCACCCTGACCATCGTCGCGCTGGCCCTGCGGCTGGCGGATCACCTGAGGAGCAGGATGTGACGTCCCGGATACTGATACTCGGCGCCAACGGATACGTGGGCTCCCGGCTGCTGCGCCGCCTCGCGCACGCCGAGGGCCTCGAAGCCGTCGGCGCGGGCCGCGGCCGCCCCGCCGGCGCGCCGGCCTCGTTCCTGGCGTTCGACGCCACGGATGCCGAAGCCCTGAGAAACGCGCTGGCCGCGGGCTTCGATGCCGTCGTCAACTGCGTCAGCGGTCCCCCAGCCGTCATCGCCGGCGGCGCCCGCGCGCTGGCGCAGGCGCTGGACAGCCCGGGATGCGCGGCCCACCTGATCCACTTCAGCTCCATGGCCGTCTACGGCTCGGTCAGCGGCGAGGTCGGCGAAAGCTGCCCGCTCAACGGCGACGTGAGCGCCTACGCCCGCGCCAAGGTCCAGGCGGAACAGGCGCTGCGCGGCACGCGCGCCGCCACCATCCTGCGCCCCGGCTGCATCTACGGCCCGGGCAGCCCCCAATGGACCGAACGCATCGGCGCCTGGCTGCGGGCCGGGCGCATCGGCGACCTGGGCCCCCTGGGCGACGGCTGCAGCAACCTGGTGTACATCGACGACGTCTGCCGGGCCGTGCAGGCGGCGCTGCGCGCGCCGGCCGCGGGCTGCCGGGCCTACAATCTGGCCATGCCGGACAGCCCCAGCTGGAATCTGTACTTCGAGCGCTACGCCCGCCACCTGGGCCACGTGCCGCTGCGGCGCATCGGCGCGCGGCGCCTGCGCCTGGAAACGCGCCTGCTGGCCCCCGCGCTGAAGATCGCCGAACTCGCCGGCCGCCGGCTCGGCGTGCACGGTCTGCCCGCCCCCCTGCCGCCCTCGCTCCTGCGGCTCTGGAGCCAGGACATCCGCCTGGACAGCCGCCGCGCGAGCCAGGCGTGGGACCTGCGCTGGACGCCCCTGGAAGAAGGCCTGCGGCAATGCGCCGCCGCTGCATCGCCGCCGCCGGGGCCGTTCGATGGACCCTGACCCCGCCAGCACTTAGAATAGTCGGCCTGAGCCCCCTCATCGGATACCCCAGACCCCGTGCAGAACGTCCCCAGCGAACCCGGCTTCCTCTCCCTGCGGCAGATCCACGCCATGCTGGCCGCCCGCCGGGCGCTCATCCTGAATGTCGCGGGCAGCCTCTTCTTCCTCACGGTGATGCTGACCCTGCTGCTGCCCAGGACCTGGACGGCGTCCAGCAGCCTGTACATCAACTACCGGGAAGACGATCCCCTGGGCGGCCAGGGCCTGTCGGCCCTGCTCGACGACAGCTACATGCAGACGCAGCTGGAACTCATCCACAGCCAGCGCGTGGCCGAGCTGATGATCGAACGCCTGCGCCTGCACGACACGCCGGAGTACCGCACGTCCGTGGCGCGCCACGGCAAGGACCGGGCCGAGCAGCTGCTGGTCAAGGACCTCCTCGACAGCAGCCGCATCGAACACTCGCGGGGCAGCCGGGTCGTCACGATCAATTTCGACGCCGACTCCCCCCTGGCGGCGCGCGATCTGGCCGATGCCATGGTCCGCAGCTACATCGAACTGGGCGAGCAGATGACCTCGTCGCGCGCGCGCAGCCGGTTCGAGCAGTACAACGCCCAGCTCGAACAGCTGCGCAACGAGGTCGACCGCATCCAGGACGAGCTCACCCGCTACCAGCAGCAGCACGACATCCTCAGCGTCCAGGAGCACGGCGACCAGGAAAGCGCCCGGCTCACCGAACTGAACAAGACCCTGCTCGCCCTGCAGACCGAGCTGCAGGACGCCCGCTCCGCCCAGGCCGGCACGCGCGCGCTGCTGGCATCGGGCATCGCGCCGGACGAAACCCCGCTGGCGGCCCAGTCGCCCATCATTCACATGCTGAAAGAGCAACTCAGCATCGTGGACCGCCAGCTGGGCGACGTCCAGGGCCGCCTGGGGCCCCGGCACCCGACCATACGCGGCCTGGCGGCCGAACGGCAGAAGCTCCTGACCCGCATCCGGCGCGAGGCCGATGCTCTGCTCACGGGCGCCGACAGCCGCGTCGCCCAGCTCGCGGCACGCGCCGATCTGCTGCAATCCGACATCGACCAGCAGCGCGGCAAGGTGCTGGCCCTCATGAAGGCGCGCAACCAGATCGCCACCTACGAGCGCCAGCTGGCCAGCGCCCAGCAGATCTACAGCGCCGCCCTCAAAAGTTACGACACCCTCAGCATGGCCAGCAACGTCCTCTCCCCCAACGTGACCATCCTGCGGGCCGCCGAGCTGCCCGCCACCCCCAGCAGACCCCGCATCGGCCTCAATCTGGCGCTGGGCCTGCTGGCCGGCCTGCTCGTCGGGGTGCTGCTCGCCCTGCTGCTCGAACTGCTGCAGCGGCGCGTGCGCACGGCCGACGACCTGCTGTACGACCCCGAACTGCCGCTGCTGGGCCAGGTCGGGCTGACGGAGCGCCTGGCATGACGCCGGCCAAGGAACTCCTGAGCCGGCTCGACGCCCGGACGTCGGGCGCCGACGGCCTCGAACCGACGGCCGGGCGCATCGGCGACCATTTCCTGCAATCGGGCCGCCTGAGCGAGGCCGACATCCAGCGCATCGCCCGCAAGCAGGAGGAATCCCGCCTGCGCTTCGGCGACGCGGCGGTGGCGCTCGGCCTGCTCGACACCGGCGAAGTCGAGCAGGCGCTCGCGCAGCAGTACCACTACCCGACCGCCGCGCTCGACGCCGTGCTGGCCGGCTACCCGGTGGCCCATGCGCCGCACAGCCCCGAAGCCGAGGCGATCCGCCACCTGCGGACCCAGATCATTCTGAAGCTGGACATGACGCAGGCCCGCTCGATCGCCCTGATGAGCCCCCTGGGCGGCGAGGGCAAGGCCTACGTGGCCGCCAGCCTGGCGCTGGCCTTCGCCCAGAACGGGCAGCGCACCCTGCTGGTCAATGCCGACCTGCGCCACGCCCAGCACTCGGGGCTGCTCGACAGCCAGCGGCCGCAAGGCCTGTCTTCCGTGCTGGCCGGGCGCCACAGCCTGGCCCAGAGCCTGATCACGCCCAATTTCGCCCGCCTGCGGGTCCTGGACGCCGGGCCGCTGCCGCCGAACCCCACCGAACTGCTGCTGGCCCCGGCCCTGAACAACGTGCTGGCCCAGGCCGCCGAGCACTTCGACATCCTCATCCTGAACACGCCCCCGGCCCTGCAATACCCCGACGCCCAATTGATCGCCCGGCAGGTCGACGCCTGCGTCATCGTGACCCGGCAGCACCAGACCCTGATCCGCGACGTCCGCCGCAGCCAGCACCTGATCCTGTCGGCGGGCGGACGCCTGCTGGGCACCGCGCTGAACACCAGCGCGGGCAAGAAGCCGGCCGGGCCGGCGGACGCCCGCCCGGCGGGCTGGCTGCACAGGCTGCGCCGGGTCCTGTTGCGGGGCTGAGTTCCCGTGCCCCTCTCCCGCACGTCCAGGCCCGATTTGCCCGGCCTGCTGCTCCAGCCCCACGTCGTGGCCGGATTCCTGCTGGCCTGGAGCTTCATCATCGCCCTGGTTCCCATGTCCCCGGACTACCTGAACCCGGATTTCCCCCTGGAAAACAGCCTGGCGAACGGGTCCCTGGGGCGCCAGATCCAGCTTCTCTTCCTGCTGCTGCTGGCCGTCTGGCAATGCCTGCGGCATCGGGCCGCCAGCCTGGAAACCCTGAAGCACAGCAATCCCTTCCTGCTGCTGGTCCTGCTGTACTGCCTGGCTTCGACGCTCTGGTCGCCTTACCCCTTCGTCACCCTCAAGCGCGGCATCGTCCTGAGCATCCTGATCGCCATCGGCCTGGCAACCCCGCCGCCGCTCGGCACCCCGCAGCAGCTGGCCCGCACCCTGCTGGCCACCCTGAGCCTGCTCTGCTTCCTTTCCCTGCTGGTCGCCCTGGCCTTTCCCAGCGTCGGCACCGATCCCGTGCTGGACCATGCCTGGCGCGGGATCACCTGGCACAAGAATCAGCTGGGCAACGTCGCCGCCTATGCCATGCTGCTCTGGCTCTACGAGTGGACGCGCAGGGACCTCGACCGCGGGCTCTGCGCCGCCGGCATGCTGCTCAGCCTGTTCATCCTGGTCATGGCCCGCAGCTCCACCGCCATGCTGATGACGGCCCTGTCCTGCGCCGTCTACCTGTACGGCAACTGGACCTGGCTGCGCAAGACCCGCATCGACCTCATCCTGATGCTGGGCGGGCTGGTGCTGCTGATCCTGTTCCTGCACTTCCATTTCATCGCCACGGGCCGGCTGCCGACCTGGCAGGACCTGACCGGCCCCATCGCCGGCCTGTTCGGCAAGGGCACCGACCTGACCGGGCGCACCAACATCTGGCACCTGGTCTGGCTCTCGATCCAGCAGCATCTCCTGCTGGGCATCGGCTACGGCGCCTTCTGGCTGGGCATCGGCGGCCCGGCGCAATACATCGGCGATGCCCTGTTCTGGATGCCGAACCATGCCCACAACGGCTATCTGGACATCCTCAACGAACTGGGCGTGGTGGGCCTCGTCCTGTTCATGCTGGCCCTGCTCTGGCATCTGGGCTGCCTCCTGCGGCTCATGCGCCACGACCGGCGCGAAGCCACCCTGCATCTGGCGATCTTCTCCATCATCGCCGTCAGCAACCTGACGGAAACCGATTTCCTGAGCGGCACGCTGTTCCAGAACCTGATGCTGCTGTATTCCATGATGCACGTCTCGGCCCGGCTGGCGCGGGCGCGCCGCGCGCCGCCGCACCGGCACGCACCGCCCCCGCGGGATGCGGCGGCAGCGGGACGCCCCTGACGGCGCGAGACGCCCTTGAACGAGCCTCCGACCATGAACCCACGCTCCGTACTGGCCTGCTGCCTGCTGGCCTGGCTCTTGCCCTTGGTCCCGGCCGCGCAGGCGGACGAGCCCCCGGCCGCGTTCACCCAGGCATCGGACGGCACGGACTTCTACCCCTTCGCCATCGACGAAGACCGCCTGGCCGGCCCGCCGGCGCAGACGGCGCTGAACCACCCGCTCGGCCCGCAGGACCGGCTCTTCGTCAAGCAGGGCCATTTCTACGCCGTGGGGCCGGACGGCGTGCCGGACACCGGAGACGACGTCCGCGTCCGCCTGTTCGGCATCAATCTGAGCTTCGCCGCCAACTTCCCCTCGGCCGCCGAAGCCCCGGCCCTGGCCCGCCGGCTGCGCGCGCTGGGCTTCAATGCCGTGCGCCTGCACCACCTCGACTTCCACCTGAACGACCCGCAGGCAAGCGCCGATGCCGAGCCCAAGGGGATCCTCACGACCGGGCCCTACCCCAGCTTCGATCCCCGGGCCGTGGAACGCCTGCGCACCTTCATCCAGGCGCTGTCGAAGGAAGGCCTCTACATCGACCTCAATCTGCGCGCCGGCTACCGCTTCCGGCCCGCCATCGACGGCCTGCCCCCGCTGGACGAGGGCCGGAGCCAGCTCGCCGACGTCGACACGCCCATTTACGTCTATGAGCCCCGGCTGATCGAACTGCAGGCCCGCTACGCCACGACGCTGATCCAGTCGCTCGGTCTGGCCGGCAATCCGGCGCTGGCGCTGGTGGAAATCAACAACGAATCCTCGCTGCTCAGCGCCTGGCAAAGCGACATCTGGCACGGAAATGACTGGCCGAGAACCATCCCCCAGGCCTACCGCGGCATCCTGCGCGCGCAATGGGAAGCCTGGATCGGACGGCGCTACGGCTCCCTGGAGGCCGCCTGCCGGGCCTGGGACCGCTGCGGCGACCCCGACGTCGCGGCCTTGCCCGCGGCCTCCCTGTTCGGCGCCCATGCGGCCAGCCCCTCCCTGATGCAGCGGCTCGGCAACCGGCTGGAGCGCGGCCTGGAACAATGGCTGCCGCGGGCGCGCGACGACTCGGCGGAACCCGACCCGGACGGCCGCTACGCCCAGGACTTCCTGGAATTCCTGACCCAGATGGACCGCCGCTACTTCGAGCGGATGCGCCAGACCGTGCAGGCGGCCGCGCAGGCGCCCGTCCCGGTCACGGGCACGCAGATGAGCTACGGCGGCGTGCTGAACTTCGATTCCCAGGCCGCCATGGATTACCTGGACGATCACATCTATATCGGCCATCCCAGCTATGCCAACGGCAATTCCTGGCAGTCCGAGGACTGGCGCATTCCCGACACGTCCACCGCAGGCGCGGGCATCGGGAACCTGCTGGCGCTGTCGCTGCGGCGTGAAGCCGGCAAGCCCTTCGTCATCAGCGAATACAACCACTCGTTCCCCGCGCCGCGCGGCGGCGAAATCCCGCCGCTGATGGCCACCGTGGCCACCCTGCAGGATTGGGACGGCCTGTTCTTCTTCGACTATGCCGACGAGCCGCAGCCGCGCCGCGCGCCCTGGTATTTTTCCCTGAGCGGCAACTGGGGGCAGTACGCGCTGATGGGCCAGAGCGCCCGCCTCTTCCGCCAAACCCTGATCGAGCCCCTGGCCGGGCAGGCCGTCCTGCCGCTGACCCATGCCCGGCGGCTGGCGCTGGCGCGCCGCGGCACCATCAATTCGGGCACCCTGGCGGCCGACCTCGAAGCCCGCTACGGGGCCACCCCCCGGCTGGCCTGGAGCCGCCAGATCGCGGAAAAGATCCTGCAGGATCCCGCCGCCGGCGACGCGCCGCAACCCGCCCTGGCCGATGCGGCCGCGGACGCCACCCCCGACGGCTCGGTGCGCCATGACGCGGCGCGCGAGCGGGTCATCCTGGACACCGACCGGATCTGGGGCGTGTTCGGCCTGCTGGAGCCCGGAGAAAGCCTGTCCGGCCGGTTCTTCGGGCTGCGCCTGGCCGGCGGCCCGAAGAACCAGCCCGTCCAGGTCCTGGCAACTCCGCTGGACGCGGCCGGCCTGGAACGGTCGCAACACATCCTGCTCAGCCTGGGCAGCGCCACCCGCGGCACGCAGCCGGGCTCGATGCCGCCGCGCCCCACCGCGCTCATTCCGTATCCGGGCAAGTCCGGCTGGCTGACCCTGGAGCCCGGGCCGCTGTCCAAGGGGCCTTCGGGCCAGCTCGGCACCCGCGCCCCGGCCTGGCTGGCGCGCAGCGACGTCGAGCTGGGCATCCCGCTGCCCACCGGCGACATCCGCATCTATCCCCTGGACGGGACCGGCGCGCGCCGGGCGGCGCTGCCCCCCGAGGCCTATCGGGCCGACGCCTCGGGCGGGTTCACCTGGGTCCGCCTGCAGGCCACGGCGCGCACCGCCAGCCCCTGGTACGAGATCGAGATCGCGCCGGGGCTCAGGCCCGCGCCCGCCAGTACGCGATCGCCTCGCCCACCGGCAGGATGAGGCAGCCGCGCCGGCACGCGGCGGCCACGAACGCGTCCAGCTCGCCGGGCCGGCAGCCGTAGGGGCCGCAGTCCGGCTCGACCTCGTGGGTGTTGAGCAGCAGCCATCCGCCCGGCGCCAGGGCGTCCAGCCAGCCCCGCCAGGCGGCCGGCTGCCGGCCCTCGCCATAGAAGCGGTGGCATCCCAGCAGGTTCAGGTCGGCGCGCCCCTGGTGCAGGCCGCCGCCCAGGATGCGGGCCGACGCGTGGCGCGCCGCCACCAGCCGCTTGGACCGCAGGCCGTAGCGCCCGAAGGGGTAGGCGAAGTGTTCGCCCGCCCGCGGCCCCAGGTGCCGGCGCAGGTAGGCCAGGTTGCGGTCGAGATCGTCGCGGATCCGGCCGGCCGGGGCGCGGGCATAGGCCTGGTGCGCCCAGCCGTGGCTGCCGATCTCGTGGCCGGCCGCCTGCAGGGAGAGCAAGGCATCGAGCGTATGGGCGGCCCGCCCATCCTCCTGGCCCCCGGTCAGCGAACCGGCCGCATAGAAGGTGCCCCGGCCGCCGTGGTCTTCGAGGATGCGGGCGCCCGTGCGGGCGGCGGATCCCAGGATGTCGTCGAAGGTGACGCTGACCACCGCCGCCTCCGGCGCGAGCGGCAGCCAGCGCCGCAGGCCGTGGCGGGCGGCCAGGCGGCCGAGGCGTTCGAGCGGCGGGCTGCCCATGGCGGCCGGCCCTAGCGCGCCCCGCCGCCCAGCCGCAGCACCCGGGCCAGCCGGGCCAGCTGCCACTTTTTCAGCTCGCGGCGGAAATGGGCGTCCTCGAACTGGGGCAGGCCGCGCAGGGCGGCGTAGGCGTAGCCGGCGATCATCAGCAGGCCGCCGATGACGTACGGCTTTTCGCGCATGCGGTTGAGCCCCGTGGCCAGGGCGTACAGCGGGTGGTAGCCCATGTACCAGTTGCCCCGCCCCCAGCGCAGCCGGCCCACGTACAGATTGCGGTCCGAGGAACCCATGATGCGGTGGTGCCAGAGCCAGGCGTCGGGGTGCAGGAAACTGAGGGTCTTCCAGCCCAGCAGGCGGGCTTGGTGCACGTCGATGCCGTCCCAGGCCAGGTGCTGCACGAAGCCGCCGATGGCCTCGAAAGCCGTGCGCCTGTAGAGCTTGAACTGGCCGGCCACCTGTTCTTCGATGTGCCGTTCCTTGACGAAACGCCCGCCGGATTCGTGGTAGACCTTGCCGGACACCGCCGCCAGCTTCGGATCGGACTGCAGCCGCCCGATCATGATTTCCAGATAGCGCGGGCCGAAGGACATGTCGCCATCGAGCTTGGCGATGTATTCGTAGTCCTGGCGCCGGATCCGTTCCTTGCCGAAATCGAAGGCGGCCACGACGCCGCCGCCCAGCTTGCGGAACCCCCGGTCGTTGCGGACCACCAGGCGGATGAAGGGATGCTTTTCCGCGTATTCGCGCACGATGTCGGGCGTGGCGTCGCTGGAGCCGTCGTCGACCAGGATCCATTCCATCGGCCGCCAGGTCTGCGCCACCATGGAATCGAGCGTATGGCGCAGGTAGCGCGACTCGTCGCGCACCGGCGAGATGACCACCAGGGGGATGACGAGCGGGTTTTCTGCGGGGGTACGGGTGATGGGATGCAGGACGTGCGAATCGGCAGGCATGGAGGCGCGGGCTTGGGATTTCCGGGGTGGCGGGCTTCGTCCGGCCGAAGAGCGCGGACACAATTAAAATCATCCTACAACATTCCAGGAACTCCATGTGCCGCCTCCCCGCCTGCTGGGCCAAGCCGCCCTGTCCATGCTCGACCAGGCCTGCCTCAGCGCCCTGAACCTCGCGCTGGGCCTGATCCTCATCCGCCTGGTCAGCAAGGGCGCCTACGGCGTGTACTCGCAGATCTTCGCCGCGGGGCTGTTCGCCACCAGCATGCTCGAAGCGCTGGTGTCCAATCCCATGGTCAACCTGGCCTCGGGGCGCTCGGGCGCGCGGCTGGGCGGCCTGATCGAGAACATGGGCCGCTACCAGGGGCGCATCAGCACCGGGCTGGCCGTGATCCTGGGCGCGCTGTGCGCCGGGTGGTCGGCCGCGGCCGCGGACCAGGCCCACCCGCTGCTGCTGGGCCTGGCCTTCGGCCTGTTCGTCAAGGCCAATGCGCTGCGCGAATACGCCCGCAGCGTGGCCTTCCTGGATTTCAAGCCGGCCCGGGTGCTGCGCATCGACCTGCTCTACGCCGCCTGCGTCCTGCTGGGCACCCTGCTGCTGGCCCGCTTCGACCGGCTCGGCCTCGAAGCCCTGTTCCTGGTCTTCGCCCTGGCCAACGTCCTGGCCCATGTCCTGGCGGACGTCCTCGCCCCCGGGCCGGCCCGCGCCCCGGCCCCGCCCGGGCGGGGCGGCGCATGGATCGGGCGGTCCCGCCCCGCCCGGGCGGATTACGCCGAGACCGTCGGCCAGGCCTGGAAGCGCGGCCGCCTGGGCGTCCCGGGCGCCGGGCTGGCCTGGGGGGTCAACTACAGCTACCTGTACCTGGCGGCCCTGTGGCTGGGGCCGCAGGCGCCCGCCGAACTGACGGCCTCGCGCCTGCTGCTGATGCCCATTTCCCTGTGCGTGGTCGCCTGGTCCCGCGTCGCCCGGCCCCGCATCGGCCAGCTGCTCGCCCAGCCGGACGCGGGGCGCATCCACCGCCTGCTGCTGCGTTCGGTGGCCGCGCTCGTCGCGCTGGCGCTGCTCTACATCGCCTTGCTGCAAGGGCTGTTCCCCTGGCTGCAGGTGCACGTGCTGGCCGGCAAGTACGACACGGTGCAGCCGCTGCTGCTGTGGTGGGGCCTATACTTCGTCGTCTACACGGCCCGGTGGGTCGGCACCATGGCGCTGATGGGCCAGGATGCGTACGGCTACATGCTGATCGAATCCATCCTCAGCTTCATCGCCATCTTCGTCGCCCTCAAGGTGGCCGTGGACCGCCATGGCCTGCCCGGCGCCATCATCGCGCTGATCGCCGTCGAACTCTTCAGCCTGGCCATGACGTGGGGCAGGTATTGGTACCAGAACCGGTCATGAATCCCGATCCGTCCCCTCTCCGCGACACGGCCTCGCGCAGCCTGCCCGGGCTGCGGATCGCGCTGCACGCGGATCTGGCGCCCCTGGAGTCCGCCTGGCGGGCCCTGCTGCCCCGATGCGACTGCTCCGCATTCCAGACCTGGGCCTGGAACCGCGCCTGGCAGGACTGCATCGGCGAGGCCCAGGGCGTGCGGCCCCGCATCCTCCTGCTGTGCGACGCCGACGGACGGGTGCTGGGACTCTTTCCCCTGGGGCTCTACCGCCGCGGCGGCCTGCGGGTGCTGGCCTTCCTGGGCGACGTGGTGTCCGACTACCGCATGCCCCTGCTGGCGCGCGACTGGATCACGGGCGTCCCGGCCGGCGCCTTCGCCGGCCTGTGGCGCGAATGCCTGGCCCTGATCGCCGAGGCCGACGTGGTGCTGCTGGAGCGCATGCCGGCCGGATTCGACGGGCGGCCCAATCCGATGGCCGCCCTGGCGGGCGCCGAGCACGTGGAAAACGCCTGGCTGGCCCGGCTGCCCGCCAGCGCCGAAGCGTACCGGGCGCAGCGCTCCAGGAAGATGCTGGCCGACAACCGGCGCAACATGCGCAGGCTGCAGGACCAGGGCGCCTGCAGCCACACGCCGGCGCACGCGCCCGATGCCGCCGATGCCGTCCTGGCCGAACTGTTCCGGCAGAAATCCCGCCGCTGGCGCGAAACCGGCAGCCGCGACCTGTTCGCCGACCCCGCCTACCGGGCTTTCTACGGCACCCTGACGCGCGACGAGCTGGCCGGCGGCCTGGTGAGCCTGTGCAGCCTGCGGGCCGGCCGGGCGCTGGTCGCCACGCACTGGGGACTGGCGTTCCGGGGCCGCTATTACTGGATCCTGCCCGGCTACACCGGCGGCGAGCTGGCCCGCTATTCCCCCGGCCGCCTGCTGCTGCAGGCCCAGATCGAATGGGCCATCGGGCAGGGCTTCGAGGTCTTCGACCTGACCGTGGGCGAAGAAGCCTACAAGAAGGCCTGGGCCGGCGACAGCCTGCCCCTGTACCGCTGGCGCCAGGCCCGCACGTTCAAGGGACATCTCTTTCTGTACGCCGGCCGCCTGAAGGAGGCGGCCCGCAACATCCGCTGGCTGCGCCGCGGCATCCGGCGGCTCAGGCAGCTCAGGCGGTTCAAGCAGATCGAGCAGCTCAAACACATCCAGCGGCCCGAGCGCCCCGGAGGCCCCCATGACTGACCCACGCGCGGCGGACATCAGCCTGTGCATCTGCACTTTCCGCCGCCCCGCCCGGATCGACGCCCTGCTGCACGCGCTGTACCGCCAGACCGCCCTGCGGCGGGTGCGGGAGATCATCGTGGTGGACAACGACCCCGGCCGCTCGGCCGCGCCCGTCCTCGAACGGCATGCGGCGTCCTGCCCCGTGCCGCTGGTGGCCGCCCACTGCCCCGAACCGAACATCTCCCTGGCGCGCAACACCGCCATCCGCCAGGCGTCGGGCGACTGGATCGCCATCATCGACGACGACGAGACCCCGGTGGCCGGATGGCTGCAGCACCTGATCGAACTGGCGCAGGCGCAGGCCGCCGACGGGGTCTTCGGGCCGGTCGTGCCGGTGTATCCGGACGCGACGCCCGCCTGGATCATCGAAGGCCGCTACTTCGAGCGCCGCCGCCTGCCCACCGGCGCCCTCGTCCCCCGGACCGACGTCCGCAGCGGCAACGTGCTGCTGCGCCGCAGCCTGCTGCTGCAGGAGCCCGGCCCCTTCGATCCCGCCTTCGGCCTCACCGGGGGGAGCGACACCCTGCTCTTCTGCCGCCTGCTCGACCGGCGGGCCCGCTTCCTGTGGTGCGACGAGGCCGTGGTCCACGAGCCGGTCGAGCCGGGCCGGGCCACGCTGCGCTGGCTGCTGAAACGCGCCTATCGCGGCGGCCAGAGCTTCATCCGCGTCAGCGCACTGACCACGCCGGGCTGGCGCAAGCCGCTGCGGCTGGCCTGGCTGCTGGGGCGCGCGGCGCTGCAGCTGCCGGTGGCCCTGGTCCTGGCCCTGGGCTGCTGGCCCTGGAACCCCGTCCGGGCCATCCACTACCTGCGGCTGGCCAGCGCGCAATGCGGCAAACTCGGCGCGGCCGTGGGGCTGCACTATCAGGAATACCGACCAAGGACATGATGAAAATCGCCATCGCCGGCACCGGCTACGTGGGGCTCTCGAACGCCATCCTGCTCGCCCAGCACCACCGGGTCGTGGCCCTGGACATCCGCGCGGACCGGGTCGAGAGCATCAACGCCCGCCGCTCGCCCCTGCACGACCCCGAGATCGAGGCCTACCTGAGCGAGCGCCCACTGGACCTGAGCGCGACGCTGGACAGGCAGGCCGCCTACCGGGACGCCGACTTCGTCCTCATCGCCACGCCCACCGACTACGATCCGCGCACCAGCCGCTTCGACACCGGCAGCGTCGAAGCGGTCATCCGGGACGTGATGGCGATCAACCCGCAGGCCGTGATGGTGATCAAGTCCACCGTGCCGGTCGGCTTCACCACCCGCACCCGCCGCGCCCTGGGCACCGACCGCCTGATCTTCTCGCCCGAGTTCCTGCGCGAAGGCCGGGCCCTCTACGACAACCTGCACCCCTCGCGCATCATCGTGGGCGAGCGCTCCGACCGGGCGCGCCGGTTCGCCGGGCTGCTGCAGCAGGGCGCGATCCGCCAGGACATCCCCGTGCTGCTGACGGACTCGACCGAGGCCGAAGCCATCAAGCTGTTCGCCAACACCTACCTCGCCATGCGGGTGGCCTATTTCAACGAACTGGACAGCTATGCCCAGACCTTCGGGCTGGACACCCGCCAGATCATCGACGGGGTCTGCCTCGACCCGCGCATCGGCAGCCACTACAACAATCCCTCGTTCGGCTATGGCGGCTACTGCCTGCCCAAGGACACCAAGCAGCTGCTGGCCAACTACAGCGAAGTGCCCAGCAACCTGATCCAGGCCATCGTCGACGCCAACCGGACGCGCAAGGATTTCATCGCCGAATCCATCCTCGCGCGCAAGCCGAAAGTGGCCGGCATCTACCGCCTGGTCATGAAGAGCGGCTCGGACAACTTCCGCGCCTCGGCGGTCCAGGGGGTCATGAAGCGCCTCAAGGGCAAGGGCATCGAGGTCATCGTCTACGAACCCACGCTGGAGGAAGACACCTTCTACGGCTCGCGCGTGATCCGCGACCTGCAGGCCTTCAAGGCCGAAAGCGACGTGATCGTCGCCAACCGCATCACGGCGGAAATCCGCGACGCCGCCGAGCGGATCTATTCCCGCGACCTCTTCGGCAGCGACTGAGCCGGCGCGCCGGGCGCCAATGCTAAGATGGGCCCGCACGTCCACCCCCCTCCCGAATGCCCATGCCGCGCGATTCCCGACCCGAAATCCCCACCCGGCCGATCTTCGGCCTGGAGATCATGGCGGTGCGCTTCGACGAGGCCGTCCAGGCGATCGCCCAGGCCTGCCGCCGGCCGGACGCCGGCGCGGCGCGGGTCGTCGTCACCCCCAACACGGACCACATCGTCAAGCTCGAACGGCGGCCCGGATTCAAGCGGGACTACGCCCGGGCCGACTTCATCTTCGCCGACGGCATGCCCCTGGTCTGGGCCAGCCGCCTGCTGGGGCAGCCGCTGCCCGAGCGGGTCACCGGCGCGGATCTGTTTCCGGCCCTGTGCCGCCAGGCGGCCGCGGAACGCTGGCGCGTCCTGCTGATCGGCGGCCAGCCCGGTGCCGAGGATGCGCTGGCCGGCGGCTTCCAGCGGCATTTCCCCGGGCTCGACATCCGCATCGTCAGCCCCTCCATGGGCTTCGACCCGCTGGGCGAGGAAGGCCGGGAGATCGCCCGCCAGGTGCGCGAACGCGCGCCCCACCTGGTCTTCGTCTGCCTGGGCCTGCCCAAGCAGGAACAATGGGCCCTGCATCACGCCCCCAACCTGCCGGGCGGCGTGCTGCTGTGCGTGGGCGCGGCCATGGAATTTGCCCTGGGCCTGAAATCGCGCGCGCCCCTGTGGATGCGGCGCCTGGGCCTGGAATGGCTCTGGCGCCTGCTTTCCGACCCCGCCCACCTGTGGCGCCGCTACCTGGTCGACGACCCCTATTTCCTGGTGATCTGCTGGCGGCAGTGGCGCCGCCTGCGGGCCGGACGCCGGAGGGATCCATGAGCCCGGGAGGCTGGTGCAGACTTCCGCTCCTCCTGCTGCTGGCGTGCCCGCCGCCCGCGCCCGCCCAGGTGCTCTTTCCCAATGCCCTGGATTACAGCCTCCGCGCGCAAAGCAGCATCCAGTCCAACAGCAACCCCGCCAAGCTCGCCAGCAACGGTCCGCAGGCGGGCTCTGGGACCACCCTGGTCAACACCATCGGGCTGGCGGCCCGCATCCCCCTGCTGTCGGACGACACCCGCCTGGACATCGCGGGCGTGGCGGGCGATGCCCGCTTCGCGGACCAGCCCAGGCTGAACTACCAGCCCCGGATGCTGAACGCCGCCCTGCACTGGCGGGCCGGCCGGCTGCTGGCCGGCCGGGTGGGCTACCAATACCGGCGCACGCGCTACGACGCCAACCGCATCTGGCCCGACAGCGACACGGTCGACGACCGGAGCCTGGATGCGGAAATCGGCCTGCGGGTATCGGAAGACCTGACCTTGCCGGTGCTGCGCGTCTACGAACAGAAGGCGCGCTACGAAACGACGAGCAACCGGACGCTCTTCGACCGGAATACGCGAGGCTGGGAAATTTCGGCCCGCTACCAGCGGACGACCGGCTCCACCGCCGCCGCCGGTTTCAGGCAGGCCGAAACCCACTATCCCCTGCGCTATCAGCTGGCGCGCAGCGGCCTGGACGACGCATACCAGGACCGCGAACTGTTCGCCGAGACCAACTGGCAGTACAGCGTCAAGACGGGCCTGTATGCCCGCGTGGGCCTGCTGCAACGCGATTACGTCCATTATCCCGAGCGCGACACGCGGCTGCTGACGCTGGACGCCCAGGTCACCTGGCAATACTCGCCCAAGACCGATCTGCGCCTGAGCACGTGGCAGCATCCCTACAGCGACGACCAGGATCCCGACATCCTGTATTCGATCCGGCGCGGGATCGGCCTGAGCGCCCGCTGGCGGCCCACCGTGAAGACGAGCCTGAGCCTGCTGGCCGATTATGAGCGGCAGAACGACAAGAGCCTGACGGGCACGGACATCCTGAATCATCGCACGCAGTACGGCTCGCGCCTGAGCTGGCAGGTGCATCCGAACGTCAGCCTGAACCTGGAGGGCTTCCGCGTCGACCTGGACAGCGACGTCCCCTGGAACCGCTATCAGCAGAATGTGGTGCGCTTCGGGATCAACCTCACCACCGGCAGCGGCAACCCCCAGGTGGAGCGGATGTTCAGCCCCGCCGAATGCCGCTGGACCTACGTGGAATCCGACCTCTGCCCTTAGGGCCCGTTCCTTGGCGCCCGTCCGGAGCGCCGGCGTTCATTCAGAACCAGCGCTCGTCCACGTGGATCACGTCGCCCGGCAGCACCGGGTCGCCCATGTCCACCTTGAAAGTATCCAGTTTGCCGGACTTTTCGTCGTTGCGGCTGATGGAGATGCGGCTGTCCGAGGCCCGCGGGTTGAGCCCCCCCGCCAGGGAAACGGCGCGCATGACGTTCATGTCCTTTTCCATGGGATAGGCGCCGGGATGGCCGACTTCGCCGTAGACGAAGAAACGCGGCGCCAGCGGCACGTACACCACGTCGCCGGGCTGGAGCTGCAGGTCCTGCACGGCGGGGGACGGCACCGTGCGGCTGCCCAGCGCCACTTCGATGCGCTGGCGCCCGGCGTCCGGCGGGCCGGACTGGCGCATGACCACCAGGGTTTCCGCCGCATCGTTCCTGAGCCCGCCGGCCTGCGCCAGCAGTTCGAGCAGCGACAGGTGCCCCTCGATGGCGTAGCGCCCGGCGCGCTCGACCTGCCCCAGCACCGACACCACCCGGCTGCGGACCTGGGCCACTTCGATGGAGACCTGGGGATCGCGCAGGAAACCGCCGTCGCGCAGGCCTTTCTCAATGCGCCGGGCGACGGCGGAGGGCGACTGGCCGTCCACCCGCAGGACGCCCAGGAAAGGCACCGTGATCTCGCCATCCTGCGTGACGGTGATGCGGGCGTTGAGTTCGGGCTGGCCGTAGATCAGCAGCTGCAGCACGTCGCCCGGGCCGATGGTGCTTACGGCGGCGCCGTTGAGCGGCGCGGCGACGGCCCCGGCCTGCGTCAGGGCGGGCGGCGCCTGCACCGTCGCGGGCGGCACCACGGCCTGGGCGAATGCGCCCCAGCACGCCATGGACAGGAACAGGCCCAGGAACTTCCGCAACGCCCCATGCATCGGCAACACGCGATTCTCCGCCAGTGCGGGTCGGCGAGGCGACCCTGGATCAGATCCGGCGTCTCCGGCAGGCATCGAAGCCCCACCCCGTGCGCGAAAGTGTCCGCGCGGGGGCGCGGCCGCAAGCCTCCGGCCGGGAAGACGCGCGCAATCCGAAATTATAAGACATGCGCCACGGCGGCCCCGGCCGCACGCGGCCCGCGGCCGGGCCGGATCGCTCCCGCACCGGCGCGCAGGCGCACGGCCCTTCCGGCCTGCGCGGGACGGGGCCCGGTCATCCGCCGGGTCCGCGCGGGACCGGATCCTCCATCCAGGCCCGCTCCGCGGGCGCCACGGGCATCTGCAGCACCCGTTCGGGGATTTCCCAGATCACCAGTTTCGGCGGCGTCTGGCGAAACGACGGGCTGGCGAAATACTGCTGCGCGGACCCCCAGAAATCGCCGCCGTCGCGCGCGAAGCTGGGCACGACGGCCTGCAGGCCGTTTTCGAGGAACGGCGTGAAATTGGACGTCCGCGAGAACGAGGTGCCCAGCAGCGCCAGGGTCGGATTGCCGGCGTCGCTGAACAGGTCGTCGGCCGAATCGGCGCTGGCCGAGGGCTCGGCGGCCGCGGTCAACGTGGTCGTCCGGACCCGGTCGGGGGCCGGCTTCCAGCGCGCCGGCAGCCAGTCGATGCCCGCCAGGCGGACGAGATCGCCTTCGCGCTCGTGCTCCGGCCCGGCGCTCAGCGTGAAATGGCGCGGCGGGGCCGCCGCCACGCCGGTGCGGCGCACGGCCTGGGCCACGGCCTCGGCCGCCAGGCGGGCGCCGTGCTCGGACCAGTGGGTGTCGGTACGCAGGAACGGCGGCTGCCCCGCGCGGGCGGCCTGGTCGAGCACCGGGAAGAGATCGACCAGCGGCACCTGCCGCTGCCGCAGGCCGGCCATCCAGTCGTCGAGCCGCCCGGCGCTGGACGCGGGCCGGTACAGATCGCACAGCTGCGCCCGCTCGACCCGGCTCTTGTCGGGCACGACGGCCACCAGCAGCCCGATCCCCTGGCGGCTCAGACGGTCGCGCACCCGCGCGACCGCGTCGAGGCGCGCGGCCGCGTCGGCCCGGGCGTGCGGATGCACGGCCAGTTCGTCGACCAGGAACAGCCAGCCGGGGCAGCCCTGCCGCACCCGGGGCCCCAGGCTGCCGGTCAGCAGCCAGCCGGCGCCCCGTTCGGCATCGGCCAGGGCGGTGGGAAAGGCACCGCGCGCGAGCTGCCCCGCCAGGTACTGCGCCGTGCCGCCGTCGGCGAAGCGCTCGAAGGTCCGCTGGGCGGGCGGCACGGCGATCCGGCCGTCGCCCCAGTCGCGCAGGGCCGAAAGGGCCGCCAGCACGAGCACGGCCAGAAAGACCGCCCCCGCCGCCTGGCGCGCCAGGCGGGGCGGCTTTTCCGCGTACAGGTAGCCGCCAAGCGGGTCTCGATCCGGTGCCGGTGCGTTCATGTCGCTCTCCCGCTCAGAACTGGAAATACAGGAAGGGAACCGCGTCGCGGCTCGCCACCAGCGCAAAGGCCAGCAGGAAGCCCGCCACCGGCCACAGGTCGATGAACGCCAGCACGCCGGCCGGCAGGCGGCCGCGGATGCGGTCCCGGTAATGGGGCAGGACGACGCAGGCCAGGCCCAGCAGCAGCCCGACCAGGTGGGACGCCTGGAAATCGACCCGCAGGGCGTCGCCCAGCGCCCAGCCGCTCAGGCCCAGCTGGGCGCGGTACATGAGCAGGGCGGTGTCGAAATCGGGCGCGCGGAAGATGGTCCAGGCGAGCCAGACGAACAGCAGGGTCAGGCAGCGCGACAGCAGCACCGGCACGGCCGGCAGCCGCCAGGCCCGCCAGGCGCGCGCCAGCGCCAGCGCCACGCCGTGGGCCAGGCCCCAGAGCAGGAAATTCCAGCTGTCGCTGCCATGCCACATTCCGGCGATGGCCATGGTGATCAGCAGGTTGACGTAGGTGCGCACAGGCCCCTTGCGGTTGCCGCCCAGGGGGATGTACAGGTAGTCGCGGATCCAGGTGGACAGGGAGATGTGCCAGCGCCGCCAGAAATCCTGGATGCTGGTCGCCAGGTAGGGATGGTTGAAGTTTTCCGGGATGCGGAAGCCCTGCATCTGGCCCAGGCCGATGGCCATGGCGCTGTAGCCCGCGAAATCGAAGAACAGCTGCAGGGAATAGGCGAGGCAGCCCAGCCAGGCGTCGGCGAAGGTGGGCTCGGGCAGGGCGAAGGCCGCGCCCACCAGGGGCGAGAGCGTGTCGGCGATGAGCACCTTCATGCACAGGCCGACCATGAACTTGCGCGCGCCGGCGGAAAAATTCTCCCAGGAGAAGGGGCGCGAGACCAGCTCGTGCTCGACCCAGACGTAGCGGACGATGGGGCCCGCGATCAGCTGGCCGAACATGGCCTTGTAGGCCCCCAGCCGGATGAAGCTACGCGCCGGGCGGCACAGGCCGCGGTAGACGTCCACCAGGTAGGAAATCGCCTGCAGGATGATGAAGGACAGCCCGATGGGCAGGGCCACGCGCTGCCACTGGACCGGCATGGCGCCGGCCAGCGGGGCCAGGCCGTTGTAGGTCTGGACCAGGATGTTGATGTACTTGAACCAGAACAGGATCGAGGCGTTGAGCACGATCAGCGCCGCCAGCAGCCAGACGCGGCCGTGCCGGGCCAGGAGCCCGCCCCGCGGGCCGCCGGCCGCCGGCGCGCCGTGCGGCAGGGCGTCGAGCGCCAGGCCGCCCAGCCAGGTGACGATGGTCAGGGCGATCAGCAGCAGCAGGAAGGTGGGGCTCCACCAGCCGTAGAAGATCCAGCTCGCCAGCAGCAGGACGCCGTTGCGCCAGCCGGCCGGCGCCAGGGCATAGACGAGCAGGAAGGCGGGCAGGAACAGCGACAGGAACTCGAAGGAGGAGAAGATCATGCCGGCACTCCTCGACACGCGCCGCCGGGGGCCGGCCTCATTTTTTGCGCTGTTCCAGCTGGCGGATCGACGGCAGCGCCCCGATCGCGCCGACGATGGCCTTGCTCCAGGCCTCGTAGCCTTCGTCCTTGAAGTGCTGGCCGTCGAAGGTGCGCCACTGCCCCGGCTTGGCGAAATCGAGCGAGTTCACGTAGGTGCAGGGCGCCACGTTGCGCGACAGGAACTGCACGGCCCGCTCGACCCGGTCGTTCTTCTTGTCGTACTTGCCGCCGGGCTGTCCCCAGGCGGGGCCGACCCAGACGCAGGTCGTCTTGCTCGCGGCGATGGCCTTGGTCAGGCTGGTGATGCTTTGCCAGGCCCAGGCCTTGGGGAAGAGCTCGTTGGCGTAGGAGCCCATGGTGTCGCCGATGATGACCACGATCACGTCGGGCTTGTCGGCGTCGAGCAGCTGCCGGATCGGCTGCGTGCGCATGGTGGGGCCGTAGGCCTTGGTCGGCTCCTTGTCCTTCTTCTCGGCGCCGCAATCGACCGTGCGCGGCTTGATCCAGTCGCCCGCGCTGGCGCCGCAGGCGCCGATCGTATGCACGTGGGCGGCTCCCTGGGCATACAGGTCCTGATGCAGGAAATCGGGAAATTTGTAGAGCATGTGGCTTTCGCCAATGATCAGAAAGCTCAAGCCGGCCAGGGCTGCGGTCACTGCCATCGTCAAGGTTCCAGGAAGGGAGGATCAACTGGGAATCAATGGGGAATCAACTGCGCATCGATCGGGGATCGAGCGGGAATCCACCGGGAAGCAAGCGGGGATCGATCGGAAATCAATGGGGAATCGATCAGGAATCGTTCGGGAATCAATGGGCCACGGCATCCTTCACCTGAAAGAAGCGATGCGCCGGATCGCCGGGGACCAGAAACAGGGTGTAGCGTTCGCCCGCCTCCAGCACGCCCAGGTCGAGCGGGCCGCCGGCGGGCTGGCCCGCACACAGCAGCTGGACGCGCAGCGCCACCGGATTGACCTGGCGGCGGGCCTGGCCGCCGGCGGCCACGTCCTGGAACAGGTCCACCTGGCGCCCCGCCACCCGCACGCTGGCGGGCTGGCACCGGGCATTGCGGTTGTAGAACGCGACCGAGGCCTTGACGGCGCTGAAGTCCTCGGGGGTCTCGCGCAGCAGCAGCGGTGCGAGCCCGCCCTGGTCGCGCACGCCGACCACGGTGACGAATTCGCCGGGCGCCAGCGTGAGCCTGACCGGGGCATGCTCGCCGCCCGCCGTCAGCGTGCCGCTGAGCTCGGTGCCCCCCGGCACCATCTGGTAGTCGCTGACGCGCCGCTGCGCGTCCAGTTCGAGCGCCGATGCCGAATCGGAGGCCGTCACCCGCAGGGCCTCGTCCAGGCCGTCGGCAAAGCGCAGAAAGGCCGCGTCCTGGGCCGGGCCGGTGGGGTACAGCGGGATGTCGACCGCGCCCGCCGGCGCGGCCAGCGCCAGGCCGGCGGCCAGCGCGATGGGCAGGAGGAATTTCTTCATGTGGATAGCTTCATTTTTTACGCAATGCCTGGACGGCGGGTGACTGGGCCAGCGCCTTGGCGATGGCGTCGCCCCACTGCCGGTACCCCGCTTCGGTGAAGTGCTGGCCATCGGTGGTGGCCCAGGCCCCGGGCTTGGAAAAGCCCAGGGAATCGATGTAGGCGCAAGGCGCCACGTTGTGTTTCAGGAAGGCCGACATCTGTTCCACGCGCGCGAAGGTCTTGTGGAACTTGCCGCCTTCGGTGCCCCAGGCCGGCCCGACCCAGACGCAGGCCGTGCCCGACTGGCCGACCGCCTTGGTCAGGGAGGTGACCTGCTGCCAGATCCAGGCCTTGGGAAAGACGTCCTTGCCGTAGCCCGCCATGGTGTCGCCCATGACGATCACCAGCAGGTCGGGCTTGTCGCGGGACAGCAGCTGCGTCACCGGCACCGTGGCGGCCCCGCTGCCCAGCAGGGCGACCGGGCCCGCATCGCGCCGTTCGGCGCCGCCGCAGGTGCCGGGCGTGGCCTTGAGCCAGTCGGCGGCATCGGCGCCGCAGACCCCGAAGCTGTGCACCCGGGCGCCCTGCCGGACCAGGTCCATGTGCAGGGATTCGATGAGGTAGTTGCGCGCGGTCAGGTGGCTGTCGCCGATGACGAGGATGGACAGGCCCGCCAGCAGGGAAGTCAGCATAGAAAGGTCTCCCGGATGTCCTTATCGGCCATAGGCCTGGCTGAAAGGCGAACGGTAGGGCTCGACGGGCAGCGACATCAGGCCCGACTGCGGGTAGAAGAAATAGCGCAGGTACAGGCCGCCGGACCACTGGCGGTAGTCGCTGGCGTTGTCGGCCCCCAGGCGCGCGCCCAGCACCCACTGCGGCGCCATGCGGTATTCGGCCGCCGCGCTCAGGTTGTAGCCCACGCCGGTCTTGCTGGAGCCCGGGTAGTAGCCGCCGCTCACGCCCGACAGCTCCGGCCGTTCGAGCGCCGCGATGGCGGCCAGGGCCGCGTTCTGCATGCCGCCGTCGTTCGGGAAGAGCGGCGCGTCGCCCTGCTTGATGCGCTGCACCCCGACGGAGCCGTCGATGCGCCAGCTGAGCGGGCCGTTGCGCTGCGCCCAGGTGATCGGCAGGCCGACGGAGTAGTAATGCTTCGGGCTGAAGTAGCCGCCGTGGCCGTAGGTGAAGTAGCTCAGGTCCTTGTCGTAGAACGTGGCGTTCAGGTTCAGGCCGGCCAGCAGCTGGGCGTCGGGCTCGTCGATCAGGCGGAAATAGGTGCCGAGGTTGAATTCCTTGCGCTGGTTGGAAGCCACGTTGTGCCCCCGCAGGCTGTGCCAGGCGGCATTGCCGTAGATCCCGCCGCCGCCGAAGTCCTTGCTGAGCGTGAACCGGGCCCCGCTTGCCGTGACGCCGCCCCACTTCAGGCCCAGGCGCGAATCCTCCATGCCGGCGAACGACAGGACGCTGTCCGTGACGGCGCGGCGCGACACGTCGAGCCGGTAGGTGACCGTGCCGGCATCGTCGAGCACCCCGTCGAACAGCGCCCCGCCCACGAAATTCTGCTCCTTGAATCCCAGGGGCGTGACGCCGGCGTCGAACTTCATGCCGCGCGTCTCGTAGCCCAGCGCCAGGCCGACCCCGGTCTGGCGGCCCGTGTCGGGCACGGCGGAGCTGGCCACCATGGACAGCGGCCCGCCGCCGAAGGTGCCCAGGGCATAGCCCGCCGAGCCCAGCGAACCCGTGCTGATCACCGTGGGCGTGACCTGGACGGCGATCTTGCCGTTGCCCGCCGGCATGCGCACCTCGATGGGCGTCTGCGCCTCGACCAGCTGGCTGGTGCCGGAATCGCCCTCGCGGTTGCGGAACTCGACCCCGGCGCGGATCTCGGGGCTGCGTTCCTGGCGGACCTCGTCGAGCTCGCGGGCCGCCGCCGTCATGCCGCGCGCGGACGCAGCCGTATCGAAGGGATTGGCGGACCGCGCCGCGGCGGCGCCGCCGGCGAAGGCCGGCGCCGGGTCGGCCGGCACCGCAGCGGCGGCGTAGGCAGGGGCCGCGGCGGCGTAGGCCGGCGCGGGCGAGGCCGGCGGCAGCGCCGCCTGCCGGGCCGCGGCGCCGGCCGGATACCCGCCGGCCGCGCCGGGCAGGGCGGGCGCCGCGGGCACATCGACCGCCAGGACCTCGGCCGGCGCGCCGGGCAGCGAGGCGTCGGCCGGCGGCAGGTCGGCCGCCAGGGTTTCCTGCGCCAGCGGCACCGCCACCGGGCGGACCGGGGCCATGCGCTGGCCCGGCAGGCCCACGAAAGGATTGTCGGAACGCACCAGGGTCTCGGAGCCGGGCGCGGCCGCCACCGCGACCGGCCGGCTGCTTTCCAGGGCCACCGCCTTTTCGAGCAGGTCCTGGGCTTCCGAAGTCTTGCCCTGGGCGCGGTAGACGCGGGCGGCGCTGGTCAGGATGTCGATGTCGTTCGGCGCCAGCGACACGGCGATCCCCGCCTCGCGGGCGGCGCGCCGTTCGTTGCGCAGCTGCTGGGCGACCTGGGCGGTCCCCAGGTGCAGCGCGGCATTGTCGGGATCGGTCTGGAGCAGGTTTTCGTACAGTTCGAGGGCCTGGTCCCCCTTGCCCGCGGCGGCGTACATGCGCGCCAGCGCGCCCACGGCCACCGGGTCCTTGGGCTTGCGCTTGAGCACCGGCGCGATCATGTCGTAGGCGGCCACGAGATCGCCGCTTTCCCGCAGGGAATCGGCTTCGTGGATGCGGTAGCTGTCGGACAGGTCCGCGAGCGCCTGGCGCTGGGCGCCGCTGAGCGGCTGGCGGGCGGCCTGGCGCAGGATGGCGCCCGCCTCGATGGTCTGGTCGGAACGCAGCAGCAGTTCCGCGTAGACCAGCGTGGCGTCCATGCCCCGGCTGCCCCCCTGGTCGCGCAGGGGGCGCAGCAGGTCCAGGCCCCGGCCCAGTTCGCCGACGTCGGCATATCCGCGCGCCAGGGCGCCCAGCGTCTGCACGTCGTCGGGCCGGGTCTGGCCGCGCACCCGATCGAGCAGGGCGACGGCCTCGGCCTTGCGCCCCTGCCGCGCCAGCTGCCCGGCCTGCTGCACCAGGGCATTGCGTTCGAGGTCGGCGGCAAAGGCGCGCATGGGCGCCGTGCGCCGTCCCTGGGGGATGCGGGCCAGGGCCTCGCGCGCCGCATCCGGGCGGCCCTGCTGCTGGGCCAGCATCGCGCTGGCGTAAAGCGCCTGGGGATCGTCGGGATGGATCGCCAGCAGGCCGTCGACCAGTTTGCGGGCGTCCTTGTCGCGCCCCGCGTCCTGGTAGATCTGGGCCAGCTGATAGCGCAGCCAGGGGTCGTCGGGATTCTTCGCCAGGGCGTCCTCCAGCGACTGCCGGGCGGCGCGGACGTCGCCCGAGGCCCGCGCCACCTGGGCCATGCCGGCCAGGGCGCCGGGGTCGTCGGGATGCTGCCCGAGCACCCGCTGATAGGCCGCCCGCGCCGCCTCGGTCTTGCCCTGCTCGAACAGGATGTCGGCCAGCTTCACCGTGGCCGCCGTTTCCCGGGGCTGGCGCTTGGCGGCCTTTTCCAGCACCTGCTGCGCCTCGGCCAGCTTGCCGGCCTGATGCAGGGATTCGGCGCGTTCGATGTCGGCCCAGTAATCGGCCGCGTCCAGGGCGCCCTGCCAGGCCTTGCCGCCGCGGCGCGCCCGCTGCAGGTACTGGCGGGCCTGGGTCCATTCGCCCTGGCGCATCCGCAGGATCCCCATGGCGCCCAGGGCCTGGTTGTCGTTGGGATTCCTGTCCAGGATGGCCTTCAGCTGCGCCTCGGCCTGCGCCAGTTCGCCCTGGTCGACGAGCTTGGCCGCCTGCGCCACCTGGCTGCTCAGGGCGCTGGCGCGCGCCGCCGCGGCCGCCGCGCGTGCCTGGGCCTGGGCCTGCGCCCGGTCCTGCGCCTGCGCCTGGGCGCGATCCCGCGCCTGGGACTGCGCCTGGACCTTGCCGCCCTGCGCGAGCTGGTCGCGGATCTCGGTGTCGTCCGGATGCTTGGCCAGATACTGCTCGAACACGGCCCGGTACTGCGGTCCCGGGGGGCCCATCCAGATCAGGGCGTCGCGCCAGCTTTCGGTGGCCTGGCTGCCGACGTCGCTGCGTCCGGACAGCGCCGCGAGCTGCTGGATGCCCTGGACCCGGGTGGCCTCGTTGCGCGCCAGGTGGCGGCCCAGGATCAGCTTGATCTGCGCGTCGTCGGGATGCTGGGCCGCCAGCCGCTGCAGGCCGGCGATGGCCTCGGGCAGGCCGCCGTCGGTGTATCCCAGGTACATGTAGTATTCACGCCCCAGGGCCCCCAGCGGCGCGCGCCCGGCGAAGATCTTCCTGTAGGTGGCCGCCGCCTGGTCGAACTGGCCCGCGGCGGCGAACTGGCGCGCCTGGTTCAGCAGGGCCGCCTTGCTGGCCTCGTGCAGGCCGACGTCCTGTTCGAGCAGGGCCGTGGCGGGGTCGTTCGGGTAGGAGGCCTTGAGCTGCTGCAGGTATTTCTTCGCCTCGGCCAGCCGTTTCTGGTTCAGGGCCACCCGCGCGAGTCCGTCGAGCGCCTGGGGATTGCCCGGGCTGATGAGCAGCAGCTTGTTCCAGACCTCGGCGGCGCGGTCGTCGTTCTGCCTGCCCTGCCAGTAATGGCCCTGTTCGATCAGCGCCTGCACCGCGTCCTCCGCCCAGACAGGCTGGCTCAGCAACACGGCGCACAGGCCGCCCAGCGCTATTTGCTTGTACCGGAACATGCTTTCTCCCACGAAACGGATAGGCGGCCATCAGGCCCAAATTGGAAACGCCCTTCGGACCAGCCCAGGCCGAACAGGCTGAGCATGAAATCGTAGTAAGGCAGAAAATCCTGCAGGGCCCCGGCCTGCACGGCCTGGGGCAGCAGCGCCCGCGCGCGGGCCTGCTGCGCCTCCCGCAGCGGCGCCAGGCCCAGCGCATCGAAGTACGGCACCAGGGCGGCGGAAAAGCCGAACGGCCCCGCGCCGCGCGCCTCGCCGGTCCGGGCATCGACGGACTCGGGGGCTCGCCCTGCGGCGCGGCGCCCACGATCCGCGCCATGCCGCCCAGCGCGGCCAGCAGTGCGTCGCGCAGCGGGTCCTGCGCCGCGGTCATCCCGGCCCAGAGATACACGCGGATGGCGTCGTAGCTGCCGGTGGCGCCGCTCTGGGCATCGGGGACGAAGCCGGCCGCCTGGTCGGCATAGCGATAGACCGTCCAGTCGGGCGCCAGGCCGTGCGGCGCGACGTCCCGCAGCATGCGCAGCGTATTGTCGGCGATCCGGTCCCAGGGGCCGCGCGGCGATGCCTGCTGCAGCCGGCGCAGCAGGAAAACGGGCAGATAGCTCGGGTTCAGCCGCCAGGTGCCCTGCTCGGGCGTATAGAAGAACTCGCGGCCGGGCAGCAGCATGGTGCCCAGGTCGGGCAGTTCGGACACCTCTTGCGCCTGGATCAGCACCAGCAGCGCCTGCGCCTGGCGGACGTACGCCGGATCGCCCCACAGCCGGCCGGCCTCCAGCAGGGCGTAGACGAACCAGAGATCGGCGTCGGCCGCCGAATTGGCGTCCATCACGCCCCAGGCCTTGCTGTCCGGGTCCTGTCCCCAGATCCAGGCGGGCAGGCGGCGCTCCGCCTGGCCATGCGCCAGGTTGTCGACCGTCCAGCGCCAGAGCTGGTCGAAGGTCTTCCGGTCGCCGGCCACCAGGGCGAAGAACATGGCGTAGGACTGGCCTTCGGAGGTGCTCTGCTGCCTGCCCGCGCGCGCGTTGAGCACCCGTCCGTCGGGCTCGACGAAGTGCTCCTTGAACTGCTGCCACAGCGGCCAGTCGGCCATGCAGTCTCCTTGCGCGCGCACCGCCGCCGGCGCCAGCATCAGGCAGACGCAGCAGGCCAGGCAGGCGCGCAGCACCCAGGCCTGCCGGGCCGCGCCGCGCCATGCGTGCGCCAGGGACAGGGCGGGCCGCATTCAGTCCGCCGCCGCCGGACGGCGGCGCATCATCCGCCAGAGGGCCAGCGCCAGGATCACCAGCAGCAGCACGCCCACCCAGTCCCAGATCCGGCCGAAGGCGGGCAGGCCGTTCCAGTACCGGGCCAGCGTCCATTCGATCCGCCGCCACCAGCCCAGCTCGCCGACGGAATAGGTGTACTGGTTCACCAGGGGGCTGATCTTGTGCGCGTCCACGGCCGCCAGGCTGCCGCTGAGGCCCTGCTCGTAATCGGACTCGTCGAGCAGCGCGCTGACGGCGTAGGCCTGCCCTTCGGGCGCGCTGCTGGCGATCAGGACCACGCTGCGGCCCGAGGTGACGGGGGATTCAAAGCCGGCGAAGATCGTCTCGACTCCCTCGCTGGAATACGCCAGGTCGGTGCGCGGCGCATCCTGGCTTTCGCGCGGATCGGGCGTGGGCCACAGGTGCGATTTGTAGACCCGGTCCGAGGTGTCGGCGTGCTTGCCCTGCCCCGCCACCAGGGCGGGCATGGACTTGACCCAGCCCTCCAGCCAGGCCTGCTGGCCCGAGGCGATGACCACGATGTCCTTGTCGGCCTGCTGCAGGCCTGCGGCGCCGAACGCCACCTGGACGCCGGTGCCCGGCAGGCCGGTGGACTCGCCGAAGCGGCCCATCAGCACCAGGTAGGTGCCGACGTCGGCCTCGGTCGGCCGGTCCGCCAGCACCACGGCGGTCTCGGACAGGTCGGCCATGCGGGTGTAGGGGAAGCCGCTGCCGCTGAAGGCCGCCAGATTCGGCATCGGCATGAAGTGCGGATATTGCGACAGGTCGAGCGACGACTCGGGCTCGATGCGGCCGCGGACGTTGTCGATGATGATGTCGCGGCACTGGCCTTCCTTGATGTAGTCGTACATGAACTTGAATTCAAGCTCGGACTTCGCCACCAGGCGGGCCAGGGGAACGGTGGTCCGGACCTCGACGGGCAGCATCTCGCCCTCGCCCAGCGTATCGGCCACGCTCTTGTCCGCCAGCTGGTCGATCGACAGCAGGGGATAGGACTTGAGGAACTGGTCGCGCGCGCTGATCAGCAGCGAGGAATTGACCGAGCCGGTCTGCGGCGTGTAGCGGTAGCGCAGGTCGATGGGCACCGGCCCCTCGTGCCAGCCGAACAGGTCCGGCGCCACCCGCAGGGGCAGGCGGACCGGCGCGCTGTCGTAGCCCGCGACGTCCAGGTCGGCGCCGGACAGGATCTCGCCGAACTTCACCGGCCGGTCGGACGGAATCCAGCGCGGCGCATCGTAGGGCTTGCGCGCGGCCAGCGGGTCGAGCTGCGTGATCACCGCCTGGCGGCCGACCAGGGCCTTGCTGCCCGTCACCAGCGCCTGGGCCGCCTGCACGAGTTCCTCGTCGGAGCGGCCGGCGACCACCAGCAGCCGGCCGTTGGCGTCGTTGGGATTGGTGGCCACGGCCACCGTCGGGCCGGTGAGCTTGTCCAGGCCCGCCATGCCGGCGGCCTGGCCCTTCACGAAGACGACGGCGTTGCCCTTGTCGGGATAGCGCAGGTCGAAGGACGCCGGGAATTCCGCGCCGCGGTATTCGGCCAGCGCGCCGAACCAGGAGGCCACCATGCCCGCCGAGCGCAGCACGGCGGCGTCGCGCCCGCTGGCGAAGACGAAGGGCAGGACGAGCCGGCGGGTGTCGCGGCGGTCATAGAAGGGCAGCGGCAGGATCGACAGGTCCTCGGGCAGGGACAGGCGCTGCACGGCCAGCTCCAGCTGGCTCTGGTTGCTGACGTTGGCCCACAGGCTGGAATGCAGCGGATCCTCGCAGTCCAGGGTGTAGTGCCCGATCAGCTGCAGGCGCAGGTGGTTGAATTCGGTGATCAGGCGCGGCGGCAGATCGATCGACCGCAGCAGGCTGCGGCCCGCCGTGTCCTTGGGCACGGGAATGCTGTAGGCCACCTGGTTGTTCACCAGGACGTTGATGTGCGAAAGGTCGCTGAGCAGCGCCGGCGAATAGGCGTAGGTGAGGTTCAGGCGGGCCGCCGTCACCAGTTCGTCGGCGCGGATGCTGAAGGGCACGTCGTCGCTGCCGTCCACTCCGCGCAGATTGAGCGGGAACCGGGCGCCCAGCTGCTCCAGCGAGAGCTTGTACTGATAGTCGGGCGCGGCGGCGGGCGCCTCGGGCAGCAGTCCGGCGTCGGCGGCCGGCGGCACGGCGGCGTCCGCGGGCGCCACGCCGCCGTCGTCCGCCAGCCGTTCCTGCGCCGGCGCGCCCGCGGGAGCGCCCGAAGTCGAGCCCTGTGCCTGTACGCTCCCCGAGGCCAGCGCCAGCATCAGCATCGGCGCCCACAGCCAGCGGGATTGCATGGACCAAGTAGACTTTTTCATCAGATGCCCTCTATCGATGCGTTTCATTCGGAATCCATCTGCAGGCGGCGCCGGGCGCGCGTGCGCAGATGCAGGTAGAAGACGGCCGCGGCCAGCGCCACGCCCAGCAGCAGCGCCAGCAGCATCAGCAGCGGATGGCGGCTGAGGAACCAGGCCACGGTCCGGACCGCGCCCAGGCTGCCGACGTAATAGCTGCTGGCGCGCGACAGGACCTGGAAACGATCGCCCTGCCAGGCCGCCAGGCCGCCCTGGACCTGCCCTCCCTGGACCGGATCCAGGGCGAAGGCCTCCACGAGCTGGGCCAGGCGGGCGCCATCGCCCGCGGCCAGCACCACCACGCTGCGGCCGGCCGTCACCGGCGACTCGAACCCGGCCAGCCAGTCGCTGCCCGCGCGCGCACGGCCGCCGGCCGTCTCGCCCGCGCCGGCCACCCAGCGGTACGCCTGCCGGATCAGGGCGCCGACCGACCACTCCGTCTCCGCGGCCGGCGCCCCGGCCGCGGAGACATGCCCCGCCCACTGGCGCAGCAGCGCCGAGGGCGGGCCGGATTCGACCAGCAGCACGTCCTTGCCGGCCAGGGCCGGAGCCTTGGCCTCGGCGGCCCGCAGCACCCGGATGCCGCTGGCGGGCAGGCCGGTGGACCGCCCCGCCGCCCCCAGCCAGGTCAGCAGGGCGCCGTATTCCTCGTCCCCGGCCTGGTCGGGCAGCACCGCGACGGTTTCCGACAGGTCGGCCATGCGCGTGAAGGGAAAGCCCACGGTGCTGAAAGCCGCCAGATCGGGCATGGCCTTGTGATGCGCGACGCCCGACAGGTCGAGCGTGGATTCGGGGTCGATGCCGCTGCGCCAGTTGTCCACCTGGCCGCCGCTGCATTCGGGCCGCTCGGGCATCTTGTAGCGGAACTGGAACTGCAGGCTGGACAAGGCGCTCAGGCTGCCCAAGGGGATGCGCACCGTATCCTGCTGGACGGAAGGATCGTCGCCGGTCCAGCGGCGCAGGCGCTCGTCGCGGCCTTCCAGCAGTTCCTGGCGGATCGTGGCGCGGTTCAGCAGCACATCGAGCCGCCCCTCGTCGGCCGGGGACTGCGCCGAATGCCGGTAGCGCAGCGACAGCGGCACGTCCCTGGTCTGCCAGTCGGACAGGTCGGGCGGCAGGCGGAAATCGACCGTGATGGGCTCGGGTACGCGGCCCGAGCGCGTGAATCCGCCCACGGCGCCCAGCTCGCCCAGCGCCACCGGGCGGTCCGTCGGGATCCAGTTGGGCGCGTCGTAGGGCTTGCGCGGCCGCGTTTCGAGGTTCTTCAGCAGCGCCGTCGGGCCGGCGAGCACCTGGCCTCCCAGCACCAGCATGCGCGCCGCGGTGCGGATCTCCTGGTCCGTGCGCCCCGTGACGACGAGCAGCTTGCCGGCGGGATCGTTGGGATTGGTCCGCAGGGCGACGGTGGGGCCTTCGAGGGCCGGCAGATCGAGGCCGGGCGGGAGGTCGGCCGCGCCGGCGACCACCACGCCGTGGCCGTGCGCGGGCAGATCCCGCGTGCCGACGGAAAAATCGGCGCCGCGGTAGCTGGCCAGCGCGCCCATCCAGGAGGCGATCATGCCGGCGGCCTCGATCCGGGCGTCGCTGGCGCCGGCGACGAGGAACGGCAGGTGCAGGCGGCGCGGATCGTGCCGGTCGAAGAACGGCGCGGGCAGCAGGCTCAGGTCGTCGGGCAGGACGAGGGGCTCGACGTCGAGCACCAGCCGGCTGGACTGGTCGATGTCGGCCCAGAGGTCGGGGTGCACGGGATTCTCGCACTGCAGGGTGTAATGCCCGATGAGCTGCAGGCTCAGCAGATTGTCCGGCCGGAAGAACCGCACCGGCAGGTCGAGCCAGGCATGCGCTTCGTCCTGCGGGCCGGGCGCGGCCGTTGCGGATGCGGCCGTTTCGGGCGAGGCCGTTTCCAGCGGCACCGTGGCGGCCAGCTCGCCGTTGAGCATGATCTTCAGATGCGAGAGCTTCTGCAGCAGCGCCTGCGAACGGCTGTACCGCAGATCGATCCGCGCCCGCGCCACCCGCTGGTCGGCACGCACGCCGAAGACCAGCTCGCGGTGCCCGTCGACGCCGCGCAGTTCCAGGTTCCTGCGTTCACCCAGCAGGCTGAACGGCAGGACGTACTGTTCGGTGCCCGCCATGGGCTGCCCGGCGTCCGCGGCGGCGGTGGGTTCGATGCCGGGTCCGATGTCCTGCTCGATGCCCTGACCGGCGCTCTGGCCGGCATCGGATCCGGCGCCCTGACCGGCGTTCTGGCCGACGCCCTGCGCCACGCCCGGCCCGGCGCCCGGCTGGAGGGCGTCGGCGGCAAGCGGCTGGGCGCCCGCCGCCGCGGCCAGGGCCAGCAGCGCGAGCATGCCCAGCCAGCGGCACGTCCTGGAGGCGGTCCGGCGCCCCGGGCACGCCACCCTCATGATTGCGCAGCCGGCGTTTCGGCCATCGGACCCGGACGGCGGCGCAAGAGGCGGCCCAGTTCGCGCCCCGACTCGCGCAGCAGCACGCCGAAGCCGCGCCCGCCGATGCGGCCGATCTGGCGGATGGCTTCGAGCGGGGAATCGGGCGCCGAGGCATGCCAGGCCTCGGCCCAGATGTTGGCGCGGGCGAAGGTCAGCTGCACAAGCTCGACCTGCTGGGCGATGGACAGGCCCTCGAAGTACAGGCCCAGCCGCTGCCCCCGGCAGAAGCGCACGATGGCGGGAAACACCCGTTCCTCCCGGCCCCGATAGAGCGAGACTTTGATGGCCTGCCCGGGCGACAGCGGCAGTTCCTGGGGCAGGACCAGCCCCAGGCCGTCCTGGGAGAAATCGCTGGTCTGGCAGCGGATCCGGTGGCCGCCCGGCAGCGCCACGGTGGCGTCGAGCGTCTGCAGGACGCGCGGCGAACTGCGGATCTGGCGGCGTTCGCCGGCGACCGCCACGCTGGCGCTGCAGACCACGAGGTTGAGGAAGGTCCAGCCCATGTTGAGGAGGATGGTCTGGAACACCCCGGCGTCGCCGACGTGCTGCACCAGCATGACGGTGCCCACGATCATCCCGGCCGCATTGAGCAGCAGCAGGATGATGTAGGGGCGGGCCAGGCGCCAGTCGAAATAGGCGCGCTCGGACGTGCCGCCCTTGGCGGTGACGTTGAACACCGGCGAGGCCGGATCGATCACCGCCGCCAGCGTGGGGCGCATCAGGTACCAGGCCAGCACCGATTCGTAGACCTCGTTCCAGAACGAATGGCGGAACTTGCCCTGGACGCGGTAGTTGGTCAGCTGGGCATGCAGGATGTGCGGCCCGGCATAGACCACCACCATCAGGGCGGAGGCGTCGAAGACCCGCGCCCCGAAGAACAGGTAGGCCAGGGGCGCCGTCAGGAAGACCAGGCGCGGCAGGCTGTAGAAAAAGTGCAGGGCCGCGCTCGCGTAGCAGACGCGCTGGCTGATCGACAGGCCCTTGCTGAACAGGGGGTTGTAGCGGCGGAAGATCTGCGCCATGCCGCGCGCCCAGCGGATCCGCTGGTTGATGTGCCGCGACAGGTTCTCGGTGGCCAGCCCGGCCGCCTGCGGAATGGCCAGGTAGGCCGTGTTCAGATCCAGCTTGTTCATCTTGAGGGCCGTCAGCGCATCCTCGGTCACGCTTTCGACCGCCATGCCGCCCACGGCCAGCAGATGCTCGCGGCGCAGCACCGCGCACGACCCGCAGTAGAAGGTGGCGTTCCACAGGTCGTTGCCGTCCTGGGTCAGGCCGTAGAACAGCTGCCCTTCGTTGGGCACGTTGTGGAAGACCTCCAGGTTGTTTTCGAGCGGATCGGGCGAGAAGAACACGTGCGGCGTCTGCAGCATGGCCAGCTTGGGGTCCTTCAGGAACCAGCCCATGCACACCTGCAGGAACGAGCGGGTCGGCACGTGGTCGCAGTCGAACACGGCGATGAATTCCCCGTCGGTGCGCGGCAGCGCGGCGTTGATGTTGCCAGCTTTGGCGTGGCGGTTGTCCTCGCGCGTCAGGTAGCCGACCCGCACCCGCGCGCAGAAATCGCGGAACTCGGGGCGGCGGCCGTCGTCGAGCACGTAGACGTTCATGCGGTCCGCGGGCCAGTCCATGGACAGGGCGGCCAGCACCGTCTGGCGCACCACCGACAGCGATTCGTTGTAGGTGGGGATGTACACATCGACGCTGGGCCACAGGCGGGTGTCGGCCGGCAGCATGACCGGCTTGCGGTGCAGCGGCCAGGCCGACTGGAAGTAGCTCAGCAGCAGCACGGTCAGCGCATAGAATTCGGCCAGCAGCAGGCCGTAGCCGAAACTCGCGTCCCACCAGGACTCGAAGCCGAGGGACTGCGTCACGCGCCAGTACATGTAGCGCAGCGAAGCCGCCACCGAGATCGACATCATCGCCAGCGTGATCAGGCGCGACTGCGAGGCGCGGTTGAGCACGAAGGCCACGCAGAAGACCAGGATCCCGAAGACCGCCTGCTCGACCAGGTCGAGGTAGGTGGTGACGACGAACCAGCCCAGGACGGCCACCAGCATCAGCGCCAGCAGCTGGACCCAGCCCGGACGCCACACGGGCAGGCCCGTCCACCACGCTCCGACTTTATCGACCATCACGACACCTCCGCTCGGCTGTAGTGCAGGCGGTCGCCAAGCCATCGGGAACATGCCGCGATGTCGTGGGCCGCTTCGCTGTGGGGGGCGTACTGGAAGATGGTCTGGCCGAAGGCCAGCGCCTCGCTCAGCGATTCATCCCGATGCACTCCGCCCATCATGTGGGGTTCAAAGGCGTCGCGCAGCATCCGCGCGACGTCCTGGTTCAGCCGGCGCTCCTGGTCGAGCTGATTGAGCACGAAGCCGTACCCCTGGAAGCGGGGGTTGGCGGCGCCGTAGGTCTGGATCAGGCGCTGCAGCTGCGGCACCGTCATGTAGGAACCCGCGTCGGGCAGCACCACGGCGACGGCCAGATCCGCCGCCGACAGGGCTTGCGCCAGGTAGGGGCTGGGCCCGGGCGGCGTGTCCAGCAGCACGATCTGCTCCTCGGGCAGCCCGAGGCCGTCGAGCGCCCGCGCCAGCCAGTCGGCGCGCTCGGCCAGCCGGCGCTCGAAGGCCAGCCGCCGCGGCTCGTCGCACAGCCCGTAGGGCACGAGCGACACGCCCCGCGCCGTCGTCAGCAGGGCGTCCCGCAGCCCGACCGGGGCCTCCGCGGCCCAGGCCAGCCCCAGGCCCTCGCGCAGGGGCAGGCCGAAGTAATGCTGCAGGCTGTTCTGCGGATCGAGGTCGACGGCCAGCACCGGATGTCCCGACAGCCGCAGGGCATCGGCCAGATTGGCGGTGAGCGTCGTCTTGCCGACACCCCCCTTGGCCGAAACGACGGCAACGACTTTCATCGTCCGTCCAGGCGCCGGAAGAGCGCATCGAGCCGCGCCGGCGGGGGCGGCGGCGCGGCGGCCTCCGCGGCGGCCTCGGGCACGACGGGCGAGTCCTCCTGCGCGAGGCGCGAGAACAGGCCGCTCAGGCGTCCCGCGGGCGCGGGGCTTGCCGGCGCCGCGGCAACGATGGCGGCCGTGCCGGCGGCGGCGGCCGCAAGCACGGCGGCGATCGGCGCAGGCGCGGGAGCGGCGAAGGGCGTGGACGCGGTAGAAACGGCGGGCGCAGCAGGCGCAGGCGCGGGCATGGCGGTCGGGGCCGATGCGAACGCGGGCGCCATGGCGGGCGCGCCGGTGCCCTCGGCGGCGGGCGGCGCCGCGGGCGCCGGCGCCTCGGACGGGGGCGGCAGATCGGGCACGTGCGATTGCCAGACCGAGCGGTCGCGCGGCTCGGCGGGCGGCGCCGGCGGGGGCGCCGTGCCCGCCAGGGGCATGGCGCCCAGCAGCGGCCAGCGTTCGGTCATGTCGTGGCGCGCGTCCAGGCTGCCGAGCTCCTGGTACTGGCTGGCCGCCGAGGGCTCGAAGAAGGCGAACAGCTTGTCGATGTCATCGGTCGATTCTTTCATGGTGTCCTCCGGACGGCGCGCGATTCCCGCATGAGATTCCCGCATGAGTGTCATCTCCCGAAGCGATAGTTCAATATTCCGTTCTCGTCCCGGCCCTCGAAACGCACCAGCAGCGCATTGCCGGCCCCCAGCAGCAGGAACCACTGCTGGTAGACGCCTTCGAGAAAGCTGCCCAGCCAGTCGGGCGGCTCGGCGCCGAAGGCCTCGGCGAAGGGCGCGTAGGCGTGCGAAATGCGCAGGCAGTCGGGCTGCTCGGACAGCGCGACGCACCCCCAGCCCATCTGCGACCAGTGCCGGTTGGCGGCCGCTTCGATGTCGGCCAGGGTCTCGCATTCCGGCAGGGCCAGTTCCTGCGCCGCCTGCATGCCGGCGGCGCGCATCGTCTGGCGCAGCTCGTCGACGTCCAGCCTCGACTGCAGGGCCTGCGCCACCGCCCTCAGGAACACGGTCCACTGCGCGGCGCGGCGCTGGCTTTCGAGATACGCGGTGTAGCGGGGATCATTGGACATGGTGGACTCGATGGAAATGACGGGCGGGAACACGGCCGGAGGCCGGACGGGCGGGCGTCCGTGCGCGGGCCGACGGCCGGATGGAGGCCGCGGCGCCGGAAGGCGGCAGCACGCCGCATCCCGGAGGAACGGCAGGGGACGGCAGGAGCGGCGAACCGGCGAAGCGGCTACCGTGGGGGGCTGGGCGAGGTCCGGCCAGGCGGCCAGGAAGGGGGCAGGTACGGTGGATCGGTAAGCTTTCCCAATCGCGACTTCGGATCATGGTGGAAGCGTTACTCGGCAAGTCGGAGCCACCGGTTTCCGGCCGGTGTTCTTGAAGCATGAACTTGCGTCCTAAATCCCTGAATGCATCAGGAACCGATACAGATTCTACACATTTGAAGAATGTGTGACCACCCCTGACAATTGAAACCCCGATTGAAACCTGGATCGAAGCCGCGAATCGCAGCCCGGACCCGAGCCCGCATTCAGGCCTGGAGCGGACCTCGATCGGCCCCGGAGCGGACCCCGATCCACTCTCGACCGGCCCTGGAGCGGACCCCGAGCAATTCCCGATCCCTCCTCGATCGGACCCCCGCTCCACCGGCCACGTACAATCTCACACCAGCCCCGCCCGACCGCCGCCCATGTCCGTCATCCCGCTCATCCTGCCCGACTTCCTGCTGATCGCCCTGGGCTGGGTCCTGCTGCACCGGCTGGGATTCGACCAGGCCTTCTTCGCCGGCGCGGAAAAACTGGTCTATTTCATCCTGTTCCCCGCCCTGCTGTTCCACTCGATCACCCGCACACCGTTGGAACCGGGCAACACCTCGGTGCTGCTGGCCGCCACCGTCGGCGTGATGCTCGGCGGCATCGCCCTGGCCTGGCTGGGCCGCCTGGCGGTGCGCCCGGATCCGGCGGCGCACGCCTCGGTCGCCCAGTGCGCCTTCCGCTTCAACACCTACCTCGCCCTGTCCCTGGCCGGCGGCCTGGGCTGGCCCGGCGCGCAGACGACCATGGCGGTGATCGTGGGCTTCGCCGTGCCCATCAGCAACATCGGCGCGGTGCATGCCCTGGCCAGCCGCCACGGCGGGCGCGCCCTGCGCGAGATCGCGCGCAACCCCTTCATCCTCGCCACCCTGGCCGCGCTGGCCTGCAACTTCCTGCGCGTGCCCATCCCGCCCGTGCTCGACGTCACCCTGGGACGCCTGGGCGCCTGCGCCATCGCCGTCGGCCTGCTGTGCGTGGGCGCCACCCTGTCGCTGCAGGGCGGCCGCGCGCATGCGCCGCTGATGGCCTGGATGGTGGCGGCCAAGCTGGTCCTGCTGCCGCCGGTCGCGCTGGCGCTGGCCTGGGCGCTGGGCCTGTCGGCCGGCGAACGGCTGGTCCTGCTGCTGTTCAGCGCCCTGCCCACCGCTTCCTCGGCCCACGTGCTGGCCGCCCGCATGGGCGGCGACGGCCGGCTGGTGGCGGTCACCATGTCGATCGGCACGCTGCTGTCGGCCCTGACCCTGCCACTGTGGCTGGATGCCGCAACCTGAATCCCGGAGGCCCCCACCATGACTCCCCCGCTTCCTTCCATCGACTGGCCCCTGCCGGACGAAGACGCCACCGTTGCCCTGGCGCAACGGCTGGCCGGACTGGCCTGCGGCCGCGCCCCGGGCGGCCCCGCCGCCGGGGACGCATCCACCTGCGCGGCGAGCTGGGCACGGGCAAGACCACCCTGGCCCGCGCCCTGCTGCGGGCCGCCGGCGTGACCGGCCGGATCAAGAGTCCCAGCTACGCGCTTCTTGAAAGCTATAACGTTTCTAACTTATACTTCTATCACTTTGATTTCTATAGATTTAGCGATGCACACGAATGGCGGGACGCGGGCTTCGACGAACTGCTCGACGAACACGCGGTCGTCCTGATCGAATGGCCCGAGCAGGCCGGCACGCGGCTGCCGCCCCCGGACCTCGACATCCGCCTGGAATATGACGGCGCCGGCCGGCATGCCCGACTGACCGCCTGCAGCGAAAAAGGACAGCAATGGCTGACGCACCTGGACCCGCCGCGCCGATGAGCGCCCCCGCCGCCCCCCTGCGGCGCAAGATGATCGCGGGCGGCTGCGCCCTGTTGCTGCTGCCCGTCGTACCGCGCCTGGCGCAGGCCGCCACCATCCTGGCGGTGCGGACCTGGCCGGCCGACGAATACACGCGCGTGACCCTGGAAATGGACACCGAGCTGAAGGCCGAGCACTTCACGCTCGACCATCCGCACCGGCTGGTGGTGGACATCGAGGGCGTGCGGCTGAGCGCCGCCATCAACGACCTGGTCTCCAAGATCCGGCCCAACGACCCCTACATCGGCACCGTGCGCGTGGGCCAGAACCGCCCCGGCGTGGTGCGCCTGGTGTTCGACCTCAAGCAGGACGTCGCCCCCCAGGTCTTCACCCTGAAGCCCATCGGCGAGTACAAGTACCGCCTGGTGCTCGACCTGTATCCGAAGGTCGCGCAGGATCCGCTGATGGCGCTGCTGAAGGACGCGGAAAACGACCCGCTCGCCGGCATCCTGGAAAACCTCGCCCAGGACAGCCCCACGGAGGCGCCCATTCCCTCCGTGGAAGGCCAGAAGCTGCCGCCGGTCGCCCGCAAGCAGCCGGACGAAGACGTCGCGCCGCCTCTGCCGCGCGCGACGCCCGGCGCCCGCCCGGGCCGCCCGATCCTGATCGCGCTGGATCCCGGCCACGGCGGCGAGGACCCGGGCGCCATCGGCAAACGCGGCACGCGCGAGAAGGACGTCGTCCTGCAGATCGCGCACCGCCTGAAGAAGCTCATCGACGCCCAGCCGAACATGCGCGCCTACCTGACGCGCGACCGCGACTATTTCGTGCCGCTGAACGTGCGCGTGCAGAAAGCCCGCCGCGTCCAGGCCGACCTGTTCATCTCCATCCACGCCGACGCCTGGATCAAGCCCTCGGCGCGCGGCTCGTCGGTCTGGGCGCTGTCGCAGCACGGCGCCACCAGCGCCGCCGCCCGCTGGCTGGCGAAGAAGGAAAACGACGCCGACCTGATCGGCGGCGTGAACCTGGGCGCGCACAACGCCCAGGTGGCCAAGGTGCTGCTGGACCTGTCCACCGGGGCGCAGATCAACGATTCCATCCGGGTCGGGACCCAGGTCCTGAACGAGATCGGCAAGATCAACCAGCTGCACAAGAACCGCATCGAGCGCGCCGGCTTCGCCGTGCTGAAGGCGCCGGACATCCCCTCGATCCTGATCGAGACCGCCTTCATCAGCAATCCCCAGGAAGAACAGCTGCTGCGCACCTCGGCGCACCAGCAGCGCATCGCCAACGCGGTGCTGAGCGGGATCCAGGATTATTTCTCGGCGCACCCCGCGCTGGCGCGGCGCGCCTGATACCGTCCGGGGCCCGCCGACGCCGGCGGCGCCCCGGCCGGGCGTGGCGTCAGGCCGAGCCCGTCTTGCGGCCGCGCAGCAGCTTCCACAGCACCCCGCCGGCGGCCGGCACGGCGGCCGCCCCCACGCCGATCAGCACGATGGTGTTGAGGTGTTCCTTGATGATGGGGACGTTGCCGAAGAAATAGCCCAGGGTGATCAGGCCGGCGATCCAGGCGACGGCGCCCAGCGCGTTGTACAGCTGGAAGGTCAGCCAGCGCATGCCCGCGACCCCGGCCACGAAGGGCGCGAAGGTCCGGAACAGCGGCAGGAAGCGCGACAGCACGATGGTCTTGCCGCCGTGCCTTTCGTAGAAGGCGTGGGTCTTGATCAGGGCCTTGCGGTCCAGGAAGCGGTAGTCGCGCGAAAAGACCTTCGGGCCGATGAAGCGCCCCACCTGGTAATTGACGGTGTTGCCCAGGATCGCGGCCGCGATCAGGATGCCGCCCAGCAGGACCGGGTCCAGCAGGCCGGAGGCGCCGAAGGCCCCGGCGATGAACAGCAGCGAATCCCCGGGCAGGAACGGCAGCACCACCAGCCCCGTTTCGCCGAAAATGATGAGCGCCAGGATCAGGTAGATCCAGGCGCCGTATTGCGCCACCCAGACCCCCAGGTACTGGTCGATGTGCAGGACGAGTTGGAACAGTTCAGCCATTTGGCCGCGAGACCTCGAAAGATGATGGGAAAGGGCGTGCCGGGGATCATACCGGAACGCGGCGCGCCCGCGGCCCGGCCGGCCGGGCGAAACCCCGGGCCAGCGCTCACTATAATCGTTTTCATGATGCGAACCATTGCCGCCCTGCCCGACATCCTCATCAGCCAGATCGCCGCGGGCGAAGTCATCGAACGCCCCGCCTCCGTTCTGAAGGAACTGCTGGAAAACGCCCTGGACGCCGGCGCGCGGGCCATCGAGATCCGCCTGGACGGCGGCGGCATCCGCCGCATCCTGGTGGCCGACGACGGCCACGGCATCCCGCCCGACCAGATGCCCCTGGCCCTGCAGCGCCACGCCACCAGCAAGATCGCCACCCTGGCGGAGCTGGAATCGGTGGCCACCCTGGGATTCCGGGGCGAGGCCCTGGCCTCCATCGCCTCGGTCGCCCAGCTGACCCTGACCTCGCGCACCGCCGGGGACACGCAGGCCTGGCAGCTCGCCGCCGGCCAGGCGCGGCCCGTGCCGGCGGCGGGCGCCGTGGGCACGCGCGTGGACGTGCGCCAGCTGTTCGACCACATCCCCGCGCGGCGCAAGTTCCTGCGCAGCGAGCAGACCGAATACGCCCATTGCCTGGACGCCGTGGAACGCATCGCGCTGGCGCATCCCGGCGTGGCGCTGCGCGTGTTCCACAACGACAAGCCCCAGCGCAACTGGCCGGCGACCGACATCCACGGCCGCATCCGCGACGTGCTGGGCGACGAATTCACGGCCCAGAGCCTGCCGGTATCGGCCGAGCAGGGACTGGTCTCGCTGGAAGGCTGCATCACGCGCCCGACCTTCGCCCGCAGCCGGGCCGACCGCCAGTACCTGTACGTCAACGGCCGCTACGTGCGCGACCGCACGGTGTCCCATGCGGTGCGCCAGGCCTACGCCGACGTGCTGCACGGCGACCGCCAGCCGGCCTTCGTGCTGTTCCTGACACTGGACCCGGCCGGGGTGGACGTGAACGTGCACCCGGCCAAGCACGAGGTGCGCTTCCGCGACAGCGGCGCGGTGCACCGCCACGTCGCCCAGGCGCTGGGCGAGACCCTGGCGGGCCGCGGCGGCGCCGCCGTGGACGGCCCGGCCGAGGCGCCGCCCGCGCCGACGGAGGGCGACGCCGCATGGCGGCCGGGCACGGCCCCGGGCGCCGCGGCCCCCGCGGCATCCCGGTCCGGCGGCGCGCCCGCGGCCTTCTCCGGGGCCGCGCACGCCGCCCGTCCCGCCTCCCCCTACCCCGCCCGGATTCCCGTCCAGCAGCGTTTCCCGCTGAACGACCGGGTCCCGGTCCAGGACTGGCGCAAGCTGTACCAGCCGCTGGACGCGGCCGATGCCGCCGTTCCGGGACGGGAAGGCGCTGGAGGGGAGGACGCCGGAAACACGCGAGCCGCCGGGGACGCCGGCCTCTCCGGAGGCGTCGACCCGCACGCCCCCGACCTGCCCCTGGGCATGGCCCTGGGGCAGCTGCACGGCATCTACATCCTGGCCCAGAACGCGCGCGGCCTGGTCCTGGTGGACATGCACGCCGCGCACGAGCGCGTCGTCTACGAAGCCCTGAAGCAGGCCCTGGACCAGGCGCCCCTGCCGGCGCAGGAACTGCTGGTCCCGGTGGTGTTCACCGCCACGGAGATCCAGGTGGCCACCGCCCAGGCGCACCAGGACACGCTCGACGGCCTGGGCCTGCGGATCCGCGCCACCGGCCCGGCCTCGCTGGCCGTGCGCGCCGTGCCGGCCCTGCTGGCCCGGGGCGACATCGAAGCCCTGGCGCGCGGGGTGCTGGCCGACATCGAACGCATCGGCCATTCGGCCCGGCTGACCGAGCAGCGCAACGAGCTGCTGTCCACCATGGCCTGCCACGGCGCGGTGCGCGCCCACCGGCGGCTGACGCTGGACGAGATGAACGCCCTGCTGCGCCAGATGGAACGCACCGAGCGCGCCGACCAGTGCAACCACGGCCGCCCGACCTGGTTCCAGTGGAGCCTGGCCGACCTGGACCGGCTGTTCATGCGCGGGCAGTAGGCGGCGCGAACAGCGGACAACGGATGCCGCGCGACGGACGCCCCGGCCGGGGGGACACGCCCCTGCCCGCCCCTGCCCCGCCCCGAGCACCGCGCCCGCCCCGGCGGGTCGGCGATAATGCCCCCATGTCCACGAATGCCCCCGTCCTGATCTGCCTGGCCGGCCCCACGGCCTCCGGCAAGTCCGCCGCCGCCCTGGCCCTGGCCGGGCGCTGGCCCATCGAAATCATCGTGATGGATTCGGCCACGATCTATCGCGGCATGGACATCGGCACGGCCAAGCCCACGGCCGGGGAACGGGCGCGGGTGCCGCACCATCTGCTGGACATCCGCGACCCGGCGCAGTCGTATTCGGCGGCGGAATTCGCGCGCGACGCGGCGGCGCTGGCGCAGGAGATCCGCGCGCGCGGCCGCATCCCGCTGCTGTGCGGGGGCACCATGCTGTACTACAAGGCCCTGCGCGAGGGGCTGAACGACCTGCCCCGCGCGGACCCGGCCATCCGCCAGGCCCTGGACGAGGAAGCCCGGACGCGCGGCTGGCCGGCCCTGCACGCCGAACTGGCGCGCGTGGATCCCGCCACGGCCGCCCGGCTGGCGCCCAACGACAGCCAGCGCCTGCAGCGCGCGCTGGAAGTCTGGCGCGGCAGCGGCCGGACCCTGGGCGACTGGCTGGCCGAACCGCCGCGGCCCGCGCTGCCCGGCTGGCGCTTCGAGACCATCAGCCTGGAGCCCTCCGACCGCGCCGTCCTGCACGCGCGCATCGCGCAGCGCTACCAGGCCATGATCGGCGCGGGCCTGCTGGACGAGGTCCGCGCCCTGCACGCCCGCGCCGACCTGCATCCGGGCCTGCCCTCGATCCGCTGCGTGGGCTACCGCCAGCTCTGGGACCATCTGGACGGGCGCATCTCCCTGGACCGGGCCATCGACCAGGCCATTGCCGCCACCCGCCAGCTGGCCAAGCGCCAGATCACCTGGCTGCGGTCCCTGCCGCAACGGACCGGCGTGGACTGCCTGTCGGACCGTGCCGTGGCGGAAACAGCGCGGCACTTCGCCCGGATGCTGGGGGATTGAAGGCGCACCCGAAGCCGGCATCCGGCTCCGGCGCCTAAAGGACGGGCGCAAGGCCCGCCCCGGATCAGTCCACGATCGTCTGCGCGCCGCCTTCGGCCCGGGCTTCGATCGCGCCCAGCGCATGGACGGTTTCGCCCTGGGCGCGCAGGGTGGCGGCGATGGCGTCGGCCTGGGCCGGGTCCACCACCAGCACCATGCCGATGCCGCAGTTGAACACGCGCGCCATTTCCTGGTCGGCCACGCCGCCCTGGGCCTGCAGCCACTGGAACAGCGCCGGCCACTGCCAGGCGTCGCGGTGCAGGCGGGCGCACAGGCCCGGCTTGAGGATGCGCGGCACGTTTTCCAGCAGGCCGCCGCCGGTGATGTGCGCCAGGCCCTTGATCGCCGCGCCGTGGGCCGCCAGGGCGGCCAGCACGGACTTGACGTAGATGCGGGTGGGTTCCATGACCACGTCGCCCAGGGGGCGGCCGTCCAGGTCCTGGTCGGGGCGCGCGCCGGCGTGCCGCAGGATCTTGCGCACCAGGGAATAGCCGTTGGAGTGCGCGCCGCTGGAGGCCAGGCCCAGCACCGTGTCGCCCGCCCGGATGCCGGCGCCGTCGATGATCGCGGATTTCTCGACCGCGCCCACGGCGAAGCCCGCCAGGTCGTATTCGCCGTCCGGGTACATGCCGGGCATTTCCGCCGTCTCGCCGCCGATCAGGGCGCAGCCGGCCAGCTCGCAGCCGCGCGCGATGCCGCCCACGACGCGGGCCGCCGTGTCCACGGACAGCTTGCCGCAGGCGAAGTAGTCCAGGAAATACAGGGGCTCGGCGCCCTGGACCAGGATGTCGTTGACGCTCATGGCGACCAGGTCGATGCCGACCGTGTCGTGGCGCTGCCACTCGAAGGCCAGGCGCAGCTTGGTGCCCACGCCGTCGGTGCCGGACACCAGCACCGGCTCGCGCAAGTGGCGCGGCACCTCGAACAGGGCGCCGAAGCCGCCGATCCCCGCCATCACGCCGGGCCGCATCGTGCGGGCCGCCAGGGGCTTGATGCGGTCGACCAGCGCGTCGCCGGCATCGATGTCGACCCCGGCGTCGCGGTAGGTCATGGAGGGGGAGGTGCCTTGTGTCATGAGAAAAACCGCCGAATGTGCAAGAATTGCAAGTTTGGATATTCGCCTGATTTTACGATGAAGTTCCGCTTCGCATGATCGGGCCTGCACGGCGCAGGCCCGGATGCGGTCCCGGACGCCATCTTGCGACGCACGCCCCGATGCCTTCCACCCCTTCCGCTCCCGCCCAGCCCCAGGCGCAGCAGCTGCTGCTCGACATCCTGCCGGGCACGATGCCGTCGCTGGACGGCTTCGTGGCCGGCGCGAACCTGGCCGCGCTCGAAGCCGTGCGCGGGCTTGCGCCCGGGCGCGCCGTGTACCTGTGGGGCGGCGTGGGTTCGGGACGCAGCCACCTGCTGCGCGCCCGCGCGCAGGGCGCGGGCTGCCATTACCTGGACGCGCGCTCCCCGGCGCAGCGGCTGCACGCCCTGGCCACCGACGAGGACCAGGCCCTGTCCCTGGTGGCGGTGGACGACGTGGCCGACCTCAATTCCGCCGCCCAGGCCGCGCTGTTCGCCCTGTTCAACCGCTGGCGCACCGCCGCCGGCACGCCGGGCGCCTTCGCCCTGCTGACGGCGGGCGACCGCGCGCCTCTGGCCATGCCGCTGCGCGAGGACCTGCGCACCCGCCTGGGCTGGGACCTGGTCTACCGTCTGGAGCAGCTGTCCGACGAGGACCGCGCCCAGGCCCTGCGCGACCGCGCCCGGGAACGCGGGCTGCAGCTGTCCGACGAGGTCCTGCACTGGATCCTGACCCGCTGCGACCGCGACATGGACCGCCTGACGGCGCTGATCGACAGCCTGGACCAGTATTCCCTGGCGCGCCACCGCCCCATCACCCTGCCCCTGCTGAAAGACCTGCTGGCCGACGCGCCGGCCCTCCCGAGGACCCCATGACCCCGACCCATCTGGCCCTGTTCGACCTGGACCACACCCTGCTGCCCTTCGACAGCGACTATCAGTGGGCCGAATTCCTGGCGCGCACCGGCCGCGCCGGCGATCCAGCGGAGGCCCGCCGCCGCAACGACGAACTGATGCGCCGCTACAACGAAGGCACGCTGTCGGCCGAGGAGGCCGCCGATTTCATGCTGGGCCTGCTGCGCCTGGGCCGGCCCGACGAACTCGACCGCTGGCACCTGGACTACATGGCCGAGATCGTCGAGCCGGGCATCCCGCGCGCCGCGCGCGAACTGGTCGCGGAACACCAGGACCGCGGCGGGCTGTGCGCCATCGTCACCGCCACCAACGCCTTCGTCACCACCCCCATCGCCCGCGCGCTGGGCATCGAACACCTGATCGCCACCATTCCGCAGCGCGACGCGCTGGGCGGCTACACCGGCCGCATCGAGGGCACGCCCAGCTTCAAGGCGGGCAAGGTCCTGCGGGTGCGCCAGTGGCTGCGGGACCAGGGCCGGCAGCTGGAGGACTTCGACGAGTCCTGGTTCTACAGCGACTCCATGAACGACCTGCCCCTGCTGGAGGCCGTGACCCATCCGGTGGCCACCAACCCCAGCCCGGCGCTGCGCGAGACCGCCGCCGTCCGGGGCTGGCGCATCCTCGACCTGTTCGGCGGCCTGAAGGATGCGAAATCCTAGGGGTTCCTGGAGGTTTCCAGGGATTCCGGGAGGGATGCGGCCGCCGGCGGCGGTTCGCCCAGAATCTCCCCCGCCGGGGGACACCGGCGATACAAAGCCTTAAAATACGCGCCATGCTCAAGCAGACCATCAAGAATTTCGTCGCGCGCCTGTTCGCGACCCCGCCCAGCGGCCCGGTGCGCCTGTCGCGCGACAAGCACGGCATCGACCGGCGCCTGGTGTCGCGGCACGCCATCAAAGTCTGCGAAGTCCTGAACCAGCACGGCTTCGACGCCTATATCGTGGGCGGCGCGGTGCGCGACCTGATCGTCGGCCTGGAACCCAAGGACTTCGACGTCGCCACCAACGCCACGCCCAACCAGGTCCGCCCGCTGTTCCGGCGCGCCCGCATCATCGGCCGGCGCTTCCAGCTGGTGCACGTGGTGTTCGGCCAGGAAATCATCGAGACCTCGACCTTCCGCGCGCCGTCCTCCGGCAACCAGGAAACCGACGAGCACGGCCGCATCCTGCGCGACAACGAATTCGGCACGCACGAGGAAGACGCCGCGCGCCGGGACTTCACCATCAACGCCCTGTACTACGATCCCCTGAAGGAAGAAGTCATCGACTTCCACCAGGGCGTGGCGGACCTGAAGAACCGCGTGGTGCGCATGATCGGCGACCCGGAAACACGCTTCCGCGAGGACCCGGTGCGCATGCTGCGCGCGCTGCGCTTCCAGGCCAAGCTGGGCGCGCGCATCGACCCGGCCACCGAGGCCCCGATCAGCCGGCTGGCGCCGCTCATCGAGCACGTCCCGGCCTCGCGCCTGTTCGACGAGACGCTGAAGCTGCTGACCTGCGGCCACGCCATGGACTGTGTGCACGAGCTGCGCCGCTCGGGCCTGATGAAAAGCCTGATCCCGCTGATCGACCGCATCTTCGAGGAAGACGGCGGCGAGGCCTTCGTGGAGATCGCCCTGTCGCGCACCGACGCCCGGGTGCGGGCGGGCAAGCCCGTCAGCCCCAGTTTCCTGTTCGCCGCCCTGCTGTGGCGGCTGGTGCAGAAGCGCTGGTCCGCCCTGGCCGCCCAGGGCATGCAGCGCAACGAGGCCCTGATCCGCGCCGCCGATTCGGTGATCGAGGAACAGATGGACAAGCTCGCCATCCAGCGCCGCCACCAGGCCGACATGCGCGAGATCTGGCTGATGCAGGCCCGCTTCGAGCGCGCCACCGTGCGCTCGATCTGGCGCATGATGGAACAGCCGCGCTTCCGCGCCGCGGTGGACTTCCTGCAGCTGCGCGCCGAGGCGCGCGAGGTCGACAGCGTCCTGGCCCAATGGTGGATGGACCTGTCCGACAGCAACGACGAGCGCCGCTCGCAGATGATCGACGCCTGGCAGGCCGGCCACGCGGGCGCCCGCCGCGCCGGCACGGGCGCGGCCCGCAAGCGCCGCCGCCGGCGCAGCCCGTCCCAGGGCGCGGGCGTGGACGGCCAGTCCGCGGCGTCCGCCCCGGCCGCCTCCGTGGCGCCGGACGGCGCCGCCTGAACGCTCCCCGCCGTCCCGACGCCCGGTCCGGCCCGCATGCCGGCCGCGGCGCCTCCGCCGCCATGAGCCCCTCCGCCCCGTCCCAACCCGCCGCGCCCGTCCTGGCCTGCGTCGGCCTGGGCGCCAACCTGGGCGACGCCGCCGGCACCGTGCGGCGGGCGGCCGCCGAGCTGGCCGCCGTGCCGGGCGTGGCCGGCCTGCGGCTCTCGCCCCTGTACGGCACCGCGCCGGTGGATTCCTCCGGCCCCGACTACGTCAACGCCGTGGCGGCCCTGGAGACGACGCTGCCCCCGCTGGCGCTGCTGGCGGCGCTGCAGGCCATCGAGCAGCGCCACGGCCGCGAGCGCCCCTACCGCAACGCCCCGCGCACCCTGGACCTGGACCTGCTGCTGTACGGCGGCCAGTCCATCGACCTGCCCACCCTGACGGTGCCCCATCCCCGCATGCACGAACGCGCCTTCGTCCTGCGGCCCCTGATGGACCTGGCGCCCGGCCTGACGCTGGCCCAGGGCGGACTGGCCGCCCTGCTGGCCCGCTGCGCGGACCAGCCCATCCGGCGCCTGGACTGATCCGGCCGGCGGCGCCTCGCCGGGAATCCCGGCCGCCCAGGCCGCCGCTCGCCGCCGCGCCGGACCGCCCGAACGCCGCCGGACCGCCCGCACGCCGCCGGACCGCCCGCACGCCGCCGGACCGCCTGAACGTCGCCGGACCGCCCGAACGTCGCCGGGCCGCCTGAATGTCGCCGGACCGCCCGAACGCCGGCATGCCTGAACGCCGACGCGCCGGGCCACGGCCCCCTTCCCCGGGCCAGACGCCCGCCGCGGATTTATGGCAAAATACTGTACATACCATCAGTATTTTCGCCATGAACGCTTCCGCCGCCCTCCTGCCTGCCCCATCCACCGCGCCGCCCCCGGACGCGGCCGGCGCCGTGCGGCCGGAGCTGGCCGTGCGGGGCGTGTGGCGCGGCACCGAGATCGGCCGCCAGGCCACGGCGGTGGTCCCCACCGGCTGGGCGCCGCTGGACCGCGAGCTGCCCGGCGGCGGCTGGCCCACGCAGTCGCTCACCGAAGTGCTGGCCGCGCAGCCCGCCGCCGTCGAATGGCGCCTGCTGGCGCCCGCGCTGCGCCAGGTCGCCGCGCGCGGCGGGCAGATCGTCGCCGTCGGGCCGCCCCACCCGCCCTACCTGCCCGGCCTGCGGCAGGAAGGCCTGGACGAACGCTGTTTCGTGTGGATCGATGCCCGCACGCCGGCCGAGCGGCTGTGGACGGCCGAGCAGCTGCTCAAGGCCAACGCCTGCGGCGCGGTCGTCGCCTGGCTGCCGCAGGCGCGGCCCGAGCAGGTCCGGCGCCTGCAGGTCTGCGCGCAATCCTGCGAAGGGCTCGCGTTCCTGTGCCGCCCCGCGGCGGCGCGGCACGAATCCTCGGCCGCGCCGCTGCGCGTGCAGGCGGACCCGGGGCCCGACTGGGAACTGCGCCTGCACATCCTCAAGCGCCGCGGCCCCCTGCAGGACGAACCGCTCGTCCTGCCTTCGATGCCCGGCGGCCTGGCCGCCCTCATCACGCCCCGGCTGCGGCATCCGAGCCGGCTGCTGACCCGCGAGGACCCCGCCGATGCTGTGGGCGGCACTGTCATTGCCCTGCGCACCCGACGGAACGCCGCCGTCCAGTGAGGCGCTTCACGGGCTGGCGACCTGGGCCCTGCAGTTCACCCCCCGCGTCGCCCTCGCCGATGAAGCCGTCGTCCTGGAGGCGGAGGCCGGCACGCGCCTGTTCGGCGGGCGCCGGGCGCTGCACGAGCGCATCGACGCCGAAGGCCGCACGCTCGGCATGGCCGCGATCGCCTGGGCGCCCAACAGCCTGGCCGCGCTGGCCTGCGTGCGCGCCGGGGTGCTCAACGGGGTGCGCCGGCCCCTGCCCGAGGTCCTGGACGCCTTGCCGATGGCGGTCCTGTCGGCCGTCGCGCCACACCATCTCACGCTGGCCCAGCTCGGCTGCCGCACCCTGGGCGACGTGCGGCGCCTGCCGCGCGGCGGCCTCAACCGGCGCTTCGGCCAGGGCCTGCTGGACGCGCTCGACCAGGCCTACGGCCTGCGGCCCGAGACGCACCGCTGGATCACGCTGCCCGAGACCTTCCACGCGCGCCTGGAACTGATGGCGCGGGTGGAGACGGCCCCGGTGCTGCTGTTCGGGGCGCGCCGCCTGCTGTTGCAGCTGTGCGGCTGGCTGGCCGCGCGGCACGCGGGCATCACCGCGTTCACGCTGCGCTGGGCGCACGATTTCGTGCGCGCGCGCGATGCCGGCGACGGCGGCGAACTGACCATCCGCACCGCGCAGCCGATGCGCGAGGTCGAGCACCTGTGCCGGCTGCTGGCCGAACACCTGGCCCGCGTGACGCTGCAGGCCCCGGTGGGTGAACTGGCCCTGGAGGCGGTCGAGGCCGTGCCGCTGCCCGGGCGCAGCGACTCGCTGCTGCCGGACGCCGGCAGCCAGCGCGAATCGCTGGCCCTGGTGCTGGAGCGCATCGCCGCGCGCCTGGGGCCCGAGCGCGTACGTCGGCCCGTGCTGTGCGAGGACCACCGCGCCGAATGGGCGCAGCACTGGCAGCCGGCGCCGCGCCCCCTGCCCCGGCAGCGCATGGCGCCGCCCGACGTGCCGCAGCCGACCTTCCTCCTGCCCGAACCGCTGCGGCTCGCGGTGCGCGCAAACCGGCCGGTCCACCAGGGGCCGCTGATGCTGCTGGCCGGCCCCCACCGCGTCGAAGGCGGCTGGTGGCACCGCGGCGAGGACGATGCGTCCACCCACCACGTCGAGCGCGACTACTGGGTGGCGCTCAGCCGGCGGGCCGGGGTGCTGTGGATCTACCAGACGCGCCTGGCAGGGGACGCCGCCGCCTGGTATCTGCACGGCATGTTCGCCTGACACCCGAGGAAACCATGGCCAGCGCCTCTCCCGCCCTGCCGGACTACGCCGAACTCCGCTGCCTCACCAACTTCTCCTTCCTGCGCGGCGCGAGCCACCCGGAAGAACTGGTCGAACGCGCCAGGCAGCTCGGCTACACGGCGCTGGCGATCGCCGACGAATGCTCCATGGCCGGCATCGTGCGCGCGCACGTCGCGGCCAAGGAACACGGCCTGACGCTGCTGGCCGGCAGCCAGTTCGAGGTCGAGCCCGACGCACCAGCCGGGGCACAGCCCGATCTGCAGCCCGATCTGCAGCCCGATCTGCAGCCCGATCTGCAGCCCGATCTGCAGCCCGATGCGCGGCCGGACCCGCCGACCGGCGCACGAGCCGACGCACCGGCCGATGCCCCCCTGGCGCCGTTCACCCTGGTCGTGATCGCCTGCGACGGCCAGGGCTACGGCAATCTGTGCGAATTCATCACCCGCCTGCGGCGCGCATCCCCCACCAAGGGCGCCTACCGCCTGCGCGCGGCCGACCTCGACCCGCGGGCGCTGGCCGGCTGCGTGGTGCTGGCCTCGCCGCACCGGTCCGCCACGCCCGCGCAGCTGCGCGCCGTCGCGCGCTGGGTGCTGGACCGCTTCATGGGACGCTGCTGGCTGGCCGTGGAACTGCTGCGCCGCCTGGACGACGAGATGTGGCTGCACCGGCTGCGCGAGGTGAGCGAGCTGACCGCCATTCCGCTGGTCGCCTGCGGCGACGTGCACATGCACCTGCGCTCGCGCAAGATGCTGCAGGACGTGCTCACCGCCACGCGCCTGGGCAAGCCGCTCGCGCAGTGCGGGCACGGCCTGCAGCCCAACGCGGAGCGCCACCTGCGCTCGCGCCTGCGCCTGGCGCAGATCTATCCGCCCGATCTGCTGGCCGAGACCCTGCGCGTGGCGGCGCGCTGCCGCTTCAGCCTGGACGAACTGCGCTACCAGTACCCGGAGGAAGTCGTCCCGCCGGGCGAGACCCCGGCCAGCCACCTGCGCCGCATCACCTACGAAGGCGCGCGGCGGCGCTGGCCGGACGGCATCCCGGCCAAGGTCCGGCCGCAGATCGAGCACGAACTGGCGCTGATCTCGGAACTGAACTACGAGCCGTACTTCCTCACCGTCGCGGACATCGTGGCCTTCGCCCGCTCGCGGCGCATCCTCTGCCAGGGCCGGGGCAGCGCGGCCAATTCCGTGGTCTGCTACTGCACCGGCGTCACCGAGGTGGACCCGGCCCGCATGGCGGTGCTGTTCGAGCGCTTCATCAGCCGGGAACGCAACGAGCCGCCGGACATCGACGTGGATTTCGAGCACGAGCGGCGCGAAGAAGTCATCCAGTACCTGTACCGCAAGTACGGCCGCGAGCGCGCGGCTCTGACGGCGGTGGTGATCACCTACCGGCTCAAGAGCGCGCTGCGCGACGTCGGCCGCGCCCTGGGCTTCGAGCCCGGCGCCCTGGACGCGCTCGCCCAGGGCCACCGCTGGTGGGACGGCCGCGAGATCTCCCCCGAGCGGCTGGCCGAGGCCGGCCTGTCCCCGGACAGCCTGAAGGTGCGCCAGCTGCTGCGCCTGGTCGGGCAGCTGATCGGCTTTCCCCGCCACCTGAGCCAGCACGTGGGCGGCTTCGTGCTCACGCGCGGTCCCCTGTCGCGCATGGTGCCGATCGAGAACGCGGCGATGGAGGACCGCACGGTCATCGAATGGGACAAGGACGACCTGGACGCCATGGGGCTGCTCAAGGTGGACGTGCTGGCGCTGGGCATGCTCACCGCCCTGCGCAAGGCGCTGGCGTTCATCGGCGAGCGCCAGGGGCGCGACTTCGCCATGCAGGACATCCCGGCCGAGGACGCCGGGACCTACGAGATGATCGGCCGGGCCGACACCATCGGCGTGTTCCAGATCGAGAGCCGGGCGCAGATGAGCATGCTGCCGCGCCTGCGGCCGCGCTGCTACTACGACCTGGTGATCGAGGTGGCGATCATCCGCCCCGGCCCGATCCAGGGCGGCATGCTGCACCCGTATCTCAACCGCCGCCAGGGGATCGAGCCGGTGAGCTACCCGAGCGAGGCGCTGCGCGAGGCCCTGGGCCGCACCCTGGGCGTGCCGATCTTCCAGGAGCAGGTGATGCAGATCGCCGTGCTCGCGGCTGGGTTCACCCCGGGCGAGGCCGACCAGCTCCGGCGCTCGATGGCGGCCTGGAAACGCAAGGGCGGCCTGGAGAAATACCACGCCAAGCTGGTGGACGGCATGACGGCGCGCGGCTACGAACCGGCCTTCGCGCAGTCCATCTTCGAGCAGATCCGGGGCTTCTCGGAATACGGCTTCCCGGAAAGCCACGCGGCCAGCTTCGCGCTGCTGGTCTACGCCTCATGCTGGATCAAGCGCCACCACCCGGCCGCGTTCCTGGCGGCCATGCTCAACAGCCAGCCGCTGGGCTTCTATTCGCCCGCGCAGCTGGTGCAGGACGCGCGCCGCCACGGCGTGCGGGTGCGCCCGGCCGACGTGCTGGCGAGCGCCTGGGACTGCACGCTGGAAGAACCGGCCGAAGAACCGGCCGCAGGACGGATCGAAGGCCAGATCGAAGGGCGGGCCCGGCCGCCGGCGGTGCGGCTGGGCCTGCGCATGATCGCGGGCCTGCCGCGCGCGGCGGCCGAACGCATCGTGGCCGCGCGGGCGCAGGGGCCGTTCGGCGACGCCGGGGACCTGGCGCGGCGCGCGGCGCTGGACGAGCGCGACATGCGCCGGCTGGCCGGCGCCGACGCACTGGCGGGCCTGGCCGGCCACCGGCGCCAGCAGGTCTGGGAGGCCGCGGCGCTCAAGACCGCGCCGCGGCTGCTGCGCGCGGCGCCGATCCGCGAGGACCGCCTGGCGCTGCCGCCCGCGCCCGAGGGCGAGGAGATCGTCTTCGATTACGCCAGCACGGGGCTGACGCTGCGGCGCCATCCGCTGGCGCTGCTGCGGCCCCTGCTGCGCCAGCGCCGGCTGCACAGCGCGCAGGAACTGCGGGACCTGCCCGACGGCCGTCTGGTGCGCTGCTGCGGCATCGTCACGCTGCGCCAGCAGCCCCAGACCGCCAAGGGCGTGGTCTTCGTCTCGCTGGAGGACGAGACCGGCACGGTGCAGGTGATCGTGTGGAAACACGTGCGCGAGCGCCAGCGCGCGGCCCTGGTGAGATCCCGGCTGCTGGCGGTGTACGGCCGCTGGCAGCGCGAGGGCGAGGCGTGCAACGTGATCGCCGCGCGTCTGGTGGACCTGACGCCGCTGCTCGGGCGCCTGGCCGAGGTCACGAACCGCAGCCGGGATTTCCACTGAGCCACTGAGCGGACCGGCTCAGGCGCCGGCGGACCGGGCCATCGCCGCCCGCATGTCCTCGGGGTTCACGTCCCGCACATGGGAGGCGATGGACCAGCGGTGGCCGTAGGGGTCCCGGACCACGCCGTAGCGATCGCCCCAGAACATGTCGGACGGCGGCATCATCACCGAGGCGCCCGCCTTCACCGCCCGCTCGAACGCCGCGTCCGCGTCGGGCACGTACAGGTGCAGGGACACCGGCGTGCCGCCCAGCGTGTCGGGACTGTCGGCCTGGCAGACCGACGATTCCTCCATCAGCATCACGGCGGAACCGCCGATCCACAGGCAGCCGTGCACCAGCTTGCCGTCCGGCCCGTCCAGCCGGATGGCCCCCTGCGCCCCGAAGGCCCGCTGGTAGAAATCCATCGCGCCGGCCGCGTCCCGGCAGATCAGGTGCGGCGTCACGGCGTGCATGTCGGGGGGCACCGGCGACGGTCCCGCAGCCGCGTCGGGGGACAGGCCCATGAGCGCCTTGCCGGACTTCACATCGCAGGGGAAGGAGAAATGCTCGTGGACGATGCGCCAGCGGCCGGCCTCGCGCCGGAAGCCCGTGGTCATGCGGCTCCAGGCCTCGCCCGCGTCTCCCTCGGCCATGCAGGCCAGCAGCGCGTGCGCGTAGCCCAGATCGCCCTCCGCCTGGACGTCCAGGTCCCTGAACGCGAAGCGCACGCTGTTCGGGCACGTCCGCAGGCATTCTTCCCAGTGCGCCATGTAGCGGTCCCGCCCGGCGAAGCACAGCGTCTTGATGGCGTCGTAGCCGACCACGTCCGGCGCGTAGCAGGCCGCGAGCGCCTCCAGATCGTGCCGGCCCACGGCCGCGGTCCAGTCGTCCAGCACCCGCCGGATGCCGGCCTGCGCCTCGTCCTTCTTCGTCCTGTCTTCCATTCCCGTCTCCTGTTGCCCGTCGCCTGTCCGACGGCCGCGGGGATCGCGGCTCGCGGGCGAGGGCTCATCCATCCGGCGCACTATATCACTGTTTAATCCTAAAAAATAACTAACAAATTGTTTTTTAGGACTACATGATACAATCCAGGATCATGAGCACCAAGAGAAGCTATGCCGACGGCTGCGCCGCCGCCCACGCCCTGGACCTGATCGGCGAACGCTGGGCGCTGCTGATCGTGCGCGAGCTGATGCTCGGCCCGAAGCGCTTCACCGATCTGCGGGCCGGCCTGGGCCGCATCAGCGCCAACGTGCTCACCCAGCGGCTGGCCGAACTGGAAGCGGCCGGCATCGTCGTCCGGCGCAGGCTGCCGCCGCCGGGCGGCGGCATGGCCTACGACCTCAGCCCCTGGGGCAGGGAACTCGAACCCATCCTGCTGCAGCTGGTCCGCTGGGGCGTGCGCTCGCCCGGCTTCGCGCGCGGCGCCCCCCTGAACGTGGACGCCATGGTGCTGTCGATGCGCGCCCTGTTCTCGCCCGACGCGGCCTCGGGCCGGGATGCCCGGATCCTGCTGGTCCTGGACGGCCAGCCTTTCTCCGCCCGGGTGGCCTCGGGCCGGCTGGACGTGCATCGCCAGGGGCCGGCGGAGCCGGCGGCCGAGGCGACGCTGGAAACGTCCCCCACCACCCTGCTGCACCTGGCCTACGGCGCCGCGGATCCCGACGACGCCGTCGAGGCGGGGCTGGCGCGGATCTCCGGCCGGCGGGCCGCGCTGGATCGTTTCCTGGGCTGCTTCCGGGTGCCGGAGCCCGCGGACACGGACCGGTGACAGCCGCGCCGGCGCGCGGCGGGCCGGCGCCCGTTCACGCGCGTGGTCCAGACGCATGATTCGGGCGCACAGGCTTGGCTCAGGCGCAAGGATCAACCGCGACGGCGGCGTTCAGGCGCGTGGTTTACACTGGCGCGCATGCCCACACGGAGAATCCCCGCCATGCCTCCAGGCCCTCCCATCCGCCTGGTCGTCGCCTACACCGACAACCGCGTGATCGGCCGCGATGGCGCCATGCCCTGGCGCCTGCCCGCCGATCTGGCGCATTTCAAGCGCAGCACCCTGGGCCACCCCATCATCATGGGGCGCAAGACCTGGCTGTCGCTGGGGCGCCCGCTGCCCGGCCGCCGCAACCTGGTGCTGAGCCGCGACCCGGCGTTCGCCGCGCCCGGCGCCGAGCACCACGCCACCCTGGAAGCCGCCCTGGCCAGCTGCGCGCAGGCCGATCTCGTCTGCGTCATCGGCGGCGAGCAGGTCTTCCGCCTGGCCCTGCCGCTGGCCGACGAGCTGATCGCCACGGAAATCCATGCCGACCTGGACGGCGACACCTGGTTCCCCCCCCTGCCCGCCGGGCAGTGGCGGGAAACCGAGCGCCTGCCGCAGCCGCCGGAAAACGGCCTGGCCTACGATTTCGTCACCTACCGGCGCGTCCCGGGGACCCAGGCCGCCTGAGCGGCGAGCGCCCGCGCGCGGCCCGCATGCCGCTCGGATTCGCCGGATACGGGCCGGCGCGCGGGGCCTTGCGCCCCGCCCGGGAATTCACTGCCCGGAGGCTTTGGCGCGCGCCCGGATCGTCGTCACCGTCTCGCCCGCGATCCCCCAGCTGTCGGTATCGACTTCCTCGATCACCACGAAGGTGGTCTTGGGGTTCTTGCCCAGCACGTCCACCAGCAGTTGCGTGGCGCCCTCGATCAGGCGGGCCTTCTGCTCGGCGGTGGCGCCTTCGCGGGTGATCTTGATGTTGACGTAGGGCATGGCATGGTCTCCGTGACGATGTGACAAAAACGGGCCGGACCGCACACGCGAATCGTGCGCGGCCCGGTACCGGACATGAGCATGATAGGCCACTTTCCGTACCCTCCCGCGTCAGGCCGTGTGCGACAGGACCGAGTCCGGCTCGCGCTCTTGCGCAAACACTTCCTTGGCCGCCGCCAACCCGTTCAGGGCGGCCGGGAAGCCGGCATAAACTGCCATCTGCATGATGATTTCGACCAGCTCCGTGCGGCTGACCCCGACATTGAGCGCGCCCTGGATGTGCACCTTGAGCTGAGACGCGGCATTGCCGAGCGCGGTGAGCGCGGCCACGACCGCGATTTCCCGGCTTTTCAGATCGAGGCCGGGCCTGGAATAGACGTCCCCGAAAGGAAATTCGATCAGGTAGCGTGCGAAGTCAGGGGCAATGTCTTCCAGACTGTCCAGCACACGTTGCCCGGCCGCGCCATCGATCTCACGCAGTTTGGCGAGTCCGCGCTCGTATCGGTTTTCGATGTTCATCAGCATGTCCTTCATCGGAAAGTGAATTCGACGCCAGGGACTGTTCGACCGAGCGGTAGTATTCGATCTTTGCCTGCAAGGCATCCGCGGACCGGCGCATCAGCTCGATTTCCGAAAGAACCTCCGTCAAGTGCTCTTCCAGCATCCGGCGACGATCCGGCACCGTCGCGTCCCCAACGCCACGTAGTTTCGCGAACGCCTGCATCTTGCCGATGGGCATGTGCGTCGTCCGCAACCGCAGCAGGAATTCGATCCAGGCCATGTCCGATGCCACATAGCGCCGCTGTCCTCCAGACGCGCGGCCGATCGGTGCGATGAGTCCGACACGCTCGTAGTAGCGCAAGGTGTGGGCCGTCAGGCCCGTGCGCTTGGCAACATCGTCAATGGTCAGATGGGATTCCATGGAGAGATCCTAGAAGTTTGAGTGCACTCTAAGTCAAGCACTTTGCATCGAAAAGATCGAGCCCCGGATCAGCGGCAAAAAAACCCGGCGATCCGCGCAATGCGGAACTCGCCGGGTGGGGCAATGCGATCGGCCCCAGCCTGTGAAGGCCGGGCCGGGAACGGCGCTCAGGCCGTCACGGGCTCGGCGGCGTAGGCTTCCACCGGCGGGCAGGCGCAGCTGAGGTTGCGGTCCCCCCAGGCATTATCCACCCGCGCGACCGGCGGCCAGTACTTGCGCGCCGCCATGCCGGGCAGCGGGAAGGCCGCCTGCTCGCGGGTATACGGGTGCGTCCAGTCCTGCACCAGCAGCGTGGCCGCGGGATGCGGCGCGTTGACCAGCAGGTTGTCGTCGGCCGGCTGCTCGCCGCGTTCGATCGCGGCGATTTCCTGGCGGATGGCGATCATCGCGTCCACGAAGCGGTCCAGCTCGTCCAGGCCCTCGGACTCGGTGGGTTCGACCATCAGCGTGCCGGCCACCGGGAAGCTCATGGTGGGCGCATGGAAGCCATAATCCATCAAGCGCTTGGCGATGTCCTCGGCGCCGATGCCGCTGGCGTCCTTGATCGGCCGGATGTCCAGGATGCACTCGTGCGCCACGCGGCCGTTGACCCCGGCGTACAGGATGGGATAGTGCGGCGCCAGGCGCGTGGCCAGGTAGTTCGCGTTCAGGATCGCGACCTGGGTGGCGCGGCGCAGGCCTTCGGCCCCCATCATCATGATGTACAGCGTCGAGATCGGCAGGATGCTGGCCGAGCCGAAGGGCGCGGCCGACACCGGGCCCGGCTGGCCCGCCGGCAGGCGGCCGTCTTCGCCCACCATGCCGGGCAGGTACGGCGCCAGGTGCGCACGCACCGCCACCGGGCCGACGCCCGGGCCGCCGCCGCCGTGAGGAATGCAGAAGGTCTTGTGCAGGTTCAGGTGCGACACGTCCGAGCCGAAGCGGCCCGGCTGGGCGACGCCCACCATGGCGTTCATGTTGGCGCCGTCCAGGTAGACCTGGCCGCCGGCCTCGTGGACCAGGTCGCAGATTTCCGTGACCGTGGTCTCGAACACGCCGTGCGTGGACGGATAGGTGATCATCAGCGCGGCCAGCCGGTCGCCCACCTCGGCGATGCGGGCGCGCAGATCGGCCATGTCGATGTTGCCGTTGTCATCGGACGCCACCACCACCACGTCCATGCCCGCCAGATGGGCCGAGGCCGGATTGGTTCCGTGCGCCGACGCGGGAATCAGGCAGACGTTGCGCTGGTGCTCGCCGTTGGCCTGGTGATAGCCGCGAATCGCCAGCAGGCCGGCGAATTCGCCCTGGGCGCCGGAATTGGGCTGCAGGCTGACGCGGTCGTAGCCGGTGATCTCGCACAGCGCGGCGCACAGCCGCTCGATCATTTCCTGGTAGCCCTGCGCCTGGCCGGCGGGAGCGAACGGGTGCATGTGGCTGAATTCAGGCCAGGTGATGGGAATCATTTCCGCCGTGGCGTTGAGCTTCATGGTGCAGGAGCCCAGCGGAATCATGGTGCGGTCCAGGGCCAGGTCCTTGTCGGCCAGGGCGCGCAGGTAGCGCAGCATGTCGGTCTCGGATTTCACGCGCGAGAAGGCGGGATGCGCCAGGATGGCGCCCTGGCGGCGCAGGGCCGCCGGGATGCCGTCGGCTTCGGCCGAGAAGTCGGGGGCGACGCGCGACACGCCCATGCCGGCCGCCAGGGCGCCGATCAGGGTCTCGATGTCCTGGGCATCGACGGTTTCATCCAGCGACAGGGCGACGTGGGTGTCGTCCACACGGCGCAGGTTCATGCCGCCGTCGACTGCCGCGTCCAGCACCGCCTGCGTGCGGGCGCCGGTTTCCAGATGCAGGGTGTCGAAAAAAGTATCGTTGCAGACCGTCAGCCCCATGGCGCGCAGGGCGCCGGCCAGTCGGGCGGTGTGCGCCGCCACGCGCCGGGCGATGCGGGCGATGCCCTGGGGGCCGTGCCAGACGGCATACATGGCGGCCATCACGGCCAGCAGCACCTGCGCGGTGCAGATGTTGGACGTGGCCTTCTCGCGGCGGATGTGCTGCTCGCGCGTCTGCAGCGCCAGCCGCAGGGCCTGTTCGCCGCGCGCATCCTGGGAGACGCCCACCAGGCGGCCCGGCAGGTTGCGCTTGTAGGCGTCCTTGCACGCCATGAAGCCGGCGTGCGGACCGCCGTAGCCCATGGGCACGCCGAAGCGCTGGGCCGAGCCCACCGCGATGTCGGCGCCCCATTCCCCCGGCGGCGCCAGCAGCGCCAGGGCCAGCAGGTCCGTGGCCACGGCGACGATGGCGCCGGCGGCATGCGCCTGCTCGGCCAGGGCGCGGTAGTCGGCCACGCCGCCCAGGCTGTGCGGATACTGCAGCAGCACGCCGAAGCAGTCGGGCAGGCCGTCGGCCTCGTCGCCGACCACCAGCTCGATGCCCAGCCCGGCCGCGCGCGTGCGCAGGACTTCCAGGGTCTGGGGATGGACGTGGACGGACACGAAGTAGCGGTCGGACTTGGCGCGCGAGACGCGGCGCGCCAGGGTCATGGCTTCGGCCGCGGCCGTGGCCTCGTCGAGCAGCGACGAGTTGGCGATGTCCAGCCCCGTGAGATCGGTGATCATGGTCTGGAAGATCAGCAGGGCTTCCAGGCGGCCCTGGGAGATCTCCGGCTGGTACGGCGTGTAGGCGGTGTACCAGGCGGGATTCTCCAGGATGTTGCGCAGGATCACGTGCGGCACGTAGGTGCCGTAGTAGCCCTGGCCGATGTAGCTGCGCAGGACCTGGTTGCGGCCGGCGACGGCCTTCAGGTCCGCCAGCGCCTCCACCTCGCCCAAGGGACCCGGCAGATCCAGGTACGGGGCTTCGGACAGGATGTTTTCCGGCACGACCTCGCGGATCAGGGCGTCCAGGCTGGAAGCGCCGATGGCCGCCAGCATGGCGCGCTGGTCGGCTTCGGACGGCCCGATGTGGCGGGCGATGAATTCGGAATGCGTGGCGGAATCGCGCAGCATGGGGTTCTCCGGGGTGGATCCGAGTGAATCAGGGAATGAAGGGCGCGCCGCGGGGCGCGCCGGGGATCAGGCCTGGGCCTCGTAGGCGGCGGCGTCCATCAGGCCGTCGACGTCGGCGGCGTTGTCGGGCTTGATCTTGAAGATCCACTGGTCGTAGGCGGCTTCGTTGATCAGGGCGGGCTGGTCGTTCAGGGCCTCGTTGAAGGCGACGATCTCGCCGGCCACCGGCGCGTAGATGTCGGAGGCGGCCTTGACGGATTCGACCACGGCGGCGGTGTCGCCGGCGGCCAGATGCGCGCCGACCTGGACGTCGCCGACGAAGACCAGGTCGCCGAGCTGGTCCTGGGCGTCGTCGGTGATGCCGACGAGGAAGCAATCGCCGTCAGCCTTGACCCATTCGTGGGAGGCCGTGTACTTGCGGTCGTTGGGAATGGACATGATGTACCCCGTTGTCAGTGGTGGAGAGTGGTGGAGAATGGAAGAAGGGAAAAGGGATCGCGGGCGCACGCGCGCTCAGACCAGGGCCTGGCCGTTGCGCACGAAGGGCGGGCGCACGATCTCGGCGGGCAGCCACTTGCCGCGGATCTCGACCTCGGCCCGGTCGCCCGGCGCCGAGCCGGCCGGCACGCGGGCCAGGCCGACGGAGAAGCCCAGCGTGGGCGCCATGGTGCCGCTGGTGAGCTCGCCTTCGCCCTGGGCGGTGCGGACCTTCATGTGGCCGCGCATGATGCCCCGGTCGAGCAGCTTCAGGCCGACCAGCTCGCGCGCCTTCGAGGCGGATTCCAGGGCGGCGCGGCCGATGAAGTCGCGGGATTCGTCCTTGAGCGAGACGGTCCAGGCCAGGCCGGATTCCAGGGGATGGACGCTCTCGTCCATGTCCTGGCCGTAGAGGTTCATGCCGGCTTCCAGGCGCAGGGTGTCGCGCGCGCCCAGGCCGCAGGGCCGCACGCCGGCCTGCGCCAGGGCGTCCCAGAACGCCTTGACGGCGCTGGCGGACAGGACGATCTCGAAGCCGTCCTCGCCGGTGTAGCCGGTGCGCGCCACCAGGGTGTTCTCGTCGATGAACGTGCCGGTGAAGGGCTTGAGGTCCTGGGTGGCGGGCTTCCATTCCGGATGCACGGACCAGACGGCCTCGCGCGCGGCGGGGCCCTGGACGGCCACCATGGCCAGGTCGCGCCGGGGGGCGACGGCCACGCCGTAGGCGCCGGCCTGCTCGCGCATCCAGGCGAGGTCCTTGTCCGCCGTGCCGGCGTTGACCACCACGCGCCAGCGCTCGGGAGCGAAGAAATAGACGATCAGGTCGTCGATCACCCCGCCGTCGGGGCGCAGCATGCAGGAATACAGCGCCTTGCCCGGCTGGCCGGCGATGCGCGCCACGTCGTTGGCCAGCAGATGGCGCAGGTAGTCCTGGGCGCGCTCGCCCGTGACGTCGACGTTGAGCATGTGGGACACGTCGAACATGCCGGCGGCGTGGCGCACGGCATGGTGCTCTTCGAGCTGGGAGCCGTAGGCCAGGGGCATGTCCCAGCCGCCGAAATCGACGATCTTGGCGCCCAGGGCGACGTGGGTTTCGTACAGGGGGGTTTGCTGGGGCATGGAAACTCCGGACGAGGGAAAGGAGCGGCATGGGATGCCGGCAGCGCCCTTCTGTCCTTTTGCCTGAGAGTTGCCCCGCACTGCAGGGGGTTCACCTTCGGCGCCCGCGCCCGGATCGGGAAGCGGGTCTCTCCAGAATGCTGCGATGCGACGACGGCATCATGCGGATGGTACGGGGTGCCTGAGCGATTCCGGGCGAATTGCGCCTTCGGCGGCCGCCCGATGCGCGGGGCGGCGCTCTCCCACCCGCATCGGGTGACAGCAAGGGTGAAGCATACTCTGAAACGGGGGGATTCAACAATCACCCGTTGACATCACCCGTTGGCAGTTGTCGACGCTCCGTGGGCGCCCCGCCAGCGCCCTTTCGGCGCCCCCCCGGGACGCGCCGCCGAGCCCTCAGATGAACCCCCGCTCCCGCCAGCGGGCGCGCGTGCCGGCGTCCACGCCCAGCCGTTCCAGCACCGCGTCGGTGTGCTCGCCCAGGGCCGGCGCGCGCGAGCGGATCCCGCCCGGGGTGGCGGACAGCTTGGGCACGATGCCGGGCACCTGGCAGGGCGTGCCGTCGGGCAGCGGCTGGTCCAGGATCATGTCGCGCGCGCGGTAGTGCGGATCGGCGGCGATGTCGGCGATGTCGTAGATGCGCCCGGCCGGGATGCGCGCCGCGTTGAGGATTTCCAGGACCTCGTCCTGGGTGCGCGCCGCGGCCCAGTCGCCGATGGCGCCGTCGATCACGTCCACCTGCGCCACCCGCCCGGCGTTGTGCGCCAGGGCCGGGTCCTTGCCGAGGTCCTCGCGGCCAATGGCCTGCATCAGGCGGCGGAAGATGCTGTCGCCGTTGCCGGCGATCAGCACGTAGCCGTCGCGGCAGGCGTAGGCGTTGCTGGGGGCGATGCCCGGCAGGCTGCTGCCGGCCGGCTGGCGGACCTCGCCGAACACGGCGTATTCGGGCAGCAGGCTTTCCATCATGTTGAAGACCGACTCGTACAGCGCCACGTCGATCATCTGGCCCGCGCCGTCGCGGTCGCGCGCGCGCAGCGCCAGCAGCACGCCGATGACGCCGTGCAGGGCCGACAGGGAATCGCCGATGGACACGCCCACGCGCACCGGCGTGCGCCCCGGCTCGCCGCTGAGGTGCCGCAGGCCGCCCATGGCCTCGGCCACCACGCCGAAGCCGGGCCGGTCGCGGTAGGGGCCGGTCTGGCCGTAGCCCGAAACGCGCAGCATGACCAGGCGCGGGTTGACCGCGCGCAGCTCGTCCCAGCCCAGGCCCCAGGATTCCAGGGTGCCGGGCTTGAAGTTTTCGACCACCACGTCGCATTCGGCCGCCAGGCGGCGCACGACGGCCTGGATTTCCGGCTGGCGCAGGTCCAGGGTCACGGACTGCTTGTTGCGCGACTGCACCTGCCACCAGACCGAGGTGCCCTGATGCAGCAGCCGCCAGTTGCGCAGGGGGTCGCCCTGGCCCGGCGGCTCGATCTTGATGACCTCGGCGCCGAATTCGCCCAGGATCTTGGCGGCAAACGGCCCGGCGATGAGCTGGCCCATTTCCAGCACCCGGATGCCGTCCAGGGGTTTGTGCATGTCTGTCCTCCGATGGCGATGGATGCGATGTCCGATGGATACCATGAATCCATTGGATGCCGGAACGATTCTATCGCCCTCCGGCGCGGGCCGCCCGCCCCCCCGATCCGTCCGGCCGCGCCCCGCCTCGGACCGTCCAGCATTGCGGCGGCCCCGCCGGGCGCCCCGCTCAGCCCGCCGCCAGCGCGCGCCCGCAGGCCACGCCCGAGGACCAGGCCCACTGGAAGTTGTAGCCACCCAGCCAGCCGGTGACGTCCACCGCCTCGCCCACCACGTGCAGGCCGGGACAGCGGCGCGCTTCCAGGCTGCGCTGGTCGAGCTCATCGGTGTCCACGCCGCCGCTCATGACTTCGGCCTTCTTGTAGCCGGCGGTGCCGGTGGGCCACAGCGTCCAGCCGTGGATGCGCTCGCCCAGGACGCGCAGGCGGCGGTCGGGCGCGTCGGCCAGACGCAGGCCGCCCAGGCCCGCCAGATCGTCCGCGCCCGTCCCGCCGCCCGGCCCCGCCCCATCGCCCGCGGCCGACCTCCCGTCCATGCCCGCCCCGCCCCCGGCGCCCGCCCCATCGCCCGCCGCGCCGGCGGCGCCCAGCCAGGCCTCGGCCAGCCGGCGGGGCCAGGCCTGCGCCAGCGCGGCGGCCACGGTCTGGCGGCCGCCGGCCTTGGCCGCCACCAGGACGGCGCCCATGTCCCGCCCCGGGGCCAGGTCGATGCGGATCGGGTCGCCCGGGCGCCAGTAGCTGGAAATCTGCAGGATGCCCGGCCCCGACAGGCCGCGATGGGTGAACAGCAGGTCCTCCAGGAACTCGGCGCGCGCCGGTCGGCGGGACCGTTTCCCCCGGCCCGACGACGCGGCCGTCCCCGCGGCGCCGGCCGGACCGGCGTCCCGCGCACCGCCTTCGGCCGCGGCGGCCTCGTGCGACAGGCGCACTTCCAGCGACACGCCGGCCAGGGCCGCATAGGGCCGCCAGCGGTCCGCGTCGAAGGTCAGCGGCACCAGCGCCGGGCGCGGCTCGACGATGCGCAGGCCGAACTGGCGCGCGATGCGCAAGCTGAAGTCGGTGGCGCCCAGCTGCGGGACCGCCATGCCGCCGGTCGCCAGCACCAGCCGGGCGGCCCGGATCGGCCCCGCGTCGGTGTCCAGCCGGAAGCCGTCCGCTTCCCGGCCCACGGCCCGCACCGCGCAGGGCATGCGCCACTGCACCCCGCCCGCCTCGCACTCGCGGCGCAGGACCTGGATGATGGACTCGCTGGAATCGTCGCAGAACAGCTGGCCCCGGTGCTTTTCATGCCAGGACACGCGATGGGCGCGCAGCAGGTCGAGAAAGTCGGCCGGCCCGTAGGCCCGCAGGGCCGACCGGCAGAAATCGGGGTTGCGCGACAGGAACTGCGCCGGGCTGGCGCCCAGGTTGGTGAAATTGCAGCGCCCGCCCCCGGAGATGCGGATCTTTTCCGCCAGCCGCCCGGCATGGTCGATCAGCACCACCCGCAGGCCGCGCTGCGCGGCCACGGCGGCGGCCATCATGCCGGCCGCGCCGGCGCCCACGATGGCCGCATCGAAACGGCCGCGGCTCACGCGGCCACCCCGCCGGTCACGACGGCACCCGCCTCACGCGCGGATCGGAGCGGCGGCGCATCAGGCGCCTTCGCGGATGCAGTCCACGTAGTAGTGCCGCCGGCCCTGCTCGTCGGTCTCGTACGCCAGCCCGTGGACGTCGGTCTCGAAGCCGGGGAACTGCTGGTTGAATTCCTGGGTGAACTTCAGGTAATCGACGATGTCGCGGTTGAAGCGCTCGCCCGGGATCAGCAGCGGGATGCCCGGCGGATAGGGCGTCAGCAGCACGCCGGTGACGCGGCCTTCGAGCCGGTCGACCGGCACGCGCTCGACCTCGCGGTGGGCCATGCGCGCGTAGGCGTCGGCCGGGCGCATGGCCGGCACCATGTCGCTGAGATACACCCGCGTGGTCAGGCGCGCGAAATCGTAGTGGCGGTAGGCCTCGTGGATCTTCTGGCACAGGTCGCGCAGGCCCATGCGCTCGTAGTGCTTGTGGGCGCGGCTGAACTCGGGCAGCACGCGCCACAGGGGCTGGTTGCGGTCGTAGTCGTCCTTGAACTGCTGCAGGGCGGTCAGCAGGGTGTTCCAGCGGCCCTTGGTGATGCCGATGGTGAACAGGATGAAGAAGGAGTACAGGCCGGTCTTTTCCACCACCACGCCGTGCTCGACCAGGTAGCGCGAGACCAGCGCCGCCGGGATCCCGGAATCGGCGAAGGTGCCCGAGATGTCCAGCCCCGGCGTCACCACCGTGGCCTTGATCGGGTCGAGCATGTTGAAGCCTTCGGCCAGGTCGCCGAAGCCGTGCCATTCGTCGCCCGAGCCCAGCACCCAGTCCTCGCGGTTGCCGATGCCCTCGGGCACCAGGCGGTTGGGGCCCCAGACCTTGAACCACCAGTCGTTCTTGCCGAACTCGGACTCGACCTTGCGCATGGCGCGGCGGAAATCCAGGGCCTCGCGGATGGATTCCTCGACCAGGGCCGTGCCGCCGGGCGGTTCCATCATGGCCGCCGCCACGTCGCAGGACGCGATGATGGCGTACTGCGGCGAGGTCGAGGTGTGCATCAGGAACGCCTCGTTGAAGATGTTGCGGTCGAGCTGGCGCGACTCGCAGTCCTGCACCACGATCTGCGAGGCCTGCGACAGGCCGGCCAGCAGCTTGTGCGTGGAGTGCGTCGCGTAGATCATCGTGTCCTTGCTGCGCGGCCGGTTCGGACCGATGGCGTGCATGTCCTCGTAGAACTCATGGAAGGCCGCGTGCGGCAGCCAGGCCTCGTCGAAATGCAGGGTGTCGATTTCCGAACCGAGCTTTTCCTTGATCATCTCGACGTTGTAGATCACGCCGTCGTAGGTGCTCTGGGTCAGCGTCAGGATGCGCGGGCGCTTGTTGGCGGCCTCGCGCGCGAAGGGGTTGGCCTCGATCTTCCGGCGGATGCTCTCGGGGTCGAATTCCTCCAGCGGGATCGGGCCGATGATGCCCAGGTGGTTGCGCGTGGGGCGCAGGAACACCGGGATGGCGCCGGTCATGGTGATGGCGTGCAGGATCGACTTGTGGCAGTTGCGGTCCACCACCACCACGTCGCCCGCGGCCACGTTGGCGTGCCAGACGATCTTGTTGGACGTGGAGGTGCCGTTGGTGACGAAGAAGCAGTGGTCGGCGTGGAAGATGCGCGCCGCGTTGCGCTCGGACTCGGCCACCGGGCCGGTGTGGTCCAGCAGCTGGCCCAGTTCGTCCACCGCGTTGCAGACGTCGGCGCGCAGCATGTTCTCGCCGAAGAACTGGTGGAACATCTGGCCCACGGGACTCTTCAGGAAGGCCACCCCGCCCGAGTGCCCCGGGCAGTGCCAGGAATAGGAGCCGTCGGAGGCGTATTCCAGCAGCTCGCGGAAGAACGGCGGCGGCAGGCTGTCCAGGTAGGCGCGCGCCTCGCGGATGATGTGGCGCGCGACGAACTCCGGCGTGTCCTCGAACATGTGGATGAAGCCGTGCAGCTCGCGCAGGATGTCGTTGGGGATGTGCTGCGAGGTGCGCGTCTCGCCGTACAGGTAGATGGGGATGTCCTCGTTGCGGAAGCGCAGCTCGCCGATGAAGGCGCGCAGGTTCTTGATCGCGTTGGCGACGTCTTCCGGGGAATCCTCGTCGAACTCCTCGTCGTCGATCGACAGGATGAAGGCGCTGGCGCGGCTTTGCTGCTGCGCGAAGGAGCTGAGGTCGCCGTAGCTGGTGACCCCCAGGACCTCGACGCCCTCGGCCTCGATGGCCGCCGCCAGGGCGCGGATGCCGAAGCCTGAGGCGTTCTCGGAACGGTAGTCTTCGTCGATGATGACGATGGGGAAGCGGAATTTCATGGCAGCTAGGTGCGCGGCAGCGTGACCCCCTGCTGGCCCTGGTACTTGCCGCCCCGGTCGGCGTACGAGGTCTCGCAGACCTCGTCGCTTTCAAAGAACAGCATCTGGGCACAGCCCTCGCCCGCGTAGATCTTCGCCGGCAGGGGGGTGGTGTTGGAGAATTCCAGCGTCACGTGGCCTTCCCATTCGGGTTCCAGCGGCGTGACGTTGACGATGATGCCGCAGCGGGCATAGGTGCTCTTGCCCAGGCACACGGTCAGCACGGAGCGCGGGATGCGGAAGTATTCGACCGTGCGGGCCAGGGCGAAGGAGTTGGGCGGGATGATGCAGACGTCGCCCTCGAAGTCCACGAAGGACTTCTCGTCGAAGGCCTTGGGGTCGACGATGGTGGAGTTGATGTTGGTGAAGATCTTGAATTCATTGGCGCAGCGCACGTCGTAGCCGTAGCTGCTGGTGCCGTAGCTGACGATCCGCTGGCCGTCGACCGAGCGCACCTGGCCGGGCTCGAAAGGTTCGATCATGCCGGCCTGCGCGGCGCGCCGGATCCAGCGGTCGTTCTTGATGCTCATGGGCGCCCTCTGTTCAAAGTTGCGGTATTTTAAGGCACATCCACAGCACGCGGCGCGCCCGGCGCGCCTGCTGCGCCGATCAGTCCATCGAGAACCAGCGGTAGACCAGCGCCAGGCCGCTGACGGTGCCGGTGGTGACCTCGGCCTGCAGGTTGCGCATCAGCCGGTAGCTCAGCCGCGCCACGGTGCCGGTCTGCGCCAGAGCCTGCTCCAGGCTCAGCCGCAGGTCCTCGGTGAGGTTCTTGCCGGCCAGGACGAAACGCTGCTCGATGGGGCTGGCGCCCGCGTCCAGGCCGCTCACCACGCTCTCGACCGGCAGGACGCTGCCGGTGCTGCCCAGCTCGCCCGAACGCATGCTCAGTTCGTCCAGGCCGAAGCGCTTGTAGAACGGCTCGCCGCCCGACAGGAAGGAGCTGCCCACGGAGAACAGCAGCGACATGTCCGCGCCGCCCTGGTCCGGACCGTGGCCCAGCAGCAGCCAGGACAGTTTCTCGGTCTCGCTGACCTCGGGGCGCGACATCAGGTCGATGCGCGGGCGCCGGGCGGTGCCGGCCACCCGGACCCCGGCCTGCACCGCCACGTCGGTGCGCAGGGCCTGGATGTCGAGCACGGGGTTGGCCACGTCGCCCTGGAAGGTGATGGTGCCGCGCCGCAGCTGCAGGTGCTGGCCGTAGGTGTTGATGGCGCCGCCGCGGGTGCGCAGCTGGCCCAGCGCGGTCAGCTTGCCTTCGCTCAGGTGCAGGTCCATGCTGCCGATCAGGCCCGAATCGAGGCCGAAGCCGGTCAGGTAGAAGCGCGGCCCCAGGTCCACGGTCAGGTCGGCCCGCAGGTCCAGCGGCGGCGAGGCGTCCAGGCACGGCACGGTGCGCGCCGCGTCGTCCGCGCGCCGCGCAGCGGGGCGCGCGGCGCGCGCGGCCGCGGCCGCCGGCGGGGCGGCCGTCGGGGCGGCGGGCGGCGGATCGGCCGGGCAGTCCAGCATGGCCGCCGTCTCGCCCGGCTTGAGGATCACCACGTCGCCGTCCAGCGACGGGATGGCGTTGAGCATGTCCAGGTCGAACCAGCCGGCGTCGGCCGTGATCTTGCCGCCGATGCGGATTTCCGGCAGGGTCGCCCGGATCTGGAGGCTGCCGCTGATCATGGCGTAGCGGTCGGCGCGCTGCAGGATCGGATAGCGCCGGAAGGCGACGTCCGCCTCGCCCTGGCGCTCGATCAGGTCCCAGGCGCCCGTGAGGTTCAGGTCGCCGCCCTGGGCGTCCGGATTCTCGGCGATCCAGGTGGCGGTGCGCCATTCCTTGGGGACGACCCGGCGCACCGCCGGGAAGCGCAGCTGGTCCAGCAGCACCCGGGTGCCGTCGAAATGCGCCCGCAGGGTGCCGTCCAGCAGCCGCACGCCCTGGTCGGCGATCAGCAGGCGCAGGTCGTCGCCGCGCAGCGGGCCGGACAGCGTCCAGCTGCCGTCCGGGCGGCTGCGGCCCTGGATGTCGGCGTGCAGGGTGCCGCCGACTTCCATTTCCCCGCCCAGCAGCAGGTTCACCCAGGCCAGGTCCTCGGAACGGGCCTCGAAGCGCAGGTGGCGCTCGTCCTGCGGCCGCAGGGCCAGGCCGCCGCCCGGGGTCGCGTGGACCGGCGTGTCGGCGCGCAGGCGCATGCTGCCCATTTCGCGCGTGCGCACCCGCAGGTCGGCATCGGCGCGGCTCAGGCCGGGGCCGAGCCGGCGGATGGCGAGGTCGAGGCGGGCGTCCTCCAGCCCCAGTTCGATGGGCACGTCGCCGGGCACGGTCAGGTCGCCGCCCTGGCGGGCCAGGTGGATCTCGCCGCTCAGGGCGTCGTCGAATTTCAGGTTCCAGTCCAGGCTCGCGTCCAGGCGGCTGCGCCGCGCCTGCTCGGACAGCTGCGTGCGCACCCCGCCCTGCCGCGCGGCGGCGCGGCCCAGCCAGGCCTGCAGCCGGGTGATGCGCTCCGGCGTGATGGTCAGGGGATCGATGCGGCCGCGCGTCTCCCAATGGCCCTGCCCGCCCGCCGAGGCCTGGTGGCGCAGGCTGAGCAGGGATTCGCCGTCCAGCGCCAGCCCGAGGACGGCCTGGCCGACCTGCCAGCCGCCGGCGGCATCGAGCGCCAGCGGCACCGCCGCCTGGCTGTTCAGGGCCAGGCCGGCGTGCTCGGCCCGCAGGGCGGTGAGCTGGCCGCGCCAGCCCTGCGCCTGCGTCCAGCCGCCGCCAAAGGCCAGCGCCAGGCTCATGGGCGCCCGGCCGGGGACGCCGTCGCGGGCGTCGGCCGGCACATAGCGGGCCTGCAGCCGCCCCCGGTGGTCGGCCAGCGGGCCGGAGACGTCGAGATCCAGTTCCGCGCCGCCCGGCAGGCCGGGCCACAGCGCCGCCAGGGCCGGCAGCCGGGCCTGCAGCGCGAGCCGGCTGGCGTCCGCCGCCGCATCGCCCCCGGCGCGGATGCGGTCCGGCCCCAGCGCCAGGTCCACGTCCAGGCCCGCGGCCCGCAGGCCGAGGAGATCGGCCGGCGCCGCCGCGCGCGCATCGAACAGCGCGCCATCCGCCCGCGACAGCCGTTCCAGCCGGATCCTGCCCGACAGGGGCTGGCCGTTCCACTGGCTGGGGCCGTCGAAGGCCAGGTCCAGGCCCAGGTCCTGCAGCCGCTGGCCGGCGTCCAGGCGCGCCCGCAGCTCGCCCTTCAGGTTGAGCAGCGCCGGCCCCAGGCCCGGCGGCAGCCAGGGGCCCGGGCGCAGCTCGCGCACCGACCACTGCGCGCGGATCGGCCGCAGGCCGTCCGCCCCGCGCGCCTGCGGGGAGACGTCGAGCGTCACGCGGGTGCCGCCCGGCAGGCGCAGATCGGCCTGCGCCTCGCCCAGCGGGAAGGACTGGTTGGGCCGGATCTCGGCCCGGGCCCGCAGTTCCAGGCCCTCGCCGCGTCCGCTGGCCTGCAGGTGCAGCGCCTGCAGGGTGCCGGCCAGGCGCAGGTCCAGCTCGATCCTGCATTCGTCCTCGGGCGGTTCGGCTGCGGTAGTGTGCGCGCCGGAGGGGTCCTCCCCGGGATGCCCGGCGCCGGACGATTCGCGGGCGCCGCCCCGGGCCGCCAGCAGCCGCCGCAGGCAGACCGGCGACTGCGCGCTGCGGTCCTGGGCGGAGCCGTGCAGGTTGAGCTCGAAGGGCCAGGGCGCCGCCAGCCCGCGCAGGGCCAGGCTGCCGTCGAGCTGCAGCAGCGTGTCCTCGTGCGCGGCCTGCAGGTGGTCCAGCGTCACGGTCGCGGTATGGGCATCCAGCGTCAGGGCGGTCGATACGGACAGCAGATCGACGGGCAGCGGCTCGCCGTCGATGCGCAGGCCCAGCCCGCCCAGCGCCAGCCGGTCCACCCGCAGGCCCAGCGGCAGCGCCGGCATGCGGAAGGGCTCGTCGGCGGCGGGCGCGGCGGCCGGCCCGGTGCGCAGGTCCACGTCCACGCGCGCGGCCGACAGGTCGTTGACGTGCAGGCGGCGATCCAGCAGTTCCGGCCAGAGCGCCTTGAGATGCAGTCCCACCACGCGCACGTCCACGTCCGGCAGGGCGATCGCCAGGCCCTCGACGTACAGCCCCCGGGCCAGCGTGCCGCGCACGCCATGGGCCTCGCCGCCCAGCTGGCTGGCCGCCGTGCGCAGCAGCCAGCGGGTGCCCGCCGGGCTGGCGACGCACCAGGCGGCGAAGGCCATGGCCAGCAGCAGCGCCAGCACGATGGGCGGCAGCCCCCACAGTCCGAAGGCCCGCAGGCCGCGCCAGATGCGGGTCTTCAAAACGCGATCCCCAGGGAGAACTGCAGGCGCAGGCGGCGGTCCTTCTGCGCCCAGGCCAGGTCCACGAAGAACGGCCCGGCCGGGGTGCGCACCGCCAGGCCGGCCCCGTAGCCCAGATGCCAGTCGAACTGGCCGAAGGACTCGGCCGCGTCGCCGGCGTCGACGAACAGGCTGGCGCCCAGGATGTCGGTGAAATAATGCGTGTATTCGACGCTGGCCACGCCCAGCACGGGCGCGCCCATGATGGCGTCGCCGCGCTCCAGGCCGATGCTCTGGTAGCGGTAGCCGCGGATGCTGCGCGATCCGCCGGTGCGCCAGGAGAAGTCCTGCGGCAGGCGGTCGGTGCGTGACCAAACCTTGCCGATCTCGCCGCGCACGGTCAGCACGTCGCGCTCGCCGACCGGCCACCACCGCTGGGCGCGCAGGCTGCTGCGATAGAAGGCCTTGCCGTCGTCCAGGGTCGTGCCCAGGCCCAGGCCGAATTCCACCAGATTGCCTTCGCGCGGGTTGTATTTCGAGTCCACGTCGCGGCGCAGCCATTGCCAGGTGGCCGCCCAGCTGGGGACCTCGTAGCGCGAGTCGCCGGAAATGCGGGTCTTGTCGTAGGCCACCAGCGCCCCCCAGCGGACCTCGTATTCGACGCGGCTGTCGCCGGCCGCCTTGCGCGTCTGGCTGCGCTTCCAGCCCAGGCCGGTGCGGCTGGTTTCCAGGCCCTCGACGTCCGAGTGGTCGTACAGCAGGCCGAAGCTGTCTTCCCTGCCGTCCATGTCGGGCGGCAGGTGCACGTCGAAGAAGGCGCGCTGCCGCTTGGTGTCCACCCCGGCGCCGGTCTCGATCCAGACCGGCAGGCCGTAGACCACGTTCTGGCGGTACAGGCCTTCCACCCGCACGCCGTGGTCGCTGTCCACGCCCAGCGAGCCGCTGGCGTAGCGGGCGGGACCTTCGGTCACCTGGACGCGCACGGGCAGGGTGACGGGATCGTCGCCCGCGGGTCGCACGCGCGTCGCGGCGGCACCCGCCCCTGCGCCGGTTCCCGCGGCCGTCTCCGGCTCCGTGCCTGTCTTCGCCTCCGTGCCCGCCGCGTCCGCATCGCCGGGCGTATCCGCCGCCGGCGCCGTCCCGTCGGCCAGGGTGACGAAGGCGCCGCGGAAGAAGGTGGTGGACTGCAGCGCCTGCTGCCAGTCCTCCAGGCGCGTCTGGTCGTAGGGCTCGCCCGGCTCGTAGCGCACGTAGCGCCGGATCAGGGATTCGGGCACCCGCTTCAGGCCGATGATCTGCAGCTCGCCCAGCCGCACCGGCGGCCCGCTGTCGAGCGCGACGTCCAGGTCGGCCTTGGCGGCCTCGGGCTCGACGGCCGCCCGGGTCTGCGCGTAGCGGGCGTAATAGAATTCCTGGCGCGAGACCGCGTCCAGCAGCTCGGTCTTGGCCCGGCTCCAGTCGTCGTTGATGAAGGGCATGCCCGGCTTGAGCAGCCAGCTGTCGCGCAAGGACTGGCGCCGGCCCGCGTAGGCCTCGCCGGCGAGCGCACCGTCGAAGCGCAGGCCCAGCTGGCGCACCCGCGCGCGCTCGCCGGTGTCGATGGTGATGTCCCAGAATTCGCCGCCGTTCGCCGCGCCGGGCGACACGTCCAGCGTGACGGTCGCGTCGAAATAGCCCTGGGTCCGCAGGGCGGCCTGCGCCGCCTCCCAGGCCCGCCGGCGCAGGCGCGAGACCTCGCGCACGTCCTGGTCCTCGGTCAGGCGCGTGATGGCGCCGACCGCATCGGTAATGGCCTGTAACACCTTGGGCGGAGCGCCGCCCGGATCGATGATCACTTCCGGGGGCGCGGCCAGCGCCGGGGCGCAGACCGCGAGCCCCAGGCCGAGCAGGGCCCGGCGCACCTGGAGGATCGTGCGTTCAAACTCCCCGACGGGCATCAGCTCGTGCGCGCCACGACCCTGGGTCGTGAGCCGGAGTCGTCCAGCGGCTGGCCGGCCACGTGGATGGCGAGCTGGCGGGCGATGTCCTGGTAGCGGCGCGCGGCCTCGCCGTGGGGCGAGGCGACGACGCTGGGCCGGCCGGAGTCGGTTTCCTGACGGATGTCGAGCTGCAGCGGCAGCGAGCCCAGCCAGGGCAGGTGATAGGTCGCAGCCAGCTGGCGGCCGCCGTCCTGGCCGAAGATCGGCTCGGCGTGCCCGCAGTTGGAGCAGACGTGTATGGACATGTTTTCGACGATCCCCAGCACCGGGACATCCACCTTCTGGAACATGATCAGGCCCTTGCGGGCGTCGGCCAGGGCCAGGTCCTGGGGGGTGGTGACGATGATCGCCCCCGTGAGCGGGACCTTCTGCGCCATGGTAAGCGCAATATCGCCCGTTCCCGGAGGCATGTCCACGATCAGGTAATCCAGATCGTTCCAATTCGTAAGCGAGAGCAGCTGGGTGAGGGCCTGCGTCACCATGGGGCCGCGCCAGATCGCCGGGCCGTCGTCGTCCATCAGGAAACCGATGGAATTGGCCTGCAGGCCATGGCCGATCATGGGTTCCATGCTCTTGCCGTCCACGCTCTTCGGCTTGCCCGACAGGCCCAGCATGATGGGCACGCTGGGGCCGTAGATGTCGGCGTCCAGCAGGCCGACGCGGGCGCCCTGGCTGTGCAGCGCCAGCGCCAGGTTGACGGCCGTGGTGCTCTTGCCCACCCCGCCCTTGCCGGAGGCCACGGCGATGATGTTGCGCACCTTGTCGAGGGTGCGCAGCCCGCGCTGCACCGCGTGGGCGACGATGCGCGACTGGAATTCGAGCCTGCCCAGGCGCACGCCGGCCGCGTCCAGCGCGCCACGGATGGCGGCCGCCAGAGCCTGCTCGCCATTGAACAAGGGATAGCCCAGGGTTACAGTGATGTCGAAGGCATCGCCCGCGGGGGCGATCTGCAGTTCGGGCTCGGTCACCGCCAGCGTTTTCCGGGTATCGGGGTTGATGACCCTGGACAGGATCGAGCGGATGTCCTGTATCGTGGTAGCCATGATGAGAGATCGGGGTGAAGACAGTCGAAACCACAAGCATAGCGGATTCCCCTGGAAATCCGGCGATTGACCCCAATATGGATGTGATGGACGCGCCTCCCGGATCCGGCCGGCTGCCGCTTTCCCCTTCCTTGCGCCGCCCCGCGCCGCGCACGCAACTTTCTCCGGCCACAGGAGTCCAAGCCTCATGAACCTGATCCAGCAAACCCTGCGCGCCGTCCTGTTCCTGATCCTCGCCTTCTTCGGCCTGGTGATGGCCTTCATCTTCATGGCCTCGACCGCCCTGGCGATCGGCGTGCTGTACATCGTCGCCCGGCTGCAAGGCCGGCCCTTCGGCGTGAAAGCCTACTGGGCGGAACGCCGCCGCCCCTCCATGGCGCCGCGCGGTGGCGCTTGGTCCCGGACCGCCGGCCAGCCTGCGCGGGAGCGGGATGTGACGGACATCGAGATGCGGGAGATTCCTTGATCCGCAGGTTTCTCTCTCGTCATTGCCACTTTCGGCGCTGCGTTTGGAAGCCGAGTTTAGACGCTGAAACGAACGATCGCTATCGTGATCAAAACGGTGGTCAAAACGGCCCCTTCAGGGTGCTTCTGAAGGGGCCGTCGCATTGAATCCAAGCGTGGGGCGGTGCCGCCAAAACGCGCCCACCGCCAAGTCGGCGGGATGCTTACTTGCCGGAACCCTGCTCTTTCTGTTCTTGTTGAGTCTCGCCGGATTCGGAGTCTTGATCGGATATCTTTGGGGCCTTCCAGTTCAGCGGCGGCGCGACGATATCCTTCCAGGCGACACGTTTAGGTGTGGTCATGGTTTCCTCCCAAAGCAACGTGGCAGCACACTGTGCGCCGCCACTATTGCTGTATAAAATATCAGTATTATTATGTTATGTCAAATCGACGTGGATGAGGGCAGATCTAGTCGCGTGTGATCAGCATCGCCAGGCGAGGTGCGCCATCCATGTCACACCCATCTCCATGGGTGGCAGGACCTCATGACGAGCATCACGGACTGATAGAATCAATCCTTTGCCTTTTCCCCTCTCCCCGCCCCATGCCGCGCACGATCTTCGTCACCACCGCCCTGCCCTACGCCAACGGTTCCTTCCACATCGGCCACATCATGGAATACATCCAGGCCGACACCTGGGTGCGCGCCATGCGCATGGCGGGCCACACCGTGCATTTCGTGGGGGCGGACGACGCCCACGGCGCGCCCATCATGCTCAAGGCCCAGGCCGAAGGCATCACGCCCCAGGCGCTGGTGGGCCGCTACGCCGCCGAGCGGCCGAAGTACCTGGACGGCTTCCACATCCGCTTCGACCACTGGCACAGCACCGATTCGCCGGAAAACATCGAGCTGTCTCAGGACATCTACCGCGCGCTGAAGGCCGCCGGCTTCATCGACAGCCGCGAGATCGAGCAGTTCTACGACCCGGTCAAGGGCATGTTCCTGCCCGACCGCTACATCAAGGGCGAATGCCCGCGCTGCCACGCCAAGGACCAGTACGGCGATTCCTGTGAATCCTGCGGCGCCGTCTACAGCCCGACCGAGCTGATCGAGCCCTATTCCACCCTGACCAAGGCGCGGCCGGTGCTGCGCAGTTCCGAACACTTCTTCTTCCGCCTGTCGGACCCGCGCTGCGTGGCCTTCCTGCAGGAATGGACCACGGGGACGCGCGCCGACGGCACCGCCCGGCTGCAGTCCGAAGTCCTCGCCAAGACGCGCGAATGGCTGGGCACGGCCGAGGGCGCCGAGGCGAACCTCGCCGACTGGGACATCTCCCGCGACGAGCCCTACTTCGGCATTCCCATCCCCGACGCGCCGGGCAAGTATTTCTATGTCTGGCTGGACGCCCCGGTCGGCTACCTGGCCTCGCTGAAGGCCTACTGCCGCAAGAACGGCCTGGACTTCGACGCCCTCCTGGCGCCGGACGGCGACACCGAGCAGGTGCACTTCATCGGCAAGGACATCGTCTATTTCCACGCCCTGTTCTGGCCCGCGATGCTGAAGTTCTCCGGCCGCAAGGTCCCCGACCTGCTGCACGTGCACGGCTTCATCACCGTCAGCGGGGAAAAGATGTCCAAGAGCCGCGGCACGGGGATTTCCCCGCTGCGCTACCTGGACATCGGCATGGACGCCGAATGGCTGCGCTACTACATCGCCGCCAAGCTCAACGCCCACGTCGAGGACCTGGACTTCAACCCGGACGACTTCGTCGCCCGCGTCAACAGCGACCTGATCGGCAAGTACGTCAACATCGCCAGCCGGGCGGCCACCTTCATCACCCGCCATTTCGACGGCGCCCTGGCCTATGCAGGCGACACCGAGGCCCTGCGTGCCGAACTGCGCGACTGCGCCGGACAGGTGCGGGCCGACTTCGAGGCGCGCGAATACGGCCGCGCCATCCGCCGGATCATGGCGCAGGCCGACAAGATCAACCAGGCCTTCGACGCGGCCCAGCCCTGGGTGCTGGCCAAGGGCATCGCCCAGGCAGAACCCGCACAGAAGGCCGCGCTGCAGGACATCTGCTCGCGCGCCCTGGCCGGCTTCCAGGCCCTGTCGGTAATGCTGACGCCGGTGCTGCCGGCGCTCACCGAACGCGTCGCCCGCGAACTGTTCGGCCGCGACCGGACCTACGCCTGGGCCGACGCCGGCGAGCTGCCCGCGCGCATCGCCGCCTTCAAGCACCTGATGCAGCGCGTCGATCCGGCCCTGCTCGACGCCCTGTTCGAGCCGCCCCAGGCCCCGGCCGCCGTGCCGGGCGGCGAGCCCATCGCCGATCCCATCGACATCAAGGACTTCGGCCGCATCGACCTGCGCATCGCGCGCATCGTCGAATGCGCGGAAGTCGAGGGCTCGGACAAGCTGCTGCGCCTGTCATTGGACGTGGGCGAAGGCCGCCTGCGGCAGGTGTTCTCCGGCATCAAGTCGGCCTACAGGCCCGAGGACCTGGCCGGCAAGCTGACCGTGCTGGTGGCCAACCTCGCGCCGCGCAAGATGCGCTTCGGCGTGTCCGAGGGCATGGTGCTGGCGGCCAGCCACGCCGACGAGGGCGTGGACGCCGGCATCTACGTGCTGGAGCCCTGGGAAGGCGCCCAGCCGGGCATGCGCATCCGCTGAGCGGGGAGCGGGGGCCCGGTCAGGCCGGGTCGGGCGTCTTCTCGCCGAACAGCAGGCGCGTGATCAGCGCCTCGTCGATGGATTCGCCGCTCAGGGTGCGGGCCAGGATCTCGCTGCCCAGCGCCTGCGGCGAGATCAGGATGTCGGGATTCACCCGCCGGATCTTGGCCAGGTGCTGGGGCGAGTTCGCCAGGGCGACCAGCTTGGTGTCCGGGCCGCCGGCCTCGCGGCCCGCCATGACGATGAAGGCGTTCTCCGCGTCGTCCTGGCGCAGGGCCAGCACGTACCGGGCGTGCGCTGCGCCGGCCTGCAGCAGGACGCCGGTTTCCGAGGCGTCGCCCGCCAGCACGTCGGCGTCGGCCGGATACGGATGGCCTTCGGCCGACGGTACGATGACCGTGACGTCGTGGCCGCGCTGGCGCAGCGCGCCGTACAGGCTCTCGGCCAGGGGGCCGAGCCCCGCCAGGATGATGTGGTTCTTGCGCATGGTGCGTGGTTTCCTTCCGTGCATCAGCCGGCGGATGTTGCCGCCGATCAAGGGTCCGGCCACGGCGCTGATGGACGTGGCGAAGACCGTGATTCCCAGAATGATGATGGATATCGTGAACAGGCGCGCCGCGTCGGTCTTCGGGCCGATGTCCCCATACCCCACCGTGGACATGGACACGATGGAGAAATACAGGGCCGTGACCGGATCGCGCACGGGCGGCGAGAATTCCTCGCCCAGGTAGAGGACGCCGAACACCGCGTAGACCAGCAGGCTGAGCACGCTGAGCGCGGCGAACAGGCTGCCCGCCGTCAGGCTGGCCCGGTCGAAATGGCGCCAGTAGCCGATCAGCGCCCCGGCCAGCACGGCCGTATAGGCGAGCAGGCCGAAATGTCCCTGGCCGTGCCACAGGGACACCGTGCCCACCGCCGCGAGTAGCAGCAGGGTGATGGTCCAGGCGATGCGGGCGCGGTACAGCAGCCCGACCGCCATCACCTGCACGCCCAGGCCCAGCATCAGCCGCGACATCTGGGCGATGCCGCCCGAATCCAGGAAGGCCGCGACGCCGGCGCCGTCGCGGATCTGCAGGGTCTGCAGCAGGCCCTGGCTGCCGATGGCCTGCCAGAGCGGCCGCAGGAACAGGTAGCCGTCGGCCGCGACCAGCGCGGCGATCAGCCAATGCCAGGGAAACCGATGCACCAGGCGCGCGCAGCGCGCCGGGACGGAACGAAAAGGAAGCCGCATGCGGACCGCGATCCTGTATGGCCGACCGGGTTTTCAGTGTACCGCACGCGTCCGCCGGGACCGTCCGCCGTATACTTGCGGGCATGTCTCCTCCACCCGCTCTCCGCGTCGAAACGCCGGACCGCCAGGCCGCCGCCCGGCGCAGCACCTGGGTCAGCGTCTGGGTGAACCTCCTGCTGACCGGCGTCCAGATGGCGGTCGGCCTGTTCGCACAATCCCAGGCCCTGGTGGCGGACGCCATCCACTCCCTGTCGGACCTGGTATCCGACGGGCTGGTGCTGTTCGCCAACAAGCACAGCGCCAAGGGCCCGGACGCCGACCACCCCTACGGACACCTGCGCTTCGAGACGGCCGCCACGCTGGGCATCGGCGTGCTGCTGGGCGCCGTCGGCCTGGGTATGCTGTGGGGCAGCTTCCAGCGCCTGCAGGCGCCCGAACTGATCCCCGTCGTCCATCCGGCCGCCTTCTACGTCGCCCTGCTGGCCCTGCTCTCCAAGGAACTGCTGTTCCGCTACCTGCTGCGCGTCGCGCGCCGCGTGCGCTCCACCCTGCTGGTGGCCAACGCCTGGCACGCCCGCTCGGACGCGGCCTCGTCGCTGGTGGTGGCGATGGGGGTGGGCGCCAACCTGGCGGGCCTGCCGCTGGCCGATCCCCTGGCCGCCCTGGTGGTGGGCCTGATGATCGTGCGCATGGGCTGGAAATTTTCCTGGCAGGCCTTCAACGACCTGGTGGACCGGGCCGCCGACGCCGACACCGAGCGCGCCATCCGCGAACGCATCCTGGGCACGCCCGGCGTGCGCGGCATCCACGACCTGCGCACCCGCAAGATGGGCGACATGGTCTGGGTGGAGGTGGACATCGAAATGGACGGCCGGCTGACGATCGAGGCCGGCCACGCCATCGCCGTCGAGGCCCGGCGCCGCGTCATGGAGGACCTGCCGGTGCTGGATGTCATGACCCACTTCGACCCGGTCTAGCCCGAAGATTTCTTCAGCAAACCTGCTGAAGCGATTTTTGGGTGCGCAGGCTGCCCCGGCGATGAAGCAGTAGGGATCAGCGGTGTGTGGAGCAATTTTTCAGTGCCGCGGACGCAATTCCCCCTACCCCCGTTGCGTTATAACGTGCCGGGGACAGCACTTTTTCAGCGTTACGGAGCCATGGCGCGGGCGGCGTGCGCGTAGACATGGCGCAGCGGATGATGCGAGGCCAGCAGGATGCGAACGCGCCGGGTATTGCGCACGATGGCCGCACCGATTTTCAGTAGACGTACCCGGATCGTCGCGGCGCTGGCGCGCTCCAGTTCAGTGCCTCGTAGCGCCGTCTCGCGCAGGCGCTGCATGAGCGTATAGGCCAGGGCAGCCAGCAGCAGTCGGAACTGGTTGGCGGCGAAGCGATGGCAGCTGGCTCGTGTGCCGAACAGATCGAGCTGGGCTTCCTTGATGCGGTTCTGCGCTTCGCCCCGGGCGCAGTACAAGCGTTCGTACAGTTGCATGGCATCCGAATCAGCAAGGTTGGTGACCACGAAGCGCGGGTTGACGCCCTGGGCGCCATATTCCAGGCGGGTCAGCACCCGCCGGGGGCGGTTCCACGAGCCGGCCGCGTAGGAGAACTCACTGACCATGCGCTGCTTGCGCCCGGTGCGCTCGTAGTCGCGCCTGAGGACTTCCTCAGCCTGCGCAACGCGCGCCTGAAGGCGCTTGTTGCGAGCCAAGCCGATGATGTATTGCACATCACTGCGTTCACACCAGCGTATCAATCGCTGACGGCAGAATCCCGAGTCCCCGCGAATGATGATCCTGACTTTTGGCCATGCCTGGCGCAGCCGGTTCACCAGCAGGCGCAGCACCGCCGCCGCATGCCTGGCCCCGTCAATACGACTGGGCCGCAGCAGGCAGGCCAGCATCGACTGGCCGCAGAACACGTACAGCGGTAGATAACAGTGGTGGTCGTAGTAAGCGTGGAACTGCTTGTGCTCCTGCTCGCCGTGCAGCGGGATATCCGAGGCATCCGCGTCCAGAATCAGTTCCTTGGGGGCCGTGGCGAAGCTGGCGATGAAGTGTTCAACCAGCACCCCATGCAGTGCCCACGCATCGGCGCGGGTCGCACCCGTTTCCAGACGACTGAGCGTGGGCGAGCTGGCCAGGGGACGATCCCGCCCGATCGCCGTTTGCATCAGAGAATCGGCGCGCAGGGTATCGTGATCGTTCAGGTCTTCGTAGCCGCAACACAGGCCGTACAGGCGCTGGGCCAGCAAATCGCGCAGGCGGTGGTGGATGCGACCAGCGGCTCGGCGCTCGGTCAGCGCCTTGGCCGCCATGCGCGACAGGCCGGTACGCGCATCAATTCTTCGCAGCAGCATCAGCCCGCCGTCGGAACTGAGATCGCCACCCTGGAAATTCGCTTGCAAATGGCGCCGTCCAAGCCGCCCAAAGTCCAGTTGTTCGGTGGTACGATCTGGTATCGGCACATCTTTCCCCAAAATCTTGTTCGCACCTTGATTTTATGCGGGTTTCAGGGATGTGCCGATTCCTTTTGGTGAAAAATCCAGGCTAGGGCGGGCCGGCATCCGGCCGTATCACGTCGTTGGTTCGCCTTGCCGTGCAATAGCACTGTCTGCGGCTTCCCGTCTCGTGCTCCGGCCGGATGCCGGCCCGCCTCATTCAACCGATGTGCGTGTTTCGCGCCGGGCCGTCGGCCGTCTCCATGCGCGCCAGTCCCTGCACGATGCCGCAGGCATCCACTGGCTGCTCGGCGCGGCACTGCTCCCGCAGCGCGACCAGTTGCCGCTGCAGGTCCTGCAGTTCGCGCAGGCGCACGTCGACGTGGGCGATGTGCTCGTCCAGCAGGTGGTTGATCGGGCCGCAATCACGAGCGGGATGGTCGATCATGCCCAGCAGCGCGCGGATCTCGTCGTGCGCCATGTCCAGCCCCCGGCAGTTGCGGATGAAGCGCAGGCGCCCCAGGTGCGCGGGGCCGTACTGCCGGTAGTTGCCCTCGCTGCGGGCGGGCGCGGGCAGCAGGCCGGCCTTTTCGTAGAAGCGGACGGTTTCGGTGGAACAGCGGGCGGCGCGGGCCAGTTCGCCGATCTTCATGCGGGATCCTCCGGAGGGAAATGGCGGCCGGGGGACCTTTTCAGGAGGGCGTCCCGGGCGCTTGACCTTGTAGCGGCTACAAGGTGTGTACTGCCATCATAGATCGCAGCACAGGAATCCGCCATGCCGCACGCACACGGTCACGACGCCCACGGACACCCCGCCGCAGGCCCCGATCACGGCCACCCACACGGTCACGATCACGGCCATGCCCGGGCGCCCGGCCCGTGCGGCCATGGGTGCGGCGCGGCCGATCCCCGCCCGCACGGCCGGCCGGACGCCGTCCCGCTGGCGCCCTCCGTCGAACAGGGCGCGGACCTGCGGACCGAGCTGCGCATCCAGCAGATGGACTGCCCCACCGAGGAAGCGCTGATCCGCAAAGCGCTGTCCGCCCTGCCCGCCGTGCGTTCGCTGGACTTCAACCTGATGCGGCGCGTCCTGACCGTCGTCCATGCGCCGGACGCGCTCGAATCCATCCTGCGGGCGATCCGCGACCTGGGCTTCACGCCGGAACAGGCCGGCGAGGCCGCCGCGCCGGCCGGCATGGCGCCCGAGGCGCCCGGACCCTGGTGGCCGCTGGCGGCCTCGGGCGCCGCCGCCCTGGCGGCCGAGGCCGCCCATTGGGCCGAGGCGCCCTGGGCCGTCCCGGCGGTCCTGGCGGTCCTCGCCATCGCCGGCTGCGGCCTGGGCACCTACCGCAAGGGCTGGACCGCGCTGCGCCACGGCCAGATGAACATCAACGCCCTGATGAGCATCGCCGTCACCGGCGCCCTGGTCCTGGGCCAATGGGCCGAGGCGGCGATGGTGATGGTGCTGTTCACCCTGGCCGAGCGCATCGAGGCGCGCTCGCTGGACCGCGCCCGCCGCGCCGTGCAGGGCCTGCTGCGGCTCGCGCCCGAGCGGGCTTCGGTCCGCCAGGCGGACGGCGGGTGGCGCGACGTCCCCGCGCGCGACGTGTCCCCCGGCGCCCTGGTGCGGGTCCGGCCGGGCGAGCGCATCGCCCTGGACGGCCGGGTCGAGTCCGGCCGCTCGGCCGTGGACCAGTCCCCCATCACCGGCGAAAGCCTGCCTGTGGACAAGACGGCCGGCGACCCGGTCTACGCCGGCACCATCAACGGCGCGGGCGAGCTGCAATACCGCGCCCTGGCGGCCGCCGGCGATTCGACCCTGGCGCGCATCATCCGGGCCATCGAATCGGCGCAGTCGGCGCGCGCGCCCACGCAGCGCTTCGTGGACCGCTTCGCCCGGGTCTACACCCCGCTGGTGGTGCTGCTGGCCGTGGCCATCGCCGTGCTGCCGCCCCTGCTGGGCCTGGGCGGCTGGCACGACTGGATCTACAAGGCGCTGGTCCTGCTGGTGATCGCCTGCCCCTGCGCCCTGGTGATCTCGACGCCAGTGTCCATCGTCAGCGGCCTGGCGGCGGCGGCCCGCCACGGCGTCCTGGTCAAGGGCGGCGTCCACCTGGAACAGGGCCGGCTGCTGCGCTGGATCGCGCTGGACAAGACCGGCACCGTCACGCACGGCCGGCCGGTGCTGACCGACGCGCTGGCCCTGGACGCGGCCGACCCCGCGCGCAGCCACGCCCTGGCCGCCGCGCTGGCGGCCCGTTCCGACCATCCCGTCTCCCGCGCCGTGGCGCAGGGCCTGGACGCGGGACCCGCCGCGCCGGTCGAGGCCTTCGAGGCCCTGGCCGGGCGCGGGACCCGCGGCCTCGTCGACGGCCGCCCGCACCTGCTGGGCAACCACCGGCTGATCCACGAACGCGGCCTGTGCTCGCCCGACCTGGAAGCCCGCCTGGAAGCCCTGGAACGCCAGGGCAAGACCGTCGTCCTGCTGGCCGACGAGCACCGCGCCCTGGCGCTCTACGCCGTCGCCGACACGATCAAGCCCGACAGCGCGGCCGCGATCCAGGCCCTGCACGCGCTGGGCGTGCGCACCGCCATGCTGTCGGGCGACAACCCGCACACCGTCGCGGCCATCGCCGCCCAGGCCGGCATCGACCGCGCCGAAGGCGATCTGCTGCCCGAGGACAAGCTGCGGATCGTCGGCGGCCTGGCCGTGCCGGGTACCGCCGTGGGCATGGTGGGCGACGGCATCAACGACGCGCCCGCCCTGGCGCGCGCCGACGTGGGCTTCGCCATGGGCGCGATGGGCACGGACGCCGCCATCGAGACCGCCGACGTCGCGCTGATGGACGACGACCTGCGCAAGATCCCCTGGTTCATCCGGCTGTCGCGCGCCACCCACCGGATCCTGGTGCAGAACATCGCCATCGCCCTGGGCATCAAGGCGGTGTTCCTGGTCCTGACGGTCGCCGGCCTGGGCACCCTGTGGATGGCGGTGTTCGCCGACGTGGGCGCCAGCCTGCTGGTGGTGGGCAACGGCCTGCGGCTGCTGCGGCGCTGAATCCCGCGCGGCTCAGGTCGCCCGCGCCTGCAGCGCGGCGACGGCGGGCAGCGCCTTGCCTTCGAGGAATTCCAGGAAGGCGCCGCCGCCGGTCGAGATGTAGCCGACCCGGTCGGCAATGCCGAACTTGGCGATCGCCGCCAGCGTGTCGCCGCCGCCGGCGATGGAAAAGCCGTCGGATTCCGCGATGGCCTGGGCGATGGCCCGGGTGCCGCCGGCGAAGGCCTCGAACTCGAACACCCCGACCGGGCCGTTCCAGACGATGGTGCCGGCCTTGCGCAGCTGGCCGGCCAGGGCGGCGGCCGTGCGCGGCCCGATGTCCAGGATCAGGTCGTCCGGCCCGACGTCGGCCGCGTCCTTCACGGTGGCCGGCGCGTCGGCGGCGAAGGCCGGCGCCACCACCACGTCCACGGGAATGGGGACCTCGACGCCGCGCGCCCGCATGGCGTCCATGACGGCCTTCGCCTGATCGACCTGATCGGGCTCGGCGAGCGACTTGCCGATGGGCAGGCCGGCGGCCAGCATGAAGGTGTTGGCGATGCCGCCGCCCACGATCAGCTGATCGACCTTTTCGGCCAGGGACTGCAGGATGGACAGCTTGGTGGAGACCTTCGAGCCGGCGACGATGGCCACCATCGGGCGGCGCGGGGACTGCAGCGCCCGGCCCAGGGCCGTCAGCTCGGCTTCCAGCAGCGGGCCGGCGCAGGCCACGGGCGCGTAGCGCGCGATGCCCTCGGTGGTGGCCTCGGCGCGGTGCGCCGTGCCGAAGGCGTCGTTGACGTAGACGTCGCACAGCGCGGCCATGCGCCGCGCCAGTTCGGGATCGTTCTTCTTTTCGCCGGGATTGCAGCGGCAGTTTTCCAGCAGCACGACCTCGCCGGGAGCCAGGTCCACGCCGCCGACCCAGTCGGCGACCAGCCGCACCGGCCGGCCCAGCAGCTCGGCCAGGCGCTCGGCGACGGGCCGCAGGGTGTCGTCCGGACCGACCGTGCCTTCCTTGGGGCGGCCCAGGTGCGAGGTCACCATCACGGAGGCGCCCGCCTCCAGCGCCATCCGGATGGCCGGCACCGAGGCCCGGATGCGGGTGTCCTCGGTGATGCGGCCCTGTTCCAGGGGCACGTTCAGGTCGGAGCGGATGAAGACGCGCTTGCCCTTCAGGGCGCCGGACTGCGCCAGCCCGGAGAGTGTCTGTACGGTGGTCATGGAGGATTGCCTCGGAAGTCGGTTCAGGGGCGGAGCGCCCGGTCCTGCTGCCCGGCCGGCGCGTCCGCCGCCGGGTGTGCCGCCGGATGCGCCGGATACGACGAGGGCGGGTTGCCCCGCCCCGCGCCGCACGATGCCGGATGCCTTACTTGGCGGCCATCAGGGCCACGGTGGTGTCGAGCATGCGGTTGGAGAAGCCCCACTCGTTGTCGTACCAGGAGGAGACCTTCACCAGCGAGCCGGACACCTTGGTGAGCGAGGCGTCCACCGTGCTGGAGGCCGGATCGTGGTTGAAGTCGACCGACACCAGGGGCTCGGTGGTGTAGGCCAGGATGCCCTTGAGCGGACCTTCGGAGGCGGCCTTGAGGATGCTGTTGACTTCCTCGGCCGTGGTCTCGCGCGCCGCGACGAAGGACAGGTCGACGATGGACACGTTGATCGTCGGCACGCGGATCGCGTAGCCGTCGAGCTTGCCGTTCAGTTCGGGCAGCACCAGGCCCACGGCGGCGGCGGCGCCGGTCTTGGTGGGGATCATGCTGTGCGTGGCCGAGCGCGCGCGGCGCAGGTCGGAGTGGTAGACGTCGGTCAGCACCTGGTCGTTGGTGTAGGCGTGCACGGTGGTCATCAGGCCGTTGACGATGCCCAGCTTCTGGTGCAGCGGGTGGACCAGCGGCGCCAGGCAGTTGGTGGTGCACGAGGCGTTGGAGATGACCGTGTCGGAGGCCTTCAGGACCTGGTGGTTGACGCCGTAGACGATGGTGGCGTCGACGTCCTTGCCGCCCGGGGCGGAGATGATGACCTTTTTCGCGCCGCCCTTCAGGTGGGCCGAGGCCTTTTCCTTGGAGGTGAAGAGGCCCGTGCATTCCAGCACCACGTCCACGCCCAGCTCGCCCCAGGGCAGCCTGGCCGGGTCGCGGTCGGCCAGCACGCGGATGCGGTCGCCGTTGACGACCATGGAGTCGCCATCGACCTCGACCGTGCCGGGGAAGCGGCCGTGGGCCGTGTCGTAGCGGGTCAGGTGGGCGTTGGTCTTGGGATCGCCCAGGTCGTTGATGGCGACGATCTGGATGTCGTGCTTCTTGCCGTCTTCGTAGTGGGCACGCAGGATGTTGCGGCCGATGCGGCCGTAGCCGTTGATGGCGACGCGGATGGTCATGAAGGAGCTCCTTTACAAAATCTGCTCGACGACGGCGGCCACGTGGTCGGCCGTCAGCCCGAAATGTTTGAACAGCTCGCCCGCCGGCGCGGATTCGCCGTAGGTGTCGATGCCCACGACGGCGCCCGTCGTGCCCACGTATTTGTACCAGGTGGCCGTGCCGCCGGCCTCGACGGCCACGCGCGGCAGGCCCGCCGGCAGCACCGCATCGCGCCAGGCGGCGTCCTGGGCGTCGAAGACCTGGGTGCAGGGCATGGACACCACGCGGGTCGCCACGCCGCGCGCGGCCAGGCGGTCCTGGGCCTGCAGGGCGAGCTCGATCTCGGAGCCCGTGGCGATCAGCACGGCGCGCGCGCCCACCATGTCGCGCAGCACGTAGCCGCCCCGGGCGATGGCCTCGGTGGTGGCGGCGTCGCGCGCCACGAAGGGCAGGTTCTGGCGCGACAGCAGCAGCGCCGAGGGGCCGCCGCCGTGGACGGCCATGCCCAGGCTGGCGGGCCGCGCCAGGGCGCACTGCCAGGCGACCGCGGTTTCGGTGGTGTCGCAGGGCCGCCAGACGTGGAGATTGGGGATCAGGCGCAGGCTGCCCGCGTGCTCGATCGACTGGTGGGTGGGGCCGTCTTCGCCCAGGCCGATGGAGTCGTGGGTGAAGACGTGCACCACGCGCTGCTTCATCAGCGCCGCCATGCGCAGGGCGTTGCGGGAATAATCGGAGAAGGTGAGGAAGGTGCCGCCGAAAGGCAGGTAGCCGCCGTGCAGGGCGATGCCGTTCATGATGGCCGCCATGCCGAATTCGCGCACGCCGTAGTTGATGTGGCGCCCGGACCGGGGGCCGCCGGCCGCGCGGCGCACGGCCTCGACGCCCTTCCAGTCGGTGAAGTTGGAGCCGGTCAGGTCGGCCGAGCCGCCCAGCAGCTCCGGCAGGATTTCCGCGAAGGCGGCGATGGCCTGCTGCGAGGCCTTGCGCGAGGCGATGGATTCGGCCTTGTCCTGGGTGGACAGGACGTAGGCGCGGGCGCGTTCGGCGAAATCGGCCGGCAGCTCGCCCGCCATGCGGCGGCACAGCTCGGCGGCCAGTTCGGGATGGGCCTCGGCGTAGCGGTCGAAGCGCGTCTGCCATTCGGATTGCAGGTCCGCGCCGCGCGCGCGGCCGTCCCAGTAGCTGTAGATTTCGCGCGGGATCTCGAAGGGCGGGTGGTTCCAGCCCATGGCCTTGCGCGCGGCGGCGATCTCGTCGGCCCCCAGCGGCGCGCCATGGACTTTTTCCGTGCCGGCCTTGGTCGGGGCGCCGCGGCCGATCACGGTGCGGCAGCAGATCAGGGTGGGCCCCCGGCCGGCGGCGGCGTGCGCGCGCGCCTGGACGATGGCCGCGTCGATCGCGTTCATGTCGTGGCCGTCGACCCCGCGCAGGACGTTCCAGCCGTAGGCCTCGAAGCGCGCCGGGGTGTCGTCGCCGAACCAGTGCTCGACCTCGCCGTCGATGGAGATGCCGTTGTCGTCGTAGAACACGATCAGGCGCGACAGGCCCAGGGTGCCGGCCAGCGAGCAGGCCTCGTGGGAAATGCCTTCCATCAGGCAGCCGTCGCCGACGAAGGCGTAGGTGTCGTGGCCGATCAGCTCGTGCCCGGGGCGGTTGAATTCGCCCGCCAGCAGCGATTCGGCGAGCGCCATGCCGACGGCGTTGGCCAGGCCCTGGCCGAGCGGGCCGGTGGTGGTCTCGACGCCCGGCGTGATGCCGACCTCGGGGTGCCCGGGGGTGCGCGAGTGCAGCTGGCGGAAGCGGCGCAGTTCGCCGATCGGCAGGTCGTAGCCGGTGAGATGCAGCAGGGCGTAGAGCAGCATCGAGCCGTGGCCGTTGGACAGCACGAAGCGGTCGCGGTCGATCCAGGCCGGATCGGCCGGGTTGTGGCGCAGGTGCCTGGTCCAGAGCACGTGCGCGATGTCGGCCATGCCCATGGGCGCCCCGGGATGCCCGGAATTGGCTTGTTGGACGGCATCCATGGCCAGGACGCGAATGGCATCGGCCATGGACGGATCGGGGGCGGGCAAGGCACTCATAGGGTCTCGGAGGGCAAGTGCCGCAGGACCGAAGCCATGGCCTCACCGCATACAGAATCACAAAGCTAGGGATTTTACCACCCCGCCCGATCCGGTTTATAGTCCACGGCACCCGCACAATGGTCATTGCCCCGCCCGCCATGCCGCCCCCCCGTTTCTTCTGCGAAACCCCGCTGGACGCCAGCCGGCGCGTCGAGCTGCCGGACGCCCTGGCGCATCACGCGCTGCGCGTGCTGCGGCTCGCGGACGGCGCCCCCATCGTCCTGTTCGACGGCCGGGGCGGCCAGTACCCCGCCACGCTGCGCGCCGAGGGCCGGCGCGCCCTGGCCGAGCTGGGCGCGCACGAGGCCGTCGAAAGCGAACTGCGCGGGCGGCTGGTCCTCATCCAGGGGCTGGCCTCGGGCGACAAGATGGACTGGATCGTGGAAAAGGCGGTCGAGCTGGGCGTGGCCGAGCTGCGCCCCACGGCCGCCGAACGCAGCGTCCTGCGCCTGGCCGGCCCCCGGCTGGACAAGCGCCTGGAGCACTGGCGCGCCATCGCCCGGGCCGCCAGCGAGCAATGCGGCCGCAACCGGCTGATGCGCATCCACCCGCCCGCGCCGCTGGCCGCCTGCCTGGAGGCGGTGGACGGGCCGGCGCTGTTCTGCCACCCGGAAGGCCGCCTGGACTTCCGCGCGGCCCTGGCCGACGTGCGGGACGGCCTGACGCTGATGGTCGGCCCCGAGGGCGGCTGGTCGCCCGAGGAACTCGCCCTGGCGCAGCGCCGGGGCCTGCGCGGCGTGCGCTTCGGGCCGCGCGTGCTGCGTACCGAGACGGCCGGCCTCGCGCTGGCGGCGGCGGCCACCGCCCTGCTGGACTGGTAGAAAAGGGCGGCCCCCCGCTGCGCGGGCTGCGGCTGGCTGCTCCCCGGAACAAGCAAAACGGCGCCCGGAAGAGCGCCACGTCATTTCAAGACAGGAAAGGAATCAGGCTTCCTCGCGGCCGGAATACGGCGTGGGATCGACGCCCGGCTCGGGGTCGGGGTGGGCGCCGGCGTGCTGGATGGCGTAGGCGAAGCAGCGCTCGTTGTTCTGGCCGAATTCCACCACGTCGTCGCACACGGCCTGGATGGCCCGGGCGTCCTCGGCCAGGGCGGGATCGCCGGAATGCAGGTGGCGGAACCACAGGAACAGGCCTTCCTTCTGGTCCGTCAGGGTGTCGCACAGGCCGTCGTACAGGGCGTCCAGGTTGCCACCGAAATACTCCGGGTAGTCGATGGCCTTGACCACCGCCCGCAGCACGGCGGAACGGTTGCGCGCCCGGTCGCAATCGACGACGAAGGCCGCCAGACCGGCCTCGGTTGCGGCCGCCAGGGCGTCCTGTTCGCTCACCGCCTGGGCATCCACCACGCCCTGCGTGAGCATTTTCTTTATCTGGGCCGGACTCATGCGGACCACTCCTTGAAAAAAGCGATGACTTTTTCAGCCTGACTCAGGCTGTCTGCCCTGCCCAGCGCGATCAGGCTGCGAGTGTAGCCGGATTCAAACAGCAAGTAAGACGCCAGCGCACCGCCGCCCGGCTCGATCCTGCGCGGCGAAACGCCCAGCACGCGAAACAGGGTGCGCACGGCGCCCGGCAATTCATCCAGATGCTCCAGCGCCAGTTCGTCCAGGGACCGGCTGGGCGCGATCATGAGGGCATGGATGGGTCGCAGTGACTCGCTTTTTAAACGATTTGCGGGGATTCGTGCAAGCAGCTCATTGATCCGCTCCATGCGCTCCATGTCCATGGACACGCCGTCGAGGAAAATGTTCGACAGCGTGTGCCCCGCGACCTGCGCCAGATTGGGATACGGCGGGTCCAGGTCGCGGATCCCGGGGCTGGTCTCGTCGCGGTAGTTGGTGCCGATGACGAAGATGCGCCCCGCCCCCAGGTGGATGGCCGAACTGATCGGAGCCAGCTGGCGCATCGAGCCGTCCCCGCACCAGAGCGTGCGCCCGCCCGTCAGGATGGCGCGGGCGGGGAAGACGAAGGGGATGGCGCTGGAGGCCATCAGGTGGTCCACGCCGATGGGGCAGGCCACGGCCCGCCGCAGGGTGCGCGACCAGGGCTGGATGCTCTGGCGGGCCTGGTAGAAGGTGAGGTGCTCGCCGGTGGTGTAGGCCGTCGCCGTGATGGCCAGGGCGCTCAGGTGGCCGCGATCCAGGTTGGTCTGCAGGCGGGAAAAATTGAGCGTGCGGCACAGCAGGCCGGACAGGGGTTCGTTGTCCAGCAGGGAATGCGGCGCGTAGCTGGACAGCTGCGGCCGGATCCAGCCCAGGCTCAGCATGCCTAGCCATTGCAGGCCGGTGCGCATCAGCCGCGCGGCGTCCGAGTAGTAGATGTCCCGGGTGTGCAGCGCCTGCCACAGGCTGCACAGGTGATCGACGGCGCGGTGCGGCTGGTGGGCGCGGCAGGCCAGGGCGGCGGCGTTGATCGCCCCCGCCGAGGTGCCGCAGACGATGTCGAAGGGATTGCGAAAGCCCGGCCGGCGGTCGGGGTCCAGCAGCTCCAGCACGCCCGAGAGCACGCCGGCCTGGTAGGCGGCGCGGGCGCCGCCACCGGTCAGGACCAGGCCGACCCTGGGCCGCCCGGCCGCGCCGCGGCCGGGGGCGCCGGCCGCCTCCTCGGCCATCGCGCGGGACGGCGCACGGTCCGGGGGCCGCTGGTCCAGGCCCTCGCTAGGCGTGGCGCGGCTTGTTGGCATCGACCACGGTCAGCGCGGTCATGTTGACGATCCGGCGCACGGTGGAGCTGGAGGTCAGGATGTGCACCGGCGCGTTGGCGCCCAGCAGGAACGGCCCGACCGCCACGTTGCCGCCCGCCGCCGTCTTGAGCAGGTTGTAGGCGATGTTGCCGGCGTCCACGCTGGGGCAGATCAGCAGGTTGGCCTCGCCGTGCAGCGTGGTGGACGGCAGGATGCGTTCGCGCAGCGCCGGATCCAGGGCGCAGTCGCCGTGCATCTCGCCGTCGATCTCCAGCCTGGGATCGCGCTCGCGCACCAGTTCCAGGGCCTGGCGCATCTTCTCGCCGGAGGACGAGCTGCCGGTGCCGAAGTTGGAACGCGACAGCAGCGCGACCTTGGGCTCGATGTTGAGGCGGCGCATTTCCTCGGCCGCCATCAGGGTGATCTCGGCGATCTGGGCGGCGTCGGGATTGTCGTTGACGTGCGTGTCCGCCAGCGCCAGGGTGCGTTCTTCCAGGAGCAGGATGTTCATGGCCGCGTAGGTGCGGGCGCCGGGCTGCAGCCCCAGGACCTCGTCGACGAAGCGCAGGTGGTTGCCGTAGGACCCCACGGTGCCGCAGATCATGCCGTCGGCGTCGCCCAGGCGCACCATCATGGCGCCGATCAGGGTCAGGCGGCGGCGCATCTCGACGCGCGCCATTTCCTTGGTGATGCCGCGGCGGCACATCAGCTCCCAGTACGTGGTCCAGTACTGGTGGAAGCGTTCGTCGTGCTCGGGGTTGGTGACCTCGACGTCCACCCCGAGGCGGATGCGCAGGCCGTATTTCTCGATGCGGTCGGCCAGCACGGCGGGCCGGCCGATGAGGATGGGCTTGGCCAGGCGTTCGTCCACGACGATCTGCACGGCGCGCAGCACGCGCTCGTCCTCGCCCTCGGCGAACACGATGCGCGACTTGCCGCCCTCGCGGATCATGGCGCGCGCCGCCGAGAACAGCGGCTTCATGAAGGCGCCGGAGTGGTAGACGAACTGCTCCAGCTGGCCGGCGTAGCCTTCCAGGTCGGCCAGCGGCCGGGTGGCCACGCCGTCGTCCATGGCGGCCTTGGCCACGGCCGGGGAGATGCGCACGATCAGACGCGGGTCGAAGGGCTTGGGGATGAAGTAGCTGGGGCCGAAGGACACGTCGTACAGGCCGTAGGCGGCCGCCACGATGTCGTTCTGCTCTTCCCGGGCCAGCTTGCAGATCGCCATGACGGCGGCCTTTTCCATGCCGCGCGTGATGGTGGTGGCCCCCACGTCCAGCGCCCCGCGGAAGATGTACGGGAAGCACAGCACGTTGTTGACCTGGTTGGGGAAGTCCGAACGGCCGGTGGCGATCACGGCGTCGGGCCGCACCGCCAGCGCGTCGGCCGGCAGGATTTCGGGATTGGGGTTGGCCAGCGCCAGCACCAGCGGGCGCTCGGCCATCTTCTGCACCATGTGGGGCTTGAGCACGCCGCCGGCCGACAGGCCCAGGAACACGTCGGCGCCGCCGATGATGTCGTCAAGCAGGCGCGCGTCGGTCTTCTGCGCGAAGCGGGATTTCTTTTCGTCCATCAGGACCGTGCGGCCCTCGTAGACCACGCCCTCGATGTCGGACACCCAGATGTGCTCCAGGGGCAGGCCCATGTCCATCATCAGGTCCAGGCAGCCCAGGGCCGCCGCGCCCGCGCCGGACACCACCACCTTGACCTTGGAGACGTCCTTGCCCACGACCTCCAGGCCGTTGATGAAGGCCGCGGTCACGCAGATGGCGGTGCCGTGCTGGTCGTCGTGGAAGACCGGGATCTTCATGCGCTCGCGCAGCTTCTGTTCGACGTAGAAGCATTCCGGCGCCTTGATGTCTTCGAGGTTGATGCCGCCGAAGGTGGGCTCCAGGCCGGCGATGATGTCGACCAGCTTGTCCGGGTCCTGTTCGTTGATCTCGATGTCGAAGACGTCCAGGCCGGAGAATTTCTTGAACAGCACGGCCTTGCCTTCCATCACGGGCTTGGACGCCAGGGGGCCGATGTTGCCCAGGCCGAGGACGGCCGTGCCGTTGGTGATGACGCCGACCAGATTGCCGCGCCCCGTGTAGCGGAAGGCGTTGTGGCTGTCGGCGACGATCTCCTCGCAGGCGGCGGCGACGCCCGGGGAATAGGCCAGGGCGAGATCCCGCTGATTGGAGAGCTGTTTGGTGGGAGTGACCGAGATTTTCCCGGGACGGCCGTGCTCGTGATATTCGAGCGCCGCGGCGCGCAAGGATTCGTCCATGGTGAGGCAGCCTTGATACGTTATGGAATAGAAAGAGGGGTGCTGCCGGCCATTCTAGCCGCTTGCGCCAGCCCGCGGTATGGCGCGGGACGCATGCGGATCATGCGGCGGACGCCTGGGCCCATCGGCGCAAGCCGCACGGGCACCGAGGGAACGCCAGGGGGAAATCGGAACTGCTAGAACTGCTGGCCCCGTTCCGGAAAGACGCCGTCGGGGTCGAACAGGGCGCGCACGGCCCGGTCCGTCTCCGCTGCGGCCTCGCCGGGGCCGGGGCGGCGCCCGTAGCGCAGGTCGTAGGCACGCTCGGCCAGGCGGCCGGCGCGTCCGTCGAACACCATCCATTCGACCCAGCCCAGCTCGCCCCCATGGCCCAGCAGCAGGTGGGCGAGGTTGACGGTGCCGCCGGCCGCCGGCCGCAGGGCGTCGAGCCGGTAGCGGCCGTTCCACAGGGCGCCGTCGCGCAGGGCCTCGGCGGCCGGCGCCGAGACGAGCTCGAACAGCCGCGGAATCATGCCCTGGACGCGCAGATTGTCCAGCGGCTTGCGGTTGTCCACGCCGAAGGCGCCCAGATTGGCCTGGGTGCCGTCGCTCAGCAGCACCATCGCATGCGCCAGGCCGCTGGCGGCCGTGTCGCCGCAGTCCCAGTCGCAGCCGCGCCGGTCGGCCAGCCAGGCCGCCACCGTCAGGTGCGGCGGCTGGTCGCGGAACTGCGGCAGCCCGGCCTGCTCCAGGTCGCCGATCAGGCAGCCGGGCTGCACGAACCAGCGCGGATCGTCCGGCCCCAGGCGTTCGCAGCGCGCCATCGCGCTCCCCGGCTCGACCCAGAGCACGGGGCCGCCGTCCAGCCGCGCCGCCGACGGGATGCCGTCCAGGGCCAGCGTGACGCCATGCTCCACGCACAGCGAGCGGGCCTGGTAGACGTCCTGCATGTGCACCGGCACCAGCCGGGCGCTGCCCGCCTCCGTGGAGAAATCGTAGACCGTGCCCTGCGCGGCGCGGCGCAGGCGCGCCAGGAAGGTTTCCCAGGGGGAGCGTTCCGGACGGCGGCCGGTCAGGAATGCGCGGCGCGAAGGGGACTGCATGGCGGGACTCCAGGAACCAGGGATGGATACGGGCGGACCACGGACGGACTGAGACTACAATCGGGCTTTCATTCCGAACAGCATTGCAGGGTTGCGCGATGGTCCGACTGGCCGACAGAACCGAACGCACGGCGCCATTCTACGCCGTGGAAGTCCTGAAACAGGCCCAGGCCCTCGCGGCCCAGGGGCGCGACATCATCAGCCTGGGGATCGGCGAGCCCGACTTCACCGCCCCCGCGCGCGTGCTGGAAACCCTGAACCGGGCGGCCGACGCCGGCCTGAGCGGCTACACCGCGCCCGCCGGCATCCCGGCGCTGCGCGAGGCCATCGCCCACTACTACGGCACGCATTTCGGCGCCGCCGTGGACCCGGCCCGCGTCCTGATCACCTCGGGCGCCTCGGGCGCCCTGCTGCTGGCGGCCATGGCCCTGGTCGATCCGGGCGACGAGGTCCTGATGCCCGACCCGTCCTACCCCGCCAACCGCAACTTCATCACCGCGGCCGGCGGCGTCACGCGCCTGGTGCCCACCACGGCCGGGCACCGCTACCAGCTGCGACCCGAGGACATCGACGCCCACTGGGGACCAGCCACGCGCGGCGTGCTGATCGCCTCGCCCAGCAACCCCACCGGCACCTCCATGCCGCGCGAGGCCCTGCGCGCCCTGGTCGCCGCGGTGCGCGCGCGCGGCGGCTTCGTCATCCTGGACGAGATCTACCTGGGCCTGTACTACGACGCGCCGCCGCGCAGCGGCCTGACGCTGGACGACGACCTGGTGGTCATCAACAGCTTCTCGAAATACTTCCACATGACGGGCTGGCGCCTGGGCTGGCTGATCGCGCCGGCGGCCATGATGCCCGCCCTCGAACGCCTGGCCGCCAGCCTGGCGATCTGCGCTCCGGCGCTGGCGCAGCACGCCGCGCTGAGCTGCTTCGAGCCCGAAGTCATGCAGGTCTACGAGCACCGGCGCCTGTCGTTCAAGGAACGCCGCGACTTCCTGCTGCCCGCCTTCGAGCGCCTGGGCCTGCGCGTGCCCGCCCCGCCGGACGGCGCCTTCTACATCTTCTCCGACGTCCACGGGCTGGGGATGGACAGCGCCGAATTCTGCCGCCGCCTGCTGCACGAAGCCGGCGTCGCCGCGGTGCCGGGCCTGGACTTCGGCCAGGCCCACGCGGACCGCACCGTGCGCTTTTCCTACGCCACCGGCCTGGACCGCCTGCGCGAGGCCGTCGACCGGATGGCCGCGTTCCTGGGCAATCGCTGATCCGGCCGGGAGGGCCGGGGCGGCCCGGCGGCCGACCCGGGTCGGGCGGCCGCGGCGCCGCCCTCAATCCTTGGGCGGAATGCCCGAAGCCAGGGCGATGCGGCGGCGTTCGGCCAGCACCCGGGTGCCGTAGCCGCCGTCGCCGGGGCCGGTCGCGCCGACATAACAGGCCAGCCCGCCCTCCAGGCCGCCGCGCCGGCGGATGCAGTCGGCCAGGATCTGCGCCCCGATGCGGATGTTGACCACCGGATCGAAGGCCGCCGCCGGCCCGCCGCTGGGCCGCAGCTTGGCCCGGTGCACGCTGCTCATGATCTGCATCAGGCCCTGGGCGCCCACGGCGCTCTCGACGAAGGGGTTGTAGCGCGACTCGATGGCGATCACGGCCAGCAGCAGCTGCGGGTCCAGCTTCTGTTCGCGGCCGACGTCGAAGGCCGTCCGGATCAGCGCGCCCGCCACGCTGCTGGCGATGCGGTACTTGCGCGCCACGTAGCTGCGCAAGGCGTGCGCCTGGGCCTGGGTCACGCCCTGGATGGGCTGGTCGCGCAGGCTGGCGGCCAGGGCGCTGGCGAAGGTCAGGCGGCCGGCCTCGGACCCGCCCGCCTGGGCGGCCTCTCCCGCCTGGCCGGCCTGCGCGGATTGGCCCGCCTGTCCCGCCTGCCCCGATTGACCCGGCTGACCGGCCTGCCCCGGCTGTCCCGACGGGCCGGCCTGCCCGCCCTGGCCCGCGTCCGCCGCTTCGCCGGCGCCTTCGGCCGGGCCGGCGGGCGGCGCGGCGCCCTCGTCCGGCGCCTGCGCCGCCGGGGGCAGCGACCAGTCCGCCACCTCGCCCTCGTCGTCGGCGCCATAGCCGGGCCCGTCGGCCTGGAACATCGCCAGGACGACTTCGTGCAGCTGCTGCGACTGCTGGCGCATGGACGGCAGCACCAGGCTCAGGCCCAGCGTGGTGAGCACGGCCAGCCCCAGGTAGATGGCGCTGACGTGGACGAACTCGCCGACGGGCCGCAGCACGGCCAGCACGCCGCGCCGCAGCCGTTCAGGAACGGACCGCATGGGCACCTCCGCACACCGCCCGGGCAGGGGGAATGGTAATCTTGGGCACGACGCCACTGTAACCGATCGACGATACTGCCGTGAAATACCGCGACCTCCGGGACTTCATCGCCCAACTGGAACGCCAGGGCCAGCTCAAGCGCATCGCGCACCCCGTTTCCACCGCCCTGGAAATGACCGAAATCAGCGACCGGGTCCTGCGGGCCGGCGGCCCCGCCCTGCTGTTCGAGCATCCATTGCACGCCGGCCAGCCCTGCGGCACGCCGGTGCTGGCCAACCTGTTCGGCACGCCGCGGCGCGTCGCCTGGGGCATGGGCGCCGAGGACGTCTCCGCCCTGCGCGAGACCGGCGAACTGCTGGCCTCGCTGCGCGAGCCCGCGCCGCCCCAGGGCATGCGCGACGCCCTGTCGAAAGTCTCCATGCTGAAATCGGCCCTGTGGGACATGAATCCCCGGCAGATGCGCAGTCCGCCCTGCCAGGAAGTCGTCATCGAGGCCGGCGACGTGGACCTGAACACCCTGCCCCTGCAGAGCTGCTGGCCCGACGACGCCGCCCCGCTGCTGACCTGGGGCCTGGTCATCACGCGCGGCCCGCGCGCGCGCCGCCAGAACCTCGGCATCTACCGCCAGCAACTGATCGGCCGCAACAAGCTCATCATGCGCTGGCTGTCGCATCGCGGCGGCGCGCTGGACTTCCGCGACCACGGCCTGGCCCATCCCGGCGAGCCCTTCCCCATCGCGGTGGCGCTGGGCGCCGATCCCGCCACCACCCTGGCCGCCGTCACCCCCATTCCCGACAGCCTGTCGGAATACCAGTTCGCCGGCCTGCTGCGCGGCTCGCGCACCGAACTCGCGCCCGCGCTGGGCAGCGGCCTGTCGGTGCCGGCCCACGCCGAAATCATCCTCGAAGGCCACATCCTGCCGGCCTCCGACGCGCGCGCGCGGCGCCCCGACGTGCCCGAGGGCGTCGCCCCGCCGCCGGACACCGGCTACGAGATGGCGCTGGAAGGCCCCTACGGCGACCACACCGGCTACTACAACGAGCAGGACTGGTTCCCCGTCTTCACGGTGGAGCGCATCACCCACCGGCGCAACCCCCTCTACCACAGCACCTACACCGGCAAGCCGCCCGACGAGCCCGCCGTCCTGGGCGTGGCCCTGAACGAGGTCTTCGTGCCCCTGCTCAAGCGCCAGTTCCCGGAAATCGTCGATTTCCACCTGCCGCCCGAAGGCTGCAGCTACCGCCTGGCCGTGGTGTCGATCCGCAAGCAGTACCCTGGCCACGCCAAGCGCATCCTGTTCGGCCTGTGGAGCGTGCTGCGCCAGTTCATGTACACCAAGTTCATCGTGGTGGTGGACGAGGACATCGATCCCCGCCAGTGGCCCGAGGTCATCTGGGCCATGACCACGCGTATGGACCCGGTGCGCGACACCCTGCTGGTAGACAACACCCCGATCGACTACCTGGACTTCGCCTCGCCCGTCTCGGGACTGGGCGGCAAGATGGGGCTGGACGCGACCAACAAGTGGCCGGGCGAGACCCAGCGCGAATGGGGCCGCCCGATCCGGATGACGCCCGAGGTCAAGGCGCGCGTGGACGCGATGTGGGGGAAACTGGGGTTGTAGTGTGGCCCGGCCCGTCCCGGATTGCGGCACCTCCCCCATCTCGCGGCCTGCATCCCGCTCGGACTCGCCAGGCATAGGCCAGTCCGCGGGAACTGGCCTACGACCGGGCTCGTCCCGGCGGCAAAAGTTCAGGCGTCTGCGTCGCGGTGCCGGCGCTTGCCCAGCCAGACCAGGCCGGCGATCAGGGCGGTTTTCAGGGCGATGCCGCGGCGCTGGCGGTTGGACACCACCGAGGTCAGCACCGACAGCAGCACGGGATAGCGGCGCAGGATCTGGAGCCCGCCGCCCAGCCAGCCCAGCCCGGCGGCTCCCAGGCGGTCGCGCGCCTGGGCCACCAGGGATTCGGGCCGCAATTCGCCGGCCAGCCGGCAGGCGCTGCGGCGCACGGCCAGGCGTTCGTAGCCGGCGCGCATGCGCAGCAGCTCGATGCGCAGGCGGCGGTCCGCCGCGTCGGAGCGCGGGGTGAGGTCGTTCGACGGCACGCTCATGGGGATCCCCTCTGCGCCGCGCCCGAACGCGCGAAACGGCCCGGCGCGCTCATGGCACTTCTCCTGGAATCGGGTCTTCCGGCGCGGGCCGCGCGCGCAAGCCGCGCGCCGGATCGCCGCCGTGATCCGGGCGGTCCGGGATGCCGGCCAGCGCCCGGGCGTCCTCGCGCAGCACCTCCGCCGTCACGGCGAAGGGGTCGGCATCGTGCTTCAGGCGATGGACCAGCCAGGCGGCCAGGCCCGCGCCCAGGACCGCGTAGAGCAGCGCCAGCAGGCCCAGGGCCAGGAAGCGGTATTCGGTCGGCCAGAAAACCAGCGCCAGGGCCAGCGTGGCCACCAGCAGGGCCAGCAGCAGGAAGACCGCCGCCGCCAGCAGCACCGCCAGGCGGCACAGCAGGCGGCTGCCGGCGTCCCGGGCCTCCAGCCCGAAGAGTTCGAGGCGCGTTCCGGCCAGGGCCGCCGCCTGGGCGGCCAGGTCGGAGAACGCGCGGCCGAGCGGTCCCATGGGGATCAGCGGCGCGACAGCAGCGCGCCCAGCAGCAGGCCGGCCACCCCGGCGATCCCGACGGCCTTCCAGGGATTGGACTGGACGTATTCGTCGGTGTCATGCACGACCTTGCGGCCTTGTTCCACCAGGCTGGCCTGGGTTTCGGACAGGGCTTCGCGGCCCTGGTCCAGCGCCTTCAATGCGCGGGCGCGCAGGTCGGCGGCTTTTTCCCCGGTGGCCTCGGCGGCTTCGCGCAGGAGGTTTTCGGCCTGGTCCAGGCTGGACTTCAGGTCTTCGATCAACGCGTCCCCTGCGGATTGCGTGGCGATTTGCTTGCGAGTGGCCATGAACGACTCCTGTGAAAGGGAATGATGAACCCTCATCCTACCCTACCCGGGAAAACCCGATGTATCAAAACATGATCCGGCTGATACGGATCAATACCGAGTCCAACGGCCCAACGACGAAGGTCAATCCGTCTTCTGGCGCGTGCCGAAGATGCGGTCGCCGGCATCGCCCAGGCCGGGGATGATGTAGCCGTGCTCGTTCAGGTGGTCGTCGATGGACGCGGTGTAGATGTGCACGTCCGGATGGGCGCGCTCGACGGCGGCGATGCCCTCGGGCGCGGCCACCAGCACCAGGGCCCGCACGGTGCGGGCGCCGGCCTGCTTGAGCATGTCGATGGTGGCCACCATGGAGCCGCCCGTGGCCAGCATGGGATCGACGATCAGCGCCAGGCGCTGGTCGAGCTGGCCGACGAGCTTTTCCAGGTAGGGCTGGGCCTGCAGGGTCTGCTCGTTGCGCGCGATGCCCACCGCGCTGACCTTGGCGCCCGGGATCAGCGTGAGCACGCCGTCCAGCATGCCGATGCCGGCGCGCAGGATGGGCACCACGGTGACCTTCTTGCCGGCCAGTTTCTCGACGTCGACCTCGCCCGCCCAGCCGGCGATGCGCGCGGGCTCCAGCGGCAGGTCCTGGGTGGCTTCGTAGGTCAGCAGGGCGCCGATTTCCTGGGCCATTTCGCGGAAATTCTTGGTGCTGAGGTCCGCCCGCCGCATCAGGCCCAGCTTGTGGCGGATCAGGGGGTGGCGGATTTCATGGATGGGCATGGCGGCTCGGTCGGCAGGGACGGGTTGGCATGCAGTGTAACTCGCCGGGCGGCCGTCCTCCATGTCCCGGCGGGCCGCCGCGCCGCGGCGGCCTGGCGTTTACCTGAGCGAGGCCTTCATCACCGGCGCATAGTCCTTGTCGGTCTTCATGATGTGGGTGCTGAGCCAGTTGCGCAGGAAATTGGACAGTTCGACCGACACCATGGAATGCCCCGCGCGATAGCTTTCGCGGAATTCCACGACTTTCTTGACCAGGGTATCGTGGATTTTCTTGTGCTGCTCGTAGCCCGTGTACCCGGCGTCCCGCATCATCTGCTCTTCGCGATGGAAGTGGTCCTGCGTATAGAAGATCAGCTCGTCCAGGATCTTGCCGGCCATTTCCTTGCTGTGGCCCTGCGACATGGATTCGTGCAGGGAATTGATCAGGGAGACCAGCTTCTGGTGGTCCTTGTCGATCACCCCGATGCCGACTTCCAGTTCCTGGGTCCAGGGATAGAAGGCCGCGCCGCCGGTCTTGGGGGCCTGCAGCAGCGTGCGCGAATACGACAAGGCGTCGTTGCCCTCGACCATTTCCGCATCCACGGGCCCCGACAGGTGGAACGCCGACGCCAGCTGCGACAGGGCATCGGCCTGCGCCTGCAGGCTGGCCGCCGCCGCGGCCGACTGCTCGACCAGGCTGGCGTTCTGCTGGGTGACGCTGTCCATCTGATTGATGGCGGACTGGATCTCCTCGATGCCGGTCGCCTGTTCGCGGCTGGCGGCGCTGATCTCGCCCATGATGTCGGTGACGCGGTTGATGCCCTCGACGATGCCCTGCATGGTGCTGCCGGCCCGCCCGGCCTGCTCGTTGCCCTTGGCGGCGGATTCCACCGAGGCGTCGATCAGGCCCTTGATTTCCTTGGCGGCGCCGGCCGAGCGCTGGGCGAGCGCGCGCACCTCGGCGGCGACCACGGCGAAGCCGCGGCCCTGTTCGCCGGCGCGGGCGGCCTCGACCGCGGCATTGAGCGCCAGGATGTTGGTCTGGAAGGCGATGGAGTCGATCACGCCGATGATGTCGGCCACCTGTTGCGACTTGGTGTTGATCTCGCCCATGGTGGAGACCAGTTCGGCGACGATGGCGCCGCCTTCGGTGGCCGTCCGGGCCGCGGTGCTGGCCAGGGTGTTGGCCTGCTGGGCGTTGTCGGCATTCTGGCGCACCGTGGCGGTGAGCTCTTCCATGGTGGCGGCGGTCTCGGCCAGCGAGCTGGCCTGCGTCTCGGTGCGCGAGGACAGTTCCAGGCTGCCCTCGGTGATCTGCCCGACCGCCCCGGCGATGGATCTGGATCCCAGCTGCATGTCGCCCACCAGCCGCGCCAGATTGGCCCGCATGCGCTTCATGGCATACAGCAGGCTGCTTTTATCCTGCCCCCGGACCTGGATGTCGACATCCAGATGCCCCTTGGAAATCCGCTCGGCCACCAGGGCGGCATGGCTGGGCTCGCCCCCCAGCTGGCGGGTCAGGCTGCGCGTGATCAGCCAGGCGAACGCCGGCATCAGGATCATGACCACCAGGGTCGCCAGGAGCAGGATCGGCAGGCTCGCCTGGCCATCCCGCACCGAAGCCAGGCTGACTTGCTGGACCTGATCGGCCTGGCGGTCGGCAAAGACGGAAATCTGTTCCACGTAGCGGTCCAGCAGCTGGGGGACGTCGGTCGCGTACAGCGCATTGGCCCGGATGATGTCGCCCTTGTCCTGCGCCTCGCGGGCCGTGTCGCGGGCCTTCAGGAAAGCCTGCCGGGCCGCCACGATGTTCTGGTACAGGGTCTCGTCCGCGGGATCGTGGATCAGGTCCCTGACCTGCCGCTCGACCTGGTTGATCCGCTCGCTGGTCTCGCCGATCAGGCCCTTCAGGGTTGCGATCTGGTCCCGGTCGGTCATGACCCCGACGGCGCGGTCGCGCTCGCGGTTCACCCGGGTCAGGCCCAGCCACTGCAGGCTCAGGGTGTGGACGCCCTGCCGGTATTGCAGTTCGGCATTGGTGTTTTCGGTGCTGACGATGCGCCAGACCCCGATGCCCGCGATCAGAACGACCAGGAACATGGCCAGGCTGAAACCCAGCAGCAATTTGGTGCCAATCTTCAGATTCCGCATATCCTCCCCCGAGTGAACCAGCCGGCCGGCCGATCCGGATCATCGAACGAATCCTGACCGTCTCCATGAAGAGTCGCCATCCTACGGCACTCTACCGTCCATGCGCATCTGGGAATACCCTTAACATCGCAGCGATCGCGGTCATTCGAGCCGGTTCAAACCGGCGAAACCGCGTCCCTGCTCGACCAGCCGCAGGAGCAGGGGCGACGGCCGCCAGAACAAGGGGTCGTCGGCGGCGTACGCGCGGATGTCGGCCAGGATCGCCGCCAGCCCCACGGCATCGGCATGATGCATCGGCCCGCCCAGGTGGCGCGGGAAGCCGTAGCCGTGCAGCAGCGCGACGTCGACGTCCAGCGGACGCAGGGCGATCCCTTCGTCCACGATGCGGGCGCCCTCGTTCGCCATGGCCGCGAGGATGCGGCGCACGATCTCCTGCGCGCCGAAGGCGCGCGGGACCACGCCGGCGCGGGCGCGTTCGGCCTCGACGATGGCCAGCACCTCGGGATCCTCGGTGCCGGCGCGCCCGCCCGGCGCATAGCGATACCAGCCGCGGCCCGTCTTGCGGCCGAACCAGCCGCGCTCGCACAGGCGGTCGGCGACCTGGACGTAGCGCGCGCGGGGGTCCCGCGTCGCCGCCTGGCGCTTGCGCATGGCCCAGTTGATGTCGCCGCCCGCCAGGTCGTAGACCTGGAACGGCCCCATGGGAAAGCCCAGGTCGCACACGGCCGCGTCGATGGCATAGGGCGAGGCCCCGTCCTCCATCATGACGTTGGCCGCATGGCGGTAGGCGGCGAGCATGCGGTTGCCGATGAAGCCGTCGCAGATCCCGGCCCGCACCGGGATCTTGCCCAGCCGCTTCGCCAGGGCGAAGGCGCTCGCCACCACGTCGGCGGCGGCCTTCGCGGGCACGACGATCTCCAGCAGCTTCATCACGTGGGCGGGCGAGAAGAAGTGCAGGCCGATGACGTCCGCCGGCCGCGAGGTGGCGGCGGCGATGAGGTCCACGTCCAGGTAGGACGTATTGGTCGCCAGGATGGCGCCCGGCCGGCAGACGCGGTCCAGTTCCGCGAAGACGGCCTGCTTGACCGCCATGTCCTCGAACGCGGCCTCGATCACCAGATCGGCGTCCCGCAGCGAGGCGTAATCGTGCGCGCTGCCGAACCGCGCCAGCGCGGCGTCGCGCTCCGCGGCCGTCAGGCGCCCGCCGGCGACCAGGCCGTCCAGGATCGCCTCGACGTGGGCCCGGCCCCGGGCGGCCCCGGCGGCGTCGCGCTCGACCATGTCCACCCGGCAGCCGGCCCGCAGGGCCGCCACGGCGATGCCCGCGCCCATGGTGCCGCCCCCCACCACCCCGATCGCCTGGACGGCGCGCGGCGCGGCGGCGGCCGCCTCGGGCACCTTGGCCGTCTCGCGCTCGGCGAAGAAGGCATGGATCAGCCCGGCGCGCTGCGGGCTTGCCATGCACTCCAGGAACAGGCGGCGCTCCAGCGCCAGCCCCTCGTCGAACGGCCGCTCCAGGGCGGCCTCGACGGCATCGACGATGCGATGCGGCGACAGCAGGTGGGGCGCCTTGCGCGCCTGCGCGGCCCGCGCCGCGTCGATGGCCGCGCGGGCGGCCGCGCGATCCTCCAGGCCGGCGGCATCGCGGCTGCGCCGCGGCGCCGCGCCCCGGTCGAGCAGTTCCCGGACGAAGGCCAGCGCTTCGGCCTCCAGGTCCGCGCCGGGCAGCAGGCGGTCCACCAGCTTCGCGGCATGGGCCTGGGCGGCCGTCAGCGGCTGGCCGCCCAGCATCAGCTCCAGCGCGTCGCGGGCGCCCACCAGCCGCGGCAGGCGCTGCGTGCCGCCGGCGCCGGGCAGCAGTCCGAGGCGCACCTCCGGCAGGCCCAGTTTCGCGTCGGGCGCCGCCGCCCGGTAATGCGCCGCCAGCGCGACCTCCAGTCCGCCGCCGAGGGCGGAGCCGTGCAGCGCGGCCACCACCGGCTTGCCGCAGGCCTCGATGCGGGTGCAGACCCGGCTCAGGGAGGGTTCCCGCGGCGCCTGGCCGAACTCGCGGATGTCGGCGCCGGCGATGAAATGGCGGCCGGCGCCCATGATCAGGACGGCGGCGACCTGCGCATCCCGCTCGGCCTCGTCGATGGCCGCCTCCAGCCCCTGGCGCACCGCGGCGGCGAGGGCATTGACGGGCGGATGATCCACGACCACCCGCAGCACGGCGCCGATGCGCCGCCACGAAACCGGCTCGGACATGGCTGCCCTCAATCCGGCACCACGGCCGTGACTTCGATCTCGACCTTGGCGCGGTCCTCGATCAGCGCGGCCACCTCGATGGCGGTCATCGCGGCGTTGAAGCTGCCGATGAGCTCGCGGAACGCCCTGCCGATCTCCGGGTAGGCCGCGACGTATTCTTTCTTGTCGGTCACGTACCAGGTCATGCGCACGATGTGTTCGGGCCGGGCGCCGCCTTCCCGCAGCACCTCGACGATGTTCTGCAGCGCCTGGCGCACCTGGCCGGCCATGTCGTCCGTGTGGAAGCGGCCGTGCGCATCCCAGCCGATCATGCCCGCCACGAACACCATGCGGCCGCGCACGGCCACCCCATTGGAATATCCCTTGGGCCGCGGCCAGCCGGGGGGGAGCAGGATCTGCATGGGAAAACTCCTTGTCAGCAACGAAACAACGAAACGAAAGCCCAGCGAAACGAAAGCCGCGCTACGCCGCCGGGGCGCCCGCCGCCAGGGCGGCGCGGACGTCCTCCGGCAGGGCGATGGCGCGATGGGTCTCCAGGTCCGTGAACACCAGGACCTGGCGCGAGGCGACCCGCAGCACCCCGTCGCCGCTGGCTTCCAGCGCCAGCGTCAGCGACTTGCCTCCGACCCGCTCGACGGCCAGGGCAAAGCGCAGCGTCTCGCCCATCCGGCCGATGGCGCGGAAATCGCATTCCAGGCGGACGATGGGCAGGCCGATGCGGCGCGGCCCCAGCAGCTGCGCGTAGGAAATGCCCAGGCCTTCGTTGAACCAGTCCTCGACCAGCTGGTTGAACAGCACCAGGTACTGCGGGAAGAACACGATGCCGGCCGGATCGCAGTGCGAGAAGCGGATCGGGTAGTCGCGCGCGAAGCACGCGGCGCGGGAGGAAGCGGCGGGCGCGGCGTTCATGCGCGAGCATCCGCGGGGCGCAGCAGTTCGCGCGCGATGATGAGCTGCTGCACCTCGGTGGCGCCCTCGTAGATGCGCAGCGCGCGGATCTCGCGGTACAGCCGTTCCACCGGCTGCCCGCTGACCACGCCCTGGCCGCCGAACATCTGCACCGCGGCGTCGATCACCTGCTGGGCGTTCTCCGTCGCCGTCATCTTCGCCATCGCCGCCTCGCGCGTCACCCGCCCGCCCCGGTCGCGCTGCCACGCCGCCCGGTAGGTCAGCAGGGCGGCGCTGTCGATCGCCGTGGCCATCTGCGCCAGCTTCGACTGCGTCAGCTGGAAGTCGGCCAGCACGCCGCCGAACATCTGCCGCGACGTGGCCCGCGCGAGCGCCTCGTCCAGCGCGCGGCGGGCGAACCCCAGCGCCGCCGCCGCCACCGAGGTGCGGAACACGTCCAGCGTGCGCATCGCCACCTTGAAGCCCTCGCCCGCCGCGCCCAGGCGCCGGGACGCGGGGATGCGGCAGGCGTCGAAGCGCAGCCGCGCCAGGGGGTGCGGCGCGATCACGTCGATGCGCTCGGCGATCTCGAAGCCCGGCGCATCCGCATCGACGATGAAGGCGGTGATGCCGCGCGCGCCCGGCGCCTCGCCCGTGCGGGCGAAGACGACGTAGAAATCGGCGATGCCGCCGTTGGAGATCCAGGTCTTCTCGCCGTCGAGGACGTAGTGGTCGCCCTCGGCACGCGCGGCGCAGGCCATCGCCGCCACGTCCGAGCCCGCGTCCGGCTCGGACAGGGCGAAGGCGGCGATCGCCTCGCCCGCGGCCACCGGCGCGAGGTAGCGCGCGCGCTGCTCGGGCGTGCCGTGCAGCGAGATCGCGCCCGATCCCAGGCCCTGCATGGCGAAGGCGAAATCCGCCAGGCCCGAATGCCGGGCCAGCGTCTCGCGGATCAGGCAGACGGCCCGGGTATCGATGACTTCGCCCGCGCCGCCGTGGGCCGCGCCCGCGACGGCATGGCGCAGCCAGCCGCCACGCCCCAGCGCGCGCACCAGCGCGCGGCAGTCGTCATCCACGTCCGGCCCATGCCCGCCGGCCTGGACGTGCGCGCCCGCCCAGGCGTCGAGCGCCAGGGCCAGCTCGCGGTGGCGCGGCTCGAAGAAGGGCCACTCCAGGTAGGACAGGTCGGCCATCTCAGTTCCCCTCGAAGACCGGCTGCCGCCTGGCCACGAAGGCCTCGTAGGCGCGCGTGAAATCCTGGGTCAGCATGCACAGCGCCTGGGCCTGGGCCTCGGCCTCGATCGCCTGCTCGATGGTCATGGCCCATTCCTGGTGCAGCATGGTCTTGGTGATCCCGTTGGCGAAGCTGGGGCCCTGGGTGAGCTGCGCCGCCAGCGCCTGCGCGTCGGCCAGCAGGGCCTCGGGCTCGCACAGGCGGTTGAAGAACCCCCAGCGCTCGCCTTCCTCGCCGCCCAGGCTGCGGCCGGTGTAGAGCAGCTCGCTCGCGCGGCCCTGGCCCACGATGCGCGGCAGGATGGCGCAGGCGCCCATGTCGCAGCCGGCCAGGCCGACGCGGTTGAACAGGAAAGCCGTCTTGCTGCGCGCGGTGCCCAGGCGCAGGTCCGAGGCCATGGCGACGATGGCGCCCGCCCCGGCGCACACGCCGTCCACCGCCGCGACGATGGGCTGCGGGCAGGCGCGCATGGTCTTGACCAGCTCGCCCGTCATGCGGGTGAACATCAGCAGTTCCGGCGCCTTGAGCCGCACCAGCGGGCCGATGATGTCGTGCACGTCGCCACCCGAGCTGAAGTTGCCGCCGGCGCCGGCGACCACCACGGCCTTCACGTCGTCGGCCCATTTCAGGCGGTGGAACAGGTCCCGCAGCTCGGCGTAGCTGTCGAAGGTCAGCGGATTCTTGCGTTCGGGGCGGTTCAGCGTGATCGTCGCCACGCCCTGCTCCACCGTCCACAGGAAGTGGGTCGCTTGGTAGCCGGCCATGGGGCGGCGATTGCCGGCCAGCAGCCGGGGATCGGTATGGTCGTCACTCATCGGGGATTCTCCTCGTCGTTGCGCGCGGGGACGCGCCATCGGGCTACATGACCTCGCCGCCGCAGACGGGAAGCGACAGTCCGGTGACCGCGCCGGCCCCCTCGCCGCACAGCCACGCCACGGCATCGGCCACTTCCTCGGGCGCCACCAGGCGGCCCTGCGGATTGGTCTTGACGAACTCGGCGCGCACGTCCTGCGGATCGCGGCCGGTCTTCGCCACCACGCGCGCGATGCCCTCGCGCACGATGTCGGTATCGGTGTAGCCGGGGCAGACCGCATTCACGGTGACGCCCCGGGCCGCCAGTTCCAGGGCGAGCGCGCGCGTCAGGCCGATCACGCCGTGCTTGGCGGCGCAATAGGCCGACACGTAGGCGTAGCCCGCCAGCCCGGCCGTGCTCGCCACGTTGACGATGCGGCCCCAGCCGGCTTCCAGCATGCCGGGCAGGACGGCCTGCGTGCAGATCATCACCCCGGTCAGGTTCACCGCCAGCATGCGCTGCCACAGCTCGGCGCCGGTCTTCAGGAAGGGCGCGCTTTCCGCCTGGCCGGCGTTGTTCACCAGCGCCTGCACCGGGCCGAAGCGCGCCTGGGCGTCGGCCAGCGCGCGGGCGACCTGCTGCGCGTCGGCCACGTCGGCGGTCACGGCGTGCAGGCGCCCGGGATCGCGCGCCGCCAGGGCACGGACCGGTTCGGGGCTGCGCCCCAGCACCGTCACGCGCCAGCCGTCGGCCGCCAGCCGCAGGGCGACGGCCGCCCCGATGCCGCGGCCGCCGCCGGTGACCAGGACATGGCGCCCGAGCGTCTCCGCGCTCATTCAGACGCTCCCCGCCGCGACGGCCGGCTCGTGCAGGGCGCCCCCCGCCGGAGCGGCCGGCTGGTGGATGGCGCTCGCCGCCACGGCGGCCGCCTGCGCGGCCTTTTCCCGCGCGAAATTGCTTTCCATCTGCTGCTTGGCCGTGCGGTACTGCCGGGGCCATTGGACGCCGATGTAGCCGATCTTGGCGGCCTCGGTCAGGGTCCAGGCCGGATTGGCCAGGTGCGGGCGCGCCACCGCGCACAGGTCCGCGCGGCCGGCGGCCAGGATGCTGTTGACGTGGTCGGCCTCGCTGATCGCGCCCACCGCGATCGTGGGAATGCCCGCCTCCTGGCGGATCCGGTCGGCGAAGGGCGTCTGGAACATGCGCCCGTAGACCGGCTTTTCCCGCTTGCTCACCTGCCCCGAGGACACGTCGATCATGTCCGCGCCGGCCGCCTTGAAGGCGCGGGCGACTTCCACCGCGTCGGCGGGCGTGATGCCGCCCTCGACCCAGTCGTGCGCGGAGATGCGCACCGACATCGGCTTGTGCTGCGGCCAGACCGCGCGCACCGCCTCGAACACCTCCAGCGGATAGCGCAGCCGGTTGGCGAGCGGACCGCCGTACTCGTCCGTGCGCTGGTTGGTCAGCGGCGAGATGAAGGACGACAGCAGGTAGCCGTGGGCGCAGTGCAGCTCCAGCCAGTCGGCGCCCGCCTCGTCGGCGGCGCGCGCCGAGGCCACGAACTGCGCCTTGACCGCGTCCATGTCCTCCCGCGTCATGGCCCGCGAGACCTGGCTCACGCCTTCCAGGTACTGCTGCGGCGAGGCCGAGATCAGGGGCCAGTTGCCCTCCGGCAGCGGCTGGTCGATGCCGTCCCAGGCCCGGCGCGTGGACGCCTTGGCGCCGGCGTGGCCGATCTGGATGCCGAACCTGGCGTCGGTGTGTTCGTGGATCCAGTCGGCGATGCGCTTGAACCCCGCCGTGTGCTCGGGCTTGTACAGCCCGGGGCAGCCGGGGGTGATGCGGCCTTCGGCGCTCACGCAGGTCATCTCGGCGAACACCAGGCCGGCGCCGCCCTGCGCGCGCGCGCCCAGGTGCACCAGGTGATAGTCGCCCACCGTGCCGTCCACCGCCGAGTACTGGGCCATGGGCGAGACCACGACGCGGTTCTTGAGCGTCAGGCCGCGCACCGTCCAGGGGGTGAACATGGGCGGCGTGGCGCGGCCGGCCGGCGCGGGCGCGCGGGCGCGCTCGGCGAACCAGCGCTCGTAGCCCTCCAGCCATTCCTTGTCGCGCAGACGCAGGTTTTCATGGCTGATGCGCTGGCTGCGCGTCAGCATGGAATACATGAGCTGCTCGGGCTCGAACTGGTCGCAATAGCGCTCGCCGCAGACCTCGAACCATTCCATCGCGTTCCAGGCCGCGTTCTGCAGGCGCAGGGTCTCGATGCGGCGCGCTTCCTGGTAGGCGGCCAGCACCTCGGGAATGTGCGCCGCGTCGTCGCCCAGCAGCTGGAACTGGCGCGTGAGCTCGATGGCGTCCTCGATCGCCAGCTTGGTGCCCGAGCCGATGGCGAAGTGCGCCGTGTGCACCGCGTCGCCCATCAGCACGACGTGGCTGCCGTGCGCGTTCTTCAGCCACCACTGTCCGCACACCACGCGCTGGAAGTTCAGCCACGCGGCCCCGCGCAGGTGGCGCGCGTTGGTCATCAGCTTCGCGCCTTCCAGGTTGCCCTCGTCGAACAGTTTTTCGCAGAAGGCGATCGACTGCTGCTGGTCGGCCTTGTCCAGGCCGTGCGCCAGCCAGACGTGCTCGGGGCACTCGACGATGAAGGTGGTGGTCTTCTCGTCGAACTTGTAGATGTGCGCCTGGAACCAGCCGTGCTCGGTCTTGCGGAAGTCGAAGGTGAAGGCGTCGTAGAGCTTGTTCGTGCCCAGCCAGATGTAGCGGTTCGGCCGCGTGACGATGTCCGGCTGGAAGGTGTCGGCGTACTTGCCCCGGATCTTGGAGAAGATGCCGTCGCTGGCGATGATCAGGTCCGCGTCCGGATAGTCCTCGTCGGAGTCCACCTCGGTCTCGAAGACCAGCTCCACGCCCAGTTGCTCGCAGCGCGCCTGCAGGATGTTCAGCAGCTTCTTGCGGCCGATGCCCACGAAGCCGTGGCCGCCCGAGCGGATGGTGCGGCCCTTGAAGCGCAGTTCGATGTCGTCCCAGTGGTTGAAGGCCTCCTGGATCTCGTCGGCCGTCTCGCGGTCCCACTGCCGCATGTTGTCCATGGTGGCGTCGGAGAACACCACCCCCCAGCCGAACGTGTCGTAGGGCCGGTTGCGCTCGACCACGACGATCTCGTGCCGCGCGTCCAGCTTCTTCATGAGCAGGGCCAGATACAGACCAGCCGGCCCGCCACCGATGCAAACGATCTTCATCTCATGTCTCCTGGTATCTCGGGTTTAATTTATTTGTATTTAATTTACTTGTAAAGTAAATACCTGTCAATCGTCCTGCCGATCGTCCTGCCGATCCGGAACCCGGCCGGCGCACGGGGCCGCACCGCGCGGCGGACCGCGCCTCGAGCGCGCCTCGGTCGGGCCGCGCATCAATTCTTCCTGGCCGGCGGGACCGGCGGCTCGCCGAAGCCCACCGGATGGTAGTCGCGGTTGAAATACACCAGCCCGCCCTGCGCCTCGCCGCGCCGGATGTCCTGCACCTCGCAGAGGAAGATGCTGTGCGAGCCGACCACGCTGGTGTTCTTGATGCGGCAGTCGAAGCTGACCACGGCGCCGTCGATCAGCGGGCTGCCGGTGGCGAGCCGGCTCCACTGGACGCGGGCGAAGCGGTCCTCCATCTGGACGTTGCGGTCCGCGAACAGCGCCGGCGCTTCCTTGTTCGCCGCGCCCAGCACGTTGACGCACAGCACGTTGTTGCCCTCGAAGAACCGGTGCGCGAAGGACGAGCGGTTCATGCAGACCAGCAGCGTGGGCGGCTGGTCCGTGACGCTGCACACCGCGGTCGCGGTGAAGCCGGCCAGGCCGCTGGGGCCGTCGGTGGTGATGATGTTGACCGCGCCGGCCAGCAGGGCCATCGCGTTGCGGAATGCGTCTGCATCTGCCATGGTGCTCTCCTGATCGTCCATCTCGCACGTCCAGCGCCAGGCGATCGGCTCTGGCGTGGGTGCCGCAATCCGAAATTCGTTCACGTTCATGATCCGCTCCTTCGGGGATTCGATTGCGCGGGCCGCCCCGCATCCGTCCGCGCCGCGCGGCGGCTAGCGCATGAAAAGTCCGCCATTGACGTCCCAGTTGGCGCCGTTGACGAAGCCGGCGTCCTCCGAGGCGAGCCGCACCACCAGGTCGGCGACGAACTGGGGGTCGCCCAGGCGCCGCACGGGGATGCCCTGCACGATCTGCTCCAGCTTCTCCGGCGGGACGAGCGCATGCACCGAGGGCAGGTCCATCGGGCCGGGCGAGATGGCGTTGGCCGTGACGCCGCGCGGGCCCAGCTCGCGCGCGAAGATCTTGGTGAGCGTGATGATCGCGCCTTTCGAGCAGGCATAGTGCGCGCCGGTGGCCGTGCCGCCGTTCTGGCCGGCCAGCGAGCCCATGTTGATCAGCCGCCCGTAGCCGGCCTCGGCCATGTGGGCGCCCATGACCTGGCAGCCGAACAGCGTGCCGCGCAGGTTGGTGGCCAGCACCGCGTCGAATTCCTCGGGGCCGATCTCCATCACGGGCGTGGCCTTGGTCATGGCGGCGTTGTTGACCAGGACCTGCAGACCGCCCCAGCGCTGCAGGACGGCGGCCAGCGCCGCCTCGAAGTCTTCCTTGCGCGTCACGTCCAGGCGCAGGGGCAGCACGCCTTCGCCGCGGGCGTCGATCTGCGCCGCCGCCCGCTGCGCCATATCCAGCCGGTGGTCCGTGACGGCCACCTGGAATCCCGCCGAGTGCAGGCGCCCGGCGATGGCGAGCCCCAGGCCCTGGCCGGCGCCGGTCACGAGTGCGATCCGATCCATGATGTCTCTCCTGAGAGGGCCGGGTCCCGGCGCCCGCCGCGGGGGCGCCGGGGCCGGCGTCAATCGATGACCAGCTCGCGCCCGACGCGGGCTTCGACGCGCATGTACTTCCACAGCTTGTACGTGCCGTCGCCCACCGGAGTGGCGCGGAACAGGTTGCAGGCCTCGACCACGGTCTCGAAGTCGGGTACGTCGGCCAGCACGTAGGTGGTCCAGGGAAACTGGACCGACGGGCCGACCATGATCCGGTCGTCGTCCAGATTGCCCAGCACGCGCACGCCGGGCAGGTCCCGGATGCCGCGCATCATGGCCAGGAAGGCCACCCAGACATCCTTCATGTCTGCGGCGGTGCCGTCCATGAAATTCTGATTGACGCCGATGCAGAACAGCACGCGCAGGGGTTTCTTGTCTTCCATGTCATCCTCCTGGTATGGAATCGGGACGGGCCACGCTCAAAGATAGCCCGGCAGGGGCGCCAGGCCGAAGCGCATGGCACCCGCGTTCTGGTAGGTGATGTCGCCCATGAAGGCGTGCTGGGTCACCATCTGGGCGTCGCGCACCTGCTGGGCCAGCGGGCTGGCCTCGTAGACGCCGGTCATGCCGCTGAGCATCTGGGCGCGGCGGGCCACGTCGGCCCCGACCCGCGCGGCATGCGTGGCCGACAGGCGCAGCATGCTGACCAGGTGGTCCTCGGGCCTGCCGCCGGCCACCAGCACCCGCCAGATGTCGTCGATGGCCTCGTAGAACCAGCTGCGCGCCGCGCGCAGCTCGGCCTCGATCCGGGCGACCTCCAGCTGCACGTAGACGCGCTCGCCCAGGTTGGGCGCCCCGGTGACGGACTTGCGGCCGCCGGCCATCTGCAGGACTTCGTCGATCGCCGCGCGGCCGATGCCCAGCGCGACCACGGCCAGGACCTGCGCCGCGAAGGCCAGCGCCGGATAGCGGTACAGCGGCGTGTCCAGGGACGAGGCGCCGCCCCGCACGAAAGTCCAGTCCTGCGCCACCACGACGCCGTCGGCCACGAGATCGTTGCTGCCGGTGGCCTTCAGGCCCATGACGTCCCAGTTCTGCTCGATGCGGATCTGGTCGCGGCGCATGACGGCCATGCGCGGCAGCGCGGCCCCGCCTTCGGCGGGCGGGATGATGCCCACGCCGACCACGTCCGCCCCCATGCTGCCGCTGGAGAAATGCCAGCGCCCGGAGACCTTGTACCCGCCCTCGACGGCCTGGACCGGCTGCGGCGGGAAGATCCCGCCGGCGAAGACCTGGTCCACGCCGCCCTCGGCGTACAGCCGCTCCAGCGTGGGGACCGGCAGGGCCGACAGGTAGATCGGGCCGATGGCGAAGCTGGCGACCCAGCCCGTCGAGCCGTCCGCCTGGGAAATCCGCTCGATCAGGCGGCAGAACTCGGCGGGCGAGCATTCGTCTCCGCCGAAGCGCCGCGCAACCAGCGAACGGTAGACGCCCATGGCCTTGAACCGGTCGATGATGTCCTGCGGCACGTAGCCCAGGGCCTCGAATTCCCGCCGGCGCTCATGGACGTCGCGCAGGAGCTGGTCCAGCTCGGCGCCGTGCGCGCGCACGCCCGCGGGCAGGGAAAGAATGTCGCTCATCGTCTTGTCTCCATCTGTCGGTGGCGGTTTCGCAGGGCGGCCCGGCGGCCCGGACCGCGCATCGCACCGCGGATGCGCCCTGCGAAATTACTTCCGATTTCAATTGATTTTTGAATTAAATGCCCGAAAAAACGGCCCCGGAAAGTGCTTGCGTACGTGCCGGGGCGGTGCTGCTCCTTGCCGCTTGTTTCTACTGCTCTAAATCAATCCAAAATCATATATTTAGTTATGATGCTATTGAATGCGACGGAACGCATCAATAGGGACTATCCCGAATCAGGCGCTCGTCTTGCTCCCGCGCCGCCGGGGCGGGCTCGCCGCGGCCTCGGTCTCGACCTCGGCCTGGCGGTTCGCCAGCAGGACCCGCAAATGGCCCAGGTGTTCGTACAGGGCGTCGCGGCTTTCCACCGGCAGGCCCTTGAACATCCCGACCAGCCAGCGCTCGTGCTCGGCGGCCATGACCGCGAACTCGGCGCGCCCCTTGTCGGTCAGCGTCACGCGCCAGGAACGGCGATCCTCGGGATTGACGATGCGGCGCACCAGCCCTTCCTTGACGAGCTGGTCGGTCAGCCCCGTCACGTTGCCGCCGGTCACCATCAGGTAGCGCGACAGCACGTTCATGCGCAGGCCGTCCGGGTGACGGTCGAGCTGGGCCAGGTAGTCGAAGCGCGGCAGGCTGGTGGCGAAGCGCACGCGCAGCAGCTGGCGGATCTGGTGCTCGATCTGCGTGCTGCAGGCGAGCAGCCGCAGCCAGATCTTGGTTTCCATGTGATCGTCGATCTGCGCGCGCGCCTCCAGGCCGATGTGGTCATCGCCCAGGGACTGCACCAGTCGGAAATGTTTGGCATGAGCGGTCACGCGCATCCCCTCCTTTCGATCGAATTGCCGGCCATGTCGGGCTCCGTCATCTTGCGCCGGGGGAGCCGTGCCGCCCCCCGGGCCTGGAACAATCATCCGCGCTCAAGCCCGCTGCCTGCGCGGCGCCTGGGGACGTTCCCAGGTGGCCGCGGTGACGCCGCGTTCGCGCAACTTGTACTTCTGGATCTTGCCGTTCTCGGTGCGCGGCAGGTCTTCCAGCACGTCGATGTAGCGCGGCACCGCGAAATGCGGCAGCCGGGACTCGCACCAGACCGCCAGTTCCGGCAGGTCCAGGACCTGGCCGGGACGCGCGACCAGCGCGGCCATGACCTCGTCCTCGGCCAGTTCGGAGCCGACGGGATAGACGGCGGCGGCCGCCACGGCCGGATGACTCAGCAGCACTTGTTCGACCTCGAAAGACGAGATATTTTCCCCTCTTCGGCGGATTGCGTCCTTGATCCGGTCGACGAAACGGAACGCTCCGTCGGTTTCGCGCAGCACCCGGTCGCCGGTATGGAACCAGAGGTTGCGCCAGGCCTCGACCGTCTTCTCGGGCATGTTGAAGTATCCCGAGGCGAAGGCATAGGGCTCCTGCGCACGCACCAGCAGTTCGCCGGCCTGGCCGACCGGCACTTCCACGTCGTCCTCGTCGGCCACGCGCGCCTCGAAGCCCGGCAGGACCCACCCCATCACCCCGCGCCGCGGCGAATCCGGCGCGGTGCCGATCACGAAATTCGTTTCCGTCGAGCCATAGCCTTCGAGCAGCTGCACGCCGGTGCGCGCGCGGAACGTCTCGCCCGCTTCGGCGGGCACGCCCGGCCCCAGCCCGATGCGCACGCGATGCGCCCGCTCCGCCGGCGCCGACGGCTGCGCCAGCAGGATCGGCACCATGGCGCCGAGCAAGTATACGACGGTCGCGCCGCAGGCGGCCATCGAAGTCCAGAAGCCCGAAGCCGAGAATTTCGGCTCGAACACCACCTCGCAGCCGGCCAGCGCCGCCTGCGCGTAGGTGTTGAGGGCATTGATGTGGAACAGCGGCAGCGTGGTGCACAGGACGTCGTCCTGCGTCACGCCCAGGACGCGCAGGGTGTTGACGCCCCACCAGTAGTACTGCGCATGCGGGCAGAGCACCCCCTTGGACGGTCCCGTGGTGCCGGAAGTGTAGAGGATCGCCAGGGTGTCGCCCGGCCCCACCGCCTCGGCCTCCAGCGCCGGCCCGCCCGGCGGCCACGGCGCCGCCGGCACCTCGCCGATCGCCCCCGCCGCGCCGGCGCCGTCCAGCACCCAGATCTGCCGCAGAGAAGTCTTGCCCAGGTCGGCCGTCGCCAGCCGGTCCAGGTACTGCGCCTCGATCACCAGCAGCCGGGCCTGGCTGTTGGCCAGAAAATATTCGATCTGCGGCCCGCGGGACGCGGTGTTGACCGGCACGGCGACCGCGCCCGACCAGCCGCAGCCGAGGAAGGCCTCCAGGAATTCCTCGCGGTTGGCGCTCATGATCGCCACGCGGTCGCCCCGGCCCACGCCGGCCGCGCGCAGCGCGCCTGCCCGCCGCGCCGCGATCGGCGCCGCATCCGCGTGCGTCCAGCGGGCCGCGCCCAGCTTCAGGGCCGGCCGCCCGGCGAACAGCGCCGCCTGGCGCAGCAGCATCCGCGGCACGGTCCGCTGTGCGGGCGGCAGTCCTTCATGCATCGTCATCGGTGCCTCCTCCAAGATAAGTGGCCCGCACGCGCGCATCCTCGGCGAGCGCCGCGGAATCGCCCGACAGGGCGATCTCGCCGGTTTCCAGCACGTAGCCGAAATCGGAGCTCTCCAGCGCGGCGCGGGCGTTCTGCTCGACCAGCAGGATCGACACGCCGTCCTCGCGCAAGGCGCGCACGATGGACAGGATCTCCCGCACGATGAGCGGCGCGAGCCCCAGGCTGGGCTCGTCGAGCATCAGCAGGCGCGGCGCCGACATCAGCGCGCGCCCGACCGCCAGCATCTGGCGCTCGCCGCCGGACAAGGTGTCCGCCCGCTGCGAGCGCCGCTCGGCCAGCCGCGGAAAGCGCGCGTACACCGAATCCAGGCGGCCGCGCAGGGCCTGCGGCCGCAGCCGGCGCGAATACGCGCCCAGGCGCAGATTGTCCAGCACCGAGAGCTCGCCGAACAGCTCGCGCGTCTCGGGCACGAGGCACAGGCCGCGCTCCACGCGCGACTCGACGTCCAGGCCGGCCAGGTCCTCGCCCTCGAAGCGCAGCGTGCCGCGCGAGGGCAGCAGGCCCATCACCGCCGACAGCAGCGTCGTCTTGCCCGCGCCGTTGGGCCCGATGACCGAGACGATCTGGCCCGGCTGCAGGGCGATCGAAACCCCGCGCACCGCCTCGACGCGCCCATACGCGACCCGCAGGTCCCCCACTTCCAGCATCGGCGTCCCCGTCGTCGCGCTCATACCGTCCCCCCGAGATAGGCGGCCTGCACCCGCTCGTCGGCGCGCACGGCCGACGGCACGCCTTCCACCAGCTTGGAGCCGAAGTTCATCACCACCAGCCGGTCCACCAGATTCATCACGAAATCCATGTCGTGCTCCACGATCAGGATGGTCATGCCTTCCTCGCGCAGCTTGCGCAGCAGGTCGCCCAGGGCGAGTTTTTCCTGGCGCCGCAGGCCCGCGGCCGGCTCGTCCAGCACCAGCAGGACGGGATCGGAGGCCAGGGCGCGCGCGATCTCCAGGATGCGCTGGGTGCCCAGCGGCAGGCTGCCGGCCATTTCATGGGCGCGGTCGCCCAGGCCGATCCGGTCGAGCTGGCGCCGCGCCTCGTACAGGATGCGGCGCTCTTCCTCGCGGTCCAGGCGTAGGCCGGCGCGCAGCATGCTGGGCCGCGTCCTGGCATGGACGCCCAGCGCGACGTTGTCCAGCAGGCTCATGTGCGGGCGCAGCTTGACGTGCTGGAAGGTGCGCCCCAGGCCCAGGCGGGCGATTTCCAGCTGCAGCATGCCGGACACGTCGCGCCCCAGGAACCGCACCCGCCCGGAGGTCATGGGAATCGTGCCGGTGAGCAGGTTGAACATGGTGGACTTGCCGGCGCCGTTGGGCCCGATCAGCCCCAGGATCTCGCCCGCGTTCAGCTCGAAGCTGACGTCGTTGACCGCGACCAGGCCGCCGAAGCGCTTGACCGCGCCCTGCACCGACAGGATCGGCGTCCCGCGGGCCGGCATGGCGCGATTGGGCAGCGGCCGGGCCGGCGCCACGGGCGCCGCGGCCGGACGGCCCGCGCCATGGCGCCGCCGCCAGCGGCGCACGTAGGCCATCAGGCCGCCGCGGGCGAAGTGCAGCAGCGCGATGAACAGGGCCGAGAACACGATGGAATCGAGCTGGCCGGAGCGCTGCGTGAGCCACGGCAGCACATCCTGCAGGACGTTCTTGAGGGCCAGCACCAGGCCCGAGCCCAGCAGGGCGCCGGCCAGGCTGCCCAGGCCGCCGGCCACCGCCATCAGCAGGTATTCGATGCTGGCGTGCACGCTGAACGGCGAGGGGCTGACGAAGCGGTTCATGTGCGCGTACAGCCAGCCCGCCAGGCCCGCCAGCAGCGCCGCCGTGACGAACAGGGACAGCCGCAGCCGGTAGGCGTCCGCGCCGACGCTGGCGAGCAGCGTCGCGCCGCCGCGCAGGCCGCGGATGGCGCGCCCCGGGCGGGAGTCGAGCAGGTTGCGGCTGAACAGGAACGCCAGGCCCACCACCGTCCAGACGAGGTAGTACATGGCCTGCGGCTCCATCAGCGACCAGCCGCCGATCGTCACGGGCGGGATGCCCGACAGGCCGGTATGCCGGCCCAGGGCATCGAGATTGCCGAACAGCATGGAGATCGACAGGCCCCAGGCGATGGTGGACAGGGCCAGGAAGTGCCCGCCCAGGCGCAGGGTCAGCATGCCGATGGCCAGGGCGGACAGCCCCGTGAGCGCCAGCGCGAAGATCAGGCCCAGCCAGGGCGACATCCCCTGCGCGGTCGTCAGCCAGGCGCTGGCATAGGCGGCGATGCCGACGAACGCCGCCTGGCCGAAGGAGGTCGCGCCGCCCACGCCGGTCAGCAGCACCAGCCCGAGGGCGACCAGGGCGCCGATGCCGATCTCGTTGAGCAGCGAGACGGTGAAGGTGCCCGCGAACAGCGGCGCGAGGATGAGGGCGGCGATCAGCACCGCCACGAGGATCCTGGGTGCGAACGGTTTCATTGATCGATCTCCTCGGCTTCTTCCTCGTGGTGGCGTGCCAGGTAGGAGCGCGCCATCAGCACGGGAATCAGCAGGCTGAACACGATCGCGTCCTTGAGCGCGCCGCTCCAGAAAGACGCGAAGCTCTCGAACAGGCCGACGGCCAGGGCGCCCAGGGCCGTGGCCGGATAGCTCGCCAGCCCGCCGATGATGGCGGCCACGAAGGCCTTCAGGCCGATGAGGAAGCCCGAGTCGTAGTACATGGTGGTGACGGGCGCGATCAGGATGCCGATGAACCCCGCCAGCAGGGACGAATAGCCGTAGGCCAGCATGGCGGTGCGGGCGGGACGGATCCCCACCAGCCGCGCGCCCACGCGGTTGATCGCCGTGGCGCGCAGCGCCTTGCCCATCGCGGTCCGCTCGAAGGCGAGGAAGAACAGGCCGCTGAGCACGATCGCCGTGCCCACCATGAGGATCACCTGGCCGCCGACCTCGACCCCGTCGCCCAGCGCCAGCGAACCCAGCGCCAGGGGTGCCGTGCGCGTGCCCTCGGGACCGAAGAACAGCAGGCCCAGGCCCGAGAGCAGGAAGCTCAGGGCGAGCGACACGATCAGCAGCACCAGCACGGAGGCGTCGGCGATGGGCTGGAACACCACGCGCGCCAGCAGCGGCGCCATCGGCACCACCAGCAGCACCGAGGCGACCACCTGGACGGGCGCTGGCGCCCCGAAGCGCGCGGCCGTCCAGGCGATCAGGCAGGGCAGCAGGGGCAGCGCGCCCCACAGCAGCAGCGCGCGGGGAATGCGGCGCCCCTCGCCCTTGCGCGCCAGGCTGCCGACTTCCGTCAGCAGCGCCGCCGCGGCCAGGAAAGCCACCAGGCCGATGGTCGGCGGCACCTGGCCCGCCTCGAAGGCCGCCAGACTCAGGGCGGAGAAGGCCGCGATGTCCCCGAACGGCACGAACACGACGCGCGTGACCGAAAAGACCAGCACCAGCCCCAGCCCCGCGAGCAGGTAGATGGCGCCGTTGGCCAGGCCGTCGATGCCCAGGATGAGGGCGATATCCCATGTCATGATGTCAAATCCCTTCGTTTCATCGCCGCGGGCCGCCGCTCAGCGGCCCGGCGGCTTGGGCTGCGTGGCCAGCTTCCACTGCCCGCCTTCCATGCGCACCATGACGACCGCGCGCTCGTCCGAACCGTAGCGGCTGTCGCGCCCGAAGTTGTAGATGCCGTGCGTGCCGGCCAGCTCCCGCGTCGACACGATGGCGTCCTTGAGCGCCTGCCGGTAGGCCGGCGTGCCCGGCGGCCCCGCGTCCGCGCCGACCCGCGCGGCGGCGTCGGCCAGCACCAGGTAGGCGTCGTAGGTGTAGGCCGAGAAGGCGTCCGTCGGCGGCGCGCCATAAAGCTGCCGGTACGAGGCGCGGAACGCCATCGAGACCGCGCGGATCGGATCGCCGGCCGGCAATTGCTCGGCCACCAGCACCGGTCCGCTGGGCACCTCCAGGCCTTCGATCGAACGGCCGCCCACCCGCACGAAATCGGCGTTGATCAGGCCGTGGGTGCCGTAGAGGCGCCCGGCATAGCGGCGGTTGGCAAGCTCCAGGTACGGCAGCGCGCCGGGCGTGCCGCTGTTGCCGGCGAACACGGCGTCCGGCCGCTTGGCCATGATCTTCAGCACCTGGCCAGCCACCGACATGTCGCCGCGCGCATAGCGCTCGTTGGCCACCACCTCGATGCCCTGCTCGCCGGCGCTGCGGACCAGCGAGTCGTAGGCCAGGTCCCCCAGCGCGTCGGAGAAGCCGATGAAGGCCACGGTCCTGACGCCCTCGGCCTTCATGCGCTTGACCACGGCCGACACCATCAGCTCGAACGGCTGCGAGGCCGCCACCGTCCAGTCGTGTTCCCGGCCAGGCAGCGAGATGGGCGTGGGCGAGATCAGCGGCGTCTTCAGCTCCTGCGCGACGGCGGCGATCGCCATCGCGCCGGGCACGCCCGAGGTGCCGATGAGCACGTCCACCTTGTCCTCGTTGACCAGCTTGCGCGCATTGCGCCCCGCCGTGGTCGGGTCGGAGGCATCGTCCAGGACGATGAGTTCCACCCGGTGACCGGCCACCTCGGGGAAGCGGGCATGCGCGGCGCGGATCCCCTTTTCGTAGGGGATCCCCAGCGCCGAGACCGGCCCGGACAGGGAGCTGATCACGCCCACCTTGAGGTCCGCCCCCGAGGCGCTCATCGACAGGCAGGCCGCGCCCGCCAGGATCAGCCAGCGCAGCACGCGCGGCGGCGCCGGGAATGTCTCCAGAAACAAATTCATCGCTCTCTCCAGGAACCGGGAATGGCGGCGGCCGGGCCGCCGCCTCGGGGACCGGCCTCGCTCAGGGCACCAGCTTCCATTGGCCCTTTTCAAGCCTGACCACCACACGGGAACGCTCGTCCGTGCCGTAGGTCGTGTCCGGCCGGAAGTTGTAGACCGCGTGGGTGCCCACCAGCTCCTTGGTGCTGTTGATCGCGTCGTGCAGCGCCACGCGGAATTCCGGCGTGCCCGGCTCGGCGGTGGCCGAGGCGCGCTTGGCCGCGTCCAGGAAGATCAGCCAGGCGTCGAAGGAATAGGCGGAAAAGGCGTCGGCGGCCGGCGCGCCGTTGGCCTTCTGGTAGGCGTCGCGATAGGCCATCGCCACCTTGCGGATGGGATTGTCCTCGGGCAGCTGCTCGGCCACGATGACCGGGCCGGTGGGCGCCAGCAGGCCCTCGACGGAACTGCGCGCGACGTTGATGAAGGCCGGATTGATCAGGGCGTGGGTGCCGTAGAGCTTGCCCTTGTAGCCGCGGTCGGCCAGCGCCAGGTAGGGCAGCGCGCCGGGCGTGCCGGAGTTCCCCGTGATCACGGCGTCGGGACGCTGCGAGACGATCTTCAGCACCTGGCCGGCCACCGAGGCGTCGCCGCGCGCGTAGCGCTCGTTGGTCACGACCTTGATGCCCGCCTGCGGCGTGGTCTTCTCCAGCGCCTCGTAGACCTGGTCGCCCCAGGCGTCCGAGAAGCCGATGTAGCCCAGGGTATGGACGCCGGCCTGCTTCATGTGATCGACCACGGCGCTGATCATCAGTGCGGCGGGCTGCGGCACCGTCACGACCCACTCGGCCTCGGCCCCCGACAGGTCGGCGTGGGCGATCGAGATCAGCGGCGTCCTGGACTCGCGCGCCACCGCGGCGATGGCCAGAGCGCCGGGCGAGCCGGCCGTGCCGATGATGGCATCGACCTTGTCCTCCTCGATCAGCTTGCGGGCGTTGCGCGCCGCCGTGCTGGGGTCGGAGGCATCGTCGAGCTGGATGAGCTGGACCTTCTTGCCGTCGATCTCGGACTGGTAGGCCTGGCCCGCCTTGATGCCCTTCTGGTAGGGGATGCCCAGGGAGGAGACCGGACCCACCAGGGAGGTGATGAATCCGACCTTGTAATCGGCCGCGCGGGCCGAGGGAACCGCGGCGATCAGCGCCGTGGCCGAGACGGTGGCGGCCAGGGCGCGCAGGGAACGAAGAGACTTCATCATGGGCTCCTTCAGAAAGGGAGAGGACCGAAGTATTAATTTGTAAAAAATTTACTCATGAACGATAAAGACGGCATGCCGGGGATCGGGGCGGGCGCCTGCTTCAGGCGCCTGCTTCAGGTCTCCGCCACCAGGGCCAGCACCCGCAGGGGGCTGCCGCTGCCCTTCTCGATCTTCAGCGGCGGGCAGATCAGCACCGCGCCGCTGGCGGGCAGCAGGTCCAGGTTGCACAGGCACTGCAGGCCGTAGCGGCCGGCGCCATGCATGAGGTAGTGGCAGGGATAGGGCGGGCGCAGATGGTAGCCCTGGCCGGCATCGGTGCCGATCGCCTCGGAGCCGAACCCCAGCACGTCGCGCTGCTCGATCAGGAAGCGCACGGCCTCGGCGCTGGGTCCGGGCGTGTGCTGGCCGGTCTCGTCGTAATTCTGGTATTCCTTCGGGTCGGTGCGCTTGGACCAGTCGGTGCGCATCAGCACCCACGAGCCCGCCGGGATGCGGCCGTGCGCGGCCTCCCACGTCTCGATGTCCTGGATGGTCAGCAGGTAGTCGGGGTCGTCCTTCACCTGCGGCGAGCAGTCGATGACGCAGGCGGGCGCCACGAAATGGCGCACCGGGATGGTGTCCACCGAGTTGTTGGGCAGGTCGCGGCCGGAGATCCAGTGGATGGGGGCGTCGAAGTGCGTGCCGGTATGCTCGCCGCAGGAAAAGTTGTTCCAGTACCAGCCCGGCCCGCGCTCGTCGTATTTCGAGACTTCCTCGATGCGGAAAGGCCAGCACTGGCCGAATTCGGGCGGCAGCGCGATCTGCGGGAATTCGGGCGTCAGGGTCTGGGTGAGGTCGACGACGCGGATGCCGCCGCCCAGCAGCGCCCGGGCGAACCCCAGCAGGGCCTCGGCGCCCGTCGTCGGATCGGTGTGGGATGTCATGCTTTGCTTCTCCAGGCCGTCAGGCGCCACGGTTCATCGAGAGTTCACGTTCCAGGACCTTGGGATTGTCGCGCCAGCGCTGCAGCCATTCCTGCGCCACGTCGCCGGGATACACGTCCTCGACCCCTTCCTTCAGGGCCTTGACGACCGCGGCGGCCAGGGCCTCGGGGCTCAGCTTGGGGGGCGGCACGTTCTGGTTCCATTCGTCGTCCACCGGCCCCGGATAGACGTTCATGACGCGGATGCCGGCCGGCGCCATCTCCGCCCGCAGGCACTGCGCCAGCGAGTGCGCCGCCGCCTTGCTGGCGCTGTAGGTGCCCTGCGGCGGGAAATTCGACAGGGCGTAGATCGACAGGAGGTTGACCCATGCCGTGGCGCTGGCCGTGCCGTCGGCCGAGCGCCCCTTGAGCGCGGGGCCGAACGCCTGGGCGAGCCGCAGCAGGCCGAAATAATTGATGTCCATCTCGGCCCGCGCGACGTCGGTGCCGCGCCGCGAGGCGATGCCATGCGTGCGGTGCACCTCGGCGTTGTTGACCACGATGTCCACCTTGCCGCCGATGGAGCCCGCCTGCTCGACGACGCTGCGGTTGTCGCTGAGGTCCAGCGGCACCAGCGACACCTGCGGCAGGGCCGCGATGTCCTCCAGCCCGCCCAGCCGCTTCCAGGGCTCGGCATGGCCCACCCAGACCAGGTCGGCCCCGGCCGCCACCAGCGCCCGCACGAGGGCCTGCCCCACCGGGGTCTTGCCGTCGGTGACCAGCACCTTGCGGAACTTGGGGTCGCAGCCCATTTCGCGCAGCATCGGATCGTCTGCCATGTTCGCACTTCCTTCCATCGGGAATCCAATCAAGACGGCCTGCCCGGCGCGATCGAGCCGGGCGCCCACGCGCACCCGCTGCGGCGCGGGGCCGACGTCGCCGTGCACGTGCACCATGAGGGTGGGACCGGCATCCAGGCGCACGAACCCCAGGCGCCAGGGCAGGCGCTCGCGGAAGAACAGGTCGTTGCTGTGATGCAGCGTCGTCTCCGTGAGCAGCTCGCCCGCGCCGCCCTGCTCGCGCCAGACGAGCTGGCTGGAGAGGCACCGGTGGCAGGCCGAGCGCGGCGGATACTGCAGCGCCCCGCAGGCATCGCAGGCCTGCAGCTCGAAGCGGCCCTCGGCGGCGGCCGCCGTCATGCCCAGGGCCACGCGGCCGCGCGCCCAGGGAGGCAGGTTCATCTGCCGGGTGCGCAGCACCGGGTTCTTGCGCGGAGGCCGCATCAGGGGCATGGTCATTGGCTGCTCCCGAGAATCACCGCGCCGGTGCACAGGCAGCGGTCGTAGGTCACCATGCCGAATCCCGCCACCAGGCCCAGCCGCGCGCCCGGGACGGCGCGGTCGCCGGCCTGGCCCGTCAGCTGGCGGATCGTCTCCGTGAGTCCCATGAATCCCCCCGCCGCGCCCGGCTGGCCGGCCGACAGCTGGCCGCCGCCGGTGTTGTTGGGAAAGCTGCCGTCCACCGTCAGGGTGTGGGACCGCACGAACTCCGGGCCTTCGCCCTTTTCGCAGAATCCCAGGTCCTCGAACTGCATCATCACGATGACGGGATAGTCGTCGTAGGATTGCAGCAGGTCGATGTCGTCCGGCCCGACGCCCGCCTGCGCATAGAGCTCGTCGCGGTCCTGGCGCCAGCCGCCGCGCACCATCACCGGGTCGTCGGAAAACGCGTTGTGGCGCTCGATGGCGGCCCGCACCAGGACGTGGTCGAGCCCCAGGTCGCGGGCGCGCTGCTGCTTCATCACCAGGAAGGCCTCGGCGCCGGCGCAGGGCATGACGCAATCGAACAGATGCAGGGGATCGGCGATCGGCCGCGCCGCCATGTACTGGTCCAGCGTCAGCGGCTTCTTGAACAGGGCGTTGGGGTTGCGCAGCGCGTTCTCGCGCTGCGCCACGGCGATGCGGCCGAAGTCCTCGCGCCGGGCGCCGAACGTGCGCATGTAGTGCGCCGTGATCATGGCGAAGACCGAGTTGGGCCCGCCCGAGCCGTACGGATAGGTGGCGTCCCGGGAGAAATCGCTGAACGCCCCGAGCGTCTGGCGAAACGAATCCACGTGATTGGTGTCGGCCGCCACGCAGGCCACGATGTCGGCGTCGCCCACCTGGACCGCCCGGGCGGCGCGCCGCAGGCACATGACGCCCGAGGCCCCGCCGGTGGGCACGTGGTCGAGCCAGCGCGGCGACAGGCCCAGGTGCTGGGTGACGCCCACGGCCGTATCGGGCACCAGCGAGAAGCTGGACAGGCACAGGCCGTCGATGTGTTCCTTGGCCACGCCGCTGCGCTCGACCAGGCCGCGCACGGCCTGGCCGATGAACCAGTGCGCGCCTTCGTTCGAGAACCGCTGATAAGGCACGGTGACCGGCACGGCCACGGCGACGTCGTCATACCCCAGGCGCGCCATCAGGAGGTTCCTCCGGTGAGGGTCTTGATCATGGACAGCTCCTTTCGGCCCCGGCGAACAGCCCGTCGAGCGGGAAGCCGCGGCGCGCCAGGGCGTCGCGCAGGACGCGCCCATGCTCGTCGGCCAGCGCCGCGTTGCGCAGTTCGCGCAGGATGGCGGGCGCCAGGGCCTTCGCATGGCGGTCCAGCACCGTCATGATGATCTCGTAATTGCGCAGGCCGCGCTCGTGCGTGTCGCTGTAGCCGCGCACCAGCGTCTGGCATTTGGCCGCCTCCAGCGCCAGGCGGGGATCGATGGCGGCCGCCGCGCGCAGGCGCCCCAGCCAGGCCTCGATGCGCGCGGTCTCGACGGCGTAGCGCAGGGTGACGCGCCGCCAGCGCCCCCACCACGCCAGCGCATACAGCAGGAAGAACCCGCCCAGCGAGCTGGTGGTGACCACGCGGCCATCGCGGGTGAGGCGGGCCACGAGGCGATGCACGGCATGCGGCCTGGACAGCCAGCGTCCCAGGCCGGCGGGCAGGGTCTCGCAGATTTCCTCGATGCGCGGGTGCATGTATTCGGAGATCGACAGCACCTGCCCGTCGGTGGAGCGCACCTCGCCGCGCACGCGCTCGAAGCGGCTGCCGCGGATCTTGAGGTCGGCCACCCGGATGGTGTCCTCGTAGGTCATCCACAGGGCGAGGTGGCGCGCCACCTCGCGCATCATCTCGGCATCCTGGCCGCCGGGCGCCGCCCGCTGCGCATCCAGGCGGTCGAGGTACAGGCGCCCGTAGGCCGGGTCCTGGTAGTCCACGCAGCGGCGGATGCCCTCGATCACGATGGGCTGGATCTCCGCCGGATAGCCGCGGGCATGCTCGACCAGCCGCGCCACCTCCGGATGGCGCGGCGCCACCGCGGCCGGGTCCGGCAGGGCGGGCTTGGCATCGGCGGCCGGCCGGCCGCCCTCCCGGGCGCGCACAGTGGGGCGCGAGGATTCGCTCTGCGTCAGCCGGGCCTGCTCGAAAGCGTCGGCGAAGGCCGCCAGGCTGGCCTTGACGCCCACGCCGCCGCGCTCGATGGTGGCCTCGAACTGGGCGCGGTTGAAGGGCAGCACTCCGGCGCCGCTGAGCGCGCCGAACAGCACGGCGCTGACCACGCTGCCGTTGCGCTCGGCCGTCCGGGCCATGTCGAAGGTGATCAGCCGCCGGGCCGCGCGGCGGATCTGCCGCTGGAGCGCGTCGCTGTCGACCCGGCCGTCTCCCAGGTGGGATTTCTCGGCGATCGCATAGACGCGGTGCGTGGAGCCGATCAGGGTGGTGCGGTCCGGCGTGACGAAGCCGCGCTGCACGGCCCGCCCCGCCTCCATCAGCTCGGAGGCCAGGACGATGTCCACGTCGCCCGGCATGGGCGACTGGGCCAGCACCGGCACGCGGGCATCGGGCTGGTCCGCGCCCGGGAACAGCTCGACGTAATAGATGGTGGCGCCGGTGCGCTGCGCCACGCCGGGCACGGAGGTGGTCTGGGCGAACCAGCCGTTCTCCTCGCCCAGATCGACGATCCAGTCGGCCAGCACGCCGCCGCCCTCGCCGCCCATGGCCAGTACCGCGATCTTGATCGGTTCGGAATACATGTCGGATCGTCCCCCGCCGCTAGAAGGCATGCCGGTCGCGCCGGCGGGCCAGGCCGCGCTGGAACCAGGCGATGATCGCCCCGCGCGTGCGGTGCTTCCATTTGTCCCAGCCGGAGGGGTTGTCGATGATGCTGGCCTTGTAGAACGAGGGGCACAGCACCGCGGCGTGCGCAACCTCGCCGCAGTGGCCGCATCCCACGCAGGTGTCCTCCACGGCGGTGATGGGCTCCTGGCGCAGCGGGTCGGGATTGTCCCGGATGGTGAGCGAGGGGCAGCCCGACAGGCGGATGCAGGAATGGTCGCCGGTGCAGGTGTCGGGATCGACGCCGAAGCGCTCGCGCACGACGCGCCTGCCCTCGGCGATGGCCTTGCGCCGCAGCGGCTTTTCGCGCCGCTGGCGGTTGAGCATGCATTCGCTCTGGGCGATCAGCACCTTGGGGCCGGCCGAGAGGGTGGTGAGCGCCTCGCGCAGGGCGGCCGTCATGGCCTTGGTGTCGTAGGTGCGCCGGATCGTGCGCACCCACTTCACCCCCACCCCGCGCACGGCGTCCTCGATCTCGTGGCCGGTGCTGCGGGTGGGATTGACGGTGTTGTGCGTGGACAGGATGTCCTGCCCGCCGGTGGCGGCGGTGTAGTTGTTGTCCACGATGATGGTCAGGTTGTCGCTCTGATTGAACACCGCGTTGGCCACGCCGCTGGTCAGGCCGTTGTGCCAGAACCCGCCATCCCCCATGACGGAGATGGCGCGGCGGCTGGCGGGCGCACTGCCGGGGGCGACGTTCAGGGCGGCGGCGCTCGCCCCGCCCAGGCCGTAGCCCATGGTGGTGTTGCCCAGGTCGAAGGGCGGCAGGATGGAGAACAGCTGGCAGCCGATGTCGGCGCTGATGTGGTGCGTCCCCAGTTCGCGCTCGACCAGCCGGATGGCGGAAAAAATAGGCCGCTCGGGACAGCCGGTGCACAACCCGGGGGGGCGCGGATACACGGTCTCGCTCAAGGGCGGCAGGATGTCCTCGTCCCGCGCCCCGGCGGCCCCGGCCGGGACGGCGGCCGGGATCACGGCCTCGGCCACGGCCGATCCGGCGGCTTCGGCCGCAGCGGCCAGGGCCGGGGTTTCGGCGGGCGCGGCCTGTGCCGTCCGCGGCGGCGCGGCCTCGGCGGCCACGCCCGGCAGGGTCCAGCCGTACTGCTCCAGGAAGGCCCGCAGGCCGGTGCGCACCGTGGCGGCCGTGTATTCGCCCGCCATCGGCAGCACGTCCTTGCCATGCAGGCGCACGTCCAGGCGCCGCTGCAGCACGATGGAGGCGACGTTCTGCTCGATGAAGTTCGGCTGCCCCTCTTCCAGCACCAGCAGGGCCTTCTTGTCCTGGCAGAAGCGCTCGAACTCGTCGTCCACCAGGGGGTAGGTGACGTTCATCACGTACAGCGGGATCTGCGACTCGCCATACACGTCCGCCAGCCCCAGGCGCTGCAGCGCGCGGATCACGGTGTTGTAGAGCCCGCCCTGCAGGGCGATGCCCACGTCCGCGGCCTTCTCGGAGAAGAACTCGTTGAGCCCGCGCTCCTGGACGAAGCGCACGGCCGCGGGCCAGCGTTCCTCGATCTTTTCTTTTTCGTGGACGAAGCTGGCCGGCGGCAGCACGATGCGGCCGACGTCGCGCACGGGGTTTTCCAGCGCGTCGCGCACGGAGAACGCCGGCGCCCGGTTGTCCGACGCGACGAACTGGCCGTGCAGGTGGCAGGAGCGGATGCGCACCTGCAGCATCACCGGCGTATGGCTGGCCTCGGACAGCTCGAAGCCGTCCTTGACGGCCTGCACGATGCAGGGCAGATTGGGGCGCGGATCCAGCAGCCAGATCTGGGACTTCATGGCGAAGGCGTGGCTGCGCTCCTGCATGATCGAGGAACCCTCGCCATAGTCCTCGCCCACGATCACGAGCGCGCCGCCCGTGACCCCGCCCGAGGACAGGTTCGCCAGCGCGTCGGAGGCCACGTTGGTGCCGACGGTGGCCTTGAACGTGACCGCGCCGCGCAGGGGATAGTTCACCGAGGCCGACAGCGTCGCGGCGGCGGTGGCCTCGCTGGCGCTGTTCTCGAAGCGGATGCCGTATTCGGCGAGGATGTCCTGCGCATCCGCGAGGACGTCCATCAGGTGCGAAATGGGCGCGCCCTGGTAGCCCGCGATGTAGGCCACCCCGGACTCCAGCAGCGCCTTGGTGATGGCGAGGATGCCCTCGCCGCGGAAGACTTCTCCCGCCGGCAATCGCAGCTTCTCGACTTCGGCGACGAATGATCGCTCGGCCATGGTCTCGCTCCAGAATCGTGGATACGCCGTCTCTCGGGGGACGGCTTCTGGTCGGATTATAGTTTATGAGTGAACATATTCATTATCATGATTTACCCTAAGCCCATGCGCTCCGGCCACCGGACGGGCATAGAATTGAGGCCGTCGTCCCCTCCTCAGGAATCAGATGCCGCACGCCATGGAATCCAGCCCGCCCGCCCCCGCCCGCTTCGTCGACGGCTACCTGCCCGCCCTGCTGGCGCTGGCGAGCCGGCTCATTTCGGGGGAATTCCACGAGGTGGTCCGCCAGCACGGCTTTTCGGTGTCCGAGTGGCGCGTGATGGCCTCCCTGGCCGACGGCGATCCCATCAGCATCGGCGAGCTGGCCCAGGTCACCGTCACCAAGCAGCCCACCGTCACCCGCCTGCTGGACCGCATGGAGTCGAAGGGCCAGGTCGAACGGCTGCCCCACCCGAGCGACCGGCGCATCACCCTGGTGCGCATCACGCCCCAGGGGTCGCGCACGATCGAGCGCCTGATCGGCCTGGCGCGCGAGCACGAAAGCCGCGTGCTCGCGCCCTTCGGGCTCGCCCGCGCCGAGGAGCTGAAAAAGACGCTGCGCCAGATCATCGATCTGCACACGGGGCGACCGGGCCCGGGCGCCGCCGCCGATGCCTCCGCCGATGCTGAAGCCGGCACCGGCACCGATGCCGCCGACGCCGGGTCAGTGCTCGGATAGGTTCTCGAACATGTGCCTGAGCGTCTTCATCAGGTGCTCCAGCTCGCCGGCATCCAGGCCGCGGTAGCCGCGCACGAAGATCCGGTGGGTCGCCTCCTCGATCCGGACGGCCAGCGCCTCGCCCTCGGCGGTGATCAGGACGTCGGTCACGCGCGCGTCCTCGGCGTTGGTGCGCATCTCGATCAGCCCCGCCTCGCGCATCCGCTGCAGGATGCGCGTCAGCGTGGACGGCTTGATGACCACGTGCATGGCCAGCGTGGAGATGCTGACGACGCCGTGCTGCCGCAGGACGATCAGGACCCGCCGCTGGGGAATGCCGGTCTTCAGGCGCTTGAGGACCCGTTCGAGTTCGAGCGTGTAGAGGGCGTGGAGGCGGACCAGCCAGTAGAACGGGAACTCGTCGTAATGGAAGTCCTTGCCTTCCGGGATGAAGCGCCGCGGGTCGATGTCAGCCATGATGTCCGCCTGATTTTCCGCCTGGGTTTCCGCCTGATTGCACACGGAGGCCCGCCCCCGGCCGGGGCGGCGCGCTCCTGGCGCATCATACGTCAAGCCGGGCGGCCCAGGCAGCCGCTCGAAGCGCGCAGGGGCTCACTCCTGCTCGTGCAGCCGGAAACGCTGCAGCTTGCCGGTCTGGGTGCGGGGCAGCGCATCCAGGAACTGCACGGCGCGCGGATACTTGTAGGGCGCGATCGTCGCCTTCACGAAATCCTGCAGCGCCCTGGCCATCGCCTCGTCCCGCGCCTGGCCGGACCGCAGGACCACGAAGGCCTTGACGATCTGGCCGCGGTCCGCGTCGGGCACGCCGATCACGGCGCACTCCGCCACGGCGGGATGCTGCATCAGGGCCTCCTCGACCTCGGGCGCGGCGATGTTGTAGCCCGACGAGACGATCATGTCGTCCGTGCGCGCCTGGTAGAAGAAGTAGCCGTCGGCGTCCATCAGGTAGGCGTCGCCGGTCAGGTTCCAGCCGTCGCGCACGTAGGTCTTCTGGCGCGGATCGGCCAGGTAGCGGCAGCCCGTGGGGCCCTGCACGGCGAGCTTGCCGATGGTGCCGGGGGGCACCTCCCGGCCGGCGTCGTCCACCACCCTGGCACGGTAGCCGGGCACCGGCTTGCCGGTGGCGCCGGGCCGGGCGTTGCTTTCGTCGTGCGAGATGAAGATGTGCAGCATTTCGGTGGCGCCGATGCCGTCGATCAGCTCGATGCCGGTGGCTTCCTTCCACAGGGCGCGCGTGGCCGCCGGCAGCGCCTCGCCCGCCGACACGCACTTGCGCAGCGGCGTGCGCCGCAGTTCGGCGCCATGGGCCGCCAGCGCCCGGTACGAGGTGGGCGCGGTGAACAGCACGGTGGCGCCGAACTCGCGGATGCCTTCGAGCAGCAGCGGCGGGCCGGCCTTTTCCAGCAGCGCCACGGAAGCGCCCACGCGCAGGGGAAACAGCAGCAGGCCGCCCAGGCCGAAGGTGAAGGCCAGCGGCGGGCTGCCGATGAACACGTCGTCGGCCACGGGCCGCAGCACGTACTTGGGCCAGCAGTCGCAGATCGCCATCACGTCGCGGTGGAAATGCATGGTGGCCTTGGGCACGCCCGTGGTCCCGGACGTGAAGCCCAGGATGCAGGTGTCGTCGGCGGCCGTCTCGACGTTGCGGAACTCGCCCGGCATCCGCGCCATGGCGGCCTCCAGGCCGTCCGGGCCGTCCTGCTTGAAATACCGCAGCTGCCGCAGCACGGGACACGCCCGGGCCGCCAGATCCATTTCCTCGGCCAGGGTGGCGTCGCACAGGGCGTGCGTGACCTGGCCGATCTCCAGGACGGCCTTCAGCTCCTTGGCCCGCAGCAGCGGCATCGTCGCCACCGCGATGCCGCCCGCCTTCATGACGGCGAACCAGCAGGCCGCCAGCATGGGATTGTTGGGCGCGCGCAGCAGCACGCGGTTGCCCGGCACCAGGCCCATCTCCCGGACCAGCACGTGGGCGATGCGGTTGGCGCGCTCCTGCAGGTCCGCATAGGTCCAGGTCACGCCCGGCGCGCGGATGCAGACGCGGCCGCCGCGCCCTTCGGCGACGTGGCGGTCGAGCAGCTCGGTGGCGCAGTTCAGGCGCTCGGGAAACCGGAGTTCGGGCAGCTCGAACAGGAATTCGGGCTGCTGCCCGGGCGGCGGCAGATGGTCGCGGGCGAAGGTGTCCACATGCGCGGTGGTCATATTGTCTCCTCGGTCAAGACGAATCGTCCCGGGCTCGACCGGCACGGCTCCGCCTCACGCGCTCTTTAATTTAGTTCATATTAATTTAGAAATAAACTAATAGATTGTCAACAGTGGGCATGCGGGTGCGGCGGGCATGCGGGCGCGGCGGGCATGCCGGCAACGCCGGAGCCCCGCCCCGCCGCGAAGGGCGTGTCGAGCCGCGCGCGGCTCAGCGGTCCGCCAGCCACTCGACGAGGGCATCATCGAAGGGCCGCACGGCGGCCGCGCCCGGATCGTTGACCAGGCTGACCAGGATGTAGCGCTTGCCGCTGTCCCCGCGCACGTAGCCGGCCAGCGCGCGCGAGTCGCGCAGGGTGCCGGTCTTCAGGTGGGCCTGGCCGCGCGTGTCCTCGGAGCGCAGGCGGCGGCGCACCGTGCCGTCCACCCCCGAGATCGCCAACGAGGAGATGAACTCGGGCATCATCGGCGAGCGCCAGGCCACGTCCAGCATCTGCGCCAGGCCGCGCGCCGTGATGCGGCCCTGGCGCGACAGGCCCGAGCCGTTGTCCAGCACCCAGCCGGTGGTGTCCACGCCCTGGTTCTTCAGGATCTGCCGGACCGCGCGGCCGCCGCTGTCGGGCGTGGCGCCCGGGCCGTTCAGCTCCGCGCCCAGGGTCAGCAGGGTCATGCGGGCCATGACGTTGTTGCTGAACTTGTTGATCTGGCGGATCACCTCGGCCAGCGTGGGAGAATCGTGCCAGGCCAGCGGCTTGGCGCGCGCGGGCACGGCGCCTTCGCGGAAGCCGCGCGACAGCGTGCCGCCCAGCTCGCGCCAGAGCAGGCGGAACAGGGCCTCGAAATGGTCGTCCTGATCGCCGGCCAGGCGGTACACGCTGAACTCGCCGCAGGCGCCGACGGCCTTGCCGGCGACGTGGATCACGGAACCGGGCCCCTCGGGACGCACGTCGGCCGCCACCACGGGCGAGCCCTTGCAGGCGCCGTCCAGCCATTCGAGCCGGCCCTCGACGCGCACGTCGCGCGTGGGCGGATCGAGCAAGGGAACCCACTGGCGCGCATGGGCATCGGGCAGGAACACCACCCGGGTCGCGCCGAAGTTGACCATCATCGCGTCGGGGCTGGCATTGTAGGGGCGGTCCGGGGCGTCGTCGAAGTCGCCCGGGTCGATGGCTACGTTGCCGAAGCGCCCGCGGTCCACCACGACCTCGGACAGGTTCTTCACCCCCCGCAGGCGCAGTTCGCGCAGCATGTTCCAGAGGTCTTCCTGGCGGAACCAGGGATCGCCGGCGGCCTGGACGTAGAGCGGCCCCGACAGGGTGCCCTGGTCGTCGATGTCGGCGCCCGGGTCGGACAGGAAGCGGGTGCGCCAGACGTAGTCCGGCCCCAGCGCCGACAGCGCGGTCCAGGTGGTCACGGTCTTCATCACCGAGGCCGGGTTGCGCGGCTCGTCGGCCTGGATGCGGGCGATGACCGGCCCGCCGGCCTCGCGGATCTCCAGCGACAGGGCCGACAGCGGCAGTTTCGTGGCCTTCCAGGCCTTCTGCAGCTCGGGCGGCAGGGCCTGCGCGCCGGCGCGCAGCGACGCGCCCGCCAGCAGGCATGCCGCCAGCCCCGCGCCCAGGCGCCGCAGCCACCGTGAGTGCCCCGATCCCCGCATCATCCGTCCCGCCAACCGCATGCCGCCACCCGCTGTGAAACGCCCCGCGCCGCGCCCTCGGCTCGCCGCCCCGGAAAGGGCGCGCATTTTGCCTCGGGGCGGCCCGGCGCCAAAAAACGCCAGCATAATCCAAAGCGGGCGGGCGCAGGCAAGGGCCCGCGGGGCGCGCCATCCGGCCGGACGGGACGCCGGCGCGCCGAGGCGCGGGACCGGCGGCGCATCGCGCGGACGCATCGGACTAAAATACCTCCCGTTTCCATTCCCCCGACCGTTTCCTTCCCCGGACGCCCTCGCCCGCGCCCGGCCTGCCCGTGACCGATTCCCTCGACATTGCCCAGTTCGACTACGAACTTCCCCCCGAACTCATCGCCCAGCACCCCGCCGCGCGGCGCGACGCCAGCCGGCTGCTGCGCCTGGACGGCGCCGGCGGCCTGCACGACCTGCAATTCACCGATCTGCCCGGCCTGCTGCGCGCCGGCGACCTGCTGGTCTTCAACGACACCCGCGTCATCAAGGCCCGGCTGCGCGGCCGCAAGGACAGCGGCGGCCAGGTCGAGGTCCTGATCGAGCGCATCACCGAGCCCCGGCGCGCGCTGGCCCACGTGCGCGCCAGCAAGTCGCCCCGCCCCGGCACGCGGCTGGCGCTGGCCGACGGCGCCTTCGAGGCCGAGGTCCTGGGGCGCCGGGACGAACTGTTCGAGCTGGCCTTCCCCGCCCCCGTGCTGGAACTGCTGGAGCGCCACGGCAGCGTGCCGCTGCCGCCCTACATCACGCACGGCGCCGGCAGCGAGGACGAGGCGCGCTACCAGACCGTCTACGCCGCCAAGCCGGGCGCCGTGGCCGCGCCGACCGCCGGCCTGCACTTCGACCAGGCCATGCTCGACCGCCTGGACGCCATGGGGGTGGAGCGCGCCTTCGTCACCCTGCACGTGGGCGCCGGCACCTTCCAGCCGGTGCGCGTCGCGCGCATCAGCGAGCACGTCATGCACGCCGAACGCTACGTCGTGCCGGCCGACACCCTGCGCCGCATCCGCGAGACCCGCGCGCGCGGCGGCCGCGTGATCGCCGTGGGCACCACCAGCGTGCGCTCCCTGGAAGCCGCCGCGCACGACGGCGACGGCGAGCACGCCTGCGAAGGCGACACCCGGCTGTTCATCACGCCCGGCTACCGCTTCGCCCACGTCGATGCCCTGATCACCAATTTCCACCTGCCGCAATCGACGCTGCTGATGCTGGTGTCCGCCCTGGCGGGCCTGGAGCCCATCCGCCGCGCCTACGCCCACGCCGTGCGGTCGCGCTACCGCTTCTTCAGCTACGGCGACGCCATGTTCATCGAGGCCGCCCAGGACCTCGCCCCCGCAGACCAGCCCCAGGCCCCGACCCCATGACCGGACTCCGATTCGACCTGCTGCACACCGACGGCGCCGCCCGCCGCGGCCGCCTGACGCTGAACCACGGCGTCGTCCAGACGCCGATCTTCATGCCCGTGGGCACCTACGGCAGCGTCAAGGCCATGCTGCCGCACGAGCTGGAGGAGATCGGCGCCCAGATCGTGCTGGGCAACACCTTCCACCTGTGGCTGCGCCCCGGCACCGACATCCTGGACCGCCACGGCGGCCTGCACGGCTTCATGCAGTGGGACCGGCCGATCCTGACCGATTCGGGCGGCTTCCAGGTCTTCAGCCTGGACGGCATGCGCAAGATCACCGAGGAAGGCGTGCGCTTCGCCTCGCCCATCGACGGCGCGCGCCTGTTCCTCACGCCCGAGGAATCGATGCGCATCCAGCGCAGCCTGAATTCCGACATCGCCATGGTGCTGGACGAATGCACGCCCTACCGCATCGGCGAGCGCCCCGCCACCCACGAAGAGGCCGCCGCTTCGATGCGCATGTCGCTGCGCTGGGCGCGCCGCTCGCGCCAGGCCTTCCTGGAGCTGGGCAACCCCAACGCCCTGTTCGGCATCATCCAGGGCGGCATGTACGAGGACCTGCGCGACGAGTCCCTGGCTGGGCTGACGGAGATCGGCTTCGAGGGCTACGCCATCGGCGGCCTGTCGGTGGGCGAGCCCAAGGAGGACATGATGCGCGTGCTGGCCCACGTGACCCCGCGCATGCCCGCCCAGGCGCCGCGCTACCTGATGGGCGTGGGCACGCCCGAGGACCTGGTCGAGGGCGTGAGCCGGGGCGTGGACATGTTCGACTGCGTCATGCCCACCCGCAACGCGCGCAACGGCTGGCTGTTCACCCGCCACGGCGACCTGAAGATCCGCAACGCCCGCTACCGCGACGACACCCGCCCGCTGGACCCCGCCTGCGGCTGCCACACCTGCCGGCATTTCTCGCGCGCCTACCTGCACCACCTGCAGCGCGCCGGGGAAATCACCGGCGCCCGCCTGAACACCCTGCACAACCTGCATTTCTACCTGCGCCTGATGGCGGAGATGCGCACGGCCATCGAGGAGGACCGCTTCGAGTCCTGGCGCGCGGCCTTCCACCGCGACCGGGCGCGCGGCATCGAATGAGCCTCGGCTGCCGTGCGGGCGCCCGGCGCACGGGCACCCGGACGCGGCCCGGCGGATATCCCGCTACAATCAAGAGTTAATTTCATACACGAGCTTCGTGCACGGGCCTCATGCTTCATGAGCCCGATGCCCTGCGGCTCGTGTCCGTCCATCGAACCCCACCGACCCGCAGGAGCCTCCATGTCCCTCGTCGACACCCTGTCCCTGATCCCGGCCCAAGCCGCCGGCGAAGCGAACCCGCTGATGAGCATGCTGCCCATCATCCTGATGTTCGTCATCCTGTATTTCCTGATGATCCGTCCGCAGATGAAGCGCCAGAAGGACCACAAGAAGATGGTCGAAGCCCTGGCCAAGGGGGATGAAATCATCATGACGGGCGGCATGCTGGGCAAGATCAGCAAGGTCAGCGACAACTACCTGACCGTCGAAATCGCGCAGTCGGGCGACAAGGCCGTGGAAACCATCGTGCAGCGCAGCGCCGTCACGGCCGTGCTGCCCAAGGGCACGATCAAGTCGCTCTAGGACCTGTTCGCCCGGCGGGCGCCGCCCCCGCGGCGCCTCGTCTCTCCAGACCCGCCCCACCCGATCGACCATGAACCGCTACCCTCTCTGGAAATACCTCATCGTTCTGGCCGCCGTCCTGATCGGCGTGCTCTACACGCTGCCCAACCTCTACGGTGAATCGCCGGCGGTCCAGATCGCGGGAGCCAAGACGGCCGTCAAGGTCGATCAGAACACCCTGTCGCGGGCCGAGCAGGTCCTGGACCAGGCCGGCCTGCAGCCGACCGCCGGCTCCTTCGAGATGAACGGCCCGGTCGGCACGGTGCGGCTGCGCTTCGACTCCACCGACACCCAGCTCAAGGCCAAGGACCAGCTCGAAAAGGCCCTGAACCCGGACCCGCAGAACCCCGACTACACCATCGCCCTGAACCTGATGTCGGCCTCGCCGAACTGGCTCTCATCCCTGGGCGCGCACCCGATGTACCTGGGCCTGGACCTGCGCGGCGGCGTGCACTTCCTGCTCCAGGTGGACATGCAGGGCGCCCTGACCAGCCGCTACGATTCCATGGCGGGCGAGGCGCGCACCACGCTGCGCGACGCCAAGCTCAAGGTCGAGGACGTCGAGCGCAACCAGCAGTCGGTGCGTGCCACCTTCGCCACCGAGGCCGACCGCGACGCCGCCGTCGACGCGCTGCGCCGCGCGATGCCCGAAATGGTCTTCACGACCGGGCAGTCCGGCGAGCAGTGGCTGGTGGACGGCACGCTCAGCCCGGCCGCCATCACCCAGGTCCAGGACAACGCCCTGAAGCAGAACATCCAGACGCTGCACAACCGGATCAACGAACTCGGCGTGGCCGAGCCCGTGATCCAGCAGCAGGGCGGCGACCGCATCGTGGTCCAGCTGCCCGGCGTGCAGGACGTGGCCAAGGCCAAGGACATCCTGGGCCGCACCGCCACCCTGGAAATCCACATGGTGGACGACTCGCCCACCGCCACGGCCGCGCTGGCCTCGGGCCGCGTGCCCTTCGGCCTGGTGCGCTACACCGACCGCGACGGCCGCCCCCTGCTGCTGCGCCGCCAGGTGATCCTGACGGGCGAGAACCTGCAGGACGCCCAGCCCGGCCGCGACCATCAGACCCAGCAGCCCACCGTCAACCTGACGCTGGACTCCAAGGGCGCGCGCATCTTCCGCGACGTGACGCGCGACAACATCGGCAAGCGCATGGCCATCGTGCTGTTCGAGAACGGCAAGGGCGAAGTCGTCACCGCCCCGGTGATCCGCTCCGAGATCCCCGGCGGCCAGGTGCAGATCTCCGGCAGCATGACCGCGCAGGAAGCCGCCGACGTGGCCCTGCTGCTGCGCGCCGGCTCGCTGGCGGCGCCGATGCACATCATCGAGGAACGCACCATCGGCCCGAGCCTGGGCGCCGCCAACATCAAGCAGGGCTTCGACTCGACGCTGTACGGCTTCACCGCCATCGCGATCTTCATCATCCTGTACTACCACCTGTTCGGTCTGTTCTCCACCCTGGGCCTGAGCTTCAACGTGCTGCTGCTGCTGGCGGTGCTGTCCATGCTGCAGGCCACGCTGACCCTGCCCGGCATCGCCGCCATCGCCCTGACGCTGGGGATGGCGATCGACGCCAACGTGCTGATCAACGAGCGCATCCGCGAGGAACTGCGCGCCGGGCTGCCGCCCCAGCAGGCCATCCACCTGGGCTTCGACCGCGCCTGGGCGACGATCTTCGACTCCAACCTCACCAGCCTGATCGTGGGCGTCGCCCTGCTGGCCTTCGGCACCGGCCCGGTGCGCGGCTTCGCCGTGGTGCACTGCATCGGCATCCTGACCTCGATGTTCTCGTCGGTGGTCGGCGTGCGCGCCCTGGCCAACCTGTGGTATGGCCGCCAGCGCAAGCTGAAGTCGATCTCCATCGGCCAGATCTGGAAACCCAAGCAGGACTGACGGGCCCGCGCCCCGAGCCCGTCCACCCCGCACCCAGGACACATCATGGAATTCTTCCGCATCCATCGCACCATCCCGTTCATGCGGCATGCGCTGATCCTGAACATCATCAGCCTGCTGACCTTTCTGGCCGCCGTCTTCTTCATCGCCACCCGGGGATTCCACCTGTCGATCGAGTTCACCGGCGGCACGGTGATGGAGGTCCACTACGAGCAGTCCGCGCCGGTGGCCGAGATCCGCACGGCCATCGACGCGCTGGGCTACACCGACTTCCAGGTGCAGAACTTCGGCACCTCGCAGGACGTGATGATCCGCCTGCCGGTGCGCCCCGACGAGGACACCGCCGCCCAGAGCCGCACCGTGCTGTCGGCCCTGCAGGCGCAGAACCCCGGCGTGCAGCTGCGCCGCGTGGAATTCGTGGGGCCGCAGGTCGGCCAGGAACTGCTGCACAACGGCCTGATGGCGCTGCTCTTCGTGGTGGTCGGCATCATGGTGTACCTGGCCGTGCGCTTCGAGTGGAAGCTGGCGGCCTCGTGCGCGCTGGCGAACCTGCACGACGTGGTGATCATCCTGGGCTTCTTCGCCTTCTTCCAGTGGGAATTCTCGCTGTCGGTGCTGGCCGGGGTGCTGGCGGTGCTGGGCTACTCGGTGAACGAATCCGTGGTGGTGATGGACCGGATCCGCGAAAACTTCCGCAAGCAGCGCAAGGCCTCGGTGCGCGAGATCATCAACGCCTCGATCACGCAGAACATCTCCCGGACGGTGATCACGCACGGCTCGACGCAGATGATGGTGCTGTCGATGTTCTTCTTCGGCGGGCCGACGCTGCACAACTTCTCGCTCGCCCTGACGATCGGGATCTGGTTCGGCATCTATTCGTCGGTGTTCGTGGCCGCCGCCCTGGCGATGTGGATGGGCATCAAGCGCGAGGACCTGGTCAAGCCGGTCAAGAAGGACGGGCCCGAAGTCGAGCTCGGATAACGTCCCCCGTTCTCCCGCGCCACGCACGGGGCCGGCCTCTTCGGATGGCCGGCCCTGTTTTTTTGGGTTCTCGATCCATGCGGGATGACGCAGCGGGGATGCTCGCCGCATGGAGCATCGCTTTCTTGACCCGCGCGCGTCGGCGGGCGGTTCCCCTCCGCCCTGCCGGCGCCTCGCGCGGTTGTCGGGGAACCGCCCGCCGACGCGCGCTCCGTCAGGGCATGTCCAAGACTCTGCAGGACCCTGACTGGGGGTTGACCACGACAGGCAACGGCAAATCGGGGATTTTTCCTCAGTGACAAACCTGATCAAAATCACCCAAATACGCTTTCATAGCAGCCCCTCCCCCCTGCATCATGACTTCCATCGCCAACCCGATGGACACCGATCATGGGCAAGACCGATGCCGCCTACCGACGCCTGTTCGAGCACCCCGCCATGGTGCGCGATCTGATGGCCTGCACACTCTCCGCCACGCTGTTCGATGCCCTGGACTGGAATGGCGCGCAATCCGTCCCGACCAATTACATCAGCGACCGATTGAAAAAACGATCAGGCGACATCGCCTGGCTGATTTCCCGCCGACGCAGGCCAGGGGACGCATCGCCACCAGGCTATCTGTGCATTCTGCTGTTGCTGGAACATCAGAGCGAATCCGATGCGACGATGCCGCTGCGTACCGCCGTCTACACGGGCCTGTCGTATCAGTCCCTATTGCGGGCCCTCCACATCGAACTGCCCTTGCCGCCGGTACTGCCTGTCGTGCTGTACAGCGGCACCACGCCCTGGCGGGCCTCGCCGGACATGGCTGGCCTGATCGCCGACATGCCCAACGATCTGCGGCCCTATCAGTTGCAGATGCGTTATCTGCTGGTGGAAGAACGTGCCCTGTTGCAAGCCGGCGGATTGCCCGACACGAACCTGGCCGCCCTGATGTTCCGCCTGGGCGCCAGCCGGGAGATTGAGCAATGGCGGGCTTTGGTGCACACTCTCGTTCAGGCGACCCAGGGCCCTGAATTCCAGGAACTGAATCGCAGCATGACAGCCTGGCTACTGCTGGTGGCCCAATCCAACGCCGCCCTCGACGAACCCCTGCCCCCCGTCAATACTCTGGAGGAACTGGCCATGATGATCAGCGAAAAACCCGGCGTCTGGGCGCAACAGTGGAAACAGGAAGGCAGGTTGGAAGGCAAACTGGAAGGCCAGGCCGACCTGCTGCTGCGCCTGATCGAACGGCGCTTCGGGCCCATCCCTGACGACGTGACGCAACGCGTCCAGAACGCCACGGAATCGCAGCTGATGCTGTGGTCCTTGAATTTCGTGGACGCTCCTTCATTGGACGACGTGTTCCACGACTGAACGGATCATCCGGATCAGGGCCGGCCTCTTCGGATGGCCAGCCCTGTTTTTTTGGGCTCTCGACCCATGCGGGATGATGCAGCGGGGATGCTCGCCGCATGGAGCATCGCTTTCTAAACCCGCGCGCGGCGACGGGCGGTTCCCCTCCGCCCTGCTCGGCGGTCCTCCCTGCGGTCGGACTGCCCGGCCCTTCCTCGTCCGGCCGAGCGGCGGGCGAACTCGCCGCTGCGCGGCTCGGACACGCCCGCCGACTTCCCCCGGCCTCCCTTCGGAAGCCGCCGGCGCCTCGCGCGGTTGTCGGGGAACCACCCGCCACCACGCGCTCCAGTGGATTCACCAGGCACGGAACCGCCCGTCGCCGCGCGCGGATTCAGAACCCGAATCCAATCACGCTCCCCTTGTACACGCGGCAGCCTCCGATATCCCGGCTTCACACAGTACAATCAAGGGTTTCCACACTCCGCCCCCGGGATGTAAACCCGTCACGGCACCCGTCATGCAAGAAACCACCCTGCGGCGCGCCGGCGCCGCGCTCGCCGCCGCATCCGCCCCCTCCTGCGCGGACTCCGCCGGCGAAGAAGCCCTGGCCGCCCTGCTGCAGCCCGCCGAGCCCGGCCGCGTGAAGAAACTGTTCATCCGCACCTTCGGCTGCCAGATGAACGAATACGACTCCGAGAAAATGGCCGACGTGCTGCACGCGGCCAAGGGCGTGGAGCTCACCCAGAGTCCGGACGACGCCGACATCATCATCTTCAACACCTGTTCGGTGCGCGAGAAGGCCCAGGAAAAGGTCTTTTCCGACCTGGGCCGCGTGCAGCACCTGAAGCGGCTGAACCCCGACCTGGTGATCGGCGTGGGCGGCTGCGTGGCCAGCCAGGAAGGCGAGGCCATCGTGCGCCGCGCACCCTACGTGGACGTGGTGTTCGGCCCGCAGACCCTGCACCGCCTGCCGGAACTCATCGACCGGCGCCGCGCCACCGGCCAGTCCCAGGTGGACATCTCCTTCCCGGAAATCGAGAAGTTCGACGCCATGCCCCCCGCCCGTGTCGACGGGCCGGCGGCCTTCGTCTCCATCATGGAAGGCTGCAGCAAGTACTGCAGCTTCTGCGTCGTGCCCTACACCCGCGGGGCGGAAGTCTCGCGGCCGTTCGACGACGTGCTGGTGGAAATCGCCGACCTCGCCGACCAGGGCGTGCGCGAGGTCACCCTGCTGGGCCAGAACGTCAACGCCTACCGGGGCCCGGCCGGCGAGCACGGCGAGATCGCCGACTTCGCCATGCTGCTGGACTACGTGCACGACATCCCCGGCATCGAGCGCATCCGCTACACCACCTCGCACCCCAAGGAAATGACCGCGCGGCTGATCGAGGCGCACGGCCGGCTGCCCAAGCTCGTCCCCTTCCTGCACCTGCCGGTCCAGGCCGGCAGCGACCGGGTGCTGGCCGCCATGAAGCGCGGCTACACGGCGCTGGAATACAAATCCATCATCCGCCGCCTGCGCGCCGCGCGGCCCGACATGACGCTGTCCTCGGACTTCATCGTCGGCTTCCCCGGCGAGACCGAGGCCGACTTCCAGAAGACGCTGGACCTGGTGCGCCACGTGGGCTTCGACCAGTCCTTCTCCTTCGTGTATTCGCGCCGCCCGGGCACCCCGGCCGCCGACCTGCACGACGACACGCCGGAAGCCGAAAAGCTCGGCCGGCTGTACCGCCTGCAGGCCCTGATCAACGAGCAGGCCGCCGCCATCAGCCGCGCCATGGTCGGCAGCGTCCAGCGCCTGCTGGTCGAAGGCCCCTCGAAAAAGGATCCCCGCGACATGAAAGGCCGCACGGAAAACAACCGCATCGTCAACTTCGCCGGCCAGCCGCGCCTGATCGGCCAGATGGTGGACGTGCGCATCACCGAAGCCCTGGCCAACACCCTGCGCGGCGAGATCGTCACGACGGATTCGGCCGAGGCGCACGTCGCCCAGGGAGCGGCATGAGCACGAAAAACAGCACCAGAAGCGGTCCTAAGACCCCGGCCCGCCGCGCCGCCGCAACGGCTCCGGAAGCCCCCTCGAAGGCCGCCCGCCCGCTCGCCCTCCAGCTGGAGGCCGACAATGACCACCTGGCCAGTCTGTGCGGCCCGCTGGACGAGAACCTGCGCCAGATCGCCCAGGCCTACGGCGTGGAGATCGCCCGGCGCGGCACCCGCTTCACCGTCCGGGGCGTCCAGGCGCGGCCGGCCGCCCGGGCGCTGCGCTGGTTCCACGAACGCGCCGCCCAGGGGCCGCTGTCGCTGGACACCCTGCAGCTCGGCCTGGTGGAACTGGGCGCCCGCGCGGGCGGGGCTTCCGGCGGCGCGCCGGATCTGCCCGAACTGCCGCCCGTGGACGACGCCAGCCTGAGCCTGCGCACCCGCAAGACCGACCTGCGGCCGCGCACCCCGCGCCAGCGCGACTACCTGAACGCCATCCTCAAGCACGACGTCACTTTCGGCGTCGGGCCGGCCGGCACCGGCAAGACCTGGCTCGCCGTGGCCTGCGCCATCGACGCCCTGGAGCGCGAATCGGTGTCCCGGCTGGTGCTGACGCGCCCGGCCGTGGAGGCCGGCGAGCGCCTGGGCTTCCTGCCCGGCGACCTGGTCCAGAAGGTCGATCCCTACCTGCGGCCGCTCTACGACGCGCTGTACGACCTGCTGGGCTTCGAGCGCACGCAGCGCCTGTTCGAGAAACAGACCATCGAGATCGCCCCGCTGGCCTACATGCGCGGGCGCACCCTGAACCACGCCTTCATCATCCTCGACGAGGCGCAGAACACCACGCCGGAACAGATGAAGATGTTCCTCACGCGGATCGGCTTCGGCAGCAAGGCCGTCATCAACGGCGACCCGTCCCAGGTGGACCTGCCCAAGGGCCACCAGAGCGGCCTGCTGCACGCCCTGGACGTGCTCGACGACGTGCCAGGCATCGCCCAGACGCGCTTCACCAGCCGCGACGTGGTGCGCCACCCGCTGGTGGGCCGCATCGTCGAGGCCTACGAGCGGGCGGGCGACCATGTATCCTGATTTCACCCTGTCGGTCCAGTACGCGGTCCCGGCCCCGGCGCTGCCGCGCTGGCGCCTGCGGCGCTGGGTGGGGCGCGCGCTGGCGGCCGCCCTGGCGCCTCCCGACCCGCGCGCCGGCAGCCCGGTGGCCCTGACCCTGCGCATCGTCGACGCCGGGGAAGGCCGCGCCCTGAACGCCGCCTGGCGCGGCCGCGACGCCGCCACCAACGTCCTGACCTTCGAGTACGGCGCCGACCCTTCCGGGCTGATCAGCGGCGACATCGTGCTCTGCCTGTCGGTGCTGGAGCGCGAGGCGGCCGAACAGGGCAAGCCCCTGCTGCACCACGCCGCCCACCTGGTCACCCACGGCGTGCTGCACGCCCTGGGCCACGACCACATCGAGGCCGACGAGGCTGAGCGCATGGAGGCGCTGGAGACCCGCATCCTGGCCGCCCAGGACATCCCCGATCCCTACGCGACATGAACGGACGGACATAAGCGGACGGACATAAGGGGGCGGCATAAGCGGACAGCGCGAGCGGATCATCGGCCGTCCCGGCTGACGGGTCCGCAGCGGGCCGCCATCGGCCCCGCCTCGCCCGCCGAACGGCAGCCGCCGTTTATCGGTTATGCTACAGAATCCGTCACTCGTCCTCAGGACAATGCCCGACCCACACGCCTCCGACTCGGAGCCCCGACCTCCCCGGCCGGCACGTTCCCTTCTGTCCCGCTTCAAGGCCCTGCTGCGCCCCGCCCCGCCCGCGGACCGCGACGACATCCGCGCCGTCCTCGAAGCCGCCCACGACCACTCCGTCCTCGACGGGGAATCGTACGCCATGATCTCCGGGGCCCTCGCCGTCGCGGACAAGACCGTGGCCGACATCATGGTGTCGCGTGCGCGCATGGACCTGCTCGACATCTCCCGGCCGCTGCCGGAACTGATGCCGGCCATCACCGAGACCGGCCATTCGCGCTTCCCCGTCTACGAGGGCGACCGCGACAACATCGTCGGCGTGCTGCTCGCCAAGGACCTGCTGCTGGCCCTGGCGGACCACGCCCTGGACGTCCGCGCGCTGGTGCGCCCGCCCGTCTTCATCCCCGAATCCAAGCGCCTGAACGAACTGCTGCACGAATTCCGCGTGAGCCGCAATCACCTGGCCATCGTGATCGACGAGCACGGCGGCATCTGCGGCCTGGTGACCATGGAAGACGTGCTGGAGCAGATCGTCGGCGACATCGAGGACGAATTCGACGACGAGGGCGAAAAGACCATCTTCCGCACCGGCGAGAACAGCTGGCGCGCGATGGGCAGCACCGAGATCGAGGACTTCAACGAGACCTTCGGCACCCATCTGCCCGACGAGGACGCCGACACGCTCAACGGCTGGCTGGCCGCCGAGCTGGGCCACATCCCGCGGCGCGGCGAGCGCCTCGAACGCCGCGGCCTGGTCTTCACCGTCGTGAGCGCCGACGGCAAGCGGGCGCGCTGGCTGCACATCCAGCGGCAGGACCCGCCGCCGCCCGCTCCGGAACATGCCGCCTGATTCCGCGCCCGCGCCGCGCCCCGGTGCGCCGGACGCGCGGCGCGCGGGACGCGGCCGCCTGGCGGCGCTGCTGGCCGGCGCCCTGCAGGCGCTCTGCTTCGCGCCCGGCCCCCTGCCCGCCTGGAGCCTGCCCTTCGCGCAGATCGCCGCGCTGGCCGTCCTGGCGGCCCTGACCTTCGGCGCGCCCGATCCGCGCCGGGCGGCGGGCCTGGGCTGGCTGTTCGGGCTGGCCCAGTTCGGCATCGGCGTCTACTGGCTGACCACCAGCATGCACGAATTCGGCGGCCTGCCGCTGCCGCTGGCCATCGCCGCCCTGCTGCTGTTCGCGGCGGCCATGGCCGCCTACGCGGCGGGCGCCTGCGCCCTGACCGCCTGGCTGTGCGCCGGCCACGGCCATCCCGAACGGCGCGCCCCGCGCCAGATCCTCAACGCCGTCGCCTGGGCCTCGGCCTGGACGCTGGCCGAATGGCTGCGCGGCACGCTGTTCACGGGATTCACCTGGCTGAACGCCGGCTACGCGCACGCCGAAGGCATGTTCGCCGCCTGGGCGCCGTTCGCCGGGGTCTACGGCCTGGCCTGGCTGGCGGCGTTCTCCGCCGCCGCCGCCGCGCTGATGGCGCGCGCCAAGGACACCGCCTACGACCGCAGCGCGGCCGCCGTGGTGGGCCTGGCCCTGCTGGCCGGGCTGCTGGGCATCGCCTGGAGCCACGTCGAATGGGCCCGCCCGCTGGGCGAGCCCCTGATGGTGCGCCTGGTCCAGCCGGCCACCCCCCAGTCCGACAAGTTCCAGCCCGAGCTCTTCCGGCCCACCCAGGAACGCGTCCAGCGCCTGGCCGCGCTGCCCCCCAAGAGCGAGCCGGACCGCCCCGCCGTGGTGATCCTGCCGGAAACCGTGCTGCCGATCTTCCAGGACCAGGTGCCCGAGGCCGTCTGGCGGCAATGGCGGGCCGCCGCCGAATCGATGCGCGCGACCTTCGTGCTCGGGGCGCCGCTGCACGTCGCCACGCCGGCCGGCGACCGCTACACCAACGGCGCCATCGCCCTGCGCCCGCAGGCCGGATCATCGGCCCCGGCCGGCGGCGACTGGCACTACGACAAGCGCCACCTGGTGCCCTTCGGCGAATTCATTCCCCCCGGCTTCCACTGGTTCGTGCGCGCCATGCAGATCCCGCTGGGCGACTTCGACCGCGGGCCGGCGCGCCAGCCGCCGCTGGCGGTCGGCGGCCAGCGCCTGGCCATCGACATCTGCTACGAGGACACCTTCGGCGAGGAAATCGCCGCCACGGTCGCGCCCGACGGCGCCGATGCGCCGGGCGCCAGCATCCTGGTCAACCTGAGCAACCTGGCCTGGTTCGGCGACGGCTGGGCGCTGCGCCAGCACCTGTGGATCGCCCGCATGCGGGCCCTGGAGACCGCACGTCCCATGGTGCGCGCCACCAACACCGGCGCCACCGCCGTCATCGACGCCCGCGGCCAGGTGCGGGGCGCGCTCGAACCGGGCCGCCCGGGCGTCCTGGACGCCGAGGTCCAGGGCACCGAGGGGCTGACGCCCTACGTGCGCTGGGGCAATGCGCCGATCCTCGCCTGGACGCTGCTAGGACTGCTGCTGGCCGTCCGGGCGCGGCGGCGCAAAGAACCGGCATCCCCGCCGGCGCCGGCGGACGCGCCCTAGCCGCCGGCCTGCCTGCGCAGGCGCTGCTCGAAGGCCGCCTGGTCCAGCGGCTCGTCGAACCAGTAGCCCTGACCCTCGTCACAGCCCGCATCGCGCAGCAGCTCGTACTGGGCCTGGCTGACGATGCCCTCGGCGGTGACCCGCAGGCCCAGCCGGTGCGCCAGGGCGATGATGGCTTCGCTCACCATGGGGGCGTGCTCGCCATCCAGCAGCCGCTCGGTCGTCGCGCGTTCGAGCTTGAGGGTCTCGAACGGCAGTTCGTTCACCGCCAGCAGGGCCGGCATGCCGATCGACACCGCGCCCACGCTGAAGCGCAGCCCGGCCTCGTGCAGGCGCCGCAGCCGGTCCTGCGCCTGCAGATCCCCGGTCATGAGCATCTGCTCGCTGAGTTCCAGCACCAGGCAGTCCGGCGGCAGGTCCAGCGCGTCGAACAGCCCGAACACGACGTCCAGCCCGGCGTCCTCCAGGCCGAGCTGACCGGGCGAGACGTTGATCGTCAGGCGCAGGTCCGGCGCCAGGGCCTCGCGCCAGCGGGCCAGCTGGCGGATCGACTCGCGGAACACCCAGTCGCCCAGCGGCCGGATCAGCAGGCGCTCCTCGGCGAAGGGAATGAAGTCGGCCGGGACGATCACGCCGAACTCCGGATGCCGCCAGCGCAGCAGGACTTCGGCCAGCACGATGCGCCCCGTGCGGAAGGAGTGGATCGGCTGGAACAGGAGGAAGAACTGCGAGTCCTGGATGGCCTGCGGCAGGGCGTACATCAGGTCGCGCTGCATGCGCGCGCGTTCGCGCATGCTCCGGTCGAAGTAATGGAAGCAGTTTCGGCCGGAATCCTTGGCGACGTACATCGCCATGTCCACGTGGCGCATCAGGGACTCGGCATCCTCGGCGTCCTGCGGATACAGCGCCACCCCCAGGCTGGCCGAGATCCGCAGCGGATCGCCGCCCAGGCGGTAGGGCTCGGTGATGCGGTCGAGGATGGCGCGGCACAGCGCGTCGATCCGCGCCTTGTCCGCGGTGTCGTTCAGGATGACGACGAATTCGTCGCCGCCCAGGCGCGCCACGAAACTGGTCTCGGGCGGCGCGCAGGACTGCAGGCGACGGGCGACCTCGACCAGCAGCCGGTCGCCCGTCGCGTGCCCCATGGAATCGTTGATCTCCTTGAACAGGTCCAGATCCAGGAACAGCAGCGCCAGGGGCTGCCCCGACTGGTCCGCCGACTGGACGGCGGCCTGCAGGCGTTCGTTGAAATACTGGCGGTTCGGCAGGCCGGTCAGGGGGTCGTGGTGCGCCTGGTTCCAGATCTGCGCCTCGATCTGCTTTTTCTGCGTCACGTCGCTGAGCATCGCCACCCGGCAATTGACCGAGCCGTCGTGGTTCCAGGCCGTGTCCATGACCACGCGCTCGGCATAGTCCTCGCCCGACTTGCGCTGGCTCCAGTATTCGCCTTCCCAGCGTCCCTGGGTGTTGATGGCATGCCACATCTCGTCGTAGAAATCGCGGTTGTGGCGGCCCGGCCGCAGCAGCGGCAGCAGCTCGCCGGCGATCTCGTCGGGCCAGAAGCCCGTCATCCGCGAATAGGCCGGATTGACGTCGATGACCACCCCGGCCGAATCGGTGATGGCGATGGCCTCGCTGCTGTTCTCGTAGGCGATGGCGGCGAGCTGGGCCGAGGACTCGGCCTGCTTGCGCTCGGTGATGTCCTGCACGATGCCGATGACCGAGACCTGCTCGCCCACCCGCACGGTCGAGCTGAACACCTCGATGTCGATCTCCGAACCGTCCTTGCGGCGGCCATGGCGCTCGAAGCGCAGCGTGCCGTCCCGCCGGCTCTGGCTGGCCTTGATCGATTCGGCCATCAGGAAGCGCTCGCGCGGCACCACGATGGTCAGCAGCGTCATGGCGTCGACCATCTCGCGCGGCTCGTAGCCGAAGATTTCGGCCATCTTGCTGCTGACGAAGGTGAAGCGCTCGTTCTCGACCAGGAAGATCCCCACGATGGAGTTCGAGGCCAGGCCCTGGAAGATGGTGTCGGCCCGCAGCAGGCCCGCCTGATCCTCGCGCATCTTGGCCAGCAGGTCGTGGACCTGCCGGATGCCGTCGTTGAAATCCTGCGCCACCTGGCCGAGCTCGCCCTTGCCCCGATAGCCGATGCGGGCGTCGTAGTGTCCCTGGACCAGCTGCCGGCAGGCGATGCGCAGTTCGCGCAGGGGCCGGACCAGATGGCGGCGCAGCAGCAGGTACAGGCCCAGCAGCAGGATCAGGTTCAGCAGCGCCAGCCCGCCGCTGGCCAGCAGGGCGCGGTCCTTGTCCTCGCGCAGCAGCGGCATCAGGACGTCGGCGCAGGCGTCGAGCGTGCCCAGCAGGGTCTCGGCGTCGTCGGCCACCCACTGGCGCTGGACGATCTGGGGCAGTTCGCGCGCCTCGGCCGCGCGCTCGTCGCGCACGTAGGTGCCCAGCAGCACGGTCTGCAGCCGGCCGCGCAGGGTGACCCAGTCGCGCCGGATGCGGGGCAGGAAATCGCGCGAGGCCGGCTGCGCCAGGGCGGGGATCTCGCGGCCGTCGATGACGCCGCCCTGGTCCAGGGCCTGCAGGGCGCGATCCATGAAGTCCATTTCCTGGCTGAGCTGGCCCGCCTGCACCAGGGCGCCGTCGGACAGGCGCATCGCCCGCACCGCCAGCTGCTGGCTGGCGGCGCGCATGCGGTCCAGGGTGACGGCCTGGTCGAGCGCGCTCTCGTAGCGCGACAGCAGGGAATGCACGGCGGCGGCATTGCCCAGCACGAAGACCAGCATGAACAGGAAAAAGACGGCTGCCGCCGTGCCCGGTCCGAAGGAGGATCGGACCGCCGGCCATGCCACGTGCGATGTGTGAGGGCTCATGCCTTCCCTGTCAGATGAACGGCGGCGGCAGCGGGCCGATGCGCGGCCCGGGACGCCATCCTCTGGCATGGTACTGGATGCGTGGGAAAGGACAACACGCTAACAACCGGAATCCAGGGGCGGATATCGGGGTTTTGATTTCGCGCAGCCGGGGCCCACACCAGGCGGGCCGGAGCCGGGCAGGGTTTGATAACGTAGGGATGTGCCCCCGGAAATTCGACGCATGGACATGCCCGCGAGGCCCGCGCGGCACCAACGTTCCGGATCCGACATCCGGGAACCGACGTTCCAGCATTGACAGAGGCAGCATGCCGCATGACCCAGGACGACTCCTTCATTAAAGCCGATCCCGCATCGACCGATACCGCGGCGGCCCCCACCGACTGGCATGGCCGCAGCGCGGAATTCGCGGCGCGCGCGCTCGGATCGCCCGAGGGCGGCCTGTCCGAAGCCGAAGCCGGGGCCCGCCTGCGGGTGCACGGCCGCAACGAGCTGGCCGCCGCCCGGCGCCGCCATCCCCTGCTGCGGCTGCTGCGCCAGTTCCACAACCTGCTGCTCTACCTCATGATCGCGGCGGGCATCATCACGGCGCTGCTGGGCGCATGGGTGGACGCCGCCGTGCTGTGGGCCGCCGCGCTCGTCAACGTCCTGATCGGCTTCGTCCAGGAGGGCAAGGCCGAGAACGCCCTGGCGGCCATCCGCGGCATGCTCCCGCCGCACGCCACGGTGATCCGCGAGGGCAGGCGGCGGGTGATGGACGCGGCGTTCCTCGTGCCCGGCGACCGCGTCGTCATCGCCTCGGGCGACCGCGTGCCGGCCGACCTGCGCCTGGTCCATGCGCGCGACCTGCGCCTGGACCAGGCCTCTCTGACGGGGGAATCGCTGGCGGTGGAAAAAACCACGGCGCCGGTCGCCGCGGATGCCGCACTCGCCGAGCGCGACGGCATGGGCTATTCCGGCACGCTGGTGGTCGGCGGCCAGGGCGTGGGCATCGTGACGGCCACCGGCCTGCAGACGGAGATCGGGCGCATCACGCGGATGATCAGCGGCGTGGAGAGCGCGGGCACGCCGCTGATGCGCAAGCTCGACCGCTTTTCCGCCCGCCTGGCCAGCGTCATCCTCGGCATCGCGGTGCTGACCTTCGCCTTCGGCGTCCTGCTGGGCGGCCATCCCGTCGCCGACATGTTCGTCATGACGGTGGCGCTGGTGGCGTCGGCCATCCCCGAGGGCCTGCCCGCCATCATGACCATCATCCTGGCCCTGGGCGTGCAGCGCATGGCGCGCCAGAAGGCCATCATCCGCCGCCTGCCCGCGGTGGAAACGCTGGGCTCGGTCACCATCATCTGCACCGACAAGACCGGCACCCTGACGCGCAACGAAATGACGGTGCAGCTCGTCGTCACGGGCGCCGGAGTCTACCGGGCCTCGGGCGTGGGCTATGCCCCCGAAGGCGAAATCGCCGCCGACGGCGGCGGGCCCGGCGCCGCCCGCCGCGGCGATCTGCTGCCGGCCCTGCAGGCCGGCATGCTGTGCAACGACAGCGTGCTGGAACGGCGCGAAGACGGCTGGCACATCGTGGGCGACCCCACGGAAGGCGCCCTGCTGGTGCTGGGCGCGAAGGGCGGCCTGGACCTCGCCGCGCTGTCGAAGGAATGGCCGCGGCTGGACTCCATTCCCTTTGAATCGGAAAACCGCTACATGGCCACGCACCACAAGGACGCCGGCAGCACGGACTGGATCCTCGTGAAGGGCGCGCCGGAGCGCGTGCTCTCCATGTGCCGCTGGCAGCTCGGCGGCGAAGGCCCGCAGCCATTGGACGTGGACTACTGGCGGCGCATGGTCAACGACATCGCCGCGCGCGGCCTGCGCCTGCTGGCCCTGGCCCGCAAGGCCGCCGGACCGGCGGACGGCCCGCTCTCGCCCGCCGACATGGAGGACGGCTTCGTCATGCTGGCGCTGGCCGGCATCATCGATCCGCCGCGCGCCGAGGCCATCGCGGCGGTGAAGCAATGCCACGCCGCGGGCATCCGGGTGAAGATGATCACCGGCGACCACGCCGACACCGCCCGCGCCGTGGGCGCCCAGCTGGGCATCGGCGTGGGCAGGCCGGCGGTCACGGGCCCGGAAATCTCCCTGCTGGACGACGCCGGGCTGCGCCTCGTGGTGGCCGACGTGGACATCTTCGCCAGGGCCAGTCCCGAACACAAGCTGCGGCTGGTGCAGGCGCTGCAGGACAACGGCAACATCGTCGCCATGACCGGCGACGGCGTGAACGACGCGCCCGCCCTGAAGCAGGCCGACGTCGGCATCGCCATGGGCCTGAAAGGCACGGATGCCGCGCGCGAGGCGGCGGACATGACGCTGGCCGACGACAATTTCGCCACCATCGCGGCCGCGGTGCGCGAAGGGCGCGCCGTGTACGACAACCTGCGCAAGTTCATCCTGTTCATGCTGCCCACCAACGGCGGCGAAGCCCTGGTGGTCATCGCGGCCCTGCTGCTCGGTCTCGCCCTGCCGCTCACCCCCGCCCAGGTGCTCTGGATCAACATGGTCACGGCGGGCACGCTGGGCATCGCGCTGGCGTTCGACGCGCCGGACGACAACATCATGCTGCGGCCGCCGCGCCCCCCGGAAGAGCCCCTGTTCACCGCATTCTTCCTGTGGCGGCTGGTCCTGGTGTCGCTGCTGATGATGCTCGGCGCGCTGGCCCTCTTCCTGTACAAGCTCGACAGCGGCGCCGGCATCGAGGTGGCGCGCACCATGGCCGTCAACACCATCGTGCTGTGCGAAGTGGTCTACCTGATCAACAGCCGGCGGCTGCGGCGCAGCGTGCTCGACCGGGAGGGCCTGTTCGGCAACCCCTACGCGCTGCTCACCATGGCGATCGCCGTGCTCCTCCAGTTCGTCTACATCCACTGGAGCCCCATGCACCGCATCTTCGGCTCCGCCGCGCTGAGCGCGGGAGAATGGCTGCTCACCCTGGCCGCCGCGCTGGTGCTCTTCTTCGCCGTGGAAGCCGAGAAGCTCATCGCCCAGCGGCTGCGGGCCGCCCGGACCTGAAAAGGCCCGCGGCGGGCGGGCGCCCTGGCCCGTCAGGAACTCAGTCCTCTTCGACGAAGGCCGTCGCGCGCTGTTTCCGTATGGACGGCAGCGCGACGAGGACCACCAGCAGGACCGCCGCGGCCAGCAGCGAGGCGGTCAGGGGCCGGCTGACGAACGTCGTGTAATCCCCGCGCGACAGCAGCAGGGCGCGCCGGAAGTTCTCCTCCATCATGGGGCCGAGCACGAGCCCGAGCAGCAGGGGCGCACCCTCGCAGCGCAGCTTGGACCACACGTAGCCGACCAGGCCGAAGAACGCCGTCAGGTAGATGTCGAAGACGTTGCCGTTGAGCGAATACACCCCGATGACGCAGAACACCAGGATGGCGGGAAAAAGGATGCGGTAAGGGACTTTCAGCAGCTTGATCCAGAGCCCGATCAGCGGCAGATTGAGCACCAGCAGCATCAGGTTGCCGATCCACATCGAGACGATCAGGGCCCAGAACAGCTGCGGGTGGTTGCTCATCACCTGCGGGCCGGGCGAGATGTTGTGGATGGTCATGGCGCCGATCATCAGCGCCATGACCGCATTGCCCGGGATGCCGAGCGTCAGCAAGGGGATGAACGAGGTCTGGGCGGCCGCGTTGTTGGCCGATTCCGGGCCCGCCACGCCCGCCGGATGGCCCTTGCCGAACCTTTCCGGCTGCGCGGACATTTTCTTTTCGAGCGAGTAGGAGGCGAAGGAGGACAGCACGGCGCCGCCGCCCGGCAGGATGCCCAGCGCGGAGCCCAGCAGCGTGCCGCGGATCGCGGCCGGCCAGGCTTCCTTGAATTCCTGCCGGCTGGGATACAGGCTGCCGACCTTGTCGATCATGTCGATGCGGTTTTCCCGCTGCTCCAGGTTCGTCATGATCTCGGCGAAGCCGAACACCCCCATGGCGACGATGGCGAAATCGATGCCGTCCTGCAGTTCCGGCAGCCCGAAGTCGTAGCGGATCACCCCGGAATTGACGTCGGACCCGACCATCCCCAGCAGCAGGCCCAGCACGACCATGGCGATGGCCTTGGGCAGGGAGCCGGAGGCGAGCACCACGGCCCCTACCAGCCCCAGCACCATCAGGGAAAAATATTCCGCGGGCCCGAACTCGAAGGCGATCGCCGCCAGCGGCGGCGCGAAGGCCGCCAGCAGGACCGTGGCGACGCAGCCGGCGAAGAAGGAGCCCAGCGCCGCGAGGGCCAGGGCGGCGCCGGCGCGCCCGTTGCGGGCCATCTGGTGCCCGTCCAGCACCGTGACGACCGCAGAGGTCTCCCCGGGCAGGGCCACCAGCACCGCGGTGGTCGAGCCGCCGTACTGCGCGCCGTAGTAGATGCCGGCGAGCATGATGAGCCCCGCGGTGGGCGGCAGCACGTAGGTGACCGGCAGCAGCATGGCGATGGTGGGCACCGGCCCGATGCCGGGCAGCACGCCGATCAGCGTGCCCAGCAGGCAACCGAGGAAGGCGTACATCAGGTTCTCGGGCGTGAAGGCGACCGACAGGCCGAGCATCAGGTGGTCGAACAGTTCCATCGCGGTTCCTCAACGGCCCAGGCCGAAGGGCCACAGGGGGAAAACCAGCCCCAGCCCCTTGATGAAGGCGAGATACGCGAACACGGCCAGGAACGCGCCGTTGCCGGCCGCGACCCTCCAGTCGAAATCGCGGCCCGCCAGGCTGCCGAGGACGACCAGCAGAAAGATGGACACATACACGCCCAGGGGTTCGAGCGCCGCGCCGTACAGGACAACGGTGCCGACGATCCAGCCGGCGACGCGCCAGTCGAACCGCTCGATCCGGCTCCCGGCGGCGCGCGGCGACAGGGCGGCCAGCGCAATGCCCGCGCCCAGGACCGCCAGGAGGATGCCCAGCCAGAACGGGAAATATCCCGGCCCCATGTGGGCGGCCGTCCCGCGGGCATAGCCCGTCGCGCGCCAGGCGAAGAAGGCGCCGGCGGCCAGGAACATCAATCCCGACCAGAAATCCTGTTCAGACCGTATTTTCATGGTCTCCGTCTCCTCTTATTGATGGGCCGTGCGCAGCGGTTCAGCCCGACCCGGCCTCCTCGTACCGGACCACGATCCGCCAGTCGGCATGCACCGCCGGCCGGGGAGACTCCTCGGCCCGCACCGTGACGGCCCACGCGCAGCGGGCCTCCCCGGGCCGGGGCTCGGCCACCTGGTCCAGCGCGAAGCAGGCCGACACCCGCGCACCCGAGCGGACGGGCGCCGTGAAGCGGACGCGGTCGAAACCGTAGTTCAGCACCACGGCCGCGCCGGGAAAAGCGATGCAGCTCGACTGCCAGCAGCTCAGCAGCGACAGCAGGAGAAAACCGTGCGCGATGGTGCCGCCGTACGGCGACTCCGCCGCCGCCCGCACGGGATCCACGTGGATCCACTGGCGGTCGCGCGTGACGCACGCGAACCGGTCGATGAGGTCCTGGCCGATCACCACCGAGGCCGACCGGATGGCCGGCCGCCCCACGAAATCGCGCAGCGACCGGACGGAATCGAATGCCCGGAGGGCCGCCGCCGGCTGCCCACGGGGGTTCGTCATGGCGTCCGCCCTTCGTCGGGTGCCCGCCCTTCGTCGGACGCATGCGCGGCGCATGGCTGTCGGCGGGCCTGGGCCTTGGCAATTTCATGGCGCAGCTGCTCGAAGCCGGTGGCCGGGACGCTGTCGGCGCGGCGGTCGGCCACCTCGTCCAGGCGTTCGATCAGGGCGTTCGCGGACAGCTCGGCGCCGTCCAGGCAGATGCCCCGGGTCATGGTGATGTGCGCCTGCTCGAAGCAGCCCGCACCCGCCAGCAGGATGGTCCGGGTCGGCGCCTCGTCCGCCGCCAGGGCGACCAGCGCGGGGCTCACCCATTCGGGCGCCAGCAGATCCAGCGCCTGCGGTTCGAGCAGCCCCTCCGTCATCGCCGTGGCCGCCGTCGGCGCCAGGCAGTTGACCCGGATGCCGTAGCGCTCGCCCTCCAGCGCCAGGGTCTGCATCAGGCCGACCAGCGCCATCTTGGCGGCACCGTAATTGGCCTGGCCGAAATTCCCGTAGAGACCGGACGAGGAAGTGGTCATCACGATGCGCCCGTGATGCTGGGCGCGCATGATGTCCCAGACCGCATGGGTGCAATGCACCGAACCCATCAGGTGCACCTCCAGGACGAGCCGGAAATCGTCGAGGCTCATCTTGGCGAAACTCCTGTCGCGCAGGATGCCGGCATTGTTCACCAGGATGTCGATGCGGCCCCACTGGGCGATGGCCGCCTGCACCATCGTCCGCACCTGCCGCGGATCGGTCACGTCGGCGCCATGCGCCAGGGCCTGCCCGCCGGCCTGGCGGATGTCCTCCACGACGGCCTGCGCCGCCGAGCCGGGCGTCTCGGCGCCGAGGTCGTTGACCAGCACGCGGGCGCCGTGGCGCGCCAGTTCGAGCGCATGCGCGCGGCCCAGGCCGCGGCCGGCGCCCGTCACGAGGGCGACCCGGTCTTGCAGAAGTGGTGTCATGGGATCTCCGTCGGGTCGAAAGGATCAGGAGGCCAGGGGCTCGGGCGCCTCGGCGGCGGTCCGGAGGATGCCGGCGCGTTCGAGTTCCGCGATGCGGCGTCCGTCCAGGCCCGCCCGCAGCAGCACCGCCTTGCCGCCCTGCCCCAGCGACGGCGCGCCCGCCGCCGTGGGCCCGCCATCCTGATCGAAGACGAAACCGATCCCGTGGGTGCGGACCTCGCGCCCGCCCTGGCGGAAGCGATGGTCGGGCAGGCTCACGCAGCCGGAAGCATCGGCCTCGTGCAGGAATTCTTCCAGTTTGCGCACCCGGGCGGCGGGCACCCCGGCCTGGGCCAGCTGCGCCTCCAGCCGCATGGCGCTGTGGGCCGCGAAGGCCTGGCGCAGCCGGTCCGCAACGTATCCGCGATCGTTCGGCACGACGAAGCCGTTGGGGGCATTGAAGGCGGCGAGGTCGAGGGCGCGCGCATCGTCGCACAGGGCCTCGATCCCCAGGACGCCGGCCAGCCTGCGGAACTGCGCCGGCGTATTGGCCGCGACGGCCAGCCAGCCGTCCGCGCACCGGTAGGTGTCCGCGGCCGGACTGCCGGTATAGCCGCGGTTGCCCACGCGCCGGGTCGGCGTTCCGTCGCTCAGGCAGGCGCAGGCATTCGGATACATCAGCATCAGGGACGCCTGGACCATGGACGCATCGATATACTGGCCGGCGCCCTCGCGCGAGCGGCGGTGCAGCGAGGACACGATGGCCAGCGCGGCGAGCATGCCGACCGCCACGTCCACGACGGGAAAGCCGACCTTGATCGGCGGCGCGTCGTCGCCTTCCCCCGACATCATCATCATGCCGGTCAGGGCCTGCACCACGTGGTCGTAGGCGCCGCGCTGCGACCAGTCTCCCCGCTGCCCGAAACCCGAAATGGAGCAATAGACGATGTCCGGCCTGACCGCCCGGATCGACGCATGGTCCAGCCCGTACCGGGAGACCACGCCCGGGCGGAAATTCTCGATGAAGACATCGGCGTCGGCGGCCAGGCCGCGCAGCAGTTCCGCCCCCTCCCGCGTCCTGATGTCCAGCGCCAGCGATTGCTTGCCGGCATTGATGGCGGCGAAGCCGGTGGGCGTATCGGTGTCCGCGCCGTCCCTCATGGATCGCAGGACCTCGCCGGCGAGGGGCGGTTCCACCTTGATGACTTCGGCGCCCAGCTGCGCCAGGTAGAACGAGGCCAGGGGGCCGGCGATCACGTGCGACAGATCCAGCACGCGCACGCCTTCGAGGGGCTTTGCCATGAATGCTCCCGTTTCAGCCGGCGGTGACGCCGGCCAGCTTGATGATGTCGGCCCACTTCCGATATTCGCTGCGCACGAATTCGGCCGCGGCCTGCGGATCGTCGCTCCGGACCACGCGGTTGCCCGCGGCCTCGAACATCGGCCCCACGGCCGGGTCCCGCAGCGCGGCCGTGGTGGCGCGATAGAGCGTGCCGACGACGTCCGGGGACGGATTGCGGGGCAGCCAGAAGGCGAACCAGAATTCCTGGATCGCCAGGTCGCTGTGCAGGACGTCGTGCAGCGGCGGGACGCCCGGCAGTTCCGCCAGGGGGGCGGCGCCGGTGACGGCCAGGGCGCGCAGCTGGCCGCCCCGCACCTGCGGAATGGCGGTCCCCGCGATGGCAAAGGCGAAATCCGTGTCGCCCCGCACGAGCGACACCGGGATTTCCACGGATCCCTTGAAAGGCACGTGCACCGCGTCGGCCTTCAGCAGCGACACGAAGGTCGCGCCGCCCAGGTGCGCCCCCGAACCGACGCCGCCCGAGGCGTAATTCATCTTGCCCGGGTGCGCCCGCAAGGCGTCGGCCAGATCCTGCACGCTGCGGTACGGCGACTTGGCGGACACGACCAGGACCGTGGGAGACGCCGCGATGAGGGTCACCGGCACGAAATCGCGGACCGGATCGAACGCCAGGGCGGGCTGCAGGATCTTCTGGATCAGGTGCGAATTGGAGCCCAGCAGGACGGTATAGCCGTCGGGAGCGGCCTGGGCGACGGACTGGGCGGCCAGCACGCCGCCGGCGCCGACCTTGTTCTCGACCACGATGGGCTGGCCCATTCTTTCGCCGAGCGTGGGGCCGAACTGGCGCATCATGATGTCCGGCCCGCCGCCGGCGGCATAGGGCACGACGACGCGGACGGGCCGCGCGGGATAGGTTTCAGCGGCGCGCGCGAAGGAACCGGACGCCAGGCCGGCGCCCAGGGCGCCCAGACAGAAGGTGCGACGGTGCATGGTGTCTCCTTGATCTTGTCCTTGTCATGCCTGCAGGATAGTGAATCCTGGTGCATATAAAAAGTGATATATTTTTATATTGCGATAACACTTTTTCATACCCAGCGATGGACAAGCCGTCCGAATCCGACCGCCTGGTCGCCAGGCTGCGCTTTCGCCACCTGAACCTGCTGACGGAAGTACAGGCCCGGGGCAGCCTGCGGGCGGCGGCCGAGTCGCTCAATCTCACCCAGCCGGCGCTCAGCAAGGCGCTGGCGGAAATCGAAAGCGCCTTCGGCTTCGCATTGTTCTCGCGCACGACGCGCGGCCTCACGCCCACGGCGCAGGGAGCCGTGGTGCTGCGGGGCGCCACGCTGCTGCTGACGGAACTGGCCCACCTCCATTCCGAAGCCCGCGCCGCCGACCGCTGCGCCATCAAGATCCGCATCGGCGCGCCCCCGTTCGTGGCGCAGACCTACCTGCCCGACGTGATCCAGCGGCTGGTCCGGCAGGACGCCCCCTTGCGCGTGCACCTGCTGGAAGAGCGCGTGCCCGCGCTGATCGGGGCCCTGCAGCGGGGCGAGCTCGACGCGCTGATCACCACTTTTCCGCTGCAGCTGCTGGAATCCGACGCGGGCGCCTTCCAGTACGTCAAGCTGTTCGAGGTGCCGTTCGCCGTCGTCGCCGCCCGTGCGCATCCTTTGCTGCGCGCACGGCGCGTCGATTGGATCGATCTGGTGCGCGAGCCCTGGGTGATGCCGGTCGAGGGGTCCATGGGCCGCAAGCTGATCGAGGAATGCTTCACCCATGCGGGGGTACCCGTCCCCGTGCCCGTCATCGAAGCGACGAGCCCGACCACCAGCATCCAGCTGGTGGCCGCGGGCCTGGGCATCGGAATCGTGCCGGACGTGGCGCTGTTGCGCCACGGCATCGTGCCGGCGGGCACGGTCAGGCAGATCCGGGTCGCACCCGCGCCGCCCGCCAGCGCGGTGGCGCTGATTTTCAGGTCGGGGCCGGTGAATCCCCGGGTCGTCCTGCTGCAGGCGGCCTTGGGGTTGTAGAAGGGAAGAGGAGCCACCCGCCTGTGACCGCGCGGCGCCAGGGAAGCCGCCGGGCGTGCGTCGGGTGATCCGGGGCTTGCTCCTGGATTGCGCAGCGACCTCGCCACGGCCAGAAAGCCGGACAATTTGGAGACGCCAGCCCAAAACATATTCCAAAATTGGAATTCGGAATAGAAAAACGGGTTAGCTAAACCTAGCTAACCCGTTGAATTCTTTGGCGGAGCGGACGGGGCTCGAACCCGCGACCCCCGGCGTGACAGGCCGGTATTCTAACCAACTGAACTACCGCTCCGCAGCGGTGCCAGAAAATCCTGGCGTCCCCTAGGGGATTCGAACCCCTGTACTCACCGTGAAAGGGTGATGTCCTAGGCCTCTAGACGAAGGGGACAGGACATTCGACAACGAAAGTTTGGTGGAGGTAAGCGGGATCGAACCGCTGACCTCTTGCATGCCATGCAAGCGCTCTCCCAGCTGAGCTATACCCCCAAACAAGGTCTTCGTTAACGAAGAAACGAGATTATGCACGAATTTTTTTTGGCGTGCAAGCGAGAGCCCTGTCCAATATCAGATGAGTCTGAGCGGGCCTTCGTGATTCCAACATCAGATGAGTCTGGAGGGTGGCGTCAGGATCGTCGATCATCGGGAGATGATCTTGACCCTACACGATGACCGATTGACCAGCTTGGCCGATCTGGAACAGTTCCTGGCCGGCACCGCAGGCTTGGCCACCCAGGTGGCCGCCGGCACCGAGGCGCAGCGCCAGGCCCACGTACTAAGCGTGCTGCAGCGGTTCCGATACGCCACGCTGTCGCGCACCGAGCGGGGACTGGTGATCCGCTACTTGTTGCACACCAGCGGCTACTCGCGCCAGCACCTGACCCGTCTGATCGCCCGGTTTCGCGAACATGCCCCGCTGGGACAGCGCCGCACACCCACGCACGGGTTCAACCGCCGCTACACGGCGGACGACACCGTGGCGCTGGCACGGCTGGATCGCCTGCACGAGAACCTGAGCGGGGCGGCCACCCGGCACCTGTGCCAGCGTGCCTGGCTGGTCTACGGCGATGCCCGCTACGAGCGCCTGGCCTCGATCTCGGTGGCTCACCTGTACAACCTACGCAAGACCCTGGCCTACCGCCAGGCGCGCGGCCACTGGCAGGGCACACGCCCCAGCCGGTCGGTCTCCATCGCCGTGCGCAAGCCCCCGCGCCCCGAAGGACGTGCCGGCTTCATCCGCATCGACAGCGTGCACCAGGGCGACTTCGATGGCATCAAGGGCGTGTACTACATCGACGCCGTGGACTGCGTCACCCAGTGGCAGGTCGTCGCCTGCTGCCAGCGTATCTCCGAGGCCTTCCTGCTACCCGTACTCGAGCAGATGCTCGCCTGCTTCCCATTTCGCATCCGCCAGGTGCATACCGACAACGGCAGCGAGTACATCAACGTGCGCGTCGCTCAACTGCTCGACAAGCTCAATGCCGAGTTCACCAAGTCCAGGCCCCGGCACAGCAACGACAACGCCCTGGTCGAGGCCAAGAACGGGGGAGTCATCCGCCGCACCTTCGGCTACGCGCATATCCCGCAAAAGCACGCCGCGCGCATCAACGCCTTTTGCAAGGACGCGCTGGTGCCATACCTGAACTTGCACCGTCCATGCCTGTTTCCCAGGCAGACGGTCGATGCCAAAGACAAGATCCGTACCACCTATCCCGCCGAGTTGGTCAGTACGCCCTTGGAGAAGCTGCACAGCCTGTCCGCCCGTGCCCGCGGGCTCAAGCCAGGCATCACGCTGCAGGCGCTGCTCATGCAGGCCCGAACAATGAGCGACAATGAAGCAGCCGCTCAGATGCAAAGCGCCCGGGCTGCCCTGTTTGAAACCATTCGACGATCTGCTTCCAAAGCCGCCTGAGACTGACCCAAAACCGGAAATCCCAGACTCATCTGCACTTTGGAAAAGACTGCGAGCCCGGATTTTTTTATTCGGGTCCGCCTCGAAACCCTGCTTCCGCGCGCTGTATCACAAATCCTTACACCTGCGCGAGCAGAAGAAGATCGGACCAGAAACCCGGCCAGCGATGCTGGCTATCGCACAATAGGAGGCAAGATCGCCGTACTACCGGCCATTTGCACGCCGGTTGCACGGCGTTGGCGCTTGCGGGGCGATGTGCGGAACGCCTACGATCCGGGCTGTTCGACACCCTCGGAGCTCATCCGTCATGCACGCCCGCGTCCGTCACGAAACCCTGGCGCCCGTCTGGCCGGTCCAGGCAATCCTGGACCTGTTCGCCCTGCCCTTCAACGACCTGCTGCTGCGGGCGCAGACCGTGCACCGCGCGCACCATCCGGCCAACGCCGTGCAGCAGTCCAGCCTGCTGTCGATCAAGACCGGCGCCTGTCCCGAGGACTGCGCCTACTGCCCGCAGTCCTCGCGCTACCACACCGAAGTGGAGCCGGCGCCGCTGATGCCGCTGGAGCAGGTGCTGGCTGCGGCGCGCAAGGCGCGCGACGCGGGCGCGCAGCGTTTCTGCATGGGGGCCGCCTGGCGGTCGCCGACCGAGCGCCAGCTGGACCAGGTGATCGAGCACGTGCAGGCCGTCAAGTCGCTGGGCCTGGAAACCTGCGTCACCCTGGGCATGCTGAAGGACGGCCAGGCCGAACGCCTGAAAGCGGCCGGCCTGGACTACTACAACCACAACCTGGACACCGCGCCGGAACACTACGGCGAGATCATCCGCACCCGCACGTTCCAGGACCGCCTGGACACGCTGCGGCGCGTGCGCGACGCCGGGCTGAAGGTCTGCTGCGGCGGCATCGTGGGCATGGGCGAATCGCGCGAGATCCGCGCCGGCCTGATCGCCGCCCTGGCCAGCCTGGACCCCTATCCCGAATCGGTGCCCGTCAACCAGCTCGTGAAGGCGCCCGGCACGCCCCTGGCCGACGCGCCCGACCTGGATCCCATCGAATTCGTGCGCACCATTGCGGTGACCCGCATCGTCATGCCGCGCGCCGTGGTGCGGCTGTCGGCGGGCCGCGAGAGCATGCACGACAGCACCCAGGCGCTGTGCTTCATGGCCGGCGCCAACTCGATCTTCCACGGCGAGCGGCTGCTGACCACGCCGAACCCGCAGGCGCAGGCCGACGCACGGCTGTTCGAGCGCCTGGGGCTGGTGCCGATGCCCGACGACACGGTATCCGCAACCCTGGAAACCCACGCGGCCGCCAGTCCGGCCTGACCCTCATCCGACGCGCCCCACCATGCACACCCTGATCCTCAGCATTTCCTTCAGCGTCGCCGTCTCGATCTTCCTGAAGCTCGCCCGCAGCGGCGGCATCCGCGTCGACCAGGCCATCGCCGTGAACTACGCGACGGCGGTGGCGCTATGCCTGTGGCTGCTGCACCCGCCGCTGGACACGCTGTTCGAGCAGCCGGCCGCCGTCTGGCTGATCCTGGGCCTGCTCGGCGTGCTGCTGCCCAGCGTGTTCCTGGTCATGGCGGCCGCCGTGCGCCGCGCGGGCATCGTGCGCAGCGACACGGCCCAGCGCCTGTCGCTGATCCTGCCGATCCTGGCCGCCTTCCTGGTGTTCCACGAAGTCCTGTCGGGCCGCAAGGCCATCGGCATCGCCCTGGCGCTGTGCGCCCTGGCCTGCCTGCTGACGCGCCCCCGGGCCGCGGCCGCGGCAGCCGGGAGCGCCGCGGCGACGGCGCCCGAGGACGAGACGCGGGGATGGGCGTCGCGCGGCTGGCTGGTGCTGCTGGGCGTCTGGGCGGGCTACGGCTGCATCGACATCCTGTTCAAGCAGATGGCGCGCATCGGCGCGGGCTTCGCCGGCAGCCTGCTGCTGAGCTTCGTCCTGGCCGGCGTGCTGATGGGCCTGTGGCTGCTGGCCCGGGGCACCCGCTGGCACGCCCGCAGCCTGGCGTCCGGCGTCCTGCTGGGCGGGCTGAACTTCGGCAACATCTACTTCTACATCCGCGCGCACCAGACCTTCCCGGACAACCCCACCCTGGTGTTCGCGGCCATGAACATCGGCGTGATCTCCATCGGCACGCTGGTGGGCGCGGGCGTGTTCCGCGAGCGCCTGAGCCTGCTGAACGTGCTGGGCATCGTCCTGGCGCTAGGCGCCATCGTCCTGCTGTTTCCCCGCTGAGGCTGGCAGGCCCGGCGCCAGGGGCGAAAGCGGACCGCACGCTGGGACCGGGACCGGACGGGAAGCCGGAGCCGCTGCCGATGCAGGAACCGGCGCCTCCGCCGTTGGTGCCGGTGACGGCGTCGCCGCCGGTGCCGGTGTTGGCGCCGATGCCGATGCCGCAGCCGGTGCCGGTGTTGGTGCCGATGCCGCTGTCGCTGCCGCCGGTGCCGATGTTGACGCCGATGCCGCTGTCGCCGGCGCCGCCAGCGGATCGTCGATGACCGGATCGTGCGAGATGTCGCGCTGCGGATCGACGCGCGGATCCAGCACCGCCATCACATGGGAATTCTGCAGGGTGTCGGCCATGGGCACGAACTGGGTGGGCGCGTCCTCGCTGCGGTGCGTGCCCTTGACCTTGCGCTCGCGGATGAACACCACCAGCAGGGCGGCACAGGCCGACACGAAGACGAAGTACACGTCCGATCCCCAGACCCGCATCAGCCCCCCCGCCGCCAGCGGCCCGAGACAGGCCCCCAGGCCGTAGACCATGTACAGCAGGGCGCTCAGGCCCACCCGCCGCTCCGGATCGACGTTGTCGTTGGCGAAGGCCGCCCCCATGGGATAGAGCGTGAACTGCACCACCCCCAGCACGCCCGAGAAGGCCACCAGGGCCGGGTAGGGAAACTCGAACCAGCCCCACAGCGGCACCCCCAGGCACAGCAGGAGCAGCGCGCCGATGCGGATCAGGCGCACCCGGCTCATGTGGTCGGCGAGCCAGCCCAGCGGCCACTGGAACACCAGGCCGGCCGCCACGGACACCGCCAGGAACACCCCGACCTGGTGATTGTCCATGCCGTGCTGCAGCCCGTAGACGGGCGCCAGGCCGTAGAACGCGCCCGTCAGCATGCCGGCCAGGAACAGCACCGTCAGCGACAGGGGCACGCGCGCCACGTAGTAGCGCAGGGCCAGGGGGGCCGGCACCTGCAGCGCCGGATGCAGGCGGCGCGTCAGCGTCACCGGAATGAGGCTCAGCACGCTGCAGATCGCCACGAACACCAGCGGCTCGGAATCCAGCTTCGGGAACAGCCCCAGCGCCAGCTGGCCGAGCACGGTGCCCATACAGGAAGCGACCATGTAGAAGCCGAACACGGTCCCGCGCGAGGCGTTCTCGGTCTGCTCGTTGAGCCAGCTTTCGATGGCGATGAACAGGCTCACCATGGCGATGCCCGCCACGAAGCGCAGCGCCAGCCAGAGCCACAGGCCCTCGATCAGGATCATCGCCAGCACGGTGACGGTGACCATCGCCGCGCAGGCCGCGTAGGCGCGGATGTGGCCCACGCCGATGATGAGCCGGTGCCCGACCCGGGCGCCCAGCACCAGGCCCAGGTAGTACGCGGCGATCATCGCCCCGACCCAGACCTCGGACACGGACAGCGCGGTCAGCCGCAGGCCCAGATAGGTGTTGAACAGCCCCGAACTGAGCAACAGGATCAGGGTTGCCAGATACAGGGAAAAAAATGCGCCGATCGTCTTGGCCATGCGGAATTCCGGTCGGAAGCACCGCCGGTGCGGCAGCATCCTCAAACAGGCATCATAGCAGCGGCGCATGCCGCCCGGCGGCGTCCTCGTTTATCATAGGCCCATGAGCGAAACAGACCTCTCCCCCGTCCTTACCCACCTGGATGAAAATGGCCAGGTCCGCATGGTCGACGTCGGCGCCAAGGCGCCGACCGACCGCAGCGCCGTGGCCGAAGGCCGCGTGCGCCTGAATGCCCACGCCTGGAGCCTGCTGTCGGCCCAGGCCAACGCCAAGGGCGAGGTCCTGAACACCGCCCGCATCGCCGGCATCCTGGCGGCCAAGCGCTGCGCCGAACTCATCCCCCTGTGCCACAGCCTGCCGCTCAGCTTCGTCGGGGTGGATTTCTCGGCCGACGAATCCAGCCGCACGCTGACCATCCGCGCCACCAGCCGCACCCGCCACCAGACCGGCGTCGAAATGGAAGCCATGACGGCCTGCTCGGTCGCCGCCCTGACGGTCTACGACATGTGCAAGGCCGCCGACAAGGGCATCGTCATCGAGCAGATCCGCCTGCTCAGCAAAACCGGAGGCAAGAGTGGCGACTGGCACAACGATTGATGTCCTGTATTTCGCCCAGGTGGCGGAACACATGGGCCTGCGGCGCGAGACCCTGCCCCTGGACGCGCCCATCCGGGCGGGCGACTGGCTGGACGCCCTGGCGGCGCGCTGCCCCGCGCTGGGCCCCTCGGCGCGCCTGAAGCTCGCCATCAACCAGGAACACGCCGGGCGCGCCGCCACGATCCGCCCGGGCGACGAGGTCGCCGTGTTCGAGCCCGTCACCGGCGGCTGAGGCCGACGCCCCGGGCGCATCCACCCAGCCGCATCCATCATGATCCGCATCCAGACCGAACGCTTTGAAGTCGCCGAACTGGCCGAGCTGCTGCAGACCCGCGCGGCCGGCCGGGCCGGCGCGCTGGTGCATTTCGTCGGCATGGTGCGCGACTACAGCCCCGACGCCGGCTCCCGCAGCCTGTTCCTGGAGCATTACCCGGGCATGTGCGAACGCGAGATCCAGGCGCTGTGCGACCAGGCGAAACAGCGCTGGGACGTGCTCGACACCGTGGTGGTCCACCGGGTCGGCGAACTGCCGCTGGGCGATCCCATCGTCTTCGTCGGCGCGGCCGCCGCCCACCGGGGCCAGGCCTTCCGCGCCTGCGAATACATCATCGACGCCCTCAAGACCCGCGCGCCCTTCTGGAAGCGCGAGACCCTGGCCGACGGCCGCGCCTTCTGGGTCGAGCAGCAGGCCGCCGACGCCGAAAAAACCGCCCGCTGGGACATGCCCCAGGACACGCCCTCCGGCACATCCCCGGACGCGCCCCGCAACACGCCCCCCGATACGCCATGAAAGCCCGTCCCGACCTGCCGCCCGTCAGCCTGCGCTGCGCGGTGCTGACGATTTCCAGCCGCCGCACGGCCGCCGAGGACACGACCGGCGACTACCTGGCCGCCGCGCTGGCCGAGGCGGGCCACGTCCTGCAGGCCCGCGCGCTGTGCCCGGACGATCGCTACCGGATCCGCAAGGTCCTCAGCGACTGGATCGCCGATCCGGACATCCAGGTGATCCTGTGCAACGGCGGCACGGGCTTCACCCATGGCAAGTCCGCCATTCCCGCCGTCACGCCGCTGCTGGACCAGGTCGTGCCCGGCTTCGGCGAACTGTTCCGCCACCTGTCCTGGCTGGACATCGGCGCCTCCTCGCTGCAGTCCGACGCACTGGGCGGCATGGCCAACGACACCCTGGTGTTCTGCCTGCCCGGCTCGACGGGCGCCTGCCGCCTGGCCTGGGAAAAGATCCTCCTGTCCCAGCTCGACAGCCGCCAGCTCCCCTGCAATTTCGCCAGCGCCTACCGCGCGCGCACGGAAACCTGATCATGCTCGACTTCGATACCGCCCAGGCGCGGCTGGCGGCGCGCGGACGCGCGCCCGCCGGACGCGAGACCCTGCCCCTCGACGCCCTGTACGGCCGCGTGCTGGCCGAGGACATCATCGCCGGCCTGGACCTGCCGCCCGCCGACAACAGCGCCATGGACGGCTACGCGCTGCGCGCCGCCGACGCGGCCGCCCCCGGCGCCACGCTGCCCATCCAGCAGCGCTGCTTCGCCGGCCAGGCGCCCGACCCCCTGCTGCCCGGCCAGGCCATCCGCCTGTTCACCGGCAGCGTGATCCCGGCGGGCGCCGACACCGTGGTCATGCAGGAGGACTGCCGCGAGGACGCCGGCCGGGTCGCCGTCCTCGCGCCGCCCGCGCCCGGCCAGCACATCCGCCGCCGGGGCGAGGACATGCGGGCGGGGCAGACGGTCCTCCTCCGCGGCACCCGCCTGGGCGCCGGGCAGCTGGCCGTCCTGGCGGCCCAGGGCCACGACCGGGCGCCCGTCTTCCCGCGCCTGACGGTCGGCATCCTGACCACCGGCGACGAACTCGTCCCCCCCGGCCAGCCCCTGCCGCCGGCCGCCATCCACAATTCCAACGCGCCGATGCTCGCCGGCCTGTGCGGCGGGATGGGCACCGCCGCGCCGCTGCTGCGCCACGCGCGCGACGACGCGGACGCCACCCGCCGGGCGCTGGCCGAACTCAATGAAGCCTGCGACCTGGTGCTCAGCGTGGGCGGCGCCTCGGTCGGCGAAAAGGACCTGGTCAAGCCCGCCATCGAGGCCCTGGGCGGCACGCTGGACCTGTGGCGCGTGCGCATGAAGCCGGGCAAGCCGGTCGCGCTGGCCGAACTGAACGGCCGCCCGGTGGTCTGCCTGCCCGGCAACCCGGTCTCGGCCTTCGCCGTGTTCACGCTGCTGGTCAGCCCCCTGATCCGGGGCCTGCAGGGCCGCCGGGACGTGCTGCCCCCCATCCGGCGCGGCATCCTGGACACGTCCCGCCCCGTCGGCGGCGAACGCGACGATTTCCTGCGCATCCAGGCCGCGCAGGGCGCCGCCGGGCTGCCCCGCCTGACGCCGCACACGCAGCAAAGCTCGGGCGCGCTCGGCAGCCTGGCCTGGGCGCACGGCCTGGCCCGCATCCCGGCGGGCGCGCGGCTGGAATCCGGCGCCGAAGTGGACTGGATGGCGCTGTCCGACTGGCTGGTCTGACGATCCGCCAGGGTCGGCGGCCCCCATCGTCAAACGCACGGCAAGGCGAACGCCGGGGCGCGGTCCCGACGGCGCGGTCCCGGCGACGCGGCCCCGCCGGATGCGGGTCCGGATCAGGACCAGCGGTCCCAGTCCTCGGGCGTGTTCAGGTTGATCAGCGCGTCCGCATCGGAAAAATCCACGGCGACCGCGCCGCAGGAGCGCAGCCAGCCCTGGACCTGGCGGCCGCCCGCGTCCAGGAAGGCCTGCAGTCCGTCCGCCAGATCGTGGTGCGCCATCAGGCAGAGCGGATGCGGGCCATCGGACGTACGCGCATAGGCCGGGCGGTCGGGCCGCGCCGCGGCGGCCAGCCGCGCCGCCAGGTCGCCGGGCTGGCGCACCACGTCCACCGGCAGCACGAACAGCCAGGGCGAGCGCGCCCGCCGCAGCCCCGCCAGCACCCCGGCCAGGGGACCGCACTGCGCATGATCGGGATCGTCGCGCACGACCGTGCCGTAGGCGGCGTAGTCCTCCGGATGACGGTTGGCGCTGATCCACACGGCATCCGCGCCCTGGGCGCGCAGATAGCGGCAGGCATGGGCCGCCAGGGGCTCGCCGCGCCAGGGCATCAAGCCCTTGTCGGCCTCGGGCGCATCAGCCGAGCGCATGCGCCGGGATTGCCCGCCTGCGAGAATCAGACCATCGAACAAGATCGAGACATCCCTCCACCTCGCCGCTTGCACGCGGCTCGGATTCGACAGGCACAGAAGGGTCCGCAGGGACCGGTCTTGGATTGGGGCATCCCTCCACCTCGCCGCTTGCACGCGGCTCGGATTCGACAGGCACAGAAGGGTCCGCAGGGACCCTTCTGTGTCCTGTCTCATCCACCAATGTAACTCATCTCGATCTTGTGATCGCGGTGGGCCTCGCCGCGCCGTTCGGAATAGCGGTCGTCGCGCGCGCGCCAGACGCCGGCCAGGCGTGCCGCCAGCGCCGCGTCGTCGGCCCCGGCGCGCAGCAGCGCGCGGAGGTCGTGGCCCTGCTCGGCGAACAGGCAGGTGAACAGCCGCCCTTCGGGCGACAGGCGCAGCCGCGTACAGTCCCCGCAGAAGGGCTGGGACACGCTGGTGATCAGGCCGATCTCGCCGGCGCCGTCGGCGTAGGCCCAGCGGTTGGCGACTTCGCCGCGGTAGCGGGCCTGGAGTGGCCGCAGCGGGAACTCGGCGCCGATGATCCGCACGATTTCCGCCCCGGTGACGACTTCGTCCATGCGCCAGCCGTTGGTGTTGCCGACGTCCATGTATTCGATGAAGCGCAGCGTGTGGCCGGTGCCCCTGAAATGGCGCGCCATCGGCAGGATCTGGCCGTCGTTCATGCCCCGGCGCACGACCATGTTGACCTTCACGGGCGCAAGCCCGGCGGCGGCCGCGGCCTCGATGCCGTCGAGGATCGTGGCGACCGGCACGCCGCTGTCGCTCATGCGCTCGAACAGGGCGTCGTCCAGCGCGTCGAGGCTGACCGTCACCCGCGTCAGGCCGGCATCGGCCAGCGCGCGGGCCTTGCGGGCGAGCAGCGTGCCGTTGGTGGTGAGGGTCAATTCCGGCGGGGCGCCCTCCGGCGTGCGCAGGCCGGCCAGCATCCCGACCAGGGTTTCGATCTGCTTGCGCAGCAGGGGCTCGCCGCCGGTCAGGCGGATCTTGCGCACCCCGCCCTGCAGGGCGATCCGGGCGACCCGGGTGATTTCCTCGAAGGTGAGCAGGGCGCCCTGCGGCAGGAAGGCGTGGTCCGCGCCGAACAGCTCGCGCGGCATGCAGTAGGTGCAGCGGAAATTGCAGCGGTCCGTGACGGAAATCCGCAGGTCGCGCAAGGGGCGGCCGAAGGTGTCGCGCACCGCCTCGCCCGGTGCGGGGGCGGCGTCGCCGCCCGCCGGCGCCGGGTCCGGCTGGTGATGGATCACGCGGGGCATGGCATCAGGATCCGTTCCCGCTCGTGGAGGAGATCGCTTCGGGCATCAACCGGCCTCAATCGTTTTCCTTCACCCGGTAGACCAGGGTGGCGACCTTGGCCAGGCCCAGGACCTTGACCGTGACGCTGCCCAGCAGCAGGCGCGACAGGCCGCTGCGGCCGTGGCTGCCGATGAAGATCAGGTCGCAGCCTTCGGACTGGGCGGCCTGCACGATGCCGTCGGCGACGTTGAAGTTGGACACCGCCAGGGACTTGGCCTTGACGCCGGCGGTCTCGGCCCGGTCGAGCACGGCCTGGAGGTATTTCTTGGCCTGCTCGGCGGCGGTGCGGTCGTAGTCTTCGTCCGTGATGGCGTAGGCGGCGGCCATGCCGTCGAAGCCCACCGTGGCGGCGAACGGCTGCGTCACGTGCAGCGCGACGACTTCCGCGCCGATGGTGCGGGCGAAGCAGACGCCCTTGTTGGCCGCCTGGGCGGAGAGCTTGGAGCCATCCGTGGGGATCAGGATTTTCTTGAACATGGGCGGATCATCCAAAACGGTGAAAAGGGAGATATCAGCATACCTGCTGCCCCCCTGAAATGACAGTCGGATCAGCCCTGGGTTTGATCTACCCCATATTCCCGGGCGGCCTGGAACAGATTGGTGCAGCGCGCGCCCGAGCGGCAGAAGGCCAGCACCGGCGCGGGCAGTTTCCGCAGCAGGCCGGCGAACTCGGCCACGTCGGCGGCGGTGATCGCGCCGCTGACCACCGGCTGGTAGCGCGCCTGCAGGCCGGCCTCGCGGGCCGCCCGCAGCACGTCGTCGGACAGGGGCTGCTCGGGGCCGCCCTCGCCGTCCGGGCGGTTGATGATGACGGACTTGAACCCCGCGTCCGCCAGGGCCCGCATGTCGGCGGGCTGCAGCTGGGGGGCGACGGAAAAGTCGGGGGTCAGGGTTTGGTAGCTCAGGCTCATGTGGTTTCCTCGGGGCGGCGCGCCGCCCCCACGATCGTCAGGTGATGTTCCGCCAGCAGCCGCCCCATCAGCGGGCCCGCCAGCACCTCGTGCTCGGCCTGGCGCTGCGCCGCCAGGCCGTCGGTCTCGTCCGCGCCGAGCGCGGGATGGCACATCAGCACGTCGCCGTCGCGGCACGAGGCCAGCCAGCGGCGCATCCAGCCCTCGTAGGCCGGGACGCCGCCCTGGAAATCATACACGCCCAGAAAGCCGGGGTTGAGCGCATGGCCGCGCAGGCGCGCCCGGCGCCGCAGGCCGGACGCGCCCAGCCCGGCGATGACGGCGGCCTTGAAGCGCAGGCGCGGCGGCAGGCCCGCCATGCGGGGCCGGCCGACGTCGCGGATCCAGGGCTGGCCGTCGCGGGGCTCGGGCAGCGATTCCAGCAGCGCATCGCGGATGCCCGGCAGCTGGTGCACGTGCTGATGGCCGTCGACGTAGTCGGGCGCGCGGCCCGTGATGTCCTGGAACAGCGCCAGCTGCCGCCGCACGCCCGCCCGCACGGCATCGCCGGGCAGCCGTCCCAGCCAGGCAGCGCGGATCAGCGCCCCCAGGGGCAGGCAGGGGCCGGGCTGGCCGAAGGATTCGGTGAAGTTCAGGTGCAGGCCGATCTGCAGGCCCGAGGCCAGCAGGGCCGCCGTGTCGCGGCGCGCGGCCGGGCCGTCGACCAGCAGGCTGGTGGCCGACAGGCGGCCCCGCGCGGCCAGCGACAGGATGCCGGCGTTCACCGCCGGGTTCATCCCGAAATCGTCGGCGCACAATACAATGCGCCGGTATCGCTGCCCTGCTGCTCGTGAATCCGGATCCATGTTCAAGAAACTCGCTGCCCAGATCGGCTGGTTCGTCATTGTAGGCTGCGCGGCGGCGGCCACCCACTGGGCGGTCGCCGTGGCCTGCGTGTCCCTGGGCGGCCTGCCGCCGCTGGCCGCCAACGTGGTCGGCTGGCTGGTGGCGTTCGGCGTGTCCTTCGCGGGCCACTACCATCTGACCTTCCGCCACCAGCGCGCGCCGCTGGGGCGCGCGGCGGCGCGGTTCTTCCTGGTGTCGGCGCTGGGCTTCGCCGTCAACGAGGCCGCCTACGCCGCGCTGCTGCGCCTGACGGCGATCCGCTACGACGTGCTGCTGGCCCTGGTGCTGGTGGGCATCGCCGGGATGACCTTCATTCTGGGGCGCTACTGGGCGTTTCGCCGCAGCCATTGACGGTCTCGGCGGCGGGCACGCGCCACAGGCCCATCTTGCGCGTTCGCGCCACGGGCGCGCGGTCCGCCAGCGGCGGATGGCGGTCGGCCTCGTCCAGCCAGGCCAGCAGCCAGGTCGTCGCATGCGCCGGATCGCACAGGTAGGCCTGCAGCCGCTGCGGCAGCCACAGCCGGTCGGCGCCCCGGTCGGGCGCGAAGCCGGCGGCGTCGGCCAGTTCGCGGCGCCAGTCGTCGCCCCGCATGACCTTGGGGTCGTCCCACTGGGCGACAGCGACGACCGGGCCGCGCCAGCCGGCGTACATCGGCACGTCGTAGGCATACTGGTCGAGCATCACCAGGCGGTCGCCGGGCGCCGCCCCGGCGGCCAGCGCCAGGGCCAGGTCCTTGGTGCTGCGCTGCGGAAACAGCACCAGCGCCGCCACCGCCAGCAGGCACAGGCCGGCCGCCACCAGGGCATGCCGCACCAGGCTGGCGCGCGCGCCCGGGGCGGTGGATTCCTCCCGCTGCTCGAAGGTTTCCTGGATGAACCAGGCCAGCGGCGGCAGCACGGCGATCACGTAGCCGACCAGCTTCGAGGTGGGAATCGAGAAGAACACCAGCACCACGGCCAGCCAGGACAGCATCAGGCCGCGCAACACCCCGCGGTCGACCTGCTCGATCCGGTGGGCGGGCGGCACGAACGCCGTCTGCATCGGCCCGCGCGGCTGGAACCAGCGCCACAGCTGGATCGACCACGGCAGCGTCAGGCCCAGCACCACCGGCACGTAGAACCAGAAGGGATGCGGATTGTTGAAGCCGGATTCGAGGAAACGCTGGAAATGCTGGTGGACGATGTAGTAGTCGAAGAAGCCGGGGTGGCGCAGTTCCATGGCCACCATCCAGGGCAGGGTCAGCGCCAGGAACAGCAGGATGCCCGGCCACCACAGCAGGCGTCCCATGGCGCGCCAGCGGCGCCGGCCCAGCAGCCAGAAGAACAGCACCCCGCCCGGCAGCACGACGCCGATCAGGCCCTTGGCGAGGAACCCGGCCGCCGCCGCCACGTACATGGCCGCCAGCGCCGCCGCGTCCGGGCGCAGCTGCTCGCGGCGGAACACCGCGTCGGCGCCCGCCATCACGGTCAGGCTCATCAGGGCGGCCACCAGCATGTCCAGGTTGGCGTAGTGCGCCGCGCCGAACAGGAAGGGCTGCACCGCCAGGATCAGGGCCGTGCGGCGCGCGGCGCCGCCGCTGGCGTAGCGGCGCAGGAAGACGTAGAACACCGTCACCAGCGCCGTGGCGGCCAGCACCGAGCACAGCCGCCCGGCCCAGGCGTTGTCGCCGAACAGCGCCAGGGACGCCGCCGTCAGCCAGTAGAACAGCGGCGGCTTGTGGAAGAAGGGCAGGCCGTCCAGGCGCGGCGTGAGGAAATCCCCCGAGGCCAGCATCTGCCAGGCCACGCCGACGTAGCGGCCCTCGTCGGGCAGCAGCAGCGGATACGTCCAGGTGGTGGCCGCCAGCCAGAGGAAGGCGAACAGCGCCACCCAGGGCCAGGCGCGCCGGGCCTGCAGGCGCCGCCAGAGGGATTCGCCGGCGTCCACCAGCCGCGCGCCGAAGACGGGAACTTTCATGCCTGGCGTCCTTCCGGCGAAAGCGGATCGGCAACCGCCGGCGGGGCGTCCGCATCGGCCGCGGCGGTCCCCGCGTAGCGCGGCGGCGGGACTTCCAGCCCGGGCCGGGGGCCGGACCCGCCGGAGCCGCCTCGGTCAGGGCCGGCACCGTCCAGCCCCGTTCCCGCGCGCTCGCGCAGCAGGTAGACGGGCCGGCCCTTGACCTCGGTGAAGATGCGGGCGACGTATTCGCCCACCACCCCCAGCGACATCAGGTTGACCCCGGCGAAGAACAGGATCACGGTGATCAGGGTGGCCCAGCCGCGCACCGCGTCGCCGTAGAGCAGGTGGGACACGATGATGAACAGGCCGTACAGGAAGGCCAGCAGCGAGAGGCAGGCCCCCAGCAGACTGAGCAGGCGCAGCGGCCAGGTGGTGAAGGCCGTCAGCCCGTCCACGGCGAAGCGCAGCAGCTTCAGGGGCCGGAAGCGGCTGACGCCATGCTGCCGCTGGCGCGGCGTGTAGACCATGGCCTCGGACTGGAAACCGACCCAGGCGAACAGGCCCTTCATGAAGCGGTCGCGTTCGGGCAGCCGCTTCAGGGCGTCGACCACGACCCGGTCCATCAGGCGGAAATCCCCCGCGTTGGGCGGCACGCCCAGGCCGTCCGAGGTGCGCATCAGGGCGTAGAACAGCCGCGTGCCGATGCGCTTGAACCAGGTCTCGTCGTTGCGCGTGGCGCGCACGGCATAGACCATCTGCACGCCGGCGCGCCAGCGCGCCAGCATCGCGGGGATCATGTGCGGGGGATGCTGCATGTCGGCATCCAGGCAGACCACGGCGTCGCCGCGCGCCACGTCCAGCCCGGCGGTCAGGGCGGCTTCCTTGCCGAAGTTGCGCGACAGGCGCAGATAGACGATTTCCGGATGCAGGCTGGTCCAGTGGCGCATCAGTTCCGGGGTGCCGTCGGTGCTGCCGTCGTCGACGACGATGATCTCCGGCGCGCAGTCCTGGCGCGCCAGGATGGCGAGCAATTCCGGCAGCAGCACCCCCAGGTTGGCCTGCTCGTTCAGACAGGGGATGACGCAGGACAGGGTGACGGGTTCAGGCATGATGGGAGACGCCGGCGAAGGCCGGGCGGTGCGCAATCCGGGGAGATGAAAGAGAAGTATCCGATCATAACTGAACGCCGGGTCCGCCGGGCCTCGCGGCGCCTGCGGAACCCCACGGATTTTCCCGGATTCCCGACGGTGTCTTCGCCAGCGCGGAATGCCGCGGAACCTCCAGGGGCCGCACGGCGCCCGCGCGGGCATCCAAGGGCCGGGCGGCACCGTGCGGGACGCCAACAAGGGCACCAAAGAGCTTTGCGGTTCCGCGTGAAGATATCTATAATATGAACCTTTGAAATCCGACCTGCCGCCGCATGGAAGACAATCCGGTCTGTACCGAGGACGAGATCACCACCCTCGTCCACCACTTCTACCGCCGCGTCCGCCAGGATGCGGTCCTGGGGCCGATCTTCGACGCCCACATCGACGACTGGGACGAGCACCTGGAACGCATGGTGCGCTTCTGGTCGTCGCTGCTGCGGCGCACCGGCACCTACAGCGGCACGCCCATGCCGCGGCACGTCGCCCTGCCGGGCCTGGACGGCCCGATGTTCGTGCGCTGGCTGGATCTGTTCCGCGAGACGCTGGACGAGTTCGACAACCCGGCCTTCGCGGCCCAGGCCGAGGATTTCGCCCGCCGCATCGCCCGCAGCCTGTGGTACGGCTACCAGATCAGCCACCAACCCGACCAACCCGTGACGGAGTTCGACGCCCATGTCCCGCCTGCTCGATATTGAGGAACCGGCCGCCGCCACGCCGCGGCCGTCCATGACGGCCTTCCTGGCCCTCGGCTTCCGGCCGCTGTACCTGGCCGGCGCCTCCTGGGCGCTGATCTCCATCGCCCTGTGGATCTTCGTCCCGCAGGTGCTGGACGGCCCCCTGTCGCAAGTCTACTGGCACGCCCACGAAATGCTGTGGGGCTTCATCATCACCATCGCGGTCGGCTTCCTGCTCACCGCCAGCGCCACCTGGACCGGCTTCAATCCCCTGACCGGCCGCCCCCTGGGGCTGCTGTGCCTGCTGTGGCTCGCCGCCCGGATCGGCTTCCTGGCGGGCGGCCTGACGGGCTTCTGGATCGCCACGGCGGCGGAACTGCTGTTCTTCCTGGCCGCCGCGGCCAGCCTGATGCGCGTGATGGTCAAGGGCCGCAGCCGCCGCAACTACGGCCTGCCGGTGCTGATGCTGGCGCTCGGCGCGGCCGACCTGCTGTACCTGCTCGCGGCCCTGCGGGGCGACTACGTGGTGCTGATGCAGCGCTTCGACCTGGGCCTGATCGGCATGGCCGTGGTCGCCCTGCTGATCGCCCGGCGCGTCATCCCCTTCTTTTCCATGCGCATGGTCCAGGGCCTGCAGATCCCCATGCTGACCCGCTCCGGCCACGTCCAGATGGTCTTCAGCGCCCTGGCGCTGGTGGCCGGCGTGCTGATGCAGATCGTGCCGCCCGCCGCCGGCGGGCCGGCCTTCCTGCCGCTGTTCATGGCCTTCAGCCTGGCGCTGACCGGCCTGATCAGCCTGGGCCAGCTGCTGGCCTGGCGGCCGCTGGCGGTGCTGCGCAAGCCCATGCTGTGGATCCTGTACCTGGGCTACGCCTTCATCGGCATCGGCCTGCTGGCCGCGGCGGTCCAGGTCAGCGGCCTGCTCGACCCGGCGCTGCTGCGCGGCCTGCTGGCGCGCAGCGCCACGCACGTCCACCTGATCGGCATGGCCGGCTTCTGCGTCCTCATCATCGGCATGCTGACCCGCACGGCCCTGGGCCACCTGGGGCGTCCGCTGGCGCTGGACGGCAGCATGCTGGCCAGCTACTGGCTGATGATCGCCGCCGTCGTCTTCCGGCTGGCCGCGCTGTGGCCCTCGGCCGCCAGCCAGCCCCTGCTGCACCTGGCCGGCGGCGCCTGGGTCCTGTGCATGGGCCTGTACCTGTGGCGCTTCGCGCCGATGCTGATCCGCCCCCGGCCGGACAAGCCCGCGCCCGTCGCCGCCCCGCCCCGGGCCGACGCGCGGCCCGCCCAGGCGCGCTGACCAGGGCCCGCGCCATGCGCCTGACCAACATGAGCGACTACGCGGTGCGGCTGCTGATCTACCTCGGCAGCCACCGCGAGCGCCTGTGCACGATCGCCGAGATCGCCCAGGTCTACGGCATTTCCGAACCGCACCTGATGAAGATCACGCACCGCCTCGCCCAGCGTGGCTGGATCCGCACCGTGCGTGGCAAGAACGGCGGCATGGAACTGGCCCACGAACCCGGCGAGATCCGCCTGGGCGCGCTGATCCGCGACATGGAAAACGACCTGGCGCTGGTGGAGTGCATGGGGCCCGACAACCACTGCATCCTGAGCGGCTGCTGCGGCCTGAAACCCATCGTCGCGGGCGCGATGAAGGCCTTCATGGACCACCTGGACGCCCATACCCTGGCCGACGTGATCCCGGCCGTCCCGCCCGCGGCGCTGCGCATCGCGCCCCGCCGCGTGGCGGCGGGTGGTTTCCCGACAACCGCGTGAGGCGCCGGCCGCTTCCGAAGGGAGAGCGGGGGCGGTCGGTGCGCACTGTCTGAGGAGCGCGCAGCGCGACGAGTTTGCGCACCGCCCGCTCGGACGAGAAAGGGCCGGGCAGTCCGACCACAGGGAGGACCGCCGAGCAGAGCGGAGGGGAACCGCCCGCCGCCACGCGCACAGCGGCAATCCTGCTATTGCACCAGCGGCGAATCCGCGCCCTGCATGGGGATGCCCTCGATGCGGGCGGCCCCGACCAATTGCTGCAGGTACTGGTGCACGGCGCGCCGGCGGCTGGATTCCTCCAGCCAGGCCGCCAGCCGTTCGCGCACGGCCTCGAACGGCAAGGCGCGGCCTTCGACCTTGCGGCCGGTGCGCACGATGTGGAAGCCGAAGCGGGTTTCGACCAGTTCGCCGCCCAGGGTGTATTCCGGCAGGGCGAAGACCGCGCGCTCGAATTCCGGCACCATCTCGCCGCGCGTCAGTTCGCCCAGGGCGCCACCGCCCGCGCCGGAGGGGCAATTGGAATAGGTGCGGGCGAAGGCCGCGAACGAGCCCAGGCCCTCGCGGTGCAGCTCGGCCAGCACGCCGTTGGCCCGGGCGCGCAGTTTCTGCACGTCCAGCCCGGAGGTGGCCTGGAACAGGATGTGCCAGGCCTCGACCAGGTCGCCCTCGCGGAACTCGTCGGGATGCTGCTCGTAGTAGCGCCGGCAGCTGGCCTCGTCGGCCTCGGGCGTGCGCACGTCGTGCGCCAGCACGGATTCGAGCAGGGTCTCGTCGTCCTGGGCCGACAGGTCCAGTTCGGCGGCGCGCTGGCGGCACAGCGCGCGCAGCACCAGTTCCTGGCCGGCGGCCAGGCGGGGATTGGCTTCCCGCTGGTGGCGCGGGACCTCGGCCAGGATCTCGGCCTCGGTGATGAGCGTGTCGTTGACGGTGATCATGCCTCGTGTCCCCGACCGGTTCAGCGCGGCCGCACGAGCTGCCAGGCCCGCGCCAGATAGGCGACCGAGGCGAAGCCCGACCACACGTGCACCAGGCGGGTGAAGGGGAAGATCACGAACAGCGTCATGCCCAGCACCATGTGCAGGCGGTAGACGCCGGGCACGCCTTCCAGGGCGCCGACCGCGCCGCCGCGGAAGGTGACGATGCGCTGGGCCCATTCGCCCAGCTGGACCATCACCGCGCCGTCCGAGTGGTGCACGGACGTGAAGATCGAGGCGATGCCCACCACCAGCACCAGCAGGATCCACAGCAGCGTCACCCAGTCGGACACGTTGGAATTGTGGGCCAGGCGGATTTCCGCCCAGCGGCGGTGGATCAGCAGCAGCAGGCCGATGAGGCAGACGACCCCCAGGATCGCGCCGACCACGATGGCCATCATCTGCTTGAACTGCGTCGTCACGCCGAAGGCGTGGTAGACGGCCGGCGGCGTCAGCAGCCCCACCAGGTGGGTGAAGAACAGGGAAATGATGCCGATGTGGAACAGGTTGCTGCCCCAGCGCAGCGACCCGTGGCGCAGCAGCTGGCTGGAATCGCTCTTCCAGGTGTACTGCTCGCGCTCGAAGCGCAGCAGGCTGCCCACGAAGAACACGGTCAGCGCGATATAGGGATACACCCCAAAGAAAAAGAGTTCGAGCGTGGCTTTCATGGGAGTCTCCTCAAACCTGGCCGCCGGCCGGACCGGCCTGGCGGGAACGGGGCGGATGAAACACGAGGGGCTGCGCGCCGTCGCCGCGGCCCGCGCGGCGCATGAGCAGGGGTTCGGTGCCGTCGGCCTCGGGGCCGAAGGTGATCAGGGTTTCTTCCATGTCGCCTTCGGGGGGATCGGGCAGGACCTCGGGCTGCACGTCGGTCATGGTCCGCAGCTGGGCGAACAGGCAGGCATAGGGGCTGTCCGCTTGCGCCAGCTTGTCGCCCAGCCGGGCCAGCACGTGGATGGCGTCGCCCAGCAGGTCCTCGGCCGCCTCGGCCGGGATCTGGCCGAGGAATTCCAGGAACAGCGGCACGTAGTCCGGCAGTTCCGTGGTGGCGGGCTCCAGCCCGTGCTTCAGGTATTCGTTGCGCAGGTCCACCATGGCCTGGCCACGGTCGCGGGATTCGCCGTGCACGTGCTCGAACAGGTGCAGGGAATGGGCCGCGCGCCGGTCGAAGGTGGCGACGTACTGCTCCTGGAGATCGATCAGGTCGGCGTCCTGCCCGAGGAAGTCGAACAGCGGCGCCAGCCGCGCGCGCACGGCGGGCGGCAGGACGGCGGACAGTTCCGGCAGGGCGTCCAGCCATTCCCGCTCGGGATAGCCGAGCAGGACGGACAGGACCGAATACACCGGCGCCGGACGGAAAGTCGTGAGGGTATCCATGCGCGCTCCTAGGCCGTGCGGGCCGGGTCGAGGAACACCACGCTCGGCTTGCGCTTGTTGCGCGGCTTGCCGAACAGCGAGCCCTCGGACGTGCCGCCCGAGCAGCCGTTGCCGAAGGTGAAGCCGCAGCCGCCCCGCAGCTCGAAGGCATTTTCGGCGCTTTCCCGATGGGCGGTCGGCACCACGAAGCGGTCCTCGAAGTTGGCGATGGCCAGGTAGCGGTGCATGTCCTCGACCTGGTGCAGGGACAGGCCGACCTGGTCGAGGATGTCGTGGCGTTCCTGGCGGTCCACCGAGCGCGCCCGCATGAAGGCGCGCATGCCCAGCAGGCGCTCCAGCGCCGTGGCGATGGGGGCTTCGTCGCCGGCCGTCAGCAGGTTGGCCAGATAGCGCAGGGGAATGCGCAGCGACTGCACGTCGGGGATCTCGCCGAACGAGCCGATCCGGCCGCTGTTGGCGGCCGACTGGATCGGCGAGAGCGGCGGCACGTACCACACCATGGGCAGGGTGCGGTATTCCGGGTGCAGGGGGAAGGCGATCTTCCATTCGACGGCCATCTTGTAGACCGGGGAATTGCAGGCCGCGTCCAGCCAGTTTTCCGGGATGCCGTCGGCCAGGGCCTGGCGGCGGACCTCGGGATCGTAGGGGTCCAGGAACAGGTCCAGCTGGGCCTGGTACAGGTCCTTTTCATGCAGCGTGCTGGCGGCCGCCTCGATGCCGTCGGCGTCGTAGAGCAGCACGCCCAGGTAGCGGATGCGGCCCACGCAGGTCTCGGAGCAGACCGTGGGCATGCCGGCCTCGATGCGCGGGTAGCAGAAGATGCACTTTTCCGCCTTGCCGGACTTCCAGTTGTAGTAGATCTTCTTGTACGGACAGCCGGACACGCACATGCGCCAGCCGCGGCACTTGTCCTGGTCGATCAGGACGATGCCGTCCTCGGCGCGCTTGTAGATCGAGCCCGACGGACAGCTGGCCACGCAGGTGGGGTTCAGGCAGTGCTCGCACAGGCGCGGCAGGTACATCATGAAGGTGTTCTCGAACTGCCCGTAGATGTCCTTCTGCACCGCCTCGAAGTTGTAGTCCTGCGAGCGCTTGGCGAATTCGCCGCCCAGGATTTCCTCCCAGTTGGGGCCCCACTCGATCTTTTCCATGCGCTGGCCGGTGATCAGGGAACGCGGCCGCGCCACCGGCGGCGTGGTGCGCTCCGGGGCCTTCTGCAGGTAGTCGTAGTCGTAGGTGAAGGGCTCGTAGTAGTCGTCGATCTCGGGCAGGTTCGGGTTCGAGAAGATGCGCGACAGCAGGCGCAGCTTGCCGCCCTGGCGCGGCTCGATGCGGCCGTTGTCGCGGCGGCGCCAGCCGCCGTTCCAGCGGTCCTGGTTTTCCCAGTCCTTGGGGTAGCCCACGCCGGGCTTGGTCTCGACGTTGTTGAACCAGGCATATTCCATGCCCTCGCGGGACGTCCAGACGTTCTTGCAGGTGATCGAACAGGTATGGCAGCCGATGCATTTGTCCAGGTTCAGGACCATGGCGACTTGCGCGCGGATTTTCATGTGTCGGACTCCTCAGGCCTGCGTCTGGGCGGTGACCTCATGGGTCTCGTCCATCCAGTCGATGTTTTTCATTTTGCGGACGACCACGAACTCGTCGCGGTTCGAGCCGACCGTGCCGTAGTAGTTGAAGCCATAGGACAGCTGGGCGTAGCCGCCGATCATGTGCGTGGGCTTGAGCACGGTGCGGGTCACGGAATTGTGGATCCCGCCGCGCTTGCCGGTGACCTCGGAGCCCGGCACGTTCACGATCTTTTCCTGCGCGTGGTACATCATGGTCATGCCCTCGGGCACCCGCTGGCTGACCACGGCGCGCGCGACCAGCGCCCCGTTGACGTTGAAGACCTCGATCCAGTCGTTGTCCACGATGCCGGCCTTGGCCGCGTCGATCTCGGACATCCAGACGATCGGGCCGCCGCGCGAGAGCGTCAGCATGATCAGGTTGTCCGAATAGGTGGAGTGGATCCCCCATTTCTGGTGCGGCGTGATGAAGTTCAGCACCACGTGCGGCTCGCCGTTGCTGAAGCGCTTGTCCAGCATGGGCGCGATGGTCTTGGTGTCCACCGGCGGCCGGTACACGCACAGCGATTCGCCGAAGTCGCGCATCCAGGGGTGGTCCTGGTAGAGCTCCTGGCGCCCGGTCAGCGTGCGCCAGGGGATGAGCTCGTGCACGTTGGTGTAGCCGGCGCTGTAGCTGACCTTGTCGGACTCGATCCCCGACCAGGTGGGCGAAGTCAGGATCTTGCGCGGCTGGGCCTGGATGTCGCGGAAGCGGATTTTTTCATGCTCGCTGGACTTGACCAGGTGGGAGTGGTCGCGGCCGGTGAATTTCGACAGGGCTTCCCAGGCCTTCAGGGCCACGTGGCCGTTGGTTTCCGGCGCCAGGGTCAGGATGGTCTCGCAGGCGTCGATGTCGGTGAAGATGCGCGGCTGGCCCTGGCCCACGCCGGGATCGCGCTCGCGGCCGTTGAGCTTGCCGAGGAATTCGACTTCCTCCTTGGTGTCCCAGGAAATGCCCTTGCCGCCGTTGCCGAGCTTTTCCGCCAGCGGCCCGAGCGTGGTGAAGCGCTCGTAGACGCGCTTGTAGTCGCGGTTCACGACCATCATGTTCGGCAGCGTCTTGCCGGGGATCAGCTCGCACTCGCCCTTGCGCCATTCGCGCACGTCGTAGGGGTCGCTCAGTTCGCCCGGGGAGTCGTGCTGCAGGGGCTGCAGCACCAGGTCCTCGTCGGGCAGGCCGGCGTCGGCCGCCAGCTCGGAGAATTTCTTCGCCAGGTTCTTGTAGATTTCCCAGTCGCTGCGCGATTCCCAGATCGGATCCACGGCCGCCGACAGCGGGTGGATGAAGGGATGCATGTCGGAGGTGTTCAGGTCGTTCTTTTCGTACCAGGTGGCCGTGGGCAGCACCACGTCCGAATACAGGCAGGTCGTGGACATGCGGAAATCCAGCGTCACCAGCAGGTCGAGCTTGCCCTGGGGCGCGTCCTCGTGCCAGGCGACCTCCAGCGGCTTGACGCCGCCCGACTCGCCCAGGTCCTTGCCCTGCACGCCGTGCTGGGTGCCCAGCAGGTGCTTGAGGAAATATTCGTGCCCCTTGCCCGAGGATCCGAGGATGTTGGAGCGCCAGACGAAGAGGTTGCGCGGGAAGTTGTCGGGATGGTCCGGATCCTCGCAGGAGAACTTCAGCGAGCCGTCGCGCAGGCCGTTGACCGCGTAATCCTTGGGATCCTGGCCGGCCGCCCGGGCCGCGCGCACGATGTCGAGCGGATTGGTCTGCAGCTGCGGGGCCGTGGGCAGCCAGCCCATGCGCTCGGAGCGCACGTTCATGTCGATCAGGCTGCCCTGGTATTTCGAGGGATCCGCCAGCGGCGAGAGCAGTTCCGGCACCTGCAGCTTTTCGTAGCGCCACTGGTCGGTATGCGCGTAGAAGAACGAGGTGCCGTTCATGTGGCGCGGCGGACGCAGCCAGTCCAGCGCGAAGGTCAGCATGGTCCAGCCGGTCTGGGGACGCAGTTTTTCCTGGCCCACGTAGTGGCACCAGCCGCCGCCGGACTGGCCCACGCAGCCGCACATGGACACCAGGTTGATGATGCCGCGGTACGACATGTCCATGTGGTACCAGTGGTTCAGGCCGGCGCCCAGGATGACCATGGACTTGCCTTCGGTCTTGTCGGCGTTGTCGGCGAACTGGCGCGCCACGGTGATGACCTTTTCGCGGTCCACGCCGGTGATGCGCTCCTGCCAGGCGGGGGTGTAGGGCACGTCGTCGTCATAGGACGCGGCCGCGTTGTCGCCGCCCAGGCCCCGGTCGATGCCGTAGTTGGCCACGAACAGGTCGAACACCGTGGCGACCAGGACCTCGCCCTCGGCCGTCTGGATGCGCTTGACGGGCAGGTTGCGCACCAGCACCTCGTCGTGTTCGGTGCCCTGGAAGTGGTCGTGGTGGATGCCGCCGAAGTACGGGAAGGCCACCGGCGCGACCTCGTCGTAGGCGTCGATCAGGGACAGGCGCGGATGCACTTCGTGGCCCCGGGCGTCCTTGAGCTCCAGGTTCCACTTGCCGGCGTCCCCGCCCTCCTGCTGGCCCCAGCGGAAGCCGATGGAGCCCCACGGCACGATCAGCTCGCCGGTGTCCTGGTCGCAGGCGACGGTCTTCCATTCGGGGTTGTTGTCCTGGCCCAGGCGGTCGGCGAAATCGGCCGCCCGCAGCTTGCGGTCGGGCACGTAGCGGTCGCCCTGGCGCACCAGGCGCACCAGGAAGGGCATGTCGGTGTATTGACGGCAATAGCGGTCGAAATAGGCGCTCTTGCCCGCGAGGTGGAATTCCTTGAGGATGACGTGGCCCATCGCCAGGGCCAGGGCCGCGTCGGTGCCCTGCTTGGGGTGCAGCCAGATGTCGCCGAACTTGGCGCCTTCGGCGTAGTCGGGGAACACGGACACGACCTTGGCGCCGCGGTAGCGCGCCTCGACCATGAAGTGGGCGTCGGGCGTGCGGGTCTGGGGCACGTTCGAGCCCCACAGCATGATGAAGGTGGAGTTGTACCAGTCGGCCGATTCGCTGACGTCGGTCTGCTCGCCCCAGGTCTGCGGGCTGGAGGGGGGCAGGTCGCAATACCAGTCGTAGAAGCTCAGCAGCGATCCCCCCAGCAGCGACAGGTAGCGGCTGCCGGAGGCGTAGGACACCATGGACATGGCCGGGATCGGCGAGAAGCCGGCGATGCGGTCGGGGCCGTGGCGCTTGATGGTGTGGATGTTGGCCGCCGCGACGATCTCGTTGACCTCGTCCCAGTTGGACCGGACGAAGCCGCCCAGGCCGCGCGCGGATTTATAGCTGGCGGCCTTGTCCGGATCGGACACGATGGCCTCCCAGGCCTGGACCGGGCCCATCGTCTTGCGCTGTTCGCGCCACAGGCGGGCCAGGCGGCCGCGCAGCATGGGGTATTTGACGCGGTTGGCGCTGTACAGGTACCACGAGAACGTGGCACCGCGCGGACAGCCGCGCGGCTCGTGGTTGGGCATGTCCGGCCGGGTGCGCGGATAGTCGGTCTGCTGCGTTTCCCACGTGACCAGGCCGCCCTTGACGTAGATTTTCCAGGAACAGGAGCCGGTGCAGTTCACCCCGTGCGTGGAGCGCACGATCTTGTCGTGCTGCCAGCGGTTGCGGTAGGCGTCCTCCCAGGTGCGGTCTTCGCGGACCACCGCGCCGTGCCCGTCGGAGAAGGATTCCTTGGGGCGGGAAAAGTATTTCAGGCGGTCGATGAAATGGCTCACGATGGACGCTCCTGTTAGAAAAGGGTTCTGCCTGGGACCGGCGCGCGGCGGCGCGTCAGCACGGGATTTCCGCGCGGCGCCGCGAGTAGTACCACCAGGTCACGGCAATCGAAACGGCATAGAACACGACGAAGAACAACAGGGCGGCATACGGGGTGCCGGTGAGTTCAAAGGACGTGCCGAAGCTCTTGGGGATGAAGAAGCCGCCGTAGGCCCCCATGGCGCCGCTGAAGCCCAGCACCGCGGCGGATTCCTTGGCGCCTTCGGTGTCGGCCCGCGCCTGGGCGTCCGGGCCGCCGCCGGCGTGGCGGCGCTGCGCCAGGGTGTTGAAGATCACGGGAATCATGGCGAAAGTGGAGCCGTTGCCGATGCCGGTCAGGAAGAAGAGGAACAGGAAGGACAGCAGGAAGCCGAAGAAGTTCCCTGGAGACTGGCCGCCCGGCAGCGAGGCCATGACGCCCAGCACCCCCAGGATCATCCAGAAGAAGGTCCAGAAGGTGACCCGCGCGCCGCCCATCCGGTCCGACAGCCAGCCGCCGAAGGGCCGCGCCATGGCGCCGACCAGCGGTCCCAGCCAGGCGTACTGCAGCGGGCGGATGTCGGGGTAGAGGTACTTGATCAGCAGCGGGAAGCCGGCGGAAAAGCCGATGAAGGAGCCGAAGGTGCCCAGGTAGAGGAAGCACATGATCCAGTTGTGCTTGCGCTTGAAGATGACGGCCTGGTCGCGGAAGGATGCCTTGGCGTCGGCGATGTCGTGCATGCCCACCCAGGCCAGCATCGACACGATGAGGATGAACGGCACCCAGATGAAGGCGGCGTTCTGCGCCCAGATCTCGACCGGACCGCCGTGGGCGCCCGACAGCTTCGCCATCTGCGGCTCGCCCGCCCAGGGGCCGAGGATGCCCATGGTGATGACCAGCGGCGCGAGAAACTGCACCGAGGACACGCCCAGGTTGCCCAGGCCGGCGTTCAGGCCCAGGGCGGAGCCTTTGCGCTCCTTGGGGAAGAAGAAGCTGATGTTGGACATCGACGAGGAGAAGTTCCCGCCCCCCAGCCCGCACAGCAGGGCGAGGATCAGCATGGTGGAATACGGCGTGGTCGGGTCCTGCACCGCCAGCCCCACCCCGATGGTGGGCAGCAGCAGGCTGGCCGTGGTCAGCGCGGTCCAGCGCCGGCCGCCGAACACGGGCACCATGAAGGAGTAGAAGATGCGCAGCGTGGCGCCGGACAGGGCCGGCAGCGCCGCCAGCCAGAAGAGCTGGTTTTCGGTGTAGCGGAAGCCCAGGTTGGGCAGGTTGACCGCCACCACGCTCCACATCTGCCAGACGGCGAAGGCGAGGAACAGGGCCGGGATCGAGATCCAGAGATTGACGTTGGCGATCGCGTTGCCTTCGTTTACCCAGAACGCCTGGTCCTCGGGCGTCCAGACGGTGAGCAGGCGCCCGCGGCGGGCCTTGGGGGATGCATCGGTGGAGAGGCTCATGCAAGGGCTCCTGGTTCCGGGGGCCTCCACCTTAAACCCCCACGCGCGGTAAGGGTGATGATCTGAATCAAACAGCCGCCGATTTTCCGTACCGGACACCGGGCAGTCTGTGGAGCAGGATCACGTCAGCGGGCCACCTGGGAATGCAGCCCCAGTATAGTGGCATGGCCCGATGAGGTGAAAGCCCCCACGCTGCGCAGGCTTATGCCTGCTTGCTGTCCACTGCTTGCTGTCCACCTCGCGGCCTGCATGCCGCTCGGATTCGTCAGGCGCAGGCCAGTCCGCAGGGACTGCCCTGCGTCCAGCCTCATCCCCCAAGGGGACGCTCAGACCCGGTCGCAGCGGATGGTGATGGGGTGGCGCCGCAGGCCCTCGATGACCTGGTCGGTGGCCTCGCCGTCGACGTCGGTGATGGCGTAGCCGATCTTGCCGCGCGTCTGGAGCTGCTGGCTGACGATGTTCAGGCCGTATTCGCCCATCAGGTTGCTGAGCGCGCCCATGGCGCCCGGCACGTTCTGGTGAATGTGGATGATGCGCGCCGCGCCCGCCTGCTCGTGGTAGGAGATCTCCGGGAAATTGACCGCGCCCTTGGTCGTGCCGCTGCTGATGAAGCGCTTGAGCTTTTCCGCGACTTCGCGGCCGATGTTTTCCTGGGATTCCTGGGTGCTGCCGCCGATGTGCGGCGTGAGGATCACGTTGTGCATGCCGCGCAGCGGGCTGTCCAGCGCCTCGTCGCGGCTCTTGGGCTCGGTGGGGAACACGTCGATGGCGGCGCCCGACAGGTGGCCGGATTTCAGCGCGCGCTGCAGCGCGGGGATGTCCACCACCGTGCCGCGCGAGGCGTTGATCAGGATGCTGCCCGGGCGCATGGCGGCGATGGCCTCGGCGTCCATCAGGTTGGCGGTGTCCTTGCCGCCGGGCACGTGCAGGGTGACCACGTCGGCCTGGCCGAGGAATTTCTTCAGCGAGGACGTGGCGTGGGCGTTGCCCAGGGGCAGTTTGGCCTCGATGTCGTGGTAGATCACGCGCATGCCGAAGGATTCGGCCAGGATGCCGACCTGGGAGCCGATGTTGCCGTAGCCGACGATGCCCAGCGTCTTGCCGCGCGCCTCGTAGGCGCCGTCGGCGGTCTTGTCCCAGAAGCCCTCATGCACGCGGGCGTTCTTTTCGGGGATGCGGCGCAGCAGCAGGATGGCCTCGCCCAGCACCAGCTCGGCCACGGAGCGGGTATTGGAGAACGGCGCGTTGAACACCGGGATCCCGCGCAGCGCGGCGGTTTCCAGGTCCACCTGGTTGGTGCCGATGCAGAAGCAGCCGATGACCCGCAGGTCCGGCAGGTCGGCCAGCACCGCCTGGTCGAGATGGGTCCGGGAACGGATGCCGACCGCGTGCGCGCCCTGGAGGGCCTCGCGCAGGGCGTCGCCCGAGAGCGCTCCCGCGTGCGTGACGACATCATCGAACCCCGCCGCGACGAAGACTTCCCGGGCGCTGGCGTGTATGTTTTCAAACAGGACTATGCGTGACATCTGGACCCTTTCCGGCGATTGAGAAAAACGTTCATTGTGCGATATTTCAAGTTTCTCGTCAGGGTCATCCCTGATGAAAGCAGGGTCAAAGAAGAACGGGCTCAGGATTCGCCGTCCGCGACCAGGCGGTCCCGGCCGGCGGCCTTGGCGCGGTAGAGGTTTTCGTCGGCGCGGCGGAACAGCGACTGCGGCGTTTCGCCTTCCCGCCAGTGGGCGGCGCCGGCGCTCAGGGTCAGCGCGATCGTGGAGCCGTCATCGAGCTCGACGGCATTGCGGCGCACGTGCTCCAGCACGCCGGCGGCCAGGATGATCGCATCCTCCAGCGAGGTGGCCGGCAGCAGCGCCACGAATTCCTCGCCGCCGAAGCGCGCCAGCACGTCGGAACGGCGCCGCAGCAGATTGAGCAGCACTTCGGCCACCCAGCGCAGCGCGGCGTCGCCGGCCTCGTGGCCGTGGACGTCGTTGACCCGCTTGAAGTGGTCCAGATCGAAAATGACCAGCGTACCGCGCGGGGCCGCGCCTTCGTTCGCGGCGAAGCGCGCCAGCGCCTCGTCCAGGCCGCGACGGTTGAGCAGCCCCGTCAGCGGATCGTGCAGGGTCAGTTCGCGCAGCTGCCGGTTGGCCTGCTCCAGCGCCCCCATGGTGGCGCGCAGGTCGGCCGTGCGCGACTGGACCTCGTACTGCAGCGAGCTGCGGGCGCTGGCCTCGATCTCCAGCGCCCGGCGCATCAGGTCGTGCAGTTGCATGACCTCGGCGTAGGTCAGCAGGAACATCTGGCTGCCCAGGGCGACCTGCATCCAGCGCTCCTGGGCCATGAAGCCGGGGATGTAGCCGAAGGCCGCCAGTCCGTAGGCCAGGTAGCCGGCGAAGAACACCAGCCAGGACAGCACGTACCAGCGCGCGGCGCGCTCGCCCTGGCGCAGGTGGCGCAGGCCCAGGCCGAACATCGCCACCATGCAGGCCAGGGCGTAGACCGTGTCGATCTTGATGATGAGCGAATAGGGCACGAGCAGGCTGGCCGCGAGCAGGCCTGCGCCGATCCAGGCCAGCAGCCGCATGAGCCGGGCCTGGCGCGGCCAGCGGCCGGCGTCGATCGCCAGGAAATGGCGCGTGAACCAGAGCAGGCTGAGGATGGCCAGGGTCTCGGTCAGGGGCACCGAGCGGTTCGCCAGCCAGGGCCAGTCCGGCCACAGATACTGGAAGGACAGGCCGGACATGGACGTGAGGAACAGCCCGGCGCAGAGGATGTAGGCGGTGTTGTAGAGGGACTGGCGGATCCGCAGGCGCAGGTAGAGGGCGGCGTTGAACAGGGCCAGCATGGCCAGCGCGCCCAGGAACATGCCCTGGCTCAGGCCGTGGTCCTGGGCCCAGCCGATGGCCGAGGCGCCCGAATGCAGCGACAGGGGGATGTTGATCGCGCCGCTGCTGCGCACCCGCAGCACGACCGCGAGCCGCTGCCCCGGCCCGAAATCCAGGGGCATCAGGAACAGGCGATGGCGCACCGGCCGCGCATCGAAGGGCCGGGCGTCGCCCATGCGCGCCGTGCGCAGCAGCCGCGGGGCCACCCCGGGCGCCGGGTCCTCCGCCGAGTCCGCCGCCGGGTCCGGCGCCAAGTCCGTTGCCGGGTCCGTCCCGAGGTCGTAGACCCAGACGTCGACTTCGTCGAGCAGCGGGTAGTCCAGCTGGAGAAACCAGGTGCGGGCGGCGGGTTCCAGGTTGCGCAGGGGCGCGTAGACCCAGTAGACGGACTGGTTCTGCCGGAAGACGAGCTGATCGGCGTCGCGCCGCTCCATCGGCGCGCGGCCGCCGAGGATGTCCTCCGGACCGAGGGCGTGGGCCGCGTCGCGCAGGAAGCACAGCCGCGGCAGGGAGGGGATCTCCGCCCGGGCGAAGGACAGCCCGAGCGCCGGACAGGCCGCCTCGGGTACGGCCGCCAGGGCCCGCGCCGCGCCGAGCAGGCACAGCGCCAGGCTGATCGCCGCGGCCGCGCGCGCCCACCACCGGGCATGCGCCCCCGCCGGCATCGTCGTGCCGTGCAGCGATCCAGCGGTCCCGTCGCAGTCCGACAGATCAGCCTCCCCTATGACACAGACGTGAAACGTATGATCGTTTTTCCGCATCCAAGGAGTGCCCGGCCCCCGCAGGGCCTCCCGAGAAGATTATGGATCAAAACCCGCCGGCGGGGGGCGGTTCACAGGAGAACGCCATGGCCATCTGGCCCAGCGCATTGCTGCGCATCGACGACATCGCGCGCGACACCGTCGCGGTCCATTTCCGCAAGCCCGAAGACTTCCGGTTCCAGCCGGGGCAGACCGTTTCACTGACGCTGCCGTCCGACGCGCCGGACGCCCCGGTGCTGCGGCACACCTTCTCGCTGGTCAGCGCCCCGCACGAGAACGAACTGTGCATCGCCACCCGCGTCCGCGCCACTCCCTTCAAGCAGGCCCTGGCGCGGCTGCAGCCCGGCGCCGAGCTGCGCTTCAGCGGCCCCTACGGCAAGCTCACCCCGCCGGCCGCGACGGACCGCCCCCTGGTCCTGATCGCCGGCGGCATCGGCATCACGCCCTGCATCAGCATGCTGCGCGACGCCGCGCACCGGGGCTCGGACCGGCCGTTCCTGCTGCTCTATTCCAACCGCACCCGGGAGCAGGCCGCCTTCCTGGACGAACTGCGCGAACTCGCGCGGCGCAACCCGCGCCTGCGCCTGCTGGCCACCCTGACGGGCCCGGAGGACGGCGGCTGGGACGGGCTGCGCGGCCGGATCGACGCCGCCCTGCTGCGGCAAGCCCTCCAGGGGCTGGACGCGCCGCTGTGCTACGTGACCGGCACGCCTGCCATGGTGGAGACCATCCGCGCGCTGCTGGCCGCCGCCGGCGTGCCCGACGACGCCGTCCTGGACGAGGGCTTCCATGGCTACTGAAGCCGCGGCCGGGGCCTCGGCCAAGGTCCCGATCGATGCCCGGATCGATGCCCAGATCGAGGCGCGGGCCAAAGCCCCCGATCGAGGCTGCGCCCCGCGCCCCGCGCCGCGGGACCGTGGTAGTCTAAATAGTTCACTTCGCATGCCGCAAGACCGCATCCGCCAGGAATCCGATATGCCCTCCACCGCCGCGCCCCTGCCCCCCGCCGTAGACGCCTCCGCCGCGCCCTTCATGCGCACGCCCGACCTGTCCGAGCCGGACACGGGCCGCCTGCGCGCCGCCATCCGGCGCTATTTCCTGGACACCTTCGACCGCTACGAGTCCCTGTTCCAGTGCCTGGCCGGCGACGAAGCCTATTTCGTCAAACCGATTCCCCTGCGCCATCCGCTGATCTTCTATTTCGGCCATACCGCGACCTTCTTCGTCAACAAGCTGATGCTCACGCGCCTGATCGACCGGCGCCTGGACCACCGGCTGGAGTCGGTCTTCGCCGTCGGCGTGGACGAAATGAGCTGGGACGACCTGAACGACGCCCACTACGACTGGCCCTCCGTGGCCGAGGTCCGCGCCTACCGCGGCCGCGTGCGCGCGCTGGTCCTGGACCTGATCGACCACGCCCCGCTGCAGTCCCCCATCGGCTGGCAGAACCCCTGGTGGGCCATCGTCATGGGCGTCGAGCACGAGCGCATCCACCTGGAGACGTCCTCGGTCCTGATCCGCCAGCACGCGCTGAAATACGTGCGCTCCGCACCCGGATGGGCGCCCCTGCCCGACGCCGGCGGCGAGCCGCCCGCCAACGAGCTGGTGCGCGTGTCCGCCGGCACGGTGCGCGTGGGCAAGGCCTTCGACGACCCGCAATACGGCTGGGACAACGAATACGGCAGCCACGTCGCCCAGATCGAGTCCTTCGAGGCCGGGCGCTACCTGGTCAGCAACCGCGAATATCTGGCCTTCGTCGAGGCGGGCGGCTACCGCAGCCACCGCGACTGGACCGAGGAAGGCCGCCAGTGGCTGGACTACAGCCAGGCGGAGCACCCGACCTTCTGGGTCAAGAAGACGCAGGGCTGGTTCCTGCGCCTGATGACCGAGGAAATCCCCATGCCCTGGTCCTGGCCGGTCGAGGTCAACTACCTGGAGGCCAAGGCCTTCTGCAACTGGATGGCGGCCGAGACCGGCCAGCCGGTGCGCCTGCCCACCGAGGACGAATGGTACCGGCTGTACGACGCCGCCGGCCTGCGCGATCCCGGCGACCAGCCCTGCGCCGCCAACCTGCACCTGGACCACGGCGCCTCGTCCTGCCCGGTGGACACCTGGCGCCATGGCGACTGGTACGACGTGGTGGGCAACGTCTGGCAATGGACCGAGACCCCCACCTACCCGTTCGACGGCTTCGACGTCCACCCGATCTACGACGACTTCACGACGCCGACCTTCGACGGGCGCCACAACCTCATCAAGGGCGGCTCCTGGATCGCCTGCGGCAACGAGGCCGTGCGCGCCTCGCGCTACGCCTTCCGGCGGCACTTCTTCCAGCACGCGGGCTTCCGCTACGTGGTGTCCCACGCGCCCGCCGAGGCGCCCGCCGCCTACTACGAAACCGACAAGCTGATGTCCGAATACGCCGAATTCCACTACGGCGACTCGTATTTCGGCGTGCCCAGCTTCCCGCAGACCCTGGCGCGGCGGGCCATCGAGGCCATGGGCGAGCGCCCGCGCCGCCGCGCGCTGGACCTGGGCTGCGCCTCCGGGCGGGCCACCTTCGAGCTGGCCCGCGCCTTCGAGCGGGTCACCGGGGTGGACTTCTCGGCCCGCTTCATCAACCAGGGCGTGCAGCTGATCCAGTCGGGCCAGCTGCGCTACACCCTGGCCGACGAGGGCGAGCTGGTGTCCTACAAGACCCGCACGCTGGCCGAACTGGGCCTGGGCGAGGCCGCCGAGCGGGTGGAGTTCTTCCAGGGCGACGCCTGCAACCTGAAGCCGCAGTTCACGGACTACGACCTGGTCCTGGCGGCCAACCTGATCGACCGCCTGTACGATCCGGCGCGGTTCCTGGACCAGATCCACGAGCGCATCGTGCCGGGCGGCCTGCTGCTGATCGCCTCGCCCTACACCTGGCTGGAGGAGCACACGCCCCGCGCCTCCTGGCTGGGCGGCTTCAAGAAGGACGCGGAGAACTACACCACGCTGGACGGCCTGAAGGACCACCTGGCGCCGCATTTCCAGCTGCTGGGCGCCCCCGAGGACGTGCCCTTCGTCATCCGCGAGACGCGGCGCAAGTTCCAGCACACGCTGTCGGAACTGACGATCTGGGAACGGCGTTAGGACTCCCCCACGTCGCGCAGGACGAAGTGTTCGAAGGCGTCGGGCTCCAGCGGCCGGCTGAAATGGTAGCCCTGGATGTCGTCGCAGCCGCTGGCCCGCAGGAAGGCCAGCTGCTCGGCCGTCTCCACGCCTTCGGCGATGGTGCCCATGCTCAGGCTGCGGGCCATCTGGATGATGGCCGAGGCGATCGCCTGGTCGTCCACGTCGGAATCGATGTCGCGCACGAAGCTCTGGTCGATCTTGAGCTTGTGGATCTTGAAGCGCTTGAGGTAGCTGAGCGACGAATAGCCCGTGCCGAAGTCGTCGATCGCCAGGCGGATGCCGCGCTGGTGGAGTTCCTGGATCTTCTGTGCGGCGGTCTCCGGGGTCTTCATGGCGGCCGCCTCGGTCAGTTCCAGCTCCAGGCAATGCGGCGGCACGCCCGCCTCGTCCAGCATCCGGCTGATCCGGTCGGGCAGGTCGGGCTGGTCGAACTGCACCGCCGAGAGGTTCACCGCCACGACCAGGTCCGGCAGGCCGCGGTCCAGCCAGTGCCGGACCTGCCGCAAGGCGGTGCGCAGCACCCAGTCCCCGATGGACAGGATCAGGCCGGACGACTCGGCGATCGGGATGAACTCGGCCGGGCTGACCGCCCCCCATTGGGGGGAATCCCAGCGCAGCAGGGCTTCCGCGCCGAAGATGCGGTGTTCGGACAGGCGCAGCTGCGGCTGGTAGACCAGCCGCAGTTCGCCCCGCTGCTGCGCCTGCTTCAGGGCATGGCCCAGCGCGATCAGGCGTGCGGAGCGGGCCTGCATCTCGGGCGTGAAGAAGCAACTGCCGTTGCGCCCGTCGGACTTGACCCGGTACATGGCGGTCTCGGCGTGCTTGAGCAGGATGTCGAGCTGATCGGCATCGGAGGGATACAGCGCGATGCCGACGGAGGCCGTCACGAAGGTTTCCTGGCCGTCCAGCCGCAGCGGCAGCGCCACGGCGTCCAGCAGCGCCTGCGCGCCCCGGGCGGCTTCCTGCTGGCCGGCGCCGGGCAGGATGGCCAGGAAATCGTCGCCTGACAGGCGCGAGAGGATGTCCTGCGCCCGCAGGGCCGTGCGCAGCCGGTGGGCCATTTCCTGCAGCAGCGCGTCGCCCGCCCGGTGGCCCAGCGAATCGTTGATGTCCTTGAAGCGGTCCAGGTCGATCCACAGGACGGCCAGCGCGCGGAACTGCTGGCTGGCGTACTGGAAATGCTCGTGCAGCAGCATGCGATTGGGCAGCCCGGTGAGCTGGTCGTAGTGCGACAGCTGCTGGATGCGGGCGGCGGCCTGCTTCTTTTCGGTGATGTTTTCCTTGAGCGACAGGTAGTTGGTGACCTTCCCGTCGGCGTTGCGCACCGGGTAGATGAGCACGGATTCCGTGAATTCCCGGCCGGCCTTGTCGAGGCTGACCAGTTCGCCCTTCCAGGGCTCGCCCCGGGCGATCCGGGCCCGGATGGCGGGCTGGACCGACTCCGCCATCCGCGGCGACCAGAGTTCGGTGGGGCTGCGCCCCAGCAGTTCCTGGCCGGTATAGCCGCTCAGGCGGCTGTAGGCCTCGTTGACGTACTCGATGCGGTAGTCGGTGTCCAGGATCATGATGGACACCGGGCTCTGCGCCACCGCCAGGGAAAACTTGCGCAGCATCTGTTCGTTCTCGTGCCGCTGCGTGACGTCCCGCGCGATCACGACGTAGCGGTCGATGCCGCCCGGCCGGGCCGGCTTGCGCGCCACGGACAGCTCGAACCAGCGGAGGTCCCGGCCGAGCCGCAGGCTGACGGTGCGGCCGCGCGACACGCCCTGCCGGCCCGCCTCCGCCAGCGCCGCGAGCACCGTGCCGGCGGCCTGCGGCGGCAGGATGTCCTCGACCAGCCGGCCTTTCAGGCTGGATCCGCGCCGCGACATTTCCAGGGCCTGGGCGGCATGCACGGCCAGGTAGCGGCCCCGCGCGTCCATCTCGACCACCAGGTCGGGCAGGGCCTCCAGGGTGGCCTGCAGGCGCCGCCGGGATTCTTCCAGCAGGGCGTAGGGATGCTGGACGGTTTCCACGAAGACGGCGCGGTACAGGTAGAGATAGGCCAGCACCTTGTAGAGATGCCCGAACAGGTTGTAGACGTCCATGGCGCCCATGTAGCGCGTCATGAAGAATTCGCTCTGGGCCATGATGCAGGCGGCCGCGAACAGCGCGCCGGCGTTGAAGCGGCGGGGCCCGCGCATGAGCCACAGCAGCCGGGCGGCGGCCAGCAGGTTGAGCGCAACGATCGTGTATTCGGCGCCCACGGTGAATTCGGTCGGCCCCCAGCCGGGAATGTAGGTGGCCGGCAGCCACGCCGGGGCGCGAAACAGCAGGACCGTCACGCCCGAGACCAGCAGCAGGCCGATCAGCTGCCAGCCGCTCAGGGGCATGCGGACCGGACGCACCCGCCAGGGCAGCCAGACCGCGGCCAGCAGGCCCAGGGCGCCGATCAGCCGGGCGGCGAGCCAGAAGCCGGTGCTGCGCGCGGTCGAGCCGGGCACGATGAGATCCGGCATGCCCGGCAGGGTGAGCACGTGCAGGAAATCCAGCAGCGCCACCGCCAGGAAGGCGCTGGCCACCCACAGGAGGTTGGCCGGCAGCCTTTCGTGCCGCGAGCTCCAGATGAGCCCGAAGATCAGCGAGGCCACCACGATGGACAGCGTTTCCAGCACCATGTGCAGCGGCAGGAAATTGCTGACGTCGCTGGCGGCGGCGGGCAGCCGCAAGGTCGTGACCACGACCAGGATCACCAGCAGCGCGCTGGCGGCGCCGAAGGCGCGGCGGGATTCCGCCTGGTGAGCCGGATGGAGAGTCATGGACACTACTCAAGAAACATGACACTCAATGTAACGGGCCGGCACCCCATCGGCAAGCCCTCGGCCGGCCCCGCCCTCTCAGCGCTTACTCTTACTCCAGCGTTACTCCAGCGCGATCTGCGCCTTCAGCCAGAAGACCCGCCCCGGCTCGTTGAGCCGGGTGTCCACGAAGGACACGCTGCCGGGAATGTCCACACCCGACTTCGACAGGTGCTCGGCGTAGGTCTTGTTCAGGACGTTGTCCACGCCGGCGGTGAGCAGCACGGTCTTGTTGGGCCGCCAGCCGGCATTGAGCGACAGCACGCCGAAGCCGCCGGTGGCGCCGAGGTCCTTGCCGGCGATGCCGCCCATGCCCGCGTCGTAGCGGTTCTGCGCGGCCACCAGGCGCCAGAGGATGCCCGCGGAATACGGCCCCTGGGCATAGTTCAGGCCCAGGCGGGCTTCCAGCGGCGGCTGCTGCGCCAGCGCGGTGCCGTCGGTGCGGTTCTTGCCGTACACGTAGGACAGGCTGGCCACGCCCTGCCAGGACGGGTGGAACTGCCAGGCGGCGTCCAGCTCGCCGCCCATGACCGTGGCGTCGACGTTGCGCGTCAGGCTGCGGTTCCAGTCGATGAGGATGTAGTCGTCCACGCGGCTGTAGAAGGCCGAGGCCGACAGCGTGTAGGGGCCGCTGCGCCAGGTCGTGCCGACGTCCAGCTGGTTGAGCTTTTCCGGCTTGGTGGACAGGAAGGCGCTGTTGCCGCCGTCGGCGCCGCCCTTCATCAGCTCCCAGTAGTCGGGGAAGCGCTCGGAATGGCCGAGCCCGGCGTACCAGGTGCTGTGGTCGCCATAATCCCGCTCGTAGCGCAGGAAGCCGCTGGTCAGGGTGCGGTCGTTATCGCGCCCCGCGGTGGCCGACTTGGCGGGCGCGCGCTTGTCGCGCGCCTCGATCCAATCGACCCGCAGGCCGCCGACCACCCGATCCGCCTCGGTGAGGAACCAGGTGCTTTCGCCGAAGACGCCGTGCTGCTCGAAGCGCATGTCCTCCACCCGCGAAGCCGCCAGGAAGGCGGCGTCGGCGGCATCGGCCGAAGCCTGCATGCCGCTGCCGCGCGCGCGGTGCACGTCCTGCTTGGCGTCGGCCCCGACGACCACTTCCCAGGATGCGGCCGGCCGCAGCGTGGCGCTCAGCCGCCCGCCCGTGGTGCGGCGGTCCGGATTGCTGGCCATGTAGGACTTCTGGCCCATCTTGTTCGCGCTCGGCGAACGCAGGGTGTAGTTGTCCATGACGTGGTCCACGTAGTTGTAGTAGACCCGCCCCTCGACTTCATCGACCAGGCCGCCCATGCGCTTGCGCTCGAACATCAGGGACACGTTCTCGCGCTTGAACTTCGAGCCGTCCATGCTGCGGTCGGCGTAGGCGGCGCGGCCGTCGCTGACCGCGGCGGACAGCTCGATGCGCGTCTTGTCGTCCGGCGTCAGCCCGATGGCGGCGTGGCTGCTCCAGCGCAGGTATTCGGAATGCACGCGGTTGCCGTCGCCGTCCTCGTAGTCGTCGGCCTGGGCGCGGGTGCCCCCGGCGCGCACGTACGCCTGCGGCCCGCCGACCAGCACGTCGGCCATCTGGTCGTTGCGCCCGAAGCTGCCCAGGGTCAGGCTGCCATCGGCCTTCCAGCCGAACGACTCCATGCGCTTGACCTCGCGCTCGAACAGCACCACGCCGGCCGACTGGCCCGCGCCGTAGCGCACGCTCTGCGGCCCTTTGAGGACGGTGACGCGGTCGTAGGATTCGGGATAGACGTAGGCCGTGGGCGGGTCCATGCGTCCGCCGCAGCCGCCGTAGATTTCCTGGCCGTCGAGCAGGATGCCCAGGCGCGAGCCGGAAAAGCCGCGCAGCACCGGATCGCCGTCGGTGCCGCCCTTGCGGATCACGGAGAAGCCGGGGATGCTCTTGAGAAAATCCGCGCCATCATGGGCGGGGACGGGCTGGCGCGGGGCCTTCGGATCGGTCCGCACCACCAGGGGTTCGTCCGCGGCGGGCGCGGTGACGACCACGGGAGTCAGCGCCCGCACGGGCTGGGACAGCGCGGCCCGCGGCAGGCCGAGCGTCATCAGGGCGACCGGGATCCCGGCCACCCACAAGGTTTCCTTCTTCATCAGAGTCTCGATAGGCGAAAAAGCTGAAAGACATCCAGGGCCGCCCACGGCCGATGCAGCAGGCCGGGGCGGCCCCGAAACAAGAGAATGCCCCCACGCCGCGCCTTCGGCTTGCGTCCACCTCGCAGCTTGCATGCTGCTCGGATTCGGCAGGCGCGGGATAGTCCTCAAGGGACTACCCCGTGTCCCGCCTCATCCCCCCGAGGGGGCCGTTTTGCCTTGGGGCGGCCCGGCGGCAAAAAATCAGGGTTTCAGCAGGAACGAGACGGGGGGCAGCGCGCGGGCGGCCATTCCCAGGTGCCGGCGATCCGCGCGGCGCAGGGAGCTTCGTCGAACCCAGCCGCGGGCTGGACCCAGGGCGCGGCCGGCACGGGGGTGCCGGCCAGGGCGGCCGCCGGAGGGGCGGGATGGGTGGCGCACAGCGGGCAATGGCCGGTGCGCAGCATGCGCGGCGTGCCCGAACCGTCCGGATCGTCCGATCCGGAGTCCAGGTCCATGATCACCATGCCGGCCGGCGTGCAGGCCACGATCTGCACGCCCCGCAGGGGATCGGACGGCGGTACGCCGGCGAACACCGGCCCGATCACCTGGAGCCAGAGCCCCAGGATCAGCAGCCAGTGGATGACGGCGCATCCGCGTGTACGCTTGCCCGCATGTCGCATGCAAGCATTCTATGCGGCGCGCCCCGCGCTCCTGTTGACGCCGGTCAAGCCGCGCGTCGGCGGCGGGCGTCCGCGGGCACGTTCCGGGCCGTCCGGCGCAGGGCGGACCCGGCTGAGGGGCGCAGGGCTGGCTCATGGGCGGCTCATGGGAGGATCATCGGCGGAGATCATGGGCGGATCATGGGAGGCATGGGGAAAGCCCATGGGGGGCACATCCATATTTCCATGAGCGATATGCAGATAGTCCGAAAACCTTTGCGGCTTGAAGGACATCTCATTAGAATGAAAACCCATAAGACGCGGCATTCATATAACTCGCTCCACTGATTCCCATCGTGCTCATGGAATCGATGGATCCCTCTCCGGCCATCATGAAGAAAAAACTCTCCGCCCTGCTGCTCGCCTCCCTGCTCCCCCTGCTGGCCGCCGCGCCGGCCGCCCACGCGGCCACGGACGACCTCGCCGCCATCCAGAAGGCCGGCGTCCTGCGCATCGGCACCGAAGGCACCTACGCGCCGTTCTCCTACCACGACGCCAAGGACAACCGCCTGGTCGGCTTCGACGTGGACATCGGTCGCGCCATCGCCCAGCGGCTGGGCGTCAAGGCGCAGTTCGTGGAAGGCAAATGGGACGGCCTGATCGCCGGGCTGGACGTCAACCGCTACGACGTGGTCATCAACCAGGTCGGCATCAGTCCCGAGCGGCAGGCCAAGTTCGACTTCTCCAAGCCCTACATCGCCTCGGCCGCGGCGCTGATCGTGCGCGAGGACAACGACACGATCCACGCCTTCTCCGACCTGAAGGGCAAGCGCTCGGCCAACACCATCACCAGCAACTTCGGCAAGCTCGCCCAGCGCAGCGGCGCGGAAGTGGTGCCTGTGCAAGGTTTCAACGACGCCATCGCCCTGCTGACCTCGGGCCGCGTGGACGCGACCGTCAACGACGAGCTGTCCTTCCTGGACTTCAAGCACCAGCAGCCCAAGGCCAAGGTCAAGGTCGTCGCCACCGACGACAGCGCCGAGTTCGGCCAGTCCGGCGTGCTGATGCGCAAGAACCAGCCGGCCCTGAAGGCCGCCATCGACAAGGCGCTGGACGGCCTGCGCGACGACGGCACCTACAAGCAGATCTCCGAACGCTATTTCGGCGCGGACCTGTCCGCCAAGCTCAAGTAGGCCCGGTCAAGCAAGCAGGCAGGCCCGCCCCGCGCGCCCGCGACACGACACGCAGGAGCCCCGATGCCCGACTGGCTGCGCCTGATGACGGACTCCCTCTGGCCGCTGCTGGTCGGGGGAATCCGGTTCACCGTGCCGCTCGCGCTCCTGTCCTTCGCGGCCGGGCTGCTGCTGGCCTTCCTGAGCGCGATCGCGCGGCTGTTCGGGCCGCCGCCGCTGGTGGCGCTGGTGCGGTTCTACGTCTGGCTGATCCGCGGCACGCCGCTGCTGGTGCAGCTGTTCGTGATCTTCTACGGCCTGCCCAGCGTCGGCTTCGTGCTGGATCCGCTGCCGGCCGCCCTGATCGGCTTTTCGCTCAACGTGGGCGCCTACAACGCCGAGGTCATCCGCAGCGCCATCGAGGCCATCCCCAAGGGGCAATGGGACGCCGCGTATTCGCTCAGCATGACGCGCGCGCAGGCGCTGCGGCGCACGGTGCTGCCCCAGGCGGCGCGCGTGGCCGTGCCGCCGCTGGCCAATTCCTTCATCGCCCTGGTGAAGGACACCTCGCTGGCCGCCGTGATCACCGTGCCGGAGATCTTCCAGGCGGCCCAGCGCATCGCCTCCGTCACCTACGAGCCGCTGATCCTGTACGTCGAGGCGGCGCTGATCTACCTGGTGCTCTGCTCCTTCCTGTCGGCCGCGCAGGCCCGCCTGGAACGCCATTTCGGCCAGCACGCCGTCTTCACCGAGGGGCAGCGATGATCGAACTGCGCGGCATCCGCAAGTCCTTCGCCGGCAACGAGGTGCTGCACGGCGTCGACGTCGTCGTCCCCGAAGGCCAGGTGACCGCCCTGATCGGCCCGTCGGGCAGCGGCAAGAGCACCCTGCTGCGCTGCGTCAACCTGCTGGACGCGCCCGACGCGGGCCGGCTGACGCTGGGCGAGGAAAGCCTGGAATTCCAGCCCGGCCGCCCGCCGGCGCGCGCGGCGGTGCAGCGCATCCGCCAGCAGACCGGCATGGTGTTCCAGAACTTCCAGCTGTTCCCCCACCGGACCGCCGTGCAGAACGTGATGGAAGGCCTGGTGACGGTGAAGGGCTGGAGCCGCGAACGCGCCCGCGAACGCGCCCTCGGGCTGCTGGACAAGGTCGGCCTGCGCGAGAAGGCCGACGCCTGGCCGTCCAGCCTGTCGGGCGGCCAGCAGCAGCGCGTGGCCATCGCCCGCGCGCTGGCGCCCGAGCCACGCGTGCTGCTGTGCGACGAGCCCACGTCGGCCCTGGACCCGGGACTGGCGGCGGAGGTGGTCGCCGTCCTGGCCGACCTGGCCGCCGAGGGCATGACCATGCTGATGGCCACCCATGACCTGCGCCTGGCGGCGCAGGTCGCGCGCCAGACCGTGTTCCTGCAGGACGGCGCGGTGGTCGAGGCCCGGCCGTCGGCCGAGCTGTTCCGCAATCCGCAGGACCCGCGCACGCAGCGCTTCGTGGCCACGCTGAAGGCTGACACCACCGCGTAAGGCGGCCGCGCGGATTCGTCAGGCGTGAGTCGTCAAGGATTGGGGCATCTCCCCACCTCGCCGCTTGCAAGCGGCTCGGATTCGTCAGGCACAGGGCAGTCCGCAGGGACGGCCCTGTGCCCAGACTCATCCGCCGTGTATTTCGCCCCCGCCACGCAGGCCACGACGAAGGCGGTGACCGCCAGCATGACCGGCGTGACGGGCTCGCCCAGCAGCCAGGCGGCCAGCATCAGGCCCATGAAGGGCTGCAGCAGTTGCAGCTGGCCGACGGCGGCGATGCCGCCCTGGGCCAGTCCCCGGTACCAGAAGATGAAGCCCACCAGCATGCTGAAGACCGCCACGTAGGCCAGGCCGCCCCAGGCGGAGGCGGGGATGCCGGTCCATACGGCCGGGCGCAGGACCACGGACAGGGGCAGGCTGAGCGGCAGCGACAGCACCAGCACCCAGCAGATGACCTGCCAGCCGCCCAGGCGGCGCGACAGGCGCCCGCCTTCGGCATAGCCGTAGCCGCAGGTGACGATGGCGACCATCATCAGGGCATCGGCGCCCAGCGAGCCGGAGCCGTCCCGGCTGAGAGCGAAGCCGGCCACCGAGGCCGCGCCCAGGATGGCGAACGCCCAGAAGGCGCGGGACGGCCGCTCGCCGCCCAGCCAGGTGCCGAAGATCGCCGTCGCCAGCGGCAGCAGGCCGATGAAGACCAGGGAATGCGCCGAGGTGATGGTGCGCAGGGCCAGGGCGGAAAAGAGGGGAAAGCCGAGCACCACGCCGAAGGCCACCAGCAGCAGGGTGCGCAGGTCGGCGCGTCCGGGCCGGGGGCTGCGCGTGAAGGCCAGCGCGGCCAGGGCCAGCAGGCCGGCCAGGGCGGCGCGCGCCGCCGTGACGAAGAGGGGGTCGAGCCCCAGGACGGCCAGCCGCGTCGCCGGCAGCGAACCGCTGAAGATCGCGACCCCGATCATGCCGTTGATCCAGCCGCGCGTGGTGGTGTTCATCCGTGTTCCTTTTCTGTACGGGAGGTGGGCGAGGACTCCAGCTTGCCTTGCCGCCAGGGCGGAATCCAGATACAGTGCAGTACAGTATCGATGAACTGTACTGATCGGATCCCCCCGCCCATCCTGCGCCCCCGGCCCGGGCATGGCCGCCGCCCATGGACATCCCGCTCTCCCCTGCTCCGGGCCGCACCGCCGGCATCATGCGCTTCGTGCGCCAGCGCATCGCGGCCCGCGAATGGCCGCCCGGCGCACGCCTGCCGTCCCTGCGGGCCATGGCGCAGCAGCACGGCGTCTCCAAGTCCACCGTCGTCGAGGCCTACGACCGGCTGGCGGCCGAAGGCGCCATCCGTGCGCGCCCCGGCGCCGGCTTCTACGTCGCCGGGCCCCTGGCCCCGCTGGCGCTGGCGGAGATCGGCCCGCGCCTGGACCGCCAGATCGATCCCCTGTGGGTCTCGCGCCAGTCGCTGGACCTCGGCGCCCAGGCCCTGAAGCCCGGCTGCGGCTGGCTGCCCGACGACTGGATGCCCCGGGACGCCATCCGCCGCGCCCTGCGCCAGGTGGCGCGCGATCCCGCCGCCCCGCTGACGGACTACGCCCCCGCCCTGGGCCTGCCGGCGCTGCGCACCCAGATCGCCCGCCACCTGGGCACGCGCGGCCTCGCGGTCGATCCCCGCCACATCCTGCTGACCGATTCCGGAACCCAGGCCGTGGATCTGCTGTGCCGCTTCCTGATCGAGCCGGGCGATGCCGTCCTGGTGGACGACCCCTGCTATTTCAACTTCCTGGCGCTGCTGCGCGCGCACCGCGCCCGCATCGTCGGCGTGCCCCACACGCCCGACGGTCCGGACATGGACCGCTTCGAGGCCGCCCTGCGGGAACACCGCCCGCGCCTCTACCTCAGCAACGCCGGGCCGCACAACCCGACGGGCGCGCGGCTGTCGGCCGCCAAGGCGCGGCGCATCCGGGCGCTGGCGCACGACCACGACCTGATCCTGATCGAGGACGACATCTTCGGCGACTTCGAGTCCCGGCCCGCCGCCCGGCTGGCGGCCGACGACAGCCGCGACCGGGTCGCGCAGGTCGGCAGCTTTTCCAAGACCCTGTCCGCCAGCCTGCGCTGCGGCTATCTGATCGCGCGCGAGGACTGGCTCGACGCGCTGGCCGACCTGCGCACCGCGACGACATTCTCCGGCGCCGGCCTGACCCAGGCGGTCATCGCCCGGCTGCTGCGCGACGGCGCCTGGCAGCAGCACACGCGGCTGCTGCGCCAGCGCCTGGCCCTGGCCATGCCGCGCGCCATCCGCCTGTTGGGCGCCCTGGGCCTGCGGCCTTGGCACGAGCCCGAGGACGGCATGTTCCTGTGGTGCCGGCTGCCCGACGGCATCGACGGTGCGCGCCTGGCGCAGGCGGGCCTGCAGCAGGGCCTGATGCTGGCGCCCGGCAACGTCTTCAGCCAGGCGCAGGCGGCGGGCGCCATGATGCGTTTCAACGTGTCGCAGATGGACGATCCCCGCCTGCCCGACCGTCTGGCTACACTGATCAGGACCTGTCCGCGCTGATCAGGGACGCACCCGGCCCGCCGGGGCGCCCGGCGCCCATTCCCTTTTTCCCGAACTCCCGATTCCGATAAAAGACCGCCATGCTCCCCCCGTCCGACACCGAAGTGCTCAACGCGTTCCACGGTTCCCTGCGCGCCCAGATCGACACCCTGCCGCCCCCCTGGAAATCCGCACTGGAAGCCCCGCACCTGCAAGGCATCCTGGACCGGCTCGACGCGATGCTGGCCGAACGGCTGGCCGCGGGCGCGTGCATCTTCCCCCTGCGGCCCTTCCGCGCCCTGACCGAGATCCCGCCGGACGCGGTCCAGGTGGTGATCGTCGGCCAGGACCCCTACCACGGGCCGAACCAGGCCCAGGGCCTGGCGTTCTCCGTGCCGGACTTCTGCCCGACGCCGCCCAGCCTGCGCAACATGTTCAGGGAACTCGCCCTGGAATACGGCGAGCCGGAACAGCCGCCGCGCAACAGCCTGGTGCGCTGGGCGCGCCAGGGCGTGCTGCTCTTGAACACCTCGCTCACCGTCGAGGCCCACCAGCCCGCGTCCCACGCCAAGAAGGGCTGGGAGCACATCACCGACGCCCTCATCATGCGGGTGCTGCGCGAGGCCCGCCCCAAGGTCCTGCTGCTGTGGGGCTCGCACGCGCAGGCGCGGCGCGCGCTGCTGGACATGCAGCCCCCGGCCGGCCCGGTCGAAGTGCTGATGGCCAACCACCCCTCGCCCCTGTCGGCCCAGCGCCCGCCGCGCCCCTTCATCGGCTGCGGCCATTTCCGCCAGGCCAACGACTGGCTGCGGGCGCACGGGGAATCAGGCATCGACTGGATGCTGGCCCGCACGCCCCCCGCCGCCCCCGGCTACGGCGGCTGAGGCGCCCGCCCCGGCCGCGGCATCCCCGGCGGCGTCCTCACCCCGTTCCCGCGCCATGGCGGCCGGACGGCCGGGCCGGCGGCGGTCCGACGACAGGCGGACGCAATCCCGGCCCGCGGCCTTGGCCTCGTACAGCGCCCGGTCGGCGCAGGCCAGCAGGTGGTCCAGGTCATGGCCGTCGGCCGACGCGCAGGCGATGCCGATGCTCACGCTCAGGCGCCCGGGCGCCCGGGCGGCCTGCCCCGCCAGGCTGCGGCGGATCCGGTCGGCCATGTCCAGGGCGCTCAGGGGCCCCAGGTCCGCGGCCAGCACCACGAATTCCTCGCCCCCGATGCGGGCGCACAGGTCGCCCTGGCGCACGCGGGCGCGCAGGACATCGGCGAACAGGGCCAGCACCCGGTCGCCCGCCTCGTGGCCATGCTCGTCATTGATGCGCTTGAACCAGTCGAGATCGCACATCAGCAGGGCCATGTCGCGGCCTTCCTCGCGCGCCAGCGCCAGGGCCGCCGCGCCCTGCTCGAACAGGGCGCGCCGATTGGCCAGCCGGGTCAGCGTGTCGTGCAGGGCGGCATGGCGGTACTGGCGCTCCGCCCGCGCGCGCACCAGGATCAGGACGCCGAAGGACAGGCTGACGCAGAACAGGATGCCTTCCAGGATGGTGACGGTGAAATCCGGCCACAGCAGCCAGGTCACGCCCGGTATGTGCGCAACCGTCACCACCCGATAGAGATAGAACAGGCCATGGATGGCCAGCACGATCAGCAGCGGAAGCACCGAGCCGGCGTCCTGGCGCCGTTCGGGCCATATTTCCCGGCCGGCCGCCACCAGGTAGACGATCGACAGCAGGGAAAAGACCAGCAGCCGGAGGCCGTCCGAGGCCATGAACCCCGGCCACTGGCAGAGCAGGAACCATGCCGCCGCCCCGGCCAGCAGCACCCGCCGGTGCGCGCGCCCGCCGACGTAGACCCGCAGCGCCGCCCAGACGCAGGCATGGCCCGAGAGCAGCAGCATGTTGGACAGCACGATCACCGGCTCGCGCCAGCCCGGCAGCTCGCGCGCGATGCTGACCACGAAGCCCGTCCCGCCGAGCAGCAGGGCGCCCGACATCCACAGCAGCGTGCGATCGCGCCGCCCCTGCAGGGCGGCCAGCAGCATCAGCCCGCCCATGAGGAACAGCACGAAGGCTTCGACGATCAGCAGAGTACGGGCGTCCAGGTTCCACATCGGGCATGCGCCTACTTTTTTCCTGTCCGGAGGGCCCGGATTGTTTCAAAGCATTTCACACCTGAAATGCCTATGATGGCAAACGGAACAACCCTGGAATTTTAGATGACGATCGAATCCGTCCGGCGGTTCTTTACCCAGCACGCCCCCGACCTGGACATCCTCGAACTGGAACAGAGCACCGCCACGGTCGCCCTGGCGGCCGAAGCCCACGGCGTGGCGCCCGGCCAGATCGCCAAGACCCTGTCCCTGCGGGCGGGCGACGCCGTCGTCCTGGTCGTGGCGCGGGGCGACGCGCGCCTGGACAACCGCAAGCTCAAGCAGGCCTTCGGCGGCCGCGTCAAGATGCTGCCCGCCGAAGAAGTCGCCGACCTGACCGGCCACCCCGTGGGCGGCGTCTGCCCCTTCGGCCTGGCCCGGCCGCTGCCGGTCTACTGCGACGTCAGCCTGCGCGATTTCGACGTCGTCATGCCGGCGGCGGGCTCCACCCGCAGCGCCGTGCGCATCCACCCCGAACGCCTGGCCCGGCTGACCGGCGCATCCTGGGTGGACGTGTGCCAGGCGGCCGCGCCGGCGGACGCCTGATCCCGCCGTCCTGCCCCCTGGCGGCCCCGCCCGGCCGCGCGCCGCCGCGCCGGGCTTGTTGAAGCTGAAGCCTCAACCCGGCGGACGCCGCGCCGCAGGGATCGAGGCTTCATGGGCCGGGGGGCGCGTCCAGCACCCGCTCCACGCCCTCGGCGGCGGCCGCGTCCAGCCGCCCCGCCTGGCGCGCCAGGGCCACGCCCCGGCGGCACAGGCGGTCGTACAGGTCGCGCATCTCGGGATCGACCGCCTGCAGCGCCTGGCGATGCAGGCGCACCGTGCCCGCGTCCCCGCGCGACACGGGGCCCGGCATGCCGGCCGCCACCCCGCTGCGCGCCAGGGATTCCACCGTGCCCCGCAGGAGCGGCAGCAGCGCGTCCAGCGCCTGCCGTTCCGTCGCTCCCCAGGACTGCCACAGGCGCACCGCCTCGGCCAGCAGGGCGTGGACGTGCTGGGACGCGTAGCCGCCCGAGGCGTGGTAGCGCACGCGCGCGCCCGGCGGCAGGTTCAGGCCGACGCAGCCCAGGCGGCGGGCCAGTGCGTGCAGCAGGGCGTCCAGCGGCGGCTCCGCCTCGATGGCCACGGTGCAGCCCGGCAGGCTGGCGAGCGCCGCGCCGGGGTCCGCGCCGAAGGCCTGCATGGGGTGGAAGCCTCCGATCAGCGCGCCCGCCTCGGCGGCGGGCCGCAATGCGGCCACGGGCGTGGCGCCGCTGCAATGGGCCACCGCCTGGCCGGGGCGCCAGGGCACGGCGCGGGCGATCCCGGCGATCAGGGCGTCGGGCGAGGTGAGGAACACCAGGTCGCAATCCCGCGCCACGTCGGCGGGATCGCCGGGCCGGCAGTCCGGCAGCGATTCGGCCAGGGCCCGGGCGCTGGCGGCCGAGCGGCTGGCGACCCGGACGACCGGAACGCCGGCCGCCTGCAGGGCCAGGGACAGCGCCCGCGCGAGCCGGCCCGCGCCGATGAAGCCGACCCGCAATGCCGAGGGCTCGGGCGGCGTCCACGCCGCCGGGCGCGCCGATTCACCGGATTTCTTCGATTCGTCCATCCGTCCCTCCTCCGTCCAGGCGCCGCGCGCGCAACCCTATAATTGTAGGCTCGCGCGTCCGGCATGCCCCGCTGCCTCCCCCCTGCTTCCCGACCATGTCCTCCGCCTCGAATCCGCTTTCCATCCCCAGTCTGACCGCTCCCGTCGCCATGGGCTACGTGCCGCTGGGCGCGGTCTTCGGCTTCCTGTTCGTCCAGGCCGGCGGCTCCGGCTGGCTGGCGCTGGCATCCAGCCTGCTGATCTACGCCGGCGCCGCCCAGTTCATGATGGTGCCGATGCTGGCCGCCGGCCTGCCGATCAGCGCCATCGTCCTGGCGACCCTGGTGCTGAACCTGCGCCACGTGTTCTACGGCCTGTCCCTGCTGAACACCCTGCCGGCCAGCCGCTGGCGGCGCTGGTACTGCATCTTCGCCCTGACCGACGAGACCTATTCCGTCCTGACGGCGCTGCCCGCCCGGGAACGGGCGCCGCGCATGGCGCTGATCAGCGCCCTGAACCAGGGCTGGTGGGTGCTCGGCACCGCGCTGGGGGCCGTGCTGGGCGCCCAGGCCCAGGTCGGCCTGGCGGGGCTGGACTTCGTGCTGGCGGCCCTGTTCGCCGTCCTGGCCGTGGAGCAATGGCGCGCGCGGCGCGATGCCGTGCCGATCTGGATCGCGGCCGCCGCCTATGCCGCCGGCTGCATCCTGATGCCTTCCCAGGCGCTGGCCATCGCCATCGCGCTCAGCCTGCTGGCCACCGCCCTGCGGCCCGCCCGGCCGGCGACCGCCCCGGGAGCCGCCCATGACTGACACCGGCTACGTCCTGACCGCCATCGCGCTGATGGCCCTCGTGACGATCCTCCTGCGTGCCCTGCCCTTCATCGCCGGCCACTGGCTGCGCCGCCACCCCATCGTGCACAAGCTCGGCGACTCGCTGCCGCTGTCGATCATGGTCCTGCTGCTGGTCGACACCGCCGCGGGCCAGGCGCGCGCGCACGACGGCCTGCCCTGGCAGGAACTGACCGCCGTGGTGCTGGTGGTGCTGCTGCAATGGCGCACGCGCCAGACCCTGCTGAGCATCGCGGCGGGCACCGCGCTGTATGTCGCGCTGCGCGTAGTGCAGTAATCGGGCCCCTGACCGGGCGCCGCGGCACTCCCCCGGGCGCCACCGGGCGCCCAACGGTTCCGGTTCCGGCGGCGCCGGCGCAGCCCCTACAATCGGGATATCGCCCTCTTCCACCAGGAGCCCGCCCCATGCCCAGCTTTGACGTCGTCTCCGAAGTCGACAAGCACGAACTGACCAACGCCGTCGACCAGGCCAACCGCGAACTCGCCACCCGCTTCGACTTCAAGGGCACGGATGCGCGTTTCGAGCTGGAAGGCTATGTCGTCACCCAATCGGCGCCCAGCGCCTTCCAGCTCAAGCAGATGCTCGACATCCTGCGCGGCCGCCTGTCGGCGCGCGGCATCGACGTGCGCTGCATGGACGAGGCCGAGCCGCTGGAAAACCTGGGCGGCGCCCGCCAGAAGATCACCATCCGCCAGGGCATCGAGCAGGCCGTGGCGAAAAAGCTCATCGCCGCCGTGAAGCAGGCCAAGCTCAAGGTCGAGACCCAGATCAACGGCGACAAGCTGCGCGTGACCGGCAAGAAGCGCGACGACCTGCAGCAGGTGATCGCCCTGCTGCGCAAGACGGACGTGGAACTGCCGCTGCAGTTCCAGAATTTCCGCGACTGAAACTTCCGCGACTGAAAGGCCCCGCAGGCCGGGCGCCGCGCCCGGAAGCGCCGCGGCCGGGATCACGGCCGCGCGGCCAGCGTCTCCAGGCGCGCCGCCAGGGCCTCGGACCGCAGGGAAGCCTCGTAATGAGCCCGCAGCGCGGCCTCATCGTACCGGCCGGCCGCCACCTGCATCAGGTCGGCCTTCATGGTCCGCAGCACCGCCGGCTCGCAAGCGCGGATGCCCTCCAGGTAGCGCTCGACGGCCGCCATCAGGTCCTGGCGGTCGACCACCTCTTGCAGGAACCCGATCCGCAGCATTTCCTCGTCATGGATGGCCTGAGCCGCCAGGAACAGCTTCTTGGCCGCTGCCAGCCCCAGCACCGTCACGTAGCGGCGAATGCCGCCCGGATAATAATGCAGGCCGATCCTCGAGGCCGGCATCAGGAACCGGCTTCCGGTCACGCCGATCCGGAAATCGCAGCACAGGGCCAGATCGGTCGCACCGCCGTAGACACTGCCGTTCAGGGCACAGATCGTGGGCAGGGGAAACCGCTCCAGTTCATCGAGCATGTCTTCAAAGCGGCTGTCCAGCTGATCGCGTATTGCCCCCAGCGTATAGCCGGAACTGAACGTCTTGTCCCCCGCCCCCGTCAGGACCAGCGCGCGCAGGCCCTCGCGGGCGACCGCCTGACGCAGGTGTCCGCCGATCACGGTGCAATCGTCCGGCGCGATCCGATTGTGCTGCGAGATCCGCCGCAGCGTCAGGAAGGCGACGTCGCCCCTGAATTCCAGAGAAGGTTCCCGGTCCTGCATCTCACGTCTCCTTGCTCGGACTGTGGTTCGCATCCGTTTCCTCGGATCAGGCCCCCGCCCCCATCAGCCGATCCGGCAGCCAGGTCGCCAGTTCGGGGAAGAGGGCCAACACCATGATGAACGACAGCATGATCGCCACGAACGGCAGGACCCCCAGCATGATGTCGCGCAAAGCCACCTGGGGCGCGACCCCCTGGATGACGAACAGGTTCAGGCCCAGCGGCGGGTGGATCAGGCCGATTTCCAGATTGATGGTCATGACGATGGAAAACCAGACCAGATCGATGTGGCTCTGCTGCAGGACCGGGAGGATCACCGGCATGCTCATCAGGATCACGGAGACCGGCGGCAGGAAGAAGCCGGCGACCAGCAGGAAGACGTTCAGCAGCAGGATCAGCTGCCATTCGTGGAGACCCCAGCCGAACACCCATTCCGCCAGGCTCTGCGTGATGTACAGGTAGGACATCATGTAGGCGTACACGGCGGCGCCGGCCACGATCATGAGGATCATGCAGGACTCGCGCACCGTATCGCGCATCATGGGCCAGACATCGCGCATCCGGTAGGTCCGATACAGGAACACCACCAGGGCCAGCGCCATGAAAGCCGCCACGGCCGCCACTTCCGAGGGCGTGGCAAAGCCGGTGTACATGAACACGGTCACGGCCACGATGATGGCCAGGAAAGGCAGCGACCGGACCGATCCCCGCAGTTTCTGCCCCATCGTGTAGGACGCCGCCGGCACGGCTCCGCCGCCGTGCCGGATCCGGTCGAAGCGCACGCTCGACAGCCAGGCGTACAGGGCGAACAGCACGACCAGGAAGATGCCGGGCACGACCCCCGCCAGGAACAGGCGGGCGATCGAAGTGTGCGTCACGATCCCGTACACGATCAGCGTCAGCGAAGGCGGGATCAGGATGCCCAGGGTGCCACCGGCCGCGATGGACCCGGTTGCCAGGCGCACGGGCACCTGCCGCTCGATCATCTCGGGAATCCCGATCTTGCCGATCGCCGCGGCGGTCGCGGGACTGGAACCGCACATGGCCGCGAACAGGCCGCACCCCATGATGTTGGCGATCACCAGGCCTCCCGGCACCCGCACCAGCCAGCGGTGCAGCGCCTCATACAGGTCCTTGCCGGCCCGGGAGGCGCCGATGGTGCATCCCAGAAGCACGAACAAGGGGATCGTCAGCAGTGCGAAGCTGGACAGTTCTCCGATGAAGATGCTCGAAACGGAGGACAGCGCTCCCGCGTCGCCGAAGATCAGCAGGAACACGATGGAGATCAGGACCAGGCCGAAACCGATCGGGATGCCCGAGAACAGGATCAGGAACGTGGCGATGAACAGTGCGAAGCCGATCTGCAGTTCAGACATTCTTCATCTCCCGCCGGCGCGTCCCCAGGGCGCGCAGGATTTCGAGGACATACTGGAATGCGGTCAGCAGCATGCCCACCGCCACCGTCGAGTACTTGGGCCAGACGAGCGGCTGCCAGACCCCCAGCGCACGCTCGTGGGTGGCATAGGCATGGATCGTCAGTTCCAGCCCCGCGCATCCCAGATAGAAGCACACCGCGCAGGCCAGCACCTTGGGCAGGAGAGTCATCCAGCGGCCGGACGTGCCGGACAGCAGGCTGTCCAGCAGATCCATCTTGACGTGCCCGCCCGTGACCAGCGTGTACGGAGATGCCAGGAAGGTCGCGCCGATCATCAGCTCGATCGCCGTTTCCAGCTCCCAGGAACTCTGCAGGCCGATCCCCCGCTTGAACACCATCCAGGTGATGATGAGCGTTGCGGCCACCAGCAGGATGGCGGCCAGTACGGCCAGGATCAGGTTGATCCGGGCCATGCATTTTTCCAAAGTGCGCACGATGCCCTCCGGTATCCGTGGACGGGCTTCCCGTCACTTCGACAGGGCTTCGACCGACTCCAGCAGCCCCTTGGCCTCGGGGCTGATCGCCGCATACTCCGGCCATGCCGTCCTGTGCGCCAGTTCCAGCCAGCTCCTGTACTCGTCCTGCGTCATGGCATGGACCTGCACTCCCGCGGACTCGAACTTCTTCACGGTGTCGTGCTTGATACGGTCCTGTTCCTTGTTGAAGGACGGCAACGTGGCTTCGGCAGCCTTCTCGAAGACACGCTTCTGCTCGTCGCTCAGGCCGTCCCAGGCCTTGGTCGAAATCACCAGGGGCTGGAACACGACGAAAATGGTGTAGTCCCCGCCCAGGGTGGCATACCTGGTCTGCTCGTACAGGCGCATGCTCATGAAGGTTTCATAGGACGTCATCAGGCCATCGAGCACACCGGTCTGCATGGCGTTGTACAGCTCGGTCGACGGCATGGAAAAGACCGAAGCCCCGGCCGTCTTCAGCATCGTATCGATCGTGCGGTCGGCGCCCCGGAACTTCAGCCCCTTGACACTGTCGGGCGTCGTGATGGGGCGGACCGTATCGGCGATGCCGCCTTCGGTCCACCACCAGCTCAGGATGTGAAACCCCTGCTTGCGGGCCACGTCCTGCAGGCGCTTTTCATAGTCCGTGCCCTTGAAGCGCATGGCGTCCTGCACGCCGCTGATCGCGCCGGGCAGGATGGTGATGGAAAATTCCGGCGCCTTCCCCACCGCGTAGATCAGGGGAAAGATGGAAAGGTCGATCGACCCGTCGGCCAGCGCGTCGATCTGCTTGAGCGGGTTGCTGATCAGCGATGCGCCGGGATAGACCCGGAACTTCAGGGAAGGATCCTGCTTCTGCACTTCCTGGATGAACAGCCGGGCTCCGGCATCCCTCCCGTCGCCCTGCGGCCACTGATGGGACAGCTTCAGGGTCTTGGCCTGGGCCACCGAAGCGGCCAACAGGCACACCGAAGCCAGCAATAGGGTCCTGAATTGCATGATTGTCTCCTGTCATGATTGGGCACTCGTCCTCTGCGGGACTTTGCATGCCGGGTTCTGCGGTTGAAAACTGTTGGATCCCTAGGTGTCCGCCCCCTGAAAAATCACGCGATCCCTCAGCAGGCGGTCGATCTCGCCTCCCTCCAGGCCGTATTGCCGCAGCACCTCGACCGTGTGCTGCCCCAGGCGGGGCGGCGGGGAATGCACCGTGGCACCCACCGAACTCGCACCGGACCCGTCCTGCATGAAGAATGGCAAGCCGACCTGGCGCAGCTCGCCCAGATCGGGATGCCGGACGGTTTCCACCAATTGCATCTGGCGCACCTGCTCATCGGCAAAGACATCCGCCAGCGTATTGATGGGACCGGCGGGAATGCCCGCCTGGATGAACAGGGCGGTCCATTCCATGCGGCCGCGCGCCTGCAGCCGCGCATCGATCAGTTCCTTGAGTTCCAGCCGATGCTGGATACGGTCCGCGTTGAGCTTGAAACGGGAATCTTCCGCCCATTCCGGGCAGCCGAGCAGCTCGCACAGCCGCAGCCACATGTCCTGCGTGGCGGGGGCGAGGTTCAAGGGTCCGTCGGGCGTCTGGAAAGTGCCATACGGCGCGATCACCGGATGAACGTTGCCGCAGGGCTGAGGCACTTCCCCAAGACTCAGGTATCGCTGCCCCTGCACGCTGAGCAACCCCATCAGGCTGCTCAGCAGGGAACTGTGCACGTACCGGCCCTGGCCGGTCTGCTGGCGTGCCACACAGGCCCCCAGCACTCCGATCGCCGCCCACATGCCGGAGCTCAGATCGCCGATCGCGGTGCCGACCCGCATCGGACCGGTCTCGGGCGTGCCCGAAAGACTCATGAAGCCCGAATAGCCCTGGGCGATCTGATCGAAGCCCGCCCAATCCCTGGCGGGCCCGCGATTGCCGAAACCGGAGATCGAGGCATAGATCAGCCCTGGATGCTCCGCCGCCAGGGCTTCATAGCCCAGGCCCATTTTTTCGGCGGTACCGACGCGGAAATTTTCCACCACGATGTCCGACCGCAGCGCCAGGCGGCGCAACAGCGGCAGGCCGTCGGGATGGCGGAAATCGACGCCGACGCCTTTCTTGTTCCGATTGGCACTAAGATAATAAACGCTTATGCCATGATCGAACGGCCCCCACTGACGGATCATGTCGCCGTCCGGCGTCGGCTCGACCTTGATCACCTCGGCGCCGAGATCGGCCAGGATCATGGTGCAGAACGGCCCCGACAGGGCGCGGGTCAGATCCAGTACTTTCAATCCCTTGAGCGGCAAATCCACCGTGATGCCTCCTTTCTTCGTTTTCATCGATTCTAGGAAAGGCGCCCGGCGAATTGAAATAGTATTTACTGAGTGAGCAATCGGATTTTCTTATTGCAGTTCGACCGGAACGAGCCTGGAGACGCGCCATGAATCTGCGTCAACTGAACTACTTCACCCGCATCGTCGAAACCCAGAACATGACCCGCGCGGCGGAAATGCTGCACATCGCGCAGCCCGCCCTGAGCCAGCAGGTGACGCTGCTGGAAGAGGAACTGGGGGTCAGGCTGCTGAATCGCACGGCCCGGGGCATGCTGGCGACGGAAGAAGGCGAGCTGCTGTACCGGCACGCCCGCACCATCCTGCGCCAGGTGGACAATACCCGGGCGCTGATTTCACGCAAGCAGGGCGTGGTCTCGGGCACGGTCTCGATCGGCATGGCGTCCAGCACCGCCAAGATGCTGGCCCTGCACCTGATCCAGCGGGTCAGGGAACGCCATCCCGCCATCGTGCTGGAAATCGTGGATGTCCCCAGCGCCGACCTGACCTCCATGGTCATGCAGGGACGCGTCGACTTCGCCCTGGCGCCCGATCCAAAAAAACCCAAGGGCATGTCCTGCGAGCCGCTCCTGCTCGAGGACCTCTATCTGTTCACCCACCCCGCCTTGCGCCAGGCCGACGAACCCGTCTCCCTGGAAGAGATGGCGAAATATCCGCTGGTGCTGCCCAGCCTGCCGAACACGCTCCGGGCCCGTATCGAGCACGCCTTCCTGCAGCGGCACCTGTCCTACCATCTGCTGGCGGAGGCCAGCACATCCGCCATCCTGATCCCCGCCGTCAAGGCCGGCATCGCGGCAACCGTCCTGCCCTACTCCGCCGGCCACGAGGAAGTCCGGCAGGGCAACATCAAGATGCACCTCCTGACCTTCAGGCCGTCCAGGGAAATCTGCCTGTGCGTGAGCGAGTCGCTGCCGATGTCCATGGCCACGCAGGAGGTGCTCAAGCTGTGCCGCGACCTCGCAACCCGCCTGGTCGAAGAGGGATCCTGGCAAGGCTGCCGGGTCGTCACCTGAATCCCTCGATCGTCCCCCGGGTTGTGCAATCCGCACCAATAAACCATAATATGTGCATGTTGAACACCCACGGGATAGCGCCATGACCGCCCTGCCGAACACCGCGCCGGCACCGGACGCCGTGCTGGCCAAGGCCGTCCTGCGGGCGGCCGAGCAGCTCGGCCTGCGCCAGGCCGGGCTGGCCGACGTCCTGGGCATGCACCGCACCGCCGTCAGCCGGATGAAGACCGCGCAATCGCTGGATCCCGCCTCCAAGCAGGGCGAGCTGGCCCTGCTGCTGGTGCGCCTGGCCCGCGCCCTCTACGCGCTCACGGGCGGCGACGTCCAGTGGATCCGGCACTTCATGCAGTCGCCGAACCGCATCACCGGCGGCGTGCCGGCCGAGCAGATCGCCACGATCCAGGGGCTGGTGGCGGTGCTGCGCGCCGTGGACGCGATGCGGGGCAAGATTTGACCGCCGCGCGCCAGGACGGCGGCGGCCCGCGGGCCGGCTCCGAAGCCGGCGGGCTGTGGCGGGACTGCGAAGGCGAGCGCCACATCGGCCCGATCCAGGGCCTGCTGCACCGCCTGGTCGAAAGCCAGGAACACATCGCCACCCTGGGCTACGTGGACACGCTGGAAGAACAGGCCGTCCTGGAATCGCTGCTCGACCAGGCCAAGCCGCCCTGGCCCGCCGGCGGCGAACGCCTGCACTACCTGCTGCGCACGCCCTTCCGCTACCCGCCGCTGCCCTGGGGATCGCGCTTCGGGCGGCCCGACGAGCCCAGCCTGCTCTACGGCGGCCGCGACCTCGGCGCGACGCTGGCCGAGTCCGCCTTTTACCGCTTCGTGTTCTGGTTCTCCATGGACGCGCCCCCAGCGGGGGATGCCATCCAGAGCCAGCACACGCTGTTTTCAGTGGGCTACCGCACGGAACGCGGCCTGCGGCTGCAGGATCCGCCCTTCGACGCCCACCGGGCCGCGCTGGCCGATCCCGCGCGCTACCAGGCGGCCCAGGCACTCGGCACCGCCATGCGGGAAGCGGGTGTCGAGGCCTTTGAATACCGCTCGGCGCGCGACCCCGCGCACGGCCTGTGCGTGGGCCTGTTCACGCCGCGGGCGCTGGCCGGGAAATCCCCCCGCGACATGCGCCCCTGGCTGTGCCAGTTGAGTGCCCGCGAGGTCGCGTTCAAGCCGGTCGGCGGCCGCGCCGTCCACAGCTACCCGCTCGACGCGTTCCTGGTGGACGGCCGGCTGCCCCTGCCGGCATAGGATCGCCCCGGGTTCGCGTCCGGCCGGAGCGTCCGGCCGGAGCACGAGGCGGAAAGCCGAAGGCGGCGCTCTTGCACGGCGAGGCGAACCAGCGACGTGATGCGGCCGGGCGCGCGCCCGGATTACGCGGCCAGGGCCAGGATGTCTTCCTGCGCCTGCGCCAGGCCGCGCGCCCGGCTTTCGGGGCCCATGTCCATACCCTCGGCGCGCACGACGCGGATGTCGGTCACGCCCATGAAGCCGAAGATCGTCTTCAGGTAGCTTTCCTGGTGCTCCATGGCGTTGCCGGCGTCGCTGGACGAATACACGCCGCCGCGGCTGAGCGCCAGGATCACGGTCTTACCGCCAAGCAGGCCCACCGGGCCGTTCTCGGTGTACTTGAAGGTGCGGCCCACCTGGGCCACGCGGTCCAGCCAGGCCTTCAACTGGGCCGGAACGGTGAAGTTGTACAGCGGCGAGCCGATCACCACCACGTCGGCCGCGATCAGCTGGGAGACCAGCGCCTCGGAAATCTCGTTCTCGCGCCGCTGGACATCGCTGAGCGCCTCGTCCGAGGGCGGCAGCCGGAAGCCCAGCGCGTCCAGCGACAGGGGCGCGGGCGCCTGCAGGGCCAGGTCCAGGTATTCCACCGCCAGGCCGGGATGCGCAGCCTTTTGCTGCTCGACGATCGTGCGCGTCAGGCCGCGCGTGACGGAGTTCTGGCCGGTGATACTGGAATCGATGTGCAGCAGTTTCATGAAAGGTCCCATTCGGATGAAGAAGTTGCGATGGCCGTCATTTTCCATTGAGCATCGGGAATTGATAAGATTCCGTGGAAGGCATAGATTGTTCTATTCATGATGTGAATCGACCATGCACGACCTCAACGACATGCGCTATTTCGCCGAAGTCGTGGACCACGGCAGCTTCGCGGGCGCGGCCCGGGCGCTGGACCTGCCGACCTCGCGGCTGTCCCGGCGGATCGCCCGGCTCGAAGCCGAGCTGGGCGTGCGGCTCCTGCACCGCACCACCCGCAAGCTGTCCCTGACGGCGGCCGGCGAGCAGTACCACCGCCACTGCGTCGCCGTGCGCGACCAGGCGGACCAGGCCCAGGCGGAACTCGCCCGGATCCTGGCCGAGCCGCGCGGCCCCCTGCGCGTGTCCTGCCCCGTGACGCTGGCCCAGACCACCATCGGCCCCCTGATTCCCGGCTACCTGGCGCGCCACCCCAAGGTGCGTCTCGACATGCAGGTCAGCAACCGCGTCGTGGACCTGGCCGAGGAAGGCGTGGACCTCGCCCTGCGGGTCCGCCCCACCCTGGAGGACAGCGGCAGCGCGATCATCAAGCAGTTCGGCCTGAGCCACGGCCTGCTCGTCGCCAGCCCGGCGCTGCTGCGGCGCCACGGCCGGCCGGCGCAGCCCGCCGAGCTGGAACGCTTCGACGCGGTCGGCATGTCGGCGGCGGGCGGCAAGGTGCGCGTGCGCCTGCTCGGCCCCCAGGGCGCGCGGCACGAGGCCGCCTGCCGCCCCGCCTGCATCGCCGACGACCTGCTGACGCTGCGCTTCGCCATCCTGGGCGGCGTCGGCATCGGCGTGCTGCCCGACTACATGTGCCACGAGGACATCGCCGAGGGGCGGCTCGAACGCCTCCTGCCCGGCTGGTCGCTGGCCTCGGGCATCGTGCACGCCGCCTATCTGTCGCGGCGCGGCATGTCGCCGGCCCTGCGCTCCTTCCTGGACTACCTGGGTGAGAAGCTGGTGCAGGACCCGGGCGGCGACCTGCTGGGGATTTCCCCGCTCGGGCAGCCGCCCGGCGCGGCGGCCGGGGCGCCTACGCGGCCCGCAGCGACGCCATCTCCACCACCCGCGCGCCCAGGTCGCGCCAGCGCTCGGGGTGGCAGGTGAACAGCAGGATCTGGTGGCGCTGCGCGGCGTCGAACAGGATGCGCTTCATGCCGTCCAGGCGGCCGGCGTCGCTGTGCACCAGGACGTCATCCAGGATGATCAGGGTGGGCCGGCCCGCCTCGCGCAGCAGATCGGCATAGGCCAGGCGGCTGATCAGGCCCATCTGCTCGCGCGCGCCGAAGCTCAGGGCGTCCAGCGCCTCGTGGGACGGGCCGTCCGCGCCCGGGCGGACCAGCCGTTCCGGCAGCAGGTCCTCGTCCACGTCGAGCCGCGCCTGCGGAAACAGCAGTTGCAGGTAGTGGTTCAGGTGGCGCTGCAGCGGCGCCTGGATGCGGCGCGTCAGCGCCTGGCGGCCGGCCCGCAGCAGCCCCAGCAGCAGGTCCAGGGCCTCGGCCCGGCGCTTCAGTTCGTCGCGGCGCCGGCCGATGAATTCCGCTTCCCGGGCCAGGTCGGCGCGCTGCTCCTCCAGCCCGTGGGCGCCCAGGGCTTCGAGCCCGCTCTGCACCCGGATGGCTTCCTCCCGGCGCGCCTCGGCCGCCTGCTCCAGCGTGTCGGCCGTGCGCGAGAAACGCTGCGCGTCCTGCTCCAGGATGTCCGGGCGGGCCGCGTCGATCCGCTGGTCCAGCGCATCCAGCGACTGGCGCAGGGTCGCCTCCTGCGCCCGCAGCTCGGCCAGCCGGGCCGCCAGGCTCCGCTCCTGCTCCTGGCGTTCCGGCGCCTGGATCGCGTCCTGCAGCCTCTGCCATTCGGCCTGGGCCGTGCGGCCGGCCTGCTCCGCCAGGCCCAGCATCTGTTCGTGCCGGGTCGCGCGCTGCTCCGCGGCCAGCAGCCGTTCCCGGGCGGATTCCAGGCCGCGTTCCGCCTCGGCCTCGTCAAGGGGCTCGCCGGCTTCGCCGGCCGTCCCGGCTTGCGCCGGCGGCAAGGCCGCCAGCGCCTCGGACAGCGCCTGGCGCCGCCGTTCGACCTGGACCAGACGGTCTTCCAGGGCCTGGGTTCCCTGGGGCGCCAGGCCGGCCAGCAGGGACTCGTCCAGGCGGATGTCCTCTCCGAGGGCGCGCGCCTGCTCGGCGCGGTCTTCGGCCTGCCGCAGGTCCGGCACGCCCAGGCCGGCCAGCAGCGCATCGAACCGGTCGCGCGCCTCCTGGCGGCGGCGCGCCAGGTCGGCCACGTCCTCGCCGCCGGGCCGGATGCGCAGCCGGCCCACGCCCGGGATGTCCAGCTCGACGGGCTCCAGCAGCAGCCGTTCGCCCTGGCCGGCCAGGGTCTCGTCCCCCATCCGGATCTGCTGCGACGGCAGCAGCTGGTAGGCCAGGCGGGTGGCGGCGGACTGGCGCGCGGCGTCGAGTCCGGCCAGCGTCCGGTCCAGGGACCGCAATTGTTTCAAGGCCGCCTCGTCCACCTGGATGCCCCGTAGCCGTTCGCGGCGGGACTGCAGCCGCGCCTGCACGGTCCGCGCCTGGTCCAGGTCGGCCGCCCACCGCGTCTGCTCGGGCGCCAGCCGGTCCAGCTCGCCCGCCAGCTCGGCCCGCCGGGCCTGCCGCCGCGCCCCGGCCACGCGGGCCTCGGCGCGCCGATAGTCCTCCCGCGCCCGCGCGGCCTCTTCCTCGATCCGCGGCTGGTCTTCCCGCAGCTCGGCCACCCGCCGGCCGGTCAGGTCGCGCTCCCGGGCGCGCTGCTGCAGGTCCTCGCGCTGGCGGGCGAAGGCCGCCTGCCGTTCCCGGCCATGTTCCTGCCTGGCGGCGCAGTGTTCCAGGGCCTGCGCCTCGCGTTCCCGGACCTGGCGCCAGCCCTGCACCTCGGCCAGCCGCGTCCGGGCCTCGGCGGCCTGGCGGCGGTAGGCATCCCAGGGCCGGCCGGCGTCCTCGGCGCGCAGGCGGCGCAGTTCGGCCAGCCGGTCCACCTGCTGGCGGTAGGCGGCGATGTCCCGGTCGAGCGCCTCCAGGCGCGCACGGGCATCCTCGTGCTGGCGCAGGACCTCGGCGTATTCGCCGGTGGGGCGCCCCGTGGACGTCAGCAGCTTCGCCCGCTCGGCCTCGACCCGGGCGATCAGCCCGTCCCCCGCGCTGCTGGCGAGGTCTCCCAGGCTCTCGCCCAGGGCGGATTTCAGATAGGGGCCCGCATGGGCCACCGGCTCGCGCAGCTCCTGGCCGTCGCCCTGCTCGATCCAGAGCAGCCCGGGCACGCCCCAGTGCTGGGCCTTGCTGGCGCCCTTGCCGGGGAATTGATATCCCAGCAGCTCCGCCAGCTTTTCCTCGGCGGCCTCGCCGTCGAAGCGCCGCCCGCCGATCTCCAGGTCGCAGCGCTTCTGCCGGAGGAAGCGCTTGCCGAGTTTCCAGCGTTCTCCTTGCCACTCGAATTCCAGCTCCACGCTGGGCGCGGCGGAGGAATCGCCCCAGGGCTGGAGGTCGTCCATGCTGCCGGACTTGAAGCGCTCGAAGAACGCCGCGCGGATCGCCCGCACCAGCGTGCTCTTGCCGGATTCGTTGGGACCGGCGAACAGGTTCAGCCCGGGCTCCAGGCCACGGATCTCCACCGGCTCGCGGAACCGGCGCAATTGCCCGACCCGCAGGCGCAGCAGTTTCATTGGCCTCCCTCCACCTGGCGGCCCGCATGCCGCCCGGATTCTTCAGGCACGGGCCGGGCCGCGGGGACTGTCCCGCCTTCCATCTCATCCCCGCCGTCGCCCAGCAGCCCGGCCAGGATCGCCAGCGCCTCGCGCGCCGTGTCCGCCGCCTCGCCGGGCGCCGCGTCCTGCCGCTGGCGCAGCTGCGCGATCACCTCGCCCACGTAGCCGTCGGCCCGCAGGGCGGCCATGTCCTCGTCGGTGGGCTCCAGCCGCAGGCCCGACCGGTGGACCTGCAGGCTGCGGCAGCGCCCCTGGACCACGGACAGCGTCCGGTCCAGGCGCCGCGCGCCCGCCAGGTCGATGGCCCCGGCCAGCGTCAGGTCCAGCACGGCCTCGGGCGGCAGGCCGTCCAGGCGCTCGACGAGCAGGTCCAGGTCGGACGCGACCGACAGGGTCTCGTCCCAGGCCAGCCAGCGGTACTGGCCGACCTCCAGGGGCTCCACCGCCGGCGCCCGGCCGGGGCCCGGCACGTCCACCCGCACGACGCGGCCCGAGCCGTTGTCGCGGAAGCGTTCCGGCTCCGGCGTGCCGCTGTACACGGTGCGCTCGTCGACCTGCTTGAAGCCGTGCCAGTCGCCCAGCGCCAGATAGTCCAGCCGTGCGCGCCGCGCCCGGTCGGCGGCGATCGGATTGGGCGAATCGATGTCCTCGGCCAGGATGCCCTGGACGCTGCCGTGCGCCAGGCCGATGCGCGCCAGGCCCTCGGCCGTCTCGGCCGTGTCGAACCATGCCGTCAGGTCGCCGTGCGTCTGCCGCTGGGTCAGGGGCGCCGCCAGCACCGCGAAGCCGTGCTCGGGAAACGCGCGCACGCCCGGCTCCAGCAGCAGGTGCGCATGGGGCGGCACCGCGCCCAGCCGCTGCGCGCGCGTCCAGACGCTTTCCGCCAGGGCGGCGTCGTGGTTGCCGGGGATCAGGATCCAGGGGCCCTGGTAGCCCCCCAGCGCGTTGAACAGGCGCCGGATGGTGCGGTCCGACACCGTCTGGGCGTCGAACACGTCGCCCGCCACCAGGACGGCGTCGACGCGCTCCCGCGCCGCCAGCGCGGCGATGCGCTCGATCGCGGCGTAGCGGGCCTCGGCGAGGACGGCGGCGTCCTCGGGGGCGAAACGGCCGTACTGGCGGCCGATCTGCCAATCGGCGGTGTGCAGGAATCTGGGCATGGCCGGGATATTGACACCGACCCCGGCCCCGCGTCAAAGCGTAGGCACGGCGCGCGTGACCGGATCGTCCTGGCGCCGCATCCCGTTGTCGAGCCCCAGCTCCGCGTCCCCGCCCCGCATCCGCGCTCCGAATCGGAGCCGACGGGCTTCCCGCATGCGAGCGGGATCGTCCCGGGCGTGCGGGGCCTGGCGCCTACTTGGCGAACAGCTGGCCGAGATCCTTGAACGCCTTGAATTCCAGCGCGTTGCCACAGGGATCGAGCAGGAACATGGTGGCCTGCTCGCCCACCTGGCCCTTGAAGCGGACGTAGGGCTCGATCACGAACTTCGTGCCGAAGGACTTCAGGCGTTCCGCCAGGGCTTCCCACTGGTCCCATTCCAGGACGATGCCGAAGTGCGGCACCGGCACGTCGTGCCCGTCCACCGGATTGGTGTGGGCGTGTTCCTGCGACGCCGTGCGGGGATGCTCGTGGATCACCAGCTGGTGGCCGTAGAAATTGAAGTCCACCCACTGCGCGCTGGACCGGCCTTCTTCCAGGCCGAAGACCTCGCCGTAGAAACGGCGGGCGGCGGGCAGGTCGTACACGGGGATGGCCAGATGGAAGGGAGACAGGCTCATGGAAGGCTCCAGGGAACGAGGGGGTTCGGGTCCGAAAGGATTCGATTCCGAATGATCGCGGTTTCAACGATTGTAGAAGCGGATCCGGGAATGCACCATCCGGACGCAATCCCGGTGCGATCCAGATGCGCCTCAGATGCACCGCAGATGCGCCTCAGACGCACCGCAGATGCGCCTCGGATGCACCGCAGATGCAATCCAGACGCGATCCAGATGCAAGCCGGGCCCCCCCCAGGCATCATCCAGGCCGGACGCCATGGCGCACCCACGAGGGCCGGCGGCGAACGATGGTTTATGATTCCAGCTTCGCGTCACCCCGATCCTCCCCATGATCCGCCTTTCCGCATCGCCCGTCCGCCGTCCTGCTTCGCGGAGGCCGCGGTGAGCCCGTCCCGCCCTGTCCGCCACCCTGCCTGGAGCATCGCCCTGGTGGCGCTGATCGCCCTGGCCGGCCTGTTCTACGTCAAGTGGGCGCCGTACTACGACCGCGCCTTCACGGCCGCCCAGACGCATTCCATCGGCACCTCCATCCTGACGGGCGGCCAGGACGCCCCGCCCGCGCCCTCGCTGCACGCCGCGCTCGACTACGCCAAGGCCTACGGCCTGGCCATCTGGAAGGCCCTGCTGCTGGGGCTGCTGCTGGGCTCCGCCATCCAGACCCTGCTGCCGCCGCGCTGGATCGAGCGCTGGCTGGGCCGGCCGGACGCCGGCGGCGTGGTGACGGGCGGCCTGCTGTCCATCCCCAGCATGATGTGCACCTGCTGCGCCGCTCCCGTCATCACCGGGCTGCGCCACTGCCGCGCCGCCCCGGGCAGCACGGCCGCCTACTGGCTGGGCAACACCATGCTCAACCCCGCCACCCTGGTCTTCATGGGCTTCGTCCTGGGATGGCACTGGGCCGGCCTGCGCCTCGCGCTGGGGCTGGCGATGGTGCTGGGCCTGGGCTGGGCGCTGAACCGCATGAGCCGGGCGGACTGCGCGCCGGCCGGCGATTCCGCGCCGCCGGCTTTTGAAACCGACCCGGCGTATTTCCAGCCGGGCCAGGTCCTGCGGCGCTGGGCCCGGGCCTTTGCCGGCATGGCGCTGCGGCTGCTGCCCGAATACCTGGTCCTGGTGCTGCTGCTGGGCGCCGCGCGCGCCTGGCTGTTTCCCGTGCTGGATTTCAGCATCGACAACGGCCTGCTGTGGATCGTGGGCGCCGCGCTCGTCGGCACCCTGTTCGTCATCCCGACCGCCGGCGAAGTGCCCATCGTCCAGGCCCTGCTGGCGCTGGGCGTGGGGGTGGGGCCGGCGGCCGCGCTGCTGGTGACCCTGCCGCCGGTCAGCCTGCCATCCCTGGCCATGGTCAGCCGCTCGTTCCGGCGCTCGGAACTGGCCGTCCTGGTCCTGGGCGTGGTCGCGCTGGGCGTGATCGGCGGCGGACTGGCGATCGCGCTGGGGTTCGGCGGATAGGGCCTGCCGGGCCGCATGCCCGCAGGGCCGGGGCGCATGCCCGCAGGCGCAACGGCAGCGCTTCCCGCCGTCAGCCGCCGGAAGTCTCTTGCAGCTGCGTGCCCCGGAACAGGGCCGCCTCGGCCAGCAGGAATGCGGCGACCGATGCCGAGCCAGAGCCCGGCGGCGATCGGCGAGGCGGCCGCGATGGCGACGATGCCTCGGGCGCGCTGGCGGCGGAAATCGGACGGGTCCGTGATGGGTTCGCTCATGTCCCGCCCACGTCGGCAAGCCGATGTCCGGTGGGCCGACCCTGCCAGAGCCCGCCTCATCCGCCTCATCCGCCTCATCCGCCTCATCCGCCTCCTCCACCTCATCCGCTCCATCCGTTCCATCCGTTCCATCCGCCCATCCCGCCCGATTCCGCCCGATTGATGCGTAATGAGAATCATTTCATATCATCATATAATCCCCCTATGGATAGCCCCGCCCCCGTCCACGATCCGGGCTCCGTGCTGGACACCTACGGCCGCGACCTCGACGCGCGCCCGTCCCGCTTCGCGCCCGCGCCCCTCCCGCCGGCCGACCCGGCCCGCGGCGGGCCGCGGGCGCACGGCTACCGCATTCCGCCGCCGGCCGGCAGCGGCTGGACGGACATGCATGAATTCGGCAACGGCCTGCTGATCACGCGCCTGCGCTGCCGGTTCCGGCAGGCGTTCGAGGAAGAACAGACCCGGTTTCCCGATAACGTGCGGCTGGGCCTGCTGCTCGAAGGCACGGGCGCCCTGGCCCATGCCGGCGGCGAATCATCCGTCGGGGCGGGCAGCGTCGTGGCCCGCCTCGCCGACCCCGGACCGGTCCGCAACCGCATCCCCGGCGGGCAGGCGCAGGCGGGCGTCGCCCTGGACATGCCGCGCGCCATGCTCGACACCCTGCAGGCGCAGGGCCTCGCGCCGCCGTGGCTCGGCCGGGAAGGCGCGCTTTTCGTCTTCCGGCCCGATCCGCGCACGGGCGCCGAGCTGTGCCGGCTGGGCCGGCGCCTGCTCGGGCTGCGGCCCGGCGGCTCCCTGCTGGCGGCGCTGGCGCTGGAATCCCTGAGCCTGGACATGCTGCTGCGCCTGCTGTCGGCCCACCCGTCGAGCCCCGCCCGGGGGCTGGCGCCGGCCTCCCGGCGGGACCGGGACACCCTGGACGCGGCGCTGGACATCCTGCACGCCGAGTGGGACCAGCCGCTGACCATCGCGGCACTGGCCCGGCGCGCGGGCACCAACGAGTGCTACCTGAAGATGCGCTTTCGCCAGCACACCGGCCAGACCATCGCCGCCTACCTGCGCAGCCTGCGCATGCGCCACGCGCGCGACCTGCTGGAATCGCGCCGGTACACCGTGCAGGAAACCGCCCAGCTCTGCGGCTACCTGCACGCGGGCAAGTTCTCCCAGGCGTTCCGGCGCGAATTCGGCTGCCCGCCCTCCAGCGTGCGTTGAAACATTTTTTCCGTCCCGGAGCGGAACATTTCCCGCCCGGAGCCGGCCGGCCCGCCGGAAGGGACGATACTGCGGCACCGACGAACGAGTCTCATTCTCACCATAATCCGCACCATGTCCCTTTCCTTCCGCCCGATGGCGCGGCGCGCGGCGGGCGCGCCCCTGCTCCTGTCCGTCTCGATGGCCTGCGCCTGGGCCCAGGACGCCTCCCCAGGCCGCGTCCCGGCGCTCGACAGCATCGTGGTCAGCGGCGAGCGCATCGACCGCAGCCTGCAGCGCACCGCCGCCTCGGTGACCTCGCTGGACGCCGAGGCGATCGAGCGCAGGATCGACGCCGCCTCCGTCGCCGACGTGATCAAGGGCACGCCCAACCTCATCTTCCCGGACACCGTCGGCGCACCGGTCATCCGCGGGCAGGACACGCAGGGCCCGAATTTCGGCGCCAGCGCGTTCCTGGGCGGCACCATCCCGCGCGCGACCGTCAACGTGGACGGCCGCTATCTGAGCTACTACGAACTGGTGTTCGGGGCCGCCTCGATCTGGGACGTGAACGGCATCGAAGTGTTCCGCGGGCCGCAGACCTCGACCCAGGGCGCCAACAGCATCGCCGGCGCCGTCATCGTGAAGACGAAGGACCCCACCTTCCACCCCGAGGGCGCGGCGCAGGCCCTGATCGGCAGCGGCAACCTGCGGCGCGGCTCCGCCATGGTGTCGGGCCCCCTGATCGAGGACCAGCTCGCCGCCCGGCTGACGGTCGACTACTCCGGGCGCGACACCTTCATCGACTACGTGAACCCCGGCTTCGCCCAGGGCGACAGCGACCAGAACTTCCGTTCGCTCAGCACCCGCATGAAGCTGCTCTGGCTGCCCGACGCCCTGCCCGGCCTGGAGGCGAAGCTGACGTTCGCGCACACCCAGCACAACCGCCCCACGTCCGAGGCCGCCTCCACGCCCTACGGCGACTACGAGAGCCGCACCGCCTCCATGCCCAGCTTCCGCCAGCGGGCGAACACCATCATCGGCGACGTGAGCTACGAGCTGGGCGGCGGCGTGCGGCTGTTCAACCGCAGCGAATTCACCGACCTGTCGGTCCGGCGCATCACCGAGCCGCCGAGCAACGGCGGCGCCGACATCGAGCAGCGCAACGTCTCCAACGAGACCCGCATCAACTGGGGCACGGAGGCCTCCGACTGGAGCGGGGTGGCCGGGCTGTTCTACAACCGGACGGACTCGGACGACCGCCTGACCATCCGCGGCGTGTCGCAGTTCGACGACGGGAAGCGCAACCTCGGTCTTTACGCGGAGATCAACCGCCGCCTGGCCGAGCGCTGGCGGCTGACGACCGGCCTGCGCTACCAGCGCGACCACGTCCGGCGCCACGGCACCACGCCCTACGCGCGCACGCCGATGGCCTACGACCAGACCTTCAGCGCCGTGCTGCCCAAGGTGTCGCTGGCCTACGACCTGACGCCCCAGGTCACCGTGGGCGCCCTGATCAGCAAGGGTTACAACCCCGGCGGGGTCGGCCTGAGCTTCGCGCAGGCGCGCATCGTGCCCTTCGACGAGGAAACCGTGTGGAACTACGAGTTGTTCGGCCGCGCCAGCCTGCTGGACGGCCGCATGAACCTCACCGGCAACCTGTTCTACAGCGATTTCCGCGATTCGCAGCGCCTGCTGCCCGACTACCTGAACGGCGTGCTGTACGGCGCCATCGTCGTCAATGCCGAAAAGGCCCGCTCCTACGGGCTGGAGCTCGCCATGGACCACCAGGTGCTGGACTCGCTGCGGCTCAAGAGCGGCGTGGGCCTGCTGCACACCCGCATCGACCGCTTCTCCGACGGCAGCGGCGTGCTGGAAGGCAAGCGCTTCGGACGCGCGCCGAGCTACACGCTGAGCCTGGGCGCGCAGTGGCGGGCCACCGCCCGCCTGACCCTGGACGTCGACGTCCGGCACACCGCCGGCTACCACTCCACGGACGAGAACATCGCCGCCTACGAGGTCGATCCCCGCACCGTGGCCGGCGCGCGCCTGAGCTACGCGGTGAACAAGCACACGGAAGTCTTCGCCTACGTCGACAACCTCTTCGACGACCGCTCGCCCACCTGGTTCTTCGACGATCGCACGGTCCGCGGCATCGCGGGCTCCATGCCGCCGCCACGCGAATTCGGCGCCGGCGTCCGGATCACCTTCTGACGGGCCCGCCCGCCGCTCCCTGAACGCACACGGAACACGCCCCACCATGCCCCCTCGCTCCCTGCGGCTGACGCTCGGCCTGCTGGCCCTGGCCGGCCTGGCCGCCTGCGGCACGCCCGGCGTCCCCTCGACCCTGGCCGACGCCCGCACCGGCCCGGCGGCGCATGCCCTCATCGAAGCGCGGGACATCCTGCGCCGGCTCCTCGCGGCCGACATGGTCGAACTGGCCCACAGCCCCCGGCAGCGCGCGGTCTTCGTATCCGCGCCGGACTGGAAGGACGAGAGCCGCTCGGCGGTGCTGCGGCTGGACCCGAATACGCTGGACGTCCAGGCGCGCATCCCGCTCGACGGCAAGGGCTTCGGCGTGGCGCTGGACGACGCCGGCGGCCGGCTGTACCTCACCCAGGGCTTCAATGGCGCCATCACCGTCGTGGACACCGGGCGCAACCGCGTCCTCAAGCGCATCCCGGTCATGGAGAAGGTCGATTTCAGGCAGGCCTACGCGGCCCACGGGCTGTCGGCCCCGCGCACGGCCTTCCTGCTGGAGCAACTCAAGAAATTCGGCGTCTCCAGGGACTACCCCTACAAGCTGCGCGAAATGGTGCTCGACAGCCGCACCGACCGCCTGTTCGCGCCCGGCCTGGGGCTGGGTTTCGACAGCGTGCTGTTCGTCATCGACACGCGCACGCTGGAACTGGAGAAGATCGTCCCCGGCTTCGGCTACAACGCCGTGGGCATCGCGCTGGACGAGGCCGGCGGCCGCGTCTTCGTCTCCAACATGCGCGGGCAGGTGATGACCGTCGACGCGCGGACGCTGGAGATCACGCGGACGCTGGAAGTCCAGGCCGACCAGTTGCTCAATCTGGCCTACGATGCGCGGACCAACCGCCTGTTCGGCGTGGACCAGGGCATCGACCGCGACGAATGGCGCAACAACCACCTGGAGCGCGAATACCGCCGCCGCAGCCCCGGGCACCGCGTGTTCGCGCTGGACGCCGACACCGGCCGCACCCTGGCCGACATGCCGGCCGGCGAGGTCCCCATCGCGCTGCGCCACGACGCCCGCCGCCACCGCCTCTATGTCACCAACCGCGGCGGCGTCCGGCCGGACAAGGGCGCGGGCTCGATCACGGTCTATGATACGGACGGCTACCGGCTGCTGCAGACCCTGCCCATGCCGCCCCATCCCAACGGCCTGGCCCTGGACGAGGCGCGCGGCACGCTGTACGCGACGATCAAGAACGACGGCGAACGCAAGAAGGCCGGCGAGCCGGAAAGCGTGGTGCGCATCGCCGTTCCATAGCGGGGCGCTCCCGGCGCCGCGGGCTCAGATCCGGGCCGCGGCGCCCGTCCCGGCATACACCAGCGAATCGCGCAGGTTCCGCACTTCCCCGTCCAGGCAAGCCGGCAGGGGGCCGATCGGCGCGGGCGGCGTGCCCGCGCGAATCGCGGTGGCCAGCATGAGCAGCGCGCGGCCGATCTCGCGCGCGCCGTCCGCGCCGAACAGCGTGCGCGCCAGCCCGGGCGCGTCCGCACCGGCGTTCTCCAGCGACCAGCACACGGACAGCGCGCGGTAGACGAGGCGCTGCGCGGCCATGACCATGGGCCAGGACCGCTCCGCGGCGGCGCGATGCCGCGGCGTGGCGTCGACGCCGGACTCGTAGGCCTGCAGCAGGACGATCGCGCGGTGCTGGAGGTCGCGGCGCGCCCGCCGGGCGGCGCCGGTGGTGACCTCGCCCCGGGCGGCATGCGCGAGGACGCGCTTCAGCGCCACCAGCGTGTTGACGAGTTCCCGCGGGATGCGCAGCCGCACGGAGCGAGGCGTCATCGCGGCCAGGATCGCCAGCCCGGCTGCGCAGCCGATGAAGGTGTCCTCGCCGCGTACCCACAGCATGTGCGCGATGTCCGGCACCGGATGCCCGCCCGTGGCGATCGTCAGGGCCGCGGCCGTGATGAACACCACCGCCAGCGCATAGTTGCGGATCACCATCACCTCGATGACGAACTGCAGCAGCATGAGCGTCACGACGAGCCATGGCCCCTCGGGATGGATGGCCAGGATGCCGCCCGCCAGGACCAGCCCGACGAGGGTGCCGCTCATTCTTTCGATGCCGCGCTGCAGGCTGCGCGTCCAGCCCAGCCCCTGGTGCAGGATCAGGACGGCCGCCGCCATGGTCCAGTAGGCGCGCTCCATCCCCAGCGCGCCGCCGATCAGGCCGGCGATGGCCGTCGCGGCGCCGATGCGGGCGGCCGCCAGCAGGGCCGGCGACCCGGGCCGCAGGTTTTCCCGCAGCGAGTCCAGCACGCCGCGATGGCCCAGCGGCACATGGCCGGGATCCGCGCGGTCCTCCCCGGCGCCGCCTTCCCGCGCGCGGGCCGCGATCGAGCGCGCCTGACCGGCGGCGCGTTCCGGCGCCAGGCCGGCGGAAGCGTTCATGATGCCGGCGAACAGCAGGTGCAGTTCCCGATTGAGCGCGCGCAGGCGGCTGAGCGCGCCATCCGGGCGCGGGCGCGCGGGCTGGTAGGCCGTCAGCACCGTCCAGGCGTGGTGCATCGCCAGCGCGGCCGCGTGGCGGGCGCCGTCCTCGGCCGGCGTGCCCACCGTCTCCGCGAACCGCGCGACCGCCTGCGCCGCAGCGACGACCGCCGCCCGTTCCGGCCCCCGCGGCCGGACCAGCGCGCCCGCCATGTGCGCCGCCCAGGCGAACGCCCCGCCGGCGAAGACCAGCAGGCCGACCTGGACGACGGACAGGTGGTTGACGGGCATGCCCGTGCCCGCGGCGCAGGCCAGCGCGAACATGTAGGCGCCCGGCGGCCCGACCCGCAGCGCATTGCACAGGAAGGTGGCGGCCACGGCGATCAGGACGATGGCGGGCACCATCATCGCCGGCCATTCGGCGGCCCACACTCCGAGCATCACCGCCAGGGCGAAGGAGACCGCGACCACGCCGAGATGGACCGCGCGGTTCAGGTAGGGACGGTCGCCGCCATAGAGCGCGGTGAAGGCCCCGATGGTGGCCATCAGCCCCGCGGCCACGTCGCCGCCCAGCCACCCCGCCAGCACCGGCACGCCCATGCACAGGGCCGCGCGCGCGGCGAAGGGCCAGCGGCGGCCGGCCGGCCGCAATTTGAAGAGCGCGGCCAGCTGGACGGTGGGCGACGGCGGAGCGGATGGAGTCGGGGGCATGAGGACCGCATTCCCTAGTTGGATCACGAAGAAGGCGCAGCCACTATAAACCGGCAACGGGCCGGCCACAGTGCAAACTCGCTGCGCGCGCGTCGGCTCCGCCCTTGAAATCTGTAGAATCGCTATCCATGACGCGCCCCGCACGGCGGCCCGCGGGCGCGAACCCAATTCCGGACGGATTCCCGCATGACGCACGACACGCATCCCCACGGCCGTACGCCTCCCGATCGCAGGCCTCCCGATCGCCTCCCTTCCGACCACATGCTCCCCGACCGCGAGCCGCTGGACGCACAGGCGACGATCCGCGTGCTCAAGGCCGGCATGGTGCTTGCCATCGGCCTGTGGGCCCTGCTCGTCGCCTTCAACAACGTCGTCGACTACGACGCCAACTGGCAGTTCGTGCGGCACGTCCTATCCATGGACACGGTGTTCCCCGACAACGCGCTCAAGCACCGCGCCATCACCGACGAAAGGCTGCAGACGGCGGTCTACTGGCTGATCATCGCCGCGGAATGGACCATGGGCGCGCTGTGCCTGCTGGGCGCGATCCGCCTGTTCCGTGCCTGGCGCTCCCGCGACCGCTTCATCCGCGCCAAGGCGATCGCGGCCTGCGGGCTGACCCTGGTCTTCCTGACCTACTTCGTGGGCTTCGTCCTCATCGGCGGCGAATGGTTCTGCATGTGGCAGTCCCCCATCTGGAACGGGCAGGCCAAGGCGGTGATGTTCCTCACCTGCGCCATGCTGGTGCTGATCGTGCTGCTGGTGGACGAGCAGCGGGGACCTTCGCGGCCGAGCGGCGGCTGAAACGGGCGGCGGAAACGGGCGACGGAAACAGGCGGCTGAAACGGACTGCTACGGCGACGCCTTCGCGCGGCGGCTGGCCTCCTGCTCGGCCTCGACCGCAAGCGCGAGCTTCTGGATGGACAGCGGCGCGCAGCCCTCGGCATCGTTGCTGACCGTCACGTAGGCCGGCTGGCCCGCGCCCGTGACGCCGTGGATGGTGCGCGCAAGCACGGCACGCGTGTGGGGGTCTTCGCTGACAATGGCATTGAACGGACCGTGCTTCTTCTGCGCGTCGGCATAGCCATACGGGCCGAAGATGCGATTCAGGTTCCACCGGCAGACCAGCGGACCCGGCCATAGCGCGCGCAACATGGGCAGCTGCGCCTCGATCGGCGGCATCTTGCCATGCAGGCCCAGGCAGAAAGTGGCGCCATGCGCCTTCAGCGTGTCCACCAGCGTCCGCCCCAGGAGCTCCGGATCCCGGACTTCCACGGCGACGATCACGGGGGCGTCCGCCGGCAGGGCCTCCCGGACGGCGGCCAGCATCCGGCCCAGCCCGCCCAGCAGCGCTCCCGAGCGCCCGAGCCAGCCCCAGGGCAGAGGGCTCAGCTGGAAGACGAGCACGCCGAGTTTGGCGCCCAGGCCCGCGAGCGTCGGCTGCACGAAATGCTCGACGACCAGACGCGGATCGAGAAAGTCCGGATTGGACTTGAGCGCCTTGCCCTCGTCGCCGCGCACCTGGGCATCGGTGACGCTGGCCGGACATTTGACGACGAAACGGAAATCCTCGTCGGCCTGAGCCGCGTAAGCGGCATACTGGCCGGCCGTCAGCGGGCGCCAGAAGGTGCGGTCCACGCACACCGTGCGCAGCAGCGGATGCCGATGGTAGGCCTCCAGGCCATGCTTGGACAAGGTGCCGGGATCGTACTCCCCGTCCCAGACCAGGCCCTCCCAGCCCGGATAGGACCAGGTGGAGACCCCGAAACGCAACTGCCTCGGCAGCCGCTGCGCCAGCCCGCGCCAGTCCTCCCCGGCGGGCGCCGGACGCACCCTGCCCGTGCCGCGGCGGACGGCGGGCGGGGCGTCCGCGGGAGACGCCGCATCGGCCGGCAGTTCGGCCGGCTTGACTGGAAGCGGGGAAACAGCGTCCCCGAAAAGATCGCCCTGCATGCTCGTCATACCGCATTGTGACAGGCGAAAGGGTACTCCAATGCCGCAAGAATCAGGACGCGGCGAACGTTCAGCCGGTGCGCGCCATGCTTGGCCGAGCAGGTAGTGAAGATCCTGCGCGCTCTCCGTGCCGGTCTCCAGCGCACGAGCCGCCTGCAGGACCTTGTCCAGTTCCACCAAGGGCGGGCGTGCCGCGATCCTCCTGCCGCGACTTCGCATGGGCACGCCCGATCACGCGTTCACCCCACGCATCCGGGGCGGTATCCTCCAGCGCACGAACAAGCACCTGCTGAGGATGCTGGACACCCAGGACCGGCAGCAGATCGGGCGACAAGGTGAAGAAGCGCGGATCCTCCAGTCACCGCTCGTCGTAGCTGAACGCGCTGCGCTTGCCGCTGCCCAGAAGCAGCCGCCCGATGACTTGGCCGCCGGCCCCCAGATGCACCTCGAGATCTCCACGTCGGGATGGCGGGACCGGCATATGCCCGTCCGCCAGGAAGCAGGACTGGAGCGGGTGATGGGAACATCACGCCGCACTCAAATCGTTGATTGATAATGGGTTTATTCCGTTGGCGCTACGGAATCAGGCCAGATTATGTACCAGCCCCGCCCTCTTGGGCAAAGGCTGGCTCGAAGTCCTGCAGGTCGGTGCCGCGCATGCCCAATCCCCGCGCCACCGCACGCCAGCCCGCCACGGACTGGGCCACTTCGCTCCAGATCGCCCCCGCTTGCACCGCATCCAGCCTGAAGTACGGCGCCGCAGCCATCAGCATGTCCCGGCTGTCGATGACGCCGGTGTCCTCGGTCAGCCAGGTCTTGCTCTCCCGACGGTCGCCCGGCATCGGGTTCAGGTCGAAGGCCGGAGACAGACGCCAGCCGCGCTGGCGCGCGTCGTACAGGAAGCCGGTGTTGCGCAGGTGGTCGTCGGTGTTGCAGATCAGGAAGTTGAAGACCAGCCGGCGCCACAGCTCATGGATTTCGGCAATCGGATCGGCGCCTGCCTGCAACAGCACGTCCACCAGTTCGGTGTAGGCGTGCGTCGCATCGCGGCCATCGGACTGGAGCATCGTCGCGGCCGACACGTAGGGGATGCGAGCGCCATCGTCGGTGCGGTCGAAACGCCGGATGATGGCGACCGCCGTGCCGCCGATCACTTCCACACGCGCCGGAGCCACGCGAATGCCGGCCTTGTCCGCCAGTTGCATGGCCAGCACTTCGCCCCGGATCACGTCGCGCCGATCCGCCTGGCTGGGAAACTTGCCGACCGCCAGGCGGCCATCGGTGTCCCGCACCGTGGACTTCGGTCTGGCCCCTCCCAGCGACGTGCCTTGCCCGAGCAGGTAGCGCAGGTCCTGCACGCTTTCCGTTCCGTCTTCCAGGGCGCGGGCCGCGTGGAGCACCTTGTCCAGTTCCACCAGCGGTGGCACATGCCGGTTCGCTCCTCCGGCGCGCAGGTAGGCGCCAGATTGCGGATCGAACAGGCGCAGCGCACCGACGCGCGCCTCGTCATCCACCCACATCACGAAGTCCACCGGGTCCAGTGCAGGCGTGTCGCGGTCTTCCTGCCGCAGCTTCGCATGGGCGCGCCGGATGACGCGCTCGCCCCAGGCGTCGGGCGCGGTGTCCTCCAGCGCGAGGAAGAACACCTGCCGGGGATGCTGCACGCCGGCCACCGGCTGGAGATCGGGCGACAGCGTGAAGAAACGGGCATCACGCAGCCAGCCTTCGTCGTAGCTGAACGCGCTGCGCCGGCCGCTGCCCAGATGCAGGCGCCCCACGACCAGGCCGCTCGCCCCCAGGTGGACTTCGAGGTCCGGACGTCGTGTGGGCCGAGGCGCTGCCATCAAAAACCCTCCAGGTCATCGGCAGGCGCGGGCGCATCGCCTTTGCCGACGACGGGTCCCGCCTGCCGCTTCCTGCCGGCAGAGGTGCGTACCCGCTGCGGCAGTTGCTCCCGCACCAGTTCCATGCCGAGCGCATCGTTCTCCAGGGTCATCGCCTGGGCCAGGTCATCGAGCCGGCCCAGCACGTGCAGCGCGCGCAGGAAGGTGTGCAGCGCGGTGCCGGCATAGCCATCTTCCATGCGCCTGACGGTGCTCAGGGACGTGCCGATGCGTTGCGCAAGGTCTTCCTGGCTCAGGCGGCGCATGCGCCGCGCTGCCGAGATGTCCTGCCCCAAGCGGCGCAGCGCGCGCGCGACAGGCTGCGGCATCGCCACCTGCGCGCCAGAACGTTTTTGCTCGGAAGAAGACATCTTTTATCGCCTCAAATGTGAGCTTATTTTTCAAATAAGCATTCATATTTGAACGCAAAAATGGAGGGCAGTCAATCTAGCCCATGCCTGCCTCTTGCAGTTCTGGTGACCGCGCCGCTCCATTGCGAGCGGTCCTGTTCGGGGGGAGGTATCAGCGGGCTGCCAGCACCCTATGAAATCCGACGGGTGATCTCACCTCTTCACCGCTCGATTCCGTCGCAGGAGCCACCAAACGGCTCTTTCGCACGCGTGAGAGAAACGGGGAGTCATGCTTTGTCGATCTGGAGGCAGACCGCTGGGGTCTTGCCCGAAACCTCGTCGCACCCCGTCTAAGCGGCATCACCACACCTGATTCCGCCCGAACCGCGTCTGCTGACAGACCGTCGCTGTCTTGCACGCCGGTGACAACCAGGCTCTAACGCGAGAAGACCAAATCCGTCTTTCGCCTCGATGGCGTCTGTAGCAAAACCTCGTTATCGAGCCATCCTGCCATGGGCAGTCAACCCCTCGAAGCATACCGCGACGCAGAGGCTCGGTGCTGTTGGACAAGCGCCATATCGACAGGCGGCGGCTGGTGAACATCCGTCATCCCGGCCTTTCCCACAAGCCAAGCCGCCACCGTCTCGCGACGTGAAGGCGCACCCGGCAGCGATTCCAATCAACGAGGGAAACAGATGTCCTGATTCCGGTTACCTGGGAGCAGCCATGCGAAAGCCACCTTCATCCGGCCCCCAAGCCAAGGTCTTTTACCGTCCGATCGAGGCGGCCATCCAGTGGGCGGGGCTGTCGCGCTTCGAGCGCCGCATCCTCGGTGTCGCCAAGGGGATGAACCGCTTGCCTGAGCACCCCGAACTGGCACGCTGGCCACAGCTTCGTCTCAACGCGGAACGGATCTACGACGCACTGGTGCACTTCGACCTCCCCTACGGCAAGGACGGCATCACGAGCAACGACCCCGCCTTGCTCGATGACCCTGGCCTCACGATCCGCCACGTCGACCTGAAGGCCTGGATGATCCGCTTCTATCCCGACCAGCGACCGGCCTTCCTGTTCGATGCCTTCGAGCGCCACCTGCACCCGGCTATCAGCGTCGACGCCGTGCAGGCACTGGTCATGGATCGCGAGGCGTTGAAGCTCCAGCTTGCCGACAGGGTGCAAGCCTGGGATGCGCTCTATGCCCAGTTCCAGACGCTCAGCCAGGAGCACCAGGCACGCGCGGAACGCGAGAAGCGCTCCGGGATGCCGGGCGCCCGCAGTGAGTCCACCTACCTGAACATCGTCGGCGGCCTTCTGACCCTGCTGTTGGGCAAGTCGCCCAATGGCATTCCCTATTCGTCTTTCGAGACGCTGGAATCGGTCATCAGTGCGCTGGTTGCCCACTACGGCGACAAGTCCGGGATCAGCGAGCGAACGCTGTGGGCGAAGTTTTCGGCAGCCAAGCGTCATCTCGCCACCCAGGACCGCTGACTGCAAGTGCAGATGGCATGCCTGCACTTGCGGTGACTGCGCGGGAACAGCGCTATTGAATACGGGGCACGTCCATCACCGTCGCTACACAGCGCCAAGGAGTGCCCCTCGTGACTGCCCAGACCATCGCCACCGCGACTCCGAACGAACACCGCATCTTGCGCCGCGCGGAAGTCGAGGCCAAGACCGGCTTCAAGCGCGCCCACATCTACAACCTGATCAAGGAGGGCAAGTTTCCCAAGCCCCTGCGCCTCGGGGTACGCGCCATCGGCTGGGATTCGGTGGAGATCGATCAGTGGATCACCGATCGCCTCAGGGAACGGGCGTGAGCCCGCGCTGCGTCGGAATCCCTTTCACGAGGAGTCGCGCCATGCAGGTGGTATCCATCATTTCGACCAAGGGTGGCGTCGGCAAGACGACCACCGCAGCGAACCTGGGCGGCTTCATCGCCGATGCGGGGCTGCGCGTTCTGCTGCTGGACCTGGACGTACAGCCCACCTTGTCGAGCTACTTCACGCTCGGCACGCATGCGCCTGCCGGTATCTACGAGATGCTGGCCTTCAACGAGCAGCGTATCGAGCAATTGGCTTCGCAGACCGCTGTGGCGGGTCTCGACCTGGTGGTCTCGAACGACCACCGCGGCGAACTGAACACGCTGCTGCTGCACGCGCCCGACGGCAGGCTTCGCCTGCGTCACCTGCTCCCCGCGCTGGCGTCGCACTACGACCTGCTGCTGATCGATACCCAGGGAGCGCGCAGCGTGCTGCTGGAGATGGCGGTACTGGCCTCCAGCCTGGCGCTGTCTGAAACGCTGGACGGCGCTGACGCGCTACCTGGGCGATGGCCGATTACCGATCGACAATAACTGGATCGAGAACCAGATCCGGCCCATCGCCCTTGGGCGCAAGAATTGGTTGTTCGCTGGCTCTCAGCGAGCGGGTCGACGTGCGGCGGCCGTCATGAGTCTGATCCAATCGGCGAAGATGAATGGGCATGACCCGTGCGCCTACCTGAAGGACGTACTCACACGCCTGCCCACGCATCCGAACAATCGGATCGAGGAGTTGCTGCCGCATTGCTGGCAACCGGATGCGGCGGCGTAGTTAACAGCGTTAACTCACTCCCCAGAAAACTGACGGCCGCTCGCGCGGCCGTTCGTCAATGTGTGTTCCCCGGATGCTTACGAACTACTCGTCGTCCGCGCTGCCGCCGTCGATGCGTACCTCGCCCCGGTAGAGACCGTATCCGTCCAGGCCGTTTCGCCATTGAGGCTCGTCATCATCACTGCTTTCATCGGCATCGACGTTGCGCACCATCCAGGCAGCGATCACCGCAAAGGCCAGCAGCAGCGCCAGCCAGAACGCGGAGTAGAGCAGCGCACCGAGCACGGCGAGCTTGACGATCCAGAGCACCGCCGTCGCCGCGCCCGCGGGCACCCCGCGCGTCACCAGCCAGCCGGCGACACGCTGCTCGCGGCGCAGGTATCCACGCCAGGCACGGCCAGCCCCCGGGCCCAGCCGGTGGCTCCAGCGCCCGTTGTGCGTGTTGGTGGTCATGCTCATATGCCTCGGCTTCAGTGGTGCCTCACCTCGCGGAGCGGCCGGTCGTGGCCTGCCCTCCAGCATAGACCGCGATCAGGAGGGCGGGTTGCGGCCGGCAGAGCCGGGTTGGCTCGGGTCGCAGGTCGATTAGATTCTGCACGATAAATCAAACCTTATGCTACTTTCCCTGCAACTTCTTGCAATGGCTCTAGGGGTCGATTGGATTCTGTGTTATTTTTATAACATGGACGGAAATTCTCGGCACCAGGTAATCAAGCGGCTGCAGGCGGGACTCCCCCGCGGGGCGCCGTTCGACCTTGCCACCCTGAGCCAGTTCGGGGTGTCGCCCCAGCTCGCCGCCCACTATGCCGACGGCGGGTGGCTCGTGCGCCTGGCCCATGGCGTCTATGCCTTCCCGAACGATGAGTTCGGGGTCTACGGTGCGCTGAAGTTCCTGCAACAGCGCGTGCCCGACCTGCACGTCGGCGGCAAGAGCGCCCTGGCCCTGCAGGGTGTGCGGCACAACCTGGGTAGCCGGGAGACGCTGGTGCTGTGGGGCGACGGTCGCTTCGCGTTGCCGGCCTGGTTCACTTCGCGCTTTCCGGCCCGCTATGTCCACGCCCGCCTGTTCGACTGGCCGGACACGGCGCTGGCCGGCAAGACCCTGACCACGCCGCCTGGCCTGCCCGAGGATCTGCGGGTGGCAGCCCCCGAGCGTGCCGTTCTGGAGATGCTGTACGAAGCCGGCGTCAAGCAGAGCCTCGAAGAGGCCCGCAACCTCTTCGATGGACTGCGTTCCCCCCGCAAGGACTTGCTCGGGCAACTGCTGTCCTGCTGCGCCAGCGTGAAGGCCGTGCGCCTGTTCCTGACCTGGGCGCGCGAGACCAGCCTCGTGGATGTCGATGCCCTGCTGGAGCAGTACCCGGTTCGCACCGGCAGCAACACGCGCTGGATGAGCCGGCTCGATGACGGCACCTTGCTGAGCCTGAGACCTCATGGATAAGACCTACGCGGATACCGTTCGCCTGCTGCTGGCCGTCGCGCCCGACGTGTTCGCCAACGACATCTTCGCCATGAAGGGTGGCACGGCCATCAACCTCTTCGTGCAGGACATGCCACGCTTGTCGGTGGACATCGACGTGGTGTACCTCCCGTGGCAGACGCCGCGCGACGAAGCGCTGCAAGCCATCAACCAGGAGCTGGCCGCCATCGCCACGCGCGTTGCACCACTGGGCGTGCAGACACGCCTGGTCCGCGCCAAGGACCTGGGGGACACCAAGCTGATCGTCGAGAACGACGCCGGCCAGGTGAAGATCGAGGTCAACGTCGTGTTCCGAGGCAGCGTGCTGCCCGTCGAGCGGCGGCCGCTGAGTGCCAAGACCAGCGATCTGTTCGGCGTCGAGTTCGAGCTGCCGGTTCTGGCACCGGACGAGCTGTACGCCAGCAAGCTGGTGGCCGCGCTGGATCGGCAGCACCCCCGAGACCTGTTCGACGTGTGGCAGCTCTTTGAGTCGGGCGACATCAGCGACGGCATGGTCGAGTGCTTCGTGATCTATCTGGCGGGCCACAACCGGCCGCCCCACGAAGTGCTGTTCGGCAACGACAAGGACATCGCCGGCGAGTACGAGCGGGCCTTTGTCGGCATGACCGAAGTGGACTGCTCCCTGGAGACACTGCTCGACGCTCGCGCCAGGATGCGGCGCGAGCTGCCACAGCGACTGAGCACCGCGCACAAGCAGTTTCTGAGCGGGCTGGCGCGCGCAGAACCGGACTGGTCGCTGGTGCAATGCCAGCACGCCGCGCAACTGCCGGCACTGCGCTGGAAGCTCGCCAATCTCGAAACCTTCCGCAAGCGCCGTCCCGACGACTTCGCAGCGCAATCCGCCGCCCTCGACACCGGCTTGGGCCAGAGCTGACGAACATCCCGCAGCTTCCGGCTTGCCGGGATTGCCCCATGCCGCATTCATCGTGGCACCCGCGCAGCAGCGGCCCTATACCCAAAAGCTTCCGACAAAGGCCAAAGGGCTGGGAAGGGGCAAAGGAAGGGCGCCAAGGGGAAAGGCCCTATCCTGAAAAGGCCAAAAGGCGCCCCCGAGCAGCCCGTCATCCGGGGTTCGCCATGCTCTCGCTGTTCCAGCGCAAAAGGGTGCCACCCACCGCCGGCACGCCGCCCACCTCCGCCATCGAAACTCCGAAAGGGTCGATGCGGCCGGAGTCGGCCGCATCGCTGCTGGCCACGCCGCGCCGGCAGAAACTGCTGGAACACATCTGGCAGCGCACATCGCTCTCGCGCCGGCAGTTCGCCACGCTCTACCTCGCCCCACTGGAGCGCTACGCCGAGTTGGTCCAGCAGTTCCCGGCCTCCGAGAACCACCACCACGCCTATCCGGGGGGCATGCTGGACCACGGCCTGGAGATCGTCGCCTATGCGCTGAAGCTGCGGCAGTCATACCTGCTGCCTGCGGGCGTCACGCCGGAGGCACAGGCGGCCCAGGCCGAAGCCTGGACCGCAGGCACGGCCTACGCGGCCCTGCTGCACGACATCGGCAAGATTGCGGTCGATCTGCACGTCGAGCATGCCGACGGCAGCGTTTGGCATCCCTGGCACGGCCCGCTGCGAAAGCCCTACCGCTTCCGTTACCGAAAGGAGCGTGAGTACCGCCTGCACAGCGCCGCCACCGGGCTGCTCTACGCGCGCCTTCTCGATCGGGACATCTTCGACTGGCTCAGCGGCTATCCCGACCTCTGGGCCGCGCTGCTGTACGTGCTGGCCGGCCAGTACGAGCACGCCGGCACGCTCGGCGAGCTGGTCGTGCAGGCCGACCAGGCATCGGTCGCCCAGGAACTCGGCGGCGATCCCAGCAAGGCGCTGGCGGCGCCCAAGCATGCGCTGCAACGCAAATTGCTCGACGGCTTGCGCTACCTGCTTAAGGAAGCGTTCAAGTTGAACCAGGCCGGCCCGGCGGACGGTTGGCTGACCCAAGACGCCCTGTGGCTGGTGAGCAAGACCGTCTCCGACAAGCTGCGCGCGCATCTGCTGTCGCAGGGCATCGACGGCATTCCGGCGAGCAATACGGCGGTGTTCAACGTGCTGCAGGATCACGGCATCGTGCAACCGACGCCGGACGGCAAGGCGATCTGGAAGGCTGCCGTCACCAGCGACGCCGGCTGGTCGCACGCCTTCACCTTCCTGAAACTCTCGCCGGCGATGATCTGGGATGCCGCCGACCGGCCGGCGCCGTTCGCAGGCCGTGTGCAGGTCGAAGAGGAACAAGCGGAGCCGCAGGCGCCGGCGGTGGCCGATGTGTCGCGCCTGGAAGGCACCGAAGCTGCACCCGCGAGCACGGCGCCGATCGCATCCGCAGCCACAGACACCGGCGTGGCCGCGCTGCTCGACCTGCTGGGCGACACCACTCCACCCACGGCACCGGAGATCCCGAGTCGCCCTGTCGCCGAGGCCGAGCCGGCCCCTTCGACCGTGCCCCCGCCGCAGATGAGCCTCGCGCCTTCCCAGGATCGCGCGGAGCCCTCCGGGGCGCACTTCATGGCCTGGCTGCGTCAGAGCGTCCAGACGCGCAAGCTCATCATCAACGACGCCAAGGCCCTGGTGCATACCGTCGCCGGTACGACCTATCTCGTCAGCCCCGGCGTGTTCCAGCGCTACGCGCAGGAGTACCTTCAAGTCGCCGCGCTGGCCAAGCAGGAGAAGCTGGAGGGGTGGCAGTGGGTGCAGAAACGCTTCGAGAAGCTGGGACAGCACCGCAAGCAGCCGAGCGGGCTGAACATCTGGACCTGCGAAGTCACGGGGCCGCGCAAGTCGCGCCGGCTGCACGGCTACCTGCTCGCCAGCCCGGATGCGCTGTTCCAGGAGACGCCGCCAGACAACCCATACCTGCGGCTCGTCAACGAGGCCGCAAAGCGCGAAGATTCAGCCCTTGGGGGCAAGGACGACGATCAGGCGTAGGCATGCGACCGCTGTGCGGGCTGGCTTCAATCCGCGGATGGGGCCGACTCTGCCAGCTTGGCTTCGGTCAGAGTCATCAAGTGGGCGGAACTGCATTTCAGCGCACGGGCAATCTTGAGGATGAGAGGGAGCGTGGGGACATGCTCGCCGCGCTCGATCTTGCCCATGTGCGACCGTTCGATGCCGGCCATGTGGGCCAGCGTTTCCTGAGCGATGCCCTGATTGGTTCTTTCTTCCCGCACGGCAGCCCCAAACGCGATGGCTGGTTCCGCTTCGTAGGTAGTGGTGCCGGTGGGGCGGCCCCTTTGGATCGAACGCTTTGGCATTGCCAAGAGCGTCGAACACGGTCACGATTTAAACCACGTTAAACTTAACTCATACAACGGCTTCGAGATCAGTTGCCACGAGTTCACCGCCTGGGGGAGCTGGACGTGGAATCGAGTGACATCACCGCCGAAATTCGCATGGCAGTCCTCGGCGAATGGGTGCCTCCCCAGCTCGCCGACGTGCTCGCCCTGCAGCGTGCCGAAGAGCCGGAGACCCATGCCGTCCTGGCCGGGTGGACAGATCCCGGTCGACGCGCGGAGCTGCCGGACGACGGCTTCGACTTCGCCTTGTCTGCGGTTGCCCGGCAGTGGCCTGGCTGGGTATGCGAACCGCTGTGGCATGACACGCTGGCGGTCGCCGTGGCCAAGCGCTCCCATCTGCTGGCCTACCGTGAAGTGCCGTGCGGTGAAGTGCTCAAGCAGCCCTTGATCTGCTCGCAGTCCACGGCCGATGAACCATGGCGCATGACCGTGCAGCGTGTGTTCGAGAACGCGCTGCAGGAGCGAGAGCAAGCGGTGGAGACATTCGATGTGGCGATGACGTTGGTTGCCGCCGGGTACGGGATCGCCATTGCGCCTGCCGCGAGACTGGCGAGCTACCTACGCCGAGGCATCGCCGTGCGGCCGCTGGCCGGCGCACCAACGATCGTGATGGCTTACCTGCTCCGCCGCGATGCTTCCTTGTCGGACACCCAGGCAAGATTCGCCCGCCGCGCGCGCTTGGTGTCCTGACAGACGCGCGGGGATCGCGGTTTCGCCACGATCCCGCATTCCTGCTGCTAGGCGACTCCGACTCGCAGCGGGGTCCATTCGCTTTCCTTCACGGCTGTGCTCACTGCCATGACGAGCTTGTCGAGATTGCTGGCCGTCACGCCCTCCAGTGCCGAATGCCCCCGCAGCATCGAGCGCGGTTGCAGCAGTGCATGGTAGATCTGCCAAGGGTCCGCACCCCTGGTCAGCTTCAGGACGGACTGGATCAGCTCGTGTTTGAGTGGGTCGAGATGCCAATCCGGCACGCGCTGGCCGCGGTTGCCCACGTTCAACGCCAGCAAGTTGCCCGCCTTGATCTCGTAGCTGATCCACCTGCGGGACTTGCCCGCCATCTTGGCAAACGCAGCAACGGGAAGGTTGTGCGGCGCTTCGAAGACATCGAACAGTTCCATCCTCTCGCGCTGAATGTCCGAAGGCACCAGCGGCGCTGCCGATCGAGGGGGCGGAACCGCCGGCAGCCGATGTGCGGCGGCAGAAACCAACGGCATGGCGTCACCCGGCTTCGTCACGAGCAGGATTGGCGAAGCGGCAACCGGCGTAGAAGGGGCGCTTGCGGTTTGCTCACTCGGGAATGCGGGCACGCCTTCCAGATGCACGGTGAGCGGCATGCTGGCCGCCTCGACCTGGTTCTGCTCGAAGAGATCGAGCCGATCGGCCCAGTCCTGCATCATGCGGCGACGCTGCTCCACGTACTCGGCATGGTTGTAGGTCGCGCTGACCTTGTTGGGATCGACATGCGAGAGCTGTGCATCCACCCAGACCTTCGGGTAGCCGATCTCGTTGAGCGCAGTGGACATCGTGCCGCGGATGCCGTGTCCGGTCAGGCGTTCCTGATAGCCCATGCGTTTGAGGGCACCATTGAGCGTGTTCTCGCTGATGCGCTTCTTCAAGTCGCTGTCGTGCCGGAACAGGTGGCGCTGGGCCGGCTTGAACTCATCCAGCAGGTGCCGGACGATCTCCATGGCCTGAATCGACAGCGGCACGATGTAGGGCGGGATGTCCTTCGGCTGCTGCCGCTTCTTGCGCATATCCACCTGGAGTTGCTTCACGACGTCGGGCGGGATGATCCACAGCCCGCGGTCCAGATCGAATTGATCCGGCGTCGCCTGTCGCAGCTCGCCGGTTCGCACGCCGGTCAGCAGCAATAGCCGCAGCCCGAGCTGGGTCTGCCGCCTGCCGCGATAGCTGCGCAGCCTCTGCAACAGCTTCGGCAGCTCGGCCATGCGCAGGAACGGGTTGTGGTTGACGGGTGGCAGCGGCAGCGCCACCACATCGAGATCGGAGGCAGGGTTCTGCTCCAGGCCCGGCACGATCACCAGCGCGTAGCGGAACAGTTGGTTGAACCACGTCCTGACTTTCTCGGCGACGGAGAGCGCCCTGCGCTTCTCGATCTTGGCGATCACCTCCAAGAGGTCGGGACGCTTGATCTCATAGATCGACCGTTTGCCCAAGGTGGGCAGCACATCCTTGTCGAAGATGCGCGGAAGTATCGAGAGGGTCGTCTGCCGGCCTTCCTTGAGGCTGAGCCCGCGATGCTTGAGCCACTTGCGATATACCGCCTCGAAGGTGTTTTCGTCGGCGAGCCGGACAGCGGTGCGCTTCTGCTTGCGGTGAACGCGAGGATTGGTGCCTTTGGCCAGCAGGGCGCGCGCTTCGTCGCGCAGGCTGCGGGCCTCGCGAAGAGTCACCTCCGGGTAGGTGCCGAGCGACATCCGCTTCTGCTTGCCCGCCCAGTAGTAGCGGAAGTGCCAAGTCCTGCCCCCTGCAGCGGTGACGGCCAGGGAGAGGCCATCCAAGTCAGGGAGGGTGTATGCCTTGCCTGTTGCCTTGGCCTGTCGAACGGCCAGGTCTGAGAGTGCCATGCTCTTGCTCCTGAACATGAGTCAGGAACCAGATGCTGGTCACGTCGACCTCGCCCCTCCATCAACAATGCGGAATCGGGAAGCTCCGCATTGAGATGTACCACTTAATGTACCGGTTTTGACCGGCTGTCAGTGGATTTCGCTGGACGTCACTGGATCGAAGATTTTGAAAAAATCGAATCGTGACAATGACTTGCAACTCTCCATGGACATCCTTGGAACGCCCTGGAAAGTCAAAGTGGAGCGGGCGATGGGAATCGAACCCACGACGTATGCTTGGGAAGCACAAGTTTTACCATTAAACTACGCCCGCATCGAGGAGGATCGATGACGGCAAGGATTCGTTGGTAAAATCGAGGATTCACCAAGTCCCTTGCAGCCCGACATTTTACCAGCATTTTGAACCTGCCCAAATCCCCCCCGCCCATCGTCACGGCCCAGACTCCGTCGGGCAGCACGCACATCCGCAGCTTCGTCCATCGCCGCGCCCACATCACCCCCAGCCAGGAACAGGCGATCGCCGAGTGGCTGCCGCGCTGGTCGATCCGCTATCAGGACACGCCCATCGACCTGTCGGCGGCCTTCGGGCGGACGGCGCCGGTGATCCTGGAGATCGGCTTCGGCATGGGCGAGACCACCCAGAAGATCGCGCAGGCCCGCCCCGGCGACAACTTCCTGGGGGTTGAAGTCTTCAACGCCGGCGTGGGCGCGCTGCTCAAGCGCATCCACGAAAGCGGACTGGACAACATCCGCATCATCCAGCACGACGCGGTCGAGGTGCTGCGCGACATGATCGCGCCGGGGTCGCTCGCCGGCGTGCACATCTACTTCCCCGACCCCTGGCCGAAGAAGCGCCATCACAAGCGCCGCCTGATCCAGCCGGCATTCGTCGCGCTGCTGAGCAGCCGCATGGCGCCCGGCGCCTACCTGCACTGCGCCACGGACTGGGAACACTACGCCCAGCAGATGCTGGAAGTCCTGTCGGCGGAGCCGTCGCTGCAGAACACCTGCGCGGACTACGCGCCGCGCCCCGACTACCGTCCGCTGACCAAGTTCGAGAACCGCGGCCTGCGCCTGGGCCACGGGGTCTGGGACCTGATGTTCACGCGGCGCGCCCCGGCGGACGCCGCATCTTCACCGGAGACGGTCTGATGTACCCCGAGATCGCACCCTATGCGCAAGGCTTCATGGACGCCGGCCACGGCCACCGCGTCTACTGGGAACTGTGCGGCAATCCCCAGGGCCGGCCGGTCGTGTTCCTGCACGGCGGGCCGGGCGCGGGCTGTTCGCCCGCCCACCGCCGGCTCTTCGATCCCGAGCGCTACAACATCCTGCTGTTCGACCAGCGCGGCTGCGGCCGGTCCACGCCCTCGGCCGACATCGAGCACAACACCACCTGGGACCTGGTCGCCGACATCGAGCGCCTGCGTGTCGAAGTCCTGCACGCGGACAGGATGGTGGTGTTCGGCGGCTCCTGGGGCTCGACCCTGGCGCTGGCCTACGCCGAGACCCATCCGGAGCGCGTGCACGCCCTGATCGTGCGCGGCATCTTCCTGCTGCGCCAGGCGGAGTTGCGCTGGTTCTACCAGGAAGGCGCGTCCTGGCTGTTCCCCGATCTGTGGGAAGGCTACCTGGCCCCGATCCCCGAGGCCGAGCGCGACGACCTGATGGCCGCCTACCACCGCCGCCTGACGGGCGAAGATCCCCTGGCGCAGCTGCAGGCCGCGCACGCCTGGACCCAGTGGGAAAGCCACACCATCAGCCTGCTGCCCAACCCTGCGCACCATCAGGCGCACGCCGCCGACCAGGCGGCGCTGGCCTTCGCCCGCATCGAGAATCACTATTTCGTGAACCGGGGTTTCATGGAAGAAGGCCAGCTGCTGCGCGACGCGCACAGGCTGGCCGACATTCCCGGCGTGATCGTGCAGGGCCGCTACGACGCCTGCACGCCGGCGAAATCGGCCTGGGACCTGCATCGCGCATGGCCGCGGGCGGAATTCCGCATGATCCCGGACGCCGGCCACGCCTTCGACGAACCCGGCATCCTGGTGCAGCTGCTGGCCGCCACCGACCGCTACGCCGGCGATTGAGGAGACCACGCCATGAGCCTGAACATCCTGCTGAACGGCACCGAAACCGCCCTGGACGGCGTGCGCACCGTCCACGACCTGGTGGTCCGCCTGGGCTACGAGGGCAAGCGCATCGCGGTGGAACGCAACGGCGACATCGTGCCCCGCAGCCAGCACGCCCAGGCCCCGCTGGCCGAGGGCGACCGGATCGAGATCGTCGTGGCAGTGGGGGGGGGATGAGGCGGGACATGGGACAGTCCCCGCGGACTGTCCCATGCCAGACGAATCCGAGCGGCATGCAGGCCGCGAGGTGGAGAGATGCCTCAATCCTAGATCCTCCCCAGGCATGGCATACTTCAACCACCAGCAACACGCACCCAAAGGCGCACCATGCAAGGCCACCCCGAAGTCATCGCCTACCTCACGAAACAGCTGCGCGGCGAGCTCGCGGCGCGCGACCAGTATTTCCTGCATTCGCGCCGCTACCTGGACATGGGCCTGACCAAGCTCCACGCCCGCAGCGACCATGAAATGCAGGAAGAAACCCAGCACGCCGACAGCCTGCTGCAGCGCCTGCTGATGCTCGAAGGCGAGCCCGACATGCGGCCCGACGCCTTCACGGCGGGCACGGACGTGCCCGGCATGCTGCGCGCCGACCTGGCGCTGGAATACGAAGTGCGCGCGTCCCTGCGCGAAGGCATCGCGATCTGCGAGACCCACGGGGACTACGTCACCCGCGACCTGCTGCTGCAGCAGTTGCACGACACCGAGTCCGACCACGCCTACTGGCTGGAAAAGCAGCTCGGCCTGATCGAGAAGATCGGCCTGCAGAACTACCTGCAGTCGCAGACCTGATCCGCCAGGCCGCCGATCCGCCAACCCGACCCCTCGATCCAGGCCCTCAGCCCGGCCCATCAGGCCCGGTCCACCGGACCCAGTCCGCCCAGCCTGATTCGGCTGGGATCGGGCAAACCGGAGCGGACCGGTCAGCGGAAACCGCCGCCCCGGCCGAATCCGCCCAGGCCCTTCAGGCCGCCCATGGCGCGCATCATCTTCGCCATGCCGCCCTTCTTCATCTGCTTCATCATGCCCTGCATCTGCTCGAACTGCTTGAGCAGGCGGTTGACTTCCTGGACCGGGACGCCCGAGCCCGCGGCGATGCGGCGCTTGCGCGAGGCCTTGATGAGTTCGGGCTTGGCGCGTTCCAGCGGCGTCATGGAATTCAGGATGCCTTCCGTACGGGCGAGCTGCTTTTCCGCCTGACCGCCCTGCACCTGGGCCGCCGCCTGGGCGAACTGCGCCGGCAGCTTTTCCAGCAGCGAGCCCATGTCGCCCAGCTTCTTCACCTGCTGCAGCTGGTCGCGGAAATCGTTCAGGTCGAAGCGGTCGCCGGACTTCATGCGGGCGGCGAGCTTCTGCGCCTCGGCGATGTCGATGTTCTTCTGGGCCTGCTCGACCAGCGACACGATGTCGCCCATGCCCAGGATGCGCTGGGCCATGCGTTCGGGATGGAAGGGCTCCAGGCCGTCGAGCTTTTCCGACACGCCGACGAACTTCAGCGGCTTGCCGGTGACCTGGCGCACCGACAGCGCCGCGCCGCCGCGCGCATCGCCGTCCAGCTTGGTCATCACCACGCCCGTGAGCGGCAGCGCATCGGAGAAGGCGCGCGCCACGTTGACCGCGTCCTGACCCTGCATCGCGTCCACCACGAACAGCGTCTCGATCGGCGAGAGCAGCGCGTGCAAATCGCAGATCTCGTCCATCATCGCCTGGTCGATGCCCAGGCGCCCCGCCGTGTCGACGATCAGCACGTCGTAGTGATGGCGCCTGGCGTGGTCCAGGGCGTCGCGGGCGATGTCCTGCGGCTTCTGCGTGGGCTCGGTCAGCAGGAAATCGACGCCCACCTGGGCGGCCACGGTCTTCAGCTGGTCGATGGCGGCCGGACGGTAGACGTCCGCGCTGACCACCAGGACCTTCTTGCGGCCGGTCTTGCGGCCGTACTGGACGTGATTGCCCTCGGACAGCCACTTGGCCAGCTTGCCGACGGTGGTGGTCTTGCCCGCGCCCTGCAGGCCGGCCATCAGGATCACGGCCGGCGGCTGGGCCGCCAGCGACAGCTCGCCCGCCGCGGCGCCCAGGTCGCCCCCCATCAGGGCGGTCAGTTCCTTGTGCACCACCCCGACCAGCGCCTGGCCCGGGTTCAGGCTGCCCACGACCTCCTGCCCCAGAGCGGCTTCCTTCACCCGCGCCACGAAATCGCGCACCACCGGCAGCGCCACGTCGGCCTCCAGCAGCGCCATGCGGACCTCGCGCAGCATCTCCTGGGTGTTGGCTTCGGTCAGGCGGGCCTCGCCGCGCATGGTCTTGACGATGCGCGACAGGCGGGATGTCAGGTTATCGAGCATGATGCCGTATCCGTAAAACTGGTTGATCCGTCGGCCAGCGCATAAAATGGATGCTTTTGGGGCGCGGCCCTGCGCGCCGGACACCGATAGGACTATGTCAGTCAGCATTGTATTTCACTTGCTTGCCGCGCTGGCCTATGCCGTGCTGGGCCTGGCCCTGTGGCGTCCCATCGCGCGGGCGAGCGATGTCCGCCCCACCGGCACCATCGGCCGCAGCTGCCTGCTGGGCGCCATCGCCCTGCACGGCGTCGGCCTTGCGACCGCCGTGCTGGCGTCCGACGGCCTGTATCTCAGCTGGGCGCTGGCCCTGTCCACCGCCATGTGGCTGGGCATGATCGTCTTCTGGATCGAAAATTTCCTGCTGCGCCTGGACAGCCTGCTGCTCCTGCTGCTGCCCATCGCGGCATTGGTCAGCCTGCTGGCCGCCGTGTTCCCGCAGGGCTACCTGGTGCCCCACGCCAGCAACGACTGGCTGCGCGTGCACCTGCTGATCGCCATGACGGCCTACGGCCTGATCACCGTCGCCGCGCTGCACGCCATGCTGATGACCGTGCTGGACCGCCACCTGCACCGCCCCATCGAATCCGCCGGCGAACAGGGCGCCATCGGCCGCGCCATGGGCGCCATGCCGCCGCTGCTGACCCTGGAACAACTGCTGTTCCGCCTGATCTGGATCGGCTTCGGCGTGCTCACGCTCACCGTCCTGACCGGCATCATCGTGTCCCTGCGCCTGGGCGGCCACGCCCTGCCCATGGACCACAAAACCGTCTTCACGCTGCTGTCCTGGGTCACCTTCGGCGTGCTGCTGGCGGGGCGCCACATCCAGGGCTGGCGCGGCCGCATCGCCCTGCGCTGGACGCTGGCCGGCTTCGCCTTCCTGCTGCTGTCCTACACGGGCAGCCGGTTCGTCCTGGAAGTCATCCTGCAACGAGGCACACTTGGGTAAATTCCTGCTCTGGGCGGTCATCATCCTGGCCGTCCTGTTCGTCTCCCGCGTCCTGAGCCACCAGAAGGCCCAGGCGCGCCAGGCCGCCGCCCGCCGGCAGGCCGACGACGCGCGCACCGCGTCCGAAACCATGGTCCGCTGCGCCCACTGCCGCATCTACCTGCCCCGCTCCGAGGCCTACCAGAGCCAGGGCAAGACCTGGTGCTGCGCGGAACACGCCCGGCTCGGCCTGGGGAAATAAATGACGGCGGGCGCGCCCTCCGAGCCCGCGCCGGGACTGTCCCTGTCCATCGGGCCGGATGGCTGGCTGACCGGAAGCGCCGGGGAGGCGATGGATCCACCGCCTGTGGACAGCACCGGCCACCGCACGGTTGCCCCCGGCATCCTACGCCGCCCCTCCCCCAACCACGACCAGCGTCCCGACGGCGAGGACCCCTACCTGCTGGTGATCCACAACATCAGCCTGCCGCCCGGCGTGTTCACGGGCGACGCCATCATCGATTTCTTCCAGAACCGCCTGGACATCTCATCCCACTCCTGGTTCGAAAACATCCGCGACATGCGGGTCTCCGCCCATTTCCTCATCCGCCGCGACGGGACGATCGTGCAATTCGTGCCCACGGTGCTGCGGGCCTGGCATGCGGGGGTGTCGTCCTTCGAAGGACGGGAGCGCTGCAACGACTTTTCCGTCGGGATCGAACTGGAAGGCACGGACACGCTGGCCTATACGGATGCGCAGTACGAACGGCTGGCCGCGCTGGCGGCGGCGATCCGGGCCCGACATCCGATCCGGGCGGTGCGGGGGCACGAGCATATCGCGCCGGGACGGAAGACCGATCCGGGACCTGCCTTCGACTGGGATCGATTCGAATCAACCACGAGGTAGCCAGCCATGAAACCACGCGTCACCGTCATTACCCTGGGCGTCGATGACCTGGAACGGTCCCTGCGGTTCTACCGGGATGGCTTGGGGCTGGCGACCGAGGGCATCATCGGTGAAGAATTCGAGGACGGCGCAGTTGCGTTTTTCGACCTGCAGCCGGGATTGAAGCTGGCGGTCTGGCCGCGTGCGAGTCTGGCGAAAGATTCCGGACTACCGCTGAGTTCGGCCAGCGCCACGGAATTCAGCCTAGTGTGGTGTTTTATTAATACGATTATTTATACCCAGCTGTGGCCGCTCTTGCACGCGCGACTTTCGCGAGGATGGCCTCGGCGCTCTTGGTCCAACGAAATGGCTTGGCGCTATAGGCATTATGGGTATCGATAAACTGGCGGATGGCCTCGCGCAACTCCTGCACGCTGCCAAAGGCGCCTCGATACAAGGCTCGGCGCTCAAGGCTTGCGAACCATCGCTCGACGGCGTTCAGCCACGAGGCACTCGTGGGCGTGAAGTGCAACTTCACGCGGGGGTGCTTGGCCAGCCAGGCTTTGACTTCCGCCGTTTTATGCGTGGAACTATTGTCGAGGATGACGTGCAAGTCCAGGGCGGGGTCTGTCGCCTTGTCGATCTGGCGCATGAAGTCGAGGAACTCCTTTGCGCGGTGGCGTGCCGTGATACGCCCCATGACGTTGCCCGTGAGAATGTCGAACGCCGCATAGAGACTCGCTGTGCCGTGGCGCTTGTAGTCATGCGTGCGCCGCTCGACCTGCCCCGGGCGCAACGGCAGCATGGGCTGCGTGCGATCGAGCGCCTGAATCTGCGTCTTCTCATCGACCGAGAGCACGACGGCGTTCTCGGGCGGGGCCATGTACAGGCCCACCACGTCGACGACCTTCTCGGCGAAGTGCGGGTCATTGCTGATCTTGAAGGTCTGCAGCCGATGCGGCTTCAGATCCGCCGCCTGCCAGACCTGACGTACCTGGTAGACGGAGGCCCCGGTGTGCTTAGCCATCAGCCGCAAGCTCCAATGCGTGGCCTCGGCCGGGACGCGCTGTGTGGTGAGCGTGAGGATCTCGTGCACCTTCTGTTCACTGAGCTTGCGGGGCTGCCCGGGACGCGGGAGATCCCTCAACCCCTCAAGCCCCTGTTCCTCGTACCGATTGCGCCACTTGAACACCACAGGTGCCGACAATCCCAGGCGTTCACTCACCTTGGCAGGCGGCATCGCGGCGTCCAGCTCCAGCAGAATTCTGGCGCGCTGGGCCAGCCGTTGGTCAAGCGTGGTCTTACGCAACCATGCTCGCAGCTCGGTGCGATCCGAGTCAGACAAGTGAAATTCTGCCGCCGGCTTGCTCATGGTGGACACTCATCGAAAGAAGCGTCCACCATTTTATTTCAAACTATTGAATAAATAAACAAATTAATGAAACACAACACTAGGGCATAACGTGGCTTCACGGGGCGAGGTGGATGAGGTGATGGCACAGGCCGCCGCCGCAGGTGCCGTGATCGTGAAGACGGCGCAGGAGACGTTCTGGGGCGGGTACGCGGGATATTTCCAGGACCCGGACGGGCATATGTGGGAGGTGGTTTGGAATCCGAGGTTGGTGCCCGAAGAGTGAGAGGGGTGTGGCGTTTGAATGACCGGCTTCGGCCAGAAACGGGCATTCGAAAATCCGCCCCAATGCTATCTCTGTAATGAAATATCCGTCAGAATGATGAAACCTAAAAACTGTCAAACAATATGGACCGCATAACGAAATCTTTGTTGACCGAGTTTATCGCCGAGCAGGGCCTTGCCTCCCTAGCCGAGGACAAGCAGTTCGAACACTTTGCATCCTTTCTAACGGTTGGGCGGTCACTCTCTGAAGCGTTCGACACCTCTGATACCGTCGTAGGATCAGGCGGGGATACGGGAATCGATGCCATCGCGATTATCGTAAACGGCTCACTTGTAGACGACGATGCGGTAATACAGGAATTCGTAGAGCGGAATGGCTACCTCGACGTGTCGTTTATCTTCGTTCAAACGGAACGATCCTCATCGTTTGAGACAGCGAAGATTGGACAGTTTTGCTACGGAGTCCTGGATTTCTTTAAGGACGAACCATCACTCCCGCGAAGCAAGGAAGTCACTAAGCTTGGAAAAGTCATGTCTGCGATCTACAGGCAGAGCAGCAAATTCAAGCGGGGTAATCCGACATGTCGTCTGTACTACGTCACGACCGGTGTCTGGACAGGCGACGCCGCTCTCGAGGCCAGACGACGGGCGGCGACTGATGATCTGACCGCCCTGCGCATCTTTCGCAGTGTCGAATTTATCCCGGTGGATTCGGAAGGAATTCAGCGCCTGAACCGAGAGAGCCGAAATTCTGTTTCGCGAGAGTTCGATTTCGCTTTGAAGGCAGTCGTGCCGAATATCGAAGGAGTCACCGAGTCCTACGTCGGGTTATTGCCTGCCCCAGAATTCCTAAGGCTTGTAGAGGACGAGAATCATGAGATCCTCAAGGGGATCTTCTATGACAACGTCCGCGACTGGCAGGACTTCAATGTGGTCAACAGCGAAATGCGTGAAACGCTGACGTCCGGTGCGACCAGATCGCGCTTTGCGCTGATGAACAACGGCGTAACAGTTATTGCCAAGACCCTAAGAACTACCGCCAACCGCTTCTATATCGAGGACTATCAGGTCGTCAACGGTTGTCAAACGAGCCACGTGTTGCACGATCAGAGAGATCTTCTGGACGAAACGGTGATGGTTCCGCTTCGGCTGATTGCGACACGTGATGACGAGGTCATTTCGTCGATCGTGAAGGCAACGAACCGGCAAACCGAAGTTCGCGAGGAGCAGTTGCTCGCTCTTTCTGATTTCCAGAAGAAGCTAGAGACATACTTCGGTGCATTCCCTGATGATCAGCGCCTGTACTATGAACGGCGTTCGCGCCAGTACAACAGTGTTGGAGGCATCGAAAAGACCCGAGTCATTACACCTGGCGGTTTGATCCGAGCCTTTGCATCTATGTTCCTGCAAGAACCACATAGGGCCACCAGGAGCTATCGGCGAATTCTCGATCGCGTCGGAAGTGACCTGTTTGTGCCAACTGACAAGCTCGAACCGTACTATGTTGCAGCACTGGCGTCTTATCGACTTGAATACCTATTCCGGAATCAAATCCTACCCACTGAGTATAGGTCTGCGCGCTATGAAATCCTTTTAGCGTTACGTCTGTACGAGATGCCGTCTCCGCTCCCCAAGATGAACTCGAACGCGATCGAGCGCATGTGCAAGCCGCTGATAGAAAAACTTTGGAGCGCAGCTGAGTCGGAAAGGATGTTTAAGCGCGCGACTGATGCAGTGCTGGCTGTAGCCAACGGGGATCTTGAGTCCGCCCCATTGCGAACGGAGCCTTTTACCGATGCGTTGATGGCTGTGGCAATACAGTCGCGAGCATAGTGCCTGTATTTTCATAGTTGACATCGCCTCGTATCGAAACGCTTACTCGAGTGACTGCCAGCGATATGTGCGAATGACGGCTTTGGGTCGATAGCTGCCCTCCTCTATAAGAAAATACCCATAAACCCTTACAGTTCCCGTCTGACAGCCCCCCATGCCCCTCCATCAAAAAGCCCGCCTCTTCCACACCCTCCACCACTCCCCCCGCGCCTTCATCATCCCCAACCCCTGGGACATCGGCACGGCGAAACTGCTGGCGGGCATGGGTTTCCAGGCGCTGGCGACCACCAGCGCGGGCTACGCCTATACCCGAGGCCTGCCCGACTACCAGGTCGGCCGGGACCAGATGCTGGCGCACGTCGCGGAACTGGCTGCAGCCACCGATCTGCCCGTCAGCGCGGACATGGAAAACGGGTACGCGGACACGCTGGAAGGCATCGCGGAAACCTACCGCCTGACGGCGCAGGCGGGCGCCGTGGGGGCCTCCATCGAGGACGCCACCGGCCGGCCGGATGATCCGATCTACGAACTGGCCGAGGCGGTGGATCGCGTGACGGCGGCGGTCGAGACGGTGCGGACGCTGCCCTACCCGTTCATGCTGACGGCGCGGGCGGAAAACCATCTGCACGGACGCACGGACCTGAAGGACACGATCCGCCGCCTGCAGGCCTACCAGGAGGCCGGCGCCGACGTGCTCTACGCGCCGGGGCTGCGCACGCGCGAGGACATCCTCGCCGTGGTGCGTTCGGTGGACCGGCCGGTGAACGTGCTGATGGGATCGCCCGGAATGCATTTCACGCTGGACGAGCTATCGGACATGGGCGTGAAGCGCATCAGCGTGGGCAGCGCGCTCAGCCGCGCGGCGTTCGGCGCATTCCTGCGCGCCGGCCGCGAAATGGCGGAACACGGCACGTTCACGTTCGGTGAAGAGGCGGTCAGTTATGCGGACATGGCCCGGCTTTTCGGCCCCGGCAGTCCATAGCGCGGGCGGCGTAGGATGGGCACCACAGCAAGATGGCCGCTTTCAGGCCCAGGCGGTAAAATGGAACATTCCTTCTGAATCAGGCATTTCATGTCCAGTCAGCGCATGCATCAACCTCCAAGCCAGGAAGCCATCCTGCGTGCCGTGGCCAGTTCCACGGCCATCGAAACGGGCCAACGCATCGCTGATATCGAAGCAAAATTGCGCAGCGGGGATAGCCATCTTCCCCAGGTTTCCCTGGCGGCGCTCAGCCGCCCTGCCCAGCCAGCGCAACGCTGACCAATGCGCGCATGGGCGCATAGTCCATGCCCACCCCGCGTTGGATCGCGGTGAAGTACGTGGTCTTGTCCGCATCCCACTGGCTGTAGTCCAAGGGGCCGCGACCGGCCTGCACCGCCATCACATCGGCCAGCAAACGGGACAGGCGTCCGTTGCCTTCGCGGAACGGATGAATGAGGATCAGTTCGACATGGCAGACGGCGATGGCCTCGGCCAAGGTGCTGTCGTCGATATCATGGCAGGGCGTGTAGCGATGCAGGTATTTCCGCTCGAACTCGTCCAGCAACCGGGGAATCTGCATGGCGGCGGCGAAATGGAAGCCGTCCTTGCTCATGTTGACGGACCGGGGCCGCCCGGCCCAGTCGTACAGATTGCCCAGCCACTGGTAGTGCCATCCCATCAGGTCGGCCACGTCCAGCCGCCGATTGGGAAACTGCTCCCGCATCATCCGTTCATAGAGCCGCAGCAACAGCCTCGTCTCGAGTTCGACCATCACGGCCGGATCCGTGATGCCTTGCCGATTCCGCAGCACCTGCTCGTTTGATCCGGGCTGGTATTCAGCCTGCGAACCAGTGGCTTGGTAACGGTTGGAGCTCATGCCATCATGATCCGCCCGACGCCCGCACCGTCCCCGAAATCCGGATGCTGGCGCCAATTTCCGGCGGGATTTCCGCATGGATCCGGCTGGGCGAACCCATGTCCTCGCCCTGGAGAATGTCGATGGCGCCACCGTGCGGCCAGCCCGCATCCCGCAGATAGCCGGCCAGCGCCGCGAACGCCGTTTCGGAATAGCCGATCTCGGCGGCAATGGCCTGCATGGTGACGGCGTCCGGCAAGGCCTCGCAAATGACGACACCGGCCGGATTGCCGCCGCTGTCGCCATCCGAAAACGCGGCCAGCCGGTCCACGGGATAGCCGTTGATTTGCTGGCTGGCGGTGCCATTCAAGGTCATGTGAGGCTCACTTTTTCAGTTGATCCCCAGTTTACTTGAGGCCCAGCCAGCGGCATCAAAACCGCGCCGGCCAGCCATGCCGATGAGCGTCAACGACGCGGAGATGGCCCGGCCGCCGCAAAGGCAAGTCCGTCCCCTGTTCCGGCATATTGAAATATTGAACGGAACTCGGATACCGGCTTCCGGAGAACTGTCTGGTCCGAGCCCTACCCCCTCAACTCCGCCGCATGAAAGGCGACGTGCTCGCCGATGAAGCTGGCGATGAAGTAATAGCTGTGGTCGTAGCCGGCATGCCGGCGCACGGTGGCCATGTATCCCGCTTCCAGGCACGCGGCCTCGAACAGGTCGGTCCGCAGCTGCTCGTCCAGGAACTCGTCGTCCAGGCCCTGGTCCACCAGCATCGGCAGGTGATCGGCGGGCGAAGCCGCGCGGATCAGCTCCACCGCGTCCCAGCGGGTCCAGGCGGCGGGATCATCCCCCAGGTAGGCCGCAAAGGCCTTTCGCCCCCAGGGCACCTGCGAAGGCGCAACAATGGGCGAGAAGGCCGACACGCTGCGGTAGCGCCCGGGATGACGCAGGGCGGTGACCAGCGCGCCGTGCCCGCCCATGGAATGGCCGGCGATGGACCGCGCGGACGAGGCGGGGAAATGCCGCTCGATCAGCCCGGGCAGTTCCTCGGCCACGTAGTCCTGCATGCGGTAGTGGGCCGCCCAGGGCGCCTGGGTGGCGTTCAAGTAGAAGCCAGCGCCCTGGCCCAGGTCGTAGGCCGGGTCGTCGGCCACGTCCGCGCCGCGCGGGCTGGTGTCGGGCGCGACCAGGATCAGGCCGTGGCGCTCGGCGTGCGCCTGGGCGCCCGCCTTGGTGATGAAGTTCTGCTCGGTGCAGGTCAGGCCGGACAGCCAGTACAGCACGGGACACGATTCGCCGCGCAGGGCGGCCGAGGGCAGGAAGACGCCGACGCGCATGTCGCAGCCCAGCACGGCCGAGGCATGCCGCCAGACTTCCTGGCGGCCGCCGAAGCAGGCGTGTTGCTCAATGCGTTCCATAGTGCACCACCGAACGGATGGATTTGCCTGCGTGCATCAGGTCGAAGGCTTCGTTGATGCCGTCCAGCGCCATGGTGTGGGTGACGAAGGGCGCGAGGTCGATGTCGCCGCGCATGGCTTCCTGGACCATGCCGGGCAGCTGCGAGCGGCCCTTGACGCCGCCGAAGGCGGTGCCGCGCCAGGAGCGCCCGGTGACCAGCTGGAACGGCCGGGTGGAGATTTCCTGGCCGGCGCCGGCGACGCCGATGATGATGGACTGGCCCCAGCCGCGGTGGGCGCATTCCAGCGCGGCGCGCATGACGTTGACGTTGCCGATGCACTCGAAGCTGTGGTCCACGCCCCAGCCGGTCATGCCGACGATGACCTGCTGGATGGGCTCGGCGTGGTCCTTGGGGTTGACGCAGTCGGTGGCGCCGAAGACCTTCGCCAGCGCGAATTTGTCGGGATTGGTGTCCACGGCGATGATGCGCCCGGCGCCCGCCTGGCGCGCGCCCTGGACCACGGCCAGGCCGATGCCGCCCAGGCCGAAGACGGCCACGGTGTCGCCGGGCTGGACCTTGGCGGTGTTGCGCACGGCGCCGATGCCGGTGGTCACGCCGCAGCCCAGCAGGCAGACCTGCTCGGGGTTGGCGGCCGGATCGATCTTCGCCAGCGAGACTTCCGCGACGACGGTGTATTCGCTGAAGGTCGAGCACCCCATGTAGTGGTGGATGGGCTGGCCCTGGTAGGAAAAGCGCGTGGTGCCGTCGGGCATCACGCCCTTGCCCTGGGTGGCGCGCACGGCCACGCACAGATTGGTCTTGCCCGATGTGCAGAACAGGCATTCGCCGCATTCGGCGGTGTACAGGGGGATGACGTGGTCGCCCGGCGCGACGCTGGTGACGCCCTCGCCGACTTCGACGACGATGCCCGCGCCTTCATGGCCGAGCACGGCGGGGAACACGCCTTCGGGATCGTCGCCGCTCAGGGTGAAGGCGTCGGTGTGGCAGACACCGGTATGCGTGATCCGGACCAGGACTTCGCCCTTGCGGGGCGGTTCGACGTCGATCTCGACGATCTGCAGGGGTTTGCCGGCCTCGAAGGCCACGGCGGCGCGGGATTTCATCAGTCTGTCTCCAATTCCGCCCCGCCCGGCGCAGGCGGGGTTCAGGCCGATTATGGCCAGAAGCAGGCGGGAAGACAAACCGGGAGCGCCGCGATCCACGGCGCTCCCGGTTCTCAGGGTCCTGATGCGCAGGGCGGCCCGGCTGCCCCACCTCGCGGCCTGCATGCCGCTCGGATTCGCCAGGCGTAGGACAGCCCGCAGGGGCTGTCCTACGTCCCGGCTGCCCCACCTCGCGGCCTGCATGCCGCTCGGATTCGCCAGGCGTAGGACAGCCCGCAGGGGCTGTCCTACGTCCCGGCTCATCCCAGCAGCAGCGCGTTCACCCGCTTCACGAACGCGGCCGGATCCTTCAGCGCCGCGCCTTCGGCCAGCATGGCCTGGTCCAGCAGCAGCTCGGCCCAGTCGCCGAACGACGCGTCGGGCTGCGCCTCCAGGCGCTTGACCAGGGCGTGCTGCGGGTTCACTTCGAGGATGGGCTTGACCTCGGGAGCGTCCTGACCGGCGGCCTTGAGCATGCGCAGCAGGTGCGGGCTGAGCTCGTGCTCGTCCACGACCACGCAGGCGGGCGAATCCACCAGGCGGGCGGTGACGCGGACTTCCTTGACGCGCTCGCCCAGGGCGGCCTTCAGGCGCTCGATGGTGGGCTTGAAGGCCTCGGCGGCCTCGGCCTGCTGCTTCTTTTCTTCCTCGTCGGCCAGGGCGTCCAGGTCCAGGCCGCCCTTGGCGACCGAGGCCAGGGCCTTGCCCTCGAATTCGCGCAGGTAGGACAGCATCCATTCGTCCACGCGGTCGGACAGCAGCAGGACTTCCAGGCCCTTGCGGCGGAAGACTTCCAGGTGCGGGCTGTGCGCGGCAGCGGCGTAGGAGTCGGCGCTCAGGTAGTAGATCTTGTCCTGGCCTTCCTTCATGCGGCCGATATAGTCGGCCAGGGACACGGTCTGCGCCGGGCTGTCGGACTGGGTGGAGGCGAAGCGCAGCAGGCCGGCGATGCGGTCCTTGTTGGCGGGGTCCTCGCCCACGCCTTCCTTGAGCACCTGGCCGAACTGGGTCCAGAATTCGGCGTATTCCTCGGGCTTGTCCTGGGCCAGCTCTTCGAGCAGGCCCAGGATGCGCTTGGCGGAGCCGTCGCGGATGGCGCGCACGTCGCGGCTTTCCTGCAGGATCTCGCGCGAGACGTTCAGCGGCAGGTCGGCGGAATCGACCACGCCGCGCACGAAGCGCAGGTAGGCCGGCAGCAGCTGGTCGGCGTCGTCCATGATGAAGACGCGCTTGACGTACAGCTTCACGCCCCGGCGCGCGTCGCGGTCCCACAGGTCGAAGGGGGCGCGCTTCGGGACGTACAGCAGCTGGGTGTATTCGCTGCGGCCCTCGACGCGGTTGTGCGTCCAGGCGAGCGGGTCCTCGTAGTCGTGGGCGACGTGCTTGTAGAACTCCTTGTACTGCTCGTCGGTGATATCGGACTTGGACCGGGTCCACAGGGCGCTGGCCTGGTTGACGGTTTCCCATTCGTCCTTGACGACCTGCTCGGATTTCTCCGCGTCCCACTCTTCCTTCTTCATCTGGATGGGCAGGGAGATGTGGTCGGAATAACGGCGCAGGATCTCGCGCAGTTTCCAGCTCGACAGGAATTCGTCCTCGTCGGCCCGCAGGGTCAGCGTGACGGAGGTGCCACGCTCTTCGCGCTCGATCGCGGACACGGAGAATTCGCCCTGGCCGTCGGATTCCCACAGGACGCCCTCGGACGCGGGCAGGCCGGCGCGGCGGCTGCGCACGGCGACCTTCTCGGCGACGATGAAGGACGAATAGAAGCCCACGCCGAACTGGCCGATCAGCTGGGCGTCCTTCTGCTTGTCGCCGGTCAGCTGGGAGAAGAATTCGCGCGTGCCGGAGCGGGCGATGGTGCCCAGGTTGGCGACCGCCTCGTCGCGCGACAGGCCGATGCCGTTGTCGCTGATGGTGACGGTGCGGGCGGCCTTGTCGAACTCGACGCGGATGCGCAGGTCGGCATCGCCTTCGAGCAGTTCCGGATGGTCGATGGCCTCGAAGCGCAGCTTGTCGCAGGCGTCGGAGGCGTTGGACACGAGTTCGCGCAGGAAGATTTCCTTGTTGCTGTACAGGGAATGGATCATCAGGTGCAGCAACTGCTTGACTTCGGCCTGGAAGCCCAGGGTTTCGGCCGTCTTGGTGTCGGTTTCGCTCATGATTCGGATGGGGTCGAAGGTTCTCGCGGGATTGCAGGGCGCCCCGCGGACGGCCGAACGGCGGCCGGCGGGACGGGCTGCCTGTTCACATGGGGCCGGCGGGCGCGGTTTTCAAGATGGCCGGCGCCCCGGGACCATGCTTTCCATGAATAGTCCTCATTTGTTTCCAGACATCTCCGGATAGGACGCGATCCGCTAAGGTTATCTTCCACAAGAACCTTCCACAAGAATGCATCGCTCCGCAGGAGACATACCATGTCCAGACGACCCGGGGGCCAGAACGCCGGCCGCATGGCGCGCGCCACACTCGGCACCCAGCTGTTCATCGCCGCCACCCTGATCACCATCCTGGTGATGGCGGTCCTGGCCTCCATCATCACCTGGCAGAACCGGCAGACGGCCATCGACAACGTCAGCGCCGCCAACCGCTACGGGCTGCAGGGTTACGACCGCACCCTGCAGCTGATCTACGACATCGCCCGCAAGCGCAGCGAATCCCTGTACCCGGTGCTGATCCGCTACATGAACGGCGAGCCCAAGCCCACCGGCCAGGTCGAGAACGGCCTGCCGGTGTTCAAGTCCTCGGGCATGCCCATCAACGGCGACCAGGACCTGATGCGCAGCGTCACCGGCATGTCGGCCGAGGTCTACGCCCGCACCGGCAAGGGCTGGACGCGCATCGCCAGCGCCTACCAGGACCGGCCGGACCACGCCCTGGGCGGGACGCTGGATCCCTCCGACCCCATCGCCCGGGCCCTGGACGGGGGCGAGGTCGTGCACGCGCCCGGCCTGATCGGCGACAAATGGCACCTGATCACGATCAACCCGCTCAAGGACGGCGGCAAGGTCTACGGCGGCATCGTCGATCACCTGGACATCAGCGCCCAGATCGACCCGGTGCTCAAGGACCTGACCGAGACCAAGCTGGCCCAGTACGGCCAGCTGTTCGTGCTGCGGCCGACCGCCGACGGCAAGGACTGGATCCGCGTCGCCGGCACCTTCGGCAAGCCCGGCGACCTGCTGAGCGCCGGCAATCCGCCGGCCGACTTCGCCGCCATGCACGGCACCTTCCAGTCGGCCCCGGCCGGGGTGACGCGCATCACGGTCCGGGGCGAGGAGATCTTCCTCGCCTGGCAGACGGTGCCCAACTGGGGCTGGCTGATGTACGGCTTCGGCGGCGTCGACGACTACCTGGCCGAAAGCACCCGCGCGATGTGGATCCAGCTGGGCGTGATGCTGCTGGGCACGCTGCTGATTTCCCTGCTGATCCGCTGGCTGGCCCGCCGTACCCTGAGGCCAGTGCGCGACGTGGTGACCGGCATGCAGCGGCTGGGCGCGGGCGACCTGACCCACGAGATCCCGGACAGCCCGGCCGGCAGCCGCAACGAGGTCCACCAGCTGCTGGACAGCCTGCGCGGCACGCAGGACGCCCTGCGCCGCATGATCCGCCAGGTGCGCCGCAGCGTGGGCGAGATCCACACGGGCGCGCGCGAGATCGCCGTGGGCAACACCGACCTGTCCAGCCGCACCGAGGAGCAGGCCGCCTCCCTGCAGGAGACGGCCGCCAGCATGGAAGAGCTGGCCTCGACCGTGCGGCAGAACGCGGACAACGCCCGCCAGGCCGACCAGCTCGCCGCGGGGGCCTCGCAGACCGCCCACCAGGGCGAGCAGGCCGTCCACGGCATGGTGGACACCATGAAGCGCATCGCCGACAGCTCGTCGCGCATCACCGACATCATCGGCGTGATCGATTCCATCGCCTTCCAGACCAACATCCTGGCCCTGAACGCGGCGGTGGAAGCCGCGCGCGCCGGCGAGGAGGGCCGCGGCTTCGCCGTGGTGGCCGGCGAGGTCCGCGCCCTGGCCCAGCGCTCCGCCGAGGCCGCGCGCGAGATCAAGGCGCTGATCGAGACGGCGTCCAGGGAAGTCGAATCCGGCACGCGCCAGGCGGGCGACGCGGGCGCCACCATGCAGGAAGTCCTGGCGGCTGTCGACCGGGTGACGCACATCATGGGGGAAATCGCCTCGGCCTCGAACGAACAGTCCACCGGCATCGACCAGGTGAACCTGGCGGTCACGCAGATGGATCAGGTGACGCAGCAGAACGCCGCGCTGGTCGAGCAGGCGGCGGCCGCCGCCGATTCCCTGCGGGAACAGGCCGACCGCCTGGCGGACACCGTGGCGGTGTTCCGCACCGGGGAAACCGGGGAGGCGGAACCGGCCGCCGCGGAGCAGCCCCCTGCCCTGGGCCGCGCGGACGTGCCGCGCCTGCCCGGCCAGAAGGCGCGCCTGCCGGGCTAGAGGGGCAGCAGCCGCCAGGCCAGCAGGAACATGACGGCGGCGATGCCGCCGTCCAGCCAGCGCCAGGCGCGGGGATCGCGGAACAGCGGCGCGCACAGCCGCGACCCCAGGCCCAGCGCCGCCAGCCACAGCACGCTGGCGGTCAGGGCCCCGGCGGCGAAGCCGAAGCGGGCGTCGGCGAAGCCGTGGGCGATCGAGCCCAGCACCATCATGTCCAGCCAGAAATGCGGGTTGAGGAGGGTGAAGCCCACCGCCCCCAGCAGGGCGGCGCGGCGCGAGGACACCGCGGCCTGGTCGGCCCGGGGACCGGCGGCCGGGCGCCAGGCCCGGCGCGCCGACTGGACGCCGTACCACGACAGGAACGCCACCCCGCACCATTGCACGGCGCCCGCCAGCCCGGGCAGCCAGGCCGTCAGCGCCTGCAGGCCCGACACGCTGCCGAAGATGAAGCAGGCGTCGATCAGGGCGCACACCAGCAGGATGGCGCTCAGGTGGGCGCGGGCGATGCCCTGGCGCAGGATGAAGGCGCTTTGCGCGCCCACCACGGCGAACATGCCCAGGCCCGTCAGCGTCCCGCTGGTCCAGGCGGCGACCAGGGGGGACACGGTGGGCATGGCGGCGGCGAACATCATGGACTCCTGCGGTGGCGGACGAGGAACGGAACAAGGAACGGAACAAGGGCCGGGGCGGCGGGCGGCGCGAAGCCCGGGCCGTCCACCGGCCCGCCGCGCGCGGGGGCTGGAACGGACGCCGCGCGGGGGCCAGGACCACATTGTGCGCAAGACGGGATATAAAATACAGCTAATTTATTTAAATATGATTTAGCCAGGCTTAATACATGGCGTCGGTGGCGGACGGCGGACGCCCGGCATCGAATGCCCCACCGACCCACGCACCGCCGGACACGGAACGCCCGGCACTCCGCACCGGAACCCACGCCCATGCAACTGGATCACGACAACCTGCGCGCCCTGGCGGCCGTGGTGCGCGAAGGCAGCTTCGAGCGGGCCGCCGCGGCCCTGCACGTCACCCCCTCGGCCGTGTCCCAGCGCATCAAGACGCTGGAATCGCGCATGGGGCGGCTGCTGGTGCTGCGCACCATCCCGGCGCAGCCCACGGACGACGGCCGCGTCCTGGTGCGGCTGGCCGAGCAGGCCGCCCTGCTGGAGCACGAGGCGCTGGAGCGCCTGGGCATGGGCGAGGACCGCCCCGCGCCCAGCCTGCGCATCGCGGTCAACCACGACAGCCTGGAGACCTGGTTCATCGAGGCGGCCACGCGCTACGCGGAACAGACCCGCACCACGCTGGACCTGATCTCCGAGGACCAGGACCACACGGCCGCCCTGCTGCGCAACGGCAGCGTGCTGGCGGCCGTCACCACGCTGGGCGATCCGGTGCAGGGCTGCCGGGTCCACGCGCTGGGGCGCATGCGCTACGTCGCCACCTGCGCGCCCGCCTTCCACGCCCGGCATTTCGCCCGCGGCGTGACCCCGGACGCGCTGGCGAGCGCGCCGGTGCTGGTCTTCAACCGCAAGGACGCCCTGCAGGCCCAGTTCGCGCGCCAGGTGATGGGCGACACGCCCTGGCAGCCGCCGACCTGGTGGGTGCCCTCGTCGCACGCCTTCGTTTCGGCCACGCTGGCCGGCCTGGGCTGGACCATGAACCCGCTGCCCATGGTCCGCGAGGCGCTGGAAGACGGCCGCCTGATGCCCCTGCGGGCGCGGGCCTGGCACGACGTGCCGCTGTACTGGCAGCACTGGCGCACCGGCGCGCACACCATGGAGCTGCTGACCTCGGCCGTGCTGCGGGCCGCGCGCGCCCTGGTGCGGCCGGCCCGCGCACCGGTCAGTTCCCCTGGCGCAGGCGGCTCAGGGTCGTCGTCGGCGTGATGGCCTCCGGATCCAGCAGGCAGTGCAGGATGGCCGGCAGGCCGCTGTCCAGGGCGCGCCGCAGCGCGGGGGCGAAATCCTCGGTCGTCTCGACGCGCTCGCCATGGCCGCCGAAGGCGCGCGCATAGGCCGCGAAATCGGGATTGCGCAGCGCGGTGGCGGACACCCGGCCGGGATAGCGCCGCTCCTGGTGCATGCGGATGGTGCCGAACATGCCGTTGTCGATCAGGATCACCAGGATCGGCAGGCCGTACTGGACCGCCGTGGCGAATTCCTGGCCGTGCATCATGAAGCAGCCGTCGCCCGCCATGCACACCACCCGGCGGTGCGGGTAGAGGCGCTGGGCGGCCACCGCCGCGGGCAGGCCGTAGCCCATCGAGCCCGAGGTGGGCGCGAGCTGGGTGCCGTAGGCGCGGAAGCGATAGTAGCGGTGCAGCCAGGTGGCGTAGTTGCCGGCCCCGTTGGTCAGGATGGCGTCCTCCGGCAGCACGGCGTTCAGGTGCGCCATCACCCGGCCCATCTGCAGGGCGCCGGGATGCTCGATGGCGGACGGATCGCTCCATTCCTGGCGCCGCGCATGCAGCCGCTCGCAGCGCTGGCGGCGCACCGTGGTCGCCGTGGGCGCCAGGGGCTCGATGGCGCGCACCCAGGTGCCGGGCGCGCAGGCCATGGCGATGTCCGCCTGGTAGACCCGGTTCAGCTCGCCGACGTCGGGATGCACGTGAACCAGCGTCTGGGACGGATTCGGCACGTCGAGCAGGGTGTAGCTCTGGCTGGGGACTTCGGACAGGCGCCCGCCCACGGCCAGGATCAGGTCGGATTCGCGGATCGCCTCCAGCAGCCGGGGATCGGCGCCCAGCCCCAGGTCGCCGATGAAGCAGGGATGGTCCACGGGGCACAGCATCTGGCGGCGGAACTGCACCGCCACCGGCAGGGCGTGGCGCTCGGCGAAGGCGCCGAAGGCCTGCACGGAACGGGCGTCCCAGCGGCTGCCGCCGAGGATGGCCAGCGGCCGTTCCGCATCCGCCAGGCGGTCGGCCAGGGCCTGGATCTGCGCGGCCGGCGGCAGGGTCTCGGGCACGTGGCAGGGCCGCGCGTCGGCCACCGTGACGGATTCGCCCAGCATGTCCTCGGGCAGGGCCAGCACCACCGGCCCCGGCCGCCCGGACAGCGCCACGTGGAAGGCGCGCGACAGGTATTCGGGAATGCGTTCGGCCTGGTCGATCTCGGCGGCCCACTTGACCTGGGTGCCGAACACGGCGCGGTAGTCCATTTCCTGGAAGGCCTCGCGGTCGCGCATCGCCCGGTCGATCTGCCCGACCAGCAGGATCAGGGGCGTGGAGTCCTGCGACGCCACGTGCACCCCCGCGAAGGCGTTGGTGGCGCCCGGCGCGCGAGTCACCAGGCACACGCCGGGCCGGCCGGTCAGCTTGCCGTAGGCCTCGGCCATGATGGCGGCGCCGCCTTCCTGGCGGCAGACCGTGACCTGGATGTCGGCATCGACCAGGCCGTCGAGCACGGGCAGATAGCTTTCACCCGGCACGCAGAATACGTGTTCCACGCCATGGAGGCGCAGCTGATCCACCAGGACGTGCCCCGCCAGGCGGGGGGCCGGACGGCTGGCGGCGCGCGCCGCCATGCCGGCGTGGCCATGCCCGGCCCCGCTCTGGAAGGCGGGGCTGGCGCTGTGACGCGTGGTCATGAAAGATTCCTTTCCGAAGAGTGAGCGAAACGCAGGGCGCAGCGCGCGGCGGCCAGATCCCAGGCCGCGCAGCCGACGGACTTGAAGACGGCCGCGCCTTCGGGCGGCCCGGCGGCCAGCAGGCCGGCCAGGGACCGCACGCGCAGCCAGTCCACGCCCGCCTGCAGGTAGTCGCCCGCCTCGTGCCGCGCGCCCTCGGGATCGTCCACGAACAGATGGCTGTCCGCCAGGGTGCGCGCGCCGATCTCGGCCAGGTCGGGGCGGTAGGCTCCCACGCCGATCACCAGCCGGCCGACGCGCGCGGGCTGGTCGTAGACCGGCACGGCGCTGGTCGTCGCCGTGATCACCAGGTCGGCGGCCGGATCGACCCCGCGCGCCGGCCGGACCCGGTCCGTCCCGAAGGTGCGGGCGCAGGCCTCGGCCCGGCCGGGCGCATGGCCGATCACGTCCACCCGCGCGTGCGGATGCAGTTCGAGCAGCGCCTGGACGTGGCCCGCCGCCTGGACGCCGGTGCCGAACACGGCCGCGTGGCGGGGGCCGCCGGGCAGCAGGCGGCTCGCGGCCAGCATCGACACCGCCGCCGTGCGCCGCGCCGTGACGGCCGGCCCGTCCAGCAGCAGGCGCAGCCGACCGGTTTCGCCGTCATGGACCGAGACCAGGCCGTCGATCGTCGGCAGGCCGTGCGCGCGGTTGCCCGGCGCGACGTTGACCAGCTTGTGGATGCCGACGTCGGCCGCCGTGGCCGGCATGGACAGCATCACCGCGCCGCCGGGAAACGGCACGGCCTGCCGCGCCGGCGCGCACAGGCGGCCCGCCGCCAGGTCCTCCGCCGCCCGGGCGATTTCCCGCATCAGGTCCGGCAAGGGCAGCAGGGCGCGCGTCTCGGCCGCGTCGTGCAGGGCGCGTCCCGTCTCATTCATCGCGATTCTCCTCGTTCCCGGACGACCCGGACCCGCTCCCGATCCCCGGCGCGGCCACGCCGGACGGCGCCATGCTGAGCCACAGCACCTCGGCATCCCGCGGGCCGGCGTTGACCAGCCGGTGCCGCATGCGGCTGTCGATGTAGAAACAGTCGCCGGCCCCCAGGATCACGGACCGATAGTATTCCGTATGCAGCTCGACCGCACCTTCCAGCACATAGACGAATTCCTCGCCCTCGTGCCGGCTCCAGCCCTCGTCCGCCGCCAGGTCGCGCGCCTTGATGGTGCTGCGGAACGGCATCATGCGCTTGTGCGAAAGCTGCGAGCACAGCAGCCGGTGCCGGTATATCGGCGTCTCGTGGATCTCGCCCTCGCCCGCCCGCTCGACGCTGCGCCGGCCCGCGCCCATGTGCTCCCGCGCGGGGACGAACAGCTCGGCCACGTCCACGCCCAGGCCGTGGGCCAGGCGCAGCAGCACGTCGTAGGTGGGGGACATCAGGCCGTTCTCGATCTTCGACCAGGCGGACGCCGACACCCCGCTGGCGTCCCCCGCCTGCCCCTGGGTCCAGCCGCGCCGCAGGCGCAGCGATTTCAGGCGCTCGGCCAGCGCCGACTGGCGTTCCTTGACTGCGTCGATGCTCAATTTTCCATCCCTTCCGATGCGGCGCCCGGCCCGGTCCGGCTCCACTCTATACCACGTTCTTCTCGACGATCGGCCGGCCTTCCAGGATGCGCCGCCAGCCCAGGCGGCCGAGGTCCAGGGTGCGATAGCCGCCGTGCGCGATCAGTTCGGCCAGCGCCCGGCCGACGGCCGGCGCCTGCTGCATGCCGTGGCCGCTGAAGCCGTTGGCGAAATACAGATTGTCCAGGTCGGGATGCGGGCCCAGGATCACGTTCTGATCGACCAGGTTCATGTCGTAGTGCCCCGCCCAGCTGCGCACGCAGCGCAGGGCCTCGAACGCCGGCACGCGCCGCGCCAGCAGGGGCCAGAGCACGTCCTCGAACAGGGCGTGCTGCACGTCGAAGTCGAAGCATTCGGGGTCCTGGTCCGGCGGCGGCGCGATGCCGGCGATGAACCCCTGCCCCTCGGGGCGGAAGTAGGCGCCGCTGGGATCGATCACCATCGGGCATCCCGGCAGGCGCTCGGGGCATTGCACGTAGAAGACGCTGCGCTTGCGGGCCTGCACCGGCAGCTCGATGCCCGCCAGGCGCGCCAGGGCCGGCGCGCCGACGCCAGCGGCATTGACCAGGGCGCCGCATGCCAGCGCCTGGCCGTCGTCCAGGCGCACCGCCGTGACGCGCGCGCCGGCGCGCTCGATGCCCGTCACCCGGCGCGGCAGGTACGTGGCGCCCTGGGCGATGGCCTTGCGCCGCAGCCCCTGGAGCATGCCATAGGCGTCCAGCCAGCCTTCGCCGCTCAGGCCCAGCGTCCCGCCCGCCAGGTCGTCCACGCGCAGCCAGGGAAACCGCGCCCGCAGGGCGGCGGCATCCAGCAGGGCGACGTCCGCCCCCTCACGCCGCTGCAGGGCGTGATTGTCGCGCAGCACGGGCAGGCCGGCGGGCGTGGCCAGGAACAGGTAGCCGCCCTCGTGGAACGCCGGATCGGGCCGCACGCCGTCCACGGCCAGGGCGTCGCCGAAGGCGCGCAGGAACTCCGTGCCGAAGCGCGACATGCGGATGTTTTCTTCGGTGGAGAACTGGTGGCGGATGGAGGCGGCCGACAGGGCGGTGGCGCAGCGCTGGTAGGTGGGATCGGGCTCGACCACGGCGACCGAGCCCCCGAAGCCGGGGTCCGCCGTCAGGAAATAGGCGGCGGCGCTGCCGACGGCGGCGCCCCCGGCGATCACGACATCGAACTGCGTCTGCGGCATCCTGCGGCGCTCCAATACCAGGCCGGCCCCACCAGGGGTCAGCCCCACCAGGCCGACCCTCTAACCGGCCCCCTATTCTGGAGACAATCCCGCCCCATTTCCCTAGGCATTTTCCCTAGACGCAAAAAATTTCCCATCGGAAACATGCGTGATATGCTGGCCCGGGAAACCCCTGAACGGTCAGGGATTTCACAGACATCGATCCCGGCGCGCCGTCCGGACGGCGCGCCCTGCCCGGAGCCCTCCCGCATGGCCACCTTCACGGATACCCACCAGGATCTTCTGCACGCTTTCGGCCTGGACGCCGACACGCTCCACACCGGCGGCCTGCCGGTCCGTTCCCCCATCGACGGCGCCCGCCTGGCGGACCTGCGCCCGCATGGCGCGGACGACGCCCGGCGCATGATCGCCCGGGCCCACGAGGCCTTCCTCGCCTGGCGCCAGGTGCCGGCGCCCCGGCGCGGCGAACTCGTGCGCCTGCTGGGCGAGGAACTGCGCGCCCACAAGCAGGCGCTGGGCCGCCTGGTGTCCCTGGAAGCCGGCAAGATCGTCGCCGAGGGCGAGGGCGAGGTCCAGGAAATGATCGACATCTGCGACTTCGCCGTCGGCCTGTCGCGGCAGCTGCACGGCCTGACCATCGCGTCCGAGCGGCCCGGCCACCGTATGATGGAGACCTGGCACCCGCTGGGTGTGGTGGGCGTGATTTCGGCCTTCAATTTCCCGGTGGCGGTCTGGTCCTGGAACGCCGCCCTGGCCCTGGTCTGCGGCGATCCGGTCGTCTGGAAGCCCTCGGAAAAGACGCCGCTCACGGCGCTCGCCTGCCAGGCCCTGTTCCGGCGCGCGCTGGCGCGCTTCGGCGATGCGCCCGAGGGCCTGCTGCACGTGCTGGTGGGCGCCCGCGAGCCGGGCGAGGCGCTGGTGGACGATCCCCGGGTGGCGCTGGTCTCGGCCACCGGATCCACGCGCATGGGCCGCGAGGTCGGGCCGCGCGTGGCGCAACGCTTCGGCCGCTGCCTGCTGGAACTGGGCGGCAACAACGCCCTCATCGTGGCCCCCTCGGCCGACCTGGACATGGCCGCGCGCGGCATCCTGTTCGGCGCCATCGGCACGGCCGGCCAGCGCTGCACCACCACGCGCCGCCTGATCGTCCACGAATCGGTCGCCGACGCCCTGCTGGCGCGGCTGAAAGCCGCCTACGCCAGCGCCACGGTGGGCGATCCGCTGGACCCGGGCACCCTGGTGGGCCCGCTGATCGACCGGGCCGCCTACGAGGCCATGCAGGCGGCGCTGGAACAGGCCCGCGCCCAGGGCGGCACGGTCACGGGCGGCGAACGCCTGCTGGCCGAACGCTACCCGGACGCCTGGTACGTCCGCCCCGCCCTGGCCGAGATGCCCGGCCAGACCGACGTGGTGCGCAGCGAGACCTTCGCCCCGATCCTGTACGTCCTGCGCTACCGCGACTTCGACGAGGCCCTGGCGCTGCACAACGACGTCCCGCAGGGCCTGTCCTCGGCGATCTTCACCACGGACCTGCGCGAGGCCGGGACCTTCCTCGGCGCCACGGGGTCGGACTGCGGCATCGCCAACGTCAACATCGGCACCTCGGGCGCCGAGATCGGCGGGGCCTTCGGCGGCGAGAAGGAAACCGGCGGCGGGCGCGAGTCCGGGTCCGACGCCTGGAAGGCCTACATGCGCCGCGCCACCAACACCGTCAACTATTCCCGAGACCTGCCCCTGGCGCAGGGCATCCGATTTGGATGAGTCAGGACATAGGTCAGTCCCTGCGGACTGACCTATGCCTGACGAATCGGAGCGGCCTGCAGGCCGCGACGTGGAAGACCCCCGCCTACCGCAGCAGGCGGGCGAGATCGACCGCCGTCCGGACGCCCATCTTCTCCAGGACGTGCGCGCGGTGCACCTCCACGGTGCGCATGCTGATGCCGAGGATGTCCGCGATCACCTTGTTCATCTTGCCCTCCAGGATCAGGTCCAGCACCTCGCGCTCGCGCGCCGACAGCGCGGCCAGGCGCCGGTCCACCTGGGCGCGGTCGCCCGCCTCGCGCGAGGCCTGCAGGGCCTCCTGCACGCGGTCCATCAGCTTGTTGTCGTTGAAGGGCTTCTCGAAGAAGTCGAAGGCGCCGCGCTTCAGACTGTCGACGGCCATCGGCACGTCGCCATGGCCGGTCAGGAAGATGACCGGCACGCGCCGGGTGTAGCCGCGCTCGGCGAGCGTGTCGAACAGCAGCGTGCCGCTCATGTCGGGCATGCGCACGTCCAGCAGCAGGCAGTCGCCGGCCGGATCGAACGGATCGTCCGCCTCCAGCGCGCGCAGGAAGGCGTCGGCGCTGCCGTAGCTCGCCGCGGGAATGGCGCGCGAGTACGCCAGCCAGCTCAGGGAGTCTCGGATGACTTCTTCGTCATCGACGATGTGCAACATGGGTGTCCCTCGGGAAGTCCGCTTGGCGCCGGCCGGCCGGCCGCCTCCGCGGTTTCTTGTCATGAAAACATGGAAACATGGAAAGAAGGCCGCCGGCCGCTCCTGCGGCCGCCGACGGGTCTATTTTTCACCGGGAAGGGGTGTTTGCGCCAGCCCGCGTCCCGGCGCGCCGCCCGCCGGACGCCGGCACGGCCCGAAAACGCTCCGGCAGGCGATCCGGGACGCGGCCCCTCAGGCGGCCCCGCCCGCGTCCCGCACCGGCAGCGAGAAATGGAACACCGTGCCTCCCCCCGGATTGTCGCGATAGGCCAGCGTGCCGCCATGGAATTCGATCGTGGTGCGGCAGATCTTCAGGCCCATGCCCATCCCGTCGGCCTTGGTCGAGAAGAAGGGCGAGAACAGCCGCTCGCCGACCTCGGGCGCGATGCCGTGCCCCCGGTCGGCGACGCTGACGGCCACGCTGCCGCGGGCCTGCGGATCGACGCCCGCGCCGATGCGCAGCAGGCGGCGCGCCGGCTCCACGTCGCGCATGGCCTCGATGGCGTTGCGCGTGAGATTGAGCAGGACCTGTTCCAGCATGGCCGGATCGGCCAGCACCTGCGGCAGGCCGGGCTCGATCTCGGTCTGGATGGCGACGAAGTGCTGGCGGGCCTGCAGTTCGGCCAGCTGGATCACGTCCGCGATCAGCGCGGCCAGGTCGACCGGCTCGCGCTTGGGCTCGCGCCGCTTGACGAAGGTGTGGACGCTGCGGATGATGTGGCCGGCGCGCTGGATCTGCGCATGGGCCTTCTCCAGCGCCGTCCTGATCGGGCCGACTTCCTCCAGCCCGGCCAGCCGCGCATGGCTTTCCAGCAGATTGAGCGCGCCGGTGGTGTAGCTGGAAATCGCCGCGAGGGGCTGGTTCAGCTCGTGCGCCAGGGTCGAGGCGATTTCTCCCATGGTCGCCAGCCGCGCGCTGGCCTGCAGCTTCTCCTGCTGGCGGCGGTTCAGTTCCTCGAAGCGCCTGCGGTCGGAAATGTCCAGGATCGATCCCATCCAGCCCGTCTGCCGGCCGCTTTCGTCCAGCAGCGGCGATTCGTAGACCAGCACCGGGATGCGCTCGCCGTCGCTGCGCTGGAAGATCGTCTCGAATCCCTGCGAATTCCCGACCCCGGCCTTGCGCTCGGCCAGGCGGTGCTCGTATTCGTTCATCACTTCCGGCGCCCAGTACGGCATCGGCGGCATGCGTCCGACCAGTTCCTCGGCCGGCATCCCGACCATGCGGCAGAAGGCCGGGTTCACGTAGGTCATGCGGCCTTCCAGGTCGCGCGCGCGCAGGCCCGTGACCAGGGAATCCTCCATCGCCGCGCGGAAGGCCGCCTGCGCCCGCAGCGCGTCCTCGGCGGCCATGCGGCGGTTGATGTCGCGCCACAGCGCCGCCAGGCTCCAGATCAGGCCGAGCGAGAGCGCGATCACGGAACCCACCAGCAGATTGGGCAGCAGGTGCGGCGCGCTCTTGACGCTGTTGGTGCGCAGCGTGATGTCGGCGTAGGGCAGGTGCAGGTCGCGCGAATGCGTGTAGACGCCGCGCCCGGGCCCGCCGGCCGCGCGCAGCCCGAGCACGTTCTCGTGGCGGTCGATGAGCAGGATCTCGTTGTCCTGGGCGAACCACCAGGGCACCATCTGCTCCAGGATGCCGGCCACCGAATAGGTGGCCACCAGGCTGCCCAGGTAGCGGTCCCCCTGGAACAGCGGCACGTAGTAGTCCATCAGGACCGGCCGCTCCAGGCCGGGCGGCGGCGCGGGCTGGCCGTACTGCGGCGTGCGCGTGCCGCGCGCGCGTTCCAGGCCGGAGGGCGAAGGCGGCGGCAGCAGGGCGCCCGCGCCGCGGCCGCCGTCGCTGGCGACCTCGATGCGCCCGTCGGCGTCCAGCCGGGCGATGCGCATCAGTTCCGGATGGCTGCGGCCGAGGAAGTCCATGCGCGCGCGCAGGCGCTCGTCCGGCAGGCCGCCGGCCGCGATCTCGTTGGCCATGAGGCGCAGGTTGTCCTCGTTGCGGCCGAGCTGGAAACGGATCGTCTGTTCCAGCCAGAGCGTATCGGCGATCAGCTGCTCCTGGCGCTCGTCGGCCTCCATCTGGCGCGCCCGGCCCGGCAGCCACAGCAGGGACGCCAGGATCAGCAGCACGAACAGCATGGGCACCAGCCACAGCAGCACGCCGCGGCGGGTGAACGAGAGGCGGGTCGGACGGGCGTTCATGCGGGATGATCGGCGAGGATGTCCTGGGGGGCCGATTCGCGCGCGTCCCGCGGCGCGCGAGGCGGCCGGGACGAACCGGAATCCCAGTGTAGCCGAGGCGGCGCGGCGGCCGCGCCGCGCCGGCATTGTGGTTATCCACAGTTGATGCCCGCCCCGCGGCTGCAGACAATGGCTCGCGCACGGCGGTGGCGCGGATCCCACGCGGATTCCCCGCGCGCCTCCGCCCTCTTCTTCCGGATCGTCCCATGAAGCCGTTCTTCCTCCTGCTGGCCTGCGTCCTCGCCTGGGCGTCCTTCCCCGCGCGCGCCCAGGAGCCGATCCTCATCCGGTTCAGCCACGTGGTGGCGCCGGACACGCCCAAGGGCAAGGCGGCGGAGCGGTTCAAGGAACTGGCCGAGCAGGCGACCGAGGGGCGGGTGCGCGTGCTCGTCCACCCGAACAGCGAGCTCTACCAGGACCGCGAGGAGCTGGAGGCGCTGCAGCTGGGCGCCGTGCAGATGCTGGCGCCCTCGCTGTCCAAGTTCAGTCCGCTGGGCGTGCGCGAATTCGAGGTGTTCGACCTGCCCTTCTTCTTTCCCGACAAGGACGCGCTGCACCGGGTCACCGAGGGGCCGGTCGGCAGGGAGCTGCTGCGCCGCCTGCAGCCCAAGGGGCTGATCGGCCTGGCCTTCTGGGACAACGGCTTCAAGGTCATGTCGGCGAACCGGCCCCTGCGCCTGCCGGCCGACTTCCAGGGCCTGCGCATGCGCATCCAGCCCTCGCGGGTGCTCGACGCGCAGATGCGGGCGCTCGGCGCCAGCCCCATGATCCTGCGGTTCGGCGAGGTCTACCACGCGCTGCGCTCGGGCGTGGTGGACGGCACCGAGAACCCGCCGTCCAATTTCTACACCCAGAGCATGCAGGACGTGCAATCCCACCTGACGGTGTCCCGCCATGGCTATCTCGGCTATGCGGTGGTGGTCAACCGGAAATTCTGGGAAGGCCTGCCTCCGGGGATCCGCTCGGCGCTGGAGGAAGCCATGCGCGAGGCCACGCGCTACGCCAACACGATCGCGCAGGAGGAAAACGACCGGGCGCTGCAGGCGGTGCGCGCATCCGGCAAGACCGAGATCCACATGCTGAGCGACGAGGAACGCCGCCAGTGGCGCGACGCGCTGGCCGCGACGACCGCCGAAATGGAGGCGCGCATCGGCAAGGACCTGGTCGAGGAGATCCGCCGCGAGATCGGCCGCTGAGCCGGGGGCGATTGCGGATGTCCACAATTGCCCCGCCGGCGGCGGCCTGGGCATAATCGCCCCGGAGGCTCGCCCCGCAGAGCGCGGCCGCGATGGGTTCCAACGCAGTTCCCACACGAATCATTCCGGAGAGGAGTCAAGCACATGAAGATCAAGTCCATCGGTTTGCTCGCAGGCCTCGCGCTGGTCGCGAGTTCCGGCGCCTTCGCCCAGAAGTACCCCGACAAGACGATCACGATGATCGTCCCCTTCTCGGCGGGCGGGCCCACCGACACGGTCGCGCGGCTGATCGCCCAGTCCATGTCCAACGACCTCGGCCAGCAGATCATCGTCGAGAACGTGGGCGGGGCCGGCGGCACCATCGGCGCGGCGCGCGTCGCCAAGGCCGAGCCGGACGGCTACACCGTGCTGCTGCACCACATCGGCATGTCCACCGCGCCCAGCCTGTACCGCAAGCTGAGCTTCAATCCGCTCACCGACTTCGAGCCCGTGGGCCTGGTCACCGACGTGCCGATGACCCTCATCGCGCGCAGCGACTTCCCGGCGCAGAACTTCGGCGAGCTGGTCTCCTACATCAAGACCAACAAGGACAAGGTCTCCTACGCCAACGCCGGCCTGGGCGCCGCCTCGCACCTGTGCGGGATGCTGTTCATGAGCGCGCTGGACACCAACATGACCACCGTCCCGTACAAGGGCACCGGTCCCGCCATGAACGACATGCTGGGCGGCCAGGTGGACGTGATGTGCGACCAGACCACCAACACCACCAGCCAGATCAAGGCGGGCAAGGTCAAGGTCTACGCGGTCACCACCCCGACCCGCGTGCCGTCGCTGCCGGACGTGCCCACCACCAAGGAAGCCGGCCTGCCGAACTTCGAGGTCGCCGTCTGGCACGGCGTGTACGCGCCCAAGGGCACCCCGAAGGACGCGGTCGCGCGCCTGTCCAAGTCCCTGCAGGTCGCGCTCGCGGACCCGAACGTGGTGAAGCGCTTCGCCGAACTGGGCACCGAGCCCGTCGCCCAGGACCGCGCCACGCCCGAGGCGCTCGGCTCCCACCTGAAGGCCGAGATCGACAAGTGGGCGCCCGTCATCAAGGCCGCGGGCACGTTCGCCGACTGACGCGCCAGCCCCCGCCCCAGGGGCGGGCCGCCGGACGCGCCGCCGCGCGCCGGGCGGCCCGCCGCTCCCCTTCCGTCCGCAACGGCCCGGCTCCGCGGCGCCGGCCGTGCGCAAGGAGTTCATCGTGTTCCAATTCATCCGCCACCCCAAGGATTTCTGGTCCGGGGTCATGTTCATGTTCTTCGGCCTGGCGGCCGTGGTGATCGGACAGGACTACCCGATGGGCACGGCCGGCCGCATGGGCCCCGCCTACTTCCCCATCGTCCTGGGCGGACTGCTGTCCCTGATCGGCCTGGCCACCACCCTGCGCGCCCTCTGGCTGCGCGGCGAGGCGATCCAGCGCTTCTCCGTCCGCGACCTGGCCCTGATCCTGTTCGCGGTCTTCCTGTTCGGCCTGCTGGTGCGCAACGCGGGCATCGTGGCCGCCGTGGCCGCCCTGGTCATGGTCAGCGCCTACGCCAGCGACAAATTCCACTTCAGGGCCTCGCTCATCCTCTCGGTCGGGGCCATCTTGTTCTGCGTCCTGGTGTTCGTGAAAGCCCTGGGCCTGCCGCTGCCCGTGTTCGGCCCCTGGCTCGCCTGGCTCGGCCGGTAAGGAGAGACATCCATGGAACTGCTCGGCAATCTCGCCCTCGGCCTGGACGCCACCCTCACGGCCGCCAACCTCTTCTACTGCCTGGCCGGCGTCTTCCTCGGCACCGCGGTGGGCGTGCTGCCCGGCCTGGGGCCCATCGCCACCATCGCCATGCTGCTGCCGGCGACGTTCTCGCTGCCGCCGATCACCTCGCTGATCATGCTCGCGGGGATCTACTACGGCGCCTCCTACGGCGGCTCGACCACCGCCATCCTGGTGAACCTGCCGGGCGAGTCGTCCTCCGTGGTGACGGCCATCGACGGCTACCAGATGGCGCGCAAGGGGCAGGCCGGCAAGGCGCTGGCCATCGCCGCCATCGGTTCGTTCTTCGCCGGCACCGTGGCCACGCTGGTGCTGGCCATGTTCGCGCCGCCGCTGGCCGAATTGGCGCTGAAGTTCGGCCCCGCCGAATACTTCTCGCTGATGACGCTGGGCCTGGTGGCCGCCGTCGTGCTGGCGCGCGGCTCGCTGCTCAAGGCGATCGGCATGACGGTGCTGGGCCTGCTGCTGGGCCTGATCGGCACCGACGTGAATTCCGGCATGGCGCGCTATACGTTCGACCTGCCCGAACTCGCCGACGGGATCGATTTCGTCATCGTCGCCATGGGCATCTACGGCCTGGGCGAGATCATCCTCAACCTGGAAAACAAGGAAGCCCGCTCGCTGGTGATGAAGAAGGTGACCGGCCTGATGCCTTCCCTGGCCGACCTGAAGCGCTCGGTCGCCCCGATCCTGCGCGGCACCGGCATCGGCTGCGTCCTCGGCATCCTGCCGGGCGGCGGCACGATGCTGTCCTCCTTCGCCGCCTACTCGATCGAGAAGAAGCTGTCGAAGAACTCCGCCGAATTCGGCAGCGGGGCGATCGAGGGCGTGGCCGCGCCCGAATCGGCCAACAACGCCGGCGCCCAGACCTCGTTCATCCCGATGCTGACGCTGGGCATCCCGTCCAACCCCGTGATGGCGCTGATGATCGGCGCGCTGATCATCCAGGGCATCCAGCCCGGCCCGGCCGTGATGACCGAGCAGCCGGCGCTGTTCTGGGGCATCATCGTCTCGATGTGGATCGGCAACCTGTTCCTGATCGTGCTCAACCTGCCGATGATCGGGCTGTGGGCGCGCATGATCCTGGTGCCCTACCAGTACCTGTATCCGCTCATCCTGATGTTCTGCGCCATCGGCGTGTTCAGCCTGAAGAACAGCACCTTCGACATCTACCTGATGGGGCTGTTCGGCCTGTTCGGCTACCTCTGCGCCAAGCTCGAATGCGAGCCCGCGCCGCTGCTGCTGGGCTACATCCTCGGGCCGATGATGGAGGAATACCTGCGCCGCGCGCTGCTGCTGTCGCGCAGCGACCCGATGGTCTTCATCGAACGCCCCATCAGCGCGACCATGCTCGGGCTTTCCGCCATCGCCCTGCTCGTGGTCCTGAGCCCGGCGCTGCGCAGGAAGCGCGAGGACGTATTCGTGGAATGACCCTCCGGGCGGGCGCCCGCGCGGGGCGCCCGCCCCGCCTCACTGCCATCCCCAGCGGCGGACGTAGTAGCCCTTCATCGCCTGCACCAGGCCCATGTAGCCCAGCAGGATCAGGGGCAGCAGCGCGAAATACAGCGGCGGCAGGGCCTGCAGCCGCAGTTCCGGCGCAAGCGGCCCCATCGGCAGGAACACGCCCGCCGCCATGATGGCCGCCGTCATCGCCAGCAGCGGCCAGGCCGCCCGGCTCTGCACGAAAGGCACCTTGGGCGTGCGGATCATGTGCACGATCAGGGTCTGGGTCAGCAGGCCGACCACGAACCAGCCCGACTGGAACAAGGTCTGCCGCGCCGGCGTGTCCGCGCCGAACACGAACCACATCATGGCGAAGGTCAGGATGTCGAACACCGAGCTGATCGGACCGAAGAACAGCATGAAGCGGCCGATCTCGCCGGGCTGCCAGCGCTGCGGGCGGCGCAATTGCTCCTCGTCCACGCGGTCGAAGGGGATGGCCGACTGGGACACGTCGTACAGCAGGTTCTGCACCAGCAGGTGGATCGGCAGCATCGGCAGGAAGGGAATGAAGGCGCTTGCGACCAGCACCGAGAAGACGTTGCCGAAGTTCGAGCTGGCCGTCATCTTGATGTATTTCAGCATGTTGGCGAAGGTGCGGCGGCCCTCGACCACGCCCTCCTCCAGGACCATCAGGCTCTTTTCCAGCAGGATGATGTCGGCCGCCTCGCGGGCGATGTCCACGGCCGTGTCCACCGAGATCCCGACGTCGGCCGCGCGCAGCGCGGGCGCGTCGTTGATGCCGTCGCCCAGGAAGCCGACGACGTGGCCGTTGGCCTTCAGCCGCCGCACGATGCGCTCCTTGTGCATGGGCGTGAGCTGGGCGAACACGTCGTGCGACTCCACGGCCCGCGCCAGCGCGGCGTCGTCCATGGCCTCCACGTCCCCGCCCAGCAGCACGCCGCGCGGGGCCAGGCCCACGTCGCTGCAGACCTTGGCCGCGACCCGCTCGTTGTCGCCGGTCAGCACCTTGACCGGCACGCCGTGCGCGGCCAGGGCCGCCAGGGCCTGGGGCACGGACTCCTTCGGCGGATCCAGGAAGGCGACGGTGCCCGCCAGCACCAGCCCTTGCTCGTCGGCCACGCCATAGGCTTCGCGCGCGGGCTCCGGCATCCGGTACGCCACCGCGACCACCAGCAGGCCTTCGTCGTTCAGCGCCGAGGCCACCGCCCGCACCCGTTCCAGCCGTTCGGGCGTCAGCGGCGTTTCCACCCCGTCGTGCAGCACCCGGTCGCAGGCCTTCAGGATCCCTTCCACGGCGCCCTTGGAGATCAGCAGGTGCCGGCCGTCGGCGCCGGCCACCACCACCGACATGCGGCGGCGCTCGAAGTCGAAGGGAATCTCGTCGATCTTGCGGTACGACGCGGCCTGGCCGGGCGGCGCGCCGGTCCCCACCCGTTCCAGGACGGCCTCGTCCAGCGGATTCCTGAGCCCGGTCTGGTGGCGGCTGTTGAGCCAGGCCAGTTCCAGCACCCGGTCCGAGGCGGCGCCCCAGGCGTCCTCGTGCCGCGCCAGGACGATCCGGTCCTCGGTGAGCGTGCCCGTCTTGTCGGTGCACAGCACGTCCATGGCGCCGAGGTTCTGGATCGCGTCCAGGCGCTTGACCACGACCTTGCGGCGCGACAGCGCGACCGCCCCCTTGGCCAGGGTGGAGGTGGCGATCATGGGCAGCATCTCGGGCGTCAGCCCCACCGCGATGGACAGCGCGAACAGCAGGGCCTCGCCCCAGTCGCCCTTGGTGTAGCCGTTGATGAGCAGCACCAGCGGCGCCATCACCAGCATGAAGCGGATCAGCAGCCAGCTCACCTGGTTCACGCCCATCTGGAACGAGGTCGGCCCGCGGTCCACGGCCTGCACGCGGCCGGCCAGGGCGCCGAAGTACGTCCGGTCGCCGGTGGCGAGCACCACGGCCGTCGCCGAGCCGGACACCACGTTCGTGCCCATGAAGAGGATGTCGTCCAGTTCCAGGGGGTTGCGGGTCGACGCGCCGGCCTGTTCAGCGAACTTTTCCACCGGCAGGGATTCGCCCGTCATCGCGGCCTGCGCCACGAACAGGTCCTTGGCCGACAGCACCCGGCAATCGGCCGGGATCATGTCCCCCGCCGCCAGCCGCACGATGTCGCCCGGCACCAGCATCCGGACCGGCATTTCGACGTCGCGCCCCGGGTCCACCGCCAGCCGCACGCCGAAATAGGTCTCGGCATGGGGCGCGGCATCGGCCGAGGCCGGGCGCCGCGCGACGGTCGCGGTGTTGCCCACCAGCGCCTTCAGCGCATCGGCCGCCCGGCTGGAGCGGGCTTCCTGCCAGAAGCGCAGCAGCGTGGAAAACACCACCATCGTGCCGATCACGGTCACGGCCTCCAGGTCTCCGGTCCACCAGGAGATCGCGGCCAGCAGGGTCAGCAGCAGGTTGAAGGGATTGCGGTAGCAGTGCCACAGGTGCCGCCACCACGGCAGCGGCTTCTCGTGGCCGACCTCGTTGAAGCCGGTCCGCGCGCGGATCGCCTCGGCCTGCCGTTCGGTCAGGCCGTCGGCATGGCTGCCGAGCCGGGCGAGCAGCGCGTCGCGGTCGGCCAGGGCCGCTTCGGCAAGGGTGCGGGACAGCGTGTCCGGCGCTTCGCGGCCGACACCCGTGCGGACGACGGTATCCAGCATGATCCGCCGGCCGAAATGCCGGGTCATGCGGCGGGCGCGCAGAAAGCCCGCGAAGAGGTTCTTCAGGATGGTGATGTGCATTCTTGTTCTCCTTGGGCTCTCCCGGACGCGTCACCGCGCCGCATGCGGCCGTACGGGTCCGGGAAATTCCTTTGACGCCACCATCCCGCGGAAATCAGGACGGTGGCTTGCGAGGCTGAGGGTCGGGGTTCATGGCATTCGTGGGGTTCTGGATTTAGGGGAAGTACGCGGGACGCCCGCACGCCGGCACCGCCCGGACGCGCGGCGCCCGGGCGCATTCCATGGAACGCGGCCATCCGGCCCGGGACGCGCCGGGGCGGACGGAAGCGCTTCCGGGGAAGCGGCGATACGGATTCAGGGGGAAAGAACCGGAGGCCTGGAAGGGCCGTCCGGACTGCCGCCCTGCCCTGCGGGCAAGGCGGCGAGAAGACTCGCGGTTACCTTGCCTGCGGGAAGTCGACCAGGAATCGACAACTGGGTAAGTCCACAGGAGGAACTCCGGAAAGTGAAGACGGCGGAATTTTAATGCGGGCCGGGGCGCGCGGGCAAGGAAAACTCGGACAGGAAAACTCGGGCACACTCAGTCCGACCCATGCACGAACCGCTCGAACAGGTCGGGCGTCCCCATCTGCCCGCCCTTGAGCATCACCTCCATGCCGTCCAGGGCGGGCGCGTCGCTGTGCAGCCGGCACAGGGCGACGCCCGGCGCGATCCGCCGCAGGTAGGACAGTCCCCAGGCGTCCAGGGCCTGCATCGCCAGGCTGGAGCTGTCCCCGCCCGCCACGCCCAGGCGCGCCGGCGGCGTTTCGCGCAGCACCGCGTCCAGCAGCCGGCCGCCGGCGCGAGCCAGCCGATGGCTCTGGACGCCGGCCGTGCGCATGCCCCGCGCATTGCCGATCCAGGCGAGCACATGATCGCCGTCCCGCAGATGGGCGGCCAGTCGGCGGGCGGTCCGGTCACAGTAAACGGGATCCTCGTCCGCCAGCCGCCGCGGGTCCAGACGGACCCGGCGATAGGATCCGGCGGCCGCCACCTGCCGCGCCGTCATGGGCGACAGGCTGCCCGCCAGCAGCAGGACCGGTCCTTGCGCCGGCGACACGCCATCGGCCGCCGCGTCCGCGCCCGCGCTCCACTGGGTGCCCAAGGCCTCGATCACGCTGCTGGGCCCGACCGCCAGCACGGGCTCGCGGCCGGCCAGTCCGGCCAGCGCCGCGCCGATCGGCGCCAGATCCCCGGCCTGCGCCACATCGAACAGGACGGCCGCCGCGCCGGCCGCGCGCAGTGCGCCCAGGCGCTCGATCACGGCGGACGCGCCCGCGGCGCAGGTCCGATAGTCCAGCGATGCCACGCCCTCCAGGCCCAGGCGGGAGAAATGGCGCCGCAGGTCGGCCTCGTCCATGGGCGTGACCGGATGGCGGCTCATGGTGGGATGGCGGTCGATCCGGTAGACCTCGCCGTCCGCGGCCGCGAACAGCTGGGCGTACAGGCAATAGCGCCCCAGGCTGGGCTGGCCGCCCACGACGAGCACGGGACCGGCCCCGGGCGCCGCCGATCGCAGCGCCTCCACGGCCACGGCGATGTTGCCCGCCTGCGGCGCGCTGTCGAACGTGGAGCAGACCTTGTAATGGATCACGCCCGGCGCCAGTTCGCGGAAGAACGCCGCGACGGGAAGCAGGGCCGCCCGCATCGCCTCGGGCGCCAGGGCCCGCGTCGCCCCGGCGATCCCCAGGCAGTCGAGGGGGCCCACGCGCCGCAGCTGCGCGGGAGTCGGCACGCCGAAGAACAGCAGGGCGCGCAGGCCCGCGCGCGCGGCCGTGGCCAGCGCGTCGGTGGCGCCCGTGAAATCGTCGCCGTAGAACGCCAGGCGCGGCGCGGCCGCGCTCATCGGGAGCCGAAGAACGCCAGCGCCCGGGCCAGTTCCGGCGCCTGGCGGGCCTGCTCGGCCAGCGGCACGCCGGCACGGACCGCCGCCCAGGCCTGGCGGATGCTGGCCACCCCCGCGGCGGGCCCGTCCGGATGGGCCAGGATGCCGCCGCCCGCCATGAACAGCAGGTCGTCGCGGCCGATCGCCTCCCAGGTGGCCGGCACGGTGCCGGCCCACTGGCCGGACGAGAATGCCGGCATCACCGTATCGTCGCGCGCCGATCCCCGCGCCAGCGGCGTGTAGCAGTCGCGCGCCGCCTCGACGACTTCCGCGTCCGACTGGGAAAACTTGCCCCGCAGGCCATGGACGTGCATGTGGTCCACCCCCGCCAGGCGCCACAGCGTCTGGTAGGCCTGGAAGCCGATGCCCAGCAGCGGATGGCGCGACAGGGCGCCGAAACCGTTGCGATGGCCGTGCAGGGCCAGCGGCGTATGGCGGCGCAGGCTCTGGATGGCGGAATAGCCGCAGGCGTTCAGGCTGGCCATGACGCAGGAGCCGCCTTCCCGTTCGACCAGGTCGGCATGGCGCCGCATCGCATCGGTTTCGCCGGTGATGTTGAACGCCACCATGACCCGCTTGCCGGTGCGCTCGGCATGCGCGCGCACCACCCGCATGACGGCGGGAATGCGCTCGGCCAGCGGCGCATGCGCCGGGTCGGCGCAGACTTCGTCGTCCTTGATGAAATCCACGCCCGCCGCGCACAGGCGCCCCACCAGTTCGGCGGTCTGTCCGGCCGAGAGGCCGACGTTGGGCTTGATGATGGTGCCCACCAGCGCGCCCTCGGGCAGCCCCACGGCGCGGCGCGTGCCGGCGATGCCGGCGCGCGGAAAGTCGAAGCCGGCCCGATAGGCCGCCGGCACGCGCAGGGTCTCCAGGCGCAGGCCCGTGACTTCGCCCAGGTCGTACAGATTGCCCGCCACGGTGCTGGCGAGCGTCGGCAGGTTGGCGCCGATGTTGGCCGTCGGAAACGAGATCTCGATGCGCGCCCGGCGCCACGGCCCCTGCACCCCCCGGCGCTCCAGGAAGGCATTGGACAGGCTCGGCCGGTCCGCTTCGTCGAGCGGCCGGACCGATTCCACCGTGGCGCGCGCCCGCGCGCGCAGTTCGTCGGTCTCCCCGGCCACGCGGGTGAAGGTGCCGCAGGACTGTTCGCCGGCCATGACCTCCGCCACGGCGGCGGGATCCAGGGGCGTCTCGATCACGTAGCCGGCCAGGATGCGGTCTTCATTACAGCTCATGTTGCCCCCTTGGCGCTACGCGCCTTCCCCCCGAGGGGGAATTCGCGCTTGGGGCGGCCCGGCGCGCTCATGCCACCCCCAGATCGGGAAACGGGCGCACCGGGTCGCGGCCGTCCCACCCTTCCGCCGCCTCGCGGATCGTCTGGAACAGGCGGCCTTTCGGGCCCGCGACCTCCGACAGCTCGATCACGGTCCCCGGGTGGTATTCCGTGTCGAAATAGACGAAGCGCCCGCGTTCGCCGACCTCGCCGCTCATCTTCGGCCGGAAGCCCTGCGCCAGGAGGCGTTCGAGGTCGGCGTCGTACTCTTCCGTCCAGTAGGCCACGTGCTGCAGGCCGATGCGTCCGGCGCGCAGGAAGTCGCGGTACATCGACGGCACGTCGTTGCGCGTCTGGATCAGCTCCACCTGGACGAAGCCGGAATTGGCCAGGGCCACGGAATTGTGCGGCTCGTAGGCCTCGCCGCCATAGCGGTAGTTGGCGATGGGCACGCGCGGGTTGTAGTACCAGGGGCCGACGCCCAGCGTCTTGCTCCAGTATTCCATGGCCGCCTCGATGTCGGGCACCACGTAGCCCAGCTGGCGGATCTGGCCGAAGAACCGGCTCATAGACATGCTCCCAGAAAAGGAATCAGGAATCGAAAATCGGGAATCAAAAATCGGAAATCGGAAATCGGGAGGAATCAGGAATCGAGGAAGCCGATGGAGATCCACGGAATGGCCGCGACCAGGATCAGGCCGACGATCAGGGCGGACATGTATCCCCAGATCGGCCCGACTCCTTCCTCGGGGTCCACCTTCCCCACGGCGCAGGCGCCGTAATAGCCCACCCCGAACGGCGGCGCGAACAGCCCCACGCCCATCGCCAGGACCACGACCATGGCGTACTGCACCTCATGGATGCCCACCGCCCGCGCAATGGGAAACATCAGCGGGCCGAACAGCACGATGGCGGGAATGCCCTCCAGCACGCTGCCCAGCACGATGAACACCACCAGGGAAACCGCCATGAAGGTGTATTTCCCGCCCGGCAGCCCGGTCATGGCCTCCGCCAGGTCGTGGGCGAAGCCCGATTGCGTCAGCGCCCAGGCCATGCCCGTGGCGCAGCCGATGATGAAGAGGATCGCGCCCGAGAGGGTCGCGGTCTCGACCAGGATGGCGGGCAGGCGGGAGAAATCGAACTGGCGGTACAGCAGCAGCCCCGCCAGCACGGCATAGGCAATGCCGATGGTGGACACCTCCGTGGCCGTCGCCACGCCTTCGACCACCGCGGCGCGGATCACGAACGGCAGGGCCAGCGCCGGCAGCGCGACGAGGAAGGTCCGGCCGATCTGGCTGCGGGAAATCGGCGGCACATTGCTCAGATCCTCGTTCCGGTAGCGCCGCCGCACGATGACGCACAGCGCCAGGCCCAGCACCAGCCCCGGCAGCATGCCGCCCGTGAACAGCGCGGAAATCGACACGCCCGTGACCGAGCCGATGGTGATCAGCACGATGGACGGCGGAATGGTCTCGGTCTGCGCGCCGGTGGTCGACAGCAGGGCGATCAGGTCGCCGGGCCTGGCGCCCCGCTTCTTCATCTCGGGCAGCAGCACCGGCGCGATCGCCGCCATGTCGGCCGTCTTGGACCCCGAGATCCCCGACACCAGGTACATGCCGCCGATCAGCACGTAGTTCAGGCCGCCGCGCACGTGGCCCAGCAGGCTGGCCAGGAACTGGACCATGGCGCGGGCCATGCCGGTCATCTCGATCAGCATGCTCAGCAGCACGAACAATGGCACCGCCAGCAGGATCAGGTGCGACATGCCCTCGTCCAGCCGGCCCGCCAGGACCACCATTGGCGTGCGCGTGGTCAGCGCCAGGAAGCCGAAGGTCGCCAGGGCGAAGGAAAACGCGATAGGCACGCCGGCAAAGACGCAGGCGCCGACCACCCCGGCAAAAAAGATCACCAGGTTGAGCTTGCCCAGCGGCATCAGCAGCGGCCCCATCAGCCAGAAGGCCAGCGCCAGCGCCACGGCCGCCAGCACCGCCGGCAGCACCTTGCCGGCCGGCCCGCAGCGCAGCAGCCGCACCACGCATACCGCCAGCATCAGCACGGTCCCCGCCGGCAGGGCCGAGGCCCGCCAGGCGTTGCTGATCTCCATCGCCGGAGTCACGATGACGGCCTCTTCCGCCGCGTACTCCCAGGCCGGCATCAGCAGCAGCGCCAGGAACACCAGGGCGGCGGCCAGGGCGAAGGCGTCCAGGAACAGGCGCGTCCCGGGCGCGCAGCGCGATACCAGCGCGGTCATGCGCATGTGCGCGCCGCGCCGCAGCGCGATGACGGCGCCCAGCATCGACAGCCACAGGAACAGGATGGCCGCGAGCTCGTCGGACCAGACGATCGGCTCGTGAAAGACGTAGCGCGCCACGACGCCCGACAGCAGGACGCAGACTTCGGCCAGCACCAGCAGCATCGCCGGCCATTCGGAGACGATGCCCAGGGCGCGGTCCAGCCAGGCCAGCGCGCCGGCGCCGGCCGACGCCGCCTCCCTTCCAGGATCGCCCGCCTCCCAGGCGGCGGGGCGTCGTGGCTCGCCATCATCAGGACACCTTGCCGACCGAGGATTCCAGCAGGCCCCAGGCCTCGTCGCCGAACTTCTGCTTCCACTCGGCGTAGAACCCGGCCTTGCGCAGCTGCTCGCGGAAGCTCTGCGCGTCGGCGGCGTTGAACTGCATGCCGCTGGCGCTCAGCTTGTCCTGCAGCGTGGTGTTGAGCCGGGCTAGGTCGGCGCGCTGCTGCAGGCCCGCCTCGTTGAAGGCGCGCGTGTAGATCGTCTTCAGGTCGTCGGGCAGGGCGCGCCAGGCGCGGCCGTTGATCACCAGATGGTAGCCATCCCAGCTGTGGTTGGTCAGCGAGCAGTATTTCTGCACCTCGTACAGCTTGGCGGTCTCCACGATGGCCAGGGGATTTTCCTGGGCATCGACGACCTTGGTCTGCAAGGCGGAATAGACCTCGCTGAACTGCAGGCTGGTCGGCGCTGCCGACAGCGCCTTGAACAGCGAAATGCCCATCGGGCTGACCGGCACCCGGATCTTCATGCCTTCCAGGTCGGCCGCGGTCGCCACCGGCCGCGTGCTGGTGGTGATCTGGCGGAATCCGTTGTCCCACATCTTTTCCAGCGTATGCAGGCCGACCTTGGCGAAGGCGGCCCGGATGCCATTGCCCAGATCGCCATCGACGGTCTTCCAGACCTCCGCATCGTCGGCGAAGGCGAAGCCGATGGCCGTGATCGCGCTGATCGGCGCCAGGGTGGCGATCACCATGGTGCCGGCATTGAACATCTCGATCCCGCCGCTGCGGACCTGGGCCAGCATGTCGGTGTCCCCGCCCAGCTGGTTGTTGGGGAACACCTTGACCGCCATCCGCCCCTTGCTTTCCTCCGCGACGCGGGCGGCCGCCTCCAGCGCGCGGATGTTCAGCGGATGGCTGGTGGGCAGGTTGTTGCCGAACTTGAACTCGTATTCGGGCGCGGCGGCGCGCACGAACCGGGGCAGTCCGATCATCGAGGCGGCCAGCGGCAGGCCCGCCAGCGTGCGCAGCGCGCCGCGGCGCGTGTAGGTCTTCCGGGATTGATTCATGTCTCCGTCTCCTGTGGGGTACCGCGTGCCGGCGTCGAGGCCGGCGATATCGAAAGTTGCAAGGCATCCGGTCCGGCCATCCGGCGCCGGCCGGGATCTCCTCGATGGATGTGAACGGGCCCTAGTTGCAGCGGGCGTGCAGGCCGCCGTCCACGAACAGCTCCACGCCGTTGATGTAGCGCGCCTCGTCCGAAGCCAGGAACACGGCCGCATGGGCCACGTCCCAGCCGTCGCCCATGCGGCCGGTGGGCGAAAGCCGGTTGCGCGCCGCCACCATGTCCTCCGCATCCGGGTAGAACCCGGCGATCTGCTGGTAGATGTGCGGCGTGTCCATGACGCCGGGCAGGATGCAGTTGGCCCGGATGCCCTTGGCCGCGTACTGCAGGGCCACGCTCTGGGTCAGCGAATTGACCGCCCCCTTGGAGGCCGCATAGGCGCAATAGGCATAGCCGGCCCAGCGGACCCCGCCCAGGGCGCCGATATTGACGATGGCGCCGCGGCCGCGCGCCTCCATGTGCGGCAGCACCGCCTTGCAGGTCAGGAACATGCTCTTGACGTTGACCGCCATCACCCGGTCCCAGACGTCCTCGCCGGTTTCGACCGGCCCGCCCCGGGAGGTGATGCCGACATTGTTGTGCAGCACGTCGATCCGGCCGTAGCGCGCCAGCGCCTGGTCCACCACCGAGCGGATCTGGTCCAGGTCGATCACGTCGGCCTGCAGGTCCAGGGCGTCGCCGCCTTCGGCCCGGATCAGCTCGCAGGTCGATTGCGCAGCCTGCGGATCGCGGTCGACGGCCACGACCCGCGCCCCCGCCCGCGCATAGGCGACGGCCGCCGCCTTGCCGTTGCCCCAGCCTTCGCCCACCGATCCCGCGCCGAACACCAGCGCCACCCGGTCCGCCAGCCTGCCTTGTGTCTCCATCCTGCTTTCCTTGTCTGCCTCGTCTCGCGTCCCGCTGTCGTCCCGGGACTGTTGTGGTTAGGATAGGGGCGCCGCGGCCAAAACGGAAAGCCGGTTTCTTGATGTGTTTTGAGGTGTTCATCGCGGATCGCGGTATTCTGTCCCGGGGCGGCATCGGTGCAACACCGGTACGGTATCGGTGCTGCGCCGGTGCCGTCCCGCCCGCGGGCCGCCGCGTCCGCGGGCGCATCGATCGACAGGAGCCGCCCCATGCCCTCTTCCCTGCCCACCCTGCTCGACGTCGCCCGGCTGGCCGGCGTTTCCCCGGCCACGGTGGACCGCGTCCTGCATCGGCGGCCGGGCGTGCGGCACGCCACCCTGCAGCGCGTCATGAAAGCCGCCGCCGAGCTGGAATACCTGCCGCAGGCGCAGCTGTACGCCGCCATGGCGCCGCCGCCCATGCGCCTGCTGTTCATCCTGCCGGACCGCAGCAGCCGGTTCCTGCAGATGCTCGGGGAATGGGTGCGGCACTCCCAGGAGCACTGGGCGCCCTTCAACGTCGGCTGCCGCGTCGCGCCGGTGGACAGCTTCGATCCCGACGCCCTGGCCCGCATCCTGCGGCGGCGCGGCCGGCAGAGCGACGGCGTGGCCTTCATCGCCCTGGAGGATCCCAAGGTGCGGGACGCCGTGGCCGAGCTGGCCGAACGCGGCATCCCCAGCGTGACGCTGGTGTCGGACCTGACGCACTCGCGCCGCGCCGCCTACGTCGGCCTCGACAACCGGGCGGCCGGGCGCACGGCCGCGCACCTGATCGCCCGCTTCGTCGGGCCGTCGCGGCCCGCCAGGATCGCCCTGATCGCTGGCTCGCTCAGCTACCGCGCGCACGAAGAGCGCGAGGCCGGCTTCCTGAGCCTGTTCGCCGAACAGTACCCGCACATGCGCGTGCTCGGCCTGCGGGAAGGCTACGACGACACGCGGGCCAACTACCGCCAGACCGCCGCCCTGCTGAAGGAGCACCCGGACCTGGCCGCCATCTACAACATCGGCGGCGGCGCGGAAGGCATCGGCCAGGCGCTGAAGGAAGGCGGCCGGCAGCACGACATCGTCTTCATCGGCCACGGCCTGACGCCTGACACCCGCGCCCTGCTGATCGACGGCAGCATGGATGCCGTCATCAACCAGACGCCGCTGACCACCCTGCTCAACAGCATCCGCATCTTCACCAACCTGCGCGAGCACCGCAGCGTGCTGTCCGGCGTCGAAGCCACGCGCATGGACGTGATCTTCCGGGAAAATCTGCCGTAGTATCTGTCCAGTTCCCGCGCACCCGAACGGAGCCTCCCTTGTCCATCAGCCCGATCACCAACGAACTCCTGCACGCCCTGTTTCTCATCGCCATCGCCGCCGAGGCCATGACCGCCGCGCTCGCGGCCGGGCGGCGCGAAATGGACTGGCTGGGCGTGTGCCTGCTGGGCTGCATCACCGCGCTGGGCGGCGGCTCGGTGCGCGATCTGCTGCTGGACCACCACCCCCTGTCCTGGATCGCTCACCCGTCCTACCTGCTGATCACCGGCGGCGCGGCCCTGGTCACCATCGCGCTGGCCCGCTTCATCCATCCGCTGCGGCACCTGTTCCTGTTCCTCGACGCCGTCGGTCTGGTGGTCTTCACCGTGATCGGCTGCGACATCGCCCTGGGCCTGGGCCTGCCCTGGAGCATCGCCATCGTCTCGGGCATGATCACCGGCTGCGTGGGCGGCGTGCTGCGCGACGTGCTGTGCAACGAAGTCCCGCTGCTGTTCCGCGCCGAGCTCTACGCCACGGTGTCCATCGTCGCGGGCGCCCTGTACGTCGGCGGCCTGGCGCTCGACCTGCACCAGGAGACCGTCACCGCCGGCGCGCTGGCGGTCGGCCTGGCGCTGCGGCTGCTGGCCCTGCGCTTCGGCTGGAGCATGCCCAAATTCGTCTACACGCGCGACCTGCATTGACGCGGGGCGCGCCGGGCGCCAGTACCGCCCCCCGGTGCGCCGCGCAGTCCGCAGCGCGCGGCCGGCGTCGCGCATCGGGTGCCGACCCGGGCGGCGCGGGATGTGACGGCGCCCGATGCGCCGGAGCGGCGTTTGCGCGACAATCATTCCTTGTCCGCCCTTCCCGTCCCTGGGGATCCCCATGTTTCTGCACACCCTGCTGCTCGTCATGACGATCCACGCCGTGGCCCTGGTCTCGCCCGGCCCCGACTTCGCCGTCGTCACCCGCCTGTCCATCGTCTCGGGCCGGCGCGCCGGCCTGTGGGCGGCGGCGGGGGTCGCCAGCGCCATCGGCGTCTACACCCTGGTCAGCCTGCTGGGCCTGACCCTGGTGCTGGCCGCCCTGCCGGGCCTGTCGCGCGCCCTGTCCATCGCCGGCGCGCTCTACCTCATGTGGCTGGGCATCCAGTGCCTGCGCTCCAAGGGCCACATGCCCGAGTCGGGCTCCGCCGCCCTGGGCGGACGGCGCGCCTACGTGACCGGCTTCTTCACCAACCTGCTCAACCCCAAGGCCATGCTGTATTTCGGCTCCATCCTGTCCCAGGCGGTCACGCCGGACCTGGGCGGAGCCCACCTGGCCGTGGTCTGGACCGTGCTGGTGGCCGAATCCCTGCTGTGGTTCGCCCTGGTCGCCACCCTGTTCTCGGCCCCGCGCATGCTGCAATGGCTGCGCACCCGCCTGCGCTGGTTCGACCGCGCCATCGGCGTGGTGCTGCTGGGCCTGGCGGCCAAGGTCGGCAGTTCGGGGATGTAGCGCGCGCGGCGCCGGCGCGCCGGCGCCGGACGCCCTGCCTTGGGCGGGCGCCGCGGCGGGGCTGGTCCGTGCCGCGCCGCTGGCCCGGTCCGCGCCGCCTCAGGCCACCCTGCCGTCCCGGCCCGCTTCCATGGCGGCCGGGCAGCCGCTGTGAAAGCGGAATTCCGCGTCCGGCGACTCGATCAGCTCCTGTTCCACCGCGCGGATCCGAAGCACCGCGCGCTCCACGTCGCGCGCCTCGCCGAAGCGGCGGGCGAACCGCAGATAGCCCTGGTAGTGGCGACTTTCCGATTGCAGCAGCCCGGCGTAGAACGCGGCCAGTCCCTCGTCCAGGTGCGGCACCAGCGCGGCGAAGCGCTCGCAGGAGCGGGCCTCGATGAAGGCCCCGACGATCAGCGTATCGATCAGTTTCGCCGGCTCGTGCGTACGCACCGCCGCCCGCAGGCCCGACGCATAGCGGCTGGCCGTCAGCGGCCGCAGCGCGATGCCGCGCCGCTTCAGGATGCGCAGCACCTGCTCGTGGTGCACCAGTTCTTCGCGGGCCAGCTTCGACAGCGCCGCCGACAGCTCGGCGTCCTGGCCGTAGCGCGCGATCAGGCTCATCGCGGTCGCGGCCGCCTTCAGCTCGCAGTTGCGGTGGTCCAGCAGCAGCACATCCTGCTGCGCCAGGGCGGCCTCGACCCAGGCGGCGGGCGTGGGGCACGGCAGGAATTCAATCAGATCGGCGGGCAGTTCGGGCAGGTTCATCCGGGACTCGGGATTCAACGGTCGGTGGAGGATCCGGGGCGAGGCGCCCCGCTCGCCACAGGCGACGGCGCGGGTCCGGGCATGAAGCGCCAGGCGATCAGCCACCCCAGCGCCTGCACCGCGCACAGCGTGGCCACGGTGCCGGGCCAGCCCCCCAGGGTATAGGCGACGCCGCAGCTCCAGGCGCCCGCGAAGCCGCCGCAGTAATACGCCCCGTAGTACAGGCCGCTGGCCAGCGAGCGGCCGCTGGTGACCCGGTGGGCGATGAAGCTCATCGTCGCCGACTGCGTCACGAACACCCCGCAGGCCGTCACGGCCAGCGCAGCCACGATGGCCCAGACCGGCGCCGCCAGCGAGCCCAGCACGCCCAGCGCCGACACGGCCACCGCCGCCAGCACCGTGCGCCGCGAGCCGATGCGCGGGATCACCTGCCCCGCCAGCGGCGTGATCACCACCCCCAGCAGATAGACGCTGAAGATGTTGGCCAGGTCGCCCGGGCTGAAACGATAAGGCGCCGCCGCCAGGTGCAGGTTGACGAAGGTGAACAGCCCGACCAGCGCGAACAGTACCGTGAAGCCCAGCGCGCACGCCACCTGCAGCGCGGGATTGCGCAGCAGCCGGCCCAGCGACGCCAGGTTGTCGGCGATCCGGACATTGGCCACGAAATGGCGCGAAGGCGGCAGGCCGCGCCACACCAGCCAGGCGCCCACCAGATTGATCGCCGTCATCGCCCCGAACGCCGTGCGCCAGGCCATGAACTCGGTCAGGTGCCCCATCAGGAAACGCCCCAGGAAACCGCCCAGCACCGAACCGGTGACGTATCCGGTGACCAGCCGCACCATCGCGGCGCCGCGGAACTCCTCGCCGATGTAGGCGATCGCCACCACCGACACGCCCGGCACCGCCAGCCCCTGCAGGAAGCGCAGCACCAGCAATCCGTGCACGGACTGCACCTGCGTCATCAGCGCCGTGGGCACGGCCAGCGCGAACACCGACACCGTGATCAGCCATTTGCGCCCCAAGGCGTCGGACAGCATGCCGATGAAGGGCGAGATCAGCGCCACCGCCAGCACCGTCATCCCCACGGCATTGCCGATCTCGACCACCGTGGCGTTCAGGTCCCGCTGCAATTCGGGCAGGATCGACTGCACCGAGTACACCTGGATGAAGGCGAACACGCCCACCAGCGCCACGGTCAGCAGCAGGGGCACGGTGAGGCGATAGTGGTCGTCGGCGTCGGGGGATGGAGAGGCGGGCATGGAGAAAGGGCCTGGGAATGCGGGCGCGGGTTCGTTCGCCCGCAGCCCTTGGACCGTTAGATTAACAGTTGGCGCGGCCCGCTCGCTGACGACACCCTGACGCCCGTGGCCCGGGGTAAGCTCATGCTCGACATCCCGCAACCACCCCGCCCGGACCGGACCGACACGCCATGCTGACCATTCTCGGAAAACGCGCCTCCATCAACGTCCGCAAGGTCATGTGGACCTGCGACGAACTCGGCCTGGACTGGCGGCAGGAAGACTGGGGCGCGGGGTTCCGCGATACCCATGTCGATGAATTCAGGGCGCTCAACCCCAACGCGATGGTGCCGGTGCTGCTCGACGGGGATTTCGTGCTCTGGGAATCGAACAGCATCATCCGCTATCTCGCCAACCGCCAGGGCGACGAGGCCCTGTACCCGCGCGAGGCCCGGGCGCGCGCCCGGGTGGACCAGTGGCTGGACTGGCAGGCTTCCGACCTGAACCGGTCCTGGAGCTATGCGTTCATGGCGCTGGTCCGGCGATCGCCCAGCCATACGGATGCCGATCAGGTCGAGGCATCCCTGCAAGCCTGGACCGGCTTCATGAAAATCCTGGACGGCCGCCTGACCGAGACTGGAGCCTTCGTGGCCGGCACCGATTTCAGCCTGGCCGACATCGCCATCGGCCTGTCCGTGAACCGCTGGTTCGAGACGCCCTTCGACCATCCTCCGCTGCCGGCGGTCGAGGCTTATTACCGGCGGCTGGGGGAGCGGCCCGGGTTCAGGGAACATGGGGGGAATGGGGTGGCTTGAGGGGAGGCATGGTCACTGCGGTTCATGATGTGCCTCAATCGATCACGCCCAAGAACTCTCCGACCACACGATAACGATGTTCGTCGTCGCTGCTGATCTCGAGCGTCGCCATGTTGGGATTGTATGAGCGGGGTTTCAAGAGAATTCTCTGGTGCTGCCATCCATCTTCGGTGTCAATCTTGAGGCTCTGGTATTCCTTGACGGTATATCGTGAACCTGAATCATCATCCTGGACCTCGGCGCACTCGACCAGCACGATCTTTCCGTTCCGGCTGCCGCCAGGGTTCAGACGGAAAAGGCAGATGGCACCGTTCGGAATGATCTTGTTCATCGACTCTCCGACCACCCGACAGGCGAAAATATCTCTTCCCACCGGCAAGCCCTGCGGCACGGCGACCCAGTTTTCATGCTCGACATGCTGAAGCCCGCTGAAACCGCCTGCGGCGGCCTGCAAGTCGTAGAGAGGAACCGCATTGACGTAGTCGTCCCTGAAAAATTCATTTGTCCTGTTTCAGGCCGAATTTCCGGCGATCCGAGGCCACGGATTTCGATAGGGCAGGCAGCCCACCGGATCAACCCAATCGCCTCTTGAGCCCATCATGGGCATCAGGCGTTGAATCTGACGACCAATCCACGCAATAAATCGGCACAAAAATAAAGGGCCGATGCCCTTGCGGGCAATCATGCGCAGCAGCCACTTGATATTGAAGCCTGCCGCGCACAACACCGCATGGATCGCATCACCCGTTTGGCCTTTCAAATGACAGCGATTCATTCCATGATCGCTTTTCAGATGCCCAATGACCGGCTCCACCGCCTGGCGCCGTTTAAGCATTCGGCGCTCCTGGTCGGTGAGACGTTTGAATTTGCCTCGGTGTTTAAGGCTATATTCCGGGATCTCGGCATCAACGCCTCGATAGCCCAGATCCGTGTAGACGGTCTGCGGAGCCACGTCCACCGCCTCCATCAGGATGCGGGACTGCTCCAACTGCTCGGCCAGTGTGTGGCCATCGTACGGATTGCCAGGGAAGCTGCGTGCTCCCACGATCAGATTCCCCTTCAAGGTGGTGACAATGCCCACCTTCACTCCAAACTCATAGGGCGTACGGGCCTTGCCCTTGCTGATGCACTCCACCTCATCGGCGTGCCAGCTGTAGACCTTGTCTTTTCCCTTCACCTTCGCGCCCCGACGGCTCTGAGCCGCGATCTTATGTGCGCGAGCCAATAACGGGTCCAAGGCGTCCTGGATGCTCTGCGCCAGCACCGTCTTGTTGCGCTCAATGTCACGCGCCAGACGGCCCAGAATCGTGCGCTGGCGCTTGATCGTCTTATGCATGCGCCGATACTGCTTGGCATGCGCATAGCGGCCCGCTTTCCTGGCCAGCTCCCGGCCTTCCTTGGCGTAGCTCTGCTTTAACGCAATGCCGTGCGCCTTGGCCGCGCAGGCGATCTTCTGGCGCGCCACCTCCAGCAAACGGCTGTCGGTGGGATGCGCCACCGCCTTGGCTTGCACGGTGCTGTCCACTATCACCGACTGCATCGCCGTGCGCTCGATCAGCCCCAGCTTGATGGCCACCACCAAAGTCTGCACCAGCAGCTCTTCGACGCCTTCCTCACCCAACAGCCCCCGGAATCGGCTGATGGCGCTGGGATCGCACGGCAGGCGATTCTCGAAATACTCCTGCCCCGAAAAATACTGCCAGGTGGGTGCATCGCTCCAGCGTTCGCAGACGCCTTCATCGCTCTCGTTGAAGGTGTGCTTCAGATACAGCAGCGAAATCATCAGCCGCATCGGCAGCCGGGGACGCCCCGCGTTTGAATGGCCGGCCCCTACCACGGCCATCGTCGGGCCAAACAGATCAATATCCTCAACCTGCCGGCCGGTGCGCACCTGACGCGCAAAACGGTGTGCGACAGCCGCCTCCAGTTCCTGCCAAGGAATATGCGTGGCAAGCACCGCCAGGGGTTTACGCAGATCAATCATCTGGTCCAGGCGGCTGCGGAAAAAATCGTCAATCTGACTCATGCGGTTTCGGGGCAATCTCCCAGAAAATGAGCCCCAGCGGGCTGTTTTTGGGGGATTTGATAGTCTGGAGTGGCTTTATTTTACAATAAAATCAATGAGTTATTTATAATTCAGGGCCGATGATGTAGCGGCCCACGGCATAGTCGAACTGGTAGAGCAGCAGCAAGGTCAACAGGCGAGACATGCGACCGTTACCGTCGGGGAAGGGGTGGATGCACAGGAAGTCGAGCATCGCCAGTGGCACCAGCACCAACGGGTCAGCCAGGTGCTGGTCCAATGCGGTGGCGTAGCGCCCGGCCAGATCGGCCATGGCCATGGGCGTGAGGTGCGCAGCGACCGGCTGAAAGCACAGCCGTGACGTTCCATTGGGATGGCGCTCGATGATGTCGTTGTTGGTCGCCTTCCAGCGGCCGCCCGCCTGCGGCATGTAGCGGTACAGCAGGATGTGCAATTGCAGCACCACGCCCTCATTGAAGGGCATGTGTGCGGCGGACTCGTGGATCAGCGCCAGGGCATCGCGGTAGCCGGCGATCTCCTGCTCCGAGCGGTTCTTTGGCGTTGCGTTGCGGATGACCAGAGACTTCAACCGCGAAGGCGCAACCACAACGCCTTCCAGCCGGTTGGATGACTTGGTGGATTCGACCGCAGCAGCCTGGCGCAAACCTTTGAGGGCTTCAGGAGACTGCGCAGCATAGAGCAACTGCTTACCCCGGCACTCACCCAGTGAGCGCAATGTGGCTACCTGAGTGCTGTCAAAGCGAAGCGCAGCAAGATACTCGACGGTAAGCGAGTGCATCTACCTGTAACCCCAAGCCACTCAAATGGGGTAATCATAGCCTCAAATGGGGCATTGTCTCTGAAAATGCCCTATTAAACCCACCCGATTACCCCATTCTCACACATTAAACGGGAAGAACGGGCTGAAAACCGCATCATTGCTTGCTGTACTGGCTGGCATGGTGATTTCATACCCTCTTTCATACCCGCTTTTGAAAATCCCCCCTGTTCAAGCCAGGGCTTCGATCACAGCTTGCGGGTTGTGTTCGATGACGTTGAGCAACACCAGTGCCGGGCCATGCGGGGTGCGGTCGCCGCGTTCCCAGTGCCGCAGGGTGGCCGTGGAGAATCCGAATCGGGCCGCGAACTGCTCCTGAGTCATGCCCACCTTGGCGCGCACGGCCTTCACGTCGATGGCACGCGGGCGATTCATGCGCACGCCGCTCTCGTCGCCCTTGGCGTGAGCAATAGCCTCTTGCAGGCCCTGCTTGATGCTTTCAAATGCGGTGGTCATGATTTTTCTCGTCCTTTCCAGAGGTTCACCAGCACGTCTACCAAACCGGCCAACTCGTTGCGTTCGGCCTTGGTCAGGTTGGCCTTGTCGCCCTTGGCGAAGAGCGTCAGCAGGTACAGTGGCATGAGGTCGTCGTGGTAGTAATAGATGATCCGTACGCCGCCGCTCTTGCCTTGTCCGCCACGGCGCCAGCGCAGCTTGCGCACACCGCCCGTGCCTTCCATGATGTCCCCGGCCTTGGGATGCTCGGCCAGGTAGCCGATCAGGTCTTGACGCTCTTCGACGCTCAGGAGCTTGTTGACCAGCCGGATATAGGTTGGCAGCTCGGCGATACCGTGCAGGATTTCATTCATGATCCATAGTAATCCATTGGATTAGTCATGGCAAGAAAAGAAGTCATTGGGCAGCCAAAAATGGGAACTCAGCGTAGGCCATACGGCTGATCTCATCGTGAATTTTCTGGTCGCCGGCCTTGTCGCGTGGATGGATGTCCAGCGTCAGATAGTAGTTTTGACCGTGATGCCGGGCGAACACAATCCATTCGCCGGTTAGGTTGCCATGGTTCGCCCGCTCCTCAAGGGCACCGTGCGACAAAGCATGCGCCCACTCCTCAATCATCTCTCGGGTAACCGTCGGCGACCGTGCAGGGTCGAAAATGCGCTCGGCAAGCTCACGCAACCGCTTCTTGGGCATCTGGACAGCGATGTTGTGAGGGATAAAACGAGCATCGAAGAAGTGTTTATGCCAGAGGCCTTTGAGTGGCACATTCGTGAATTGGCTTTCCGGCTTGGTACACATGTCAATGTGAGGCAAACCTTCCAGCGCCTTCAGTTCCTCAACGATGCATTCAGGCCCAACGCCTTGCCATTGATAGAACGCCATCTTAAGCATGAACAGCCTGGAATAACGGCCCGGTGCAATGCTGTCCAACCCAAGGAAAGCCGCAAGTTTAGCCAGACTCTCTTCCGTTGCACGAAATACCTTGCCGTCGTCCATATTGATACCGTAGGTGCCCATTTTTGCTTTACCGAAGCATTGCGACTTCATTCTCCGTACAACTCTTCCGCCGTGGGCGCCTGCGCGTAGATCGCTGCCAGGCTATGGCATTCGCTCAGGGCCACGCTCATCAAACCCACGGCCTCGTCCAGTTGGCCCCCAAGTTCCAAGGTGCGTTTGTCGCTCACTTGATATCCGCCGCCGGACTCGTTCTCGCGGGTCGCCTCCATTGCGACGCTGCGCTGTACCTCTTCAACCAGAGCAAGACCCCTGGCAAGACGATGGGCTGCCCGGCCATCCATAGGGATCAGGTGCGCCAGCATGTCTAGGGAAATGTCGGTCGCAGCGGCATCCAACTCACGCTTGAAGCGGATGAAATTGGGGGTATGGTGCTCCAGGTCGTCGAAAAAAACCCCGGTGCTGGCCGTCCTCAAGGCATCCATATATCGCTCCAGCTTCGCGGCAATGTAGGCGGCATACAGTCCAGCCCGATCTTTCGCCTGTTCCTTTTGTATATGTCTACCCCATAGCGCGGCCCACAGAGCGACGATGACGGCGCCGACGGTTCCCACGCCGTGAGTGCGTTGAACCATTGCGTGGATTGCTGTGTGGCGGCCGCCATCAGCAGCGCCCCGGCAAGGCCGCCCAGGGCGAGTGCGAATCCTTCCCGTGCAGAAACCTTGGGGAGGCGGAGCCGTATCACGTCCCGGCCCTCAGCACGGCGCGGTTGATTTCGAATCCTTCGCGCACCACTTGGCCGCAACAGGGGCACACGGCTTTGTCCTGCCGGCGCCCAAGCGCCCGGTACACCGTACTGGGGGCAATCCCCATTTCCTGAGCGGCGGCATAGGGCGTCTTGCCCTTGTCGATGAGTTCCAGGGCGGCCTGGGTCTTCGATTTCGTCATGAGTTCGGCTCCTTCGTCGGTAGAAGTATGCCAGTAGCAGGAAGTGCTTGACAAATATATATGCCAGTTCCTACTATAGGCACTCAAGTCAATAAAGAAGAGGGCCTGTCATGGCACGAAACAAAAGCACGTCGGACGACACCCAGGCTGCACGGGAACAAGCGGAAATGGTGGGCCTGGTGACGCCTGCACCTCGCAACCAATCCGTCGCCCGTGCGGAAAAGGGGGTTCAGGATTTGCGCTGGGTTTAATGGGTATTCTGAACTTGTCTGAACGTGGATAAACAGTACGTTCTACTTAGACATTAAACAAAAAATTCATCACATCCCCATCCTTCACCACGTATTCCTTCCCTTCCGCCCGCATCTTCCCGGCTTCCTTCGCGCCCTGCTCGCCCTTGCAGGCGATGAAGTCGTCGAAGGCGATGGTCTGGGCGCGGATGAAGCCGCGCTCGAAGTCGGTGTGGATGACGCCGGCCGCCTGGGGGGCGGTGGCGCCGACGGGGATGGTCCAGGCGCGGACTTCCTTGACACCGGCGGTGAAGTAGGTCTGCAGGCCCAGCAGCTGGTAGCCGGCGCGGATGACGCGGTCCAGGCCGGGCTCGGTCATGCCCATGTCTTCGAGGAAGACGGCCTTGTCCTCGTCGTCCAGGTCGGCGATCTCGGCCTCGATGGCGGCGCAGACGGCGACCACGGGGGCGTGTTCGGCCGCGGCGTAGTCCTGCACCGCCTTCAGGTGCGGGTTGTCCGTGAAGCCGTCGTCCTTGACGTTGGCGACGTACATGGCGCGCTTGGCGGTGATGAAGCAGTAGCCCTTGATCAGGGCCTGCTCGTCCTCGTCCAGGCCCAGGCCGCGCACGGACTTGCCCTGGTCCAGGGCGGCCACGATGCGCTCCAGCAGGGCGACCAGGCGGATGGCTTCCTTGTCGCCGGAATTGGCGAGCTTGCGGTTCTTCTGCAGGGCCTTGTCGGCGGTGGCCAGATCGGCCAGGGCGAGCTCGGTGTTGATGACTTCGATGTCGGAGATCGGGTCGATGCGGCCGGCGACGTGGACGACGTTCTCGTCCTCGAAGCAGCGCACGACGTGGACGATGGCGTCGGTCTCGCGGATGTTGGCCAGGAACTGGTTGCCCAGGCCTTCGCCCTTGGAGGCGCCCGCCACCAGGCCGGCGATGTCGACGAATTCGACCACGGCAGGCACGATGCGCTCAGGCTTGACGATGGCGGCCAGCTGCGTGAGGCGCGGATCCGGGACCTCGACCACGCCGACGTTGGGTTCGATGGTGCAGAACGGATAGTTTTCCGCCGCGATGCCGGCCTTGGTCAGGGCGTTGAACAGGGTGGATTTGCCGACGTTGGGCAGGCCAACGATGCCGCATTGCAGTGCCATGAATTCGATTATCCTTGTGTTCGGAAGGCGGGATCGGGGTCCGGCCCGGAGGAAACTGCGATTGTACCCCGCCCATCGACACCCTCCCCCCTCTGAAGGCAGGGGGTTCCGGCCGCGTCGAAGTGCTGCCCGAAATCGCCTGACCCTTCCTCGATCCTTCCACCATCCTTCCACCCATCGCCATGCCCGGACATCCCATGCTGCCCACCCTCACCGCTCTGCAAGCCGCCCTGGACCGGGGCGAGACCACGTCCGTCGACCTGACGCGGGCCGCCCTGGCGCGCATCGCCGACCCGGACGGCGAAGGCGCGCGCACCTTCACCGCGGTCTGGGCGGAGCAGGCCCTGGCCGCCGCCCGGACTTCCGACACCCTGCGTGCGGCCGGACAGGCCCGCTCGCCGCTGGAGGGCCTGCCCGTCTCGATCAAGGACCTGTTCGACGTCGCCGGACACGTCACGCGCGCGGGTTCCCGGATCCGCGAGCACGCCGCCCCCGCCGCGCGCCATGCCGAGCCGGTGCGGCGCCTGGCGCGGGCCGGCGCCGTGCTGGTCGGGCACACCAACATGACGGAATTCGCCTTCTCCGGCCTGGGCCTCAACCCGCACTACGGCACGCCCAGCAGTCCCTGGGACCGCGCCCGCCGCCGGATTCCGGGCGGCTCGTCCTCGGGCGCGGGGGTCTCGGTCGCCGACGGCATGGCGGTGGCCGCCCTGGGCACGGACACGGGCGGCTCGATCCGCATCCCTTCGGCGTTCTGCGGGCTGACGGGCTTCAAGCCCACCGCCGCGCGGGTGCCCGCCGCCGGCGCCTTCCCGCTGGCGACCAGCCTGGACTCGGTGGGGCCGCTGGCGGCCTCGGTGACGTGCTGCGCGATCCTGGACGGCATTCTTGCGGGCGACGAGGCGCGCCGGCTGCCGGCCGCCCCGCCGCCCGCCCGGCTGCGGCTGGCCGTGACGGACACCCTGGTCCTGGACGGCGCCGACGACACCGTGCGCGGCACCTTCGGCGCCGCGGTGGCGCGGCTGCGCGCGGCCGGCATCGCCATCGACACGCTGGAGATCCCGGAATTCCAGGAACTGGCGCACATCAACCGCAAGGGCGGCCTGGTCTGCGCGGAAGCCTACGCCGTCCACCGCGACCTGCTGGACGGGCAGATCGAGCGCTACGATCCCCGGGTGTCCTCGCGCATCCTGCGGGGCCGCGACATCGACGCCGCCGACTACATCGAACTGCACGCCCGGCGCGCGCGCTGGATCGCCGCCGTCGAGGCCCGGCTGCAGGGCTACGACGCGCTGCTGCTGCCCACCGTGCCGGTGATCGCCCCCACCATCGAATCGCTGCAGGCCTCGGACGAGGCCTATTTCGCCGCGAACGGGCTGATCCTGCGCAATCCCACCCTGATCAATTTCCTGGACGGCTGCGCCCTGAGCCTGCCCTGCCACGCCCCGGGCGAGGCGCCGGTCGGCCTGATGGTCGCGGGCCCCGCCCACGCCGACGCGCGCATCCTGGACGCCGGCCTGGCGATCGAGCGCATCCTGGGCGCGCGCTGAGCCGGGCGCGGCGCGGCGGCGGGCTCAGCCCACCGCCAGCTCCGGCGCCCAGTGCAGCACCAGCCCGATCAGCAGCAGCGGTCCGCCGTTGAAGATGGCGTGCAAGGCGATCGAGGCGCCCAGGCCCCGGCGCACGCGCATCCAGCCCAGCACCAGGCCGGTGACCCACTGCGGCAGCACCAGCAGCGGCAGCAGCACCAGCGCCATGGCGTTGAGGCGGAAATTGAACAGGTGCACGGCGGCGAAGGCCAGCGCGGCGCCGTGGAAGAGCCAGGGGTAGGCGCGCCGCGCCAGCCGGCGGCCGCGCCAGGACGTGCGCCAGCCGGCCCGCCAGCGGTGGTCGGCCGGGTACCAGGCCGGCGCCAGCGCCAGCAGCGCCGCGGCCGCGGCCATCAGGCCCGAGGCGATGCCGGCGCCCTGGACCAGGATGGCGGCCATCAGGGGAACGAACCACCACAGCATGGCCGGGCGGCGCAGCGCGTGGCGGAAGGTCAGTTCCTCGACGATGGGCGCCCAGATCAGCGCCGTCATCCAGGGCAGGTTGTGGATGTCCAGCCGGTGCTGCGCCCCGCCCGCGTCGGCCGCCGACAGGGCCAGCGGGGCGAACACGAAGACGTTCACCGTCCACAGCAGCACGGCCCAGTGGGCCAGGCGCCACCAGGGCGCGTTCAGGCTGAGGTCCACCCGCATGCCGGAGCCGGCGCGCCGCCCGCCCAGGCGCGGACCGGGGCGCGGACGCACGACGAAGCGCAGGAAATCGACGATTTCCTGGCCCATGGTGGGCAGGCCGGCGGGACGCTGGAAAAGGGGCATGGCCGCCGCGTCAGGAGTGGTTGGCCTGGTGCAGGCGTTCGGTGGCGCGGTCGAAGGCGCCGTCCAGCAGCTGCGGCAGGATCACGCGGCAGCGGTTGATGACGTCCTCGATGCCGGGCATGTCGTCCTTGCGCGGCGGATGCAGCACGAAGTTGACCACCTGCTGGGCCAGGCCCAGGCTGCGCGGATGGCCGATGCCGATGCGCAGACGCCAGAAGTCCGGGCTGCCCAGCGCGGACTGGATGTCGCGCAGGCCGTTGTGGCCGGCATGGCCGCCGCCCAGCTTGAGCTTGACCGCGCCCGGCGGCAGGTCGAGCTCGTCGTGCAGGACGAGGATTTCCTCGGGCCGCAGCTTGTAGAAGCGCGCCAGCGCGCCGACCGCCTGGCCGGACTTGTTCATGAAGGTGACCGGCTTGGCCAGGATCACGGCCTGGCCCGCGTGGCGCGCGCGCGCGACCCAGGCGAAGAACGGCTTTTCCAGGGTGAAGGAGGCCCGCAGGTCGTCGGCGAAATGGTCCGCCAGCCAGAATCCGGCGTTGTGGCGCGTGGCTTCGTATTCGGGGCCGGGGTTGCCCAGCCCCACGATGAGGCGGATGGGCGCTGTCGTCATCGGGAGGGGTGGTCCGAAGAAAAGCACCCATCATACGACAAAACCCCCGCCGGCCTTGCGGCCGCGCGGGGGTTCCGTAGGGTCTTGCCGGGGCTTGCGGACGGCGGCTTATTCGGCGGCCGGCACGTCGGCGGCGCCTTCGGCAGCCGTGCCCTTGGGCGCGGACGCCTGGGCCAGCAGCGGGTTGGTGTCCTCGCCGTGGGGGACGTACTTCACGCCCATCGGCAGGGTGACGTCCGACAGGTGCAGGCGGGCATTGCCCACCAGGCCGCCCAGGTCGACTTCGATGAACTTCGGCAGGTTGGCCGGCAGGCAGGTGATGTCGAGTTCGGTCGGGCCGTGGGTGACGATCTGGCCGGCCAGCTTGACGGCCGGGCTGATGTCGGCGTTCAGGTAGTGCACCGGGACCTTGGTGGTGACGGCCTGGGAGGCGTCCACGCGCTGGAAGTCGACGTGCAGGACCAGGGGCTTGTAGGGGTGCCATTGGGCGGCACGCACCAGGACCGGCTCGGTCTTGCCGTCCAGGACCATGTCCAGGATGGAGGCGTGGAACTCTTCCTTGTTCAGGGCGTGGTAGATCTCGTTGTGGTCGAGCTCGATATTGGCCGGGGCGGACTTGCCGCCGTAGACGATGGCGGGCACCCGACCGGCGCGGCGCAGGCGGCGGCTCGCACTCGAACCCTGGACGCTACGCGAAGTGGCGGTGAATTTCATGGAAAACTCCAAAACGGGGCCTACGGACGGCCCCTGACAGCACAGCAGCCGAAGCTGCGAAACGGCCCCGCGCCGCGACCAGCGCGGGGCCACAAAAAATACGTCGCGGCCGCCGTCAGTCGGCGAACAGCGAGCTGACCGATTCCGCCGTGGAAATGCGCAGGATGGTCTCCCCCAGCAGCGAGGCGCAGGAGAGCTGGCGGATCTTCGCGCAGGCGCGCGCGGCTTCGTTCAGCGGAATGGTGTCGGTGACGACGAGCTCGTCCAGGGCGGAGTCCTGGATGCGCTTGATGGCCTCGCCCGACAGCACGGGGTGCGTGCAATAGGCGTAGACGGAACCCGCGCCCCGGTCCTTCAGGGCCTGCGCGGCCTTGCACAGCGTGCCGGCGGTGTCGACCATGTCGTCCATGATCAGGCAGGTGCGGCCGTTGACGTCGCCGATGATGTTCATGACCTCGGAGACATTGGCGCGCGGGCGGCGCTTGTCGATGATGGCCAGGTCGGATTCGAGCTGCTTGGCCAGGGCCCGGGCGCGCACCACGCCGCCGATGTCGGGCGAGACGACCACCAGGTTCTGGAAGTTGCGGCTCCAGATGTCGCCCAGCAGGATCGGCCCGGCGTAGATGTTGTCCACGGGGATGTCGAAGAAGCCCTGGATCTGGTCGGCGTGCAGGTCCATGGTCAGGACGCGGTCCACGCCCACGACCTGCAGCATGTTGGCCACGACCTTGGCCGAGATCGCCACGCGGGCCGAACGCGGCCGGCGGTCCTGGCGGGCATAGCCGAAATACGGGATGGCGGCGGTGATGTTGCGCGCGGAAGCGCGGCGCAGGGCATCGACCATCACCATGATTTCCATCAGGTTGTCGTTGGTCGGCGCACAGGTGGGCTGCAGCACGAAGACGTCCTTGCCGCGGACGTTTTCGTTGATCTCGACCATGACCTCGCCGTCGGAGAAGCGGCCGACGGTCATCTTGCCCAGCGACATGTCCAGGTGATTCACGACATCGACGGCCAGACGAGGATTGGCCGTGCCGGTGAAGATCATGAATCTGTCTTGTGCCATGGTGTCGAACCAATGTGTCAAATGACAAGGCTGTTGACAGCCTTCCCGCGGGAAGCGGGGCGGTTCAACAGCCTGGTAGCATGCGCGCCGGCGCGGAAAGGATGGCTGGGGAAGAAGGATTCGAACCTTCGCATGCCGGAATCAAAATCCGGTGCCTTAACCAGCTTGGCGATTCCCCAATATTCAATCTGCGACCCAGCCAAGCAAGGGGTGATCCGCCAGGCCCCGGCAGATCCAGGACCCTTCGATCGCCCCATCGGGCGGGCTTTCCATTTTACCGATTATTCGGTCCCGATGCATCCCGGCCTGGGCCAGGTCGGGGAATTCCGCGAACAGGCACGAACCCGAACCCGTCATGCGGACTTCGACCCCCGCGCCCTCTGTGCCTCGTATCGCCCGCGCAAGCGCGGCGATATCCGGATGCTGCCGAAAGACCACGGCTTCCAGGTCGTTGCGGCCAAATAACGGCCCGGCGCGCTGCCCTGTCTGCCAATCAGTAAAGACCGCAATTTTTACCGATTCGGAATTTCTTGTCAAATCGGGATCGCGGAAAACGTCCGCCGTGGCCACGTGCGCGGGCGGGCGCACGATCCAGTAGGCCCGCTCGGGCAGGTCCACGGCCGTGAGATCCTCGCCGACGCCCTGGGCGAAGGCGGCGCGGCCGAAGACGAAGACCGGCACGTCGGCCCCCAGCGGCAGGGCCAGGCGCATCAGCTCGGCGCGCGTCAGGCCGGTGCCCCACAGGCGGTTCAGGGCGATCAGGGTGGTGGCCGCGTCGCTGGAGCCGCCGCCCAGGCCGCCACCGGCCGGGATGCGCTTGCGGTAGCGGATGCGCGCGCCCTGGCGCGCGCCCGTGGCGCGCTGCAGCGCGCGCGCGGCGCGCAGCACCAGGTCCTGGTCCGGCGCCAGCCCCGCCAGGCCCTCGCCTTCGCGCGCCAGCGAGCCGTCGGCCGTGGCGTCGAAATCGAGGGTGTCGCACAGGTCCACGAAGCGGAAGACCGTCTGCAGCAGGTGGTAGCCGTCCGCACGCCGCCCCACCACGTGCAGGAACAGGTTGAGCTTGGCCGGGGCCGGCACGTCGTACAGGGCCGCCATGCGCATCAGGGCCGGTGCATGGGCCTAGGGCCGGTCCACGATCAGCTGCAGGCGCCACTGCCCCTGGCTGTCCAGGCGCGAGAGGCGCACGCGCCCGGGACCCTGGGCGTCGTAGGCCGACAGGCTGACTTCCCAGCCGTCCTGGCGCAGCGCCGTCAGCCGGTCCTGCGCGTCCCGCTGCGCATCGACGACGAGGCCGGGCGCGGCCTCGCCACGGATCCAGCGGCGCAGCCCGGACACCGGCATGGGATGGCCCCAGACCAGGGCCAGCAGGTCGTCGGGCGTGGGCGCCGATTCGCGGCTGCCGTCGGCGCGCTCCAGCTCGGAGCGGCCGGGCTCCACCCGGATCCGCGCCAGCACGCTGCCCAGCGGGGAGACGAGATCCAGGCGCAGGACGCGGCCGTCGTCGCGCCAGGAGAAGCCGCCCTGGGCCGCGGTGGGCGCGGCGCCCGCCGGCTGCAGGTTGACGGCGAAGCGGCCCTGCCGCTCGAAGGCGGGGCCGGCGCCGCCGATGCGCTGGGGCGCGGCGCAGGCGGCCAGCAGGCCCGCCAGGACCAGCGTCAGCCAGACGTGCCGCAGGCGCACGAGGTACGCCGCGAGGCCGCGCGACGCCGCGGTGCCGCGCGCGCGGAAGGATGCCGCCGGGGACGCCGCCGCGGGCATCCGCCCGGATCGCCGGGCAGGACCGGACGGCCTCATGGCAGCCTGACCCCCAGGCGGTTCAGCGTTTCCCGCAGGGTCGCGTTGTCGGGATCGGCCTTGCGCCCTTCGGCCCAGATGCGCCGGGCCTCGTCGCGGCGGTCCAGCGCCCACAGGGTCTCGCCCAGGTGCGCGGCCACGTCGGCGGCGGGCATCTGGTCGTAGGAACGGCGCAGGTATTCCAGCGCCCCCTGGTAGTCGCGGATGCGGAACAGGTACCAGCCCACGCTGTCCAGGATGTAGGCGTTGTCGGGATCGAGGTCGAGCGCGCGCTCCAGCAGGTCGCGCGCCTCGGTCAGGTTGCGGTTCTGCTCGACGAAGGTGTAGCCCAGCGAGTTGTAGGCGTTGGCGTTGTCGGGATCGAGCTCGATCACGCGGCGCATCAGGGCCTCGAATTCGGCCGTCTTGCCCTGCTGGTGCAGCAGCATGCCCAGGTCGTACTTGATTTCCGGGGTGTCGGGCATTTCCAGGTCGGTCGCCTTGAGCAGCTCGACCGCCTGGTCGGTGCGCCCCGCGTCCCGGTAGATGGAGGCCAGGGTCAGGCGCACGACGACGCGCTCGCGGCGGTCGGCCGGCTTGATGGCGTCCAGGATCGCCCGCGCCTGGTTCAGCTCGCCCAGCTTGCCGTAGAGCACGGCCTCGTGCGTGCGCGCCTGGAACTGCAGGGACGGCTCGTCGATGCTGCGCAGCTGGCGGATGGCTTCGCGCAGGTCGTTCTGGCGTTCGGCGATCTGCACCAGCAGCAGCCGCGCGTCGGACACGTCGGCCTGGGCGTTGGTGGCGTCGTCGCGCACGGCCTGGCGCCGCTGCTGCTGGATCGTGATGTACTGGCCCAGCAGCGCCTTGGCGGCATCGTAGCGGCCGGCGCGGGCGTTGACCTCGGCCTCGGTGTAGAGCAGGTCGAAGTCCTCGGGGGCACGGCGGCGCATGCGGTCGAGCAGGCCCAGGGCCTCGTCGAACGCGCCCCGGCCCGTCAGGCGGCTGACCAGCAGCAGCTGCAGGCCGTGCCGGTCCGGGTGGCGCTCCAGGTAGGCGTAGGTGTCCTTGATGGCCTGCGAGGGCTCGACCCGCAAGCCGTATTCGAGCACCCGCTGGGCGGCGTCCTGGGAATCCGGGTCCAGCGCCTGGGCGCGGCGCGCCTCGTCCACGGCGCGCACGGGCTCGCCCGCCGCCCAGGCGGCGTCGGCCAGGGCCAGCCGGGCCAGCGCCGAGGTGCCCGACACGCCCGCCAGCGCCTTGTCCAGCACGTCCAGGCCGAGGCGCTTGTCGGTCATCTTGGACACGATGCCGGCCGCCTGGACGATGGCCTGGTCGGGATCGTCGGCCGAGGCGATGCGGCGCGCCAGCGTCTGGGCCAGGCCGTCGGTCTGGCCGCTGGAGGCCGACAGCGCGAGGGACGCGGCCACCGCCTCGGGGTTGGACGGGTCCAGGGCGGCCCATTCGCGGGCCGAGCGCAGCGCCAGCGCCAGGTTGCGCCCGGTCATGGACATCTGGAAGGCGCGCCGCGCCAGCCGGGGATCCAGGGTGTCGTGCGCCAGGGACAGGAGCTCCTGGGCGGCGTCGTCGAACTGCCCGCGCTGGGCGGACAGCTCGGCCACCAGCAGGCGGTACAGCAGTTCGGGAGTGAGCGTGACGGCCGGCGGCTCGCCGCTACGCAAATGGATGGTTTCGACCGGATCGGCCGGCGCGGCTGCGGGGGGCGCAGCCCACGCCGTCTCGTGTGCGGCGGCCAGCGCCAGCACCACGGGAATCACGGAAGCGGGAAATCTCATTTGCGGTAACCATGGCCGGAACGCAGGAAGAAACCGCGTCTGGTGGCAAAATTGCGTCATCGAAAGTGGATGTTATCACCCTGCCATGCCGGAACTGCCAGAAGTCGAAACAACCCGTCGTGGAATTGCCACGGTCATGCCCGGGCGCGTCCTGCGCCGCCTGATCGTGCACGAATCCCGGCTGCGCTGGCCGGTGCCGGCCGACCTGCCCGCCCTGGTGCGCGACGCCGAGGTGCTGGCCTGCGAGCGGCGGGGCAAGTACCTGCTGATCCGCTTTCCGCGGGGCACGCAGATCGTGCACCTGGGCATGTCGGGCTCGCTGCGGCGGGTGCCGATGGACGAGCCGCCGCGCAAGCACGACCACGTGGAATGGCTGTTCGACGAGGCGCGCTTCCTGCTGCACGACCCGCGCCGCTTCGGCGCCGTCCTGTGGCATCCGGCCGGCGCCGGCCCGATCGAGGCCCATCCGCTGCTCGCCGGGCTGGGCATCGAGCCCTTCGACCCGGCCTTCACCCCCGAGCTCCTGCACGCGGGGCTGCGGGGCAGCCGCCAGACGGTCAAGCAGCTGCTGCTGGGCGGGCGGATCGTCGTGGGCGTGGGCAACATCTATGCGTCCGAATCGCTCTTTCTGGCCGGCATCGACCCGCGCCTGCCCGGCGCGCGCCTGTCGCGCCCGCGCAGCGCCCGGCTGCACGCGGCGATCCTGCAGACCCTGGGCCAGGCGCTGGAATCGGGCGGCAGCACGCTGCGCGACTACGTCAACGCCCAGGGCGCCCCGGGCGCGTATTTCACGCTGCACGCGGCCGTCTACGAACGCGAGGGCCAGCCCTGCCCGCGCTGCGCCACGCCGATCCGGCGCATCGTCCAGGGCCAGCGGGCGACCTATTTCTGCCCGGGATGCCAGAAGCGCTAGCGCGGGGCCGGGCCTGCGGCCCGGCGCGGCCTGCGAGGCGTGCCGTCCAGAATCCGGAACGCGGCCCGGCGAGCCCGGGCGCGGGATCTCAATCGTTGAGGGCGGCGACGACGATCACCTCGAACTTCAGGCCGGGCGCGGCCAGGCGCGCCTCGCCCGTGGCGCGGGCCGGCGGGTTGGCCGGGTCGATCCAGGCCTCCCAGACCGGGTTCATGGCCGGGAAATCGGCCATGTCGGCCAGCCAGAGGGTGGCCTGCAGGATGCGGGACTTGTGGCTGCCGGCCTTCTCCAGCAGGCGATCGACCTCGGCCAGCGCCGTGCGCGCCTGGGTCTGGACGTCGTCGCCCTCGCGGCCCACCTGGCCCGACAGGTAGACGATGTTGCCGTGGACGACGGCGCCGCTCATGCGGGCGCCGGGTTCGATGCGCTGGATGGTCATGACGACAGCTTCCAAAGGGAGTGGAGGAAGGCGCCATCATAGCCCGGAAGCAGGGCCGGATCCCGCGCGCCCTACCCCGCCAGGACCTTGCCCGGATTCATGATGCCCTGGGGATCCAGGGCCGCCTTGATGCGATGCATCAGCGCCATCTCCACCGGGTCCTTGTAGCGCGGCAGCACGTCGCGCTTGAGCTGCCCCACCCCGTGCTCGGCGCTGATCGAGCCGCCCACCGCGTGCACGCGGTCATGCACCAGCTCGTAGACCGCGTCCTGGCACGCCAGCAGCCGGCCTTCGGCCCAGTCCGGCCCGCGCGCGACGTTGTAGTGCAGGTTGCCGTCGCCCAGGTGGCCGAAGATCACGTGCCGGATGCCGGGGAACGCGGCCTGCAGCGCGGCGTTGGTGCCCAGCACGAACTCGGCCATGCGCGACACCGGGATCGAGACATCGTGCTTGATGCTCTTGCCGGATTCCTTTTCCGCCAGGGGGATGCTTTCGCGCAGGTGCCACAGCGCGTGGCTCTGCGCCATGGATTCGGCGATCACGGCATCCAGGACGACGCCGGCCTCGATCGCCTCGCCCACCACGACCTCGAAGCGCTCGCGGGCGTGGGCCTCGGATTCGCTGTCCGACAGTTCGAGCAGCGCGTACCAGGGCCTGTCGGCCGACGGGCCCTCGAAGGGCAGGCGCTGCTGCGGAAAGCAGCGCACCACGTCCTGGAGGCAGTTGCCGGCCATCAGCTCGAAGCCGGTCAGCGAGGCGCCCAGTCCCGCGCGGGCGCGGCCCAGCATGGCGATGCCCGCCTCGATCGAATCCAGGGCCAGCAGCGCGGTGCAGCGCGCCACCGGCAGCGGATGCAGCTTCAGCGTGGCCGCCGTGATCACGCCCAGCGTGCCTTCGCTGCCGATGAACAGGTCGCGCAGGTCGTAGCCGGTGTTGTCCTTGCGCAGGCCGCGCAGGCCGTGCCAGACGTCCCCCTGGGCGGTGACGACCTCCAGCCCCAGGGTGAGTTCGCGCATGTTGCCGTAGCGCAGGACCTGCGTGCCGCCCGCGTTGGTGGCCAGGTTGCCGCCGATCGTGCAGCTGCCCTCGGCCGCCAGGCTGAGCGGAAACAGCCGGCCGGCCTCGCGCGCGGCCTGCTGCACGGACTGCAGCACGCAGCCGGCCTCGACTTCCATCGTGTCGTTGTCGGTGTCGATGCCGCGGACGCGGTTCAGGCGCTGCAGCGACAGGATCACCGCCCGGCCGGAATCGTCGGGCGTGGCCCCGCCGCACAGCCCGGTATTGCCGCCCTGCGGGATCACGGGCAGCCCGGCCTGCGCGCACAGGCGCACCACCGCCGCGACCTCGTCGGTCGTGCCCGGCCGCACCACGGCCAGCGCCCGGCCGCGGTAGCGCTCGCGCCAGTCCGTTTCCCAGGGCAGCGCGTCCGCGCCGGTCAGCACCTGCGCGGCGCCGACCGTCGCGCGCAAAGCATCCAGATGATCCATGGCCTTCGTCGTTGCGCCGCGTGCCGCGGCGCGGATAAGAAGTGAAAAGAACCTCCGATTGTAATCGGCGATAATGAGGAAAGGTCTGAACCGGTCCTCACGCCGCGGGCATCTGCGGTGTCGGGCGGTCGCCGCGCCCGCTTTCCGCTCGACCGGCTCGAACCTTCCCTAGCGATCTTTACGCCGGAATCTTCCATGAACGCACCCCTGCCTTCCGCCGTCTTCAAAGCCTACGACATCCGCGGCACCGTGCCCGGACAGATCAACGAGCCCTTCGCCCACCGCCTGGGGCTGGCCCTGGCCGCCCAGGCCCGGCGCGAGGGCGTGCGCAGCCTGGCGGTCGGCTACGACGGGCGCCTGAGCAGCCGCGGGCTGGCCCACGCCGTCAAGACCGGCCTGCACGCCGGCGGGATCGACACGGTGGACCTGGGCCTGGCGCACACGCCGCTGGTGTACTACGCCGCCCACCGCGACGGCAGCGGCTCGGGGGTCGCCATCACCGGCAGCCACAATCCGCCCGACTACAACGGCTTCAAGATGATGATGGCGGGGCGCACGCTCCATGGCGACGAGATCCAGGCCCTGCGCCAGGCCATGGACGGAATCGAGGCGCCCGTGGGCACGATCCCCGGCCTGAGCGTCGCCACCGACCTGATGGACGCCTACATCCGCGAGATCGCCGGCCACGTCCGCCTCGCGCGCCCCATGCGCATCGCCATCGACTGCGGCAACGGCGTGGGCGGCGTGGCCGCCGCCCGCCTGTTCCGCGCGCTGGGCTGCACGGTCGACGAACAGTACTGCGAGGTCGATGGGCTGTTTCCCAACCACCACCCCGATCCGGCGGACCCGGCCAATCTCCAGGACCTGATCGCGCACCTGCGCGACACCGACTGCGAGCTGGGCCTGGCCTTCGACGGCGACGCCGACCGCCTGGGCGTGGTCACCCGCTCCGGCCAGATCGTCTGGCCCGACCGCCAGATGATCCTGTTCGCCCGCGACATCCTGCAGCGCCAGCCGGGCGCCTCGATCATCTTCGACGTCAAGTGCAGCCGCCACCTGGGCCGGGCCGTGCGCGAGGCCGGCGGGACGCCGCTGATGTCGCAGACCGGGCATTCGCTGATCAAGGCGCGCCTGGCCGAGACCGGCGCGCCGCTGGCCGGCGAGATGAGCGGCCACATCTTCTTCAAGGAACGCTGGTACGGCTTCGACGACGGCCTCTACGCCGGCGCGCGCCTGCTGGAAATCCTGTCGCGCGGCGACGATCCGAGCCGGGTGCTGGAATCCCTGCCGCAGGGCCTCTCCACGCCGGAGCTGAAACTGCCCATGGCCGAGGGCGAGCCGCACGCCTTCATCCATCGCCTGCAGTCCGAGGGCCGCTTCCCCGGCGCCACGGACCTCGTCACGATCGACGGCGTCCGCGCCGAATACCCCGACGGCTTCGGCCTGGCGCGGGCGTCCAACACGACGCCCGTGGTGGTGCTGCGCTTCGAGGGCGACACGCCCGAGGCCCTGGCGCGCATCCAGGACGAATTCCGCGCCGCCTTCGCCGAGCTCCTGCCCGGGCGGACGCTGCCGTTCTAGGCCCCGCCGGCCGGGCGCCGCGGCGCCGGCCCCGGCTCAGTACCCGGCGCCGGCCGCCTGGGCGGCGCCGGCATGGAAGGCCTGCACCAGGCCGGCGGCCGATTGGCGCAGCAGCAGGGTGTCCGTGCCCAGGGCCACGAAGCGGGCCCCCGCCTGGCAATAGAGGCGGGCGGTGTCCAGCCGGGTGGCGAACACGCCGGCGGCCTTGCCGCTGCGGACGACCTTCTCCAGGGCGCCGAGCACGGCGGCGCGCACCTCGGGATGCTCCGGCTGGCCCAGGTGCCCCATCGAGGCGGCCAGGTCCGAAGGGCCGATGAACACGGCGTCCACGCCCTCCACCGTCAGGATGTCGTCCAGCGCGTCCAGGCTGGCGCGGGATTCCGCCTGGACGATCAGGCAGATCTCGTCGTCGGCCCGCTTCAGGTAGTCGGGCACGCCGTTCCAGCGCGCCGCGCGCGCCAGCGCCGAGCCCACCCCGCGGATGCCGGCGGGCGGATAGCGGGTGGCCCGCACCAGGGCGCGCGCCTGTTCGGCCGACTCCACCATCGGCACCAGCAGGGACTGGACGCCGATGTCCAGCATCTGCTTGATGAGCGCCGGGTCGTGATCGACGATGCGCACCAGGACGTCGGCCCGGCAGGCTTCGAGCGCCCGCAGCTGCGCGAGGACGGTGCGCAGGTCGTTCGGGCCGTGCTCGCCGTCGATCAGCAGCCAGTCCAGGCCGGTGTCGCCGAGCAGCTCGGCCACGCCGGGATCGCACAGCCCCATGAACAGGCCGATGCGCGGCGCCGGGTCGCCGCGCAGGGCGGCCTTGAACGAATTGTGGAGCGCGGCCATGCGTATCCTCCGAAAGAAAGGGCCGGACGGAGAGAAATCGGACGAATCAGGCGAAACGGTTGGAGATGCTGCCCAGCGGGCCGTAATCGATGTGGAAGGTGTCCCCCGGCTGCGCGGCCACCGGCCGCGTGAAGGAGCCCGCCAGGATCAGCTGCCCCGCCTCCAGGCCGGCGCCGTGCCGGGCCAGCTTGCGCGCCAGCCAGACGATGCCGTTGGCCGGATGGTTCAGCACCCCGGCGGCCACGCCGGTCTCCTCGATCACGCCGTTGCGCATCAGCAGCGCGCCGGCCCAGCGCAGGTCCAGGTCCATGGGGCGGATGGCGCGCCCGCCCAGCACCAGCCCGGCGTTGGCGGCATTGTCCGAGATCGTGTCCATCACCAGGCGCGGCCGCCCGCTCGCCGGATCGACGCGGTGGCAGCGCGCGTCGATGAGCTCGATGGCGGGCATGACGTAGTCGGTGGCGTCCAGCACGTCGAACAGCGTGACCTCGGGCCCGGCCAGGTCGCGGGTCAGGTGGAACACCAGCTCGACCTCGACCATGGGGACGATGAAGCGGTCGAAGGGAATGTCCTGGCCGTTCTCGAACAGCATGTCGTCGAGCAGCACGCCGTAGTCGGGCTCCTCGATCTGCGAGGACCGCTGCATGGCGCGCGAGGTCAGGCCGATCTTGCGGCCGATGATGCGCCGGCCTTCCTGCAGCTTCAGGCGGATGCCCTCGCTCTGGATGGCGTAGGCGTCCTCGATGGTGATGCCGGGATGGTCCAGGGACGGCGCGCGCACCTGGACGCGGGCGCGTTCGGCCTCGTGCAGGGAAGCGGCGATGCGGGCGATGGCGTCGCGCGGCAGGGACTCCGCGGCGGACGCGCGCGGGCGGTCGGCGGTGGCGGTATCAGTGTTTGGCATAGCGGGCATGGATGTTGTTGTGCTTGAGCGTGCCCGCCTCGGAAAATTCGGATAATTCCAGAGACAGGGCCAGGGTGCGGCGCTGGAACAGCGGATCGAAATGCTGCTTCATCATGTCGAACAGCGCCTGGGCGGTGTCGCGCACGGCCTGGGGCGCGCGGCCCGCGCCGATCTTGACGGTGGCGTGCACGAAGGCGTCGTCGTGGTCGCCCTCGGCGACGCAGTATTCGTCCAGGCGCAGGGCGCGCGAGCGGATGCCGCCCGGGGGGAACAGGCCGGTGTCGATCAGGATGTGGTTGGCCTTGCGCAGCAGGCCGGGAATGTCGCCTTCCTGGGCGAGATTGCCTGAATATTCAAAGATCAGATGTGCCATGGTATGAGACCCAGGATGCGGAAATGTCGGCCCCCCGCCCTCGCAGGGCGGAGGGGTGGCCCGCGCGGCGGCCGGCCGGGGCCGTCCGCGCGGGGCCGGAAGCGCCGGGATTTACTGCACCGGCAAGACCACGTTGATCTGGCCGGTGCCCGAGCTGCCGAAATAGGGCGTGACCACTTCGGCCTTGCCGCGGTACTGGTCCCAGCCCAGGGCGCCCAGCAGCATGGCGGTGTCGTGCATGTTGCCTTCGCCGTGGCACTTGGCGTTGTACTCGGGCAGCATGTCGCAGAACGTCGCCCAGTCGCCGCGCTGCCACATGTCGATCACGGCGTGATCGACGGTTTCCAGGAACGGGCTCCAGACCTTGAAGAGGTAGTCTTCCGCCACGCCGTTCTGGGCGAAGCGGTGCGACAGCGAGCCGCTGGCGAGGAAGGCCACCGTTCCATCGTACTGCTCCTCGACCGCGCGGCGCATGGCGGCGCCGATCCTGGCGGAGTCCTCCATGTTGTGGACGGTGCACAGCGCCGCCACCGACACCACCTTGAACGCACGGTCCTCGTTCATGTAGCGCATCGGCACCAGCGTGCCGTATTCCAGTTCCAGGCTGGCGATCTCGTGCGAGCGGGTGCGCACGCCGGCCGCCGTGCTGGCATCGGCCAGCAGCCGGCCCAGTTCCGGATTGCCGTCGTACTCGTAGGCCATGTCCTTGATGAAGTGCGGCAGTTCGTTGCTGGTGTAGATGCCCTTGAAATGCGGCGCGCAATTGATGTGGTAGCCGGAATTCACCAGCCAGTGCGTGTCGAAGACGACGATCGTGTCCACGCCGAGTTCGCGGCAGCGGCGGCCGATCTCCTTGTGGCCGTCGATGGCGGCCTGGCGGCAGCCTTTGTGCGGTCCGTCCAGCTCGGACAGATACATCGACGGCACGTGCGTGATTTTCGCGGTCAAAGCGAGCTTACCCATGGTGTCTCCTCCGTAAGGGGGTCATGATGCAACGTTGGCCGGGGTTCAGACGCCCCAGCGAGGGATCGGATGATCCCCGTATGAGATGCAGATGTTCTTGGCTTCGCAGAACACCTCGTAGCTGTAATGCCCGCCCTCGCGTCCGGTGCCCGAGGCCTTGACGCCGCCGAAGGGCTGGCGCAGGTCGCGCACGTTCTGGCTGTTGACGAACACCATGCCGGCCTCGATGCCGCGCGCCATGCGCAGGGCCCGCCCGGTGCTTTCGGTCCAGACGTAGGACGACAGGCCGTAGGCCGTGTCGTTGGCGATGGCCAGGGCCTGGGCTTCGTCGTCGAAGGGGATCAGGCAGGCCACCGGGCCGAAGATCTCGTCCTGGGCGATGCTCATCGCGTTGTCCACATCGGCGAAGACGGTGGGCTGGACCCAGTTGCCGCCGCGGAAGGCCGCGCCCACGTCCGGGGTGCCGCCGCCGCACAGCAGGCGGGCGCCTTCGCGCCGGCCGGCCTCGATGTAGCCCGTGACCTTGGCCAGGTGGCCGGCCGAGATCATCGGCCCGACGATGGTCTTGGGATCCAGCGGATCGCCCACCGTCAGGCGCTGCGCCCGGGCGGCGAAGTCGGCCTGGAAACGCTCGTAGATGCCGCGCTGGACCAGGATGCGGCTGCCCGCCGTGCAGCGTTCGCCGTTGTTCGAGAAGATCATGAACAGGGCGGCGTCCAGCGCGCGCTCGTAGTCGGCGTCGTCGAACACGACGAACGGCGACTTGCCGCCCAGTTCCATGGAGAACTTCTTCAGGCCGGCGGCGCGCACGATGCGGTGGCCGGTGGCGGTCGAGCCGGTGAAGGACACGGCGCGCACGCCGGCGTGCGACACCAGCGCCTCGCCCGCCGTGGCGCCGTAGCCGTGGACGATGTTGAACACCCCCGGCGGCACGCCGGCTTCCAGGGCGAGCTGCCCCAGGCGGTCGGCGGTCAGGGGCGAGAGCTCGCTCATCTTCATGACGGCCGTGTTGCCGAACGCCAGGCAGGGGGCGAGCTTCCAGGTCGCCGTCATGAACGGCACGTTCCAGGGCGAGATCAGGGCGCAGACGCCCACCGGCTGCCACATCGTGACGTTCAGGTGGCCCGTGTCCGAGGGATAGCTTTCCCCGTCCATGCGCTTGACCTGCTCGGCGAAGAAATGGAAGTTGTTGGCCGCGCGCGGCACCAGCGCCTTGCCGGTCTGGCCGATGACCTGGCCGGTGTCCTGCGTTTCCAGGCGGGAGAGCTCGGGCACGTCGCGCGTGATCAGCTCGCCCAGGCGGTGCATGATGGCCGCGCGGTCGGCGGCCGGGCGCGCGGCCCAGGCCGGGAAGGCTTCCTGGGCGGCCCGCACCGCCTGATCGACCTCGTCGGCGCCGCCGCTGGCGACCTCGGCCAGGACTTCGCCCGTCGCGGGATTCAGGGTTTCAAAAACGTCGGCGCTTTCGACTTCGCGCCCGGCGATCAGATGCTTGATCATGAAAGATTCATCCCTAGTCAGCGGTTTGAGAATGGCCGGCCTCGTCGCCCACGATGGTGTTGACCAGGCAGCCCACGGATTCGATCTCGGTCTCGACCACGTCGCCGGGCCGGGTCTCGGCCAGCCCTTGCGGGGTGCCGGTCAGGATCACGTCGCCCGGCGACAGGGTCATGAAGGCCGACAGGTATTCGATCAGGAACGGCACGTCGAAGATCATGTCGGCGGTCGTGCCCTGCTGCACGACCTGGCCGTTGATGCGCGTGCACAGCTTCAGGGCCATGGGATCGGGCACGTCGTCGCGGTCGACCATCCAGGGCCCGATGGGCGTGCAGCCGTCGCGGTTCTTGACCCGCAGGTTGGGGCGGTACCAGTTTTCCAGGTAGTCGCGGATGGCGTAGTCGTTGGCCACGGTGTAGCCGGCGACGTGCTCGTAAGCGTGCTCGCGGCGGATGCCGCGCCCGCCGCGCCCGATGACCACGGCCAGCTCGCACTCGTAGTGCATGCTTTTCACCCCGTCCGGCCGGTGGGTGGCGGCGCGGTGGCCGATGAAGGTATTGGGGCCTTTCAGGAAGACCAGCGGGACCTCGGGCGCCTTGAAGGCGAGCTCCGCGGCGTGGTCGGCGTAGTTCAGCCCGAGCGCGAAGGCCGTGCAGATCCGCACCGGCGGCAGCCAGATGACTTCCTCCGCGGGCGCCGCGCGGCCATCGGCCAGGCGCAGCGTGCCGTCGTCCTCGACCGTGGCCGGGCGGACCGCCCCCTGCCAGGCGATGCGTGCGTGTTTCATGCCGATTCCTCCTCGGTCCGCACGGTGAATTCCAGCCGGGCCAGGCCCGGCGCTTCGACGCGTACGGTGGAGCCCGTGCGAGCCACGGGCGATTGATAGACGACCCCGGTCAGCAGCACGTCGCCCCGGCGCAAGGTCATGAATTCGGTCACGTCGGCCAGCAGCCGGGCCGGCGCGCGCAGCAGGTCGGCCAGGCGGCGCTCGTCGCACCGGACGCCGTCGATCCAGGTCTGGAGCGTCAGGGACTGCAGCGCGCCCGCCTGCGCCGGCAGCAGCCGCATGGGCAGGGACCCGTCGAAGCATTTCTGGCGGATGGCCGGGCGGTAGTAGTCGGCGTGCGGCAGGCTCAGGTCGGCGGCCAGCAGGCAGGCGTCGACGGCCTCCAGGGCCGATTCCGGCCGCAGCCGGGCGGCGTCGCGGCCCATGCGCAGGCCGACGACGGCGCCGACCTCGACCGCGGACTCGCCGCGCGGCAGGCGCACCACGCTGCCGTCCGCCGCCCAGGTGTTGCGCGGCTTGATGTACAGCACCGGGGCGGCGGGCAGGCCCTTGTAGGGCGGCTGCAGCGCGGCCTCGCCCAGCCGCGACACGCTGGCGGAGTCGTTCATGATGACGCCGTACACGGCGGCGTCGGAAGGCAGGAGGGTTTCGGTTTCGATCATGTCTCGTCTACGGAAGCGGGTTTGCCGGGAGCCGCGCGCATGCGCCCTAGCCCAGCGCGTGGATCAGCCACAGGGTGATGCCCGGGAACAGCGCCAGCACGATGATCCGCAGGAAATCGGACGCCAGGAAGGGCATCACCCCCAGCGCCGTCTCCTTCATGGGCACGTCCTTGGCCAGCTTGTTGATGATGTACAGGTTCATGCCCACCGGCGGGTGCACCAGCCCGATCTCCACCACCATCAGCGTCATGATGCCGAACCACACCGACTTGTCGCCCGCCGACAGGCCGAAGAAATCCAGCCCCATGATCATCGGATAGAAGATCGGGATCGTCAGCAGGATCATCGCCAGCGAGTCCATCACGCAGCCCAGCAGAATGTAGATCAGCAGGATCGCAAACAGCACCATCATCGGCGACAGCCCGCTGTCGATCACCCACTGCGCCAGCTCGTGCGGCATCTGCGACAGCGCCAGCGAGGAATTGAGCAGGTCCGCGCCGATCAGCACCATGAAGATCATGCCCGTCACCCGCGCCGTGCCCAGCAGGCTCTGGCGCGTGCCCTCCCAGCGCATGCCGCCGGCCAGCGCGATCAGCCCGCAGGCCCCCGCCCCGATCGAGGCCGCCTCGGTCGGATTGGCCCAGCCGCCGTAGATCCCCACCACCACCACCACGAACACCAGCATGATCGGCACCGTGCGCAGCAGCGCGGCCAGCGCCTCGGCCCGCGGCGCCTTGGTCCCCGTGGGGCCGGAGGCCGGATCGCGCGTGACCAGGATGCGGATCACGATCAGGTAGCCCAGCGCGGCCAGGATGCCCGGGATCACCGCCGCCATGAACAGCTTGCCGATGGAATCCTGCACCAGCACCGCGTAGATGATCAGCGGCACCGAGGGCGGAATCAGGATGCCCAGCGTGCCGCTGGCCGCCAGCGTGCCCGTGGCCAGGCGCCCCGAGTAGCCGTGCGCGCGCAGCTCGGGCAGCGCCACCTGCCCCATCGTGGCGGCGGTCGCCAGCGAGGAGCCGCAGATCGCCCCGAACGAGGCGCACGCCGCCACCGAGGCCATCGCCATGCCCCCGCGCCAGTGCCCGATCAGCTTGCCGGCCGCATCGAACAGCGCCTTGGACAGCCCGCCGTGCGTGGCGAACTGCCCCATCAGGATGAACAGCGGCACCACCGCCAGGTCGTAGTTCGACAGGCGCGCGTAGACCAGGTCGCTGAGCGTGTACAGCAGCCCGTTCAAGGCCCAGTCGCTGGAGGCCACATAGATCACCGCCCCGGCCAGCAGCATCGCCACCGCGATCTGCACCCGGAACACCAGCAATACCAACAGCCCTGCGAGACCGCTCAGGCCCACCGCCATCCCGCTCATGCCGACACCCCATGATCGACGGCCATCTGCTCGCGCCGGCCCAGGTAGCGCGCATGCCCGAGCGCCGCGCGCACGCGCCACAGCGCGCACAGTGTCGTCAGCAGCAGGCTGGGCACGATGGCGGCCACGGGAATCCAGATCGGCAGGCCCAGCAGGGTGGTGAAGTCGCCCGTCTCGCGCAGGTGCGCGGCCGACAGCGCGGTGCGCCAGGCCAGCACCAGCATGGCCGCCACCAGCAGGCACTCGCAGGCGGCGTCGATGCGGCTCTTGGTGGTGGCCGGCAGCCGCTCGGTGAACAGATCGACGCGCAGGTGATCGCCCACCAGCGTGCAGTACGGCAGGAAGGCGGCGGCGGCCACCGCCGTGCCCACCTGCATCATCTCCACGTCGCCGGTGATCGAGCCGAAGCCCAGCTTGCGCCCGACGATGGAAACCAGCGACATGCCCACCAGCAGGATGAACAGCGCCCCGCCGCCCAGGGCCAGCCCCGTGGCCAGCCGATTCAGGATCGGCCAGCCCCGGCTGCAGCGGGCCAGTTCGGTTCCGGTGTAGTCCATGATCTGAACCCGGTTCGGTTATTGGCGCGCCAGCGCGTGCGCGGCTTCGGACAGCTTCGTGCCGTCCAGGCCCTTCTTGTCCATCTCCGCGCGCCACTCGGTATCGACCGCGCGGGCGGCGTTCTTCATGGCGCTGAGATCGGCTTCGCTGATGTCGACCACCTGGCCGCCGGCGGCGCGCACCTTGGCCTGCGTCTGCGCGGCCACGTCGTCCCAGACCTTGCCGAAGCGCTCGACCAGGGCCGGGCCGCTGTTGCGGTCGATGACCGCCTTCAGGTCAGGCGCCAGGCCATCGTACTTCTGCCGGTTCATCAGCAGCACCAGCACCGTGGCAGCGGGATAGGCCTGGCCGGCGGCCGGCTGCGTATGATATTTGGTCACCTCGTCGAGCTTGGTGGGCAGCACGACTTCCCAGGCGCCCATGGCGCCGTCGACCACGCCCTTGGAAATGGCCTCGGTGACCTGGCCCGGCGGCATGGAAACCGGCTCGCCGCCCAGGGCGGCCAGGGTCTTGGAGGCCATGCGCGTGGGCGTGCGCAGCTTCAGGCCCTTGAAGTCTTCGAGGCTGGCGATGGCCTGCTTGGAGGTGTGCAGGGCCACGCCGCCGTCCACGTGCACGGCCAGCACCTTGTACTTGGAGAATTCCTGCTGGGCGTACTGCTCGTAGAAATTCCAGGCGGCGCGGCTGCCGCTGGCGGCATCCCTGACGACGAAGGGCAGTTCCATGGCTTCGATGGCCGGGAAGCGGCCCGCCGAATAGCCGGGCGCCGTCCAGACGATGTCGGCCACGCCGCGCAGGGCCTGGTCGGCCAGCTGGCCCGGCGTGCCGCCCAGCTGCATGGCGGGGTAGATCTGGCAGCCGATGCGGCCGGACGATTCCTGGGCCAGCGTGGCGCACCAGGGTTCGAGTACCATTTGCTGTGCCGCGGCGGCCGACGGCAGGAAATGGGCGATCTTGAGGGTGACTTCCTGGGCGGCGGCGGCGGGGTTGCCGATGGAGGCGCCCAGGGCCAGGGCCAGTACGGCGAGTCGTCGTTGCATGTGTCTTCTCCGAAGGGAACGGGTTCTATGGACGTTCTATGAGCATCGGCTGGATACAGCCAAGGATTCACTAACATGTTATTGTTATTTTCAGCCACTATAAAGCTAACATATTAGCAAGTCAAGTATGGAAACCACCCTGGGAACGGGAGACACATGAGCACACCGAAAATCCACCGCAACCTGCCGCAACTGCTGCTGAAGGCACGCGATGCGCTGCTGGGGCATTTCCGGGGAATCCTGACGCACTACGGCCTGACCGAGCAGCAATGGCGGATCGTGCGCAGCCTGCGCGAGCAGGGTCCCCTGGAACCCAATCAGCTGTGCGACGCCTGCCAGATCCTCAGCCCGAGCATGGTCGGCGTGCTGAACCGGATGCAGATGCAGGAACTGGTGGTGCGCGAGCGCGCGCCGCACGACCAGCGCCGGATCATCATCAGCCTGACGCCGCAGGGCGAGGCGGTCTACGACCGGATCGCCCCGCTGGTCGAGGCCCAGTACCAGCTGATCGAGGCCGCCATCGGGCGCGACCTCATCGACCAGACCTACGCCCAGATCGACCGCCTGCTGAGCGCGCCGCTGGACCGGGTTCCGGCCGTCGAGCTGCCGCCGCTGGATACGGAAGACTGAAGCCGCGCGCCGCACGCCCCGCCGGCGGCGCGCCGGGTCACGCAGCGCGGGGCGGCGGCACGCGGGCCGGCGCGGCGCGGATCACCGTCCGGCCAGGGCCCGGTACACGTCCAGGTGCGCCCGGACGATCCGGTCCAGGCCGAAATCGCGCTCCGCCAGCGCCCGGCCCGCGGCGCCCATGCGGACGCGCAAGGCCTCGTCCCGCGCCAGGGCCGCGACCGCGTCGGCCAGGGCGCGCGCGTCCCGGGGCGGCACCAGCACGCCGCTGACGCCGGACTCGATCGCATCCCGGCAGCCCGGCACGTCGGTGGTCACCACCGGCCGGCCGCAGGCGGCCGCCTCGATCAGGGACTTGGGCAGACCCTCGCGGTAGGACGGCAGCGTCACGATGTGGGCCTGGGCGTAGAAGCCGGCGACGTCCGCGCATTCGCCCACGTACTCGATCGCGCCTTCCGCGCGCCAGGCTTCCAGCTCCCCGACCGTCACCGACGCGGGATTGTCCGGATCCAGGCTGCCGGCCAGGCGCCAGCGCAGCCCGTCGCCGCGCGCCGCGGACATCCGGGCCGCCTCGACGAATTCCCGCACGCCCTTGTCGTGCAGCAGCCTGCTGGCCATCGCGACGGTCACGGGCCCTGCGGGCCAGGGCCGCGGCGCGAACCGGTCCAGATCGACGCCCGAGCCGCGCACCAGCACCGCCTGGCCGGGGCGCACGGCGCCGGCCCGCTCCAGCACGTCGCGGTCGGCGGTGTTCTGGAAGATCACCCGGCTGTTCGGGTGCCCCAGGGCCAGGCGGTACAGGACCAGGGCCAGGCGCTTGAGGACGCCGCGCACGCCCGATCCCTGGATGAACACGTAGCCCAGGCCGGAAATCGCCGCGACGTAGGCGGGCACGCCGGCCAGGCGCGCGGCGATGCCGCCGTAGAGCACGGACTTGAGGGTGACGGCGTGCACCAGGCCGGGCCGCAGCCGGCGGAACAGGCGCCAGACCGCCCACAGGCTGCGGGCCTCGGTCCAGGGCCGCATGCTGGTGCGCGACAGGGGCAGGACGTGGTGCGCGAGGCCCAGCGCCTCGATCTGCGCCACCGCCGGCCCGCCCATGGACGCGACGTGGACTTCGTAGCCCGCGTCCCGGGCGGCCAGGGCGACCGGCAGCCGGTGCGACAGCAGGAACGCCGGATTGGTGATGAAGAAGAGCAGCCGGGGGGGCGGACCGCCCGCCGGCGCCGCACTCGCCTGCGCCGTGGTCCTGGCCCCTGCTGCCCCGGCGGCGTCGCGGGACGCCGCGGAATCGGCCGGACCGACGGCCGTCGGCCGCCCCGCCCCGCCCGCCGGGAAATCGGCGGCCAGCCGGCGCCAGACGGTCTCGTAGCGCTCCACCATGGCCTGCAGGCTGTAGCGCCGTTCGACGGAGGCGCGCGCCGCGTCGCGCCGCGCCGGCCACTGCGGCTCGCGCACCGCGCGCGCCGCCTGGTCGATGGCGCCCGCCAGGGCCACCGCGTCGCCCGGCGGCACCACCCAGCCATGTTCGCCCACGATGTCCGCCGCGTCGCCCACGTCGGTCACCACGCAGGCCACGCCGGAGGCCATGGCCTCGGAGACCACGTTGGGAAAGCCTTCGGCCTTGCTCGACAGCACGTGGATGTCCAGCGCCCGCATCAGTTCCGGGACGTCGTCGCGCCGCCCCAGGAAGATCAGGTGGTCCAGCAGGCCGTAGTGCCGCGCCAGGGCGATCAGTTCGGCGTTGTCGCGCGACATGCCCAGCCCGATCAGCACGCAGCGCAGGTCCGGATGGGCGCGCACGCACAGGGCCAGCGCCGCCAGCAGGTTTTCATGGTCCTTCAGGGGATTCCAGCGCGCCACGCTGCCCAGCAGCGGCGCGCCCTCGGGCACGCCCCAGCGGGCGCGCAGTTCGGCAGCGCCTGCCGCATCCGGATGCCAGACGTCCAGGTCGTAGCCGTTGGGCACCACCAGCACCCGGTCGGCGCGGTAGCCCCAGGCCCGGTGGACCTCGGCCGCCTTGCGCGCGCAGGCGACGATGACACCCGGCACCCAGGCCGACACCCGCGCGCAGGCCCAGGCCGCGATACGGGAGGAGCGGCTGCTCTCGCCCAGGCTGACGCCCGAATTGCGCACGCCCCAGGCCACGGCGCGGATGCCGGCCAGGCGCGCCGCGAGGCCGCCGATCAGGTCGGCGTGGTACATCCAGGTCTGCACCACGTCGGGACGGCGCTCGCGCAGCAGCCGGTAGAGCCGCCACAGGCCCCGCAGGCCGCCGGCCCAGCCCTGCATGTCCAGGCAGACCACCTCGACGCCGGCCGCGCGCAGCCGCGCGCCCATGACGCCTTCGCCGCGCATGGACACCACCGTGTGCCGGACCGTGCCGCCCGGGGCCGTGGCCAGGCGCAACAGCACGGTCTCGGCGCCGCCGTGCAGCAGGCCGGAAATCACGTGCATGACTTGCAGGGGGGCCTGCCGCGCCGCAGAGGCCTGCTGCGCCGCGGGCGCGGACTCGCCGTCCGGCGAGGGAGTGGCGGGCAGGCCCGCTTCGTTTCCATTCATGAGGTTTCCTCGACCATCGGAGCCATCGGGCGGCATCAAGGCGCCGGGCGGGGCGCATCGTCCCCGTCCGCCGCGCCGATCGTCCCGTCCGCCTCCGTCCAGGCATCATCCCAGGCCCGCAGGACGGCGTCCAGCCCGTAGCGGGACCGCACCGACCCGGCCGCCGCCCGGCCGCGGGCCTCGCGCTCGGCGGGGGCGGCACGCATCACCCGCAGCAGGGCCGCGCCCAGGGCCGCCTCGTCGTCCAGGGGCACCAGCTCGGCCAGGCGGCCGCCCAGCGTCAGCTCCGACGGCCCCGAGGGGCAGTCCGTCGCCACGCAGGGCAGGCCCAGGGCCATGGCTTCGAGCAGCGCGTTGGGGAAGCCCTCGACGCGGGAATTCAGCACGAAGGCATGGGCCGCGGCCAGGTCCTCCCAGGGGGTCCGGCTGAAGCCGGGCAGCCGGATGCGGGATTCCAGCCCCAGTTCGCGGACGCGCCGCAGGCAGGCGTCGCGCTGGGCGCCGTCGCCCCAGATGCACAGGTCCCAGTCCGGGCACTGCGGGGCGAGCGCGGCGAAGCACTCGATCAGCCGGTCGAACTGCTTGACGGGATTGAAGCGCCCCAGCGCGGCCAGCGTGTAGCGCGGCCCCGCCGGCTCCCGGACGCGGCACGCGGGCAGGCCGTCGGGCAGCGGATTGGGGATCACCGCCAGGCGGCGCACGCCCGGCGCGACCCGCAGCAGGTGGACCGCGCCGCGGCGGGTCTGCACGGCGACGCGGCGCGCCCAGGGATAGGTCCAGCGCCGCAGCCGGCGCAGGACGGGTTCCAGGTTGACGCTGTGGGCCGGATCGGTGCGTTCGCCGACGACGATGGGCAGGCCCAGGCCGCGCAGGGCGAGCAGCGCCGTCACGTTGACGTTGGTCAGGAAGGACAGCACCCGGTCGGGCCGGCATTCCCGCGCCAGGCGCCGCAGGGCGGCGAGCTTGGCGACGGGCCGCAGCCAGGCCGGGCCGCGCACCCGGTCGGCCAGCCACAGCAGGCGCACGGCCGGGTCCAGGACCTGGTCGCAGCGCCCGCGTCCGGAATAGCAGCACACCAGGGTGACTTCGTCGCCGCGCCGCGCCCAGGCGTTGGCCAGGGTGGCGGCCACGCGCTCGGCGCCGCCGCCGTGCATGGAGCTGACGAGAAACAGGATGCGCCGGGGGCGCCCCGGCCCGGCGGCGCGCGCATCGGCCCCGGAACGGGACACGCATTCATGCGCATCGGGACGGGACACTAGTTCACCCTCCGGCCCTGGAACACCTGTTCCCACAAGGCCATGATGCGCGCGGTGCCGAAGCGGTCGCGCGCGTCGACGGCGCGGCCGGCCAGCCGCGCCCGCAGGCCGGCATCGGCCATCAGCGTCGCCAGGCCGGCCGCCAGGGCGTCCGGATCGTCGATCGGCCGGACCAGCAGGCCGTCCAGGCCCTCGCGGATGATTTCCCGCGGACCGGTGTCGCAATCGGTGGCCACGCACGGCAGGCCGCAGGCCATGGCCTCGATCAGGGTGTTGGACAGGCCCTCGGCCTGGGAACTGAGCACGTACAGGTCCGAGGCGCCGTACCAGGCCGCCATGTTGCCCACGCGCCCCGGCAGGCTGACGCGCCCGGCCAGGCCGAGTCCGTCGCGCAGGGCTTCGAGTTCCCCGCGCTGCTCGCCCTCGCCCAGGATGGTCAGGTCCCAGTCGGGAAACGGCCCCGCCAGCTGGGCGAAGGCCCGCAGCAGGCCGTCGAAGCCCTTGACAGGATGCAGCCGGCCCACGGCCAGCAGCCGGCGCCGGCCGGGCGCGGGCGGCGGCTCCAGCACGGGCTCGCCGTCGGCCAGCGGCCAGCGCACGGCATTGGGGATGACCTGGGCGCGCACCCCGGGCAGGTGCGCGTCGAGCCACTGCGCCGTCCCGCGGGTCAGGGCGATGACCGCGTCGGCGCGCGGGTAGGTCCAGCGGCGCAGCCGTTCCCAGAACGCCGGCAGCGGCAGGCTGGGCGGATGGGCGTGCTCGGTGGCGATCACGCGGCTGCGCCCGCGCGCGGCCAGCACGGCCAGCACCGAGCCCCGGGTCATCATGCCCAGCACCACGGCCGGACGGTGGCGGCGCACCAGCCGGCGCAGCGCCGCGACCCGCAGCAGGTTGCCCCACAGGGCGCCCAGCGGGCCCGCGCTCTCGCCGGCCAGCCCCAGGGCGTGGCGCCGCACGCCGTCGGGCAGCGGATAGGCGTCCTGGCGGTCGTCCGTCTGGGTCACGATCATCACCCGGCAGCCGCGCGCCCGCCAGGCGGCGGCCAGGTCCACGGCCACGCGCTCGGCGCCGCCGCCGCGCAGCGAATGGATGACGATCATCAGATCGATCCGGTCGGCGGCCGGCCCGGCTGCGGGCGGCGCGCCGCCGGATTCGCGCAGGGGGCGCTCCGGCGCGTTCATGGCGCCTCCCCCGATGGCCGCACGCGCCAGGCCAGGCCCAGGTAGCAGACGTAGGACAGGGCGTACATCAGGGCGGTCGCCAGCATGATGCCCGCCGCGCCCATGGAAGGCGCGAGCACGGTGTTCATCCAGGCCTTGAGGCCGAAATTCAGGACGGCGATCGCGGCCATCCAGCCGTAGCGGTTCTGGCTGGCCAGCAGTTGCACCAGGATCAGCACGCCGAAATAGAACGGCAGCTGGAGCATGCCCCAGCGCAGCACGTGCGCCACGGCGATCGTGTCCTGCGCCGTGAAGGCGCCGCGCTCGAACAGCAGCGACACCAGCCACGGCGCCAGCCACCAGCCGGCCAGCACCACGCAGGCGCCGAGCGCCAGCAGGACGAACGACCATTTCAGCGCCATGGCGCGGGCGTGCGCCGCGTCGCCGCGCGCCTGGATGTCGGCCAGCACCGGCAGGGCCGCGCGGCCGACCGAGGCCGCCCCCAGCCCGATCATCAGCGACAGCAGCCGCGCCGCGTAGCCCAGGGTGGCGTTGGCGTTGGCACCCAGCCCGGCGGCCGTGTACTGGTCGATGGGGCCGACGAAGCTCATGGCCAGCTGGCCGACCAGCATGATGCCCGCGGCGGCGGCCAGGCTGGACCATTGCGGCGCGTGCCGGCTCAGGCGCGGCCGCATCGGGACGCGGTCCGCGCGCCGCGCCAGGGCGTCCTGCCAGACGGCCTGGATGGCGTAGCCCAGCAGCGTGCCCCAGAGCAGCGGCAGGATGCCCGCGCCCGCGGGCGCGGCCAGCACGCAGACCAGGATCGCCAGGGCCGGCACGCTGTCGAGCAGGGTGTTGATGTGGCGCTCGTGCGCCCGCAGGCGCGCCGCGCCCAGCCCGGTCCAGATCGTGAAGAAGGCGGCCGGCGCGAAGCCCAGGATCAGCAGCAGGCTCATGTCGCGCACCGCGGGCGACAGGCCCTGCCCCGCCACGTCCAGGACCATCGGCCAGGCGAGCCCCAGCAGGACGGCCGCCGCGGCGCCCAGCGCCCAGGCCCAGGCCTGCAGCTCGCCCAGGAAGCGGCCGTGCAGGGCCGGTTCCCCCTGGCGGCTGCGCACCAGGGCCGGGATCAGCACCACGGAACAGGCCCCGACCAGCGTCACCGGCAGCCAGTTGGCGATCGTCAGGGTGAACTGGTAGGCGTCCACCGCGTCGCTGACGCCGTAGCGGTAGGCCACCGCCATTTCCTTGACCGCGCCCACCGCCTTGCCCATCAGCAGGAAGAAGGCGACGCGGGCCGCGCCCAGGGCGATGCGGCGGTGGTCGGCGTGCAGGCCCGCCAGCCGGCGCTTGAGCGGCGCGATCACGTCAGCCTCGCAAACGAGGATCCGGTCCGCACGTCCCCGGTCAACGCAGGAACCGGACGTACCAGGGCATGGCGACCTCCAGGCCCCGCAGGATGTCGAACTGGGGGTCGTAGCCCAGCAGGCCGCGCGCCTTGGCGATGTCGGCCTGGGAATGGCGCACGTCGCCCGCGCGGAAATCGCCGTGGCGCGGCGCGCGCGCGTAGGCCACGCCGTTGCGCCCCAGGATGTCGCGCAGCAGCTCGAAGAGCTGGTTGAGCGAGGTGCGGGCGTTGAAGGCGACGTTGTAGACCTGGTTGACGCCTTCCGGGCCGGCCAGGGACGCCAGCACGTTGGCCTGGACGACGTTGTCGATGTAGCAGAAATCGCGGCTGGTCTCGCCGTCGCCGTTGATCACGACTTCCTGGTCGCGGATCATGGCCGACACCCATTTCGGGATCACGGCCGCATAGGCGCCGTCCGGGTCCTGGCGCTGGCCGAAGACGTTGAAATAGCGCAGGCCGACGGCCTTGAAGCCGTAGGCGCGCGCGAAGACGTCGGCGTACAGCTCGTTGACGTACTTGGTGACGGCGTAGGGCGACAGCGGCTTGCCGATCTGGTCCTCGACCTTGGGCAGGCCGGGATGGTCGCCGTAGGTGGAGCTGGAGGCCGCGTAGACGAAGGATTCGACCTGGGCGTCGCGCGCCGCCACCAGCATGTTGAGCTGGCCGCCGACGTTGACCGCGTTGGTGGTGAGCGGGTCGTGCAGCGAGCGCGGCACCGAGCCCAGCGCCGCCTGGTGCAGCACGTGGCGCACGCCCTTGACCGCCTGCCGGCAGGTGTCCAGGTCGCGGATGTCGCCCTCGATGAAGCGGAAGCGCGCCCAGCGCGCGGGGCCGACGCGGGACTCGACCTCGTCCAGGTTGCGCTGGTAGCCGGTGGAGAAGTCGTCCAGGCCGACGACGGCCTGGTCCAGGCCCAGCAGCGCTTCCAGCAGGTTGGAGCCGATGAAGCCGGCGCAGCCCGTCACCAGCCAGGTGCGGGGCTGCGCCCGCAGTTCGGCGAGGACGGATTCGTAGCGGGATGTCATGCCGGAACCTCAGAGGCGCAGATCGGACTCGCCGGCGGCGAGCACGTATTTCAGGTCGTACAGCACGTGCTCGGGCTTGCCCAGCGCGCGCAGCGCGGCGGCCCCCATGGCGGCGAACTGGTGGTGCGCCACGGCCAGGATGATGCCGTCGTAGGCGCCCGCGGCCGGCTGGGCCACCGGCGTGATGCCGTATTCGTGCCGCGCCTCGGCCGGATCGACCCAGGGATCGTAGACGTCCACCTCGATGCTGTATTCGCCCAGCTCGCGCACGATGTCCACCACGCGGGTGTTGCGCAGGTCGGGGCAGTTTTCCTTGAAGGCCAGGCCCATCACCAGCACGCGCGAGCCCTGCACCTGGATGCGGCGCTTGGTCATGGCCTTGACCAGCTGCGACACCACGTAGCTGCCCATGGAATCGTTCAGGCGGCGGCCGGCCAGGATGATTTCCGGGTGATAGCCGATGGACTGCGCCTTGTGGGTCAGGTAGTAGGGATCGACGCCGATGCAGTGGCCGCCCACCAGGCCCGGACGGAAGGGCAGGAAATTCCATTTGGTGCCGGCGGCTTCGAGCACGTCCAGCGTGTCGATGCCCAGGCGGTTGAAGATCAGCGCCAGTTCGTTGATCAGGGCGATGTTCACGTCGCGCTGGGTATTTTCGATGACCTTGGCGGCCTCGGCGACCTTGATCGAGGGCGCCTTGTGCGTGCCCGCCGTGATGATCTGGCGGTACAGCGCGTCGACCAGGTCGGCGACTTCGGGCGTGGAGCCCGAGGTGACCTTGCGGATGGTGGAGACGCGGTGCTGCTTGTCGCCCGGGTTGATGCGCTCGGGACTGTAGCCGGCGTAGAAATCGACGTTGAAGCGAAGGCCGGAGATGCGCTCCAGCACCGGCACGCAGACTTCTTCCGTGGCGCCGGGGTAGACCGTGGATTCGTAGATGACGATGTCGCCGCGCTTGAGCACGCGGCCGATGGTTTCGCTGGCGCGCTCCAGGGGCGTCAGGTCCGGCTGCTTGTACTCGTCGATGGGCGTAGGGACGGTGACGATGAACACGTTGGCGGAGGCCAGCTCGGCGGGGTCCGACGAATAGCGCAGGTGCCTGGCCTGGGCGAGTTCGGGGCCGTCGACTTCCAGGGTGTGGTCGCGTCCGGCGCGCAGTTCCTCGATGCGCCGCGTGTTGATGTCGAAGCCCAGCACGTCGCGGTGCTTGCCGAATTCGACCGCCAGCGGCAGGCCCACGTATCCCAGACCGACGACGGCCAGACGGACGTCCTGAATGTTCATTTGGTTCTCCCCGGCATCATGCCGATTGGACAGGATGGAATTTTAATCGCGCCGCGCTCAGTCGCGCCGCACGCCCCGGCCCAGGGACGGCAGCAGCAGCCAGCGCGGCCGCCGCCAGGTGACCAGGCGGATGTACAGCCAGATGTAGACCGCGGCGAAGACCCCCATGCTCAGGCACAGGAGCCAGGCGTTGTCCCACCACAGCGTGGCGGGCACCAGCCCGATCAGGGCCAGCACCCACAGGTAGGGCGAGGTCATGGCGTTGCACAGCGCCGGCAGCGCGTGGCGGCGGTCCCGGCTGAAGGTGACGCGCACCAGGCGGCGGAACACGAGCTGGTGCAGGTGCAGCGCGTCGGGCTGGTCGACCGGCACGCCGCGCTTGAACTTGCGGCGCCAGATGGAAAACAGGGTCTCGAAGACCGGATAGAACAGCACGGCCAGGGCGTAGAAGGGCGACACCCCGGGATTGCGCACCACCAGCTGCACGGCCAGCTCGGCCAGCATGAAGCCGACGAAATACGCCCCGCCGTCGCCCAGGAACACCCGGCCGAAGGGGAAGTTCCAGACCAGGAAGCCCAGGGTCGCGGACGCCAGCGAGGTGGCGATGAGAAAGATGGGGATGTCCTGGACCTGCCAGGCGACCAGGGCGAGCGACACCGCCATCAGGGTGGCGATCATGCCCGCCAGGCCGTTCATGCCGTCGATGATGTTCAGGGCGTGCGTGCAGCCGCCCACCGCCACCATGGTGAACAGCAGCGAGATGATCGGCCAGGCCGACAGCAGCGCGTCGGCCCACGACAGGCCCACGCGCGAGACGCCGCCCAGCAGCCACCAGGCGATGGCGGCCGACACGAAGGCCGCCAGCAGGCGCTTGCCGGAGCCGATGTCCTTGGTGATGTCTTCGAGCAGGCCGGCGACGAACACCGGCAGCGCCGAGACGAACAGCGCCGGCCACAGCCAGGTGAGGGTCATGTTGCTGGGGCCCAGCACCAGCAGGCCCGCCAGGCTGCCCGCCACCACCGCCAGCCCGCCCACCCGGGGCGCCGCGTGGGCATGCATGGCCTGGGGCTTGTGCATGTCCGTATCGCCCGTCAGGCGGCCGTGCCAGCGCTCCGACACGACGATCAGGCCTCCTACCATGAAGGCCACGATCCCGATGAGGGGCCAGCTGAGCGTGGCGGACAGATTGGCGGCGTTCAAGTCGATCCCGTTGGGCAAAACGAGATTATCGGCCAATTTTGTAACTTGTGGCGCGGCGCTGCGGATACAGATGCAACAAAAGGGCCCGGCGGCCCGCCGGCCCCGCGCCAGCCCGCGCGGGCGCGGGCTGGCGCGGGCGGTCAGGGGGTCAGAGGCCGCCCATGCACAGGTACTTGACGACCAGATAGTCGTCCAGCCCGTAGTGCGAGCCCTCGCGGCCCAGGCCGGACTGCTTGACCCCGCCGAAGGGCACGGCCTCGTTGGAGATCAGCCCGGTGTTGATGCCCACCATGCCGTATTCCAGCGCTTCGGCCACGCGCCACACCCGGCCGATGTCGCGGCTGTAGAAATAGGCGGCCAGGCCGTATTCGGTGTCGTTGGCCATGCGGATGACGTCGGCGTCGTCGCCGAAGCGGAACAGCGGCGCCAGCGGGCCGAAGGTTTCCTCGCGGGCGAGCTTCATCGTGGGCAGGGCATCGGCCAGCACCGTGGGCTCGAAGAACGTATGCCCCAGGGCATGGGGCCGCCCTCCGGCCAGGATGCGCCCGCCGTGGGCGACGGCATCCGCGATGTGCTCCTGGACCTTGGCCACGGCGGCCTCGTCGATCAGGGGGCCCTGGGTGACGCCGTCCTCCAGGCCGTTGCCGACCCGCAGCTTGCCGACGGCTTCCACCAGCTTGCGACTGAAGGCGTCGTAGACCGAGTCCTGCACGTAGAAGCGGTTGGTGCACACGCAGGTCTGCCCGGCATTGCGGTACTTGCTGGCGATGGCCCCTTCCACGGCGGCGTCCAGGTCGGCATCGTCGAACACGATGAAGGGCGCGTTGCCGCCCAGTTCCAGGGACAGCTTCTTGATCGAGGAGGCGCACTGGCGCATCAGCAGGCGGCCGACCTCGGTGGAACCGGTGAAGGAGACCTTGCGCACGAGCGGGCTGGAGGTCATCTCGCCGCCGATGGCGGCGGCATCCCCGGTCAGGACGGAGAACACGCCCGCCGGCACCCCGGCCTCTTCCGCCAGCACCGCCAGGGCCAACGCCGAGAAGGGCGTCTGTTCGGCCGGCTTGACGACCAGCGGGCAGCCCGCCGCCAAGGCCGCGCCCGCCTTGCGGGTGATCATGGACGAGGGGAAATTCCAGGGCGTGATGGCGGCGCAGACCCCGATGGGTTCCTTGGTGACGACCACCCGGCGGTCCCGGGCGAAGGTGGGGATCACGTCGCCGTAGGCGCGCTTGCCTTCTTCGGCGAACCATTCCAGGAACGCGGCGCCGTAGGCGATTTCGCCCCGGGACTCGCTCAGCGGCTTGCCCTGCTCGGCCGTCATGATCACGGCCAGGTCCTGGGCGTGCTCGGTCATCAGATCGAACCAGCGCCGCAGGATGGCCGCGCGCTCCTTGGCGGTCATCGCGCGCCAGGCGCCCCAGGCGGCCTGGGCGCCCTCGATGGCGCGGCGCGTCTCGGCCGCGCCCATGCGGGGCACGGTGCCCAGGACTTCGCCCGTGGCCGGATTGCGGACGTCGATAGTGCCGGCGGAATCCGCGTCGCACCATTGACCGTTGACATAGGCCTGCTGGCGAAGCAGGCCCGGCTTTTTCAATGTCAGCATGCTTGTGCTCCGATTGATCGTTCAATATAATGAACGGTGTTTGTTGGAATGAACAAATTCGATCATACCGGCCCACGTCGCCCGGCGTCAATCCGCCCCGGCGGGCCGTGTCCGGCACATCCCGGCGGGGGCCACCGCCCCTCCCGCGCCGATGGCCCGATCTCCCGAGCCCCCGATTTCCCGATTTCCCGATCCCATGAGCGCCGACCCAGCATCCCCCGAACGCATCCTCGCGCCGGCCGTCGCCCGCGCCTCCGCCGTGCTGGATCTGCTGGCCCGCAGCGGCCGTCCCGCCACCCTGGCCGAACTGGCCCGGGCGCTGCAGCTGCCCAAGAGCAGCCTGCACGGCCTGTGCGCCACGCTGGAACAGCTGAACCTGATCACGCGGCTGGACGGCGGCCAGATGACGCTGGGGCCGCACGTGATGATGTGGGCCAATGCCTTCATGGCGCGGCTGGACATCACGCAGGAATTCTTCGCGTCCTGGGACGACATGCGCGTCCTGCCGGAAGAAACCATCACGCTGTCGGTGCGCGACGGCGCCGAGGTCGTGTACATCGCCTGCCGCAACGGCCAGCACCCCCTGGGGCTGCGGTTCCACGCCGGCATGCGGCTGCCGGCGGTCTACACCGCCACCGGCCTGGCCATGCTCAGCACCCTGCCGGACGCCAGCGTGCGCAAGCTGCTGGACGGCCTGCCCGGGGGCTGGCCCGTCCCCCTCACCGACCACGGCCTGCGCGACACCGCAGCGGTCATCGACGAACTGCGGCGGATCCGCCAGCGGCGGTATTCGACCGACCGCGAATGGGTGCGCGAGGGCATGTACTGCTACGGCGCCCCCGTCTTCGATTCGCACCACCCCGAAGCCGTGGCGGGCGTGGCCGTCAGCATCCGTTCGCTGGAGGCCAACCCGGCGCTCGAAGAACGCGCCGGGCAGGCCATCCGCAAGCTGGCCGACCGCCTGTCCGAGCGCCTGGGAGCCTGGCGCAGGCCGTGACCGGTGAGGCGGGCCTCGCGCGCGATGCCTGCGCGAGGCCTTGGCGGGCGCCCTCCGGCGGCCGCCTGTCGATAACCGCCTCCCATGGATGGCCGCCTCCCATGGCCACCTTCCGTCGATGGCCACCCCTGCCATCGATGGCCGGCCCGTTTCTTTTCTACAATGGGCCTCACGCCGTTCCACACGACACGCCATGATCGACGACCTGATCCAGCTGGCCACGCTGACGAGCCTGGGTCTCGCCCTGATGCTCCCCCTGGCCAATCCGCTGACCTCCATGACGCTGCTGCTGTCCCTGGGCCAGCACATCCCCTATCAGGAACGCAGGCGGCAGGTCACCCAGGCGGCGTTCTACGTGGTCGGCATCATGATGGTGACCTATTACGCCGGCGCCTGGATCATGCATACCTTCGGCATCTCGATTCCCGGGCTGCGCATCGCGGGCGGGCTGATCGTGGCCAGCATCGGCTTCAGCATGGTGCTCCCGTCGACCGGCCCCAGCCCCTCGGCGGCCGACGCCGACGCCGCCGGCGCGCAGGGCGGCCGGCAGGTGCCCAACATCGCCTTCGTGCCGCTGGCCATGCCCGGCACCGCCGGGCCGGGCACCATCGCCATGATCATCAGCGGCGCGACGTCGGTCGATGCGGCGGCGAGGCAGGGGTTCGCGCCGTGGGTGCTGGCCGCCACGCCGGTCCTCGTGTTCGCCCTGCTGGGCCTGCTGTTCTGGGTCTGCCTGCGCTCGGCCGGACGCATCGTGGCCGTGATCGGCCAGGGCGGCGTCGAGGCCATCTCGCGCGTCATGGGCTTCCTGCTGGTCTGCATGGCGGTCCAGTTCGTCATCAACGGCGTCCTGGAGATCATCCAGCAATACGGCGTGGCCTAGGCGCCCCAGGCGCCGGCGGGATCGGACATCCGGGTAAAAAAAAAGCCCAAGATCCGAAGATCCTGGGCTAAATCCACCAAAGGAGGAGGGTGGAGGAGACAACCGGGGCATGTCGGGCTGCGAGGAACCTGGGTTCCGAGCCGCCGTGATTAGGGGTTTTCCCGCTGCAATCACGTTTCGACATCCGATAAGCAAATTATATAGAAAAAACTTGCTGCGATGCAAGATCAATTTGTTGTCAATAGACAATACCCAGTGTTTTGTCGTTTTCTGATCACAAACAAGGGTAAGTCCCTAGCCGGATCCGCCGGTTTCCTGGCTAGATCCGGTAGGCCGTGGTGGTCATGACCTTGGACATCAGCCGCATGGCGCCCCGCACCGGCGCGGGCAGGGGCGCCGCGCCGTGGTCTTCGGCGGTGTTGCGGTGGCCGATCTCGTCGTCGCGCATCTGCGTGACGATCCGCCGCGAACGCCGGTCCCGGTCCGGCAGGGCGCTCAGGTGACCGTCCAGGTGCTCCTCGACCTGGCGCTCGGTCTCGGCCATGAAGCCGAGGTTGTAGGGAATCCCGGCGCGGCTGGCCAGCAGCCCGAGGCCGAAGGCCCCGGCATACCACAGGGGATTGAGCAGGCTGGGGCGGCTGTGGAGTTCGTCCAGCCGCTGCCGGCACCAGGCCAGGTGATCGACTTCCTCTTCGGCCGCCCGCAGCAGCACCCGGCGGATGCCTTCGTCGCGGCACAGCAGCGCCTGGCCGCGGTAGAGGGCCTGGGCGCAGATCTCGCCCACGTGGTTGACCCGCATCAGGCCGGCGGTGTGGCGCGATTCGGCGTCCGACAGCACGGGATCGTCGGCCGCGGACGGCCCCGCGGGATTGGCCCGCTCGTGGGAGACGGAGCCGTCCAGCACCCGCAGCGCGCGGCCGGCTTCGGCCAGGACCGCGTCCAGCCGGCCCATCCGGCGGCGCCAGCCCGGCGCCGCGCCACGGCCGCCGTCCGCGCCGGCGGCGGGCTCCATGCCCCCTGCTCCGTATGTCGCCTGTTCCATGAGAAATCCTTTTTCAACGGTTGAGGAAGCGCCAGACCGGCTTGAGCTCGGCCAGCAGCCAGCACGACGGCAGGACGATGGCCAGGGCGATCAGCCCCCGGCCCGACCAGTCCTGGTCGTCCTGGAGATAGGCGTTGCACAGGCGGATGGGCTGGTCCAGGTAGATCATGCCCACGATCGCGCTCATCCAGCAGAAATTGCCCAGGAAAAAGAGCTTGATGACCACGTTGGCGCGCCGCAGCGAGGCCCGCAGCACCCAGCCGCAGAGCGGCAGGCCCAGGTACTTGAACGCCGCCACGCGCCAGTCCGTCAGGGCGTCGTCCAGCGCCTTGGGGATCATCCAGCCCGCCCCGACCAGGCTGACCAGCAGCAGGCCGGGCATGCCGTATTCATTATAGGACCAGGCCGGACGCGCGCCCGCGCCGCCGGCCGGCGGCGGACGGCCGGCGCGCCACGCCTGCTCGGCGAACAGGCCCGCCAGCGCCAGCAGCGGGATCTGGACCAGCATGTGCAGGCTCATCAGCGCCGTCAGCGGCGCGCGCAACCCCATGGCCAGGCCCAGGCAGGCCAGGGCGGCGATCCCCCAGGCCAGCGGCCCGGGCGGACGCCGGCCGCCCCCGGAAGGCAGGGCGGCGTCCGGCGGGCCGGCCGGGCCGATGGGCGTCGGGGAAGGCGTATTCATGATGCGTCCTCGCTACACGCCGCCCGCGTCGCGGCCCGCGGGCCGCTCCGGTTCGCCGGGCGCAGGCCGGGCCGCGGGGACTGGCCCGCGTCCGGCCTCATCCTCTGCCGCGCTCAGGGCCAGGCCGGGGTCGTCCAGGTCGAAGACGCGCGCCAGGCGGCCGTCGGGCGTCACGACGTGGAAGGCGGCATTGTGCTCGAACTCGCCCAGGGGCGCCGGCACGACCGTGATGCCGAACAGCGCCAGCACGGCATCGCGCTGCGCGGGGCGGGCGAAGGACAGGAATTGCCAGACGGCCGGATCGGCGCCCATGCGCGCCGCGTAGCGCGCCAGGTCCGGCGCCCGGTCGCGCGGATCGAAGCTGATGCTGATCAGCCGGATGCGGTCCTGCAGTCCGCGCGCCTCGATGGCCTGCTGCAGGCGCTCGGTCAGGGAACCCTGCGCCAGGCACAGGGCCAGGCAGCGGGTGTAGAAGAAATTGACGAGGGCGACGCGCCCGTCGCGGCGCAGCTCCCGGTCCAGGTCCAGGACCCGGCCGTCCCCGGCCAGGACCTCGGCGGCCGGAATCGCCCGGGGATGCCGGGCCACGTCCTGGCGGCGCGCGGCCTCGGCCGTCAGGACGGTGAAGCCGCCGGTCAGGCCGTACAGCGCCCCCAGGCCGGCCGCCAGGGCCAGCGCCAGCGCGAGGATCCAGCGCACGCCGGCTCTCCGCCCGGGCTACTTGCCCAGCAGGGGCCGCAGGTCCTCGTCGCCCTTCCAGGGGCCTTGCTGACCCTTGGTTTCCTCGCGCACCTGGGCGACCGTCTTGGCGTCGGCGGCCGAGGCGGCGTTGCCGAAGCTGGAGCGCACGTGGGTCACGAGGGCGGCGATCTCCTCGTCGGAGAACTTGGCGAAGTTCGGCATTTCCCCGTTGTACTGGGCGCCCTCGACCGTCAGCGGGCCGTGGATGCCGTGCAGCAGGATGCGGATCATGATGCCCGGATCGCCCGCGTCCACCCATTCGGACTTGGACAGCGGCGGGAACACGCCCGGCACGCCGGCGCCGCTGGCCTGGTGACAGGCCACGCAGTTGGCCGTGTAGAGCTGGCCGCCGTCGGCCGTCGCCGGCACGGCGAAGTCGGCCGCGACGCGATCGTCGCCCACGGACGCGGGCATCGGATTGAAGCTGGTATACAGGTGAACCACCGCCCACAGCAGCAGCAGGCCGATGACCGTCAGGACGATCTTGGGAACCGGACGGCTGCCCTCGTGCGGCTCGGGCTGCTCGCGGCGCTGCTGGTTGAATCGGGACTCGCTCATTGCTTCGCTCCTTCACCGCCGGCCTGCTTGGGCAGTTCCGGCAACTGCGAGCCGGGGTTGACCGGATAGGTGTGATCCAGGCCGATCAGGTAATCCACCAGATCCAGGGCCTCGGGCGTGGCCACCACGACCTTGCCGACCGGCGCGAAGCTGGGCGGCAGGTTGACGACCTTGTCGCCCGGCTCGGCCTTGTCCTTGAGCTTGAACAGGAAGGGGAAGGACGGCATGTTGCTGCCCGGCGTGTAGGCGCGCGGCTCGTACAGGTGGCCCAGGTTCCAGTCCACGCTGGGCTGGCGCGCGCCGATGTTGAACAGGTCCGGCCCGGTGCGCATGGTGCCCAGCAGGTGCGGACGGTCGTAGTAGTAATCGCCCGCGACCGGCGCGCGGCCCCAGCCGCGCTGGAAGTCCGGCGCCTGGGACTGGCTGCGCGGCTGCTGCGAGTGGCAGTAGACGCAGCCCATCTCGATGTAGACCTGGCGCCCGCGCAACTGCTGCTCCGTATAGGGCTTCAGGCCTTCGGAGGGCGGCACGTCGGACAGCTGCATGTAGGGCAGCACGACCAGGGTGGCGGTGGCCAGCGCGAGGGTCACCATCGCGCCGCTGAGGAGTTTGTATTCGCTTTCCATGATCAGGCACCTGCGAATGCCTGAGGCTCAGGCGAGGATTTGCGGTTGTGCAACAGGGCGGGACCCACGCGGCGCGTGCCGTAGCGCAGGGCCATCTGCACGAAGTGGACGGCGAACACCAGATGGCCCAGGGTCATCATGGCGCCGCCCACCGTGCGGCCTTCGAGGTAGGGCATCGTGACCCGCACGGAGTCCATGAAGGGCTTGGTCGCGTCCAGCATCGCCAGGCCCTGCAGCCAGCCGCCGATGGACAGGCTGACGAAATAGATGCCGATGCCCAGGGCCACCAGCCAGAAGTGCACGATGATGAGCTTGGGATGCGGCCATTCCCAGGACATGACGCGCGGCATCACGAAGTAGATGGCGCCGAACATCACGATGGAGAAGAAGGCGTACAGGCCCAGGTGCGCGTGCGCCACGGTGAAGTGGGTGAAGTGCGCCACCGTGCTGACGCTGCGCAGCGCCTCGAAGGAGCCCTCGAAGGAGCTGAGGGTGTACATCATGGCGCCCAGCACGATGAAGCGCAGCGTGGGCGAGTAGTACATGGTCTTGAAGTGGCCGCGCATCGTCAGGTGCTGGTTCACCGAGAAGGCCAGCACCGGGATGATCATCATCATGGACTGCACGATCGACAGCGTGATCAGCCAGTGCGGCACCGGGCCGCCGACCAGGTGGTGGCCGCCGACCTGGCCGTAGAAGAAGGCCAGCGCCCAGAAGCCGATCAGCGACAGGTTGTAGGACTGGATCGGACGGCCGATGATCTTCGGCAGGAAGTAGTACACCGAGGCCAGGGCGATCGGCGTGTAGTACAGGCCCAGCACGTTGTGGCCGAACCACCAGTTCATGGTGGCCTGCTCCACGCCGAAGTGCACGCCGGGCACCTTGCCCACCAGGTACAGCACCGGGAACCAGAACAGCGCCGCGCCCATGTACCAGATCGACACGTACAGGTGCTCGACCTTGCGGTTGCGCAGGGTGAACACCAGCGGCAGCGCGATCAGGGCGCCGCCCAGCACCAGCAGGATGCTGATCTGCCAGGGGATTTCCAGCCACTCCAGGCCGTCGTTGATGCCCACGGCGATGCTGCCCAGGCCGGCGATCAGGCCGGCGTTCCAGAGCATGCAGCCCAGCAGCGCGAAGCGTCCGCCGTACAGGCGCGTCTTCAGCAGGCGCGGCAGCATCCAGATCGCCACGCCGAAGGCCGCCATCGGACACCAGCCGTAGGCCACCATGTTCAGGTGCAGCGTGCGCGTGCGGCCGAAGGTGAGCCAGGCGTATTGCGTCAGGAATTCGGGATTGTGCAGCTTGATCGAGCTGATCAGGCCGAAGGTCGAGGCCAGCACCAGCCAGACGATGGCACAGCACAGGAAGGTGAAGGTGACGTAGGCGGTCGACTGGTCGGCCTCCAGGCGGTCGACGAGTTCTTTCTTCAGCTTGTCGGCCAGGGACGGATCGACGACGGCCTTGCCGCCGTCGGTGACGACCTTCTGCAGGCCGGCCCGCTGCTCCGGCGTGGCGGAGGGATCCTCGACGTGGCCGATCTCGCCGGTGGAAAAGATCACCCCGGCGGCCTCGGGATTGTTGTCGAACATGTTCCGCCTGAGGGACCAGATGAAGACACCCAGGCCGGTGACGGATAATATGAAGGTCAGGAGTAAAACGGTGACGGTATCCACGGCGCTTCCGATGAAGGACAAAAAGACGCGCAAGGGCCGAAAACCGGCCCCGGCAACCCGCTATTGTAGGCATAGATTTGATCTATGATAAATCTACGCGAGAATATCAAGCCTGAATTACCCTAATCGTGGTACGGACATCACGCCCGGCCGTGGCGCCGGCGCGCCGTCCCGCGGTGCCGGTCCGCCAGGCCATCCACAGGAAAAAGACTCATCATGGAATGCACCATCGACTGGCAGGGCCCCGAGGGCATGCTGTTCATCTCCCGCACCGGCAGCGGCCACGTCCTGGCCATGGACGGCGCCCCTGACGGCGGCGGCCGCAACCTGGCCCCCCGGCCGATGGAAACCGTGCTCTCCGGCGCCGGCGGCTGCGCCGCCTACGACGTGGTGCTGATCCTGAAGCGCGGCCGCCATGCCGTGACGGGCTGCCAGGTCGCCCTGACGGCCGAGCGCGCCGACACCGAGCCCAAGGTCTTCACCAAGATCCACTACGCGTTCCGGGTCACGGGCCACGACCTGCCCGCCGCCGCCGTGGAGCGCGCGGTGGAACTGTCGCACACGAAGTACTGCTCGGCCATCGCCATGCTGGAAAAGACGGCCGAGATCACGCACTCGATCGAGATCGTCGCCGCCTGAGACGGCGCGGGTCTCCTTCGTCAGGACGGCGGATACCCCCCGGCGGGACTGTTCGCAGCCTGTTCCGGCGGGGGGCGTCCGTCGGACGGGATCGCCGCAGGCAAGCCCCTCCTACACCGCCATCGGCGCCGTCAGCGGGGGGTGGTGGCGGTAGTCTTCGAGCGCGAAATCCCCCGGCTCCAGGCGCTCCAGCCATTCGGGCTCGTAGCGGCCGGTGTCGGCGTACGCCGGGATGCGGTCCGACAGGCGCAGCCGCGGCGCCGGCAGCGGGTCGCGGCGCAGCTGCTCGCGCAGCATCTCCACGTGGGTCTCGTAGATGTGCGCGTCGCCGATGAAATACGTGAACCAGCGCGGCTCGTAGCCCGTCAGGCGCGCCACCAGGTGCGTCAGGGCCGCGCCCTCGGCCAGGTTGAACGGCGTGCCCAGGCCCACGTCGTTGCTGCGGATGTACAGGCACAGCGACAGTTCGCGCGTGGCCGGATTGGCCAGGAACTGGTACAGCAGGTGGCAGGGCGGCAGGGCCATTTCATCGAGCTGGGCCCAGTTCCAGCCATGGAACAGGATGCGCCGGCTGCCCGGGTCGCGGATCAGCGCGTCCAGGCAGGCGCGCAGCTGGTCCACGGCCTTGTAGAGCAGCACGTGCGGCCGGCCCTGGTCCTGCACCGGGCCGATCAGGCGGTAGCCCTGCGCCCGCGCGGCCTCGATGCGCGCGGCGGCGTCGGCCGGCAGCAGCTTGTAGGCCGGCCACTGGCGCCACTGCACGCCGTAGACCGGCCCCAGGTCGTCGGGGCCGTCGCGCCAGGGGCTGTCCAGCCAGGCGCGGTTCTCGTTGGCGTTCTGGTCCCAGACGCGGCAGCCCAGCGCGCGGAAGTCCGCCGCGCTGTCGGCCGCGCGCAGGAAACCCACCAGCTCGCCCATGGCCGACTTGAAGGCCAGGCGCTTGGTGGTGACGGCGGGAAAGCCCTGGCGCAGGTCGAAGCGCAGGCAGGCGCCCGGCAGGCTCAGGGTGCGCACGCCGGTGCGGTTCTCCTGCCAGGCGCCCTGCTCGAAGATCGAGCGGACCAGGTCCAGGTAGGCCTTCATGCGGAGCGTTCCAGGATGCGCCGGGCGCGTTCGATCAGCGGCAGGTCCACCATGCGGCCGTCCAGGCGGAAGGCGTATTCGCCGGTCGAGTCGGCATGGTCCACCACCCGGCGCGCCCAATCGATCTCCTCGGGCAGCGGCCGATAGATGCGATGCGCCACGGGCACCTGCGCCGGATGGATGCACAGCATCCCGCCGAAGCCCATGTCGCGCGCGAACACGGCCGACCGCTCCAGGGCGTCCAGGTCGGTGAAGTCGGGGTGCACGCAGTCCAGCGGCGCCCCCAGCCCGTGCATGCGGCTGGCCGCGAGGATCCGGAAACGGATCTGGTCCAGCACGAAGCGGGCCGCGTCGGTGCCCGGCCGGGTGCCGAATTCCACCATCAGGTCCAGGATGCCGAAGGACAGCCGCGCCACGCCGTGGGCCTCGGCGATGCGGTCCAGCGCCTGCAGCCCGGCGGCGGATTCGATCACCGGGATCAGCGGCTTGCCCGCGCCGGACACGCTGTAGACGTGCTCGGGCGCCTCGGCCTTGGGCAGGACGATGCCGGCGACCGAGGGCAGCGAGCGGCACAGGGCCAGGTCGTCCTCGAACCAGGGCGTGGTGCCGTCGTTGATGCGCACCCACAGGCGGTCGCCGGGATGCGCCTGGGCGTGGCGCGCCAGCGCGTCGCGCGCGCCGGCCTTGGCCTCGGGCGCGACGGAGTCCTCCAGGTCGACGATCACGGCGTCCGCGCCGCTGGCGACCGCCTTGGGTATGCGCTCCGGCCGGCTGGCCGGCACGAACAGCGCCGAACGCATCGATGTGTCATGCATGGAAAACCCCCTTCGTGCAACTTCGTCGTTCATCGTTTCATCATATCGGCAAACGGCCCCGGCCGCCCCGGCCCTCAGCGTCCCTTCCAGGCCGGCGGGCGCTTCTCGGCGAAGGCGGTCGCGCCCTCGCGGGCATCCTCGGAGGTGAAGATGTGGGCGATCAGCGGGCGCTGGCGCTCGAACATTTCGTCGGGGCGCCAGTTGCGCGACTGCGCGATGATGGACTTGGCCGTGCGCACCGCCAGCGGACCGTTGGCGGCGATGGCGCGCGCCATGGCCAGGGCTTCGTCCAGCGCCGCGCCGGGCTCGGCCAGGCGGTTGACCAGGCCCAGCTGGTGCAGGCGCTCGGCGCCGAAGGGCTCGCCCGTGAGCACGGCCTCCATGGCGACGTGGTAGGGAATGCGCGAGGGCAGGCGCAGCATGCCGCCCGAGCCCGGCACCAGACCGCGCCGGACCTCGGGCAGGCCGAAGCGCGCGTCGCGCGCCGCCACGACCAGGTCGCAGGCGAGCACCAGCTCGCAGCCGCCGGCCAGCGCATAGCCTTCGACGGCGGCGATCAGCGGCTTGGCGGGCGGCTGTTCGCACAGGCCGGCGAAGCCGCGCTTGCCCACGTAGGGGCGCTGGCCGGTCGCGGCGAAGGCCTTCAGGTCCATGCCGGAGCAGAAGTTTCCCCCGGAGCCGGTCAGCACGCCCAGGCGCAGGTCCGGATCGCTGTCCAGGGTGTCCAGGGCCGCCGCCAGGGCCTGGGCGGTCTCCAGGTTGATCGCGTTGCGCGCCTGGGGCCGGTTGAGCTGCATGATCAGCACGCCGTCCAGGCGCTGCACGTCGAGGCAATCGCTCATGTTTTCTCCGAAAAAAGAGAAGTGGATAAAATGGCCGTTCCGGACGCGGCCCAGGCCGCGTTCATCGGACGACACAACCATCGCGGGCCTGGCCCGCCACGCCATGCTCACATTCCAACAACTGATTTTATCGCTCCAGCAATATTGGGATCGCCAGGGGTGCGCCCTGCTGCAGCCCTACGACATGGAAGTCGGGGCCGGCACCTCGCACACCGCCACGTTCCTGCGCGCCATCGGCCCGGAACCCTGGCGCGCGGCCTACGTGCAGCCCTCGCGCCGCCCCAAGGACGGGCGCTACGGCGAAAACCCCAACCGGCTGCAGCATTATTACCAGTTCCAGGTCGTGCTCAAGCCCGCGCCGCTCGACATCCTGGACCTGTACATCGGCTCCCTGCGCGCGCTGGGCATCGATCCGCAGCAGCACGACATCCGCTTCGTCGAGGACGACTGGGAAAATCCCACGCTGGGCGCCTGGGGCCTGGGCTGGGAAGTCTGGCTCAACGGCATGGAAGTCACCCAGTTCACCTACTTCCAGCAGGTCGGCGGGCTGGACTGCAACCCCACCATGGGCGAAATCACCTACGGCCTGGAGCGCCTGGCCATGTACCTGCAGGGCGTGGAATCGGTCTACGACCTGGTCTGGACCCAGGGCCCGGACGGCACGCCCGTGTACTACCGCGACGTGTTCCACCAGAACGAGGTCGAGCAGTCCACCTACAACTTCGAGATCGCCTCCACCGCCATGCTGTTCGCCCACTTCAACGACTACGAGGCCGAGGCCAGGCGCCTGATCGAAGTCCCGCTCGCCCTGCCCGCCTACGAGGCCACCCTCAAGGCCGCCCACACCTTCAACCTGCTCGACGCGCGCGGCGCCATCAGCGTCACCGAGCGCGCCACCTACATCGGCCGCATCCGCGCCCTGTCCCGCTCGGTGGCGCAGGCCTACTACGACGCGCGCGAACGCCTGGGCTTCCCCATGCTGCGGGAGGTCGCGTGATCATGAGCACGAATCCGAACGCGCGCGCGCTGGTCGTCGAACTGGTCACGGAAGAACTCCCGCCCAAGGCGCTGGACGCCCTGGGCCGGGCCTTCGCCGAAGGCATCCGCAAGACGCTCGACGCGCTCGGCCTGCTGGCCGAGCCCCGCGCCTGCGCCGCCTACGCCACGCCCCGGCGCCTGGCCGTGCGGCTGGACGCCGTCCTGGGCCAGGCGCCCGACCAGGCCTACGCCGAAAAACTCATGCCCGCCGCCATCGGCCTGGACGCCGCCGGCGCGCCCACGCCGGCGCTGCTGAAAAAGCTCCAGGCCAAGGGCCTGGGGCACCTGGGCGCGGACGGCCTCGTCCGCAGGCACGACGGCAAGCAGGACGTGCTCTACGCCGAAGGCACCGCCCCCGGCGCGCGGCTGGCCGACGGCCTGCAGCAGGCCCTGGATCACGCCGTGACCCACCTGCCCATCCCCAAGGTCATGCAATACCAGCTGGCCGACGGCCGCACCAGCGTGAAATTCGTACGCCCGGCCCAGCGCCTGCTGGCCCTGTGGGGCGCGGACGTCGTGCCCGTGCGCACGCTGGGCCTGGAAGCCGGCCGGACCACCCTGGGCCACCGCTTCCTGGAAAACGGCCCGCTGACCATCGAATCGGCCGAGGCCTGGGCCGATCGCCTGGCGGCCGACGGCCGCGTCGTGCCGTCCTTCGCCGAGCGGCGCGCGCTCATCGCCCGCCAGCTGGCCGAGTCCTCCGCCGCGGTGGGCGCGACCATCGGCCAGGGCGCCGAGGTCGAAGCCCTGCTCGACGAAGTCACCGCCCTGGTCGAATACCCGACGGTCTACGTCGGCGCCTTCGAGGAAGCCTTCCTGGCCGTGCCGCCGGAATGCCTGATCCTGACGATGCGGCTGAACCAGAAATACTTCCCCCTGTTCGATCCGGCCACGGGCACGCTGACCCACCGCTTCCTCATCGTCAGCAACATGCGGCCCGCCGATCCGGTCCACATCATCCAGGGCAACCAGCGCGTGGTGCGCCCGCGCCTGGCCGACGCGCAGTTCTTCTACCAGACCGACCTGAAGACCCCGCTGGCCGAGCGCATGGCCGGCCTGGCCGACAGCGTCTACCACAACAAGCTCGGCAGCCAGCTGCAGCGCACCGGGCGCGTGCGGGCCCTGGCCCGCTGGCTGGCGCCGCTGCTGGGCGGGCGGGCGGAATCGGCCGACCGCGCGGCCCTGCTGGCCCACGCCGACCTCGGCACCCAGATGGTGGGCGAATTCCCCGAGCTGCAAGGCATCATGGGGGCCTACTACGCGGCGCACGACGGCGAGTCCGCCGACGTGGTGCGCGCCCTGCGCGACCAGTACCGCATCCGCCTGGACGAGCCCGTCACCGACGACACGCTCACCGCCGCCGTCCTGTTCATGGCCGAACGCGCCGAGACCCTGGTCGGCATCTGGGGCATCGGCCTGGCGCCCACCGGCGAGCGCGACCCCTACGGCCTGCGCCGCGCGGCCCTGGGCCTGATCAGCGCCTACGAGCAGCTCACCGCCGGCGGCCGCCTGCAGGCCAGCCAGGACTCCCCGGCGCGCCTGGCGGCCCTGCTGGAGCGGGCGGCGGCCGGCTTCGCCCCCGGGCAGCTCGCCGAGGGCACGGCCGAAGCCGTGCTGGACTTCGTCTACGAGCGCTACCGCAACCAGCTGGCGGCCGCCTGCGACCGCTCGGCCATCGACGCGGTGCTGGCCCTGCGCCCGCCGCTGCACCAGGTCGCGGCGCGCGTCCAGGCCTGCGAACGGTTCGCCACGCTGCCCGAGGCCGAATCCCTGGCCGCCGCCAACAAGCGCGTCAGCAATCTCCTGAAGAAGGCCGACGACACGCAGCCGGGCTTCGACCCGGCGCTGCTGGCCGAACCGGCCGAGCGCCAGCTGGCCGACACGATCGCCCGCCTGGAGCCCCAGGCCACGGCCCAGCTGCGGGCCGGCGACTTCGCCGCCAGCCTGGCCACCCTGGCCCAGGCGCGCGCCGCCGTGGACGCGTTCTTCACCGACGTCATGGTCATGGCCGAGGACCCGCGCGTGCGGGCCAACCGCCTGGCCCTGCTGCGCTCGCTGCACGGGCTGATGAACCAGGTGGCCGACCTGTCGAGGCTCGCCCGGTGAAGCTCATCATCCTGGACCGCGACGGGGTCATCAACCACGACAGCGACGCGTTCATCAAGTCGCCGGAAGAATGGCTGCCGATCCCCGGCAGCCCGGAAGCCATCGGCCGCTTCAGCCAGGCCGGCTGGCGCGTGGTGGTGGCCACCAACCAGTCCGGCGTCGCCCGCGGCCTGTTCACCATGGAGACCCTGGGCGCGATCCACGCCCGCATGCGCCAGGTGGTGGCCGAAGCGGGCGGACGCATCGACGCCATCTTCTGCTGTACGCACGGCCCGGAAGACGGCTGCGCCTGCCGCAAGCCCCTGCCCGGCATGCTGCACGACATCGCCCAGCGCCTGGACGTGCGCCTGGACGGCGTCCCGCTGGTGGGCGACAGCCTGCGCGACCTGCGCGCCGCGGCCGCCGCGCGCTGCGCCCCCTGGCTGGTCCTGACCGGCAAGGGCCGCAAGACCTGGGAGACCTCCGGCACCAGCGGCGAACTCCCCGCCGGCACCCAGGTCCGCGACGATCTGGCCGCCGTGGCCGACACCCTGCTGAAGGCCGCGCCATGACCTACCTGCGCTCCGCGCTCTACATGGCCTTCCTGGTCGTGACGGTGATCCCCTACGCCCTGTGCTGCGTGCTGTGGGCGCCCCTGCCGCTGTCCTGGCGCTACCGCCTGACCCTGGGCTGGCCGCGCATGGCGCTGTGGGGCGCGCGCTGGATCCTCGGCATGCGCTACCAGGCGCAGGGCTGGGAACACCTGCCCGCCAAGGGTCCGGCCATCATCCTGTCCAAGCACCAGTCCGCCTGGGAGACCCTGTATTTCGCGGTCAAGCTGCCGCGCGACGTGGTCTTCGTCTACAAGAAGGAACTGCACCACGTGCCCTTCTTCGGCTGGAGCCTGGCGCTGCTCAGCATGATTCCCATCGATCGCACCAAGGGCAAGGAATCCTTCGACCAGGTGGTGAAGATCGGCACCCGGCGCCTCCAGGAAGGCCGCTGGCCGGTGCTGTTCCCCGAAGGCACCCGCGTGGCGCCCGGCCAGACCGGCCGCTACAAGCAGGGCGGCGCGCTGCTGGCCTGCCGCACCGGGGTGCCGGTGATCCCGGTCGCCCACAACGCCGGGGAATGCTGGCCGCGCAACGCCTTCCTGAAGACCCCGGGGCTGGTGACCGTGTCCTTCGGCCCGGCCATCGATCCGGCCGGACATTCGCCGGCTTCCCTGAACAACGCCGTGCGCGAATGGATCGAGGCCGAGATGCGGCGTCTCAATCCCGAGCGCTATGCGGGCCGCTGACAGCCGCCAGCTCGACCTGTTCGGCGCCGGCGACGGGCCGGCGGGCGCCCCCGCGGCCGCGCCCGCCGGCCGGACGCCCCATCCCGCCATCCCGCCGTCCGCCATCCCCATCCTCCCCGGCCCGCGCCCGCCCGCCGCATCGGAGCCGCCGCCCGCCCTGCCCCCGGGCGCCCGCTGGCTGACCCTGCAGCTGGACGGCTGGACGCTGGGCTACGCGCTGCGCCGGGCGCGCCGCAAGACCATCGGCCTGCACGTGCGCGACGCCGGCCTGGCGATCCAGGCCCCCGCCTGGGCCACGCGCGCGCAGATCGAGGATGCCATCCGCCACAAGGCGGCCTGGATCCGCGACAAGCTCGAAGACCGCGACCGGCGGCTGGAGCAGCTCGCCCTGCAGGCCGGCCAATGGCGGCCGGGCGGCCGCATCCCCTACCTGGGCGTCGCCATCGAGCTGCGGCTGGACGGCGCCCGGCCGGCCCGCTACGAAGGCGACCCGGACGCCCCGGCCGAGGGCGACCGCCTGTATCTGCCCCTGCCCGACGCGGCCGACGCCGGCCGCATCCAGGAACGCGCCCAGGCCTGGCTGCAGGCGCGTGCGCGGATCGATTTCGACGGGCGCCTGCGGCGCTGCCTGGACCGCGCGGGGCAATCCATCGCCGGCTGGGGGCTTTCGTCCGCCCAGGGCCGCTGGGGCTCGTGCACCAGCCAGAGGCGCATCCGCCTGAACTGGCGCCTGATCCATTTCGCCCCGGCCCTGATCGAGTACGTGGTGGCCCACGAAATCGCCCACCTGAAGGAAATGAACCACGGGCCGGCCTTCTGGCGCGAGGTCGAGCGCCTGTGCCCGGATTTCCGGGCGGCGCGCGACACGCTGCGCCGCCAGCCTCCCGACACCCTGCCGCTGATCTGATCCCGGCACGCGTGGACGATCCCGACACGTGCTGACGATCCTGGCACGCGCGGACGATCCCCGCGATGAAAAATGCGTATGATGGAGTGAATCGCACCACCGGAGAATCTCATCATGCGCCTGCTGCACACCATGCTGCGCGTCGGCAACCTGGACCGTTCCCTGATGTTCTACACGGAGACCCTGGGCATGCGGCTGCTGCGCCGCAAGGACTATCCGGAAGGCCGCTTCACCCTGGCCTTCGTCGGCTACCAGGACGAGGCCGACGGCGCCGTCATCGAGCTCACCCACAACTGGGACACCGACCACTACGAGCTCGGCACCGGCTACGGCCACATCGCCATCGAGGTCGAGGACGCCTACGACACCTGTGCCACCATCAAGTCGCGCGGCGGCCTGGTCGTGCGCGAGGCCGGCCCGATGAAGCACGGCACCACCGTGATCGCCTTCGTCGAGGACCCCGACGGCTACCGGATCGAGCTGATCCAGCGGGCGGGCCGCGAAGACTAAGACTAAGTAAGGGCCCCCCACGCTGCGCAGCATGCGGCTGCGTGCTGCCCCTTGGGGCGGCCCGGCGGCAAAAAGGGACCTTCAGGCGGTGGGCGTCACGCCGGCGGCGGCCAGGGCGTCGGCCATGTCCATGAACTGCGCCACGGTCAGTTCCTGGGGCCGCGCGGTTGGCGCCACCCCCAGGGCGTCCCAGTCCAGCCATTCGGCCCAGGCGCCCAGGCTGCCCCGGATCATCTTGCGGCGCTGCTCGAACACCCGCGCCACCAGCCGCTCGAACACCCGCGCGTCGCGCGGCTGGCGCAGCGCCTCGGGCGCCAGCGGGCGCATGCGCACCACGGCCGACATCACCCGGGGCGGCGGATCGAAGGCCTCGGGCGGCACGTCGAACAGGTGCGTCATCCGGTAGCGCGCCTGGAGCATGACGGACAGGCGTCCGTACTGGCTGTCGCCGGCACGGGCCACCATGCGGTCGATGACTTCGCGCTGCAGCATGAAATGCTGGTCGCGGATCTGGTCCGCCCAGCGCAGCAGGTGAAAGAGCAGCGGACTGGAGATGTTGTAGGGCAGGTTGCCCACCACGCGCAGCCGGGCGGCATCCGCCGCGGCCGGGCCCGGTCCCGGCGCGGGCGCGCGCGCCAGCTCGCCGAAATCCACGGTCAGGGCGTCGGCCTCGACCACCCGCAGGCGGTCCTCGCCCCAGCGGCCGCGCAGCCGCCGAGCCAGGTCGCGGTCCAGTTCGACCACGGTCAGCCGCTCCAGCCGGTCCAGCAGCGGCGCCGTCAATGCCGACAGGCCCGGGCCGATCTCGACCATGGCGTCGCCGGGCTGCGGATCGATGGCGCGCACGATGGCGTCCACCACCGCTTCGTCGGCCAGGAAGTGCTGGCCGAAGCGTTTGCGGGCCGAATGCGCGCCCCCTGGACGGGGCTGCACCCCGCCATCCCCCCGGGGGGCATCAGAAAACCTGGGGCGGCCCGGCGTTTTCCGGTGTGCCATCTCAGCGGCCGCCGGCCGCGGCCTTTTCCAGGCGGTTGTCGATGTAGGCCTGGCTGCGCAGCTGGTCGAGCCAATCCTCGTAGGCCGGCCCGACGCGGCGTTCCATCAGCTCGCGGCGCGCCTGCATGCGGCGGAATTCCTGTTCCATGTTCTTGGTCTGGCGGCCCTCGACCTGGATCAGGTGCCAGCCGAACGGCGACTTGACCGGCTCGCTGACCTGGCCGTCCTGCAGCGCGTTCATGGCCTGCTCGAAAGCGGGCACGGTCTCGCCGGGATTGAGCCAACCCAGGTCGCCGCCCTGCGGCGCGGAGGCGTCCTCGGAATAGCGCCGGGCCAGTTCGGCGAAGGATTCGCCGTGCGCGATGCGGTTGCGCAGGCTTTCGAGGGTGGCGCGGGCCTTGGCGTCGTCCACCACCTTGGAAGTCTTGATCAGGATGTGGCGGGCATGGGTCTGCGTCACCATCATGGGGCCCGAGGGCGCCGGCGAGCGGGACGCGGCGGCCTGCGCCTGGGCGCGGGCCTGGGCCTGGGCTGCTTGGGCCTGGGCCTGGGCGGCGGCAGCGGACCTGGCGGCCTTGGGCGCCGGGCGCTGGGCATAGCCGCGGCGCAGGACCTTCAGGATGTGGAAGCCTCGGCCGCTCTGCACGATCCCGCTCAGGCCGCCGGGCGGCGTGTTCGCAATGGCCCGGGCGAACAGGTCGGGCCAGTCGTGCAGGGGCCGGATGCCCATGTTGCCGCCTTCCAGGGCCTGCGGGCCGTTCGACGAGGCGGCGGCGACGCCGGCGAAGTCGGCGCCGCTGCGCAGCTTGCGCAGGAGGTCCTCGGCCTGCTTGCGCTTTTCCTGGACGATGCTCTCGCTGGCGTAATCGGGCACTTCGATCAGGATCTGCGCCAGTTCGACCAGTTCCGGGCCGGTCGGGACCGGCGCCGGTTCGGGCTCCGCGGGCGCGGGCGCGGGCTCCGCCGCGGGCGGGGCGGCCAGCGGCTTGCCGGCGTTCATGGACAGGAAGGCGTCGATGTCGCTGTCGCTGATGGCAATGCGGTCCTCGACGAAGCGCTGGCGCAGGATGTCGTCCTGGATCTGGGAGCGCAGATCGGTGCGGTAGTCGTCCCAGCTCATGCCGCTGGCGGCGATCTCGCGCCGCAACTGGTCGACCGTGATGCGGTTGCGCTGGGCGATGGTCTGCACCGCCTGATCGACCTGGGCGTCGGACACCCGGATGCCGACGCGCCTGGCCTCGTGATCCTGGAGGGTCGCGTTGATCATCTGCTGCAGCACCTGGCGCCGCAGCACGGGCGCCTCGGGCACCGGGATGCGCTGCTGCTCCATCTGGCGGCGCACCTGGACCGCCTTGGCGTCCACCTGGGCCAGGGTGATGACTTCCTTGTCGACGACGGCGGCGATGCCGTCCACGAACTGCTCGGACGCGGCCGGCGCGGCCGGACGGGGCGCCGGCTTGCCGGCCGCCAGGGCGGGGGCCGATGCCCCGGCGCCCAGCACGATGGCCAGCGACAGGGCGCAGGCGGGATGACGCAAGCCAGACATCATTCGTACCTCTCGAAAACGGTTTTTTCAGGCGTGGGGGGAGTGACGGGCTGATAGCCGATGACCCGATCGGTCAGCAGGGACATGGGATCGGTGCCCAGCGAGCCCAGCCCGGTGAGCTCGAGCTGCAGGAACAGCGCCGTGTTGGTCTTCTGGGCCGACACCGCGTAGCGCTGCATCACCACGCGCGCGGCCCAGCCGCCGTCGCCGCGGTATTCCAGGCCGACGATGGACTGCGTGTTGCGCTTTTCGGCCAGGGAATAATCATAGCGGCCCACCCCGTACCAGCGCACGGACAGCGGCCACTGGGAACTCAGGCTGACCTGCTCGCGGGTGGCCGGGACGGCATCCAGGGGCAGCACGCCGTAGGGGTCGGCATAGCTGTTGACGTCGCGCTCGTAGCGGTAGGACAGGGACACCGTCGCCAGACGCTTGGGCGTCCAGCGCACGCCGCCGCTGAGCCGGTTGCGCTTCTGCGTCTCGTGGTCGAACTGGCCGTCGAAATACACCGAGAACTTGTCGGTCAGCGCCGCCTTGGCCCCGACCAGGTAGTCCGATTCGGTGTCGATGCGGGGCGCCTCGCTGGACAGCGTCACCCGCTGGTTGTCGAAATAGAAGCGCTGGGCGAGCGACAGGGACAGGCGCTCGAAGCCGGTGTCGGCGTCCAGCCAGCGGCTGGTCAGGCCGAAGGTGAGCTGGTTGGCGTTGGCGATGCGGTCCCAGCCGCCGCTGAAGATGTTCTCGTCGAAGGCCTGCTGGTAGTTGAAGGTGGCCAGCGCCGTGTCGAATACCGGCAGGTCGGACTGGTCGCGGTACGGCACGTACAGGTAGTACAGGCGCGGCTCCAGGGTCTGGATGGCCGCGTTGCCGAACAGCGAGGCGTCACGCTCCAGCGTCAGGCCGGTGTCCACCGAGGCGATCGGCAGCACCCGCGACTGGCTGGCGGGGCGGCCGGCGAACCGCTCCATGCCCGGCGTGCCGGAGAACCATTCGGTCTCGTACTGGCTCATGTGCAGGCCGACCTTCGGCGTCAGGTAGGCGCCGGGCAGCACGAAGGGCCGCGAGATCGAGGTGTAGGACGTCAGGCGCGTGCCGTTGGGCATCAGGCGCCGGCCGGCCTGCTCCGGGAAGGCGTCGCCGCGGTAGATCGGCGCGACGAAACGCGAAGCCGTGTTGGTGGAGACCACGTCCAGGCCGTGCCAGCCGTAGCGCTGCGCGGTGAAATTGAGCTGGGGCAGGATGTCGTAGGGCGGCGCCAGGAAGGAACCCGTGCTGTCCTGCAGGGTCTGGTAGCGGTAGAACTGCAGGGAGCCCGACAGGTAGCGGTGGTCCGTCCAGGACAGCAGCGCCTGGCTGGGCATGTAGGTGATGGCCGCGTCCGTCAGCCCGAAGGACGAGAAATCGCGGAAATAATTGTCGTCGGAGACCTTGCGCGCATCCAGGTAGGCGCTGAAGCCATTGCCCAGCGCCTGCGTGTGTTGCACCGAATACATCCAGCGCTTGTCGCCCGTCTCGCGGTCGCGCATGATGTAGGTGCCGAACAGTTCGGAATGGGAACTGGCGCTCAGGTGGCGGAATTCCGTGCCCAGCAGCAGGCCGCGCTTGCTGAGATAGCGGGGGTACAGCGTGGCGTCGTAGTCGGGCGCCAGGTTCAGGTAGTACGGGACGGTGATCTCGATCCCGCCGTTGCTGGACGTGCCGTAGGTGGGCAGCAGGAAGCCGGACTTGCGGTCCTTGCCCAGCGGGAACGTCAGGTAGGGCGAATACAGGATCGGCGCGCCCTTGAAGTACAGCACGCCGTTGCGCGCCGCGCCCTCGTTTTCGTCCAGATACAGATCGACGCGGCTGGAATCGATGGTCCAGGCCGGATCCGGCCCCGTCCAGCCGCTGTAGCGCACGTTCTTCAGGCGCATGTGCTGGCGGCTGAGGATTTCCGCCTCGTCGGCCGTGCCGGCGCCGGCCGTGCCGCCCAGCCAGAAGCGCGGCTGCTCGATCAGGCCCTTTTCGGTATCGACGTTGTAGCGCAGGTGCGGCCCGCGCACGACGTTGCCGTCGCGCATCATCAGGCCGTTGCCGCGGACGTCGGCCTCGCCGGAGGACTGCAGGTATTCGATGCGGTCGCCCTTGATCACGGAATCCAGCCGGCGGACCTGGGCGTTGCCGCGCAGGACCACCCGCCCTTCGGCGTCGCGGCTGATGTCGTCGCCGATCAGGAACGACGGCAGGGCGTCGTCCTTCAGGCCCGGATGCAGCCGCAGGCTGCCGACCATCCGCATACCGTCCGCATCCGGCGAGGGCTGCGCCGCGAGGACCGGCGCCGGCAGGCACAGGCCCAGGAAGATGATGCGACCGATCCAATGCGCCAAGACCCGGTTCCCCGAAATGGTTGAAAGACGACGGCCGATCGGCCCACCCGCGACGACCAGCGACCCAGTATTATAGAGAAGCCGGACCGCATCGTGTCCCGGCCTCCCGGCCGGCCGATCCGCGCCCATCCCTTTTTCCGAATTTTCCCCGAATCCCGCGCATGATCCCTACCCCCACTCAGGACCCCCGCCTGGACGCCCTGCGCCGCTGGCTGGGCCGGCACGCCGACCGCCTGGCGCTGGTCCTGGACAGCCTCGCCCCCGTCTCGGGCGACGCCAGCTTCCGCCGCTATTTCCGCCTGCGGGCCGCGGGCGGCACCCTGATCGCCATGGACGCCCCGCCGCCCCACGAGGACTGCGCGCCCTTCGTGCGCATCGCCGGCCTGCTGGCCGCCGGCGGGCTGCGCGTCCCCGAGGTCCTGGCGCAGGATCTCGAGCAGGGCTTCCTGCTGCTCTCCGACCTGGGAGACCGCACCTTCTACGATGCCCTGCGCGACGGCCTGGACCAGGACGAGGCCGCCCTGCAGCGGCACTACCGCGGCGCCCTGCGCGCCCTGGTCGCGCTGCAGCGCTGCCCGGCCGGCGGCCTGCCGCCCTACGACGAGGCCCGCCTGCTCGAAGAGCTGGCCGTCTTTCCGCAGTGGTACCTGCGCACCCATCTGGGCCACGTGCCCGACGCCGCCGCCCAGGCCGCGCTGGCGGACATCTTCGGCCTGCTGGCGCAGCGGGCGGCGGCGCAGCCGCGCGTCCTCGTGCACCGCGACTACCATTCGCCCAACCTGATGCTCGGCCCGGACGGGCCGGACGCCGCGCCCGGCATCATCGACTTCCAGGACGCCCTGGACGGCCCGATCAGCTACGACATCGCCTCGCTGGCCATGGACGCCCGCACCACCTGGGACGAGGCCCGCCAGCTCGACTGGGCCATCCGCTACTGGGAATACGCCCGGGCGGAGGGCCTGCCCGTGCCGGACGACTTCGCCCGCTTCCACGTCGACTACGAATGGATGGGGCTGCAGCGCAACCTGCGCATCCTGGGGGTCTTCGCCCGCCTGTCGCACCGCGACGGCAAGCACCACTACCTGGACCACATGCCCCGGGTGCGGGCCTACGTGCGCCAGGTCGCGGGGCGCTACGGCGTCTTCCGCCCCCTGCTGCGCCTGCTGGACCAGGCCGAGCGCGTGCCGCAGGCCGACGGGTATTCCTTCTGATGCGCGCCATGATCCTGGCCGCGGGGCGCGGCGAGCGCATGCGTCCGCTGACGGACGCCTGCCCCAAGCCCCTGCTGCCCGTGGGCGGCCGCCCCCTGATCGCCTGGCACCTGGAACGCCTCGCGCGGGCCGGCATCGCCGACATCCTGGTGAACCACGCCTGGCTGGGCGAGCGCATCGAGGCCGCGCTGGGCGACGGCCGGGCGTACGGCGTGCGGCTGCGCTATTCGGCCGAGTCCCCCGCCCTGGAAACGGCGGGCGGCATCGCGCGCGCGCTGCCGTTCTTCCAGGGCCGCCCCTTCCTGGTCCTGAACGGCGACGTCTGGTGCGACTGGGACCCCGCGCGGGCGGCGCGGCTCGCGGCCGCGTGGCCGGCCGACCGCCTGGCCCACCTGGTGCTGGTGGACAATCCCGCCCACCACCCCGAAGGCGATTTCGTGCTGCAGGCCGACGGCCTCGTCGCGCCGCGCCCGGACGCCGGTCCCGGCACCGGCCTCGACCTCCGTCCCGACACGGGCCGGAATCATCCGGACGGCCCCGGCCGCACGCCGGCGGCGGCCGCCCCGCTTCCCCCGACGCCGGCCGCCGCGGCGCCCGTCCTGACCTTCGCCGGCATCGGCCTGTACCGCCCGGCCCTGTTCGCCGGCACCGACCCGGACCGGCCCGCGCCGCTCGCGCCGCTGCTGCGCCAGGCCATGGCGGCGCGCGCCGTGGACGGCGAACGGCACGCGGGGCGATGGGTGGACGTCGGCACACCCGCGCGCCTGGCGGCGCTGGACGCCGCGCTGGGCGGGCACGCCGCCGGCCCCGGCGCCCGCCCGCGGGCGGAAAATCGCAACCGGATGTAGGCGCATTCCCAGCGGAACCGCGAAACCGTTTATCCTAATTGGTTTCGCACCCGCGCCGCCACGCGGCGCGACGCATTACGCAAGCCTCAAGCAATCCAGGAATTTCGTCATGTCGCTCGGCCCCAAACGCCCCACCTTCAAGCCCACCCCCTACGGCTACACCCGGCGCAGCCGCGGGATCCCGCGCTGGCTGCTGCTGCTGATCACCGGCGTGATCCTGGGTGCCGGGGGCGTGCTGTTCCTGCAGCGCAGCTACGGCCCGCAGCGCCTCACGGTCGAGCAATCGGAACAACTGCGCACGGACCTGAACACCGCCAACCTCGAAAGCCAGCGCCTGTCCGCCGAAGCCGAGAAGATCCGCGCGCAGATCAAGCAGGCGCGCCAGGACCAGCAGGAGCAGGCCGCGCGCGCCGAGCAGCTGCGCAAGCAGGCGGCCGACATGGAAGCCGGCGTCGCCAGCCTGATCCAGGCCATCCCCCCCGATCCGCGCGGCACCTCGCCGGGCATCCGCGGCGCCGACATGGTCGCGCGCGACGGCGGGGTGGACTACCGCATCCTGCTGATCCAGGACCTGCCCGAGGGCCAGACCGAGGCTCCCACCCTGCGCGGCCAGATCAGGCTGATCGCGCAGGGGTCCTACCCCAACGGCAACGCCGCCCACGTCGAGCTCGCCACGCAGCCCCTGGACATGGGCCGCTACATCGTCGTCGAAGGCCGCGCCGAACTGCCGAACAAGGCCTTCCGCCCGCGCCAGGTCACCATCCAGGTCATGGCGGAAGGATCCGACAAGATCATCGCCACGCGCACCTTCCACGTCACCGCGGCGCGCTGACCGGCCGCCGCGGGGAAGCGCCCGCCCCGCCGGGCACCGCCGCGGGCCGGAGGCGGGCCCCGCCCGCCGCCCCGCGGTCAGGCCACGTGCTGCAGGAAGTCCTTCAGGCGCTGGCTGGGCGGCTGGCTGAGCAGGGTCGCGGGATCGCCGTCCTCGGCGATCTTGCCCGCGTCCATGAAGATCAGCCGGCTGCCGACCTTGCGGGCGAATTCCATTTCGTGGGTGACCACGATCATGGTCATGCCTTCCTCGGCCACGTCCTGCATCACCTTCAGGACCTCGTGGCGCAATTCCGGGTCCAGCGCCGAGGTCGGCTCGTCGAACAGCATCAGCAGCGGCTTGATGGCCAGCGCGCGGGCGATCGCCACGCGCTGCTGCTGGCCGCCGGACAGCTGCCCCGGGTAGTGGCCGGCGCGCTCGGCCAGCCCGACCTTGGTCAGCAGCTCCAGCGCCTGCGCGCGGGCCTGGTCGCGCGGCGTGCCGCGGGCGTGGAGGGGGCCGAACATGACGTTCTCCAGCGCCGTCAGCTGGGGGAACAGGTTGAACTGCTGGAACACCATGCCGGCCTCGCGGCGCAGTTCGCGCACCTGCGCCGGCGGGCCCAGGACGCTGTGGCCGTTGACGATGATGTCGCCGCCCTGGATGGTTTCCAGCACGTTGATGCAGCGCAGGAACGTGGACTTGCCCGAGCCCGAGGGTCCGACCACGACCACGACCTCGCCCGCGTCGATGCTCAGGTCGATGCCGTCCAGGACGACGTTGTCGCCGAAGCGCTTGGTGACGTTCTTGAATTCGACGATGCTCATACGATGCGCGTCCTGTGTTCGATGTATTTCAGCGCCAGCGCGATGCAGCCCGTCATGATCAGGTAGATCACCGCCACCGCGCCCCAGATCTCCACGGCGCGGAAGTTGCCGGCGATGATCTCCTGGCCCTGGCGGGTCAGTTCGGCCACCCCGATCACGATGAACAGGGACGAGTCCTTGAGGCTGATGATGCACTGGTTGCCCATGGTCGGGATCATGCGCCGCAGCGCCACCGGGCCGATGATGCGGGCGAGGATCTTGTGGAACGGCAGGCCCATGGCCTGGCCGGCCTCGTACAGACCCTTGGGCACCGACTGCAGGCCGGCGCGCACGATCTCGGCGATGTAGGCGCCCGAATTGATCATCAGCGTCACGGTCGCGGCGGTGAAGCCGTCGATGCGCAGGTTCACCAGCAGCGGCAGCGCGAAATAGATGAACATCACCTGCACCACGATCGGCGTGCCCCGGATCACCAGGATGTAGACCTGGGAGAGGAAGGACAGCACCAGCGGGATCCAGGACAGGAAGCGCCAGGCCAGCAGGGCCAGCACCGCCAGCCGCAGGGCCCACCAGGCCGCGTCGGGCACGCCGGCCAGGGGGCCGGCATCCAGCCAGGCCGCCAGCCGCAGCAGGGCCACGGCGGCCGCCAGCACCACGACGCTCCAGGCCAGGGTGCGGCGCGTCACGGGCACCGGCACGTAGGTCACCACCACCCCGGACAGGGCGCCGATGATCGTGCCGCCGACCAGGCCCAGCAGGGTGATCTGGATCGTCATCCACGAACCGGCCATCAGGTCGGGCCAGGCGGCCCAGATGGCCGACCATTCAAAAGTCATGGTCTATCCCCATGAAGATCGGCGTCCGCAGGGCGGACGCATGGAAAGACGGGCCACCGGCGCCGCGCCCGGCGGACCGGCGGCCCGGCGGGAGAGGCTTTTCGGCCGGGGCGGCCCGGCGATGAAAAAGCGGCGGACGGACGCATGCATCCGGCCGCCGCCGTCGGATCGATCGGCCGCGTTCAGTTCACGGCGCTGGCCTTCTGGCCGAACCAGGTTTCGTACAGCTTGTCGTAGGTGCCGTTGGATTTCAGCTCGGACAGGGCCTTGTTGACCACGGGCACCAGCTCGCTGCCCTTGGGGAAGGCGATGCCGTAGAAGTCGCCGCTCTTGAGCGAGCCCACGACCTTGACCTTGCCGTTGCCGGCGGTCTTGGCGTAGTACTGGACGTTGGGCGTGTCGTGCACCACGGCGTCCACGCGGCCCGTGGCCAGCTCCAGGAAGGCGTTGTCGATGTTCGGGAAGAGCTTGAGCTTGGCCGAGGGCACGTTGGCCTTCATGTAGTCCACCGTGGCGGTGCCGATCTTCACGGCCACCGTCTTGCCTTCGAGGTCCTTGGCGGTCTGGATGGGGCTGTCGCTGGAGACCAGGATGGCCAGGCCCGACTCGTAGTAGGGCTCGGAGAAGTCGATGACCTTGGCGCGGTCCTCGCGGATGGTGATCCCGGCCAGGGCCACGTCCACGTTGCGCGTCTGCAGGCCCGGGATGATGCCGTTGAAATCCATCGGCTGCAGGCGGTATTTCAGGCCGGCCTGCTTGGCGATGGCTTCCCAGAGCTGGATGTCGAAGCCGGTGTACTTGCCGTTCTGCTTGAACTCGAAGGGCACGAAGGCGGTGTCGGTGGCGACGATCAGGTCCTTGGCGCTGGCCTGGGTCATCGGCAGCGCCAGGGTCAGGGCCAGTCCGGCCAGGGCGGCCTTGAGGGTCTTGGACAACATCATGGAGTCTCCTTGTGGGATTCGTCTGCTGCGGCCGATTCGCCGCGTCCCCGCCAATGTTAACTGAAATGCCCGCGATTCCTGCGCCCCGGAGGGCCGGAATCGCGGGCACGGGCCGCGATTTTGGGGAAATCCCCTAAATCAGAACGCGGGGACGATGGCGCCCTTGTAGTGTTCCAGGATGTAGTCGCGCACCTTGGCGGTGTGCAGGGCGTCGACCAGCTTGCGGATCGCGGGATCGTCCTTGCGGTCGGCGCGGGTCACCACCAGGTTGGCGTAGGGGGAATCCTTGTCCTCGATGAACAGGGCGTCCTTGACCGGGTTCAGGCCGGCTTCCAGCGCGTAGTTGGTGTTGATCAGGGCCACGTCCACGTCGGGCAGCACGCGCGGCAGCGTGGCGGCTTCCAGTTCGCGGAACTTCAGGTGCTTGGGGTTTTCCGACACGTCGCGGGCGGTCGCCAGGATGTTGCTCGGGTCCTTCAGCTTGATCAGGCCCTGCTTCTGCAGCAGCAGCAGCGCGCGCGCGCCGTTCGAGGGGTCGTTCGGGATGGCGATCTGGGCGCCGTCCTTCAGGTCCTTGATGTCCTTGATCTTCTGCGAGTAGGCGCCGAAGGGCTCGACGTGGACCAGGCCCACCGGCACCAGCTTGGTGTCGTGTTCCTTGTTGAAGGAATCCAGGTAGGGCTGGTGCTGGAAGAAGTTGGCGTCGATCTGCTTGTCGGAGACCTGCAGGTTCGGCTGGACGTAATCGGTGAACACCTTGATGTCCAGGTCCACGCCTTCCTTGGCCAGGTCGGGCTTGACGAATTCCAGCAGTTCGGCGTGCGGTACGGGGGTGGCCGCCACGGACAGCTTGGCCGCCTGCGCCGGGACGGCGAAGGCCAGGGGCAATGCCAGCGCCAGGACCGGCGCGAATTTCTTGAACATGAGAATCTCCTGAAACGAGGATTTACCGTCTGTTGAGTCTGGCCACCCAGCGGTCGCCAAACACCTGAAAAACCTGCACCATGATCACCAGGATCACGACCGTGACCGCCATGACGTCGCCCTGGTAGCGCTGGTAGCCGTAGCGCACCGCCAGGTCGCCCAGGCCGCCGCCGCCGATCACGCCCGACATGGCCGAATAGCCCACCAGGGTGATGGCCGTGACCACGATGGCCGCGAGGATGCCGGTGGTCGCCTCGGGCAGCAGCGCCCACAGCACCGTCTGGCGGGATGTCGCCCCCATGGCGCGGCAGGCTTCGCTCACGCCGGGATCCAGTTCGCGCAGCACGTTTTCCACCAGCCGGGCGAAGAAAGGCGCCGCGCTGGCCACCAGCGGCGGGATCGAGCCCTGCACCCCCAGCGCCGTCCCCACCACCAGGCGGGAAAACGGGATCATCACGATCAGCAGGATCAGGAACGGCACAGAGCGCAGCACGTTCACGACGAAGGCGACCGTCTGGTAGACGGCGCGGTTGTCCATGGCCTGCCCCGGGCTGGACAGAAACAGCAGCACGCCCACCGGCAGCCCGATCAGCACGGTGAACAGCAGGGAAAAGCCGGTCATCAGCAGGGTGTCGATCGTGGCTTCGCCGATCATCCACCAGTCCACGTTCGCCATCATGGCCGCAATACCTCGTAATCGACGCCCGCCGCGTCCAGCGCGGGGACGAGCGCGTCCAGGCCGGCCGCGGTCCCCTGGGCCGCCACGACCAGCTGGCCGTAGGGCGTGTCCTTGATCCGCCCCACGGAGCCCTGCAGGATGCTCAGGTCCAGGCCCAGGTCGCGGCTCAGGCGGCTCAGCAGCGGGCTGGCCGTGCTGTCGCCGCGGAAGCTCAGGCGCAGCAGGCGGCCCGGCACGCCCTGCGCCAGCGCGCGCCAGCCTTCGCCGCCGTCCAGGCCGCTTTCGGACAGCAGCGCGCGCGTGGCGTCGTGGCGCGGATGCAGGAAGACTTCCAGCACCTGGCCGGCCTCGACGATGCGGCCGCCCTCGATCACCGCCACCCGGTCGCAGACCGCGCGGATCACGTCCATGCCGTGCGTGATCAGCACGATGGTCAGCCCCAGGCGCTGGTTGATGTCGCCCAGCAGGCGCAGGATGGACTGGGTGGTCTCCGGGTCCAGCGCCGAGGTCGCCTCGTCGCACAGCAGCAGGCGCGGCTTGCTGGCGAGCGCGCGGGCGATGCCCACGCGCTGCTGCTGGCCGCCGGAGAGCTGCCCCGGGTATTTGTGCGCCTGGTCGGCCAGGCCGACGAGGTTCAGGACCTCGCGGGCGCGCGCCTCGCGGTCGGCGCGCGGCAGGCCCGACAGGCGCAGCGGGAAGCACACGTTGTCCATCACCGTGCGCGAGCGCAGCAGGTTGAAGTGCTGGAACACCATGCCCACCGAGCGCCGGTATTCGCGCAGCTGGGCGTCGGAGAACGCCGTGATGTCGCGCCCGTCCACCCGCACACTGCCCTCGGTGGGGCGCTCCAGCAGGTTGAGCATGCGGATCAGGGTGCTCTTGCCCGCGCCCGAACGCCCGATGATGCCGAAGACCTCGCCCTCGCGGATGTTCAGGTTGACGTCGACGAGCGCGTTCACCGCCCGGCCGGCGGATTCGTACGTCTTGCGGATGTTCTCGAGATCGATCAAGATGCGGAGCCACTGGAAGCCATCCCGCGCCGCCCGCCTTGGGAGCGGCCCGGTGATGAAAAAAAACGCTCCCGGATCAACGGGATGCGAAACAGGAATTTACCATGCCGATTTGGCTGATTATGCCGATAACATATTACTTGGAATCATAAAAACGATCCCCGGACGCGGGTGGGCTAGAATCTCCGGCATCCCCACCGCATTCCGTTCCAGAGGGGCCGCATGCCGCGAGACGAGCCGTCCGAAGTCCTGGCCTTTCTGGCCGAACGCCTGCGCGCCCCCGGCGCGGAGGCCCCCGAGACCGTCCAGACGCACATTTCCATCCTGCTGCTGGGCCGCGACCGGGTCTACAAGCTCAAGCGCGCCATCCGCCTGCCCTACCTGGACTTTTCCACGCCCGGCCTGCGTCTGGACGCCTGCCGCGAAGAAGTGGCGCTCAACCGGCGCACGGCTCCGGCGCTGTACCTGGGCGTGCGGCGCATCACCCGCGAAGCCGGCGGCGCGCTGGCCTTCGACGGCCAGGGCGAGCTGGTGGACGCCGTGGTCGAGATGAAGCGCTTCGCCGAGGACACCCTGTTCACCCGGCTGGCGCAGGCGGGCCGCCTGGACCGCCCGCTGCTGACCGCCCTGGCCCGCACCATCGCCGGCTTCCATGCCCAGGCGCCACGCGCGCCCGGCGGGGACGGCGCGCAGCGCATCCTCGACGTGCTCGAACTCAACGAGCAGTGCCCGGACATGGCGCCCGCGTTCGGCGCCGCGGCCGTGGACGCGCTGCGCGCCGCCCTGCGCAAGGCCTGGGCGCGGCACGCGCCGCTGCTCGACGCACGGGCGCGCGCCGGCAAGGTCCGCCGCTGCCACGGCGACCTGCACCTGCGCAACCTCTGCCTGCTCGACGGCCAGCCCACCCTGTTCGACTGCATCGAGTTCAACGAAGCGATCGCCACGATCGACGTCCTCTACGACCTGGCCTTCCTGCTCATGGACCTGTGGCAGACGGGCCTGCGCGCCGAGGCGAACTGGGTGATGAACCGCTACATGGACGAGAGCGGCGACGCCGGCGGCCTGCCGCTGCTGCCCTTCTTCATGGCGCTGCGCGCGTCGATCCGCGCGCAGGTGCTGTCCACCCAGGCGGCGCTGCCGGGCGCGGCGCGCCAGGACATCCTCCCGCAGGCCCGCGCCTACCTGGACCTGGCCATGGCGCTGCTGCGGCCGGCCCCGGCGCGGCTGCTGGCCATCGGCGGCCTGAGCGGCACGGGCAAGTCCACGGTGGCCGCGGCCATCGCGCACCGCATCGGCGCCGCGCCGGGCGCGCGCATCCTGGCCAGCGACCGCATCCGCAAGCGCCTCGCGGGCGTGCCGGCCGAAACGCCCCTGCCGCCCGACAGCTACACCCGGGAATCGTCCGACCGCGTCTACGCCGCGCTGGCGGCGGAGGCGGCCCGCACGCTCGCCCTGGGCCACGCCTGCATCGCCGACGCCGTGTTCTCCCGCCAGGAGGAGCGCCAGCGCATCGAGCGCTGCGCCGCCGAGGCCGGCGCGCCCTTCCAGGGCATCTGGCTGGAAGCCGACCCCGACACGCTGGTCGCGCGCGTGCGCGCACGCAGGAACGATCCGTCCGACGCCACCGCGGACGTGGTGCGCGCCCAGCTCCGGCGGCACACCCGTCCCCAGGGCTGGCTCGCGGTCCAGGCCGGCCAGGATGCCGCCGCGACACAAGCCGCGGTGCTGGCTGCGCCGGGCATCGCCCCGGACGGCGCAGGCTGACGGGGCGGGCGTCCGGGCCGGCGGAGGCTGATCGGACGAGGGCTGACGGGACGGCGGAGGCTGATCGGACGAGGGCTGACGGGACGGAGAGCCCAGGCCGGCGGGACGGAGAGCCCAGGCGGGCGGGCTGGCCGGACGGGCGGTCCGATCGGGCGGTCCGATCGGGCCGGGAGACGCTCCCGCGGGACGGGCGCGAGGCACGTTCGGGGCACATGCGCGGAAATACGGATTCACGGACCCGCGGCCTGGATCGCACAATGACACCATCGCACCGGGTGTTGTCGCCCGCTGCCCGCCCGGACCGCACCCCGAAAAGCGCGGCGCCTCCCCGAAGGGAGGCGCCGGACGCTGGATTCGCAAGGAGGATTCTGGTGGGTCGTGCGCGGCTCGAACGCGCGACCAACGGATTAAAAGTCCGGTGCTCTACCGACTGAGCTAACGACCCACGAAGCCTTTTATTTTGACATTGCATCAATACAGCGTCAAGCGCCCGGAGTCCACGAGAGACCGTTCCATGCCCCACCCCACCGCCAGACCGCCCCTGCGGCTGCACATCCTGTCCGACCTGCACCTCAGCCTGCAGGGCCTGGAACCGCCCGACGTCCAGGCGGACCTCACCATCCTCGCCGGCGACATCGCCCGCCCCCGGGCGGCGATGGAATGGGCCGGCCGGATTCCCCGCCCCGTGCTGTACGTGCCGGGCAACCACGAATTCTACGGCGGCACCATCCCCGCCGTGCGCGCGGAACTGGCCGAGCAGGCGCAGGCCCGCGGCATCGAACTGCTGGACCAGCGGGCCGTGGTGATCGGCGGCGTGCGCTTCCTGGGCGCCACCCTGTGGGCGGATTTCGAGCTGTTCGGCGCCGAGCTGCGCGACCTGGCCATGGAACGCTCGGCGGAATACCTGCGCGACTTCCAGGTCATCGGCAACGGCGACGGCACGCGCTTCACGCCGCGGGACGCCGCCGCGCTGTTCCGCGAGCAGTACGACTGGCTGGACGCCCAGCTGGACGCGCCCCACCCGGGGCCGACGGTGGTCATCACCCACCACGCGCCCAACATGCGCAGCGTGCATCCGCGCTTCGCCGAATCGCTGGTCAGCGCGAGCTTCGTGTCCGAATGCGCCGGCCTGCTGGGTCGGGCCGATCTCTGGATCCACGGCCACACGCACGACAGCTTCGACTACTCGGTGTATGGCGCCCGCGTCGTCTGCAACCCGCGCGGCTATTACTTCAACGGCACGAACGAGAACCCCGATTTCGATCCCGGCCTGTGCATCGACGTGCCCTGCCGCGCCGAGGCGCTGCAGGCGTAGAGTCCACTTTTCGCCGCCGGGATGAGCCTGGACATGGGGCGGTCCCAATGGACTGCCCCATGCCTGGCGAATCCGGGCGGCCCGCAAGCCGCGAGGCGGGAAAATACGCCAACCGGAAGAGTCGCGGGCTTCTTGCCCACGACCCTACCTCGCGCGGGAAATCCGCACCTCGGCCCCGCGGCGCTTGACCTCCAGACCTTCGGACGGCAGGATGCGCAGGCCTTCCAGGCCCTTGATGTAGCTGGAGCCCTGCATCTGCATGACGCGGATCTTGTTGCGCATCACCACCGGATTGTGCTCCGGCATGCCGAACATCCAGACTTCTTCCAGGATCCGGGCCGAATTGATCTCGCCGGTGTGCTGGGCCGCCGGCCCCAGGCACAGCATGTGGCCCTCGCGGCCGAAGACCGGCAGCGTGTCCAGGCCGGGGCGCACCGTCCAGCGGGTGCCGCCTTCGTAGCGCCAGCCCGTGTTCAGGTCCCACCAGGCGTCGCCGCGGGGCAGATAGACCTCGGTCGCGCCGCCGGGGCGCATCACCGGCGCCACCAGCAGCGCCGGCCCCAGCAGGTACTGCGTGTCCCAGGCATGCGCGTCGGCGTCGGCGGGATAGGCCTGGGCCATGGAACGCTGCACCGGCAGGCCGGTGCGCACGGCGTCGTCGATGATGCCGGCCACGTAGGGCAGCAGCCGGTAGCGCCACTGCAGCCAGTGCGCCACCAGGGCGCGCGTGTCGGCGTCGAAGGCGTCCGGCATCAGCGCCGGCAGCCCCTGGAAGCTGAAATTGGCGGAAAACACGCCCATCGCCAGCCAGCGCAGATAGAGCTCGGGCGTCATGGTGTCGGCCGGGCGCTGGGCGTTGCCCAGACGATGGGTCTGCACCGCCACGCCGCTGTTGCCCACCGCCAGCGCGGCCCGCAGCGTGGCCGCGTAGCCGTCCCAGTCGTTGTCCACGTCCGGCCCCTGCTGCCAGGCGAAGCGCTGCACCCCGGGGAACAGGTCGCGGCTGAGCATCACGCCTTCCTGGGGCGTGCGCGGGCCGGCGACGGCATCGAACAGGGCGCGGCGCGCCAGGTGGGGATAGGCCGTGCGCAGCACCGCGCCGGTTTCGCCGCCGCGGGCCTCGATCCCGTCGGGCAGGTCGAACTGCGCCTGGCAGGCCGGCGCGTCCAGGCCTTCTTCCACGGCTTGCAGATGGCGTTCGGTCCACAGGCGGGCCGCGTCCCGGTGCGTCAGGTCCAGCAGTCCGAACGGCCGCCCGCCGGAGGCCGGCGTGCCGGGGCAGACCCAGGGCTCGCCTTCGTCGTCGCACAGCAGCCAGCCCCGGTCTGCCCATTCGTCGAACAGCGGCGTGCCCTGCAGGACGCCGGGAATGCAGGCGCCCGCCAGGTGGACGTCGAGCGCGGACGCCGCCGCCGCGCAAGCACGCCAGTCGGGAATGCGGTCGGCAGCCCACTCGAATACCGGCTTGTCGACCTGGAAGCCCAGGATGGCCGGATCGGCCAGCAGCAGCGCATCGAGCGCCATGCCCTGGCCGCGCAGGCTGCGGACCTGCTGCAGGCTGGCCTCGACGGACTGGCCCGGCGCCTGGTCCAGCCAGACCCCCATGGGCCAGAGATTGGGCTGGCCGGCGCGCCCCGTGAGCGCCGTGTACTGGTTGAGGATTTCGGACGGCTCGCCGACGAACAGGAACAGGTCCAGGCCGGCGCCCCGCGCCTGGACGGCGTAGGCGCCCTCGGCGCGCAGGTCGTGTTCCACGCGGTCCAGCGTATTGACGTGCATGCCCCAGCCGCGCGGGCTCCAGGCCAGCGGCAGGGCGCGGTCGGCCGGCGCGTCCGACACCAGGCGGACGCCGCGCCGATCCAGGCTGGCGAGGGATTCGCCCAGGCCGTACACGCCCTCGTCGGGCTCAAGCGTCCAGGCAAGCGTCCAGAGGCCCGCATCGCCCCCGCCGGCCGGCCGCACCGGCAGGCGGACGCGGGCCACGCACTGGTCGCCGCGGGACAGCCGCAGGCCGGCATCGGGACCGCCGACCTCCAGACCGGCGTCGCCCTGCGTCAGGCGCCAGCCGCCGGATTCCAGCGGCCGGCATTCCATTTCGCCGACGGGCTCCTGGCGCACCAGCAGCATGTCGGCCTGGCGCTGCGCGCGCGGCGTCGGCTTGGCCGGCTCCAGCCAGGTGCGCGGCCCGCAGCGCAGCCGGAAGACGCCGGGCGCGTGCGCCTCGATCCGGAAGCGCCACTCATCGGCGTGCAGCGCCCATTCGACGCACGAGGGCGTCATGACGACCGGGCCGGTCTCGAAAACTTGGTCCGCCAATTCGATGGTGGGCGACACAGCGTGATCCTCTGGGCACTCTACCCGCATGAGTCTTATATAAAAGACGTTATTCTGACGGATTTGCGCCATAAAATAAAATGCCGGCGCATGCCCGGCGATCCATCCGCGGCCGGCGCGGGACCCGCGCGGGATCAGCGCGGGGCGATGCGCCGGACCAGTTCGCGCTCGGCGGGCACGGGCTCGCCGTCCATCCATGCGCCGATCAGGTCGCCCGCCAGGGCGGACCAGCTCAGGCCGCGCGATCCGTAGGCGCAGGCAAGCCACAGGCCCGGCCGATCCGGCACCGGGCCGATCACGGGCAGATGGTCGCGCGTGGCGGCCCGCCAGCCGGCCCATCCCACGGCCGCGCCGCGTCCCAGCCAGGGGATGTCGCGCGCATCGACCCAGTCCCGCACGCGCGCCAGGATGTCCTGGTGGCCGGCTTCGTCCGCGACCGCCTCGGACGCATCGGGCCGGTAGGTGCTGCCGACCACGCCCCAGCCGTCCCGGGGCGGCAGGCAGTAGCCGCGCCCCGACAGGACGCAGCGCGGCACCGCGGCCTCCCCCGCCGGATACAGGCTCACCTGGCCGGCGAGGGGCGCGAGCCGCGACAGCACGGCCAGGGGTTCGACCGGGACCACGCCGGCCAGCAGCGCCGGCGCATGCAGGGCGTTGGCCAGCACGAGATGGTCCGCGCGCCCCAGTTCCCGCCCCTCGGCGTCCCGCAAAGACCAGCCGCCGCCGGGTGCCGCGGCCAGCGCGCCGACGGCGCAGGCCCGGCGCGTCACACCCGGCAGGCTCAGCAGCGCGGCGATCAGCTCGCCCGGGCATGCGCGCAAGGCCTCGGCGAACCAGAGGCCGCCCCAGGGCACGCCGACCCCGGCCCGCAGCCCCGCCTGCGCCGGATCGAGCCAGCGCACCCAGTCCGCCGGGAAGCCCAGCCGCGCCAGCGCCCGGCGCTGCAGATCCGCCTGCGCCTCCGACTGCGCGCAGACCAGCGCGCCGCAGGCCTGCGGCCGGGCCGGGCCGTCCAGGTCCAGCCAGCGGGCGCGCGCCCGCGCCAGGCCGGCGCGGCTCAGGCGCGAGCGCGTGTCGTCGTCCGGACTGAGGGCGGGCACCAGGGCGGCGGCGCCCCGGCGGCGCAGGGCCGGATCGACGTCCAGGGCGCACAGGGGATCCCAGACCTCGACCTCGTGGCCGCGCGCGGCCAGGGCCTGCGCCACTCCGGCGCCCGCCAGGCCGCCGCCCACCACCGCCACGCGGCGGCGGTCCGGCTCGGGCGGCGCGGCGCCCAGGCCGGGGCGCAGGACGGCCACCGTCATCTCGCGCTTGCCGGCGAGGCCGGGTGCCTTCTCGACCAGGAAGCCGGCGTCGCGCAGGTCGCGCCGCACCTGGCCGGCCGCGCACCAGGTGGCGGCCGTGGCCCCGGCCACCGCCAGGCGCCGCAGCTGGCCGAAGACGGCGGGCGACCACATGTCGGGATTGACCCGCGGCGCGAAGCCATCCAGGAAGAAGGCGTCGACGCGCGCCTGCGCCTGGCGCGCCAGGCGGCGGATGTCGCCGAACATCAGGGTCAGGACGACCCGCCCGCCCTGCAGTTCCAGCCGGTGGACGCCCGGCAGCAGGGCGGGCCAGCGCCCGGCCAGCTCATGGGCCAGCGGCCGGCATTCGTCGGGCAGCCGGCGCCAAGCCCGCAGCAGGTCTTCCGCGGCGAAGGGGTGCGCCTCGAACGCCAGGTAATGCAGCCGGCCGCTGCGCGCGGGATCGTCCAGCCAGGCCCGCCAGGCGGCCAGGAAATTGTGCCCCAGGCCGAAGCCGGTCTCGGCGATCGTGAACGCCGCCCGCCCGCGCCAGCGTCCGGGCAGGCCGTTGCCCGCCAGGAAGACGTGGCGCGCCTGCGGCAGCGCCCCGGCGGCGCCGTGGTAGACGTCGCCGTATTCCAGGCTGCGCGGCACGCCCTGCTCGTCCTCCCGCCATGAGGCAGGCTTCAAAATTTCATGCTTGTCCGACATGCGGGGACACTCGTCCGGTGGTCACGTACAATGGGATGAACACGCCACGCGGGCCGGCTGGCGGCCTGCGGACGCATCACGGGAATCAGCGCTTCATGTCCAGTTCGCACTTCCTGTCGGCAGACTGCCTGGATGCCGCCGTCACGGCGGCGCATGCCGCAGCCGCCATTCTACAAACCCACGCCCTGCACCGCGCGGATCTCGTGGTCGACCACAAGATGCGCAACGACCTGGTGTCCCAGGCCGACCGCGAAGCCGAACGGGCCATCATCGACATCCTGCGCGCCCGCACCCCCGGCATCGGCATCGTCGCCGAGGAATCCGGCGGCGAGCCGGGCGCACAGGCCACCTGGTGCATCGACCCGCTGGACGGCACCACCAACTTCATCAGCGGCATTCCCCATTACGCCGTCTCCATCGGCCTGATCGGCCACGCCGGCTGCCGCCTGGACGGCCGCACCCCGCTGCCCCAGGACACGCCGCTGATCGGCGTGGTCTACGACCCGAACCGGGAAGAACTGTTCTCCGCGCTGCACGGCCTGGGCGCCTGGCTCAACGGCCGCCGCATCCAGTGCTCCCCCACGCCGACGCTGGACCAGTCGGTGCTGGCCACGGGCTTCCCCTTCCGCGACTTCTCCTTTGAATCCCTCTACATGCCGACGCTGCGCGACGCGATGCACGCCACGCGGGGCATCCGCCGCCAGGGCTCGGCGGCCCTGGACCTGGCCTGGACGGCCTGCGGGCGCTACGATGGCTACTGGGAAATGGGCCTGGCGCCCTGGGACGTGGCCGCCGGCACGGCGCTGGTGCGCGCGGCGGGCGGCGTCTGCGAGGACATCCGCCACCAGGAGCCCTGGCCCGAGAGCGGCTACGTCTACGCCGCCAACCCGCACATCGCCGCCGCGCTGGATGGCCTGATCAATCGGCGCGCAAAGGGGGCGCCATGAGCGCGGGGGACCGCGCCGCGCCCAAAGGGGCGCCATGACAAAGGGGGCATCATGAAAGAGATCCTCGACACGCTGGGCGGCTGGCTGCCCGACCTGACCGACATCCGCCGCGCCATCCACGCCTGGCCCGAACTCGCCTTCCAGGAAGTACGCACGGCCGACACGGTGGCGCGCCTGCTGGAATCCTGGGGCATCGAGGTCCATCGCGGCCTGGGCGAGACCGGCGTGGTCGGCCGCATCGCCGGGCGCGGGCCGGGCCGCTCCATTGGCCTGCGGGCCGACATGGACGCCCTGCCCATGCCCGAGGCCAACACCTTTCCGCATGCCAGCCGCAACCCGGGGACGATGCACGCCTGCGGCCACGACGGCCACACCACCATGCTGCTGGCCGCCGCCCGCTACCTGGCCGGGCAGCGCGACTTCGACGGCACGGTGCACGTGATCTTCCAGCCCGCCGAGGAAGGCGGGGGCGGCGCGCGCCGCATGATCGAGGACGGCCTGTTCGATCAATTCCCCATGGACGCGGTGTTCGGCATGCACAACTGGCCCGGCCTGCCCGCCGGCTCGTTCGGCCTGACCGACGGCCCCATCATGGCCTCCAGCAGCACCTTCGAGATCACGCTGCGCGGCCGCGGCGCCCACGGCGCCATGCCCCATCTGGGCGTGGACCCGGTGGTCGCGGCCGCCCAGCTCACCCTGGCCTTCCAGACCATCCTGACCCGCGACCTGGACCCGCTGGAATCGGGCGTCATCAGCGTGACCCAGATCCACGCCGGCTCGGCCGACAACGTCATCCCCGACCAGGCCGTGATGCGCGGCACGGTGCGCACGCTGACGCACGGCGCGCTGGACCTGATCGAAACCCGCATGCGCGAGCTGACCGGGCCGCTCGCCCAGGCGCTGCGCTGCGAGGCGGACTTCCGCTTCCAGCGCGAATACCCGGCCACCGTCAACCACCCCGAACAGGCCGCCCTCTGCGCCCAGGTGCTGGCCGACCTGGTCGGCGCCGACCAGGTCGATCCCCAGGTGCGGCCCTCGATGGGGGCGGAGGACTTCGCCTTCATGCTGCAGGCCCGCCCCGGATGCTACGTCTGGATCGGCAACGGCATGGGCGACCACCGCACGCCGGGCCACGGCCTGGGGCCCTGCACCCTGCACAACGGCAGCTACGATTTCAACGACGCCATCATCCCGCTGGGCGCCGCCTACTGGGTGCTGCTGGCGCACCGGTTCCTGGCCGGCTGAGCGCGCGGCCCCGGCCCGCGGCCGTCAGGAAACCGACCCGGACAAACAGTTAAAATACGCGCTTTGCCGACACGCGCGCCCTCCGATCCGGACGCGGCGCCCGGCATCCATCCCGAGGCCGCCATGACCACTGCCCTGCCCTCCTCCGATCGCCCGGTCACCCTGCGCGTCATGCCCCAGCCGGCCGACGCCAACATCCATGGCGACGTGTTCGGGGGCTGGATCATGTCCCAGGTGGACATCGCCGGCTCGATCCCCGCCACGCGGCGCGCGGGCGGGCGGGTCGCCACCGTGGCCGTCAACGCCTTCACCTTCAAGCAGCCCGTCTTCGTGGGCGACCTGCTCAGCTTCTACGCGGAAATCATCCGCACCGGCCGGACCTCCATCACGGTCTCGGTCGAAGTCTACGCCGAGCGCCAGCGCCTGGAGGCCGAAGTCGTCAAGGTCACCGAAGCCACCCTGACCTACGTCGCCACCGACGAGGAACGCCACAGCCGGCCCCTGCCCCCGATCTGAGGAGCGCGCATCGATGGCCGATCAGCCCGTTGCCGACGAGACCGCCATCCCGGTCGTCATTCCGCGCCGCCTGGACCCGGAAGACGCCCAGCTGGCGCTGCAGGAACTGCAGGCCATCCTGAAGCGCCAGGAGGTCGTGGACGCGCTCGCCCAGCGCCAGCACGAAGACGAGGACGAGGACGGCTCGAACCTGCTCGAAGGCATGCTGCAGCGCCAGCACGAGGACGAGATCCGCCAGATCGTCAATGCGCTGCATCCGGCCGACATCGCCTTCATCCTGGAATCCCTGCCGGTGCAGCAGCGCCAGGCGGTCTGGCAGCTGGTCAGCCAGGAACACGACGCCGACGTGCTCCTGGAAGTCGAGGACTGGGTCCGCGAATCGCTGATCGAGTCCATGGACCACGAGGACCTGATCGCGGCCACGGGCGCCATGGACGCCGACGAGATCGCCGATCTCGCCCCCGACCTGCCGCCCGACGTCATCGCCGAGGTCCAGAAAGGCCTGACCGATGCCGAGCGCGCGCAGCTGATCGCCGCCATGGGCTACCCGGAGGACACCGTCGGCGCCATCATGGACTTCGACATGGTGCGGGTGCGCGAGGACGTGACCCTGGAAGTCGTGCTGCGCTACCTGCGCCGGCTGCACGAACTGCCCGACCACACCGACCAGATCTTCGTGGTGGACCGCGCCGACCAGCTGCGCGGCACCCTCTCGCTGTCGCGCCTGCTGCTGAGCGAACCCGACACCCTGGTCAGCGCGGTGATGGAGCCCGACGTCCTCAGCCTGAACCCGATGGACCCCGACATCGACGCCGCCAATGCCTTCGAGCGCTACGACCTGGTGTCGGCCCCGGTGGTGGACGAGCAGGGCCGCCTGATCGGCCGCGTCACCATCGACGAGGTGGTGGACGTGCTGCAGGAAGACTCCCACGAGCAGGAGCTGTCGCGCGCCGGCCTGCAGGAAGAGGACATCTTCGCGCCCGTCCTGGCCGCCCTGCGCAACCGCGCGCCCTGGCTGCTGGTGAACCTGTGCACGGCCTCGATCGCGTCCTTCGTGGCCTCCCGCTTCGAGGACACGGTCAGCCACATCGTGATCCTGGCCTTCCTGATGTCCATCGTGGCCGGGATCGGCGGCAATTCCGGCAACCAGACCATGACCATGATCATCCGCGCCATGGCCACGGGCCGCGTCACCGGCGCCAACATCACCCAGCTGGTCAAGCGCGAGCTGCAGGTGACCTTCCTGGTCGGCGCCTGCGGCAGCCTGGTGGCGGCGACCTTCGCCTGGATGATCTCGGGTTCCTACGCGGTGGCCGGCGTGATGATGGCGGCCATGGTCGGCAACATGCTGATCGGCGCGGCGCTGGGGGTGCTGATCCCGCTGCTGCGCGACCGCTTCGGCAAGGACCCCGCCGTGGGCTCGTCGGTGCTGCTGACCTTCGCCACGGATTCGCTGGGCTTCTTCCTGTTCCTGGGGCTGGCGACGCTGTTTTTGCTGTAGTTTCCGGTGGGTTCTTGTGCGGCACCTCGACCGCACGGCCCCCTTCCGGCCGCGCAGCTCACCCGGAAGGGGGCCGTGCGGCCCGGCGAAATCAGGGGAGCTGCAGCAATGCCTTGATCCGGGCCTTGATGTCTGCAAGCTCGGCGGCCATCTCATGAACTCTGCAACTGACATCAACCGGCCTTTGTGCAAACCAAATATCCGTTCTCATAGACACGGAATCCTGCCAACCTCAGCGTTCATTATTCCTGAAACACCTCTTTCTGATGATAGGCCATGTAGTGCTGCTGATGAAGGGTCAGAGGTTCAGCGCTTTGCGCTCGAATGATGCAAACCCGTGTTTGTCCGGAAACCGCCTGTCCTGCTTCTTGTCCAGTGCCCTGCTGACAAACCACTCGATCTAGGCCAGGGTATCCCATCACTGCGCCTTCCCCTTCGTCAGGCGACGTCCTGTGGCCGCACCGGGCGCTGTTGGAGTCCGCCGGCCAGAAGCCAGCCAGCGGGGAGGCAAGTGAGCCACTGTTCGAGCGGGACGCTTGTGGTCAGTCCGGGGGACTGACCACCCCGCGAGTTTGGCGAACGCCCCGATGGCTGGCTGGCGGCCGGGCAGTTCCGGCACAGCCGGAACCGGACGACCTGCGTCCGGGGCGGCCACAGGACGACGCCGAAGCCTCACAAAAGAACACCGGCGGCCGACACCCCAGACCGAAACGCGGCCAGAGACCCCGCCCCCCACCGCAGCAATGAAAAAAGCCGGGACACGCCCGGCCTTTTTCATCATCAACAGAAAGACTTACTTCAGCTGCCCGTGGCAGTGCTTGTACTTCTTCCCGCTGCCGCACGGGCAGGGATCGTTGCGCCCCACGCGCGGGACCGCGCCGGCCGGCGTCGCCGCCTTCTGGCCGGTGGCCCCGGCCGGCGTCTCGTCCAGGCCCAGATCCTCGCCGCGCAGCGCCGCGTCGTAGTCGGCGTGGTGGTAGCGCACGTTTTCCAGCGCCGGCGAGGCGGGCTCTTCGACCGCGACCTGCTCGCGCGACTGGATGCGCACCGTCATCAGCACGCGGATCGTCTCGTTGCGGACGCGGTCCAGCATGTCCGAGAACAGCGTGAACGCCTCGCGCTTGTAGGCCTGTTTCGGGTCCACCTGCGCATAGCCGCGCAGATGGATGCCCTGGCGCAGGTGGTCCAGCGACGCCAGGTGGGCGCGCCAGTTCGTGTCCAGCGACTGCAGCAGCACCGAGCGCTCGAACGGCCGCCAGCCGGCCTCGCCGACCAGCGCGACCTTCTCGTCGTACAGCCGCCGGGCCTCGGCCAGCACCCGCTCCAGCAGATCGTCGTCCGTCAGGTTGGGTTCCTTTTCCAGCATCTCCGTGAGCGGCAGCGCGATCGACCAGTCGGACTCCAGGCACGACTGCAGGCCCGGGACGTCCCACTGCTCTTCCATCGTCTCTTCCGGCACGTAGCGGCGGAACACCGCCGTGATCTCCGCGTCGCGCAGGTTGGCGATCGTGTCGGCCACCGATTCCGCTTCCAGGACCTCGTTGCGCTGGGCGTAGAGCACCTTGCGCTGGTCGTTGGCCACGTCGTCGTATTCCAGCAGCTGCTTGCGGATGTCGAAGTTGCGGCCCTCGACCTTGCGCTGCGCCGACTCGATCGAGCGCGACACCATGCGCGCCTCGATCGGCTCGCCTTCGGGCAGGCGCAGGCGCTCCATGATGGCGCGCACGCGGTCCCCGGCGAAGATCCGCATCAGCGAATCGTCCAGCGACAGGTAGAAGCGCGAGGAGCCCGGATCGCCCTGGCGGCCGGCGCGGCCGCGCAGCTGGTTGTCGATGCGCCGCGACTCGTGGCGCTCGGTGCCGATGATGCGCAGGCCGCCGGCCTTCTTCACGGCCTCGTTGGCCGGCGCCCATTCGGCGCGGATGGCCGCGATGCGAGCCTCTTTTTCTTCCGGGGACAGGTCCGGATCGGCGCGCACCAGGTCGATCTGCTTGTCCACGCTGCCGCCCAGCACGATGTCCGTGCCCCGGCCGGCCATGTTGGTGGCGATGGTGATGTGGCCCGGCTTGCCGGCCTCGGCCACGATCTCGGCCTCGCGCGCGTGCTGCTTGGCGTTCAGCACCTCGTGCGGCAGGCCTTCCTTTTTCAGCGCGTTGGACAGCAGCTCGGAATTCTCGATGCTGGTGGTGCCCACCAGCACCGGCTGGCCGCGCTTGTGGCAATCGACGATGTCGGCCAGGATCGCGCGGTACTTTTCCGCGTCGGTCTTGAAGACCTGGTCGTTCTGGTCCTGGCGCGCCATCGGCCGGTTGGTCGGGATGATGACCGTCTCCAGGCCGTAGATTTCCTGGAATTCGTAGGCCTCGGTGTCGGCCGTCCCCGTCATGCCCGCCAGCTTGTCGTACATGCGGAAATAATTCTGGAACGTGATCGAGGCCAGCGTCTGGTTCTCGTTCTGGATGCGCACGCCTTCCTTGGCCTCGACCGCCTGGTGCAGGCCGTCGGACCAGCGCCGGCCCGCCATCAGGCGGCCGGTGAATTCATCGACGATGACGACCTCGCCGTCCTGGACCACGTACTGCTGATCGCGGTGGAACAGGTTGTGTGCGCGCAGGGCCACCAGCAGATGGTGCATCAGCGAGATGTGGCGCGGGTCGTACAGGGACTCGCCCTCGGGCAGAATGCCCTGGCGCGCCATGATCTGCTCGGCCTTGATCTGGCCGGCTTCCGACAGGTGCACCTGCTGGGCCTTTTCGTCGACCCAGAAGTCGCCCTCGGGCTCGGGCTCGTGGGGCTTGGGCTCTTCCGTCATGCGCGTCAGCAGGGGCGGCACCGCGTTCATGCGGATGTAGAGCTCGGTGTTGTCCTCGGCCTGGCCGGAGATGATCAGCGGCGTGCGCGCCTCGTCGATCAGGATCGAATCCACCTCGTCGACGATGGCGTAGGCCAGGCTGCGCTGGCGACGGTCTTCCGGGCGGAATTCCATGTTGTCGCGCAGGTAGTCGAAGCCGTATTCGTTGTTCGTGCCGTAGGTGATGTCGGCGCGGTAGGCGGCGCGCTTTTCCTCGTTGTCCTGCTGCGGCACCACCACGCCAACCGTCATGCCCAGGAAGCCGTAGAGCCGGCCCATCCATTCGGCGTCCCGGCGGGCGAGGTAGTCGTTGACCGTCACCACGTGGACCCCGCGGCCGTTCAGGGCGTTCAGGTAGACCGCCAGCGTCGCCATCAGGGTCTTGCCTTCGCCGGTGCGCATTTCGGCGATCTTGCCGTTGTGCAGGGCGATGGCGCCCAGCATCTGGACGTCGAAGTGGCGCATGCCGAACACGCGCCGGCTGGCCTCGCGCACCACGGCGAAGGCTTCGGGCAACAGGGAATTGAGGGACTTGCCTTCCGCGATCCGCTGGCGGAATTCGCCGGTCTTGGCCTTCAGCGCGTCGTCGGACAGGGCCTGCATGGAAGGTTCGAGCGCATTGATCTGCGCGACCTGCTTGCGGTACTGCTTCAACAGCCGGTCGTTGCGGCTGCCGATGATCTTTTTGAGCAGAGAAACCATATCGTGTCGTCGCTGCGGGCCCGAAGGGGGATCGGACGCCGGAAGATTGTGAGGCGCGGCCGCCGAATGGTGACCGCAGGTAAACGCTGCAGTTTAACGCAGGGCGGAAGCCCCCGCATCGGCGGCGGACGCCGCGGCGGGCTCGGCCTGCGCCACCCGATCCGCAGCCAGCGCCAGGCGCGTACGGGCATCGTCCTGGATGAACAGGGTCGGGTCCAGGGGGTAGTCCGCCATCCGCACCTCGAAGTGCAGGTGCGAGCCGGTGGACCGGCCGGTGCTGCCCACCCGCGCGATCAGCTGGCCCTGGCGGACGATGTCGCCCGCCTTCACCAGCACGCTGGAGGCATGGGCGTAGCGGGTGCGCAGGCCGTTGCCGTGGTCGATCTCCACCATCCGGCCGTAGCCGTGCCAGGTGCCCGCCCGCGTCACCAGCCCGCCGGACGCCGCCCGGATCGGCGCGCCGCGCGGGGCGACGAAATCCAGGCCCTCGTGCATGGTGTGGCGGCCGCTGACCGGATTGCGGCGCCAGCCGAAGGACGAGCTGAGCGCCGGATAATCGACCGGCGAGAGCGTGGGCAGGCTGGCCTGGAAGCCCGCCTGGCGCGACAGGGCCGCGTCCACCAGGGCGTAGGCGTCCTCCTGGGTCTCCAGGCGCCGGCCCAGCGCGTCGATGTGCCGGCCCAGCAGTTCCGCGGCGCCGACGCCGGTGGCCGGCAGCGACTGGCCGGGAATGTCATCCATCACCGGGGCGTCGCCGCCCTCGTCCTGCGCCAGGCCGGCCAGCCGGCCGGCGGGGGCGACGCCGGCGGAGGCAGCGGCACCGACATCGGCACGGACGGAGGCGCCGACACCGCCGCCGACAGACGCAGAGACAGGGGCCGGGGCCGGGGCGCCGCCGGAAGCGGAGGCCTCCCGGACGGCGCCCACACCCGGGTCGAGTTCCGGCGCCGTGTAGCTCAGGCCGGCCGCCTGGGCCACGCGGGCGCGCACGGACTCCATGGCCAGCACGCGGCCCTGCAGCTCGCCCAGCTTGCCCGCCAGGCCGGCGATGCTGCCCTGCAGCGCCGCCGAATCCTGGCGCAGGCGCAAGTCGATCGCCTCGCGCTGGCCGGGATCCATGGCGGGCGTGCGCCAGGCCTGCCACTGGGCCCCGCCCCAGGCGGCCAGCGCCAGGGCGCAGACTCCGCCCAGACTGCGCAGGAGGCGCGCGTTAGAATGCAGCCAGAGCGCTGCACGAGCGCTGTGTTTCGATCTCGTCACTCTCGTCACTCGAAATTCCTCATGTCCATGGCGACGCCGCCGCGGCGGCAGCGATCCTCCGGCACTCCGGCCCTGGAATGGCTGGACCGCCACCCCCAGGGCGCGCAGCTGATGCGCACGGCGCGCGAGCTGCTGGCCATCCAGGCCGTGCTGGCCGGCACGCTGCCGGCCGCCCTGGCGCGCCGGATCCGGGTGGCCCGCATCGATGGACCGCAAATCACCGTGATGGTTCCCGGACCCGCGCATGCCGCCCGGCTGCGCCAGTCGACCGAGGCCGCCGCCGCCCGCCTGCGGGACGCCGGCTGGCCCGTGGAACGGATTGTCGTCCGGATCGACGCCGCCATGGGCCGCACCTGGACGGAAAAGCCCCACCGGGAAGCCGAGCCCCTGGGGGAAGGCGCCCTGCGATCCTTCGAGGACCTGGGGCGCCGGGTAGCGCCGGGCCCGCTGGCCGACGCCATCGGCCGGCTGCTGCGCCATCATCGTTCGTGAGGATGGGTCCGGACACAGGGCAGTCCCCGCGGACCGCCCCGTGCCTGACGAATCGGAGCGGCTTGCAAGCCGCGACGTGGACGAGCCACGGAGCGGACCGACCGAGATCAGGCGAGCTGCCAGTCGCGGGTGAAGGCGGCCGGCGCGGTGTCGCGCGATTCGTAGCTGACCAGTTCCCAGCAATCCTGGCGCGCCAGCAGCGCGCGCACCAGCTGGTTGTTCAGGCCATGGCCGGACTTGCAGGCGACGTAGCGCGCCACCAGGGGCTTGCCGGCCAGGTACAGGTCGCCGATGGCGTCGAGGATCTTGTGCTTGACGAATTCGTCGTCGTAGCGCAGCCCGTCGGCGTTCAGGACGCGGTATTCGTCCATGACGATGGCGTTGTCCAGGCTGCCGCCGCGCGCCAGGCCCATGGAGCGCAGGGCCTCGACCTCGCTGGCGAAGCCGAAGGTGCGCGCGCGGGCGATGGTCTTGACGTAGGAATCCCGGGCGAAGTCGATTTCGGCCGTGTTGGCCGTGGAGTCGATGGCGGGATGCCGGAAATCGATGGAAAAGGACAGGGCGAAGCCGTCGTAGGGCTCCAGCCGCGCCCATTTGGCGGCCGGGCCTTCGCCCTCGCGGACCTCGACGGGTTTCAGCACCCGCAGGAAGCGCTTGGGCGCGGCCTGCTCCAGCAGGCCGGCGCTGCGCAGCAGATAGACGAACGTGCCCGCGCTGCCGTCCATGATGGGGACTTCCTCGGCGTCGAGATCGACGTGCAGATTGTCCACGCCCAGGCCGGCCAGGGCCGACATCAGGTGCTCGACGGTGGACACGCGCACGGAACCCTGCTGCAGGACCGAAGCCATGCGGGTGTCGCCCACCGCGTCGGCGCGCGCGGGCAGGTCCACGATCTCGGGCAGGTCCACGCGATGGAACACGATGCCGGTATTGGGCTCGGCCGGACGCAGGGTGATTTCCACGCGACGGCCGGAATGCAGGCCCACCCCGGTGGTGGAGACGGCTTGCTTGATGGTGCGCTGCAGGAGCATGGGAGTCTTCATCTACGGAAAATGGCCATGCGAGGCGCGCCCGCATCGGCCGATCGGGCAATTGTAATCAATATCCGGGTTTTCCACGATATCCGAATGCAACAGAGCCGAACGCAACAGAGGCGAAACGCGGAACCCGGCGGAAAAAAGCAAAGCGAAGGCGCGCCCTCCCCCAGGGGCAGGGGAAGACGCGCCAGGCGCCGCGAACTGCTGTACGACAGCCGCGATGTGAGGTGATGCGCCGCAGCGGGCCGGGTCAGTCGGCCTGCTTGCGCAGGAAAGCCGGAATGTCGAAGTGATCCATGCCGGCCGTCTCCAGGGCCCGGACCTGGGCCGAGGCGTGGCTGCGCGGATTGCGGATCACCGAGGGCACGTCCGTACCGGAAAAGTCGTGGCTGACGTTCACCGGCATGTTGTCCGTGCCGGTGCGCTGGGCCTCGACGTTGTTGGACACCAGCTGCGGGCGGGCCGCGGCCGAGCCCAGGCCGGTGGCGACCACCGTGACGCGCAGGTCCTCGCCCATGGACTCGTCGTAGGCCGTGCCGAAGATCACCGTGGCGTCGGCCGAGGCGTAGCTGCCGATGGTGTCCATGATCTCGCGGGTCTCGCGCATCTTGAGCGAACGGCTGGCGGTGATGTTCACCAGGACGCCGCGCGCGCCGTGCAGGTCCACGCCTTCCAGCAGCGGGCAGGCGATCGCCTGCTCGGCCGCGATGCGGGCCCGGTCGGGGCCGGAAGCCACGGCCGTGCCCATCATGGCCTGGCCCTGTTCGCCCATGATGGTCTTGACGTCCTCGAAGTCGACGTTGACGTTGCCCTCGACGTTGATGATCTCGGCGATCCCGGCGCAGGCGTTGTGCAGCACGTCGTCGGCCGCGCGGAAGCAGTCCTCCTGCGTGGCGTCCTCGTCCATCAGTTCGTACAGGTTCTCGTTGAGCACCACCACCAGCGAATGGACGTGGCGCGACAGTTCGCGGATGCCTTCCTCGGCCATGCGCATGCGCTTGCTGCCCTCGAAGACGAAGGGCTTGGTGACCACGCCCACCGTCAGGATGCCCAGTTCCTTGGCGACCTCGGCCACCACGGGGCCGGCTCCGGTCCCGGTGCCGCCGCCCATGCCGGCGGTGATGAACACCATGTGGGCGCCGTTCAGCGCCGCGCGGATCTCCTCGCGCGCGGTCTCGGCGGCGGCGCGGCCCTGCTCGGGCTTGGCGCCGGCGCCCAGGCCGGTGCGGCCCAGGCGGATCTGGACCGGCGCCTCGCTGGTGACCAGCGCCTGGGCATCGGTATTCGCGCAGACGAATTCCACCCCCTGCACGCCCGAACGGATCATGTGGGCCACGGCGTTGCCGCCCGCCCCGCCGACACCCACGACCTTGATCACGGTGCCGTTCCTGCTGGTATCCAGCATTTCAAAATTCATCATGGTTGACTCCCTCACATACGGAAAAACGAACAACTTCCCCTGAAAAGCCCATGTCCGGTGCGGCCTTGGCGCCGCCTCAATTCATGAACCACTCCTTCATGCGCGCCAGAATGGATTTGACCGTTCCCTTCTGCTGCGCCACCTTGCGGCCGCGGGCGCGCTGCATGCGCGCCTCGGTCAGCAAGCCCATCACCGTCGAGAAGCGCGGATTACGCATCACGTCGGCCAGACTTCCCTCGTACATGGGCACGGCGACGCGCACCGGCTTGAGGAACACGTCCTCGGCCAGCTCCACCATGCCCGGCATGAGCGCCGTCCCCCCGGTCAGCACGACCCCGGACGACAGCAATTCCTCGTAACCGGATTCGCGCACCACCTGCTGCACGAAGCCGAACAGTTCTTCCATGCGCGGCTCGATCACCGCGCCCAGGGCCTGGCGCTTGACGCTGCGGTTGGGGCGGTCCCCCAGGCCCGGCACCTCGATCATTTCCTCGGCGTCCACCAGCGCCTGCTTGGCCACGCCGTGGCGCAGCTTGATCTCCTCGGCATCCGGCGTCGGCGTGCGCAGCATGGCCGCGATGTCGCTGGTGACCTGGTCGCCCGCGATGGGGATCACCGAGGTGTGGCGGATCGCGCCGCCGGTGTAGATGGCGATGTCGGTGGTGCCCCCGCCGATGTCCACCAGCACCACGCCCAGCTCCTTTTCGTCGGCCGTCAGGCAGGCCAGGCTGGAGGCGAGCGGCTGCAGGATCAGGTCCTGGACCTCCAGGCCGCAGCGGCGCACGCACTTGACGATGTTCTGGGCCGCGCTGACCGCGCCCGTGACGATGTGCACGCGCACTTCCAGGCGCATGCCGCTCATGCCGATCGGCTCGCGGATGTCCTCCTGCGCATCGACGATGAACTCCTGCGTCAGCACGTGCAGCACCTGCTGGTCGGTCGGGATGTTGACGGCCTTGGCCGTCTCGATCACGCGCGCCACGTCGGTGGCGGTGACTTCCTTGTCCTTGACCGCGACCATGCCGCTGGAGTTGAAGCTGGTGATGTGGCTGCCCGCGATGCCGGTGTAGACCTCGCGGATCTTGCAGTCGGCCATCAGCTCGGCCTCTTCCAGCGCGCGCTGGATGGAATTCACGGTGGACTCGATGTTGACCACCACGCCCTTGCGCATGCCCTCGGACTCGTGCTGTCCCAGGCCCAGCACCTCGAACCCGCCGTCGGGCAGGATTTCGGCAACGACGGCGGCCACCTTGCTGGTGCCGATGTCGAGTGCAACGATCAGATCTTTGATGTCACGGGTCATGGTCGGGTCGATCGGGAGGATGCGGAGGTTTCGGGGGCCAGCGTGATGGCGAATCCATTCGGATAGCGCAGATCGGCGCTGGCGATCATGCGGCCGCCCAGGCGCCGGGTCAGTTCCGGCCAGGCCTGGACGAAGCGTTCGATGCGGGCGGCGAACGGCAGGGCGCCGGAGCGGCCGTGGGGATCGGCGACGTCGGCGGCCGGATCCCGGCCCAGCGTCAGGCGCACGTCGTCGGACAGCGTGACTTCCCAGGCGTAGCGCGGGGTCAGCGTGGCCTCGCGCACGCTCAGGCCCAGCGGGGCGAACCAGCGGGCGATCTCGGCGTAGCGCTGCACCACCAGCCGCTCGGAATTCACCGGGCCGTTCAACTGGGGCAGGTCCAGCTCGTCGGGCAGCTCGCCCTGGTTGGCCGTGAAGGCCTCGCCCCAGGTGTTGATCATCTGGTTCTCGTTCCAGAAGGCCAGCGGCTGCTGCTCCTCGATGCGCACCTGCAGGGTGGCCGGCCACACCCGCCGGACGACGGCGTGGCGCACCCAGGGCGCGGCTTCGATGCGGCGCCGGGCCGCGTCCAGGTCCATCAGGAAGAAGTTGCCGCGCACCTGGCCCGCCAGGGCGGTCTGCAGGTTCAGCGGCGTCACGTACTGCAGGGACGCGCCGGCCACCGGGGCCAGCTCGATCCGGGAAATCGAAAAATAGGGCCTGCGGATGGTCCAGAGCACGACGCCGGCCACGATCGCCAACACCGCCAGCAGGGCCAGCAGGTTGGCGATCAGGTTGGTCAGTCGGGCTTCGGCGAACACGTCCGGACCTCCCCTCAGCCCGCCGGGCGCAGCTTGCAGCGCGCCGTGGACAGGATTTCCACGCACAGGCAGCCGTAGCTCATGCCGGCGGCGCGCGCGCCCATGGGCACGAGCGAATGGCTCGTCATGCCCGGCGAGGTGTTCATTTCGAGCAGCCAGGGCCGGTCCTGCCCGTCGAGCATCACGTCGGCCCGGCCCCAGCCTTCGCAGCCCAGCGCCCGGTAGGCGCGCACGGCCAGGTCCTGGATGTGCCGCGTCAGCGCGTCGGGCAGGCGGGCCGGGCATTCGTAGCGGGTGTCGTTGGACACGTACTTGTGCTCGTAGTCGTAATTGCCCTGGGGCGCGATGATTTCGATGATCGGCAGCGCCCGCGCGTCCGCCCCCGAGCCCAGGACCGGCACGGTCAGCTCGCGTCCGCGGATGAACTGCTCGGCCAGCGCCAGGTCGTCGAAGCGGCAGGCCAGCGCCTGCGCCTCGCGCAGCTGCTCCGCCGTCTCGACGCGGGTCAGGCCCAGCGTCGAGCCCTCGTGCGGCGGCTTGACGATCAGCGGCAGGCCCAGGGTATCGGCCAGCCCGGAGGGATCGGCGTCGCAGGCGAGCTCGGCGAAGCGCGGCGTGGGCAGCCCGTGCTGCAGCCACAGCCGCTTGGTGGCGATCTTGTCCATCGCCAGGCAGGAGGCCAGCGGGCCGCTGCCGGTATAGGGGATGCGCAGCAGCTCCAGCGCGCCCTGCAGCGTGCCGTCCTCGCCATAGCGGCCGTGCAGGGCGATGAAGACGCGATCGAAGCCCGCCGCCGCCAGCTCCGCCAGGCTGCGCTCGCCGGTGTCGAACAGATGGGCGTCGACGCCTTCCTCGCGCAGCGCGGCGCAGACGCCGGCGCCCGACATCAGCGAGACTTCCCGCTCGGCCGAACTGCCGCCGTACAGCACGCCCACGCGGCCGAATGCCTGGCTCATAGCGGGCTCCCCAGTTGCGCGGGGACGCGGCTGATGGAGCCCGCCCCCATGATGATGACGACGTCCCCGTCGCGGGCGAAATCCCCGATCGCGGCCGCCATGTCGGCCACGTCCTCGACGAACACCGGCTCGACCTTGCCGGCCACCCGCAGGGCGCGCGCCAGGGCGCGGCCGTCGGCGGCCACCAGGGGCGTCTCGCCGGCCGGATAGACCTCGGTCAGCAGCACCGCGTCGGCCGAACCGAGCACGCGCACGAAGTCCTCGAAGCAGTCGCGCGTGCGCGTGTAGCGGTGCGGCTGGAAGGCGAGCACGATGCGGCGGTCCGGCCAGGCGCCGCGCGCGGCCGCCAGGGTCGCCGCCATCTCGACCGGATGATGGCCGTAGTCGTCGACCACGGCGTACGTGCCGCCGCCGTTCTTCTCCGCCACGGGGAAGCGGCCGACCTGGGTGAAGCGGCGCCCCACGCCGCGGAACTGGGCCAGCGCCTCGGCGATGGCCGCGTCGGGCACGCCCAGCTCGGTGGCGACGGCGATGGTGGCCAGGGCGTTGAGCACGTTGTGCCGGCCCGGCAGGTTCAGCCGCACGGACAGCGGCGGGAGCCGGTCCTGGCCGCTGTCGCGCTCGACCTCGAAGCACATGACGGTGCCGTCGGCGCGCAGGTCGCGCGCGCGCACCTGGGCCGGCATGTCGATGCCGTAGGTCGTCACCGGCCGCGACACGAAGGGGATGATCTCGCGCACGTTGGCGTCGTCCACGCACAGCACCGCGCTGCCGTAGAAGGGCAGGCGCTGGGTGAACTCGACGAAGGCGCTCTTCAGGCGCGCCACGTCGTGCCCGTAGGTGTCCATGTGGTCGAGATCGATGTTGGTGATGATCGCCATCACCGGCAGCAGGTTCAGGAACGAGGCGTCGGACTCGTCGGCCTCGACGACGATGTAGTCGCCCTGGCCCAGCCGCGCGTTGGCGTCGGCCGCGTTCAGCCGCCCGCCGATGACGAAGGTGGGGTCCAGCCCGCCGGCCGCCAGCACGCTGGCCACGAGGCTGGTGGTGGTGGTCTTGCCGTGCGTGCCGGCGATGGCGATGCCGCGCTTCAGGCGCATCAGCTCGGCCAGCATCAGGGCGCGGGGCACCACCGGGATGTGCGCGGCGCGGGCCGCCAGGACTTCCGGATTGTCCGCATGGATGGCGGTGGACGTGACCAGGGCGCCGGCGCCCCGGACGTGCTCGGCGGCATGGCCGATCAGGATGCGCGCGCCCAGCGACGCCAGCCGCCGCGTCACGGCGGTTTCCTGGACGTCGGAGCCGCTGATGGAATAGCCCAGGTTCAGCAGGACCTCGGCGATGCCGCTCATGCCCGAGCCGCCGATGCCGACGAAGTGGATGTTGCGGATGCGATGCTTCATGCCGATTCCTCCAGGCTGTGGACGCAGGCATCGGCAATCAGCTGCGCGGCGTTCAGACTTGCGTGTTCGCGGGCGTGGGCGGCCACGGCGGCCAGTTCCGGCCGCTGGCGCGCCGCCAGCCAGGCCGACAGCCCGGCCGCGTCCAGCTCGGCCTGGCGCATCATCCAGCCGCCGCCGCATTCCGACAGGTAGCGGGCGTTGGCCGTCTGGTGGTCGTCGATGGCGTGCGGCAGCGGGATGAACAGGGCCGCCACGCCCACGGCCGCGACCTCGGCCACGGTCATGGCGCCGGCCCGGCAGACGACCAGGTCGGCCCAGCCCAGGGCCTCGGCCATGTCGTCGATGAAGGCCATGACCTCGCCTTCGACGCCCAGGCGTTCGTAAGTGCGGCGCACGCCCTCGGCGTGGCGCTCGCCCGCCTGGTGGCGCACGCGCGGCCGCGACGGCGCCGGCAGCAGCGCCAGCGCCTCGGGCACCAGTTCGTTCAGGCGCGCCGCCCCCAGGCTGCCGCCCACCACCAGCAGGCGCAGCGGCCCCTCGCGGCCGGCGTAGCGCTCGCCCGCGGGGGCGACCGATTCCAGCGCGGCGCGCACCGGATTGCCCACCATCAGGGCATCGGGCAGCGCCCCCGGAAAGCCGCACAGCACGCGGCTGGCGAAGCGGGCCAGGACGCGGTTGGCGGTGCCCGCCACGGCGTTCTGCTCGTGCACGACCAGGGGGATGCCCGCCAGGCGCGCCATCAGGCCGCCCGGGAAGGCCACGTAGCCGCCCATGCCGAGCACGACGTCGGGGCGGTGCGCGCGCAGCAGCCGGCGCGCCCGCAGGCAGGCCGCGCCCAGGGTGAAGGGCAGCTTCAGCAGGGCCGCGGCGCCCTTGCCGCGCACGCCGCCGAAGCGCAGCGGCAGCAGCTCGATGCCGCGCGCCGGCACCAGGCGGCCTTCCATGCGGTCCGGATCGCCCAGCCACAGCACCCGCCAGCCGGCGGCGCGCAGGACTTCGGCCACGGCCAGTCCCGGCATGATGTGCCCGCCCGTGCCGCCCGCCATGATGAGGATCGTGCGCGCGCTCATCGCCGTTTCCCCCGCATCATGCAGCGGGTCTCGTAATCCACCCGCAGCAGCAGCGCGATGGCCACCAGGTTCATGACGATGCCCGAGCCGCCGTAGCTCACCAGCGGCAGGGTCAGCCCCTTGGTGGGCAGCAGGCCCAGGCAGACGCCGATGTTGATGAAGGTCTGCACGCCCATCCACAGGGCCACGCCCTGCGCGACCAGGCCGTCGAAGACCCGCTCCAGCACCATGGCCTGGCGGGCGATGTCGAAACCGCGCATGACGATGTAGACGAACACGGCGATCAGGCACAGCACGCCGACCAGGCCGAGTTCCTCGCCGATCACGGCGACGATGAAGTCGGTGTGCGCCTCGGGCAGGTAATGCAGCTTCTCGATGCTGGCGCCCAGGCCGACGCCGAACCATTCGCCCCGCCCCAGGGCGATCAGGGAATGGGACAGCTGGTAGGCGCTGCCGTAGGCGTTGTCCGGATTCCAGGGATCGAGGTAGACGAACAGGCGCTCGCGGCGCCAGGGCGACAGCCAGATCAGCATCAGGAAGCTGGACATCACCCCGCCCAGCAGCAGGGTGAACAGCTTGAGGTTGATGCCGCCGATGAAGAGGATGCCGACGGCGATGGCGCCGATGACGATGAAGGCGCCCAGGTCGGGTTCCAGCAGCAGCAGCACCCCGACCAGCATCAGCGCCAGCGCCATGGGCGTGAAGCCGCGCACGAAGCCGCGCACGAAGCCCTGCAGGTGGGCCTGCTTGCGCACCACGTAATCGGCCGCGTACAGCAGGATGGCGGCCTTCATCAGCTCCGAGGGCTGGAAGTTCACCGGCCCGAGCGACAGCCAGCGGCGCGCGCCGTTGACCTCGCGGCCGATGCCGGGGACCAGCACCACCATCAGCAGGAGCAGCGCCAGCACGAACAGCGGCACGGACACCTTCTGCCAGATGCGCATCGGCACGCTGGCGGTGAACAGCGCGGCCAGCAGGCCGATGACGATGAAGGCGGCATGGCGGCCGACGAAATAGAAGCGGCCGTAGCTCTCGTAGCGCGGCCCGTCGGCCAGGGCGATCGAGGCCGAATACACCATCAGCAGGCCGAACAGGACCAGGGCGCTGACCGCCACGATCAGGCCCACGTCCACGCTGGGCATGGCCGTGCGCCCCGGGCGCACCGTGTTCACGCCGCCGCCCAGGGACCCGGGCATGCCCGTCGTACGCCCCGGCGCGCTCATGCCACTTCTCCGCGTTCGGCCGCGAGCTCGCGCACGGCCGCGACGAAGCAGGCGCTGCGGTGGGCGTAGTTGCGGAACATGTCCATGCTGGCGCAGGCGGGCGACAGCAGCACGGCGTCGCCCGGCCGCGCCAGTTCCAGGCCGCGCGCGACGGCTTCCTCCAGCGTCGCGCAGGGCTGCAACGGCACGCCGCAGTCCGCCAGGGCCTGGCCGATCAGGGGCCCGTCCTGGCCGATCAGCAGCACGGCGCGCGCGTGGGCGCGCACGGCCGGCGCCAGGGGCGTGAAATCCTGGCCCTTGCCCAGGCCGCCGGCGATCAGCACCACCGGCCGGCCCAGTCCCTTCAGGGCGGCCAGCGTGGCGCCCACGTTGGTGCCCTTGCTGTCGTCGATGAAATCGACGCCCGCGATCGCGCGCACGAATTCCGTGCGGTGCGCCTCGCCCTGGTAGGAGCGCAGCGCGTGCAGCATCGGCGCCCAGTCCAGGCCGATGGCGCGGCCCAGGGCCAGGGCCGCCAGCGCATTGAGCGCGTTGTGGGCGCCGCGGATGCGCAGCGCCTCGGCCGGCATCAACGGCTGGGCCGCGGCGGCGGGCCGCCGGACGGGGCCCGCGTCCGCCGCCGCGCGGCGGCGGCGGGCCGGCGCCTGGGCGGCGGGGTCGGCCTCGACCTCGGGCGCGGCCGCCAGCCAGGCCAGGCCCTGCTGCGTCAGCAGGCCCAGATCCCCGGCCAGAGCCGGGGCGTCCGAGCCGAAGCCGCGCACCCGCTCGCCGGCCGGGTCGCGCACCATGTCCCGCACCAGCGGGTCGTCGCGGTTGACGACGGCGATCCGCGCCATCTCCAGCAGGCGCGCCTTGGCCGCCGCGTAGGCCTGCATCGTGCCGTGCCAGTCCAGGTGGTCCTGCGTGACGTTGAGCACCGTGGCCGCGTCCGGCGCCAGGGAGTGCGTGGCTTCCAGCTGGAAGCTGGAGAGCTCCAGCACCCAGACCTCGGGCAGCTCGTCGCGCTCCAGCGCGTCCTGCAGGCTGGCGAGCGCGGCCGGCCCGATGTTGCCGGCGGCGCGCACGCGGCGGCCGGCCGCCTCGGCCAGGTGGCGCGTCAGCGACGTGACCGTGGTCTTGCCGTTGGTGCCCGTCACCGCCAGCAGCGCGGGCGCATAGCCCTGCGCGCGCAGGTCGGCCAGGGCGCGGGCGAACAGCTCGATCTCGCCCAGCACCTCGATGCCGCGCGCGCGCGCCGCCGCCAGCAGGGGCGCGACGGGGGCCTCGTGCGGATTCAGTCCCGGGCTGAGCACCAGCGTATGGACCTCGTCGAGCGCCGCTTCCGCCAGGGCATCGGGGCCCAGGCGCAGGTCGGCGGCGATGCCGTCCGCCGCCAGAGCGTCCAGCCCGCCCGGCTGCGCGCGCGTGTCCAGCACCCGCAGGCGGGCGCCGCGCGCGGCGCACCAGCGCGCCGCGGCCACGCCCGTCTCCCCCAATCCCAGGATCAGGGTCAGGCCGTCGCGGCGCAGGGAGGGGAAGTCGCAGGCGCTCGTCATCGCAGCTTCAGGCTCGACAGGCCCACCAGGACCAGCATCATGGTGATGATCCAGAAGCGGACCACCACCTGGGTTTCCTTCCAGCCGCCCACCTCGAAATGGTGGTGCAGCGGCGCCATGCGGAAGATCCGCCGGCCTTCCCCATAGCGCTTCTTGGTGTACTTGAACCAGGTGACCTGCAGCATCACCGACAGGGTCTCGACCACGAACACCCCGCCCATGATGAACAGGACGATCTCCTGGCGCACGATGACGGCGATCGTGCCCAGCGCGCCGCCCAGCGCCAGGGCGCCCACGTCGCCCATGAAGACCTGGGCGGGATAGGTGTTGAACCAGAGGAAGGCCAGGCCCGCGCCGGCGATGGCGGCGCACAGCACCATCAGCTCGGAGGCGCCCGGGATGTAGGGGAACAGCAGGTACCTGGAATAGTCCACCCGCCCGACCACGTAGGCGAAGATGCCCAGGGCCGAGCCGATCATCACGGTGGGCATGATCGCCAGCCCGTCCAGCCCGTCGGTCAGGTTGACGGCGTTGCTCGTGCCCACGATCACCAGCCAGGTCAGCGCGCCGAAACCGAACACGCCCAGCGGGTAGCTGACGGTCTTGAAGAACGGCACGATCAGGTCGGCGCGCGCCGGCAGCGGCATGGAAAAGCCGCTCAGGACCCAGCCGCGGAACAGCGGCCAGAGCTCCGTGTTGGCCGGCACCGACACGGCGAAGCTGAGGTAGACGGCGGCCACGGCGCCGATCAGGGCCTGCCAGAAGAACTTCTGCCGCGCCGGCATGCCTTCGGGATCGTGGTGCACGACCTTGCGGTAGTCGTCGGCCCAGCCGATCCAGCCGAAGCCGAAGGTCACCAGCAGCACCACCCAGACGAAGCGGTTGGTCCAGTCGGCCCACAGCAGGGTGCTGATGCCGATGCCGATCAGGATCAGCGCGCCGCCCATGGTGGGGGTGCCGTTCTTCTGCAGGTGGGTCTGGGGGCCGTAGCTGCGCACCGCCTGGCCGATCTTCAGCGCCGTCAGGCGGCGGATCAGCCAGGGGCCGGCCAGCAGGCCGATGGCCAGCGCCGTGGCGCAGGCCAGCAGCGCGCGGAAGGTGATGTATTCCACCACGCCGAAGGCGCGGAAATGCTCGTCGGACAGCCAGCGCGCCAGTTCAAGCAGCATGATCGCCCCCCTGCGCGGACGCGTCCATGTCGAGCGCCTGCACCACGCGCTCCATGCGCATGCTGCGCGAGCCCTTGACCAGGATGTGGCCGGGGCGCGCCGCCAGCAGGTGCGGCAGCAGCTCCTCGAACGCGTCGAAGGCCTGGGCCTGCGCGCCGAAGGCCTGCGCGGCCCCGCGGGCCGCCGGCCCCAGCGTCAGCAGCGCGTCCACGCCGCACTGGCGGGCATAGGCGCCGACCTCGGCGTGCATCGCCGGCCCCTGGTCGCCGACTTCGGCCATGTCGCCCAGCACCAGGATGCGCCGGCCGTCCAGCCCGGCCAGCACGTCGATGGCGGCGCGCACGGAATCCGGATTGGCGTTGTAGCTGTCGTCGATCAGCTGGAAGCCGTCGGACAGGGGCCGCGGCTGCATCCGGCCGCCCACCGGAGAGAAGGCCGCCAGGCCGGCCGCGATGGCCGCCGCCGGCGCGCCGGCCGCCCAGGCGCAGGCCGCCGCCGCCAGGGCGTTGCGCAGATTGTGCCGGCCCGGCGCATGCAGGACGACCGGCACGGTCTCCGCGCCCAGGTGCAGGCGGAATTCCGTCTGCGCCGTCCCGGCGCGGATCTGCGAGGCATGCGCATCGGCCGTGTCGGCGAAGCCGAAGCGCCGCATCCGGCGGTCGCCGGCCAGCTCCCGCCACAGGCCGCTGTATTCCTCGTCGGCCGGAAACACCGCCACGCCGTCGGCCGGCAGCGCCTGCAGCACGGCGCCGTTCTCGCGCGCCACGGCCTCGACCGTGCTCATGAATTCCTGGTGCTCGCGCTGCGCGTTGTTCACCAGCGCCACCGTCGGCTGGGCGATGGCGGCCAGCACGGCGATCTCGCCCGGGTGGTTCATGCCCAGTTCCAGCACGGCGGCGCGGTGCGCCGGACGCAGGCGCAGCACCGTCAGCGGCAGGCCGATGTCGTTGTTGAGGTTGCCGCGCGTCGCCAGACGGCCCTCCTCGCCGCACCAGGCCGCCAGGATGGCGGCGATCATTTCCTTGGTCGTGGTCTTGCCGTTGCTGCCGGTCACCGCGATGACGGGGATGCGGAACTGGCGCCGCCAGGCGGTGGCCGCGCGCCGCAGGGCCAGGCGGGTGTCGCCCAGCACGATCTGGGGCAGGCCGGCGCCGGGGACCGGGCGGGCGACGAGGGCCGCACGCGCACCGGCCCGGGCGGCCGCGTCCAGGTAGTCGTGGCCGTCGAAGCGCTCGCCTTCGAGCGCCAGGAACAGGGCGCCGGCCGGCAGCGCGCGGGTGTCGGTGGACAGCTCCGCCCCCTGCCGCCAGGTCAGCGCGAAGCGCGCCCATTCCCGGTCGTCGAAGGGGCTGCGCACGTGCCGGACTTCCTGGTAGGTCTCGTGGCCCTTGCCGGCCAGCAGCACCACGTCGCGTTCCTCGGCGCCCCAGATGCCCTCCAGGATGGCGTCGGCCCGATCGACCCGGACGTCCGGGCGGCGCGGCATGCCCGCCACGATCTCTTCGATGATGGCCTCGGGCGGCTCGCTGCGCGGATTGTCGGTGGTGACCACGACCTCGTCGGCCAGGCGGGCCGCCACGGCGCCCATCAGGGGCCGCTTGCCGGCGTCGCGGTCGCCGCCGCAGCCGAACACGCAGCGCAGCCGGCCGCCGCGGTCCCGGGCCAGCGGCCGCAGGGCCGTCAGCGCCCGCTCCAGCGCGTCCGGCGTGTGCGCGTAATCCACCACGACCAGCGGCTGGGGCCGCGCCGCGCTGGCGCCGCCCAGCGCCGTGACCACCTGCAGGCGGCCCGGCACCGGATGCAGCACGGCCAGGGCGCGGGCGATGCGGCTCAGCCCCCAGCCCAGCTCGCGCAGCACGCCGGCCACCAGCAGCAGGTTGGAGATGTTGTGTTCCCCGACCAGGTGGGTCAGGATCTGGGCGCTGCCGTCGGGCACCACCAGATTGAAGACCAGGCCGGTGGCGCCATGCTGGATGTCCTCGGCCCGGAAGGCCGCGCCGCCGTCGCGCCGCAGGCTGTAGCCCACCCGGTGGCCCGAGGGCGCAGCGCCCGCCAGCAATTCCCGCCCCGCCGCGTCGTCGGCGTTGATGACCGCGCCGCGCAGGCCGGGCCGGGCGAACAGGGCGAACTTCGCCTGCTTGTAGCGTTCTTCCGTGCCGTGGTAATCCAGATGGTCGCGCGTCAGGTTGGTGAAGCCCGCCACCTGGATGCTGACCCCGTCCAGGCGGCCCTGCTCGATGCCGATCGAGGACGCCTCGATGGCGGCCGCCACGCCGCCCGCGCGCACGATGGCGGCCAGGCTGCGGTGCAGCGTCAGCACGTCCGGCGTGGTCAGCGCGCCGCCCAGGTTGCCGCCGTCGGGCAGCGTCACGCCCAGCGTCCCGACGGTGCCGCAGGGCATGCCCTCGGCATTGAGCGCCGCCGCGATCCACTGCGTGGTGGAGGTCTTGCCGTTGGTGCCGGTGACGGCGATCACGGTCAGCGCGTCCGACGGCCGGCCATACCACAGGTGGGCGACCTGGCCCAGCAGCGCGGCCAGACCCTCGACTTCCAGGACCGGCACGGCGGCGGGCGAAGGATGGCCGCCGCCGGCCTGCCGGACGATGGCGGCCGCGCCGGCCGCCACGGCCGCTTCCATATAGGCGCGGCCGTCCGCGGCGATCCCGGGGCAGGCGAAAAACACGTCGCCCGGCCGCAGCTGGCGCGAATCCAGGCAGAGATCCGCCCTGCGATCGACCCGCTCGTCCAGCCAGGCCATGATGTCTAACATGATCATTGTGTGCGTCCCCCCTGCGCCGCCACCGCCACCAGGGAATCCACAGGGGCGTCGGGCCGCACGCCGAGGCGGCGCAGGGTGCTTGAAACGATGTCGGAAAAGACGGGTGCGGCCACGCGGCCGCCATAATACCCCCCGGCGCCCGGCTCATCGATGGACACGGCCACGACGATGCGCGGATCGGACACCGGCGCCAGTCCGACGAAGGAGCCGCGGTACTTGGTCTTGCTGTACTGGCCGTTGACGATCTTGCGCGCGGTGCCGCTCTTGCCGGCCACCCGGTAGCCCTGGACGCGGGCGAGCTTGGCGCCGTCCGGGCCGGCGGCGGCCTCCAGCATGCCGCGCATCAGCTGGGCGATCTCGGGCGTGTAGACCTGGACGCTGGTGGGCTGGCCCTCGCGGCGCAGCAGGGACAGCGACACCATGTCGCCGTTGCGGGCGAAGACGGTGTAGGCGTGCGCGACCTGGAGCAGGGAGACGGACAGGCCGTAGCCGTAGGCCATGGTGGCGCGCTCGATCGGCCGCCAGCGCTGCCAGGGCCGCAACCGCCCCGAGGCCATGCCGGGGAAATGCGTCTGGGGCACGCGCCCGAACCCCAGCGCCGAGAACTTTTCCCACATCGACTGGGACGTCAGGCGCTCCGAGATCATGGTCATGCCGATGTTGCTGGAGCGCTGGATGATGCCGCCCACGTCCAGCACGCCGTTGCGGCTGACGTCGGAAATCACGGCGCCCTGGTAGCTGTAGCGGCCGTTGCCGGTGTCGAACAGCGTGCGGGTCGTGATCTTGCCCTCGTCCAGGGCCAGCGCGGCCGTGAACGGCTTCATGATGGAGCCGGGCTCGAAGGTGTCGGTCACGACGCGGTTGCGCAGCGCCTCGCCCGTGCGCGCCGAGTTGTCGTTCGGGTCGTAGGACGGCAGATTGACCATCGCCAGGATCTCGCCCGAGCGGGCATCCAGCACGATGGCCGCCGCCGCGCGCGCCTGGTGCTCCTTCATGGCGGTCTTGAGCGCGGCGTAGGTGTCGAACTGGATGCCGGCGTCGATGGACAGCTGCAGGTTCTGGCCGTCGACCGGCGGCACCACGGCCTGGACGTCCTCGACCACGCGGCCCAGGCGGTCCCGGATCACGCGCCGGGAGCCCGGCTGGCCCGACAGCCGGTCGTTGAACGCCAGCTCGATGCCTTCGATGCCGCGGTCCTCGATGTTGGTGAAGCCGACGATGTGCGCCATGACCTCGCCTTCCGGATAGAAGCGGCGCGTCTCGGCGAGCTGCTGGACCCCGGGGATCTTCAGCTGATGGATGGCCTTGGCCTTGTCGGCGGCCACCTGCCGCTGCAGGTAGACGAAATTCTTGTCCTCGTCCTGGGTGCGCTGGCGCAGTTCGGCCGGGGCGATGTCCAGCAGGCGCGCCAGTTCGGCGACCTGAGCCTCGGAGGCCTTGTGGAAGTCCTCGGGGATCGCCCAGATGGCCTTGGCCGGCACGCTGGAGGCCAGCACCACCGAGCCGCTGCGGTCCAGGATCTTGCCGCGCGAAGCCGGCAGCACCAGGGTGCGCTCGTAGCGGCGCTCGCCCTGGCGCTGGAGGAATTCGTTGGACAGGATCTGCAGGTTCAGCGCCTTGGCCGCCAGCGCGGCGAAACCCAGCATGAGCACGATCACCACCAGCCGCGCCCGCCAGAAGGCCGGGCGGCCCGCCAGCACGGGGCTTTCGTGGAAACCGAAGCGCTTCACGGACGGCTCTCCTGCGCGGCGGGAGCCGGCTGCTGCAGGTAGATCGTGCGGTCGGGCGTCACCGACACCAGATGCAGGTCGGCGCGGGCGATCGAATCGATGCGCGCGTTGCGCGCCAGTTCCGCCCGTTCGAGCTGCAGGCGGCGCCATTCCGCGTCCAGCTCGTGCGCGTGGGACTTCAGCCGCTCGGACGCGACGAACAGTTCGCGCGTCTGGAAGCGCACCGTGACCAGCGAAATGGCCGAGGCCATGAGCAGGAACGCCAGGAAGAGGTTCAGCCGGATCATCGCGCGGCCCTCCCCGCCCGGCGCGGCGCGGACGGACGGCCCGGCAGGCGCACGAAGCCCGCGGCCTGCTCCGGCGACAGGGGCGCGCCGGTGCGCTCGGCCACCCGCAGCACGGCCGAGCGCGCGCGCACGTTGTCCGCCACCTCGGCCTCGTCCGCCAGGACGCGGCCCAGCAGGGTGACATAGGGCTGCGGCATGTCGCGCTCGGGGATCGGCAGCCGCGCCCGGTCGCGGCCCGGGTGGGCGGCGGCGGCGAAGCACTGCTTGACCATGCGGTCTTCCAGCGAGTGGAAGCTGATCACGGCCAGGCGCCCGCCCGCGCGCAGGCGCGTCAGCGCTGCCGGGAGGGCGTGCGCGAGCTGCGCGAGCTCTTCATTGATGTGAATCCGTATAGCTTGAAAGGTGCGGGTGGCCGGGTGCTGGCCCTTTTCGCGCGTACGGACGGCACCGGCGACGAGCTGGGCAAGTTCGCCCGTGGTGCGCAGCGGCCCGGATTGGCGGCGCACAGCAATCGCCTTTGCAATCTGGAAAGCAAACCGTTCTTCGCCATAATCTGCGATGACCTCCTTGATCTGTTCCTGGTCGGCCTCGGCCAGCCATTGCGCCGCCGTCTGACCCCGGCTGGTGTCCATGCGCATGTCCAGCGGGCCGTCCCGCATGAACGAGAACCCGCGTTCCGCCTCGTCGATCTGGGGCGAGGACACGCCCAGGTCCAGCAGCACGCCGTCCACCCGGTCGATGCCCAGGCGGTCCAGCTGCGCGTCCAGGGTGGCGAAACCGTCGTGCACGACCTCGACCCGCCCGTCGGCGGCGCGCAGCGCCTGCGCCTCGGCGATGGCCGCCGGATCCTTGTCGAACACCAGCAGGCGCGCGCGCGGGCCCAGCCGGCTCAGCAGCAGGCGGCTATGGCCTCCGCGCCCGAAGGTGCCGTCCACGTAGATGCCGTCCGGCGGCGGGGCGTCCGCCGCGGGCACCGCCGACCGGCGGCCGAACGCCGGGCTCAACAATGCGTCGATGGCCGGTTCCAGCAGAACGGTGCGATGGGAATACGCCATGTGCGGGTTCAGAAAGAGATCTGTTCAAGAATGGCCGGATCGAGGTTGCCCACGTCCGCCATGCAACGCGCCTCCCATTGGGCGCGATCCCACAGTTCAAAGTTGGACCCGAGCCCGAGCAGCATGACGTCGCGGTTCAGGCCGGCCGCCGTGCGCAATTCGGGCGCCACCAGGATGCGGCTCGCCCCGTCCATCTCCACGTCCTGGGCGTTGCCCAGCAGCAGGCGCTGCAGCGGCCGCGCCGAGGCCGGCAGCGCGGCGATCTGCTCGCGCTTGGCCTCCCAGGTGGAGCGGGGATAGATCATCAGGCAGCCGTCCGGATGCCGTGTCAGGGTCAGGCGCCCCTGTTCCTGGGCCAGCAGGGCGTCGCGATACCGGGCCGGAATGGACATCCGACCCTTGGCATCCAGCGTGAGCGCGCTGCTTCCCTGAAACACGAGGGGGTTCCTCCCACTTCATGACACAAAAATCTACTTTGTCCCACTCTACGGGATGGATCGGCACCGGTCAAGGCAAAAATTGAATTTTCTTCAATGACAACAAGCACTTACAACTGTTCCGGAGAATTCACCGATAAACAAACGCCTGAAAAATCAATATATTGGAAACCAAACTGAAAGTCCTTTATCAGGTCAGGGCCTTTGCCCGGGGCCTCCGGACGGCCCCGGGGACGCCTCCCGCGTGCTCCCCGCGGCGGACGGGCGCGGCCGCCGGTCCCCACCTGCATCAATTCCCGATTGACAGGCCCCGGGCCAGCCGATGTAATGAACTTTCACCTCCCGGGCCGAAACACCGGCCACAGCACCGGCATGTCCCCGGGCGCCGGACTCGAAAGCATCCGAGCCTTCTTTGCCGCCGGGCCGCCCCAAGGCAAAAAGCGCCCCCCTCGGGGGGATGAGTCAGGACACGGGATAGTCCCTGCGGACCATTCCGTGCCTGACGAATCCGAGCGGCATGCAGGCCGCGAGGTGGATGCAAGCGGCCGCAGGCTGCGTAGCGCAGGGGCCATTTTTGCGTTTGCCTGTCGTCTCGTCAGTCACCAGAAAGGAGATTTCGCATGTCGGATCAAGCCCATTCCCCCTCGTCGCGCCGTCATTTCCTGCAGTCCGTCGGGACCGCGGGCGGCGTGATGATGCTCGGCGGCATCCTGCCGCTGCGACGCGCCCTGGCCGCCGGCGCCCCGCCCGCCATCAACCTCGGCCAGGTCCTGCCCATGACGGGCTCCGCGGCCGAGTTCGGTCCCTACTACCGCGACGCGGTGCGGCTGGCCGTCGACCAGATCAACACCGCCGCCAAGGAGGTCTTCGGCGGCCCCCTCATCGCCCACCACGTCACGGCCGACAGCGCGACCCTGCCGACGGTCGGCGTGCAGGCGGCCCGCCAGATGATCGACACCCAGCACACGCCGGTCATCATCAACGGCTGGTCCAGCGGCGTCACGGTCGCCGTGGCGACTTCGGTCACCATCCCGTCCGGCGTCCTGCAGATCGGCAACGGCACCACGTCCCCGCTGGTCAGCGTGCTGCCCGCCGACGCCAAGGCCGACCTGCTGTTCCGCACCAGCGCGTCGGACGCCATGCAGGGCGTGGTGGCCGCCCAGTTCGTCAACGGCGAGCTCGACCCGGCCTACAAGTTCAAGCGCGTGGCCACCATCTATATCAACAATCCCTACGGGCAGGGCCTGTCCAACGCCTTCGCCGCCGCCTTCAAGAAGCGCGGCGGCACCGTCCTGGCGGAAGTCCCGCACCCCGAGGAAGTCCAGCCCACCTACAAGTCCATGCTGTCCCAGGCCCTGAAGGACAAGCCCGACCTGCTCCTCATCGTCAGCTACCCGGCGCACACCATCGCCATCTGCAAGGAATCCCGCGACACCTTCAACTTCACCCGCTGGCAGTTCACCGACGGCAACGCCAGCATCGACATCATCAAGGAAGTCGGCGCCAAGGACATGGACGGCCTCTACGGCACGGCGCCGGGCGAGGACACCAGCACGCAGTCCTACCGCGATTTCGCCAAGACCTACCTGTCCACCTACAAATACGACCACTTCCCGCCCTTCACCACCTGCTCGTACGACGCCGGCCTGGTGGCGGGCCTGGCCATGGCCGCCGTCGTGGCCGGCGGGGCCACCGACGCCTCGAAGATCACGGGCACGATGCTGCGCGACGAGCTGCGCAAGGTCGCCAATCCGCCGGGCGAGATGATCGACGGCGGCAGCCAGGAGCGCGCCATCCGGATGCTCCAGGCCCTGAAGGACAAGAAGAAGATCAACTACAACGGGGTCGCCGGCCCGTGCGACTTCGACAAGAACGGCGACGTCATCACGCCCGTCAACATCTGGAAGTACGCGGGCGGCCAGATCGAGACGGTGAAGATGGTCGCCGCCAAGGACATCCCGGCCGGCTGAGGCGCAAGGCCGCGGGGCCGCCGGATCTCCGCGCGCCCCGCCGGGAACCGCGCGGCTAATCCTCCGGCTCCCCGTCCAGGAAGCGGGACACGCGCTTTTTCTCGGGCAGGATGCCCTGCGGGCGATACAGCACGATCAGCGCCAGCAGCAGCCCGACGAAGGCCCAGCGCAGGAAGGACATGCGGGAAGCCACGTCGGGGGCCACCCCCTGCAGGGCGACCTGCAGAGAGTCGGTGACGAAGCCGGTGCCGCTCCAGACGGCCCAGATCACGAAGGCCCCCAGGATGGCGCCCTTGTTGTTGCCGCTGCCGCCCAGCATCAGCATCACCCAGACGAGGAAGGTGGCGAACAGCGGCTTGAAGTGGCTGTAGTCGATCGTGACCATGTACGGCGCGTACAGCGCGCCAGCCACGCCGATGACGACGGCGCCCAGCACGAAGGACTGCACGCGCAGGGACTTGACGGGCTTGCCGCTCATGGCGGCCGAATCCTCCTCGTCGCGCACGGCGCGCAGCGCGCGGCCCCAGGGCGAGCGCACCATGGCTTCCAGCACGGCGTAGGTCAGGGCCAGCGCGAGCGCGACGATCACCAGGTACAGGTAGCCGTAGTCCCGCGGCTGCATGATGGACAGCACGGTCTGCAGGGCGTCGGGCAGCCAGCCGCAGCCTTCGCGGTCGAAGACGCAGGACAGGGGCTGCGGGATGCCGGACATGGGCTGCGGCCCGTTGGCCAGCCAGCGCTCGTTCTGGAAGACGAGGCGGATGATCTCGGCGATCCCCAGCGTGGCGATCGCCAGGAAATCCGCCCGCAGGTGCAGGATGGGCTGGGCGATCAGCCAGGCCACCACGCCCGCCATGACGCCCGCGGCCGCCACCCCGAGCAGATAGGGCGCCTCCAGGCCGAACCACTGCTGGGCGTAGGCCGCCATCATCCCCGAGGGCGGCGCGGTGACGAACAGCGCCATGATGAACGCCCCCACGGCGAAGAAGCCGGCCACGCCGAAGTTCAGGTGGCCGTTGTAGCCCCATTGCGCGTTCAGGCCCAGCGACAGGATCGAGTAGATGATCGCCATGATGCTGAAGGACACCAGGTAATCCATGCTGCCGGGCAGCAGGCCCGCGATGCCGAAGGCCAGGACGCACGCCAGGACGAGGGCCGCCGGCAGGCGCGCGCGCCAGCGCAGGGCGGAAAACAGCAGGCAGCCCAGCAGGAAGGCCGGCACCAGCAGGAAGCAGGCTTTGAGCAGATGCAGGGGGTCCATGGTCCGGCTCCTCGATGCGTGTGTGTGACGGCCCTAGCGCTGGGCGAACAGCCCCTGGGGCCGCATCAGCAGCACCAGCACCATCAGGACGAAGGCGACCGCCGGCCCGTAGGCCGGGTTCAGGAAGGCGGAAGTGAGCTGCATGGCGATGCCGATGATGACCGAGCCGACCAGCGCCCCCCAGGCGCTGCCGATCCCGCCCATGATCACCGCCGCGAACAGCGGCAGCAGCAGCACGAAGCCCATGTCCGGGCGCATCTGCGACGCCAGCCCGTACATGACCCCGCCGATGGCGGCCAGTCCCGCGCCGATGGCCCAGGTCCAGGCGACGACCTGCTCGGTGTCGATGCCGCGCACCTGGGCCAGGTCGGGGTTGTCGGCCGTCGCGCGCATGGCCTTGCCGATGCGCGTGCGGGTCAGCATCCAGTACAGCAGCGCCACCAGGACGACGGCCAGGGCGAAGACGAAGAATTGGTCCGCCTGCAGGCGCAGGCCGAAGGGCAGGGCCAGCGCCGGATTGGAGCGCCCCGAATAATAGAAATGGAAGTCCGATCCCCAGACGAGATAGACGATGCCCCGCAGCAGGAACTCCATGCCCAGCGAGGCCATGGCCAGCAGCACCAGCGGCGACTGGTGCCGGCGCAGCGGCCGGTACAGCAGCCGGTCGATCACGATCGCCACCACGGCGGTGACCGCCGCCGCCACCAGCAGGCCGACGAGGAGTTCCCAGCCGAAGGAAAACCGCCAGATGGGATTGGACTGCGGCAGGACGAGCACCATGCCGTAGGTCACGTACGCCCCCAGGGTGAGGAATTCGCCGTGGGCGAAATTGGGGAATTTCAGCACGCCGTAGCAGAGCGTCAGGCCGATGCCGCCCAGCGCGATGATGCCGCCCAGCATCACGCCCCACGCGGTCAGGGACAGCATGTCCTCGACGCTGGTGCCCGAGAGCCAGCCCGCCAGCCACATGCCGGCCAGCACCAGCAGCAGCACGCCGCCGACGAAGCGGCTGCTGCGCGCCCCGCCCGCATCGCGGGCGTCCACCGCATCGGCATCCGCGGCGGGCGGCGCGGCCGCCCGGACCGCCGGGGCGCCCGGTGCCGTCGAAATGCCTGGAACATCCGGAGGCATGCCCTCGTCCGCCGCGGGCCGCGCCGTATCGCTCATCGCGTCATCCTCCCAGGTAGAGGCGCCCGACGTTCGGATCGTCGAGCAGGTCCCGGCCCGTGCCCTCGTGGCGGTTCTCGCCGTTGGCCAGCACGTAGCCGCGGTGGGCCATCCCCAGCGACTGGCGGGCGTTCTGCTCGACCATCAGGATGCCCACGCCGCTCTCGTTGATCCGGGCGATGCGCTCGAAGATCTCGTCCACCAGCTTGGGGGACAGGGCGGCCGTGGGCTCGTCCAGCAGCAGCAGCCGGGGGCTCATCATCAGCGCGCTGCCCATCGCGACCATCTGCCGCTCGCCGCCGGACATCCGGCCCGCCAGCTGGCGGCGGCGCTGGCGCAGCTTGGGAAACATCGCGTAGACGCGCTCCTTGTTGTCCGACAGATCGATCCTGCCCATCGGGAAGGCGCCCATCTCCAGGTTTTCCTCGACCGTCAGCGAGGTGAAGACGTTGGCCACCTGCGGCACGTAGCACATGCCCAGCCGCACGATGCGGTGCGGCGCCTCGCGCGCGATGTCGTGGCCGTCGAAGGCGATCGAGCCCTGGCGCGGATGCAGCAGGCCGAAGATCGTCTTCATCAGGGTGGACTTGCCCGCCCCGTTGGGGCCGATGATGGCGACGATCTCGCCGGCCTCGACCCGGATGGACACCGCGCGCAGGATCTCGGTGTCGCCATAGCCCGCCGTGACGGCGTCAACCTGCAGCAGCGGCATACTGCCCTCCCAGGTAGGCCTCCAGCACCGCCGGGTCGCTGCGCACCGCCTCGGGCGCGCCTTCGGCCAGCTTGCGTCCTTCGCTCATGACGATGACCGGATCGCACAGGCTCATGACCATGTTCATGTCGTGCTCGATCAGCAGGAAAGTGATCCCGCGTTCGCGTGACAGGGTCTGGATGTTGCGCACGATGCTCTGCAGCAGCGTGCGGTTGACCCCGGCCGCCGGCTCGTCCAGCAGGATGATCCGCGGGTCCGCCATCAGCATGCGGCCCATTTCCAGCAGCTTCTTCTGCCCGCCCGACAGGTTGGCCGCGTACTCGTGCTGGACGTGGCCAAGCTGCAGGTATTCCAGGACTTCCCGCGCCTTGCGCAGGTGGCCGGCTTCCTCGGCGCGGACGCGGCCCGGGCGCAGCAGGGCGTTCCACCAGCGCTCGCCCGATTGCCCGGGCGGCACCAGCATGAGGTTTTCCAGGACGCTCATGGTGCCGTGCTCGCGGGGGATCTGGAAGGTGCGGCACAGGCCGCGGGCGAAGACCTGGTCCGGACGCTGGTGGCCGATGTCCTGGCCGTCCAGCAGGATGCGCCCCGAATCGGGGGGGATGAAGCCGGTAATGAGATTGAACACCGTGGTCTTGCCGGCGCCGTTGGGGCCGATCAGGCCGGTGATGGTGCCGCGTTCCACCTGGAACGAGCACTGGTCCACGGCGCGCAGGCCGCCGAAGCTCTTGCTCAGGTCCCGGACCTCGAGCAGCGGATGCCGCTGGCCGACATCCGTTTCCGACAGGGACGATGCTGCCGAATCCGCCACCGATGCCTCCTGGATTTCCACGACGGGAATCCGGCCGGCGTACCCCCGCGCCTGCGCGCGGCGGGCCGTCGGTTGGATATGAGGATTCAGGGTATCACAGCCGCCCCGGCGGCCGAATGCGCATAAGTCCCTATGGCCGCCGCCCCGCGGCCGCGTCCGCGGAGGGCCGGAACAGGCCGCGCCAGGTCGCGCCAGGCCGGGCCGGAAAAGCGGAGAAAGAAGCGGAACAGATCTGTAGGCCGGATTCTGTACGCCGGGTTGCCCCGGCGGGCGATCATTCCTCTGGGCGGGCCATTGCTGGACCGCTCTAGCCATCTACCCGCATGCTCGGACGGGCCGCCCTGTCGGCACGAAGCCGGCGCATGCCTATTTGATGTTGCTCCCGATAGAGGTTGCCGCGTTTCACCCTGCCGCGGACCGCCCGGACGGGCCGGACGGACGGTACGGAGATGGCCGTACCGGTGTGCACCTCGCGGCGCACCCCCGCGGCAGACTCGTCTCTGTGGCCCTGTTCCTCGGCTTTCCCCGAAAGGATCGCCGGACGGCCGTTAGCCGCTATCGCGCCCGATGGAGTCCGGACCTTCCTCGATGCCTGACGGCACCGCGATCGCCCGATCTGCCCCGCGTCGGCATTGTACGACAGCGGGGGAGCCGCCGGAGGCGTCCACGCGCATCCGCCGATCCGGATCGCGGGGCCGGCCGCCCCGGGCGGCCCGAGCGCCGCACCACGCGCATCCGCCGCTGCGGGCGGCCCTCCGCTGCGGGCGGTCCGCCGGGCACGCCCCCGGCCAACCTGCGACAATAGTCTTTTGGCCCCGGCCGCCCGCGACGCCGGCGGCCGCTCCACCGGCCGCACCACCGTTGCCCGCATCATGTCCGACATCCTGCTCTCCCTCGCCCAGGCCCAGCTCGCCTACGGCCACCATCCCCTGCTCGACCACGCCGACCTGACCCTGCTGGCCGGCGAGCGCATCGGCCTGATCGGCCGCAACGGCGCCGGCAAGTCCTCCCTGCTGCGCGTCCTGGACGGCCGCGTGCGCCTCGACGACGGCGAGATCCGGCGGCGCGGCGGCCTGCGCATCGCCACCGTCGAGCAGGAGCCCGCGCTGCCGGAGGACGAGACCGTGCTCGGCTACCTGTCCGGCGATCCGCTGGCGACCGAGGACTGGCAGCGCTCGGCCCGCGCCGGGGCGCTGATCGACGCGCTGGGGCTCGATCCCGGCCTGCCCATCCGCGGCCTGTCCGGCGGCACGCGCAAGCGCGTGGCCCTGGCCCACGCTCTGGTCCAGGAGCCCGACCTGCTGCTGCTCGACGAGCCGACCAACCATCTGGACTTCGCCGGCATCGCCTGGCTGGAAAATCTGCTGCGCGCCACACGCGCGGCGGTGGTGCTGATCACCCACGACCGCCGCTTCCTGGACGCCGTGGCCACCCGCATCGTCGAGCTCGACCGCGGACGGCTGCTCAGCTTCCCCGGCAATTTCTCCGCCTGGCAGGCGCGCAAGGCCCAGTGGCTCGACGCCGAGCAGCAGGCCAACGCCCGCTTCGACAAGCTGCTGTCCCAGGAGGAAGTCTGGATCCGCAAGGGCATCGAGGCGCGCCGCACGCGCAACGAAGGCCGGGTGCGCCGCCTGGAGGCCCTGCGCCGCGAACGCGCCGCGCGGCGCGACCAGCAGGGCCAGGTGCGGTTCTCCCTGGCCGACGGCCAGCGCTCCGGCAAGCTCGTGGCCGAACTGAAGAACGTCACCCACGGCTACGACGACCGCATCCTGATCCGGGATTTCAGCACCCTGATCCAGCGCGGCGACCGCATCGGCCTGATCGGCCCCAACGGCGCCGGCAAGACGACGCTGCTGCGCATCCTGCTGGGCGAGCTCCAGCCTCTGCAGGGCAGCGTGCGCCTGGGCACCAACCTGTCGATCGGCTACTTCGACCAGATGCGCGACCGGCTCGACGAATCCGCCACCCTGGCCGACACCATCAGCCCGGGCAGCGAATGGGTGGAGATCGGCGGCCAGCGCAAGCACGTCATGAGCTACCTGGAGGACTTCCTCTTCCCGGCGGCGCGCGCCCATTCCCCCGTCTCCAGCCTGTCCGGCGGCGAGCGCGCCCGCCTGGCGCTGGCGCGCATGTTCGCCCAGCCCCACAACGTATTGGTGCTGGACGAGCCCACCAACGACCTGGACATCGACACCCTGGAGCTGCTCGAAGGCCTGCTGCAGGACTACCAGGGCACCGTCCTGCTGGTCAGCCACGACCGCACCTTCCTGGACAACGTGGTCACGCAGACCATCGCCGCCGAGGGCGACGGCCGCTGGCAGGAATACGTGGGCGGCTACGACGACTGGGAGGCCCAGCGGCCGCGTCCCGCCGCAGCGGAAGCGCCCCCGGCCCGGACCGCCCGCGCCGGCGCGGCCGATACCGCGAAGGAGCGGCCGGCGGGCCAACCGGCCCAGGCCCCGGACCGGCTCCCGACTTCGGCCCAGACTTCGACCCAGACCCCGGCCCCGGCTTCGGCCCCGGCCGGGGCCGCCGACAAGCCGCGCAAGAACCGCCTGGCCCCCTGGGAAGCCGAGGAACTGGCCGGGCTGCCCGACCGGATCTCCGCCCTGGAAGCGGAACAGGCGGCCCTCGCCGCCCGCCTGTCCGACCCCGGCCTGTACAGCCAGGGCGCCGACGAGGCGCAGCGCGTCCAGCAGGCCCTGGGCGAGCTGGAAGGCAGGCTGGAAGCCCTGTTCGAGCGCTGGACCCTGCTGGAGGACAAGCGCGGCGACTGAGTGTCGACGACCGACTGTCGGCGACTGAGCCGCGTCTCCGATCCGTCGGGCGTGGAATCGCCCGCAGGGACTATTCCGCGTCCCGACTCACCCGCCACGCCAGGGACTCCCCGGCGGCCAGCGGCACGACCACGTCGTCGCCCAGCGGCAGGTCGCGGGGAACCGGGTCCGCGACCCGTTCCAGCGTCAAGGTGCCGGCATTGGGCGCCAGGCCGTAGAACGCCGGGCCGTGCAGGCTGGCGAAGGCCTCCAGGCGGTCCAGGCGGCCGACGGACTCGAAGGCCGCCGCGTACAGCGCCATGGCGTGGCGGGCCGTGTAGCAGCCCGCACAGCCGCAGTCCTGTTCCTTGGCGCCGCGCGGATGCGGCGCGCTGTCCGTCCCGAGGAAGAAGCGCGGATTGCCGCTGGTGGCCGCCGCGAGCAGGGCCTGGCGGTGGGTTTCCCGCTTCAGGATCGGCAGGCAGTACCAGTGGGGCCGCAGCCCGCCCTTGAACAGGGCGTTGCGGTTGTACAGCAGGTGCTGCGGCGTGAGCGTCGCGCCGATGGGGCCGTCGGCCTCGGCGACGTAGGCCGCGCCGTCGGCCGTGGTCAGGTGCTCGAACACCACCTTCAGTGCGGGAAAGGCCCGCCGCAAGGGCACCATGACCCGCTCGATGAAGACCGCCTCGCGGTCGAACACGTCGACCGCGGGATCGGTGACCTCGCCATGGACCAGCAGCGGCATGCCGCAGTCCTGCATGGCGGCGAGCGTGGCCGCGCACTGGCCCAGCAGATCCGTCACGCCGGCGTCGGAATGGGTCGTCGCCCCGGCCGGATAGAGCTTCACCCCGTGCACGAAGCCGCTGTCGCGCGCCCGGCGGATCTCGTCGGGCGCGGTCCGGTCGGTCAGGTACAGGGTCATCAGGGGCTCGAAGGACGACGCCTCGCCCCCGTCCGCCCGCCCCCGTCCATCCGCCTGTTCATGCGCCTGGCGCAGGGCGGCCAGGATGCGGTCGCGGTAGGCGCGCGCGTCCTCGGTCGTCAGCACCGGCGGCTTCAGGTTGGGCATGATGATGGCGCGCCCGAACTGCCGCGCCGAATCCATCACCACGCTGCGCAGCACCGCGCCGTCGCGCAGATGCAGATGCCAGTCGTCGGGACGGGTCAGGCGGATGCGCGCCGGCGCGGGGGAAACCCCGGCCTGCGGCGCATCGACATTCGGAGAAGCAAGTGGAGAACTCTGTGACACGGTCTGACAATCCTGTTTTGTCTTTCGGGGAAACACGCGGTATGCTGCGAGGGCAATTCACTCAACACTGCACTGTATAGGAGCCTGCATACATGGCAACCACCGAAAAATCAGGTCGCAAACCCAATGCGGCATTCATGAAGCCCCTGACCCCCAGCGCCACCCTGGCGGCCGTGATCGGCAACGAAGCCGTGCCCCGTACCGAAGTCACCAAGCGCGTCTGGGACTATATCAAGAAGCACGATCTCCAGGATCCCGCCAATCGCCGCAACATCAATGCGGATGCCAAGCTGCGCCCCCTGTTCGGCAAGGACCAGGTTTCGATGTTTGAATTGACCAAGCTGGTCAGCCAACACCTGAAATAAACGGGGTTGCGGCGGGCTGTCGCGGCAGCCCCGCCGGGATCACAGGCCCGGAAGCGGCGTTTCCCCGGCCCAATGCGCCAGCCAGCCCTTGGCGATGCGGTAGATGATCCAGATCACGGCCACCAGACCAGTGACGAAGCCGACGAAGATCAGGCTGGCCAGTGCGCTCAGCGCCAGCCACAGCAGACCCCACCAGAACGTCCGGATGATCCAGTCGATGTGGCCGGCATACACGGTGCCGACCATGTCGCCGCGCTTCAGATAGGCCAGCACCACGGCGGCCAGGACGGCCGCACCGAAGATCCCCGCGGACAGGATGCCCACGGCGAACAGGGCATACATCAGGTGGACGAGCTGCCGCTGATTCAGGCCCTTGTCCATGTCGGGAGTGTCGTCGCCTTGGATCATGAAGTCTCCTGCGTAGGCGCGGGCGGGCGCCGGCGTTTGAAAAGTTCATTCTAGCAGGGATGCGGCCCGCCACGCCGTGGAGGGCCGCTCGCTCGTGGGTGGCCGGGAGGCCGGTCTGGCCGCACGTGCCAGGTCCGGAGACGCGCCGTGGCCGCCCGTGCGTGGTCCGGAGACGCGCCGTTGCGGGAGCTCGCGCTGCCTGGCGCGCGGCGCCCCCCCCCCAAAGACAAAGCCCCTGCAGAGGTTATCTGCAGGGGCTTTGAGGCATAGAAGCCTGACGATGACCTACTTTCACAGGTGTCCACCCACTATCATCGGCGCGAAGGCGTTTCACTGTCCTGTTCGGGATGGGAAGGAGTGGGTCCACCTTGCTATGGTCGTCAAGCATAACTGGTTGCGGTCGAGTCTGGGGCCGCGAGGGCCTTGGACTGGATCGCCAATTTGGAAGAAGCACTGCGCGGCAAGCCTAGCGGGCCTGCGGCGCTTGCAGTGTTCGACGCGACGGGCTGCATTGTAGCAGACTCGGGGCGCCTTGCACTGGGGTTGCGTTGTTTCGTTCAATTGTGTCGGCTACACACACACGATCACTACGTTCCGTTGCGGTACTCCGCAAGGTTATAGGATCAAGCCGCACGGGCAATTAGTACTGGTTAGCTGCACGCGTTACCGCGCTTCCACACCCAGCCTATCAACGTCCTGGTCTCGGACGACCCTTCAGGGGGGTCAAGCCCCCGGGATACCTAATCTTCAGACGAGTTTCCCGCTTAGATGCCTTCAGCGGTTATCTCTTCCGTACATAGCTACTCGGCAATGCCATTGGCATGACAACCGATACACCAGTGGTACGTCCACTCCGGTCCTCTCGTACTAGGAGCAGGCTCCGTCAAGTATCCAACGCCCACGGCAGATAGGGACCAAACTGTCTCACGACGTTTTAAACCCAGCTCACGTACCTCTTTAAATGGCGAACAGCCATACCCTTGGGACCGGCTACAGCCCCAGGATGAGATGAGCCGACATCGAGGTGCCAAACACCGCCGTCGATATGAACTCTTGGGCGGTATCAGCCTGTTATCCCCAGAGTACCTTTTATCCGTTGAGCGATGGCCCTTCCATACAGAACCACCGGATCACTATGACCTGCTTTCGCACCTGTTCGACTTGTCAGTCTCACAGTCAAGCACGCTTATGCCATTGCACTATCAGCACGATTTCCGACCGTACCTAGCGTACCTTCGTACTCCTCCGTTACACTTTAGGAGGAGACCGCCCCAGTCAAACTGCCCACCATGCACTGTCCCCGACCCGGATAACGGGCCAAGGTTAGAACCGCAAACAGACCAGGGTGGTATTTCAAGGTTGGCTCCACCGAATCTAGCGACTCGGTTTCAACGCCTCCCACCTATCCTACACAGGCCGGTTCACAATCCAATGCAAAGCTACAGTAAAGGTTCATGGGGTCTTTCCGTCTAGCCGCGGGTAGATTGCATCATCACAAACATTTCAACTTCGCTGAGTCTCAGGAGGAGACAGTGTGGCCATCGTTACGCCATTCGTGCAGGTCGGAACTTACCCGACAAGGAATTTCGCTACCTTAGGACCGTTATAGTTACGGCCGCCGTTTACCGGGGCTTCGATCAAGAGCTTGCACCCCATCACTTAACCTTCCGGCACCGGGCAGGCGTCACACCCTATACGTCGACTTTCGTCTTTGCAGAGTGCTGTGTTTTTAATAAACAGTCGCAGCCACCGATTCTCTGCGGCCCCTTCATGCTCCAGGCGCGAGCCTGTCACACTACAAGGGCATACCTTCTCCCGAAGTTACGGTATCAATTTGCCGAGTTCCTTCTCCTGAGTTCTCTCAAGCGCCTTGGAATATTCATCCCGTCCACCTGTGTCGGTTTGCGGTACGGTCTCGTGAGACTGAAGCTTAGAGGCTTTTCCTGGGACAACTTCCAATCAGTCCAGGAACCGAAGTTCCTGTCCAGCCACACCCTTGAATTACGCGCCCGGATTTACCTAAGCGCCTTCTTCGATGCAGCAACGGGGACATCCAACACCCCGATGACCTTCTGCCATCCGTCCCCCCATCGCATCTCACGACGGTGCTGGAATATTAACCAGCTTCCCATCAGCTACGCATCTCTGCCTCGCCTTAGGGGCCGACTCACCCTGCGCCGATGAACGTTGCGCAGGAAACCTTGGACTTACGGCGAGGGGGCTTTTCACCCCCTTTATCGCTACTCATGTCAGCATTCGCACTTCTGATACCTCCAGCAGCCTTTACAAGCCACCTTCGCAGGCTTACAGAACGCTCTCCTACCGCGTGCACTTGCGTGCACACCCGCAGCTTCGGTAACTGGCTTAGCCCCGTTACATCTTCCGCGCAGGACGACTCGATCAGTGAGCTATTACGCTTTCTTTAAAGGATGGCTGCTTCTAAGCCAACCTCCTGACTGTCTATGCCTTCCCACTTCGTTTCCCACTTAGCCCGTTTTAGGGACCTTAGCTGGCGGTCTGGGTTGTTTCCCTCTTGAGTCCGGACGTTAGCACCCGGTGCTCTGTCTCCCACACTGTACTTGCCGGTATTCGGAGTTTGCCATAGGTTGGTAAGTCGCCATGACCCCCTAGCTATAACAGTGCTCTACCCCCGGCAGTAATCATGTGAGGCACTACCTAAATAGTTTTCGGAGAGAACCAGCTATCTCCAGGCTTGTTTAGCCTTTCACCCCTATCCACAGCTCATCCCCTAACTTTTCAACGTTAGTGGGTTCGGTCCTCCAGCACGTGTTACCGTGCCTTCAACCTGGCCATGGATAGATCGCCTGGTTTCGGGTCTACACCCAGCGACTGAATCGCCCTGTTCGGACTCGCTTTCGCTACGCCTTCCCTATCCGGTTAAGCTTGCCACTGAATGTAAGTCGCTGACCCATTATACAAAAGGTACGCAGTCACCCCTCAAGGAGGCTCCTACTGTTTGTATGCATACGGTTTCAGGATCTATTTCACTCCCCTTCCGGGGTTCTTTTCGCCTTTCCCTCACGGTACTGGTTCACTATCGGTCGATCACGAGTATTTAGCCTTGGAGGATGGTCCCCCCATCTTCAGACAGGATTTCACGTGTCCCGCCCTACTTATCTGACGCCTAGTCC